>NZ_CP025793.1:0-2299042 GCF_002887615.1 Vibrio jasicida 090810c | reverse complement strand
AGAGTTTGATCATGGCTCAGATTGAACGCTGGCGGCAGGCCTAACACATGCAAGTCGAGCGGAAACGACTTAACTGAACCTTCGGGGAACGTTAAGGGCGTCGAGCGGCGGACGGGTGAGTAATGCCTAGGAAATTGCCCTGATGTGGGGGATAACCATTGGAAACGATGGCTAATACCGCATAATGCCTACGGGCCAAAGAGGGGGACCTTCGGGCCTCTCGCGTCAGGATATGCCTAGGTGGGATTAGCTAGTTGGTGAGGTAATGGCTCACCAAGGCGACGATCCCTAGCTGGTCTGAGAGGATGATCAGCCACACTGGAACTGAGACACGGTCCAGACTCCTACGGGAGGCAGCAGTGGGGAATATTGCACAATGGGCGCAAGCCTGATGCAGCCATGCCGCGTGTGTGAAGAAGGCCTTCGGGTTGTAAAGCACTTTCAGTCGTGAGGAAGGTGGTAGTGTTAATAGCACTATCATTTGACGTTAGCGACAGAAGAAGCACCGGCTAACTCCGTGCCAGCAGCCGCGGTAATACGGAGGGTGCGAGCGTTAATCGGAATTACTGGGCGTAAAGCGCATGCAGGTGGTTTGTTAAGTCAGATGTGAAAGCCCGGGGCTCAACCTCGGAATAGCATTTGAAACTGGCAGACTAGAGTACTGTAGAGGGGGGTAGAATTTCAGGTGTAGCGGTGAAATGCGTAGAGATCTGAAGGAATACCGGTGGCGAAGGCGGCCCCCTGGACAGATACTGACACTCAGATGCGAAAGCGTGGGGAGCAAACAGGATTAGATACCCTGGTAGTCCACGCCGTAAACGATGTCTACTTGGAGGTTGTGGCCTTGAGCCGTGGCTTTCGGAGCTAACGCGTTAAGTAGACCGCCTGGGGAGTACGGTCGCAAGATTAAAACTCAAATGAATTGACGGGGGCCCGCACAAGCGGTGGAGCATGTGGTTTAATTCGATGCAACGCGAAGAACCTTACCTACTCTTGACATCCAGAGAACTTTCCAGAGATGGATTGGTGCCTTCGGGAACTCTGAGACAGGTGCTGCATGGCTGTCGTCAGCTCGTGTTGTGAAATGTTGGGTTAAGTCCCGCAACGAGCGCAACCCTTATCCTTGTTTGCCAGCGAGTAATGTCGGGAACTCCAGGGAGACTGCCGGTGATAAACCGGAGGAAGGTGGGGACGACGTCAAGTCATCATGGCCCTTACGAGTAGGGCTACACACGTGCTACAATGGCGCATACAGAGGGCAGCAAGCTAGCGATAGTGAGCGAATCCCAAAAAGTGCGTCGTAGTCCGGATTGGAGTCTGCAACTCGACTCCATGAAGTCGGAATCGCTAGTAATCGTGGATCAGAATGCCACGGTGAATACGTTCCCGGGCCTTGTACACACCGCCCGTCACACCATGGGAGTGGGCTGCAAAAGAAGTAGGTAGTTTAACCTTCGGGAGGACGCTTACCACTTTGTGGTTCATGACTGGGGTGAAGTCGTAACAAGGTAGCGCTAGGGGAACCTGGCGCTGGATCACCTCCTTATACGATACGGATAGTTTGCTTTCACTTTTAAAAAGTGAAGACAAATGAGTCACGATGAGTGTCCACACAGATTGATACGGTTTATAAAGTAAAGAGAGGAAGAGTTCCCAAACTCTTCAATCCAGTGTCCCGTTCGTCTAGAGGCCTAGGACACCGCCCTTTCACGGCGGTAACAGGGGTTCGACTCCCCTACGGGATACCATTGGGTCGTTAGCTCAGTTGGTAGAGCAGTTGACTTTTAATCAATTGGTCGCAGGTTCGAATCCTGCACGACCCACCATTTCTCGATGGGGCTATAGCTCAGCTGGGAGAGCGCCTGCCTTGCACGCAGGAGGTCTGCGGTTCGATCCCGCATAGCTCCACCATTCGAGACGTCTACCACGAGACGTAAAACTAATGTGGGCGATTAGCTCAGTTGGGAGAGCACCTGCCTTACAAGCAGGGGGTCACTGGTTCGAGCCCGGTATCGCCCACCATCTTTAAACATTCTCTCTTGAGAGTTTTTAAAAATGGTTACTTCATAAGAAGTGATTAGCTCTTTAACAATTTGGAAAGCTGACAAAGTAATCTTTAAGATTACTTGTAAAGTTCTCAATGTTTGTCTTTATGACAAACACCAACTGTTTGTTTTCATTTTTCAAAAATGAAATTAAACGAGCACATTCAAGTGTTCTTGGGAATATCACTTTTAAGTGATTATTCGAAATTGAGTCCGGCAAAATCGAAATGTCTCTCGCTCATTCAAATAATGAGAGACAACTTTGGTGATTTGATTATCAACTCGAAACTCCTTCGGGTTGTATGGTTAAGTGACTAAGCGTACACGGTGGATGCCTTGGCAGTCAGAGGCGATGAAGGACGTATTAACTTGCGATAAGCCCAGATTAGGTAGTAAAAACCACTTGAGTCTGGGATTTCCGAATGGGGAAACCCACTAGCATAAGCTAGTATCGCTGCGTGAATACATAGCGCAGCGAGGCGAACCGGGGGAACTGAAACATCTAAGTACCCCGAGGAAAAGAAATCAACCGAGATTCCGAAAGTAGCGGCGAGCGAAATTGGACTAGCCCTTAAGCTTTATATGCGTTAGACGAACGGTCTGGAAAGTCCGGCAATAAAGGGTGATAGCCCCGTAGTTGACAACGCACATTCAGTGAAATCGAGTAGGGCGGGACACGTGATATCCTGTCTGAATATGGGGGGACCATCCTCCAAGGCTAAATACTACTGACTGACCGATAGTGAACCAGTACCGTGAGGGAAAGGCGAAAAGAACCCCTGTGAGGGGAGTGAAATAGAACCTGAAACCGTGTACGTACAAGCAGTAGGAGCACCTTCGTGGTGTGACTGCGTACCTTTTGTATAATGGGTCAGCGACTTATATTCAGTGGCAAGGTTAACCATCTAGGGGAGCCGTAGCGAAAGCGAGTGTTAACTGCGCGACTTAGTCGCTGGATATAGACCCGAAACCAGGTGATCTAGCCATGGGCAGGTTGAAGATTGAGTAACATCAATTGGAGGACCGAACCGACTAATGTTGAAAAATTAGCGGATGACTTGTGGCTAGGGGTGAAAGGCCAATCAAACCTGGAGATAGCTGGTTCTCCCCGAAAGCTATTTAGGTAGCGCCTCGGACGAATACTACTGGGGGTAGAGCACTGTTAAGGCTAGGGGGTCATCCCGACTTACCAACCCTTTGCAAACTCCGAATACCAGTAAGTACTATCCGGGAGACACACGGCGGGTGCTAACGTCCGTCGTGGAGAGGGAAACAACCCAGACCGCCAGCTAAGGTCCCAAATTATTACTAAGTGGGAAACGATGTGGGAAGGCTCAGACAGCCAGGATGTTGGCTTAGAAGCAGCCATCATTTAAAGAAAGCGTAATAGCTCACTGGTCGAGTCGGCCTGCGCGGAAGATGTAACGGGGCTAAGTAATAAACCGAAGCTGCGGCAATGAAGTTTACTTCATTGGGTAGGGGAGCGTTCTGTAAGCCGTTGAAGGTGTGTTGTAAAGCATGCTGGAGGTATCAGAAGTGCGAATGCTGACATGAGTAACGATAAAGGGGGTGAAAAACCTCCTCGCCGGAAGACCAAGGGTTCCTGTCCAACGTTAATCGGGGCAGGGTAAGTCGACCCCTAAGGCGAGGCCGAAAGGCGTAGTCGATGGGAAACGGGTTAATATTCCCGTACTTCTTACAATTGCGATGGGGGGACGGAGAAGGCTAGGTGGGCCTGGCGACGGTTGTCCAGGTTCAAGTGCGTAGGCTGAAGAGTTAGGTAAATCCGGCTCTTCTTAAGGCTGAGACACGACGTCGAGCTACTACGGTAGTGAAGTCATTGATGCCATGCTTCCAGGAAAAGCCTCTAAGCTTCAGATTGTAAGGAATCGTACCCCAAACCGACACAGGTGGTCGGGTAGAGAATACCAAGGCGCTTGAGAGAACTCGGGTGAAGGAACTAGGCAAAATGGTACCGTAACTTCGGGAGAAGGTACGCTCTTGATGGTGAAGTCCCTTGCGGATGGAGCTGACGAGAGTCGCAGATACCAGGTGGCTGCAACTGTTTATTAAAAACACAGCACTGTGCAAAATCGTAAGATGACGTATACGGTGTGACGCCTGCCCGGTGCCGGAAGGTTAATTGATGGGGTTAGACTTCGGTCGAAGCTCTTGATCGAAGCCCCGGTAAACGGCGGCCGTAACTATAACGGTCCTAAGGTAGCGAAATTCCTTGTCGGGTAAGTTCCGACCTGCACGAATGGCGTAATGATGGCCACGCTGTCTCCACCCGAGACTCAGTGAAATTGAAATCGCTGTGAAGATGCAGTGTACCCGCGGCTAGACGGAAAGACCCCGTGAACCTTTACTACAGCTTGGCACTGAACATTGACCCTACATGTGTAGGATAGGTGGGAGGCTTTGAAGCACAGTCGCTAGATTGTGTGGAGCCGTCCTTGAAATACCACCCTTGTAGTGTTGATGTTCTAACGTCGACCCCTTATCGGGGTTGCGGACAGTGCCTGGTGGGTAGTTTGACTGGGGCGGTCTCCTCCCAAAGAGTAACGGAGGAGCACGAAGGTGGGCTAATCACGGTTGGACATCGTGAGGTTAGTGCAATGGCATAAGCCCGCTTGACTGCGAGAATGACAATTCGAGCAGGTGCGAAAGCAGGTCATAGTGATCCGGTGGTTCTGTATGGAAGGGCCATCGCTCAACGGATAAAAGGTACTCCGGGGATAACAGGCTGATACCGCCCAAGAGTTCATATCGACGGCGGTGTTTGGCACCTCGATGTCGGCTCATCACATCCTGGGGCTGAAGTCGGTCCCAAGGGTATGGCTGTTCGCCATTTAAAGTGGTACGCGAGCTGGGTTTAGAACGTCGTGAGACAGTTCGGTCCCTATCTGCCGTGGGCGTTGGAAGATTGAAGGGGGCTGCTCCTAGTACGAGAGGACCGGAGTGGACGAACCTCTGGTGTTCGGGTTGTGTCGCCAGACGCATTGCCCGGTAGCTAAGTTCGGAATCGATAACCGCTGAAAGCATCTAAGCGGGAAGCGAGCCCTGAGATGAGTCTTCCCTGATACTTTAAGTATCCTAAAGGGTTGTTCGAGACTAGAACGTTGATAGGCAGGGTGTGTAAGCGTTGTGAGGCGTTGAGCTAACCTGTACTAATTGCCCGTGAGGCTTAACCATACAACACCCAAGGGGTTTTGATGGACTCAATGCAAGAACGATTGAATGTGTAGTAGAACTTAAAATCAGTTTTCCGAATTAAAGAATTTGCTTGGCGACCATAGCGATTTGGACCCACCTGACTTCCATTCCGAACTCAGAAGTGAAACGAATTAGCGCCGATGGTAGTGTGGGGTTTCCCCATGTGAGAGTAGGACATCGCCAGGCTTGCTTACTGTTTTTAGATTTTAAAAAATCTAAAGGCAAAACTGAGATTTAGCATTATTTAAGTAAGACTAAGTTTTAGTAACAATTTGTGGAGAGATGGCTGAGTGGTTGAAAGCACCGGTCTTGAAAACCGGCGTACGTTAATAGCGTACCTAGGGTTCAAATCCCTATCTCTCCGCCACTATTAAGAAGCCTCGCTAGAAATAGCGAGGCTTTTTTCATTTTCTGATGTTTGAGAATTAGACGGGGTTTGCATTAAGTTCCAGTTAGTCACAACCCTAGGCTAGGCATTCCCGAGCTAGGCCACTACATAGAAAGCCCGCTGAAAAATCAGCGGGCTTTCGTCGTTTTTAGCATTCGAAAGTGGTCTAAGGTTCTATCTTTTATTAGTTTGAAAACTTAGCAGGTCGCGCTGTCACCCAGTTTCTACAATGGCGATAATCCTAAGCTTAACTTGTTGAATTTGAGATACAAAAAAGCCCAAGCGTTCTGCTTGGGCTTTTTATATTTAACGGCTTAGATAGAGTTAATTAAAACTCTTTTGGTGCGAAGCCTGTCATTGCATCTAGGCGAAGTTCTTTACCAACTTTAGTCAGTGGATGAACGATAACTAGACCTTTCACACGCTTCTTAAGTTTGCCGATATCCGCTTGTTCTGCTTTTGTAATTTCACGAGAGAATGGCATATCAAGCAGGCTCTTACGCTCTTTGTTTAGCTCGTATGTTTGCTTGTGCTTAAGTTGATTCAGCTTCTTCGTTAAGTCATCAACTTCATTCGTGAATTTAGTAATCATTTCGTGATCACCACGAGAACGCGCCGCATCAAGTTTACGTTGGCAAGTATCTAAACGGTTGTGCAGCTTTTGAATGTCAGTTTTAATGCTCATGGTAATTAGACTCAAATTTTTTATGGTCGAGGAGTATAGCATAGCTGAAATTCAACGCTCTACTATACTGCTCGATATCCCCACTTTACTTGATCAATTCATTGCCTGAAGCCTGCTCTGAAAAGAACGCTTCGACGTTATTTAGCGTAACAGAGGCGATGTTGTTTAGAGCCTCATGGGTCAAGAAGGCCTGATGCCCAGTAAATAGCACATTGTGGCAAGCTGATAAGCGGCGGAATACGTCATCTACGATGACATCGTTCGATTTATCTTGGAAGAACAGGTCTTTTTCGTTGTCATAAACATCTAAGCCGAGCGCGCCAATTTTGCCTTGTTTAAGCGCTTCAATGGCAGCTACAGAATCAAGTAACTCACCACGACTGGTATTGATGATCATGACACCGTCTTTCATTTGAACGAAGGCTTTTTCATTCAATAGGTGGTAGTTTTCTTCACTCATTGGACAGTGCAGAGAAATGACGTCAGCGTTAGCATAGATCTCTTCAAGAGAGCAGTAACGCGCGCCCATCTCCAACGCAAGAGGGTTTTCATATGGGTCATAACATAAGACTTCCATCCCCAGCCCTTTAAAGATGCGCATGGTGGCGATACCTATCTTACCTGTCCCTACGACACCAACAGTCTTGCTATAAAAGTTAAAGCCGACTAGACCTTCTAGGTTGAAGTTTGCGTCACGGGTACGCTGGTAAGCTTTATGCAAGCGTCGATTCAGACACATCATCATACCGACAGTGTGTTCCGCCACGGCTTCTGGTGAATAAGCAGGAACGCGGACAACTTGTAGGCCAAGTTCTTTCGCCGCTTCCAAATCAACCTTGTCGAAACCTGCACAACGCATCGCGATCAGTTTCGTGCCGCCAATGGAAAGTTGTTTTAGAACTGGAGCAGACAGGTCATCGTTTACGAAGGCGCAAACAACCTCGCAACCCTGTGCCATTTTTGCAGTTTTAGACGTTAATCTAAAATCATGATAGTGGAATTCGAAGTCCCGGTTGTTTTTGATTTTGTTGAAAGAGGCTTCGTCATAGGATTTTGCACTGAAAAAAGCAATGTTGAGCATAATACCCTCTCTATTTGTGCTGAATTTGTAAAGTAATCTCCTTATAAAGTAAGCCAATTTTAGTGTAATGAGTAGTTAAATTTGCACACATTAAGTTTGCTTTAGTGTGACCATCTGACTAGCATGGTGGCTCTTTTTTGTGTTCCCCTTAAGTGGATGAGTTAGGCGTTCTGGCGATGTCAGTAAAATGGTTGTCTTTGATCTTGTGTTGTACGTTTATGTCCGGTGCTCACGCAGCGGTCGATTTGGTAAAAGTTGATAAGTCGAAGCGTAGGATGTACCTGATGGAGAATGGCGAGGTCGTTAAAGAGTATCGCATCGCATTGGGTGCTAATCCAAAAGGACACAAGCAAGAAGAGGGTGACAATAGAACTCCAGAAGGTGATTACACGTTAGATTACGTGATCAACGATTCTGCTTTCTACCGTTCTGTGCATATCAGTTATCCTGATGCGATTGATCGTTTGGAAGCGCATCGTCGCGGTGTCGCACCTGGAGGGGCAATTAAAATTCACGGTCTTAAAAATGGTGAGACTCAATCACCTCAATTTATTCAAAGCTTCGATTGGACTAACGGTTGCATTGCCATTACTAACGAAGAAATGGACGAATTTATCAAGCTAGTCAAAATGGGAACCCCAATTACTATTGAATGGTAATGGAGTTCCTAATATCGACATCTCAGCTACTACATAAAACGACTTGGATGGTCACTAAAGATGCCATCCAACATTGGCAGGTGTTTTAGTTTTTTGGGATTGTTCACTGTGTAACACATCACCTTGTAGCCTGCTTTTTGTAGCTTATTGATTTGGCGTGAGCGAACCCAGTTAATATTGAGGTTACAGCTGTAGGCATCTACTTCTTCGAGCAATAATCGGTCTTTTCGACTAAGGAATTCACTTAGCACACCTAGTCTATAACCCTCACAATGCTTGTGCAGTGCTCTAATTACGTCATGACTAAAGCTTGATAAAAGGATGCGTTCTTTTGGTAAAGGACCGTCTAGAAGAGTTTTAGCCGCCATTTGAGCAACGTCATTGGCAGAGTGATGATCTACTTTAACCTCGATGTTAAGATTTAGGTCATTTTCTGCAGCAAGCTCTAGGAGCTCAGATAGTGTCATGATGGATTCATTGGCGAATTCATCGCCGAACCAACGACCAAAATCTAACGCTTTGAGCTCAGATAATGTCATTTGGTCAACTCGACCTTTACCGTTACTACAGCGGTTCACGGTATGATCATGGCAAACTACCAGTACATTGTCTTTGGTCGGTTGTACGTCGACTTCAACCCAATTTAACCCTAAATCGATCGCAGCTTGAACGCTGACTTTCGTATTTTCGGGGAACTTACCTGCCACACCTCGGTGGCCAATCAATAGCGTTGTCATATACGTCTATGCTCAATAAGAAACTGCACAGAATTGTACTCTTTTTTATGGAAAATAGAGTGCGAGTTTTGCTTCTTGTGGTATCCAATAATTATCGATGCATATTAAAGAAAGGTATTTCATCTATAAACAGCGGCGATGAGAACATAACTAATTGGTTTGTTTAGCCCTTTTTGATAAGGGCTTTTTTTGTATTTTTTATGTTCAAAAACCCTAAAAACTATAGTTGTTTAATCTGCAAATGAGTAATAGAATGCGAACCATTTTTATTTAACTGGTAGTGGATGATGTCACGAATTTTGGTCGTAGATGACGATGTTCCGTTGTGTGAACTATTGGAAGCCGTGTTACAAGAAGAAGGGTATACGGTCTCGTCAGTTCACTGTGGTGAAAGCGCGTTACAGTACATGGAAAAAACGCCTGTTGACCTCGTCTTACTCGATGTGATGTTACCTAACCTCAGTGGTATGCAGGTGGCTCGCCGTATTTGCCAACGATTCGCTACCCCTATACTGATGTTGACAGCATTAAACGATGAGAACTCGATGCTTGATGGCTACCAAGCTGGCGCTGACCAATACATCGGTAAGCCATTCAACGTCCCCGAACTGCTTATGCGTATTAAGGCGATTCTTCGTCGTGTTGGCTTAGAGCGTCAACGACAGGCTATGTGTTGTACTGTACAGAGCATGAGTGACCATCTCAACAGCCTTCCTTTGACTGGTACAGAGGCTGAACTATTGTGCTACCTAGTAAAAAACCAAGGCGTGGTAATCTCTAAGGCGGAACTGCAGACCAAAGTTCTAAAGAAAGAGTTGAGTCCTTTTGACCGTAACCTCGATATGCATATCAGTAATATTCGTCGCAAGTTAGTTGAAGCGGGCTTATCCAAACAGCACATCAAAACGTTTCGTGGTAAGGGTTATAGCTACTTAGAGGCTGTGACTGGCTAATGCGATTTGTGTGTCCATCCTACTTTGTGAAACGAAGAGACAGCCTCGCATTTCAGCTTTTTAGTTACATGACGGCTATCGTCATTAGCATCTTGGCTGTTCAAGCGGTTGCCGAACAAGCCCTAGTCAAAGCCATGCTAAAGGTACCTGCTAGTGTAAAGACTGAAATGTTGGACTTAGCGCATCAAGCTAACGTGTTGATCGAAGAAGGTGACATGGACGAGCTGGCCGATTGGGCAAATGCACAGCACTTTTACTTGTTTGTACTCGACGAAAATCAGCGCCCTCTTACACACCGTTTGATGCACCCTCACTTTGAATTCAAGTTGAAATTTAAGCGACGTTTGGACGAACAACTAGAAGGCCGAGTAAGTCGTCCGATATTCAATATTCCTCTTGTCGGAAACAACAGCCTAGTGATTCAGTTGCCTCATCGTTTGCACCCGGCTCATGATTTCATCCTTTATTTCTCTGTATTAAAGGTTGTGATTGCGGCGGTCATCTTGGCGCTGTTCTCTTTGTTAATGGCACGGAATTTACAACAACCATTGGACCGCTTAAGAGAAGCCAGTAAAAAGCTATCGAATGGTGACTTTAACGTCAGTGTGGTGGATGAGCTTAAGTCGAACACCCGCGAATTCAACGAATTAGCGCAAGACTTCGACCACATGACAAAAGAGATTCATTCTCTTGCTGAAAAGCAGCGTCGCTTGATTCGTGATGTTTCCCATGAGTTACGTACACCATTAGCGCGCCAAAATTTAGTGTTACATCTATTGCGCAAGCGAGTAGGGGAAAATGAACAAACCCTAGTGACGCGTATGGAAGAAGAGGCCAATGAGCTAAATCATCTTATTGGTGAAATCCTGGAATTCAGCCGTTTAGAGAATGCTCGCTACGATACGGAATTAAAACGCAGCGATTTAGAAGTACTATTGGCGCCTCAAGTAGAACGTTGCAAAATCGATTTGCAAATACAGCAAAACCTTACGTTTGTTTCTGAGGCGACAAGAACAAAAGCGCAATGTGACGATACGCTCGTCGTGCGTTGTTTGAATAATTTGATTGGCAATGCCATTAAGTATGCTGGTAAGTCAGCCCAGATTGATGTTTCTCTGGCGAACAAAACAACGGACAAGCACAGCTACTTAGCCGTGACGATAGCCGACAATGGACCCGGCATTCCACAAGATAAACTGACAGATATCTTTGACCCGTTCACACGATTAGATGCTTCCCGAGACAAAAAGTTAGGTGGTTACGGTCTGGGGTTGGCCATTGTAAAAGAATCCATGCGAATGATGGGTGGGAAAGCCGTTGCAAGCAATCGTTCAGAAGGCGGGCTTGTAGTGACATTACTTTTTAGACAGTAAAATTCATGTCAAAAGTGCAGATTTAATGTGATCTAGATCTCGATTGTTGGCGAGTATGACCCTTTACCGCTTTACAAAACTTTACGAATGCAAAGAATGTAAATTTAATGCAAATAGTAATAGTTATCACTTATATTCACTCGCGAAATAACTAAGAGGGAACCACATAGCAGTTATGTGCTACCCAATAATCGGAGTGAATGGGTATGTTTTCTAAGAGCCAATTGGCATTAGTGATCGGTGCGGTGTTAGCAGCACCTGCAGTGGCAGAAGTTCAAAATACGGATGAGCACCTAGTCGTAGAAGGTCGCGAATTCGGTTACAAAGCGGATACGAATACAACAGCAATGCGCATGGAAATGACGCAACTGGAAACTCCAGGACAAGTTGCTGTGATTGATGAAGCGGTAATCGATGAGCAGCGTGCAAGCACGTTAGGTGAAGTTCTACAAAATGACGCAAGTGTTAGTGCGGGCGGTACAAGCCGTAACCGCGAACGTTTCTCGCTACGTGGTTTTGAACTGAGCAGTTCAGACGGCTTCCTACGTGATGGTCGTCAGCATTGGTCACACTACCGTCAACCAATTGAGCTTTTAGAGCGTGTTGAAGTTCTTAAAGGTCCATCAGGTCTACTTTACGGTAAGTCAGAACCAGGTGGTCTTGTGAACATGGTTTCTAAGAAGCCAACAACAGAAACGCAAGCAAGCTTAAGCCAAGATATCGGCTCAAATGATCATTCACGAACTGTACTTGATGTCAGTGGTGCGCTGAATGATGCTGAAACATTACGTGCGCGTGCGATTCTTGCAAAAGAAAGCTACGGCTCATGGCGTAAATACGGTGATGGTACAGAGCCACAAACTGACCGCGTAGTAGGTGGTTTGGTCGTGGAATATGACATCACAGAAAACATCATGGTTTCAGCACACTATGACCGTACGAAAGATGACGGCGGCGTTGATTCCGGTGCTTACATCGTTGATGGCAAAGCCGTTCGTGGTGACAAGTACATCTGGGATGCACAGTGGTCAGAGATTGACAACGATGTTGAAAACTACGGCATCGACATTAATGCACAGGTGACGGACAGCGTTAACGTGAAAGCGGGCTATAACCGTCAAGACTTCAAACGTTTCGACGTAGAGTCTTACCCTAAATTCGATATGTACGAAGAAAACGGTACGATCAAGCATAAGGGTAACGAGCGTTCTGATCACTGGGTATTTGATACTGCTTATGTAGATGTGACGACTGACTTTTCTCTGTTTGGTACAGATAACACTTTCTTAGTCGGTGCAAACTACTTGGATTACAGCTACGACCGTTTTATGGCTTTCCATGATGGCGAGTATGTACCAGCTGGTGAGACGGTTGTGAAGCCAGAGCCAACAAGCTCAAAGAGATGGCCAACAAGCGAATATGATACTTGGGGTATCTACGCACAAAACATGATGACGATTAACGATTATTGGCAAGTACTTGCGGGTGTTCGTTACGATGAAAAACGCAGCGATGAGCTGACAGAAAGTCAGGTGTCACCAAAACTAGGTGTGATTTTCCACCCTGCAAGCAATGGTTCTATTTACGTTCAGTACTCTGAAAGCTTTATGCCTCAAGGTACGGTAAATGGCACAGATTACACCAACGATGGTGAAGAGCTTGATGCAGAACGCGGGATCTCTTATGAGATGGGTACTAAATGGGAACTGTTTGACGAGCGTCTATTGGTCTCTGGTGCTGTGTTCGATATCACGCTAGAAAACATCGCGCTTGATGTTGAAAATGGCGTTAACGCTGGCGGTGACGTTATGTACAAGAAGACTCAAGATGGTGAGCAAGTACACCGCGGTGCAGAAATCCTAGCTCAAGGTTTTGTTACAGAAGAACTTTCGCTAACGGCTTCTGCAATGTACTTAGACGCAGAAATCACAGAAAGTGCGGATTACAAAGGCAACCGTCCAGCGGACGTTCCTGAGTTTTCAGCAAGTGTTTGGTCGAGCTACAAAGTTCAGAACAACACAGATGTGAACCTAGGTCTGATTTATGAAGGTGAGCGCTACGGTGACGCAGCGAACACATTTAAGAAAGATGGGTATGCACGTATTGATATGGGCGTTGCGTACACTCACAAGTATGATGAGAACTTAGATATTGTGGCTCGATTCAATGTAGAAAACTTGTTTGATACTGACTACCTAGCAGGTGGGGGTAGCACCAACAGTAAACAAGAAGGAGCTAGCGGTGTAGTGATAGGCGAGGGCCGAAACTACATGGCGACAATTCAGTTCAAGTACTGATAACAAACTGATTTTTAAAGGGGAAGAGTTGTCTTCCCCTTTAGTCGTTTTTGGAAAACAGAAAATATAACTCGTATGAATCTAATGAAATCAAGTATCGCTCTGTTGATCACATCGGTTTTGATTCCCGTTCAAGCGGAAAATCTTAACGATGCTCAAGCTGTGCAGAGTAAAACTAACCAAGCGTCTGCGGTAAGCCAGAAGCGTATCGATGCAAGTGCTGAGAAGTCTTTGTCACTAGAAGCTGAAATTGAACAGTTGAATGAAGAAGTCAGCAACTTGACGATTTATCGCGACCACCTTTCAAACCTTGTTGATAGCCAAAACGAGGAAGTGGCAAGTTTGAATGAGCAAATTGAACAAATCGCTCAAACTCGTCAAGGTGTGGTCCCGCTTATGTATCACATGCTGGATGGTCTAAAGACTATCGTTGCGAATGATAAGCCGATCCGCAAAGCGCAGCGTGAGGAGCGTATTGCTAAGCTTGATGCCATGATGACTCGAGCAGATGTCGCGGATGCTGAGAAGTTCCGTCGTATTCTAGAAGCGTACCAAATCGAAATGGACTACGGCACTAAGATTGGTATCTACCAAGGCAAGATTACATTGGAAGGTAACGACCAAGTTGAGGCTGATATTCTTTACTTAGGTCGCGTGTCGCTAGTTGCGCGTAGCCTATCTGGTGAACACTTCTGGAGCTGGTCACAACCACAGAACGCATGGCAGTCCGTTGGTTCAGAACAAAAATCTGAACTCGATAAAGCGTTTGCCATGGCAAATAAACAGATCGCACCAAGCATGCTAACTCTGCCAGTGTCTCTAAACGTAGCGGAGGGCAAATAAATGATGAAGAAATGGCTATCGGTTGCATTGATTTCTACTGCTGCGCTTTTACCGCATACGACGTTTGCAAGTGACACTCTGCTGCAAAAAGCACAACAAGAAAATCGCCAACAGCAATCCCATAACGTGGCTCGTGAATCTGGTTTTAACAAGACTCAGCAAGAGCTACAGGCAATGAAGAATAAGCTTGTAGCAGAACGTGCGGCGCTACAAGCAGAAGCTGACACGCTTGGTGTTACTTTTAGTGAAAACGAAGCTGAACTGGCGAAACTAGAAGAAAAACTACGTTTAGAAACAGGTAGCTTGGGTGAGTTGTTTGGTGTTGTTCGTCAAAATGCAAAAGAGCTGGAAGCAGAGCTTAAGCACTCGGTCACTGGTGTAGACGCGAACACTTTCCAACAAAACATCGATGATATCGTAGCGGCGAAATTACTGCCTACTCTGCCTCAGCTTCAAGCGATGTGGCGCAGTATGGAAGAACAAGTTAAAGCCAGTGGTGAGATGGCGAAAGTGTCATTCACTCTGCTTGATGGTGAAGGTCGTGAACAAACGGTCAATGGTGTTCGCCTTGGCTCAATGGCGCTATTGGATGACGCTGGTTACGTTAAGTGGAACGGTCAACGCGGCGATGCAGTGAGCTACCTCCGCCAACCAGAAAATGGACCAACATCAAGCTCGCTGAACTCGGGTGAAATCGATTCTTTAGTGATTGACCCATCACGCGGCATCTTGCTTGAGCAATTGGCAAATTCACCGACAATGACGGATCGCCTGAATGCAGGTGGTGTCGTTGGTCAAATCATTCTTGGATTATTAGCGGTTGGTTTGATCATCGCGTTGGTTCGTGGTGTGTCATTGATGATTGCTCGCCAAAAAATCGCCAAACAGTTAAAGAACCCAACTCAACCAGAAGACAACCCGCTTGGTCGTATCCTTGCGGTATACCAAAAAGACAAACATCGTAGCGTTGAAGCATTAGAGCTTCGCTTATTAGAAGCGGTAGTTGACGAGCAAACTCACCTTGAGAAGGGGTTGTCGATGCTGAAACTGCTTGCTGCTCTAGCACCGATGCTTGGTCTATTAGGTACGGTAACAGGCATGATCGAAACGTTCCAAGTGATCACTCAGTTTGGTAATGGCGATCCAAAAGTCATGGCAGGTGGTATCTCTATGGCGCTAGTTACAACTGTTCTTGGTCTTGTTGCGGCAATGCCATTGCTTCTTGCTCATAACGTCTTGAGCTCTCAAGCAGAGAACATTCGCAATATTCTTGAAAAGCAAGGCATTGGTCTTGTTGCGGAACAAGCTGAGCGCGATATGCCAAAAGGCAAAAACAACCCTAACACGACAGCGGAGAACGCAGCGTAATGGAGCAGATCCTACTCAACACATTGGGTTTGATCAGTGAGGATTGGGCCTCAACCTTGATGAGCTTTATGCAGCAAGGTGGCCAAATCCTATGGTGGCTAGCGGCCGTTGTTGCGGTGTGCTGGCTACTGGTTATGGAGCGTGTACTTTACCTGACAACGGAGTTTCCGAAGGTGAAGAAACAGCTTTGTGAGCAGTGGCTAGCAAGACCTGACCACCACTCTTGGTACGCGCATCAAATCCGCGAAGGATGGATTGCAAAAGCACACATTGAACTGCGCCAAAACCTATCAACCATCAAAGTACTCGTGGCGATTTGCCCGATGTTAGGTTTGCTAGGTACGGTGACTGGCATGATCACGGTTTTTGATGTGATGGCCACACAAGGCAGTAGCAATCCAAAATTGATGGCTTCAGGCATTTCACTTGCAACACTGCCAACCATGGCAGGTATGGTTGCGGCACTTGCAGGCATGTTTGTCCATGCACGTTTGAGCAAAGTGTGTGAGCGTAAAGCCCTCCAGTTAGAACAATCTTTAAGGAGTCAGAAGTGAGACTCGGACGTAGAAATAATCAACAAGATGAAGCCCAGATCGATCTAACATCGATGCTGGATATCGTGTTCATCATGCTAATCTTCTTCATTGTGACCAGTTCATTTGTACGTGAGTCAGGTGTAGAAGTTAACCGACCACAAGCATCGAATGTGGTTAGCCAAAAAGACGCAGGCATTTTTATTGCGGTGACAGCAGCGAACGATGTGTACATCGATAAACGTTTGGTGGATATCGAACGTGTAGAAGCGACCATTGAGCACTTGTTACTTGAGCAACCAGAGGCATCACTTGTCATTCAAGCGGATGAACATGCATACAACGGAACGGTTGTGAAGGTGATGGATGCGGCGAAAGGTGCTGGCGTGAAGAACATCGCATTGGCAGCGGAGAAACCTTAATGGGCAGGCTACTACTCGCGCTACCAGCGTCAATTTTGATTGCGGTGAGCTTGTTTAGCTTTATGGCGTGGATGGTCGATAAAGGCAATCAACGCGCACCTCAACCATCAGAGGCGGTGCGCTTTGACATGGTGATGGTCGAGAATGATGCTGATGTTCAACGTCGTCAACGTTCTGTTCCTGAACAGCCAGAACCACCAAAAGCACCAGAATCGATGGATTTGTCTCAAGCGGAAACCCAAGTAGAGCCGATGAGCCAAGTGACGCCAATTAGCGCATTGGGTTTGAACACTGCACTGGATGGCATTGCGATCAGTGCTCCTAATTTAAAAGGCACGATGGGTAACCAGCAAGCATTACCTCTGTACCGCGTTGATCCTCGTTATCCGAGCAAAGCACTGAAACGTAAAATGGAAGGTTACGTCATCATGCGATTCACGATAGATGCCACGGGTCGCCCAAAAGATATTGAAGTGATTGATGCCAAGCCAAAGCGTATGTTTGAAAAAGAAGCGATTCGAGCGCTTAAGAAATGGAAATATCAACCGAAAGTTGAAGATGGTGTCTCAATTGAGCAGTTCGGACAAACCGCTAAAGTGGAGTTCAAGTTAGCCAAATGATGAAGCAATTCTTAATCGGTGCGGTATTAAGCCTAAGTGCTTTTACCACCGTCGCGAATGAACTGAGTCAATACACGGCGACTCGTGTTCAACGCGCTCATAACCTAGCGCAAGAAGAAAAGCTGCAAGAAGCCATTTCAACTCTTGAAGGCCTTGATTTATCTCGTGGTTACGATCAAGCGTTTGTGGCGCGAATGCTGGGTATTTTCTACTGGCAGAATGAGCAAGTTAAGCCTGCCATCAAACAACTGGAGATCGCTGTGAATAGCGGTCTGTTGAAAGACGAGCAAGCTTGGCAAACACGTAAGATGCTGGCTGATATGTTGCTCAATGAACAACAGTTCTCTAAAGCTTTGCCACATTATTACGACTTGAGTAAATCCGTTCCTGAGAGCCAAAAGGCGCATGAAATTTGGCTGCGTATTGCACAGTCTCATTACCAGTTAAGTCAGTGGAATAAAGTTCTCTCTGCAATGGCTCGTTATGAGAAATATGGCCAGCCAGACGAAATGGCACCACTGTCCATCAAGCTATCTGCAGAGCTAGAGCTGAAAAAGTGGCAGCCTGCGATTGGCACGATCAAACGTTTGATTGCGATCGAGCCTGAGCGTGTGGAATGGTGGCGTCAGCTTGTTGCTCTGTATCTACGTGTGGATGATGATAAGCGTGCTCTTGATGCTTTGGCTCTTGCGAAGCTGAAAGGCGTAGAGTTGAACCAAGATGACCTCAAACTTCTTGCTCAGCTGTATGGCAAGCGCGGTATTCCAGAGCGTGCGGCAAAAGTGCTGGGTGAGTTAAATGAAGTTAACTCAGATAGCAAACTTAAAGCGCAGCAAGCTACGTACTGGCAAATGGCGAAAGAATGGGATAAGTCGATAGCGAGTTGGCGCGTAGCCTCGAAGCTAGATCGCCAATACTATTGGAACTTGTCTCAATTGCTTGTCCAAGAAGGGCACTACAAAGATGCTCTGATTGCATTGGATAAAGTCTCGGGTCGCAAAGCGGATGTGGCATTGGTTAAGACTCGTGCCTACTACAAGCTGAAACGCATTGAAGACGCTCTTGCCAACGCAAAACGCGCCAATGAGATTGAGCCCTCAACTCAAGCTGAGAGTTGGGTGAAATACCTATCTCAGTTACGTAAAGTGAAAGCGAGCCAGAACAGCTAAGTCCATGTGATAATAGAACATGCATCAACGATCGAAAGACCCGGGTTATATCTCGGGTCTTTTTGTTTGTAAATATTGAGTCTGGTTCGATCTCTTTTTAAATATCATAACGTTATATTACCGTTATCCAGCGATAAGACTGGAACGTCAGCTTTTTTTATAAGGATAATACAATGATTCTCGATTCTGACATCTGGCTATGGTGCCCGTTAATTTTGGCGATAGCAGCGGCTTTTCTCCGCCATACTGGAGTCGCACTCGTATTGCTTGGCATCACCTTGTTTGGCGGCTTTATTCTTGGCCGTATTGAGCTTATTGCCTTGGTCAGCTCTTTGTTTGTGCTTGTCGTGTCATACCGAATTCCCAGTCTCGCTTCAAGGCTAAAAGCGCAGCCAAAAATGAAACCCATTTTCTATTTGGGGTGGGGAATCGTGATTGTTTGGTGTGTCTTGTGGTTTGTCCATCTGATCCCGGGATTCAATAATCTGCAAGTGCTCGACAAGGTATCTGCGGGGCCGTTGAGCGCTCCGTTCTCTATGTACCTTAACTTAGACAAGCCGCTTGCCTTCTTTGCGCTCTTATTGGCTTGTCCTATTTTGTTAGGTGGTGAGTCAAAGGTAAGAGTCAAACCGGCATTGCTGGTGATGATTCCTTTGCTCTTATTGCTGCCTATTGCGTCAGTGCTTGGAGCTTTAAGGCCTGAATTGAGTTTGCCATCTTGGTGGTGGTTATTTGCTTTAAACAACTTAGTCCTGACTTGTGTGGCAGAAGAAGCGCTATTTCGTGGATTTATACAGCAGGCGTTATCCCGTCGCTTTGACTGGCGAGTTGGCTTGGTAGTTGCGAGTCTTTTGTTTGGTTTGGCTCATTTTGCTGGTGGTCCACTATTAATGGTATTTGCCGCGCTTGCAGGGGCTGGGTACGGTTTGGTCTTCCATTTTACTGGCCGTTTATGGTGCGCTGTGCTCGCTCACTTCGTGTTTAATTTCTGTCACTTGGTTTTCTTTACTTATCCCATTCTCGCTCGATAACGCCCCCTCTTATTTGCTCCCGTCAGTATCGACGGGAGCAATGCTTTTTGATCAAACGTAAACAATGTAAATTAAATGCCAATACGAATGATTATCACCTAAATTACTCCCTCATTTACTGGTGATGATTGTTTTCTATGTTGTTCAAAAGCAAAGGCGTCCAGACTTGGGCACGCCGTCTGCACGTTTATATTTCTATGGCTCTTTTATTGGTGACGCTGTTTTTTGCGGTAACTGGTATTACGTTGAACCGACCAGAATTGTTTGAGCGCAGTGAACCCATCATTCAGCAACACACACTCACAGTTCCTTCCGAGCAACTATTTGCGAATGAAGGAAGCTTCCAACCCAATCGCTCTGCCCTGTTAAGTTTCTTAACACAAGAAACAGACCTACGAGGCACACCATCAGCACTCGATGTGTATACCGAGGTTGAGGATGGTGAATTGATGATTGGTGAACTCTCTTTAGATTTCAAAGGCCCAGGCTACAACGCCACCGTTTTCGTCGATATGACGACGGGTGAAGCTGAAGTTGAAACCACCAACTACGGCATGGTTGCGCTGCTAAACGACCTACATAAAGGTCGCAACAGTGGTGATACATGGAAATGGTTTATCGACATAACAGCCCTGCTAATGGTGTTTTTTGTGCTGACCGGTGTGTGTTTGCTGCTTCCAAAGAAAAAGACTTTTAGAACATCAATGCAGTGGATGAGTTTTGGGACTGCGTTATCACTCGTTATTTATTTTTTCGCTGTGCCATAACAGCCTATTCAGAGAAAAAACCAATGTTAAACATAGGCCGAATTTTTCGCCGTCACCCGTTTAGTAAAGCCGCATTGATCGCGGCTTTATCTCCTTTGCCGCTTATGGCCGCTCCCTTTCCAGATAATGCCAAAGTCGACTTTGAGTTTGAGTTACCAAAGATTGATACCTCGATGTACGCAAGACCTTATGTCGCAGTATGGATCGAAGATGAAAAGCGTAAGCCAGTCAAAACCATTCAGCTTTGGGTTGGTAAAGATGAGTGGTTGAAAGATCTTCGCAGCTGGTGGCGCAAAGTAGGTCGTTACGACCGCGAATTGGTCGATGCCGTAACGTCAGCCACTCGACCTGCAGGCCAATACCGATTCGTTTGGGATGGCACTAATGATGATGGTCAACGACTCGAGCAGGGCAATTACACCTTACATGTCGAAGTCGTGCGTGAACACGGTGGCCGTAATTACTTACGTCAAAAAATGCAGTTAGCGGACAGTGAAGTACGCTACCAAATAAAACCAACGGAAGAGACGGGTGTCATTACCGTCAATTACCAAATTAAGTGATAGAGAAGGAATAATAATGAAAACCAAGATGAAAGCGGTGGCATTAGCAAGTGTAATGGCAATGGGGCTAGCGGCCGCGACAACAGCACAAGCGCACCCTCGTTGGGTTCTCCCTTCTCACTTTACGGTATCAAAAGAAGGCGGTGATTGGCTAACGTTCGATGTGACAGCGTCTCACGGTACGTTTGTATTCGATAAGCCAGCAGGTAGCGAGCAAGCGTTCGTGATCATGCCAGATGGTCGTTCTGAGCGTCCGAACTTTGTGGTACGCGGTAAGCGCCGTTCGATGTTTGACTTCTACTTCGAAGAAGAAGGCACACACAAAGTGGCTATCAATAACCAACCTAGCTACTACACCCAGTACAAAGCAGGCCGTCGTGACACGGTTAAGTGGGCGAAAGCGAGCAAAGCAGATCGCGCAAGTGTGATTCCTGAAAAGGCACGTGATGTTGTTACCCAACTTAGTTACACACGTGCAGAAAGCTATGTAACGGTTGGTATGCCAACAGAAAAGGCGCTAGAGATTGAAGGTAAGCTGTTGGAAATGAAGCCGATTACGCACCCTTCAGACATTATTGAAGGTGAAGAAGTGATATTCCAATTCTTCTTTAACGGCGAGCCTCAGCAAGGTGTCACGGCGGAAATTACGCGTGAAGGTACTCTGTATCGCAACCATCAAGAGCAAATCGATGTGGTCAGTGACAAGGATGGAAAAATCACCTTCACGCCAGATGTAGCAGGTCGCTACTTAATGAAAGCAAACTACAAGGGTGAGCTGAAAAACGATCCACTTGCGGACAAAGCAAGCATGAACGTTCACCTAACGTTTGAAACTCAACTTAACTAATCAAAATTTGGCTCAGCCTTACGCTGAGCCAATTTGGATGCATCATGAAAAACGTTTCTATTCTCAAAACCTCAGTGTTGGTTGCTGGTTTTATCTCTTCTCAAGCGTTCGCGCACTTTCCATTGATGAGTTGCCATTTAGAGCAAGATAAAGTGATTTGCGAGGCAGGCTATTCAGACGGTTCTACCGCAGTGGACTATGACGTTGAAATGTACGATTACGACGACAACTTGATCGCCAAAGTAACGACAGATAAACGCTCCATTGCTGAGTTCACACATCCTCAAACCGATTTTTATTTGGTTTTCGATGCGGGGCATGAAAACCCAGTAGAAGTGGATATCGTTGAGTTGAAAGAGAAATGATTACCCAGAAGATCAGACCGGATAACGGCAGTCGAGAAGGTAAATGGGTTGCTCTAACCATCGCAGGTATTCTTGCGGTCTCCACGATTTTGCTGCCTCATCATCAGACAGAAACTGAACATACTGACGTGCAGTCTCATCAAGTGCTCATCACTGATCTTGAACAAGAAGAACTTGCGATGATCGCCGAGCTAAAGTTGGCACATGAAGAGATTCGAGATCTTCATCTAGATGCTGGCGAGTGGCCTGACGTCAGCGAATTGGAAGAATTTTGGGTTGCCCCATTTGTGCAAGACCAAAGCTGGCAGCGAAAAGGCTCTCATCAATGGCAACGCTTAGATGCAGGGATTTATCTCGGTGTAAGGCAAGATGAAAAAGGCGCGGCTTCCATGCTTCTCGATAGTCGGAATGAACACGCTGACATTTGGTTTATTCAATCCACAGCAAAGGCGTCTGATTTATCTCTTGCGGAAATAAGCGAACGCCAGAAGCAAGGTTGGCAACAAATAGTTCTTGTCCCTGCTACGTCTTCAAATGCTCACTCCCATTAAGCTCAATTTTAACGATAAAAACTATGATGAAACGATCTTTTCTACGTCGAATTATAACGGCTAGTGCATTGCTGGCAGTAGCTTCATCGAGCTTTGCAGCAGATAAGCTCAATATTGGTATTACGCTTCAACCATACTACAGCTATGTGAAAGCTGTGGTCGGTGACAAAGCAGAAATTCTACCGCTGGTGGATGCAGGTTTTAACCCTCATAACTATTTACCTCAACCTAATGATCTAAAGCGTTTGAAGCAAATGGATGTGATTGTGGTCAATGGTATCGGGCACGATGATTTTGCTCTTAAAGTGATTCAAGCTGCACAACGTGACGACCTCGTGGTGATAGAGGCGAACAAAGAAGTGCCACTGCTACCTGCGATGGGTCAATCAGTCGGTAAAGGCGCAGTTAACCCGCATACGTTTGTTGGTTTATCGACCACGATTCAAAAAGTTTACACGATTGCGAGTGAGCTAAGCAAGCTTGACCCAGAAAACGCGGCGTTTTATCGCAAGAATGCGCGCTCTTACGCAAAAACATTTCGCCTTTTGAAGCGTGACGCCATGTTGTCTTTAGGGCAACTTGATACTGCAGGTATGAAGGTCGCTACTACGCATAATGCTTATGGTTACATCTTGCAGGAATTCGGCGTTGACGTCGCAGCAGTTATCGAACCTGCTCATGGTGTAGAGCCAAGCGCAAGCCAGTTACAAGAAACGATAGAGAAGATTCGTCAATCTGGTATTGATGTGCTGTTTTACGAATTAAACATGCCAAACCGCTTTGTGGATACGATTGAAGAAGCTACTGGTGTACAGCTTTACCGTTTTTCTCACATGACTCATGGAGAGTATGAAGCCAACAAGGTTGAAGTCGAGATGCGTGAGAACGTCGCAACTCTGATTGAAGCGATGAAGTTCGTTGCAAGCAAGCACGAACAGGAGAAAGCTTGATGTTAGGGCCTTCTATCTCTCTCGACAGGGTAAGCCTTCAATATGGTGACAACCTGATTCTACAAGACATTCACACCCAATTTGATGCTGGTCAATGCCACGTCATCATGGGGCCAAATGGCGGTGGTAAAACATCTTTGTTGCGTTCTGTATTGGGGCTAACGCCTTTTACTGGCGATATCTCAGTTCATTGGCCGGAACCAGCGCATACGAAAAAAGCGGGCAATATTGGTTATGTACCACAAAAAGCCATGTTTGAAGCTAGTCTGCCGCTCACGGTTATGGATTTCGTTTTGCTTAACCAAACCAGAGTGCCTCTGTTTTGGCGACGTAAGACCAAGCAAATTCAACAAGCGCTTGCTCAACTAGAGCGCGTTGGTATGGCTTCGCGTAGTGACCGACGAATGGGGCAGTTATCGGGTGGTGAGCAGCAGCGTGTTTTGTTCGCTCAAGCGTTATTAGACGAACCTAGTCTGCTTGTTTTGGATGAGCCAACGACAGGCATGGATGAGCAAGGTGTTCGTTACCTTGAAAGCTTAATTCATGAAGTGGTTGGGGAAGGTAAAACCGTGCTTGCTGTGCATCATGATGTAACGGCTGTACGTCGTTTGGATGCTCAGGTCCATGTCGTGAATCGTCAAATTGTTGCGTCAGGGCACCACTCAGAAGTATTGAGTCCAGAACGTATCGAGTCGTTGTTTAAGCACTACACAGCAAAAGTGGAGGCGGCGTAATGGATTGGTTAAGAGATCTCGCTCTGCATGGTGTGGAAGCTGGTTGGCTAAGTGACAGTTTTGCTTACGCGTTTATGGTCAACGCGATAGTGGCTGCACTCATTCTTGGTCCCTTACTGGGTGGTTTAGGTACGCTAGTCATTGCGAAGCGTTTAGCGTTCTTTTCTGAGGCCGTCGGTCATGCTGCACTAACAGGTATTGCGATTGGTGTACTGCTTGGTGAGCCACCAGAAAACCCATTCATTGGATTATTTAGCTTCTGCATGATCTTCGCACTGCTGCTGCATTTCGTGCGAAATCGAACCAATGTTCCTTACGATACATTAGTCGGCGTATTTCTAGCACTGGCCCTAGCCGTCGGTGCAGCCTTGCTGATGTACGTGGCACGCAAGATCAATATCCACATGCTGGAGAATGTTCTATTTGGTTCAATTCTGACGGTAACAGACAGAGACATTACGATTCTTGCCGTGAGTTGTTTGATCATCTTATTGCTTTTGATCCCGACATTTAACCGCATATTACTGACTTGCATCAGCCCAGATATTGCGCGTGTCCGTGGATTCAATACCAGCTTCTACGATTACTTGTTCGTCATGATGATCACGCTTGTGACCATTGCAGCGGTGAAGATCATTGGCGCCGTATTAGTCGGGGCATTACTGCTGATTCCTGGTGCAACAGCCCGCCTTCTTACGAAGAGAATGGGGAGCTTTGTGTTGCTCTCATCATTACTGGCGACCATCGCGTGCTTGGTTGGCACTGTCTTACCGATGGAGTTGGAACTACCTGTGCCATCTGGTGCGTCGATCATCATTGTTTCGGCAATCTTCTTTTTAACTGCAACCATGTATCGCATTGTGCGCAAAGCTTAAATCTGGATATTCGAATATGAACACGAAAAAGATAATTATGGGATTGAGCTTGGCAATAGCGAGTACAGCAGCGCCGTTTGCTTTTGCCAAAGACATTGTTACGAGCACTCCTGTGACCTACATGTTGGCTCAGCAGTTGATGCAAGGTACGGATATCGAGACGACTTACTTGCCGCCTAAACGTTACGGGATTGAGCGTTTGGTGAATTGGTTTGCAAGTAAAGGACATGAACAAGCTACCGCTGCAGGAAAGAGCGCAACGGTAGCGATCACGCTAGGTGCTGTTTGGCATCAAGACCCTACTTTTGTGTATGCGCGCCAGGGAAATGTACGCTTGATAGAGATTGATGCCTCTCAAGCGATTTCACCGAGAGCACAAGGTGTTGCGGCATTGACGTTGGATAATGGTGAGACGTCAAAATACGCATGGATGAATCCGAGTAACTTGATTCGAATGGCAGCGATTGTCGGTGAAGATTTACAAAAGGTATACCCTCAACATCAAGCTCAGATTGAAAAGAACCAGCAAGCCTTGATGCTAGACGTGCGGGAGCTGATCAATCAACAACAAGAAGTAATTTTCGAAAAAGAGATCGATTCGGTGGTATTGTTGGGTGAATCGTTAGAAGATTTTGCATCAGGAAACCAACTGTTTGTGGTCGATCGCCAATTCAAACCAGAATTGGAATGGTCAGAGGCAGAGAAACTATCTTTAAAAGCTCAATTTGAGGAAGATGAAACTCTGTGGCTGATCACTGATAAACGCCCGTCAAAAACGTTAACTTCATTAGTTTCACAGGATCGCATACTGCAAATTGATGTTATTGACCGATGGGGCAGTAAAGGTATCAAAACTGAGAAGCCACTCGCACGCTGGCAGTTGTAACACGCAAAACACCACACAAATTATGAAGGGAACTGAAAAGTTCCCTTTTTTTATGGGATCAAGATCAAAAATTAACCACAAATAATACCAGTTGCATAAGAAAGTATTTGTTTCATTTATATTTCATTACTACTTTGTTATCTGTTCGTTGCGATTGATGCTTTTTGCTTTTGTTGTCGGGGCGAACCAGTACAAACAACTATATGGATGTTAACAATGAAAATGAAAACTCTAGCCGTTGCAGTGGCGGCACTAGCAGGTGGTTCTCAGGTCTTCGCAGCAGAAGTTTACAACAGCGACGGCACATCTCTTTCTATCGGCGGCCACGTATCTGTGGGCGTTGGTGAGTACTTTGAAGAAGAAGTTAAAGTTCACCAAGTATCGCCGCGTATTAACATCGGCGGTAAAAAAGACATCGGTAACGGCGTAACTATCGATGCTAAAGGTGAATGGGCACTTAATTACCTTAATGGTGGCGACACTTCATTCAAAACACGTTTAGGTTACATTGGCGCGACACATGAGCAATACGGACGTGTAGTTGCAGGTACTCAATGGGCACCATACTACGACGTAGCTGGCGTTGCGGATTTACCAATCGCGTTTGCCAATGACTTCTTATACGACAACCAAGGCAACCTAGGTACTGCACGTGCGGACAAAATGCTTAGCTACCGCAAGGGCTTTCAGTTTGGTGAAGGGTTTGGTCTGAACGTTGGTCTAGGCTGGCAGGGTGAACAATCAATTTATGACCAACGTGGCCAAATCGCTCTAAGCACTGAGCTTGCAGGCTTCGGTCTAGGCTACGTATACAGTGGTGGTGACGTTGAGGTTGGTGCTAAAAACGAGTCAGCAACTTCTCACGTATTCTCTGCTAACTACGGTACTTATGGTTCAGGTTTATACGCAGCAATAGTATATGGCATGAATGACTACTTCTACGATATGCGTGAAGAAACAAGCCAGCTTGAAGGTCTATTGGCTTACGGCGTTAACAACTGGACATTCAGTGTTAACTACGAAGGCGTGGAAGACGAGAAAGACAACAAGACAGTTACTAGCGAAACGGCTCTACAAGCTGAGTATGCAGTGACGCCATCTTTCTACACGTTTGCTGCTTACCAGTTTGATCTAGGTAACGACTACAACAACGAAGAAAACGACTACTGGACTCTAGGTGCTCGTTACTACTTCTAATAAATAGGACAGTTTCTACTGCCTAAACACATTTATTGTGTTAACGCCTACTCGCTGTGAGTAGGCGTTTTTCTTTTTATATCAGCTCAAAAGCAGGCCCTAATAGAGCTTATTTCGTTTCCAACAAGTCTAAGAAGAAAGCGTACTCAAGCGCGTCTTCTTTTAATCGTTTGAATCGACCAGAAGCGCCGCCATGGCCTGCTTCCATATCGGTTTTGAACAGCAAGACATTATCATCGGTTTTCATTTCACGAAGTTTGGCTACCCACTTCATTGGCTCAAAGTACTGGACTTGTGAGTCATGCAAACCCGTTGTCACTAACATGTTCGGATAATTCTGAGCCTTCACGTTGTCGTACGGTGAGTAGCTCAGCATGTAGTCGTAGTAGGTTTTATCATTCGGGTTACCCCACTCATCGTATTCGTTGGTCGTGAGAGGAATCGACTCATCCAACATGGTCGTCACTACGTCAACAAACGGAACGTGCGCGCTAATACTACGGTAGAGCTCTGGTGCTTGGTTGATAATAGCGCCCATCAATAGGCCACCTGCAGAGCCACCAACAGCAAACACTTTATCTTTGGCACCGTAGCCTTCTTCAACCAGTCCTTTGGTTACGTCGATGAAGTCATTGAAGGTGTTTTGTTTAGTCAGCTTTTTGCCATCTTCATACCAAGGACGACCAAGCATTTCTGAACCACGAATGTGAGCGATTGCGTATACAAATCCGCGATCAAGTAAGCTCAGGCGGGTTGAGCGGAATGTTGGCTCGATGGTGGAACCGTATGAGCCGTAACCGTACTGGTAGATTGGGTTAGTGCCGTCTTTCTTGAATAGGTCTTTGCGGTAAACCAATGAGACTGGCACTTGCTTACCATCACGAGCAGCAACCATGATGCGCTCTGATTGATAGTTATCAGCATCAAAATCACCAAGTACTGGAGTTTGCTTCATGATTTCAGACTCACCTGTATTTAGGTCGAAATCATAGTAAGTCCCCGGTGTCGTCAGGCTGCTGTAGTAGATGCGAACTTTTGAATTGTCTAGTTCAAGGTTGCCGGTTAGGTAAGCAGCAAAAGCCGTATCGTTGAACTCGAGTGGAAACTCTTTGCCTGTTGATAATTGACGAACCTTCACAGTCGACAAGCCATTCGTACGCTGCTCATAAACAAGGTGATCGTCAAACAAGTCGAAATCGACTAGCTGAGAATTGTCATTAGCAGGAATGACATCGACCCATTTAGAGCGGTCATGCATCTCTTCAGCTTTCACTTTCATTAAACGGAAGTTTACGGCTTGATAGTTGGTGTAGATGTAGTACCAATCACCTAATTTAGCGATGCTGTACTCAATACCAGTCTCTCTAGGGTAGAAAGCTTCAGCTTTGGCGTTCGGGTTGTTAGCATCAATCACAGACACGCCACTTGTTTCTGTGCTTGAGTGCCAAATGTAAACTTGCTCACCGTCTTTACTCTTACTCAAGAAGGTGTAGTAAGCGCTGTCGGTTTCTTCGTAGATCAGCTCATCGCTAGTCTGAGGCGTGCCTAATACATGGCGGTAAACCTGATAACCTAAAAGTGTTTGAGGGTCTTTCTTGATGTAGTAGAAAGCTTGGTTGTCGTTTTGCCATGCAATCGCACTTGAAGCACCTTCAATTTCATCTTTTAGATATTCACCCGTCGTGAGGTCTTTGATCTTGATGGTGTAAATACGGCGACTCAGCGTATCTTCGCCATAAGCCAACAAGTTTTCATTTGGGCTGATCGTTAATCCGCCAATACTGAAAAACTCATGTTCTTTTGCCAGGTCGTTTACATCTAAGATGACTTGCTTATCTTTACCTGCAAAGTCTTTTGCTCGCAGATGTACTTCGTATTCGTTATCGCCCGTCACTTCATTCGAGTAGTAGTAACTGCCTTTTCGAACGGGTACTGAATTGTCATCTTTCGCAATACGACCTTTGATCTCTTCAAAAAGCTGTTCTTGTAGTGCTTCGGTGTGTTTTAAAACAGTTTCTGCGTACTGATTCTCTTGCTCAAGGTGTTGCAAGATTTCTGGTTCTTGGCGCTCATCATCACGCATCCAGTAGTAATTATCGATTCGTGTATCACCATGAATATTCATTGCATGAGGAACTTTCTTAGCAACGGGTGCTTGGGTTTGTTGAGCAACGAGTTGCGATTGGGAGTAATGGTTCATGGTTGGTAATCCTTGATTGCTGCATCCGACGACTAGCGCGACCGATACGGCCAACGTGGTTAAAGTGAAACGCATCTGTGTATCCTTATTGTGTACTCTTCTCGTGTTTTTTCGCCATTCATTTATCTTGCGAGTAAAAGTACGTTTGTGTTCTTCCAGTGAATATCTTTATATCGAATGGCAAACGAATAATTTCTGTATAAGCAACTGTTCTTTTTAGCAAAGATTGGATGGGATGTTAAATGCAATTGCTGGTGGATGAGAGCTAAAGGGTAAGATGTGTGCAACAAAAAAGGGACACACTTTTCAGTATGTCCCTTTTGGGTGATGAGCGTCAGATTTTAGATCGCCAATGGCATTTCGTTTGAGTGGTCGTGCTTGCGATTAACCCAACGCAGACCAAGCATGGCGATGATCGACATTGCCATCATCAAACAACCTAGCGGCATTTGGTCTTGTGCCGGGAAGAACGAAGCCAACAGCGTCGCGATGCCCGCACCTAGGTTTTGCATGCCACCCAAAATCGCACCGCCAGTGCCCGCGTGGTATGGGAACGGTGAAAGTGCACCTGTTGTTGCCGCTGGGAACAAAATGCCCGCCCCCAAGAAGTAAATAGTTGCACCGCCAATCAGAGTCAACGCCGTTGTGAGACCAAACAGACCCGGAATCAATACCACTGCTGAGCCAACTAAGATAGCGACTAGACCAACATTCAAAGCACGGCGCTCAGAACGACGTTGCGCGATATAGCTCGATAGACCTGCACCGATTAAGTAACCTGGAATCGGTAAAACAAACAGCAAACTGACAGTGGTTGCTGGTAAATCAAGTACGCCGCCTAATAGTACACCGGCTGCTGCTTCAAATACTGCCACGCCTGCGAACGTAGCAACCAACACCAATAAAAAGCCTTGGAAGCGTTTGTCTGAAAGCACGAACTTGTAGCTCTTTGCCACAGATTCATGTTTGCGGCGCTCTTTCGGCAAGGTTTCCATCATGCTTGTCATCATGGTAATGACCACCGCGATACCAAATAGTGCGAGGAATAAGTAGCTAGAGCGCCAACCGAAAGCTTCAGTTAGGTAACCGCCCAGTACAGGGGCCATCAATGGTGAGAAAATCACACACATGCTGATCAAGCTGTTTGCACGGTGCAGCTCTGCGCCTTCAAAACAGTCACGAGTCAGAGTTCGAGACATAGCTCCACCACAGCCGATACCCAAACCTTGGATGAAGCTACCCGCTAGAAACCATTCGTACTCATGAGCAAATAGCGCCACCAAAGTGCCAAGAATGTAGATGATCAAGCCAGCAACGATAATTGGTTTACGACCGAGGCGATCAGAAAGCGGACCATAGATGAATTGCGATAGACCGTAAGGGATCAGGTAACACGCCATCACGGCTTGAAGTGACGACGCTGATACCAAGAACTCACCCGCCATATGACCGATAGAAGGCACGTACATCGTTTGAGTCATTTGACCTACGGCAGTCAGAATTGCGATTAAAAAGGTAAGTTTCGCTAATGGAAACGAGGCGGACATTTGCGTATCTCTCTAAAAATTAGGACGTAAAAAGCCTTAGCGCTCCATTAAGGAGAGCCAAATGAATAAGGCGATTAGGGAATCTAGGCGCGAGATATTAGAGCTTGAGTGCCGACTTAGCAATCAAAAAGTGTGAAGTTGAGCAAGATAAAAATCTATGATTTGGATTAGAAAAACTAATCTAATTTTGAGGTGCTTTAAAAACAGAAAAGGGAGCCGAGACTCCCTTTAAAAAACAGCGTTTACTTAAAACAACTTTTGTTATTCGCGACCTGAAGCGTAGGCGTAAAGCAACTCAAGTGCGACAGTTGCGCCAGCCAATGCCGTTACATCGCTGTGGTCGTAAGGAGGGGAGACTTCCACTACGTCCATACCTACGATGTTCATGCCAGCGAAACCACGAATGATCTTCAGAATTTTATCTGAGTTCAGACCGCCACAAACTGGTGTACCTGTACCCGGTGCAAACGCCGGATCCAGACAGTCGATGTCAAAAGTGACATACACAGGCTTATCCGCAACCGTGCGACTAACCTCTGCCAGAATCTCTTCTACCGACATGTCGTTCGCTTGCATTGCGTTGATCACATTGAAGCCGTGATCTTGTTGGTCATATTCAGTACGAATACCAATTTGAACTGAGTTCTTCGCAGAAATCAGACCTTCTTTTGGTGCATGGTAGAACATAGTACCGTGGTCGTAAGAACTGCCGTTTGCGTACGTGTCAGTGTGCGCATCGAAGTGAATCAGTGCCATTTGACCATGGTGTTTTGCGTAAGCACGTAGGATTGGTAGCGTGATGAAGTGGTCACCACCCAAGCCTAGCATTGTCTTGCCGCTCTTTAGAATCTCACTTGTTGCCGCTTCTAGGCGGTAAGTGAAATCTTCAGCATCACCACAATCGAACACAAGGTCACCTGCGTCGATCACTTTCAATTTATCAAATACGTTGAAGTCCCAAGGGAACTTCTTGCCTTCCCAAGCAAGGTTTACTGACGCACGACGGATCGCATCTGGACCCATACGCGCACCAGGACGACCAGAAGTCGCCATGTCCAGAGGAACCCCTAGCACTACAACGTCTGCGTCAGCCGATACTGGATTTTTGATGTACGGTCGACGTAGAAACGACATAGAGTTGGAGTAAAGCGAATAATCGGTTTTAGTAAACAAATCATTCATATCAGAAGTCCTCTAAATAGGTGTAGCCTGCCAAACCTTGTTCTAGTTCAGCTAGGATTTGTTCTTGTTCACTGGCTTCAACACGTGCTGAAACCAATTGTTTGTAATTGTCACGAATCGCATCTACGTCGATGTGAACGTAGCGCATCATGTCTTCTACGCTATCACCTTCGTTGATGTAGCTGATCTCAAACTGACCTTCTTCATCAACGTTGACTACTGCACTGTGGGTATCTCCAAATAGGTTGTGCATGTCGCCAAGGATTTCTTGGTATGCGCCTACTAGGAAGAAGCCCATTAGGTACGGTTTGTCTTTGCTCCATGCTGGTACTGGTAGCGTGCTCTCAATGCCTTGGCCATCAACGTAGTGGTCAATTACGCCATCGGAGTCACAAGTGATGTCCAACATCACCGCACGACGCTCTTCTACATCACCGAGACCAGAAAGCGGCAGAACAGGGAAGACCTGATCAATACCCCATGCATCTGGCAGGGATTGGAAAAGAGAGAAGTTCACGAAGAACTTGTCTGCAAGACGTTCGCTCAACTCATCCAAAATAGGACGGTGGAAACGGTTCTTAGTACTCATTTGACGACTTAGTTCGAAGTAAATGCGTAGTGACAGTTGCTCTGCCCACGCACGTTGTTCAAGGTTTAGTACGCCAGTCGCGAATTGTGAGTGAACCTCTACCAAATCGCTTTGGGTATCGTTGTAAATTTCAATTAATGCACGCGCATCCGTACCATCTTGCAGGTTCTCCCAGTTTCGCCACATGTTTTGTAGCAAGAATGGAGCGTCTGCAGCTGGCTCGAACACTTCTTCCGGTTGGTATGTTTCAGTACCAATGACGTTAGAGATAAGTACAGCGTGGTGTGCAGTTAAAGAGCGACCCGATTCAGAGATAATCACTGGCATCGGTTGTTCGTACTGCTGACACACATCACCGACGGTATTTACGATGTTGCGCGCGTATTCTGCAAGGCCGTAGTTCATCGAGTTCGAAGATTGGCTGCGTGTGCCGTCGTAGTCTACTGCTAAACCGCCGCCAACATCGAAGTAATCAATGTTTGCACCCATGGCACGTAATTCACAGTAGAAACGTGCTGATTCGTTTACGCCATTACGCACGTCACGGATGTTTGCCATCTGTGAGCCAAGGTGGAAGTGAACCAACTGCATGGTGTCCAGTTTGTCTTCGCGTTTTAGACGATCAATCACGCTCAATACTTGAGACGCAGATAGACCGAACTTCGATTTCTCACCGCCGCTTGCTTGCCATTTACCCGCACCTTGAGATGCAAGGCGGATACGCAAGCCAAGACGTGGTGTTACGCCCAAGCTTTTTGCTTCTTCAAGTACTAGATCAAGCTCAGATAGCTTCTCTAGTACGATAAATACTTTGTGACCTAGCTTTTCACCGATCAGTGCTAGACGCACGTATTCACGGTCTTTGTAGCCATTACACACGATCACGGAGCTGCCTTGTTGAGCCAGTGCAAGTACTGCCAATAGCTCTGGCTTACTGCCTGCTTCAAGACCCAGCTGTTTATTTTCTAGCTGTGCTTGGCTTGCTAAGATCTCATCAACCACTTCACGCTGTTGGTTTACTTTAATTGGGTACACCAACAGGTATTTGTTTGGATATTGGTATTCTTCAATTGCTTGGTTGAAAGCTTGGCAAATGCCATGCACGCGTTGGTGTACGATTTGTGGGAAGCGCACTAACACAGGCAGATTCAACTGCTTAGCTTCTAGTTCATTTACAATCGCACTGAAAGGGATTTGGTGTGCACGGTCACTACGAGGAGATACGTATACCTCGCCTTGGTCATCAATTCCGTAGAAGCCTTGGCTCCAGTAGTGAACATTGTAGTCCGCGCGGATGCGGTCTAATTTAGTTGCTTTTTCCAACTCGATTCTCACAAAAATGTATTTAAGCCCTCATTGGAAATAGAGGAGAAAATACAAAAAAGCAAATCATGAGGCGCTAACCTCATACCCTGACACGAACTCCGTGTGCGCGCATTAACGGATAAAACCCAACCAGAGTCTAATGATTAAAATTTGTGCTTTCGATTAACAACTGTTGTTGATGGTTGGTGTAAACATTTATTTAACAGACTGTCCATTCTGCTGTTATAGTTGGTCTGACCAGTAAGGATTTGGTCGACAAAAAATAAGAACAAAGACTCAACAAAACAAGGACATGTTTTGCAGCTGCACAGAATTCAGGGATACATCCAAACCATGTATCTCGCCGAGTATCCAGACAAATTGATGCTGCTTGATGGCGCAAGTCGAGCGGATATTCCTCACCTCAAAGATTTTATCGAGCATCAGCTCAATCGCCCATTCACAGACCTAAAGTTGGTCGTCGTTACCCACATGCACCCAGACCATGCTGGTGCGGCGCACAAGCTAAGAGATTTGACGGGCTGCAAGCTATTGGCAGCCAAACGAGACACACATTGGTATGGCGGTTTTGATGGTTGGCTAATGCATCTTACGGATTTGATTTTGGCACGTTGGATGGCGAACCGAATGCGCAAACCCAAGCGCAACTTATGGTATTCGCGAAAACTAAGGCCGGATATTGAGCTGGTGGATGGAGAGGTGATTCCCGGTTTTGCTGATTGGCAGATATTGGACACTCCGGGGCATACCGACAGGGATTTATCGGTTTATCATGCCGAACAGAGTGTGTTGTACGTAGCGGATTTAATGGTACAGGTAAAAAGCCATTTGATAGCGCCATTTCCTATCTTTCATCCTAACCAATATCGAAGTTCGTTAAAGCGCGTTTTTGAGATGAAACCAAGCTGTTTATTGGCGGCACATGGGGGAGAGGTTGAGTTTGATGAAGACGCGTATCAACACATCATCAATACCGCACCGGTTAGACCCATTACGCATTGGCGAGTAACGAAGATAAAACTGAAAGGATTAATGCGTTCTGTTCTGAAAAGGAAGAACGATAGACAGGAGAAGGGCAGCTAGAAAATCAGAGAAGAGCCAGATGAGCGACCACGGAGTTCGCTCATCTGAAGCTACGGGGATTATGGAGCCAATAAATGAGATTGGCTCGGGTCTACCAGAACTTTGTCTGCCATACCCTGACGACCTAACAACATCATGTAAGTCATCTTTTCACGGTTAGTCAGCGTGATGTCGATTGGCCACTCTTGGTCGCCCATGCGTAGCATCGTTGTGATCACGCAGCGGTGTTCGAAAGTGCCGTTTGATGATTTCACTTTGCGGTTCGCCTTCAGTGGAGCTTTACAGCGAACGACTTGCTCTAAGTGGTAAACATCTGGGTGTAGATCGAACTCCACGTATGACTGACCGTCTTGTTCAGTGCACTCTAGGTTATCTACGTGCAGAGAAGAAGTCTGTGCGCCTGTATCAATACGCGCTTCAAGGTGAGTAATCCCTAACTCAGGTAAGCAAATTGCTTCGGCGTTCCCAATGATCATTTTCTGATTCATAGTGTCATCCTAGCGATGAGTCAAAAGAGAGCCCTTTATCAGGCTCTCACTCAAACAATTATCAGCCTTTACCGCGAGTACGGTTAGCGTTTGGTTTTGCGTTCTTCTCGATGAAGTCGAAGATCATGCCTGCAACGTCTTTTTCAGTTGCTGATTCGATACCTTCAAGGCCTGGAGAAGAGTTCACTTCCATTACCACAGGGCCGTTCTTCGATTGAAGAATATCAACACCACATAGGTTTAGCCCCATCACTTTCGCTGCGTTGATTGCGGTTGCGCGTTCTTCTTTGCTTAGTTTTACAAGCTGAGCAGAACCACCACGGTGAAGGTTAGAGCGGAACTCGCCTTCTTTTGCTTGGCGTTTCATTGCTGCGATAACTTTGTTACCCACTACGAAACAACGGATGTCTGCGCCGTTTGCTTCTTCAATGAACTCTTGCACCATGATGTTTGCTTTAAGGCCCATGAATGCTTCGATCACGCTTTCTGCTGCTTTCGTAGTCTCAGCAAGAACAACACCGATACCTTGAGTACCTTCAAGTAGCTTGATAACCAATGGTGCGCCGCCAACGTTTTTGATCACGTCCTGAATGTTATCAGGGTGGTGAGCAAAACCCGTGCGAGGTAGACCAATGCCTTTACGTGATAGCAGCTGCATAGAGCGTAGCTTGTCACGAGAGCGGCTGATTGCTACTGACTCGTTCACACAGAATGTGCCCATCATTTCAAACTGACGTACAACCGCTGTACCGTAGAAAGTGATAGATGCACCGATGCGTGGAATAACCGCGTCGTACTTTGGCAATTCTTCACCCATGTAACGGATCTTAGGGTTGTTACTCGTAATATCCATATAACAGTGCAGAGTATCGATAACATCAACTTGATGTCCGCGCTCTTCACCCGCCTGCTTTAGGCGCATGGTTGAATATAGATTCTCATTACGAGAAAGAATAGCAATACGCATGGCAATTCCTTAGTAAGTCAGTACCAAATTAAAAATGTAAGTATAGAGTATAGTGAGTGGGTGTAATTGATGTGACAGAATCCACTCTCTTCAGCGACTTAGAATTGTGGTTGGACAACCACGTCGTCAGAGGTGCGAACCTTAGGGCGTTTTCTCAGTAGATGAAAACGAAAAAATATCGTCGATACGACAAAAATAATTTATCGAACTCTCACGCCTTGCTGCATGCGACTGTCAAGGGAATGAAAAAGAAAAATGAGTCAAAATTACATCAATTTACTATGGCATAAATCACAAAAAAGCGGCCATTCAGCCGCTTTTTGTTATTGAACTAAGTAATGACTTAAGAAGAGTTCAGCCGTTTGGGTGGCTAAACCCCTAGATTCTTCCAAGTTTAGCGAAGCTCGCATCCCCATCAATTGTGGCCAGAATGCGCTGCCTTTAATTAAGTTGTGCAATTGAATGCTTGCCACGTCCACATCATCAACCTTCAATGTGTTTTTTTCTGATTGCTGCGTGAGCCAACGGTACAAGGCCGTTTCTTGCTTCGACATGTGTTCCGCTTGTTCTTTGAGATCTTCCGGCTTAAACAAGAAATGTCCGAAAGCCACTTTCGCCAGTTCAATATAATCAGGTGCGGTTACCACGATAATTTCGCTGTACAACAATTCGACCAGTTGATCTTTTAGCGGGAGTGTTGGTAAACGTTCAATGTCGCTATCCATCATTGAAGAACGCCATAGTTCGGTTAGTAACTCTGTCACGATCGCTTCTTTAGAAGGGAAGTGGTTGTAGACCGTGCGTTTAGAGACTTGCGCGATAGCAGAGAGCTTATCCATGCTGGTGTTTTGCACCCCAAACTCTTGGAACGCTTGCTTTGCTGCGCACAGGATGGCTTCTCTTTTGGTCTCACTGCGACCTTTTTTTTTTACATTCATAAACTTGCCGAGTTAATAAGATCATTTCTAGACCTATTTTACACTAAGTAGTTTACTTTTGATAATTAGAATGTAAACTGCACCGTGTAGTTTACTTTTGTTCGGGTTAACTTTTTATGAAAAAAACTTTGCTAGCCACAGTAGGAGCGTTCGCGATGGGTACATCAATGATTTCTTGTTCTAATGTTGATACTGAAAAAGCGCCAACATACCCGGACAAATTTGCAAACACAGAGTTGGAATACAAAAGCAGCTTGGGCGACATGTTCGGCATCATGAAAGCCTACTTTACGACTGAGCGCCTCAATCCAACACCAACGATTGAAATTCCGGTTCATGCAATGACTGCGAATCAATTGTTAGAGGAGCAAGATGATGTTATCTACCGTTTAGGTCATTCAAGCGTATTAATGAAGCTCGATGGCAAACTGGTCATGACTGACCCTGTATTCAGTGATCGCGCGTCTCCTGTGCAATGGGCGGGGCCAAAACGTTTTCACCAAACCCCAATCACGCTAGAAGGTTTACCAAGCATCGATGTGGTGGTGATCAGCCATGACCATTACGATCACCTAGATAAAGCTTCTATTAAAGTATTAGGCGACAAAGTGGGCACTTTCTTGGTGCCGTTAAAAGTCGGTCAGTTGCTAGTCAACTGGGGCGTGCCTAAGGAGAAAGTGATCGAGCTAGATTGGTGGGAGTCACATTCTGTTGACGGTATTGAATATACACTGACTCCGACTCAGCATTTCTCTGGTCGAGGTTTGACAGACCGTGATACGACGCTGTGGGGCAGTTGGGTTATTAATGCACAACAACACAAAGTGTTCTTCAGTGGTGACTCCGGTTACTTCAATGGCTTTAAAGAGATTGGTGGAAAGTATGGTCCGTTTGATTTCACTATGATTGAAACCGGCGCATACAATGAACTTTGGTCAGACATTCACATGTTCCCAGAGCAAAGTGTTCAAGCACACATTGATGTGCAGGGCAAAGTAATGATGCCGATTCACAACAGTACGTTTGATCTGTCGATGCACGATTGGAATGAACCGATGCAACGCGCGTTAGACATCAGTGAGAAGCGCGGTGTAACGTTAGTGAGCCCTGAGATTGGTCAACGCTTGGCGATTGCGGAGCCTCAGCCTGCTAAGGCATGGTGGCAATAATGTCTGAGCTAAACAGCCAAACACCAGAATAGTTAAGTCACTTATTAGTAGCTACTTGGTATTAGTTACGTGGTCAGGGATAAGGATAAAGATGCAATGAAAGCAAAGTGGACACTGTTACTTACATTAAGCATTCTGCCTATCTTTGCACTCGCAGGGGTAGAGCAAGATGTCTCGACGTTGATAAAGCGAGTTGAGCAATCCTCTTGTACCTTTATCCGCAACGGCAAGGCGTACACTAATCAAGAAGCGGCAGAACACATGCGCAATAAATGGGATTACGCCAAAGATGACGTTGATTCCGTGGATGTGTTTATAAAAGAGGTCGCGTCAAAGAGCTGGTTATCTGGCAAACCCTATTGGGTGGATTGCCAAGACAAACGCATTACCAGCGAAGAGTGGCTAACTTCATTGATGAGCTCCACCAATCACATCCAATAATACTTCTTTGATGGTCTGGTATCGCAGTGGCAGTGTGCGGCTGCGTTTTCTCACCAAAAACAAATCTTCGTACACCGGTTGTTTTAACTCAGCCACATACAACTCTTCTCTTAATGAAAAGCTTTCCACCGCACTGTAGGGCAAAACGGTAAAACCCAGTCCTTTGCTGACGGGCAATAGAATCTGACTGAGTTGGTTGACGTAGCCCGATAATGGCATGTCACTGACCTTGATCTCTTTGAGTAAAGGTTCTGCACATTGGTCGAAAAACAACGTCATATAATGTTCAGCATCTGGGTGACCAATCACGCCGCAACTTCGAAGCAGCTCAGGTGTTAACGTTTTACCATGATAAGACTTTGGTAAGATCAGACACAGCGCTTCTCTGCCAATTTGTTCACTTTGGAAAACACTCTTGTTGGGAGAGTATGTCACGATGCCCATATCAATACGGCCGTCAGCAACCCCATTTAGAATCGACTGATTCGGCGCCGCTTCCAAGTGAATCGACAATCCGCGATGCTGGGTTTGCTTTTCAAGCAGTGGATCAAACAGCATCAAGGCAAGTGCTCCGGAACAAGCCAGCTTGCAATGACCTGCAAAGGGATCATCGAAGCTCAGATCTTCCAGTAAGTTTTTCTCTTTCTCTTCCAACTCTAATGCGTAGGCGTACACCATTCGGCCTTGCTCTGTCAGTTCAAAGCTTTTGTTCTCGCGCTTAATCAATGGGTGCTGACAAGCTTGCTCTAGCTTTTTGATGTGCTGACTGACACCGGGCTGGGTCATATAGAGCTTTTCTGCTGTTTGAGTGAAGTGGCCGACTTCGACAAGAGTTTTGAATGTGTGTAACCAAACTGGATTAAGCATAGGACGTTGTTTGCTCAGCGTTTATTAAAGAAAGCGTTTCGAGATAAAGTGTAGAAATAATAGCATGATGCGTGGAATAACGCAGAGGAGGATGCTAAATGATAGGCAAAATAAAACCCCGCCTGGTTTCCCAGACGGGGCTTATTCTTTTTCGCAGCAATCCGGCTACTAATAGGTGCTCCCTGCATCTATCCTTGATTGTGGCTAAGTCCTTTAACCGAGTTCCTTGTTCATCGCCTTCCTAGCGGTGTCCATTCTTGCCTATCATCCTGACGGGCGAACTCTATCCTAGAGCTTAACTACATCCTTGCTGACAACTCATCCTAAGCTATCAAATCTTCATCCTGAAGATACCCAATCCTTTAGGCTTTTTCCTGTTCCCGCCAACATCCTGTCGACACACTTAGTATTGTTGTTTTGCTGATTACTCTCAATCAGCTAGGTAAAAAAACTTTGGCAGCGAATATTGCTTAAAAAAGGATAATTATTAATTTTCAGTTAGTTAGGTTTGTTGTTCGATTTGTTCTTAGTCAAAAATGGTCGTTTTGCTTACATCGCTTGTGAGAGATCTCGCACAAGGTGCCGAGCGAATGTACGAATCGGCGTCTTTTTCGTCTTGTTTGAGAGTTTGCTCAAGATCACAACTCGACTTGTAGCCATAAGATTTGGCGATGGCTTTAGATGAAATTCCCATTTCCTTTATCGCAAACGCAGCCCACTCATCACGAGTTTTTTGCATAATCTGGCGTAGCTTGGTTTTAAAGTTACTCATAAAAGCTCCTTAGTTAGCTTATCTTTACAAGAGAAGAATAAGGAGCGTGATGAGGCTTAGTTGATAGTATGCCGCTCAATATCAATACTATTGAGGCGTGATGAAGAATATGTCGGTAATACTGATATTATTTGCGCGTGAAACAATACTATCTTGTGGGGTATCAAATGGCGCACATCGAAAAAGTACCGCAAAGGCCTGGTTTTTCTTGGCGCTACCGTCGTATTGATGAACCAGCGAAAGAATACGATTTTCATTTTCACGATGATGTTTTTGAGTTGGTCATCCACCGCCACTTTACGGGGACTTTGCACATTGGGCATCACGAGCTAGAGGTGACCCACAATCAGATGCTGCTAATTGCGCCAGGTGTGCCTCACTCTATTCACTCCACGTCGGTAGAAAGCAATTGCGAGACTCATGTGATTTGGTTTAAGCGTGAGTGGATCGCGAACCTAATGTTCTATTGTACTGAGCTACGCAAACTAGACCCGTTATTGAAAGCCGCAAATAAAGGAGTGGTGTTCTCTGAGCGAACGGCACAGCAAGTAGTGGATCTTCTGCAAGAGTTGATGAAAGTGCCCGCGATGGAACAATTGTCGAGATTCATTCATATCTTATCTTTGGTTGCCCATGACGAAGCGGCGAAAACCTTGATGACCCATTCTTATCTTTCGATGAGTGAACACGAGCAACAAGAAAGAGCGCGCGTCGCAAGTGTGAACGCGTATCTTGAGCAGCATTTTGCCAGCAAGGTGACATTGGCTGATTTAGCCAATTACTTGTCGTTGAGTGAAAGTGCGGTCACACGATTGTTTCAAAAGCACTTTAAAGAGCCGTTTAGCCAACGTTTGATGAAGCTAAGAATCAACCATGCCGCTGATTTGTTGCAATCGACGGAGTTACCAATAGGAATTGTGTTTGAACGAGTAGGTTATCGCAATCAAGCTTTGTTTAATCGCCATTTCAAGACCTACAAGGGGCTGACTCCGAGAGATTACCGACAGCATTACCAGCAGCGAATCCAACCTTAGTTTGAACATGTGAGTACTTTTGTTGTGTACTGAACTGGAATTTATGTGCAACTGGTATATTATTTGCTAGGTTATCTAAGAATCGTTATTAAGATTCGATGACAGGTTAAATAGGGAACTTGATTGCCATATTTCTGTCATAAGTGATGAGTAAGTTGACCGTATCAACAAGATAAAAGCAGTTTTACTGGTCAAAAAATGACTGCAACGCTTCTACTTTTATCATTATGTTGTGAAATTAGTCACGGTTAATTGATTCGTTCCTCGATAAATTGAAGAGGAATACAACCTTAGACAATAAGCTCAAGATGAGCGTTACCTATATAGATGAGGGAGATTGCTATGAAAAAGATGAGAAGAGCTCAGCTACACCGTGTTCGCATCCAATACTGGAAAGACACAAAGACTGAGACTGCTAAAAAAGCATAGTAAACCATACTCAATGGCACTGAGCTGGCAATGGACGGATAACCTTCCATAAAATGCCAGCTCTAAAATTATCTAGCGCATCCATACTTTCCAAGACTCCAGCTTTCCTAAACTAAGCTTCCCAAAAAAACCAAACGTTCCACTCTTTCTAGATTCAACATTTCAGCACAAAACCATCGCCTTAAATGCAAAAAAGCCAGTCCGAAGACCAGCTTTCTCATTACTTGCTCAACTCTATTTATTACAGAGTGATTCCGTAATTACAGGTAGTTTGCGTCAACCAGTTCGCCAGCTTTTGCGCTGCTTACTTCTGGGCGAGCTTGTAGCCAAGCTAGAACTTGTGCTTTTTGTTCTTCAGTTGCGCTTTCGTAACGCTCTGTTGAACATAGGAAGCCTTCAAACAGCTCTAGGCCACCGCCACCGAAGCAAAGGTTTAGGCCATCAATGTAGTCGATAAACTCATCAACGAATGCATCGTAACGGTCAAAGTCGTTGATGTCAGTCTCACAGCTGATCTCAAAACCTAGGATTGCGAATTCGCCTAGGAACAGCTTCTTGCGAAGACGACGATTTTTGTTATCGATTTTATCTAGTTTCATGATTATTTCTCGTAGATGATTTGAGTAAACCTTATACCTCCAAATCTAGCTCAGCCCAAGCAAAATCGAAAGTACGTAGAATAGAGGGGTGATTTATAACATTTTCTAAACACAAAGTTCATAAAGATAGACTAGTTCTGTCACTTTTCTCTTCCAAACTTCCCCTCGCTCAATGATTTACAAACCTATAATTCAACCTAACACTGGGAAAGCAACACCATGAGTAAGGAAACCTTCGACGCGACGCGTTACAACCAGAGTAATAACAAGCCTTTTGAAGAAGTACTGGAAGCGAGCCTATCTCGACGCAGTATCCTGAAAGGTGGCCTAGGTATCAGTGCGATGACCGCTTTTGGCGCATTTGGTCTATCAGGGTGCAACTCTTCTAGTTCAGGCACTTCTGCTGGTGGCGGCTCTGGCGTTTCAAGTGCAGTCCTGAATTTTGATTCGATTCCAGGCTCACTAACGGATGCAGTATCGATTCCGCAAGGTTACGTCGCACAAGTATTGGTGCCATGGGGTACGCCTTTAAACGCACAAGGTAATGCATGGAAAGACGATGGCAGCAACACGAGTACTGACCAGCTTAATGCATTGGGTATGCACCACGACGGCATGCACTTTTTCTCGCTAAACGATAGCGACACGGACGGCTTGTTGTGTATCAACCACGAGTACATTGATACTTCAGCACTGCACCCAAGTGGCCCAACAGTTGTGGGCGGTGTGCGTACTATCGTCGATGAAGTTCGTAAGGAAATTAATGCACACGGCGTGTCTGTGGTTCGCATACAGCTCGAAGACAATATGTGGAAGTTAGTCGATACTGATCCACTAAACCGACGCTACACTGGTGCAACGGTTATGGATCTTTCTGGCCCTGTCGCGAATACAGAATTGACCGTAACTCGCTTCTCGCAAGATGGCAGCCAAGCACGTGGCACACTGAACAACTGTGGTAATGGTTTCTCGCCTTGGGGCACGTACCTAACGTGTGAAGAGAACTGGCCGGGTTACTTCGTCAACGCAGGTGTTCGCACTGAAGAGCAAGATCGTATTGGTGTTGATGACACAAGCACTCGTTACCTATGGGAAACGTTAGCGGGTAATGCCGAAGAGCGTTTGGACGAATTCACGCGATTCAATGTAGAACCAACAGGCGCAAGCGCATTGGACGATTACCGTAACGAGGCCAACGGCCATGGTTACATTGTTGAAATTGACCCTTACACGCAAAACTCACGTGCGAAGAAGCGTACTGCACTAGGCCGCTTTCGTCATGAAGGCTGTACATTCGGCAAGCTTGAAGAAGGCAAACCAGTAGTATTTTATTCTGGTCACGACTCTCGCTTTGAGTACCTATACAAATTTGAATCTGCGGCAGCGTGGGATCCTGCGGATGCTAACCCTGATAATCGCTTGGCGATGGGTGACAAGTACATGGATGAAGGCACACTGTATGTGGCGCGCTTCAACGAAGACAGCTCTGGTACTTGGTTACCACTGACACTAGACAGCACGACGGTTTCTGGTGGTACTTTGGCAGATAGCTTCAATTCTCTAGCAGAAATCATCCTGAATACGGCTGGCGCAGCAGACCTTGTGGGTGCGACGCCAATGGATCGCCCAGAGTGGTGTACTGTTGACCCATTCACAGGTTCGGTTTACCTGACGCTAACGAATAACACTAAGCGTACAGAGGAAACTAACCCTGCAAACCCACGTTTGAATAATAAGTTTGGTCACGTAATCCGTTGGGATGAAGGCGAAGCAGCAACAGACTTCACGTGGGATATCTTCGTGTTTGGTTCTCCGGCAAACGGTGATGCGGACACTAACCGTTCGAGTTTGACCGAGCTTAACCAGTTTGCGAGCCCAGACGGCTTAGCGTTTGACCCTCGCGGAATCCTATGGATTCAAACGGACAACGGTGCAGATGAAGTGACGTCTTACACCAATGACCAAATGCTTGCAGTTGTACCTTCTAAGCTGACGGATTCAAACGGCACACAAGAAGTGATCGGTGCAGAAAACCAAGCTGAGTTGAAACGTTTCTTTGTTGGCCCTAACGGCTGTGAAGTGACGGGCTTTACCATCAGCCCAGATTACAAATCTCTGTTTGTGAACATTCAGCACCCAGGCAACTGGCCATACAGCGACAATGCTGCGGAAGAAACACCTGCAGGAATGACACTGCGTCCACGTGCCGCGACGGTGGTTATTCGCCGTGAAGACGGTGGTGAAATTGGTGTTTAACCAATAGGTCATACGACTGAAAATCGGGAATAAGAAAAGCCCTGAATTTGCAGGGCTTTTGTCGTTTTCTATCTAAATAAACATGCACTTTATATCTAGATAAGAACAAACTTAGCTTTCTAAGGAAGCGCCACCAGTGCGAATCACATCTTGATACCAGAAGAAGCTCTTCTTGCGTTTACGTTCTAACGTACCTTGACCATCGTTATGACGATCCACATAAATGAAACCGTAGCGCTTGCTCATCTCAGCGGTCGAGTTTGCGACCAAATCGATTGGTCCCCAACTGGTGAAGCCCATCAGCTCAACGCCATCAAGAATTGCTTCGTGTGCTTGTACAAGGTGGTCGTTCAAGTAAGCGATGCGGTAATCATCTTGAATCTCACCGTTTTCATCGAGTTCATCACGCGCGCCCAAGCCGTTTTCTACGACGAACAGTGGTTTTTGGTAGCGATCGTGAAGGAAGTTCAGCAGAACTCGAAGGCCTTTTGGATCGATTAACCAACCCCATTGGCTCTTTTCAAGGTATGGGTTTGGTACGCTATCGACGATGTTACCCACTTCTTTTTGTTTCGGATCCGCGCTCGCACAACCACTTGCGTAGTAGCTGAATGAGATGAAATCGACGCTTGCTGATGCGATCTCTTCTAAGTCGCCTGCTTCCATCTGAATTTCAATGCCATTTTCACGGAAGTAACGCTTCATGTAGCCAGGGTATTGACCACGTGTTTGTACATCACCGAAGAACAACCACTTGTTGTTTTCATGCATTGCAGCAAGCACGTCATCAGGATTACAGGTATATGGGTAGTTGATTGCGCCAAGCAGCATGTTACCAATCTTGCCGTTTGGTACGATTTGCTGACACAGTTTTACCGCTTTTGCGTTTGCGACTAGCTGGTGGTGAATCGCTTGGTAAATCTCTTGTTCACTGGCGTCTTCTTGCAAACCAACACCGGTAAATGGTGCGTGCAGTGACATGTTGATTTCGTTGAACGTTAACCACAGCTTCACTTTGTCTTTGTAGCGTTCCAGCACAGTGCGAGCATAACGTTCGAAGAATTCGATGACGCGACGATCGCCCCAACCACCGTAGTTTTCAACCAGTGCGTAAGGCATTTCGTAGTGAGATAAGGTCACAAAAGGTTGGATGTTGTGCTCGGCAAGTTCGTCAAAGATTTTATCGTAGAACGCCAAACCTTCTTCGTTAGGTTCTAGCTCGTCACCGTTCGGGAAGATGCGGCTCCATGCCAAAGATAGGCGCAGACAGTTAAAGCCCATCTCTTTGAATAGCGCAATGTCTTCTGGGTAGCGATTGTAGAAGTCGATCGCCACGTCTTTGATACCCGGCGTACGTTCTTCACGGGTTTGATGCGGACTCAAAATACCGTTTGGCAGCATGTCTGATGTCGATAACCCTTTACCCCCAAGGTTGTACGACCCTTCTACTTGGTTTGCAGCAATGGCACCGCCCCAAAGAAAATGTTCAGGAAACTTAATCATGTTTCTCACTCTTTATCGTTCGGAAGTTATTCGTTTTATTTGCTTGAGAATAGTGTAGGTCAAGGAGGGATTCTTGTATCGAGATCGTGTTTTTCTCAAACAGCGGGGATGCCTAGTTCTAATGATGATTTTGTAATCAATATCAGCTTAAGCTGATTTGAACAACAAAGTGAAAGTCAGCCCATTTTGTTCATTCTTTTGCACGGCAATTTGTCCGTTCATATCACGCATATTATTGGCCGTAATCGCTAGCCCCAACCCCAATCCTTCACCAATTTTCTTTGAGGTTTGGAAGGGCTCGAACATGGATTCAAGCATCTCATTCGACACGCCGCAGCCATTATCACTGACGATCAGTTCGACCTGATTGCTGGTTGGGTTGACGATCAAGCTGAGCTGCGGGTTGGTGGTATTGTTCATTGCGTCTAGCGCATTCGAGACAAGATTACCGAGCACCTGAAGCAGTCGTTGTTCTTCGCCCATGATGTTAGGTAAGTCATGAGGAACTCGAACACGCACATCCACCTTGTCTAATTGGGATTGATAAACGCGTAAGGTTTCTTCGAGTGCGGAGGTAAGAGAAATCGCTTGTAGGCTTTCTGGTTTGTTGTAGGCGAACGTCTTTAACTGACTGGTCATGCTCGCCATGCGATCAATCAGCTTCTGCACTAATACGTTGTTGGCTTTCATCATCTCGGTTTCGCCACGTTCTGCTAACAGTTCGTTTGTTGTGAGCAGGGTACGCAAGCCCGTCAGTGGCTGATTGAGTTCATGAGTAATCGCGCTCGACATGCGACCCAAGGCGGCCATTTTGCTCGATTCAATCAACTGGCTTTGTGCTTCTTTTAGCGCTTGAGTTCGCTCTTCTACTCGCTGCGCCAGTTCTTGGTTGACCTGTTGCAGTGATTGCTCGGCTTTTTTCCGCTTACTGATGTCGATGATCGTCGCAAGGAAATACTGCTCGCCATGCCAAGGGAAACTGGTCAGTGAGAACAAGACAGGGAAGACGCTACCGTCACTGCGTCTGGCAATGGTTTCGACCGTACTGATCTCTGCGAGCTCTTTATGTTTAGGTAAGTCCTTGAGCAACTTAAGTGTGGTGGAATTAGGATTGCCTGCATCGAATAACTCCCAAGCAAAAGCATGTCGATTGACGCTTTCTGGTAGACAGAACAAACGCTTCGCCATTGGGTTGAGATCGAACAGTCTTCCTTGTTCATCAATCAATAGCAAACCAACGTGGGTTTTATTGATCATCTGTTTCAAGCGGCGTTGAGACTCTTCCAACAGAGCTTGAATTCGTTGTTGATTGATGTGCTTTTGTCGTCGTTGTAAGCCAATGATGACGAGCAATACAACCAATAAGAGCAGCGCTGCTACGCTCCAACCAATCACGTTGATGGTTTGTTGAATCGGCTTAGAAGGGGTGAGGTAGCTGACGTACCAATTCAAATCATCCAATTTAACGGTGTGCGCAAAATAGCGTTGCTGATTGAGCGTCCACACACTGATATTGGTGTTGTCGTATAAACGTTGAGTTTCTAATTGAACGGTGTTGCTCGGTTCGTTAAACCAGTCTGCGTTATAAAGCGAGCTGCTTGATAGGAAAAAGCGTTGCTGGCGATTTTGCAACGTAATGATGTCTTGGCTGGTAATGGTCTGTTCGGTCAACAGGCTGAGGTTGATTTGCACCACGACAATACCTGCGATATCCAAACCATCATAGATAGGGGCTGCAAGATAATACAACGGGCTCGAACCTTTGGTTTTGTTCACCAAGGAAACCCCACCGCCTTGATTGTGAATTTGTTCCACAATGGCTTTTCGGTCAGACAGGCTAAAGCGCTCTTCGATTAAACTCGAGACCAATACTTCGCCAGAGTTAGACAGGATTAGCCAGCCTTCCGTATTGGCGGCTTTATCGAGTTGAGTCAGTTGGGTTTGCAACGGTTCGTAATAAGTCAGATTCCCTTTCACAAAAGCGATGGTTTCTGGGTTATTGGTGACGAGGTAAGGCAGGTGATAGAAGCGTTTGAGTGCACGGCGAACTTCACCAATATAGTCGAGCAGTTTTTGTTGAGCTTCGGTTTGAGTTTGTACGCTCAACCACTGACGAGCCACCTCTCTGCTGGCGCTATAGCAAGACAACATCAGCACTGCCGCAATTGCGACCACAAGCCATGTTTTGCCATTCCTTTTGCGCTGCATACCGACTCCATTCAGCTAGTGCGTTCTCATCGACAGTCATTAAAGAGTGCGCCTAACTGGTTGGATGTTAAAGACTTGTAAGTAAGAAGTGAGATCTAGCTCCTTTTCTCCTCAGTGGTTTTTGCTACCGTTAATAAAGAGCGATTTCTTTCCTACCCCATAAAGCAGGCAGTAACTCATGGCTTTTGACGACACCCCTAAAATTGCACTTATCGAAGACGATGACATTGTTCGTCAGGCTACCAGCCAATGGCTGCAACTGGCGGGGTTTGACGTGACCGCATTCAGTTTAGGCGAAGAGGGCAAAGCGGCCATTCTTAGCCAAGAATTTGATGCGATTGTCAGTGATGTTCGCCTGCCAGACACCGATGGTTTGTCGATACTAGAAAGTCTGATTGCTAATCACATTCCAACGCCGGTTATCTTGATCACCGGGCATGGTGACGTTGACATGGCTGTCGGGGCGTTACAAAACGGTGCGTTCGATTTTATCGAGAAACCTTTCCAACCTGAGCGCTTATCTCAACGTGTGACCGAAGCGGTCGAGAGTTATCGCGCACAAACGTCTACTCAAGATCGCCAAGAGTACCTATCTAGTGTTAGCGGCTTAGAAGAAGTGTTGATTGGGCGAAGCCGAGTGATGCAACAGCTTAGAGAACAAGTAGCCAAGTTAGCGCGCATTGATACTAACGTGATCATTTACGGCGAAACAGGTTGTGGTAAAGAGCTGGTGGCGACGAGCTTGCATAATGAAAGCCAACGTAGAACCCATCATTTTGTGCCAATCAACTGTGGCGCTATTCCTGAGAACTTGTTTGAAAGTGAGCTGTTTGGGCACGAAGCTGGGGCATTTACTGGAGCGGGTAAAAAGCGCATTGGTAAATTGGAATACGCGGATAAAGGCACCTTATTTTTTGATGAAATCGAGAGTATGCCGCTGTCCATGCAGGTGAAAGTGTTACGTTCATTACAGGAACATACAGTTGAGCGCGTTGGAGGCAATCAGCAGATCTCGGTTAATTTGAGAGTGATCGCCGCCGCGAAAGAAGATCTCAATGATCATGATGAGTTTCGTCAGGATTTGTACTATCGCCTCAATGTAGCGCAGATCTATTTGCCACCACTACGTGAGCGAGAAGAAGACGCGTTGATCTTGTTCGAACACTTTGCCCTGAAAAGTAACCCTGAGAGTCGTCCGCTTAGTGAAGCCGATAGAAAAGCCATTCTTGCTTACGCTTGGCCCGGTAACGTGCGTGAGCTAAGGAATGTCGCGATGCGTTTTGCTCTGGATGAAACCGTCTCCGTGATGGAAATTCTTTCCAGTCGACCATCTTCTACAACCGAAGAGACACAAGCGGGCGTTCCGTTGGCGATTCAGCTACATAATTTTGAGCGTAAAGTGCTGCATGATTCGCTAGTTCGACACCAAGGGCGAATCACGGATGTGATGGTCGAGCTAGATTTACCGCGCCGAACCCTCAACCAAAAGATGCAGAAATTTGGTTTGAATCGCTCTGATTACACATAAAAAAACGGCTTCTGAGGAAGCCGTTTTTTGTCGAGGTATTTTTTGTTGAGGTATTCACCAATCTAGGCTTGGTTCACCAACTCGGCTTGTTGTTGGCTTGCCTTGCGGGTAAAGGCTACACCCACAATCACCATAGCAATGGTCGGAACAATCCAGCTTGCAAAGTAGTGGTATAGCGGCATGTTGCTGTCTAACCATTGGTTTGCGGCTTCTGGCATGTAACCTAGGATGTGCAGCGCATCAACACAACCAAACGTTAGAGCAGTGAATGCGGTCGCGACCACCATGATTTGCGACATCTTGTTGCGCACTGGTGCCATGATCATCAACGCAATCGCGACTGGGTGAAGCGCCACAACCGCTGGCAATGTGATCGCCAATAGTTGCTCTAGACCTACGTTAGCGATCAAACCTGCCAATACCATGGTCGTGATCACGCAGCCTTTGTAGTTCACTTTGCTGAAAGTGTTGTCGTAAAACTCACTGCCTGCTGTGGTTACGCCGATAGCAGTAGTCAAACACGCCAATACCATCACGGCACCTAGTAATAGTGAGCCAAATGCGCCGAAGTGGCTGAAGGTGAACGCCGTTAAGATGTCGCCACCATTGCTGAACTCAGAACCCAAGTACGAGCTCGTCGAACCAATGTAAGCTAATGAGATGTAAACAAATGCCATGGCAACCGCGTACATCAGAGCTGCGATTAGCGTGTATTTTGCAGTGGCTTTCGGACAATCCACACCCATGCTACGAATCGCGCGGAAGATAATCCAACCAAAACCGATAGAACCTAGCGCATCCATGGTCATGTAGCCTTGGGTCAAGCCTTCAGCAAATGCGCCAGATACGTATGGTCCTGTTGCGGCAGTTAGCTCACCTGCAGGAGAAATCAAAGCCGTCACAGACATGATGATTAAGATAGCCATCAAGGCAGGCGTTAAGATCTTACCTAGGTTGTCGACCAACTTACCCGGATATAGGGCAAATAGAATGGTGATAGCACAGAAGGCAATAGTGAAAGGCACCAAAGCGGCATTACCAAACATTGGTGCAAAGCTAAATTGGTAAGCGACGGTAATGGCACGTGGTATTACGAACGCAGGACCAATCACGATAAACACCATTACCCAAAAACTGGTCGCCAAAGGTTTAGGTAGGGCAGCGGTTAATTTGTCTGAACCGTTCACGATAGCCACCATCACCAGTGCCATCGCAGGCAGACCTACGCCCGTTAAGAGGAAGCCAGACATCCCGCTCAGAAAGTTTTCACCTGCTTGGTAGCCCAAAAATGGAGGGAAGATCAGGTTACCCGCGCCTAAGTACATGGCGAAAGTCATGAAGCCCAAAGCGGCGATATTGCGTGCGCTTAACATTGTTATTCCTCTTATGTTTCGCTTGGAAGAAACTGAAAGGAATGGGAGGAGTATGTGGTGTTCCCGTCAGCTTCTTCTCAAGCTGACAGAAAGTTTAGATATAGCCTGTCAGCTCTAAATCAGTTTCAGAGAGAGCAGGAGGATCGCAGCAGCAACGCCTGATGGGCGTTTTAAAGCGAATTGTAATTGCGCAGTTGCTGACATGGATGATCCTTAATGACGAAAAAATACCAAGGAATACGTTTGCCTTGGCGTGTTTCTACCCTAACGAACATAGGGCTATTGGCACAACCCCGAAGTAGAAAATAAGTTGATACGGTCAACGTTTGTTTCTGAACTGGTGGATCGAACTGCTTTTTAAATTCAAAATTAGAATAAATGACTTTTCATTTCTGTAACATGACTTGTTTTGCTGTATTTTTGTGCTATTTGTAGTCGTTTAGGCTATAAACCTCCGCTGATAAAGTGAGCAGTTTAGAATGATGCGCTTTTTCTTCTTATTGTTAAGACGCTCATTAGTTGCAGTTCAACCCAAAATTGCATCGGCAAAATATTGCTTATTAGTGAATCGTGCATTTATTTTGTCTTGATCACATTTTATTAACCTTTTGCGATCTAGGCGTACAACCTTCTTCTCTTCAATGAGCAAGATCTTGCTCATTACTTTGCTATCAAATCAGCATGATTTTGCTCATTTTTGATGTCTTTCAGCACTTAGTTCAATAAATACAAAGGGTTAAAAGTTGGCATTTCAATTGCTCTAGGGAATGTGTTGTTAATAAAGATTTAACATGATGTAAATCCCCAATCGTGAAACGACTACACGGAGAGTAATAATGAAAATGAATAAGCTGGTAAAAGCTTTGGCTGTCGCTGTGACTTCTTTTGGTATTGCTGCTAACGCTGCGGCAGAAGATCGTAGCTACATTCTTGCAACGGCATCGACAGGTGGTACTTACTACCCTGTGGGCGTAGCGTTGGCGACGTTAAGCAAAGTGAAATTGGCACCAAAGCACCACTTCTCCCTTTCTGCAATCAGCTCTGCGGGCTCTGGTGAAAACGTCAAACTGCTGAACGAAAATGAAGCACAGTTCGCGATTCTACAAGGTCTTTACGGTGCGTGGGCTTGGTCTGGCGAAGGTCCTTATGAGAAAAGCGGTCGCCAAGAGCAGCTGCGTTCGGTCTCTATGTTGTGGCAAAACGTTGAGCACTTTATTGTTCGTTCTGACCTAGCAAAAACGGGCACAGTGACAGATCTAAACAACCTAGATGGTAAGAAGTTCTCCATCGGTAAGAAAAACTCTGGTACAGAGAATTCTGGTCGTCAAATCATGAAAGGTCTGAATGTCGACCCAGATAAATTCAATCTAGCCTACATGGGCTACGGCGGTAGCGCGAGTGCGCTTCAAAACGGCACTATTGACGGCATGAACACGCCAGCGGGAGTCCCCGTTGGGGCGGTCACTCAAGCTTTTGCTGCGCTAGGTAAAGACATCTCGATTCTTTCGTTTACAGACGAACAAATCAAAGAGGCGAATGGCCACTATAACCTTTGGACGAAATACGAGATCCCAGCCAACACCTACCCAGGTCTGGACAAGCCGATCACGACTATCGCACAACCAAACTTCTTGGCCGTTCGTGAAGATATCTCGGAAGAAGACGTATACCAGCTAACGAAAGCAATATACGAGAACTTGCCATTCCTACAAGGCATCCACAAAGCAACCAAAGCAATGGCAATGGAAAAAGCGATTGCGGGTTTGCCAGTGCCTCTTCACCCAGGCGCGGCGCGTTACTACAAAGAAATGGGCATCGAAATCCCATCAGATCTAATGGCGAAATAACGCCTACTTAGCCCCGAGTTTCGGCTCGGGGCATTTTATCCCTACCGATTTCTAAGATGGAAAAAGCCGCCAGAGCTTGGAGTATGAGATGAGCGACTCAATAGAAAAGGAATTACAGAAGTTTGAGCTGCCCACGCGCACTGACTTTCCGTGGGTAACCACCACAATTACAGTGTTTGGCGTGGTGTTGTCTGCTTTGCACATTTGGTTTAATACCTTATCGACCTTACCAGAGTTATGGATTTCCGCGACCCACTTTGCTGGCTTCGCGGTGATTTGTGCGCTTTGGTATCCGGCTCATATCTCTCTCAAGCAGAGTAAGATTGCACTCGGTATCGATGTGTTGATTGCTATGGGCGCGGTCGCGTGTTTGCTCTACATTCCTTATGCCGAAGATGCGCTGTACGAACGCGGTGTGAAGTTCGTGACCAGCGATTGGGTCTTCGCCATCATGGCAATTTTGATTGTTATCGAACTGATTCGACGCACCATGGGCTGGTTTATTCCAGTGTTGATTGTGGTGTGTCTGAGTTACGTTGTGTTTTGGGGTAAGTGGGCGACAGGCATTTTCCACTTCCCGGGTTTGAGCATGGAAACCTTGCTCTACCGCAGCTTTTATTCTTCTGAGGGCATGTTTGGTTCTATCTCGCGCATCAGTTGGACTTTCGTATTCATGTTCATTCTGTTTGGTGCGTTTCTTGTTCGCTCTGGTGTTGGTGATTACATTATCAACGTGGCACGTGCTGCGGCAGGCAAAATCATCGGTGGTCCCGGTTTTATTGCGGTGATTGGCTCGGGATTGATGGGCTCAGTATCGGGCTCCAGTGTGGCAAATACGGTTTCAACCGGTGTTATCAGTATTCCTTTAATGCAGAAAGCAGGTTTCCCTTCGCGCTTTGCTGCGGGCGTTGAAGCCGCAGCGTCAACAGGTGGTCAGCTGATGCCCCCAGTGATGGGCGCGGGTGCTTTCATCATGGCGTCTTACACGCAAATTCCTTATGTCGATATCATCGCGGTTTCCTTTATTCCTGCTCTTATTTATTTCTTGTCTGTGGCGTTCTTTGTGCGTATCGAAGCCAAACGCAGCGGCGTTCAAAAGATCACGACCAGTGATGAGTCTCTACTAAAAGTAGTGATCAGCGGATGGCACAACCTTATTCCACTGGCGGTATTGGTCACTTTGTTGGTTCAAGGCTTTACGCCGACTTACGCTGCGGGCTTGTCGATCATTTCAGTGGTGGTGGCTTCTTGGTTTTCGAAAGATCATAAGATGGGACCAAAAGCGATCATCGAAGCACTTTCACAAGGTGCGAAAAACATGGCGACAACCGCCGTATTGCTGGTAGGTATCGGTTTGGTGGTCAACGTGATCAGCACGACGGGCATTGGTAATACGTTCTCATTGATGATCGACGGTTGGGCGAATGGTGACTTGTTCATCATGATCGTTCTGATTGCGCTCGCTTCTCTGGTATTGGGCATGGGGTTACCCGTGACAGCGGCGTATATTGTATTGGGCACACTGTCTGCCCCTGCGCTTTACAAGTTGATTGCGGAAAACCAATTGCTTGAATTGATGGTGTCGGGTCAATTGCCTGAACAAGCAAAAGCCATCTTTATGTTGGCGGCGCCAGAAAAGTTGGAACTTCTTAATGCACCAATGGCGTTGGAAACCGCGAAAGAAATGGTGGCGTTAGTACCTGCGGACTTTATGGAAACCCTACTAGAGCAAAGTTTGGGTATGGAAGCGGTAGGCTTGGCATTGCTGGCTGCTCACCTCATCATCTTCTGGTTATCGCAAGACAGTAACGTAACGCCTCCAGTGTGTTTGACTGCATTTGCTGCGGCAACCATCGCTAAAACACCGCCAATGCGTACCGGTTTGATGGCATGGAAAATCGCTAAAGGTTTGTATCTTGTACCGCTGCTGATTGCTTACACAGGCTTGGTAAGTTGGGATGTAACGTCGGTAATTACCGTGGGCTTCTTCGCCATCATCGGAACCTATGCATTGATTGGTGCGATTGAAGGTTACTTGGAAGGTCCTCTAAACATTCTGACGCGTCTCTTGTTGGTTGTGGTGGGTACTTTGCTGGTTTGGCACGACATCCCAATGTTGGTTCGTGTGGCAAGCTGCGCGGTATTTGTCGCGGTGTTCATTTACAGTGGTCGCAAGTTCAAATTGCAACAATCTCAACTATCGGTTTTATAAGAGGTCGTATGAAATCAGTCTATGACTACATCATTGTTGGTGGCGGTATCGTTGGTGTGTCGACGGCATGGCAACTGCAGCAACGTCATCCAGACAAATCCATTTTATTGGTTGAGAAAGAGTCCGGTTTTGCCAAGCACCAAACCGGACACAATAGCGGCGTGATTCATGCCGGGGTGTACTACGCTCCGAGCAGCTTAAAAGCGGATTTTTGTAAGCGTGGGGTAGAGCGAACCATTTCGTTCTGTGCCGAGCACGATATTCCGGTGGAGAACTGTGGCAAGTTACTGGTTGCGACCAATGAGCAAGAAGTCGAACGCATGAATGCCCTCTATAAGCGCTGTCATGTCAACGGCATCGACGTAAAGCTACTCGATGAAGTTCAACTCAAGCTGGCTGAGCCAAACATCACTGGCTTAGGCGCGATTTATGTCAAAACTACCAGTATTGTCGATTATCGTTTGGTCACTGAGCAGATGGCGGAAGAGTTCCAAAATCTCGGCGGGCAAATTAGCTTGAGAACCAAAGTGGTGGCTGCCGAAGAGAAGGATGAAGAAGTCCAACTGACCTGCATTTCAGACGGGCAAACCATGCAGCTCAATGCCAAGTTCTTGGTCACTTGCAGCGGCTTGATGGCGGATCGCATGACTAAGATGATGTCTATTCCAACCGATTTCCAAATAATCCCTTATCGCGGCGAATACTACCGTTTAGATAGCAAACACGACCAAGTGGTGAATCATCTTATTTATCCAATTCCAGACCCTGATTTGCCATTCTTGGGCGTCCACCTGACTCGCATGATTGATGGCAGTGTGACCGTTGGTCCAAATGCGGTGCAAGGCTGGAAGCGAGAAGGGTACGACAAGGTTAACTTCAGCCTGCAAGATACCATGCAAATGCTCAGTTTCTCCGGCTTTTGGAAGGTGACACAAAAGCATCTAAAAACCGGATTGGATGAGTTTAAGAACTCGTGGTGGAAGCCGAGCTATCTGAAATTGGTCAACAAATATTGCCCAAGCATCAAGGTCGAAGACCTCAAACCATATCCTGCGGGTATTCGCGCGCAAGCAGTGTTATCCGATGGAACCTTGGTTCATGACTTCTTGTTTGCCGAAAGCGCGAGAAGCCTGCATGTTTGCAACGCCCCCTCTCCCGCGGCGACATCTGCAATGCCGATTGGGGAGTACATTTGCGATAAAGTGAATGAGAAGATAGAGGCGAAAACCGAGACGGTTTAACAGTAAAAAGCCAATCACAAAGTAGACGTCGTTAAACATGAGCCTGCATGGCGACAGGAGTTTGTTGATATCGTGCGCTATTCTTCGAGTGTGGATTGTATCGCAAGATAACGTAATTTATATGTATAAAGCGATTTAAAGGTGACGTATGGCAGCGTTTAACTTACATTTTTAAGATGTTTTCTAGCTCTTTCTATTTAAATTTGTATTTATTGGAGGAGTTATGATTACGAAGCAACATCTTAGGAAAGTTTGGAAGAATGAAGCGAGAGTTTCAGATGAATATTTACTAGTTATAAGCGAAGAACTTTCATCAAAGCTAGTTGAATGTAAGTTAGATAGCGAATTACGAATATCGCACTTCATTGCTCAATTGGTAAAAGAGGTAGGTCCTTATATCACGCTTGAAGAGAATTTCAATTATTCAGTTCAGGGATTAAAAAATACATTCAAAACCTATCGTAAAAATCCAGAGCTAGCAGAAAAACATGGAAGAAACGCCGCAATCAATCAAAAAGCCAATCAACAAGCAATAGCAAACAATGCGTATGCTATGAGAATAGGGAATGGAAGTGAAAGCACTGGTGATGGCTGGAAGTACCGCGGTAGAGGAATGATACAGCTTACAGGTAAGGGGAATTATGCTGCAATAGAAGGAGTACACGCCAACATCTGGGATGAAGATGTGAGTTTTGTTTCCTCCCCAAACCTTGTGGCTAAACCAAAATATGCAGTAAGGACTGCGATGATTTTTTGGTTAAATAACAAGTTATATTTGAAAGCTGACAAAGGAGCCTCTCGTACTGTCACGGATAGTATTACAGCGGTAGTTAATAAAAATACAGATTCATATGGACAACGACATGAGATTTTGCTGGGCTGTATAAAAAAGGTACATTCAAAGATATTTTTAGGTAGTTTTTTTTTGACGATGTTGTTGGTACCTACTCCATCTTTAAGTTTTCAAATCTTGAGTTTTAATGATGCATATTTGTTATCAGGTCACGAGTTGGAGTCAGATTATATGGTCTACGTGCCAGGTTCTATGGAAGCAGAAATTACCAATGTGCTTAAATTTGATTGTGAAGGCAGCCGTGTTGAAGCGGTGAAAATTGGTAGCGAAATTAACAACGCAGCGACGTATGGCGAACATCTCCAATACTATTTCTTTCTCGTGAGAGACCATCAGTTTCACGTTCCTCTAAGAATTGTTGAATCTTTTCAAACGGTTGATAAAGAGTCCAAAGAGGTTCTATCGGAACATTTACCATTCACCAAGCATGATGTGTCTGACTTAGTATGTGATTTGATTCGCCCCCAGATTATGAGTTATCAGTTTACACGAGCGTTTGAAGCCGTCGCTAAACCAGAAAAGAACAAAGGCGACTAAACTGTCGCCTTTATTGTATTTGAATCTGGGAATTAGGAGTTGCCGTCTTTCGGGCAGAGTTCGCCTTTTTTGGCGTGTCTCTCGATCATGTAATCGCCGCGAGCACTGTGCAGGACAATCGCGTTCCAAACTTCTCCATCTTTAAGCTCGAACTCCATCGCATAGTGTGTACCGCCGACGATTTGAGTTCTGACATCATTGATTTGCTTTAACTTATCTGTCGCATTCATTTGATGCAGAATCATGCTGAGCGAGCGTTCTGCATCCGGTGTCACTTTCGCCACTTGCCAACCTCCAGGGACACCACTTTTCGAACCGCAGATGGCTTGCATTTTCTTCTTCAAACCAGGGGACATTTGCTTGTCTACGGCCAATGCATTACCTGCAAATGAAAAAGCGGCCAACGACATCATCGCGGTCCACATCATCCTTAACTTCATAATCCACTCCATTGTTTTGTTATTGATTGAGTATAAGCACGCCTTTCACGGTTTACATAATAGTAAGGTTTTCTGTGCCAACAAATAAATACGTAATGGGGGAGTTAAACAAGCTAAAAACGATCGCTTTTGATAGCGGCTCGTAACATTCTTTAGAGGAGGAGACGTTATGAGTCTGAAGCATTATTTTGAAAAGGTCTCACCAAAGTTTGAACCGGGAGGCCAATACCACAAGTTCTACCCACTCTTCGAAGCTGTTGAAACCCTTTTTTATACGCCGGGTAAAGTGAACCACGGCGTCACCCATGTTCGAGACAGCATCGATTTGAAGCGCATCATGATCATGGTGTGGTTAGCTGTATTCCCCGCGATGTTTTGGGGCATGTATAACATCGGTCAGCAATCCAGCGATGCTCTGCTTTATGGTCTTGACCAAGTTGCCGCGCAACAAGCGATCGATGCCTCTTGGGGGCTGAGTTGGGTTTGGGGCTCAGTAGAAGCAGCGAGCCAAGCAGGTTGGGCGAGCAAAATGTTGGTTGGCGCAACCTACTTTCTGCCTGTCTATGCGACTGTGTTTGTGGTTGGTGGGTTCTGGGAAGTGCTGTTTGCTATCGTCCGCAAGCACGAGGTGAATGAAGGCTTCTTTGTTAGCTCCATTCTGTTTGCGTTAATTCTCCCGCCCACCATTCCGTTGTGGCAAGCCGCGTTAGGTATCACTTTTGGTATTGTGGTGGCGAAAGAAATCTTCGGTGGTACGGGGCGTAACTTCTTAAATCCCGCATTGGCAGGGCGTGCGTTCTTGTACTTCGCCTATCCAGCCAATATGTCTGGCGGTGCCGTTTGGGTTTCGGCTGATGGCTACTCTGGTGCAACCCCTCTTAGCCAATGGTACGAAGGTGGACAGAGCGCTTTGACCAACAATATGACAGGCCAGCCTATCTCTTGGATGGACGCTTTCGTCGGTAATTTGCCGGGTTCTATGGGAGAAGTTTCGACCCTGCTGATCGCGCTTACAGGTCTGGTGCTGATCTTTATGAAGATCGCTTCGTGGCGAATCGTTGCGGGGGTCTTTGTTGGCTTAGCTGTGACGTCGCTACTGCTTAATGCGATCGGGTCGAATACCAATCCTATGTTCTCTATGCCGTTTTACTGGCACTTTGTGATTGGTGGTGTTGCGTTTGGTACCTTCTTTATGGCGACAGACCCAGTATCGGCTGCCTTCACAAATGGCGGTAAATGGGCTTACGGTATTCTGATTGGTGTGATGACGATATTTATTCGAGTGCTAAACCCCGCCTACCCAGAAGGCATCATGCTAGCGATTTTGTTTGCCAACTTGTTTGCTCCATTGTTCGACTACATGGTCAAAGAGAGCAGCATTAAGCGTAGAATGAAAAGGGCAAGACCTTCGTGAAATGAGGTGAGCTTCACTGAAATTTGATTGAAAACTGCACTATATTGAAAAGGTCAGGGACATGGGGTTTCTGGCTTTTCTTTTTATCAGGAGGACGAAGACGATGAGAGTCAAGAATATTCTTGATAGCCGTTTGGTGCTGTCGTTCTGGTACAACCTAGACTTCTGCCTGTCTCTTCTTAGTAAAATTTCTGGTCGTTAATTTCCTCAATGCTCTCGCATTGAAAAGCAATTTATCTGTTTGTTTTACTCTTCGCTTAAGTGCGTAGGGTCATGCGTATAAGGAAATTAACAATGAAACGTATCCCAGAACCGTTCCGTATCAAAATGGTTGAGCCAATCAAAATGACGACCTTGGCTGACCGAGAAGTTGCCCTTAAACAAGCGGGCTTTAACCCATTTCTTCTTCGTAGTGATGATGTTTATATCGACCTGCTGACCGACTCTGGTACAGGTGCCATGAGTGACAACCAGTGGGCAGGTATCATGATGGGTGATGAGTCCTACGCGGGGAGTCGCAACTACTACAACTTGTGTGATGCAGTAGAGCATTTCTTTGGCTACAAGCTTACTGTGCCAGCACACCAAGGCCGTGGTGCCGAGCAAATCTTATTCCCAGCCTTGATTGAACGTATGCGTCAGGTTCGCGGTGGTGAGACACCAGTGTTTATATCAAATTACCACTTCGACACCACAGCGGGTCACATTGAGCTCAATGGCGGTAAAGCGATTAACGTGGTAACAGAAGAAGCATTCGACACTACCACGCCATACGACTGGAAGGGGAACTTTGACCTTAATAAGCTGGTGGCAACGATTGAAGAGCATGGTTCTCACAACATCTGTGCGATCATCACAACGGTTACGTGTAACAGTTCAGGCGGTCAGCCTGTGTCGATGGAAAACATGCGCAGCGTGTACGAAATCGCAACCAAGTACGACATTCCAGTGGTGATTGATTCGGCTCGTTACTGTGAGAACGCTTACTTTATCAAGCAACGCGAAGCGGACTACGAGACCAAATCGATTCTTGAAATCATCCGCGAGATGTACCAATACGGCGACATGCTCACTATGTCAGCGAAGAAGGACCCAATGGTAAACATTGGTGGTATGTGTTGTATTCGCGATCATCAAGAGCTGTTCCAAGCGGTTCAAACACGATGTGTACCGATGGAAGGCTTTGTGACTTACGGTGGTATGGCTGGCCGTGATATGGAAGCCTTGGCTCGTGGTCTGTATGAAGGTGCGGATGAGGATTACCTTCACTACCGCATCAGCCAAGTGCAATACTTGGGTGAGCGTCTACGCGAGGGTGGCATTCCAATTCAATATCCAACGGGTGGTCATGCCGTGTTTGTTGATGCAGCGAAAATCCTACCTCATATACCCGCGGATCAATTTCCAGCACAAGTGTTGTGTAATGCTTTGTACTTAGAAGCGGGGATTCGTGCAGTAGAGATTGGTTCACTGTTGCTTGGTCGAGATCCGGAAACGGGTGAACAGAAAGCATCAGAACTCGAATTGATGCGCTTGACCATCCCGCGTCGCGTCTACACCAACGACCATATGGATTATATCGCCGATGCCATTATTGAATTGAAGAACCGCTCGCATGAGTTAAAGGGACTCACCTTTGATTATGAGCCTCCGGTACTTCGTCACTTTACGGCACGCTTTCGCGAGCTGGATTGATCGAGAAAACGTTATGTTTCGATAAGCAAAAGGCCGCGAAATTCGCGGCCTTTTAGAACTTGGCTTACAACGTTAATGGTATGTTTATATCAATCAAACTTACGCTAACTCGAGTGAGATACGTACAAATTGTTCGTCTTGATATTGAACTTCATAATTGAAGGTGTTGCTGGCATAAATGCTACCTAAGAACAGTGAACGTTGACTCATTGGGCCACGGAAAAGCATCGAAATAGGTGCGATCATGGCATTATTGTCGTCGAAATGTTGGTTTAAGTTGTCAGAGAGGACACACAGTAAGCAGCCATGCTGGTCGTGTGATAAATCGACATCTTCAGGACGCGAGAGCAGTACGGTCGTACCGAGTTTTTTCTCTACTTCGTTAATCAGTAGCAAGTAACTATCGAGGTGAGGTTGCGGATTGCTCGGTTTATTCGCACCCACACAGCGTTCAAGCAAAGCTTCAAGGTTGCCATTTTCCCCTTTGGCCTGTTGAGTCAGAGACTTTAACGGCTTTTTAATCAGTTTGTAGCGGTTACTTTTAAGCTTAGGCTTAAGCCATTTTTGCAGTAAGTCGTTACGTTCTTTTAAGGGAATTGGTCGCGAGGACGCATGGAGTTTGAAGTGCAGGTGTAATAGGGCGTGCACTGCAAGCTCGCTTAGAAGTTGGTTAGCATCAGCGGATTGTCTTGCCTGCTTAGAACTTTGCATTACACTCTAAATTTCTTATAGGAAGAATAATGGTGCCGAGAGAGGGACTCGAACCCTCACACCTAAGGCACTAGCACCTCATGCTAGCGTGTCTACCAATTTCACCATCTCGGCATCATGATGCTCTGAATACACAGAGGCTTCGGAAAGAAGCGTTCCAAATTGTATATCCAAAATCCATAGATTGGCGAGAGCAAAATTACTCATTTTTGGACTTTGGTGTTCGATTGAACATTTATTGTCCGTTTTTGGCCGTTTCACCATGCGTTCCCCTCTTAATACCCCTATTTTCACTACAAGTATGAACACAAATTGGCATTCTTGCGCAAAAAATGAACGCTTGAACGTTTGCGTAAATAAATGTGATGAAACTCTCGTTTTGATGGCTATACTTGCGACCCGTTTAAGCGGGAATTAGGGTTCGTTGTTCAGGACCCTTACCCATACAAGCCGTCACATGGAGCGGGATGAGTCGAATACTCTCCAGCAGTGAATGACCCCACGGACCGGACCAGCTAAGTTCAATTGCTTGTATAAGGTAAAAATAAGATGTCGAACTATCCGTTCTGTCGCCATGTTAGATCTACGAGTGCCTTGTCACTCGACACGTTGTCCCTTTCTTTTGCCAATTCCTTTGGCGTTTCTTTCTTTTTCAACGTTCAGTAGGTCTGATTCATGAGTGTTCTATTTAGTTTATTTGGTATTGTTGCACTACTAGGTTGTGCGTTCCTACTGTCAGAGAGCCGTTCTTCAATCAATTGGAAAACCGTATCTCGTGCTTTGTTGCTCCAAATGGGTTTTGCTGCTCTAGTGCTTTACTTCCCTTGGGGGCAAGCCGCGTTGGCCAGTTTGAGTAGTGGTGTTGCGGGTCTTTTAAGTTTTGCTGATGAAGGGATCAAATTCCTCTTTGGTGACCTTGCTTCTACTGGTTTTATCTTTGCTGTCCGCGTTCTTCCTATCATCATTTTCTTCAGCGCTCTTATCTCTGCCCTTTACTACTTGGGTATCATGCAAAAAGTGATTCAATTTATTGGCGGTGCTATCCAAAAGTTTTTGGGTACCAGCAAAGCAGAATCATTGGTTGCAACAGGTAACATCTTCCTATCCCAAGGCGAATCACCACTTCTTATCCGTCCATTTCTACAAAACATGACCCGCTCTGAGCTGTTTGCGGTAATGGCTGGTGGTATGGCGTCAGTCGCAGGTAGTGTTTTGGGTGGTTACGCAGGTCTAGGTGTAGAGTTGAAATACCTAATCGCAGCAAGCTTCATGGCAGCACCAGGTAGCTTGTTGATGGCAAAAATCATCGTGCCTGAGCGTCAAACCCCAAGTGATTACAACAACATCGAGCTGGATAAATCAGAAGAAAGCAACGTAATCGATGCGCTAGCAAGCGGTGCGATGGGCGGTATGAAAGTTGCTGTTGCGGTCGGTACGATGCTTATTGCCTTCGTGAGTGTGATTGCGATGGTAAACACGGGTTTAGAAAACTTAGGTGAAATGTTCGGTTTTGCTGGCATCACGCTACAGGCTATTTTCGGTTACCTATTTGCACCTCTAGCATGGTTGATTGGCGTTCCGGGCCACGAAGTACTTACAGCGGGCTCTTATATCGGTCAGAAAATCGTAATGAACGAATTCGTCGCATTTATCGACTTCGTACAACATAAAGCGACACTGACTGAGCACACGCAAATTATCATTACTTTTGCTTTGTGTGGCTTTGCCAACATCGGTTCGATTGCGATTCAACTTGGTTCAATTGGTGTGATGGCACCAGAGCGTCGTAAAGACGTAGCAAATATGGGACTGAAAGCGGTAGCAGCAGGTACCCTAGCAAACCTAATGAGCGCTTGTTTAGCCGGTATCTTTATTTCTCTTTAAGGGATGCCCGCACATAAAAATAAATCAAAACCCGCTTCCATAGCGGGTTTTTGTTTATAAAACGCTTGAATGAGAGATTGCTTAAATATTTAAGAGAACATTGCTCTGTAATATTATTTTTTGAGCACATTGCCCCCAATATTGAATAGTACTGCCGTACGGTTTACGTTTACTTTCTAAACTATAAATAAGACAAGGAAGTGAAACATGACGTCAAAAGTAGTATCGATCGTGTTAGCCGATAAGGAGAGTGGTGGGTTCGAGCCGCTCTCAGGAACGTGCTGTAAATCTATTACCCCATTCGCGGGTGCCCATCGTTTGATTGACTTTGCGTTGAGCAATCTAATTCAATCTGGCATCAAGCGTAATCTTGTCTTAAGTCGATTTCATTGCCCTGCTTTAAATGAACACATTAAGCGTGCTTGGAGCAAGTACGAAGCGAGCATCGACATTCTTGAGCCGGCATACCCCCATAATAAGTTTTTGCCTGCGTTGCAGTACAATTGGACGGATGCTTTGCTGCAAAACCTAGAGGCCATTAACCGTCCGACTGATGAGCATGTGCTGTTAGTTGGTGGAGAACAAATTCATCGGCGCTACCTTTCTTCATTGCTGCAATACCACAGAATCCAAGCGTCTGAGTTAACGCTTGTTGTAGCTCAAGTTCCTACCGAGCGAGCGTCTGCTTATCATGTTGTGGAACTGGATGAGCAAAACCAAGTAACAAGCATTCAGCACCAGCCACAACAACCTGCAGAGATACCAAATAAGCCAGGCCTCTCTCTTGTGCTTACCGAGAACTATGTGCTTAAGCGTGCGACCTTAGTCAAAGGCTTGTTCACCAATGCAAAAAACTTAGACGGACGACATGATTTAACTTGTGATGTGATTGGTAAACTGGTTCAGAAGGTCAAAGTGGCAATATTCGATTTGGGAGCCGTTGATTCAGACCAAGCCCCTTTGTATTGGCATGGTTTGAATAGTGTTGATGACTATTGGTCGGTGCAAATGGCGATGTTGGTTGAGCAAAATGATACGCAAAAGAAAAGCTCAGAGCCATTGCTTAGTAAAGAAGTCGTCTCGCAGCGATCCAGCTTATGTAATGATGCGGGAGGCATTAAAGTTCGCATTAAAGACAGCTATATCGCTTCAGGCTGCCGAATTGAAGGGGCGTGCTCTATCCGCTCTGTGATTGGGGTTGATTGTGATTTAGGTAGAAACAGCATGTTGCATGAGGCGGTATTGATGGCGCGCTGTAAGATTGGAGCAAACAGCCGCATTACACGTGCCATTATTGAAGAGGATGTCCATATCGCTCCAGGGACAGTCATTGGTGAGAAATTTGAGAAAGACAGTGAGCGGTTTTTCGTAACGGAGGGGGGATTGATCGTGATTCCCAAAGGCAGTCGAGTCGGTTTTGAACAACCACTGACGTCACTGCATGACAATTACCCTGAAGACGTTACAGCGAATACGATTTAAGTCCGGTAAGGTTTATTGTGTTTTTCATTTTACGAAATACTGAAATCTTATCTATTTTAATTAAAAGATTTATAACACATTGATATTGAGCCCAGTTGGCTAGGAGAGAGGATGAAGTTCGATCGTCTTCATTTTGCAAATGCATTGAAGCATTACCGAAAAAAATCAAACTACTCGCAGGATGGGTTGGCCGAACTCCTCTCCTCCGCTCATCGTGTTTTTTCTAGTTTAAACCAAGCTACATTGAGCCAGTGGGAAAGGGGGAAGATTGAACCCACTCTACTGCGCCGCCTCGGGATTGCTCATTTCTTTCAGCAGCCTTATCACTATGATGAACAAGAGCTAAAAAGTGTCAAAAAAGCACTGCAACATCCTGTGAATTTCCAAAATCTGAATACGGTGTATGACTATGAAATCACGCATCGCAGTCATGTTGCTTTTGATAAGCTGGACGAGGACGACAAACAGCTGATCTTCGATTCTCATTTCAGGCAAAATGGCAATGCAGTCACAGATACGTTTGATGCCTTATGTTTGACCCAGCCTAAAGTGTTTTGCTTTTACTATAAGAAGATGTTGGTTGGTCATGTATTGTATGAGCTAAAGCAAGGGGCGATTTATCTTATCAGTGTGGTCTTTCTCACTAAAACCATTCGAACCGCATTACTTAATCATATCGCGGAGATCAGCCGAGGTTTGATGGTGTATTTTCCGATTCGAGACCGCAGCCTCAAGCAGTTTATGAGTGACTGCTTCCTAGAAAAGTGCTGTTATAGCCGCAGCGTCACCTTTTATGTTGGAACCAGTGAACAGTTTTTTGATAACCCGATGATTCTCAGTGTGATGGAAGGCTATCAAGATTTTCGTTTAGTCCGCTATGAACAAGTACAGAAAAAGCAGAAGGTCTAACCTTATTGTTTAAATAGCACCATATTACGATTTCGGAACCAGCCCGTAGGGTAACGATTGAAAAGCGAATGGCTGATTGGCAACCGTCGGAGCTTGGTGAACACCCTTCCAGTCCAATAACATGATAGCCAAGACATTTCTATGCTCTCCATATTTTAAGTCGAAGTCGCCATCGACCGATGGGATCATGCCTTGTTCGAGATTGATTGAGCCTTGAATCGCTTGACGTGTTTTCTCGACGACTGGGTCATTCTCTAGCCCCGCAAGAAGAAACGTAATACCCACTTCGGCAATCACATCTTCTTTAGAGCGTAAGATAATCGTATCGATATTGTCGCGGAAGTAATCGTATATCCATTGATGATCAGATTCATTGACCTGTTTTTGATAGTACTGAGAATCACCAAAAATAATGTGTGTCATGCCGTAGATTTTGTTGCTGTATTGCTGCGGTGACAACTTCTTATCCTGTGAATCTGGATAGGTGCTTTTAAACGCTTTGGTGAAGTCATTGACGACATCTTGCTCACCCAGTTGGCGTAGCCAATAAACTTGATTGGCCAGTTGCGCTGCCCATGCCTCGATCATTTCAGGATCGGTCGCGTATTTGGTGAAATCATAACGTCGAATGACGCTTCTTAAGGTCTTATCGTGTTTGTGTTTAAGGCCGTATTCGTCAGCTCTTGCCATTGCACCCAGCAAATCGACCCCTAGATAAAAATACTCAGGTTGATGCTTGGTCACGGTATAGCGGCGCTGGCCTCGTTCGTCTTCTTGGTCATGGTAATTGGCAAGGCGTTTTTCTGAATACAATATGATTTGTTCTGGCGTATTCACATCACTGGCAAAGTGATTCAAACGGCTGGCGACTTGAGCCATGTCTGTCCACACCGCAGGAAGGTATTTATCATCTAGAGTTTGGCGGTACATGCGCAACCCAAAGTGGCCTTCTTTAAATGCTGGTAGGGAATAAAGCTGCGACTCAAACGTATCTTTTATTAACTGTGCAGATTGAGGGTAGCTCAACACGGGTGAGTCCTGGTCGGCTTGAACGTTAAAGACCAACGAACAAGAGAGCAAGATAGCTAAGTTGAGAGGTTTGATACGCATAATTACATTCCACAAAAAGCCCAGAATTCAAACCTAGCATCAATGCTTCTTTGCTATGTAATGCCTCAGTCAATAGTTGGTCACGATATGGCGGAAGGTCAGGTTGATACGTTCACCTTTCGGTTTTGCCGTTTTGGGCACCGCGTGTTTCCAATGATGCTGCAGTTCTCCTGCCATAAGTAACAAGGCACCATGGCTAAGTTCATACTCTAGCTGAGTTTTACAATGTAAATTCCGCAGTAAAAAGCGTCGAGTTTCGCCAAGGTTTACAGAAGCGATAACCGGATTTCTACCAAGCTCTGGCTCATTATCTTGGTGCCATCCCATGGAGTCCTGTCCATGACGATATAGGTTTGCTAAGACCGAGTTGAATTGAACGTTGGCAATGGCTTCACAGCGCGTTTTTAGCTCATTGAGATCCGGTGTCCAAGGGTGTGGAGACATGGTTAACCCTGAATATGTATAGGCAACATCGCCATGCCAAGCTTGTAACCGAGGTTGCAGTACTGAGCGGCCGAACATGGTGATGCGCTCTTGTTGCCATGGGAGAGTAGAGCGAAGGTTAGAGAAATAACGATCAGCTTCTAAGTTACTGAGAAAGTTAGGGTCATAGTAAATTCTGCCCTGTGCTACTTCTTGCCAAAATGAGCTTTTAAATAAATCACCTTGTACTTGCATCTCACTTTACCTTTCTCATTTATAAAAATGGTCGATATTTATTACCTTTACGATAGCTATTGGTTATTCTTAAGGTAAATAAGCATTTTAACAATAATGAATAAGTTTCGTTGTAGTCAGGACGAGATAGTGAGGAACAAATGCGCTATTCACCCAGAAAGCAGGGCTATTTTGCATTGTTCTTTCTCACTTTTTTTGCCTTGTGTATTGGGGTGATTGAGCTGTTACATCGGAATCAGCAAAGCCTCTACCAAGAGCGAGTTCAAGTTGAGGCCAAAGAACAACTTTCTATTCTCCGTTCCAATTTGGAAGCGGAACTTATGGCTGATATCTATAAAGCCAGCACCCTTGCTACACTCATTACTTTGCTGCCTAAAGATGAGGAGCGCAAGCTTAATCTTGCAGCCAATCGAATCCTAAACAAAAGCAAGCACATCACAGTGATTGGCATGGCCGAAAACGACGTGGTCAGCCATATCTTTCCCTTAAAAGGGAATGAAGCCGTGGTTGGCTTGGATTATCGGACTGTGCCAGAACAATGGGTACAAGTTCAAAAAGCTAAGGAAATTGAAGAAATCTTTATCGCTGGCCCTATCGAGCTAGTGCAAGGTGGGAAAGGGTTGATTGTGCGTGTCCCTGTCTTTCGTGATCCACCGATAAACAATGATTATTGGGGCGTGATCAGTACCGTTATCGACTTTGACGGTTTGCTGAGAGATACGGGGGTTATCGAGTTTTCATATCGTTATTACATGACGATTCGTGGCTATGATAGTGGTGGCGAACTTGGCGATGTTTTCTTTGGTCAAACGAGCGAAAACGGCCAAGTGTATGCCAAAGAGCAAGTGCATTTCCCTTATGGCGGTTGGAGTATTACGGTCTATGCCAACGGAGAGTTGGAAAAACAAGTGTCTTGGCACCGACTTCATATTGCACGACTCGTCGGTTATCCCATTGTACTAGCGATGAGCATCGCATTGATGGTGATTTATCGTTTGTACATTGTGGCAGATAGCCGTGCGCTGCATGACGAGCTGACTCAGTTGCCAAATCGACGTTACTTTATGCAGTCGTACAAGCATCAGTTTGAAATCGCAAAGCGTTATAAAAAACGTTATCGCTTCGCTCTTGTGAACATCGATTTAGATCATTTCAAGCACATCAATGACACTCATGGACATGATGCTGGAGACAAAGTACTTGTTGCTTGTGCAGAGCGAATCAAAAGCAGCTTGCGTCGCTCTGATATTGTCGCACGTATGGGCGGGGACGAGTTTTTGGTGGTGGTCCATAACCCGAAAACAGAAGAAAATATCCAAACACTTTTGAAAAAGTTAAGAACGGCATTGTGCTCCACACCAGTTATCTATGACGGAGAACTGATTTATCTGCGCACTAGCATGGGTTACGCGATGTTTGATCCTGTCATGACATCGCCAGAACAAATGATGAAAATTGCAGATGAGCGGATGTATCAGCAAAAGCATTATGGCGGGTAATACTTAAACGTTAATAGTGCTTTAAACACAGTCAGTGTCTTCCCGCTTTTGACTGATTTTCATTTTAAAGGGGTGTACTCATCAACGAGGCTATTGCTGATAAAGGGATTAGTAGCAATGCGATCTGTAGCATATTTTGCAGTTCTTTGCATTTTGCAAATGCGATTTGCAAAATGTGTGCTCAATAAATCATCAATATGCATCAGGATCGAAGAAAAAATGGTGTTTTAAAAGTTGGCACGCATCGTGCTTTATACAGATTGACCCTTATTAAGCCGAGGGTCACCTAGCCAACTGACGTTGTTAGTGAATACACATTGTTCACAAGTATATACCGCCAATCACCTTTATTGTGATTGGCGTTTTTTCTTTCTATAGGTCAAGAACTTGCACCTCGTCTCCAGTATCTCCTGAATCACCACACTTGTTATAGCAACTCGGTTGTCTTGGACATACCGCGCCTCTTGAACAAATCAATCTTGCTTGAGTTTGAATTCCTCGTTCAATCCAATTGATATTGAGGATCTTAGCTATCGTCGTCAGATCCTTTTTGATGTGCTGTGGAATCACCGTGCTGCCCCCTGAAGAGACACACAGCGATTTTAGCTCTTCTGCAATTGCAATCGCATCCCCACCCTGTGCAGAAATAGCCGGGTTGAGGTCTATGCCAGCACAAAGCACGCGATTGTTTCCTGCTGGATCAAATACATTGACTGATTCACAACAGTAGATGCGTGGTTCATTACCAACATTGAGAATCGAGATCTGTGCTGAGCTGGTATCTAGCGGCTGTGACAGACGACGGAAGACTGCCCAGTGTTGACAAGGGTCATTCACTTTGCGCATGTTCCCCCAAGGGAGTGGAATACCATTACCACGATAAACCGCTTTGAGCTTACCTGGTCCATAAGCATCAAAGTAATGCCAATGTGGGTACGGCGATACCACCGTCATGCGGCGCATTGCGACAGAAGGGGAGACGCCCGCTTTTTTGTGAACATCGATTTCATAACCTGAGCGATCGAGCAACTGGCGAAATGGCACTTTAGGGCAAAGCAAGGCGCCAGCAAAGAAGCTCGACTCAAAATCGCGCCATGCTTGCAGAATGTCTTGTGAGTTGAGCTCAGAGTTTGAAACCTGCGAGCCACTTTGCTCCCAGTTGTTCTGATGCCCAATAGACAGCACGTTACTCATACCATCACTGCTGTGCAGCACCCGATGGCCGATGTACACGGCTAAGTCGTACTTCAAACGTGTTGGGTAATCACGCATGCGTTTGTTGAGGTAAATCGTCCCTGGCGCTTCCATAAACGACGTGATCAACTGCTTTGCACTCACGCCAAGCTCATCAATCACATCTTGTGGTGCGCGGTCTACCCAACGAATATCCAACCCCATGCTTTTCGCAATGTCGATCAGATCTTCCACTGACAGATTAAGTCGCTTTAAGCCCACTTCTTCTGCTGCCCGTTCTAAGTCTGGGAAGTGGTTTTGGTGGTTTTCTTGGTGTGCTCGAATCAATAGATGAGCAAACTGCCGCCCTGTGATACCAGTTTGGGAGAGCATTTCTGGTATCGCGATTTGCAAGATATCGTTAGAGAACAGGAAGCTGGGTTCGAGCGCCATCCCGTTAATGCCGCCACGGTTGCCTTTATTTGGCGTGATGGCCTCTAGCTCTGGCTCATCGTCCAAAAACCAAGCGGGTTCTTTTTGGAAAACTTCGGCGATCACTTCCAACATATCGATGCTCGGTACGCGTTTTCCACGTTCGATCATCGACAGATAAGAAACCGACGGCGCGTATTCAGGATTGATCCTTACACAACGCGCAGACAAATCCTCCATCGTTAAATGGTTGTTTTTCCTTAGGTTGCGAATTTTCGTACCCAAGAAATGAGATTGGCGGATAAGACTTTTTGACACAGACATTTTGTAAAATTCACATTGTAAAATTTTTGTTGTGAAATTGTAGTCAATATTTCGCTAGTCTACATACTGAGCAGGCAAGGAAATTAACCATCAACTTCACAAATTTGCCTGAAACTTAAACAGAGGTTTTAAGTTTTTACTCTAAGAAGAGTGTTTAAGTGAGAGGAAACGACGATGAATATGCTGAACTTCGATAAAAAAGACATCCAAGAACAACAACGCCCAATTATCGCTGAAGCCGTATTTGCCGTCGAGGCGGTAAGTGCTGAGCAGCAAAGCGAAAAGCAAATTAAGGCGAAGCAACTACTAGACCGAATGTTCCCACTAGAGAATGGGTCACACCAAGATGTATCCAGTTACGTTATCGACTACCGACATGTAATGGCTTACTTCAAAGACGGTACGCACAGTGGCCTTAAAAGTCCAAAGCACTTCGTAGCGTACACTGGTGAGAAAGAAGATCCGAAATCGATTCTGTTTAAAGACGAATCTGGAAGCCACGCTGAAGTGCTGTTTGGTTGTCACAAAGGCACCGGTTGTGTTGAGTTGATGGACATCGACGATATCCAACTAGAAACCCGTACCACGTTTAGCCCTGAGCTGACGGGTAACGCCCCAACAGCCATGCGTCATTGGATCAGCTTGATCAAAGGCGACAAAAAAGGCAAACCAATGGCGTGCAGTGAAGATAAAGAATTTACCGCGAAAAACGGTGAAGATTACTTCTTAAGTTACTGCTACAGCATTGACTGATGCTTTAAGAAGCGAAAAAATAACGATCCAGCCCAAGAAAGCAAAACCCCAAGCACGTGCTTGGGGTTTTGTTTGAGTGTTTTATTTACCGGGAAATCAGTCTTACAGCGGCATGACACGGTTGCGGCCGAGTTGCTTCGCCTCATAAAGTTGTTTGTCGGCTTTGTTGACCAAGCTTTCTGGCGTGTCGCCGATTTCAAATTCCGCAACTCCAAACGAGGCAGTAATACTGTGCACTTGGCTACCTGAGCGTTTGTCGCGGACACGCAACTTCTCAATCATTCGTCTCAACGTATCCGCGTATTGACGAGAGATTCTCAATGATTTGTTTGGCACAATCACCGCAAACTCTTCTCCACCAAAACGGTAGGCACTGATGCCATCTCGACAGCTTTGTTGTAAGCGACGCGCAATCGCTTTGATCACCGTATCACCGAATAAGTGACCATAATTGTCGTTAAATGCTTTGAAATGGTCGATATCAAGCATAATCAGTGTCATTGCCTGTTTGCTGTCAATCAGCATACGTAGGTCGTTATCGAAGGCACGACGATTATACAGCTTGGAGAGGCCGTCAAATAAGGCGTCTTTCTGTACTTCAGCAAGCTGATTTTTGAGACGAGAAATTTCTTCGCTCGCATTGGTCAGTTGGCTGTTGAGAAACTTGGTTGAATGGCGAATTTCACGAGACTCAACAACAAGCTGTCGTACAACATTCATGACTTCTTCAATGCTGAGGCTGCTGTCTTCGACTTTCTCTAGCTTATTAAAGCTTTTGTCGACCATGTCAGAAAAGGAGGACGTATCAGTGATGGTGTCTGTCATAGAGCTGGAGACCTCACCCAACAGCACTTCTACGTTGGTTTTAAGATCTTCTATGCTGGTCTCTGCTTTGCTTGCTACATAGTTGTTGTAGAGCAGTTTGTGCATAGCAGGAGGGCATACGTCGTAATTTTCCAGAACCATATCCATTTCTTGGTTCAACTCTGGAATGGTCTTATCTACGTAGGTATACCAAAGCGCGTAGTTGGCTGGTGTTGCCGCTACGTGGTTTTTGATCATTAAGGGCACCGCTTTTTTTAAATTAGCGGTCGATTTTTTAAATTCGTCGGTCATTTCTGCGGTGTTACAAGCAAAATGCAATTGGGCTAAGGGTAACGGATATAAAACAATATCGCTTTAATTTTTGTCATTTTTGTACGGTTTTTTTAAAAAACTTGAGCGAATAATCAAACGGTTTCATGAATTATTACTTAATCTTTCATAACTTATAAATTTATCCATAACATTTTGTTTACTAAAGAAGTTTGTTTGATGAAGATTTCAGCAATCTAAATGATGCGATGATCGTGACCAATGGTGATGCGTAAAACTTGGCATGCGCATAACAGAATAGAGTAGTAAGGAGCGTCACTTGAACAAGACTATAGGATTGTATTGGTTCACCAACGATTTGAGATTGCATGACAATCCGCTCCTGCTCCGAGCCTCTGCTGAGGTCGAAGAGCTCATTTGTATATACTGCTATCCAAAAATGTCGCCCTACCTAAAGCAATACGCACAAACTCCGGAATTTGGGTCCGCCAAACAACAGTTTTTGGACGAGTCACTGCATTGCCTCAGCTTGTCATTGAATGCACTTAATCAACGTCTACAGGTCGTTGACTTACCTCCTTACCAAGCAATCAAATATGTTACTGACAAGCTTGATGTGACCCATCTCTTTGTAGATGCGGTCTCTGGATCAGATGAGCAAGATGTTGTCGATAAGATTCAAGCACAAGCGCCGCATTTGGCTGTTGTCCAAAGTGAAGTTCGCAGCTTGTTCTGTGTCGAAGATTTACCGTTTGAGCTTGAAGCGCTTTCTGACACCTTCACCAAGTTCCGAAAAAAGGTTGAGAACCTTGCTCTAACTGAACCTGTAGAAGCAGTAACAACGTTGCCTTCACTGCCAGACGAACTCGTACTGCCGACGTTGAGTTTGACCCGAGATGTCCAGCCAAGCCTGTTTACTGGTGGTGAGCGAGCAGGGCTTGAACATTGTCGTCAGTATTTTGCCTCAACATTAGCGAGTGAATACAAACAAACGCGCAACGGTTTAGATGGTATGGATTACTCCACCAAGTTCTCTCCTTGGTTAGCTCATGGGTGTCTTTCTCCGAAAACCATTGATGCCATGCTTAAACGTTATGAAGCCGCGAATGGTGCAAATGATTCAACCTACTGGATTTACTTCGAACTGCTTTGGCGTGAATACTTTTATTGGTATGCCCGTCGATACAAGCGGCAGTTCTTCCGATTTGGTGGCATCCAAAATCAAGCACCACTCACCAGCTTTTACGCGCACCGTTTCCAGCAATGGAAGAAAGGTGAAACGCCATTTCCTATCGTGAACGCGTGTATGCACCAGCTTAATGAAACCGGTTATATGTCGAATCGTGGTAGACAGTTAGTCGCCAGTTGTTTGGTGCATGAGCTTGGCCTTGATTGGCGTTATGGCGCGGCGTACTTTGAGTCACAACTGGTTGATTACGATGTGGCATCAAACTGGGGAAATTGGCAATACCTAGCGGGCGTCGGTGCTGACCCGCGTGGTTCACGACAATTCAACCTCGAAAAGCAAACCGAAATGTACGATCCGCACATGGAGTTCATCGATAGGTGGCAAGGTCGTTGCGCTGGCGCGCATTTGGATAGTGTAGACATGGTCGATTGGCCGATTGTGATGGGCAGTAGTGACAAAGCTTCGTCATCGGAGAAACCGTAATGCAATTTGAAACCGTACGATTGATCTTGGGCGATCAACTCAACAGTAAGCACTCTTGGTTTCAGCAACCGGATGAGCAAGTGCTTTACCTGATTGCGGAGCTCAAGCAAGAGAATACTTACGCCACGCACCATATTCAGAAAGTTTGTGCGTTCTTTTCTGCAATGGAACAGTTTGCGAAAGAGCGTCAGAGCGAGGGGCATCAAGTTTTGCATCTCACGTTGGATGACACACAATCCTTCGACGATCTTGAGCAAGTCTTGCAACACTACGTGAGCGAGGTTGGTGCAAGTAAGTTTGAATATCAACGCCCCGATGAATACCGTTTACTAGAGCAGTTAGCCAAACTAAAGCTTGATGGGGTTGTGGCGGGTTGTGTCGATTCGGAACACTTTTTGTTGCCGTTTGAAGAAATAGAATCGCAGTTTCCTCAAGGCAAACACATTATGATGGAGCACTTCTACCGCCGGATGCGAAAGCGCTTCGACATCTTAATGCAAGACGGAAAACCCGTCGGCGGAAAATGGAATTACGATGCCAATAATCGTAACAAGCTCAAAGCCAAAGACATTGAACAACTGCCACAACCTTTGATGTTCAGTACCGACGTCCGCGGCATTCTTGAGCGGTTGGCAGAACATGACATCAAAACCATCGGAAATCTCGAAGGGGACTTGTTGTGGCCGATTAATCGCGCGCAAAGCTTGTCTTTACTCGCGCATTTCTGCCAAGTCTGTCTACCGTTGTTCGGCCGTTTTCAAGACGCCATGACAGGTCAGCACGATGCTAAATGGAGCTTGTATCACAGCCGAATTTCATTCTCGCTCAACAGCAAATTGCTGCACCCGAGAGAAGTCATTGATGCATCACTCAAGGCATTTCATTCCAACGCGGACATCGACATTTCTCAAGTCGAAGGGTTTATTCGCCAAATCTTAGGATGGCGAGAGTACATCCGAGGCGTCTATTGGGCGAACATGCCTCATTACCCGAAAAAGAACGAGTTGGACGCAGAAAGAAAGTTGCCGGACTTCTTTTGGAATGGCGAAACCAAAATGGCTTGTATGCATAATGCGATTGGTCAGTCCCTCGATTATGCCTACGCACACCACATCCAACGCTTGATGGTCACTGGTAATTTTTGTTTGCTAACCGAAATCGACCCAGACCAAGTGGATGAGTGGTATCTCGGTATCTATGTTGATGCGATTGAATGGGTCGAAATGCCTAACACACGCGGCATGGCATTGTTTGCGGACGGCGGCATTGTTGGTACCAAGCCCTATGCAGCGAGCGGTTCTTACATCAATAAAATGAGCGATTACTGTAAGGGCTGCCATTACGACAATAAGGCGAGGAGCGGGGAAGGATCGTGTCCGTTTAACAGTCTTTATTGGCGCTTTATGAACAAGCACGATAAACGTCTCGCAACCAATCCACGTATCGGAATGATTTTTCGTTCTTGGGACAATATGGAAGAAGAAAAGCGGAATGCGATATTACAAACCGCAGAGCATTATATGAAAAACTTGGAGAGCTTGTGATGGACATCCTGATTGTTGGTGGCAACGGTGGCATTGGTTTAGCGATGGTTCAAGAAGCCACTTTGCGGTTCCCTCAAGCTCGTGTGCATGCCACTTATCGTAAGCTGCAACCAGATTGGCAACACCCAAATGTAATTTGGTATCAAGTGGATGTATCGCAAGACGAGCAGGTAAAAGCGTTCAGTGAGCACATTGAACATGTCGATTGGTTGGTGAACTGCGTTGGTATGTTGCACACCCAAGAGAAAGGCCCAGAGAAGAATCTTAACTCGCTCGACGCAGACTTTTTTCAGCAAACCATCACGGTTAATACTTTGCCAAGTTTGCTGTTGGCGAAATACTTCACGCCCAAACTAAAACGCAGTACTGCACCTAAATTTGCGACCATTTCGGCCAAAGTTGGCAGCATTAGCGATAACCAGCTCGGTGGTTGGTACAGCTATCGTGCATCGAAAGCCGCATTAAACATGTTCCTCAAAACCATGTCGATCGAATGGCAAAGAATGGTCAAACATGGCACGGTGCTTTCACTTCATCCAGGTACTACGGACACTGCTTTGTCGGCACCTTTTCAAACCAATGTGCCAGAGGGAAAGCTGTTTACACCAGAGCGAGTCGCAAAGGATTTATTAGGCTTGATAGAAAAAGCGACCCCGCAAGATAGCGGGGCGTTTTGGGCTTATGATGGGACGTTATTGCCTTGGTAAAAGAACACGTACAAACGTTATTACAAAGGAAATAGCGTTTTCTATAGAGGGTTGGAGTGACCTACGTTTTCGTTGATTTATTTCTTCGGCAACGCTCAGAACAATAAACGATTTCCTCCCAATTTCGCGCCCACTTCTTTCTCCAAGAAAATGGGCGCTGACAGACCGGACAGACTTTCATGGGAAGGTTGGATTTAAAACCTTTCATTGCGCTGAATGTTCACTCCTAATTTGGTTACAACTAGCTACTTATCAAATAGGTACAGATAATCGCCGTAGCCTAAACTCGCCATCTTGTTCGCTGGTACAAACTCCATTGCGGCTGAGTTCATGCAGTAACGTAATCCCGTTGGCTTAGGACCATCTTTAAATACATGACCAATATGCGAATCACCAAACTTACTGCGGATCTCTGTGCGTGGATAAACCAGTTTAAAGTCGGTTTTCTCTACGATGTAGCCTGGGTTAATTGGTCTCGTAAAGCTTGGCCAACCTGTACCCGATTTGTACTTATCCGTTGACGAGAACAATGGCTCACCAGTGACGATATCAACGTAAATGCCTGCTTCTTTGTTGTCCCAATACTTGTTGTTGAAAGGGCGCTCTGTACCTTCTTCTTGTGTCACGTAGTATTGAAGCTCAGTCAATTTAGCTTTGATTTCTTTGTCTGAAGGTTTCTCGTATACCTTCACTTTCGTCACCAACTCTTTTTCGTTGATAAGTTCACGCAGTGTTTTTGGGTTGTCTTTACGATCTTCACCAAACACTTCGTCGAGGTACTTATCGCGACCTGATGCGTAGCGGTAGTATTTGTACTTCAGGCTACTATTCTTGTAGTAATCCTGATGGTACGACTCCGCAGGGTAGAACTTTTCAAACTCGATCAGTTCTGTTTTCAACGGTTTTGGATAGATCATCGCCTTGTCGATTTCCATCATAAACTGCTCAGCTATCTGCTTTTGCTCCGCATTATGATAGAAGATCGCCGGGCGATATTGAGGACCACGGTCGACGAATGAGCCTTTGTCGTCAGTCGGGTCGATATGGCGGAAGAAGTAGTCCAGCACTTGTTCGTAGTTCACGAAAGCAGGATCGTACTTCACCTCAATCACTTCAATATGGCCTGATTTACCAGAAGAGACTTGTCGATAAGTTGGGTTTTCTAAATCACCACCTGAGTAACCAGAGACAACGTCTAACACGCCGGGCAATTGTTCTAAATCTGATTCCGTACACCAGAAGCAGCCACCTGCGAGTGTTGCGATGTCAGTTTTACCAGATGCGTTCATCTTATCCATGGTATCGGCCGTACCTGTTTTACTTAGCAAGATGAACAGTACAGGGAGTGTGAATGAGAAGCCCACCAATAGCTTAGATACTTTCTTCATAACTTCCTCAAACGTCATTTTTCTCAATGAATGTTACGTAAGAAGACAGAAGTAAGAGCGAAAAAATTGCAGTGATTACGAAAAATTCTTTGCCCTTTCTCACAACAGGGCTACAGTAACGGCACGAAACAAGCGCTCATTGGTAGAAGGTTTCCGATGAGGCAAAAGCAATAATGAGGGAAACCATGCAAGCAGAAGTAAAATGGGTCGAAGACTTTAAATTCCTCGGTCAGTCTCAATCTGGTCACTCAGTCGTGATGGATGGCAATGGCGGTGCAACGGCACCAAGCCCAATGGAAATGGTATTGATGGCTGCTGGTGGTTGTAGCTCTGTGGACGTTGTTGATGGTCTAAAAACAGCAGGTCAGAAAGTGGCTTCTGTCAACGCGAAACTCACCACGGAACGCCGTGAAACGGCTCCACGTATCTTCACTCAGGTGAACATTCACTTTGAAGTCTCTGGTGAAACACTGGACCCAGAAATCGTAGCTAAAGTGGCGGCGGACTCATTAGAAAAATACTGCTCAGTATGTCTGATGTTGGGCGAAGGCGTTGAGATGACTCACAGCTGGGAAATCGTATAACCCCGACGTGATACAACGACAAAATAGGAAAGAGAAAAGCCCGTGCTTTTCTCTTTTTTTATTCCTCTTTTACGCTAATCTATCGTGGTCAAAAGTTGTAGGAATGATCCAGTGACTGAATTAGAAAAAATGATGTCTGGCCAAGTGTTTAACGGTACAGACGAAGAGATCGAAGCGATCCGTACTCACGCAACTCATGCGTTGAAGGCCTTCAATAACAATACCGATGAGTCTCAACGTGATGCTTTGCAAAAGGATCTGTTTGGTAAAGTTGGGATGAGTATGATCCGAGCGCCATTCCATTGTGAGTTTGGTAAGACGATTGAAATCGGTGAAGAGACCTTCATCAACATGAATGTCGTCATGCTTGATGGAGCCAAAATCACCATTGGTAGCCACGTACTTATTGGCCCTAGTGTGCAACTTTACACGGCATCACATTCGTTGGATTACCGTAGCCGACTTAAGTGGGAAACGTTTTGTAAGCCAATCATAATTGAAGATAGTGTCTGGATTGGTGGCAACTCGGTGATCAACCAAGGGGTAACCATTGGTGCTCGCTCAGTCATTGCCGCTAACTCAGTGGTAAACAGCGATGTTCCACCAGATTGTCTATATGGCGGTACGCCTGCCAAATTGATTCGTCGCTTAAACGAGGACGAGTAATCACACATACTCACGGCGCTTATTCCCATAATCAATAAGCGCTTGTTTACATATCGGTTTCATTAATTTATAAATCTCAAGTGCTTATATCGAAAGCTATGACGTTTTTAACGAGAATGAATTCACCCGTTTGAAGTTTAGGGGTTGATATGTCAAATAAGACGGAAGTTGTTATGTGTCCTTCGTGTGGTGTGGAAACGCATCATGTCGTGGTGTTGGTCAGAAAGAAAAGTGCTTTTGAGGGAGATAAGAATCGCAGTAAGAAGGAGTTCATTTCTGGCTTTCTAAAAAGCACAGTATTTGGTGCTTTCCTTGCTTCTATGGATGACTTCTCTCGTCATCTAATCTGCGAAAACTGCGGCAATAAAATCATTCAAGATTGAGCGTAGTAACTCTCCTACTAATCAAAAAAATGAGCTCGGGTGTAGAGCTCATTTTTATCGATGTTTTTTAAGAATGGAAGATCACTTGCTCGTCTTCCGTCATTACAAGCGTCGCTTTGTTTTGCTCGATAAGCTGAGCTGCGTAAGAGGGCGTTACGGCTTGAATCTCGCCTTTTGCTTTTAGCGTCAGCGATTCCCACGCTTGGTCACGATATTTACCCGCTTGGGTGTATTGAATCAGTACTTTCATAGCTTCACACTCCGGTGTGGTTGACGTGCTACTTAAGTTAGCGCTCCAATGCTGGTTGCGCACCTGTTAAAAATGAAACATTAGATTAACTAAATGTTATTGCATCAAATGTGATGGAGCATTAGAACCTATCAATAGCGATCCCAGTACGGTGTATCGGTGCCGAGCTTTTCGCTGATGAAGTCAATAAACACACGTACTTTCAATGGCATGTGTTTGCGTTCTGGAAACACAGCATAGATGGCATGCTCTGGGAGAGAGAATTCTTCCATCAGCGGTTTTAAGTTACCGGCTGCAAAGTCTTTCGCGGCGATGAAAGTTGGTAATTGCGCTATGCCAGAGCCTCTTAATAGCAATTGGCGAATCGCTTCGCTGTTGTTGACCACAAAGTTGCCTTTGGGTAGCACTTTATACTCGCTACCGCTGTTGATAAACATCCACTCGACGCCGCCTCGGAAATACGAATAACGCAAACAGTTGTGTGTCACCAAGTCGCTTGGTTTGGTTGGTACGCCAAACTCTTCTAGGTATTCGGGAGAGGCACACAGCACGCTTTTACACGGAGCAAGGCGCTTAGCGACAAGGTTAGAAATCGCAAGTTCGCCAATGCGAATCCCCAAATCAAAGCCTTGTTCAACCAAATCCACCATGGCGTCTTCTAGCTGTAAATCGACCTCAATTTTCGGGTAACGTGCAAGAAATTCGCTGATAAGTGGTGCAACGTGTAAAACGCCAAAAGACATCGGTGCGGTGATTTTGAGCCGGCCTTGCGGTGAGCCTTGCAGTTCAGAAACAGCATCGACGCCTTGTTGAGCAAGATTCACTGCTTGTGAAGCGTACTCGAAGTATCGGCGTCCAGCTTCGGTTAGGCTGAGCTTTCTTGTGGTTCGATTAAGCAAGCGAATGCCGAGGTCATCTTCGAGTTGGTTTATGCGTTTGCTTATCGCCGATTTAGTCAGGTTTAACTGCTTGGCGGCAAGGGAAAAGCTGCCGCATTCGACGACAGCGACAAATACTGGCAGTGACGCAATGGCATTCACGGCGTGCTCCTAGGTTATTGGGGGTTATCTATTATTAATTTTATTGTTGAGAAAAACGATACAATCATTTTCCAATTATAGATATTATCTTCAAGAAGAAAACAATTAGACTATGCGGCAGAAAACGACCTGGATATTGGAAAGAAGAAAATGAAATACGATTGGATCTTGTTTGACGCTGACGAAACCTTGTTTCACTTTGATGCCTTCAAAGGTTTGCAGCTGATGTTTTCTCGCAAAGGCGTAGATTTCACCGAGCAAGATTTTGCGCACTACCAAACGGTCAACAAGCCACTTTGGGTAGATTACCAAGATGGTAAAGTGACGGCAGATGAGCTCAAGCACAAACGCTTTACTGAGTGGGCCGAAAAGCTCAATACCACAACGGCAGATCTCAACACTGCATTCTTAGAAGCGATGGCAGATATCTGTACTTTGTTGCCGGGTGCGAAAGAGTTGATGGAAGCGCTGCAAGGTAAAGCCAAAATGGGCATCATCACCAATGGTTTTACTGAACTGCAAGCGATTCGCCTAGAACGTACAGGTATGAGCGATTACTTCGAGCAAGTGGTGATTTCTGAGCAAGTTGGTATTGCTAAGCCGGATCTGGGTATTTTTGAATACGCGATGACGCAAATGGGCAACCCATGTAAGACGCGCGTATTGATGGTGGGCGATAACCTGCATTCCGATATCTTGGGCGGTAACAACTTTGGTATTGAAACGTGTTGGTTGAACACCACAGGTGCGAGTGTGGATGAGCGTATTGCACCAAGCTACACGGTGGAATCGTTGAACGAGCTTAAGAACATCCTCGTCGCTTAAGCTTAAGCGAACGAATAATCAAAAAAAGCGCTGATTTCTCAGCGCTAATTATATGGTCCGCCTCACTCTCAAGCCCTACGCTTAGAGTAGGCTCTCAGAACGAGGTGAAACATATGTCTACCATTCACATCTTAGGTATCGATTTAGGCAAGCACTGCTTTCATGCGGTTGGCAACAATCACACTGGCAAAGACGTTATTCGCCGTAAGTTTAGTCGAAGCCAACTACTCCGTTTCTTATCTGTACTTGAACCTACCATCATCGCTTTTGAAGCCTGTGGTGGTGCTCACTGGCTTGCGAGAAAGTGTGAAGCCTATGGGCATCGAGTTCGACTTATCCCGCCTCAATATGTAAAACCTTACGTCAAAGGTAATAAGAACGACTTTATTGATGCGGCTGCGATAGCAGAAGCAGCGAGTCGACCAAGCATGAGATTTGTCTCTGCCAAGTCAGAGGAAGCTCAGGTAATCGCAGCTATCCATCGAGTGAGGGATGGTTATATCAAAGAACGAACGGCTTGTATGAGCCGAATTGGAGCAATACTACTTGAGTTTGGGCTGAGTTTTCCTAAAGGCCATGCCAAGATGAAAGCGCTATTTCAGTGGTTGGCCGAGCAAGATATAAAGTTACCACCGAGTCTGGTCGCTGAGTTGCTCTCGATTCATGAGCACTATAAATACCTAAATGAGCAAGTATCTACTCAAGATAGAAAACTGAAAGCGATTACTGAAAATAATGAAAATGCCGAACTTTTGAAGAGTATTCCTGGTATTGGTGATTTAACAGCAACGTTGTGTGTGGCCAATATCAGTTCTCCTTCAAACTTTGGTGGAGGTCGCGAGATGGCAGCATGGCTAGGGCTCGTTCCAAGGCAGTATTCAACGGGTGGCAAATCAAAGTTATTAGGCATGAGTAAACGAGGGAACAAACACCTTCGCGCTCTATTTATACATGGAGCGAGGTCCGTGCTATCTAGGATAGAAACAACAGGAAAAGTGTTTGGAGATTGGTTAGTCAATTTACGAGCAACAAAGCCGTTTAATGTAGTGGTAGTCGCACTTGCCAATAAGCTAGCAAGAATAGCTTGGGCGGTGTTGTACCACCGCCAAGCTTTTAAGGCTGTATAGCCATAACCAAGTTTGCAACGCCAATGAACGTGATGACAAAAACGGTCTATCGGCCAGATTAGTAACCTGATACAAAAAATAGCACCTAGTTGCTTTGGGGCTTTTAAGGATAATCTGGCGCGGATATCATCGTGGAGCTGGGAAGCTAGTGCTCCCAACAAGGACTCCGAATACATTAGCGCAAACCAACTCCGTTATTACTAAATTGTAGTTGCAATAACGGGGCGGACCATACATTTTTGTTTCTATCGATGCTGTTTTGTATTTATCGAGCTTGCTTATTAACTAGCGTTATTTTCAGCCAATTCACGTTGTGCTTGTTGTTCTTTCTCACCAAGTTTGAAGTAAATCTTACCGACGATGACTTCTGAAATCAGGATAGTAAACACCACCGCAAAGAAGGCGACGACACCGTTCCAAGGACCACTAAAGTCAACCTTGTCACCGAACAGAATGTTAATGGCTTCTAGCATTACGAACTTCGAACCGACCAAGATAACGTAAGTCGAGATACCACGGTAAATCTTAGGTGCCGTACCCGGCTTCGATTTAAAGTACTCTGCGATTTTGTGTTCCGCTTTGATAGACAGCTTCAAGAGCAACTGAAGCAGCAATGCCGCGGCGAAAGAAATCGTAAATGAATCAATGGTTACGAAATCCCAATATTCGTCATAGAAGTTCAGTACCGTAAGGTCTACCAATACCGCCAAGGTATAACCAACAAACAGACGTTGTGGAGTGTTGAAACCGTAGACTTTATCCGATGCGCTCATAAGAACCCTCAATCAATAATGAACAAGTTTGCAAAGCCATGCCTTGCGTCGATGGGTTAACTATATGAGTTCCTCGAATTGAAAACTTGCCATTTCGCGCCATCCTAATCATTGCGATGAATGATTGTTTTGATTGGATATATTGAATACCAATAAGCGCGTTGATTTTGAAAACCGTCTACAAACTGACACGCAAACAGCGTTAGAATGGCTTCTAATCCAATAACTAATTTCGAAGAATCAAGCAGTAAGGACTCTCATGGCAGACATCAAGCAGCTCGACAGCAAAGTGGTGTATCAAAACAAATGGATGACGGTACGTGAAGATAAGATCCAACGTCCTAGTGGAGCAGAAGGCATCTACGGTGTAGTCGACAAGCCAGACTGTGCAGCAATTCTGGCGATCGATAACGGCGTGATTCACTTAGTACAGCAGTTTCGTTACACCGTAGGGCAACGTTGTTGGGAAATCCCACAAGGTGCTTGGGAATCAAATCCAGATGCGGATCATCTTGAGCTAGCAAAAGGTGAGCTTCGAGAAGAGACGGGTATGCAAGCCAATAAGATGGAGTACGTTGGTGCGCAGTTTATCGCTTATGGGTTCTTAAACCAGACTTGCCACGTGTACTTCGCGAGTGAGTTGTCTGAAGTAGGCAATCAGTTAGACAGTGAAGAGGAAGACTTGATCACACGCTCGTTCTCCGTTGAAGCGTTCGAGCAAATGATGATAGAGGGTGAAATCAAAGACTGCGTGACTATCGCCGCTTATGGTTTGGCGAAATTGAAAGGTTTGGTGTAAGCAAAACGAAGCTACTAAGTTACCCAAGGTGATAAGCTAAAGGCTCGCGATGAGCCTTTTCGTGTTTAATATTGAGATGACTTAGCGCCGCTTTATATTGCCTCAGGTGCTTATCGCCACAGATGCTGGCGTGATGCTATTCACCGCCACCATCCCCACCGCCGTCTCCTCCAAAGTCTCCACCATCTGCATCGAAATCATCCGAATCGGTAGCGGGCTGTTGTTTGTGGCTGTCTTGAATCTCCGCGTAAGTCAGTAAGGCACTGACGCTCACCAGATCCGTCGCTTGGTCAAATAAGGCAAGTGAGACTTCTGATTGGAATTCAGCATGTTCCCCTAGCTCATGGCTTAGGCCCATCGGCACGTAAGCGGCTTGGCTAATCAACATGCCGTATGCGATCAGGGCAAAGGCATCATCTGTCTTACCATTTTCTTTCAGCGCCCAATCGATCTCTTCCTTCGAGTAATCTGCTTTCTCACCATACTTGAGTGCTAGTTTTGGCGTGATGTCCTTTGCTACCTCACGAATTTGGCGGTTTCGTTTCCAATTTCCAAACATAAAACTTCCTTTTCTATGGGTGGTGAATGTTACGGCTATCGCTTCTCTAACACTTCAATCAGCTCATATCGATACAAGCTCGCATCGGCTGGTGCATTCTCTGGGGTAAATCGCTGAGTACGTTTGATTTTTAACGTGTACTCGGAACCTGATTTAAATTCAAAACCGTCGATTTGGTCATAGAAGTAGTTACCATCGACCACCATGCATTTCATTGGCCCGACACCCACACAATCCACCAATTCTGAACCCACATTGACGGTCATGATTTTTGCGGTGTCATCGGATTCGTGTTGAGCACAGCCAAATAGTGCTGCTGCCATCATAGGCAACATAACATAGCGTTTTAGATTCATTCTTTGCTCCTTAAAGGGTTACCAAATCATCATAGCAAGATTGACGAAAAGTGATGGTAAACCCGCGATAAAAAAGATAAACCCAAGCTGATAGTTTTTGCTTGTGTCTGTCTCGAAATGCTGACGGTCGACCATTGAGTGCACTTTATCCGTGAATTCATCATCGAGGAGCGAATGACGAGAATACATACCGCCCTCCCAAGTCAGTTTTGCTAATACCCAGATGACGACGAGGACAAAAAACAAAAAGTCACTCAATTGGGTCGATTGAAATTGAGGCACAAAGTGAGAAAGTCCAAATACGATCACTGCCGCGACCGCATTTATCAGTACGACTATTTGTAATAATCTAAGCAAACTGATCCCTAGTTATCATTGTTTTATGAAGCAATACATTGACATGATTTATAAAATCTGTCGCTTTGTATTCTTGTTTTAGAGGGTGTAAATCACAAGCAAAAACGATTAAAAAGATGACCTTGAACTTTGCGTTAAGGTCTTTATAGTATTCCATTCACATATCTTGGCGGAGCAGTAACGTGAAATTATTGGCAGATAAAACGGGCGAGCAATTTTTGCAAATTTTAGATGAGCAAGCTGACGCATTAACGGTGCAATTTATCTCCAACGAAGGCGAGCCAAAAGGACAACCATTCAAAGACTCTCTCAAAGGGTTGAAGCTAGCTGGGTGGTCTCATCGCACGACGTCCACTGCGATTGGTTTATCGCGTTTTAAAAAGGGGTATCTCGAAGATGCGCATGTGAGCTTTGCGCTGCATCGTTTGTATCCTTTGGGACGCAAAATAAAACTGCCAAGCGGCGAGATTGTGCAAATCGCCAGCTACGCCAATACCCACGCAAATGGCTATTACATGTTTGTTCGCCGCGATGATGAGCAAGAGTTGGTGCGCATGAAGATGTCACCAGATTGGCTGTTAATGCCATCAGAGAAGTTACTTGCTCTGCCGTATTATCCGCGCCCTCGCACTCAACAAGAGCTTAACGTGATCGACGATTTCGACAAATGGGCTGGTGGCTTTTAATCGCCAGTCTGTCGATAATCAAACCCAAATCGCGCTAAGTAGTGCCAGACTTTCTTCAAGTCTTGCTCGTCAAACGCTTTTACTTTTACCGCTTCACCAATAATGCGTGGCGTTAGCATGCCATTTTCTGCAACCTGATTTGCGATGTCTAAAATGGCTTGTCCTCGATAATCTGGATAAAGATTGATGTCTTCTATTGAGACACAAAAACCACTATGCCAACGAATCTCAACTGGTAACTCACGAGCGTAACCTTCTACCTCAGTGCCTTTAAATGAAGGGTCGAGCACCAAGGCTTGAATATCTTCCTTCAAGTGCAAATCGCCGTGGATTTGAGTTTCGATATAGGCGTCCAACCTGTCTGGCGCTTGTGCGTTTAACTCATCCAACAAGGGGTGAATGCGTTCAATAGTGGCGAAGTGCTCTGGCTCGAAGAAGCTATCTGGATAACAAAATGTCGCTCGCTTGCTGATCTCTGGTTTCAATAAGAAGTAGCTAGAACCAAATCTTGGTGATGCGCCAACTTCTGAACTAGAGAAGTTTAACGCGCCATACTTTGGGCGTTGATTTGGTTGGCTATTGTCGTAAACACCATCAAACACGCGCTGCTCCCAACGCCAACGCTCCCCACCTTCGTAAGCCGTCAGTCCGCCGTTGCTTGTACCGGTTTCAAATTGGGATTTGAGCTTACCATCTTGGGCTATTGCTTTAAGCAGCGGTTCGCCCTCAGAAGTGGTTCGATCGGGATGAAAGTTGATGGTCACTGCGAAAGGATGTGACTGCGGTACTCCTGCGGATTTCGAGCGAATCACATCAAGAGCGCGTTGAGTAAATGGATGATCGAGCACGACATTGACCTCTGGTTTTTCTTTCAACTTACCGAGTTCAGCCTGCTAATTCAATCTCAGACTATGAATGTAAAGAGAGATTTAGAGGACAGAACCTCTCAATATTTGAGAGGTTCTAATAGACCGCTTAGAAAGGGTGGTTTGATAGCTGATCACTGCTTTCTAGCATCTTCTCTGCTACGTAGCGATGCGTGGCCGTAGTTGGGTGAGTCACATCCCAGAATACAAACTTGTCTGAGCCCGAAGAGGCACACTCAGAACGTAGCGAATGTTTGTACAAGTAGTCTGCTGCCGATGAGCGATTGATGTCTTGGCAGGCTTGGCTTGCATTTACAAACCCATGTTGCTCAGGGTTTGCTGTTAGGCCTTCAAACAGTGCATGAGTATCGTGCAATGTGATGTTTAAACCTTGCGCTGAGTAGTAATCAGCTTGTGCTTTGATAAATTCGTTCATCTCAAGAATTTTTGCTCGAATAGTTGCGATCTCTTCTTGAGTGGAATACTTAAACTGAGGCGCATACGTGGCATCGGGTAGCGTCATCAGGAGAAAGTTTTCTGCGCCTGCATCCGTCAGCTTGATCAAAGCTTCAGCGTAGTCTGATTTTACCTCTGGAACGCTGCGGTTATAGTTCATAAAATCATTCAAACCGAACTCAAGGGTAAATAAGGTATTGGCTGGTTTGTAGTTTTTTGCCAGTTTCGCATACGCTAAGTAAGAGGAAACTTGCTCACCCACTCCTGTCAGAGCGATGTATTGGTTTTCACCCGCAGCGCCACCTACAGCCCAGTTGTAGAGCGGTAGGTTCTTCGCCTGAGCAATGTACTCTGTCCATACAAACCCGTTAGAGAAATGCCCTAAGAACCAGCTATTTGGATTCGGGAAGCGCCATTGTGATGCGTTAAAGATGTTGCCCGTGTCCGACAAGCTATCGCCCAACGCGACCACTTTGTTGATCTGATCTGGCTGCATTACAGGATCGTTACTCCAGATCGAATGATTGTATGACCAACGATTATCAGCGGCAAAGAAAGTGATATCGGCGTTTTCATTCGCTAGATCGAGCGTTTCTTCACAACGTTGTTTGATAACATTTTGTGGCGTATCGGTATAGAACATGTTTTTGAATGAGAGTGCGTTCCACCAATAACCGTTAATAGTGAAGTAGCTGCCATCTGGGTTTTCTGCCCATTCCCAATCAGTTGCTGGGTCATCGTGTGAATAACTAGTTCGATACCAGCAGCGAACGTATGTGTAAGTTTGCTTGTCTTGTGTGCTTCTTACTTGTGAAGCACTGATCATCTCCGGAGACAGTGTTGATTCGGCAGCGTGAGCAAGATTGAGTGGTAGTAATAATGCACTAAGTAACGTAATGGTTTTGTTCATGATTCACTCTCTATAATGATTATCGTCATGATTTAGATGAGAAGTTATCTCATCAACTCTCCTCATTCTGGGTAAATACGCTATTCAGTCAAATATCTAATTATTCAAATTGTCAATTTTGGTACCGCAATCGTATTTCAATAGATTTGGTAAATAGAACAATTTTATAAAATCTAGAATAATTACTCACTAACATTAATTTAACATGCACTTTTCTTGTTAATAAGTAATTGCTTTATAAGTAAATTGGTTGATTTTAAATGTTCACTATTTCTGTTTATTAAATGATCTTTTATTAACAATTATGTATTCATAAAATGAATTGTTTGGATTTTTTAACAAATAACCTATAGCTGAATAACTCATGTTAATGAGGTTTGAATGACTTTTCATGAGTAAAAAGTGAATAAAAATCAGCTCAACAAGGAATAGAGCAAATGCATCACACAACAACTAAATTAAATGGCTTGTTTTCATTGTCTGCCGTTGCAGTAGCACTGACATTTTCGATGTCAGCGCATGCGGCTCCTCTAACGGGGTTCGACGAATCTAACTTGCCGACCAAATACATCGTCAAATTTAAAGAAGATACGTCCAGTCCTTCAGCATTGGGTGGGAACTCATTCTGGGGGCCACGCATCGCGCAAGAGTCGGTATTAGATCAGCTCAAAGCGCGTAAAGTGGAAAAGCTAGGAAACCGCGCGATCTACAGCGTGGAGATGGAAGACTCGGAATTGGGGCAATTGCGTAACCGCAGCGATGTGGAATACGTTGAAATTGACCCACCGCGTTATCTGTTAAGTGAGACTATCCCTTGGGGCTATGAGGCGGTGAACGCTCAGCTTCTGGATGACTCGAACGCAGGGAATCGCACCGTGTGTATCATCGACTCGGGTTACGATCTGGCGCACAACGATCTGAGTGGTAACCGAGTGTCGGGTACAAACGACAGCGGTACCGGCTCTTGGAGTGTTCCGGGGAACAACAACGCTCACGGGACGCACGTAGCAGGTACGATTGCTGCGATTGCCAACACGGAAGGCATCAAAGGTGTTATGCCAAACCAAAACGTGAATTTGCACATCGTAAAGGTGTTCAATGAAGCGGGGTGGGGCTACTCATCCAGCTTGGTGAAAGCGGTACAAACTTGTGCTGACAACGGCGCGAACGTCGTCAACATGAGCCTTGGTGGTAGCCAATCGAGTGTGACGGAGAAAAACGCGTTGCAAACCATTTACGACCAAGGCGTGCTGCTGATTGCCGCTGCGGGTAACGATGGTAATACTGCGCACAGCTACCCAGCGTCTTACGATTCAGTAATGTCGGTTGCGGCAGTGGATGATAAGCGTGATCACGCGGCGTTTTCTCAAGCGACAGACCAAGTTGAAATCGCAGGTCCGGGTGTAGCAATTCTGTCTACGGTGACAGTGGGCGAGGGTAAGCTTTCAGACATTCGCTTGAACGGTGTTAGCCAGTTCGATCGTGGCATCGTTCCTCACAACCGCTTGATCCAATCGGGCGGCAGTTACGGTCCTGATCCAGTAGCCGGTTCCATCACGGCGACACTAGCAAGCTGTGATGTATCCGGTAGCAGCTTCAGCTGTGGCGATATGTCGGGCAAGATCTGTTTGACCGAGCGTGTGAGTAACCAATCATCGGGCAACTACCCAGAAATCGATGCAGTTCAAGCGTGTTACAACGCAGGCGCAAGTGCGGCGATTGTGTACAGTAACTCTGAGCTACCGGGTTTGCAGAATCCTTTCCTCGTCGATCAAAACAACGCGGCGCGTATTGTGTCAGTGACGGTTGATCGTGCCTTCGGTCAGGAACTGTTGGGCTATGTTGGTCAAGACATAACCGTATCGACCACCAAGGGTGAAGACTACGAGTACTACAACGGTACTTCGATGGCTACGCCGCACGTAACGGGTGTTGCGGGTTTGGTGTGGAGCTACCATCCAACTTGTACCGCTGCGCAAGTACGTAATGCACTGATCAAGACCGCAACGGACATCGACGTAACAGGTCGTGATAACCGCACTGGTCACGGTCTTGTGAATGCTGAAGCCGCGAAACAATACTTAGACGCAGGTTGTAATGGTCCGGATGGCGGCGGCTCTGGCAACGACAACGTTCTAGAAAATGGCGTGGCGAAGACGCAGCTTTCTGGTGGCAGCAAATCAAGCACTGTATTTGTGTTTGACGTCCCTGCGGATGCAACGCAAGCGACATTCAACATGAGTGGCGGCTCTGGTGATGCTGACCTTTACGTGCGTTTTAATGGCACACCAAGCACCAGCACTTACGACTGTCGTTCATGGGCGGGCGGTAATGGCGAAAGCTGTAGCTTGAACGTATCTGGTGCAGGGCAATATGAAGTATTGGTTTACGGCTACAGTGCGTACTCTGGTGTTTCTCTTGTTGCAGCGCACAACGGTTCGGGCGATTCATCAGGTGGCGGTTCTGCACCTTCTAGCTACACCAACTCGAATGCAGTAGCGATTCCTGACAACAGCTCTGCAGGTATCGTAAGCCCATTAGATGTGGCTCGCTCTGGCGATGCAGGTTCAGTGACTATCGACTTGGATATCACTCACACCTACATTGGCGATCTTCGTGTCACGCTAACGTCACCTGACGGTGGTCAAGTAGTACTGCACGACAATGCGGGTGGTGGTGCAAACGACATTAAAACCAATTTCCAAGCGGATTTCTCTGGTTTTGAATCACAAGGCACATGGGAACTTAAAGCGGTGGACAATGCCAGAAGAGACACAGGCACCATCAACAGTTGGACTCTGACCTTTCAATAAGGAGTGACTATGAAGAAGTTGACCTTACTTTCTTTGTCTGCGGTAGGTGCTACCGCACTATTGGCAATCGGACTGAGCTCAAGCTGCTTGGCAAACAATCAAGGATTTCCTCTCGTGGATGAACGCCAAGATCAAGCCGAGCAGCAACCTGCACGTTACTTTGTTAAGTATCATGAAGGAAAAGAGAGCGAAGTGAGAGCGCTTCTTCGTCAGCACAACATTGAAGTGGTCGACGCTCTGGTGAAACAACACGTGTTGGTTGTGGTGGGTGAACAGGCGGAAGTCGATAAGCTCGCGGATCAAGATGCGGTCGAATACACCGAGCAAGAGCCGACAAGGAAGCTGCTATCTAATGGAAGTACGCTTCAATAAGCCTAGCCTCTTTAAGATAGCGTCAAAAAGAAAAACGCCCCTCACGTGAGGGGCGTTTGTTTTCATTTATTGGTGGAAGATGAAGATTACGGACGTTCACCTGCTGCTAGGCGACGTTCGATATCTGCAACTACTTCTGGGAAGTCAGCAATCGTATCGATGAGGTAGTGCGGCGAGCTCATGAGCAATTTTGCACGCGCTTTTTCACGAGCAGCATTAAGTGTTGTTTCGTCCGCAGCTTGGTATTCCTCAAATGTCAGACCCGCTTCGTTACCAGAAAGCAGCAGACCAACGGTCCACATACCGGCGTTGTGACCTTCATCGATGCCCGGGGCGGCGTCATCCACTTTGATACACGCATTAACGTCGGTAACATTCAGCTCAATCACGTTCTTCAGTGCCATAAATGGTGCTGGGCGACCACCTTGAGGCAGGTCATCCGTTGCTACCACGTAATCCGGTTTGTAACCGTAATCCGCTGCCACTGGAATCAGCACGTCCATCACTTCGCGAGGGTAACCAGAACAAGAACCGATCTTGATGCCTTTGTCTTTCAGACCGTTTACAACGTCAATCGCATTAAGGATTGGGTCTGCATGGTCAGCCACTTTTGCTTTTTGCAGAGGCATGAATGCCGCGTAGATAGCGTCGATGTCTTCGCTGGTCATTGAGCGACCAAACTTATCATTCCAACGCTTATCAACCGCAGGAATGCGACCCACAGCTTGGATGTGATCCCATTTACCAAGCCCCATTGGTTCGCGAGCTTCTTCAAGGTTGATATCAAAATCAAAACCTTGTTTGAATGCTTCTACAAAGATGCTGGTTGGCGCAAAAGAGCCGAAATCGACGATAGTGCCAGCCCAGTCAAAGATCACTGCTTGAATTGGTGAGTTGCTCATGTTCAATCCTTTTTCTTGCTTACTAGAGCGCTTGCCTACACGTTGGAACCGCGCTCTGGGTAAATGGGTTTTTGTTGAGGTCTATTGACTCTAGGTTTTGTTGACCTTTTGCGGTTAAATTTTGTTCGAGATAAAAGCGTTTTAATCGCGGCGAGAGGTTTGTAGCCTAGTCATTCTAAGCACAACACCTCACAACAAAGAGTAAAACGCTTTTAGCCGAACCCTTCGGGCAGCGTTTGTGGTTCCTTTCTTCTGCGTTATCGGCTTATCAGGTAGAACAGCTACAACTCAAAGCCTCTGCCTTGCATAAAGAACCCACAAACTGCTGCAAAAATCAGCTCAAAAGGTCAACAAAACCTAAATGTAGTTAAAGTCTTTACACACTTTGGCGATGGCTTCTTCGAAAATTGCCAACGCTTCTGTTAGTTGTTCGCGAGTGATGATCAGCGGTGGGCTGAGTTGAATCACGTTACCTTGAGACACCTTGAAGCTCACGCCGTTGTTGAGGCATTGGTACAACACAGCTTCCGCTTCGTCATACGCGCGTGCTTTGCTTTCGTGGTCAGTGACCAGTTCAATGCCCCATAACATGCCGATGCCACGCACATCACCAATCACTGGGTATTTGGCTTTCATCTCTAGCAGCTTTTCACGCATGAACTGGCTGTCGGCTTTGGCTTTATCTAGCAAGTCGTCTTGCTCAATGGCTTCCATGGTTGCCAGTGCTGCAGCACAACCGATAGGGCTTTTCTCATGAGTGTAATGACCCATGGAGATTTGCTCAGCAGTGTTGTATTTGTCTTTGGTTACCATGGCAGCGATAGGCACTAACCCTCCGCCCAAACCTTTACCGATGCAGAGCATATCTGGCTCGATGTCATAGGCTTGGTAGGTAAACCATTCACCACTGCGACCCATGCCATTCGGGATGTCGTCGATGATCAACATGACATTGTGTTTGTCACAGATTTCGCGAATGCGTTTCCAGTAGGCTTTGCTCGGCACTTGTACGTCGGTATTACGAACTGCTTCTGCGATAAACGCGCCCACGCCGCCTTCTTTCTCAATCACGTATTCGAGGTAATCGGCGTAATGCACATCGCTGCCGTCCGCGACTGGGAAAGCACCGCGGTAAGACACCGCTGGTGGAATGCGCTCAACACCTGCCATTAATGGTCCCATACCTTGGCGGAAACACGCTTCGCCACCTACTGAAATGGCATCCAATGATGCGCCGTGGAAGGAGTCCCACAACGACACCACCTTGTAGTTGCCCGTGATGTGGCGTGCTAATTTAAGAGCCATACCAACCGCAGATGTGCCACCCGGAGCAAACAGCACGCGGTTCAATTCGCCGCCACAGATTTGGGTGAGTTTTTCGGCACATTCAATCGCAGTTTCATTGGTAAAACGACGTGGTGAAAACGGCAGTTTGGAAATTTGCTCTTGCACACGGTTAATCACATGCGGATGACCATAGCCTAGCTGGTGGACGTTATTGCCATGAAAGTCCATGTACTTTTTGCCGGTGGCATCTTGGATGTAGATGCCTTCTGCTGCTTCCAAGGTATCTAAGCAAGGCGTCGACATGGCTTGATGAAGAAAGACCTCCGAATCACGCTTCAATAATGCTTGCGTGCGTTCGTCGTCCATCGATGCATTCCAAGCTTGGCGCGCTGGTGTTGTGTTGACATCGCCTTCGCTGCGGAAATGGGTCGGTTTGATATTCTGAGTCATAACGCTCTCTCAATCAGAAGGCTGCTTTACGCAACTTGCCAGTACATTGCTTTTTCAATTGCACCGATTAAGCGCTCGATATCTGCTGGGTAAACTTCGCCAATGTTGCCGATACGGAAGCAATCTGCGTTCGATACCTTACCCGGATAAATCACAAAACCTTGCTCTTTTAAACGTGTGTAGAACGCTTTGAACTGGTAATCACTGTGCGTCGGAGAGTAGAAAGAAGTGATGATTGGCGAATGAAGGTCATCACTCAGTAGTGGCTCAAACCCCAAAGAGCGCATACCTGCAACCAGTGTTTTCTGGTTAGTCTGGTAGCGGTCGTGACGGGCTTCGATTCCGCCTTCTTGTTCTAGCTCTAACAATGCTTGGTAGAAAGCGCGAACCGTGTGCGTTGGAGACGTAAAACGCCATTTGCCGTGGTTCATTTCCATGCAATGCCATTGGTCGTAAAGATCAAGGCTCAAAGAACGCGCTTGACCTTGGCACTTTTCGAGCTCAGTTTGTTTCGCAATCACAAAGCCAAAGCCCGGCACGCCTTGAATACATTTGTTTGCAGAGCTGATCATAAAATCGATGCCTAGGTCGGCGATATCAATAGGAATGCCACCAAAGCTCGACATGGCATCGAGAATCACCACTTTACTGTGTGCTTTTGCCGCAGAAGCAAATGCCTCAATTGGGTTAAGCATGCCAGTGGTTGTCTCACAGTGAACAATCGCCACGTGTGTGATCGCAGGATCCGATGCCAATGCAGTTTCCACCTCGTTCAAGTGTGGCTGTGATGTTTCGCCTGGGGAAACTACATGGCATGGAATATTTAGGTAATCAGCGATCTGAGCGATACGCGCACCGTAAGCACCGTTGTCGACAACCAACAATTTTCCATCTTTGCCAATGGCGCTGCCTATCGTCGCTTCTACTGATGCGGTGCCGCTACCTTGCATTAGTACGCTGGTGTAGCCGTCTTGCTCCGTCGCCAGTTTTACAAGCTTAGTGCGGATCACTTCTACGACGTCTTTGTTGTATTCATCATCCCAAGTACACCAGTCTTTAAGCATGGCTTTACGTACCGTTTCAGAAGTAGATAGAGGACCTGGAGTCAGTAGTAGGTATTCGTTTTTCATCTCGATTTCCATCAGAATAGGCTAATTGGTCTACACCAAATTTCAAGTTCACTCTAGCTAGGAAGAAAAGGGCAGTAAATAGGCGAATATCCAATTTCATAAAACTTTAATATCCAGAAAATGGCGGATCAATTGAACGATTATTCATCGATAATTTTCGTAAAACTGCCATTTAATGGTCATGAATTCGTCATAAAGGCTCAGTAGGGTGTATATCGTCAACTGGTACAGACCAAATTAAAGCTTAGCCAAATTAACTGGAGAAAATGATGAAAAACCGTTTGATGAAAGGATCGCTGGCTGCACTTGTTTCTCTGCTAGCTACGAATGCAATGGCAGCACAGGAAGTCACGGTTTACACCGCTTTCGAAACTGACATTCTTGCGAAATACAAGTCTGCGTTTGAGAAAGATAACCCAGATATCAAGATTAAGTGGGTTCGCGATTCAACCGGTATCATGACGGCGAAATTGCTGGCAGAAAAGAACAACCCTCAAGCGGAAGTGGTTTGGGGTCTTGCTGGCTCGTCAATGGCACTGCTTAAAGATGAAGGTCTTCTTAAGCCTTACACACCAAAAGGTTTGGAAGAGCTGCATGCGAATCTAAACGACCCTCAATCAAACCAAGCTTGGTTCGGTAACGATGCGTTCTTTAACGCAGTTTGTTTCAACGAAGCGGTAGCGAAACAACTTAACCTACCGAAACCAACGTCTTGGGGAGACCTAACAAAGTCGGTTTACAAAGGTCACATTGCAATGCCGAACCCAGCTTCTTCAGGCACTGGCTATATGCAGGTTTCTGCTTGGCTACAAAACATGGGAGAAGATCAGGCATGGAACTACATGCGTGACTTAGATAAGAACATTGCACACTATACGCACTCGGGCTCTAAACCATGTGTTCAAGCGGGTATGGGTGAAGTGGCTATCGGTATTTCGATGGCAAGCCGCGGCGCGAAGCTGAAAACACAAGGTGCACCACTAGCGGTAATCACACCAAAAGGCATCGGCTGGGAATCAGAAGCCGTTGGTCTAGTAAAAGAGTCGGATGCAGCGAAGCGTGTTGTCGACTGGTCAATCTCTAAAGCAGCAAACGAGCTTTACGTAGAAATGTACCCAGTGGTTGCACATAAAGAAGTGAAAGCGACCGTGTCTAACTTCCCGAACGTTCAAGAGAACATGGCGAAGATGGACTTCGCGCAAATGGGCAGTAAGCGTGCAGAAATCCTAGCTGCATGGTCTGAGAAGTTCGACGCGAAATCAGAGCCAAAGTCTTAATTGAATTTGCTTTGATTTGAATATTGAAATCCACCTCGGTTGAGGTGGATTTTTTGTTTTTAGAAGAGGCGAGAGTCAAAAGCCTTAAAGCAGCAACCCCACCTAACCTCCCCTTGGCTTCAACTTCGGGAGACTACAATAGTCATGCTGGTAAAGGGGAGGGATTGGTTCTGCATTCGCGGATAATTTAATTCACAATGCAACATCCAACGGGCTTCAAGTAGATTCTGAATACTCGCCCAGGCTCTTTCAGAATGACGTTGGGAAAGCACGGAGCTCACCGCAGCAAAGAACAGCTCTCCCCCTTGATAACCGCATTCAAATGCTTGGCAAATCATGTCAAGAAAAGGGGGAGTTGGAGGGGGTTGGAAGCACCTAACTCAACGTTAAACCATCAACCCCACCTAACCTCTCCTTGGCTTCAACTTCGGGAGACTACAATAGTCATGCTGGTAAAGGGGAGGGACTGGTTCTGCATTCGCGGATAGTTTAATTCACAATGCAACATCTAACGGGCTTCAAGTAGATTCTGAATACTCGCCTAGGCTCTTTCAGAATGACGTTGGGAAAGCACGGAACTCACCGCAGCAAAGAACAGCTCTCCCCCTTGATAACCACATTCAAATGCTTGGCAAATCATGTCAAGAAAAGGGGGAGTTGGAGGGGGTTGTAGGCACCGAACCTAGCATTAAACCACCAACCCCACCTAACCTCCCTTTGGCTTCAACTTCGCGGGACTACAACAGTCATGCTGGTAAAGGGGAGGGACTGGTTCTGCATTCGCGGATAGTTTAATTCACAATGCAACATCCAACGCGCTTCAAGTAGATTCTGAATACTCGCCCAGGCTCTTTCAGAATGACGTTGGGAAAGCACGGAGCTCACCGCAGCAAAGAACAGATCTCCCCCTTGATAACCGCATTCAAATGCTTGGCAAACCATGTCGAGAGAAGGGGGGAGTTGGAGGGGGTTGTAGGCACCGAACCTAGCGTTAAACCACCAACCCCACCTAACCTCCCTTTGGCTTTAATTTCGGGGGACTACAGCAATCATGCTGGTAAAGGGGAGGGATTGGTTCTGTATTCGCGGATAATTTAATTCACAATGCAACATCCAACGCGCTTCGAGTAGATTCTGAATACTCGCCTAGACTCCTCCAGAATGACGTCGGGAAAGCACGGAGCTCACCGCATCAAAGAACAGCTCTCCCCCTTGATAACCGCATTCAAATGCTTGGCAAATCATGTCAAGAAAAGGGGGAGTTGGAGGGGGTTGGAAGCACCTAACTCAACGTTAAACCATCAACCCCACCTAGCCTCCCCTTGGCTTTACCTACGGGGGACTATAATAGTCATGCTGGTAAAGGGGAGGGACTGGTTCTGCATTCGCGGATAGTTTAATTCACAATGCAACATCACTACGCGCTTCAAGTAGATTATGAATACTCGTCTAGGCTCCTTCAGAATGACGTTGGGAAAGCACGGAGCGCATCGCAGCAAAGAACAGCTCTCCCCCTTGATAATGACATTCAAATGCTTGGCAAAGCATGTCGAGAAAAGGGGGAGTTGGAGGGGGTTGGAAGCACATAACTCAACGTTAAACCACCAACCCCACCTAACCTCCCCTTGGCTTCAACTTCGGGAAACTATAATAGTCGTGCTGGTAAAGGGGAGGGACTGGTTCTGCATTGGTGGATAATTTAATTCACAATGCAACATCCAACGCGCTTCAAGTAGATTCTGAATACTCGCCTAGGCTCCTTCAGAATGACGTTGGGAAAGCACGGAGCTCACCGCAGCAAAGAAAAGCTCTCCCCCTTGATAACCACATTCAAATGCTTGGCAAATCATGTCAAGAAAAGGGGGAGTTGGAGGGGGTTGCAAGCGTAGAAACAAACCTCATCGCCCTTCATCTATTTGTCATCTTCTGGCTATAAATTTGTCATTGGAACGTAACACTCCAAAACTAAAGTTGGTATATACCATTTGGAGCGTGTGTTATGTCAACTAACCAACATTACCTAAATATCGAAAATGTAGTGAAGCAATTCGGACAGTTCACTGCATTAAAGAAAATCTCGCTAGCGATTGAAAAGGGCGAGTTTGTTTGTTTTCTTGGTCCTTCTGGCTGCGGTAAAACCACTCTGCTACGTGCCATTGCAGGTTTAGACTTGCCAACGTCTGGTGCGATTTTTCAAAACGGTCAAGAGACCACATTCCTACCGCCAGAGAAGCGCGATTTCGGCATCGTATTCCAATCTTACGCGCTGTTTCCGAACCTAACTGTGCAAGAGAACATTGCGGTGGGTTTGAAGAACCAAGGCATGTCGACCAAAGAAGCGTTAGAGAAGGTGGATTATTGGTTAGAAACCATTGGTCTTCCAACCTCCGGCGAGAAATTTCCTAACCAACTTTCTGGTGGTCAACAGCAGCGTGTGGCACTCGCTCGCGCATTAGCGTTGTCTCCGGGTCTACTGTTACTTGATGAGCCGCTGTCAGCGCTGGATGCAAAAGTACGTGTTCACTTACGTGACGAGATTTGTAAGCTGCAACGTAAGCTTGGCATCACCACCATCATGGTTACGCACGATCAGGACGAAGCGCTGTCGATGGCGGATCGTATCGTGGTAATGAACCATGGTGTGATTGAGCAAGTCGGCACACCTCAAGAGATCTACCAACAACCAGCTACGCGCTTTGTCGCTGAGTTTGTCGGCAGCATGAACTTTATAGAAACTTCAGTCGCAACCGACTCCCAAGTGCGCATTGCGGAAACCCTAATGCCAGCGCCAAGCTTGACCAATCGTAAGATCCAACGTGGTGATCGCTTCGACCTTGCGGTGCGTCCTGAAAGCATCAAGTTCGTTGAAAACTACACCAACTCTTTACCTGTGCGAGTTACGGCAACCGAGTTTTTGGGGGCGTTTTTCCGCATTGATTGCGTATTGCAAAACGACAGCTCAACGAAAACCATCGTCGTGGATGTGCCTGTGGAAACGGTTCAAAAACTCAATATCAAGGCGGGCGATGTACGTTACATCCAGTTTGCTGAAGAAGGGCTGCATGGTTACGCCGTGCCCTCGGTTGATAAAGCGCTAGCAGCGTAGGTGTAAACATGGATGCGAAGACAATGACGATGAATAGCCTGACCACACAAGACAAAGCAAAATCCTTACTCGGACGTGTTAGCCGCGACAACCTTGTGTTGTTTGGTTTGCTTGCTGGTTTGTCGACCATGATGGTGTTGTTCATCTTAATGCCGCTTTGGGCAATGTTGACCAAGAGTGTGCAAAATGCCAATGGCGAATTTGTCGGATTGGCAAACTTTGCGACATACTTTTCCTCTTCAAGCTTGTGGGTGTCAGTGGGCAACACCTTCACTTTGGGCGTGATAGTGACCTCGGTAGTGGGTGTGCTTGCGTTCGGTTATGCCTACGCGCTGACTCGTTCATGCATGCCGTTTAAAGGTTTGTTTCAAATTCTAGGTACTGCGCCGATCCTTGCGCCTTCGTTGTTGCCGGCGATCAGTTTGATCTTCCTTTTCGGCAATCAAGGCATTGCTAAAGAGATACTGTTAGGAAACTCGATTTATGGCGTGATTGGTATCTCGATGGGTTTGATTTTCTGGACCTTCCCTCATGCATTGATGATTTTGACCACTTCACTGCGCACTTCAGATGCCCGTTTGTATGAAGCAGCCCGCGCACTTAAAACTTCACCCATCAAAACTTTCTTTATGGTGACGTTACCTGCGGCGAAATACGGTTTGATCAGTACGCTTATCGTCGTCTTTACGCTAGTTATCACGGATTTTGGTGTGCCGAAAGTGATTGGGGGCAGCTACAACGTTTTGGCGACTGACATCTTCAAACAAGTTGTGGGACAGCAAAACTTTGCCATGGGTGCGGTGACAAGCATTATGCTTCTATTCCCTGCGGTAATGGCGTTCGGCGCAGACCGCTGGGTACAGAAAAAACAAAAGAGCTTATTTGACACTCGCTCGGTGCCATATCAGCCAGAGCCCAACAAAGGGCGCGACAGCATTTGTTTGGTTTACTGCAGCATCATTTCTATCGCAGTGTTGGCTGTGCTTGGCATGGCGGTGTATGGCTCGTTAGTTACGTTCTGGCCTTGGAACAAAGCGCTGACGCTAAACAACTACAACTTTGCCGAAATGAGCACTTACGGTTGGAGCCCATTCTTCAACTCGCTAACGCTGGCAGGTTGGACGGCAGTTATTGGTACAGCCATTATCTTTGTCGGTGCTTACTGCATTGAGAAAGGGCGTGCGTTTGGTCCAATTCGTCAGGTGATGCAAATGCTTAGCGTGGTGCCAATGGCGGTTCCGGGTATGGTGCTTGGCTTGGGTTACATCTTTTACTTCAACGATGCGAACAATCCTCTGAACGTACTTTATGGCACCATGGCATTCTTGGTGATTAACACGGTAGTGCATTACTACACAGTGGGTCACATGACCGCCCTGACAGCGCTAAAGCAGTTGCCATCGGAGATTGAAGCCACGGCGGCATCGGTGAAGCTTCCTCAATACAAGTTGTTCTTTAAAGTGACATTACCTGTGTGTTTACCTGCGATTTTGGACATTGCGACTTACTTGTTTGTTAATGCATTGACCACCACTTCTGCGGTAGTATTCCTTTACTCAACTGATACGATTCCGGCTTCGGTCTCAATTCTGAATATGGACGATGCAGGTCAAACTGGCGCTGCAGCAGCGATGGCTGTGATGATCATGATTGCTGCCGCAATTGCGAAGACTGTTCAGATGACTTTGGGTAAATTGTTAGAGAATCGCACACAAGCTTGGCGCAAAAGATAAGGACACTTCGTGCAATACGTAAAAATTAAAGATTCGATTGTTGAACAGATTGAAGCGGGCATGCTATCGCCGCGTCAAAAACTGCCAGCAGAGCGTAAGTTGGCGGAGTCGTTCGATACTACACGCGTCACTCTGCGTGAAGCTTTATCATTGCTAGAAGCGGAAGGTCGAATCTATCGCGAAGATCGCCGAGGTTGGTTTATCTCACCTGAGCCATTGCGTTACGACCCAACCCAAACGCTGAACTTCCCGAACATGGCGAAAGCGCAAAATCGCGTGCCAAAAACGGAGTTGGTCGCAGCAAAAGGAACGTTGGCAAACAAACAAGCGGCGCGCTTGCTGGACTTGCAACCTTTCTCGGACGTGTATCGAGTCGACCGTGTGCGATACCTTGAAGACAGACCTGTGGTATTCGTAACAAACTACATTCGCCCAGAGCTGTTTCCGAACCTGCTGGACTACGATTTATCAAATTCACTGACGGACATTTATCGCGATCATTATGGCGTTACATATCAAAAGATTCGATACCGCATTTCAACCAGCACTTTGTTAGGTGAAATGGCTCAGGCATTGCGCGCGACAGCCGGTACGCCAGCGATGGTGGTCGAGCGCATCAACTACAACCAACACGGCGAGTTGATTGATTGCGATATCGAGTATTGGCGACACGATGCCATCAGCATTGAATCTCTGGCGGAACTCAATCGTTAAGTGGATTATCTAAGGCTCCATCTCGGGGCCTTTATTTTATTCAGACAGGAACATTGAAATGGATTTGTTGGCGATTGGTCTCGTCGTTTTTTCTGCTGTTCTCCATGCGGGTTGGAATATCCTTGGTAAAAGCAATTCTGGCTCTGGGCTCGCGTTTACCATGGCGGCCAGCTTTTCTGCATGTTTCATCCTTACCCCTTATTTGATTTGGTATTTGGTAACCATTGGCTGGGCATCATTACCGAGTGAATTTTGGGGATTGCTGTTCATTAGCGGCATTTCACAAATGGTTTATCTGGTCGGTTTGATTGTCGCTTATAAGCACGCTGATGTGGGGGTGGTTTATCCGATTGCTCGGGCACTGCCTGTGATGATGGTCGGCGCAATCAGTGTTGCATTGGGACATGAATTATCTAGTCAGCAGTGGCTTGGATTCTTACTAATTACTCTTGGTTGTATGCTGGTACCACTGACGAATTTTCGTCAGATGACATTGGGCTCTTATTTGAACGTTGGTGTGTTCTGGGCATTGATTGCCGCAATAGGCACAACGGGTTACTCGGTAGTCGATAAAGAAGCGCTGAGTTTACTCACAGGACAAGCATCAGAGATCTTGAATGATCAGTACAGTGCAATCTTCTACTTGGGCGTGCAGTTTTGGGCGATTGGTATTCCAGCCCTTGTATGGTGCTTAGTTATGGGCAAGCCAGATGAGATTAAGACAGCGTGGCAGATCCGCAAAACAGCCAGCATGGCAGGGGTAATGATGGCATCCACCTACGGCTTGGTGCTGTTTGCGATGACCATGACCGACAACGTGAGCTTGGTCGTAGCACTAAGGCAAATCAGCATTGTGTTTGGATTGTTTATGGGGATTTGGTTTTTGTCTGAGAAATGGTATCTCACCCGAGGGCTTGGCGTTACTTCGATCGTGGCGGGGATCATTCTTGCGTTGACGAACTGACTCGTATTGATGAAAGAAAAAGGCAGCGACTCAGGCCATCGCTGCCTTTTTCTTTTTTAGTTTTTGGGGAAGGGGTAGGAGTATAAGGGACGTCAGAAACGCAATTGAGCGCCGAACATCACGCCACCAGAATCAAAATCACTGTTCTTTGAGTACACATACTCTGCGTTTAAACCAAAGTGCTTGTAGCTCCATCCTAATCCTGCTGCTGCTTCACCACCAACGCTAGTGTGTTCAATGTTTCGGCTCTGTCCATTCACCTTGTAAGTGTACTCAAGGGTGTAGAGCGTCATACCTGCTTTACCATAAAGTTCGAAACCGGCACCAAGTGGATAGCTGGCATAACCGCTTAATCGTGGGCCAGAAAAGCTCGTGTCGGTAACCTCTGAAATTGGGCTTAACAGCGTTGAACCAATACCATCAAACGCCCCTTTGAAGCCCGCTTCAATCCCGAAGTTTTGCGTCGGCATGTATCGGTAATAAACTTCACCAAGAAACATATCACCGGATTCTTCACTTGCGGGGGCGTCATAGCTTACACCGCCATAACCTAGGTTCGTGCCTATGATGTGCTGGCTTGTACTAGCGTTCGCCGATAGGGAAAGAGTCGACAACACCAGAGCAGCAACGAATGAATAACGCATGAACGTTTCTCCTCAGCTTTTTAGCCTTTTAGCTTTTTTAGTTTCTTAGTACTTGTTCGAATGTTGCTTTGGTGTTGTCTAGCCATTCATAACGACGACGGTACATCGAACGTTTAGATCGCGACATACCTTCAATATCACGACGCGGAGCATTCACTGGGAGTGAGTAGAAGTTGCGATCGTACTCAGTACCGCCAAGTTCCTTCCACAATGCATCGTAATCCGTTTTGATTCGTCCTTTGCTATAACGTTTAGCGGCATAAGTGTGTGACTGGGTTTTCACTGCAAGAATGGTTTCAACACCCCAAATCTGAGCCAGAAGATCCAGCAGACTGACCATCAAACTTTTTGGGCGTTGACCGTACAATTTACGAGTCAGCTTTTTGATTTTTTCATTGCTATTTTCGTTGCTGCGTGGGCCTTGTAAGCCACCAATCATGATGCTGCGAGCGCCGTTCTCGTGTCCCAATGTGAACGACAGAGTATAGAAGTGGCCATCTTCTTGGCTGTGTAATACCAAGCTCATGTCGCCTTCTTTTTGGTAGCGAGCTTCATAAACCAATTTGACCGTGTAGAGAATATCCTCGATCTCAAAGGTCATCAGAGTGAGCCCCTTGGCATCGGTATAGATCTGTTTCATTAGATCAGGCGAGACGAGTTCCGACACAGTGTTGTAGTGATCAACCACAAGCGCTGAACGATCAATCGCAGGGCTATTTTTTACGATATACGGACGAAATGGCTTTTCTAAGAAACGATGCGTACGAGAACAAAGCATCTCTAGAAGTGACGCCTCAATATTGTCCGCCAGATAGTTGAATGACTTGCGATAGAACAGTGCACGCGCGATAAACTTAGCGCGGTATGTCCAAATAGGGTGATAGATCTCAGCGTACTCGTCTGAGTAAATGGTTTTGCTGTGATGAAGGATAGATTTATTCATGTCATTTCACTCCAGACTGGCTTTTCGGCGAGCCTAAGTTCGTTATCTGTGCAGTGCCTTGTTGGTCATGGTCGAAAAACACCAAAAGATAAAGAGGACGCCGAGGCATCAAAAGGTGGTGTTCTGGTGTCAGACGCAGTGCCATTACGATCGTTTTGAACGGTGTTCGTTTGTGCAGGATTCTAAGAGAAAAGGGGCAAGAGGTATTGTATGGCTTGGTAAGGGAGTGTCATGGCTGAGTGGCAAAGTAGCCATAAAGGTTTCTTTATAAGACAATAAAAGCTATTTAGTGACTGCTTTTTAAGATATTTTTATTATGAATAATAAATGGCAGTTTTATGCCTTACGTTTAATTAAAAATAACTTGAAAAATAATTGAATGTTTTTTGAAATTAATTTGACGAGCTAAAGGTCTCTATACGTAACCTACATTCATCGAGTATTTGGAACTCGATATTTTAAAAGGTAAGTAAGGAGCATATTATGAAACGTTTAATCTCTCTAGTCAGTCTTATCGTATTAACTGCCACTCCTGTCGCGGCATTCGCTGGTGGTTACCAATGGACGAATAACAGCAAAACGATCCAAGGTAATGTTGTGGATAGTAAGCAAGCTGCCTACGACATGGGTTTTGAAATGATTAAAAACTACCAAAGCAAGTCTTCTAAAGAGCTACGAGATGAGTTTAAGAGTGCATTTGATATGGTAGACCGTCAGTCGTTTTCCATTACTAATGCAAAAGTTACCGTTGATGAGTTTCTTCAAGATAACGGTCAGATTGCCTATCAACCAATATTGAATGTGAAATATGAATACCGCATGCGTGAGCCAGGTAATCGTTAATACATCTACTCGCTAGCAAAATATTTTGTTTTCAATATTATCGTTGCCATATATTTATTCTTATTGAATTTGGGGAGTTTTGCTCCCCTTTTTTATTATTTTAATATACATAATTATGGTGAATGAAATAAATGACTAATTTAGGTTTAATATTTTCTAACGCTCAGCGTCAGTTTTTCTAGCTCGTTGATGATTTGGATCGTTTGTAAAGTGGCAACAAAGCAACATTGTATGCGCACACTTACAAAGGATACGTAATGACTCACCCTTCATATTGGTTTAAGCAAGCGCTTGAAGCCGAGCAACCAGAAACCGCCAAACCACTTCAACAAAATATCCAAGCTGATGTCGCCATTGTTGGTGGTGGATACACTGGGCTCTGGACGGCAATCATGATCAAGCAACAATCGCCGGAGAAACACATAATAGTGGTTGAAAAAGGCTTGTGCGGTAGCGGTGCTTCCGGGGCTAATGGCGGTTGCATGCTGACATGGTCGACTAAGTTCCCTACATTAAAGCGTTTATTTGGTGAAGAACACGCAGCGTGGTTGGTGAAGGAATCGGAGCAAGCGGTATTGGAGATTGACGAATTCTGTCAGCAGTACAATATCGATGCGCAATTGTCGTTAAAAGGCGTCTACTACACGGCGACCAATCAGTCTCAGACGGGGGGAATGCAGCCAGTGGTAGACGAGTTAAAGCGTCTAGATGTGAACAGCTGGCGCCGCTGTCAATCTGAGGAATTGCGTGCCAATGCAGGATCGCCGCGCAATATAGAAGGCTTTCACTCTCCGGTTGCAGCCAGTGTTCAGCCTGCTTTGTTGGCGAGAGGATTAAGACGCGTCGCAATGGAGTTGGGTGTTGAGATCTATGAGAACACGCCGATGACGCGTTTAGATTATGGAAAACCTGCTACTGTTTCTACACCTAAAGGGAATATTCAAGCGCAGCAGGTGGTGTTGGCATTAAACGCTTGGATGGTGGAGCAGTTTAAGCAATTCAAAAGCAGTATCGTGGTGGTTTCTTCCGACATGGTGATCACCAAACCGCTTGGTGACGCGCTGACTCAATCTGGTTGGCAGTCAGGTTCTAGCGTGTTGGATTCACGTATCTTCGTCCACTATTACCGAGATACGCCAGATGGCCGTTTGATGTTGGGGAAAGGCGGCAATCAGTTCTCTTTCAACAACCAAGTCAACGCGATGTTCAACAAGCCAACGCGCTATCAAGATCTACTGCGTAAGTCGTTCGATAAGTTGTTCCCGCGTTTGAAAGGGGCTGAGTTCGCTTATTCATGGACAGGCGGTTCAGATCGCTCCGCAACTGGTTTTCCATTCTTCGGTGAGTTAGATAACCAAAGCAATATCTTTTATGGCTTTGGTTATTCGGGTAATGGGGTAGCGCAGACTCGAATGGGCGGAAAGATCTTATCTTCGTTGGTATTCGGAATCGAGAATGAATGGACGAAAAGCGGTTTAGCCAAAGGGCCGTTGGGGCATTTCCCGCCAGAGCCATTCCGATGGACAGGAGCAATGATGGTACGCAACGCGGTACGTCGAAAAGAGGAAGCAGAAGATAACGAGCAGACGCCATTCATCTGGGATAAGTGGCTAGCAAAACTCGCAGGACCAGCAGGCAAAGCGGATAAGCTCGACTAAACTGAATATTTTGATCGCAAACGGATAGGGAAGAAGTGAAAGTGTTAGAGGCACCTCTTCCCTTTGTGTTAGCCTCAGTCTTTCAAGCTCAGATGCAAAAGGTGAGTAATAAAATGAAAGTATTCAGCAACTTTGACAGCGGCAGCATTCACGTAGTGAAAGCGGACGACAAAAACGACATCCAACTCAAAATTCCTAACGACAACATGTCGGAATTCTACCAGTGGTTCCACTTCCGTCTAGAGACAGAAGCCGAGCAATCACACACCATCAAACTTCTTGATCTTGCGAAATCGGCTTACCCTGAAGGTTGGCAAGGTTACGACGTGGTTGCGTCTTACGATCGTGAAGAGTGGTTCCGAGTACCGGCAGAGTTCGATGGCGACACGCTGACTTTCACTGTTATCCCTGAGCGCAGCTCAATTTACTTTGCGTACTTTGCACCTTACACGTACGACCGTCACCTAGACCTGTTACACATGGCACAAAGCGCGCACCACTGCCAACTAGAGACGCTTGGCCATACGCTAGATGGCAATGACATGAGCTTGCTTACTTTCGGTGAACCAGAAGAAGGCAAAAAGAAAATCTGGATGATTGCACGTCAGCACCCAGGTGAGACGATGGCGGAATGGTTCATGGAAGGCATGATCCAACGTCTGCTTGATGAGAACGACACGGTTGCACGTGCATTGCTTGAAAAAGCAGTACTTTACGTTGTACCAAACATGAACCCAGACGGCGGTGTGCGTGGTCACCTACGTACTAACGCGGTTGGCGTAAACCTAAACCGTGAGTGGCAAACGCCATCAATGGAAAAGAGTCCTGAAGTCTTCTTGGTTCGTGAGCGCATGCTAGAAACTGGCGTGGATATGTTCCTAGATATTCATGGTGATGAAGCTATCCCGTACAACTTCGTGGCGGGCTCTGAAGGTATTCCTTCTTATGACGAAGGCATGGCTGAGTTGGAAAACGCGTTTAAACAAGCACTTCTGACGATTACACCAGAGTTCCAAGACGAGATCGGTTACGATAAAGATGAACCGGGTAAAGCGAACCTAACCGTTGGCTCTAACTGGGTGGCAGAGCAATTCAAGTGTTTGTCTTACACCATTGAAATGCCATTCAAAGACAATAACAACCATCCAGACCCACTTTACGGCTGGTCTCCGGAACGTAGTGTGCTGTTTGGCCAAGATGTATTGGCGGCAACGTTGGCGGTTTCCGACAAGATTTAAAGCAATTAGTTCACAGCCTGCTTTTTGTAGGCTGTGTTTTTTGTGCGTTTTTTCCTACCTCAATGTCTGGTGACTGTAAATTTTTTCGCCAATAAAAACAAAAAACCTTCAGTTTCTGGTGCTTATGTGGCTATCGATAAAAAAAACTAATCGTCACGATAAGAAATCTAATTTATGAAAGCGAAGGTTGTTCTGTTAAAGTCTGTTTTGAGATTTATGTCACAAAAGTTATCTCATCTCAATCATTTAGCAATCTTATGCTTTAGCGCCCTTTGTAGGCACAGTAGCTAAAAATAAAATATAGCTGCTATGTACTATTGCGCCTAGCTTAGGATAATTCGCATTTTGGTGTTCTGTTTTTGGAACGATTTGTCCGTTTTGTTTGTGCTCTGAATCATTCGGAATGCGCCAAACAATCGAAGTTTCGGATCTGAGCTCTGAGAAAAATGCTTGAAGATAAGTGCTCATTCCAGATGTCTGATGACGTTTTGATTGAGACCAATGGCATAGTTTTTAATCACTCGAAACAGTGTAGGTTCTGACTTGCGTGATGGCAGCTGTATAGTTGTGGATAGTAGTCGGGTCGCCTTCGCATTAAAGGTAAAATAATGAAAAAAATCGCTCTTGCAGTGGCTACCATTCTAGCTGGTGGCGTAATGTCGAATGTTGCTCTTGCTGATACTTACGTTGGCGGTAAACTAGGTTACAACGCACTAAACGACGCTTGTCACCTTGACGCTCCATGTGATGATGATAGCTTCGCAGCTGGCATGCACATCGGTTACAACTTCAACGAATACGTTGCTGCTGAATACGGCGTTGATTACCTAGGTAACTTCACAGCTAACTTCAACAAAGCTGGTCTAAACACAGTAGATGGCGACCTATGGGCAATCACTCTTGCTCCTAAGTTCAACCTACCACTAACAGATTCTTGGAACCTATTTGCTAAAGTAGGTGCTGCATACATGATGGCTGGTGACGAGAAAGATTTCGTACCAACTGGCTCTCTAGGTGCTGAATACCAAATCAACTACAACTGGAGCCTACGTGCTGAGTACCAACGTTACCAAGATATGTCTGACGACATCATCAACGATATGGACGCAGACTTCTTCGGTATTGGCTTCAACTACAAGTTCGGTTCTGAGCCAGTAGTTCAAGAAGAAGTAGTTGAAACTCGTCCAGCGACTCGCATCGTTGAAAACGAGTACCCAGCTCAAACTACAACTCTACAGTTCGGCCTAGAAAGTGCAGAAGTACAAGATGCATCTTCTCTAAACGGCACTGTTGAGCTAATGAACACTTACCCACAAGCTCAAGTTGAAATCACTGGTTACAGTGACACAACAGGTTCTGAAGCTTACAACCAAGAGCTAACTGAGAAGCGTGCACAAGCAGTTGCTGACCAGTTCCAAGCTGAAGGTATCGCAGCAGACCGTATGACTGTTAAAGGTATGGGTGAAGCGAACCCAGTAGAAAGCAATGAAACTCGTCAAGGTCGTGAAGCGAACCGTCGTGTAGAAGTTGTTGTTCCTGCGTTCCAATACCAAACTGAAGAAGCTGCTCAATAATTCTTTATTGAATTAGCTACTTTGAAAGCCAGCGTCTAACGCTGGCTTTTTTGTATCCTTTCATTTATCTGTCATAGCCCCGTCATAGTATTTTCTTACTTGTTCGCGTGGAGCCTGACATGCAAAACTTACCACCTTTAAATTCCCTTAAAGCGTTCGAAGCCACAGCACGCTTGCAAAGCTTTACCAAAGCGGCAGAAGAACTCAATGTCACACGTGCTGCCGTCAGTCAGCAAGTGAAATCCTTGGAAGTTTATCTCGATGCGACCTTGTTTGAGCGCAATGGAGCTAAGCTACTTTTGACACAAGCCGCACACGATTATTTGCCTGTCGTTAGTCATGTATTTCAAAGTCTTTCTGTGGCGACTCTGCACTTGTTCTCACGTCAAAGGCACACTCAATTAACCTTACATGTTGCACACAGTTTTTGTGTCCAGTGGTTGATACCTCGCCTAGCCGATTTTCATCGTCAGTACCCTGACATTCGGTTTAAGATTTCGACGACGGCCAATGCTGTACCGAGTAGCAGCGATATTGCTGATGTCGAAATTATCAACGGGTATGGGAACTGGCAGTCAAAACAAGCTGTAAAGTTGACGGATGAAAACTGGATTGTGGTAGCCAGTCCTGGCTTCTTACATCTCAACCCAATGTCGAATTTGTCTGAATTGGCACATACTGCCAAGCTGGCGACGGGTGGGTATCAGGAAACATGGCAATCTTGGTTTGCTTATCATGGTTATCAAGGGAGACTGGCTCCAATGGTCGCAGAATTCGAGCACTCTTTATTATCGATTGAAGCGGCGGTGAATCAGTTAGGGGTATTATTGGTGAGAGACTTCTTGGTTGACGAACATCTGCGACAAGGAAGCTTGGTTCGCATAGGGGAGTGGTCCATGCCGAGCCGTGGTGCGCATTATATGATGGTCAAACACGGAGAAAAACCACATGTTGATGCGTTTACCAAATGGTTATTGAACAGTTTATGATATGGGTTAACTCATTGACCTAAGCCGCTCGAGGTTACTTGGGTATAATGGTATAAAGCGAATACGTTTCAAGTCGTCGTTACTCATGAGCGATTTGCTCGACTTTTCAAGGAGGGGTCATGGAAACGTTACAAGGTGGCCGAGAAGGGGCTATTTATCGTAAAGGAGACTTGGTCAGTCGACCTGCAAGTCTTTGGACCATAACCATTCATCAATTGCTTCATCATCTTCATGCCAACGGTTTTCATGCTTGTCCTAAAGCGGTGTCAATTGAAGGTGGAAAAGAGTTGCTGACCTTCGTCGATGGAGAAAGCTATAACTATCCTTTGCAGGGAGAGATTGCTTCGCTCTCGGCTCTTACTTCCGCAGCAAAACTGCTCCGACAACTGCATGATGCTTCTCAAGACTTCCTTTCCAGACATCAAGATGAAGTTTGCCATTGGATGCTGCCAACTCGCTTGCCACACGAAGTCATCTGCCATGGCGACTTTATGCCCTATAACGTTGCGTTAAAGGATGGCGCTGTCGTGGGCATTTTTGATTTTGATACGGCACACCCAGCTCCAAGAATTTGGGATTTGGCTTTTTCAGTCTATGGTTGGGCGCCATTTAAGACCGATGAAAATGACAAAATGGGCACGCTTGAAGAGCAGATTAAACGAGCAAAGCGTTTCTGTGACGCCTATGGTTGTTCAAGGTTAGAGCGAGAAGAACTGGTGGATACGATGACGCTGCGTTTGACTGCACTGGTAGACTTTATGCGTACGTCTGCTGCCACTGGCGATGCGCAATTTCAAGCGAACATGGATGATTGCCACCATACGGCTTATTTACAAGACATTGAGTATCTTAAGAAACATCACCAAGCGATCACACTCGGTGTGTTAGGTGAAGCACCGTTTTAATCGGGTTTTGAATGCTTCGCGATGATCGTTTGGATGACATTGAATAGCCATTGATTTTGCGGGTCATGCTGCTGAGAGCGACGGCAACTCATAACAAAGCTAACACCCAACTCCAACCCGTTTGGTAAATCTATACTACGGCAACTTTCTGGAACATTACCGCTCATGGTGATCCCAAAATGATCGGTTTGCATGATGATGCTATGAATCATTGCGGGGTGCTCCACTTCCACTTTGGGCGTGACATCGAAACCAATGTTCTTTAAACGATCGAGCAATGGGTATTTATGATCATTCCACCCCGGCGTTTTGAACAGTAGTAAGGCGTAGTCACTTAATGATTGGAAGTCTCGTGCTGGATGGTCGTTTCGCACAAAGAACACCGCTTTTCCTTTCCCCAATTCTTTCTGAGCGATTGACTGAGGTAAGTCTTCATCAAAGTAGTGAATTGCAATAGCGTTTTCACCATCGATGATTCGATTACGGGCATCTGCTCCCCACCTTAAAAACGCATATCTCGCGTTAGGTGCTTGCTTGATAAGTTCAATGTACAGTTTGTCGCCAAAGCGATCCCAGAACAGGGTATTGGCGTAAATGGATACTTCACCAGTAAAGTGAGCGGGTGAGAATTCTTGTGGTTTGATGGCATCCACGCTTGCTAGAATCTGCTCAAAATGAGGCATGTTGGCTTCGACAAACGAGGTCGGCTCAAAGCCATTTTTGGTTTGAATGAACAAAGGATCGTCCAGTTGCGCTTTCATCTTGGTTAAGTTCTTACTGATGGCACCTGAGGTTTTCCCCATCGATTCTGCCACTAAACGAACATTACGCAGCTCATACATGCGCTTTAATACCAAAACGTTTTGCATATCCAGATTCATTGTCATTCTTTTACTCCAGCCAACGTTGCCACGGCATCATAACTCCGCCTCCCATAAAAAAAGACAGGGGATGGTCAATTCTAAGTTTATGGCAGAAAAGCATTTTTTGACCGAGGATTTCCATTTGGTAAATTCGGGTTTTCCTCGTGCTACTTTGGAACTGTTGCTACAGTTTCTTCATCGAAACGATGTACCACAAATAATCGAGGTGACGTATGAAAAAACTAATCGCACTAGTAGGCTTAATGGCTTGTTCAATGAATGTAGCATTCGCTGGCGATGGCTCATACACGGGTACTATTGATATGGCTACTAGCCAAACAAACCAAGTTAATGTGGAGCGTGCGGATTCTAACCTGACTCTTAAAGGTCGTAATGACGCTACTTACGGTGGTGTGATGATTCAAACAGACGCTTCTAACCAACCGATTCAATTGCGCGGCCGTCGCGACTAAGTAATCGAAACCATCCCCCGCTTTCAATGCCGCGTCTAACGCGGCATTGTTGTTTTTGGTCGATGGCAAGCCAAATTCAACAGAAATCTTTGATAGCTTTTGTTTATCGATAATTAAAAATTAATTGTTGAAATCTTAATTACCGTTTTTGTGCACCCAAATGATATTGATTCTCATTTGGGTGGGCGTATGATTCTTCTCATCGACTAGAGAGGAATATCGTCATGAGTAATGTATCGATAAATAATGCATCCATACATTTAGATGCCGCCACAACATCAAAAGTTTCGGCATTCAACAAAATCAAACGCAAAATGCTGATGTTAGGCCCGGCGTTTATTGCCGCGATTGGTTACATCGACCCAGGCAACTTTGCGACAAATATTGAATCAGGATCTTCATTTGGTTACCAGCTACTTTGGGTAGTGCTATGGGCAAACCTAATGGCGATGTTGATTCAGTATTTATCCGCCAAGCTAGGTATCGTTACAGGCAAAAATCTAGCGGAGCATCTACGTGACCACTTACCAAATAAATGGGCGGTAGGCTTCTACTGGATCCAAGCTGAAATCATCGCGATAGCGACAGACCTTGCCGAGTTTATCGGTGCAGCAGTCGGCTTTCAGTTGGTGTTTGGAATTAGCTTAATGGAAGGAGCGATGATCACTGCGGTAGCAACCGTGATGATTTTGATGCTTAACCAGAAAGGTCAAAAACCGCTAGAAGTCGTGATCGGTTCACTTTTGATGTTGGTGGCGGTTATCTACATTGCTGAACTGTTTTTTGCGCACCCTGCGGGCGGTGAAATGGTGAAAGGTTTGCTGACTCCAACCTTTACGGATTCACATCAAATCTACCTTGCTGCGGGTATTCTAGGCGCGACTGTAATGCCTCACGTGATCTATCTTCATTCTGCACTGTTCAAAAACAGCTATGGCGAAAGCACCAAAACTCGCCTTCGCACCACTCGCTTTGATGTGTTGATTGCGATGGTAATTGCAGGCTTTGTGAATATCGCAATTGTGGCGATGGCTGCTGCCGTGTTCCATTACTCAGGCAACCAACATGTGGCGGAAATTGAAACAGCGTACATGACGCTAACGCCATTGGTAGGTAAAGCCGCATCTGTGTTGTTTGGTGTTTCGTTGATTGCTTCAGGCCTGTCTTCTACCGTTGTTGGAACAATGGCAGGTCAGGTGGTGATGCAAGGCTTTGTCCGCTTCTCTATTCCAATGTGGGTACGACGCTTTATTACTATGGCACCTTCGTTTGTGGTGATTGGTTTAGGCATGAACACCACCGATATCTTGGTGATGAGCCAAGTGGTGTTGAGCTTTGGTATTGCGTTGGCGATTATCCCATTGCTTATCTTTACCAACAGCGAACGCTTGATGGGTGAGTTCAAAAATAACAAATGGGTCTCTTATGTCGGTATGGTTATCGTTACTTTGGTACTGGCACTCAACGGTTATCTGATGGTTACTTTAACCGCTTAATGATTTCTCTATCCTTCTTCTTTGTCGATAAAAAAACGGAAGCCGCTTGGCTTCCGTTTTTCGTTTGCTGCTGAGAGAGAATTAGTTTTGCTCAACCACTTCCAATTCAGCTTCACTTTGTTTTGCTGCTTCAAGCATCTTACGAATGATGAATGACGCGCCCAAGGCAATCGCAACCATCACAACCGCTAGGATAGTCAGCAGTTGGAAGTATTCGCCGTAAACGTGTTGTACGATCTCTTGGGTGATCTCTTGGCCTTTCTCTAGTGCGATAGAAGTCGAGAATGCAGCACCAACGATACCACTCAGTGCGATTGCTACAGAGAACAAGCTTACTGAGAAGTTTTCGATGTGCTTAGGCGCCACAGATAGAATGAACGCAACTACCATTGAACCTACGATAACTTCCGCAATTGCTTGGAAGAAGTGAATCGCTAGGAAGATTTCAGGCATGATGATAACGTCTTCGCCAACAGTCGTTACCGCGAACGTTAGGATGCCGAATGCGATAGCGGTTAGCACGAATGCCAATGCAATCTTAGTCGCGGTTGATAGGTGAATATCACGTTTTTCTAGCATGCCAAAGAAGCCAGCAACGATAGGGCCACCAACCATACACCATAGTGGGTTCATCGCCATTGCTGCTTCAGGCTCTAGTGGGATGAAGCCAAATAGAGAACCTTTCAGAGTGTTAATCGCTACCATGTTCATTGAAGTCATCATTTGACCGTAGTAAACGAAGAAACACGTGGTTAGGAAGGTAACGATAAGGATAGTACCCATCTTCAATGATTCTGCTTTGCTTGCTTTCAACATCAAAGAAACAAAGTAAAGAATCGCTGCACCGCCGATGGCGTAAACGATGTTTTGACCGATATCCATGTTAGAGAACATGAAGAATACCAGTGCAATCATCGCCGCAGAGATAATGGCGAAGAAGGTCCAGTTCTTCATGCTTACGCTTTGACGATCCAGATCAGAAGCAACGCCAACCAAGCCTTTGCGGAACACAAGTAGCATCACCAATGCTGCGCCAGCCATCACTGCTGAAATAGTGAAACCACCATTAAAGCCGATGATAAGCACAATCATAGGGAACAAGTATTGGCCTAGGAAAGCGCCCACGTTGTTCACTGAGTAGTTAATTGGGTAGCCTTTCTCGAAGTCTTCTTGCGACTTAAAGGTACGTTTGTACAAGCTAGGGTAAGAAGGAGACATTAAACCACGGCCGTAACTTGCCAATGCGATACCACACATGGAAAGCGGTACGTTGGTTGCCGAAGCACCAAGAACAAGCAGTACATAGCCAGATGCGAATGCTAAGAAGGCAATCGATAGAGAGCGGTAAGCACCTAAAAATTTGTCAGCGATAAAGCCGCCAGCAATCGCAAATAGAGGGCCAATCGCCGAAAATGCACCGACGATCATCATGGTATCAGCTTCGTTGTAATTCAGATCCTCTAAGAAGAAACGCGTCAGACTGACTAACACGCCGTAAAATGATAAGCCAAACATCATTTGGCAGAACATCATAGATTTATTTAGTTTATTCCACATAATTAAATACTCACTATTGCGAGAAAGGTAGTTATTATTTCTGTTAAATGTTACTTAAACGCTATGTTACATATTGAAACAATTGTCGCATAAACTGAATTTAATGCACTAAAATTTCTAATGCGAAACGTTTGCCTCACTAATGTGTTGTTCTAGATCAACTAGAAATTATGTGAATAAATGACCAAAAAGTAACAATTTATAAGATGATTGTTCTCATATGGTTTTTAAGGTTTTGAAAAGTCGTTGAAATAATAAACAGACGGGAGAGTTTGAGTAAATAAGGTGGTTTTTGATAAGAAAACAGGCGTTGGCGGAATTTTGTCCGCCAACAATGAAAAATATTAATTAGCAATAACTGATATAAAGTATGCTATTCGCATGGTGGGGCCATATGAATCACCGCGAGTCCACCAAGTGATGTCTCACGATATTTCTTATTCATGTCTTTGCCCGTCTGGTACATGGTTTCGATAACTTTATCTAATGAAATAAGGCATTTGCTGGTGCGTTTCAGTGCCATGCGTGAGGCGTTAATGGCTTTCATCGCGCCCATCGCGTTTCGCTCGATACACGGCACCTGAACCAGACCACCAATTGGGTCACAAGTCATGCCAAGCGAATGCTCCATGGCGATTTCTGCGGCAATACAGATTTGCTCATTACTGCCTCCACGCAGTGCCGTTAAGCCTGCGGCCGCCATCGAAGACGATACCCCGACTTCGCCTTGGCATCCAACCTCTGCTCCTGAGATGGAAGCGTTGGTTTTGTACAAGATGCCAATCGCCCCCGCGACGGCTAAGAAGTCTTTCAATTGCTTGTTATCGAGCTCCTTAATAAAGCGGTGGTAGTACATAAGCACGGCAGGAATAACACCGGCAGCACCATTGGTTGGTGACGTCACTACTTGACCACCTGCAGCATTCTCTTCACTCACTGCGAAAGCAAACAGGTTAATCCAATCCATGATCTCCATTGGATCGTTCTCGACTGCCGCATTGGCTTCGAGTTTTTTGAGTAGGTTTGGCGCTCGGCGAGTTACGTTCAACCCGCCTTCGAGAATGCCTTCGGTATCAAAGCCTCGTTGCATGCATAGCGACATCACTTTCCAGATCTGCTCAGCTTTTTGATCGATCTCTTCCTGTTCGCGAAAAGCCAATTCGTTTTGTAGGATCATGCCTCCTAGACTGAGGCCATTGAGCTCTGCGTTTTCCAACATTTCGTCGGCAGAAGAAAACGGAAAGCGTACTTCAACTTGAGCATCATTGCTGCCGTGTTCCAGTTCCGCTGCCGTAGCGATAAAGCCACCACCAATAGAGTAGTAAGTTTCAAACGCCACCTGATCACCAGAAGCATCATAAGCCGTGATGGCCATGCCATTTTCATGAAGAGGAAGGTTATCACTGTGGAAGACAATATCGTGATCATAGCTAAACACGATCTCATGAACACCTGCAACCGAGAGTGTGCCATGTTCAATGGTATGTTGTAGCGCCGCTTTTGCACTGGTCATTTTAATGGTATCGGGTTTATTGCCCATTAAACCAAGGACGGTAGCGCGGTCTGTATGGTGGCCTTTGCCAGTCAGCGATAAAGAACCGTAAAGGTCAACTTGCACCTTGTGCACTTTCGCCATAGAGTCGCTAAGTAATTGAGTGAAATGGTAACCTGCGAGCATTGGGCCATTGGTGTGGGAGCTAGATGGACCGACACCGACCTTAAAAATATCGAAAATCGACAGCATAATTGACTTCCTTTCTCTACGGACCTTTATTCAGGTCTCTAAAATGACATTGTTAATTAGATGTTAATACCTGTGAGAGTATTGGCAAAGCAGATTTTTGTATACAAATTGTTCGCTAAAGTATGAGTAATTGAGATCTGGGTAATGAAGTTAAATAAGGTAGTGATCATTTTAGGTAAGCGGTTGGTGCACGATCAGTTAAGTGCTGAAGGTCGCTCACGCGTGGAAGCGCTGTTGAATGTTTTAAACGAATTTTGCTTTGAGACGACTGCCTTGGTTTTTTGTGGCGGTGTGACCCAAGGACAAACCGTCTCAGAAGCGGATGCGATGTACCGCTACTTTTACCAGTTAGCTAAGGCTAGGGAAATCGATTTTCCTGAGCAGCAGGTCATCATCGAGAATCGTTCACTCAATACGGTGCAGAACATGCAAAATGCCGCTGCGGAGTTATTGAGAAGTGGCCTTTGCGAGGCAGGGCAAACCATTGACGTCACTTTACTCTCCAATGACTACCATCTAGAGCGCATCATCGAGATTCAAACCTTAATGGATGAACAGGGTTTATTACGCGTATTGAAGTCGCGCTGTGCAGAAATGGGCGTAAAGCTCAACATTTCACTCGACCTCTCACACCATGTGAGTGTGCCTTACCCTAATACAGGCGTTTTAGCGGAAGCATTTTTGTTGTTTGATGAACTCACGACTTACCGCGTGTATCTAGAGGGAGTTAAGCGTGGCGCCTTTGAACGTGATCTCGCTGAGGTACGAGCAAAGCCTTTAGACATTGGCCTTAGTGCGATAGAAAAGTTTCAAGCGCTCGATTTAGAGCCTGAAGTGCGAGGGCAAATTGCAGATATGAAAAAGGCCATCGAAATGACGGCCTTTGATGATTCAGTGGTTGCAGCAGAGCAAGCGTTAGCAGTGTTTCATCCGATATTAACGACGTTGAACCTGCAATTTGACCCCGAAGCGAATAGCTAGTTAAGCCACTTCAACTTACTGACGCTTAAGTTCGCGACGTGTGCGTACGGCACTCAGCGCGATTAGGCTGTAACACAGCAACTCCATACCTTCTTCTGAGATGTTTTTCACATCGCGTACGTAGTGCTCGCCCATTACGTGTTGCCAGAAGCTACCCATGCCGTACAGGCGAGAGAACACCAACAACAAGATCACTGAGCCGATAAGTAGCTTCATGTAAGGTGATTGTAGAATGGTTGCCATTTCGTTCACGGTGCCTTTACCACCTTGGTAAGCTTTCGCACAAGCCAGTGCCGCTAACGCAAGGGCAGGAAAGACCCAAGAGCCGTGGTGGATCATGTCAAACCAGTAATCCATTTCACGGATCATCAATACCGCAAAAAAGCCTGAAATAAGTATCGCGGCATGTGAGACATGAGTCTCTTGTTTAGACATGCGGAAGAAAGACCAAGATGCAACCGCCAGCATGATCAATTGCAGTGTTTCAGTAATAGAGGTTTCGCCCAATGAAGAACCTAATAAAACGTAGTCCACTCGGATACTTAGGTTGACTAAAATACTGATGGCAACAATGGTGAGTGCACTTAGCATCGACTTATAGATGATGCGTTTTGATTCTTCTGTAATGACGTTCGTTTGTGCCGATTCGGCTTGCTTAACAGTATTTGTTTTCATCCTGACCACCCGCTCCGATAAAAATGTGGAAAAAACGTGAAATTTCGTGATGTGTGCAAGGGATTTTATTGACCACTTGGAAAGTAATGTCAGGGGAATGTCAGAATAAAACGCCGTTCGATATCGTATCGCTATGCGGTAAGGCTGGTGGATAAAGGGCTAAGTATCAGAATGTAGGGAAATTTACGGTAAACAAAAAGGAGCTTAACGCTCCTTTGTTGATAAAATTGTAATCTTAGATTGCGTAAATGTTAATGTTGTTTACGACTCGCCATCTTTTTTGTGGTTGTTGCGGTAGTATTCCCACTGCTCAAAGCGCTCGTTTTCAGACAGTTGGCAGTAAGTTACGCGTTCACCATTTTCCGTTACTGTATCTAGCTCGCCGCCTTGCTGTACGCAGTATACCGCTGCTGGGTTTGCTGCTGATGTGTATTCATTTGAGCGAGTCGCACCTTCATAAGTTGAACAACCTGCCAACACCATCGCTGCTGCCACTGCCGTTACTAAAGTTGTCTTTTTCATTCTTGATCTCCGCATGGGATTAACGAGTAGTGTGTTGATTATAGGAGAGTTTCAGAAAAATATTGTCTTATGTTTGTTAAAAGCACGACGCTTGTAAGGGAATTCTGTGCAATTTTAGAATTTGCTCACTGTTCGCCTATATTTGTTTCAGACGTGCTCGAATTGAAACTTGGGAATGCGCATGAATTTCGGTAGTATGCGCGCAAAACATTCACAGCGGAATCAGCGATGAGACATTTAAAATCGACGACGCATCCAGACATTGAACATCTGGACGACAAAATCATCTTTCAGCGCAACGCAGCGCGTGCCATTGTGCTAGATGGTGAAGACGTACTGCTTCTTTACACAGAGCGTTACCATGACTACACCTTGCCTGGTGGTGGTATCGACGAGGGTGAAGATGTGATTGCTGGTCTGGTTCGTGAACTAGAAGAAGAAACGGGTGCGAAGAACATTCACAACATCAAGCCTTACGGTATCTTCGAAGAATTTCGTCCTTGGTACAAAGACGATGCCGATGTGATGCACATGACGTCTTACTGCTACACGTGCAAAATTGACCGTGAGCTAGGTGAAACGGCTTATGAAGATTACGAAGTGAAGAACGGCATGCGTCCAGTATGGATGAATGTTCACGACGCGATCGCGCACAATGAAAAGACGATGGCGGAAAGCCCGAAGAAAGGCATGAGCATTGAACGCGAAACTTTCTTGCTACAACTTATCGCAAAAGAGTTGCTGTAACCCTCCTCAGATCAAAATTGTAACTTCCAAGCAATAAAAAAAGTCCGAGCTCCCCCCCGGAACCCGGACTTATTCCAGACGCGCAAGCGAAGCGTCATCTCGATATTCTGTTTTTTGTATCAATCTGTGAAAACAATAGCGGCTTTATATTTGTTGTGTAAATAATTAATAGGTCTAACTATTGGTTTTCACTTTATTTGCACACGTAATGTGATGGATATCTAGCCAATACACAAGTGCAAGTTGGTAAATTATCAGCAAACCACTGCTCTTTCTTATCTTTGAGATACATTACCGTAACTTTTATGCACGCGTTTGCATCGAGATCACGAGTTTGCAAATTGGCAGAACAGGATCTTGTAATTTTACGTGCTTCTGACATTGGTGAAATTTAGTGAGAGTGTTCACAATTCCACGAGTGGGGGCAATCGACTAAGGTCTATAAGCGGTTCGGCGTAGATGGTGGGATGGTTTGCAAACAAAAGTAATGGCTGGAAAGAATCGGTACGCAATTGCTGTATGTTTACCAAACGTTCCAATGCGTAAAAGCGATTAACGTATTGCTGAGTCTCTTTGGGCAAAGTAAGTGCCGCGAAATCTCGACTGTCTGCTTTTTTGATGGCTCGTGCAACGCGACCTTCTCCTGCGTTGTATGCGGCCAGAGTGAGCGCAATATCTTGATCAAACTTGTTATACAGAAATTCCAAATATCTTATGGCGGCTTGAGTGCTGGCTTTGGTATCAAAGCGCTCATCTTGCTTATCGCTCACTTGCAAGCCAAAGCGCGTCGCTGTAGCAGGAATCAGTTGCCATAAACCGGCGGCATTGGCGTGTGATACTGCTTTCGGGTTGTAAGATGATTCCAGCATGGGCACTAACACCAAGTTGGCGGGCAAAGACTTTTGCTTTAGCTGTTTGAAAATATGATCGAGAAGCGGGCTAACGGAATCGAGACGTTGGCTAATTTGCGTTTGATATGGCGCGAGCACTTGATATTGCTGACTGATAGTGACTTCATGCGGCTTGGCCATCGTCATTGAAGACAAGCACATTGCGCACAAAACAAAAAAGCCCACAGCAATCGACCGGGATGGCGGTAGACTCTGCAGGCAAGGCGAGAATCGTTGTTTAGAACGAACGCTCTTCATAAGTGTGTTGCACAGGTTGTTTGAGTTGACTGACTAACTCTTGGAACGCTGCAGAGCTTTGGCCATTGCTCTGATTGTTCTGTTGGCATTGTTTCACCAAGGATTCCAACAGCGTCCATTGTTTTCTCGCTTGCGTACCAATCTTGGCTGGCAAGGCATTGAAAATACGATTCACACTGGTCTCATTACAAGGCAATCCGAGCTTACGCATTAACTGGCTTCTTTCACTTGCAGAACGACCAAGCTGATTCAAAATCGGCATTTGTTTTTGAATGTTCTCGCTTAGCGCCTCACCATCGAACTTCAAATACAGTGCTTTTTGCTGCTGAATCAGCCCCAACAATTGCTGGTAGAGTTTGATGTCTTCCGAAATAGAACGAACAAACTGCTGAATATGCTGTGATGCCGCCGTTGCCATGCATGACTCCTAATGCGCTGCGTTACTCGTGACCGGTGTGAAATTGCATTACTGCTTTGGATAATGCTTTGGTATCTAGACTCAGTTCACCACGTGCCAACGCATTGCGAATTTGCTCAACCTTTGCCATGTCTACGTCTGGCAGGGATTTCATTTCTGCTTGAGCGCGATCGATCGCAGCTGTGTTCGCTTGAAATGCCGGTTCGTTAATTTTGCTCTGTGCAATGGTGTCGACTGGCTTTTTACTCGCCTGCTGGAATTTAGTTTGTGGGACATGACCGCCCGCGACTTTGTCGATTTTCATGCTGTTGTCCTCAATCATCATGTTCTAAATCGAATAGGCGACTAGGGTGTGATGAACATTAAATATTTATTTTTTGTACTCGAAGTTCACCTGCGCTGACGAGCATCTAAATCGAAAAATGATAACCTGAGTCCAAAATCAAAATTGGGTATGCACTTGGTTGAGCCCTGTCACAACCGCTCGTATCACCTTGCCAGAGCTGATGTTTTCTACTTCAATCTGCTGACCTTTCTTGCCTTGTTCTAAGGCGACGCCCTTGGTACTGGCACTAAACCCATCCTTGCTGGCAATGATGATCACTTCGTTGCCTTTCTCGATCAATGGCGGCGAACTTAAGTTGGTTGGGTCAATGATTTGGCCTGCGCGAATGCGGCGGGTGGTTTCAAGGCCAATGGCTTGGTTTGCTTTTGTGAAGAAATCGTCTTGGCGCGAAATCGTGCGTGTTTCTGATTTTAAGTTTGAGGCTGAGAGGGTTTCGTTTCGGTCAATTGTGCTGGTGGCGACAAGCACAGGAAGCGTCACCGCCGATTTGATTGTGACATTGATGCGCCATGGAGAGCTCACCGCTTCACAACTGACAGCACGCTTTAAATTGCCAACAGGTAACGGGCGGTTATCGCGTCCTGTGATTGCCAAAGGGGCGTCACAAACCGGTAGATGATTGGCAGAACCTGGCACCCATATTTGATAATCGAGTTGGTAGTTTCCCCATTGACGTGAGTGTGCTACTTGCGCCACTTCTTGCTCAAACTGCTCGCCGACAATGGCTTCTAACTCGTCTGCGGTTAGGTTTTTTTCATTCGCTAAAGCACTGACTGAGCTTGCACTCAAAGCCAAACCGCAAAGCAGCATGATTGAGGAAAATCGACCTTTCCCCTTGGCTTGAATGGTTTCCGTAAACCGGAAGCGAGGCTTCCTTCCTTGTTTGTAATTCATTGATATATATAACTAAATTTTATGGCATGCATCTTGTTTTGATCTTGGCGTATTCGAGCCGACTTTAAGGAAAGATGCATGGCGATCACATTCGAAAATGCGTTAGGTGTACATCCAGAGGCACTCAATTTTCGCGTTCAGCGTACCAAAGTCCTCGCCAGTAACCTAGCAAATGTTGATACCCCTGGGTACTTGGCAAAGGACCTAAGTTTCACCACCGTGATGAACCAAATGTCAGCGGGCAGTGTGAACAAACCGGTGCCGAAGTTTCAGGTTGAGGCGCAATATTCGGTGCCTTACCAAAACAGCAAAGACGGCAACACTGTGGAACTGGGCGTTGAACAAGCCAAGTTCACGCAAAACAACATGGACTTTCAAACCAGCCTGACGTTTCTCAACATGAAATTCAGTGGCTTGGCGAAAGTGATTGAGGGACGTTAAACATGTCATTTACTGATATCTATTCGATCACTGGCTCGGCGATGACGGCGCAAACTGTTCGCCTGAACACGGTAGCCAGTAACCTTGCCAACGCCGATGCGGTGTCTGCCAATCCGGATGATGCCTACAAAGCACTCAAACCTGTGTTTGCCACTGTGTATCAGAAAACGCAGATGGCGACAGAAAACGGTGTTTATCCGAATGCGGAAGTGCGCATTGTAGATGTGGTGCAGAACGCGGGTCAGGCAGAAAAACGCTTCGAACCTAACAACCCGTTAGCGAACGACGAAGGCTACGTGTACTACCCAGACATTGATGTGGTGTCAGAGATGGCCGACATGATGTCCGCAACGCGCAGCTTTGAAACCAATGTGGAAGTGCTGACGAATGTGAAAAGCATGCAGCAAGGTCTGCTTCGACTAGGGCAGGGTAATTAATGAGTCTCGCACAATACACTGCGCTCTCTTCTGACGCACCAGTCGCAACGACCGCTAGTGGTGATACGGGCGGCATTTCAGCGAACCCGTCGGATATGAACAGTGCAACGTCACTACAAAACGAGTTTATCTCGCTCATGGTGGCGCAAATTCAAAACCAAGATCCGCTGAACCCGCTTGATGGTACTGAGTATGTCAGCCAGCTAGCGCAATTTTCGCAAGTTCAAAGTACTGAAAACATGTCGATGCTGATGCAAAACAGCATGGTATTGCTCGACAACATGCAGGTGCTTTCAACGGCTGGTTTGGTTGGTCAAACCGTGTACGTCTCTTCGAATGAGTTTGAACTTGGTGAAGGCGTGCAAAGTGGCAAGGTCGAGCTAGAACACGGTTCGAACCAAGTGACATTAGTCGTCAAAGATGAATTCGGCCAATCAACCAAAGTGCCTTTAGGTGCACACGGTGCGGGTGACGTCGAGTTCTCGATCAATCCCGAAGAGCTTGGTTTGAAACCGGGTAAATACACCGTTGCGGTGGAAGTTCAAGAAGGGCAAAAGAGCCCAAATGTTTTGCTGGCGGGCACGGTTGAGCAGGTACGAATTCCTAGCTCAGGTGGCGCAGCACTGGTCAATGTTCAAGGCGTTGGCAACGTTCCTTTCTATCAAATCACTCAGTTTGGTGCTTAACCAAATAAGGAAATCAGAGGTTATTTATGAGTTTTAACATCGCACTTAGTGGTCTGGACGCGACCAACACAGAGTTAAACACCATCAGCCACAACATTGCCAACGCATCAACGTACGGCTTTAAAGGTGGCCGCACAGAATTTGCAGCGGTTTACAACGGCATGCAGCCTGGCGGCGTAGAAGTGGCGTCGATTTCTCAGAACTTCGATAAGAATGGTTCGGTGACAGGCACAGGCCGTGCAATGGACTTGGCGATCAACGGCAGTGGTTTTTTCGTGACGAAAGATCACATGGGGCAGATGCTTTACACTCGCGCAGGTGTGTTTGGCACTGATAAGAACAACTTTGTGACCGCAAATAACGGTGCCAAGTTGCAAGGTTACAGCGTAGACAACAATGCGAATCTTCAAACTGGCTCTGTTGGCGACATCAAAGTTTCTACCTCTTCACTTAACGCAAAAGCGACCGATAATCTGGACTTTGTGGCGAACTTTGATGCGAGCGCAACGGCAGTCGACCAAGCGATTTACCCATTCGATTCTTCCGATCCAAACTCATTCAACTCTTCTTACACCACTAAGGTGTACGACTCACTTGGCAACTCGCACACGGTAACTCAGTACTTCACGAAGGCATCAGATAACGAATGGCAAGTGAACGTGGAAGTCGACGGTGCACCAACGACGCCAGCAACGGCTCAAACGGTTCAATTCAATACTGACGGCACGCTAGCTTCTCCAACAGGTTCTTTCAACGTTGCATTCCCAGCGGCGGGCGCAAACGCAATGAGCATTGATATCAGCTTGAACGGCAGCACTCAGTTTGGCGCTGCGTTTGGCGTGAGCACTAACAACCCGAACGGTTACACCTCAGGTGAGCTTGCGGGCGTTCGAGTGGAAGACAACGGCATGGTTTACGCGACTTACACTAATGGCCAGTCTCAGCTGCAAGGTCAGGTTGTGCTTGCGGATTTTGCTAACACGCAAGGTCTATCGAAAGTGAGCGGCACGGCTTGGACACAAAGCTTTAGCTCTGGCGCGCCAATCATGGGTGTTCCGGGCACGGGCACATTGGGTGACTTAACACCGGGTGCGCTAGAGGGCTCTAACGTTGACTTAACCAGCGAGCTGGTTGCGCTTATGACGGCGCAGCGTAACTACCAAGCGAATGCGAAAACCATTTCGACCAATGACAAGCTGACTCAAGCTCTGTTCAACGCGGTGTAATGGGAGAGTCGCATGGATAGCTTGTTATTTACTGCCACGTCGGGTGCGAGTCGAGTTCTTAAGGCTCAGCACGTACGTTCGAACAACTTATCGAATGCTGACACCGCAGGTTTCCGTGCAGATATGGAACGCGTTCGCAGCGTTGAGCTACAAGGTGCGGGCTTTGATGGCCGCACCATGGTGGTGACCAATTCAGCCGCAACGCGTTTTGATTCTGGCGACATCATGAAAACTGGTCGTCCTCTCGATGTGGCGATCATGGGCGAGGGCTACCTCACCGTCGAAACGCCAATTGGCAATGAAGCTTACACCCGAGCGGGCAACATCAAAGTCGATACCTTTGGCGCAATGAGCATCAATGGCTTCCCAGTTGTCGGTGAAAACGGACCCATCGTTGTACCTGATTTTCAGAAGATTGAAATCAGTGAACGTGGCCGTGTTTCTGTGATTCCTCCGGGTGGTGGTGCAGAAGTGGAAGTGGGCACTTTGAAAATGGTGAAACCACCAATCAACCAACTGCAAAAAGAGAGCGACAGCTTGCTACACAGCGTAGATGGCGTGCCTTTCCCAGCGGATGAAACCGTGCAGCTTTCTCCAGAGCACATTGAGGGCAGTAACGTGTCTGCCATTGATGAACTGCTGAGCGTGATGTCGCTGACGCGTAACTTTGAAATGCAAGTCCGCATGATGAAAACCGCAGAAACCTTGGCGCAAGCCGGAAACAAATTGATGGCGGCGAGATAACCCTCTCACGTCCAAAGGAGATAACCAATGCATTCAGCATTATGGGTAAGTAAAACGGGCATGGCAGCTCAAGATACCAAAATGACTGCCATCTCTAACAACCTAGCGAACGTTAACACGGTCGGCTTTAAGCGTGACCGCGTGGTGTTTGAAGACTTGTTTTACAGCATTCAGCGTCAGCCGGGCGCGCAAGTCGACCAAGTGAATGAGCTGCCAAGCGGTGTTCAGCTTGGTTCTGGTGTTCGCGTAGTCGGTACGCAGAAAGTCTTCACTCAAGGCAACACACAAAATACCACTCAAGAATTGGATTTGGCGGTGATGGGGCAGGGCTTTTTCCAAATCGAAAACTCTGATGGTCAGATCATGTACACGCGTAATGGTCAGTTCCACATCAACTCAGAGGGTTTGATGGTCAACAGCCAAGGTTTGCCACTAGAGCCACAGATCCAAATCCCAGACAACGCGATTTCGTTCTCTGTGGGTGTGGATGGCACGGTAACAACCACGTCGGCTGACGACCCAACGCCACAGCAGTTGGGTCAAATCACGCTGGCGAAGTTCATCAACCCAGCTGGTTTAGAAGCCGTTGGCGGTAACTTGTTCCGTGAGACAGAAGCAAGTGGCCCTGCGGATGAATTGATTGCAGGCGAAGACGGAGCGGGCAGCATCAAACAGGGCGCTTTAGAAGGCTCGAACGTGCAGGTAGTGGAAGAGATGGTCGACATGATCACTACTCAACGCGCGTACGAGATGAACGCCAAAGTAGTTTCTGCCGCAGACGACATGCTGAAGTTTGTCGCGCAATCGATGTAAGTAAGAAATTGGTGATGATGAAGGAAAAAGCAATGAAATGGCTTTCGAAGAGTTGGGCAGTTGCCGTCGTGTTGCTGGTGGGATGTGCAGGTCGTGATGAGTTTATTCCGCCAGAGCCAAACACAGACGAATACGCGCCGCCAGTGTTGGATTACACCTTGCCAGAGGCCAAGTCCGGTAGCCTTTATCGTCACCAATACACCATGACGTTATTTCAAGATCGCCGAGCCTACCGAGTCGGTGACGTTTTGACCGTGCAGCTCTCTGAAGAAACCTCTTCAAGCAAGAAGGCGGGCACCCAGTTTGGTAAAAGCTCTACCGTTGACTTTGCTACGCCAACTATTGGCACCAAAACCATAGATGAGTTGGGCGTAAGTATTGATGGCAGCCGCAACTTCGATGGCAGTGCGTCCAGCTCGCAAGGCAACAAGTTACAAGGGGCGATCACCGTAACGGTGCATGAGGTGCTGCCAAATGGTGTGCTTCGTATTAGCGGTGAAAAGTGGCTCCGACTCAACCAAGGCGACGAGTTTATTCGCCTAACAGGCATTGTGCGTGTTGATGACATCAACCGCAGCAACCAAGTGTCTTCTCAACGTATTGCGGATGCTCGCATTACCTACGCTGGTCGTGGCGCATTAGCCGACAGCAACGCAGCCGGGTGGCTGACTCAGTTCTTCAACAGCCCATGGGTACCATTCTAATGAAGCCAATCAACGCATTCTTTACTTCTTTCCTATTGGCTCTGACCTTGGGACTTCCTGCCACTTCACAAGCCGAAGTGGAAATTCCGATCATGGACTTGGTGGATGTGCAGGGCATCCGAGAAAACCAATTGGTCGGTTACGGTTTGGTGGTGGGCTTGGCCGGTCAAGGCGACCGTAACCAAGTGAAATTCACCGCTCAATCGATTACTAACATGCTGCGCCAATTTGGTGTTCAGATTGATGACAGCATGAACCCGAAATTGCGTAACGTGGCTTCCGTAAGTGTTACCGCATCCGTTGACCCAATGGCGGGCCCGGGTCAAACACTGGACGTAGTAGTTTCTTCTATCGGCGATGCGAAAAGCTTACGTGGCGGTACTTTACTGCTAACGCCACTGCGCGGTATCGATGGCGAAGTGTATGCCATTGCTCAAGGTAGTGTGGTTGTTGGCGGTCTGTCAGCCGAAGGCAGAAGCGGCTCTAAAGTAGAAGTAAACACACCAACCGCAGGCCGAATTCCAAACGGAGCTACGCTAGAGCGAGAAATCGAAACCGATTTTAACAAGCGTGACGAAATCACGTTGAATCTGCGTAAACCTAGCTTCACCACAGCAAAAAACATTGCCCGTGAAATCAACAATACCTTTGGTCCAAACGTGGCGAAAGCCATCAACAAAGCGCGCGTCGAAATGCGTGCACCAATGGACACCCAACAGCGTGTCACCATGATGTCGATGTTGGAAGAGATGAGCGTGGAAGAAGGTCGTAAACCAGCTCGAATCGTCTTCAACTCACGTACGGGTACGGTGGTGATTGGTAAGAACGTGAAGGTTGGTGAAGCGGCAGTGAGCCACGGCAACTTGACTGTTCGAATCTCCGAATCTCAACAAGTCAGCCAACCGAACGCGTTTGCTGATGGTGAAACCAAAGTCGTGGATCAAACCCAAATCGAAGTAAACGAAGAGCAAGCGCAAATGGTGATTTGGCCTCCGGGTACGGAACTGAACACCATCGTCAACGCCGTAAACAGCTTAGGCGCAACGCCAACGGATCTGATGTCGATTCTGCAAGCATTGAACGAAGCGGGCGCGCTGAATGCTGAGCTTGTGGTGATTTAAGGAGTTAGCGATGAAGTTAGACACGAGCGGCGATCAAGCACAACTCAATACCATGCTGTATCACGACAACAGCGCCCTAGCGAGCATCAAGAAAAGTCGCGATCAAGAAGGCGCTCTTGAAGTGGTTGCGGGTCAATTCGAGGCGATGTTCCTACAAATGGTGCTACGTCAAATGCGCAGCAGCAGTGATGTATTGGCCGACAAAGACAGCCCGTTTGCTAGCCAGCAACAAGGCGTGTTTCGCGATATGTACGATGGGCAGTTAGCGATGGAGTTGGCGAAAAAACAGAACTCCGGCATCGCCAATATGCTGATCCAGCAACTGAGCCCTTCAATGCGCGAAGTGGCGTTCGACCAATCACGTAATGTCTCTCCGGCGAACGATGGAAAAGTGGTCAGCCTTGAACGCACGTCACAACTTGAAAACGATGAAATCGCGATGAAGACCGATGCAGTTAATCCCACGCTGCAAGCGGTCGCCTCTGTTAAACAAGTGCTCGGTGAAGCCGGAATGACGACCGCGTTTACTCAGCCGCTGATCAGGAAAATGGAGCTGTAAATGAACCTTGTTAATATCGCCCTTTCAGGCTTAAACGCGAACCGTGTGGCGTTGGATGTGACCGCGCAAAACGTGGCAAACATCAACACGCCGGGATACAGCCGACAACAAGCGCTAACCGCATCTGTTGGTGATGGTAAGTACAACAAGCTCAGCCCAGGTATGGGTGTTGAAGTGACGAGTATTCGCCGTGTCACTGACCAGTTCTTGGTGAAGCAAACGTGGTCTACCAACAGTTTAGCAGCGTATTCAGCGGGTTATACCACCGCAATGAGCCAGCTTGAGAACACGTTTGGCGCGGATGGGTTTAGTGTTTCTGCGGGGTTAGATTCCCTCAATGCTGCGCTTAATGATGCCACAGTAAAACCAGAATCAATCCCATACCGTCAGCAAATCATTAATGAATCAGAAGCGTTGGCGCGCCGATTCAATACGTTAACTGAGTCTCTTCACAATCAGCACAAAGACATGAGTGACCAGCGCACTGCGGCGTTGAACCATGCCAATAGCTTGATGGCGAATATTGCGGATGTGAACAAGCAGATTGTCGAAATGCAAGGCACAGGCGGTAACCCAGCACAGTTGATGGACACTCGCGATGTGTTGATTGGCGAGCTTTCTCAAATCGTTGAAATCAAAACTACCGACCAACCAGACGGCAGCATGCAGGTGACACTCGCTTCTGGTCAGCCTTTGGTTATGGGCTCGGATTATGGTCAGCTTACAGCGAAGCCAGACCCAAGCGACCCATATCTTGCGGATTTGAGTGTCGATTTCGCCTCGCAAAGCTTTGTCATTGACCATTCGCTAGGCGGCAAGTTGGGCGCGATTAACGATTATCAAACCGATGTGCTAAAGCCAAATCAAGTCGCTTTGGATGACATGGCAAAAGCATTGGCGGATGAATACAACGCTGTGCTGGCAACAGGCCAAGATCTCAACGGCAATCCGGGCAAACCGCTGTTTAGCTACGATCCAGCAAACCCAGCAGCGAGCCTAACCATTACCAATATCAGCGCGGAAGAACTAGCGTTCTCCAGCGATGGCACTCCGGGTAATGCAGATGTGTTGAATGACTTGATTCAACTGAGCAATAAGCCGGTTTCCGTTACTGGCTATGGCTCGCTGAGCTTAAACGATGCGTTCACCGCCATGGTTGGTGAAACGGCGATCAAAGCACGCCAAGCAGAAGCGGATTATGAAGCTAAAGCGGCAATGAACAAACAAGCGCATGCCGCGCGCGACAACGTCAGTGCGGTGAACAGCGATGAAGAAGCGGCGAATCTGATGACATTCGCTAACGCACACAACGCCAACATGAAAGTCATTAGCACCGCTAACCAGCTTTTCGACTCTGTATTGCAGTTATTCTAAAAGGAACCCGAGATGCGAATCAGTGACAGTCAATTTAGCCAAATGATGCTGCAAAGCCTGCAAACCAACAACGCAGGTTTGGGGCATGTTCTTCAACAAATGGCCACGGGTGACCGACTAACCAAGCTTTCTGACGATCCTATGGCGTCGATAAAGCTGCTGAACCTTGAGCGTGAAAACAGCGCGATTGGTCAGTACCAAAGTAATATCGCTAATCTGAAAACCACACTCTCTGCTCAAGAAACCCATCTGGATTCGGTCAACGAGAGCTTGAAGAGTGTGCGTGATTTAGTGCTTTGGGGCGCGAACGGCACATTAACCGATGAAGATCGCAGCGGTATGATCATCGAACTAAAAAGCTACCGTGATTCGATTGAATCTTCATTCAACGCCCAAGATGAAGAAGGCCATTACTTGTTTTCTGGTACTCAGACGGACATGCCTGCTGTGAGCAATGCTGGTGGTGCGTACCAAGTTGATGGCAACAGCGACAAGCGCGTGGTAACCGTCGCAAAGGGCGTGACCATGGATTCCAACATGACGGCAAAAGAGATTCTGGAGCTTGGCGGTGGCGATAATGTATTGAACCAAATTGATGCTTTGATTGCAGAATTTGAGAACCCGAGTCCGAATTTTCAAGCGGAAGTAGACGCTAGCTTATCTGCCATTGATGATACCTTGGCGAACGTACTGGGGGCGATGACAGAAATCGGTGGTCGCCATAACAACCTCGACCTAATGGACAGCGCGCACGGTGAAAACAAGTTGTTCGTTGATAAGGTGACCAGTGACTTATCGGCATTGGATTACGGTGAGGCATCAGTACGTTTGAGCAACTACATGGCGGCGTTACAAGCAACGCAAGCTAGCTACGTGAAGATCAACGATCTCAACCTGTTTGATCGTATTTAAGGAAGTTTTGTATGGTGATGAGCACAGTAGAGGTAAGACCCCATAGCATACGCTTAGGTGGGCAAGAACAAGCCTCTATCATGCCAACCCGCTCAGCGGATTCGAGCAGTGCGATTAAGCCGCGTCCTACGCAAGTTCAGGCTGACACAGCGTCAGCCTATTCCGTTTCCGGTATTCAGCTTACTCAAGGTCAGCAACAAGCAACCGCGGTGCAAATTGCCTCTAAATCGTTGCAAGTGATTGGTAAAGAGCTGACTCAAATCAAGCGAGGTTTGACCCAAGCAGTCAACCAAGGCGTGCAGAACGTTCCCGGTTTACAAGAAGGGCTAGTACGTTCTAAAGCATCGATTCAACAAGTGGTTGAACAGGCGCGCTTTGACGGGCAGAAAGTGATTGATAACGAGCTGCACCTCAAACTGGACAACGCGGATATTCGCCGTTTCTCCATTCCCGGTTTGAACGTGCATCGTTTGAGTGAGAAAGCCGAGCAAATCCGTTTAGACTTTCCGCAAGGTCAATCAGTGATGATCCAATTTGATGGTCAAGCCGATGGTGCGCACACCGTGAAAATGCTCGATCGCAGTTTGATTGCGATGGGCATGCGAGCGTCACTGGCAGAAGACGGCACCATTTTGTTTGAAGCGCGTGATACGGCATATCAACAAATGCAGCAAAAGGTGCTAGTGACAGGCGAAGGTCATCGCTTTCCTGCAGGGCAAGCGAATGTTCTGAACCTAAAATCAGAACCGGATGGCATCGCTGAGTTGAGCTTTGATTTAGGCTCTCGTGATGGCATCAAGCAAACCATCGCCAAAGTGAATCAGCACATAAGACAAGTGCAAACCAGCTTGGAAGAAGCCAAAGCGTTTCATGGTGAATTGAACTCCCAAATGCGCACAGTGCAGAGCCAATCCAAGCAGTTAAGTGCCGCTGATGTCAATGCGAAACTCGATGGCTTTATGGCCACTTCCGGTCAGTTTAGTTCGACGTTCCAAGCGCTGAATGCACAAGCGAATGTTCGTCGTCATACGGTTGTGGCGCTGTTGAAATAGTTCTTTATTTGAAATGGACCCCAGTTGAAATAGCGCTGTAAGAACACTCCAAGATTCCTTTCTCAATTCACCAGTGGTTGCGTAACCCAGAAAAGAGTTGGGAATCACCTTTCTTATCTTGAACTTTATTCCGCTTGCTCGACAGGCTCTGCGACCGAGCGGTGGAGTTTTTGAAATAACCACCCCAATCCAATCAGTGATGCACCTAGGCCCAAGAAACTGATCGCACGCCAGAAGCCATCCAATGAACGGACATCCCACAAGAACACCTTAAGCGCGACGCACGCCAGCACGGCTAAGCCGATGCGTTGAATCGTCATTGCTTTGCGTGTTGCGCCAACCCAAGTCAGTAAGCCGCCAACAATCAAACCAGCAATCGAGTAAGTAAACAGCTCTGCCATGCCAGTCGGTTGCGCTAGTGTCATAGAGATAGGTTGCCAGAACTGGCGAATCGACATACCTAGCCAAATGGCTGCCAAGATAAGACCAAAGCTGGCGACCACAGGGCGAGGGATCTGCAACGTGTTCCAACGCTTGTAAGTGGTTACTAGCAAAACAATCGCAGGCAACAACCAGCCAAGAGACAGCATGTTGAACACAGGCATGGATTCAGCGGAAACATTATTGACCATCAACGGTGATTCAAGGCTATTGAGCAACATCATCAGCACAACAAAAGCGCCCCAAAGTAGATAGCAGTATGCTTGATAAACGCGTTCTAATTGCTGTGCAAACTGACTGCGATAGCTGTAAACCAACCCCATCGCTAATGCTTGGTTAGCAAACACAATCGCCGAAGTGAAATCGATGTAGCCAAGGTAACCGTATTGCCCTGTGAGCCAGTAGTTGGTTTGTGTGAACACCGCCATCAAGAACACGTGTAAGAACGCCCCTTCAAACCAATTGGCGAGCTCTGTATCTGAGCGATGTAACACAGTGCGAGCGTAAGCAAGAATCGCCAAAGAAGGCAGGTAACTGATCAGCACCCAAGCCCAGTGTCCCGCATTGACAGGCTGCCACTCTGGAATAAACGGTAACAGCGTTAGACGTACGACTAAGATGCCCATGGCGACTTTGACTGCCCAACTCGCTGGGCGGAAAACATTGGCTTGAGTCTGCAACGCCATAACCGCCACTTGAATCGAAATAGCGGTCGTGAGCCATGTGTCATTCAGCCAAACGAAAGCCGTTCCGGCAATGATGGCATGCATGATTGCAGAGCATTCCAGTGCGAGCGCTTTGAATCTTTGTCCAAGTAAGGCGTAGTAAACCGCAATTGCAGCGGTGAAGAACGTCCAACCTAGAACATGACCACTCATGAACTCGTAGGTGTAGAGCAGGGTAATCAAAGTCATTGCAGGGGCGAGTACAAGGAAGAGGATGCCTGTTAGTTGAGAGCGGTCACCTGCCAATGTCTGGAATAATGTTCTCAGTGCAATCAACGTAATACTAATGCCGAGTGCGACCAGTACTGGCGTTTCTCCTTCAGCCATGTAGATAGATTTAAGCGCAATAGAAAGCAACATGATCGCGGCAGAAGGCACCAATATCGATGGTAAATAGACTCTTAATGACCAAGTTTTACTAATGGCGGGTAGCCAAATCATGGCAGTAAAGAAGGCATAGAAGTAAATCATCTCAGCGGTATCAACGCTAGACATGCGAGCTAATGCCGACAGCACTAATAATGTCATCGCGAGAGCAATACCTGTCGGTGGATGCGTCCATCTGCCTTGGCAATGACGGTAACGCGGTTTGAGTATCCAACCCATTCTTGGCACCGCAAACAGCAGGTACAAACTCAGAGAAAGGAAGATCGCAAGCCATGAGAAAAGTTGCTCTATCGGCATGCTCTCAATCAGCAACAACATCCACAAAACATGCGGCACGGTAATCGATGGTGAAATCCAAGCGTGTCGGATCTTTTGCATCAGTAGCGTTGCGGCAACTGAAATTGCAGTGATGTAGCCAGCGAGTAAGTAATAGTTGGGCTCTGCACCGCCAATCCAAAGTGGTGCTGAATAACCACCGATTAAGCCGAGTACGGCCATCAAAGGGCCTTGGCGTATAGAAAGCGCTAAGCTCGAAAATGCCGCGCCTGCCAAGATAACCAGTGATGCACCTGGCGATAAGAGCTGATAGAAGACAAACGCAAAGATCACCGTGCAGTAGATGCCAGTTAACCCTGTTCCGGTAATGGCGGCAGGAACGTAAGTAAAGCCTTTCGCTCGTCCTGCTCGGTCTGGGGATTTCTGCTCGCGGCGATGGAACCATTCACCTGCTATCACGGTAGCGAGAGAGATGGAGAATGCGATGGTCACGCGCATGATTGGTGAGAACTCAATGTGACTGCCAATCACTTGTACAAGATAACCACCACCAATCAACATGGCGAGCGCGCCAACCCAAACCAACCAGTTTTCTTGGATGTTGATCAGCAGTTTATTGGCTTGTTTCTCAAATACGGATTCACTGCTTTGTGCCAGACCACCTATGTGCACTTCATCGAGTGACGGGAGGCTCGGGTCGACAATTGGCGGTGGTACTTCTTTGGCTGTTAGAGGCGTAGAGGTTGGCTCTGAAACCAATGTTGGACTTGATTCAAGCGTCGGAGCACTAGGTTGTGCGGGCTGTTCTAGCGACGCCTGTTGTGGTTGAGAAGCGTGTTGATCGGGTTCTGGAGTCGGCGGTGTATGTCTCTCAAACCAACGCGCGCGCAGTTCTGCCAGTTCTTTATGAAGCTGAGACACTTCGTCTTCGAGCCTCGATATTCGACCGACTGCTTTCAATGTGATGAGTAAGGCGCAAACCGCCAAGATAACCGCCAATGAGATAAACAACTGCTGCACTCCCTGTCCTTGTTTCAGAATCCTTAACTTTGAGCAACTTAGCTAAGCTTAGTTCACTGTGTGCCAAGCTAACGGGATATATACCCAAGTGACTTCAAGATGCAGGATTCAGAGCGTTGTCATTGATTCGAGTTCAAGGAAAACAACGTAGCGTAATAGCCCGCTCTTTCCAAGTTGTTTGACGCAGCAATCGGGTCAATGACACGCTCCCAAAGGGCGAGTTGACTGGGCTTGTATACTTTGTTGTCGATTCTTGATTTAGACCCGCTAGACCTTTAAATCGCCGCCGCGTCTACAAACCCAGTCATTCTCGCTGAACCGAGCATCTCGAGGTTACTTGGGTATACAACACAGACCGATAATTTTGAGAGAGAGTCGCATATTTGAACGAAAACTGGCGGAGCGTTCACTCTAAACTAATCTTTTTTATAGAGTTAACCGGTTTTGGGCGAAAGCTCACCAGAACAATAACAAATTAGGTGATGATAAATGCAAGTGGGCAACGAAGCGCTGGTGCTGTCGGCGGTTGGGGTAATAGGTTTAGGTTGTCAGTGGTTAGCGTGGCGAATGCGCTTACCAGCCATTCTGTTCTTACTGTTGGCGGGGATCATTGTTGGGCCGATCCTGCAATGGCTTAATCCAGACGACATTCTCGGGGATTTACTCTTCCCCTTAGTCTCTCTCGCGGTGGCGGTGATTCTGTTTGAGGGCAGTTTAACCCTTAACTTTAAAGAGATTCGTGGCGTGAGCGGTTCGGTGTGGAGCATTGTTTCTGTTGGCGCGATCATCTCTTGGGTAGCTACCAGTGTGGCGACGCACTATTTCCTTGATTTTACTTGGGAGCTTGCGATTTTGTTCGCCAGTTTAACCGTCGTGACTGGTCCAACGGTGATTGTGCCGTTGCTGAGAACCGTGCGCCCAAGTTCCAAACTCGCCAATATTCTGCGCTGGGAAGGTATCTTGATCGACCCATTAGGCGCGTTGTTTGTGGTGATGGTGTACGAGTTCATCGTCTCGCACAATGCCGTTAACAGCGTCGAAGTGTTCGGCACCATCATTGCGGTGGGCTTGATCCTCGGTGTCGCTTCTGGTGCTGCGGTGTCTACCGTTTTGCGCAGAGCTTGGCTGCCGGAATACCTTCAGCCATTTGCGGTATTGATGGTGGTGCTCGGTGTGTTCTCGATTTCTAACCAAATGGAATCGGAAGCAGGGCTACTGACGGTTACCGTGATGGGCATGTGGTTAGCAAATGCAAAGGGCATCAATATTCAGCAAATCCTGCACTTTAAAGAGCACTTAACCATCTTGTTGATCACCGGGTTGTTCATCTTCCTTGCGGCACGCATCAGTCTTGATGATTTCGCGGCGCTTGGTAGCGGTGCAGTGTTGCTGTTTATTTTCATGCAGTTGGTGTCGCGTCCACTTTCGATTTTCGCTTCAACCATTCGTAGCAATTTAACCTTCAAAGATAAGCTGTTCCTCTCGTGGGTTGCACCGCGCGGTATCGTGGCGGCGTCCATCTCATCCCTGTTTGCTATCAAGCTGACGGAATATGGTATTTCAGAAGCCATGCTGTTGGTGCCAATGACCTTCATGGTGATCATTGGCACGGTGGTACTACAAAGTGCGACGGCGCGTCCTATGGCTAAAGCGTTGGGTGTGGCTGAGCCTGCGCCAAGAGGTTTCCTATTGATTGGTGCAAACCGAGTGGCTCAAGAGATAGGTAAAGCGCTGGCGAGATACGATCGCAAAGTTCTGCTCACCGATTCAAACTGGGATTACATTAGCCAAGTTCGCATGTTGGGCTTAGACCATTACTACGGTAACCCGATCTCTAGCCATGCTGATGACAACCTGAATCTAATTGGCATTGGTCAAGTGGTGGCGCTAACGCCAGACCAACACTTCAATATCATGGCGTGTATGCAATTTGTCGGCGAGTTTGGCGAAGATAAAGTACATTGTCTGCAGAAAACCAAATCTAACGGCAATGAAAAACACTCAGTTGCGGAAGAGTATCACGGCAAATTATTGATGGGCGGCAACGTCAGTTACTCCCAAATGGCGAGTTTGCTGAGCCAAGGAGCTGAAATCAAACACACTAAGCTGAGTGAGAGTTTCACTTACCAAGATTACCTTGAGTACCACAAAGACAATTTGGTGATTCCGCTTTTCCATGTTGAAGAGAAAGGTAAAATTCAATTCTGTGATGATCCAGACCAGTTCATACCACCTACAACCAGCACGGTGGTGGCGCTTATTCAATCCGTCGAGGCTAAATAGCCTAAATGACATAGAGAACTTCCACTCTTGGCACATCGGAGTGGCAACATTGTTAATCGTTACCCAAGCTTAATAGAGCAGTGAGGCGCAGTGTTTTAAACGCAGCGCCTCGATATGCTTTCTTAGTCATAAAGCGAGAGCGCACAAGGCTCGATTCGGTAAATAAATTGTTCAATTTCCGAATTTTCGCATTGACGACAATGGCAAGGATCGCAATACTGCGCGACTGTTTTACTTTAGGGTGACATTATGGCTCCGCAATCTAATCGCAAAGACTTACATCTTGACGCTGTTTTACATCATGACATGAACATGAAAAGCAAAACGGCGGGCTTTGAGTCTATCGAATTCGAGCATTGCGCATTGCCTGAATGTGACTTTAACGCCATCGATCTTTCGAGCGAGTTTCTTGGCCATTCATTGACGCTGCCGTTCTTGATCAGTTCCATGACGGGTGGCGCAAAAGATGCAGAGATCATCAACTGTCGTCTGGCAGAAGCGGCCAGTGAAATGGGCATTGCGATGGGGGTTGGTTCGCAGCGAGTGAGCCTAGAAGACAGCCTACATTCAGGTTTGGGCAAAACCATTCGTGATCTCGCTAAAGGCGTGCCTTTGTATTCCAACTTGGGTGCCGCTCAACTGAGAGATAAACAACGTCTCGATAACGCTCAACGTGCAGTCGACTTTATCCAAGCGGACGCTTTATTTGTGCATCTCAACCCTATGCAAGAAGCCTTTCAGCAGAATGGTGACCATGATTGGATTGGTGTACTTAAATCGATTGAGCAGCTAAAACAGCGCGTTGATGTCCCGATGATCATCAAAGAGGTCGGCTTTGGCATCAGTGGTGCAGTAGCCAAGCAGCTTGTGGACGCGGGTGTGGATGCGATTGATGTTGCGGGCGCTGGTGGCACGAGTTGGTCTGCGGTTGAAGGTTACTGCCAAACAGACAACAAGATGCAGCGCGCTGCGGAGCTATTTCGTGACTGGGGCATTCCAACGGCCAAGTGTCTAGAGCAAATCCACGCTCAATACCCTAACTTACCTTTAATTGCCTCTGGTGGCGTACATAACGGCTTAGAAGCGGCAAAAGCGATACACCTTGGTGCTAACCTTGTTGGCCAAGCTGGTGCGGTATTAAAAGCTGCGACAATCAGCACGCAATCTGTCGTCGACCACTTTGAACAAATGGCATTAGAGTTACGTTTAGCGTGCTTTGGTACAGGTTCTGCGAATCTCCAAGCATTGACCCAAGCTCGTCGTCTTTAGCTTCAATTAGGCTTGAACCCTGTCTAGGTCTCGGAGCGTTTCTAAAACTTGAACCTACAAAACAGTTTTGGATTATTCGTCCTGATAGCGATAGCTCTGCAAGGTTTTTACTAGTGCTTGCAAAACCGGGCCCATACCTCGGGTTCGAGAAACTAAACATCCAACTGTCGTGAGCCAGCCATCAAATTCGTGCGCAACGGGTAGGGCAACTAGCTTACCGCTCTCAATCTCATTACTGACCACTCTTTCTGGCAATAATCCCCAACCAACGTTTTGACACGCTAAGTCGGTCAGCGTCTGATGCGAATTAGCAAACCATAACTGAGTGCTGATGGCGTAACTGAACCACAGCTCTTTCCTTTGTGCGCTGCGCAGTACCAGTTGGCGATGGGCTTTGAGTTCCGCATCATGAACCACCGATAGCTGTGCCAATGGGTGAGAAGGCGAAGCCACGGTGAGAAAACGAGTGTACCCAAGGGTAAAGAAATCCATGTCCATTTTTAGCTCACCATCAGCCAACACGATACCCACTTGCGCTTTGCCTTTTCGAATCAACTCTTCTACATCAAATGTCGGTGCGGTAATGATATCGAACTGCGTAATAGGGAATTGGTCTGCCAAGCTGGCAAATTGCGCCAGTAGCGATTGGTTGATGAGAGATTCATCCACCGCAATCACTAGCTCGTGTTCGTAGGCTTGCTCTAAGGACTCGACTTTTTGGTCGAAGAATTTCTGTTGATGCAGAATGGACTGAGCGATGGGCAATAAGGCTTTACCGCTATCTGTGAGTGTCGGTGTGTTTTTCTCTCGATTGAACAGATCTTGGTTAACTGCGATCTCAAGGTTAGCGACAGATTGGCTTACACCTGATTGCGCGCGCTTTAGCTTTCTTGCGGCTGCGGAGAAGGATCCTGTTTCGCACACGGTGACAAAGATTTTGAGTTGTTCAAAGCTGTACATTTCAATACCTAAAGAGGATTTGGATGACACTCATCCGGAAAGTATCGTTGTAAGCTATCACTATTCGTGATGGTTGTTAACTTTCTCTTCGTTATCTAGCTGTCATAATCCCCGCCACTTAACTTGTTCCATGTAAAGTTGTGAGGTTTTTATGGGAGCGTTAGAGCGTGTTTTTCACGCCGTATTATTTGAAGTATTGGCAATCAGTTTATCCATTATTGGTTTGGCACTGTTTACAGATCATGAAGTCAGTGCATTATCAGGAACCATGATAGTCGTCGCAACCATTGCGATGATTTGGAATTTCATCTTCAACTGGATATTTGATCGCTTTGCGACAGGGGCAAAAGAGAAACGCACGATCCGACTTCGAATCGTACACGTGGTGTTGTTTGAAGCGGGTTTGTTATTTGCCACCATTCCGGCGATGGCGTGGATGCTAGAAGTCAGCATGTGGGACGCGTTTGTCATGGACGTGGGCGTGACGATCTTCATCACCTTGTATGCGTTTGCCTTCAATTACATCTATGATCATGTTCGAGCATATTTGGTTAAACGCCGAGTAACGACTTCGATGCAGTTAGGTTGATTTGGCAGAAATTCGTCTCTTTTACGGAGAGAGAGTCGATAAATTGTCGCGGGCTTAACACGAACAGTGATATTTTGGGTATAGTTCATTCATCAATTGAAAGTGGAACCTAAATTTATGAAAAAACTGGTAATGCTACTGTTAGCAGCAACAGCGCTAACAGCATGTTCTGACGAAGTGGGTACAGAAGCTTGGTGTAAAGACATGCGTGAAAAGCCAAAGACAGAATGGACAACAGACAACGCGGTTGATTTCGCGAAGCACTGTGTTCTGCAAGATGGCATCGGTAGCGAGCAGTGGTGTAAAGACTTAAAAGAGAAGCCGAAAGGTGAATGGACGGCAAACGAAGCAACAGGTTTCGCTAAACACTGTGTGTTTTAACGCTTTTCATAATTAAATTCTCGAAGCAAAAAGCAATAAACGAATCCATCGTATTCATTGAATACGGTGGATTTTTTGTAAGTGGCGTTAAGTCGCACTAGGTGAGGGTTTTCCTCGCTCTTCTCAGTATTAAGTATCAAAAAAAGCATTTTACCGAAGCATAAGGCACTAATACTGCATCGAGTCTCGTTAAACTTGAATGGTTGGCAATTTCATATCACATGAGCATATGAGGTTGAATATGAGAACAATTTAAGGACGAGCATCTATGCAGTTATTGACGGGTAAATTGAGCCACTTCTCCAATCCTTCCGCGCATTCTGGCCTTACGTATTCAGATGAACAAAAAGAGATTCTTAGTGTAGCGAGTGCTAGGTTAGCGATAGACACGATTTCTCAATGGCCAGGTTATGCGGTTACGCCTCTTCATTCTTTGCATTCCATCGCAGATGGCATCGGAGTGTCATGCCTTTGGTATAAAGATGAATCACAAAGGTTTGGACTCAAGAGTTTCAAAGCGTTAGGTGGTGCGTACGCTGTTGCTCGTCAGTTGCAGAGTGTCATTTTGCAGCGTTATGGCAAACAGCCAACAATAAAAGAGCTGCTCCAAGGTGACTGGAAGTCAGAGGCGGCTGAAATCGTAGTCAGTTGTGCCACAGATGGAAATCATGGACGCTCTGTTGCTTGGGGCGCACAAATGTTTGGTTGTGGGTGTGTGATTTATATTCACAAAGACGTTTCAGAAGGTCGAAAACACGCCATGGAATCTTTTGGTGCGCAAGTGGTTAGAATATCTGGCAACTATGATGAATCAGTGCGCTTAGCCGACAGTGAAGCAAAAGTACACGATCGTGTGATCGTTTCCGACACGTCTTATGAAGGCTATATGGAAATCCCCAAAGATGTTGCTCTTGGCTATACCGTAATGTTGTCTGAAGTTGTTGCGCAGCTTGACGGCGAAATCCCGACTCACGTGTTTGTGCAAGGCGGAGTTGGTGGGTTAGCGTCCGCAGTTTGTGGTTATTTCTGGGATCTGTGGGGAGCTCAGCGCCCAAGATTTATTATCGTAGAGCCAGAACAAGCGAATTGCCTTCAAAAAAGTGCGCAAGCAGGGAAACCTATTGTTGTTGAGGGGGACTTAGAGACCTTAATGGCAGGGTTGGCGTGTGGCGAAGTATCAGTATTAGCGTGGGACATTCTTCATAACGGCGCAGATGACTTTATGACGCTAAGCGAAGACGCAATCCCTCAGGCGATGCAAATACTGGCAAAAGGTGAAAATCATATTGAAGCTGGAGAGTCCGCTGTTCCTGGTTTTGCGGCTGCAGTGCTAGCTCGCCAAGATAGCGACTATGCAACAGCGCTTGGTTTGGGACCAGAAAGTAAGGTATTAGTGATAGGTACAGAAGGGGCAACGGACCCTGAACTCTATCGAGAACTGGTGAAATGAGACTCTGAGTCTGTTTAAAGCCATCTGATCAGTTGAAATCGTTAAACGGCGCTTGAAAGGAGGCGCCGTTTTTATGTCTACTAATGATGGACTTTTCTCAATTTTCTCATTGGTCATCAATGGGAATCGTTAAGCCCACTTTCACGTTATCCATTACCACGTTGGTTTGAAAGCTCTTAATATTGGCATTATCGAAGAAAGCTTCTCGCGTAAATTTGTCATAACCTTCCATGTCTGCCGCAGTGACAATAAGAATAAAGTCTGAACTTCCAGTCACATAGTAACACTGTTGTACCGAGCGATTTGTTGTCATCTCTTTCTTAAAGTTATGCATCAAGTCGACTCTTTCTCTTTCCAACGTTACTTGCACAACAAAAGTCATGGTTTGGCCTACAGCCTTGGGATTAACAACAGAGACATCGGCTTGTATTACCCCTTGCGCCCTCATGCGCTTTAATCGACGCTGTACCGCTGCTGGCGATAGCCCTACCTGATCAGCAATAGTGTCTGAAGTCGCTCTATTTGAATGCTGGACAATGTCGAGAATTTTGCGGTCGAAACTATCGACGGAAAGTGGTGGCGTTGACGTCATGACGATCGATTCCTTTCTGCCTGTAATGGATGGAAGCCATATGGTGAGCTAATCATGCTCTGGCTCCGAATTGTGACCTCACTCATGAGCGAATGTCTTGTTTTTACTAATTAAAGGAAAACCACTATAGCTCACCAAAAATGCAGAAAATCCGCACAATATGGGAGTCATTCGATGAAATTCCTTGTTGTCGTCAAGGCATTATTAATCTTGTAAACAAAATGTAAAGCAATAATAAATCGAAACGAAAGGCGAATTGGCAGTACCAAAACGTCAGTTTCAGCAAGATATTGATGGATAGGATGCGAGCATGGAAGTGGGATCAATAGCGCTACAGAATGAACTGGATAATCTTGCGAGCGCAGGTCGTGTGGGTGTTATTTCGCTGGCGACAGACTTTAATATCGAGAACGATTTACGCCAACTATTCCCACAAAATGTCGCTTCATTTACCAGTCGAGTGCGTAACTACAACCCGCTAACCATAGATAATCTGCGTCGTATGGAGCCTAGAATCCAAGAGGTTGCGGATACGATTCTTCCTGGGACAACGCTAGATGTGGTTATCTATGCGTGTACATCGGGCACTATTGCGATCGGTGAACAGCGCATTGCCGACCTTATTCAGGCACATCACCCCGATACAAAAGTGACAAACCCAGTCACTGCAGCACTCGCTGCTTTTGAACGATTGAACATAAAGCGTGTCTCTATTCTTACGCCCTATACGCAAGCAGTAAACCAAGACGTGGCCGCCTTTTTCTCAACGGTAGGTATCGAAGTACTGAACATCGTAGGCTTTGATTTTGAAGATGACACCGCGATGACGTTCATCTCTCCAAATGATATTACTCATGCGGCAATACAAGCCTGTCATCCCGATGCTGACGCCGTTTTCATTTCTTGTACCGCGCTACGAGCGACCACGGTTATTCACGATATTGAAGCTGCGATAAACAAGCCAGTGTTGTCTAGCAATCAAGTACTGGCTTGGCACACTTTAGCTTTACTCCACTATCCCAAAAACATTAAAGGTTTTGGTCTCCTTTTAGATCAGCACTTACCACTAAATCTTTAATTACCCCGCTTTGAAACTGATTTGAAAGGACTTTTTGTTATGCATTCATCTACGCCTATTGACCCTAACCAGCTCTCCTCTGAATTGATTCAAAACATGATGGAATGGCGACAGCATTTGCATCGATTTCCTGAATGCGGGTTTGATGTTGATATGACGGCTGATTTCATTGCAAGCAAGCTGCAAAGCTTTGGCATCGAAGTGGTTCGTAATATCGGGAAAACTGGCTTGGTTGGGATCCTGCGTCATGGACAAAGTAAAGCCAGCATTGGCCTTCGAGCCGATATGGATGCGCTTCATGTCCATGAGAAAAATACTTTTTCTTACTGCTCTCAGCATGACGGGAAGATGCATGCCTGTGGGCACGATGGGCATTCAGCAATGCTACTCGGTGCGGCTTGCTATCTTGCTAAGCATGGCGGCTTTGATGGAACCGTTTATTTCATATTCCAACCGGATGAGGAACATGGAAAAGGCGCGCAAGCCATGATTGATGATGGGCTCTTTGAACGTTTTTCTATTGATGAAGTTTACGGCATTCACAACTTCCCCGGATTAGCGGAAGGAAAACTGATGGTGAGGCCTGGTTCATTAATGGCGAGTGAGAGCAGCTTTGAAATTGTGATTAAAGGCGTTGGTGGGCATGCGGCTTTACCACATCAAGGGATTGACCCTTTAGTAGTGGGGGCTCAGGTTGTGTTGGGCCTACAAACCATTGTTTCGAGAAGTTTAAGTGCGATTCACGACTCTGCAGTGGTATCCGCAACCGAGTTTATCACCGATGGGACGGTGAATGTGATTCCTACGACAGTGACCATAAAAGGTGATTGTCGCTGTTTTACCGAGCAGAGCCTTGAGATCATCAGAACACGTATGGAGCGAATTGTAGCTGGGATCTGCCAGTCTGCAGGCGCTGATTATACCTTCGAATTCATCAATACATTTTATCCGACGATCAACAGCGATGAGCAAACCGCTTATGCCATCACGACGGCTCAGCAAGTTCTGGGTGACGAAAACGTGAATGGTAAGTGTGACCCGATAACCATCTCAGAAGATTTTTCCAGTATGTTGCGCGTTAAACCGGGGTGTTATGTGTTGCTTGGAAACGGCATCAACTCTGTAGGTGGGTGTGCACTGCATAATCCGGAATACGATTTTAATGACCGAATCTTGAAGTTCGGGGCAAGTTACTGGATTCAATTAGTAAGCAATCGATTGAATTCATTGTAAGGAGAATAGCTGGCGGAGGTTTTGGAAAGAAGTTGTCCTCTGTGAGTTCAGGATAAGCGTGAAATGAAGGGGTTCATTTTACGTGTCACTTGGAAGGAAAAGGAAAGAAAAGGATGAAAAAATTAAGCGCGGCAATTTTAAGCTTAGGCGTTGTGTTTGGTGTTCATGCCGAAACATGGAAGTTTGCTTCAGAAGAGGACAAAACGGACGTTCAAGATATCTACGCTCAGAAGTTTGCGGAGGTGATTAAGAAAGAATCGGATGGTGATATTCGTGTTCGTATTTACTACTACGGACAACTGGGCACTGAAAACGACATCGTCGAACTAGCAGCAAAAGGAACCATTCAATTCGTATCTGTTGGCGCAGGTCACTTAGGTTCATATGTTCCTGAAGTTCAGGCAGTCAGTTTGCCTTACGTGCTGGGTACGGATGAAAAAATCACGCATCAGGTCTTAACGGAAAGCCCGACGATTTATAACCAACTCGCCCCTAAGTTTGAGAGTGTAAACCTAAAATTACTGTCCATGATGTCTGAAGGCGAGATGGTATGGGGAGGTAATAAACCGATTCGTACACCAGAAGATTTCGCCAATCAAAAGATCCGCACTTTTACGTCAACGATTCCTGTCGAAACTTACAAAGCATTTGGTGCAACGCCGACACCTTTATCTTGGGGAGAGGTTTATGGCTCTCTTCAACTGAAAACGATTGATAGCATGGTCAACCCAATCTACTTCATATACAACGCTAAATGGCATGAAGTTCAAGACTATTTGATGTTCCCGGGGCAGCAGCCTTATGTGAGCACCGTTTCGACCAACAGCAAGTGGTACAACGGTTTGTCTAAGGAAAAGCAAGCCATGGTTGATAAAGCGATCAAAGCCGCAGACCAGGCTGCCTACGATTACCAAATTCGCATCAACAAAGAAAATATGGACAAGATCCTCAAAGAGCGCCCAGATCTTCAAGTCGTCGTACTTTCTGATGATGAAAGAGAGCGCTTTAAAGTGTTGAGTGAAAAGCTTCATGATACTTACTTTGATGTTGTTGCGAACGCTTATCCAGCCAATCAACAGACAGAAGCTCGTCAAGGAGCGAAAGCCATTCTTGAAAATATTCTAGATGATGTAAGAAGTTGGCCGTCACCTCGACCACAAGATGACGGTATTTCATTATTGGCATCAACATTAGCAGAAGTCAGTTTACGAACTCATAAAATCGGCGCAATGATCGGGCCGGAAACACACTTACGCATGCCCGCACAGAACTTCCAGCAACTTCAAACTCTATTGAGTCGGCATAATGTTGTCGATGTATCACAGATTGTCCGTGATATTCGTAGCGTTAAGTCTAAAGCTGAAATTGACAAGATTCGTTTTGCTTGTCAGGTCACCGCCGCTGGGTTTGAGTTCTTAAAGCAATACCTTGCAGTCGGCATGACAGAGCGCCAAGCTTGTAAAGCCATGCAAATTGAAATGTTACGGTTAGGTGCTGACAGTTGCCCTTATTTGATATCTGGATCGGGAGCTGGCGGTTATGACAGCATCATTATGGGGCCGACCGATAGAGAACTAACAGAAGGCGATGTGCTGATTATTGATACCGGAGCAAACTATGATGGTTACTTTAGTGACTTCGACAGAAACTATGCCTTTGGTCAAATAGATGAAGAGGCTCAGCTGGCGTACGATACGGTCTATCAAGCGACGGAAGCGGGGCTAATAATTGCAGAGCCGGGCAGAAGCACAGGTGATCTTTGGCAGGCAATGTGGTCTGTACTCGAGAAAAACGGCGCGTTAGGGAATGATGTCGGACGCATGGGGCATGGGCTTGGAATGCAACTGACGGAATGGCCATCTCATGTTCCTAACGGTGATGTGATCTTAAAACCCGGTATGGTATTAACGCTTGAACCTGGGATGGTATTCGCACCGAATAAAATGATGGTGCATGAAGAAAATATCGTCATTACTGAGAATGGGTGTGAGCTGCTTCATGAACGAACGTGGAAGACCTTACCTGTCATCGTTTGATGGGTAAAATACAAGAAAGCCGAGCACTATGCTCGGCTTTCTTGTATCTGAAGGTCATCAACACCGGCACTAACATCGATATCTACATCGGTGACCTTTTGTAGAGTCGGTTCAACGGCATTCTTATAGGTTCTCTTGGTGACGTTCTTTTGTAGCAAGAGGTTGTTTGGGTAAGTCGAAAAGTCGCCGTCTTCATGCTTTATCAAGGTGTGAAACAAACGAATGTCTGTGATCATCCCTTCAATTCCTGCACCATCATCAATACGAATGTTATCGCCTACACGGTAAGGGAAAACGAAGAAGATAAGAAAGCTGGCAGTGATGTTGCTCAGAATTGACCACTGAGCAATAAAGCTCACGCCTAGAACGGTAAACACAGAAGAAAGGAAGATAGAAAAATTCCCGTAGCCAATACCACTCACGAGCAAAAAAGTAGCAAATAAGAAGGCGAACAACAAAATGTTCACCGTTCTGGTAATGAATAATATTCTTGGTGGTTTGACTTTTTTATTCCGCGCTAACGTAGTGAGTGCTTTCGTCGCGATCTTACTGAAGATTTGATAAGCCAAAATGAAAATCAGACCGAGCAGTATGTCGTAGTCACTCAGGATTTGTAGAAATTGTTCAATCGATGACAGCATTACGTTCTCCTCTTTATAGGGCGAGTGTACGGTCAACCATCGGAAAAAGCGTCAAGTCTCTCTCAGCAAAAAATCATATCTCTCTCATGTCATTTTATAAGCCAAAGAAACCGTTTCTTTTGGTACGAACTTTTCACCTTTGGTGGTTTTGAGTTTATTTAAAGCTATGAAATTAAGGTGGTTATTTGTTTTATATTTTCTTTATCTTTTTCTAAGTGCTTTGTGATGTGGTTATGAAACGGGTGAATACAATAGCCTTCCTCTGATTAACCACAACCTTGGAGAAAGTGATGACACTTATCGCGATCAAATTGCTTTACGTGTTCTACAAAGCAATGAAAAGACGCTACTCATAATCGCGTCATTAGGGAACAACTCACCCAAAGCACCTAAGAACGGAATACAGACTTCCCCATGTTAGAGAGGGGATTTGAGCGCAAGGTAGTGCCTGCTTAGGAGAGAGTGGATATTGAATAACTATTCTTTCGTACTTTGCACAGAGAACTTAAATAATGAATCTCGACTACTTTATCGCCTTCGGCACGTTACTCATGTTAGAACTCATTCTGGGTGTCGATAACATCGTCTTTATTACCATCATGACTGAGCGTCTTCCTGCTCATTTGCGCCAACGCGTACGTAATCTCGGTATCGGTTTAGCAGTGTTAAACCGCATTGCGCTGGTATTTTCGGTATCTTGGTTGCTGTCTTGGAAAGAACCGTTTGTCGAATACCAAGGGGTATCACTCTCTTGTAATGATCTTATCTTTATTGTTGGTGGTGCATTCTTGTTGTTTAAAGGCATCAAAGAGCTTTGGGCATGGGTCGTGCCTATTGAAACTCCACCACATCAATTCTTTGCTGGGCAAGTTGGCACGGTAATATTGCAGATTATTGCGGTGGACGTGGTGTTTTCTCTCGATTCATTGATTATCGCGGCAAGCCTTACGCAGGACATTACCATTCTTGCTGGTGTGATCATCTCTTCAAGCGTGATTCTGATGTTGATGGCGAATAAAGTTCAGGCTGTGATTACTCGCCATCCTGGATTGAAAGTGCTCGCGCTGCTATTCCTCATTGTATTAGGTGCGCTGCTGATTGTTGAAGGGTTGGGGCTAAATATCGATAAGCACTACGTTTACAGTGCGCTCGCGTTTGGTTTGCTGCTTGAGCTATGCCATATCTTAATCAGCCGACAACCTTCTTCTCGACGTGTGGCAGGACAGTACTTCTAAACTTTAATGCGAAGCTAACCACTACGGGTTAGCTTCGCTTTTTACGCTTTGCAATTCTTTAATCATGGTGTCCAAGTTGCTGTCAAAGAACAATGGACCCGCAAGTTTCAGTGCAATTGGCGACGACGTATTTTGTGTCGCTTGCAAATACAGTTCTTTTGCCCCGCTTGTGTGACCGCGAGCTTCTTCCGCTTTCGCTAGTAATAGATAAGTTAATGACGTTTGCTGATTGTACGGAATCGACAACAGTATTTGCGATGCTTTGTCCGGATTGTCTTCTGACAGCGCCAAGATTGCGTTGGCTTCACACACTCTTGGGTTATTCCCTCGCTTCAAAACTTCAGACAAGGAAGAGGAATATTCCTTGTTGAGTGCTTCAATCACTTGCTGCTTATTGGCTTCGTCTTTGGTAAACACCCTTAACACTTCACCGATGTAGCTTACCGAAATGGTGTAGGCATTATCTGGTGCGAGGGCTTTTGCTTGACGAAAATATGCCATCGCATTTTCATAGCCAGCGTTGTTGTACAAAGCGCCCGTCCCAGACATCAAAGCTTTTACTGCTTCTGGATCTTTAGGGAAGATTGACACATTGTGTTCCAACTCTTCTTCCGGCACCTCAATGTACATCGCGCGTAGCATGTCATCTATCATGGATGGGAAAGTTTGATGAAACCGTTCAAAGTTGGTCGAGTAACGACGATTCAAATGAGTCTGCCCTGAAACGCGATTGTGATACTGGAACAACAAACGCAGCTTTTTTCCATCGCTGCTCTTGCTGGTGGAGATGTTGAACTCTACTGCGGCGAGTTTTCTGTGTTCTTTGGATTTGACCACACGAATGTTGCTGTAAAACCCTATGTGTTCCATGAACTTAATGACGATACCGTACAGTTCTGGTCGTGCTTTCACATCTTCACTGACATTCAATACTGCATAACGAAATTCGTAATGGCTTAAGTGCCCGGTGTGAGAATCAGGGTTCGGCTTTGGGTCGTCTGCGCGAAACAGTAAAAATGCCGCCTGAATAAGAACAATCAAAGAAAGTGCGCCAATTAAGATGGGTTGTTTGCTCTTTTTAGGGCGAGATTCAACGACCTCTACTGCGGGTTTCGAGGCTTCAGTTTGTGACTCTTCCTCTTCAATTACCTGATCTTCCGGTTTCTGTATCGCGATTTTTTCCAGTTTTACTTCGCCATCAAATCGATACCCACGCTTTGGTACGGTGACGATGTAGCTGCATTCCTGTTGGCTGTGTTTTTTCAGCACTTTTCTGAGTTCAAATACCGCTTGGGTGACCACTTGATCGGTCAATACACTGCCGCCCCAGACTTGCTCGATAAGTTCATCGCGCGTGTGAGTCAGTCCTGGATTCAGACATAAGAACTCAAGCAACTTTGAGAGACGGTTATCAATCGTAATGCATGAGTCAGCAAACTGTATTTGCCCCTCATTGGGCACAAAACGCCACTCATCTACGATAAAACTGATGTTTTTGTCAGGCATTCACACTCGCTCTTCTATTTTTTATTCATCTCATTGAGTAAATGTAGTCTCAATTGGATGATTTTGCTGACAATTTAAAGCGCGAGTAACGTGATTTTCTACACATTCCGTTATCGGAACGCCGATTTTTGCTCTCTACCTTTAATGCCTCCCCTTTTACCTAGGAAATCAACACTGAATGGAAGAAAAGTTCCAATTAATTTGTTTGTTTTACCCTCTATTTTGATGTTTAACTCTATGTATTTATTGGTTTTATATTTTGTTTATATGCTAGTGATGAAGTTTTATTAACTGCTGAGTTTTACGTTATGTCACCGCAGCGAAAACACAGGATGATGCATCCCACACCGCAAGTGAGGGGCGAGCTTCTTAAAAGAGAAAAGGCGCAACGTTCCCTGAAGTCACTTGCAATAAGGAAATAAAAAATCGATGCATGAGCATCACGTACTGAAGGATTAGGGAATGTTAGTCAACCTTTTATATTGAGAGTTATTAAGAAATGAAACTGAACAAATTTATTCTTCCAATCGCTGCTATCTTCTTTGCTACACAAGCTGCTGCTAACCCATACATTGGTGCTAGCTACCTATATTCTGAATACCAAGTAAAGAACGAGAACACAGACTTTAGTGATCAAAACAGCGGTTACAACCTTTACATCGGTTACCAGTTTAACGACCTACTGTCGATTGAAGGTGGATATGCAGATTTCATCGATACGCACAAAGACTTCGAGCACATCTACTCTGATGCTTGGCTAGCAAGTGCGAAACTAACACTACCAATCACTATTTTCGACGTTTACGGTCGTGTCGGTATGGGTCACTTCCAAACGAACCTTGGTGATTCAAACGACATCTACTACGGCGTAGGTGCAGGTGTGACATTGGGCCCAGCTCGCGTTGCACTTGAGTACACCATGTACGAAGCAAAAGTTGTTGAGAACAGCTACGCGCTAAGTGCAGAGTTCCGCTTCTAAAAAAAGCAACGACTTGTCCTAGTTGTTTTCCACTGCGCTTATGGAAGAGTGCGGTGGTTTTCTTTGTTCCATTTTTGCAAACCTGACTTACTTGTCTTTATTTCGTCGTGTTGGACTGGCATGGTGATTCGGTAACTGACATTCCAATAAAGAGAAGGACTTAACCATGGAAGTACTCAAAGGCTCATGTCTGTGTGGCAAGGTGAAACTCGAAGTCGCGGATGAATTTAAATACATGGGCAATTGTCATTGCTCTGAATGCCGCAAATTTACCGGATCCGATTACTCGTCAGCGGGTGGCGTTGCACTGGATAAACTGATTGTGATTGAGGGCGCGGAACACATCCAAACCTATCAGAAGAGCGCCAATACCGAACTCTCATTCTGCCGTCACTGCGGCTCTAGCCTTTATTCGAAGAAAAACAACGGTATCGTCAATGTGCGCTTGGGCATTCTTGATGATGTGCCTTCCCATAAGCCAAGCTTCCATATTTTTGTCGCATCCAAAGCACCTTGGAATGACATTACTGATGACCTTAAGCAATTCGAAGCCGAACCCAAGCTATAAGCTGGTTTGAGGCTGAGCATCGTACCAAATCAGAAAGCATTTAAAGTTGTGAGATAGAGCCACTCAAATGAGTGGCTTTTTGCTTTTGAGTGGCAGTAATATCCGACACTATACGGATACGGTTAAATAACATCGACAGATTTTGAGAGAACATCAGTGAGCGAAGAATACAACCAAGCCATCTCTAAGCATTACGCGGCTTATCGTCCGCCGCTGCATCAAGTCATCCTACAAGCTAACTTAGATGCGTTACCCCAGTTCCAGTTGGGATTAGATATTGGCTGTGGTACGGGCGTATCAACACTGGCATTGGCTAAATACTGTCAGCAACTGCATGGTGTGGATCCGAGCACGTCAATGATTGAGCAAACCAAACCATCAGCAGGTATCGAGTATCATGTCGGCGATGGTGAGCATGTGCCACTGCCAGACAACAGTGTGGATGTAGTGACGTTTGCAGGCTCACTTTCTTACGCAAAGTCTGCGGCTTTGGTGACTGAGCTTCAACGCGTCTGCCAATCTGCAGCGCACGTTGTGGTGTACGATTTTGAAGTGTTGCTCGAAAAGCCCCTCAAGCTGTTAGGCATAGAGATGGAACTGATGGAGTCCAACTATGACCACGCTATCAACTTCAGTGATTGTGACGCTTTCCAAGCGATGAAGGTTTACAAGGAGACCGTAGAGCTAGAAGTCAGCGCTGAAGAGCTGGCGCATGTGCTGTTTTCTTCTTCAAAGCGTTACACCAATTTGGTTGAAGCATTCTCAGGAGATGACCCATTCGCAAACGCTGTTGAGGCTTTGAAGCAACTTAGCAAAAAACACGTTATTCAAGCCGATACCTATTTCGCGATGTACCAGATAAATGCGTGAAGTTCACGCCAATTAATGACTTACAAGGCCGCTATCACAGTGGCCTTTTTGTTCCTTGAAACTGTGAAATACGCTCCGTTTTTCTTTTGTGTGTGAATTTGCGGTCAGATTTTGAGTAACTGTTTCATCTGTAAGTAAATCCAAAGGAAAGTGCGGTCAAACTCTAATTTTGGAGGCAGGGGCTTGTGGTAGGCTCACTTCAATTATGGGGCAGAACCACCATCAAATTAGCAAGCCTTTCTATTTGAGCACCGGGATGCTGCCTATTTCCAGATCTGCACTGTTACCTTAGGACCCCATTATGGCGAAAGCACTAAAAATCGAATTTGGTCGTTACCTGAATATGGACCAAGTTGTGACGTTCGAACTCAGCCATGATTCCATCAAAATTACGTCGACGGTCGAGTCTTTTGCTCATGTTTATATCGGCATTGATGGTAAAACAGAATACGCCGATTGCTTTGTCTCGGTACAAGACTTTCACCGAATTAAGCGTGAACTGTGTGACTACATGGGCATCGACGAGCCAACGCTATTAATTGACTGATCACTCAAAAATGACAACAAAATTACAAGTACAGTATGCGGTGTTGCAACTTCTAGTCTAACTTTTAACAACCACTGGCTAGGGTGAGCAATAACACGGCGGCGAAGACCGTCCGTTCACCAAATACAATAAGGGACGTTATGTCTGATAAATACATCTCAATGATCCAGGACTTTTTTCATGTGTTCGAAGCACTGAACCAGTACGTCTTGGATTCCTACGGTGAATTGGCAGCGTGGGAAACTCAATTGGTGAGGCTTGATATTGACCAAGGTGATAAAGAAAAGTCGTATGACGTCGCGCAAGTCGCGAGCATGCTTAACTTTTCGGAAGGCGCAGTAAAATCATTCTTAGTGGTATACAGCTTCTTAAGTAATAACCTTTACGATCTCATTGGTAATCGTGAGTACGAAGATTGGGGTACGGACGGCAACAGCCTGCAAGTCGAGTATTCTGATCTGACGATCGAATCATTTGATGCAGACCAAATTGCTCCGCTGATGGAACGTCGCGTCTACTTCGAATGGACGTTTGATGCATTACAACGTACCTACGATGAAATGATGGCAATCAGCCACGGAAGAATTGCCTGACAGATTTAATGTTTACTTAAACATCTGAGTAAACATTAAAGCAAATACAAAAGCCGCTCATTGTAGCGGCTTTGTTTTTGGAGCTTTCAAACGTTTCTGTTTCCTCTTCTTACAACTCTTGAATTAAAATCTACCGGCTAATCACGTATTGTGATGATTAGCGATTTACTTGTTAGAAGAACAAATATGAAAAAGACAATCTCAATAATGGTTTTAGCAATGGCACTTGTCGGCTGTGATGACGCAAGCAAAGCCATTGACCAAGCACAAGAAGCCGCAAACAAAGCGATTGATACGGTTCAAGAGCAGATGGATTCAGTAGAAGAAGCGTTTAACCTAGACCAATTTGGTGATGCTGCGGAATCTGCAGAAGAGTTTGCGGCATCGGTTGAAGAAGCAATGAATGTGGATTTCAGTGACCCTGAAGCACTTATTGAAGCGAAAGAACACATTGCCAATGCTTACGCTTGTTTGGTGGAAGCGTCTTCTGAATCGACAGTGGATAAGGTGATGGATAAAGTGATGTCATCTATCGGCAGCGAAGAAACCAAATCTCTGATTGAAGAAGGCATCGAGAAAGCACAAGCCGCAAAAGAGTGCGTGATGTAATCGCTCTCAGTGAATCAGACCGATGAAAAAGGGGATAGTGATATCCCCTTTGTTGTTTCTATCTGTTGTTGTTTTTACGCTGTGCCGGATCTACTCGCTTTTCAGCTCTTGCTGGAAGTAATCCATACAAAGCTGCTGAGTTTCCGGTTTAATACTGACTTGCTCGTTCTTTCGCAGCGATAGATACAGCTCTACGATCTTTTCAAATGCAGGAATCAGCGCTTCTCGTTCTGGCATGGCGACGGTTTGTTTTAGCTCCGCCGCAAACGCAGGCATGCGTGATTCTATTTTTCTCACGCCAGAAGGAGTCAACCCTTGTTGTTTCAGGGCTAATGGCGATATCGCAACAGAGCGTAGGAACGATAAAAATTCCGCGGCCTCAAAGTATTCCCCACGCGCAATCTTGGTTGCGCCGTAATGAACCCAAATCCAAAAGCGATCTTCAATCCACTGTGGATCCGGTTGTGGGTAATGAGGCTTCGCAATTTCGAAGACTTGCGATAGCTGCCCGTCGCGTTCCCAAAGCACTTTAGTGTCATCAACACGAGTGGCTGCATCCGGCAAAGAGACAAATTTGAAATCGACATGAATCGCATCTGGCGCGTAGATTGCGATCACTAATCTTGGTTCTCCCACGTGTTCACCAGTGAAAGCCGCGACTTGACCTTCTACTTGGTCGATAAGCGCAAAGCGCTCTGCCATTACCGAATCAAAATCTTCAGGGTTGATGGCGATGACCAAATCCAAATCACTGTATTTATCCATAGAGTCAGAGGCGTAAGAGCCACTTGCACCAATGCCGAGAATGCGTGGGTCAGCAGTAAATACCGCAAGGATTTTGCTTAGAAGTTGTTTATGAGTTTGAGGAAGCGTGCTTGAGAATTTCATATTTTACCTATTAATCATGGTTGATATTAGAACCATCAGCAGGATGGTTAGTGCGGTAAAATTAGCGCAGCATTACAATATGGCGTGAAGCATCTTAAGACGCAACAAAAACCGCTCAAAATTGAACGGTTTTGATATGGACTGTTAATTACTTCAGCGAGTTATGGTGCATAAACTGCTCGTCGATGCCTTTCAGTTTTATGTCATCCATGATGAAGTTCACCGTATTCAGTAAGCGCTGTTCGCCTTTAGGGATCAAGTAGCCAAACTGACCTTTGGTGAAGGGGTCTTCGCAGCGAACCGCTTCTAAACGCTCGTCCGTGACTTGGTAGAACAACCCCTCCGGAGTTTCTGTCACCATGACATCAACTTTGCCCGCCGCGACGGCTTTCGGTACGTCTAAGTTGTTTTCGTAGCGGGTGAAATGAGCTTGTTGCAGGTTTTTATCCGCAAAGGCTTCATTTGTACCACCGATATTGACGCCGACTCTAACCGAAGGGTCGTTAACTTTTTCGAGCGTATTGAATTGCTCTGCTTTGCCTTTTGCAACCAAGAAACACTTACCAAATGTCATATAGCCTTGTGTTTGCTCTGCGTTCAGTTGGCGTTGCATTTTACGTGTGATACCACCCATGGCGATGTCGTATTTGTCTTCATCAAGGTCATTGAGTAGATCTTTCCATGTGGTTCGAACCAGCTTCAATTTGACGCCTAGTTGCTCCGCAATGTGGTTGGCGACATCAATGTCATAACCAGAATAACTTTTGCCGTCATAGTAAGAAAACGGTTTGTAATCGCCCGTTGTTCCAACACGTAAGGTGCCTGATTTTTGTATGTCTTCCAGCTTATCGGCTTGGGCAACCCCGGAAAGTGCCAGTGCTACGGAAGCAAGTAAAAGTGTTGTTTTTTTCATTGTCGTTGTTTTATGTGTTGTGTTTGTTTGAACACTCAAAGTAACAGGAAGTATCAGAAAAAGAGATCAAACCAATAAGAAAAAACACCATATTGAAGAAAAAATAGCGACATTGAATGTGATTGCATTTGCCAATTTATACGTATGAAAAAGCAAAATTTTTCTTATGAATGGCAGAGTGTTATGAATCGAATTCACCCTAAAAAGTTACTTCGCAGCAAATGGACTGCGACAGAGCCGGTAAACAAAGAGAAGCACTTCATCATTTCAGAAATGGAGTTTGATGAAGAAGGCAACGTCGTGAGGTGCGTGATTGAAGCGGTTATGACCAAGCGAGAGCGCGAGCTAGATTGGCATGATTTGAAAGACACGCAACAGTGGCGACAAGGATGGAAATAAGCAGGCGCGATAACAAAAACGAGATGGAGTTAGAAAAGTCATCAAAATCAATAGGCTCGTCTTAGAGACTTTGCTATTAATTGATGAGTGATTTTATTTACATTCTAAGGCAACACCATGATCGATTTCGAAAACTCATCCATATTCAAACTCAAGCCGATTGAAACTTCAAAGGTGCGCGACGATTTCCACAAGTTCTTGATTGAAGGAGAAAGTATTTTTGCTGGCTTCAAGACCGTGCGTGACCAAGTGGTGTTCACCAATAAGCGTGTTATTGCAGCCAATGTACAAGGGATTACAGGGTCAAAAGTTGATTACACTTCTCTGCCATACAGCAAAATTAACGCTTTCTCGGTTGAAACGTCTGGCACACTTGATCTGGATTGTGAAATTGAATTGTTCCTAAGTGAAGTCGGGCGAGTGCGGTTTGAGATCAGGGGCTCTTTTGACCTCGTATCGTTTAACAAAATGATCAGCGAGCACGTACTCGCTTAGACAATGGTTTAAGCGCTAATTCAGCCAAAGACAAGGAGTCATCATGGCGACACAAAAACAAGGCAAGGAAGCATTAAGTAAACGCAGCAAGTCTCTGATATTTATCCTTGGTTTCTCTGCTGGGGTTATTTTCTATCTAATGATTCGATGAGTGTTAACGATAGATAACACGTTTTAAGGAAGCATTACATGCTTCCTTTTTTCATTCCTTTGATTTGTTATCTGAGCGAAATGTTGAAACCAGCAAGAGAGATAAATAGCCTTCTAAATTCAATTATTGATATGTGTACACTTGCTTAATGATTTGTTGCACGATATTTTCCCTATTAATGGATGAAAAATAGTGTTTTTCTCTAATTTGGAAAATGCGTTAATAATGAACATTATGGTTTTTGGCTGCTAGCGATATGAGGTGAGTTATCGATACCCAAGTTTACGATGTATTCTGTTCTGAACAAGCGCAAGGTAACCCTTGTGGCGTGGTGTTTTTGTCTCATTGGTTAAGTGATTCAGAGATGTTGTCGATTGCACAAAGTGTCGCACAACCTGTCACCTCATTTCTTAGTCATATCGATAACTGTTGGCACATTCGTTGGTTTTCTTTGACCAGCGAGATCAACCTGTGTGGTCATGGCAGTATGGGGGCTGGTGCGGCCTTGATTGCTCGCCTAAAGCAGCGTTCTGTTAAGTTACACAGTGATTATGGCGACATTACTATCGTTAAGCATGGTTGCCAGTATCAAATGGCACTTCCATCATGGGAAGGTAAGCCAGTGCCGACGAGTTTGGATTTAAGCTTGTTAAATCTGGAGCCATCGGGAGTGCAGGCAGTTGATGTGTTTACTACTCGCGATCTTGTTGTGGTGTTGGAATCAGAACAGCAAGTGAACCGTTACCATCCCGATTTTACTTGCCTAAAACAAATCCGAGATTTCCATGCGGTGATGGTTACCGCTCAACGAGGCCCTAACGATTACGTATTGCGCTATTTTGCACCCAAAATTGGAATTGATGAGGATATTGCAACGGGCTCGGCACAATGCACGTTAGCGCCATATTGGTTTAAGAAGTTGGACGTCGACTCACTGAACGCTTCTCAGCTTTCAGAGAAGGGTGGCTTTTTCCAAATTGCGAAGCTAAGTGCAGATACGATCGTGATTTCTGCGTCGGTGCATTTGAGAGTTCAGTAAAGCCTCTCTTCAAATACATCGGTACGTAAAACACATTTATGGTGTTTGCGAATTCCTTTGTTGTCGCGAAATGACAAGACAAGCGGTTTTGGTTTCTTTACCTTTCGACATTTAGACAAAGTGAAGGGCAGAGGATGGCGGTTGTATTTGAAGGTGTCCCTTTGGTTAGAGCGGAGTGGGTGCATTATTTAGCGGAGCTCTATAAGCGGAGTGATGTCGATGTGCATCAGCTTATAAAGGTAACACAGGCGCCAGAAGATATTCAGATTACTGATGTTGAGTTTCTACCTGAAACCACGCTTAAAAATCTTATTTTAGCGTTTGGGAAATCTTGCTCACCAGAAACCTTTATTTACACCATCTGGGGGATGTGTCGTGATTTGTATGTGCCTAAAATTTTAGAACAGTTATCCCTGACTCCATCAATGACGGTAGCGGAAGGCATCGAAGAGTTTTGCCGTGTGATTCCCCTGTTCTCAAATAACACTCGTATTGGTCTTGAGCGTTACCACAATCATCTTTGGTTTGCTCGATACAAAGATGGTGAAGCTGAATCATGGTACCAATATGCTGAGTTATTCAGTGTTATCTTCATGGATGAGTTGGTTGATGCGCTCTCGAACTCTAAGCAAAAAACGTTGAATATGAGTCTAAAGTGCGCAGGGGTGGCACCGTTTTTTAACTGCTCTCAGCTTCAGCATATTCAGTTCTATACTAATCGTGCAGCTACAGGCATTCAGCTCGATGATGGCATCTTAAGCCAAATGGTTTGTATGCCCAGTAAAAGACAATCTGTTGTGAAAGCGGCTCTTAGTGAGATACCAACGTCTTTTCTTCCTTCTTTTCGATTAGCCATTCAGCCTTATACCTCTATGGGACGGCTTTCTATTCTCGACGCGTCGCGTATTTTGGGGATCAATAAACGAACTTTGCAACGGCGCTTGTGTATGGCTGGCGTCACCTATAGCGATGTCATTGAAGAATTACTGTTGGAAAGAAGTTTACGCTTATTAAAAGATTCACATCTATCAATCACAACCATTGCGTCGTCATTGGGGTATACCGATACAGCAAACTTTACTCGATTTATTCGAAGAAAATTGGGAGTAACGCCGTCTGCTTATCGGAAGGCATCGTCTTTTCTTACGTCTTAGCGCATAAAGTGACATTTCGGCTAAAGAGAGTGTGCCGACGGAATAGTTCAGTTTGGTGGCACGAGGTGACAATTTATATTTCTCTCAATCCATAAGATTAGGAGTATCGAAACCAAAGAGAGAAGCAAACATGTCACATCGATTCCATGAATACCGTTCACCGCTTACCCAATCCTTTGAACACGCCATTGACTACTTAGAGTCATTAAATGAGCGACCTGTAGACAAGTGCATCACTTCTCAGGAGTTGAGACAAGCGATTGGTGGGCCACTCCCATTGACACCAACGCAGCCGTCAGTCGTTATCAATGAGATGGTTAAAAATGTTGATGCAGGCTTGATCGCAACGGGGGGACCACGTTTCTTTGGCTATGCCATTGGCAGCTCTTTCCCTGCTTCACTGGCGGCAGATTGGCTGGTGAGCGCATGGGACCAAAATGTACCGTATTACGTTGCTAGTCCAGCTTTGTCAGTGGTTGAAGAAACCGCCGCAGAATGGATGACCCAACTACTTGGCTTGGCGCCAAATTCGGGTATCGGCTTTACATCTGGTGCCCAAGAGGCGATTTATACAAGCCTTATTACCGCTCGTAATGCACTTTTAGAACGTGCAGGCTGGGATGTGGCAAGTCAAGGTATGTATGGTGCGCCGCGTATTAATGTTGTTGTGAGCGATCAAATTCATTCAACGATTAAACGTGCTCTTTCCATGATTGGAATCGGTTTGGAAAACATTGTTAAAGTTCCAACGGATGAAAACCTACGCATAATTCCAGATTCCCTGATGGAGACCATTACTGCACTTGAGGGACCAACCCTAGTTTGCGCGCAAGCAGGCTGTATCGACTCAGGAGCTTTCGACCCTTTCCATGTACTTGCTGATGCCGTTGCTGCTCATGGTAATGCATGGTTGCATGTTGATGGCGCTATTGGGCTTTGGGCGGCAGCGAGTGCAAAACATCGTTATCTACTGGATGGTATCGATAGAGTTGATTCAATTGATACAGATGGTCATAAGTGGTTTAACATGCCTTATGACTCGGGAATGGTCATCGTGAAGAACGCAAGTTTGCTGGCTCAAGCGATGGGCGGCAGCAATATGGGTGACTACCTTAATGACGCGATGGATAAGCCAGATCGCAATGCGATCAACTTTGGGATTGGTGCTTCGCGTCGAGCTCGTGGTGTGCCTGTTTATGCTGCGTTTAAGTCATTAGGTAAGCAGGGGATCGAAGACCATGTTGACCGTTGTACTGCACTTGCACAATGTATGGCAGAAAAACTTTCAACAGTGGATGGCATCACTATCCTCAACGATGTGGTGTCGAATCGTTTTTCAGCACAGTTTGGTGAAGGAGGCGAGGAATATCGCAATGAGCTAACGGCCCGTGTTGTACATCGACTGCAACAAGAGGGAACTCTTTATCCATCGACTTCTGGTTATAAGGGGCTTAAGACCATGCTGTTTTCTGTACTAAGTTGCCATACTTCCAAGGAAGATATCGATTTGTCAGCAGAAAAGATCATCGAAGCTTACCTGACAGAGAAAGAACTAATGAGCACCAAATAACATGTTAATGGTTGACTGTTAGTCGCCGTATCAACGCAAACCCAGCGATAATGCTGGGTTTTTTATTTTGGGTGGATTCTGGTAGGCATGCAATGACAATTAATCCGTCTTTGGTTTCTTTATTCTTTTTAAATGACTTCTTCCATTCAATAAGGATTCCTATATGAAATCAAAACTACTTACTTTTCTCTTTGGATTGATCGTTCTAAATGGATGCTCAAGTGCCTCTCCCGTTGATAGCCACCTTATCAGTGCTTCTGGGGTAGATGTGGCTTTCTTAGTGAGCAAAAATACCGACCTGTTAGGGCAGTTAGAATATTCAAAAGCCGATACAAAGAGTCATGCTGCTCTCAACCAAACTCAAACCGACATCAAGGTATTTAAAGACGAAGAAAATACCTTAACGCTTACTCAGGTGAGAAGCTGCAACAATTGTAATTACCACTTAGTGCATGAACACAAGAATAAGCTGTCCCCAATTGGCGAGGAGCGCCAACATACTTATATCGGTAGAAAAAAGCTGGCGAGCCTTTATTTAGAGCATCCGGTTTATGTGGACAAAATTCGCGCTTTTATCAGTGCCAACCCATCGGTAGCAGAAAGTGAGGAAGCGTGTATTGACGTGATTGTGGCTTTTTCAAAAACGAGTCGTATTGATGTTGGAACGCTCACCAACTGTGCAGCGCCATTAGATAGTCACTCAGTTAAAAACGTACAAATGGTACCATTAAGTTGATGCTTCAATGCGACAGCATCTCAAGATTCACACCAAAAAGAAGAAATACAAAAAGCATACGAATGCCAGTAGCGTTGCAGAGAGCACGGGATAAATGATGTAAGAGTCTTGCTTACTGGTGCGTTGGTAACAAAGCGAAACTAGCAAAATGTTATACACGACCAATAATAAGCTGATCATGGTGCCACTATTCAGATTAAGGCTTGGCAGTTGAGTTAGAAAGAATGCCAGCAACAGATAATCAAAAATGATCAGCCAAAGAAAGGCTTTTTTGAGCGAATCTTTTTGGGTTTTATTGGGCGCGCGTACAGGCATATCGAACTCAACTAAACAGTGATAGCAACAATTATTAGCAATGCAAACAGCAATCGAGATGAAAGGTCACACCATGTATTTGTTGTGACCTTTTTTGATTTTAGAGGTCTTGAATTTTCGCTTTTGGCGTTTCTGAGTCCACCGAATAGCGAATCACTTCTTGTCTGATCACGGGTTGGTTAAATTCTGCTTTTTGCTTGGCTTTCTGTAGTTCACTGTCTTCTTGATTACCGAAGAAGGTCTCTAGCACTTGCGCGGCTGGCGTGGTCAGAATAAATAACTCTATACGACGGTTTTCACTCGAATCGGGTTCGTCAGGATTAAGTAACGCGCGATCCGACATGCCTGTCACTTGCATCACACGCTCATCCGGCATGCCACCCTCGACTAAGGTGTTTCTCGCGACATCCGCTCGTGAAGCCGAAAGCGCCCAGTTAGATTGCTTTCCAAAGCGTTTTTTAAACGGAGTAGAATCGGTGTGCCCACTGATGATGACTGGGTTACTGATGCGCTCAAACACTGGAGCTAAAGCAAGTAATAAGTCTTCAAAGAAAGGCGTCAACTCGGCGCCACCTCGGCTGAACATATGCTGTTTGTAATCATCTTGCAGCACAATACGCAACCCTTGCGGTGTAATGGTGACATTCACGTTACCTTGCGCGCTGATTTGACCTACGACTTCATCAATTACTTTAGCCAGTAGAGCAAGTTGCTCTTGGGTGTCGAAATTGCCTGGGATAAGCGAGTCAATCTCTGGGCCATCGCCATCACCTTGGAAGAAGGAACTGACGACGTGGTTTGAGTTGTGTTTGCTTGGCACAGAAGAGTCCTGTGCCAAGTCGATAGGAGAGATACTTTGTGAGGTATCGAAAGGGTTACCGTAGCTCTTATCAAAAACGCTCGAACTATGAAGGTGCGCGACAATGGCTTTGCGCTCTTCCTTGTCGACCACTTGCATGACCCAAAGGACAAGAAACAGCGCCATCAACGCGATCATGAAGTCGGCAAACGCGACTTTCCACGCGCCACCATGAAACTCATCATGGTTATGTGCTTTCGCGCGTTTGAACACCACATGTTCTTGTTTTTGCATTATCCCTCCTGTTCAGCTAGCCACTTCTCCATTTGGTTGAAAGTTGGTTTGATGTCTAACTGAATGTGTTTACGGCCAGCGTCGATGGCGAGTAATGTTGGCTTCTTCGCGACGTAAGCAACCAAGGTGGCGCGCACGCATTCAAAAGCCGTCATGTTTCGTCTGACTCGCTGAGCCATGGCATTACTGAGTGGATCTAAACAACAGTAACAACCAAAAATACCAATGAACGTACCAACGAGGGCAGCGGCAACGTGATAACCAATCAGCGCAATGGAACCATCAATGGCTTGCATGGTGATGATGATGCCACCGACTGCTGCAAGAATACCGAATCCGGGAAGTGCTTCTGCAGTGCGCTGCATTGAGCGTGAAGGCAGTAACATCTCGGTTTGAATGGCTTCGATTTCTTGTTCTAACAGTCCCTCTAATTCATGAGGCGACATTTGTCCCATTGCCATTAAACGTAAATTGTCGGTAATGAACGAAATAAGGCGATGATCGTTGCTCACTTTTGGGTACGCGAGGAAGATCGAACTTTGTTCCGGTGATTCAATGTGTGAATCTAGGAATTTAAAACCACGACTGCGTGCGGTTTCTAGCAGGTTATTCAGTAGTGCCATCAGCTCCATGTAGTACTCGTATTCCTGACGCGGGCCAGAAATCGTTGCACGCACTTGCTGACGCATTTCTTTTAACACTTGAGGCGGGTTACCGATGATCAGAGAGCCAGCTGTGGCTCCGATGATGATCAGAAACTCGGCCGGTTGCCAAATCGCACCAAGTTTACCTCCTGCCCACATGTATCCACCAAAGACACACAACAGGACGGTAATGGCTCCAAAAAACTTTTGCATCTTTGACTCCTAAGAGGACATTAATTGATTGAGTTGTTTAAGCGCTTGTTTGTGCAACTGACAGATGCGAGGTGGCGTCAGATCGAGCACGAGCGCGATTTCATGTAGGTTGAGTTCGTGTTGATAAAACAGAGTCAGTAGCAACTGGTCGCGCTTCGACATTTTGCTAAGTGCGCAATCTAAGCTACGACGAATATGTTCATGTTCCATCCCGTCGTATTGACCGCCGAAGTGGCTGTCTCCCCCTGTTTCCATTAATTGATCAAGGCTCTGCATTTCGCCCGCCAGCGCTGCATTTTGGCGGTTGTAGAAGTCTTGCTCATCAGTGCCGAGTGCTTTAATGATCTCGGCATCGGTAGGCATTCTGCCAAGTTCACGGGTTAGGTCACGTGTGACGTCGTTTAGTTCGTGTGCTTGTTGACGGGTCTTACGTGAGCGCCAATCTAAGCGGCGAAGCTCGTCTAAAATAGCGCCACGAACCCGACAAACGGCAAAAGCGGGGAAGTGTGTGTCATCCACATCCCCATAACGACGTCCTGCTTCGACGAGCGCAATTAGGCCAATTTGCTGCATGTCTTCAATGCTGCAATGCGAAGTAGCATGAACGCGGAGTTGGTTTACGACGCGTTTCACCATGATTTGATGGCGTTGCAGCAGTGCGTTTTCGTCAATCTGGCGAGACGGTGTATTCACTTCCTCCGTCGCGGTATAACTTTCCTGTAAGTTCATATCCAACATAGTCGTGCTCCGTTATTGCACAACGTATTTGGTCAATAGAACATCATCGATATCACGCACGATGTCAGTTTTCGCAAACGCTAAGAGTAAGGTCTCTTTGACTTCGTTTTGCAGAATATCGATAGACCCCGCCTGCTGTAGTTCATCAAAGGTTTTATCGCTGAACAGCTTGAGCAATGAGTTTTGTACCATTGGCATGTAGTTATCGATGTTCTTAATGCGCTCTGGACGACGTGTTTCTACGGCCAGTTCCAGCATCACAAAGTGCGTCTGCTTTTTACCTTTGATAGTCAGTACCACTTTGTCCAATGGGTGAAAACTCGGTCCGTTGCTGGTAGGTTCTTCTGCTGTTAAGAACGCGAGTGGAGAATCTTCCAAAAAAGCGCTGACGCCTGATTCCGATGAGGCGGATTCTGAACTTTTATTTATGTACCAAATACCGCCAACCACCGTGGCGGCCGAAACGAGGGCACTGGTGATGATCATGGCGATAAACAGGGCGATCATTTGTTGTTTGGTCATAACCTTTTTCCTCGATGATTAATTAGGCTTGAGTGTTCAGCCAATGCTCTGAATAGTTTGTTGTTGTATTTGATTGAAAAGTGCCGGATTCACGAGCAGCAAAAATAGTGGTGTCTTCTTGTGGGCTCTCATGGTCATGACGGTCTTGACCTTGATCCGAACCGACATTGACATCTACATGAACAAAGTTCTGCTCTTGAAGCTCAGCACGTAAACGCTCGGACACTTGCATTAATGCTTCACGCGTAGCGGCTGTGTTGGCGTTAATTTGCACGCTCAAACGATCCCCTTCGACACGAACCAATAAATCCAATTTACCGAGATCTGGTGGGTCTAAGCGGATTTTGGCTTCTTGCAAGTTTTGCTGCGCTTGTAAGGTCACACGATCGTGTAAAACCTGCATCATTTGCTCACCCCATTTACTAGAGTTGGTATCAACACGTACGGCCGCCCACTCCGCGCCTTGAGCTTGAGTAGCTGCCAGTGGTGAGCTTGGGTTCGAATGCGGCGCTGTAGCTGTTTGCGCTTGTGAGTTGGCCGCTAGCACTTGCCCTTGAGCTGGTTGATTAAGTAGAGTTTGCAAGTCCGAAGCTGATACCTTTAATACGCTCGTTGCACTGGCTTTAGGGGGGCTTTGGTTCTCCTGCACAGTGGTGTTAAGCATTGGGTTTACTTGGTTTCCGACATTTGTGCTTTGAGACGCATTACCTGCCGATACTTGCGCAAGTTGATTTGTTTCGCCTTGCTTAACCGCGGTTTTGCTCATTCCTTGGATTAGGGCTTGCGCTTGAGTGGCGAGATCCATGGTGGCAGGAACCGCAATCAGCAATGCTTCAGCTGAGGTCACTTCAGCGTTGAGTTCCAGTGTTTCAGCTTTTGGCTGGGTAACTTCAGCGTTGAGGTCCATTGTTTCAGCTTTTGGTTGGGTCACTTCAGCGTTGAGTTCCGATGTTTCAGCTTTTGGCTGGGTAACTTCCGTCGGTGAGGCTTGCGCATTTAAACGGAACCCTGCAACAACAAGAGGTGCGTTGGTTTGGTGCTGTTGGTTTACCGTGGTTGAACCGAGGTGCGAAAAGCCTTGCTCTGAACGCGCTTGTGAGATTTTCCCTGCTGACGACTGAGAAGGCGCACTTGCAGGCATTGAATTGGTTACCATCATTGCGTGAGCTCCATCGTCATCGCGAGCTGATAAGCCATCGCTCGTTCTTGTTGATCATTCACCTTGCTCATCTCTTGTTTTAATTCGCTGGTGGCTTTTTCTAGATCGGTGAAAGCGCACGCATGAACCGCTTTTGCCCGCTGAATTTCAGGAGCGAGTTTTGGATCTTTAAGATACGGCTTATGACTGATCAGCAGTTCACGCAACTGTAGGTCGTAGCGTTTCAGTGCTGGCCAGTCGGCCGTTTTTGTGGCGATTTGGATCAGTTTTGATAAGTGGCGAAATCGCTCTGGCGACACTTTATGCTTGCTGTCCAAAATTCATCCATCCTTCTCGAATGTTGCCCATTACTCGCTCGACATTGTCTAAACGGGTTGCGTCGTTTTGCACGCTGGTGTAATACAGCTCAACTTGGCAGAAGTCATACAGTTGGCGTAGGTTCTCTGCAATTTCGCCGCCATTTTCTTCATCTAGGGCACTGCTTAAACCAATTAAGATGTTCATGCATTTGTTGATGCCTGTGCCTTTTTCTGCCAGACGATTGGCTGCGAGATGGCCTCGAACACGTTCAACTTCATCAAGCAGACCATCAATTAACATCACCACCAGTTGGTGTGAGTTGGCGGATGCGGCTTGCGCATCCAGATCGACTTGTTGGTATGAGTCGTAACCAGAATCCATGAGCATAATTATTTCTCCTAAAGGCTTAACCAAACATCGACATGGTTTGGTTCATTTGCGTCATTAAGGTGTTCATTTGGGTAAATTGGGAGAGGTAGCGGTTGTACGACATCTCGTATTTACGCTCTAGCGTAGTTTGCTTGTCCTCGATGCGGTCTAAGTTGGCTTGCAGGGCGTCTTTACGTGAATTAAAGGTGCCAGATGAGAATTTTAGGAAAGGTTCCGCCATATCATCGAGCGAATCCAATAAGGCTCCGTCGCCATTAAACATCGCCTCTAATCCAGCACTGTTGTTCTTCTGTGCTTCGGTAAACTTATCTTGGTCCACTTTCATTTTGCCGCTGCGGTCAAGGGTGATGCCTATTTCATTCAGTCGCATTCCGCCATGTTCTCCGCGCACCAAATTAGTCAACTGGCTTTCAATTGAGCGTAGTGTTGGGTCACTGGCGAGCACGCCACGAGCTTTGTCTTCACCGCCGATTTGAGTGTATTCATCAAGCGTCGAAACCAGAGAGTTGTAGGCTTCAACAAACTTATTGAGTTGTTCTTTTGTGCCTTCGCTGTCAGCGCCAATCCCCAGCCCTACTGCCGCTTCACCTGAGGTTTGTGCTTTCGTGACCGTGATGTCGACGCCATCAATCACGCCTTCAAAGGTGTTACTTGCGTTAGTCAACTGAAGTCCAGTGCCTTCCGCGCCGAGCCAAATCACGGCATCTTGTGGTTTACTGATTTCAGTTGTGTTGGTAAAGGCATCTTCAAACCAAGCTTGCCCCGTGCCAGAGGCGTTTACATTGATGGTGTTCGCAATGCCTGTTTCAGTGCTCGACAACATGAAATGCGTTTGACCGTTTGAGCGCACTAATGTGGCGTTGACACCGGGATTGTCAGCATTGTTATTGATAGCACTGACCAAATCAGTCACGGTTGCTTTGCCATCCCCATCGGTATCAACAGTTGATAGATCCAACGTCATGGTTTCGCCATCAATGGTGAATTCCAATGTGCCTGTGGTCGGTATTTCTGTTGTGGCATCCAAATTTGCTGGCATGCCTGTAGAGAGCTGATGTGAGGTCGCGACTTGCTCAACGAAAATTTGGTAGTTGCCCGACATGGCGTTGGCATCGGCGTTAGCCGAGAAGTACCCATCTTGAGAGAGCGTCGCCGTGTTCTTGATGATGCTACTGGTGCTGCTGTTCATCTCATTGACGGCTGTACGGAAATCACGCAGCGCGCTTTCTACTTTTCCTAGTGCTGTCAGTTGAGCTTGGTATTTATCCGCTTGAAACTGGTAGCGTTGTTGAAATGGCTGAACATCTAACGTGGCGAACTGGGTTGCCATGGTGATTGGATCTAATGAACTCATGAGGTCGCTCCCTCTCTCATCTGTATTTGGCGTCTTGTGCCAGTAATAAATGAACAGTCGCAAGATGCGTGCCTGTTATTTATTTGTATATATAACAGCATCTTGCAGTGGTTTTTCTATTTGAGAGGAAGCGCTTTTTCCACCTTGATGGTTCCGCTTTCCCCTTGGTAATTCCCGGGGTTTCCCAAAGAGAAAAGGCGACCAGAATAAGCAAATGATTTAATTAAATAGGAGAGAAATGACTGGCTATGCTGATGTACGCATAGTGAGCAGATTTCGGTGTTTACTGCTAAAGGATTCGGATTTTTCTGACCCTGTCGGAAGGTGAAGTTTTGTTATCTTATGCCCCTGCAATTTTTGTGGTTGCTTACGTCTGGCTATTTCCCCCAATTAAAAATTAAAAGAACGACAGTAATGAATGAATTTGTTTTACGACTGATGAAGTGTGCACGTGCTTACGAGGCATTTATTGGAACCAAACTGCGCAGTAAACAGAACATTAATGCCGAGGAGCTGGCAAGCATCCGTATTGAAGCGGTTTCTCGTTTCCCTGAGTTAAAAAGCTACCAACGTGACCGTGGTGTTGAATCGGCTGAATTGGAGCTGTTTAATAAGGTGCTACATAACACCATGCTCAAAGCGGGTTTTCGTGTCCCAACTGCGAACCAAACCCGTGATGCTAGCGGTATCTATATTCGTCGCTAAGTGTTTGGCATCATCAAGAACAAAAAAAACCTCCCAAATACTGGGAGGTTTGACTTTCGGACGGATTAAATCAACAGCCTTATTGGGAGCTACTGAGCTTAATCGTTGATTAACGAAGTAGCGACATTGCCATACCTGGCAATTGGTTCGTTTGAGAAAGAACCGTTGTGCCTGCTTGCATTAGCATTTGGTTCTTCGTCATGTTTGAAGACTCAACGGCAAAATCAGCGTCAGTGATACGGCCTTTCGCAGCTGACGTATTTTCAACCATGTTGCCTAGGTTAGTCATTGTGTGCTCAAGACGGTTGATGTTCGCACCCAATGCTGAACGTGCAGTACCGATTTGACCTAGAAGACCTGCATCACCGGTCGCGCCAGTCAGTGCTGTCATTGCAGTTTGAGCATTTGCTTCAGATGTTAGGTCGCCAACTGCTAGTGCACCAGATGTGCCGATTGAAGCGTTGATTGCTTGCACTTGCGTTGATACGTCAACTTCAAGTTGTTCGCCTGCTTGAGTACCAATTTGGAAGTTAACAGCTGCTGCACCAAATGTACCAGCATCTTGTAGAAGCTTGTTACCACCAAAACTCGTTGAGTCCATGATGTTCGCGAGCTCTTCACCTAGCTGCTGGTATTCCTCGTTTAGTGCCGTGCGGTCGTTTGCCGATACAGAACCGTTCGAAGCCTGTGTTGCTAGGTCGTTCATGCGGTATACGATGTTTGTCATTTCATCCATCGCGCCTTCCGCAGTTTGCATCATTGAAATGCCGTCTTGCGAGTTACGCATTGCAACGCTCATGCCGCGAGTTTGAGACTCAAGACGGGTAGCAATTTGTAGACCTGCTGCATCGTCTGCTGCTGAGTTGATACGGTAACCCGTGCTCAAACGTTCCATAGACGTGTTAAGTAGGTTACTTGTATTGTTCAGCGTGTTCTGAGTTACAAGCGATGCGAAGTTAGTATGCATAGATAAAGCCATCTTGGTCTCCTTAGTTTTTCACTATTCTTTCAGGCTTCGGGATTCTCCCTTGCTCACTAACTAGAGGCGGTCGATTCGTTTTAATGATTAATTGGAAATTTAAAAATTTTATCGAAAAGCGCTAGTTTGATGGTTTTTAGTGACTTACATTCCAGAATATTGACTGTTTAAGGTTAATTAGACAGAAAAAAGGGCGAATTCTTGTCTCGGAATTCGCCCTTTTGCTTTTGGGTGGTTTATTCATCATCAAACGATTTAAACGACAATGAGGTGGGAATATCACTGAAATAGCCGAAGTAATAACTCGCACCAAGTAATCGATAGCGGTTGAGTTCACTTTGACTTGCGACTCTCCCGGCAATCCAAGAAATGTGGTTACCCCTTAAAAATCGCGCAATGGGTAGAAATGCATGTTGCTCTTGTTTGTTTTCCATCGTCACGGATAGTTTGATCATATCAGGGTCAAATTCGGTGATGCGCTCGAAGTGTGTTTGATGTGTCGAGACTTCAAACCACAAGGCAAAGGCGTTCTCTTTCAATTGTTCTACCAAAGGAGTCACTCTATCGTGCAGACATAGGGTCTCATCGGCTTGAAGGGAAGGGATAACATGTTGAAAGGCCGCATTATGGAACTGAATCATCTGATTCAAGAAGTGCGCACCAGGCTGCCAGAGCAGGGCATCAATGCGGATGGGAACCACCACATTGCTGATTAAATCAGGGTGAAAGGTTTCGAGTTGGAATTGAGTCTGTCTTAGAGCTAAGTAGAAGCTGTACAGATCTAAGCAATATTGCATTTGCTCTGATAACTGAAACTGATAGACACTCTGCTCGCCGCGTAGGCCAAAGCGCAACGTGAGGTGTTGGTATTCCACCTCGCCAGTTTTAGTTTCACGGATGGCCTGACAGGCGTGTTGAATGTCGTTGTGCTTTAGTGCATTAAACACCAGTTGGTCGTCGTCCGTGACAATGTGTTGCAGCGCAAGGCCACATAAATAATCGTACATCGCTTTCGTTGATATGAGATTAACCAAGATTTCCTACCACGTTGATCTGTTTATTTTCTGGGATTTCATTGTAGGACAATACCGCGAGTCCTTGAGTAAAGGTACGAGCATAACGAGCCAACAATGGGCGTAACTGAGGCATCACTAATAAGATTGGTGGTAAGCCCTGTTGCTTGAGTTGTTGACGAATTAAAGGCAAGTTTTGTTGGAACTGACCAAGAATGTTCGGTTCTATCGGGAAACTGTCTAGCATCACGGTGCCCGCAGCTTGTGCTTGTTGCAGAGAGGTCATCAACATTTGCTCTAACTCGTCTGAAAGCGCATAGACATTGAGCTCGTTCTTTTGTCCTGCGACCAAGTTCACCAAGGTACGTTTTAGTGCGCAGCGTACATCTGCCGCAAGTAAAATTGGGTCTTTAGTGTTCTCAGAAGACTCCAACATGGTGTTAGCAATGGTACGAATGTCCTTTAGAGGCACTTGATCAAGCAGAAGCTGACGGTAAACCTTAAGCTGTTGTGCTGGGGTCAGTGCAGCGGCTAAGGCCTCGGCTAATTTAGGTGCTTGTGCCGTGAGTCGTTGAGTCATAGCTTCAACATCGTCATGGGTAAACAATTCAGCCAAATTGGTTTTCATGATTTTGCTGATGTGCGTGGCGATGACAGTACCATCGTCAACGACCTGATAACCCATATTCAGTGCTTTGGCTTTATCTTGATGTTCAATCCAAACTGCAGGCAGTTGGTAGGCAGGGTCGCTGCCCAAAATACCGTCGACTTCACCGTAGGTTTCCCCCACGGCGATCGCCATTAAACGTTCTGGCTCAATCAAGCCTTGCTCAATTACTTCGCCATTTAGCGCGATGGTGTACTGGTTTGGTTTTAGGCTGAGGTTGTCGCGGATACGAACTTCTGGCAGCAGAAAACCCACTTGCTCAGACAGGTTGCGGCGTACACCGCGAATACGCTGTGCCAAAGGGGCGCCTTGCTCTTTGTTTACCAAGTGCACCAAACGGTAACCGAGCGCCAAAGATAGGGTATGGACGTGTGGAATATCATCCCAAGTCAGTGCGGCTTCTTCTTCCTGCATCGCTTGAGAAAGGGCTTCGACTTGTTCTATTTGTGGGTCTTGAACCGGTTGTTTGCTTTGTCGCCAGCCTGCAAACGCCAATACGGCAGCAAAGGTGAAGAAGGCGAGGTGAGGCATTCCCGGAACTAAACCAATCACGGTCATGATTACCGCAACGGTGAACAGAGTAGCAGGTGTTGCTAGAAGCTGCTTGTGCATGGTTTCCGACATGCCGTTATCGCTGTCGTTAATGCGAGTAACGATAATGGCGGCTGCGGTTGCCAGTAATAGCGATGGGATCTGTGCAACTAAGCCGTCACCGATGGTTAGCAGTGCATAAGTCTTAAAGGCTTCTGATGCTGGTAAACCGTGTTCGAACACACCAATGCTGATACCACCAATGATGTTGATGAACAAGATCAGCAAACCTGCGACCGCATCACCACGAACAAATTTAGACGCACCATCCATAGAACCGTGGAAGTCGGCTTCGTTTGCCACTTCTTTACGACGTTGACGGGCGGTTTCTTGGTCAATCAAGCCAGCGTTTAAATCGGCATCGATGGCCATCTGTTTACCCGGAAGAGCATCCAAGGTAAAACGTGCTGATACTTCGGAAATACGCTCACCACCTTTGGTGATCACGACAAAGTTTATGATCATCAAAATGATGAACACCACCATACCGACTACGTAGTTTCCGCCGATCACCACTTCACCAAAGGCTTGGATGACTTTACCTGCGGCATCGCTGCCGTTATGGCCTTCTAACAAGACGATACGGGTAGATGCGACGTTTAACGTAAGGCGAAGTAGCGTGGCGACCAAAAGAATGGTTGGAAAAATCGAAAAGTCGAGCGGTCGCTTCGCCGTGGTGCTGACCAGCAATACCAAGATCGCTAAGACAATATTGAAGGTAAACAGCGCATCCAGCAGTAGTGGCGGTAGCGGCAATATGACCATTGCCAACACCATCAACAAGACGATTGGAATACCAATGTAGCCTTTGGTGGAGGATTGAAGTTGTTTTAACCGGTTAAGCATACTTTCGTTTCCTTGGGTAAACGCGGGTTAATCAGTGCTGCAAATGCTTTGGAATTGAAAAATGAGGCAAAGGCGTCGGCGCTTGTCCGTCGCCTTTACGAAAGGCTTTCAATTGCAAAACATACGTAAGAATGTGTGCAACGGCGATAAAGAGCTGGCTCGGAATAGCTTGCTCAATCGCGGTTGTGTGATAAATCGAACGAGTCAGTGGCGGCGAGTTGATGATCTCGACTTTGTTCTCGCGTGCGATGCGTTGGATGTGCATGGCCGTTTCATCGACGCCTTTTGCGACCACAAATGGGGCGTCTGAAAGTGAAGGTTCGTATTTCAATGCGACTGCGTAGTGGGTTGGGTTGGTGATGACCACATCTGCAGTGGGCACCATCTTGTCGATTTTACGTCGCGCGAACTGTTGTTGAATCTGACGAATACGCTGTTTGACCTCTGGGCGGCCTTCGTTATTTTTGAACTCTTCTTTGAGCTCCTGCTTCGTCATGCGCAGTTCTTTTAGGTGCTCCCAACGTTGGTAGGGAATATCAATCACACCAAACAGAAGTAAGGCAAACCCCATCAATAATAAGCCTTCAAACAGTATCGACATGACCATTGAAAAGCCTTGGCTAAGCGGCAAATTTTGCATACCAAGTAAAGGCTGGAGGTGATTATCTAAGTAGCCATAGAGAATGCCAAAGATGACCGCGACCTTGAATGTCGATTTCACCAGTTCTACAACTGAGCGGGTTGAGAAAATACGTTTGATGCCCGAAATAGGATTGAGTTTGGAGAGCTTTGGTAACACATTGGCTGGTCGGAACATCCAACCGCCCAAGATCATGCCGCTGCCAAATGTCACGATAATGATGACTGTGAAGAGGGGCAATAGCATTTCAATGATGACCGCCAAACTCTGCCCAAGTTGCTCTACCATTTGTTTTGGATTGTCTAAATCAGCACGGGTTAAGGCCATGTTGTAACGGAATATACCTGTCATGCTTTCCCAAATACTGCTGAGCTGAGAGTAAAAGTACAAGGCGACCGCTAAGAAAATCACGGCGGTGGTGAATTCTTTTGCACGAGGAATTTGTCCTTCCTGGCGAGCTTTTTTGACTTTCTGGGGGGAGGCTTTTTCGGTTTTGTCTTGTGATGACTGATCGCTCATGCGCCCCCCAACATAAAGTTATTCAAGTGGCGAATGGTGTCATGCACTAATGCGGTGTAACGACTAGGGACACCAGAAACGGATATCAAGACGCTGAACAAACCTAGCAGCATAGTCATAGGGAAGCCCAGAGCGTAAACGTTTAATGAAGGCGCGGCGCGATTCATCACACCAAAGCTAATGTTTGCAAGCAGCATGGATACAATGGCAGGTAGAGCCAAAGCAAGTGAAGAAGCGAACATCCAGCCGAAAATACTGACCACGCCTTTCAGCGAGAGTGCGGTTAACCCAGAGCCAACGGGCCATACGACAAAGCTTTGTATGACGATGTCGATAACCAACAGGTGCCCCTCCAGAGCGAGAAATAATAAGGTCGAGAAGATTAAGAACATGCGACCAAGAATCGCCACCGAAAGGCCGTTGACCGGGTCATTCATCATTGCCATGCCTAATCCCATTTGCAAAGAAACGATTTGACCAAGCATGGTAAAAACATTGAATAGCATGTGCAGAATAAGGCCAAACATCAGCCCCCATATCGCTTGTTCGAATGCAAGGAACAAGGAAGTCATAGAAAACAGTTCGACTGCTGGCATGGGTGGCATCAGTGGTGCGGTGATCACCACGATAGAGAAGGCGAGTAAGCTACGGACCCAAACTGGAATCAACGCATCGCCAAAGAATGGCATGGAAATAAAGACCGCACCGATGCGAAAAAACGGCCACCAAAGTTGACCGAGAATCACAGACAGTTCTGCAAACGTGATCGCCATTAGCCGATCATTCCCGGAATGTTATGGAACAAGAAATCAAACAGCTCCATGATTTTTCGTAGCATCCAATGCCCTGCAAAAATCACCATCAACAGGGTGACCAGTAGACGTGGCAAAAAACTTAAGGTTTGTTCGTTGATTTGGGTTGCGGCTTGAAATACCGCAATGCCAAGACCGACGATCAATCCCGGAACGACTAAGACTGCTACCATTAAAATGATCAGCCATACTGCGTCAGAAAACAGTGTAACGGTTAACTCAGGTGTCATATTGCCTCCTGCTAACCGAAACTGGCGGAAAGCGTGCCAACCGTCATTGCCCAACCATCGACAAGAACAAATATCACCAACTTGAATGGCAATGAAATGATCAGAGGTGAAAGCATCATCATACCCATTGCCATCAATACACTGGCGACCACAAGGTCAATGATCAAAAACGGAATGAACAGCATGAAGCCAATTTGGAAGGCGGTTTTCAGTTCACTGATGACAAACGCAGGGAGTACAACGGCGAAAGAAATATCCTCGACGTTTTGGTCGATGGGTTCATTGGCAATGCGTAGCATCTGCTCTAACGAACTTTGATGCGTTTGCGCCAGCATGAAGTTTCTGACCGGTTTTTCTGCAACGGAGAACGCCTGTATCAAGGTAATTTCACCGTTGTCGTAAGGTTGGAAGGCATTATCGTAGATGTCAGTCCAAACCGGACGCATGATGAGCAGAGTGAGTGTCAATGCAATGCCAATCAGCACGCGGTTCGGTGGGCTTTGTTGCAGGCCCAAGGCTTGGCGTAAGATCGCCAAAACAACAATGATTCGCGTGAAGCTGGTGGCCATCAAAACAAAGGCTGGTAAGAAACTGAGTGCGGTCATGAGCAACAGAATCTGGAGCTTAACGCTGTATTCTTGTTGCGTGTCCCCATCGGACACCGACAAAATGGTCAAGCCGTTATCTGCCGCCATGGCTGGGAAGGCAAACAACAGCGCGCCAACCAACCCCAATACTAGTAACGGCAAACGACGCTGCCAAACACTCAGACAATTCATTACGCAACCCACCGGAATTTAGCGTCCAACACCGCTCAACGCTGAGTCGTGTACATCAATAAGGCGAAGACCATATTTGTCGTTAATGACCACGACTTCCGCTTGTCCCATCAGAGACCCGTTTACTTTTACATCTAAAGGCTCGCCATTGAGTTTATCCAATTCGATCACGGTTCCTTCGCCCGCTTTCATCAAATCCCCCAATGGGATTTCTTTGCTAGCGACTTCCAAGGTCACAGTGACGGGAATGCTTTTGAAAAAGCTTAAATCGCGCTCAGCGGCAGGCTCCGGTTTGAAGGCTTGCTCCGTTTCAAAGTCCTCTAACTGAAAGTCGTCAAAATTTAATTCATCGGCGTCGAATGCTTGGTTCTCTTGCGCTTCGCTCATCGCTGCGATTCCTTATCTGGGTTAAAAATCAATACAAGCTGACCGTCTTGTTCTGCAACACGACCAGTGAAAAGAGGTTGATTACCGATGCTGACTGGTACGGTATTGAGCAGCTCGATAGGCAGAATATCGTTAGGCTGTAAGCCCGCTACGTCACTGAGCGCCATGGTCTTTTTGCTCAGTACGACATTGAGGCGAACAGGCGTCGTTTCCAATGAACGACAAAACGGTTGATAGAGATCAGCATCGGTATGAAGCTCAAGCTGCTCAATTAAGGTTTGGATTAATGTGCTATCGAGTTTGAGATGAATGGCACCTTGGTAGTCTTCGAATGTGATCGCAAGCTCCGCATGCAAACCAATTCCGCGCGGCGTTTCGTACTCGCAGGTTTGCCACATCTCTTGGGGAGCAAGCCAGTTGGTAATGATACGGCTGATGCGTTCTTGAAGGCGAAGATCACTGGCCGTCAACGTGGTCGAGGCGCGGTCGTTGCTTGCGCCATAAAAGCGGTCGGCGAGCTTGACTAAGGTATGGGCATCACTGTGGATAAAGACCATGCCACCCTCTTGATGCAGATAGCTCGATGTTTGGTCTTTATCCAACAAGGTTGGTGAGAAGCGATGTAGCTCTACCGAAGTTAAGGTCGCCTCAATTTTGTTGGAGTTGAGCCAATTTTGTAACTCGTTGGTCAGGCTAGTACAAGATTCTGAAATTAAAACTTCGAGCTTTTCACGAATGATATGAATTGGCTTGCCTAGCAGTTCTACATCAAGCAATTTGATGTCAGAAATAGACTCATTAACTCTACTTTCCATTTATATTTTACCGTGCCTTAACAAACAAAACTGTTTTAACTTAATTGCGAACAGCATACACAGATTTTTTTAGATTCTTTTAGCTTCAACTTTAAAGATTGTGACTTTAGTTCATATGTTGATTTGAATCGAAGCATAGGCACTTTTAATAAAAATTAAAAAACGGTAGTTTGAACTAATAAATCAGTTATTAATAATTATAACAAGTAGTGAGCTAATTCGTTGTTATCTCAACCAAGAGCAGTCGTTGGTTGTAGAATAAGTTTTAGAATTTGAGTTTTTTAACTCTTTGTTTTCATGGTATTAAGCTCAATTTTTAAAGCGTTTTTCTAAGCTTTTTTGAACATTTAATGACCATTTTTATATTTCAGAATAGGGAATTAATATGATTACCTATGCCGAATCTTCTAATTCAATGGCATTTTTAATTAAATCATCTAAGTCAGAAGTATGTAAGATATACCAAGGCGGAAGGTGCTTAATTATATTTTTAAAAATAGTTTTTTTGTTTGGACTATCGTCAACTAATTTCACATTGGCTGGTGGGAGTGTCACAATACCTATGGATATTTCCACTTGGTCATATAAGGGTGATAAATTTGAATGCAACTTAGTGCATTCAACTGTTCCGCAGGGGAAGTTTTATTTCCGTGCAGAGCCAAACAACCGAGTTCTCTTTATTGCTGATGTTCAAGATAACGACAATAAATGGGAAAAGGCTGTGTTAGGAAGTCAGAGTGCTCCGTGGCATAAAGAGCTTTATAGGAAGGAAAAGGCATCGCATACGTTTGCGCAGCCTACTCACCGATTTGAGTTCTTAACTGGTGCAGATTCGCTCATTCTTGAAATGGCATCAGGTAATTGGGTTACACTGTCACTAAGTGGAAGCAATCCTTCCGCCATAGATAGTGTCACGTTGCCAACCATTCAAATCCAACATGCACTAGCGTCTTTCAATCAATGTCGAGAACAGTTACCTAAGCTGTCGTTTTCTCAAGCTCGAGATCTGATTCTTCCTTTTCAGTTTGGCCAACAGGCACTGAACTCATCTCAAAAAAACACATTAGCTGCTTTGAATAGTTATGTTGTTGTTGATGAGCGCGTCACTAAAATCTTAGTTGACGGTTATACCGACAATGTTGGTGCTCAATTAATTAATCTGAAGATTTCACGCCAACGAGCTCAACAGGTCGCAGATGAGCTCATTGCAAATGGCATTGCTCCTCACTTGATTGAAGTTCGTGCGCACGGAGCTCGCTACCCAATTGCAAGCAATAACACCCAAGCAGGGCAGGCTAAGAACCGCCGCGTGACGTTGCGCTTAGTTCGAGATAACGAGCGTGTGATTACCAAAAACGAGTTTGCTAACAACAACTCAGAAGTAAAACAACAATCCCAACAAGAGAAGGTAAAGGTTCAATGATGACGAAAACGGATATTTTGTTGGTTGAGCCAAATGAACGTCTTGCTCAACCGGTACTGGATGTACTGGGGAGCGCAGGGTATACCGCTAGGCACAGTCGTACTGGGCGAAGTGCATTGCTGGAAGAGCGAGCGAGTATCACCTTGGTGAGCTCAACCTTGCCGGATATGTGTGTACGCGAGTTTGTTGCTTGTCATCAGAAACAGCGTAATTCGGGTGTCGTGATTGCGATTGTAGATCAAGACCAAGGTATTTTGGCCGCAGAGACTATGAAGTCCGGTGCGACTGATTACTTGCTTCGTCCTTTTGAGACCAATCAGTTACTCAATTTGCTCAAGCGTGTTGAGGCTCTGGGTAAACCTTTAGCGAACATTGTTGCAGAGTCATGGCGCAGTAAACAAGTTTTACAACTGGCTCATCGTGCAGCTTGCACCAACGCTAGTGTATTGATCACTGGCGAGTCGGGAACGGGTAAAGAAGTGCTGGCTCGTTATGTCCATGAGCAATCTTCTCGCCTTGATGGGAATTTTATTGCGGTGAACTGTGCTGCGATTCCGGAATCCATGCTGGAAGCCGTGCTGTTTGGCCACGTTAAAGGGGCGTTTACAGGGGCGACCAATTCTCAAAGCGGTAAGTTTGAAGAAGCCAACGGTGGCACCATTTTATTAGATGAGATTGGTGAGATGTCACCTGCGGTACAGGCGAAGTTGTTACGTGTATTACAAGAGCGTGAAGTGGAACGCGTTGGTAGCCACAAAGCCATTCAACTCGATATTCGAGTGATTGCTGCGACCAACAAAGACTTGCGTGAAGAAGTGCAGAAAGGCACGTTCCGCGAAGATCTCTACTACCGCTTAGATGTTTTGCCACTGCACTGGCCACCGCTTCGTGAACGCAAAGAAGATATTTTACCGATCAGCCAATTCTTTATTGGGAAATATCAAGATGGCAGTCGCTGTCACCTTTCTCAAGATGCGATTGCTGCCCTAAGCCAATATCACTGGCCGGGCAATATTCGTGAACTCGAAAACGTCATTCAACGCGCTTTGGTCATGCGTCACGGTGATTACATCACTGCGCATGATCTGATGCTACCAATTGAATTGCTGACGCCAGTCCCTCGCACAGAGCCAACCTCAAGTTTTGGTCATGTTGAAGCGAAGAAGCAAGCTGAGTTCCAGTTCATCCTCGATAAATTACGTCAGTTTGGTGGAAACCGAACCAAAACCGCAAATGCCTTGGGTGTGTCTACCCGAGCGTTACGTTACAAGCTTGCAGCAATGCGCGAACACGGTATTGATTTACAGTCGGCGCTTGGCTCGGCTGCCTAAAAGGAGAAATGTAGATGGCAAGTCAACCTACCAATGCGGTCTCAGCAGAGCAATTAATGCTGTCGAAAATGGAGGCGATGCGAACGCATGTTCAGCCGCCAGAATTTGTAGTGAGTGCTAACCCTTTGGATCAGCAATCTTTGAATGCACCATTGTCTTTCTCGCAAGCAATGACCAGCGTTTTGGACACGGTTAACCAACACCAATCGGTCGCCAGTCAAAAAATGACAGCCGTTGAGACGGGTAAAAGTGATGATTTAGTAGGAGCAATGGTCGCCAGTCAGAAGGCGAGTCTCTCTTTCAATGCTTTGATGCAAGTGCGCAACAAAGTAGTGATGTCGTTTGAAGATATAATGAAGATGCCGGTGTAATCCATGTCAGAACTTACCACTCAAGTGGCCGGAAATTCTGCGATGCATTCCGGCACGACACAGACGCTTTCATCGAATAATGGGATGAATGATGTCACAAATAAAATCAAACAGTTGTGGTCTAGCAGCCAACGCAATCTGGTGTTGTCTGCGGTTTTAGCCGCGATTGTTGCTGCGATTATCGTGGTTGCGTTATGGAGCTCTTCCCAAAGTTTCCGTCCGCTTTACAGCCAGCAAGAGCGCTTTGATATCGGTGAGATTGTGTCGGTACTGGAAAGCGAAGGCATCAGCTACCGCATGCAAGAGCAAAATGGGCAAGTATTAGTGCCAGAAGGTGAAGTCGCTCGTATCCGCATGTTGTTGGCATCAAAAGGTGTTAAAGCGAAATTGCCTACGGGTTTAGATTCGCTAAAAGAAGACAGCTCTCTTGGCACCAGTCAGTTTATGGAAACGGCGCGTTATCGTCATGGTTTAGAAGGTGAGTTAGTACGCACTATCATGTCGCTTAATGCAGTCGCGAATGCGCGTGTGCACTTAGCGATTCCTCGTCAAACCTTGTTTGTCCGCCAGAATACAGAAAACCCTTCTGCATCAGTGATGTTAGAACTGAAACCAGGTGAAGATCTCAAGCCAGAACAAGTGGAAGCCATCATCAATTTGGTGGTGGGTAGTGTGACGGCAATGAAGGCAGAATTTGTCTCGGTGATTGACCAATATGGCCGACTATTGAGTGCAGATGTTGCCTCTGCAGAAGCGGGTAAAGTTAACGCTAAATACCTTGAATACCAAAAGAGTGTCGAGAAGCAAATCATCCAGCGTGCTTCAGACATGCTAACGCCGATTGTTGGCCCAAGTAACTTCCGCGTGCAAGTTGCAGCCGATATGGACTTTAGTCAAGTCGAAGAGACGCAAGAGATCCTCGATAATGCGCCAGTGGTTCGCAATGAACATACCATTCAAAACAACTCAATTGATCAAATTGCTTTGGGCATCCCTGGCTCACTAAGCAATCAACCTCCGGTTACGGGTGAAACGCCAACTAACGATAGCCAAAACACTAACGCGCGCTCAGAGATCAATCGTCAATATGCGGTTGGCAGCAGTGTTCGTCGTACTCAATATCAGCAGGGGCAAATTGACAAGCTAAGTGTGTCAGTCCTCTTGAATTCACAAGCATCACCAGATGGTGTGGCATGGAGCGAAGCGGACAAGTCCCAAATCTCAACAATGATCATGGACGCTGTCGGCATTTCTGCGACTCGTGGCGACAGTTTGAGTTTGATGAGCTTCAACTTCACACCAATCGAGATTGATGCGCCGCCAGCACTGCCTTGGTGGCAAGACCCAACCGTACAGCAACCCTTGCGTTATGTGATTGGCGGGATGTTGGGATTAGCGATGATCTTTTTTGTGCTTCGTCCTTTGATCATGCACTTAACTGGAGCTGATAAACCGTCACAGGAACTGGAGTTTGCTGAACCACAGGAAGAGCCGCAATACGACAATCTGCAAACGCGTGAAGAGCGTGAACGTGAAGAAGTATTGAATCGCCGACTGTCCGAGAAAGGGATTGCCGTCTCCTCTGGTTTGGACGTCAACAGCGACATGTTACCGCCAGCCGGCTCTCCATTAGAAATCCAATTGAAACACCTACAGCTTATTGCTAATGAAGAGCCTGAGCGTGTAGCCGAAATTCTGAAACAATGGGTAAACATCAATGAACACAGCTCAGTCAACGTCAAAGCAGACGCTTAGTTATGTAGAACAAACCGCGCTCGTGCTGCTGGGCATGGGTGAGGATGCCGCAGCAAAAGTGTTGCAGCACTTCAGCCGTGATGAGACCCAGCGAGTGACACGTGCGATGGCAAAGTTAAATGGCATCAAAAGTGATTCTGCTCGCGGTGTGATTCAGCATTTTTTTGAAGATTTTCGCGAGCACAGCGGCATTCGTGGCGCATCGAAAGAATACTTGTCGAACACTTTACGCAAAGCTTTAGGTAACGATTTGGCAAAAGGTTTGCTGAACAACCTGTATGGCGATGAAATTCGTAACAACATGCAGCGCTTACAATGGGTAGAGGCCGAGACATTAGCGCGATTCATTGTTAATGAACATCCGCAAATGCAGGCGATTTTCTTGGCGTATTTACCAGCAGACAGTTCGTCGGCTGTTTTGAAGCACCTGCCGCAGGACTACCATGATGAAATCGTGTTCCGTATTGCTCAGTTGCAAGATATTGACCATCAGGTTGCGAACGATTTGCACGAATTGGTGGAACGTTGTATCGAGAAAGTGTCTGCAAGTCAAAGCACCCCGTTGTCGGGCGTGAAACAAGCTGCTGACATCATTAACCGATTTGAAGGCGACCGCGCGTCCTTGATGGAAATGCTTAAGTTGCATGACGAGAATGTGGTAAACGAAATCGAAGAGAATATGTTTGATTTCATGGTGCTGGGCCGTCAGCGCGAAGAAACCATGGATGCGTTGGTGCAACAGATCCCATTGGAACTGTGGGCGGTGGCATTGAAAGGTGCCGATATCCTACTGCAACAGGCGATCAAGCGTTCTATGCCGCAACGTATGGTGAAAGCGTTAGAAGACGATATGGAACTGCGTGGAGCCGTCGTGTTGAGCCGAGTACAGCGCGCGCGTCAGGATATTATGCAGATGGTGCGCGAGTTGGATGAAGCAGGTGAAATTCAGCTGCTGCTCTACGAAGAGCCAACAGTGGAGTAAGACCATGGCAGAAAAAGCAAATAACACCATGCGATTACCACCAAGTGGATACCGCTTACATCGTTTTCCTCCTTTGGCGCAACCTGTGAACATCGAAGACGATTTCGCGATGGAGAACCAAGGCTGGCAAGATACTCAAGCCGACGTTCAACAACAGCTGGAAGCGGGGTTTCAGCAAGGTTTGCAGCAAGGGCATGACGAGGGCATTCGCCAAGGTATTGAGCAAGGCAAGCAACAAGGTCTGCTCGATGGCCAAAAAGAAGGCTTTCAAAAAGGATTTGTGTCTGGAGAGCAATCTGGCAAGCAAGGCTTTGTGGAAGCGGCAAAACCCGTTCATGAGTTGTTCCAAGCATTATCGCGTTGGCAAAGCGAGAGAGAACAACAGCAACGCCATATGATCTGTGAATTGGTACAGAAGGTTGCACAGCAAGTGATTCGTGCTGAGCTGACTCTGATGCCACAACAGATTTTGGCTTTGGTGGATGAAACCTTATCCGCTATGCCGGGCAAAGCAGAAAGCGTGATTGTACATCTGAATCCACAAGACCTAGAGCGAATCATGCAAATCAATGCTGACTTACCAACCGCTTGGAAGCTTGTTGCAAACGCGGAGTTACCCGTTGGTGGGTGTCAGTTAGTGACTGAGGATGCAGAAGCCGATGCGAGTTGTGACTCTCGCTTACAAGCTTGTATGGATAACGTGAAACAACACTTGCTGGATGAAGCCGTATTGCCAAAGGTTGATGTTGCATATGAGTAGTACTTCCAGCCACGAGCTGTTGAACGAACGCTTGAGTGATGCACTCGCATCGCTCGATTCGATTCCGGTCGCACGAGTGACAGGGCGACTAATCAAAGTTAACGGCTTAATGCTGCAAGCCGTGGGTTGTCGATTCAAGCTTGAACAACGCTGCTTAGTGGAAACCGCAGAAGGCGACATGATTGAAGCGCAAGTCGTCGGCTTTGATCATACCGTTGCTTACCTGATGCCGATTCGTCGTCTAGGTGGTTTGTTTGCAGGAGCAAAAGTGATCCCGCTGGATGGCGATAGCACCGTTCAACTCAGCTCACAATGGCTTGGTCGAGTAGTGAATGGTCTAGGTGAACCTTTCGATGATGGCGCGCCGCTTAAAGGGGGAGATCGTGTTTCACTTGAACCAAAACCGATTAACCCACTTAAGCGACGCCCTGTCGATACTCCGCTGGATGTTGGTGTTCGTGCCATTAATGGTTTATTAACCGTTGGCAAAGGGCAGCGTATTGGTTTAATGGCGGGCAGTGGTGTCGGTAAAAGTGTCTTGATGGGGATGATCACTCAAAATACCGAAGCTGATGTTATTGTTGTCGGCTTAATTGGCGAACGTGGTCGAGAGGTTCGAGAGTTCATCGAACGTAACTTAACACCAGAGGCCCGTCAGAAAGCGGTCATTATCGCCGCGCCAGCCGATGAATCCCCTTTGATGCGTTTGCGCGCGACTCTGCTTTGTCACCGTGTGGCGGAGTATTTCCGTGACCAAGGTAAAGACGTGTTGTTACTGATGGATTCTTTAACACGTTATGCAATGGCGCAGCGTGAGATAGCGCTGTCTTTAGGGGAGCCGCCAGCGTCACGTGGTTATCCGCCTTCAGTGTTCAGCGTGTTACCACAGCTGTTGGAACGTGCAGGTAACAGTGAAAATCCACATGGTAGTTTGACGGCGATTTATACGGTATTGGCGGAAGGGGATGACCAACAAGATCCTGTGATGGATTCCGCACGTGCGATTCTTGATGGGCATGTGGTGCTTTCACGTCAACTCGCAGAACAAGGGCACTATCCAGCGATCGACATTAACGCATCGATAAGCCGCTGCATGAACGCCTGCACCCATGAAGCGCACAGCACGATAGCGAACAACTTCCGTCAAATGTACTCCAATTACCTTCAAGTTAAAGAACTCTTGCCACTTGGCGGATATCAACCAGGACAAGATCCGGAACTGGATCAGTCGGTTTCTATGTATCCGCATCTTAGAGCGTACTTACAGCAGTCGGCAAATGAGTCTATTGATTACCCAACCAGTTTGACCGCATTGGCACAAATGTTCCAAAGTGAGCAGCAATGAGGTAGCAAATGGAATCAAAGCTAAAAGCCGTCGGCAAGTTGCGCCAAATGGAAGAAAAGCAACGGGATAGAGTAGGGGATCAATTAAATGTGATGCGTCAGCGTCACTCTCATCTTGCCGTTCAGTTAGAACAGCTTTCCGCTCTTAAAGTTCATGCGGGACAATCGGCGTTGACAACGCCAGTGCTCAATAGTGCCACCTTGATGAACTTAAATCGTGTCGACCAGATGCTACAAAAGATGTTGCGTCACCATGAGCAAGAACAAGCGGTAATGCAGGCTGAGTGTGCTTCGGTACAAAAGCATCTTGAATACAAACATGCTCGAGTTCAAGGGTTAGACAAAGTCCTCGAACGCTGGCGCAACAAGCAGAACTACGAAAAATTGAAGAAAGAGCAAAAGCTGGTTGAAGACATCATTAACTCTCGCTTAAAGCGCAAAATCTTATAGACGAAATCTGATAGCGTGGAACGTCATAATGTGACCGTTTCTGACCTTGTAAGATGTTGTCTCTGTTCTTCGATTTCAAACAATGTATTCAAATAAGCATTCATAGGTAAGGGCTTCGCGACACCATACCCTTGTGCGAAGTCGATGCCTAAGTCTCGTAGAATCAGGCTGTGTGCGGGAGTTTCGACAAATTCAGCGACGGTTTCTAAGTGCATCTCTTTAGCGACAGTCGCAATCGAACTGACGATCAAACGATCGGTCTCGCTCTCTGTGATTTCACGAACGAATGCCCCCTCGATCTTCAAGATATCCAGCGGTAGACGACGCAAGTAAGCAAAGCTTGCGTAACCGGTGCCAAAGTCATCAATTGCGATTTTACAACCGAGTTTACGTAAAAGATTCAAGGTCTCTATAGCTTGTTGTTCATTGATCAATGCTGACGATTCGGTGATCTCAAAACAAATCTTATCTAAGGGAATATCGAAGCTGTGTGCACTCTCAATGATACGAGAAGCAAGGTTTTCCGCGCTTAGTGTTTTAGCCGTAAGGTTAATAGCACAATGCCCAATCGTATCCCAGTTTTTGACTTTGTCGCTCAGCATACGGAAGGTATTCAGAATCACCCAATGATCGAGTTTGATTTCCAATCCGAATTGATTGATCAAAGGAAAAAATGCGGAAGGTGGCAGTACTTTTCCATCTTGCTCTTTTAGGCGAAGCAGCACTTCAAAACTTTGTTTACTCTCTTCAGGGCCTGAAAGTCGCATGTATGGTTGGCAGAACAGTTCGAACTGTTCTCGTTTAAACACTTGCTGAATGTGGTTCAACTTGTCGACACGGTCCATTTCAAAAGATTGCACGTTGACCCAATGAATGCTGCTGTCGCTCTGTGGTGGTTGATCGCACAGAATTGATACGACTTTTTCAATATCTTGCCCTTGGTTAACGACCGAGCAATAAACGGTTGGTGAGACCAAGGCGACAGACGTTCCACGCCAGTAAAACTGGAAGCTTTCTAAATATTCCACGACTTCTTGAAGCTCTTGTTCTGCAACATCGGAATAGTGAGTGAAACTTAGCAACCCTGTGGAAAAAGGCGGACGATAGCAACGATTGATGCTTTCATTTCGCGAATATAAAAACTCGCTTAATTGCATGATGAGTTGTGATTTCCCCTCATGACCTAAGTCCGTCAGCATCGACAACGTTGGTGTCAGGTCGAGATAAATCAGCAATGAATAAGACTGATGGCTGATGTCTTCTTTTAATTGAGCGATGTTTGACAGGCCGGTGTACGGGTCAATCCTTTCTGAGCGGATTTGTCGTTGAGTCATCTCGAAGAGCTTCACTGAGTAACCGCCCAACAAATACGCGAGCGTGGTCAATACCGCAATGATGACAAGCAGGCCATAAAACTGGTCAGCATAAATTCGGTCGGCATTATAGTGACTGATGCCGTCATGAATCACCAACAGAATAAATGGAGATCCCACAAACAGCGGTCGAATTAATCCGTGTTTGGCTAATCCAATTACGACCAGTAAAACCGCAAAGAAGCTTAACGAGTTGAGCATAAATGAGGATGAAGAAAGAGCGGCGGCAACAAATAAAATGACGCAGCTTGCCAACCAAGCTAAATACTCCCGGCAGCGAGAGTTGGACACCCTAAGCCTTTTATCGAGTGCGAGATAAGATTGAGTGTCTGTATCGGTAATAAGGCTGACCATTACATACAAAATTGGGGTGACGAGTAATTGGGTCAAGTAATTGCCAAGTGTGGCATAAAACAAAAAGTCAGCACTCAAAAAGCGCCCGTCAACGAAGGTATTCACCAGCATCATTTTTATGGTATTTGCGAACGGGAACAAGCAGCCTACGATGACAAAAAATAAGCTGATCCGTTGTGCGGCTGGTTGATGAAGTGAGCGGTTATTGAGGTAGTGGAACAAACTCGAAAAAACAAAAGGCAATAGAGGGACGGTGAGAGCGTAGAGTAAGGCGTGTTCTAGACTACGCCCCGTTCCGATATAGTAAGCCAATAAACTCAGAATAATGGCAGGCAGTGCACGCCATTGATAGCGCAAGCAGCTGACGATCATCACGGAGCTGACCACAGAGATAAGCTGAAACGCATCTTTCTGGATAACAAACATTTGCGAGAGGGCAAACCCAGCAAAGATGGACAACGTGACGCCGAGAGTCAGGAACAGCATCGCACTCATATGGCGACTCGATGCGGCATTATTCATTAGTTTGATCTGAAAATAGTTGGGTAGCGGATAATAACAGGATTATCGGCATCAAATGAACTGGAATATACGTACTTTTAGAGTTTTTATTCTACAAAGTGTAACTGTGGGTGAAGCTACGTGCTACAAGGGCTGGCGGCGACGTAACCATACGAATAAGCTGCCAAGCGTCAGTAGGCCAAAACCGACAGAGCCACCATCACTGCCATTATTACCGAAGTCATTGCTTGTGGTGTCTTCTGGGTCAAACCCAGAGTCGCCTTGACTGTGATAATCTTCCCTTGCCGCTAAAGCAGCGTCGTAATTTGTCTTCGCCCCAGCACTGGTTTGGGCTTCTATCCAAGGGGTGTAATTGAGCACTTCAGTAAACACGCTTGGAATGGCAGGGGACTCACAAACCGATGAGCCGTAACTGACGATACCGATTTGTTGATAATTACCGCTACCATCTTGATACGTTAACGGGCCGCCTGAATCACCACTACATATCCCCGTGTAAGCTTGGTTTGGGAAGCCGTTCGCACACAAACTTTCTTGAGAGTTAAAACCTGAAACCAGTGAAGAACATTGTGAATCTGTAAGAGGTTGGATTTCTGCCCAGCGCAGGTAATTCGGTCCTGTCGCATCGTTGGTAGAGGTTTGACCAAGGCCAAAGATTTGGAACACTGACCGGTTACTGTAGTCACCAAAATCCTGTGGCAATGTGATGGATTGGACGTTGTCTGTGATAGGGCGGGTTAGTTCCAATATCGCGATGTCATTGATCCACAAGTTACTCGCGTTGTAATCGGGATGAATCGTGATAGCGCGTACGTCTTTGAATTCTTCAACAAACACATCATTCATGGTTGGGTTTTTGACTAAAACTCGAAGATCATCGATTGTCCAACCATCGGTAAACACATCGGATTCGACACAGTGTGCGGCGGTCATGATGTATCTATCATTGACGATGGTACCACCACAGATGTTGGCAAACTGACTCGAGCCAGTACGGTGTAATATCAGGCGAGCAAAGAAAGGAAGTTGATTGGCAGTGGCTTGTTGGCCGCCAATAATAAACGTTTTTAAATCCGAGTCATTTGCACTGACTGTTTGTCCTGCGGAGCTTGTCATTGGCACAATGAGTAAAACGCCACTTATTAAGACATGATACAACCTCATAAAGCCATCCTTGGAGTTCAAAAGTACTTCTTTTACTTTATACCAATTCCGGCATTAATCTATTCACTACAGAAACGAATAAATTTCATAACGCCTATAGATGACGAAACGACGGGCTGCGCTCGAATTAGCTGAACTCTTGCCTCAACCAAGATCTCAACAAATGAAATGCCTCTTGTTTGAGCTTATGGGGTGGGCATACAAAGTAAAATTGTTGATAGGGGTTGGTGATTGGCTCACCCAATTCCACTAATTGTCCATATTTGATGTCGTCTTTCACAAACAAGCGATGTGTTACCAATAAGCCCAGCCGTCGAGTTGTGGCTTGCACAGCTTGAATCGACATATTGAAGGTCATTGGTTTTTTGTTGGTAGGCCGCAGTAATCCTGTCTCTTCTTCCCAAACTTGCCAGTCGTGCTTTCTGCGATCGTTAGTGACTTCAATAATGGGGTAAGTTGATAGCAGTTGTTGAATGTCTCGATTATCAGGTTGCGCTAGTAACTCGGGGCTGCACACCAACACTAACTCATCTTCGCTCAACTTTTCACAATAGTAATCTTGCCACTCTTGAGGGCTGCCATGCACCACTGCGGCGTCAATGCCCTCCTGCTCTAAACGGAACTGCCCAATCAGATTGGATAGGCGGACATCTAACTGAGGAGCGAAATCTTGCAAGCTCGTCATGCGTGGGATCCACCAGTGCAACGCAAGTGAGTTGACCATATTAAGTGTTATCCGTTTGGAATTTTGGTCGTGGATTAAGGCTTCGGTGGCATCAACGATTTGTTCAAGTGCCGGAGCTACTTTTCGGTAGTATTTTTTGCCTTCATTATTGAGGCGAACTTGGCGACCAACACGATCAAATAAAGGTTTGTTGACTTGGTTTTCTAGAGATTTAATGGCTTGGCTAACAGCGGAATGGCTAACAGAGAGCAGTTGAGCCGCCTCTGTCATGCTGCCAGTCTCTGCCACAGCAACAAAGGCATAGATGGATTTTAACGGAATGAGTTTTCGCATACTGCTCTTTACCTTTGGAGTCATGGTGAGGCTTAGGTTTGGAAAAATAATCTGTAAGTTTTTCTTACATTGGCGTTTAAAATAACTCGCTATTTCTGATGAACGCCTTTGCCTAAAATACTCCATGAATTAAGGAGTATCCAATGAACGTAGAAAACAAACCCATCGTCTTCATGTTGATGTCTACATTAAGCTTATCTGTTACTGGCTTGTTAGCAAAGCAGCTTAGCAATGATTTTTCGGTCACCATGTTCAGTTTTTTACGCTTCTTTACTCCAGCGCTCATTCTGTTAGTGATGCTAAGGTTCAAAAGATTGACGTTACCGACAGCCAGTACGTTTAAACCCATTTTACTTCGCGCTTTTTGTATTGGGCTGTGTCAGCTTTGTTTTATTGCCTCGTTACAAACGCTAACTCTTGTTGAAGGCGCGGTCCTTTTCGCTACTGGACCACTGTTTATGCCAATCGTCGAGAAGCTATTTATGCGCGGTCAGATACGAATATCGACCATAATGGCACTTGTTATGGCATTTACTGGTGTCATTCTGTTGGCAGGCTCTGATGGTGAGTTTATATGGCGAGTCGACCTGTTATTGGGCTTGGCGGGTGGTTTGTTTAACTCGGGTTCGCAGCTGACACTCTATAAAGCCAGTAAAAGTGACCTGTCGCCATTAGAAATCAACTTTTGGACGTTCGGTTGTGCTGCTTTACTCATATTGCCTCTGATGCTCTTCAATGATGCCAATGTGTTATTGCACTCGCTTTCACTCCACGCGTTTGAAACACCGAATACATTGTTTGTCTTTTTGATGTCTCTTTTGATCATCAATACACAGGTATTTCGTTCGAAAGCGTATCAGTTAGCTAGCAGTGGCTCTCAACTTGCACCGCTTATTTTCACCAATCTACTGTTTACCGCAGTGTGGCAATGGATGTTTTTCGATGACCAAATGAGCCACAGACAAATATTCGGAATAAGCCTTATTGTGCTGGCAACGATATTAAACACATGTTGGGTTCGGTTCTCTGCACGATCGATACCTTCAGGGCGAAGGACAGAGTTATCAAAATCACATTAAAAAATGGCAGCGTCAGTCTGCCGTTTTTATTTAATTGTTTTGGTTTCGATTAAATATGATGACTTGTTTACCTTTCTTGTAGGAAAATAAGTCATTTTTTATTTTATGAAGATAAATAGATAAGTCTTTTTCTGTCATATAGTTAGATTTTAATCGTGAGTTTACCGGGGCTTTAAGGGTCGTACACTTTCCATTTATAACGTAGGAAACGTCTGAACTGAAGCTGAGATTGTTTTTTCTTTAATTAAATGCTGATAGTTTTACATCATGTCTTATCGGTTACGCCAGATAATATCGACATATAAAATGCAACGAGTTAGCATTTTATAATTAATGTTTAAAAAAGTGCTAATTACCATGTGTTAAAAACTGGAAAATTGTCCGTGAGTTCAAAAACAATGCATGAATTCAGTTAACAAAAATATCTAGTGTTAATTCGGTTTGTTTTCTTTTCAAAAAATAGGATTAAGGAAAGTATTTATTATGAAGATCAATAAATTGGTTGTGATCGTAGGTTCATGTTTATTTACTTCTTCTGTACTTGCTGCGTCTGCCAATACCATCACTTTCCAAGGTGAGGTAACAGATGAAACATGTACAGTTTCAGTTAATGGTGAAAATGCTTCTCCAGTTGTGCTTTTGGAAACCGTGCCAAAGTCAGCGCTAGCAAGCAGTGGTGACACTGCTGGTGCAACGGAATTTGAGGTCTCGATCTCTGGCTGTACTGGTAACGCTGCAGGTGTGCCAAACATTTCAACGGTGTTTGTCGGCAACCAAGTAACAGGCAACGGTAACCTCGGGAATACGGGCAGTGCGACGAATGTAGAACTGCAAATTTTAGACACAACTGGCTCTACGATTGACCTTAAAGGCGGCTTTAAAGGTAGCAATGACCTCGCACTTGCCTCCGGTGAACAAGCAAACAGTGCGACGTACAAAGCACAGTATTACGCAACAGGTGCTGCGACGGCAGGTACGGTGAACGCGTCACTTCAATACGCGGTTTCTTACCAATAATCAGTGTTGGGAGAGAGGATTACCCCTCTCTCTAACCAAGCGAAATAACGAGGTGATAATGTTTTTGCGATTTTTTGTTGTCTTTATCACGTTAATTTTCGGCTTCGCTGCCCATGCCAATATTGTCATGACGGGAAGCCGAATTATTTACCCTGAAGGTGAACCCTTCGTTAACGTTTACCTAAAGAACAAAAGCAAAAATGTCTTTATGGTTCAATCTTGGTTTGAGAACGAAGATGGGTCCAAAGCGACACAAAATGATGTGCCATTTGTTGTGTTGCCACCATTGGCGAAAATTGAGCCACAACGGGGTCAAACGCTAAGGATAATCAAAGGGATAGAAAAAACACTTCCCCAAGATCAAGAGTCAGTTTTTTACTTTAACTTCTTACAAATTCCGTCTAATGCCGCCATCGCTGAAGTGGCAGCAAGCAGCAATAAAATTGTGGTAACAGTAAAGCACAAAGTGAAGTTGTTCTACAGGCCAAAAAAAGTAATTAATTACAATAGAAATTGGAAAAAAGACTTTCAAGTTCAGCTCATAAATTATCAAAATGGAATCGCAAAAGTTAGGCTTATTAATAAGCAGCCGCTGCATGTATCTTTGTCTGGAAATGTTTTTATAGAACATCTAGGAGAAAAGTGGTTATCTGAAGCTAAAATGATATTACCAAATTCATATCAAGATTTTACGTTCAAAAATTTAAAAATTAAAAAAGGTGATAAAGCCGATTTTTTAATAACAACAATCAGTGACCAAGGGGCATTAATACCTAAGCGTTATTCCATTCAGTTTTAAATGTTAAGTTAGCTTTGGTGAGTAATATGTTGTTCGGCAAACGTTCGTATTTTATTTTTTCGCTTGTTGCTGCAATGTCTACTGTAGCGGAAGAGCTCGCTTTTGATCCTTCACTATTCCACGGTGATGTAGATATTCAAAAGCACATGTTATCTGGCGATACACTAAATGGGTACTCGTTTGATGATGGGCACTTAGTTGATTTGTATGTCAATGGTGAAATGGTTCTCCAAGGGAGCGTTGTTGCTGCTCGCATGAATAAAAGAACTGAGCGCAAGGAGCCTTGTTTTTCTGCCCAACAACTCAAATTGATCGGGCTTAAGCTAGATGACAAAGCGAAAGCAAATCTTGGTTGTCAGCTTTTGTCTGACGTTGCACCAATGGTGAAGTGGAAGTATAACGAATCAAGCTTTCAAATGAATTTGGATATCCCACAAGCGGCGATGGAAAGTAAACCTCGTGGTTACATTGACCCTGAAAAATGGGATGAGGGTATGACGGCTTTGTTTGTGCGTCACAACACAAATTACTACCACAATGAGTACAAACACGCAGAAGACAGTGATTACCTTTACAGCAACTTAAAAGTTGGGATGAATCTGGGCTTGTGGCAATTTCGTCACGATGGTTACTTTCGCTATTTGGACAATGAGACAGAATATACCTCGTTGAATACGTACGTTCAGCGTCCTATTTCTTCAATCCACAGTTCATTGTTGCTTGGCGAGTCGTATACCAATGGCTCCATTTTTGGCAGCTTGTCATACAGCGGTATTAAGTTATCAACGGATCAGCGCATGTGGCCGCAAAGCCAGTTGGGTTATGCACCGGAAGTTCGTGGTGTCGCTGCCACTTATGCTCATGTAGTGATTAAACAGCAAGGCAAAATCATAAAAGAAACCGACGTACCACCCGGCCCTTTTGTTATCAGTGATTTGAACGATACCAAAAGTGATGGTGAGTTAGAGGTGGTCATTCAAGAAGCTGACGGTAGCGTAAGTTCTTTCAACGTACCTTACTCCTCGGTGCCTCTCTCCGTACGCCCTGGACAAATCATCTATAACACGGTTCTCGGTGATGTTAGAGGGTATGAAGACGTTAGCAATTGGTTTGCTGAAGGCTCTATCCAGCAAGGTGTAAACAACCGGATCACGCTTAACTATGGTTTGCGTATGGGGAAAGATTATCAAGCGTATCTGGCTGGTGGTGTCGTTGCGACGCCAATCGGTGCATTTGGCATGAACAGCATCTATTCATTTGCGCGTGTGTATGAGGAAGAAGAATACCAACGTGGGTGGCAAGTCGAGATGAACTATGGCCGCTCGTTTGATACTGGCACCAACTTTTCATTGCTCGCCTACCGTTATTCTTCAGAAAACTACAAAGAGTTGGAAGACGTTTTGGGCTTGAGAAAACAGCGAAAAAACAATAGCGATGAATATCAGTCTCAAACACTCAATCAAAGAAACCGTCTTACTTTGTCTTTGAGCCAATCATTGGAGAAATACGGTACGGTTAACGTTAGTGGTTCTCTAGTGGATTATTACGATGGTGAAGAGAGTATCGATTACCAAGCTACCTACAATAATCATTGGAGAAATGTGTCTTACAATATCAGCGTAGGACGTCAGTTTTATCACGAAGAGTTTGGCGAAGGTGATTATGAAAATACCGTAGCATTGAGTGTGTCACTTCCGTTCGACTTCTATGACCGTTGGTCGACGTTTGGGTTTAACTATACCCATAGTAAATCGAGTGAATCAGCGACGGCCAATGTATCGGGGACGCTCGGTAAAGATGCGCCAGTTTCTTATTCTGCCTACGGGGGGCGAGAAGGGAATAGCAACACTTACGGAGGAAGTTTGTACACTAGAACTCCTTATGGTGGCGTTTCGCTTTCTTCTGCAAATGGCGATGATTACAACCGTGTTTCAGCGGGTATTTCAGGAACGATGCTTGTGCACGATGGCGGTGTCACCCTAGGTCCTTATACCAATGATTCATTTGCTTTAATTGAAGCGAAAGGTGCGAAAGGTGCCAATGTAATGAATGGACAAGGTGCAAGAATCGATGACTCTGGCTACGCGTTATTGCCTTCGTTGATTCCTTATCGTTATACCGATGTGTCCTTGAAAAATAATGGGTTAAGTACTGGTGCGGAAATTAAAACCGGTAGTCGGAAAGTCGTGCCGTATTCTGGTGCCGTCGTAAAAGTGAAGTTTGAAACGTTGAAGGGAAAAGCAGTGCTGATCAATACCGTGCTCGATAAAGGGGGGATTCCTCCAATGGGCGCAGATGCTTTTGATCAGCAAGGGATAAAGATCGGCATGGTTGGGCAAGCTGGTCAGGTGTACGCCCGACTAAAAGAGACCAATAATGAAGTGATTTTACGTTGGGGGGCAGGGAATGAATGCAGCATCAACTATACCCCGCCGAAATCGGACCGAGTACTTCTCTTAACCGAACAAACCTGCATGATGAGGTAATTATGAAATATTCAATATGGAGCCTTTGCCTATCTATCTGGTTTGTGAGCATGTCTGCTTTTGCTACCTGTACAAAGTTGAACACAACGAACCAAGGTTATTTATCAAGCGAGGCAATCAATGCTGGTTATTATGTAAACAATAACTTTACTGGTGCTGCAGATGGGTACTTTGGAAACTATGGTTTACCTGGGGTAATTAATATCAACAGTGGCAGTCTTTTTCAGCCGGATGGCAGCGTTATTGCGACTTCAACGGCTTCGTTTTTAGGCTCAGCAAACCGAACGCCTTATGGCGATAAGCAGGTTTTATTTCGCTGCGACTTAACCGATAAAAACGATCTTTGGGAGTATTACTCAACAAACGGAGACGACAACTATGCTGGACGAAATGAAGTTCCGAGCATTTCAGGAGCATACTATTCTGACTATCGTTATGCCGCCTTTCGTCTGACTAATCTTGCAACAGGTGAGTACTATTCCCGCTATTGGAAAGCGAGAAAGCTTAACCCTGATGGCATGTTTCAAGACAGCAATTACATCTATGTACACGCAGGAGTGTTCAGTGATGTCAGCGTAGAAGTCATCAAAGTAACCAGCGGGGCGGGTAATTACGGGTTGAACTATGGTCGTTTTTCTCCCACTCGTAACGGTGTACATGGTTATATTGCATTTAAAGGTGGCGGTCGAAGTTCTGGCTTGACTGTCGGCTGTGACCATGGTGGCGGTTGTTACAGTGGATGGTATGGAGATTATCCGGGGGCATGGGGGTGGGCGAATCAGCTTACGTTTATTCGTGGTGCGTTTTGTCAAGTTTCAGATTACACACCGCACGTACTCTTCCCTACGATGACTGTCGATGCGCTAAATAGTGGTGAATCATCAAGGTTGGCGTTTAGCATCGGTTTACTGTGTGAACTTAATGCTGCATCTGGCACCACATCTAACACAAGTACCAGCCTGACAGCGACACGTCCGATTGCGATCGGCTTATTGGTGAACTCTGCCAACGCAGTCAGTAAAGCTGAGCAACTTGGGCTAAAAACATCTGCGGGCGGTTTAACGTATTTGTTAAGCAATGAATACGGCAATCCAGGCGTAGCTCAGGGGGTCGGGATCAGAATATACGATAACTCTGGGTCTCCAATGAATCTGTTGCCTAGTCGTACGACTGGAACGGGTAATGCTGGCGGATGGTATGGCTTTAAAGAGGTCACACAATTGGAATCATCCAATGCATCTTCTGAATCCTACCGAGGTCACTTTACGGCTTCTCTAGAAAAACTCAGTGGTGAAACTGTTACAGCAGGAACTGTGTATGCCCAAGCGCAAATCATTGTCAGCTTTCAATAAGTTCACTTGGTTACTTCTCAGTATTGTTTTGGTTTTTTCGATGTCTTCTGTTCATGCTGCTGTCGATATAGATCGAACTCGTATTGTCATCAATGCCAATGACTTAGAAAGTGACTTTACCCTCGCGAATTCTGGTGAGGATAACGTACTTCTTCAATTATGGTCGGACAAAGGTGACCTCACTGTTTCTCCATCGGATGAGGAGACACCATTATTCGTTATCCCTCCTATTTTTAAAATGGCGCGGGGAGAAGTGCGATCAGTACGTTTGTTACTGAATCGAGCTGATTTAGATTTTGAGGATCGTGAAAACTTACTTTGGTTAAATATCTTTCAAGTGACGCAGGTATCCGAAGAGGCAATCACTGCCAATGCTCAGCAGATTATGTTGCCTTTGAGACTTCGTTTAAAGGTGCTTGTTCGTCCAAAAGGTATCGAAGCCCCAGGAAAAAATGCGTATTCACAACTGCGTTTTGTGCGCGCAGGAGAAGGTTTGAAGGTGGTGAATCCGCTGCCTTGGTTTGCAAATTTTTTATCGATAAAAGTGGGTGACGATACCCATGAAAGAATCACTATTGCACCTTTTTCGAGCGTCACCTTACCGCTAGGTCAACGCCTAAATACACAACAAATACAGTTCGACATCATTGGAGATGACGGAAATACAACAAACTATAAAAGTACCTTAGTTAATTAGCATTTAAGTGGTGGATTTGTGAGTTACAACTTTGAAAGGGAGTTAGCTATTTGGTTAAAAGAAAAATCAATCACGAGGAAAGAACTTATCGCACTATTGCAGCAAGCCCATTATGAGGAGTTTAAAGGGCTAGATGTCATCACCTTAAGTCGATGGTTAAACGGCAAAGTGATCCCTCCGTTGTATAAGCAGTTTTATATTGCACGATGTTTAGATGCTGACTTGGTTGAGATAATTCTTAATTTAGATGAAGACGAACACAAGAAGCCTGCGCGACATTCCTCAGTGTTGGCGAGTTTAATAAAAGCGTTTGATTTTTCTTTAACAGCACTCTCTTACTTTAAAGTGCCAGAGTCTATCCGAAGTGAAATTCGTTCCCAAACCTATTACGCACACCTTGAGGTTTTTAAAGATTTTTATAGCAATGTTTCTGCCATTGAAGGTTTTGTTGGGGACTTGTACGCGATGAAAACGGATATTAAGTACAAATGTATTTTATTGCAGAATAAACAAGACGATATTGTTGGCCATTGGGCTGGAATTTTGAACTTAGAGAAGCTGAATAATCTACCTTCATTCATTAGTATCCCTGAAAATGAGTTAAAGCAAAGTTGTCTGGTTAAGTTAGGACACGCAATGAACTCTACTCACTTCTTTGAATTAGTAACTCAAGCGATTTGTTATTACTTGCTTTCTCTTTATAAGACAAAGGATTACGTCTATATATTTATTGCTGGATATCCGATTCTTGAGTTTGCAAAGAAAGTATTTAATGCAAAAGAGGTCAAGTATTACCCGCCTACAGATAATAGCCAGAAGGTGGGTTTGTATTTGGTTAAATTCGATATCATTCGTTCCATTTCCAACCCTATTTTGATTCCAAAGATCAAGAAAAAGCTTCATTGTTTACAAGAGTGTGATTCTAACGCCTGCAACCTTTGTAACTTGCGTCAGTTTTGCTCCTCCCAGTCAAAATCTTGTCCGGTTTAGGCTTATAAGCTCACGGCAAGCGTTTTGTACAAGAAGCCTTGTAGTCCCCAAGCTTGGATACTATTCTCGATAATCTGCATTTGCTCTACCTGAGTTTCGACGCGCTCAATTATTAATTTTGTGCGCGTTTTTTTACTTAGCTCAATCACCTTACTGTAATGGTCTGCTTCATTAGAGTGTTCCACTTTGAGAAACTGATAAAAGCCGGATAAAAGCTCTTTTTCCCGAAAATCAGAATCTAAGTCGTAGTCGTCAGCTGCTAACATAACCTTCTGTTTTTGTAGAAACTCAAATCCTTTTCTTATCTCAGAACAGCTTTTACATGAATCTCTTTCTGTAATTTCTACAACTAAGTTAGCTTTTAGCTCCTCTAAGCTCTTCTTGAGAATGACGATATCGCACAGCAGATATTTGTCGCAAAGATTACTGCGCTCTAGGTTAATGAACAGATGTTTTCCTTTAAAATCATCAGAGTAACGATTGATGTAACGATCTAGCCTTGCAACTAACGCACGACTCATATGAGGATATTTGATTTCCCTAGAGTATACCTCTTTCGCTGTTTGTTTAGATAGAGTACTGGGATCAATTAGAACTTCGAAGCCCAAGTTATTACCTTTAATATCAACGATTTCTTGTAATTTATAATTGATATCGATAAGACTTATACCGTTACTTTTGTTTAAGTAATCTTCAATTAGAAAACACATGTTTTATTTTTCCATTTTCTTGAACATGATGGTGATAAACTCCATCTCTTCGTCAGAGATAAGCGGTTTCTCATCGATTAACGCTTTCCTTCTAAATTCAATTACGCCTTTTATTTCGCGTAATTGTTCCGGCTTCATTTCATTAATGCATTGTTTTATATATTGAAATTCACCGTTTTTTAAGCCGTTCATGTTTTATCCGTTGTTAGTGCTTCGCTTTGTTTCTATCTCGATCCATATGGCGAAGTTTAATGAAAAGCACCAAATATTGAGTTGGCAGAGTTGTATTTATTATGCAGCGACTGCTAAATGTCACCTTCGTGGCTCCTTTGCATGCGAACTTGCCCCATTGATGTCGGGCTTCGCAATTCTTCTTCTGGTTACAACCGAATTGTTTGATTTTTAATCAGGATGAACTAGCGTCAAGAAAGTAGCTAAGGGAGAGAACATGCTGACTTTAAATTATCACGTCGAGATTGCAGCCACGCCGCAGCGCGTATGGAGCGTGCTGACGGATATCGAATTGTACAAACGATGGGCACAAGCTTTTTCACCGCAATCTCAATTTGATGGCGACTGGGAAGAGGGAGGGGATATTACTTTTTACGATCCAGACATGGGGGGGACTCGGGCAGTAGTGGACACTGTTTTGCCACTGCATAAACTTGAGTTTCATCATGTTGCCATCTTCAACCCAGACAATAGGCAGCAACTAGACGCTGACTTGGCTTCTAAGTGGATCGGATCACGAGAGATCTACCAGATCGATGTGCTGCAAGATCGCTTGTTGCTCAGTATCACCATTTCTACCCATAGTGATTTTGTGTCGATGTTCAATCATGGTTGGGAGAAAGCATTGCCGCTGATTAAAACGATCTGTGAGGAATAAGATTAGATTTCGTCCCAATATTGGGCTGACGATCACTGACATGTGGGTATACAATAGCCGCTAGTTTGTGCGCCAAGAGAGTTGATGATGGAATTTAAGGTTGATACCCACACGCATACGTACGCTAGCGGTCACGCTTACAGTACGTTGATTGAAAACGCTAAATCGGCAAAAGAGAACGGGCTGGATATGTTTTGCACGACCGACCACGCGGAATCAATGCCGGGTGCGCCTCATTACTGGTTCTTCTCTAACCAGAAAATTCTGCCTCGCTTTCTTGAAGGCGTTGCCATTATTCGCGGTGTTGAATCTAACATCATGAACACCGAGGGTGACATCGATATTCCAGATAGCGTTGATCGCAACTTGGATTGGGTGATTGCTAGCTTTCATGAGCCAGTGTTCCGCCCAGCAGATAGTGCTACGCACACTGAAGCTCTGTTGAACATCATCAAAAACGGTCGCGTTGACGCGCTAGGCCATTTAGGTAACCCCAACTTTGACTTCGATTTTGAAGCTGTACTGAAGTGCGCTAAAGAGCACAATGTCGCGATTGAAATCAATAACACCACATTGAAAGGTAACAGCCGTGTTGGCAGCGTAGACCGTTGCCAAGAGATTGCCCAAATCGGTAAAGAGCTCGGTGTCTTCTTCACCACAGGTAGTGATGCGCACTTCTGCCACGATGTGGGTAACCTGAGCTTGGTGGGTGAGTTAATGGATAGAGTCGGCATCGATAGTGGTAAAGTTATTACGCACTCAGCACAACAATTCTTAGCCTTCTTAGAACTGCGTGGCCGTATGCCAATTGCAGAGTATGACGAGATTCGCAACGCATAAACTTGATTACATTTTTGGTTATGCAAGTGTTAAGGGATTGCTTTACACTGCTCGCATTAAAAAGCCGGCTCAGAATTCGGCATTCAATGGAGAAGTGAAGATGTTACGTCCTTTAGTGTTGGGGTGTGTCATTGCGTTAGGCTCAACGTACGCAATGGCAGAAGCCGTCGACTTAAAACAAAACATGAAGCAGATGAAGATGGAATTCAAACAGGCGGCAGAAGCGTCTGATGTTGAAACCATGAAATCTGCGATTGATAGCTTGCAAGCGATCGTTGAACAATCTAAGCGTGGCAATTACCCACCAGAGAAGTTCGATATCTACTTAGAAGGCTTTAACAAGCTGACGGTAACGCTAGATAAGATTGAAGCGGATCTTGATGCGGGTAAGCTAGAAGAAGCGAAAGACCAACTGCGTGAAATCGATAGCCTTCGTGAAGAGTACCACGACAAACGCAACCCAAGTATCTGGAGCAAACTGTTTAGCTAACCGTTTATCCAACTTGAAGAAATGACCATCAGCCTGCCACTTCGGCGGGCTTTTTTGTGCCTGTCAATCGAGGTATTCAAGAAAACCTGTGAGGTAGCAGCCACTTATTGATCCTGTTTTTGAGCTACCACTCAGAATTGGTTACGCTATGTGAAATTTGTTAAGTTACCGTTATGCGTAGATTAATTCCTTTTTACCGCTCGATGTTATTTGCTAGTGCTCTCAGTTGGGTGCTAGTGACGCTGATGCCTGTTATCAATGCTCATGGTAACAGCATGGGCGTGTGGGCGACGCTATGTACGCTTAACGGTTTTGAGTTGGTGCAGATAGAAGAGGGCGACAATTCTGTCAGCCACAAAGGTAAGCCTTGTCCGTTTAGCCACTTCTCGACTTTTCATCACGATACACTTCCAACGACACCAATTCTCTCAAGACTGAGCTTGGTGATTTCTGACAGCTACGCTTATTTGGCTCTAAGTGTGCGATTTGAAACACCAGTTCCTCGAGCGCCGCCAGTTTCCCTTTTCTCATAACGAAAACAATAACAAGTAAAGTCACATAACACTGCCACTTCGAGCAGTGGAACTCCCGAATCTAAGTCAAATAGCGCCGCATACGAATGCGTATGTGCAGGATGCGTTTGGCTGAATTTGGGTGTTCAACAATGAAAAAAGGAAAATACACATGTTGAGAAACTCGGCAAAGCCTCAACTCAAGGAAGCCTCGCGCGCAAAATCCATCTACTTTATGACGTGGAGATGGCACTTCTACGCAGGTTTGTTCGTCATTCCATTTATGCTCATGCTTTCCCTCACGGGATTGGTGATGTTGTTTGATGATGAAATCGAACTGGCTCGATACGAAGCGACATTACAAGTTTCACCACAAGAGCAAATGGTTCCTGTCTCTGCACAATTAGAAACCGTAAAGCAGGCGTATCCCGATTTTAATGTCACTCAATTTTTACCTGCAAAAACGGCCGATATCGCCAACCGATTCTCGATTCAAAACCAGGAAGGCAGCTCGCTGATTGTTGCAGTAAATCCTTACACAGGAGACGTACAAGGCACCATTAACCGTAGTGATAGTATCTATGAACTGATGAACAGCATTCACGGCACGTTGCTCATCGGCGACCTAGGCGACCGTTTAATTGAAATCGCCGCAAGTCTGGGGATTTTGCTGTTGGTGTCTGGTTTGTACCTTTGGTTACCGAGAGACAACGCCAGCCGCGCCGGTTTTTTGAAAATTCGCCTTAACAATGGCCCTCGAATTTTGATGCGTGACCTGCATGCGAATTTAGGTGGTGTGCTGTCGATTGTTTTGTTGTTCTTTTTGATTTCAGGTTTGTCGTGGGCAGGGATCTGGGGCGCGAAAATGGTGCAAGCTTGGAATACCTTCCCAACCTATTACACATGGGGTGAGAAACCGGAATCCACACTGACACACAAAGATCTTAACCACGGTGCTTCAGAAGAAATGCCATGGAACTTAGAGCTTGCTGCTGTGCCAGAATCGAAAGATAAGCCTGCTCATGATCATGCCAATATGAAGGAAGAGGTGGCATATGCAGGCAGCCATGATGCGCTCTCTATTGATGATATCATCCTCAAGGCTGAAATGATGGGCTTTACTGGCTATAAGCTGTTTTTGCCACGTTCTGAGACGGGCGTTTATACCGTTGCAGCTAACTCTATGGGCGGCGATATTTCCGACCCGAGGCAAGATCGCACCAGTCACTTTGACCAATATTCCGGTCGCTTGTTGGTGGATGTAACGTGGCAAGATTACAGTTTGTTTGCCAAGTTCATGGCGGCAGGTGTGTCATTGCACCAAGGTGATGTCAGTGTACTTAACAAAGTACTCAACGTGGTGTTCTGTCTGGCGTTCATTTTAATCTCAATCACTGGGGTTGTGATGTGGTGGATTCGTAGACCAAGTCGCAGCACCGCATTGGGCGCGCCACCTAAGTTTCAGCAAGACGGTATTTGGAAGCTTGGCTTAGTAACGTTGGTGATATTGTGTCTGGCGTTTCCGATGGGCGGTTTGGCGATTGTTACGGTTCTCGCACTGGATTGGTTGTTGTTTAACCGCGTCGAGAAGCTGAAAACGGCGTTGAATTAGTAACAGATAAAGAATGGAATAGTAAAAGAGCCAGCGACGTGCTGGCTCTTTTTATTTCTGATAAATCTCCAGCGGCAAGCCATCTGGGTCTTGGAAGAAGGTAAAGGTTTTGCCTGTGAACTCGTCAATACGAATTGGCTCAACTTCAACGTCATTCGATTCTAGGTAGGCTTTCACCTGTTCAACACCATCAACCAAAAACGCGAGATGTCGTAGCCCTTGTGCTTCGGGAAAGCTCGGTCTCTCTGGTGCGCCTGGAAAGCTAAATAGTTCCACTTGGCTGCCGTCAGGTAAAGCGAGGTCAAGCTTGTATGAGTTTCTGGCTTCACGATAGTTTTCAGCAATGACTTTTAACCCCAACACTTCAGTATAAAAGCGTTTTGACCTTGGGTAATCGCTGCAAATGATCGCGACGTGATGAATGGCATTAAACATGGTTAGCCTCTTCAAACATGGCTCGTATCCTCAAGCATGGTTAGTGTCCTCGGAGACTAAATACTCCTTAACGAAGTCGATAAACACGCGCAGACGAGCAGGCATGTATTTGGTTTGCGCATACTGCATCGCGATTGCGCCGTGGTAGTTACTCTTGATCATCCAATCCGGCAGCACCTCCACCACCTCTCCTTGCTCTAACGCGTCTTTGATCACGAAGTCATGGAAGATCCCAATTCCCAAGCCAGACTTAACCCCGTTCAAGCGCATTTGAGAATGGTTGACAGCGTAGCGTCCACTTACTGCAATCGAATGAAACGCTTCCTCTTTAAAGAATGACCAGATGTTGTCTTTGTCGTTCTCGGCGAGGTAAATACAGTCGTGCTGCTCAAGCTCGGTTGGGTGCTCAGGCATACCGTGCTTGGTGAGGTAATCTGGAGAGGCACATAAAACAAGATTGGTCTTGCTGATCTCTTTGAGTACCAGATTCTCATCGGGTTTGTCGGTGAGCTTAAATGCTACGTCGATACCTTGGCGAAAAAGATCGATCTCACCATCTGCTGCACGCAGCTTAAGCTGAATATTTGGATAACGTTCTAGGAATGGCAATACAAACGGTTGAAGCACCGAATTAAGAAATGCTTCAGGGGCTGCCACTGTGAGTGCGCCTGTTGGCTCAGCATGATCTTCCGCAGATAGCTCAACGGCTTGCTGCGCGGCATTCACCATTGCGATGCTTTGGTCGTAAACCTTTTGCCCAGCTTGAGTGATGATCAACTTACGAGTCGTGCGCTCAAACAGTTTGACCGAGAGGGCTTGTTCCAACCGTGTGATCAACTTACTTAAAGCCGATGGCGTTACGCCGAGTTGTTTAGCAGCAGCGGTAAAACTGCCTTCGTTTACCACCAAGATAAACGAAGCAAGATCAGGAAGTAGGGCAATGAGTTTTGGATTAACCATAATTGTTCAGTTCTGTGCAGCGGAATAACGATATTGTCTGGTACGGTTTCACGAGGTTCAAGTGTCACCGTCTCGCTTTAACGATATTTTGCCAAAAATACATTGAGTGCAGGCAAGCCAGATTCACCAGTATGGTATTGCTGCCAACAGTGATAAATGGCCGTTTCGTGGTCTGCAATCAATTCGATAGCTTCTCGCTCAGCGATTGAATACTGTTGTGAAGCGTTCACTTCTTCATGCCACTCTCGATATTTGACCTCATAAGGTTCTACCCACTTCAGAAGAGTCGCCACCAACTCTTGCCATGGTAAACCAATCCACTTGGTTGCATCTGCCAAGCCTTTATCTAGCATCTCTTGGTATCGACTTTCGATATCCATGCCATTTGTCAGCAGTACAGGTTTGAGCTTTTCTGCGGTGAGTTCTTCCACTTCAATCAAGGTTTGCCACAGCGTTTGTTGTTCACTTTGGGCGTAATGGCTCAAGTAGTGGTTGAAAAAAGCGATGCCGTAGATTTCGCCATAATAGGCAGACAGAACGTTATGAATCATGGTGAGAATCGTGATTTAAACAGAGAATACCGCATTGTAGGAGGGGAAAGTGCGACGTGTAAATACCTGATTAAGAGTAAAAAAGTGCTGCTGACAGAATTCGAACAGAACTTGTGAGAATTTTATGAGAATTCGATGAAGTTGCTGATAGATTTGCTCGTCATTCTTAGAGGCAAGAACGCAAAACGTTCGAAACGTAATGCTTAACCTACTCAAGTCACGAACAAAGAAGTAAAGCCGTACACATGGGCTTGGGTAGTTCAACCCTCATTAAAGGATGGAATCACAATGAAAAAACGTACCCAACTCGGACTCGTCATGACTTCAGTCGCTATGGCACTAGGCTCTGCATCAGTGAATGCAGCGGAATTGGAAATCACCGTGACAAACGCAACCAAAGGCATCTACTTTACGCCTCTTATTGTTGCCGCACATGGTTCTGATCTTCAAATGTTCAGAACGGGTCAAGCAGCAACGCCAGAACTAGAAGCAATGGCAGAAGGCGGTGATATCTCTGGTCTTGCTAGTGTGATTGGTAACGCTGGTGGTGCGGTGGTTGAGAATCCTGTTGGTGGCATTTTGAATCCGGGTGTTGCAACCACCTTCACCTTGGACAGTGGCGACCACGGTTATCTTTCTTTGAGCGCGATGCTGCTGCCAACCAATGACGGTTTCGTCGGTCTAGATAGCTGGAAGATTCCAACGGAAGCGGGTACATACCGAGCAACGCTAAGAAGCTACGATGCCGGTACAGAAGCGAACGATGAACTTGCGTCTAGCATGCCAAACCCACCTTTCATTACCTTTGGTACTGGCGGCACAGGCGTTGAAGCAACGGTAACTAACGACAAAGTTCACGTGCATCCGGGTAACCTTGGTGATAGCGACCCAACCGGCGGCATCAGTGACCTAGACAGCAGCAGCCATCGTTGGTTAAACCCAGTCGCAACCATCACAATCGTTGTGAAGTAAGGGGGATGTATGAAAGTCAGAATCTTACTAGTAGCAGCTTCAGTCGGCTTGCTCGCCGGTTGTCCAAGCGATGATGATAATGACGTAGTGAAATCGTACCGTTACACCGTCAACGTGGCGAACTTGACTGCGAATCAACCTATGTCTCCGCTCGCGGTACTTACTCACAATGGTGACTACCAACTGTTTGAAATTGGCCAAGCGGCATCCGTTGAACTTGAACATCTTGCCGAAGGCGGCAGTAACGCCGAGCTGATTGAGTTGATGAACAGCAATGACAGTGTTTACCAAGGCATTTCGGGTAATGGATTGGTGTTGCCGGGTGCATCGGACGAAGTCACCATCACGGTTGACCCTAGTCGTTACGGTTACTTGTCTGTGGCGTCTATGTTCGTGAATACCAACGATGCCTTTGTTGGCGAAACGGGGCTATCGCTCAAATCGCTCGCAGTGGGTGAAAGCTATGAAATGAGCATGAACGTTTGGGATTCTGGTACGGAACTGAACGATGAACTTGCCGCAACCATTCCGGGCCCAGCAGGTGGCGGTGAGGGCTTCAATGCCGCTCGTAATGACAGCAGTGACGTTGTTGCATTCCATGCGGGTGTTGTTAGCCAAGATGATGGATTAGCAAACTCAGCACTCTCTGCGAACCATCGTTTCTTGAACCCAGGTGCGAAAGTCACCATCACTCGAGTCGAGTAACACTGGCTCCGATGACGTCTCCTTTCCAAAGCGCTTGTAGCCGAGCGCTTTATCCCTCATGGCGTCATCGGAACCTTTTTTGAAAGAATTTCTAATTTGTTCCGGTCATGTGCAAAGTGAGGATACTCGAAGGCAAGGAAAGGACCATGGAACAACAGGCAATCAATTTAGTCGCGAACATCTTGTTGGTGGAAGATGACGATGATTTGGCAGAACTGGTTCAGATGCATCTCAAGTTTCAAGGACATCAAGTGTCGCGAGCCACAAATGTCGCCGATGCGAAAGCGCAATATCAGCAACAACCCTTTGATTTATTGATCCTTGACCGAGGTTTACCAGATGGTGATGGTCTCGATATCTGCCATTATTTGCGTCAGCAACAAGATTGGAGCCCAGTGCTCATGCTGACAGCCAGAGACGGTGAAATGGACAAGGTTGACGGTTTAGAAGCGGGCGTTGATGACTACATCACTAAGCCATTTAGCGTCTTAGAATTCCAAGCGCGAGTACGAAACGTATTACGACGGGTGAGTCAAACCGTTGAAGTACAATCTGAAAGAAACAATCTCGAAGACTGCATGGATTTTGGTCCTTTAAGAATTGTCCCTGAATTGCATCAAGTCTCGCTCAATGACAAAGATGTCACCCTAACTGCAACTGAGTTTACGCTATTACAGTTTCTCGCGACTCGTCCAGGTAGAGTCTACAGCAAAGATGAATTGCTCGATCACGTATGGAACACCAGTCATTCTGGTTATCACCACACTGTGTGTAGCACCGTAAATCGCCTACGCAGTAAGTTGTCTTTGTCTGACTCTGAGCATCACTTTATTCAAACGGTCTGGGGCGTGGGGTACAAGTTTCAGCCACGACAATAACTTTTCTCTTTCAGTCATCAGTGCTGTTTAAGGAGGCGATAGGATGAGCTTCAAATCTCGCTTAGTGGTATTTACTAGCTTGTGGTTTTGCCTCGCGGCGGTGGTGATTGCACTGACTTACAATTGGCAAAAAGAAACCATTGAGTTACGCACCAAGCAAAGCCTGCATAAAGAGCTAGCTAGCCACATGCGTGACGATAATCCGCTAATGATCGGGACGGATTACAACCCTAAAGCGCTCAAGTCGATTTTTCACACGCTCATGCTGATCGGCCCTGACTTTGAAATCTACTTCCTCGATAGCCAAGGCAATATCACCACCCATGCTGCACCGGAAGGGGCGGAGATCATGGGAGCGGTGGATCTCAATCCCATTAAGCAATTCTTAAATGACCAACCCTTTCCTATTTTGGGTGAAGACCCTCGCAATCGTGGTGAGCACAAAGTCTTTTCTGTCGCGGCGATAGAGGAATTAGGCTCTACGGTCGGTTATCTCTACGTGGTGATTGGCAGTACCCGACATGACGCCATTGCCAATGCTCAAGTCGATACCCCTTACATCGCGCTGGCAGGATTAGTGTTGGTGTCGATTTTGGGTTTTGCATTGGGTGCGTATGTGCTGGTAAAACGCAGCTTACTGAATCCCATTGAGCGCGTAACCAATCAACTTGAACAACAAGCTGAGCATGACTTCCGCCTACAACCTGATTTTACTCACCAAGTGCCAGAGCTAGTACCGATTGCGCACTCCTATCAGATGATGGCGAAGCACATTCAGCAGCAGTTTTTACAGTTGGAGTATCAATCGTCTCATCGTCGTCAAAGCTTGTTGCAGCTTAGCCATGATTTAAAAACGCCGTTATCGAGCGTGCTTGGCTATTTGGAAACGTGGCGCTTGCAACATCCGGAATCCGATCCTTTGATTGACGTCGCTTTCCGAAATTGTGAGAAGCTTTCTACCCAATTGCATTCGTTACTTGATGCGGCAAGAAAAGAAGCGCCAATGCCGAATTATGAATATTGCCCTGTCGAGCTTAGCGCTTTAATGGTCGAATGTGCTGAGACAATGCAAAGCCAGTTTTCACGAAAAACGGTAGAACTCAAAGTTGAAGTGGAAGATAAGATTAAAACTGTCGGCGATAAAGGGTTGCTAGAGCGTTTAGTGCTTAACTTATTGGAGAATGCACTCCGTCACAGCCCAATTGGTTCAGCAGTGCATTGCCAAGCACATTTGAGTGAAGATAAGACTCGAATTCATTTTACCTTCATTAACCATATCGAAAAGAATGCTGAAGGTGGCTCTTTGGGCATCGGCACGAAGATTGTGCAGTCTATTTTGATGCTGCACCATAGTTACCTAGAAACCAGTGTTACCCCTTCTCAGTACCAACAGCGATTTACCTTACGATCCGTATCACTTCCGTCTTCGGGCGCTTAGCTTAAAAGCGCCTTACTTTCATCGACCTTCTTTATCCTGCTATCTTTTGGCGTGCATAGTGGCCTTATTTATTTCTCGGACAATGATTCAATGGATTTGTTATTTGGATGGCACTTTAATAATTGTAATGAATGAACCTGAATTTGTTACAGATTTAACGTATTCAATTTAAATATTAACCTTGACGCCCAAATTGTGATGAAAATATTACAACGTTTATTTTTGCGCGATTCAAAGATTATAAAATGCGCCATCTTTTATGTTTGTGATAAGTGTTTCAATGAATATTTTATTATGCTCATAGTTGTTTATTGTAAAGGGGTTAAATTGTTGCTTATATCATCATATGAAATGAAAAAGTGGAACTAAAGTCACTTAATGGCAGCTGAAAGATCTAAACTATCGGGTGATGAGGTAATAATGGTTTAGTAACAGATAGTTACGGATTCATAATTAATAATATGGCTAAACTTCCGACAAGGATCGAAAAGATGAGCGACAAGGAATCTATTCAGACTAATCGCAGCCGCCGCAATTTCTTAAAAGGTGCAACTGGTGCAGTTGTGGCTGGCGTCAGTGCTTCCGCATTTTCCGGTACAGTTCAAGCAAAAGAACCGAAAATTGATTGGAGCAACAACGGACTAGGTAGAAAAAGCGACAAACGCTTCTGGCGTAAAGTACAAAAGCAGTTCGTATTGGATAAACGAACGACTTACATGAATATCGGCACGACAGGTTCGATGCCAAAACATGTTTTAGAAGGGTACGAAGACAACAATAAAATCGTTGCTAAGTACCCGTGGGACATGAAAGACAAGTTTGGTGCTTGGCCTCATGTTTCTGAAATGGTGACGCAAGTTGCGCCGGGCTTTGGTGCTAACCCAGATGAAATCATTCTAAGCCGCAACACCACCGATGGCTTATGTTCTATCATCAATGGCCTGCATTTTGAGCCAGGTGATGTCATTCTAACGACTCACCATGAACACGTTGCTGCAACGTCACCAATGAACGTGGCAAAACATCGCTTTGGTGTGGACGTGGTAGAAATTCAGCTTCCGGTTTTCACTGGTACAGAAAATGTCACGGAAGAAGATTACATTCAAGCCTTCCGCGATGCGATTGAAACCCACCACAATGTGCGCCTTATTGTGTTCTCTCATATTACCTACAAAACCGGTACGACTCTCCCTGCTAAAGCTATCTGTTCTTTAGCAAAGCAACACCGCATCCCAACGTTAGTTGACGGCGCGCACACTGTTGGTATGTTCGACCTAGATTTTCACGATATGGATTGTGATTTCTATGCAGGATCTGGCCATAAGTGGCAGTGTGGTCCAGGCGCGACAGGTATCTTGTATGTACGTGATAACGGTAACCGTTTAAATGAGTACTGGAGCGATCGTGAAAATCCATTGTGGTTGATCAACTCATCGCTTTCTCATGCTGATTACCTAGGCAAACAGCTACAAATGCAATACATTGGTAACGATAACTATCCGTCAAAACAAGCACTTGCTGATAGTTGTAAAATGTGGGATGAAATTGGTCGTGACCGAATTGAAGCACGCATTTTAGAATTGAGTGACCAATGTAAAACGCTGCTTAGTGAAGCGTTACCTTATGCGAAGATGTACTCACCAAACGTGGAAGGACTAACCAGCGGTCTGACGACCTTTAACCCGTTTGATGATGTGACGGATGAGGAACGACTAACATTGTTCCGTGATCGTCTTCGCGAGGACTATGGTTACATCATTCGTACGACAAGCTTCAAGTTGTACAAAGACGATTCGTTTGAAACGCATGCACTGCGTATCTCTACTCACTTGTTCCACGATGAGAGAGATGTAGAAGGGTTAATCGAAGCGATTGCAGACCTGTACTACTCGTTCTAACGCTGTTGTTAAGTATCAAAGCGCCCTTAATTGGGCGCTTTGTGAAAGAGAAGGATATTCATCATGTCAGTGAAAACAATTAAGCAAACCATGACCACTCTTGCGATAGGGATGGTCACGCTGCTACCGATTCAGACCTTTGCTGGCGATCTGCAAGACATTAAGGACAGTGGCGTGTTACGCCATATTGGTGTGCCTTATGCCAACTTTGTTTCCTACATCGATCAAGGTGAAATGCAAACATTGACGGGGTTGGATGTCGATATCATCAAGGGATTTGCTAAATCGCTTGGCGTACGTTACCAATACGTCCCAGCCCAATGGAACAATGTGGTTGGTAAACTGACTGGGCAGCAAGTTGAATACAAAGATGCGCAATTGATGGTTGGTGAAAAGATGGCGATTGAAGGCGATTTGATCGCTAACGGCGTCACGATTCTTGATTGGCGAGCACAAATTGTTGATTTCTCGGAGGACTATTTCCCATCCGCAGTCTGGCTAGTAGCACGCACTGACTCTTCATTAACTCCGATTAAGCCAACAGGTTCTATTGATGACGATATTTCAATGGTGAAGTCACTCATTAAAGGCCGTGAAGTCTTAGCGATGGAGCATTCTTGTCTCGACCCGAACTTGTATAACCTCTATGACACCGGCGCAAAAGTGATTTTGCCGGATGGTCAGCGCCGATTGAACGAAATGGTGCCTGCCATAATGAAAAACGATGCGGAAAGTACGTTGCTTGATGTTGCAGATACATTGATTGCACTTGAAAAGTGGCCGGGGGAAATCAAAGTCATTGGCCCAGTATCAGAAAACCAAAAAATGGCGGTTGCCTTCCGTAAGGACTCTCCTGAATTAAAAACCGCGTTTAACCAATACTTAAATTCAATTAAGCAAGATGGGACGTACCAAGCCTTGGTCGAGAAATACTACCCGTCTATTTACTATTTTTATAATGACTACTTTTTAGAAGATAGTAAGAAAGATATATGAGAAAGTCTGTAAAAAAAATATCAAGTCAGAAGATCATCACAGTCAGTGCGATATTGGTGTCGCTCTATTTGGCGATGATTATTACGGTCACCAGTTTAGGTCAACATAAACTAAAAGAATCACAGCATCGAGAACTCGATCTAAAGGTGAAAAGTTATGCAGGTACCCTTGATAATTTATTTACGATTGCCAGTGAAGATATAGACCATTTATCGACCGATAAAACGGTACAAACCTTCTTTGCCAACCTCGCTTCAGGCATGTCGATGGAGTATGGTTTAGGCGCAAGTTTGATTAATCTAAAACGTAAACTGCAAGAGAAATCTGAAACCAAAATCGTCAATAATCAATTGATCTACAACCAGTTAACTTTGATAGGTCTTGATGGCTCGACCATTATCACAACAGGTCAAAAGTCCGATCATCGTGTTGATACTTCGCGTTTATTGAATGATCACGACCACAGTGAAGAAGTCAGAGCGGTGCGTGAAGATGGCAAAGTACTTATCCAGGTGATAAAGCAAGTCATGTTCTCAGGCAAACCTGTCGGCTATTTGATTGCGGATATCAACGAGAAGGTAGTCATTTCCCAATTGACTAATCAGGAGCATGAAGACAGTTACAGTCGCATGGTGCTGAAGATCAATAATGTGGAAATGGAAGTATGGGATTCTATCAGCCGTAAGTTGGAACAGGAAAACATCACTGAGCCTGAAGCACTGGCTCAAGAGCTAAAAGAGAAGATCTATTTCGAAGTGCCAATCGAGCACCATCACTTTAAATTGATGGCTTGGTTTGAGTCACTTAGCGAACGCGATATCTACACGTCTCGAATATTTATTTCCGGATTAAGTATCCTCGCAATTTTGATTGTGTTTGGCTTGTTGTATGCGTTCAACCTTAATAACACACGTGTTGAGCTGAAGATCAAACTGGAAGAAGAGAAGAAGCGCAAAGACTTCTTATCTCAGCAAAACCAACGTTTAACCAGTGAGATAGAGCGTCGTAAATCGTCAGAAATGGAGTTGGCTTACCAAGCCAAGCACGATGCATTAACCGGTTTACCAAATCGAGTTTATGGTTCTGAACGCCTTGGTTTAGAGCTGTCACGCGCTGAACGCACAGGCTCTAGTGTACTGGTGATGTTCATCGACCTTGACCATTTCAAACAAATCAATGATTCGATGGGACACTTTGTTGGTGATGAGATCCTCAAACTGAGTGCTGAGCGGCTTCATCAGGCGGTGCGGAAAACCGATTTGTTGGCACGAATTGGCGGCGATGAGTTCCTATTGGTGATTCCAGACTTAGACAATGCCGACAGTGCTAAGCGCTTTGCCGCAACTGTATTGTCTGTGTTTAACGAGCCGTTTGTTTGGCAAAATCATGAATTCTTCTTGTCCGCTAGCGTAGGTATGTCTGTTTATCCAGAAGATGGCGATAATTCAGAGCAGCTACTCGCTTGTGCTGATATGGCGATGTACCGTGTGAAGCAAGACGGCCGTAATGCATTCTGCTTCTATGACCACAACATGAACCAAGATTTGCAGCGTTTCTTAGACTTGGAAAGTCGCTTACGTCATGCTATTTCTCACGATTTGTTAGAGCTTTATTATCAACCAATCATTGATCTCGACAGCGGGGCGATTGTTGGAGCAGAAGCCCTGATGCGTTGGAATGACGAGAAGTTTGGTTTTGTGAATCCAGAAGAGTTTATCTCGATTGCTGAGAAGAATGGTTTGATTCATCAACTGGGTGAGTTTGCCATTCGTCAAGCGTGCCAACAAGCGGCAAAATGGCAGGACGTTACACCTCTGTTTGTGTCGGTAAACTTCTCAAGTGTGCAGTTTAGATACTGTGATCGACTTTTCGAACAGATCAAGCAGCACATAGAAGAGTCGGGGTTGTCTCCAGAATTGTTCGATGTAGAGGTGACAGAGAGCTTGTTGTTTAACCACAGCAGCGACCTGATGGAGATGCTAGATAACTTACGAACTCTGGGCGCGAAGCTCACCATTGATGATTTTGGTACCGGTTATTCCGCATTAAGTTACTTGCAGAAGTTCCCGTTTGATCGCCTCAAGATCGATCGCAGTTTCTTGCAGAACATGTTTGAGAACGAATCCGACCGTGAGCTTGTTAACGTGATTATTGCGATGGCGAAAGCGCTCAACCTTAAGATCGTTGCAGAAGGCATCGAAGAACAACGCCATGTGGATTACCTGAAAAACCTAAACTGTGAGTTCGGACAAGGTTTCCACTATAGCCGACCATTACCCGCTAAGGACTTCGAAGCACTTTTAGCTAAGCCGACTTGGCTATAATCCCTTGCATTACAACCTCATAGAAAAGCATTAACTGGATTCGTGCCTCGGATTCATTAATGCTTTTCCACTTTGAGGGATAATCGTTTTTCCTTCCTTGAATTACACTACACTTAATTGATAAGTAATTGCCTGTGATGCCCGTCACATAAAGGCTCAACCTAATTCTAATCGAGTAAAAACTCGACACTATAAACAGGAAGGAATTGCGAATGTCTTCTGCATTTTACCAACAGATTGAACAGCAAATTGAAGAAGTAAAGGCGGAAGGCCTTTACAAAGCAGAGCGTATCATCACGTCTCAACAGCAAGCGGCGGTTAAAATCTCTAGCGGTGAAGAAGTACTTAACTTCTGTGCGAACAACTACCTTGGCCTAGCTAACCACCCAGCGCTTATCGAGGCAGGTAAAGCAGGCATGGATGACCACGGCTTTGGTATGGCTTCAGTACGTTTCATCTGTGGTACTCAAGACATCCACAAAGAGCTTGAGCAGAAGCTTTCTAAGTTCCTAGGTAAAGAAGACACGATTCTTTACACATCATGCTTCGACGCAAACGCGGGCCTATTTGAAACTATCCTAGGTAAAGAAGACGCAATCATTTCTGATGCTCTAAATCACGCGTCAATCATCGACGGTGTTCGTCTATGTAAAGCGATGCGTTTTCGCTACTCGAACAACAACATGGAAGAGTTAGAACAACAACTGATCGCTGCGAAAGAAGCAGGCGCTCGCCACATTCTTATCGTAACGGACGGCGTGTTCTCAATGGACGGTGTAGTGGCAAACCTACCAGCTATCTGTGACCTAGCAGAGAAGTACGGCGCATTGACGATGGTTGATGACTCTCACGCTGTTGGCTTCATGGGTAAAACAGGTGCAGGTACGCACGAGCACCACAACGTGGTTGACCGTATCGACATCATCACTGGTACGCTAGGTAAAGCAATGGGCGGCGCTTCAGGCGGTTACACGTCTGGTAAAGCAGAAGTGATTGACTGGCTACGTCAGCGTTCTCGTCCATACCTATTCTCTAACTCTGTTGCACCAGCAATCGTAAGCGCTTCTATCCGCGTTCTAGACCTACTAGAAGAGAGCGGTGACCTACGTGACCGTCTATGGGAAAACGCAGCACACTTCCGTACTCGTATGGAAGACGCAGGTTTCACAATGGGTGGTGCTGACCACGCAATCATTCCAATCATGCTTGGTGACGCAAAAGTAGCAGCAGAATTCGCAGAGCGCGCTCTGGAGAAAGGCATTTACGTAATCGGCTTCTCATTCCCTGTTGTACCAAAAGGTCAAGCGCGTATCCGTACTCAAATGTCAGCGGCGCACTCTCGTGAGCAACTAGACCGTGCAATCGACGCATTCATCCAAGTTGGTAAGGACATGGGCATCATCTAAGTTTCGTTTCCTCTTCCTAGCCTCCCCCTAAAACAGAGGGGAGGGATTAGATAGGAAGGAGAAAGAGCTTACGTTTAAAGATAAAAAGGCTTTCCCAACTCTTCAGAGTCGGCTCATGGGCAAAGCCTTTATTTCTTCTTTAGACGCACTAGATGAAAGAATTTTTTGTCACGCATAGAGCGGGGCAATGTTTGGTGAATACTATGAAAATTAAAGCATTATCAAAGCTAAAGCCTGAAGAAGGCATCTGGATGACTGAGGTTGATAAACCTGAAGTTGGCCATAACGACATTCTGATCAAAATTAAGAAAACCGCTATTTGTGGTACAGACGTACACATCTACAACTGGGACGAATGGTCACAAAAGACAATTCCAGTGCCTATGGTTGTCGGTCACGAATACGTGGGTGAAGTGGTTGCAATTGGTCAGGAAGTTCGTGGCTTTGAAATCGGTGACCGCGTATCTGGCGAAGGTCACATCACGTGTGGTCACTGTCGTAACTGTCGTGGCGGCCGTACTCACCTATGTCGTAACACAATTGGTGTGGGCGTTAACCGTGAAGGTGCATTCGCAGAATACCTAGTGATCCCAGCGTTCAACGCGTTTAAGATCCCTGAAGGTATCTCTGACGATCTAGCGTCTATCTTTGACCCGTTTGGTAACGCAGTACACACCGCGCTTTCTTTCGACCTAGTAGGCGAAGACGTGCTTATCACAGGTGCAGGCCCAATCGGTATCATGGCAGCGGCAGTAGCAAAACACGTTGGTGCTCGTCACGTAGTGATCACAGACGTGAACGAATACCGTCTAGAACTTGCTCGTAAAATGGGCGTAACGCGCGCAGTAAACGTTGCAGAAGAGAAGCTAGAAGACGTAATGGCTGAGCTAGGCATGACAGAAGGCTTCGACGTAGGTCTAGAAATGTCTGGTAACCCAGCCGCATTCAACTCAATGCTAACCACAATGAACCACGGTGGTCGAATTGCACTGCTAGGTATTCCACCATCAGACATGGGTATCGACTGGAACCAAGTTATCTTCAAAGGCTTGGTGATCAAAGGTATCTACGGCCGTGAAATGTTCGAAACTTGGTACAAGATGGCTTCATTGATCCAATCTGGTCTGGACCTATCACCAATCATCACGCACCACTACAAGATTGATGATTTCCAAGAAGGCTTCGACGTAATGCGCAGCGGTATGTCAGGCAAGGTTATTCTTGATTGGGAATAAGGTCGCGATAAAGCCGCCAAAATCTTCCTGAGAACTAATTAATAAAACGCCCCGAGTGAACCTTGGGGCGTTTTTATTTGCATACAAAGAGCTAGTGCTTATAACTTATTGCCATAGTAGTCATTCCTTCCTTTTTGATAGTCACTAATCCCTCCTTGAATCTTGGTTGTATTTGGTAATGTGTCTTTGAAAAAGTAAAAATCGCAAGCTTACGAATCTCACCATTACTCTCAATCTCATATTATGCCTTCCAACGAAACGATTCATTGAGAGGTATTTTTTATGTGTAAACAAGCAACGTTCAGCAAATATCAAAAACGCGCGATTAAATTTCTGTCTGACTACTTAGGCGCGGATACCCCATTTTCCTACGAAAGAACGCAGACTAACCATCTCAAAGTATTAATTGATGGGGTAGCAAAGCCTATCTTCACAGGTTCGACGCCGTCGGATTGCAAATCGATAAACAACTTTATGGCCGAAGTAAAACGAGAAGTGAAAGCAAGTAAGCTAGAAGGCGAAGGTAAACAACACATCACGCCACAGATGCAATTGCCAAATCCAATTAAATTGTCACAAGACCGACTAATCCAAACCTGTGTGAAGTCATTGCGTGCCCGCATCGACACGATGAAGTCGAAAGAAGAAGAACAAGTATTGGCAACCAAATCTCTCAATGAAGTGGGCGAATATCGTCTATCCGCTATCAAACATGCAGTATCACTGGCGCTTCAAGCTCGTAAGCAGGGTGTGTACATCAAATCAAAAGAGATGAAGACGATCGAATCAAAAATCTTAACGCATTTAGATTTTATGATGCCGACGTTGGCTTATTACGCAGAATTGTTAGAGAGCAAAACAAAATATCAAAACAATGATTCTCAATCTAAAGCAACAAAAGAATCCTTAACTAACAACGTCATTAAGTTGGAAGGTACTGCCAAACCAGATCCTAAAAAGGAAAATAGTTTTGTGGGAGAACAGCCACAACCGGAGGTCAATATGAACAACAATAAGAACCAGCAAAAAGGTGGTTCAGCCTCCGAGTTGATGGCTATGTCTCCAAACAACCGTATTTCGTTGTTACGTCAATTGTCCAAAGTAGAGGCACTGCAGCTTATTGATGATATCAACCAGGCTCTAGCGATGAACCGTGACCAAGACATTGCGGAAGTGGTTGCAATGATTAAAGAGAAAGACCTGCCTTTGGAAGCAATTATTTCTCGATTGGAAGCTGCATAAACAAGGACTTAATGTTGTTTATATTTGGGTTATAGAAAATATAAGTCGATTGTCAGTCTTTATTCTCATTATGATTCGCCTCCTTCCAGGCTATGGGGGCGTTCTAAGTCTTCAACCTTCTAACTCAGTAGTTTGTCGGTGAGCGTTTTCGATTGATGGTTAATGTTAGGCATCAATCGAAAGCTACAGTGTTCTGTTCCCACTGGCTTTATTTGAGATTTACTAAATGAAAAAAACACTACTCCTTGTTGCTTTGAGCTCTTCCTGTGCTTTTGCAGAGGTCATTATTAACAACGGTGAAGTCACTATTGATTATGGCAACCCGTACACGAATGCATCGGCGGAAAATGGTGCAACATCTGATGGCTCTTATGACTACACCACAGACACGGTGATCAATAACATCAATGGCAATGATGAAGGTGCTTATTCTAGTGACCTGACTGAAAGCTTGATTTACAACAACATCAAGAATCAGTAAGGAACTCAATGAACAAACTGATTGTAATTGCTCTTCTTATTTCGATGACCTCGGGTTGCTCCCTGATTGCACCAATGCGTAAAGCAAGCGAGTACCAAACCTATGATATCTGCTACACATTAGGTCGTTACACTAGCTTAGAGTTGGAACTGCAATGGGAAGGTGGAGAGGAAGCGGCAATGGAAGAGCTAAAGCGACGTAATCTAACTCGCGGTGAACAAATGCAATGTCGTTCGGCAATGCGAGACGGGTCTCAGGATCGCGCACTCTCCGGTTATTAAAGAGACGATTAAATGAAAAAGAAATTATTTGCAGCCCTTGTGCTGTCCCTCATCGCTTTTACTACATCAGCCAACATGGTTGTTAGTGAAGGGCAATTTGTTTCAATTAAATGCACAGCTGTTGGCTACGACCCTGTAGGTAACCCCCAAGATTACGTACCTTGGGAAGACAATTACTTTGGTCCAATGAACTACTCCATTACCAAAGACAACGAAGGGTACAAAATGACGACGGGGTTATACTCTGGTCAGTTTTTTAACGTAAGACAAGGTGGTAGCAAACACAACTTGTTGTTTATTCAATCATATAATGGTGGTGCAGAGATTGCGACGATTGCTATTAATAGCAATATCATGACGTACACCAATACTTCTGGTGTTTTTTATAATCGTTTATGTGTTGGCAAGCTTAAAAGCGGAATCGTACTTAATTAATAACCGAACATCCTGTGCTTAATCCAGTCACTATATCGTCAGTCCACTAATGAACGCTCCTTTAAGGGGCGTTTGTTCTAAATGTAGTTTTCAATTGCTGATTTACATGACAATACGTAGAGCATTAATGTACCTGTGATGTGTCGATTGTGACGGTATGAAACAATTTGTCATTACGATAGTAATTCATAGGCATATAAAGTCGTATAGATCATCGAATCACTCACAAAATTTTGGTATAAGGTACGCGGTTCTATCAACAGGTATTCTCTTATGTCGACATCTCTGAACTTTGAGCTAATTCGTGAACACAATGAAAAATTGGCCAATCTAGGTCATCTAGCTGAGCAAATACTCCACCTTGATCCTGGAAGTGCGATAACGCGTCTTCGCGGTTTTGCCGAAGAGGTGACTAAAGAGATCTACTCTATTGATGGTTTACCACGTTTACCGCAAGCAACCTTTATGGAGTTGTTGAAAAATGACGCTTTTGTTGAGGTAACCGAATCTCGCTTACGAGATCAACTCCATTTTTTAAGAATTGAGGGGAACGAGACTGCCCACGGCGGAGATGGCAACGTACGTAAAGCATACGCGGCACTTGGCACTGCACACTCGTTATCTCAATACATGGCAATCAACTACTATGGTTTCCAAGTATCTGATCTTCAGGAGCTTAAGTATCCAGAGTCGGCGTTAAACTCAAACTTATCGCAAAAACAATTAGAAAAAGTTGTTGAAGAGAACGAGAAGCAACAAGAAGCCTTGTTGAAAGAGCTAGAGCGTGAGCGCCAAGCTCGAGAAGCTGCAGAATCAAAAGCAGAGCGTACTCAAGAACAGCTAAAACAAGCGAAAGCTCGCAGTCAACAAACAGCAAATAGCTTGGAATGGGATGAAGACAAAACCCGCCAGTTACTGATTGATACTCAACTTGCACAAGCTGGATGGGACATCAATGACAAAGAAAGCGTTGGTATTGAAGTAGAAGTGAAACACCAACCTACAGCCACGGGTATTGGTTATGCAGATTACGTTCTGTGGAACGATGATGGCACCCCACTTGCAGTTGTCGAAGCCAAGCGTGCGCGTGAGCATCTACAAAAGGGTCGTGAGCAAGCGCGTTACTATGCAGAGGGTTTAGCTAAACAGTTCGATTGCGCCGTACCTATTGTGTTTTACACCAATGGTTATGAAATCTGTATTTGGGACACCAAGCAGTACAATACCTACCGCCAGATTTTCGGATTTTACTCGAAAGAAAGTCTGCAGTTCTTGCAGTACCAATACCAGTACAAAGAGCCAAACCTAGAAGTACTCAACCCAAATGTGGACATCGCAGGTCGTCCATACCAAATAGAAGCGATTAAGGCCGTAACCAGTCAGTTACAGAATCAACGTCGAAAAGCCTTGATTGTTCAGGCAACAGGTACGGGGAAAACGCGTGTATCCATTGCGCTGGTGGAGCTATTGCTGCGTTCACGCTGGGTGAAACGTGTCCTATTTTTATGTGACCGAAAAGAGCTTCGTCGACAAGCCGATGGTGCATTTAAAGATTACCTCCCAACAGAGCCGCGTTGCGTGATTGGTGAGAAAAACCAAATCGACACCTCTGCACGTGTCTTTGTCTCCACGTATCCTGGCATGATGAACCGATTCTCACAGTTAGATGTTGGCTTCTTCGACTTAATTATTGCCGATGAATCACATCGCAGTATCTACAATCGCTACCGTGACATCTTTGATTATTTTGATGCCATTCAAGTCGGTCTTACGGCCACGCCAGTTAAGTTCATTGCACGTAACACTTATGACCTGTTTGGTTGTGAAAATGGCGACCCGACATTCAACTTTGACTTAGCTGAAGCCATCTCCCATGAGCCACGTTATTTGAATCCGTTTCGAGTGAAAGAGTTCACCACGGAGTTCCTTCGTGATGGGATTCACTACAGTAAGTTAACGCCAGAGCAACAGGCGCAACTTGAGGAAGACTTAGGCGAAGAAGAAGCGCAAAAGACTACCATCCAAGGCAAAGATATTGGCAAGAAGATTTTCAGTGTCGAAACTGACAGTGCGATACTCGAAAACCTGATTGAAAATGGGATAAAAGATGCGACCAACTCGCTAGTGGGTAAAACCATCATTTTTGCCCAGAATCAAGCGCATGCCGAGCAGCTTGAGAAGCTGTTCTGTGAAGAGTTGTATCCACAATATGGTAGCAAAGTTTGTAAGGTCATCCATAACAAAGTGGATCGTCCAGAAGCCCGTATCGACGAGTTTAAGAACCCAAACAACGATTTCCGTATTGCTATTTCCGTCGACATGATGGACACCGGCATTGATGTGCCAGAGGTAGTCAACCTTGTGTTTGCTCGCCCGGTTAAGTCATGGGTAAAATTCTGGCAGATGATTGGTCGTGGTACGCGTCTGTGTCCAGATTTGTTTGGCCCGGGGCAAGACAAAGAAGAGTTCTTGATTTTCGACCATTATGGCAACTTTGCCTATTTTGAAGAAAAATACGTCGAAGCCGATACGGGGCAAAGCCGTTCATTGCTGCAAACGGTCTTTGAAGCGCGTCTTGAGCTGGCTGATGAAGCGATGAAAAAAGCGGATGTGGCCACTTTTGAGCTCGCTTGTGCCCAGATGAAAGCAGACATCTGTGACTTGCCTGATGGCGCCATTGCCGTTCGTCGCGAGCTTCGCACGGTCAAACAGCTACAAGAAACCGACATGATCCTTGAAATGAACGGTTCGACTCGACACATACTCGAAACCAAGATGGCACCGTTAATGGGCTCGCGCACATTAAAAGACAAAGACGCCTCAATGCTCGACAGATTGATGTCGCAAGTTGAAAAGGCTAACTTAACCGGCAGTAGCGATATTGAAAACCTCAAAGCTGATTTGATTTCACGATTGCAAAACCTAGCGGTCAACATTACTGATGTTCGTAAACAAGGTGATGAGATTGCAAAAGTTCAAACCCAACAATACTGGGATTCATTGTCTATAGAGCAGCTTGAAACGACGCGTAAAAACTTGCGCGGTATCATGAAGTTCAAGAAGAGAGAAACCTCCGTTTATGATGCCACGCCAACAACACGCGCGGGGGACGGTGATGTGATTGAAAACGATCGCGTTGTGATCATTGGTGATGAGAGTGAGGCGATGGTGTATCGCAAACGCATTAAAGATATTCTTGAAACCATGCTCGCGAACAACCCAGTGTTACAAAAGATTCATCAGAATCAACCTGTGACTGAAGAAGAGTTAAAGTCGCTCACTTCGACCATTCTTACACAGCACCCTGGTGTTGATGTGAATGCGTTGAATGCCTTCTATGGCAATACACCAGAGCAACTAAGCGAAACACTCATTCAGTTAGTTGGGCTCGATGCCGAGCTAGTTAATGAACGATTTACCGAGTTTATGCAGACTCACCAGTTGTCCTACATTCAAGTGCAGTTCTTAAACCAGCTCAAAGGGTTTATTTGCCGACACGGACGCATCAAAATGGCGAACCTGTACGAAGGGCAGTTCGACAAACTAACGAATGGGGAAGGGCTGGATATCTTCAATGATGCCGCCGCAGATAAGTTAGAAGCGCTGATTGAGCCTTTCTTGCTGCCTCACTAATGCGTCAGCAATTTCGCATTAGTTGCAGGCGGTAGTAGCGCCGCGGTATTTACATTGTTCAGCAACCTAAATTAACCTCCGTTCGTTTGGGTAGCTTAACTGCCCGAACTTCGAACAAATTATGGAGATTGTAAGGTTACGATCTCCTTTTGTCGGTGTAGAATCCGATAATTCACGTTTAACCCTATTACGAACACGAGTACTTTGCGAAAACGCAGCAAGTTCCTTCGTCAATAGCAGCATCAATCACAAACAAAGAGAACACTATGTTAACTGGTCAACTACGTAATGACATCGACAGCTTATGGGAAAAATTCTGGACAGGTGGCGTCACTAACCCACTTGTTGTGATTGAGCAAATCAGCTACTTGATGTTCTCTCGTATGTTAGACATGCAGGAAACTGCCGCAGAGAAAAAGTCAAAACGTACTGGTCAGCCATTTAAGCGCCAATTCCCAGAGACGCCGGAAGGGCAACAACTTCGTTGGCAAAACTTTGTCCATATGTCCGGGGCTGAGCTGTTACCACATTTGCGCAATAACGTGTTCCCACACTTTTCTCAAGTAGAGCTCAGCGGCTCTGATATCGCGCAGTTTATGGAAGATGCCGATGTCGAAATTCGCAGCGAATCGGTGCTTCGATCAGCAGTGGATATGGTAGATAAACTGCCACTTGGTCAAAGTGATGTAAAAGGTGATATTTACGAATACCTACTCAGTAAGCTCGCGTCTGCAGGTATTAACGGTCAGTTCCGTACGCCTCGCCATATCATCGACATGATGGTAGAAATGCTCGATGTACAACCAACGGATGTTATCTGTGACCCAGCTTGTGGTACGGCGGGTTTCTTGTCTCGTACGATGGAATACCTAACACGCACGCATACGAGTAAAGAAAGCATCTACCACGATGAGGACGGCAACCCAGTGTACACGGGTGATTTGCTGCATGAGTACCAAGACCACATTAACAACAATATGTTCTGGGGTTTTGACTTCGATAGCACCATGCTGCGTGTGTCGGCAATGAACATGCTTTTGCATGGAGTGAGCAGTGCCAACATCACTTATCAAGACAGCTTAAACAAGAACTTTGTTGAAAAAGACCAAGAACACGACTTTTTCGACAAGATCCTTGCCAACCCTCCCTTTAAAGGCAGTTTAGACGAGCAATCGGTGAACCCGAAAGTCTTGTCTATGGTGAAAACCAAGAAGACCGAGCTGCTGTTTGTAGCGTTAATCTTACGCATGTTGAAGCTCGGTGGTCGCAGTGCGACTATCGTGCCAGATGGCGTACTTTTTGGTAGTTCAAAAGCACACAAAGATTTACGTCAAGACCTTATCGAAAACAACCAACTTGAAGCGATGATCTCACTGCCAAGCGGCGTGTTCAAACCGTATGCAGGAGTATCGACGGGGATCCTTATCTTCACCAAAGGCGGCAGTACGGACAATGTCTTATTTTATGATATGGCGGCAGATGGTTACTCACTAGATGACAAACGCAACCCAATCAAAGAAAACGACATTCCAGACGCACTAGCAAAATGGAAGCGTTACAGCGAGCTCTACCAAGCCAACAACCAAGACGCACTAACGGCAGAGTTTGGCGATAAAACCCAAAAAGCCTTTATGGTTTCAGCAGAAGACATCAAAGCGCAAAAATACGACCTCTCGATCAACCGTTACAAAGAAGTGGTCTATCAGGAAGAAAGCTACGAAGACCCGAAAGTGATTCTGGGCAAACTCAAAGCACTGGAAAATGAGATCCTGAACGATCTAAATGAGCTGGAGGGGATGCTATGAGTTGGCCTTTTGTAACTTTAGGGGAAGTGGCAACTTTCATTAATGGCGATAGAGGAAAAAATTACCCATCAAAAGGCTCATTTGTTGAAAGTGGTGTCGCATTTATAAATGCAGGTAGCTTAAGTCTAGAACATAGATTAATAGACTCAGAATTAAACTACATTACGCAAGACAAATATGATTCTTTGCGTAGTGGCAAAGTAGAGAAAGGTGATATTTTATTTTGTTTAAGGGGGTCACTGGGAAAATTTGCTGTTGTTGAAAACGATATTAAAGGTGCTGTAGCTTCATCTCTTGTTATCATTCGAGCGAATCATAAAGTTGCATTGAGCTATTTGAAACATTATTTAGGTAGTGTTTTATGTGCAAGGGAAATTGATACATTTGAAAATGGTGCGGCACAACCGAATCTTTCGGCGACGGACTTAAAATCTTTTAAAATCCCACTCCCACCACTAGAAGAACAAAAACGCATCGCGGCGATTTTGGATAAAGCCGATGCGATTCGCCAAAAACGAAAACAAGCGATAGCTCTAGCTGATGAGTTCTTGCGTAGCGTGTTTTTAGATATGTTTGGTGATCCGGTGACCAATCCGAAGGGATGGGAGGTGAGAAACCTAGGTGATATATGCCAGTGTATAAACGGAGATCGTTCGAAAAACTATCCAAGTGGTGATGACCTAGTTGACGATGGTGTACTTTTCTTATCCACGAAAAACATTGTCAATGGAGAACTGGATTTAGCTTTTCAGCAATATATTACTGAAGAGAAATTTGGCGCTCTTGGAAGAGGCAAGTTGTTACCAGATGATATGGTGATTACATTGCGGGGAACTCTAGCCCAATGTGCATTGTTTTCATGTGGTTACAATACTGGCTTTATCAATGCTCAATTGATGATAGTGAGGGCTGGAGATCAAATTCTGCCTAAGTTCCTCCATTCTCTAATGATGTCTAGAGGTTTTAATAGAGAGCTGAAAGCCCTTGGTAATGGGGCGGCGATTCCGCAACTAACGGCAAAGCAAATTAATGAACTAAAAATCATTCTTCCACCTTTAGACATTCAAGAGAAATTTGTTGCAATCCAAAGGTTCACTAAAAAGGTGGCGCTGAAACAAGTTCAAGCGCCAGAGATGTTTTCATCTCTTTCCCAAAAAGCCTTTTCCGGTCAGCTGTAAACAATTTAGCCCTCATGCATCACCTGCATGAGGGTTTCACTGCCTTAAACCTCACAAAATTTAGTCAAAAGCTCTTTTTCTATATTCAGTGACTTAATAACTATATAGAATGGAATGTTGTTTGCGATTAAAATTACATATGTTTTAATCGATGCCTCAAGGATAGAGAGTGGTTGGTAGCCATAATGGCTAAGCAATGAAGCAAAAAAAACTATTTATCCATCGTGTAGGTTTACGCTCCACTGAAAGACTCAATTAGCTTTCATTTAAGCGACCTGCAAATTAGCAGAACAAATGATGAAAAATATCCTGTCGGGTCCTCATTTTCTTGATTGGAATGACAAGTTCCATGTAACAACCTCGGTCGCGTTTCAGCGCACTAAAAATAATTCTGGCTTTAACTTTACTGTTGAAAATGGTTTTAGCCGAATCTATTACCATGCACCAACGACGAAAGATTTAAATCCCGGCAGATACATCATCTGCTTTACCCAATCGAAGCTAGTTTCCGAGCGCAATGATGCGTTTGCGGTTATTTCTGAAGCAGATTTTAAACAGTACGTGATGAGTGAAGTCTGTTCACCGTCACTCAATACTCAGTTTGTTCAATTTGTGAAACGCAACACTAGCCTTATCAAGATGGTGGAGCGTGCTGTTTGGCAAAAGCTTGGTCAGTTGATTGCTTCAGAGTTGGACAATGAGCGTCAGATTTCACAGGTTTTATCTCATTGCACCACTTTAAAGCTAGATGCTCCAGCCTTACTCGCTCAACTCAACAGTGGTCAGATTCGTACACCAGAATTATTTGAAGAGAAGTTTATAAAGACGCAGTGGGACAAATTGTTACCCTCTGCGATTCGAATCCGTGCAGCAAAGACATTGTTTGATAATTTTGATGACGTACCAGCTCAAGTTGCCGTATGTATTCAGAAAAGTATTCTAACGCCTGAAATTAAGGCATTGGCAGCAAAGGCTGTCATAGCTGCTCCTGTTTTAGCAAATTCTTTCCCAGTGCAAACATTCGTACAACTCTGTGCTGCGACAGCATTTAACCCTAACAAGGAAGAGTTCGAGAATCTATTTTCTGTTGTGGATCATCAAAAATCGAAAGTTGTCGCTCAATATTTGCCAATAGCACTGATCGCGGATTTTCCGAACCATGTCAGTTTGACCCAGCTACTAGATTACCTCTCTATACCTGAAATCAGCGAACCAGAATCGATTCTACAGCAGGTATTTGCTCGTATTGAGTCTAATGAGGCTGAAGTTAGCAAAGGCGATATTGCTTATCTCAATCGAACGTTGAAAAAAGAACATTTACAAGACTCGGTTAATGCGCACTTCAAAAATATAGATAACGTAAAGGCGATGTTACTTTGTAAGTTGTCTGACAGTACTGATCTTGCGCCTCAACTCAAATTAGCAATTCGAACGCTTATGATGAATTTTCAGAGTGAGGCGTCTCGGTGCTTTCTTAGCGCTTGGCGTGCTGATCTAGCCGTAAAGTATCTAGATGACTCTGTTCGTGAAGCGATTAGTCAAAATTACTCTGAGTTCTTGGATACCTTCGAGGAAGGGCAAGAAGTACTGTGTAACGCGCTGCCTCTTGAACACTTACCCCTCTACGCAAAATACGTAACTGAGTCACGTTTGAATGAATATTTGCAAGTTCATGGGGAAGTAAGTTCATTAGAAGCGCTATCTCTGTTACGAGTAAGCGCCGTCGAAAATAACTACTTTGAATCACAGCTTCTTATCGCCTTGTTTGAACAAAAACTCAGACAAGGAGGGGCATCAGTTCAACACATTACTGCTTTGTTTGATGACTTTCAAAAAGGGTTGTTTGAGCACCATGCCAAGTCTCGAACTAGAATTGAACTTTCGATTCTCGCAGTCTGCCAATGGTTGAAAGAGGGGCAGGGAATCTCTGCAGACAGATTCAGCAAAAGGAGCGTGTGTGAAGGGAAGCTGTGGTTTGCGAATATAAAGGATGACAAAGGAGTAGTTACTGGAGAAAAAGAGCCCAAAGCCTTGTGCCGTCGAAACGACTGTACCAAATGTGTATTTGATGGAATGGAGAATATCGATCCATTCAAAGGAAAAACATATCAACGACAATATGTAAGTTTACCGAGAGCTCTTACGTTCACAGGGTTACCGTTTTATACACTGGTTCACCAGTTGTTTGGGATCACAGCAGAACACCTGCATCAACATGATGCGTTTGTGCGTATGTTATCCGCAATTAATCGCTGGAATGAAATTCTTGAAAAGCTGATATGTCGACAGTGTGACAACCCATTGCAAATAGCAGAACATGCCAAAGGTTCAATCGGTCACTTGGCTGTAGGAACAACTTATTGGCATTGTGGTTCTGAACGTTGTGGCTCTTATGGTGAGTCCGTAAAAATTTCTTACTGCATAGGGTGCCAAAAGTATATTGATAGTCGTGATGACCAAAAATCATGTACTCCTTATGAGATCCGTTCATACAAAAAGTTCTATATCTGTAATGATTGCGGAAGCTGTTGTTCCAAACATAATGGTTTTGCGGGAATTTGCCCTCACTGTGGGAAAGATGGTGCGTTTAACGACATTAATCAAACAGGAAGAACGCGAGCGAAATGTAAACATTGCAATGAAGTAACTAATATTGGTCATTTTGCGTTTCAAGCATTACAGCAGCACAAAGAGAGTGGCGGGGTATTTAGCCATATTCCGTCATTTTCTAGATCGTCATCGCACTTGGCAGGTGTTGTTGTTGACAGTACAGATAACGCGCATTGGTTGGTCGGTGACGCACCATGGGACAATCAGACTCTTTATATTTACGATCTTTACGAGAGTTTGAGGACGAATAAAATCACCCGTCAAATGTTGTCTAAATATCACGAAGTTTATGACTTAAAAGTAATTGAAAAATTGGCGCTGCTAGGTGTTGAACACTCTCGATATGGGGTTGAAAAAGTAAAATCGCCCTTGGAGCAACTGTTCGAAGATAGTATTGCGGAAGGGAGTTTTCAAAGAAATCAAAATGCAATTTTTGACCTCGTTCGACGTTATTTTAAAACGCTTCACGATACGGATGTGTGGTCACATTACAACAATGTAGAGCATAAGTTTATAACAGCGCTACATGCTCTTAGCGAGCAAGGTTTTAACCTCAGTGAGTCCGATTTGAAAGAAGAGTTAGCGAAGCTTGAGCGATCGAGAAACCAACACGTTCAGAAGTTAAGTGCCCTTAAAATTTTTGATATTGATAAGCTAAGCCTAATCAACTATCTAACAGATAAGTTTACGCTGAACGAGGCTGAGTTACTCATTCGCCAACTAGAAAGGCATGGGGCAAAGCCTCTGCGTAGTAATGACTGTAGCTTCGAGCATCTTCACTGTATTGAAAAAACAGAGCGTGCAGCCCGTATTGTGCAAAAACTTTTAGCTTTGTCTAGAAATGTAAAGCCGCATTACCAAATAGTAGGTACATCGACATCTCGTTGTACCTCGCGCGCTCCTAACTTGATGAATCTCCCCAAAGAGAGTCGTCATATTTTGAAAGCGGGTCATGGTAATAGCATTGTTGAGTGTGACTATAAACAGATGGAAATCGGTGTACTGGCAGCGTTAAGTGCTGACCAACAGCTTATCACTGATTTTAATACCGGTGATGTGTATGAGAGATTCGGAACAGCGTTAGCAGTCTCTCGCGAGCAAGCGAAAGTCGTTTTGCTAGGGCTAATATATGGTATGAGTGCATCAACAATCGCCACTCAACTTGGGGTGACTAAGGTGATAGCGGAAACTTACATTAACCGTTTCTTTGCTTGTTACCCTGATGTGAAAAAGTACCAAAATGAACTTGTTACTCAAGGCATTGATCAAGGGTATGTGACTTCCTGTACTGGCTTACGACGTAGTGTTAATCGACTCACCACAAAGAGCCCATCAATTCTCAACTGGGAGCAAAACTGGTTTAAAAACTTCCCGATACAAGCTTCGGCAGCGGCTGTTTTTAAGTTATCTATTGTGGAACTAGCACGCGAGTTACATGGCGAGCAATTCAAGCTCCTTGTTCCTCATTACGATGCGATTGTTTTTGAGGTGCCTGAAAATCAAACGAATCATTACACCGCACAAGTAAAAGCAGCGATGCATCGAGCGATGAAGAAACAATTCCCAATGTTGGAGCCTCAGATAGACGTGAAAAGCTGTGGTAAATCTTGGGGAGAGCAGGTTCAAGAAATGAACACTAGCAATCCTTACCAACGACAAGGCATTGATGACCTTCCTTTCTGAGTAATGATTTGAGCCTGGTTCATTCTATATCCAGGCTCTAAATCGTAAGCTTACAAACCTCTCTGTATCACTCTCTACAGTTAAGATGAGGTTTGTTCTTACACTTCACTTTGGTTTTATAGTGACTGACGCAACGATTACGCTACCAACGACCATGTTAGGATTCAATTATGATATTGAGTTAGAACATTGGCAGAAAAACCTGCATGGTTACCGAGTATTCTCTGATGGGAAAAAGGTACTGCTTGATGGAGGGCTTGGAATAAGCCTGAACTTACTGTCTGGGGACAACCAGTACGAAACTTGGCTTGAAAGTATTCCCCAACACTATCTAACAGCCTCTAGTGCTTTTGCCGAACACCAGTATCAAATGCTTTGGTTAGCGGCAAACTGCTTTGAAGCTGCGCAGTTATTAGAGAGCCGCCCGATATTATTGGCATTGATATGTGCCAAGTTCAGTGTTGATAACGAAGCCGCGTTTGAACTTGCTAAGCAAGGGCAACGAGAAATTGTAGCTCATCTAGGCTTAGATTCATCTAAAGCGGCATTGAAGTTCATCGACAAGCTACAGCTTGATTTTGAGCATTCAAGTGAGCTAAAGCATGTACATAAACAGTTGGATCCCAACTTTCGTCGGTTCAAGGTTTTTAGCCACTACAAAGTGGTTAATTATAATGCGCTCTTACTAGACCATAGCCACCCATTTCTTACTGGAACGAACCTAGGGCGCTCAATAGCAGAACAACGTCAGAGTGTTTATAGAAACATGATGTCTTACATGAGTGACACCTTGCGCCTAGGGAACGCAATTGGTATTGACGATCCTGTTCATCATGTCGAGAGGATGAACAGCGTAGAGGACTTAGTTGCGTTGCATGACGTCTGGGTTGCTCGGCAGATAGACATTCGTTTTGAAGCTATGAATCCAGAGAAAACTGAGGTTCCATACCCTAAATGCTTAGCGGAAACATATGGCATTTCACAAATCGTCGATTTTGAAGACTTATGTGCAGAAGCTAAAGTGCAACTTCACTGTATTGCGGTATACCACAACCGAATCGCAGCCGGGCATTATGCCGCATTTCGTATGGAGTCCCCAGAGCGTATGACTATTGGCATAAGCATAAACGCGAAAAAAGCGTTCCCCTACGAGATTCAACAGATAGCCGGATACAAGAACGCCGTACCAAGTGAAGAAACACGAAGAGTTGTTCATGAGTGGTTCGATGTTTGTAAGCAGATGTATTGTTAATGAGAACTTACACAATTAACGCCAATTTTCTTATTCCATCATGCATACGATAACCGTGATCAACTTTTTCTTTTTGCAGCACCCTATAATGCAACCAGTTTAATTCCTTTGGATGCGTAATAGTCAGTGTGCTGCTCTTGATAAACAGTAGTCAATAGACCTAGTCCATATCCGAAATCTAACTTTTATTAACGTACAAATAGCAAAAGAATAAATAACTTAGAGCATAGGTCCTCGAAAAATTTTTCTAATGTTCGATAGTTTTGCTTTTGGCGTAATGTGGTAAGTCCAATAGGTGATAATGTGTATAGTTGCACTGACCTAGTCTTGTGAGATTGCATTTAGGATCTCCATCATCAATTCATCTTTCGATTCAATTTCAAAAAAGGTTCTAAAATGGCGGGTGCTTCAATAGACGCTATTGGTGTGATTAACCAAATCAAAGACAACTTAACAGACCGATACGAGGATGGCTTTCCTGTCCTTAAAGAGATCATTCAAAATGCTGACGATGCGGGTGCGAACGAATTAACTATTGGTTGGAGTAAAGGTTTCTGCAATGCAGAAAATGAACTACTCAATGCGCCAGCGCTGTTTTTTATCAATGATGCACCACTGGCAGAGGAACACCGTGATGCCATTTTATCGATAGCGCAGAGCTCGAAAGCTACATCTAAGGCGTCAGTTGGAAAGTTTGGTTTGGGAATGAAAAGTTTGTTTCATATGGGTGAGGCATTCTTCTTTATGTCCGATCAATGGCGAATTGAGCATTGGGCGTCAGATGTTTTCAATCCATGGGATAAGTATCGTGATGCATGGAATGAATTCGGTGAAAATGACAAATGCCAGATCGCAACAAAGTTAAAAGGGTTTTTAAGTACCGATAAGCCTTGGTTTGTTGTTTGGGTCCCGTTGCGCACAAAAGCGCTAGCTAAAGCACACAATAACTACATTATCATCAACAACTTTAGTGGTGATGAAAAACTCCCTAGTTTCTTTAATCAGGCTCACTTATCAGAGAAAACTTCTGAGATTTTGCCTCAACTCAAGAATCTCAAAGACATCGGCTTTTTCTGCGAGTCTGACAAGGGTGTGTTTGATGAAGTGACCTCCATACAGTTACATGAAGATTCGTCTCGAAGCTCTTTTTGCGGTGAACCGCGATTAAATAATGGAGACTCTTTTGCAGCCTTCTCAGGGAAAATCTATTCAAATTCAAACGAAGAGCGTTGTGCTCTGGACTATGCAGGATGCGAGCGAGTCATCTTTGATGAGCGTTTAAATCAATTAAAAGACGAAGATATGGGGTGGCCTAAGAGTTATCAGTTCGACAAGAAAGCGAACTTGCCTGTTGAGGCTCTCGACAAAGCTGAACAGCATGCATCTGTAACATTTTCGCGTTTTAAAACAAAGGGGCAAGCGTACCTCAAAGCCAACTGGGCTGTTTTCCTTCCCTTAAGCCAAACCAAGGAACTTGTTGCTGTGCCTATCGAGGGGGAGTACGACTACAATCTCTATTTACACGGCTACTTCTTTGTTGATGCTGGGCGTAAGGGGTTGCATGGCCACGACAATCTTGGGTTTTCTACCTCCCTAGAGCATGTAAAAAATGATGAGAAAAAGCTGCGTGAGGTTTGGAACATCATTCTAGCCAGTGAGGGGACATTCAACCTCGTTTTACCGGCTCTAAATGAGTTTTGTCAGAAGTTAAGGCTGCCACATCAAATAAAAACTGTTTTGGCCAAGGCTTTGTACGATCTCCTCATAGAAAGATATAGAAAAGAAGTATCCAAGAGCGCCAATTGGATAATCAATATCGATGACAAGGGTGCTGCTTGGTCTTTACTTGATAAGAATGCCCAATGCTTACCGATCCCTCGTCCAGAGAATAGTGATTACTCTCGAATTTGGTCAACGTTGCCTGGTTTGAGTAAGTTATTGGATAAAAAGTCACTGTATGAAGCCACGGGTAATGAATTTTTAACTGAGCAGAATCAACGTGATAGTTGGAATATTACGCTCCTGGAAGAAGCGTTAGGAAGTGGTGTTGTCAACGCATTTTACAGATCAATCAATATTGAATATCTGCTTCAGTTCCTTCAACTAGCTAAGGAGCAGTGCACGACGGAAGATTTTGATAACCTGATTATTCCACAGTTCCGAGAGGTATTGTCTACTCATAAGCTTGCTGAACTTTCATTGAACAAGGCTCTTAACACGCAAGTTTTTGAGCTTGTTAGCGCACCTAAAACCGTCGTACTACCAATTGATAAAAATGATCAATCTATTTGGGAACTTGTCTGCAAGATCATTCCTGCAAAGCTACTGCTACCTAAATTTCTGTCTACTCACAATAAGCCAATTCATGACAATGTCACTGAAGAAGAGCTCTTCGCACTTTTAACCCTAGTAGATAGCTACATCAAAAAACAGGGTGAACGTTTATCCTCTGATGAATCGTCTGCCTGTGAGCGTCTCATTACATTTGTTATTGATTGTGTAAATGCAAGTGAGGTAATCCAAAAAAGCGATTTTTATCAGAAGAGTGGCCATTTAAAGCTTCTAAAAGTGGAAGTTCTTGGTTCGCAGCAGAGCACAAAATATCGCTCCTTAAATGAACTCATAGTGTTAAAAGAAAAATACCAGCTGTTTCTTCGTGGAGGGGAGCGGAACTTTGGTAAAGGGTTGGGGAAAGAGCTAGTTGCAGTCGTGCCTGGCTTGGAGCTTTGTTTTATAAGCAAGGATTTTGAAATTGGTGGCCTATATGAAGGGCTTACCGCTTGTTCTGAAGCCGCGTGCCTACGACTGCTTTCCACGTACCCAAATCTTGGTTCAAATTCGGCAAGACTAGCGCTCACTAAAGTATTCTCTGCCGAGCTCTCTACAGATGAGGAGAAAAGAGGTTTCCGGTATTTGATTCACGGCAGCAAAGAAGACGACTTGAGACAAACGCTTTGGAAGCCAAACAGGGCAACTAACCCAGTATGGATGAAAATTTGGCGTATGTGTCAGCCAGAAGGTTTCCCTGGATGGTGTGAGTTAGATGAAGAGTTTTCTATTGCTTTGACAAACCAGTACGAACATTTTATTGGCGTTAAAGAGCAGTTCTATAAAGATATTATCTCTGAATACAGAACAATACTGCCTGAATGCAATTTTAATAACTTTGATGACTGGGAAGTAGAGCAACTGCTCGCAGATATTGGTAGTCAAGGAGATGAAAGGCTATGGAAAGCATTGCCTGTCCATAGGACAGCTCATAACACTAGAGTCGCGATTACGACCAAATGCCTGATGGAAGGAAGTGCAACAGTTCCAAGTGAATGGGATGTTCACCTTATTCAACATTCAGCCATTGCTGAAGTCGCCGCTTGCCAGCATAAATGGGTGAATCATGGTCTACCTAAAGAGCTGATCGAGATTGCGCTTACCCAATCAAGTCCAGCTCAGTATTCCGCATTTGTTTTGGACCAGCTCTGCGCTATTCGTATTGCGAATGAAGGAATTGAGCATGAGTTGGAAGGCAAGATAAATAATACCAAGTGGCTGCGATTAGCGTCAGGAACCGAGGTTTCACCGGAAGCTATTTTATCTTTCTCTGCCAATGAGCTGCCTGAGTCTGCAAAGTTCTGCGAGTTAAAAGAGTCAAACATTTACATGTTCTCTCAACTCGATGGAAACATGTTTGAGCACGATCAAGCACGTGGTTTCTTGAGAGAGTGGGTCGCAAAAAGTAACAGCTCAGTTTGCTCGTGCATTTTGGCAGAAGCCGCGCAACATCAAAGTTATGTAGTTGGTAATTTTTCCAACATTTCTGCTCAGGTGCTAGAACAGATTTCATGCATCCCGCCATTGATGCAGCTATCTGCAGGCTGGGGCTTACTGGTTGAGCTCTACCAAAGCCAATATCTTTCAGTGAATGAAAACAAGCAAGTGATGCTATGTAAGGAAACAGAACCACAATCATTATGGTGGGCGCTGGAGCGTATTGCTGATGATGATATTCACGGTCAGTCAAAGGAACTTCGGAAAGCATTTTTAGAAGCGTTGTGTAACACCGAGGGAGGCGTTGATTATCTTCCTAAACTGAGATTTCGCAATGAGAACGGAAGTTATGTATCGGGCAATACACTGGTATCGCATGTCTCTCAGGTAGTTGCTGATAACTTAATTTCGCCACAAGAATACGCAGTCATTGAGAGTTATTGCAGTAAATCTGCTCTCACCAATGATAATACATCAAAAATCATTGAGTTAGCGGGCGATAATGCACCAGTACTTAGTGATTACTTCGATGACTGGGAAGGGATGCTTCCCCCTGATGCCATAGCGACATTTATGGCACTGTTTGCTAAATCTGGTGACGTCGAGAAATTGGTTAACAATTATCTAAGACAGTCAACGCTGGAGTCGATAAAGCAAGGGTATGAGGAAAAGTGGAACTCCGGAAAGGGACGTAGAGGTGAGTTTTCTCACTATCCGTATAGCTCGTTATATAAAAGTGTTGATTTTGAACTGGCAATTTGTGCAGAAAATGCGACGTACATGACGTCGATTTTCGGCGAAAGAATTCAAGTTAAACTACAAAAAACACCAGATTCATTACTTGTTCACCAAGCGAACAAGTCCAAGACGAAAAGGATAGAGCTTCGTCGAGTTGATACAAAGAATGTATCAAAAGACCAACTTCTCCGTATGCTTGCCAAAGCTGTAGAAACGATTTTTACTGATGTGTTTGGCGCAGAGTGTATTCGATTTGAAAGTGAATTTTTGAAGCGATTTGGTGCTTCGGAGCAGACAGATATCCAAGTTACGAGGAAGATTGTTCTTAATAATATTGTTAATTTGCTTGTTCGCCTGCAAGTTAGAGAAGAGGGTGTATGTGAGCTACGTGCTAGTTACAAACGCGAGGAGCGTGCATTAGAACTTTCTGAACCATCAAAGCAAGATAGAACAGCGCTAAATAACGTACTCAACCAAATTAAGAAATTAATTGAGTCAAATGACAAAGTTCAGTCTTTAATTCTCGCATCTGTTCGAAAAGAGATGAGCAAACATTTCCAATATTCGCCTTTCAGCGTGCCATTTGAGCTGTTTCAAAATGCTGATGATGCTTTGTGTGAACTTATTGAAATGCAGGGCGACTCAACCGATGCCCTGACTCGATTTGATGTGGTTTCTGGCAGTGATGGGACTCTTAACTTCTACCATTGGGGGAGAGAGGTTAACTACTGCAAAAGTTCATATGTCGCAGGTAAAAACCAATTTGACTGTGATTTAGAGAAAATGGTGAGCCTCAACGTTTCGGATAAGTCAGATGGAAAAACGGGAAAATTTGGGTTGGGCTTTAAAAGTGCGTTGCTTTTGACTGATACACCTCGAGTGGTGAGTGGTGATATCTGTGCAGAAATCCATGCTGGGGTTTTGCCGAGTATTCCAGACAAGCAGATAATGGCAGAACTTAATCAAAATGTTGAAGAGCATAAGATTGGAAATCGTAAACCGACATTAATCCAGTTGCCTAAATGTAATAAGAAGCGGGAAGATTTGACGTTGGTTTTGGGACGTTTCAAAAGTAACGCTGGCATTCTCACGGTTTTTTCACGACAAATTCGAGAAATCAATATTGATGAGCAGCGGTTTGGGTGGTCGGGACAGGCTCTCCATCATATCCCTGAAGTACTTGTCGGTGAAGTGAAACTGCCAACAAATACTTCTGAAGAGTCGAACGTTATCCTTCGAAGTAATAGAGTGCTTGTTATCAATACCGAGTCCGGTCAGTTCCTTTTTGCTTTGGATTCTAACGGTGTTGTTTCTCTTTCGAATCGAAAAAACCTAAGTAGCTTTTGGGTGTTAAACCCGATTGACGAAGACCTGAAATTGGGTTTCTGCATCAACGCGCCATTTGCGGTTGATATTGGTCGTTCTCAGCTTGCTGTAGATAACGGAGATAATATCGATCTTTCCAGTTCACTCGGCAAAGCGTTATCAGCTGTGTTGGTCAAAATGTTTGCAGCTTCTTCGAATAATTGGAATGAATTTGCTGAAGAAATTGGCCTGGGACAAAGCAGCACGTTTATCAAGTTTTGGGCGTCACTTTGGGATGTAATAACAGCCCATTGGCCAGCAAGGCTTGGAGAGACGAACTCTAAAGCTGAACTGATTAAACAAATGTTCACAGTGGAAGGTGGCCTGCTTGCGTTTTACCAGAAATGTGCGGCTCTTCCTCGAAATCTTGGTGTAAAGGAAGATGCTCTTGTTCAACTTAAAAACGTTGATACTGGAGCGAATAAACCTTTGACCAAGGCATTTAATACCTTGGGAAATCACCCGATACTTCAACGGCTATATAAAGACCAACAGCTCGTCGGGCATGATACCTTTGAGTTTTTGAAGAGTATCGATTTTAGACCGAATAATGGTGCGTTAACTAAGCTCGAATTGATCGATTTGATTGGGCAGGACTTTCCTCACAATGAAGTAAACCACGACAGAGCAAGTTTCTATGGCCGCTTATTTGGTAAAAACTTTGAAAAGTTAATGTCGAATTTTGAAATGACAGTGACTGAGAAAAAGGTGTTGGAAGAGCGTTTTTCTGAATTGAAGTTTCTCAACAAAACCGGTGTATACGTGACTGCAAGCAAGCTGATTGTTGAGGGGAGCCCTGAGAGAGACTTGCTATCCAAGTTTGCACCAGACAGCGCGAAGTTAAGTGAAAAATATGACCAAGCATCAATGGACTTGGTTAGCTTCATTCGTTGTGATTTAAGCTATGACATTCATTCATGGGCTAAGCAAATTAGACCTGAAGAATCTAACAAGGAAGGAAGACAAGAAGGGTTGTGTAGCTTCCTTGTTGAAGGCGGCCATTTAGCATTATCGCTTCTCAGAAAGCTACAAACGGATCACCCCGCGTTTCTTACAAAGGGACGTTTTGATCCGAGCGTGTTAACAGAAAAATGGCGTTGGAGTTCTTCAAAGGCTTCGGCTTTCATTAGCATTTGGATTGATACAGAGGAAGATAAAGCAAGGCACGTACGACAAGCGCAAAAAGAGTTTATTCCAAATGTGACCAATGATGAGCAGATCCTCGAAAACATCACGAACTGGTGGAATCAATGTCGTAATCAAAGCTTAATTGATTATGACAAACAGCTCTATGCTCAACCAATGCCTTGGAAGGCAATGACAGAGGACTTCGAGCTTGAAACGTTAGAGGCTCGTAAAGGTTGGTTGAAGTTGTTCTATTTAGGGAGTTGCCAAACATTAGGTTTCAATAACGATGTAGCTAATCGGAATGTTGTTTCTTGGTTCGAGGACAAGGGGTGGTGGGATAAAATAGCCGTTGCCAATGGTCCTAGCCCTGAAGTATGGAAAGAATTAATGGAAGAATATCTTCAAACAGCACGCGTTGATGAGCGTTATAGAGTTTGGATTCAAGTTCTTCCTTTGTATCGCTTTGCTACTAAGCTCAAGGACTATGTCGCTCTCTTCATGAACGCTTCCTTGATTGAAAATCTTGATGATTTGTTAAAACCAAATAGTTCAAACAAGTTATCAGGCTCTGGCATCCAAGTATCTGAGTTAAAAGGAACGCTCGGTATTGGGATTAATTTCATTTTACGAGAGTTGCAAAGACACCAAGTTTTGGAGCGTGAGTATTGTGAAGATATCCAAAAGTACGCATTTGTTTTGCCTGCTCGATTACGAAAGTTACTCAAAAAAATGGGAGCAGGTTTAAGCTTTGATGCAGAGCCAGAGAATTCAGAGCGAGCTTACGACTATTTCGTTTCGGCATTAAATAGTGAAACCCACCCTCTTCTTAAGGACTTTGACATCCCATTTAGAGTCTTGTTGGCTGATAAGCAAGCGTTTGAACGTTGTTTTAATTTTGCTCTAGATGAGCAGTTTGAGGAAGTATATGGATAACATTATACGCGTTATTCACCCAAAATTCGGTGTCGGTACTGTCGAATTCGAAAAAGCTGAGACATCTCTTGTCCGATTTGAACATGGTTTTGAGGAGTGTTTGAAAAGTGAGCTTGAGGCGGTCGCTGATCTTAAGTCCGATCTTGTTTCTGGACAGAGTGTCGCTGCCTCTGAACTTGCGTTAAAAACATTAGCGCACTCTCTAAAAAGTGTTAATGAAAATTGGAGTGTTTTTTCTAAATCGAACATTAATTTACTTCCTCATCAGCTATGGGTATGCCATCGAGTTCTAAGGCAATGGCCAACAAATCAACTGATTGCTGATGATGTTGGTTTAGGTAAAACGATAGAGGCGGGCTTGATTTTATGGCCCCTTATCGAGAGGAAAAGAGTCAAGCGTCTTCTGATTTTGACGCCAGCACCTTTGGTTGAGCAGTGGCACCAAAGAATGCTTGATATGTTTGATATTCGTTTGAGTATGTATGCACCAGAAAATGATACCTCGCGCGTCAATTACTGGGACTCAAACAATATGGTTGTCGCTTCTCTACCTACGCTAAGGAACGACAAGAATGGGCGTTTAGAGCGGATGTTAAATGCTGAGCCGTGGGATATGCTCATTGTTGATGAGGCGCACCATCTAAATTCAACGGAAGATAAGGGTGGAACGTTAGGCTTTCGCTTTATACAGACGTTGATTGAAAATGATAAGTTTGAATCGAAGTTATTTTTTACAGCGACGCCGCATCGAGGAAAAGAACACGGATTCTTCTCCTTATTGCAGTTGCTGAGACCGGATTTGTTCAACGTTAAGCAAATGGATGAGCGAGAAATGCGCCCATTTGTGAAAGATGTGTTGATTCGAAACAATAAACAATTTGTTACGGATATGAATGGTGAGAGGTTATTTAAACCTCTGTCTGTGTCCTCAAGAACTTACAGTTACAGTGAACAAGAGCAACATTTCTATGACCTCTTAACCAAGTTTATTGTATCGGGTCAAGCGTATGCATCCTCTTTGAATTCAAGGGATCAAAGAGCGGTTATGTTGGTTCTTACCGCAATGCAGAAGCTCGCTTCTAGTTCAATTGCAGCTATCGAGAGAGCTCTAAAAGGACGGATAGAGAAACATAAACTAGGTAAGCAACGTCTTCAGGATATTGAAGTTCAACAGGCTGCTTTATTAGAAAAGCGTGAGGAGTCAGAATCGCAGTCTGAAAGCGAGATATACAGTGATGAATTAGCGCAATTAGAACTGGAATTTATTGAAACGACAACGCGGGTCCAATTGATGGATGATGAGCTCCCTAGAATTATGGAGTTGTTGTCTGCTTGTCAGAAAGTTGGCTCTGAAACAAGAATTTTAACAATATTAGATATCCTAGAAACGGAGTTCAAAGATAGAACTGTCGTCTTTTTTACTGAGTATAAAGCTACGCAAGCGCTATTAATGGGTGCTTTGAATAAAAAGTATGGTGAAGGCTGCGTTACTTTTATTAATGGTGAAAATCGTCTTCTGAATGTAGAGAATGGCTCAGGAGTATGTGTTGATTATGTCACCGATAGATACAATGCCGCGAAGCGTTTTAATGAAGGCAAAGTACGATTTATAATTTCTACAGAGGCTGGTGGTGAAGGGATTGATTTACAACAAAATTGTTTTTCAATGATTCATGTCGACTTGCCTTGGAACCCGATGCGACTTCATCAACGTGTGGGGAGGTTGAATCGATATGGGCAAGTCAAAAACGTAGAAGTAATCACTCTTCGAAATCCTGATACCGTCGAGTCAAGAATCTGGGATTTGCTGAATACGAAGATCGATTTAATCATGCGTTCGGTTGGCGGTGCGATGGATGAGCCAGAAAACCTAATGGAGTTGATATTAGGTATGGCGGATAGCACATTGTTTAATGAGTTGTTTACAGAAGCAGCCAATCGTAAAAACTCTGAATCTCTCTCTGCTTGGTTTGACCATAAAACAAAAACATTCGGTGGCGAGTCTGTAGTACAAAAAGTGAAAGACTTGATTGGTCGAGCAGAAAAATTTGACTATCAAGATCTTGAGGCTGTACCGCGTTTAGATCTTGGAGATTTAAAACCGTTTTTTACTCAGATGCTTTCATTTAATCAAAGACGTTGTAAGTATGATGAAAATGGTGGTTTATCGTTTTTGACACCTCAAGCATGGTTGGGGCAATTTGGAACCAGACGCTCGTATGAGAAATTGCATTTTGACCGCAAAGCTAAACAGCTTGATTCAGAAGCTGACATCATAGGCTTTGGGCATCCCATGTTTTCAAAAGCGGTTAATCAAGGAGAGCAAATCCCTGGAAGTTACGCGTTTCTTAACAGTATAGAGAAAGATCTTGTCGTGTTTAAGGTTCAAGATCAGGTTACGGGAACCGATGCATCAGTAAAAGTGAGTATTGTTGGACTGGTGCTCGATGATAATGGCGATTGTGAATTGGTCAAGGACGAAGACCTTATCGGGTATTTAAACGAGTATCTTAAAATTTCCAATGATGTTGACTCTAAACGCACACCAGAGGATTTAGTGTCTGTTATTCAAACTGCTAATGATTATCTAATGGAGAATGTGTCATCAATTGGCTTACCATTTAGGCTGCCTAATTCTGAACCATTAACGGTATTCTACAAAGCAAGTAACTAACTATTATTCTATATCTGGTCATTACGAAAAAGTTCGGTAGTGATTCTGGCTTAATATTTGGGTCGAAGCTAAGAGGTCGTTGTGAAAAATATTCTGATTGCGGTGACTGGAGCAAGCCCTCAAGTCTTAACTGAGACGGTATTTGCTCTTCATAAACAAGGTAAACCTATACCTTCAGAGGTATATGTCATTACTACTAGAAGTTCAAAGGAAACGCTTGAGCAAGGGTTATTTATACAAGGTCATTGGCACAAGCTGATCAAAGATTATCACTTGCCAACCATCGAGTTTAGCTCGGATCATATTTGGGTCATCTCTGATGACCAAGGTCATGCTTTAGAGGATGCAAAAGGTGAAAGTGACCAATCTGTAATGGCGGACTTTATTACCCGTAAGATTGCAGAGTTAACAGATGACCCGCATGTTGCTATTCATGCGTCCATAGCTGGTGGTCGTAAGACGATGGCTTTTTATATGGGCTACGCGATGTCCCTATATGGGCGAGAGCAGGATGTCTTGAGTCATGTTTTTGTTGATGATGAATTTGAGTTTGTTCCAGACTTTTATTATCCAACCCCATCAGACGAGTTTATTGTCGGTAAGCAAGAAGGTGTTATGCTCAACGCGAAAGTTGCGAATGTGACTCTAGCTGAGATACCTTTTGTTCGCATGAGAAAGCAACTGGAGAAAAACTTGATACCTGTTGTTAAGGAGTCAAGTTTCTCCAAGACGGTTGCACGGATGAATGCAGCTACTCAAGCGATAGACCTTAAGGTATCAATGAAGTCTCGCTCAATTCATGTTCTCGGGGTTGATATAAAGCTGAGTGCGAAGTTGTTGGCAATGTATGTTTTTATATTAGAACAACCAAATAGAAAGATGAAAGTTGGTAGTGCCTTTATAAAAAGCACGTCACATTCAATCCGCTATTTAGAGATTTTCGATAGTCTTGGTGGGGACGTTCGTGTTTATACGACGTTCGGGCTAGAAGACTATATTGCATGGTCAACTAGAGAATTGGATAGATTGAAACCTATATCAACAAGTTTTATTCAAACTAACTTAAGTGGCCTTCATAAAAAACTGTTTGCTGCTTTACCTGAAGAAGTTTTTGAACAGATCAAAGTCTATTCGGATGGTGCAAAAGGTGGCAGCACATATCACGTGAAAGAGAACTTACAAGTTACTTTTGTCGATTAAACAGTAGTTAAGGTAGACAGCATTGTTTGAACCTATTTTAGAGACAGTAACTTCAAAAGAAGAGATTGGACGCATCATCAAAGAATGCGTTGAGCATGTATCCACCAATTGTCTAGGTTGCCCTGCATCCTTAGATTGCCCTAGGCATAAAGAAGTTTGGGATATAGATTAAAGGTACCGTAAGTTAACAGTCGAAGATTGTGCTTACATCCCTAGCTCAGTTTTTCGTATGAATAGGCTGGATGAGGTTTTTTCTCATAGGTTAAAGTTTAGTAATTATGCGCAGCGGCATCTCAGGCAAGGTTATTCTTGATTGGGAATAAGGTCGCGATAAAGCAACCTAAAACCTCTTGATATCAAATTAATAAAAACGCCCCAAGTTAACCTTGGGGCGTTTTTGTTTTATCGAGTTGGTTTGAAACTCGCTACTGCTTATTTTCTATTAATTCAGCCTTAGCGGTTTATCGCGATGGTTCCCGTTTCAACCACACGAGATTCCTTCGAAACCATGACTTTTACAGTGTGCTTTTCTGAGGAGAATAATGTTTTAGCCGAAGTCGTTGGCCGCCCAAGTGCAGGTGCATGCTCTTGCTTTTGATAATGGATTTCCCAATGACGAGCTTGAATGTTGTAGCGCATAAACGCAAAGCCATTCACACTCTTGATGGTGGTGTTCCCTTTTTGGTAGAAACCGTAGTCGCGAAAACTCATATAATTGATTAAACCGTAGCGATGGTCCTTCAAGTCATTGTATTGCTTATCTTCTTTGCTGCCTTCCACGTGATAAACCCTAATTAGATCATCACTCCAATCATCAACAACAAAAGAGCAGCCGCTGAAGTTTGGTGTGAAAACATACAAATGATCGCGATGAGGGTCAGGGTGTTTAGGTATATCGAGATACTTGCCTTGCGCGACCCAGTAGGCCATCTGTGATGTTTTTTTGTCGGGCTGTTGCCCTGCGAAGGTATCAATGACTTCGATAGTGCCTACTGTTCCATGTGCGTGTTTATATTGCATGCCACTGAAAACAAGCTCACCACTTTCTTCTACTTCTTTCTTTGTCGCTGGGCTGAGAGATGTCATCTGGTGAGCAACGATCTCTGCGCTGACGCATTGGTTATTAAAGCTAGAGCCTAGCAAGTCTGACGGCAGTACTCGTGTTCCGGTCGCATCGATCATTTCCTTTCTTGATGTCGGCATCGGTGACAGAATTGCATCGGGAAACTCACGTTCTTCGCCTACGTGAATATGGTTGTTCTGCTCTTCTACTTTACGGTCCGCGACTACTTTATCTCGATTATCATTCCAGCGCTTATAGTCGCTTGATGAATAAGTTAATTCAGCTCTGCGTTCTTGCTGCTGTCGCGCAGCTCTTTCTATTGTTGTTTCTTGCGTTTCTTCAGTATTAACAGGTGCTGATTGATATCGCATGGTAGGCATTCCAATAAGAAATAAATAAGAGAATACCAATGATTGTCGATATATCAGTAGGTGACTGTATAAAAGGTGATATTTACTAATAAAACGCTCAAAATGAAATTGTATTTTAAGTTTTACTATGTGATCAGGTTTGTTTTTGATAGGTTAAAGCACTAATAATAATATTTTATGTGTCTCTTTTGATTTATTTTAATTATTTATATCTCAATGGAGATATTAAGATAATAAAAGAAATAGCACATGAATATAATCTTGTTATTTATATATCTAGTGGTGTTTTAATGGTTTAATCGCTGTTGTAATTTTATATTCTTACGTACTCTAAACGTAGGTTAGGGTGATCTTCTGCTGTGATATTTTTGTACGTAGCCGTACCTTTACGCTCTCTAATCGTCGACTTATCAATTACATAAAATGTAGAGATCATTTCCAAAATTAGCAGGTAAACATAGATTGCACCGTGCTAGCTAATCCAATTCTGTCATTCCTTTGCTAATACTGCATGCGATGAACGTAGGTATATAAAAACGGTTCATTAATCAATAATCAAAAAAAAGGAAATGAAAATGAGAAAGTCACTGACAGCACTTGGTTTAGCATTGGTATTTGCAGGCTCAGCAAACGCGGCAAACTGGGGGTATGAGGGTGAGCACGGCCCTGCAAATTGGGGGGAGTTCGCTTCTGAATGTGCGAAAGGTCAAAACCAAAGTCCGATTAATATTGAATCAGCGACTGAAGCCAAGCTAGAAAAACTGGATTTTGATTACGAAGGTAAGGCGATTTCACTGCTGAATAACGGCCACACTTTACAGACCAGTTTAGAAGGCAAAAACACGCTCACTATTGATGGTAAAGAGTTTACGTTAAAACAATTCCACTTCCATACGCCATCTGAAAACCATGTAGATGGTAAAGAATACCCACTAGAAGCACACTTTGTGCATGCCGATAAAGCAGGCCATCTGGCTGTTGTGGCGGTGTTCTTTAAACTGGGTGACGCGAACCCAGATCTCGCTAAGCTGCTCGCTAACATCCCAACTAAAGATCAGGATGTAGCCATCCAAGTCCCATTTGATGCTGATGCCCTAATCCCAAGTGATAAAGACTACTACCGCTTCAATGGTTCTCTAACCACGCCACCGTGTTCTGAAGGTGTGCGTTGGTTGGTGATCAAAGAGACACAAACCATCTCCCCAGAACAGGTGAAAGAGTTTGCGAAAGCGATGGGGCAAAACAACCGTCCAATTCAACCGTTGAATGCACGTACGATCCTCGCGCAACAATAACGGTTAATATGACCAACTAGAAAAAAGCCCGCTTTTAAAAGAGCGGGCTTTTGTGATTTTTAGACTTTGACTTTATAAGTGGTGGTCTTCTTGTGCTTTGGCCATTTGAATTGGGTCGAGCTTGAGTGTTTGTGTTGGGAACGCAATATCTGCTTCGTGCTCTTTAATTATCGTCATGACTTGCAGGAGAACATCTTGCTTCACTTCATGGTAGCGAACCCAGTTCACTGTTTTGGTGAAGGTATAGATGAAAAAATTGAGTGAAGATGGATCAAACGCATCAAAGTTTACGATCAACGTTTGGCGCGTATCGATGTCTTTGTGGTTTTTGAGCATATCGCGAACCGCATCAATGATTGCGGGTACTTTAGCGGCATCGTCGTAACGTAAGCCAATCGTCTCGAAGATTCGACGGTTTAGCATGCGTGATGGGTTTTCTACCACAATGTTACTGAATACAGAGTTTGGTACGTATAACGGGCGCTTATCAAAAGTGCGAATGCTGGTCATACGCCAGCCGATACGTTCTACCGTTCCTTCTATTTGACGGTCGGGAGAGCGGATCCAATCCCCAACCTTAAATGGACGGTCGAAGTAAATCATCAAACCGCCAAAGAAGTTTGATAGGAGATCTTTGGCTGCCAAACCGACAATCAAACCGCCGACACCACCGAAAGTCAGTAAACCCGATAGGCTAAGACCGAACGCCTGCATAACGGTCAATACACCGATGATGATAAAGAACAGGCGAGCGACTTTAGCCACGGCTTGTACGGTTGTCTCGTCACGCGTTTTCTGTTCAAGAACGTAGTCTTCTACATTGGTGATAAGACGCATCACAATCCAAACGAGAATACTAATAACCAGAATAAGTTTCAGCGTACTTAACCAGTTGAATTCATTTCCTAACTCACTTTGTAGCACAATGCCAAGCGAGACGGTTGCTGGCCAGCACCATATTAACGTACTGATTGGCGTCTTAAGTGCTTCCAGTAATAAATCGTCCCAATGAAATGGGGTTTTCTCAAACAGGATTGCTAGGCGAGAATATAAAACGCGCCAAGCGATCCAAGCGAAAAAACTGGCAACAGTAATGAATAATACACTGCTGCTCCAGTCTTGGTGGTTGGCCATGACGTAATTTTGAAGTTCGGTAAACCACTGCGGCATAGTTGAATTTTCTTTTTATATAACAATGAGTGAAAGGTAGCAGAGTTTACATGTTCGCCCTAGAACAAATGATGCATGTTGCATGATGTGTTTTCGTCGATAAGAAAGAGGGAGAAGTCCGTTCGCTGTTTAGAGTTGCATTAATGACTTATATATAATTACAAGGGTATGAATCCTAATGCTAAATGTGATTAATGTGTTATTCCTTTTATTCGGGTGTGATGAAACTCGAAGTTTGAAAGAGAACCGCTATCATTCGAACCATCAATTGTAGGTTCTTTGACTCATCGCTAACATTTATCAAGCTCAAATATGAGACTTTAGTGTCACTTTGACATACGGAGATAGACCATGGAATTCACAGAGCTAGATAGAAATGCGCTCTACGACATTTGGATGTCGCAAAAAGCAAAAATGCACCTCACCCAAATGGAGATGGCAAAGCGCCTAGGTTTAAGCTTGCATGAGTTCTCTGCTTTGTTACGTGGGAATGCTCCGCTAACACTTGGCTTCGTGAAGCAACTTTGCGAACAATTGCACGTTCGTCCTGGTCAAGTGATTCCATCTATGAGCAAACGCGATATTTCTTCTTCGGGCTCCGTGTACCTACAAAACCGTATCACCGTAGATGGTGAAATCCGTAATGTCTTCATTGAAGGCAACCAAGTTGTGATCGAATACGAACACACGGTGAACTAACCGATCCATCCGTGTATTTTTTGTCGTAGACAATTTATTCACATCTCTACTGATAAAACTAGCAGCCATGATGTCCCTTTGAATGAAAGGAATGGCTGTGAAGACTTTTCTCCGTAATTTCGATAAACAACGTCGTCGTTTGACGCACCAACTTGAGCCTAAACTTGCAGGTTGGTTGAATGACGACTCTCTCACTGTTCACGACCCAATGCCCCACGATCAGGTGAAACGTATTTTGATCGTGAGAAACAACAGTCGTATCGGAAATATGTACTTCCTGCTTCCGTTTGTTCATCAGGTTCTGCGCTTATACCCAAATGCGACAGTTGATCTATTGTTGAATTCGCCTTGGCAAGGTGAAGTCTTCAAGAATCTTGGCATCAATCAGATTCATTACTCCAACTTGTCATTCAAATCGCCAGATAAAGCACTTGCGACCATCCGTCTGTTAAAACGAGAGAAATATGACTTGTTGTTCGCACCAACGGCGGGCGCGTGTGACACTTTTCTTTCCGCTTTGATTCCGGCGAAGAACAAGATCGCTTTTAAGAAAGTTAAAACAGAGCAAGTATTTACTCACTCCTCGGTCGCCGATTCGCCTTTTCGTCACGGTGCCTACAAGCCACTTTCTATCCTTGAAGCGATGGGACATGAACTTGATAACACCTTAGATCATCATATTGTGTTTGATTCAAAAGAGCTTTCCTCTGGTATTCAGCAAGCACGTAAATTACGCGAAGAAGGCAAGCCAATATTTGCTTTCTTCCGTGGTGCGCGAGGCAAGAAAAAACTCAGTGATCATGCTTGGTTAACCATTCTGGCTGAATTTGAACGCAAGCAAGGACAGAGCGTTAATTGGGTGGAAGTGCTAAGCCCGGATATTCAGCAACCGCTATTAAAAGGCTCCCGAACTTTGGCGTGCAAAGATCTGCGTCAATTGGGTGCGACGTTGCGCTATCTTGATGGCTTTCTTTGTTGTGATACTGGACCATTGCATTTAGCGGATGCCGCAGGTGCAACTTGCTTTGGTTTTTATACGGAAACGTGCCCACAACGATTTGGGTTAATGGGTGAGAAATGCCATGCGATTCGATTGTTTCTTTCGGAGGAACAAGCCGAGTTCGAGCCTGTGTTAAGAATGGCGTAACGCCGGATGAAATGAAAAAGTGACAGCCAATTGTGCTGTCACTTTTTGTATGAACATGGTTTAGGGCGATTTGCCTAAGGAATCTTCACCAAAGAATCACGCGACAGGTCAGAGATGGTTTTCGCTCCTGTAAGCGTCATTGCTACGCGCATTTCCTTGTCGTAAAGGTCGAGCAAGTTCTCAACGCCGGCACCGCCTTGGGCTGCGAGAGCGTAAACAAAAGAACGACCCAGAAGCGTACAGTCTGCACCGAGTGCTAGCATACGCACTACATCCAAACCGGTACGAATACCTGAATCGACGAAAATCTTTAGGTCGCCTTTTACGGCATCAGCAATGCTTGGCAGCGCTTTTGCTGTTGAAAGGACACCATCAAGCTGGCGACCGCCGTGATTCGAGACAACGATACCGTCTGCTCCGAAGCGAACTGCGTCTTTTGCATCTTCTTCATCCAAAATACCTTTGATGACCATCGGGCCATCCCAAAAGTCTCGAATCCACTCTAGGTCTTTCCAAGAGATAGAAGGATCGAAGTTTGCGCCTAGCCAGCCAATGTAGTCTTCCAACTTGGTTGGCTCACCACGGTAAGTAGAGATATTGCCTAAGTCGTGAGGTTTACCTAATACACCGACATCCAACGCCCAACTTGGGTGACGCATGGCTTGGAATACTCGGCGTATCGCGGCATTAGGGCCACTCATACCAGAGTGCATGTCACGGTAACGAGCCCCCGGCACGGGCATATCCACGGTGAAGACCAGCGTTGTTACACCAGCGGCTTTCGCGCGCTCAAGTACGTTCTTCATAAAGCCACGGTCTTTTAGAACATACAATTGGAACCACATTGGACGTTCAATCGCAGGTGCCACCTCTTCAATTGGACAAACGGATACGGTCGACATGGTAAAAGGAATACCTTTCTTTTCTGCCGCTTTTGCTGCTTGAACCTCACCACGTCGCGCGTACATGCCGGTCAGACCAACAGGCGCTAGCGCGATTGGCATTGCCAACTTCTCGCCGAAGATTTCCGTTTCTAGGCTTAGATCGCTCATATCGCGCAGAACACGTTGACGCAATGCAACGTCACCTAGGTCATCAGTGTTGCGCTTTAGCGTGCGCTCATCGTATGAACCGCCATCAATGTAATGAAAAAGGAATGGAGGCAGCTTGGCTTTCGCGGCAGCGCGATAATCTGTAGAAGCAGAGATAATCATATTCGTGTGTCCTGGCTGTTATTCTAAGATTGCGTCCTGAGTCAATGAGCACCTGCTCTGTCAGTGTTTCACTGGCTGCCATCCTTTCGGCAGTCGACATCAGAATAGAGTATAGATAAGTGATTGAGCTGTGAGACATTCCATACACGGAACAATCAATTATCTGCACTGAAAAAGACTGGCACATCGGTCGGGGGATTGATGCAGCAAGCCACACCAAAAGTGTCGGGGTAGTAGTGCTGACCGCTGTGCCAGAGAAAGTGCAGGGCGGGGGAGACCCTGCGTAAGTGTTACTTCATTAAGGCGTCTGTAAGTTGGAATCCGTAAATCAGAATCAGACCGATGATGCCTGTGACCACCAAGTAGTAGAACGTTGGGATAACAGTCTTACGCAGCGTTGCACCTTCTCGTCCTAGCAGGCCAACCGTTGCAGAGGCTGCCACAACGTTGTGGATGGCAATCATGTTACCGGCAGCAGCGCCAACCGCTTGAAGAGCAACCACAATGGCACTTGAGATAGTCAGTGTCTGCGCTACTTCGAACTGGAACTGGCTGAACATCATGTTCGACACGGTATTAGATCCGGCGATGAATGCACCAAGGGCACCAACAGTAGCACTCAACGCCGGGAATGCTGAGCCAACGAGGTCTGCTGCAAAGTTTGCCGTGGTTACAGGCATACTTGCTAGCTCGGCGCCGTTGACACCTGAGTTAATAAAGATACGAACCATAGGGATGGTGAACACGAGAACGAAACCTGCACCGACTAGTGTCTTGCTTGATTCGCCAAACGCTTTGCCTAGTGACTTAGCGCCGCCACCTTGCAGAAGGACCGCAAGTAACGCAACGAAGACTAAGATGCCACCCGGAAGGTATAAAGGTTGAATTGCCGTGCTGATACCTGTTTCGCCAAGAATATTACCAAACGATAGGCTTACACTTTTAAGCAGACCTTTGAATTCAGGGCTTACGCGGCTTGCTACTAGGATAACTGCTAGCATCACGTAAGGTGCCCAAGCCTTGGTTAGGCTCATTGGTTTACCTGGGTTGTCATCAAGATTGATCTTTAGAGAACCTAGCCATTCTGCTGGCCACTTATCTTCGCTTTCGAAGTCCCATTTGGTTTTTGGAACGAGGAAACCTTTCTTCGCTGCAGTAACTACAATAGCCAGACCAACTAGACCACCGATTAATGACGGAAACTCAGCACCTAGGAATACGCCTGTTAGTGCGTAAGGCACGGTAAAGGCAACACCTGCGAACAGCGCGAAAGGTAGGATGTCTAGACCTTCGCTCCAGCTCTTATTCTTACCGAAGAAGCGCGTCAGCATCATCGCCATTAGCACTGGAATCATAGTGCCAACCGTTGCGTGAATCATTGCCACACTTGCTGTGATTTGCTGTAGGTACGCGTCCCATGTTGAGCCATGAGCAACCAGTGCTTCACCGATATTGTGCGTATCTAAGCCTTTGTTCACGCCGACAATGATTGGTGTGCCAACCGCACCGAAGGATACTGGCGTAGATTGGATCATCATGCCCATCAGTACTGCTGCAAGTGCGGGGAAGCCAATGGCTACCAATAGAGGAGCGGCGATAGCAGCAGGTGTACCGAAGCCTGATGCGCCTTCAATAAAGGAGCCAAAACACCAAGCAATAATGATGGCTTGTACGCGACGATCGGCTGAAATATCGGTGAATCCGTTACGGATAGTGGTGATCGCGCCGGTGTGTTTTAAAGTGTTGAGTAAGAAGATGGCACCAAACACGATCCATAGAACAGAGACAGTAATACCTAATCCTTGGAAGACAGACGCCAGTACGCGAGTAGCTGACATATCCCAAAACATTAGGGCGATAGCGACGGTTATTCCGAACGCAACGGGCATGGCTTTTTTCGCAGGCCAGTTGAGACCAACCAATAATATGGCGGCGACAACAATTGGCGAAAACGCCACAAGGGCAAGTAGGGTTTCACTCATTGGTACATCCTCGTACGCTGACTTCTCGAACGGCTTTATGCTGTAGAGATGATTTTTGTTGTAATGGTTTTGTTAATTTGGCGTGAATTTACCCCTTTATTTTTTATAGATATAGGGAAATAATGAAATTAATTTATTCCAAAAGTGACATAATCGATGCGTGCAGATGACCTAATCCTGTTCTCTCAGGTGATAGAAATGGGTAGCTTTAGTAAGGTGGCGGAAGAAAATAACCTTACAAATTCAGTAGTTAGTAAGAGGATTGCTCGGCTAGAAGAAGAAATTGGTGCTCAGCTATTATATCGAACAACACGTAAATTGACCCTGACCGAAGCGGGAAAGGTTTTGTTACACAGTGCTAAAAATGTGAAGCAAGCCACTCAAGAGGCTATGGATGCAGTTTCAGGCTTTGGTGAGAATGTTAGTGGCCATATCAAAATGTCGGTACCGACTATCTCGGGTGATTTGATTTTAGCGGACGCGGTCGCTGAGTTTTGTAATATGCACCCAGGCTTAACGGTCGACATGTCATTGGATAATCGTTTTGTGGATTTGGTGGAGTGTGGATATGACTTAGTGATTCGCACTGGTTATCTCGAAGATTCTAGCCTGATTGCGCGACATATTTTGGACTCACAATGGGTGGTTTGTGCCTCGCCCTCTTACATCGCGAAGAATGGCAAACCGATTGAGCCTATCGACCTAACCGCACACAACTGTTTGCAATACGCCTATCAAACTACCGGTGCTACCGATTGGCAGTTCAAAGGTAAACAAGGGGACTACATCGTCAAAGTGTCGGGTAGCTTTTCTACGGATAACGCTACTGCACTAAGAAAAGCTGCCCTAGGTGGGCATGGTATCGCCTACGTACCACGTTGCTTGGTTTATCACGACATTCGCAGTGGTGAGCTGGTGGATATTTTCCCTGAATTAGTCGGTAAAAAGCTGGGTATCTACGCAGTTTATCCATTTACTCGTCAACCTCCGAACAAAGTAAAACTCTTGATTGAGCACATTCGAGAGCGATACCTCACTATTTCGCATTACTTTTAATTAGTTCATAAATACAAGAAATGTTTCAATCTATTGGTTGAAATTCTATACCTGAGCCCTAAGGTAGGTATTGAGAATAAATCTCAACAAAATAATAAAACAAAACACTTAACTTCAAACGGAGTAACACGGACGTTATGCATTACCCAAAAACTCGTAAAGATTCTGTCGTCGACACTTATTTTGGTCACGATATTGCAGACCCATATCGCTGGTTAGAGGATGACCTTAGCCAAGAAACCGCAGAGTGGGTTTCAGGACAAAACTCAGTGACCTTTGATTACCTAGGTCAGATTCCTTTTCGCCAACAAATTCGCGATTTAGTTGCGAGCAGTCAGAATTACGAAAAGTACTCTCAACCTTTTGTTCATGGTGAATACACTTACTTCTACAAAAACGATGGCTTGCAGAACCAGAGCGTTTTATACCGCCAAAAGGGGGATGAAGAAGCGGAAATCTTCCTAGACCCGAATACCTTTTCAGAAGAAGGAACAACATCACTTGGTGAAGTGAAGTTCTCTAAAGATGATTCTCTTGTCGCGTATTCCATTTCTGAGGGTGGCAGTGATTGGCGCAAGATCTTCGTCATTGATGTGGAAACGAAAGAACAGCTTGAGCCTGAAATTGTCGACGCTAAGTTCACGACAATTTCTTGGCTTGGTAACAAGGGCTTTTACTATGCGAGCTATGACAAACCAAAGGGTAGTGAGCTTTCGGCTCGTACTGAGCAGCACAAGCTTTACTACCATGCGTTAGGCACGCCGCAGACAGAAGATAAAGTTGTATTTGGGGCATCGGACTCACAAAAGCACCGCTATGTATCAGGAGTGACAACCAAAGACGATTGTTTCTTGATTATCACAGGTGCGGAATCTACGTCGGGTAACAGGCTATTTTATGTGGATCTCGCTTCAGAAGAGCAAGACGTAATCACGCTTCGAGATACAACCGATGGTGATACACATCTGATTGATAACCAAGATGACACCTTAATCTTCTATACCAACCTAGATGCGCCTAACGGCAAAGTGGTTGGCTACAACACTCAAACCCAGCAATGGACAGAGATCATTGCCGAGCAGGAACAACCACTGGATATCAGCAAAGGTGGTGGCTACTTGTTTGCGACTTACATGGTTGATGTTCTCTCTAAGGTTCAGCAGTTTACTTACCAAGGCGAGTTAGTGCGTGAGGTTACTCTGCCTGATCAAGGCACCGTATATGGCTTACAGGGCAAAGCAGAAGATAAGACGCTTTACTACACCTTTACTAACTACGTGATCCCTCCAACCATTTTCTCTTTTGATGTAGAAAGCGGTGAATCTGCACTCTACCAAGAATCGAAAGCCTCGTTCGATCGTAAAGAATACGAGTCTCAGCAAGTGTTCTACACCTCGAAAGACGGGACGAAAGTGCCGATGATTATCTCGTATAAGAAAGGCACAAAGCTAGATGGTACAGCGCCAACCATGCTGTATGGCTATGGTGGTTTCAATATCAGTTTGACGCCGATGTTCTCAGGTAATGTCGCGAACTGGTTAGAACTTGGTGGTATTTACGCGGTGGCAAATATGCGTGGCGGCGGCGAATATGGTAAAGCTTGGCACAATGCGGGTACTCAGCAACAAAAGCAAAACGTGTTTGATGACTTTATTGCTGCGGCGGAATACTTGATTGAGCACGACTATACGAGCTCAGAGCGCCTTGCTATTCGTGGTGGTTCGAATGGCGGCTTGTTGGTTGGTGCGTGTATGACTCAGCGTCCAGAGCTGTTTAAAGTGGCGATACCTGCGGTTGGCGTATTAGACATGCTTCGCTACCACACCTTTACCTCTGGTGAAGGTTGGAAGTATGATTTTGGTACCTCTGAGCAAAGTGAAGCGATGTTTAAATACATCCTAGACTATTCGCCTGTGCATAATGTGAAAGAGGGCGTGGCATACCCAGCAACGCTCGTAACGACCGCGGATCATGATGACCGAGTCGTTCCCGCTCACTCATACAAATTTATCTCTGAGTTGCAAGATAAGCATCAGGGAGACAATCCGGTGCTGATTCGTATCGATGTGAATGCGGGCCATGGCGCGGGGATGCCGCTGAGCAAACAAATCGACCTGACTACCGATGTTTACGCGTTTGCATTACATAACATGGGTATCGAAACGCTCGATATTTAATACCAAGCGCAGACTCAACATAATAAAAAATGCCGCGACATCCATCGCGGCATTTTTCATGGTTGGGGGAACTCAATGTGATTGCTAGGGTGACTAAGCCTAACTTTGAACCAACCAGTCTCGGCGGCCAAACCGAATGGCAGCTATACCATTTTTCGTAGTTATGGCGAAAAATTCGCCATACTTTAATCCTAGTTTATGAATATGAAATTGTGATGAATCTAGGCTGCATCATCTTGATTTTCATTGTTTTCAAGATCAAATGAGGCATCAATCAGTTTTCTTGTGTAATCACTTTGCGGGTTGTGGAAAATTTCTTCTGCCGTTCCTTGCTCCATGACTTCACCCTTTTGCATCACCAAAACACGGTCCGACAGTGCTTTGACTACAGAGAGATCGTGGCTAATAAACAAGAAGCCGATGTTGTGTTTCTTCTGCAGATCTTTCAGAAGATCAATGACGGTCAACTGAACAGAACGGTCGAGAGCAGAGGTTGGCTCATCAAGCAAAATGAAAGAAGGCTCAAGAATTAACGCACGTGCAATCGCGATACGTTGACGCTGACCACCAGAAAACTCATGCGGGTAGCGGTTAATAGATGCTGGATCTAAGCGCACCTCTCGCAGAACATCACGTGCTTTTTGCATTCGTTCTGCTTTGCCCATTTGAGGTTGATGCACTGTGAGACCTTCAGTGATGATATCACCGACCGTCATGCGAGGAGAAAGCGAACCGTAAGGGTCTTGGAACACCATCTGTACATCTTTCTTTAACTCAAAACGCTGTTTGGCAGTAAGTAGGGAAAGATCCTGACCTTTGAATTGAATCTTGCCACTTGATGGCAACAAACCAATCAAAGCTCGTCCTAGTGTTGATTTACCGGAACCAGATTCACCAACAATACCAAGCGTTTCGCCTTGTTTTAACTCTAATGAGATGCCTTTAACTGCCTCAAAATACTCGTTCTTGCTGGCGATGAAGTGCGGCTTAACAAGGAATTTAACTCGGATATCATCGGCTTTAAGAAGTTCAGCGGCGTTTTCTTCAATCGGGTCTTTGCTGCCTTTAGGAATCGAGTTAATCAGCATCTTGGTGTAATCATGCTGTGGTTCAGAGAAGAGTGCTTCTGTGATGCCTTTTTCGACCACTTCACCTTTACACATCACCAATACTCGGTCAGCAAAGTGTTTCACTACGCCTAAGTCGTGAGTGATGAACAAAATCGCCATGCCCATCTTGGCTTGGATCTCTTTGATCAGATAAAGCACTTCTGCCTGAACGGTAACGTCTAGCGCCGTGGTTGGCTCATCGGCAATCAGAATGTCTGGCTCGTTGATTAAAGCCATGGCAATCATGATGCGTTGCAACTGACCACCAGAGAATTCGTGCGGATACTTAGTGTAAGCTTGTTGAGGATTTGGCAAATGCACCAAGTCAAACAACTCAAGCACCTTGTCTTTCGCTTGTTTCTTACTCACTGGACGATGACACATAATGGCTTCCGCCACTTGAATACCGACGCGCATGTATGGGTTTAGAGACGTCATTGGTTCTTGGAAAATCATACCAATGCGATCGCCACGGATGCTTTGCATTTGGCGTTCGGTTTTCTCTAGGATTGATTCGCCTTCAAAGACGATAGAAGCGCCATTATGCAAAATGGCATTATCTGGCAGCAACCTCATCAACGCATTGGTTGAGACAGATTTGCCTGAGCCTGATTCACCAACGATAGACAGTGTTTCTCCTGCTTGTAAGTCGAAGCTCACATTCTTTACTGCATCGACGATACCATCGTTTGTCGTAAAGCTGACAGACAGGTTTTTCACCGAAAGAATGGTTTGTGCGGACATCACGTTTCCTTGTGTATCGAGTTGTTATGTATTGCCTTACTTGCTGTTCATACAGTGAGGCTTTAATTATGCGGTACGGTTTAGTTATATAGCTGAGACGCTCCCGCTTCTGCAGAACTCATCGCTTGTAGATACAAGAACTGCTCATGAGCTCGTGTGACATGGTCTAACTCAATCATCCATTGCGCATTGCGCTGTGCAGAGCAAAATGCGGCCATGTGCGCTAACAAGTCTTCACTTTGTTTACTAAGCAATTGGCTTACACGGCCAATCAGATCATGGCTTTCGAGCTGTAAGAACTGAAATAGAGCATAGGATTGATTGAGTGCAGCGAACGCTTCTTGATGCAAGCCCAGTTTGTTTAGAATCTCTGATTGCGCGACGCTTGCATCACGCAAACCACTTATCAAACAAACGAACTGACACGGTTTGGTTTGTTCATTGTCTAGTGCGGATTGAATATGGTTAGGTAGATGATTGAGCACGTCTTCATATAGACGGTGAGCTTCAGGCCAATGTCCTTGCTCCATCAATTGCTCTGCTTTCAAATAGCGCATCCAGCATTGCTCAATATTCATGTTCATCTCCGCAAAATTCGATTTGAAGAGATATTAAATGAAAATTATTATCAATTGCAAGTGCGACTTGTTTTCATTTTGTTGCTGAGTGACTGCTCGTAAAATGTCCAAACGAACTGGTGTGGAAGATAAATCACTTAATTTTAAACAAATAATCTCTACACTGAGGTAACGACAATAAGAAAAAGGAGGCGAGTATGGCAGTACAAAGATTGGAACCTAAACAGCTGTATTCTGTAGCGGATCTAGAGAATATGCCATGTAAGTCGACCAAGGAATTGCCTCCGATTGATGAAATCGTTGGACAAGAGCGCGCTCAAAAGGCGGTCGAGTTCGCGATGTCAATCAAGGAGAAAGGGTACAACATCTACGCTATTGGTCAGAATGGTCTGGGCAAGCGCACCATGATTCTGCGCTATTTAAATCGTCATCAACATGATGAAGCGGCACTGTTTGATTGGTGCTACGTGGCGAACTTTGAAGACACACGTGTTCCCAAAGTCCTCAAGTTACCTTGCGGTATCGGTAACAAACTGAAAGCTGATATTGAAAAGTTGATGGGGAAGTTGCTGAACGCACTGCCTTTAGCATTCGATAACGAGATGTACTATAGCCGTGCCGATCGCCTAAAAAACCAATTGGCGAACAAGCAACAGCTTGAATTGGACAGCATCAGTAAAGAAGCAAAAGAAAAAGGCATTAGCTTAACGATAACGACTCAAGGTGATTACCAGTTTGTCGCGATGGATGGCGAAGAGTTGCATACCGAAGAGACGTTTGATGCTCTGAGTAAGAAAGAGCAAGAATACTTCTCCAGTAGCATTGATGAACTAGAGGTCAGCCTACGTAACATGATTCGTGAGCTGACCGAGTGGGAAGAGTCGTTCAGTGAAAAGATCAAAAAGCTCAATGATGATGTCACGCTGGATGTAATTACCCACTTCATCAAACAGTTGAAAGTGGATTATGCGGAGTACTCTGAGATCAAAACGTATCTCACTGATCTGCAAAAAGACATCGTTGAAAATGCTGATATTTTCTTGGAGCAGAGTGGAGAGCAAGGTGAGATTGCCACAGCTTCTTTAGATAAGAAGTTACCACGTCGTTACAAAGTGAATGTGTTGGTCAATCGCAGCAAGTGTGAATTTCCAATTGTGGTGGAAGAAAACCCGAACTATCACTCTCTGTTTGGCTCGATTGAAACCGCAACTTTCAAAGGCACAGTATTTACTGATTTCTCGTTAATTCGAGCGGGCAGTCTACATAAAGCCAACGGTGGCGTTCTTTTGATGGATGCACAAAAAGTACTAGAGCAGCCTTACGTCTGGGATGGTCTCAAACGAGCGTTGCGTTCACGTCAGTTAAGTTTTACCTCGTTAGAGAAAGAGGTCACGCTAACTGGTGCGGTGTCTCTCGATCCAGAACCGATCCCTCTTGATATAAAGATAATCCTGTTTGGTGATTACCGCACTTACCAGTTGCTCCAGCATTATGATCCGGAGTTTGGTGAGTTGTTTAGAGTAACAGCAGACTTTGAAGATGAGATGAAGCGTACACCTGACTCAGAACTGCAATACGCACGTTTTATTTCTAGTGTGGTGAACGACAACAACATGCTGCACTGCGATAAGAAAGCCATCGCACGCATCATCGAATACAGTTCGCGGTTGTCTGGAGACCAAACCAAGCTTTCGTTGCATTCTGCCAACATCGCTAATCTATTGCGTGAGTCTAACTACGTGGCTCGTCAGGCGAATTCCAACATGATCCGTATCGGACACGTGGAAGAGGCTTTGAGCAATCAAGAAATGCGAGTCAGCCGTTTGCAAGATAGCGTGATGGAAACCTTCGTTAATGGCACGACCTTGATTCGTACCGAAGGTTCTGCAGTTGGTCAGGTCAACGCACTGTCGGTATTGAGCACCAGTGATCACATGTTTGGCGCGCCAAACCGCATTACGGCAACCACGTGTTACGGTGATGGTGAAGTGATTGATATCGAGAGAAGTGTTGATCTTGGCGGTAGTATTCACTCGAAAGGCGTGATGATTCTGTCGGCTTACTTATCTTCTGTGTTTGGTAAGACAGCACGCGTTCCACTGACAACCACGATTACCTTTGAGCAATCGTACGGTGGTGTAGATGGTGACAGTGCAAGTATGGCTGAGTTCTGTGCAGTCGTGTCTGCGTTCTCGAAACAGCCGAACCGTCAGGACATTGCGATTACCGGTTCGATGAACCAATTCGGTGAAGCGCAGCCTATTGGTGGTGTAAACGAGAAGATAGAAGGCTTCTACGATGTGTGTGAAATCAAAGGTCGTCATGCTGGACAAGGGGTGATCATCCCGCGTTCAAACGTACATAACCTGATGCTTCGCCCTGACATTGTCAAAGCGGTAGAGAAGGGAGATTTCCATATCTGGGCTATCGACCACGTAACCGAAGCGGTTGAGCTGTTTACTGGCAAAGATGCTGGTGAAGCGACCGACGAGGGAACTTACCCTATCGACACCATCTTCGGGTTGGCACAAGCTAAGTTGAATGCGCTTAGAAAATAAGCACTCATTGGCGTAAAAGCTGATAAAAAAGCGTACAAGTTTTCATAATTTGTCATAACGACAATATCCCGTCGCAGTTGACGGGATATTGTCACTAACGTTATGAAATTGATGACTTTTCGCTCTGGACAAAAATGTGATCTACCTCTAGTATTTGCCCCCTTGTCTATTCGTCTGGGAATAATCCCATCGCAAGGAAGCCACACGCAAATACCTGAGGTCACTCATGCAGCTATCCCTGAAAAATTTGTCGGTTCGAACGCAAATTTTGGTTCCAGTTCTATTCACCGCGATCACTTTGTTTATTGCATTGTGGATCACGCAAAACAATCTAGAAGCAGAGCAAGAATTGGTTGCTTCTAACTCCGAATCGCTCGTGTTCTATAAAGACACACTGGCTCAAATTGACGACCAAGTTTACCCACTACGTATTAGCGCGGTTTACGCGATTTATGATGCGTCTCGTCGTGATGCCTTCCTTGCTGATCTTAAAGCAGGCGCGAAAGCCATTGATATGGATATCGACAAGATTGATGCGCGTGGCACTTTTGCATCAGAAGCGGAAAAAGTACGCCAAAGCATCGATACATACATCGACTATTCAACTCGTGCGGTTGAGTTCTTCAATCGTCATGATCGTGGCTTGGTCTCTGATGGCGAATACACAAACTTTATTTCTGGTTACCGTCGTGTCGGTAATGAAATGGTTGCAACGATCAATGCGCTGTCTCAACGCGTAAACCAAATTGCAACACAAGCGACAGAAGCAAGTGCTCGTGAACACGTTCGCGTACAAAACAACGCAATGATGTCAGTGATTGCTGTTTTTGCCTTCTCCTTGCTAGGCGCGTGGTTCTTGTCAGGCATGATTGTTACGCCAATCCAAAAACTACAAGAAGTGATGCGTAAACTCGCGGGTGGTGATCTGTCAGTACGTGCAGACATTGATGGTGACAACGAGATCGCTCAGCTAAGCAAAGACGTTAACCAAACAGCGAAACAGCTTCATGATACGGTTGATCAATTGATGCGTATTAGCGAAGAAGTCGCGTCTGCTTCAACTGAACTTGCGGCGGTAATGACGCAAGCTGAAGCCAATGCGCAGCAAGAACTGGCGGAAATCGAACAAGTTGCATCCGCTGTTAATGAGCTTGCAAGCACGGCAAACAACGTTAGCGATAATGCTACATCAGCAGATGCGACAGCTCGTGAAGCGGATGGTCTAGCGCAATCTGGCCTAGCGATCTTCCAAGAGAGTGCACAAGCAAGCGAGCAAATGTCTCAAGCACTTAACGATGCGGCGCAAGTGGTTCTTCGTCTGAAAGAGCAATCGGTTCAAATCAACGACGTTATTGAAGTGATTCGTGGCGTATCTGAGCAAACTAACCTTCTAGCACTGAATGCGGCGATTGAAGCAGCACGTGCAGGTGAATCTGGTCGTGGTTTTGCTGTTGTAGCAGACGAAGTTCGTATGCTGGCAGCGCGCACTCAAGATTCAACGCAAGAAATCTCTTCTATCATTGAAGAGCTTCAAGCACAGTCTGGCCTTGCCAATGACAGTATGCAGGTGAGCTTAGAAATGCTGAACCGCAACAATGAACTAACGCAGCAAGCGAATGATGCGTTGATTGGTATTACAGAATCTGTTGCCAACATCAACGATTCAAATACGCAAGTGGCAACAGCGGCAGAAGAGCAGTCTCAGGTGACTCAAGACATCAACCGCAACGTGGTAAACATGTCTGAGCTTGTGAACCAAAACGTTGCAGGCATCAGCCAAAGCGCGAGCGCAAGTACAGAGCTTTCTCACCTCGCTGAAAAGCAAAAAGAACAGTTGAGCTTCTTCAAGCTTTAATAAAAAGCGGTAAGTGATAAACATCGACTGATCGAAAAGAATCCCTGAGCGTTGGCTTGGGGATTTTTTTACCTTTAACTCAATATTGATAAAACTAACATCATATAAATCATATGTTTACATGAGATCGTGTGTGATTGATGTCACATTTATAAATCTTTTGAGCGTGTTTTTTGCGTCAAAATTTTTTTGACACACACACATTTTCCTATCTATCCGCTAACTTGATGGTTTTGCTGTATTCATATTGCCATCTCGCATGGTGTTTTCTTCTATATATCCTGTCTATTCAACTTGTTGCGCTATAAGTCGAGGCTGCTACTATGCCGTCCGTTTTCTCGTTGGTACAGAAATGTCCTGTTTTCTGGTGAGGAAACAACTAAAAACAAAGATATGGAAAATTAAAATGAAATTGAAAACATTAGCTGTAGCTGTAGCAGTGGCACTGTTAGCATCTGGATCTCAAGTTGTCGCTTCAGAACTATACAACCAAGACGGTACTTCACTAAACATGGGCGGCCGTGCTGAAGCGCGTCTTTCTATGATGGATGGCAAAGCAGAAGATGCTTCTCGTATCCGTCTTAACTTCCTAGGCAAACAGGAAATCAACGACAGCCTATACGGTGTTGGTTTTTGGGAAGGTGAATTCGAAACTTCTGAAAAAGGCGCTGTCGATGAGAGCAGTGATCTTGAAACTCGCTACGCTTACGCAGGTCTTGGTGGCAAGTACGGTGAAATCACTTACGGTAAAAACGATGGTGCACTAGGTGTAATCACTGATTTTACAGATATCATGGCTTACCACGGCAATACTGCAGCATACAAACTAGCAGTGGCTGATCGTACAGACAACATGGTTTCTTACGCTGGTCAGTTCGAGCAACTAGCATTGCGTGCAAGCTACCGTTTTGCTGACCGTACTGAAGAAGCGAATGGCTTTGGTGATAACGATGAAGATGGCTTCTCTCTATCAGCAATCTACGCATTTGCTGACACTGGTTTCGAAGTTGGTGCTGGCTACGCAGATCAGAACGAAGGTGACGAGTTCATGCTAGCGGCTGCTTACACTGTTGGTAACTTCTACGTTTCTGGTCTTTACACTGGTGGTGATAACCTAGATCAAGATGCTAATGTGGCTCCTGCTTCTGGTGATGTTGACTACAAAGGTTATGAACTAGCAGTAGCTTACACAATGGGCCAAACAGTGTTCACTTCTACGTACAACAAAGCAGAGCAAGATAACGACGACAGCGTCGATAACCTAGCGGTTGACGTAACTTACTACTTCAAGCCTAACTTCCGTGGCTACGCGTCATACAACTTCGACCTAATGGACAGCAAAGGTACTGAAGAGAAAGACGAGCTAGCACTAGGCCTACGCTACGATTTCTAAGTCGAATATGACTGAAAATATACTGCCTTATTTTTAGTTGTTTAGAACCCCTTGCCAGATGGTAAGGGGTTTTTCCATTGTAACGTTAAAATTCAGAACAAAAGCTTTGCGTTAGCCTTTCAGCTTTAGCTTGGTGCCATCAAATTTTAGGTGGCTTAATAAGTTCTTAGCGTTTGCTTTGCCAAAGTCATCAAATTCCACGCCGTAACGCGCGTAATGCACCGATTTTTGCAGATTACAAATTTTCCCTTTTAATGGTGCAAGCAGACGTCCATTTCCTGGCATGGTGATATCTAACGTAATCTGATCTCCGACTTGAAGTGTTCGACTCATTGGTGAAGTTACAAAACGGCAACCACTCTTTGATAGGTCGCGTATTTCACACTCAGCTCGGTACTGTTCAAACTGAAGTCGAGAACGTAAATTTACTTCGTAACGCACTTCTTTTCTTAGTTGATACACTTGCATGGTATTTGGCAAACTCAGCACCAGTAACGGGTATGGATCACCCAAGCGGTGCTGTAATTGTGCTCGGAAAGGGATAACCGCACCTTCGCCGCGATGCGAATACGCTTTTACGTTAATCCAAAAACCTTCTTGGAAATAGAACTTCAAATCTTCATCTGAAATGTTTGGAATTTCTATCAACGCGGTATTATTTGAATGGCAACCCATGAAGGTGCTCGTGGTGATGAACTTCGTTCCAACAGGTGTCGTCACGTTCAATGTGACTTCACTGCCGTGTTCCACCATTGCCATTGCATCGGTGCTATTTAATGTGCTTGCCTGACGTTCTGGGGCGTTTTTGTTCTGTAGAGACGCTCGACTGTCCGTGGCGCTCGCCATCATATTTCTCATTCTTATTGTCGTACCTGATTCGAGAAGGTGTTCCGCGCTATGATAATTAGTAGGAATTGACTAGATTATTGCGTTGATATCATTCTATGCAGTCATATAGATTGATTCAATAAAACAGAGGCCAAAAGTGGGAGGTAGATAATGCAGAAAGTGACACATGACACAACAAACCAGATTTTCTGGGTCGATTTAGACCAAGACCATAAAGCGAAAGTGGCTTATAAACTCGAGAATGGGGAGATGCATATTACTTCGACGCTTATTCCGGAAGAAGCTCGCGGCAAAGGTTATGGAAGCGTCATGATGGCGTCGGTTCTACCTGAGATTGAAGCGCTTGGTTACACTATTGTGCCCATTTGCCCATACGTGATTAAATACATGGCAACACACCCAGAATGGTCGCATTTACTCGCTTGATGGAATCAATGAATAACCCACATTATCAAAGCATCGGAGATGAACTGGAACTTGGTTTGCTTCAAGGTGTCGATGTGATCCAGTCTTTATGGGGCGGATACGGAGAGTTGGTCAGACTGACCTTTTCGCAGCGCTCCATTATTGTAAAGCATGTTCAATTACCAAAACCGTCTGAGCATCCGCGAGGCTGGAATACCGACCGCTCCCATAAACGTAAGCTGCATTCTTACCAAGTTGAAGTGAGTTGGTATCAATACTTCAGTCAAACAGTTGATGAGCGTTGCCGTATTCCTCAAGGGCTTAAATGCTTTCAGAATGAAACGGAATGGTTGATCGTGATGGAAGATCTTACTCTGGCGGGGTACCCAAACGTAATGAAAAGTGCAGGAAAAGCCCAACTAAAAGCGTGTTTAGAATGGCTTGCTAACTTTCATGCGCGATACATTGGCGTTCATCATGATGCTTTATGGAAAACGGGAACGTATTGGCACTTAGATACTCGACCTGATGAATTGGCAGTCCTTCAAGATGCTCGGTTGAAAAAGAGGGCAGGGTTAATCGACCAAACTCTAAAACAAGCGCGATTTCAAACCTTGATTCATGGCGATGCGAAGCTAGCAAACTTCTGCTTCAATTCGCAAAACTCGGCGGTTGCCGCGGTCGATTTTCAATACGTCGGTCATGGTTGCGCGATGAAAGATGTCGCGCTATTTATGAGCAGTGCTGTCGATCCTGATAAATGTGCTGAAATGGAACCTTGGGTGCTTGATACCTATTTTGTTGCGTTAAATACAGCACTGAAACATTATCAAACCGAGTTAGAACCATCTGAGGTCGAACAAGAGTGGCGACCTTTATTTGCCGTGGCTTGGGCGGATTTCCAACGCTTTGTAAAAGGGTGGAGTCCAGATCATTGGAAGATTAACCCTTATACCGAAGCGCTCACCAAACGTGTCCTGGACTCTTTGGGGTAGAAACTGCGAAGAAAGCAAAATCGACCCGAAGGTAGATATACCCAAGTATCTCGAGGTTACTTGGGTATATAAAGGCAGTTTTTAGGTCAATAGACGTTAGTTTTTCGGTTTATTGATACGGGCTAGGCTGTAAGTATTAATAAACTCACCGTCTCTAAAAGAGGCATCGACCAATTCACCTTCTATTTCAAAACCGTGTTTCTTGTATAAGCCAATGGCAGCTTCGTTATCGGTGTTTACTTCGATTTGAATACGTCGAACATTGAGCCAGTTGTCGGCGAGATCCGTTACGGTGCTGATCAACGCGTTGCCGACTCCTAAACCGTGAAACTCATCGTGCACACCGATTCCAAACGAGGCCGTGTGTGATGTTCTTGGGCGTTGGGAGTGATGAAAGCCAATGTTTCCGACCACCTTACCATCGATTTCTGCGACATAACTGTAAACACCTGTGGGCATGTTGGATAGTCGGTCGACCCACATCGCGAGAGATGGCTTAGGGAGTTGCAGGGTTTCACGTTGTGCTTTCGGTTGTGAATAGATTTCGACTAGTGCAGCAGCGTCTTCAACAGTGGTTGGACGTACGATGATTTCCATGCTTCTCTCCTTTGGTTTATTGGAATTAATTTCAATCTAACCAGAGAAATGCGGTTTGAATAGTATTTTTTTAGCTTTAGGTGCCAAACTACTTTTAATTGAGTATGTTACGTATTTCTAATTTTAAGTTTTCATAGTGGATTATCATTGAAAATACCAATGAGAGTGATTTTGTGTTGAATTTTTATACTGAGTAACTCTCATTTTATGGAGAATAATGGTGAACTTTGAAATAACGAAATAAAGCCATTTTCACTAAAGTGTGAAGTCGGTATCTGCAACGAGTTGATTTTAATCAAGAGACACTTGAGTTACCTCTTATGGGGTATGGGGAGCACGCCTTTTTAGCGCTATTTATGCTTAACTTATTTAAGAGCAATTAGAGCGTGTTTGAGGAAAATAATAATGAAATCCTCTCAGTCAAAAGTCTCGCAAAGTCGACGTCGATTTTTGCGTGACACTGCCCGCACCGCCGCTGGTGTGGGTGCGGCAGCGTGTGTTCTTGGTTTGCAGTCTTTGCAGAGCCAAGCACGCGAAACTAAAGGTGTGCCTATTCGTCCGCCTGGCGCTTTGCCAGAAGGTGATTTTGAGTCTGCCTGTATTCGTTGTGGGCTGTGTGTTCAGGCGTGCCCTTATGACACTTTGAAGCTTGCGAGTCTGCTATCCCCAGTTGCAACTGGTTCACCGTACTTCACTGCGCGCGATATTCCTTGCGAAATGTGTGAAGACATCCCTTGTGTCGTGGCTTGTCCTAGCGGTGCGTTGGATCATGATCTTACCGATATAGACGATGCGAGAATGGGGACGGCTGTGCTGATCGACCACGAGACCTGTCTGAACTGGCAAGGTTTGCGTTGCGACGTTTGTTACCGTGTCTGCCCGCTAATTGATGAAGCGATAACGCTGGAGAACATTCGTAATGATAGAACGGGCTATCACGCGAAACTGATCCCGACCGTCAATTCTGATGTGTGTACGGGTTGTGGCAAATGCGAACAAGCTTGTGTGCTTGATGTGGCTGCGATCAAAGTGGTGCCAACGGATCTAGCGAAAGGTAAGGTTGGTAGCCACTACAATTTTGGCTGGCAAGAAATCGACAAGCCGCTTGAAAATGTCTTACCAGCAGATAATCCAGTGCCAAGTGGTGCGCTTGAGTCGCTCAAAGGAGGTCAATAATGGCCAAGAACTTAGCGCAAGATGCTGGCAAAGAAGCCATCGAAAAACTGGGCTGGTGGCGTGCGCATCGTTTTCTCATTCTACGTCGATTATGCCAACTGACCATCATTGTTCTGTTTATGGCAGGGCCAACATGGGGCATTCTGCAAGGCAATTTGTCTTCCAGTATGCTGCTTAATACGGTGCCATTAAGCGATCCTCTGATTGTATTACAGTCTCTCGCCACAGGTCATATTCCAGAGTTTAACGCTTTCCTAGGCGTAGCGATTGTGTTGGTGTTTTACGCGATTCTTGCTCCGCGCGCTTTTTGTGCTTGGGTATGCCCACTCAATATCGTGACGGATTTTGCTGCGTGGCTGCGCAGAAAACTCAATCTCAAAGCGAGTTATCGTTGGTCGCCAAATATTCGCTATTGGTTAATTCCTGCATTGATGCTTGGCAGCGCGATTTCGGGCTCAGTGCTTTGGACTTGGTTAGACCCAGTGGCGGCATTGCATCGAGGCATAGTGTTTGGCATGGGAGCAGGTTGGGTACTTATTTTGCTGGTGTTTGTTCTCGATTTATTGCTCGTAGAACATGGTTGGTGCGGACACTTGTGTCCACTGGGAGCAACGTACAGCGTGATTGGTAGCAAGAGTTTAATGCGAGTCACTGCCGTGCGCCGAGAAGACTGTACTAAGTGCATGGATTGTTTTTATGTTTGCCCCGAGCCGGAGATTTTGCGTCAACCGTTAAAAGAAGGCGACCGTCGCGTGATGGATCAAACTTGCATGAGTTGCGGGCGTTGTTTAGATGTTTGTCCTGAAAAGGTGTTTGAGTTCCAGAATCGACTGAATGTGAAGAACATTGAGTAACAAAACAAAGAGTAAGAGAGCAAAGAGCGAGTTTAGCTAGTAGGCAGTCTAGTTTTGTTTAATTTTTCGATGCCATCAAAATATTATTGAGCTTAATTAAGATTCATCACTGTTATAGAAATAGCGTATTCCTTTTTAATAACCACCCTTGTATCTGGGTGGTTTTTTTTGACTGTTATGACGTGAATGAAAGACTCTATTGTTATGAAAAGCCTCTTAGTTCCTCTTGTTTTACTTAGCACTGGTTGTGTAAACCAAGCTCAACCCACTGGACGTGAAGTCGACATCATCGTTGTTGCTCCGATGGAGTCTCAAGTCAGAGTCACTTATCAAGAGCACAATCTATTGAATACCGTTTACCTTAGTGGTGAAGCATGCCGCTTTGATATTGGGCCTACGACCATTAAAGGCGAGGGGGCTTCGGTTGAGCTAAAACCAAATGGCCAGTGTCGATAAACACTGGCCATTTTAGAAAGGAATGGAAGGTGGCGCTTAGTCCGACTTTTCGTCTTTGATAAGGCCTTTTCTTTCTAGTCGCTTCTTGGGGTTAACGCGATGGTCGACGCCTAGCGCTTCTTTCGTGGTATCCGCGATCGTCTCGTCAAGCGTACAACGGTTACCTACTACCTTTGTTACACCGTTAGCCAGCTTCTTAGGGCTACATTTCGGGTCGATAGGGCCAGCGTTTGCGACCACAGGAAGCAGTGACAATAACATCACTGAAAATGCGTATTTCATCTCATGAATCCTAATCTCTCAATTCGGTGCTTAATTTAGCATCGGTACTAAAAAGGATTAAGGCATTCCCAAGATTGTTCATCATTCAGATGACTATAGACGTTTAGATAGGAACAGAAAGTTGAAAGCCCTCTCTCTTCCGTGAGAAAAGGGCTTTCGATGAGGCTTTACCTCATTATCAATAGGCGTGCGGTCTGCTTGTTTAATGGAGCAGGTAGTCCATGCTGACTAGCTGACGCCAAAGCATCGAACTGCCGACCACAACCCACAAAATGGTCTTCGCGATTTTAGCGTTTCGCATGGGTATTCTCGATTATCAAAGATGAAATATTGATTGAGCCGTTTATTGGCTGATGTTCAGATGATATCTCAATGAATACTAGCCGAAGTTATCACCTTTAAAAGATATAGGTCTGGAATGCCTACACACTGCATTTTTTGAAAAAAAAAGCCCACCCTAGGAGTGGGTGGGAAAGGCTTATGTGGAGTCACAAACTGCTACTAGCTGGAGTCGGGACAATAAGTAGCAAATCGAGTTCAACAATATCGTGTTGGTTACGGTTGCAAAAGGCATCTTGAATAAAGGGTATTTTAACGATGCTCACCACGAAGGCATTTCACTTGTTCATGGGGTATTTATGATATTGGGTTGTACCCAACATGACGAATTGAAGGTGATTTTTACCAATATTATCAGCGTCTTATTTGTAAGGGTGGGTTGGGTTAACACCAAGTTTTGATACTGACTTGTCGCTGACAAAGTGATACCGCTCCAAATCATTTATGCAGCGGTTTTTCATCGAGGCATCAGTATGTCTTAAGCTGAGTGAAAAAGGTTATTGCTCACTTTGTTGTGCGGCTTTCAAGCGGTTCTTTTCAATATTAATGATGCCTGGATTACCGACACGCACTATTTGGAGTAGATGCTTAATCCACATAGGAAGCGAAGGGGAAAGACGATAATGGATCCATAAGCCATGGCGTGTATCTTTTAAGAATGTCGTGTCTCGTAGCAATGCTAAGTGACGAGAGACTTTTGGCTGGCTTTCGTTCAAAGCGTTTTTGAGATCGGTGACGGTTAAGTCTTGTTCATCTTCTAGCAGCATCAATATTTTGAGTCGCAACGGATCGCTCATCAGTTTAAAGAAACTACTTGGATCCACTTGTGTACGGTTTTCTTCACTGTTTACTAGTAGAAATAGACTGATGCGCTCGATCAATTCTTTGGCCGTATTTTGGAACGGTTCTGTGCCTTCGAGTGGTTTTGGATCGACTAGGTTCCAATGTAATTGGTCGATGTTTTGTTCGAAGATCACGCATTCATCTTTGGCGTTATCGCACAATGTAACCACAAAGTCATAAGACTTGTTCGCAACGTCGGCATAATCCTTCGAATGCAGTGACTCGCCAGAGATTGAATGTGCATCTAATACTTCAAACACCCTTGGGTCTACTTCGTTAGGGTGAACACCTGCACTATCAGCATGAAAGAGCGTGCCCGCCATATGGTTAAATATCGCTTCAGCAAGTTGAGATCGTGCGGAATTACCAGTGCAAAGAAACAGGACTTGTTTTTTCATAATATCGAGACAAAAAGTGTGGCTGATGCCGAAAAGAAAGACGAATGGCAATAGTATAACTCTGCACGCGTTCAACAAGAAGCTCACAACCTTTTATCTCCAGGCATAAGCTTCAATTGTTGCCGACGAAAACGGGTTTGTTTCAAAGGAAGAGGATGTAAAAAAATGTTTAAAAATAGCAAGATCGCAATCTTGGTAGTGAGTGTTTTTAATGGAATTTGTCGCTAAGTTTAGGATAATGTTATGAAAGTTGGTAAGTGAACAACTTATAAGGATATTGCGATTTTGTTACATTTAGCGGTATGATGGCGGCTTCATATTCTAAGGACTCATCATGAATACGCCACATAAAAGCTGGAGAACGCCACAGAACTTTCTTCTGCTGATTTCCATTATTGTTCCTATTGCCTTCTCCACTTGGATGGCGCTACTGAACAACTTCGTTATCGAAAAAGCCAACTTTGATGGAGCAGATATCGGCTTACTGCAAAGTGTGCGTGAGATTCCCGGTTTTCTTGCTTTCACTGTTGTCTTTGTTTTGCTGTTTATCCGCGAGCAACGTTTTATGTTGGTCTCGCTCGCCATGCTGACACTGGGCACGGCAATCACAGGTTACTTCCCATCTTTGTTTGGACTTCTTTTTACAACCTTGTTGATGTCGACTGGTTTTCATTACTTTGAAACGTTAAAGCAATCCCTTTCTTTGCAATGGCTAACCAAAGAAGAAGCACCAGAAATGTTAGGCAAGTTTATATCGGTTGGTGCACTAGCGTCTTTGATTACTTATGGTGCGATTTGGATTCTGCTTGAGCAGCTCAAATTAGAATTCAAAACGGTTTACTTGCTGGCGGGCGGTATCGGTTTTGTATTGATTCTGGTGATGGCGTTTGCGTTCCCTGAATTCAAAACGGAAGTTCCACAAAACAAAAAGTTGGTGCTGCGTAAGCGTTACTGGCTTTATTATGCATTGACCTTTATGAGTGGTGCTCGCCGTCAAATCTTCACGGTCTTCGCTGGTTTCTTGATGGTGGAGAAGTTTGGCTATTCGGCTGCGGACATCACACTGCTTTTCTTAATCAACTACTTGTTCAACTTCCTGTTTGCTAAACGTATTGGTCGCTTTATCGGAGCCGTTGGTGAGCGCAAAGCATTGATGTTTGAATATGTGGGACTGATTTTTGTCTTCGTTGGTTACGGTTTAGTGCAAACTGCGGAGTGGGCGGCAGCATTGTACGTGATTGACCATTTGTTCTTTGCGCTGGCACTCGCAATCAAAACTTACTTCCAGAAGATAGCCGATCCGGCGGACATGGCATCAACGGCTGGTGTGGCGTTTACCATCAACCACATTGCAGCGGTCGTGATTCCGGTAACCTTTGGTGTGATTTGGTTGGTTTCGCCTTCAAGCGTGTTTTACATTGGTGCCGCTATGGCCGCAGTGAGCTTGTTACTGTCCTTAAATATCCCAGCTAAGCCGGGAGAGGGTAACGAAACACGTGTGTTGAGATGGAACTAAGTTAGTACTTACTACTCAATAACTTAACGCGAAAACTGGTTATAAAAATGGGATGCAGAGGCATCCCATTTTTGTATTCGGTTTTCAACGTGATACTGGTTCGTTTAGAACGGATACCAAAACAGTTGAGTGTCTATAACGCGTTTGCTAATCGCAGCGGTGACAATCACGACGATGCCTGCCATACACACCATATCGGCTTTGGTCAGCGGCTTTAGGCTGTACCAAGTACGGGAAGAATGACGACCAAAACCACGCAATGTCATCGCGTTAGAGATTTGGTCAGCGCGATCTAGGCTAGAGAAAATCAGCGGACCTAAGATCTTAGAAACGTTCTTCATACGGGTAAACAACGGCGCTTTCTTACTCAGTTCAACACCACGAGCTTGTTGAGCGTGCATGATGTTCACGAAGTCTTTCTTCACTTCTGGCAAGTAACGCAAGGTCAAACTGACGGCATAAGCGATTTTGTAAGGCACACCCATGCGGTTCAAACTTGCTGCAAACTCAGTAGGATGCGTGGTAAATACAAACACCAAGGCAATTGGGAACATACTGAAGTACTTCAGTGTCACGGTGACCAGATAGAACAAGGTCTCTTGGGTGAGTGAGTAATTACCCGGTAACGACAACAATACAGTTGTTGAGCCCATGTATTCACTGCCTTGTTGCGGCGCTAATGCAAACATAAACAGCGCATTAATCAACAAAACACTGCCTGTACCGATCAGTAAAGGCTTGTACACATGGAAAGGTACCTTGGTCATTTTTAGCAAACCAAGACCTACAACGATCAGTAGAGTAATGATGCGCAAATCAAAGGTCGTAAGTACCACCGTTACCCATGCAATGAACATCAAAAACTTGGTGATGCCATTGAGTTTGTGCAGTGGCGATTGGGTATCGATGTAGTTGATACCAAACTTCATCTTGTTGTCTTTCATGCCACTACTTTCTCAATGTTTTTAGCATCATTATTTTGTGAATCTTGAGCTTTTGAAGCTTGGATATCGGCGTTGTTTTCACGTTCTCGACGCGCTTTTTCAACGTCAATAAAGTGCTGCATAAAGTCGTTCGTGTTCTCAATGCCTAACTCAGTCGCCAGTTCATACAAGCTAGTTGTCGCCAAGTTCGCTTGGTCTAACAGTGCTGGGGAACTAAACACTTCGATCATTGGTGCGTCGGCAATCAACTTGCTATCAGCAATCACGATGGAACGAGTTGTGTATTCCAAGACCAAGTGCATGTCGTGCGAGATGATCATCACCGTAATGCCAAGTTCACGATTAAGCTTCTCGATAAAGCTCAGCATTGATGTGTAGTTACGGTAATCTTGTCCAGCAGTAGGCTCGTCCAGAATCAAAAGCTCAGGCTCTAGGGCAAGAATCGATGCAATCGTCACACGCTTCTTCTGACCGTAGCTTAATGCCTCAATTGGCCAATGGCGGTACTTGCTCAAACCACACAGCTCAAGGACTTCCAATACCTTCGCTTCGACTTGTTTCTCTTCAACGCCACGGTTACGCAAGCCAAAAGCCACTTCGTCGAAAATCATGTGATGCGAAATCATATGATTTGGGTTTTGCATTACCACGCCAACCTTTTGGCTACGCTCGAAAATCGTTAGCTCATTTAAGTCTTGGCCGTTCAAGATCATCGAACCTTGGTCTGGTTCAATCACGCCCATCACAAGCTTAGTGATGGTGGATTTCCCAGAGCCGTTTTTACCCAATACCGATAAAAACTCACCGCGTTTGACATCAAAACTGACCCCTTCAAGCGCGTTCTTTTCGCCATCGTATGAGTAAGTAAGATCACGAACTTCTAGAAGCGTATCGGTTGGGGTTGCAACCTCTGCTACTTGTGAGGCTTCAAACCATGCGCTGACGGTGGATTGGTATTGCGCCAATGGCAATGTGCTTAAGCTCGATGGCTTTGCATCGCCTTCAATCGCGCAGCCTGCTTCTTTCAAAGCAGAAAGATAAAGAGGCTCACGGATACCGTATTCTTCAAGAAGCGGGGACGCTAAGATCTCATCTGGTTTGGTATCTGCGATGATTTCACCACTTTCCATCAGAATAATGCGGTCAACAGAGCGATGCAGCACATCCTCAAGACGGTGCTCGATAATGATGATGGTTTTGCCCGTTTCGCGGTGCAGATCATCGATAATCTCGATGGTCTTCTTACCCGTCTTTGGATCAAGGGCAGCAAGTGGTTCGTCAAACAACAAGATGTCGACGTCATCGACTAAAATACCCGCCAAAGAAACGCGTTGTTTCTGACCGCCTGATAAATCGTGAGGGGAGCGATCTAACATCTGTTCCAAATCGACCATTTTGGCCGTCGCTTTGACCAATGGGTACATGTCGATGTTAGACATCAATTGGTTTTCCAACGCGAATGCGATGTCTTCACCAATGCTCAAACCAACAAATTGGCTGTCCGTATCTTGCAGTACGGTACCAACTTTTTCGGTGAATTGGTGCATATCAAAAGGGGCAGTGTCTTGACCATTGATGGTCAGCTGGCCACTGGTTTCCCCTTTAATCGCATGTGGGATCAGTCCGTTAAGACATTGGCCAAGGGTAGATTTACCACTACCACTTGGACCGATAATGACGATTTTCTCTCCTTTCTCTATCCTTAGATTGATATTTTTTAGCGTCGGTTTGTCCAGCGACTCATATCTAAAAGAGAAGTTAGAAAATTCGATTGTCATTCGACATTAAGCCTCTGTTAAGTTGCGGCTTTGCTTGTTACGTTTTGCGACAGACTTAAGAATGAAGAAGCCAACAATAGCAATAAGAATGGTGTTACCCAGTGCGATGATCGACAGCTGTGTAAATACCTTAGTGAACGGTTCTGCATACAAGATGGTGTCTAGGAAGGCTGAGCAGCCGTAACCAAATACGTTACCCAATAGAGCAAGCACCACGAACAACGCGAAATCTTTCATATTGAAGTCCCCTGTCTCTAAGCGATTACGTGTTAGAGAAGGGAAAAGACCGATGATCAAACCGACAATACCTGAACCAAGTACCCAAGTTAGCCATACGCCCCAGCCTGCAAATAGGTCAGTAACCCAGTGGCCAATGAAGCCAACCAAGAAGCCTACAAGAGGGCCGAATAACACTGAGAACAATGCCAATACCGCCATTGCTGGTTTCAGCGTCGTGTTTGCAAACACAGGAATGCCAAACATTGGCAAACCGCCGATGCCGTATAGCGCAGCACCGATTGCAATAACCACTACGGTTTTAGCAGAAAGATTCATAGATAACCTCAGTTCAATTGTCGATTTTAAAGAACGTTCACTTGCTTTGTTTTTATAGCGCTGATTGTGTAACAAAGTTTGGAAACAACCAAGCTGCTTATTGTTTGCTCTATCTTTCTTCAAGAAATGTGTGATTGGATTCACGCATCCTTTTGACTGGCTTAGTTTTACAGCAAGCATCAAAAATAAGGCGCGCATTATACAGAATATTGATAAAAGTGGGAATGCTATCTGTCTGGATGGCTAGAATGCAACCAGGGGCTAACTGTCAGCCCCTGATTACACTTTTTAGTACGATTTTTGTTAGTTAAATTAATGATCTAGGTATAGGTAGTTTTGCCAGCTCTTCATTCGGATAAGTACTTTACGCATGATAGAAACGTGGGTGAAACTGTCCGAGTAAACTGCGACTTCTACGGCTGTACCTAGTGGTAGATGATATTCAGTTAGATCGTCAGTGATTTGAAGCGTTACAAATACACGTCCGCTTGTACGGAGGGCCTCTGTACCAAGTAGCGCACCACGAGCTTGGAATTGGCTTTCACCGATCGCCGGCAGTACTTCAATCACTTTGCCTTTGAACACACTACCAGGTAGTGCACGGAACATGAATTCCGCTTCAAATCCGGGTTCTAAACGTTGCAAAGAGTTTTGGCGGAAAGCGGCTGTGTACAGTTTTTGCTCGGTATGCACAAAAGTCATCACCGGTGCTAGCGGTAAAGGCACCGCCATCACTCCCGGGCGCAAAGCAAGCTGCGTTACATAGCCTTCGGTTGGGGCTCTAACAACGGTCTGATCAAGATTGAATTCAGCCTGGCGAAGTTCTGCTAGCAATGAGGCAACTTGCGTATTCTCTCCACCAACTTCCGAGTCAAGTGCGATTTGTGCTTGTTCTCGTTTAGATTGCGACACCTCTAGTGCTGCTTGGGCGGCTTTAAACGCTTGTCGACGAGTATCCAGTTGTTGCTCAGTGAACGCGCCACGATCAAAACCACGTTGATAACGGTCGAATTCGCGTTGCGCTTTATCACGCTCTGCAAGGGCTTTGATGACCGCAGCTTCTGCTTCTTGAACGCCCGACTCTAACCCCAATGCACCTTGGCTTGCTTCTTTCACTTTCGCGCGTAGCTTATCGACCTCTGCTTGGAACGGAATCGGGTCGATACGGAAAAGAACATCGCCTTTTTGCAACGGTTGGTTTGCTTGAACAGGTACTTCAATCACTCGACCACGGACACCTGATACCACCGGTGTGGTTGAGAATACTTGGTTACCAATCTGTGTGAATGGGTGGTTGTAGTTCATCAGTAAGATAAGTGTACCGACCAACACTACGCCGCCGAGTACAGCCGTTGGTACTGTCCACTTATTCAATGGGATATTGAAGATTTTAAAAATCGCGATACATAGCGCTGCGTAAGTCAGAACCAGTAGTAAATCCATTATTGTTCCTCCTTACCTTGTTCTTTTTGAACTGAAACGCTTGATACAGGTTGTTTACCTTTCAGCGTTGAGACTTCTTTTTTCAATTCGTTGACTTCATCAATTAGCTCTTCAAGTCGATGATGTATATCATGTGTTTCTTGTTCGAGCTGCTTAAAGCCCCAGCCACGTTCTTTACGCCACAAGGTTGCCCAAATCCACAGAAACGGCCAAAGTGCATGTAATGTGAAAAGGCTAACCCAGCCTGCATAATGAATCGCATCTTGGTGAGGATGCTCGCGCTCTTTCGCTATTTCATAAGGAATATCGTGAATCACAATGATTCCGTAGAAGATAACCAAAGCAACGAAAATGAGTAACCCAAGTGCAAAATAGTCTAGAAACATCTTACTTCCCTGTGCTTGTTGCCAAATAGAAAAACTTACGTAAATTAACTGTTTAAGTATTTGATAGAACAATAAGTGAATCAAGTTATTTATAATTTGATTCGCTGTTATTGAGAGATACGGCATGCAATACGAAGGAGTAAGCAGTGCAATATTCTGGTGAGATCGCGGCCATTGGCGCTGCGATAGTATGGGCTTTGGCCACTTGGATATATAGCCAATTTAGCCACCGCTTTTCGGCGATGCAGCTGAACATTGTGAAAGGCATCATTGCATCAATGATGATGCTGGTGGTGATGCCATTACTGCCGCAAGGTTTACCTACCCAGATCGAGCCTCTGCATCTGGCGGTGTTGGCGGTGTCTGGGGTGATTGGTATTGCGATTGGTGATTCTGCCTATTTCGCCGCGCTCAAGCGCATTGGGCCAAACAAAACCTTACTGTTGGAATCTCTAGCTCCGCCGTTGTCTGGTGTGCTTGCGTTGGTTTTTTTAGGTTCGGAGTTAACCTTGCAGAGTTGGCTGGGTGTGGTGGTTACCACCGCAGCGGTGACTTTTGTTGTGTTCCAGCCTTCTTCTTCCGGTGAGGCGACAAATTGGAGTGGCATTGGTTTTGGTTTATTGGCCAGTGTCTGCCAAGCTTCAGGTGTGGTGATTTCTCACTATGCCCTCGTCGCGGGTGATTTGCCGCCGCTCTTAGGCGCATTGATTCGATTGAGCATTGGTGTGCTTGCCGTGTGCCTTGTGATTAAGGTTGTCGAACCTGCACCATTTAAAGGGATTAAACGGCACATCACAACAATGGGGAATAAAGCCATGGGTTGGCTATTGCTGGCGATTTTCGTTGGGACTTTCCTAGCGTTATGGTTACAGCAAGTTGCATTGAAATACGCCAATCCAGCGATTGCACAAACTCTCATTGCAACCAGTCCGTTGTTTATCTTGGTGATCTATGCTGTGCGCGGGGAAAAGGTGGGTGTGAAAAGTGTCATGGGAACCTTGATGGCATTGGGCGGTATTTCGCTTTTCTTCCTGTAATATTGTTGATTGAATCCAAAGAAAACGCCCCAGTTGATGCTGGGGCGCTTTTTATTGATTGCTTTAAAGCTCCGTACACACTTGGTTCCGGCCGTTGGCCTTGGCTCGGTAGAGGGCTTTATCAGCGCGATAGAAGGTACGTTGTGTGTTCTCGCCTTCACGATGAAGTGTGATACCGATGGAAACGGTCAAGCCACGCTCACCCAATATTTCATGCCAACCAAACTGATAGATACGTTCGCGATAGTTTTCGGCGTGCATCTCTGCACGGGCAAGTTCTGTATTTTCCAGAATCACCAAAAATTCTTCACCGCCAAAGCGAACGCAAGATGACCCTCGGAATTTAAAGTAGCCAGACAGCTCTTTTGATACGTTCTGAATTGCTTTATCACCGACTAAATGACTCAGTTCATCGTTAATTGATTTGAAATGGTCAATATCAATCACCATCAATGCAAATGACGTGTCATGCAACAACAAGTCTTTCAGCTTCACTTCTAACCAACGGCGGTTGTGCAGCGAAGTGAGTGGGTCGGTAAATACATCCTGCTGTAGTTGCGCTACGGTATTTTTGTGCTGTTTAGTGGTTTCTTTCAGCTCTTTGTTTTCAATCTCAGAAAGAATCAACTTAAGCTGCAACTCAAAGCGAGTGAGGCGACGTAATTGGGCTGCACCTAGCTCACCGATTGGGATATGTTTGATGAGGTCGGATTCAACACGGAATGCTTTTTTCTCGTAGTTGAGTGCTTCTTTAAATTGGCCTTGAGAAGAGCACACTTGACTCATTGCATTGTAAAAGCGATTGGCGATCAGTGGAGAGGAATACTCATTAATGCGCTTGCCTGTCGAGGATAAAAGCAGGTTTGCCAGAGATTGGTGTCCGATTTCGTTCAAGCAGTAAGCCGTTTCGATTTTCACCATGGTCGATAGCCATTGAGTGTGCTGCTTACCTGTCGAGTATTGAATATGTGAAATCGCAATCAGGGCTTGGTTGCACTCGTTTTGTAGACGCAATAACTTAGCACGGTATAAATGAATTTGGCTGGTGAGGTTTTTGTCACTCACCAAAATACTCAACTCTTCACATTCGCTAAGTAAGTCAGTTGCTGAACCAATGCGCTGTATACTGATATAGCAAGCTAACATGTAAAGCTTGTAACGCAACCTAAGCGAACGACTGCCAATAGCATGGTCTATAGCATCAATCTTTTGGTAGTAGCGTAGCGCCTTGTTATGGTCACCATAAGCGTCACACAAGTTGCCCATGCCAATAATGGCAAGTACGTATTCGTCGATATAACCGTATTCCACCGCAATGTTGGTGGAAGCTATGTATTCCGTTAACGCTGCGTTGTAATCGCCCTTTTCAACCAGACGATCGCTCAGGCTCGCTTTGACGGATAGAATGTCTTCGACATCCTCAGGCAATTTGAGTAAGTCTAAAGCTTGTCTAAGCTCTTCAATGCTGGTACTCAGCTGTTTGATTTTGCTGCGATATTCTGCGCTGATGATGTGGCAATGGGCTTTTTCACGATTTGTTGACGCGATATGAAAGCGGATATGTTCCCAAAGGATCAGCGCTTCTTCGCCAGTAACAGAAGAAGGGTCCATGCCTGCATCGGTCACTTTACTAAGCAGTTGTTCCATTCTTCATTACCTCAATGTGGCTTTCTTCCAATTGCTCCAATGTGAACGGGAAGGTCAGGATATCTTGCAGATAGAGGGTCGGTTTAGCTCCGGCTAAGCCACGTCGTTTCCAAGGGTAGATGTCTAACATGGCACAAACCGTGCGGTACAAGTCTTCTGCCGCTTGATCTTTCTCTGCGATCAACATGGCTAAGCGATCGCTGCTCAAACGAGAGATCAAGTCACTGGATGTCGTTAATGAGTGAACGAGCTCAGTACACACATCAAGGAAAGCTGGCTCAGTATGGCGGATCATAATGATCGCGTGGTTTGATTGCTTAAGCTCTGTTTTGAATAGAACCAGTTGCTCCCACCAATAGGTTTCGGATACAACGTTGGAGAACTGTTTTTCTGGATCGTATTCATGCTGGGCACGAATACGGTTAATGAGCTTTCTCGCGCGTTGCTCTAACTGACGTTTAGATCCTCGCGCTTTATCCATACTTACTCGATGCGTCTGCTCCTTGAGCATTTTAAGCGCATGTTTGCGATATTTTTGGAAGGCTTGGAAAGCGCCTTCATAATCGCCTTGTTCTTCTGCGACGCGCGATTGCTGAAAGCAGATTTGGCTGAGCAGTTCACCATTATCAAAGCTCAGGGCAGACTGCTCTGCAGATTGCAGTAAGGAGGCGGCGTTTTCTGTATTCTTGCGCAGCAATTCGAGTCGGGCTCGGCTGATGAAGGAGTGCGCTTTCATCCAAGTTAGGTCTTGTTCAATCGCGAGTTGATGCGCTTTCTGAGTCGCCTCTTCTGCTGCATCGAGACGTTCTAATCCCAGTAATGCCAATCCCTTAAAATCCCAAATTTCAGCTTGCCATGTGTTGTCGTCATGATCACGAAGTACCTCGGTAGCACCATCAAGCACCGTCAGCATTTCAACGAAGTTATTCAGCAGGTAATAATCCCATGCGAGTAGGATTCGAGCTTTGCCTTCTAACCATGCAATACGGACGTTGTTTGCCACTTTGACGGCTAATTCGTGTGTGGATGCGGCTAGTTTGTGTTCGTTGGTGATGCGCCAAACGTTACCAAGTCCGATAAGGGCCTCGATTTGGATTTCAATGTCATCAACCAATGCGGATTGTTCTAATGCATTTATCCAGTACTGTTGGGCGGAGTAGTATTTAGCTTGTCCCCAGTATTGCAAGGCGAAGAGGTGAAGGATTTCAGGTAAATGATCGTCGGTGTCGAGTTGAATTTGAAGGCTGTAGGCGTCTTTGACGAGTTTGAGCCCGTGTCGGTAGTCCATGCTACACCAACAGGCATGCGCCATGATGATCAATGCTCGAATTTCGCCATCAACAAATAGGATTTGCTCTGCACGAATTCTGCATTGTTCGGCGATTCGAAATGCGCGTTCCGGATCAGATTTTATCTGGCCATCGAGGGCGTTTAGCTCTGCTTCTAGCTGAATTTGGCTTTTATCCAACGTTCACATCCATGACTATCGAACTGGAATTTACACCTAAATATTATGTGGTTAGATGCGACTATCATTTCAGGTGTAGGAAGAATGCTACACCAATAAGGTATTGGGTACCGTAATATATACCGTGGTCAGCATCTATTTACCACATTTAAATGAGTAAAGTGTTAAATAGTCACGACAGCAGTTGTTTGATCGTCAGAGGTGCGTCCGTTACTTTCAGCCTCTGAGCGGCGGTAAGCCCTTGCTTATCTTGATAGCACAAATTATGCCAAGCTCTGAATATATCTAAAAGAGGTAATATGCCAGCAGGTCGTAATTTGCGACGTGGCTCGTTGATGAAGCTCTCAAACAGAAGCTGAAAACGATTTTGATAGAATTGAATGTGGCGTGTTGTCGCAACATTGAACCATGACTCAGGTTCATTATTGTCGCCAGCTAAGTAACAAATGCCTTTGTTTGCTTCGTATTGACGTGAAATCGCCCAACGATCTCGCCACCAACTCATGTAAGCAATGTCTACTTTGCCAAATGGCGCAGTCATATCCCAGTTTGCATCTTCTTCAACGTACATCAAGTCAACGTTTTTCTCTTGAATACGAGATAAACAAACGCTCAACGCGGCAGAGCGGAGCAGGGGATCTTGAGGCATGTAAATAGAAACCCGTTTCTCTGGGCAGCACATATCCAACACATGTAGGTAGTGAGCGTAAGAGGTATAAGGCGGGCGAATCAAAGCGCCTTTTGACGGGTAATGGAAAACAGAAAGGTTGCCCAGTGGGTCCTCTACGTTACCACGCGCCAAAATGGTTTGATACTTCTGGTCGATACGCTCGCGAAGTTTCTTCGAAGGCTCGCTGGGTGCTTCACTTGCTTCTGCGGTGTATTCCTGTGATACAAAACGTGACACTTCATCGTAAGGGTTATGATCCAGTGCTGCGACCGGCTCATCATTAGAAGAATAGTTCACATGCTGACATAGAATATAGCCAGAGTGTGCTTCACCAGAAGCGATCCAGTATACGCCGTTGTTGCTATGTGGTTGCAGGGAAACATAGTTCGACGCCAACTCATAGTGCTCAGCATGGTTTACCCAGCGAGCATCGATCGTTGCCAGTTTGCGGCGGCAGCGGCTAGCAATATGATCAACATGATCGTAAAAGGTTTTTGGATTAATGCTGAGTTTACGGCAGATCTCGCGAACGGAATAACCGGTAAACAACAAGCCCATCAAGTTCTCTTGGAACTGAAGCTTTTTATTGGCACCAGACCATTTATCGACAAAGGTACTTTGACACACTTTGCAGCGGTAACGTTGGCGATCGCCACTGTAACCGAAAGCGTGATAGAGGTGTTTATGAGTATGGACAGAAAGCCCAAAGTTATCGCAGTCATCGTTGCGACAAGCCGGTAATCCGTCACTGTGGACGTGACGCAGACGATGAAGCTCGTTCACTACATCGCGATTATTAAGTAAGGGGGGGAAAGCTCCACACTCACGGCATACCATCGCCGGACGTTTAGGGTTAGCATGTTGCAAAACGTATCGCTTTGCATCACTCAATCCAAAGTTGTCACACGCCAATGTTTTACAAAAGTTGAGTTGTAACCCATCTGCGTCCCTTGGCAGTTCGCCGTTAGACACAATCGCCCCCTCGGGATAATTCTTGCAGCCGGTCAGGCCCCGGCTGCTATTTACTACTTAGGTGTTTCTTAGATGTTGATTGCTGTTTCTAGAGCAACTTTCATCATGTCGTTGAACGACTTTTGACGCTCTTCAGAGCTTAGTTTTTCGCCACGGATGATGTGGTCAGAAACTGTTAGGATAGTTAGAGCTTTCGCGCCTAGGTCAGCAGCAACGCCGTAGATACCAGCCGCTTCCATGTCTACACCTAGGATGCCTAGTTTTTCCATCTTCTCGAACAGGTCTGCCTCTGGTGTGTAGAACAGGTCTGCAGAGAATACGTTGCCAACTTTAACTGGTACTTCTTGAGCACGCGCTTGGTTAACCGCTTCTTCTAGAAGACCGTAGTCAGCGATTGCAGCGAAGTCGTGGTTGTTGAAACGGATACGGTTAACTTTTGAGTCTGTAGATGCACCCATACCGATAACAACGTCCATTAGTTTCACGTCGTCACGTACTGCACCACAGCTACCTACACGGATAACGTTTTTCACGCCGTATTCAGCGATGAGTTCGTGTACGTAGATACAGCAAGATGGGATACCCATACCGTGGCCCATTACAGAAACTTTCTTACCTTTGTAAGTGCCAGTGAAGCCGAACATGTTGCGAACATCACAAACTTGTTTCACATCTTCTAGAAACGTTTCTGCAATGTATTTAGCGCGCAACGGGTCGCCTGGCATTAGAACTGTTTCAGCGAAATCACCTGGTTGTGCGTTGATATGTGGGGTTGCCATAAGTGCTCTCCAAAGTTTGGTTCTGGTAAAATGACTCTATTATAGAACGCTATTACCAATTCTGTTGAACTTGTTCGTTTTCGTTGAGGCAATAATATCGGGACGTGTAAAGGTGGCTTGAGAGTTAAGTCACAAAACGGTCTGTTCTAGTGTTTAAATATTCTGTTGATAACTAAATCTGTTGAAAGCAAAAAGGCAATCGATTTGCTTTTGAGCGATTTGTTGATTGTGTGCACAAAAAACCGTTTCGAAGCACAATATTTTCTGAGATCTCACTGATCGAATTCCTAGATAGCTCAGTAAAACGAATAAATTGTACAATTTATTTTCTTGTACAATTCAAATTCACTTGCTATAAGTTATACAACAAAACATTTTGTATAGGATGTGCCATCATGGAATCTTCAATCAAAGTCGGTATCAGCTCTTGTGTATTAGGTGAACGTGTACGTTTCGACTCAGGACATAAAATAAGTAACTTCGTAACAAAAGAACTCGACGGGTACTTTAGTTTCGTGCCGGTTTGTCCAGAAGTTGGCGTCGGTATGTCTGTGCCTCGTCCTACTATCCGCTTAGTCAGTAACGAAGAGCGAATTGCATTGGTTGAGACGAAAAATCCAGACAATGACCACACCGACAACATGCTCACTTATTCAGAAAATAAAGTGAATGAATTGCAAAGTGAGCAGTTGTGTGGGTACATCGTCTGCGCGAAGTCGCCAACCTGTGGTATGGAGCGAGTCAAGGTTTACAGTAAAAACAACGCTGCAAAAGAGGGGATTGGCTTGTACACCCGTACCTTGATGGAAAAAATGCCGTGGTTACCGGTAGAAGAAGACGGCCGCCTTAACGACCCAGTATTAAAAGAAAACTTCATTACGCGCATTTACTGTTTGAACGACTTCTATGAATCCATGGGTGGAGAACCAACACGCGGTAAAATCATCGCTTTTCACTCTCGTTACAAACTGACGTTGATGGCGCACCACCCAGAATCCTACCGCTCTCTGGGTAGGTTGGTGGCAGATGTCGCGAGCTATGAGATTGACGACTTCTTTAACGAGTATCGTTTGGGCTTAATGAAAGCGCTGCAAAACCGAGCGAGTCGCAAGAACAACACCAATGTTCTGATGCACCTACAAGGTTACTTCAAGCGTTCATTAACTGGTAAAGAAAGAGAAGAACTCGCGACAGTCATCAGTGATTACCGCACAGGATTGTTACCATTACTTGCCCCTTTAACGCTTATTAAGCATTATCTCAACACATACCCAGATGAGTATTTGCAACAGCAAAAATATCTAGAACCATACCCGCAGGAGATGAGATTACGTTATGGATTGTAGCCAAGAAGAAAAACTCTACGCCATTCGAGATGTATCTGAGTTAACGGGTGTTAAGCCCGTTACACTCAGAGCTTGGCAAAGACGCTACAACTTGATCCAACCTCAACGAACCGAAAAAGGTCATCGTCTATACCGCCAACAAGACCTAGATACGATTAAAGAGATACAAGGTTGGTTGTCGAAAGGGGTTGCCATTGGCAAAGTAAAAGGTCTGCTTGGACAAGAAGAAAAAGCTGATATTGCTGTTAGTGTGCAGCCTTTAGAAGAAGTGGAATCTTTGCTCAAAGCTCTTGCCGAACTAAACCGTGGTAAAACGGAGAAGCTTCTAACCAACGTTTTGAAAGAGTATCCATTAACTATTGTCATCGATCAGCTGATCACGCCGGTGGTGGAAGCTCTTGAACTCGTGAAGGTCTCACTACGCTCACTTCAGTCGGGTCTCTTTCAAACTTGCTTAATTACACGCCTTGCCATGGTTGTTGAGTCTGAAAACAAAGCCTCTTCGAAAGGCAAATGTCTGCTTATTAGTTTCGAGCAAGCTCGAGAATTTGAAAGCTGGGTACAAGCGGCAAGATTATGCGAGCAAGGCTTCCATATTAGTTTGATAGACAAAGTCGAAGATGTTTCGGGTCTTATCGATCATGATGTAGTGGCTCTGTACCAAAAGCTTCATTTCTTCTCAAACAAGGCTTTGCCAATTAAGCAAGTAGAAGCGTTATCCACGCTGAAAACGCAATGCCCTGAGCAAGTTCAGTTCTCTGAAGTTATTGAGAAGTTGCATTTTGCTAACTAGCTTACCCTCGTAAGGAGACGACATGATTCTGGTTTGGTTTCGACGAGACCTTAGAACGTTAGATCACACTGCATTGAAGGCCGCCCTTGATACTGGGCACCCTGTGGTCGCTTGCTATGTTGCAACGCCAGAGCAATGGAAAAAGCACCATATGGCACCAATGCAGGCAGACCTTATTGCGAGACGTTTAATGCATCTCGAAGAAGAGCTTTCTGATCTTAATATCCCGCTTCTGTATAAAGAGGTGCCTGAATTTACCGACGTGACTGAGGTCATCAAGAGCTGGGCATTATCGTTGAGCGTGAAAAGTGTCATGGCGAATATTCATTATGAGGTCAATGAGCAAGCTTTAGATAGAGACGTAGCGAGAGTTCTGGCTGAAAGCGAAGTTACGTTTGAAGCTTTCCACGACAAATGTGTTCATGCACCAACCACGGTGTTAAACAAGCAGGGGCAGTATTTCAAAGTCTTCACACCATTTAAACGTGCTTGGTTGTTGAAATTCCAACTGCCAATGGTGTTCAAGCCACAACCGCAAGCCGAGCTGCCTAAAGACGTGCTCCAAGAGGTTGAAACCTATCGCTATCATGCTGATGTGCCTTTTTCTTATCCGCGCGAGTCCAGTGAACGTTGGCATGCCTCAACCACAGACATTGTCCAGCAACTGAGAGAGTTCGCCCGTGAGCGCAGCAATGCATATCAATCTGAGCGAGATCTGCCTGCGGTTGATGGCACGAGTCAGTTATCTCCCTATCTCGCAATTGGCGCGCTGTCACCAAGACAATGTATCGCAAGGCTTTATGCAGAAAACCCAATTCCTGATCTCACTGAAGGGAAGGCCACTTGGTTAAGTGAAATCATCTGGCGAGAGTTTTACCAACACCTATTGGTGTTTGAACCAAAGCTTGTTAGAGGAAAGGGCTTCATTCCATGGGAAGAGAAGATCCAATGGTCTTATGATGAGCAAGCTTTCGAACGCTGGAAAACAGGCACAACAGGGTACCCTATTGTTGATGCTGCTATGCGCCAACTGAACACGACTGGTTGGATGCACAATCGTCTGCGCATGATTGTCGCGAGCTTTCTGACCAAGGATTTGCATATCGACTGGCGCTGGGGGGAAGCGTACTTCATGAGTAAGCTGGTGGATGGTGATTTCGCGGCAAACAATGGTGGCTGGCAATGGTCAGCGTCAACGGGGTGTGACGGCCAACCTTATTTCCGTATATTTAACCCGACAAGCCAAGGCGAAAAGTTTGATTCCGATGGGATCTTTGTTCGCCATTGGGTACCGGAAATAAAAGAGGTACCGAATAAATTCATTCATAGCCCTTGGTTATGGAGCGGCTTTAATTTACTGGATTATCACAAGCCGATGGTTGATCACAAGGTAGAAAGAGAGATAACCTTACGGCTCTTTAAAAACGCCAAGGAATAGAGAGAGATGCCAAGCAAGAAGCGTCCTATGAGTATCGCAAAGCGCACCCTGTTGTCGATATCGTTGTCTTTAGTGAGTGGATTGTCATTCGCCAAAATGTATCAACTGCCAGAAGACGGCGCTCGTGTCATAGGCCGCATGGAAAACCATGTGGTTGAACAAGGCGAAACCATGGCAAACATTGCTAAGCAGTACGATGTTGGCATGCTGGCGTTAATGGCAGCCAACAAAGGCGTGGACCCTTTTCTACCAAAAGAAGGGCACGTTCTGACTATTCCTACTCAGCTTATTCTCCCAGACGTTCCCCACAAAGGCATCGTTATTAACTTGGCGGAGCTGCGTCTTTACTACTTTCCGGCTAAAGAAAATGTGGTTCATGTATTCCCGGTAGGTATTGGCCGTATTGGTCGAGACACGCCAGAGATGACAACGAGCATCAGCCAGAAACGACCAAATCCAACTTGGACGCCGCCATCTTCTATACGTGCTGAGTACAAAGCGAAAGGTATTGATTTGCCAGCTGTTGTTCCTGCTGGTCCGGATAACCCACTTGGTATGTTCGCCCTTCGCCTAGCTTATGGCCATGGTGAATATTTAATCCACGGTACTAACAAAGACTTTGGCATTGGCATGCGTGTTAGCGCGGGTTGTATTCGCATGGACCCAAACGACATCGAATGGTTGTTTGATAAAGTGCGTCGTGGCGAAAAAGTTCAAATCATTAATCAACCAGTCAAAGTAGCTTTAGAACCAGACCGCAGTGTGTTTGTTGAAGCGCACGAGCCGTTAACTCGCAGCAATGGCGAGAAAGATCACTTAGTTGTGCCAAAAGAATTGGACTGGTGGTTAGATGAATTTGGTATGACGAATGCGAAGGCAAAAGCAGCGATTGCTGCGCAAAATGGTGTTCCTGTAGAAATTACCGCGCCTTAACGGGTGTTAAAGCGCGGAATCAAATCTTACTTAGTGTAAGACTGAGCGATGTTGTCGATACGCTCGTTAGCACGTGCAGCTTCTTCTTGAGCTGCCATAGCCGCGTCGCTAGACTTTTGAACGTCAGACTGTAGAGACTGTACGTCTTGGCTTAGTTGGCTAACTTGGTTGCTTAGTTCGTCTAGTTTAGTAGCTGTTGCTGCTTCGTCAGAAGAAGCACAACCTGCTAGTAGAAGTACTGAAGTTGCTGCAGCTGCGATCAACGTTTTGTTCATATTAGAACTCCTTGCCTATAGTTAAATTCCTACGCTATACGTTTTGTGTCATATAGTCGTAGTGGTAAATGTGAATACATTCTATCAGTACATGATGTAGCAAAAGTCAAAAAAATCCAAGGATTTCATAGAGTACCTGATACGGACGCTAACCTTTAATTTACATAAGTGAGCGTTTACTCACCTTTAACGCCTGTATCAGGTAGTACAGCAGCTCTCTCGCCACGTTCCTGATATCAATAATTTAGACGATATTGACGCAAATGAAAGTTTCTAACATGAAACTTTATTATTTCTTGTACATTTAGTTTGTGTGATCTCTATCTATACTCCTATGATTTGCGGTATTATACCGAGCTTTTATTTTTTGCTGCGTTAGAGCGGAAACGACACCGAAAAAGCGCTCAAACGATGACTATTTATTGGAGAATACTTTGCAATTTAAAGATCTAGGCCTAGACAACCGATTGTTGAAGAACCTAAAACACTACGATTTCAAAAAAGCGACTGATATTCAGCAGCAGGCGATTCCTGTTGCGATTGCAGGCAAGGATCTATTGGCATCTTCGAAAACGGGCTCTGGCAAGACTTTGGCGTTTGTATTACCAATGCTTCACAAGTCATTAAAGACGAAGTCGTTTTCTGCGAAAGACCCACGTGCGGTCATTCTTGCGCCAACGCGTGAGTTAGCGAAACAGGTATATGGCGAGCTACGCTCAATGTTAGTTGGCTTGTCTTACGATGCTACTTTGATCTTAGGTGGTGAGAACTTTAACGACCAAGTAAAAGCATTGCGTCGTTACCCTAAGTTTATCGTTGCTACACCAGGACGTTTGGCTGACCATCTAGAACACCGTTCATTGTACCTAGATGGATTGGAAACGCTGATTCTTGATGAAGCAGACCGTATGCTCGATCTTGGCTTTGCACCAGAGCTTCGCCGCATCCACAACGCAGCTAAACACCGCCGTCGTCAGACGTTGATGTTCTCTGCAACATTGGACCACGCAGAAGTGAACGGTATTGCATCAGAGATGTTGAATGCACCAAAACGCATTGCTGTAGGTGTTTCAAACGAAGAGCACAAAGACATTACTCAGAAATTCTATTTGTGTGATCACCTTGACCACAAAGAAGCGATTCTTGAGCGTGTGTTAGAAGAAGCTGAATATCGTCAAGTGATCATCTTTACAGCGACTCGTGACGATACTGAACGTTTGACTACTAAGCTTAACGAGAAAAAGCTAAAAGCAGTCGCATTGAGTGGTAATTTGAACCAGACTCAGCGTAATACCATCATGAGTCAGTTTGAACGCGCAGTCTTTAAGATCCTCGTTACGACAGATGTAGCGTCACGTGGTCTTGATATCTCAACAGTTACGCACGTTATCAACTTTGATATGCCGAAACATACAGAAGAATACGTGCACCGTGTTGGTCGTACAGGCCGTGCTGGTAACAAAGGTGATGCGATTTCACTGGTTGGCCCTAAAGACTGGGACAGCTTCAAACGTGTTGAGCTCTACCTACAACAAGATTTGCAATTCTCGGTATTTGAAGACCTAAAGGGCAAATTTAAAGGTTTGAAGCCGCGTAAACCTGATTTCCGTGGTAATAAAGCAGCACCGAAGAAGGCTCGCCCTCAAGCGAAGAAAGTGGCGAAGAAACCCGCTCAGCGTGATAAAGGTTTCTATCAAAACGTGGCAGTGGGTGACAATGTGTTTATCCCGAAGAAAAAACCTGCTGAGCCAAGTGCTGAAGATTAATCTTCGTCGCATTGCTTAATCGATATTTTATGAGAAATCCGAGCCATTGAGCTCGGATTTTTTGTGTCTGATATTTACTGTTTAGTGATTCTAAACGAGGGTTAAATAGTCTTTGATATTTCTGAACGTCATCTTTGCTTAGCATAGGTATACAGAAACAGGAGACAAGAATATGTACCAAGAAGAGCAATGGTTAGAAGAAGTCGACATGAGCCTAACAGACCAACAATGCAAGGCTTTAGGTTGGAAGAAGAAGGGTGTTTGGGTTGAGATGTTCTCGTTTCTTTGTATAGCCTTGGTAAGCTGTACGCTGATGATCACGCCCGGAGGCTCTCATGATTACTGAAGAATCACAAATGGGGGAACTGCTTAAATCTGTTGTTGTATCCTCACTGTATTTTATCGGTTCTGTTACCTTGATTTGGGTCGTGATTAACCACATTTTTTAACATCATACCTGCGTAAGTATGCACAATAATTGGCTGCATAAACGACACTCGTCACCTTTTTAGGTGGCGCTTTCATTTCAATAAGTCCTCATTTCATAGCAACAGATGACTCACCTACTCAATGATCAATATACCAGTGTATTCATCCGCCATTTAAACGTTTGCCATAATATAAGCCGATAAAAATATCACGAAAATATGTAAATGATAATTGATCTCATTTTTATTTAAAGGCAGAATACGCGAAATAATATTAATCCTATAAATAGTTGTGCCATTTATATGAAATTTACTCATGTGTTTTTGGGGCTTTTAGTCACCTCTATGCCCAGTGTTGCCTCGGATAACTTTGATTGGCTGAGAGATGATTCCAGGCAAGATGAGCGAGTTCTCTCTTACCTCAAGCAACAGAACCAAAAAACAGAACAATTTCAGAAACGCTATGACGAGATTACCCAAAATCTCTTGAGCCAATGGGAAGCCATGGCAGCAGAAAAAGGCGAGAAGCCTTGGGTGATTAAAAACGGTCAAGAATGGAGTCTCACTCGTCGACAAGGCAACTTTGTTTTGCTTTCGCGAGCTGATAACAACGCGCAAGAGAAAGTGGTTTACGATTTCTCTTCTCGCCAAGAAGAACGTCAGTATTTCCAAATTGGTCAATGGCGTATTCAAGGCGATTCTTTGTTGTTTACAGAAGATATTGATGGCAGCGAGCAGTATCGTGCTGTGTTAGTTGATCTAAAGAGTGGTGCTGCACGTGAACTTATCAGCAACATTGATAATGGGGTTCTGCTCTCACCAAATGGCAAGTTTGCTTTCGCCGTCTCAAAAGAAGCGAAAACTCAACGTCCTTACCAAATCGTTCGAATTAATACTCAAACCAACGAGCAGAAAGTACTTTGGCAAGAGGACAAGACCGATTGGCTCATGTCCTTCTATCCCTCAGCCGACGCGCGTTTCTCACTGGTACAAAGTAACAATGAATCGACCACCGAACAAAAGATCCTAAACCTTGATTCTGGAGAGCTAACGGCCTCGCTACGTAAGCCGGAATCCGGTGTGGAGTATTATGCGGATGTTGCTCAAGACAGAGTCTTTATCAACAGCAATCTTAATGGTCAGTTTGGTTTGTTTGAAGCTACGATGCCCGAGAAACATGCGGACACTGCTGAATCTAATTGGAAGTCTTTCTTACGCTCGGAAAATAGCGTAGAGCAATTCTATTTGTATGAAGCGGGACTTGTGGCATTAACCAAGCAAGACAATCAAACGACAATCTTGGTTTACTCTTACGATGGCAAGGCGAAGAAATCTCTGCCGTTAGAGTCGGAAGGGCGTGTAGCTTGGTTGAGCACTCTTGGTGATTACCGCTCTAACAAAATCCGCATTCGTAGTATGTCGATGACGACACCGCCGTTGTGGGAAGAGTTTGATGTTAAAGCACTGACAAAGACAAATCTCTCGCAAGATGTTTATCACGGCTTCTCCAGCCAAGATTATGTTTCTCAACGCATTATGGTAAAAAGTCATGGTGTGGAAGTGCCGGTTTCTCTTGCTTATCGCAAAGATAAGCTCAGCGACAACGCTCCTGTTGTGCTGTACGGCTATGGCGCTTACGGGTTTACCATGAAACCTTACTTCATGCCTCAAACCGTGAGCTTACTGGATCAGGGTGTTATCTACGCGATAGCACATGTTCGTGGCGGCGGTTACTTTGGTGCCGACTGGCACGAGCAAGGCCGAGGCGTTCTTAAAGTTAACTCTATCAATGATTTCACGGCAGCTGCGCAAGCACTTAAACACTTTGATGGTGGTGAGCGTGATGTCTACGCGATTGGATCGAGTGCTGGTGGTACTTTAGTTGCCGGTTCGATCAACCAAGCTCCGGACTTGTTTGCTGGCGCGGTGATGAAGGTTCCGTTTGTCGATGTCGTTGCTAGCATGTCCGATACGACGTTACCACTTACCGCACAACAATATGGGGAATGGGGGAATCCGACACTCCCAGAGCAGCTCAAAGCGATCCAAGCTTATGATCCTATTCTCAATATCCACAAAGACGCTTACCCACCCATGTTGGTTCAAGTCGGATTAAACGACCAACGTGTGCCTTATTGGGAAGGCGCGAAGTATCTCGCTCAAATTTCGTCGACCAGTGAATCGACAGGCCCTTATTTGTTGCAAACGGATTTTCACTCTGGCCACCGCATGGATCCAAGGCAGGCAAGAGAGCAACAAGCGAAGGAATACGCATTTCTACTATCACTAATTAAAACATCTAAAGCGGAGCAGTAAATGAAGCTTACCCCAGTGTCAGCGGCAGTACTTTCGGTACTTGCTGCCAGTCAAGTGCACGCCGAATCTAAGGTTTTCTCAATGGAAGAGGTGGTCGTAACCGCCAATAAAATCGATCAGCCATTGTCAAAAGTGGCAGGTAGTGTCGCGGTTATCACAAACGAGCAAATCGAAGAGCGAGGCGAAACCGAGCTTTATGATGTGCTGCGTAGCGAACCTGGTGTAAGCGTGACGGGCGGTGCAGGACGTCCGCAAAACATTACCATCCGTGGTATGACAGGTAACCGCATTATGATCGTTCGTGATGGCATTCGTTCTGCGGATGGCTTCGGTGCGAACGACATTAATGATGCAGTTGGGCGAGATACTTTTGATTTATCCAATTTTGAATCGCTGCAAATCATTAAAGGTGCAAGCTCTTCGGTGCATGGCTCTGGCGCGATCGGCGGTGTGGTGATTTTAGAATCCAGTCAGCCGGGTGATTTCTTAAAAGACAAAGACTTCTACACCGATGTTTCTGGTACTTACACCGATATCAGCAACAAGTACAAAGGTACGAGCAACCTAGCTTTCCGTTCCGGTGATACAGAGAGTTTGTTCAACGTTTCATATTGGCAAGGGCAAGAGACGCGTAACTTTGATGAAGATTTGTATAACCGCGATCTAGACGGTTACAGCGGTGCTTATACGATCAACCACTTTTTCAATGAAGAGGTGATGTTGAAAGCCAAAGCGGAACTCTACACCCAGAATCAAGAGCGTTTGGAGGGTTCACCGTCCATTCAACCTGATGGAATCTGGCACATTGAAGACTTTGCTGAAGATGAAACTTCCGAAGAGTACAGTGCTTACATTGGTGCAGAGGTAACCCCGATTAATCCAACTTGGTTCGAAGAGTTGGATACCAAAGTTTACTGGCGTCACACCGAAGTCGTGGAAGACACCAACCGTTTAATGCGCCAAGTGGATCATAATGGTTTGGTCACCAAACGTCGCGAGCTGGAACACAAAACCTTCATCGACGAGACAATTGGTTTTCGTGGCGACTTCACCAATACGATTTATGCAGCAAATGCTGAGCACCAATTGGCTTACGGTGTTGAGCTTGCTACTGACTATTATGAACGCACAGATAGCGATTCCAAGATTGATTGGAACGGCGTAACGCCTTCGACCAAACAACCTTTCGCTCCTGCTCGTGCTTATAACATTGGTTTGTACGTTCGAGACATGGTGGAACTGGATAAATGGACCATCACAGGCGGCCTGCGCTTTGATTCGCACCGTTTAACGCCGGACGGTGAGGGCGAAGTAGGCGGCTTCCCATTAAAAGACATGGATAGCTCAGAGGTGTCTCCAAGCCTGTCGGTTTCTCGTGAAATGTTTGCCAACAACATCGTTTATGTGTCGTACAACCACGGTTACCGTGCTCCGGAATACGACAAAGCATATGGCTTCGTGAACCATGATTTCGTACCGCTAACGCCTTTTGTTATCGCACCTAACTTAGACCTAGAAGCTGAGACTTCGGACTCATTTGAAATCGGTAACAAGTTCGATAACGGTCGTGCGTATGTCTATGCGTCTGTGTTCTATAACAAGTTTGAAAACTTCATCGATGTTGTGACCACTGGCTTTGATTCAAGCACTGGTAATTACATCAAACAGTACCAAAACCTTGATGGCGTAGAGACTTATGGCGCAGAGCTTTCTGCGGGTTACGCGCTCACCAAACAATGGGACATCAGCACTAAGTTTGGCTACGTAGATGGCAAAGACGCGGAAGGCGAGTACGTTCGAAGCATTACGCCATTCGAAGGTAACGCTCAACTGAAATACGCCAACCAAGACTTCAACGCTTATGTGGCTTGGAACTGGGCCGCGGCCATGGATCGCGTTCCTAAATGCCAGACCACGCTTGGCCTAGCGACAGAGTGCGCGCAGACAAGTGCGTGGAATACGTTTGATATTGGCGCAACTTACCACGTTTCCAAAGACCTTCGTGTTAGCGCAAACATCGTCAACTTGTTCGACAAAGAGTACATCCGATACCAAGACGTAGCGGGTATCGCTGAGGAAAGTAAGCGTTACTCAACTGAGCCTGGGCGCTACTTCACGCTAAATGCAAAATACGAATTCTAGGACGAAATCATGAAGCTAAAACCATTGGCGTTTTCACTGCTTATTGCATGTACCCCTGCGGTGGAGTCTGCTGAGTGGGATTATCCCGAAACGGATTCTGCGGTAATGAATGAAGCGCAAGCGAAAACTTATCTAGACAGCCACTACTCAGAAGCGGGCGAGTTTAAGTTCCGTTACAAAACCCAGTCTCAGCTTGGTGAGCATTACAATTTTGATGTTTGGGTAAACGGTGAATATCAAGCACAGCGCACCCTCGTAGTAACAACCGATAAAAATCATCACGTTGTGCGAGTGTTTAAGAGCCTTGAAGATACGATCATTCGTAACGGCAAACCAACGGTTGCAATGGAATTGGAATCACCTCGCCAACTGCAAGCACAAGAGCCACCTGCTTTGAGCTCTGGAAGTCTGGTTGATGTTGAGGTTTCGTTGTTCAACCCAGATCTTCGCACCATGCAACAACAAGCGGCACCAGAATCGACGTGGTCAGCATTGTCCGATTACCCTCAGCCGATCGAGTACGTAACCAAGTCGATTGAGGTTTTAAAGTCCGGCGGTAAGTTCTATCTTTCTAACCCAAGATTAAAGCAAGTGGATGCGACGGGCTTATTTGCAGCCCCAGCACCTGGTGAAGCGCCTGTACTCGATACGTTGGACTTTCTCAGCGCAGAAGGGGTTCAAGCATTTGACAGTGTTGATGAGATGCAAAGCACCGAATTTGGTGACAATGCGTTCCCGCAGCTGATGGCTTTTTATCACCTTGATAGTTCGATCCAATATCTGACAAGCCTAACTTACGACTTGTTTGACGAACCGCTTCGTTTTGATGCCCGCGGTTTGTCAAAAGATAACTCCACTTACTATTACGGTCCGAAAGCACTCATGCTGGGTGTCGGTGGTGTTTCTCCGGATGCAGTCGATGCTGATGTAGTGATACACGAACTTGGGCATGGCATTCATTACCAAATCGTACCGGATTGGGCGTACGGTCACACTGGTGCTATCGCAGAAGGTTTTGCTGATTACTGGGCGGGCAGCGCGAGCTACCGCACTCAATATTTGGATGCTTCGCGTCGTGGTCAAGAATTCGAGTTAGATACGGTGTTCAACTGGGACGGTGTGTTCGGAACACGCAAAACAACTCGTAGCTTATGGAACCAAAGAGCGCGTTACTTCGAGGGCTCAGAGTATCCAGCGCACGTTAGTGTGGGCGGTGAACTAGGCGACGAGCTATGGTCAACGCCACTGTTCCAAGCACTTAAAGCATCGGTTGAGCGATACGGTGATGATACCGATAACGTGTTCCGTGAGTTTGACGCCATTGTTCTTGAAGGCATGTATGGCATTGGTCGTGGCGTGAAAATGCATGATCTTGCGGAATCGACCGTGTATGCCGCAAACACCTTGTTCCCAAATAAAGATTACGCCCAATTCCTGACGGACAGCTTCAACAAACACAACTTACTTAAAGCGCCTCTTCGCGTTCGCTATGACGCTCGATACATCGCACAAGGTCAAGACGTTGGTGTGAGCCTGAGCCAAACTGGCCGCGAAGCGAGCATCAAAGGGCAATGGCAGCTAAACAACGCATCCGTTTTCGACTTTGATGAAACGCTTTCTGATTCGACCTCAATGAAGGTGGCGTTACCAAGCGGTCTGACGTGTGGCACGCAGTTCGATTCTTCTATTTCATTGGATTACCAATTTGCAGAAGGCTTAAAGACTCACCAGTGGAGTGAAAAGGTGATGCTGGTTAATGGTACGCCAGAGCTTGATATCCAGCCTCAATCAGTGAATTCCGCTTTGCCAGAGCAGGGCGACAGACTGTTCTCTCAGACGCTATCGGACAAGTCACTCACGATTGATGATTCGTTTGCGGTTTACCTGAACATCGAACATGACTCACTGCAGGATCTGCAAGTGACGCTTGTGTCTCCACAAGGCAAATCGGTCGTGCTACTTAGTCATCAATCAAGCAATACCAATGGATTTAAAGGTTACTTCACAGCTCAGTATGACGATGAGTTACAAGCACTTGTCGGTCAACCGAGTTGGGGTACTTGGCGTCTCGAAGTGTCTGACCGTGTGTCAGGGAACTCTGGGGTGTTGAAAGAGTGGGGTGTGAGTCACTTTGCTCAGTATCAGTGTAATGCTGATACCACTAAAGAAAGCAGTGGTGGTGGTTCAGGTGGCAGTGGCTCGCCTTGGACCTTGTTAGGACTTTTCCTGCTTTCAATGGTGAGAGTGATTCGCTCTCGTTAATTAAAATCAAAAGAAGATAAAATCTATGAAGTTTCAATATTCTTTCGTTGCTATGTCACTAGCCCTAGCTGGCTGTGGCGGTGGTTCTGGTGGTGACACGTCGGCACCGACCTATGATGTAGCTGGCACCATCGTTTCTGCAGGTACACTTCTTGATACGCCAGTGTGCATCGATTTAAACCAAAACTACGTTTGTGATACTACTGAACCGAGTGCTAAAACGGATAATGCTGGTAAATTTAGCCTGACTTCAAGCGATAAAAACGTACTAACCAGCACCATTCTTGCTCAAGTTGATCAAGGTTCAAACCAAACGTTGCGTCTTGCGGCTCCGGGTCAAAATTTAGCAACGGGTAACACGGTCAATGGTGTAACAACGCTGCTCGCAGGTCTTGTGGTTGACGGTAAAACCGTTGCTCAAGCTGAAGAGATTGTGAAAGCGCAACTCACCGATGCCGGCGTTTCTTTGTCTGGTACGGTAATGTCTAACGCAGAAGCCGGCGAGCTAGACAAGCTAGAGCAAAACACGGTTGCGCTATTAGCTGCGATGCAACCACAACAAATGACCAAAGGCGTAGCGTTGCTTGCTCAAAGCCTTAGCTTCCAAGGTAAATCGTTGGCCTCTGATCTTCTGTCTGAAGCGGAAGTGAGTGCATTTGCTGAAGAAATTGCAGCGGTTGCTGAACAAACGGTTGGCAGCAACGATACGGGTGCCGTTCTTCATTTTGCTGATGGCGCAGCAGACGTTGCTGAGGTTCAAGCTGCTTACCCTGGTCAAGATGCGGAATACGGCTTCGACAAAGAGGACAAGCAAACGTCGACAGGCGCTGGCTTTAAGTTCGTTAAGCTAGATGCACAAGGTGCTGCTTTAGCTGCAGATGCGACTGAGTGGGCTTGTACTATGGACGAGCGTACTGGTCTTGTTTGGGAAAACAAGAGTGCGGATGCGAGCTCGGTTCAATTTAAAGACCGCCTATTTGCGTTTGAATCTGAAACATTTAAGCCATTTAGCAAAGATGTAGAGCTTGCAGGTTGTAAAGACGCTGGTGATGAAGTTTGTACCACTAGCCAATATGTTGAGTACATAAACAAACAATCGTTATGTGGAATCAATGGTTGGCGCTTGCCTACTTACCGTGAAACGTATGACTTATTAGATTTTGGTGAACAAACACTGTTCGCTCCGAACGAGGAATATGCGCCACACAACGTGTATGGATTTAATGTTAAATACTTCCCACAGCAAACGATAGGCAGTCCTTATTTAGAGTATGGTGCGTTTTGGCATAGCGACTTTACGTTTGTGAATACATCACCACAGCTCGTTGATGCAGAGGTTTATTTCCCTGCTATTATCTCTCGGGGCGTAGATAGAGGCACTATTTCACTCGTCGATATTCGCTCAAGCAACACAAGTGCAGACGCCGATGACTCATACCAATTTCCAATCCGTCTAGTAGCAGTAAAGGGCCAATAAGATGAAGAAACTAATCACCGCGCTATCTCTTGTCTTGGCTTCTCAAGCAGCCATGGCGGCACAAGAATGTTCAACGGATTTTGGAAAAACAGCGCCTAACTCTCGTTACACTTACTCTGATGTTGGGACGGTCACGGATTTAAAAACGGGCCTAACGTGGATGCGTTGCCCTGTTGGCTCAACGTGGAATGCGGCAAATGAAGCCTGTGATGGCGCTGCGACTAAGATGTCATGGCAGTTAGCGCTATCAACCGCTGAGCAAATCCGCAATGAATCAGGTAATCATGCTTTACATGACTTTGCGGGCAAAAAGAATTGGCGCTTACCAAACATTAAGGAGTTGGTCGCGTTGACGGAGCGTGCTTGCCACAGCCCTGCGATGAACGGCACTGCATTCGCAAGTGGCTACACGCTAGAGGTGGGTGACTACGCAGGTTACATATGGAGTAATACTCCGAACGGTGATGGTTCAAACGTTATTGTGTTTGATTCAGTGAATGGTGAGATTTACAACTGGAACCCACTAGAGCCAACGAACACTTTCTCTGTTCTGCTGGTCACTGACGAAGAATAATCACACCGTTGGATTTTCTCTAATCCAGATATTAAAAAGCTCCGCCAGTGCGGAGCTTTTTGTATGTGCTGATGTTCTCATTTTTTCTAATTCAGATAGAAAGGATATGTAAACCGTTATTATGCCTAGAGCTTCATATTGGGTGCGTTGCTAGACTGACCTTTTACCCTAAAGGATAGGAAGTTGCTTTGAAATACAATGTACCTAAGCCTAATAAGTTAGGTGGAGGCTATGCGCCAGTGCAAGACACAACAGCACTGACGCCGATGCCACTTATGAGCGACGACGAAAGCAAGGACGCTGAGTTTGAGTGTCGCATTAAGATACATGCACCCAAAGTAGATTTGGAACAATTACAAACGGGCGTGTTTTCGCTTAGCAAAACCAGTAACGAAGAAGAAATTACTGCTTGGAGTAAAGAAGAAATCAATGAGCCATATCGGCACGTCAATTTAGTTTGTTCCTGTAATGAGCAGGAGGAAAAATCTCTAGTTCACGAACTTTTTTCGATGGTTGGTATGAGTGAGCCGTTCAAGATCAACCCACAAGAAACTGACGAAAAACATATTAATGCCGAATTTGTACCGTTCATCCCAGCCGTAGATGTGGATGGACAGTTAGGTTATCCAACACATGGTTATTTGTATTACTTTGTGGATGGGAAGCTAGTCTATGAAATGGATATTTTAGGGGAGGGGCGCTGGGCTTGGCGTGTCACCCGCTCGACATATGACATTATCAGCGACGACTACGTGAGCGATAAGGTTTATACATCGATCACTGTTCCGGTATCTATCGAAGGGGCTGCGCCTCCAACGCAATATATCTACTACACTCGCGCAAGATTAACCACTGACGGTTTAGGTGAAGTTAATCAATCATGGTTAGACAAGAACGCCACACTGATCGACCCGTGCTTGCTGGTTGATGCAGTAAGGCAACCGACAGAGGAAGGTTCAATAACGACCGTCGAGGTGGGGAAAGCGTGCCCGTTTGGTAGCGTCAGTAAAGAACATAATGATCCGAAGTTGTCCCCGACCGTTAAACACATTTACCCGCAATCAAAATCGTTAGTGAATACTCCGGTAATGAACGTTAAGCAAGCGATTGAGAAGGTGCTGCGCATTGGTGTGTTCTTTGATGGTACGGGACAGAACAACTTAAACGATGCGTACAAAGAACAGCGCGGCGTGAAATCGCGGACCAATGTGGCACGATTATTTGAGGCGTATCCGATAGATGAAGAACACGAAAAAATCTACATATCCGGTGTGGGGACAGTTGATGGTGCGTGGCAAACCCCAAAAACGATTGATGATGGTGATGATGAATCAAATGCTGCGCAAGCCTTTGGTGTAGACGTTAACAATGTCAGTGATTCATTATTGTGGGAGATTTCTTTACCGAATCTCATTGCAGATTACACCAGTTCAAGAACAGGCGCGTTCTATAAATGGCAAAAGTGGGCTGATGAGTATGCAAGAATCACGGATACGTTAGAACTAAATGGAGAATTCGAGAGCATCACTCATATTGAATTTGATGTCTTTGGGTTTAGCCGTGGCGCAGCGTTGGCACGTCACTTTGTTAATGCACTTAAAGATGGATTACCAGACGTAGCCAAACCAAGAGACGGTGAGATGTTTGGCAGCGTTCACCCCAACTTGCTCGGTAAAGCATCTATTGAGCAATATGATAATAATCAGGGGTATTACCCTGACGAAGTTCGTACAAGTACAGTACGATTCTTAGGCCTATTTGATACGGTTGGTTCGTTCTATATGGCGGGTAATGAGGATGAGGGGAACTTTGAACTGGATCTCGATATGAATTGTGCCGAGCGGGTATTTCAAATCACGGCACAACATGAGTTTCGCAAAAACTTTCCTTTGACTTCAGTTAAACAAAATGGCGTCAACCCTGCACATTTCTTCGAAGAAGAATTTGCGGGTAGCCATTCTGATATTGGTGGTGGTTACCCATCGAAAGAGCAGTATGACAAGCAAGGTTTACCTGACCGTTACGGTATGCCTCTGTCTTCGACATTTAACCGTCAGCTCATAAATACTGAATCAATCGCTGGCCAAGTGCGACCTTATGACAATGCTCGCTCTGATCTTGGTACACAAAAACGAATCGCAATTCGCAAGCAAGAACAAGAGCGATGGTCCGTAATCTGTAAACAGAAAGGTTTATACGGTGAGGTGAAGTTAGACCGCGATATGCTGTATTACTATGAGCTACAGCCAGTCAGTAACGGGCTATCAGCGCTTGCACTCGAACGAATGAAACAACAAGGCGAACAGATAGGAATTTCTTGGCTGGAGCGTAATTACATCCTTCCTCAAGATTTTACCGCTTTAAAGGGGATTGATTCCAAATTGGTCGAGTTAAACCAGAAGTTACTTGCGCAGCCTCTAGGGGAAGTGACACGGTCCCATTGGTATAGTGAAATTCATCAATATGGTTCAATGTGGATACACCGACCTCATGATGCGTTAATTAACGTTGGTTATGATTCTGCTTATGAAAAATTAGTCAATGCTGTGACCAGAGAAGGAAACGAATTAAAACGAGTGGTGTATGAAAATGAAGGGTAAAATAATCACAGGGCTTATGTTGTTTCTGTCAGCTTGCTCTATAGCTCAGCCGGACATTGTGGCGACTTCTGGCGGTGCGGGAACATTAGGAAAACCGCATTGGATTTCGAAAATGCTTGTCACGGATGTTCGCGGCAAAGGTTCGGGATTTATAGCGGGGGCTGTATCTGGTTGTTGTGCGCGATCTGGTATTCAATTAAGTGTACCAAATGGCATTGAAGGGGAATGGTCACAAGGTTGGGATACTGGCGGCGAATGGGAAGAAAAATGGCGTCAGCGTTGGAAGCCTGCTTGGGGAAACTTTGAAGAAAACTATATTAAAGACAAATGGTTTTATATTAAAGATACGATAGACAGCGATCTTGCCGCCAAGAAAATTGAGATAATGGATAACTATTTCAATGAGGATGAGTTAGGCCGTGGAGCAATGGAAGTATATGTTGACGGTAAGCGGGTTGTATTAGCCTATGTCAAGCTCTGCAACCCTAAGCGAGGGTATGACTGTAGTATTAAAGAAAATGCCGATCCTCATGGCTGGGTTGTGCCACCTCCTTGGAGTAAGACCGGAAAAGGAACCGCTGTTATTCTCTATGATGGATACGGTGAAGAATCCGATAAGCCATTCAGTGAATCATATTAAATAAAAAGCTCCGCCAGTGCGGAGCTTTTTATTATCTAACCTTTTCACTCACCGTGCTGGGATCACAAGGCATTGTAAGGCTTAGATTTGGAACTGCTTAAGCTGATGCTTTTGGTTCTCCGCTAACCCAGACAGTTCTTGCGCGGCAGCTGCGGATTGAGTAATACCGGTTACGTTCTGGCTCACCAACTCATAGATGGTGCTCAAGTTATTGTTGATATCTGAGGTTACTTGTTTTTGTTCCTCTGAAGCGGTCGCTACTTGTGTGTTGATAGCATTCAAATCGGAAATTGCATTATTGATGTCGCTAAGCGAACGACTTACTTCGGTAGCAAGCGATTGGTTGTCTTCTAACATGGCTAAACTTGAATGCATGCTTTCGTTTGCGTGACCAGACTGTTGCTGAAGTTCTTCAATAATGGTTTGAATTTCTTTGGTCGATTCTTGAGTTCTTGCTGCCAACATACGTACTTCGTCAGCAACCACAGCAAAGCCTCGACCACTTTCCCCTGCTCGTGCCGCTTCAATCGCCGCATTCAATGCAAGTAGGTTGGTTTGCTCAGAGATGCTCTCAATAACTTCAATCACTTTACCAATCTGTTCGGACTGATCTTTTAGTGACGTGACCACGTTTGCGGCTTCGTTCAGTTGGTCGGCCATTTTCGCACTCGCACGTGTGCTTTCTTCAAACATGCTTAGGCTCTGTGACGTTAGTTTTGTGGCTTCGTTAGATGCGCTGTCGGCTTGCTGTGCATTGGTTGAAACTTCCGCAGCAGTAGATTCAAGCTGGTTAATTGCAGAAGCTACTTGTTCTACTTCTTGTTTCTCTTGGTCTGAGTTGGCACTGCTTTGTGTCATTACTGTTGCCAGTTCAGTCGAAGCCGAGGCGACGTCTTCACTGATTCGAACCAGTGAGTCGACGGTACCGCGGAGTTGGTGGATGGTTTGGTTTACGTCTTGTGCCAGTTGCGACACCTCATTTTTACCTGTTTCTTCAGCTTCTACTAATAAGTTGCCTTTTGCTACTTCGCGCATGGTTTCTTGTAGGTTACGAATAGGCGCTACGATGTAGCTTGCTAACAACCAACTGATCAAAGAGGCGATAGACAAAATAATAACAAGAGAAATGGTGCTGTAAGTGATGGTATCTGAGTGCAGTGCACCATTTTCTGTGACTTCGTCTGTCACGATTTGATTGAGCTTCTTAGACAAGTTGTCAATGGCGCCAATCATTGCTTCACCTGCTAAGCGGTATTGACCCATTGCTGTTTCATATTCTCTCTCGAAATCTAAGGACACGTTGTTGGATGAATGTTTAGTGTTCAGTAGCGGCGTCATGGTGATTCGAGTGAAATCCACATAGTGGTTCATCGCATCGCGCATGGCGTTGACTTCTGCTTGGATGCCTTCAATTTGGTCGATGGAGCTTAAAAACTCACGGTTGGTTGCCTGACGATGTTGTAACTCTTGGTTCAGTGTTTGGACATCTTCTGCTCTGAACAGGCTGTAGATTGCCTTAATGCGCATGGCATAAGTGTTGTCGACGATAGAGCTGAGTTCTTCTTTATGCACGATAAGGCTATTGGTTGAGACCGTGACCTTGCCGAATGCCTGCTCTAACTTTCCGATGCCGATACTCAACCCAATGACGAGAAGTATGACAGTGAATAATACGGGTACGAAAACCTGTGACTTAATAGACAGCGTACTCAGTAATTGACGCATGATTGACCCTCTAAAGATTGGAACTATTATCATTTTTGTAAATAAAGCAACCCGATTCTAATTATTAGGCTTGATATATCAATCATTTAACGATGTTTATTTGTTATGAAATATATTAAAAGCGATGTAGTTGGCATTTTGTTATAACCAAATAGAAGCAATATATTTTGAGCTCGAAAGGAAATAAAGTTTGATTGCTGTTTTATTAAGCAGAAATGACAACGTGTCATAGAGCTTTCAACTAAGTGAAACACAACTGTCATATTTGGATTCTAAAGTGAGCATCGTTCAAGTGAAACACAACGGCAATAAGGCCACTTAAAGGAAATTGTGATGAAAAAGACAGTAATCGGTGCAATCGCACTTCTAGGCGCAATGGCAGTGACTCCTGTTTCTGCTAAAGAAACTATCTCTGCAGTGGGTTCTAGCAGCGTAACTCCACTGATGGAAGTTTTCTCTGAAACATACATGAAGACAAACCCGAACGTATTTGTTGAAGTTCAAGGCCCTGGTTCATCTGCGGGTGTTAAAGCAGCGAAAAACGGTTCTGCTGACCTAGGTATGTCTTCTCGTAACCTAAAAGATTCTGAAAAAGAGCCGGCTCTAAAAGAAGAGACAGTTGCTCTTGACGGTATCGCAGTTGTTGTAAACCCACAAAACAAACTATCGGGTCTTACTGCGGACCAAGTTACTGCAATCTACAAAGGTGAAGTAACAAACTGGAAAGACGTTGGCGGTGCAGACAAGCCAATCGTAGCAATCACTCGCGACACAGCTTCTGGTACTCGTGGCGCGTTCGAAGACATCATGTCTCTAAAAATGAAAATTTCTGGTAAGAAAGTATCGGCAATCTCTCAACGTGCTCAAGTTGCTAACGGTAACGGCGCACTGAAGACGATGGTTGCTTCTAACCCATACGCTATCGGCTACATCTCTCTTGGTACAGTTGATGGCTCTGTAAGTGCACTTCCAATTGACGGTATTCAAGCTTCAGTAGACAACGTGAAAAACGGTTCTTACAAAGTTGCTCGTCCGTTCCTTGTTCTTTACAAAGAAGGCAAGCCATCAGCTGAAACTCAAAAATTCCTAGACTGGATGCTAACTGATGAAGCGCAAGCGCTAGTTGACCAAAAAGGTTACATCTCAGTTAACTAATCCCATCGGGACTCTAAAGTTTGCTCAGCCCACCATTTCGGGCTGAGCCTTTTCTATCCATTGTGTTCAAGGGCATTGCCTAGAACCGTGAGATTTTTATGACCATCGCAACAAATAGTGAAAAGCTTATGACTACTGACGCTAAAGCGATCAGCAAGCCAGGCCTACGCGAGAAACGCCGCGTTGACTGGAGAGAGCGTATCTTCCACGGCTTGTTTTTAACGAGTGCTGTTATCGGCATCGTTTCATTAGCAGTAATCGCATACTTCATCGTTCGAGAAAGTATTCCAGCCTTCCAAGAAGTTGGCGTATCAGGCATCGTACTCGGCCAAAACTGGCTGCCACCAGCACTTTACGGTGTCGCAACTATGATTGTTGCTTCTATCGTTTCGACAGCTGGTGCAGTATTAGTTGGTGTGCCAATCGGCGTGTTGACTGCGGTCTTTATCGCAGAAATTGCACCGAAACGTTTGGCTGATGTTATCCGCCCAGCGGTTGAGCTCCTTGCCGGTATTCCTTCGGTGGTTTACGGCTTCTTCGGCTTGGTTATTATCGTGCCGCTTATCCAAAACGTATTTGATGTACCAGCGGGTAATACTATTTTGGCAGGTATCATTGTACTGGGTGTGATGATTCTTCCTACTGTCATCACGGTTTCTGAAACGTCTATTCGTGCAGTCCCTCGCACTTACAAAGAAGGCTCTTTGGCTCTTGGCGCTTCTAAAATCTACACCATATTTAAATTGCTCGTTCCAGCGGCTCGCTCAGGCATCATGACAGGTGTGATTCTGGGTATTGGTCGTGCGTTGGGTGAGACTATGGCGATCATCATGGTTATGGGTAACGCGCCGGCAATGCCAGAAGGCATCCTTGATTCGGCTCGTACGCTAACCGCAAACATCGCTATTGAAATGTCTTACGCAAGTGGTGTTCACGCGAACGCTCTATACGCTACAGGTGTGGTACTACTGGTCTTCATCATGTCGTTGAACGCTGTACTACTTTACCTAAACCGAGAAAAAGCGAAGTAATCGCTCGTTAAAGGTGACTATTATGGATCGCGCAAAATTAAAACAGGCACGCCAGTTCAAAGATAATGTATTAAGCGCATTTGTCTGGGTCTCGGCAGCATTAACGGTAGGCTTTTTGTTCTGGATTATCTGGTACATCCTATCTAACGGTCTACAACACGTAGATTGGAACTTCATTACTGATGACTATACGCGCACAGGGGACGAGCACGGCATCTTCCCGATGATTGTGTCGACTATCTACATGGTTATCGCATCTATCGCAGTGGCAGCGCCACTCGGTATCATGACGGCAATTTACTTAACCGAATATGCAAAAGTAGGTAGCCGTTTAGTGAAAATCATCCGATTCTGTACCGAGTCATTGGCGGGTATTCCGTCGATCATCTTCGGTCTATTTGGTATGACTTTCTTCGTAGCGATTCTTGGCCTTGGCTTCTCGATTCTATCGGGTGCTCTAACGCTAAGTATTCTTATCCTGCCAGTGATCATCCGTACCACGGAAGAAGCATTGATGGCAGTACCGCAAACGTACCGCGAAGGCTCTTATGGTCTTGGCGCATCGAAAATTTACACTATCTGGCGCTTGATTCTGCCGAGCGCAATGCCAGGTATCTTAACCTCGGTCATTCTAAGTATTGGTCGTGTCATTGGTGAATCTGCTCCAGTTTTCCTGACAGCAGGTATGGTTGCTCGTATTCCGGATTCTTTATTGGATTCAGGCCGTACACTAACCGTTCACCTATACAAACTGACTACCGAACTGTTTACCATTGAGGAATGGAATCAGGCTTACGGTACCGCGACAGTTCTGATTGTTGTTGTTCTACTGATCAACATGGTTACAAAACTGATTGCACGACGTTTTAACACAGCAACTTACTAACAACACAAATTAAGAACGCACGTTAAAAGACACGAATTCAAGATTTAAGAGATTAAGAAAATGAACAAGTTCGATATTGAAAACCTAGACCTGTTTTACGGTGATAACCAAGCACTGAAATCAATCAACCTGCCTATTCCAGTACGTCAAGTAACCGCACTAATCGGTCCTTCTGGTTGTGGTAAATCTACACTATTACGTTGTTTGAACCGCATGAACGATCTTATCGAAGGCGTTAAGATCACTGGCAAACTGTCCATGGATGGTGAAGACATTTACGGCAACATCGATGTCGCTGATCTTCGCATCAAAGTGGGGATGGTATTCCAAAAGCCAAACCCATTCCCAATGAGCATTTACGAGAACGTGGCATACGGTCTTCGTGCTCAAGGCATTAAAGATAAAAAACACATTGATGAAGTGGTTGAGAGCTCACTTCGTGGTGCAGCACTTTGGGACGAAGTGAAAGACCGTCTTAAGTCACATGCATTTGGATTATCTGGTGGTCAGCAGCAACGTCTATGTATCGCTCGTACAATCGCGATGGAACCTGATGTGATCCTAATGGATGAACCAACATCGGCACTTGACCCAATTGCAACACACAAAATCGAAGAATTGATGGAAGAGCTGAAGAAGAACTACACCATCGTTATCGTGACTCACTCAATGCAACAGGCGCGTCGTATTTCTGACCGCACTGCGTTCTTCCTAATGGGTGAGTTGGTCGAGCACGATGACACACAAGTGATCTTCAGTGACCCGAAAGACGACCGTACTCAAGGCTATGTAAACGGCGACTTTGGTTAATTAACGTATTTATCAGCATATACATGAATAACTATAAGCGATGGTACTCTTGCCCCTCTTGATGAGGGGCCTTTTTCGTTTAGGGTATGTGGAATTTTCTCAATACCAATAATGTTCATGTTGATTCACTTTTGCGCCTAATTTTGCAGTATGTAATTCGGATGAAACACCTGTCTAAAAATGTTGAAAGGTTCTCGATTGTGAAATTAAGTACAAAATTTTTGCGAAAGACTTAACAGCTCAACTTGGATTCCATTGATTGCATATCATGGCCTAAGTAGTTTTTTATCGAGAATAAAAAAGTAGATTAGGTTGGCCAGGTGAGTTTAAAAAGTTTTACAAGAACGGTCTCTTCTACCAGAGACCATAGATTATTGGCGGAAGCCATATTCGAGCATCTAGAACAACGCTTTTCCCCTAGTGCGATAGCGATCTTTGACGATCCGCTCACCAATCCATCAGGGGCGGTGAGGTTTTCTCGTGGTGATTTGACTCCAATCCGTCAGTACCCTGAAGCATTCTGGGATTGGGCGAGCCAATTTGATACTTCAGAAAGTATTATTCCGCTGGCCATCAATACCTGTAATTGGAACCACACCCAAGACCTTGGCGGCGAAAGTTACATCATGATGCTCGATAACACGCCGATCAAACGTACCTACCTACTGATTCAAAACGTCCAAGCTCGCTCCGCCCACAATATCTACGAAGAAAGTTACGATGCAATGCAACTTGCCGCGGCTCGCTGGCAGTGTATTCGCGCAGAAAAAAGCGCATCGCAAGAAATGAAGCATCGTGATGTCCGAGAGGCCCAATACGTCGATGAACTTAGCCAGCGAGAACGCTTCATTGAAAACATGAAGCTCGTACAGCAAGTGGCGTTGGACATCTCTAATCCTGACTCTCTTAAAGATCTCTATTTAAAAGCGGTTGAAGCCTTGCGTGAACGTTTAGGTTTTGACCGTTCTACTTTAATGCTGTTGGACATGAAAAAGCGTAGTTTTAGTGGGACCTATGGCACTAATGAGGATGGCATCACGATTGATGAGTTTCACACTCAATATGATCTTCACCAGTTGAGTGAAGAGTACATCGCAGCACTGTCGAGTACAGAGCGTAATCTCGTCATTGTCGAAGATGCACCGATTTATACCGCCGGTAAAGTCGTAGGGCAGGGCTGGAATGCGATGTTAATCCTACGAGATGGTAATGAGCCTTTTGGTTGGTTCGCACTGGATAACTTTATTCATCGTAAGCCCGTGACGGCTTATCAAAAGCAGATGCTGGAATCTTTTGGCTCACTTTTCTCGCAAATTTATATCCGTAAGCGTCAAGAACAAAATGTGCGCATGTTGCACTCAAGTATGGTGGAGCTTTCTCGATGTACTACGGTCAGTGATGTGTGCAAATCCGCAGTGACCTTTGCCATTAAAAACTTGGGCATCGACCGTATGGCAGTGTTCTTGACCGATGAAAATTGCTCTTATATGCAAGGTACGTGGGGGACCGACATCCAAGGCAATGTGGTGGATGAATCTTATTTTTTTGGGGAGACACAGGACTTCTCTTTGATTAATTTAGCCCGATCTATGCTGAATGAGGTTGCGTTTGAGGAGTCGGTTCCCATCTATCACGATTGCAATATTGTTGGCTTCGGCTGGGCGGCCATGACAGTGCTGACTTCCAATAGCAGTGGGCCTATTGCTTTTATCGCCGTTGATAATCTATTAACTCGTGCGCCGCTTACCTCCCAGCTTCGTGAAGTGATTCGGATGTTTGCATCAAGCCTTGCTGAAGTGCTGCAACGTACACAAGCACAAGAGGCGATTCGCGAACTTAATGAAAACCTAGAGCTAGAAGTACAAAATCGGACTAAAGAGCTGGAAGAAGCCAATCGACAATTGGAAGTATTGTCTAAACTCGATCCTTTGACTCGCCTTGGTAATCGACGAATGTTAGAGCACGTCATGCAGAAGTACTGCTCGGTAGAGCATGATGAAGTCATGTCATTTGGATTGATCTTAATTGATATTGACCACTTCGGCTTGTTCAACAACCACTATGGACATCTAGAAGGTGATATCGCGTTAATGCGAATTGGTAACATCCTTGAACACCATACTAAAGATGAAGATGAAGTCTTTTGTCGAATTGGCGGGGAAGAGTTTGTTTTGTTGATGATTGGGTCACACCAAGAAGAGGTCAGGTTGAGAGCCGAATGCATCCGTCGTTGTATTGAGGAGGAGGGGATTAAGCATTGCCATAATCCAGAAGGTGAGTTACTTACTGTTTCTGTTGGTTATTCTTGTTACTTGACACAAGGTAAAGACTTTAACTTCGATCATTTGTATCAACTCTCCGATAAGGCTTTATACCGAGCTAAAAACAGTGGTCGCAACTGTGTTCGGGCGGTTGAAATAGAGAAGCAGAGTGTTGCTTAGCACTAAAAACAAAAATGGCAGCTTGAAGATAAGTTGCCATTTTTATCTAACACTTAATTGTTCGTTAAAGCTTCTCAAGCTGGTGGCTGGTTTTGGTTGTTTTGTCTTTGCCGAGTTGTTTGAGTATTGCCAGCAAAGTATCACTTTTCCATGGTTGCTGAGTGGAGCTAAATCGAGATTGATTCATTACATTCAATTCAGTTCTTACTGCTTGCACCGCCTCTGATTCGATATCAGCGTAGTGAGTGTTTAAGTAGTCGTTAACTGCTTTTTCAATCTTGATACTGTCACCTTGCTTTATGACATCCTCTATATCTCGAATGGAGGCGTTATGAGTACTCACCATCACTTCTGTTGATTGTGGCGTTTTGCGTTTTCTCCATAAGCCAATGGCAATAGCGGAAGAAACCAACCAAAGTACCGCAAAGACGAATGTTAATGTTTGCCAAATCGTATCAACGCCACCTTGTGGAGCGGTTGGAGATGCCGTTTGTGTTGGTTGTGTTGGCAGTACACTTTCTGGCAGGGTTATCAGTCCAGTATCACTTTTCTCGACTTTAAGATTTAATTCAGCGATTTTTGATTCTCTTGCTTGATCACGATTGCTATCCCACCAATTTAGCTTGTAACTGGGTAAGGTAAGGTCACCAGCTTCCGTTGGGATCAGCACTTGCTTCATTGTCATGGTGACGGTGCCATCTCGAGCTGTTTCGAACTGAGGTTGCTCTGGGTAAACACGCAGTGTACTTGGGTAAATTATGCCAATACGTGGCAAGTATTCTGCTTGTGTGCCTCGCGCTCTCACACGAATCGTACGGGTAATAGATGAACCTTGTTTAACGCTATTCACCGCGTTTGCAGACAGAGGATTACCTTGCTCATCTTCCCAGCTTTGAGTCATTTCTAATGCTGAAGCTGGTAGCCAGTTGCCTTCAAAGTCTTTCGGGATCGGTTTGACTGTGATAGGCATTTGCTGAACGTTGGTTTTGATCGGCATGATCTTTGTCGAACCCGTTAAACTGTCACCATAAATGTAAGAGCCAGTTAATTGAGGGCCGTTTAACGAAAAGCTTCCTGGTTTTTCTGCGGTAATACGGAATGCTTGTTCAACGACAGTAACTTCTAAGCCATCAATGATTCGCTGACCTTGTTTCATGTCACTAGCAGGTTCAATCTTCATTCCATCAATGCTAGGCGGAACGATTTGTGGGTTATCCAAACGACGTGGATCTACTTTGATGGCCAACTGCATACGTAACGTTGCTGACTGTTGTGGGTACAAAGTGTGGTTATCCACGCTCATGTCAAAACTGAATAAATCATCCAGGTTTGGCTCTGCTTGGCTTTCTGTGACGCGCAGCTTAATTGGCTCAGTCTTCATCCCTTCAGCTGTGAAGCTTGGTATGGTCACAACGCCTTGTTTCATCGGCGCGATCGAAATGCTCCATTCCGTTCGGACTGTTTTATGGCCGTTAATGTTATTGCTTGAACGGCCGTAACGAGGCTGCCCCAAGAAGAAATCTTTCTTTAGCGTATCAAAATTTATGGCATCAGAACTTAACTCAGTGTCTGCCATAATGCGGAGATTGATGACTTCATTCTTTGCGACTTGGGTTTTATTCACACTGGCTTGAAGGCTTTGGGCAAAAACCGAAAAGCATGTTAATAGGCTGGCCACCAGAACAAAGACCAGTTTTGCGCCTTTTTTCATCATGGAGTTACCATTCCTTATTTGTTTGTTGTGGAGGTCGTTTTTGTTGAGCTTGCAACTGCATTTGTGCTCGAATCAAAAAGCTTGGGTCACGCGCACTTTCTACTGCTTCTAAACGGCGGAACTCAGGATCGTCCTGATGCGTTTTTTCTGGCTGAGCTTGAGCCTGCATAGGTTCGCCTTTTTGCTCGCCCTGTTTCTCTTCTTCTTGCTTGGCTTTTTGTCGCTCAGCTTTCTGATTTTCTTGTTTATTTTCAGGTTCTTGCTGGTTTTGTGACTGCTGCCCTTGCTCTTGTTTAGCATCATTCTGAGACTTTTGTTGCTGTTGCTGTTGCTGTTGCTGTTGCTGTTGCTGTTGCTGTTGCTGTTGCTGTTGCTGTTGCTGTTGCTGTTGCTGTTGCTGTTGCTGTTGCTGTTGCTGTTGCTGTTGCTGTTGCTGTTGCTGTTGCTGTTGCTGTTGCTGTTGCTGTTGCTGTTGCTGTTGCTGTTGCTGTTGCTGTTGCTGTTGCTGTTGCTGTTGCTGTTGCTGTTGCTGTTGCTGTTGCTGTTGCTGTTGCTGTTGCTGTTGCTGCTGTTGCTGTTGCTGCTTCAGTTTCTCCTCTACAACCGACAGGTTCTTTTTCGCCGCCTCAAAATCGGGCTTCTCCTCTACCAATTGTTTGTAGAGGTTTGCTGCATCATCAAGTTGACCGTTTTGAGCAAGCGCATTGGCGAGGTTATAACGTCCATCTAAAGTCGAGTTGTTTGAGAAAGCCTCAATGGCACTTTCATAATCACCGGCTTGATAGCTAGCAGCACCTTTCCAGTTTGGGTCGGTAAAGGTGTTTTGTGCCTTTTCGTACTCACCTTGTTGATAAAGCTGCTCGCCTTGCTGGTTTTGATTTAGGAACGCGCTCGCTTCTGCTTTTGGTGTCCAAGTCATTGGTAGTACGGTCGCAACCAGCACCCAAACCATACCTCTACGAAAGAGAAGGACAGCAGGAATCAACAGCAGTGGAAGCAACCAGAAACCGCTATTTAAGCGCGAATCTGTTTTTACATCCTCGCTTTGTTTCGCGGCAAGGTTGTTACCAGCATTATTGGTAAACGCGGCAATGTTCTCTACATCACGGTTATTATGTTGAATCGGAACGAATAATCCGCCAGTTTGCTTCGCCAGCGTCTGTAAATTTTTCAGATTCGTTTTCGCCACAACCGTATTGCCTTGTCGGTTCTTCATCAAAGAACCATCCGGAAGAGCAATTGGTGCACCATTTGATGTTCCGATAGCAAGCACTGACACTCTGACATCTTTACCATTTAACAACGCTAGTGAACGTGATAGTTCGGAGTCATCCAAATCATCTGCCAACACGACGATGTCACCTTGATTGACACCGGCTTGTGTAAATTGACCAAGAGCGGTTTCTATCGCGGATGGTAAATTCGAACCTTGGTAAGGCATCAGTTCTGGCGATAGATTCTCAATAATGCCAGCAAGTGTACTCGAATCGGTTGTGAGTGGGCTTAAGGTATAGGCGTCACCTGCGTAAGCGACTAAACCTGTCGCACCTTCTCTCCACTTCGGTAATAAATCTAACGCTTTATAGCGTGTTTGCGATAGTCGATTTGGCTTCACGTCCGTTGCGTACATAGAGCGTGACATATCCAAGACTAATACTCGGTTCTGGCTCAGTTCGAAACTTAGGCGAGTATTCGATTGCCAGCTCGGCCCTGCCAAAGCGATGCAGGCGGTCGCCCAAGCGAGTCCCCAGATAGCAAAGTAATGTTTGGTCTTGATGGAATGACCGAGCATTTTTGCCAAGTGCGGCGCTATCAAGGACGACTTCTTGGTTTTGTACTGGTTATTTAGGGCTAAGACGATAGGAATGACGAGCAAACCCAACAGCCAATATGGATATAAGAATATAAACTCAGCCATGTTTTCTCCTTAGAACAAACAGAAACACGGAAAGAACGAGTGCTGCGCTCAGTGGGTAAGGGAACCATTCAGATTGAGGTCGCCAAGTCTGAGTGTCGCTAGAGACGGGTTCTAACTGGTTAATTGTGTCATAGATTTTTTCAAGTTCTTGCGCATCACGGGCACGGAAATACTGGCCACCTGTCATTTCGGCAATCTTAGTAAGTGTTTGCTCATCGAGGTCAGAAGCGGTGTTCACTTTACGAGACATGAAGAAGTCTTTCACCATCATCTCGCCCGCGCCGACCCCAACAGTGTAAATAGTGGCGTTGTATTTTTTTGCAATGTCTGCGGCTTCAAGTGGATCTAATACGCCTGCTGTATTGCTGCCATCACTAAGTAAAATCATCACACGTTGTGGTGCGTCGCTATCAACAAAGGTTTTGGTACCTAAGCCGATTCCATCACCAATCGCTGTGCGTTGTCCAACCAAGCCAATCACAGTTTGATTGATTTGTTGCATCACGGTTTTACGGTCCGCCGTTAGCGGTGTTTGTAGGTAAGCATGATCGCCAAACAGAACGACGCCCAAACGGTCCCCGTCGCGCTTTTGAACAAATTCAGACAGGACTTTCTTCACTGCTGTGAGACGGTCAATGTACTCGCCATTGTCGTTCATGTCTTCTTTTTGCATTGAGCCTGACAAATCGACGACTAGCATCATGTCACGGTACTTCGGTTGGAACTCAACCGGGTCGCCATACCAAACCGGACGAGCACAAGCGATAACCAATAAAGCCCAGATAGAAATAGACAGTGCCTTCTGGGCTAACTGTTTTGGCTTGGTGCTGTGTTTGTTGTCAGGCAAGTAGGCCAGTTTGATTTCAGCTTGCTGAGTCTCTTCAGGGAAGAACTTATAAATCAGCCAAGGTAGGGGCAGCAAAAGAAGAGCCCACCACCAGACCAACTCAATGTTAAACCATTGAGAGAGGCTCGATACGAGATTTGCCTCAGTCACGAGTTTTTGCCTTTTTCTTCGGAGGCAAAGCGCTGTCAATCCAGAAAGCACAATCATCAATCAAATCTTGATGCTGTTCTTGACCAGATTTTTGGTAAAGCGCGGCTTGCCACTGTTGTTGTTTGTCTACGAATCGAGTTTCTTTGGTGTAGCTATCAAGAAACTCATACCAAGCAGAGCCTGTTAATGGTGCGATCTCTTCCCGAGGGAAGTAACTCAAAGCCGCTTGGCGGAGAACCTCTAATGCAGAAGACGGAGTATGTGGTGTGAGCGGGTTGCTCAACAATTTCAAAGCGGTCTTTTTAGCGACAAGACGTTTTGAACGCCATCTTAAGTACAACACGACAATTACGATGGAAAGAATTATCCCGCTCAGAACAGCCCACCATCCCCAAGCAAGTGGGAACCAATCTGGTGCATTCGGTAGGATTAAAGGTTCAAGGTTTAGGCTTTGGTTATTCGTTGTCATTATTACTACTGCTTGAATGTTTTATATGTTGTTACTGTGGTTAGCTTAATTGCTGAATCAGGGGAAACCCACTGGACAGACTATTAAATGGAATCGCCATCGAGTGGCATTGTTGTTTGATGGCTTGCTGATGCTTATCGAAGTATGATTCCAATGCCTTTCGTTGTCCTTTTGAACCAAAGTTGAACCATTGACTTCGATGACCGTCAGACGCTTTCGCTTGACCTCGAAATTTGGTTTCACCTCGCTCTAAAGGGTCATAGAACTGGACTGCGCGAACGCTGTTGTGTTGCTTTAGTCGACGCAGTTGAAGCAATTCTTTCTCTTCCACTTGAGCAAAGTCGCTCAGCAGGATGAGTTCACTGCCTTTCGGCGTCAGGTTGTGCAGCGTTTCAATTGCGGCCATGTAAGGCAACGTGCGTGTACTGTCAGCGTGTTGATTCGTAAGCAATTGGTTGTGAGTATTCACTATCGCGTCAAGAATTCTCAGCCCTTGTTTTTGAAGAGAAGAAGGGCGGAACTCAATACACTGGGAACCATCATCAATCACCGCGCCGATGCGGTCTTTCTTGGCTAACGTCAGCCAAATCAATACGCTAGCGAAGTGCGCCAGTTGAACTGACTTCAATACATATTGCGAACCAAAGTGCATGCTTGGGCTCAAGTCGATGTATAAGATCACCGCTTGTTCTTTGTCTTCAGCAAACAACTTGGTGTGCGCTTTTCCCGTTCGGGCCGTTACGCGCCAATCGATGCTGCGAATATCATCGCCCGCTTGATATTGACGCACTTCCATAAAGTCCATACCGCGCCCTTTTTGACGGCTGGTATGGTTACCACTCATTTGCGACCAAATACTCTGTGCTGGTGGCAACCAACGAACCGATTGAGTGCGATATTGAAGCAGCTCTTCAAGGGTTAATGTCACCCCATTCGCATGAGGTGGCAATGCATATGATGCAGACATGTCCACCTACCTCTTTACGCGCTACCCACAAGGTTGAGCAACTTGTCGATAACGTGATTAGCTGTGATGCCTTCTGCTTGAGCGTGGTAGCTCAGAAGTAAGCGGTGACGTAGCACAGGATAAGCCATGGCTTGAACATCTTCTGGTGAGACAAAATCGCGACCGGCTAGCCACGCATGAGCACGAGCACAACGGTCAAGGGCGATCGTTGCACGCGGGCTTACACCCATAGATAGCCATTTCGCAAGCTCTGAGTCGTAATCGCTTGGCTGTCGAGTCGCCATCACAAGACGAACGATGTATTGCTCAATCGCATCTGCCATGTGGATGTTGAGTACTTCTTTGCGTGCGGTGAAGATGTCTTCTTGGCTCAAGCTTGGACGTTCAATCGTCGCTTCGCCTTTTGCCTCACCACGGTTGATGCGCAAGATAGCCAACTCGTGTTCCGCATCTGGATAATCCACATCAAGGTGCAACAAGAAACGGTCGAGCTGCGCTTCTGGCAGCGGATAGGTTCCTTCTTGTTCTATTGGGTTTTGCGTCGCCATTACCAAGAAAAGTTCGGGTAGCGCATACGTGTTGCGACCAGCCGTTACTTGCTTTTCTGCCATGGCTTCGAGCATTGCTGCTTGAACTTTGGCCGGCGCACGGTTGATTTCATCGGCAAGGATCAAAGAATTGAAAATCGGACCAGACTGAAAGGTAAATTCGCCCGTTTCAGGACGGAATATATCTGTACCCGTTAAGTCGGCAGGCAGTAGGTCGGGCGTAAATTGAATGCGGTGGAAATCGCCCTCGACACAATCAGACAGGGATTTTACAGCTCGTGTTTTTGCAAGACCTGGAGGACCTTCAACCAAGATGTGCCCATCGGCAAGTAGAGCGATCAGTAACTGTTTTACCAGATCATGTTGACCAATGATCTGGGACTCTAAATAGCTTTGAAGCGTTTCGAAGTTCGTTTTGTGCATTTTGTGGACTCTTTGGGTATCCATTTGATTCTTATTTTGTGTATTGGTCACTCATTCGTAGGGAAAAGTTCCAGTACGCCCATGTAATTTATCTTTCCAATATTGGGATCTTGCTATGGTTTACAAGCTGTTGGCGAGAAACTATCAATCAGCAACGCATATTTTGTTATCTATGTTCTCAAAAGGCATGTTTTAGTGTGAGCCAAAAGTTGTCATCTTCATCCGTATTCATCGCCACACTCGAATCTTTGGTGATGTTGTGCCCGACCTGTGTGACAAGTTCAAACAAACGGATCTTTCGCCCTTTTATACTATAGGTATATTGAGGCACTAAGTTAACGAACCAATCGCTAGTGACTTGCCAGCGTATAAACGTATATAAGGTCAAGATTGATGTGTTTGGGAACACAGAGTTTTTTGCTGCTTCATTTTCTGTCCAAGTTTCACCGTACAGAAATGCTGGATTCACTCTCAAATTCTCTAAAACGGGAATAATCTGTATGGCCCCGAGTGAAGCGCGATTGACCGCAATAGAGCCCGTATTATTGCGTTGGGCGTCAAGAAATAACCCAGTACCACTAGGTTTGTAGATAGAGAAATGACGTAAATGCACGGTTTCAAAATCGTCCTTGAATTGAAGAAAACTGTTGTGTCCCAACACACTGTCGGGGCTATTAAACCCGATTTGTCCAATTGCTCCATATCCATTGGTGCCAGTTCGTAAACCTATAAATGAGCTAAGAGCGGTAGGATCGTCGAGATCTTCGATCGTTTTAGGGGTTGTAGGTGATGCGTAAACACTAGTAATTAAGAGCATTAACAACAGAAACAGCACGAGTTTTAATAACATAGCGACCTCTGGATAAGAATAAATGTGAATCAATGGCAGGATAGAACCTGCCATTCTTAATGAGAGCTTGGGGTTAGTCTTCGTTACATGGGAACATGAGTTCGAAGTTGTTTGTGGTGGTATAGGAGGTTCTCGGGTAATACTCTCTCATCACAGGGGCTATATCTTTGTCCTGCTGAATATTTTGTATGGCGTGAGAAAATGTCGGAGAGGCAAGCATGTGGCGAATTTGAACGATTGACGCGTCTTTATCGATAATGCCATCGCCATCATCGGCCATTGGCAGCCAACCAATACCACATTGAGTAAAAGCATTGCGAGGTCTGTCTGATTTGCGACTTACGGCAATGGTATAGTAACCGTCTTTGTCGACAGGAATTCGTTCATCATAAAGGCAGTCATTGACTTTGGTAACGGCAAATCCTTTGTTGGAACAAACGGACCAATAGCGAAGTTCACCGTTGCCCATGGTTTTTTCACCGTAGAAAGTTTTAGGAGTGATAGGGGCTTTAGCGCGTAGCACAAACACCGGACCATGCTTGCGGTTGACGACAGTTCGAATATAGTTGTTGTCTAGATTAGGATAAAAGCCACCAGAACTACGCCTTGCCTCTGGGTTTATGTTTCCTGTATAAATTCCTAGCAAACTTTGGCGATCTAACTGGATGTGCCAAGTCGCTGGATTCGTAGCAGGGAAACCGGCAGGTTTGTTGGGCTGAGTCACCAGTTTTCGGTACTTTTCTACTGGTATCCCTAAAGCGTTCAACTTCGCTGCTAATGGTTGAGAGCTGTTCAGGGCGTCACACGCTTCTGGGCCTCTTAGCTCTTTACCTGACGCAAGTGTCACGACGGGCTCTGGCAGAGCAGCGTTTGCGGTGCCATCACTGTTTTCATCTTTTGCATAGATACGATAAATCAGTACTTGCTGATTGGCGGATGATTTTGGTGTGTGCAGTTCATCAGATTCAACACCTTCACGAGTTTGGCCTGCGGTGTAGTCTTTTGTTGGCTCCGAATCGAGAATTCTAACTTGATAGCTTCTAAATACACTGTCTCGTTGACTCCCGTTTCTAAAGGGATTTACGCTGCTTTGGCTCGGTTTAATCATATAGTCAGGTAAGGATTGAACTGGTCTTCCTCGATCGTCGTAGCTGATTAATGACATATAGCGGGAGTGGGGAAATTGGCCTTCTAATCTCAGTGTTGCACCTTCTGGCACGGTGAAAGCGGACCCCCAATATTTTACGGCAGCATCAGGGTAGGCAACGTTGATGTATGGATCGGCTGAGACCGGGCCGTAGCGAAAAAAGCACGTTCTTTCTCCTGGAATTCCCTCAAAATGATCATCGGCGACAGATGCAGTACTCCATGTTGCGCAGGTTAATAGAACGCCTAATATCGAGACGTGACTGAGTAATCTTCGGTGTGTTTTTAAGCATGGCATTAGCATTATTGAATCCTCTTCTCACAGCCTTGTTGCTTTTACTGGCTTTTCTTATCGGATAATTGTTAGTCTTTCGTAACAATTAATTAACAACATATCGAAGATAGGATGAGAACAATGTCTAAAAACTTACATTCTCATGTTGAGTTTCCACTTGGTCAGTTGGAACAAGATGCTTTGCTTTGTCAGATCTTAAATAAAGACCCAACGCTTCAACGCTTAGAGAAAAGTGCGATTGAAGAAATGATTTTGTCGGCAAAAATTGAGACTTATAAGATGCCGACGTTGCTACATTCAGCTCATAAATCCGTTGACACAATGCGGCTTGTTATATCCGGTCATATTGAGTTAGCGAGTTGCAGTGAAGGTGGTGACGAAGCTTGCATTGCGATACTGGGGCCGGGCAGTTGGTTGACATGGGTAGGTTGTTTTGAGAATGAACCCACCAACCATGATTTCTATTCGTCTTCTGACGCTGTGATCATTGCTATACCAGTCAAGAAAATGAGAGAGATCGCCTCGCGTTATCCTGTTTTATATCAGATTGCGATTCACGAAATCAGTTTCCGTTTCCGATTACTTATGGAGTGGACAACCGAATCTGTCCTTTTAAAGAATGAATACCGGGTGGCAAAGTTATTGTATTTGGTGAGTCGATTAAACGCACCCCATGGAGAGCCAAGTCCTATCTTATATACCCAAAACAAACTCGCCCATTTATCTCGATGTACTCGTCAGACACTAAGCCGTTCTCTGCAATGTCTGTCTAAAGAGGGCATTATTCAAATTGGCTATCGACGAATAGACATCATCAATCAAGATAGGTTAAACGCGTTTATTGCACAGGGATTGGCAGATTAGATTAGAAAAGATTCGTTAAAGAAGAAAGCGTTTCTGTTACATCATTTTTGCAGATTTTTGTGAGATTTTTCTCTAGTTTTGTAGGGCTGGGCCGATATAGATTCCGAGCCGTGCATAGCAAATACTCATGCACCAAGTTTACCCTGTTCAGAATGCAGATAACGAGTGATTCTTTTAAAGGTCCAAATATGTTGAAACTTACTTCTCTGAGTATCAAACAAAAGGTGGTACTCGGTATTACTTTTGCTGTTTTAGCCTCGACTATTATTGTCGGTGTCATGGCGCAGCGCCACGCCCGAGAGGTGCTTAGTCACCGTTTGATTGACATTGAATTGCCTGCGATGTTGCAGCAAATCAATACCGAAATTGACCGTGAAGTTGTCCAAATGCAACAAGCGGCAAAACAGTTAGCAACCAACGAATTTGTGGTTGAAGCCCTATCTACGACCGACCGTAACCCCATAGTTGAAGCGCAACTCGTTCAGCAACTCAATAATGTGAAATCTCAATATGAGTTAAACGATGCGTCTGTAGCAAACCGCCAAACCGCATACTACTGGAACCAGAACGGCTTTCTACGTCAACTCAATCGCTCACAGGATGGGTGGTTTTTTGGGTTCACCTCTTCGGGCCAAGACACGTCAGTGAGCGTGTTCCAAGAGTCCAATGGTGACGTGAAAATGTTTGCTAATTATCAAGATGTGAATGGCATCTCGATGTCTGGTTTGTCAAAATCGATGGATGATATGGTGTCGCTCCTGAATGGCTTCAAGATTGAGAAATCAGGCTATGTTTTCCTAACGAATAGTAAAGGTGACATCCAGATCCATCGCCAGCAAGGCAAAAATAAAACCTCAATTGGCCAACTGTTTGGAAGAGACGCTTCTCAGCTGCTTAACAAAGGTCATTTCAATCTCGTTACTACCGAATTTGAGGGCCAAGATATGTTTGTATCTAGCCTGTATGTGCCATCAATGGATTGGTTTGTGGTTGGTGTCGTGCCAGTGAATGAGGTATTTGCTGACCTTGATGCAACAGCAGAGAAAATGTTGTTTACGACAGCAATCGTGGCGCTAATCTTCATCGCAATGGGTATTTTGCTGGCAAACAGCATTACTAACCCAATTCGCCAAATTGCAGACCGATTCACTGACCTTGGTGAAGGGGAAGGCGATTTGGCTCAGCGTATCGAAATCAAAGGTAACGACGAGATTGCTCAGCTATCAAAAGGCTTTAATGGCTTTATTGAAAAGATTCACGCGACTATGAAAGAAGTGTCGTTAACCAGCGGCGCATTAAGCCAAGCTGCAGACAGTGTATCCAGCAAAGCCACATCAACGCACGATAATAGCCAAGAGCAGCGTGACCAAACAATTCAAGTGGTAACGGCGATTAACCAGATGGGTGCGACCATCAGTGAGATTGCCTCTAACGCTGCAACCGCTGCGGATACAGCAAACCAAGCATCTGATAACACACAGACAGGTCGCCAAGTGGTTACTCAAGCGAAAGAAGTGATCAGTCGCCTTGCCGATGACGTTGAAACGACCAGCATGGTAGTGACGCAATTAGCAACCACTACCAAGGACATTGGATCTATTTTGGATGTGATTCGTGATATCTCTGAGCAAACCAATTTACTTGCGCTGAATGCGGCAATTGAAGCTGCACGAGCAGGGGAGCAAGGTCGTGGTTTTGCTGTCGTCGCTGACGAGGTTCGAAACCTTGCTTCACGCACTGCTGTCTCTACCGAAGAGATTCAGAAGATGATCAACCAGCTTCAAAGTGACGCTCAAGATGCAGTGACTGCAATGGAAGCGGGTAAAGCGGTAACATTCGAAGGCGTTGCCTCAACTGATGAAGCGGTTGAAGTGTTAATGAACATCTCTGAGCGTATTGCCGATATCTCTGACCGAAACACACAAGTAGCGACGGCAACCGAAGAGCAATCAACGGTTGTACATACCATCAATCAGAACATTGAAGAAATCAATGCGATTAATGAAATGACCACGGCTACAGCTGAAGAGTTGGCAAGTGCAAGCCAAGACCTACAAGAGTTATCCTCTCGTTTGGATAAGATGGTTGGTAGCTTCAAACTCTAGAGTTGGATAGAATAGGCCTAATTTACAAGTTTAACGACTATATATTTAGGTAAGTACTATGAATGACTTCGAAAAAGAACTAGAACAGATTTCACAAGAAGCTGCTCAAGAGCCGGAAGTAAAGCTTCCTTCTTTAGAAGAGCAAAAGCAAATCGCTGCTGAACTGAAGAAGCTAGAAGCTGAAGGAAAGCTGACGCCAGAGGTTCTTGAGCAATACTTTGGTAAGTTCAATCAGAAAAATTCAACACCAGTGCACTAATAAAGGGGGAGTTTACGAACTCCCTTTTTCATACCTACCCATTAACTCACCTTCTTTAACTAGCTTTTAATCAATAAGTTATTCTTTGTTACTACTTTTTTTCATACTTGACAATACTGCTGCTCTATCTAAATCTATTGCTTATTTAAATCAAAATAACTAAAGGGCTGCAAAAGAGATGGAGTGTAAAAGTACAAGGAACGTCATATTAATTACTGAGGACAGTTTGCAGTCGTCTTTGCTTAAAGATGTTCTCGAAACCAAACTCAGTATTAACGTTGTTTTGATTACCCCAGAGAAGCTCAGTGAGCCCTTAAATTGCCACGGCTCAGCTTCGGCAACCTTAATCGATTACAGTGTGGTTTCAGATGAAATCTTTGCTCGTTATGTAGAATTCAAGAAAACTGAGCTAAAAGACACGATTGAAGTGCTGATCAATTGCGATAAAACCATTTCAACAGAAGAGCTGTTCGTTTGGCAGAATCTTGCCGGAATTTTCTATACATCGGATGATATTAATAATCTTCAAGTTGGAATTGGCAAAGTTTTACAGGGCGATATGTGGTTTAGCCGTAAGTTTTCACAACAGTATATTACGCACTTACGTCGACACAGCAGACCAGTTAATAAGAGCATGTCCGCAATTTTGACGAAAAGAGAACAGCAAATTATTACCTTCTTATCAATGGGGGCTTCGAATCAACAGATTGCTGAGCAACTATTTGTGAGTGAAAATACTGTGAAAACCCATCTCCACAATATTTTTAAGAAGATTGACGTGAAAAATAGAGTTCAAGCATTAATTTGGGCTAAAGAAAATATGTCTGGTTTATCAATAGCAGTATAAATTCAGCTAAGTTAGCGTTTATTTCTTCTAAATTGCGATGTAGATCTATCATTCATTTTTAATATGTAAGGAGTGTTTCTTTTATGAGAAACACTTTTTTTGTTTATGATTTTAACCAAATTGCAATTTAAAAAAGTATCAAATAACTCTACTCTATCGTCTAGCACTTAGATATGAGTTTAGGTGCTCAGCAATAACTATTAAATTCAGAATATTAAGTTAGTGAAAGTATGAGAAACATTATGGAACAGTATAAGGAAAGGCCCGAGATCCTAATGATCACTCAACAAAGTCTGCAGAGTGAAAATTTTAAGGAGATGCTTTCTAAAAATACAGAAACCAAAATAACCATCATCGATAGTAAAAATCCAAGCTACCACGAATTGATTCCTGAAGAGTATTTCCTGTTAGTTGATTTCTCTGTAGAAACACCATCTGATACTTTGGTTTATCTGAAAGATAATGAAAAAGTGCTAGGAACAATTATGTTAAACCTAGGGCATGAGCTTGATACAGAAGAATTAGCGTCATGGCCACATGTTAAAGGTATATTCGGTCCAAGCGATTCGATGGCGAAACTTTGTCAAGGACTTAAAGCGATTATTGATGGTGATAATTGGCTATCAAGACGACTACTTGAACAACTTTTGACTTATTACAAAGGTAAGGAGTCAAACTATGTTATTGAGCCAGCGATAGAAGTTGAACTTACTCGAAGAGAGGTACAAGTTCTTCAGATGTTGAAAGACGGTGGTTCTAATATGGAAATAGCAGATTCACTGTTTATTAGTGAGCATACGATTAAATCTCACCTTTACAACATATTCAGAAAAATTGAGGTTAAAAACCGCACCCAAGCGACAAGTTGGGCGAAGAGAAACCTTTAGTACTACTTTTAACTTTTTGTTTTAGATGTTGTTTATATCTAAAAGTACCACTTTTTGTAGTGTTAAAAATATTGATAGTTTGAAATATCAATCCATATTCAAACTTGTTCCTATGTTTATGTTTATTAGACTTCTCATGTCTGAAGGAAGTTAATCCAGACGTGAAGGTCTATTCAAATATAAAGCCAAGAGGGACATAAAATGAGCACAAATGACACATATTTCGGTGATTCGGGTGAAAATAACCAAGTCGCTGATTTTGATGGCGGCAATGACATCTTCGTCGGCTTTGGTGGCAACGATTCATTCGTTGGTGGCGGTGGTGACGATTTCGTTGTAGGCGGCGCTGGTAATGACCGTCTAACCGGTGGTGCTGGTGACGATATTCTAATGGCTGGTACAGGCAACGACTACCTTGGTGGCGGTACAGGTAGTGATTTATTGCTCGGTTTATTGGGAGATAACAAGCTAAACGGTGGCGTCGGTGATGATGTTTTGGTTGCTGGTTCTGGTGACAACGTTGTTATTGGTGGTAGCGGTGCAGACAAGTTCGTCTTTACGGACAAGTTTGGTGGTCACGGCGAGGCAAAAGTGGTTGATTTTACCATTGGTGAGGACTCCCTTCACATCATCAGTGATTCTGTAACGTCATATTCTGATCTTACTTTTACCTATGATGCGAAAGGTAATGCTGTCTTTACAGACGGCGTCGATCTCACCGTTAAACTTATTGGTGTTACACAAGAAGACATCAACTCATACGGTAGCGACTTGTTCATTATTTAGAATTGAGTCTATTTTAGGCGCTAGTATTTCTAGCGCCTACGCTTGCAAATATGTGGTAGTAATCGTGCAAAAAACGGTTTTCAAAGAAGTCAGACAAAAACTATGCACGCTCACAGGCTTGCTGATTGGTTTTAGTCTATTTATAAACTTATTAGTCCTATCTATTCCGTTGTACATGTTACAAGTGTACAACCGAGTCATCTCTTCTTATTCCATTGATACACTGCTCCTTCTGACGGTTATTGTCATTGCGGCTTTATTGACGATGTCTCTGATTGACATTGCTCGAGCTCAAATGAGCAAGACATTTGGGTATTGGATGGATGCGAAACTTTCGGTATTTATGCTGAAACGAAGTATTCAATATCAAGCTCATTCAGGGAAAAGCTACACGTCACAAGTATTAAGAGATATCCAAAACATCAAAAGCTTTCTAAGTAGCCAGGCCCCTTATCCTTTGCTTGACGCCCCTTGGACTCCAGTCTTTATTCTCTTCGTGTATTTGCTCCATCCTATGTTGGGACATATTGCTCTGGGCGGTTCTGTTGTGCTCTTTAGCTTAGGAGTGGTCAATGAATTAGTGACCAGAAAGACGATGCAAGAGAGTGAAGTTCGGGCTATATCGCATATAAATCATGCCGAGATCGCCACCCAAAATGCGAACTCAATTATGGCGATGGGGATGATGAATGCGTTTTTAGAAAAGTGGTATTCAAACGTTAATGAATCGAATCGATTGGAACAGCGAGTTACAGGTAAGTCGATTTACTTGGCCAACTTTTCCAAATTCGTTCGCGGTGCGTTACAAATTTGCTTGCTGGGTGGTGGAGCATTATTGGTTATCCAACACGAAATCACCGCGGGTGCCATGATAGCCAGTTCAATATTAATGAGCAGGGCGCTGTCTCCGATGGAGCAAGCTATCGGTACTTGGCGAAGCGCCATGTCAGCAAGAAATGCTTATCAGCGTTTATTTGAGATTGATCGAGTGGTTACGAAAGAAGAATCTGATATGCCTTTACCAAGGCCAAAAGGGCTCTTTGAGTTGACAGGAATGGCTTATCGCCACCCCGGAGCGAGTGAACCTGTTTTATCAGGTATTAGTTTATCTATTCCTCCTGGTGTATCTGTTGGTGTTATTGGCCCTTCAGGTACAGGGAAATCGACTTTTGCTAGGCTTTTACTGGGTAACATCAAGCCGTTAGCCGGCAAGGTAACGTTAGATGGGATGGAGGTCTCGACTTGGGCCTCAGAAGATCGCGGTGCCCACTTTGGTTATTTAGCACAAGAGGTTGAACTCTTCCCTGGTACTATTCGAGATAATATTGCACGTTTTAAAGATGAAGATCCTGCAAAAGTTATTCAAGCTGCTCAGCTTGCAGGTTGCCACGAATTGATTCTGAAAAAGAACAAGGGATATGATTTTGTGATTGGTGAGAACGGGCGTGGGCTTTCAGGCGGTGAACGACAACGTATCGCATTAGCTAGGGCTGCATATGGAGAGCCATCCGTTGTGGTATTTGATGAAGCGAATGCAAACTTGGATGGCGAAGGTGAAGCCGCTTACCAACGCTTGATTGCGCATTTGAAATCACAAGGTTCAACCGTCATTGTTATTGCTCACAACCCGAGCACGTTGAGACAAATGGACCGTCTACTCTATTTAGCGGAAGGCCGAATTAAGCTTTATGGAGCAAAAGACGAAGTGCTGAAGCGTTTGATGGGAGAAGAAAAAACAGACATACCGAGGGTGCGAAATGAGCAATCAACTGCCAACCGTTAATGAAATGGCTTCCGAAAAAGTCTTTCGCTTCAAACCAGATGCAGAGCTTCATTTAAAAGGGCCAATCTTTCTTGCTATTTTAACGCTGACTTTATTTTTGGGCGGGTTGGGTTATTGGGCGGCGACAGCAAAATTGGAGAGCGCAGCCATAGCTTATGGCGACCTTTCTGTCTTGAGCAAACGGCAAGAAATTCAGCATTTAGAAGGCGGAATTATCGATAAGCTGTATGTACAAGAAGGTGATCTTGTGGAAAAAGGCCAGTTACTAATACAGTTGTCTGAACGTCAAGCAACCGCCAAATTGGATGCGCTCGGTGGTCAATACATTCACACCTTAGCAAAGGAAAATCGTTTGAATGCAGAGTTAGATGAACTGCCTGATATCAATTGGTCTCAAGATCTTGAAACGATACAAAGCACCGATGTCGTGACTGAGGCAAAGTCAGTTCAAAACAAAATTTTTGAAGCCAGAAAGCGATTTTTCGACAGTAAATTAAGTATCATTAATCAAAGTATCTCGGGGGCGAACCTAGAGCTTGAAAACTTAAAGCAGACAAAAGTTATTGAAAGAGAAAGACTCAAGTTTATCGAGGAAGAAATCACAAGTAACCAAGCTTTGGTGCAAAAAGGCTTTTCTGGAAAATCGGCTTTGTTGCAGTTAAAGCGCTTGGCAGCAGAGGTGAGAAGCACACTAAGCCAATTAGATAGGCAATCACTGACGGTCAGTAAGCGATTGGATGAGAATCAAGCCAAGATAGAAGAACTTAGGCTAGAGCGACTTAATGAGATTGTTGAGGAGCTAAGAAACACCAAAACTGAGATGGTAACGATTCGAGAAGAATATCGCTCAGCAAAAGATGTGGTTGCGCGCACTGCTATTGTTGCCCCTATTTCAGGGAGAGTGGTTAATATGCAAGTCTTTACCGAAAAGGGCGTCATTGGATCTGGAGAGACCTTATTAGAGCTTGTACCTCAGGACGATAAGTTGCTGGTGGAAGCGAGAGTCAGTCCGCAAGATATCGATTTAATTACGCCAGGGCAGCATGCTCAGATCCGTTTGACAGCATTGAATGCTAGAACACTTGCACCTTTAGATGGAACCGTCTTGACGATTTCTGCGGATAAGTTGTCTGAACAAAATGAAGACGACTTCTATCTTGCTCGTATTGCACTTTCTCAAGAGGATGTGACCAAGCATAGGTTAACGTCAGGTATGAATGCTGAAGTGTTGATTCTCTCAGAACCTAGGACACCATTGAGTTATCTTGTTAAACCATTAACTGAAAGTATGAATCGTGCATTTCGAGAAGATTAATGGATGGTTTTTGTTTGAATTAACGTCATTGTGCCAACGTAAATTGCGTAAATAAATAATTCATTAGACGGGTCACATTTTGCGGTGTTGTGATGTGTTTTGATTCGTTTTTATTTTGGTGAGATGGTGTGTTCGGTGAAGACAGAAAAACAAAAGATGCTGGCTGGTGAGCCATATGATGCTTGGGATAAGGAGCTTTACCAGGCACGTATTGAGTGCAGAAAAATGCTACAAAAACTCAACAACAGCATTCCAGATACGGACGAATGGCGAAGCGCAATTGATACGCTTATTCCAGACGCTGAAGGTGCATTTTTAGAGCCGCCATTCCGATGTGATTATGGTTCTAACATCAAGTTAGGAAGAAACTTTTACGCGAACTTCAACTGTGTTGTTTTAGACGTCGCAGAAGTACATATTGGTGACAATGTGTTATTTGCACCCAATGTACAAATATACACAGCAGGCCACCCTTTGGGTGTGAAAGGTCGTGTCGAAGAAGGTGTTGAGTTTGGTACGCCAATTACGATTGGTGACAACGTATGGCTGGGCGGTGGTGTTATCGTGTGCCCTGGCGTAACGATCGGTGAAAATTCTGTAATTGGTGCGGGAAGTGTGGTGACAAAAGATGTGCCACCAAATGTGGTTGCTGCTGGCAATCCGTGTAAAGTCATTCGTTCAATTGAACAAAAATAAGCGAAGTAAAATATACAGCCCCGACAAGTAATACATGTGAAATTAGAAAGCCGACATATTGTCGGCTTTATCGTTTTGAATTGGCGCATTAAAGCATACTGGAATGGACTTGCTGCCCCTGTTCCGTGAGCGAGTAAATTCGACCATCTTCTTTGATCACCAACCCACTAATAACGAGTTGTTTGAGGTGGAAGTTGAACTTGGTATGATCTTCTATGCCCACGACTCGGCATAGATCCATAAACTTCATCTTTCGGTGGATTTTGAGTTGTTTAATCACCGAGCGTCGAATTGGGTTTGAGAGAGCGCTGAAGATTTGATCATGTTTACGTTCATCAAGTGGGGATTTCGGAGAGCGTTCTGCATGTACTCGTTTTAGCGTGACGGACAATGCAGCAAGGTTGAATGGTTTAGTAAGAAATTCATCCGCGCCTTTCTTCATGGCATCGACAGCAACATCAACGGTTGCAAATGCTGTCGTGATGATGATTCCTATATTAGGGTGTAAACGTCTTAAGGTCGATAAGGCCTCAATACCTGTCATCCCAGTCATGACAACATCAAACAATGCTAAATCAAAATACTGCTCGGATGCGATATCCAGTGCATCTTCCGCATTGTCGCATGCGATGACGTCAAAAGACTCCAAGGTTAGTGCCTCTACGAGGACTTCTCGCAATTCTACATCATCTTCTGCAAGTAAGAGTTTTAATGTCATTCAATATTCCTTGGTAAGCGGATTTCTACCGTTAAGCCTGTAATATGATCACTCTTTTTCGAGTTCCTCAAGTGTAGCTCGCCGCCGTGTTGTAAGATAATTTGATTACTGATAGCCAATCCCATGCCAGTGCCTTCGCCACGTGGCTTGGTTGTGTAGAAAGGGGTTTTTGCTTTAGCGATCTTATCTTGTGGCATACCTGTCCCCCAATCTGAGATCGAGAGTATCGCGACTAGCTTATCTTGATAGGTTTCAATATACAGTTGTTTATGTTCTTGGCTGGCATCGATAGCGTTGCCGATAATGTTGGTCACCACTTCTTCTAATTGCCCCTCATCGCCCAATACCTGTAAAGATTCGTCTAGTGACTGACTCACTAGGAAGCCTTCTAAGCGGTACTGATTCAGTGACAGTGCATTCTTCAGTACAGTATTGAGACAAACTGCTTTACGCTTTATGGGTTTATGATGAGCGTAATTTAGGACTTCATGGCTGATCTCTGCGGCTCGTTCAAGACCTTGGCGAATTCGTGTTAGGTGGCGATGACTTGCCTCGTTGTCTGGTAAGTGTTTTTCCAACAAATCGCAACTCATCGTTGCACTTGAGAGCGGGGTTTTGATCTCGTGAGCGACCGCAGATGTTAGCTCACCGAGTTCTTTTAATTTTGCGTCTTGTTGTGACTGCTGAATATTACTTTCTAGTTGCTTGTTCTTTTCATCGTCAAAAACTCTGAGAGCAATCCACAATGTACAAAGGATGCAGATCGCACAGATCGTGCGAACCACTAAAACCCACAGTCCCAAATCTGAGGTAAGTACGCCTGCACAGATTCCATATGCAAATAACGAGAGGCCTGTTAACTGGAATGGTAAAGATGCACCGTGTCCTTCTTTCTCGAGGATGTTGGCATAACTCATCATGGCTACACCTGATATCGCACCAGATCCTAAGCCGAATATCCAACGAACTTGGTTTGCTGTGTTGTGAATGTAAATCGCGTATTCATTACTTCCGAACCGAACAATTAAGCTGATAACAAATAAGGTAAGGACGGTGAGTGCGCCATATTTGATGGCTTTTACGTACTTCCAACCCGTCAGATCCAGCATTTTCCATGCGAAAGCGCCAAGCGCAATAAATGAGAACCAGAGTTTGAATACCTTAAAAGTCTCTATCCCCTTGGTAAGCGCGAACTCATGCTCATACATAACTAGATAAAGTTCAGACCATTCGTGAAAGCCATGGATGAAACCGAACATGGCAAGAATAGGTAATGCAGAAGCGATAGCGATACGGCTTTTGCGTAAATCTCGAAAAAGAATGGCAAAAAAGATGGCGAAGAAAGCTAAGCCATAGAAGAGGTAGATCTTGAAGATGAGTAACATGTCCATCATCTGAGTCTAAATGAGTCCTTATCCTTCATCAATATTTAATATTTGCAATCTTATTATGGCGCATTGCATACATATCCTTTTACATCTTCACTTACTTTATAAAAGTCTTGTGAAGTTTTCTTATCATAATTAATTCTGCCGAGATAATTGTTATTCACATTGTGTGGTTTAGTCTCGGTGTTTAATAAAACTGTCATATTGAATTTCTAATCTGCACCCGTCGATTGGTGAGCACCGATTGATTGTTGGATTTATTTCAATACCTAGTTTTACTTGAACACTAAAACTAATCTGGGCTAATTAAATGTTGCTTTTTTATTAGCCCAACTTCATCGCTAAATTATATCGGAGATATATTGTGAAATTCATGAAATCAGCTCTAGTGTCTTCAGTTCTGGTTGCAGCATCATTTGGCGTTGCTGCCAAAACAACGATCAATGGTGCTGGTGCGACATTCCCTCATCCAATTTATGCGAAGTGGGCTGAGCAATACCAAAAGGAAACGGGCGTTCAGATTAACTACCAAGCGATTGGTTCTGGCGGTGGTATCCGTCAGATCACAGCAAACACAGTAGACTTTGGTGCGACAGATGCGCCGTTGACCATTGAAGAGTTGAACAAAGAGGGCATGATTCAGTTCCCAATGGTGATGGGTGCAATTGTTCCTGTAGTAAACATCCCTGGCATCGATGCTGGTGAAGTCAAGCTAACAGGTAAAGTGCTTGCTGACATCTACCTAGGCAACATCAAGAATTGGAATGACCCGGCGATTGCAGCGCTAAACGAAGGCGTGGAGTTACCAAATCAACCTATCTACGTAGTGCACCGTTCGGACGGTTCTGGTACGACTTACAACTTTACTGATTACCTAGACCGCGTAAGCCCTGAATGGCATGAATCTATTGGTGTTGGTAAAGACATCACATGGCCAAAGAAAGCAACAACAATTGGCGGGAACGGTAACGCAGGTGTCGCAAACTTCGTAAACCGAACTCGCGGAGCGATCGGTTATGTGGAATACGCATTTGCTAAGCAAAACGACCTTGCTTACACACAAATGCAATCTAAAGAAGGCAAGTTCCTAAATCCAAGCATGGACACTTTCCAATCAGCTGCAGCTAACGCTGATTGGGAAAATGCACCAGGTTACCACCTGCTACTGAACGACCAGTCAGGTGCTGATTCTTGGCCAATGACGGCTGCTACATTCATCCTAATGCACACAGACCAGTCGGATGCGAACAAAGCAAAAGAAATCGTGAAGTTCTTTGAGTGGAGCTATGAGCAAGGTGAGCTTGCGGAAGAGCTAGATTACATCCCAATGCCAAGCAAGGTAGTTAACATGGTTAACGAAACTTGGAAAAATGGTTTGAAATCAGACGGCCAAGCGATTATTCAATAATTAATTAAGTTGTCTGGGGAATATATTCTTCAGACAACTGAATAAAATATTATGACTACATTAGCTATTAAAAATAAAGTAAATGGTGATTCGGTTTTTAATAAATTGAGTTTCGCGAGTGCTTTATTAATTTTTGTGACTCTAACTGGTATTTTATTATCACTAATTGAAGGTGGATGGCCTGCTTTTAAAGAATTTGGCCCTGGCTTTGTATTTAGAGATATTTGGGATCCTATTAATGGTCAATTTGGTGCTGCCTCGGCAATTTACGGCACACTTGTTACTTCTTTCATCGCTATTGTTATTGCTGCACCTATCGCGTTAGGTACGGCAGTGTTCCTCGCTGAACTAGCACCTAAATGGTTAAGTCAGCCAGTGAGTAAGGCTATTGAGCTACTCGCTGCCGTACCAAGCATTATCTATGGTATGTGGGGATTGTTTGTCTTTGTTCCATGGTTCTCTGAAGGGTTCCAAATGTGGGCAGGCATGCATTTAGTTGATATTCCTTTGATCGGTCGCTGGTTTAATGGGCCACCGATTGGCATCGGTTTGTTAGCGGCGGGCATTATCCTTTCATTTATGATTCTGCCAATCATGACGTCATTGACGCGTGACGCACTTAAATCGGTTCCTGATGTTCTTCGTGAAGCGGCGTATGGAACAGGTGCGACACCATTTGAGGTGATCACCAAAGTTCTTATCCCAAAAGTGAAAAATGCAACGGTGAGTGCTGGCATCCTTGGCCTAGGGCGAGCACTTGGCGAAACAATGGCGGTGGCTTTTGTTATCGGTGGTGCGAGTCGTATTGAGTTCTCATTCTTTATGCCAGCGAGCTCAATTTCATCGACGATTGCTCAGCAATTTAACGAAGCGACAGACCCAATTCATATCGCTTCACTTATTGGGCTTGGCGTCGTGCTCTTTATTATCACTTTCTTCGTGATGGGCTTTGCTCGACGTTTACTAAGGAAGTCATCATGAATACTAGAAAATTAAAGAACTTTAGTTTCTTAGCGTTTTGTTCTTTGTCAGCTGCATTCGGTGTCTTTGTTCTTGCCAGTATTTTGTACACGCTTGTCGGTGAAGGTGTGAAGGGTTTGAGTTTGGCTACCTTCACTGAACTGACGCCAGGTCCTGGCAGCCAAGGTGGTTTGAAAAACGCACTAATTGGTAGCTTGATGCTGACTGGTTTGGGCATTTTAATCGCAGCACCGATTGGTGTTCTGGCTGGTACTTGGCTTGCTGAGGCAGATAAAGATAACAAGGTCGCTGAGTCTTTGCGCTTCCTTAACGGCATGCTAATGAGCGCACCATCGATTCTCGTCGGTCTGTTTGTTTACGCTTTGATTGTGGTTCCAACTGGTGGTTACTCGGGTTGGGCGGGGGCAATTGCACTCGCGGTACTTGCATTGCCAGTGATTGTTGCTTCAACAGAAGAGATGCTTCGTCTTGTTCCACCAACACTCAAAGAAGCGGGCAGTGGCGTAGGTGCCCCTAAATGGCGCGTGATAACTCAACTGAGCTACCGAGCTGCGGCACCGGGTATTATTACCGCGATTCTATTGTCTATCGCACGTATCTCGGGTGAAACAGCACCCTTGTTGTTTACCTCGCTAAACAGCAGTTTTATGACCACGGACATGAGCCAACCGATGGCAAACTTGCCAGTAACGATTTACCAGTTTGCGATGAGTCCATACACATCGTGGCAGGAGCTAGCATGGGCTGGTGCACTGATTATCACGACCTTTATTTTGATTGTTAACGTACTGGCGACTTCGTTGCCGCAGCTATTTAAAGCGAGAAGAGCATGAACACGGCAACTTTAAACCCAGTCACTACAAACAACATGAACGGACCTACTATGAGCACTTTGGTAGACAGCATTAATACCAACGATGTGACAGCAAATCTGACTCATCGTATGGATATTCAAAATTTAAATTTTTACTACAACAAAGGCGCAGATGCAGCTCTGAAATCGGTATCCATGCCGATTTACAAAAACCGAGTGACGGCACTTATTGGCCCATCTGGTTGTGGTAAATCCACGCTTCTTCGTACCTTGAACCGAATTTACGATTTGTATGGTCATCAGTATGCAGAAGGTGAAATCCTGTTGGATGGCGAAAGCATCTTTAACAACACCGATGTTAACGAGTTGCGCTCTAAAGTCGGTATGGTTTTCCAAAAACCGACACCATTCCCAATGTCGATTTACGATAACATGGCGTTTGGTCTCAAAATCCAAGGTACGTTTAGCAAAGCAGAAATCAAAGATCGTGTTGAGTCTGCATTAAAACGTGCGCATTTGTGGGAAGAGGTGAAAGACAAGCTGGATGCAGACGCAAATGGCTTGTCGGGTGGTCAGCAGCAGCGTTTATGTATCGCTCGTACGATCGCTCTAGAGCCGGAAGTAATCTTGATGGATGAACCCACTTCTGCGCTTGACCCAATTGCGACTGCAGCGATTGAAACCTTGATTACTGAACTGCGTGAGAAATACACCATTGTTATCGTTACGCATAACATGCAGCAAGCGATGCGTATCTCTGATTACACCGGTTTTATGTACCTCGGTAAGTTAGAAGAATATGGCACGACCGATAAAATTTTCCACCGCCCAGATAATGATCGTACTAAGCGATACATCTCTGGTGATTTTGGATAACGAATAACAACAATAGCGGCTGTTGACTCAGCACTCTTTAGGCATGATTTTGCGAGAATCGTGCCTATTTTTTTATGCGTTTGGGCTCTAAAATTGGGGTTATTAAAAACAATTAAGAACTCTGTATGTATAAAGATAAAGTGGTCGTGATTACTGGCGGTAGCCAAGGTATCGGTCAACACCTTGCTCTTGCCTACCTTGAGCAACAAGCAAAAGTTATCGTGCTAGACATTGCGCCCAATAAGAATCCAGATATGGATTTTCACCTCGTTGATTTAGGGCGACCAGAGCAGATTGAACAAGCTTTTGATGAGATCCAAAGAAAGTACGGCAAAGTCGATGTTCTCATCAACAATGGTGCGATCGCCAACTTTAACAAACCCATTCAACAGCTGACTTTTGAAGAGTTTTCACGTGTGATTGATGTCAACCTCAAAGGCGCGTTTGCTTGTTCCCGACGATTTATCGCATTGAATCATGCTCAGCCTTATGGACGAATCATCAACATTGCCTCTACGCGCTGGAATCAAAATGAATCAGGTTGGGATGCTTACGGCGCATCTAAAGGTGGTGTGGTCTCTATGACACAATCGATGGCCATTTCGTTGTCAGATACGCCAATTACCGTCAACGCGGTTAGCCCCGGTTGGATTCAGGTTGAAGGGTATGGTGAGCTTGATAGCTTTGACCATCAGCAGCATCCATCAGGTCGAGTAGGGAAAGCCAAAGATATTGTTAATGCGTGTCTTTTTTTAACGCACTCGGAGAATGATTTCGTTAATGGCCATAACTTGGTCGTTGATGGTGGAATGAGTAAAAAAATGATTTACCAAGACAGTTTTCTAGATTAAGAAAAGCCCCATCTCTATCGACTAGGAATGTTCTGCAATAGCGCGTTCCTAGTCTTTCATGTCAACAAAAATTTCCCTTTCTGATTTAAATTGATTCCTTATTGACCGATTTTATAAGTTTTTATCAACTAAAGAGTTATAAAATCATTGGTTCTGATTTGGCGAGTTGTAGCGATATATCAATGCTTTGAATGCTACTCCCCTTAAATCCTGCCTTACATATTGTTTTTCTTCATGGTCGTAATAGGCATTTAAAAAACTCTTCGCTCAAAAGATGCCGACTGTAATCACATTTGCTTCGCTAAACTTTTCTACTGATTAATTCGCCTTGATTGATCTTAATTCTCCTTAACTAGCTGATTTGGATAGTAGAAGTAAACATGTCGAAAGATTTTAGTCGTTTGATTCGCACCCTAGGTGGTACGTTTTTGTCGTTCCTAATGGTATTGATTGCTATGCCTGCGAAAGCGGATATAGCTGGGCTTGATGTCCAGTTGTCACCGGTAAGTGGCCAATACGATAACGGCAGTCAGATTGAATATACATTGACCTTAACCAACACCTCTGGTTCCACACTTTCCGGGTTAGAGGTCAATGATGAGATCATGAATATCATGACTTCCGGTGATTCCGGCGGTTCAGTGAATGCATTTGAAAGCGCAGAGCTCTCCGCGTCCGCTTCTTTTTTATCTTCTGCTGGTGACTACGACAGAAATGGCAACCTAACTGCCACTGATGTTCGAATTCGCAATAACGGCACGGTTTCTTACACCATCAAAGCAACCGTTTCTGAGCAGGCAGCTGGCGATATTGGCAACGTTGCCAATGTTCGCTCTGGTGCGCTTTCACGAGAAGACTCAAACACAACTACCCACCAGAGAGTGGTGTATGAACACAGCATCGATCTTTCTGCGTCGGTTGATAAATATGGCACAGGGCAAGCTCTGGTTTACACCCTAAAAGTATCAAATACAGGCTCTGCAAAAATCCAAGGTATGACTGTTACCGACCTTGTGGCAGATATTGAGGCCGAAGACATCAATGGTGCAATGATTTCAGCCTTTACGTCTGTCTCAAACAGTTCTTCTACTTCGGGTTCAGGGAGTAATGCGGGGACGTTCTCAACAAGCGGCAACTTGGATGCGAAGGATGTATCTATCGCAGTTGGTGGTTCGGTCACTTATACCATTCGAGGTCAAATCGATTCAACGTTGGTCGGCGACATCATCAATGACAGCGCTGAAGCAAAAACACGTGACGACAACCAATCAGCTGGTGGTATCACAACGCCGCCTAAAGACGCTGATGTCACACTCTCGCACTCGCTAAACAAAACGGACGATTATCTCGTTAGCGAAGATTTCTCATACACCATCATAGTGCGTAACGCTTCAGGAGCAGGTATCGCTCACAACTATACCGTTCAGCAGTTGATGGACTCGTTGAAGTCGGATCTAGGTAACGACATCAGCAACGACAAAAACGCCGACGACACAACGGGTAACCCTTACTCGACTTGGACCAATGAAGTAGTGTCGATTGGCTTGAACAGCCTCTCTGAGCTACATGCGTCTGGTACAGAAACGGATAAATCACTCAATGATAAAGTGTCTATCTACCCTGGCGAAGAGATCGTTTATTCCATTGTGGTGCATGCAAGTCCCGTTTCTATCGGTAAGATCCCTCAGTTGGAGGCGAAAGTTCTTAACGATGAAGGCGGCGCTGATTCAGCTGGCGTGCTTGCAAATACGCTAAACACGGAAGATGTTCTCGATTCATCATCGAGCCAAATTAAACGAAACAAGCGAACTAAAGACACGACGTATGTGCCAGGCGTTTCTGGTGAGAATGAAGTGGTTTACGACATCGAAATCTCGAACGCGGATTCGAAATACTTTGCCAATGATGTCATCGTGCTAGATAAGTTTGCGTGTAACGTCACTGAGCAAGTTGATGGTTCGTCTGGATCTGCTTTTTCTGAATGGAAACTTGAAGTCGCGGATAGCCGTGGCGAAGGCTCTAACTACGGCTCTTTTAACTATGGCGCTTGGACCACCGACGACATTGACCTAAAAGTCGATTTGGCTCCGGAAGGTTATGTTCGTTACAAGTTGACGGCAAGAGTTGCGGACGACAGTGTCGGTCAGATTGTTGATGATGGCACAGATGCGGGACTTTGTTTGGGGGACAACCTGGGCGAAATTGGGTCTGGTGTGCAAATGCCGAACTCAAACTTAAAAGTGCAAAAAGAAGTAGACTCTCGCTACTACTCGTCAGGTAGCACCCTAAACTACACCATCACGGTAGAAAACAGCGGTGAAGGCTACGCGATCGACGTTCCTGTTTATGATGATCTGGCTTCTGTAACCACCATTTCTATCAACGGTACATCAACCAAAGCTTACGTAAGTTGGGTGGTAACGGCGACCTCTTATGATGAGGATGGCAATGTTTCCACAAACAGTAAGCCGGGCTTTACGGGCGAAATTGCTGGTAATCAGAGCAATAAGAACATCTTAGATGTAAATGCGACAGTTGCCCCTAAAGAAACCATTATTTATTCGATTGCTGCAGTAGTTAACCCAATTGCGGATGATGAAATCCGAAACGAAGTTGAAGTGGATGGCAAGCTTTATTCGGATCGAGGCTCTTACCCTCGTGATTACTACCTAGTGCTGGATAAGCGCGTAGATGGGAATGATGAAGAAAGCTGGTACACCAACACGACTAATGAAGTGACTTATACCATCAGTGTGACTAACCCTGAAGGCAATGGTTTTGCTTCTAATATCGAAATTAAAGATGACATCAGCACCATTGAGGCAGAACTGCTGGAGCCTGTTGGTGCGATGAAGAAAGTCTTCACCTCGTGGACTATTTCAGCAGACATTGAGGCAGATTCGCCTTGGTTAAAAGTAGCCGCTGACGCAGGAGACTTTTCTGATAACAACGATCTTGATGTTATTGCTCAAATCCCACCGGGTGTAACCATCAAATATACCATTGTTGGTACTCTTGATCGCAGTGTTGATTCTGAGATCCTGTGGGGATCGTTCTCTAACACAGCAACCGTCAAGTCGACTGACGCAGAAGATAACATCAATCTAGCGGATTCAGTCACGACGCATCCAAACGAGCCAAATCTTGTTGTGGCGAAAACCGCTCAAAACACCGATTTTATTGTTGGTGAGCGTGCAACGTTTGATATCTACATCTACAACCGTGGAGTGGGTTACGCCAATGATGCAACCGTTAAGGATGACATCGAAGCGCTGAACTTCTTCTCGAGCTGGTCTATAACAGGTTCAACAAACACCGATGAGCCAGGCTCACGCTACGGTGACGTTTCAGACAACGAAAACATCGATACTGACGTTGATATCACTCCGGGAGGGTGGGTGCATTATGAAGTGTCTGGTATCGTCAAAAATGATTATCCACACGACCAAGTTTCAAACCGTGTTGATGTTTATGACCCATTGACGGACCGCGACCACAGTTCTTCTGCTCAAATCGACAATAAAGACAGCGCGTTTGATATCAATGTCTCAATTACAAAGACGACAGATGTCGTTCGTTATACGCCTGGTGAGTACCTTGAATATACGATTTTGGTTAAGAACAGTGATGAAGAAAATGTGGCAGAGGTGGAGCTTAGAGATGAACTCTCTAAGGTTTTTACAACGCTTGCTAATGACAAAGATGGTTATGTCGAAGATGTTGCAACTCAACAAGCCTTTGAACACTGGTTAGTTGATACTGGCAGCGGTTATGGAAGTGAATCGACTAATGATGTAAGAGTTCCTTTATCTCTTGCTCCTACTGAGTTGAAGACGATAAAGATCAAAGCTCTAGTCAAAGATAATGCGGTCTCTAATGGCGTGGAAGCTGGCAATCTAAATGTTATTCGAAATGAAGCTTTACTGCTCGATATGCGAGATTCTGGTTGTACGACCGATTGTGAGTATTTCAAACGTGCCGTTGCTGAAAACCATCAGGTTTACAACAATGGTGATGTTTTCCGTACCACTAACATCAACCGTTACTCTCCAGGTGATGAGCTGATCTACACCTTCAAGTACACCTCACAAGATGGTAAAGGCTACCGTAATAACGTTGATGTGAATGAATTGATTAATGGTATTTCAGTTCAATTGCAAGATGGCTCAACGGGCAACCCGTTCTATGATCCGACGACAAAGACTAATCAGTTCAGCGTAAGTGTAGAGAAAAGTGATCTTGCGAATGCGGGCACTACAGATGGTACTAAAGACGGTAAGGTCGCTGACAACAATGACATTGTGACCACGATTGATATCGATGAAGGAGAAGATGTCACGTACACCGTGAAAGGGATGATTCGTCCCGATGCGGTGGGTGATATCAGCTATCGTGACACCATTGTTATTCCGAATGATTATCACCTGAATTTTGACAAAATCACTGATGAAACGGTTTACGAGCCGGGTAAAACCGTCACGTATCGTTTGATCATCGAGAATGATGGTAAAGCCAATGCTGATGACATTCCTATTGTCGATAATCTTGAGGATATCACGGTAGATCTCGTTGATGGCGGTACAGGTGATGCATACGTTGCTTGGGATATAATTTCAAAGGCGACCGGTGATAATAAAGAGTACGTCGACGCAGGCGCAGGTGCTGGCAATGTTTATACCTCTAGCGACATTAACCTAGACGTATTGGCTGATATTCCAATGGGGGCAACCTTGGAATATGAAGTGGTTGCGACTGTCAATGACAAAGCCAATGGCGACATTGTCAACCTGCTCACCGTTGATGGCGATAATATCTCGCATGAAATCAGACAAACTGTTCGTCAGATCGATTACGAGAAGAACATCCTTGCTTACTACGATGTGGATGGGAACAAGCTAACTGGTGCAACTCACTACATGCCAGGTGGCTACGTTGAGTATGAAATTCTGATCGAAAACGTTGCAGAAGCACACGTTGACGACATTAGTATTCGCGATGATATTGATGAAATTAAGACAGATTACTATGACGGTACTCGAGGCCCTGCATTTGTTGAGTGGACCATTACGACAGACACCGATCGTTCTGGTATCTCTGATCCAGATGTAGATGGTGCCATTGTCACAGGCACACCTATTACAGATCCTATCAATACCCACTTTGATATTGCAGCCAAAGACTTCGGTGGTTTCTTAACTACGCCTTATGTTCGCTACGTGATTCTTGCGAAGATCAGTCCGAAAGCGGTGGGTTCTTTTAGTAACCGTGCGTTTATTGATGAAGACGATGGTAACGAACTTATTGCGATTTCTCCTCCGTCCTCTATGGCCGACCCAGAAATCAGCTTCAATAAGAAAGCCTTCTCTGACGCTGGATTCAGTACAGAAAAAACTACTTACTCGCAAGCATCGGGTGAGAGTGAGGTTTACTACCGTATTCAGCTGAAAAACAACGGCTATGGCACCGAGTATGGCTCTCATCTAAAAGACACCATCTCTGCGATTCAAACCCGTATTGCGGAAGATAATTCGACGGCGGGTAACGATCCGGTTGGTGAACCTTTTGTTGCTGGCTGGGAAGTAAGCCTAGTCAAAGACGCGGCAACGGACTCAATTACCGAAGCGGTAGATTTTGTCGATGGCAATAATATCGATATTGATAATGATATTGTTATCGCCCCTCAGGAATCATTGACGTTCACCGTCCATGGCACTATCCGCGAAGATGCACTGGGTGATATTCAAAACACCGCGAACTACGATGGCAAAAACCGCACGGCTACATTGCTGCCTTTGGCGAACAACATCAATGTGGAAAAACGCGTCGTGTCTATTAATGGTACACCTTTCACCTCGGGAGATACTTACATCCCTGGTGACGAAGTGGAGTACGAATTCGTCGTTACTAACCCAGAAAATGGGTGGGCAAACGATGTGCGTATTCAAGATACGGTGACCGATATTGGCGTTGAAGTTATTGGCGGTACAACCAAACCGGCGTATGCCTCTGGTGATATCAGTCATACGGTGAGTAATGGTATCGACGCGAACATTGATACCTATGTTCCGGGTTACAGCGTAGCCGGTAATCTCGATATCGAAGTGGATATTGCAGCTGGAGAAGCGCTGACCTTTAACCTGACAGGTACAGTAAGAGACGACGCACTGGGTGAGATTGAAGCGAACCGAGTGACCGCTGATGGTAAGTCGGATTCGTCCGAGCCAATTCCACCTAAACCTTCAGAAATCAACTACTTCAAGACCTTAGAGTATACCGACGGCGATTCCGCGAGTTGTTCGGTTCCTTCTAGTGATGGCAGTGGCTGTACTTATGCTCCTCGCGGTGATGTGGAATATCAAGTCACCCTAGAAAACACGGGTGACAGCATTGCTAATGACGTTCGTGTTATTGATGCTATCAACAACATTAAAACGGAAGATGGGGTAGATGCCTTCACTGAATGGAACACAGGTATTGCTGTTGAGCCTGCGGGAACCTACGACGTTCAAGGTAACTACAACGGCAACGTACCTTTGAATGCCACAGTAGACCTTCGCCCAGGCGAACACATCGTATTTGACGTGAAGGGGACCGTTTCTGCTTCAGCAACAGGTTCGATTACCAATACGGCACAAGTGAATGGCAATGACACGAATGACATTGTGCTTGAGGCGGGGCGTTCAAAAATCCTGATCGATAAGTGGACCGATACTCCAGAATATATTCCGGGTGGCACCATCAACTACTACATCGATATTACCAATGATGATGTAGACACCGGCTTATTCTCACTGCGTGACATTATTAGTAGTTTTGAAGTCGAAACGGTTGATGGCTCAATGCAGACGGCACTTAAAGAGTGGACGCTTGATTACGAAGTGCTGTTTAACTCTGCTCCAAGTGATCCAACGGCAAATGACTTCACTGCTCTGGATGCTTATGTTGGTGCCGTGAATCCAGATATCGATTTGCCATCAGAAGCGATCAAAATGGCTGGTCGTGATGACGCAGGCACTGGCGGCGGAGATAAGTACACCGTTCTACGTATTCACGTGGAAGGCAAGGTTCGTGATGATGCGATTGGCCGATTCACCAACACTGCATACCTAAAACACGGCCTTGATGATTCTAAGATTGCTCGACTTGAGCAAGGCTATATCACACCAAAACCGGGCCAATTGGAACTGACCAAAGAGACTACGCCGATTGCAGAGCCGGATGCGAAATACCAACCGGGTCAGCCTGTTGCGTACAAAATCACGTTAACTAACGTCGGTGAAGGTTACTTGGTAGACCAAGTGCTGGTGGATCGCATCGATATCATTATGACCGATGTGGCGAACAGTACCGACAAAGCACAAGCCTTTACGGGTAAATGGGTGATCAGTGATGAAGTACTCGGTGGTAGTGGCGATCCTTTGCTGAACGCTCGTAAAAACGTGATCGATACCGATCAGGGTTATAGCGCGACTTACAGTATCCACCCTGGCGATAGTTACTCTTTCGTTGTGACGAATACCGTTAACGACAAGGCCAAAGGCAACATCACTAACCTAGTTAAAGTGGACAGTGATGGCACAGACTACACAGCGGAAGCGACGTATTTGCCTGAAGACGCACAAGTCACATTGGCGAAAGAAGTCGACAAGCTTGAATACCTTCCGGGTGATACGCTGACTTATACCGTGACCGTTAAGAACAACGGCTTAGGTTGGGCGGAAGCCGTCGAGATTGAAGATACACTGAAGTCGATTGAAACGACACTTGCTGGCGGTACCACAGGAAAAGCGTTTGACCCAAGTTCAATTCAGATTTCAGCGGTTTCAACAACGGGTGAAACGCCAGTTCCAGCACCAACAACAGGTGAAGATCTGAAAGAGACGCTGGATATCGCTCCTGAAGATACGATCGTTTATACCATTCAAGCGACAACGGTAACTAATGCGACGGGTGACATCACCAATACCGCGAGTACAATGTTTGAAGGGAATACAACAGAAAAAAGTGCGATCAGTACACCGATCCTCGCGACGGTATCCATCGACAAATCGGTAGACACGCCAACCTATGAAGTGACGAAGCTGATCAACTACGACATTACGGTGAGTAACACGTCATTGGCGTTTGCTTCTGGTGTTGAACTGAAAGACATCATCAGCGACATCGATGTTGACACCACCAGTGGTAATAAAGAATCGGCGTTTATGTTGTGGGAAGTGACGTACGAATCATCGGATGAACGCACGGTTGTGGCACCAAAAACGTTTGAGCTGAGCGACGATATTAATGCAACCATGGATATTGCGCCTGAGAGTACCGTGACCTTCCGTGTGAAAGCGCTGATCCGTACCACAGCGATTGGTGAGATCAGCAACACTGCAACCGTCACTTACAACGGTGTTTCTCAAGATTCAACAGCGATTATGCTGCCGATGGATCCCGATTTTGTTGCCACCAAAACAAACGTTCAAACCGAATACGAACCCGGTGAAGAATTGGAGTTCTTGATCACCATCGAGAACACCTCGAATAACTACATCACCGATTTGAGCGTGGTGGATGACATGTCGTCTATCCAAGTTGGTTATTACGATGGTACGACAGGCCCTGCGTTTGTCGATGGTTCAACATCGCTTGAGGTTGAATCTCAAACCATAGGCAGCAATGTCGAATCAGTCAGCCCAACAGAATACAGCGTGGATATTGCACCAAAAGGTAAGGTGGTATTCCGCGCGAAAGGCACGGTTGTGGATTCAGCGACTGGGGCCATTGTAAACACCGCGCAAGTCGATGGTGGTGATGTGGTAAGCCCTCCCGTTCAGAGTGTGAGTGCGGTTGTACAAGCTGAGCTGTATACCGACGCACCACATTACGTGCCGGGTGAAAAAGTGGAATATCACCTAGTGATTGAAAACATTGGACGCGGTATTGCGAAGAACGTTGCTATCTATACCCAGTTCAGTGAATCCATGGGTGATTACATCGATGGTTCTCGTGACAAAGCCTTTGATGATTGGACGTTAACGGCGGATTGGCAGGGTGCTGAAACTCAGCCGGGCGATTATGAAGACGATAAAGATCTATTCACCATCGTTGATATCGCACCGGGCGGTAAGATTGATTACACCTTCACGTTGACCGTCAATGAAGACATGCTGACTAACATTGATGTACTCGGTTACTACTTAGATCTGACGTGGAATCCGGCTGCAATGGCGCGCTCAAAAGGCATGATGCCGTCGTCAACCTCAGTGCAAGGTTCTGCAGACCAAGTCGCAGCGTTGGATTTACCACCTGTTCCTGCTGAACTTGTGGTTGAGAAGCGTTCTGATAAGCCGGAATACACACCGGATGATGATTCCGTGACTTACTACTTAGCCGTGACGAACCAAGGTGATGGTAACGCAGCTAATGTTCGTCTAACCGATGAAATCAGTGAGTTGCAAAATGAAGCGGGCAACAAAGTCTTCACCGACTGGACCATTGAAGGTGTTGAAGTAGACGATAGCGGCAGTGTGATTGACCGCCATACCTTCCCAGCAAGCGAAGATTTGGACTTAACGGTGAACCTGAAGTCGAAAAAACGTAATGCGTTCGCCTTTGAAGTTGTGGGCACGCTAGGTAAAGGTTTGGATGACGACATCACTAACACTTTTACCGCGACAGAAACCGACGGTACACAAACCAGTGACAGCGTGACCACGCACATCAAGAAGATCCCAGATAACAGTGGTGAACTTCTGCTAACAAAAGCGGCGTTGCAAGACACCGCGCAAGTGGGCGATGCCGTCGAATACGAAGTCATTGTAGAAAACAACAACGAATCGTACTTCAAAAACGTTACCGTGGAAGACCGTTACCCTGGCGGCTTCAAGTACATTTTTGATACATCGGAAGTGGTGTTGAGTGGCCCAGATGGTGAGTTTGGTAATGAAGACGACCGAGTGTTGACGATTGAACCATCAGACACAGGCAAGTTGCTGTTTACCTCATTGAACTTCGATCCGGGCGAGAAGCTGCGTATTCGTTACCTACTGCGAGTTTCCGTTGGTGCGACGTTTGGTGACTACATCAACACCGCGGTATCGAAAGTCGATGGCCTTGCGGTATCGAACGAAGACAGTGCCAAAGTAACCGTAGAGCCAGATAAGGTATTCGATACCTCATCCATCATCGGTAAGGTGTTTGAAGACCACAACAAAGACGGTTTCCAAGCAGACGCGACGGCATTTGATGTGGAATTGATTGCCAACTTGCCTACACAGGACTACATCGCTGGCTCTACAATCGTCGTCCGCGATGGGAAAGAGCTGCCGGTTGAGGATGAGCAAGACAATGGTCAAGTGATTTCAGCCGTGCAAGAAGGTGTTGAATTGGGTGACCTTTGGGGCCACTCGATAAACCGCACCATCTCTGAAACAAAATCTGTCGCTATTCAATTCAAAACACGTACTCGTGAGAGTTTTGATTTTACCGTCACATCGGACGGTGGCTCACGCATCGAATTTGATGCGCAAGGCCAAATCAAGTTTGCTCATGAATCAGACAAAAAGAACGGCCTAAGTGCCGAGAATCTTAACGTCACAAGAAACCTCTATCGAGATGGCGATGCCTACTTGTGGGAAATCGTGATTGAGAACAAAGGGGTTTATGAAGACGGGATACCAGGTGTCAAGTTGATGACGGTGGAAGGCATCGTCATTCATACAGACCAGTACGGACGCTACCACGTGCCCGACCAATGGGTGCTGAATAAGAAAGGGAAAAACTTCCTAGTGAAGTTAGACACTGACTCGTTACCGACTTCGATGGAAGTGGTGAGCGAAAACCCGAAAGTGTTGCGAATTACCCCGAATAAGCTCACGAAGTTTAACTTCAGTGTTCATCGCAAAGCGAAAGACACCGAGCAAGAGTAGTGAGTTATTGGAGCAGTATCTGGAATTTGTATGAAAGTATTTAGCAAGTCTCGTTTAGCTACCTGTATTATTTCTACCATGCCGATGATGGGCATGGCAGCCGATACCAGCAAGCTAGAAAAACTCGAGTCAGAGACCACTGACATCACGGTCGAAACACCAAAACAAGAAGACGACGCATCGCGTATTTATTTAGACCAAGGCGCAATTTGGGCGAGTCGTGATATCACGCGATTTGATCCAGTGCTGGATGTGAGCGTCAGTGATGAGCTGGAGGTGGAAGAGGGTACGTTGCGCGATAGCGTTGGTTTTACCATTACCACTAACTACAGCTACTACATCAAAAAATACCAACTTGAAGTTTATCGCGTGGGCGACTTTGGTTTGTCCGAGCCGATTGCCGTGCTGGAAGGGGATAAGTTGGCCAACGATTTTGACATCAACTGGGACGGTGCTACAGATGTAGACTACCAGTTTGATGTTGGCGGCCAGCTGTTGTTCCGACTAAAAGCATGGGACAAAGATGGCAATATGGATGTCACTACGGTTGGTGTGACGGATCTCATTCGTCCGGATGCAGAAGTGGACATCGACCGAAACGACAACGAGGACGAAGAAGGCAAAGGCCGCAGCTATGGCCAAGCTAAGTTGATGCGTCACAACATTCCGACTGACGCAGGTCTGGCGAAGTTTATTGGTACCGGCCTTAAAGGCGTTGATAAAGTCATCATTGGTGAAGACGAATTCGACGTTGAAGATGGCAACTTATACGCTGAGCAGTACCTACCTACCGACGCGTACGTATTTCCAACCAAAGTCGTGTTTGATAATGGCGATGAGCGCCGTTACCAACTCTACGTGCGTATCCCAGACACTTACTATGCTCAAACTGGTTTGGCGGATTTGTACATCGGTAAGAACAACGTATCAGGCAACAGTGCAGCGCTTGGCGTTGATGATCAATACCAAAACGACATCTACAACCAAGGTCGTTTGGCGTACTTTGGCCAAGGTAAGTTTGGTGACAAGCTGCGTATTACTACCCACTTTGACACCAAAGAAAGTGAACTGAAAGACATGTTTAAGCATCCGTTTGCATCGGAAGATTCAGACGTGTTTGATATTCTGGAAGACGATGACGAGTTGTACTACGGCAACTATGGCGACAGCTCGAACATCGAGAAAGTGGTCAATACCAAGGGCAAAGTCTACCTAAATGTAGAATACGACAAGTCTCAGTACTTGTGGGGTAACTACAACACGGGTGTCACAGGCACAGAAACCAGCGATTACAACCGCAGCTTATATGGCTTTAAAGCGGACTACCGCACTCGCGATACCACTCAATACGGTGAAGACCGATTGAACATCGTTGGTTTTGCAGCAGAAGCGGATTCTCTGTACGCACACGATGAATTTTTGGGCACAGGTGGCTCGCTTTACTTCTTGCGTCATGGAGAAGCCGTACCAGGCAGTGACAAGGTTTACGTTAAGGTTGTCGATGAAAATAACCTCACGCAAAACGAAGTGCCACTAGAGCCGGGGCGTGACTATGAATTCGACCCATACCAAGGTCGAATTATCCTGACGAAGCCACTAGACAACATCATGTCTGACAGTTTCGGCAGCGTGATTGAAGGCAACGACGATTACGAAAACTATCTGGTTGTGGACTACGAATACGTACCTCAAGGCTCTGACTCACTGGATGCGATGTCTTACGGCGGCCGTGTGAAAGGCTGGGTGAATGACTACATCGGTCTTGGCGTCACCTACGCGATGGAAGAGAAAGACAATCAAAACTACCAAGTTTACGGCTCTGATTTAACGCTTCGTGCGACGGAAGGAACGTTCATTAAAGCGGAATTCGCTCACAGTGAAGGTCGACAAACCGAGTCGAACTTTGTCTCGTACAATGGTGGTTTAACGTTTACGCCGATTGGTGACAGTCTAGAAGACCGCGAAGGTGACAGCATTCAAGTGACAGCCGTTGCGAACTTGTATGACTTGGCACCAAGCATCTTCGGTGCGGTCGGTAACGACGTCAAACTTTGGTACAAAGACAAAGATGCCGGTTACAGCTATGCAAGCAGCAGCGACGACCTTGAACAAGAAGCGTATGGGGCGGAATTACGTCTGCAAGCCACTGACCGTATTGCTGTGCTATCGCGTTTTTCTGCCAACGAAGAGCGTGACATGGATGGCAATCTGAAAACAGATTCTGAGACCATTGAGCTAGAAACCCAGTTCAAATTGACTCAGAACATCAAGCTATCTGCAGCAGGCCAACAGGTGGATGAGCTCAACCAAGCCGATGAACAAAGTAATGCAACCTTGGCGGGTTTACGTTTGGATTACATGTGGGATAGCGATAACAGCGTGTATGTCAAAGGCCAAACCACCATGAATCAATCGGATGACTACGACGATAATGACAGCGTTTCTGTGGGGGCTGAGTTCCGCGTGTTGGAAGACTTATCACTGGGCGGTGAGTACACCACTGGTGATCGTGGTGAAATTGCCGAAGCGACGGTGACGTATGATGTCTCTGACGACCACTCTACTTATGTCACTTACGTAGATGACAACTACGAAGGTGAAAACAACGTGATTGTCGGCCAACGTGCTGACCTGACTTCAAGCGTGGATTTCTACCAAGAGAACCAATTTGTTGATGAAAACGATGGCCACGGCCGTATCGACTCCTACGGATTTGGTTACGACGTGACGGACGATGTCGAAATGGGCATTGGTTATCAACAAGGTGAAATCGAAGACGATGAAAACCAAATCACTGAACGACAATCTGTCAGCTTGAATGCGTCAATCGATTTGGATGACATCAACTTGAGTCACAAACTGGAATACCGTGTCGACAAGAACGAAGACGATCCTGATGTCGCACAGCGAGAGCTGGAGCAGATCGTGACGACCAACAGTTACACACATCGATTAACGGAAGAGCACACCTTGTTTGGTAAATACAACTACTCGATTACTGAGAGTCAAACCACAGGTGAGACCATGGCGCGCTTTGTCGAGGCAACAGGTGGCTTAGCATACCGTCCAATCTACAACGACCGTCTGAACTTATTGAGCCGTTATACCTACATTGTGGATTATGACCAACTAGACCGTGATGTGGATTACCAAGATGAAACCAGCCAAATCATCGAAGTTGAAGCGATTTACAGCATCGATGAAAACTGGGATGTCGGCGCGAAATACGCACATAAAGACAAAGAAGAAGTCTTTGCGCGTGAATCCGGTAAGAACGAAATCGTCAAAAGCGACATTGACCTGTATGGCTTAAGTGCTTCTTATCGAGTGATGAAAGAGTGGGACGTCACCGGTGAATACCACTGGAAAACGGATACCTTAAATGATGAGTTGGAACATGGTGCCTTGGTGTCAGTGAATAAGCACATTGGTAACAACTTCAAAGTCGGTATTGGTTACAACTTCTCTGCCTTTGATAGCGACTTAACCAACGATGATGACTACGACGCACAAGGCGTAGTCATCAACTTGGTTGGTAAGTTATAACCCCATCCGTGAATGAGTGAGAGGAATTTATGAAAACAACCCTTCGTCTTCTTGGTGGGGTAGTGGGCACGCTGCTTATCGCTGGTTGCGCCACCGATACTTACGTAAGCCAAGAGAACCGAGACAAGTTTACCGACTTGGACGTATCGAAATTCTTAATCAGCGAATGTTTAGCGCCAGAGCGAGAAATTCACATTGCTGTGGCAGAGCACTTTGCTTTTGATAAGTACAACATTCGAGACGTAGATGCGACGAGTTTGAATGCCTTCGTGCATGAAATCGAAGGCTTAAGCGGTCGAATTACCATTGTTGGTCATACCGATTACAAAGGCTCACTGGAATACAACGAAGCCTTGTCACTGCGTCGCGCTCAATCAGTGGAGAGCTTCCTTAAAGAAAAACTTAATCCAGACCATTATGACTGGGAAGTGAAGTATTTTGGTGAAACGCAACCATTAGCGCTGGGTAAAACCGATCAGGATCGTGCTGAAAACCGCCGTGCTTTTGTGGTGTTCGAGGAAGCGAAAAAATATGAAGAAATGCCATTTTGTGAGCCACCAAAACCGGAACGCAAAATCTACATGGCGATGACACCGCACTTCGATTTCGACAAGTCACAGCTGAAGCCGGAAGATTTAGCCAAATTAGACAGCTTCACTGATAAGTTGCAAGGTTTGCAGGGCAGTATTCTTGTTGCGGGTCATACTGACCAAATTGGTTCGCTGTCATACAACGAGAAGTTAGCACAGCGTCGGGCATCTGAAGTGGTGAAGTATCTGAAAACCAAAATCGACCCATCGCAATTCTTATGGGAAGTGAAATCGTTTGGTGAGCTGCAACCGGCAATTAATAAGCGCTCCAAAGAGGCCAATGCCCTTAACCGCCGAGCCTTCATCGTATTCAAAGAAGGTTCGATAGAGCAACCAACCATCCAACCTAAACAATAATCAATAAAGCCAGCCGAGGATGAAAGTACTAAGGCTGGCTTTTTACCTTTCTTCCGTATTCAACTCCATTTCTGGTTATCCCTCTGCTTTTTCAAATGCAGGTAAATCTACGTTCACCGAAAGAAAACCACTCTTCCATAACACCAATTTTTTTCATTTATATTTCCATTAGTTGCGTTTGTTTAAATGATGAATATTCAATTTAAGCATCACGAGGCGCAATATAATAATCAGATTTGTGACCTTCACCTGAAAAATATATAGGAAATCTCTGAGTTTTGGTTAATACCCTGATTTAGCGAACTTTATAGACTAAATTTATCGATGACGTCGTATTAGCTAAAGCTAGGTATATAACTATGAAATGGATTTTGTTGCTTGTAAGCCACACTTTATGTGTTTTGGCTGGTTTTGCCGCCGGTATTTACGCGCTGCCTATTCTTATACAACCCACTTCTCCTGATGTCTCAGTGATCTCTCATTCTTCTGAGGGGCTGCTCTATCGTGGAGTCTTTGAACGAGATCGCATCGACAGTGACTTTTTGCATTGGGGGCAAGGAGATATCTGGCTAACGGAAGACACCTTGGCTTTTGAAGGTGAGCTTGCTCCGGGCCCAGATTATAAAGTGTACCTCTCTCCTAAATTTGTTGAAACGGAAGCTGACTTCAATCGATTGAAGCCGCAAATGATTAATGTGGGTGACGTGAAAACATTTGACCGTTTTATGGTCACTCTTCCTCAAGATTTGCCTTTAGACAACTACACGACCGTTATTATTTGGTGTGAAACATTTGGTGAATTTATTACCTCTGCGCAGCTTGAATCTGTCGCAAATCTGAACCAGAGCTGATAGCCAAGTAGTTTTAACCAATGCCGAATAAAAAATGACAGAAACGTGACAATGTAAATTCTTCTGTCGACAATATCTCGGCGCCTAGTTTTTGACGCTATTGCTAGCTTAGTCATAAATATCTGAATAATTAATATTTTATATGAGTCGGAAAAGTATTGTGCCAATTGTTCAACGTTATCTAGCCTTGTTTTTGCTTATGTTTTTGCTTCCTTTCAAAGCATTAGCAGCAGGGGAAATTGAAATATCTTTTAGTCCAACATTCGGTCTGCCTTATGAAAATGGACAGGTCATTACATACTCGATTGAAGTTCGAAATACGACGATCAGCACGATCAGTGATGTGTCAGTGACGAATGCCATTTGGGATGTAATGTCTGGATCGAGTAGGGCGTTCAGCAGTGTCAAGATTACCGATACTCACACCTTAGGAACGAATGCAGGTAGTTATTCCTCCAGCAATAGTAATTTGAACGTGACCGGCGCTAACTTATTACCGCTAGGGCGCATTACTTATCAAATTGAAGCAACAGTTGCTGATGATGCCGCTGAAGATATCGTTCTCGGCAACACAGAAGTAAAAGGGACGGTTTCCGGCACAGAAACGACTTTTACAAACACGGACACGATTACTTTCCCCCCAGCTGAATACGATTATCTTCTGGAAGAATATGTTAATCCCGAGGAATATGAGGTTGGCGGCACATTGACTTACTCTTTGACGGCAACCAATAACGGTGCTTATGCGGTTAAAGGATTAGATATTGAGCAAGAATTTGCATCTTTAACGGGGCAGAAGTTAGACGGTTCAACGGGGGATGCATTTAGCAGTGTTACCATTAGTGCCGTCGCTTCATCGGGGAGCGATGCCGGTAACTTTGCGACAACAGGGGATTTATCGGTCACCGATGCGGAGATCTCTGTTGGTGGCTACATTACTTACACCATCAAAGCGACGGTTGCTGCGGACCTAGTATCCGATATTGATACCCAAGCAAGCTCCACGACTCGTGCTGGTACGGTCGACAGTAACCCACTATCGACACCGCCAGCTGATCCTGATATTGAACTTGAGCACACGTTAAACTCGACATCGCCATACCTAATTAACGGTGAAGTTGATTTTGAATTGAAGGTGAGTAATAACGGCGGTGCGATTGCTCATAATTACCATGTAAAACAGAATATTAAAGACTTAGTAAGCCGCAATGGTTTAGCTAACAATTTATCCCCTTCATACGATAACACTGATGTGGATGGAAATCCCTTCACCACATGGGATATTACAGTTTCAAGCATTGGCAGTAATTCACTTTCTGATTACCAAGGCAGCTCACAAACGGATGTCGACTTTGACGATACCGTTTCTATTTATCCGGGTGAGTCGATTACTTACCAAATTAAAGCAACACTCACACCGATTACGATTGGTACTTTGCAAGGCTTTACTGCTTCGGTGACAGATGAGTCTGGTTCGCTAGTCGAGAGCTCCAGTATTTCCGATACGGTTGACGCAGAAAAAGTGCTGAGTGTGACGGATTCTGATATCTCTATTTCTAAAACCACTTCTGCATCCGAATATGTACCAGGTGGTGAAATTGAGTACGAAATTACCGTTACAAATGGCTCATCAAAATACTTTGCCAATAACCTGTTAGTTCAAGATAACTTGACGTGTGTTGTTACCGAGCAAGCGGGTGGCGCTGGTGATGGGCAGGCTTTCGAAAAATGGAAAGTTGAAGTGATTTCTGGTGAAGACTCGATTGGTTCTGATCCTGGCTCTTTTAGTTATGGAGCTTGGACATCAAGTCCACTCTCGCTGACACCGGACATCGCACCGGGTAAAACCATTAAGTACAAACTTACCGCCAAAACGAATGATACCAGTACAGGCCTCATTCTTGATGACGACCCAAGTTGCTCTAATGATAACGTAACCGAAGAAGGCTCGGGTGTTCAAACTCCAGATGATAACTTACGTGCGAGTAAAGACGTAGATAGCCGTTTTTATTCTTCTGGCCAGACTCTGACTTACACCATTACCGTGACGAACGACGGTGATGGTTTTGCAAACCAAGTTCAGGTACTAGACGACCTTAACTCAGTGAAAACAACCGATATCAATGGCAAAGAAATCAATGCTTATTCGGATTGGACGATCACTGCCGAAGCGTTTAAAGACGATGGCACACCAGCGACCGCTTCAAATACTGGTATCACTGGAGAAGTGAAACACCCTGACAATTTGAATGTCATTGCTACGCTTCAACCTCACTCCTATATTGAGTACACCATTGTTGCTCAGACTAACCCTTTAGCAAATGGCCATATCTCAAACGAAGTAACTGTTGATGGCTCTGTCTATGCCGATCGAGGCTCTGATCCTCGCGACTTTGCGATTGCGCTAAACAAACGTGTGAAGACGAATACTGACAGCGGGTTTCATGGTGAACAGACTGCGTATTCTAAGCTTGATACCGAAGTCACTTACCAAATCAGCTTAAAGAACGATAAAGAAAACGGTTATGCGACAAATGTTGCTGTAAAAGACACCTTATCTTCGATCTCCGCGAAGATATTGGAACCAGATACGACATCAAAACAAGTGTTCAAATCGTGGACGATCAGTGCGGAGATTATCTCAGATGATCCTCAATTGGATGGCAATCCAGCGTACACCGACGTCGGTACTTTTGCGCCAAATACGGATCTAGATACAACGGCACAAATCCCGCCGAATGTTGAAGTGGTTTACACCATCGTGGCACAAATCGACCGCTCAAATGAAAGTGAGATTATATACTCGCGATTTGACAATACAGCAGAAATCAAAACACCGGATTCAACAGTTCAATCATCTGCATCGGATACGGTTATTGTTTACCCTCATGATCCAAAAGTGATTGTTGCGAAAACAACACCTGATGATTCGTTTGTTCCAGGCCAATGGGTTAACTTCAAGATTACCATCGTCAATACTGGGCCTGGTTATGCAAACGAAGTTCGTGTCACAGATGATATTAAGGGCTTGAATGCGTTCTCTGAATGGGAAATAACGGCGTCTACAGATTCCAATAATTCACCTTTTAAAACGGGCAGTTATGCTGGTGAAAAGTCGGGGTATCCAAATAACGGAAATATCGATAGTCGTATCGATATCGATCCTAAAATTAACGGTGTCGAAGGTTACGTTGTTTACAATGTGAGAGGCAAAGTTAAAGACGATTACATAGAAGATGAGATCGCTAATACTGCAGAGATTTACGATCCATCGACGAACTTAAACCAATCCTCTTCTGCCGAGATTGGTGGTACATCAGGGGACTCTCTTAACGTTTCTATTCTGAAAACAGCGGATAAAGTTCGCTTTGTTCCTGGCGATGACGTCACTTATGAAATTCGTGTTTTGAACAATGGCGCGAATGTCGAAAGCGGTCTTAAGGTCGTTGATTTACTGACAGATATTCGTTCTGTTTTGGCAAATGACAAAGACAACCAATATGAAAACTACCCAAACCAATCTCCGTTTGAATACTGGCAGTTTGATTTCGATGACGGCGGCGGTTTTCAATCTCAAACTACCGAAGATTTTATCTACCCACCTGGTGATGCATCGAACACGATGACACTTGCTGCGGGCGAATTGCGTACTTTCCGAATTAAAGCTCGTGTTAAAGACAATGTTATTGGTTCTCAGGATTCAATGGGGAACTTAAACGACAAAATTGAGAATGACGCCTACGTATACCGTGACTTTGGCCAAGTTACTGAAGAATCACATCTTTCTCATCATGAGATGGAGCGAGCTTACAATGGCGGCGATGTGGTGAGGAAGCTACTGGTTAATGGGGTTGAGTCTCGCTTCTATTCGCCAGGTGATACCTTAACTTATCAAGTAACGGTTTCTTCTCAAACTGGTTATGTCAATGACCACGCTGTAAGCGAAAACATTACTGGTGTGACGACTCAGTTGTTGGATGGCTCTTTAGCGACGCCATTTGATAAAGGTTTCACCGTCGATGTTTCGAAAGATGATTCAAATGGTGGCGACGGCACAACCGACGGCACATTGGATGGTACTGTTGCGGATAATAAAGACATCAACACAACGATCGATGTGGCTGGCAAAGATTCCGTTACCTTTGAAGTCGTGGGTGTGGTGCGTGAAGACGCGACCGGTACAATCACTATTGGTGGCATCACGGTGATCCCGAACAGCTATCATCTGGCGTTCAGTAAGACGGTTGATCAATCAAGCTACGAGCCGGGGCAACCTCTAGTTTACCGTTTAACAATCGAAAACGATGGTAAGGGTAACGCATACAACATTCCTGTTATCGACCGACTGTCTAATATCATGGTCGATCTTGTCGATGGCACAAGCGGTAAAGCGTTTGACTCGGGTTGGACGGTCGTTCCAAGGATCGTCAGTGGTAGCTCCTCGGCTATTCTCGATCTGGATGGCAAGATTGCTGATAACGCAGACATCGATACTCATGCCTCTATCCCTAAAGGCACAATCATTGAGTATGTTGTGACGGCTAAGGTGAACAACAACGCCGTAGGAGAGATCTTGAACTTACTTACTGTTGATGGCGATACAGTGAGTGCGGAGACCAAAGCCTCTGCAGAGAAGTACGACTTCTCAAAACATGTCACCAAAATCTACGATCAGGATGGCACTACCGAGTTAAGTGGTGGTTATACGCCGGGTGGTTATATCGAGTATGAAATCTCGCTGAAGAACTTAAATAATGTTCACATTAATGAGATGCCAATCAAGGATGAAATCAGCAAGATCCAGACCGACTACTTCGATGGTAGTGGTAAAGGACGTGCATTTGATTCATGGACCGTTGTTACCAGTGTTGATTCGAGTGGTATTAGTGATGCGGGCTCTGTCAGTAACAACAGTGATATCGATACTAAGTTCAACCTAGCAGCTAATGAGTTTGCAACAGGCGGAACCTTTGTTACTTTCACGATCAAAGCGAAGATCAGTGAGAAAGCGATAGGTCAAATTCTTAACGTTGCAGTGGTCGACAAGAGCCATAACTTACCGTCAGAACCGGTGAACATGCTGCCGGTGAACATTGTTAAGTCGCATAAAGCGTACACTGATACATCATTGGCAGCACACAAGACCACATACAACCATACGACAGACGGCGAAAAGATCGTTTACCACTTGCGTATTGAGAACAATGGTCAAGGTTTGGAGTACAACAAATCACTGAAAGAGTTGTTCTCAAATGTCAAAGTACGTGTTGCTCAGAATGCAGTTGGTGAATCTGACTCACAAACGCTACCTGCATTTGATCAATATGGTTGGACAGTCACCGCTACCACATCCGGTGAAGCGACTACTCTGATTGATGGCTACACTGGTGGTGCGAATGCAGATATCGATATTTCAGTACTTTCGATCGCGCCGGGTGGTTGGATTGACTTTGTCATGGAGTCACAGATCCGCCAAGATGCGCTCGACCAGATTGTTGCGACACCGAAATACAACGGCAGTAACTTCAATTCCGCGAAAGTTACGCCTGAGGGCAGTAATCTGTCGGTGAGCAAAGAAATTGTCTCAATCGATGGCAAATCTTATGTATCCGGTGACACCTACAAACCTGAAGATGAGGTCATCTACAAATTCACGGTGATCAACACCGAGCCCGTGTGGCGTGACCAAACCGTGATCCAAGATATTGTCTCTAACGTTCGCGTTGAAGTGATCGGTGGGACGACGAAATCAGCGTTCTCAGATACGGATATATCTCATACTTTCACTTCAACAGGTACAACGGGAACCCAAGACACTTACATCGAGTCTTATGATGCGACTGATGATCTTGACCTACTAGTCGATATCGCTCCGGAAGAAGTCATTGAGTTTACGGTTAAAGGAAAAGTTCGCCCGGATGCACTTGGTGATATCGATGGCAACACGGGTAAGGCTGGGAACCAAAGTGATACCACGGACGTAATTCCACCAGTTGTGCCTGTACTGAACTTCGAGAAGTCAGTTCTGAGTACAACCGCAGACAGTGGTACATGTACTTTCCCATCAACGACTGGCACAGATTGTCACTACAACCCGAACGGTCAAGTTCAATATCAAGTTAGCGTGACCAACGTGGGTGACAGCATTACCAATGGCGCGACTATCGTTGATGAACTAAACACCATTGATACATCTGATGGTAAGGCAGCATTCCAAGACTACAGTGTGGCAATCGTGAGTGCGCCTGATGCAGACCGATTCTCAATTACGGGTAACTACCAAGGAACTGTACCACTGAATGCAGCGTTCGACTTGATGCCAGGCGACACCGTTGTGTTTGAGATTGACGGCACAGTAGCGGCGGACGCCACTGGGACCATTACCAATGTGGCCAAAGTCAACGGCGTTGATAGTAATGCCGTCGTTCTAGATCCTGGTACGTCGAGCCTGATTGCTCAAAAATCAACGGACACACCAACTTATACTCCAGGTTCAGAAGTTCGGTATCAAATGCGTGTTCGCAACGAGACTGCAAATAACGAGTTGATTGACATTCGTGACATTATTAGCAATTACAAAGTTGAAGTCGCTGATGGTACAGAGCAAGTTGCTTTAAAGGATTGGACGGTAAGTGCTCAAATTATCACTGATGGTAATCCGGCTTACACAGACATTAGTAACCTTAACTCTGTAGCTCCAAACACGGATATTGATGTGACGGTTCAGATGGGTGGTAAAGCGGCCGATGATACTTATACTGAAATCCTAATCGAAGTCATTGGTCATGCTCGCGATGATGCAGTTGGTGAGTTTACTAACCAACTACAAGGCAAACTAAATTCAGGAACCAATTACTTCACCTACAACCTGAAAGAAAAAGTTATCATCCCTGAACCGGGAACACTTACCGTTTCGAAAGTCACTTCAATTACCCCCGCGATTTACCATCCAGGCGATACCATTGGCTACGATATCGAGGTGAAAAACACAGGTACAGGTTATGCGACCGATGTCCTGATTTCTGACCTTTGGAAGACGATTCGTGCTGAAAAAGCGGGTGCGACCTTACCAGTTCGTGCATTTGATTCTTGGTCAGCGACGTCAGTGAGTGTTGACGGTACTGATCCAACATTGACTCAGCCCATTGCAGGCTCTGAGGTGACTGGCGACAATGGTTATCAGATTCGCTACAACATTCACCCAGACCACACAGTGAAACTTCATGTTGAAGGTGTTGTAAAAGCGGACCTTGTTGGTGATATCACTAACGTAGTGGAAGTGAGCGATTCAAGCGGCTCTCAAACTGCGGATGCGACTTATGTGGCGGCAACGGCTGATCTCACGGTCGATAAAACGGTTGATAAGAGCCAATACGAATCAGGTGACAAGCTTACTTATACCATCACAATTGAAAACACCACAGCCAACTGGGCAAGTGATGTTTCCATTAAGGATCTAGTCAACGACATTACTTCGACCAGTATTACGGGCGCGACAGTAAAAGCGTTTGAGTCTGGCACCATCTTCTTCAATGCGTCTTCACAGACGGGTGAGACTAAGTTCCCATCGTCCACGGGTGAGTTTTTAGATGGCAGCTTGGACATCAGTCCAAATGATGTCGTGACCATTACTGCAGAAGGGGAGCTTGACCCAGAAGTAGTGGGCGATGTCACCAACCAAGTTGAAGTGACCTACAATGGTTCGACTAAAACTGCAGAAGCAACCAGCACAGCGACGATCCCAGATTTAACCTTTACGAAAGAGCCAATGGTGGAGTTTTATAGCCCTAACCAAGCGGCAGGTTACATCCTGAAAATTGTCAACGAAGGTAACAGCTACGCGAATGACATCAACCTGAAAGATGAAATTGGTGCGCTCACCGTGAATACCATTGATGGTTCGGCCAACCAAGCTTTCCTACAATGGGCGGTTCAATATGTTACGGGCAGTTCACTGACTACCGTCGATGCGAACTCACTTGTGGTTGACAAGGATATTGATTACAACATCGACCTCGCACCGAACGACACCATCACTCTTTACGTTATTGGCTTAGTGAACCCGGAAGCAACGGGCGACATTGTTAACACCGCAACGTTGAATCACAACAGTAAAGACGTGACGGAAACAGCAACGTTGAAACCACGTCCGGGTGATATCGTTCTGGAGAAAACCACCGATGAGCGTTACTACCAACCGGGTGAGTTCTCCACATTCCGCGTCAAAGTGACCAATAATGGTTCCGGCTTTGCGGCAGATGTAAAAGTCGAGGACATCATTTCTTCACTTGAAGTTGAAACCTCTGGTGGAGCGATAGAACCTGCGTTTAACGATTGGACGATCGTGACCACTAAAGGGGACCCACGTACCAACATAGATACGGTTCCGGGACCAAACGGTGAGATTTCTACCAACCTTGATATTGCACCTGGTGACACGGTGGAATTTGCTATTACAGGTACAGTCAACAGCAGTGCAGTGGCCAATATCGTTAACACCGCGACGGCTGAGTTCGGTGGTGCGACTACCGATGCAACGGCTACGCTTGAGACGTTACCTGAAGAAGTTTGGATTGAGAAAACGGCTGAATCGCCAATTTATATCCCGGGTGAAGAAGCGGTATTCCATGTTCGTGTATACAACGGGACCGATGGCTTTGATAATGATATTGAGCTAGACGACATTCTGTCAGGCATTAAAGCGATCAACATCTACGGTGTAAATGAACGTGCGTTTGAGAGTTGGACTATCGAAACCACTAAAAGTGACAGTCGTACGACTATCACGCCAATGCCAGTCGATAACCAAGATATTCGCTCAGTTATTGATATTGCCCCACATGATATTGTCGAGTTCACCATTACGGTGAAAACCAATCCATTGGCAGCGAGCGAAATTACCAATATTGCCACTGCGGATCTGAATGGCACCACGCAACAATCAAGTGCGACCATCCAGCCTCAATCTCAAGGTATCTCAATCGAGAAAACCGCAGACACGGAATACTATGTTCCCGGCACGGAAGCGACATTCCGCGTTAAGGTGAAGAATGAAGGCACTGTGCCAGCAACGGATGTTGATGTGAAAGATGCTATCAGCAATATTGACGTTGTTCGACTTGATGGGACGACCGTGAAAGCGTTTGATTCATGGCGTATTGATATCAACAAAGGTAACCCAGAAACAGACATCACCAATATTCCAAGTGTGAATGCTGACATTGATTCGACGCTGAGCATTGCGGCAAATGATGAGGTGGAGTTTGTGATTACTGGTCTCGTAAACCAATACGCCATTGGTGAGATTGAAAACACGGCAAGCGCCACGTTCCGGGGGGATACTCAAGACGCAACAGCGACGCTCTTAGCGATGCCAGAGTCAGTCAAACTTGAGAAAACCGTGGATGACGAGTATTACCGCCCGGGTGAAAACGTCACTTACCACGTGGTGTTAAGTAATGAATCTGGCTCGTTTACCGAAGAGATAGTGCTAAAAGATCTTATCTCTGAGTTGAAGGTGAATACGATTCACGACACCGAAGCGCCAGCGTTTACCAGTTGGAGTATGACAAGCTCATATAATGACGACCGCACCATCGTGTTGCCACAAATTCAGGGCGACAACCTGGATGTGAATAGCCGTGTGATTATTGCGCCAAACGATCAGTTGGACATTGAAATCACGGGTGTCGTCAACGCGGATGCGATGGGAGAAATCACCAACCACGCGTATGCCTATGACAAGTCAGAAAGTGATGTCCTTGCTGATGATTTCGCAACCATCAAACCACTGCCGATCATTTTGTCGGTGACCAAGGTGGCGGATAAAGCGGAATACACCAACGACGACGATGAAATTACCTTCACAATGACCGCGACCAACCGAGGTTCTGCCGATGCAGAAAGCGTCAACTTGTTGGATGAAATCGATAAGCTCATTGGTAACAACGGCAATCCATTGTTCACCACATGGAAAGCGACCATCACCGAGCTCAAGTCTGGTGTTGTGGTTTCTGTTGATTCAGATAGCAATGTCGATTCAAACCATGCCATGAAGGCGTATCAAGGTAATGAATACGAAATCGTGGTGAAGGGTGAAATCAACCGAGGTATCGATGACAACTTCACAAACGTATTCACTGCCGCAGCATCGACAGGTGAAACCGCTTCCGCCAATGTGACCATTAAGGTCAAGAAGCAAGCGTACAACGAAGGCATGTTGAAAGTGACTAAGGTTGCTAGCAAGTCAGAAGCGAGCGTCGGTGAAGTTGTGGAATATGAAGTGACGATCACCAACGAAAACGACAACCCATTCACAGGGGTTCGCTTGGTTGACCGCTACCCAGGAGGCTTCGCTTACATCCCTGACTCTACCGAGATGGTGAACAGTGGACCAGATGGTGTGTTCGATACCGCAGACGACATCCAAATTACCGTAGAGCCAACTAAGACCAATCAGTTGTTCTTCGAAGTTGGAGATATGAATATCTATGGCAACGGTGACTCGCAAACTGCAGACGCAATTCGAATTCGTTACCTAATGCGTGTGAGTGTTGGTGCTACCTTTGGCGTTTACACCAACACCGCATGGGCAGAAGCGCCACCGGCAGAAAGCTTCTCCGCACAAAACACCACGACCAACTACGTTGTGAAGTCGAACCTTGCCAGTGCAACGGTCGAAGTTATGCCAGACAAGGTGTTCGATACTGCATCCATCATCGGTAAGGTGTTTGAAGATCACAACGGTGATGGCTTCCAAGCTGATGCCACTGCCGATGATATCTACATCGATGTTGACCTTGCAGAGGGGGATTACATTCCGAATTCCACGTTCATTACTCAAGATGGAGTAGAGACTCAGTTGAGAGACGCGAACGTTAAATTGAAAGGGCAAGACGTTGTGATGTCGGGTGTAGATAAAGGCTATGAAGTCGATGAATTGTATGGCTTATCTCGCAACCGAACCATTGAAGGTAGCAACAAAGTGGCTTTCCAATTTAAGACGCGGACCCGCCAAGGCTTCCCATTCAAGGTGACGACCGATAATGGCACTTACATCGAATTTGACATGCAAGGTAACGCTACGACTAAGCACAAAGGAGATAAGAAGAAAGGATTGTCGGCAGAAAATATCGATGTGATACGAAACCTCTACCGAGATGGTGACGATTACCTTTGGGAGATCGTCGTAGAGAACAAAGGGATCTACGAAGACGGTATTCCAGGGGTTCGCTTATTGACTGTCGAAGGCATCATCATCGAGACAGACCAGTATGGTCGATACCATGTACCAGATCAGTGGGTGTTGAATAAAAAAGGTAAGCAGTTCTTGGTCAAAGTCGACACTGACTCGCTACCAACAGGCATGAAGGTAATCAGTGAAAACCCGAAAGTGCGCCGAATCACACCAAACAAACTGACGAAATTTAACTTCAGCATCAAAAGCAGTGGGGATGATTAACCGTTAGCAGCACAGATGCAGGCTGGGTGCGCCCAGCCGACCACTTAAGCGGTTAAGCAGGATTATTTATGATTAGATTGAGACCATCAAAACTGACAATGTGTATCGCGGCTGGGTTGCCGATACTTTCGTTCGCGAAAGACACCAGTCAATTGGAGAAACTTGACAGTGACTCACTGGGTATTGAAGTTAAAGCGCATGAGCAAATCGATAATTCGCGTATTTATTTAGAACAAGGTGCGATCTGGGCAAGCCGTGACATTATGCGTTTTGACCCTGTGTTGGATCTAAGTATCAGCAGTGACATTGAAGTTCGTGACGGTAAGCCATTACAAGAAATGAGTTTCGCGATTACCACCAACTTCAGCTATTACGTAGACCATTATCAGTTGGAAGTTTATCGCGGGGGTGACCGGGGTTTAGTCGCACCACTTGCGATCGTGGAAGGGCAACAGTTCGCCAACGACTTCAATATAGTTTGGGATGGTCAAACCGAGCAAGATTACCAATTCGAATCGAATGAACAGTTGTTGTTTCGCTTAAAGGCGTTCGATAAAGACGGCAATATGGACGTGACGACGGTCGGCGTGATTAACCTAGTTGAGCCAGATTCTGAAGTCGACATCGACAAGAACGACGGCGAAGAAGAACAAAGCCGTAAACTTGGTAAAGCACAGTTGATGCGCCATAACATTCCGACCTCAGCGGGGCTGGCTCGTTTCATCGGTACGGGACTAAAAGGCGTTGATAAGGTCATTATCGGCGAAGACGAATTTGATGTTGAAGAAGGTGAGTTGTACGCAGAGCAATATCTACCCGCGGATGCGTACTTGTTCCCGACGCGCGTAGTATTCGACAATGGAGAAGAGCGTCGCTACCAATTGTATGTACGTATTCCAGATGAATACTGGGTACAAGCCGGTCTTGCCGATTTCTATATCGGTAAAAATAAGGTGACGGGCAACTCCGCTGCATTGGCAGTCGATGACCAATACCAAGATGATATCTACAATCAAGGCCGCCTAGCGTACTTTGGCCAAGGTAAGTTTGGTGACAAACTCAGAATCACTACCCACTTTGATACCAAAGAAAGCGACGTGCGAGACATGTTTAAGCACCCGTTTGCCTCTGACTCATCCAGTGTGTTCGACATTCTGGAAGACGACGATGAGATGTATTACGGCAATTATGGTGACAGCTCCAACATCTACAAAGTGGTGAATACCAAAGGTAAAGTTTACCTCAACGTTGAGTACGATAAATCCAATGTTTTGTGGGGTAACTACAACACTGGTATTACTGGCACCGACAACAACGACTACAACCGTAGCTTGTATGGCTTCAAAGGTGATTACCGTACTCGCTCAACCACCAAGTTTGGTGAAGATCGCCTAAACATTGTCGGCTTTGCGGCTGAATCTGACTCACTCTTCGCTCACGATGAATTCCTAGGGACCGGTGGTTCGCTGTACTTCTTGCGTCATGGTGAAGTGGTTCCAGGCAGCGACAAGGTGATGGTGAAAGTTGTTGATCCTGACAGCAGCATCACGGTCCAGGAAATGCCACTGCAATCGGGACGAGACTATGAAATCGATCCTTATCAAGGTCGTATTATTCTGACCAGACCGCTGAACAACATCATTTCAGATAACTTCGGCACCGTCATCAACGACCAACCATCGTCTGGTTATGACAACTATCTAGCGGTGGACTATGAATATGTACCTCAGGGCAGTGATGCTTTGGATGCATTGACTGCTGGTGGTCGTGTTAAAGGATGGGTGAATGATTACATTGGTGTTGGCGCCAATTATCAAACCGAAGAAAAAGACAACCAAGATTATGAAGCGTACGGAACAGATCTGACATTACGCGCTTCTGAAGGTACGTATTTGAAGGCGGAATTTGGCCATAGTAAAGGCCGTCAAACCGATTCAAACTTTGTCTCATTAGACGGCGGTTTAACTTTTGAGCCGATTGGTACTGTCGGTGAAGATAGAGAAGGTGACATCTATCAGGTGAAAGGCGTGATGAACCTTTATGATATTGCGCCGAATATCTTCTCTGCGGTGGGTAACGATGTTAAGGGTTGGTATAAATCTAAAGATGCGGGATACAGTTACGCAAACCAAGATGACGATTTAGAACAAGAATCTTACGGCACTGAAATTCGCTTCCAAGCGACCGATCGTGTTGCTGTGAAAACACGCTTTACCTCGATTGAAGAGCGCGAATCCGATGGCGATCTAAGAACAGATACCCAACAAGCGGAACTGGAAGCACAGGTTAAAGTTACCAAAAACATTAAGATCTCCGCAGCAGGTAAGCAAGTTGATGAACTGAATAACGAAAATGAAAAAGGCCAAGGCACCTTAGCGGGTCTTCGTGCCGATTACATTTGGGACAGCGACAATAATGTTTATGTTAAAGGCCAAAAAACCGTCGGTAAGACTGATGAATACGATGAGAACGACAGCGTTACTCTGGGTGGTGAAACCCGTATTTTAGAAGACTTCGTGGTTGGCGCAGAATACACCACTGGTGATCGCGGTGATGCTGCTGAAGCGAGTGTGACTTACGACGTAACCGAAGATTACAGCACATACTTAACTTACGTAGATGATACTTACGAAGGCAAAAACAATGTGATTGTCGGTCAACGTGCAGATCTGACTTCAACGGTCGACTTCTACCAAGAAAACCAATTTGTTGATGAAAACAACGGTAAAGGGCGTATCGACTCATTCGGTTTTGGCTATGACATGAACGATGACATCGACATGGGCATTGGCTACCAAAAAGGGGAAATTGAAGACGACCAGAAGATCACCACAGAGCGCCAAGCGGTGAGTGTGAGTACATCCATTGATGTAGATGACGTATTGTTCAAGAACAAAGTCGAGTACCGTGTCGACAAGACCGATGATTCCGCAGATCCAGATAAAAAACGTGTCGACCAGTGGGTGACGACTAACCGTTACACACATCATCTAACGGAAGAGTACACCTTATTTGGTAAATTCAACTACTCACGCTCAGAGAGTAAATCAAGCGATAAAGTGTTAGCACGCTTCATTGAGTCGACAGCAGGTTTAGCATATCGCCCTATCTACAACGATCGCTTGAACGTGTTATCGCGTTACACCTACTTGGTGGATTTCGACCAACTTAATCGAGATGTTGATTACAAAGATGAAGAAAGCCACATCATCGAAATCGAAGGTATCTACTCGTTGGATGCAAACTGGGATTTAGGTGCGAAATACGCATTCAAAAATAAGAGTGAAATTTTTACTCGTCAATCAGGCGAAGACATTCCAGTCGACAGTAAAATTTCTCTCTATGGCTTGAGTGCCTCTTACCGCGTCATGAAAGATTGGGATGTAACGGGTGAGTACCATTGGAAGACCGACAGCACATATGATGAGCTAGAGCAGGGTGCATTGGTTTCGGTGAACAAACACTTAAGCGATAACTTTAAAGTTGGGGTGGGTTACAACTTCTCAAGCTTTGACGGTAACCTAGCGAATGATGATGATTACGATGCATCAGGCGTGTTCATTAACCTAGTTGGTAAGTTATAAGAGGGTCACATGAAAACGACGATGCGTTTAGTTAGCGGAATTATGGCCGCAGCATTATTAGGTGGCTGTGCAGCAGATGCTTATGTTAGCCAAGAGAACCGAGATAAATTTGCAGATTTAAATGTCTCCAAATTTTTAATCAGTGAGTGTTTAGCACCGCAGCGTGAAATTCATATCGCTGTTGCTGAACATTTCGATTTCGACAAATCCATCATTCGTGAAGCTGATGCTGCAAGCCTAGACGCGTTCATCCGTGATATTCGAGGCTTGAGTGGACGCATTACGATTGTCGGTCATACCGATTTTAAAGGTTCTGACGAATACAATGAGAAGCTGTCTATGCGCCGCGCTGAATCGGTAGAAGCGTATCTACAGCAACAACTCGACTCAGAGCAATATGATTGGGAAGTGAAACACTTTGGTGAGTCGCAGCCACTGGCGCTGGGTAAATCTGATCAAGCGCGGGCAGAAAACCGTCGCGCTTACGTAATGTTTGAAGAGGCGAAGAAATATGAAGAAATGCCTTTCTGTGAGCCGCCAAAAGCAGAGCGTAAGGTTTACATGGCGATGACACCGCACTTCGATTTCGATAAGTCGAAATTAAATCCGGAAGACCTTTCACAATTAGATGACTTCATCGCAAAACTGCAAGGTTTAGAGGGTAGCATTATGGTCGCTGGTCATACTGACCAAGTCGGTGCTCGTTCATACAATGAAGCACTTGCAGAGCGTCGTGCTCAGGCTGTAGTGGAATACCTGAAGACGAAACTTGACCCATCACAGTTTGTTTGGGAAGTAAAAGCCTTTGGTGAACTTCAACCTGTGATCAATGAAGAATCTCCGGAAGCCAATGCTTTAAACCGCCGAGCGTTTATCGTATTTAAAGAAAGCGAATTGGGACAACCGACTGAATAATTTGGTAAGGTTGTCCTTTCGCAAGCTCTCTATCTGTTTTCTTAGTGATAGCTAGCATGAAAGGTCAACCTTCTAAACCAAACAGGGAGTCGGGTAATGGAGAAAGTGCAGTTAGTCGTCGATTTTCTTCTCACTCATAAAATTTTATTTTCCGCATTAATTCTGTTGTTCATTATTCTTTTACGTCGTTTGATTCTGTCTCGAATCCGTGGCGACGATGCCTTTATTACAGAAGAACAACGCAGTTGGATGTCGAGAACCAAAAACGGCACATTTGCTATCACCTTGATTCTGTTGTTCATCTTGTGGCAATCAGAAATCAGCGAGTTCGCTCTAAGTGTTACGGCGATTGCTGTCGCGATTGTGGTGGCATCCAAAGAGATCATCTTGTGTTTTACGGGGTCAATCCAGCGTGCAAGTTCTCGTTCGTTTCGCATTGGTGACTGGATTGAAGTCGGAAAGCTATGTGGTGAGGTCATTGAACACAACATGATGGCGACAGTGATTCAAGAAATCGATCTGCATCATGGTCAATACCACTTCACGGGGAAAACTGCGACGCTGCCTAACAGTATGTTTTTCACCTACCCAGTGAAGAACCTCAATTTCATGAAGCGTTACGTGTACCATGACTTTTCTGTTGTGGTGAAAGATTTCGTCAATCTCTACCCACTTTTGCCTTTGTTGACCGATAAGATTGATGAGCATTGCAGTTACTTCGCCGACGTCGCTCACCGTTACAACACGATGATTGAGAAGCACGCTGGTGTTGATCTACCGGGCGCTGAGCCGCACATCCACATCTCAAGTAACATTAATGGTGAGCAAATTCTGCATATCATGATTTTCTGCCCGACAGATAAAGCAAACCACTTAGAGCATCTGATTCGTAAAGACTTTATGGAGCTTTATGAGCAGCGATTTCCAATGAATCCTGAGCATTAAGTTCTCGCTCAATAATCATCTAGCAAATATTAACCCTCACTAGTCAACACTGAGGGTTATATTTGTATATTTCTTATCGTCACGATAAATAATCTTAATGGATCGAAGCGCATATAATCGATAAATTACGCCCGCAACGTAACTTCGTTTGTTGATGGATTTACAAATAAAACACCCACTAAGACTACACAGATAGTCGATTTCTTTAGCTGCGCTTGCACTCACGACTGTTTACACAGCAGTTGCCCCCCGTTTTATTATAAGATGCTTCATGCAAACTGGCTTAAATTTTACTTTTGCGCCTTTTCAACGTTTATCGGCGCTCACAGGGCAATGGCGTGCAGGGTCCAAATCCTACCTAACAGATTTGGCCTCTATTGCACTCTTGTTGTTACCCCTGAATCTATCAAATGCACTTGCCGTTTTTTTAGGCCACGCGTTCCGTCTCTCAGGATGGGTAGAATTATCACAGATGTTATTTCATCTGTCAGATATCCTCATCAATCTGTACCCAAGCGCATTTTGTGTAGTGGCGGGTTATTACCTGTCACATAAAACCAATGTGTCGAGTGCCGTTTTCATTATTTACTCGTTGATCATGTTCTACTTGATCTCGATAGAAAACGGCAGTTTGTCTGCGACTTATATGCTGCCAAACAACCCACTACTGGCATTGTTTAGTGCGATGATGACGTATGTCTATTGCTGCGTTTTCAAAATACGCTTGCTAGAGCCACAAGTGCTGGATTTCTCGTCTCGTCTGCTCAAGCATGTCGTTCACTTCTTTCTGTTTGTGTTGATTGCTTTGGCAGTATCGCGACTAACCGCATTCATTATGGCTCTATTTGGTGGGATGATTCGCGGACTGGGTGTGGACCCTCTCACGCTAAAAGGCGGGATTATTTACCAAACGGTACTAGGCCTCTTAGGCTCAATCGGCATCAATGGGCATAACTTGTTGTTTGCCATTAAGCAGCAAATCTACGCCGCTACAGAAGCAAATGTTTTCGCGTGGCAAGCCGGTGACGCTCCTCTAAATGTAATTAGCCAAGGTTTTTACGACGCGTTTATGTCGATGGGTGGTTCTGGTAATTGCATCAGCCTATTGTTGTGCGTGTTGCTGTTTGCCAAAGAACGTAACCACCAGATGCTTGCGTTAGCAGCAACCCCGCTGGTGATCTTCAACATCAATGAAGTCTTGCTGTTTGGGTTGCCGATTATTTTCAACCCATTGTTGATTGTGCCTTTTGTGCTGGTACCGCTATTGAGCTTTCTCATCACTTACGGGTCAATTGCATCAGGGCTTGTTCCTCCGGTTGAAAATATTGTTAACTGGATGACGCCGCCTTTGTTCAGTGGTTATGTCGCGATGGGGAATCAGATTGAAGGCTCATTATTGCAATTATTGATCATCGTCCTTGGTGTCTTTATCTATCGGCCATTTTATTTGGCTTACGCCGGCAAGTATTCCGCGCAGTTTCGTGCGAATACGGCTTACACAGGCATTGAGAGTTCGCTGTTCAAAACCTTGCTTAACAACGTTCGTGATTCGAATAACTCAAGCATTAGTAAATCGACAGCACAAAAGCGACTGACTTCGATTTTGAGGGAAGGGGAGTTGGTGATGTTTTATCAAAAGCTCCAGTCGACCAGTGACGTCAATATCTTCTCTTATGAAGCCTTGCTTAGATACATTGATAAAGAAGGGAAACTGCACCCTCCGACATTTGTGAGTGACTTCCAAATGCTTAACTCAATGCCATTACTGGACAAGCTCGTGATTGAGAAAGTTCTGGCAGACATGCAGAAAATGACGTTATCAAAAGATCGTCGAATTGCCATCAACATTGCAGTCGCTACGATCGAGCAAGAAGAATTTGTCCCGCACTTACTATCGCGACTAACTCATTATGGTATCTCGCCGCAGTGGTTGGAAATTGAAATCACAGAAGAGGCGATTCTTAGTAATAAGGTGTTCTTAATTAAAACTATGGAAGCGCTGCAAGCTCAGGGCATTCGTATCGCTATGGATGACTTTGGCACCGGCTATGCGTCGTTCCCGCACTTACTGAAGTACCCGTTTGATAAGATCAAGCTGGATCGTTCGCTACTGCTGGATGCCAATGATCAAAAAGGCAGAGACTTATATGAATTGGTAGCGAAACTGGGCCATATTACGCATTGCGAAGTGGTCGCAGAAGGGGTGGAAACCCAACAAGAGTACGATTTTGTTAAAGGCTGTGGTGTCGATAAAGCGCAAGGTTACTTCTTTACTCGTCCACTACCTCTTACGGATATTTTAAGCGAGCAATAACAGTGCTGTTTTTTATCGTCACAATTAAAAAGTCGAGTGGAAAGAGGGGCTTGTTGGCGATAATGTGCGCCTCCTTGCTTAATTAGCATGCAAAAATACAAACCACGCGACCTAAGAAACAGCGGGTTGTATCTAAACGAAGAGAGTGTCGGTCGTCCTAGTCCGCGCTCTTTTGGTTTGGTAGATAACAACAAGTTGGCCATGGCTACCTTTGTTGAGTGACTATTCGCAACGTTGAACGATCAACGCTTTGTTACTCGAATGATACCGTCATCGACTGTCTGTCGAAACTCTCCCTCATTGCGATACAAATTAAACGGACCTTAATTGCGGCGAACTTCCTGAGCGGCTCATCGAGTCGTTTACTAATGGATAAAATTAGCCAAATGAACAATCGATACGTAAATCGGCTTTTTACTTTAATTTCCTCCAACTCGTACATAAATGGCTTATGTAATGTACTGGTCATGTTGCTCCCTGTGTCATTGATTTCCGCATTCAGCACTTTGTTGAGCAATTTTTTTATGATGGCGGGTTACGAGCAAGTGGGTACCACGGTTGGAGCCGCGAGTTCTATCATCTGGAAACTGTTCCCAATCTTGTTATTGGTTTACTTCTCGCAGTTTCTTTCTTCTCTGTTAAAAGTCTCACGGGTTAATGTTATTACGCCTTCGTTGATGATCTATTTCATCGTGTGTAATGAGTGGGGGCTGCTGCAAGAAGGAACGGTTGTACCGAGCAATTACCCACTGGCAATCATCATTCCTATTTTGGTGGGATGGTCTGTTCGTGCAATGCAAAACCGCAAATGGTTTATGCGGTCGGAGCTGCCTAATATTGTCGACCAGTCTTACAACTTGATCATGGCAACAACGGTGTTGGTTGTTGGTTATACCTTATTAGGCTATGTGCTAGGACGCGTTTTCTGTGCCGCTGATATTGCTGGCTTTTTATTGCCAAGTCTGGACCCATACTCTCTTTTCGATGGTGTTATTTACGAGCTGGTACGTAATCTATTTTGGTCCATTGGTATTAATGGGCACATTATTTTTGCACCATATAAAGCGGAGTTGTATGAAGCGACACGTGTAGCGATAGAAAACCATGAGTTGCTCGGAACGCCATTGCCAATACTGACGACCAACTTCTTCGATTTTTATGCGGGCTTGGGTGGCGCAGGAAACACCATTTCTTTGGTGCTTTGTATGTTATTTCTCACTAAAAACCGCAGCTACAAAGCGTTGGCAACCGCAGCTTTAATTTTAAGTTTTTTCAACATTAATGAGCCGATTATCTTTGGGTTGCCAATTATGTTTAACCCTTTGTTGATCGTACCGTTCTTGATTGCACCTGTTGTTGGTCTTGTCATTGCTTATGTGGCAACGGCGCTTGGCTTGGTGGCACCAATGACGGAAATCATGAGTTGGATGACGCCACCTTTGATGAGTGGATATGTTGGCACGGGCTCTACGTGGACAGGCGCGGTGCTACAGCTGATCATCATCTTAGTCGGTGTCATAATCTATTACCCTTTCTTTAAACAGATGGATAATATCGGGAATGCTAATGCATCGTTTGCTAAGTCACTTTCTGATGATTTCTTTAATTATGAAGGTGTTGAAAGTGGTAAATCGGCAGGGGCGTTTTTCCCCGAGATTACGAGTAAATTTGCGGCACAAAAGCGAATTACTGACCTAAAAAATAACGGTGAGTTTATCTTGTATTACCAACCTCAAGTAAACACGCGGACAGGTGAGATTCGTTCTCTTGAAGTGTTGATTAGGCACCGTTCTGAATCGGGTGAGATCTCGCCTCCTACTTTCTTAGATGACTTTGCCAAAGTGGGGTTAATGAGTGAGTTGGATTTGTGGGTGGTTGAAACGGCTCTAAAAGAGAGCGCTCCTTTAGCAGACTCGCCTAACTTTAAGGTTTCAATCAATATGTCACCAGAGACCTGTCTTGTCCCCGATTTTACGGAAAAAGTGCTGAGTATGATTAACCAAAGTGCTTTGTCTTACTCTCAAGTGGAATTCGAAATCACGGAAGACATGCTGATTCAAGATGAACACAGTACCCACCGAGTCTTGACTTCTCTCCGTGAGGCTGGAGTGAAGATTGCGTTAGATGATTTTGGTTCTGGGTACTCTTCAATTGGGTACTTATCTAAGTACGAATTCGATAAAGTTAAAATTGACCGCTCTTTAGTTTTGAATCTCAACAATAAAAATGGACGTGAACTGTTTAGGCTAACGGCCAAGTTGGTCAAAATTACGGGGGCAGAAACCGTTGCTGAAGGGATAGAAACCGAAGCAGAGTTGGAGTTTATGGCAGAACAAAATATTCATTTGATTCAAGGTTTCTACTTTTATAAGCCGATGCCTTTTGAAGACGTGCTTGCCCTGAATTTTCCAACTTTAGAAGAGCACAGCGATTACGACCATTATTCTTCCTAATTAAGAAGGGAAGCCACTTATCTTGGCTTCCCTTTTCTTTTTCAGAGGCTTGAGTTCGAGCGTGAACGCTTATTTGAACTCAAACTTACCCTGCATAATTGCCCAGTGACCAGGGAAAGAACAGAAGAACGAGTAATCACCTCCCGGAGTCATTTTCTCTGTGCTGAACGTGATAGAGGTGCTTTCACCGCCGCCGATCACTTTAGTAAATGCGTAAACACGGTCGTCGTTAGGTTTCACGTAGTTGTTTTCAAGACCTGCTGACATGCCTTCTGTACCTACTGCTTGTAGGTTCGCCGTGTCTGCAATGACCACGTTGTGACCCATTGACTGCGCTGGCATCTTACCTGTGTGGTTCAGCGTCAGTTTTACTTCTTTACACGTTGCTGGAACACTCAACGTTTTGGTCGAAAACTGCATCATATCGTTAGCATCGATAGACACTTCACACTCTGCGTTTGCTTGTGCGCCAAAGCTCATTCCAACTAGTGCAAAGGTTGCTGCTACTAAACGTAAAGACATATAACACTCTCCATATTTTATTTTTGGGCTGACTTGGATTCAAACCGATCCAATGCATCTCATTATCATCGAATATTCAATCTGAAACCGTGCTTCAATCCGGATATTGACGTTTTGTTGCAAAGTTATACTTATCGTTTTCACTGGATGATCATTCATATACCTTATTTTTAGCGCTTCAGTTAAGAAGTGTGAAGACGATCTTTATAACCGCTTCATGCGCTTCTTTTGTGCTCTCATATCGCTCTAGCTTTGGCGTTTTTTTCGCTAACATGTAACTAAGTATTTCAAGTGTATTTATTCTGTAACTTATTGATTTTAAGTTGCATAAAGGCGTAAAAAACACAAATCACACTATTTGTAGAAACGGATAAATTGATTTGTTTTATCTCGCGCACACTTTCAGAAAATTGAACTAGAGTCCCAGATTTATGTTTGCTTATCGATTGCGCGCGAAATGTCGTCAAATTGACGTAAAAAGACGCTTTATTTTTGGCACTTTTACACCTGTAAGTTGAGTTACATTTGGTTACATCTGTCCGCTGCGGCGCGAAAAAAGTCCCCCTCTATAATGCTGTTCCTTTTTATTGTTGTTTGTATAAGTCCTTAATTATGAGAAAGAATACGCTATCGATTATGCCAAGTGTTTTAGCACTGGCGATCGGTATGGGGTTGCCTGCTGCACACGCAGAAGTGATCACTGACGCAACTATCGTCGGCTCAGAAAGCCAGTGGTGGAACACTTACAAAGTGATCCTAACGAACGACGGCTCAAAGCCAGTTGAACTGCGTGATGCGAAAGTGACGTTTGATTCGAACCTATCTATGTCGACACCATCTTGGTCTGCGACTGGCATTAGTTACCCGGGTATGAAGTTCACCAGCGACGCACAGGGTAACCTGTTCAAGAACACGCTTGCGCTAGCTTTTGATAGCGGTAGCTGGGTGAAATCTCAACTTCCGGCAGGTGAACGTATTGAGCTAACTTTAGGTGTGAGCGGAGTATTGGATCTGACTCTTCTTCAAAATACCATTCGTCTGATTGCTGACGATGAAGGTGAAGTAGGCGAGCCAGAAATTTCTCTTCAATTAGCATCGCCAGTGAACGGTGCCGAGTTTGAAGAAGGTCAAGCGGTGTCCATGCTAGCAAACGTAACGGCGACTAATACCAACGTCAAAGCCGTGACTTTCTTTGTAGACAACAAACAAGTGGCTCGTGTAACGCAAGCTCCATTCCAAGCGAGTTGGACTTCTGCTGGCGCGGGCGCGCACACGATCAAAGCTGTAGTGGAAGACACCTCAGGTCTTACACAGCAACAAGCGATCAGCATTTCAGTAAAAGAGAAGCCAGTTGAACCACCTGTGACACCAGAAGTGCATGAGCTGACGTTCGTCGCGCCTACACAAGGTCAAACATTGATGGTGGGTCAGGCAACGACGATCAAAGCGCGTGTTGAGGGTGAATTGATCTCTAAATTGGAGTTCTGGGCGAATGACCGTAAGTTAGGTCAACGTAACATCGCTGCAGGTCAAACGACGTATTCTCAATCTTGGACACCAAATGAAGTGGGCAATGCGACACTTAAAGTGGTGGTTCTCGATCAGAACAACCAAATGGTTGAACAACGCAGTATCGCAGTTGCTATTGAAGCTGCTCCGAGCTTTGTTAAACCAGAAGTGAGTTTCTCTTCGCCTTCAAACGGTTCGACGTTTGAAAAAGGCGAAGCGGTTTCGATTTCTGTTCGTGCAACGGATGCTGATGACGATTTGTCTCGCGTTATCGTGAAAGCAAACAACAAGCAAATCTGTGATTTCAACGCAGCAACCACAAACCAGTTCTCTTGTAACTGGACGGCGTCAGAAGTCGGTGCAGTAACGTTAGAAGCGGTCGCAACAGATGCTGAAAAGCTAACATCGACAGCACGTGTAAACATCACAGTTGAAAAAGTAGAAACACCGACACCTCCGCCAACAGGTGGACTGTGTGCTGACTTTAATGTGTACCCAGACTGGACCCGTGGTGATCACGCGACAGGCGGTGACATTATGGTTCACAAGAACATTGCTTACTCAGCGGTGTATTGGACGCAATCTGTTCCTGGCAGCGATAGCTCATGGTCATTACATCTAAACTGTGATGGTACTGAGCCGGGAACAGCGCCAGCGCTATCATTGCGTAACCCAATGGACCCAGTGCGTCTAGAAGTCGCAGGTTGGCCAAATACATTCGTAGTGGCGAGCCCATCTACTCAAGCGCCAAGCACGCTCACTATTGCAGCAAGCAGCAGTGATGCGCTAACAGACCTAGAACAGCTTACACGTTCGTTTGTGTCGGCTATCGAACAAGCAGAGAACGCGGGTACAGCATCTATCGTAATTAAATCGGATGTTCTGGATCTGGCTACGCAAGACAAAGGTGCGTCATTTGTTGCCGTTGCGGTTAAACAAGCACTGACGAATGCCATTGATATCACGGGTAGCCGTATTGATATTGATGCGGTCAACGCACTGAGCGATGACGTGAAAGGCTGGGCACATGCTTACAACTTGATCTTCACAACCCTTGCGCCACAAGCGACATTTGGTTGGTCACTAAGCATTGGTGAGTTTGCTTACGATACCCACTCTGGTCGTCAGTCTGTATGGGATGAAGCGTCCGTTTTCACGGCAGATCTACTTGATAGCTTCGAGCTTTACAAAGCAGATGCTGCGAACAAAGCTGACTTTGTAGCGTTTACTAAATCAAACGCGAGTGCTGCGCTAACTAGTGAGCAGTGGCATCACGCACTTGAATACGTAAAACAGGTGACCGATTACGTTGATACGCCTGCAATGCTAGCGAACATGTCGACAGAGCAAACTGCAAACTACTTCATGGGCAACACGCAAACTGAGCAGCAAATCCGTAAAGCGGCGTACAGCAACGTATTTGCATTGATGTTTGATCAAGACTCTCAAGCTCTAACCAGCAAAATTGAGCTTTACCAAACGGCGAAAGTGCCACTGTACTACGTAGGTGAAGAGTTAGAGAAAGGTTCATTGACTCGTATTGAAGCGCTAAACCAAGAATTAGCAAATGCTGAAAGCGTGATGGATAACGAAGCCTTCCTATACGAAACGCCACAATCTCAGTGGGTTCCGTCCACGGTTTACAAGTGGAACGATTTCCTAGATGGCTTGAACGCAATGCACAACATTGGTGTAGCGGGCAACAAGTTCTGGCTAATGAACGATGAAGTTGATGACGCAACCAACATCAAATACGCGAAAGTCGCGATTGCTGCGTTCCTTGCGCAAAGTATGCAAGAGACCATTCGCTACAACGCGTGTGATGAAAACAACTGGTCGGAAGTGAAATATGGCGCGCCAGCGGATTACCCAATGACAGCAAGCTGTGGTCAATTGGGTCAGAAATACGCAGATTACGGCGTAAACCCAGTTTCTGGTTTGGACCATGCTTACTCTTGTCCTCGTGATGACAAGATGGAAGTCAGTGCTCTGACTCATGCGAAATGGTATGGCGCTCCAGCTCCAGTCTTTGCAGCACCTGATGCAGTACTTGAAGAGCGTGGTCTATTGGTGAACGGTGCAGCAGGTCGTTGGACAAACAACGGTCACTGTAACGATGTTCCAGAAAGCGTAGATACGTCTAAGCAAGTGTGGGAGCGTGACGAATGTAAGACTTACGTTGGTCAGAAAGCAGGTAAGTTCATTTGGGACGGCAGTAGCCAAGAAAGCGTTGAAGGCTGTGGCTGGTGGGGGCGTGGTGTTATCCAAACCACAGGTCGTCAGAACTTCGGTACGCTTAACCACTACCTAGGTCGTTCGCACGTTGACCCATCAACCATTGGTAAGACAATTGACGGCGTAACGGTAGAAGCGCCACCGGCGAACCCACTTTATGCTGAGCTGGACTTCTGTTCTAACCCAGGTCTGATTTGTAGCTCGGAAGAGAACAAAGAGATCAAGTGGATCGCAGGTCTGTTCTACTGGGTAACGTCAGTTCAGGCATACAACGATGAAGGCGGTCAGTACGCTGATTGGAACTACCACAACGAGCTGAAGAAGTACGTGGACAGTGGCCTGCAAGGTTCTCAATTTATCGATGACGTTTCAGGCATCGTTAACCGTGGCTGTCCGGATCTGACGTGTTCGACAGGTGATGTTCACAACGTGAAAGAGCGCCGCGAGAACTTCAAACTGGTACTACAAAAGCTAGGTCTTGATCCTCGCTAATTAAGATAAAGCAACATCGATGAAGCAAAGCCATCACTGAAAAGTGATGGCTTTTTTGTTTTTCGCATTAGGTTTGGATTTTTACAAATCCGTAATAGTTATTTTCTTTTTCTGCTTATTATCATTTATTTGCAACTCAATATAATGCCCGTCATTCCAAACGTATTTGCTGCGTTTTTGATTTTTATCTTTCGATGGATGGTTTCCGGGAGGGGAGTATGTCGAATTTTGTTGTTGTCGGTGGTGGTGCTGCGGGTCTAGAAATGGTCACGCGTTTAGCGAGCAGTTTTGCTGGCAAATCTGACCATACCGTTACTTTGGTTGAGCCATCTTCTCATCACTTATGGAAACCAAGACTGCATGAGATTGCGGCGGGCACGTTTGATAATGAGCTCGATTCGGTTGCGTTTCGTCTTCATGCTGCTTGTCACGGTTACCAATATGTTCAAGCTCGTATGTCAGGCTTAGACCGAGCAAATAAAACCATTACGGTGAGCGCTGAGTTCTCTCCAGAGCAAACATTGAAATACGATTACCTCGTGATTGCCGTTGGCGCGATCAGTAACGATTTCAAAATTCCGGGCGTAAGCGATCATTGTTTGTTCTTAGATTCGGCTTCTCAAGCAGAAAAAGCTTGGGAACAGATGAAACAAATGCTAGCGAACGGTGGTTCACATCGTGTTTCTATCGTGGGTGCTGGCGCAACTGGTGTTGAGTTGGCGGCCGAATGGGCGAAAGTCAGCAAGCAATTAAACCGCTATCAAGATGATACTCAGCTTTCGATTACACTCATCGAAGCGGCAGATCGTGTGTTACCTGCAAGTGCTGAGTGCATGTCTACAAAAGTATTGAAGAAGCTACAAAAGCAAGGTGTTAACGTTCGCTTAAACACTAAAGTTCAGCGTGCAGAAGCAGACCGTATTGTGACGGAAAATGAAGTCATTCCTGCGGATCTACAAATTTGGGCGGCAGGGATTCGATGCCCGGATTGGTTAGCGAATCTTGATGGTCTTGAAAGCAACCGCATTAACCAACTTAAAGTGTTGCCAACACTGCAAACCACTCTTGATGAAAACGTGTTCGTCATTGGTGATAGCGCTGAATGCCCACAAGAAGATGGAAGCATCGTGCCACCACGAGCTCAAGTTGCCAACCAAGCAGCGGCGCATTTGGCGAAGCAATTTAAACGCTTGGTGAAAGGCAAAGAGTTAAAACCGTTTGTATTCAAAGACGGCGGAATGGTGGTGGCTCTTGGACATGACTACGCGGTTGGCGCATTGATGAATGATAAAGTCGTATTGCGTGGACGCTACGTTCGCCGCTTGTACGACACGATCTTTAGGCTGCATCAGCGCGTTATTTTCGGTTGGTTCCGAGTGTCGGCTTTGGTAGTGCTTAAACGCGTAAAAGGTTTATTGAACCCATATTACAAAGGCTCTTGGTCTTAATCCAAGCCGTGACTCTTCACTTCCATTTTTTCATTTTTATCGAGCGCCCAAATCATCAGGATTTGTGGCGCTAGGTGTTTTTTATGCGTCATTTGCAACTCTCTTTGCCCGTTCAACTTCTTATTTCTGCCCTACTTGCGTGGGGTGGGGCTCAAGCCATCCTTCTTTTAGTCGACCATGGGTTGGCAGACAAATCGCTTTTACTGTCGAGTGATTACTACCAAATTCTAATGTTGGGCAAAACGGTCTACCTCGGCTTACTGAAAATGGTGGTGGGCTTGATGGTGCTGTTTTCTCTTGTCGAAGGCATCACCAATATTGGTTCAACCGTTCGCCTTAAAGCGCTGGGTGGACGAACACTGCTCTTCTACAGTTTCACCACCTTAATTGCCATTAGTTTAGGGCTTGGGGCGTCGTTAGCCTTACCTGCATGGGAGCCACTTAGCCAAAGCATTTCTGTGGGTAGTGATGTCCATTTGATTGACGAGCAAGGCGCTGGTGGTGCCGCCATACTCACTAATCTCGTTAAGATGGCGATGGTGAATCCGTTTGCTGCACTGGCGAATGGCAACTTACTGGCGATCGTGGTTTTCTCCTTTATGGCAGGCGTTGCGATTTTGCTTTCTGTTCCGTCAGGTCATCCGTTGCTAGCGGTGATTTCGGGGCTGAACAAAAGCGTCAACACCATGATTCGAGGCATCGTTAAACTGTCTCCGATTGCTATTTTTGCGATCGTGTTTGATATCACGCTGACTTCAAGTGGGAATCTGATTCAGCAACTCGCGTTGTTTGCGTTACTGGTGTTTTCCCTCACTATGGTGCACGGGTTAGTCGTGTTACCAACCATCGCCAAGGTAATGACGGGTATCTCTCCAGCTGCGCTGTTTAAAGCGATTTCAGCACCATTGGCCATGGCGTTTGCAACGTCATCAAGTGCGGCAGCGCTGCCTTTGGCAAAGCAAAGTGCGGAAGACAATTTAGATGTCGCGCCAGAAGTCAGCAGCATGGTGTTGCCACTCGGCTCTGTAATGAACATGGATGGCACCGCGTTATTTGAAGGTGTCGCTGCGATTTTTCTAGCTCAGTTGTTTGGTGTGGATTTGAGTACCACTGGATTGGTGATGATCTTCATCATGGCAATGGTTTCTTCAGTTGGTGCGCCGGGCATGCCTTCGGGCTCCATGTCGGGGATGCAGTTAGTGTTGCTAGCGGCGGGTATTCCGCTGGAAGCGATTGCGATTTTATTGGTGATAGAAAGACCGTTGGATACGTTCCGCACCGCTGTTAATGTGGAAGGGGATTTGATTGCGACGCTTGTGATCGACCGCTGGCAGAAGAAGCAGACGGTAGAACCTCAATCGCTCGATTCTTCAGAGATGTTGATGAGCTAAAAATAAAACGCACTCCCAATTGAGAGTGCGTTTTTTGTATCTATATCGATTCTACGAGCGACCAAGCATTCGAGAAATGGTGCCATCTTTGTCGACCACTTGGTGTTTGATAGCGCCAGCAACGTGAAGAACAAACACAGCAATCAGAATTTCCACTGCAGAGTGATGAATGGTTGAGCCGAGTTCTTGAAGCCAAGGGGTTTCTGGACCTTCAGCGATAATAACCCAACCGAAGATATCGACCGCTCGGCCACCACCAGCGCTCATTGCGATGCCAGAGATAGGCATTGCCAAAGTAGCGAGCAGAAGTATACCGTGTACTGCTTTGGCCGCTTTATCTTGCCATGCAGGCATTTCTGAAGCGGGTGGCAGAGCGCCTTCTTTTAAGCGCCACACTAGACGGATAAGAGCGACAACTAAAATGATAGCGCCTAGTGATTTGTGGATGCCATACCACTCAAACTTTTCTGGGCTGCGTGGCAAATCGACCATGTAAAGCCCTAGAGCGAACACCCCGATAAAAGCAAGTCCAGTTACCCAGTGCAAAGCGATAGTTTGCCAAGTTAATGGCTTTTTGTTGAGCATAATATAATCCTCGTTTTATGTATGGTTATGCGAGTGATTATCTATTAATGTTGTGAATATAACTACACAGTCATGTGTAAAGTTGGGTAAATATTATCCACAAAAAACGCCCCAAAAGATGGAGCGTTTTTAGTCAGTTAGATGAGAGGAAACGGGTTATTCCTGTTTTAAATCAGCTAATGCGTGATTCAAGGAAGGAACAATCGCATGGCCAAAGGCACGAACTTCTTCGCAAGGTTCAACAAGATCTGGGATTTGGAAAGTAACCATGTGCGCCGCTACTGCAGAACGTACGCCATTGTTGGAATCTTCAAACGCGATACATTTGGTTGGATCTACGTTTAGACGACTTGCCGCAAGCAGGTAGATCTCTGGATCTGGTTTGCCGTGTGACACTTCACAGCCTGTCGTTAAGTTGTCGAAATACTTGCTTAGGCCCGCCAGTTCCAACTTCTTCTGTGCTACTTCTTTCGCTGTTGATGTTGCCACTGCGGTAGGAATGCCTTTTTCCTTCAACCACTCTAGCAATTCAACTACGCCATCTTTCACTGGTATCGCTTGATGTTTTACCACTGCATCGTATCGGTCACGCCACTCTGTGTGCAATCGGTCAAGATCATCCCCATAAGCTTTGCGGAAAATCACTTCAATGCCTGCTGCATTGCGACCAATGATTGAAAGGTAAACGTCTTTATAGAATGGGAGGTTTTGTGCTTCACACGCTTCTTGGAAAATGCGCATGCAGACACGTTCCGTATCGAGGAGCAAACCATCCATGTCAAAAATAGCAGCTTGATAATTCATTACTTTATGACTTGTCGATTGAGATGGCGCATTTTGACACAAGCAAGATCGATTTTCCTGCGTAATTCCACCATCTCACACGCTTTTTACCCAATCCCTATTTTATCCCTAGGCGTTTCGCTAATCGGTGTAAATTGCCGTTATCTAATTCAAGCTGACGTGCCGTTGCTGCCCAGTTGCCTTGGTTCTCTTCCAGTGCTCGAACAATCATTGCTTTTTGGAATGAGTCTGTGGCAGGCTTCAATCCGCTCTCTGGTAGCTCAAGCCGAGAGTTTTGTTCCGTTTCTTCAACGTTCTTGATGTTCTGATTCGGCGTTCTAATATCAAAATCTTGCTCAACTAACTCAATGTCCATGGCGTGAGTACGCGCTTTTGCCAAAACACCAGCACGTTTAATGACATGTTCAAGTTCCCGCACATTGCCTGGCCATGAATAGTCTTTGAGTGCCAGCACCAAAGTGGGAGACAAACGAATGCTGTTTAATCCCAATTTGCTTCTCAAGCGTTCGGCAAAAAAGCCCGCTAATAACACCACATCGTCTTCACGTTCACGAAGAGGCGGAACATGAAGAGGGAAGACGCTTAGACGGTGATACAAGTCGGCTCGGAAGCGCCCAGCGGTTACTTCTTCATGCAATATACGGTTGGTGGCGGCGACGATGCGTGTATTGACTCGAATATGGCGGTCATCACCCACACGTTGAATGTCGCCGTATTGTAGGGCTCGAAGTAACTTGGCTTGCAGCTCTAACGACAGTTCGCCGACTTCATCTAAAAATAGTGTGCCGCCGTCGGCTTGTTCGAACTTACCCTTACGATTACTAATTGCGCCTGTGAATGCGCCTTTGATATGGCCGAACAACTCGCTTTCCGCGACTGATTCCGGCAGCGCCGCACAGTTGAGGTAAACCAAAGTATTGCTAGAGCGACTAGAGCGATGGTGAATAGCGCTCGCAACCAACTCTTTACCCACGCCCGTTTCTCCCATCACTAGCACAGACAATTCAGTATCGGCGACTGCATCAATCTGTTCTTGAAGATTTTTCATGCCCTGAGAGTTACCAATGATTTCATTACTTAAGGTGCGTTTCTCGGCGTAAGAGTCGCGTGGCAGGTTCGCTTGTGTCTCTAGTTGTTCTAGCAGGAGCGCAGTGTGTAAGCCACCTGCTGCCAATGCGCTGACAAAACGTAACTCTTGGTTGCGTAGCCCATCAAATTGGTTGGGGTCGAAGGCGTCAATCGTAATGGCACCAATCAGTTGATCGTCGATCAGCAGAGGTAAACCAATGCAGGAATGGACATGCAGTTTGTCATCGTGGTTTGGAATCAAGCCATCGTATGGATCAGGTAAGTCGCTGTCGGAGGGAAAGCGCACGATATCGCCTGCTCGGGCAATGGCTTCTAATCTTGGATGTTGCTCAATAGAGAAACGGCGTCCAAGGACCTCTTTCGCCAATCCATTGATCGCTAAAGGTTTAAAGTGCTGGTCTTCATACAAAAGAAGGGCAGAAGAGTCACACTTCAATACGTCTCGAATCGTGGTTAATAACGTATCGAAGCGAGCCTGTTGAGTGAGCGCCGAGTTAAGGTCTTGCGTGATGTGTAGCCATTGCGCGATTAAAGAAGTCATAGCCAATACCGATTGTGTCAATATGACTATTGTAGTGTCTTAATGACAATTTTCAACTGTGTCTAAATGACAGTTGTCAAAGTTGAGTTTTAATTAAATTGTTGAAATATAATGGAATTAAAAGTTGGCACGCCCAGTGCAATACAAGAAGAAATTATTTTTGTTTATCCCGTCATTCAAGGTAGTAATTATGACAATTCACGTAAAAAACAACATCCACTGGGTAGGTCAACGCGATTGGGAAGTTCAAGACTTCCACGGTACAGAATACAAAATGACAAAAGGTACCAGCTACAACAGTTATCTAATTCGTGAAGAGAAAACCGTATTGATTGATACGGTCGATCATCGATTCAGTCAACAATTCATCCAAAATTTAGAGATGGAAATCGACCTTAAGACTATCGACTTTATCGTGGTAAACCATGCAGAAGAAGATCACTCAGGTGCATTGTCGGCATTAATGGAGAAGATTCCGAACACGCCAATTTACTGTACAGAAGCGGCGATTGATTCGATTGTGGGTCATCACCACCATCCTGAGTGGAACTTCAAAACCGTAAAAACGGGCGATAGCATCGATATTGGTAACGGTAAGCAATTGGTGTTCGTGGAAGCGCCGATGCTGCATTGGCCAGACAGCATGATGACATATCTAACTGGCGATGCGGTGTTATTCAGTAATGATGCATTTGGTCAGCATTACTGCGATGAACGCTTATTCAATGATGAAGTGGATCAAAATGAGTTGATGGAACAGTGTTTGCGTTACTACTCAAATATCCTAACGCCATTTAGCAGCTTGGTAACAGCCAAAATCAAAGAAGTGCTGAGCTTCAACTTGCCTGTCGACATGATTGCAACTTCACACGGTATTGTATGGCGTGATAATCCCGTTCAAATTATCGAGCAATACTTAGCGTGGGCAGACAATTATCAAGAAGATCGCATTACGATTTTCTACGATTCCATGTCAAATAACACTCGAATGATGGCAGATGCCATTGCGCAGGGCATTCACGATGTTGACCCTGGCGTGGCGGTTAAAGTCTTCAATGTCTCTAAACATGACAAAAATGAAATCCTAGCTAATGTGTTCCGCTCAAAAGGCATCTTGGTTGGTTCGTCCACTATGAATAACGTCATGATGCCTAAGATCGCTGGCATGCTAGAAGAAATTACTGGTCTACGTTTTAAAGCTAAAAAAGCCGCTGCATTCGGTAGCTACGGGTGGAATGGTGGCGCGGTGGATCGTATCCATGCTCGATTAACTGATGCAGGCTTTGAAACTGCAGTCAGTTTGAAAACCAAATGGCGACCAGATGGTAAAGCGATGCGTGAGTGCCGCGAACATGGTAAGAACATCGCAAAATTGTGGGCAAAGCATGACCTGACTAGTCCTGTTCTTGCTCCGGCGATTACTGCGTCCGCACCACAAGTTCAATCACAACCCGCTGCGCCAGCGACAACACAAGCGGTAGTAGATGCTGCTCCTAGCAACCCTAGTACAGAGGCGCATCCTGCAGATTGTCAATGCATGGTTTGCACCGTTTGTAATTGGGTATACGACCCAGCTCAAGGCGAGCCTAACCAAGGTGTTGAACCGGGTACAGCTTGGTCGGAAGTGCCAGATTACTTCTTGTGCCCAGAATGCCATTTAGGTAAAGACGTTTTCGTTGAATACAACGGTTAGGAGGGAATATGCAAGCACCTATTGTAATTATTGGCAGTGGCTTTGCCGCTTACCAATTGGTGAAAACTGTGCGTCGCATGGACGCAGATATTCCATTGCAAGTGTTTACTGCCGATGATGGCGCTGAATACAACAAGCCTGATTTGAGTCATGTATTCAGCAACAAGCAAACCGCCCAAGACTTAGTGGTCAAAAGTGGTGAGGCGTTCGCACAGGAACACAACATCGAACTGTTCGCCCATACCATGATTGAGCATGTCGACGTGCAAGCTCAGCAAGTGGTAGTCAACGGCCAAACCTATCCTTACTCCAAACTGGTGTTTGCGACAGGCGCGAAAGCCTTTGTGCCGCCAATATCTGGTGATGCAGCACCTGAGGTGATAACGCTAAACTCGCTACAAGAATATCAATTAGCAGAAGAGCAAATCAGCCGTGCGAAACGAATTCTAGTGATGGGTGGTGGTTTGATCGGCGTGGAGATCGCCATGGATCTCGCAACCGGTGGTAAAGCGGTTACGGTGGTTGAGCCAAATGCCCGTGTGCTCGGTAACCTGATTCCTGAATTCGTCGCATTGCCGCTCGAAAACCAACTTAAGCAGCAAGGTATTCAACTTGCGTTGGAGACTGGGGTTGTTGCGATCAATCACTCAGATGATTCGCTGGTGGCGAGTTTGAGCAAAGGTGAAGAAGTCGAAGCCGATGTAGTGATTTCAGCTGCGGGTTTACGTGCTAACACTTGGTTAGCGAAGGCTTGTGGGGTGAACGTGAACAGAGGCATCGAGGTAGATGCCCGATTACAGACATCAGTTGCCAATATATTTGCATTGGGCGATTGTGCCGAGATCCAAGGTCGAATGATGCCTTATCTCCAACCGATCGTGCTAAGTGCCAATGCTTTGGGCAAACAGCTACTAGGGCAAGAAGCAGAGCTGAAACTACCGCCTATGATGGTAAAGGTGAAAACACCGAGCTACCCAATTCAATTGGCAGGCGATTTTAGTTCGGTGACGAACTGGATCGTGCAGATTTCTCAAACTGGCATTGCCGCGAAAGCAGAAGATGAAAATAGCCGACTCATGGGCTTCGTCGTGACGGGAGAACAAGTTACGCAAGCATTTCCATTACTTCGAGAGTTGTCTCAAGCCGGTCAGGCTTAACCGATTTAAACGAAAAGAATTGTAATTAGAGAGGGTATCATTATGTCGCATCTACGAATTCCTAAAGACTGGACTGTTCAACGTTCAACGCCTTTCTTCACTAAAGACAATGTGCCACCAGCGCTACTGACTCATCACAATACCGCTGAGGGTGTGTTTGGACAGTTGTGTGTCATGGAAGGGCAAGTGACTTACTACGGCTTTGCTGATGAACACGCCACAGAAGCAGAAGTAGTGGTGGTGATTAATGCAGGCCAGTTTGCTACCAGCCCACCGCAGTACTGGCATCGTATTGAGATGAGCGATGATGCTCAGTTCAACATCAATTTCTGGTCGAATAAAGACAAGAGTGGGCAAGCGATGTTCCACGCGAAGAAATAACGCATACAGAAGTTAATACAGCGCTAATTTGTCGGGAAGAAGTGTTTTCTATCAAGCTTAATTATTAAGCGTAGGTAAAAGGGCAGAGATTCGTCTCTGCTCTTTTTATATGTATGCTTTGGGGCACTTTAAATTCTTCACGGGTTTGTTCTGTGACTCTTATCACTAAGCAATAACTGTCAGTCAATTGAATAAGTGTTATGTTATAACATAATTTCAATTCCATTTTGAACAGTCAAAGAATAAAAGTGATTTTAGGTTTGTTGCTTGTGCCGGGTTATTAATACCCGTTTAGAGAGATGGAGGGGTCCAATCGATTTTTTCGGAATATTTACTGGTCTTGCAACCTTATCCAAAGCGATATCAATATTGGTATCGCTTTTTTTCTGCTTGTAGAAAGCGAGATTCGATCCTGTTCTGCTTATTCTGAAACCATTCAGAACTTGAATGGGTATAGAGGTCTAACTTGATGATTTTATGGACAATTAAATATCACTAAACTGTCATTTAAACAGGAATCAATAGTCCTGATGTAAGCCTCATCCTACTATTTCTTCATTGCGACGGAGCGACAAGCTTAAGGAAAGTCATCACTCAGTTACGTTTTAGCAGTGTTTAGTGCGTCTTAAACGTCTAGAACGTCTTAAACTAGGAGCTTCCACAATGAATTTAACCCTGGACTACGCCTCTCTGGCGATCTTATTTGTGGTGCTGTTGATTCTGATTTTTGGATTGATTGCCCTACACGATATTCCTTACGAAATTGCGAAAAAAACGTAACCACCCTCATGCCGATGCGATTCATGTTGCGGGATGGGTGAGCTTGTTCTTCCTTCATGTGATTTGGCCGTTCCTTTGGATCTGGGCAACCATGTACGACGGAGAGAAGAAAAACTGGTTAGGTGCTAAGCCTTCGATATCTCAACAAGATTACGAGCAGCTGTTAGCCCGCATCAATCAACTTGAGCAAGCGAAAGGGGAAGAATAATGGAAACACTCATCATCCTAAGTTACGTAGCGCTGTGCGTTATCGTGTTTCGAGTATTTCGTGTGCCTAAAACCAAGTGGACACTCACCACGGCGTCGGTCATTGGCATGTTCATCGTTGGTTGGATTTTTCTCTACATGGCGATGTATCAACCGGTTTCTCGTATGGCGCGTTTGTATAGCGTGACGACGCCAATCACTTCTCAAGTAGAAGGCATGGTTACCCAAGTGTATGTGCAAGGAAACCAGCAAGTGAAAGCGGGTGACCCACTTTACCAAATTGACGACACGCCATTTAAAGACAAAGTGAACCGTATTCAAAGTGACATCAAACGCACGGAATCAGCGATTGATTTTTACCAATCTGAATTAGCGAGATACAAAAAGCTGGGCAGCAAAGGTTACTCTTCTCAAGAGAAAATCGACAACATTGAGAACCAATTGCTTGAGCAAAAAGCCAATCAAAGCAAATACCAATCAGAGCTCGAAGTTGCACAGTTTAATCTGAGCAAAACCACCGTTACCGCACCAACGGATGGGTATGTCACGCAAGTGGCGCTGCGTCCGGGTATGAAGAGTCGTATTGTGCCGTTTCAAGGCAACCTGACCTTCGTTCACAAAGAAGACAAACAGCTGTTTGCTGCATTTAAACAAGCACCAGCACGATATGTGAAAGTCGGGTATCCGGCAGAAGTGACCTTCAATACCATTCCCGGCCATGCTTACAAGGCCCATGTGACACAAGTAAATGACATTTTTGCTCAAGGCGCGATATCACCTTCAGGCAACATGAAGTACCCAGAGCAAATTCCTGCTGGTGGCCGAATCTTAGTGAAAGTGGAATTGGATAATCCAGACTTAGTCAAAGACATGCCATTGCCCTCCGGCACAGATGCACACGTCGCGGTGTACTCACCTAAATGGGAAATGTTCAGCATCGTACGTAAAGTGATTCTGAGAATGCAGAGTTGGCAAAACTGGTTATTCGAAGGCTAATGACATCAAGGGCAAAGCTGCAGGTTTTGCCCTCTATTGCTCGTCTGTTACTCAATGGATTGAGTGACCGCTTGTTTAATAGCATTCCTTAGCCATTCATGCCCTTTGTCGTTCTTTTGTGATTGGTGCCACGTCATGTAAATAGGTACCTTATTGGCTTCAAAGGGCAAAGGGAAAGCGTTCAATCCGAGCTTGCTTGCCAAGTTGTCAGAGAACCAACGCGAGGTAACGCATATCCAATCGGTTTGAGACACTAACTGTAGTGCTGTCATGGTCGAGCCGGTGGAATAAGCCACTTGTCTCGGGGGAAGCGTATCTTCGATGATCAAAGAGTCTAAAGCGTTGGTGTTGAGCCGCTGCGTTCGCCAAGTTACATGAGACTCACGCATGAAGTCGTCGTACGTTAGCGTGTTTTGAATACGAGGATGATCTTGGCTTACTGTCACCATAAGTTCCTGTTCAAACAGCAATTCATTGTGATAACCATGATCCGTCAAAGGCACGGTAGCAAGAATCACATCCACGCGTCGGCGTCTTAAATCGTCTTGGCGGTCTTGTTCGTTCAAGTGTTCCACATCCGCTTCAATAGACACCAATGGCGCATGCTGAGATTTGTATTTCGCCAAGGCTGGCACGAGCATTAAATCGATATCTTTATGGCTAGAGATTCGAAACGTGCGTTGGCTGGTTTCTGGCGTGAATTCTTGACGAGATTTCGAACCGTTGATCAATAGGCTCAAAGGCTCTTTGATTTCTGCGTGTAACTCAATCGCGAAATTCGTCGGCACGATACCTCTGCCTTGACGAACAAAGAGGGGATCTTGGTATTGATCTCTTAACTTGTTGAGTGCGTGACTCACGGCGGGCGCAGTGATGTTTAACGCGGTAGCGGCATCGTTGACGCTTTTTGACTTCATGACCGCATCAAACGTTTTTAACAAGTTAAGGTCCATACATGCTCTCTCAGTTGGTTATCTTTCATTGTAAGCAGACTATGAAAGTAAAATAAAGTTTAAGCACATTTGGCAAGCGTTCGTTCTAGAAGGGAGAATAAAACAGGCTTTTACTGAGTTGATTTGCTGTTAATTATATGAATAAAAAGGGTTTTATATGATTTTGTGGTAATTTTAGTCCTGATATATGGATCTAATATCACAAATTTTTATATTAAAGTTGTTTCATATTTGTTTGGTGAGTTAGTTTCCCTCTCGAATCTAATGAGGAGAATAGAACATTACTATGAAAAATATAAAAGTTGCAGTCGTCTTCATCGCTGGTATTAGCCTACAAGCTCATGCCAACAACTCAGTTGATATCACCAGTAGCACGCCTGAGGGAGTACATACAAAGTTTGAATCTGCTCATCAAATCCATGATCGTATGGCGTCTTCTGGTTTTACGCTGCATCGTTGTGGTATCCAGTCTATCAAGAGAGGCCACATGGCTGATCAAGATATGGAAACCCCACATAGCCAGATTACTTGTATGTACTCAAAACCTGATGCGCAAGTTACGGATGAATCCGAAATTGCTTATTGGCACTTAAACGTCGTTTACGATATGGGCAGCCAAATGTACAAAGCGGGCCACGAGTTTACCGATATCTACCAGACTCATATCTACACGCTAACACCAAGCTACCTTTTAGATGCTGCTCCTAACTTTCATCAGCAAAGAGCAAGTCTTCAGTCATCTGGTAAGAGCGTAGGTGAGTGTGAGTTGCAGCAAATTTACTACTTTATGAAGCCGACAGAGGCAACGTACCTTTCGCATGTTGCAACTTGCCCAGTTTATGCCGCAGAAGGTGAACTATCAGGTCACTTGAATGTTGCTATCGACTACAACTCAGAAAGAAAAGGCTATACGGAAGCTAGTGTTGGCTTTGAATCTCTATAGTCTTTTAGATTAGTCAGTATTCAACCTTTCGCTTTATGCACCAGTTAATGACAGGTGCATTTTTAACTTTGCTGAGACTCTCTGACAGCTTTACTTGTCTGTGCGAACCCTAAAAAAATATCCTAGCCTGCATTGGCTCAGGCTAGGGCGAAGCTCAGTCAGAGCGTTAAGGATTGCTAAAGAATTATATATGCTATTGGTTTAATATATATTGCCAGCCATCACACTACTACGCCGTTAAGGTGATGGAGTGGTTAGTACATGTGATTTATGAAGGATAAACTCCATTTAGAACGATTTACTGCGCTCAACTTGGATCGCACACTTTATAGCTTTCTAAAACCACAAATAAAACAATGACATTGCCATGTGTCTTTTTTGTGGAATAAATTTTCTCTAATTAATGTTTTTGTAGAATAAATTTCCATATCTATTTAAATAGTGTTTGTAAATGGTAAAACATTTCTAGATGGAAATTTTTAAAATGTGGCACGTCAATCTGGTGAAACAAGCCAGTGAATATTAAATGTTTTAAGTAAGTCGTCGTCATGAATTCAAAATCTTTTACTGCTGTACTCTTTCTGTCCGTGTGTTTGATCTGGGGAACCACTTGGTTCGCAATGGAAGTCGCATTGCACTCTATTCCCCCTGTTCTTGCCACAGGTATGCGTTTTTTCCTTGCTGCGCCTTTGCTGTTTGTGATGGCAAAAGCATTCAAACAACCTTTGATGTTCCCAAAGGGTAAACGTCATTGGATTTTTATCGTGGCTGTTTTCTACTTTGCGATGCCGTTTACTCTGATGATTTACGGAGAGCAATACATCTCATCGGGTCTTGCATCGATTATTTTTGCCAACATGCCGGTTGCGGTGATGCTAATGTCTGGCCTGTTTTTAGGGCTGCGTTTAGCGCGTCACCAAGTGTTTGGTTTGTTGACGGCAGTGGTAAGTCTTTGTCTGATTTTGGGCAACGAGATGCAACTGGGTGGGGAAGATTACTTACTGGGTACGATGTCATTAGCTCTCGCGGTGGCGATGCATGCAGTGATGTATGTGCTAGTTCAAAAATACTGTAAGGACATTCAGGTGCTGACTTATAATGCACTACCTTGTTTTATTGCTTCTCTTCTACTATTTGCTTTATCAGCAGTCTTTGAGCAAATTGATGTATTGGCGTTTACTTACGACTCAGTTCTAGCGGTGGTTTATCTTGGCTTTGTGGCAAGTGTCGGCGGTATTGTGGCTTACTTTAAACTTGGTCAGGTTTCGACACCGTTTCAAGCTTCGATTTGTTTTCTGATTTTCCCTTTGGTCGCGTTATTCCTATCCGCGTTTATTAATGGAGAAATGCTTTCAGAGCAGTCGATTATTTTAATGCTACCTCTTATGTTTGGCATTTTGTTAACCAAAGCTCCTAAGAAGCTTTTCAAGTTCCGCTCAGTGGCAGTACCCGCCGAGTAACGCATAGCAAGAGGCTCTCATGGGCCTCTTTTTTTGCCCTGAATCCGCAACATCCCCTTCTTTTATAAACACTGCAGTAAACGGCGAGGTAGTGCGGTTTTATCCATCCAGTGATTTGGAATCGACATTGGTGTGTCGTAGTAACTTGCCCCAAGAATGGCACCGAGCGGAATAGCTCGTCCACTTGAATCTCCGCCACAGTAAATGTTCTCACGCATGGTGGTTTCGTAGCTTTCTGAGTTCATCAACAAATGACAAATCACCACAAATGAAGCGTCTAAACCGCAATGCATCCCAACGGACTCCGCAACGCTGGTGGCGGTTCTGCCGCTCATCGCTTCTGCACGTTGAATATCGTTAGCAATCTTTGGAGAAACCGTCTGAGCTGCCATCACACACGCTTTGGGCGCAGCGCCTTGCAACGCCATCTGAATCATCACTGCGATAGCTTGGGCATACATAACTGCGGTGTCGTTGTTATTGGTAACCCGCACTGCGGAATCGACCAGTTTAGCGAGTTTGTCATCATCGGAATGAAAAGCCACCAACGGCGGAAGCTTAGATAGTGCAGGGTTTTGCGTGTCGTCAGCCCCGCACAAAGTTACGCGCAGTTCTTTCTCTTCTAATGCATGAATGTTGAGTAGTGTTTGCTTAGTCGGTTTGTCCGTGTAGCCCTGCCATTTACCGCCAAAATCAAACCACTCTCGAAAGGAGCGAATGTAACGCGCTTCGTCGTAGTGTCCGGTTTGAACCAAGGCGTCTAACATGGCAACAAGCTGTGCGCCATAGTGGGTGAGGTCACCAACCTGCTTACTACCGTGGGCAAAATAACCTTTGTCATGGTATTCAGTTCGGTTAGGTTGATGAAATTCCGGATGCGGAGAACCAAACTGCCTGATGAGTTCTTGATCGTAAAGCCAATGAAATCCGAGAGATGCTGCATCACCGACGAGTGCGCCGATAATGGCATGAAGAGAGCGAGCGTTTCTATGAGTCATCTTGCCACCTTTATCAACAGGGCTACTCAATAAGTCTTACACAGTTTCTTGGTTTTGTAGGGAAATTTTTCTGTTTTGGATCAAGACTATAGTGCTTAATTAACCATTGATTTATTGGGGTTAAAAGCAAAACGCCCCGCGAGTGGCGAGGCGTTGGTTTTAGTGGCGTACTATTAACAATAACGATTAACTGTAAGCGCGTGCGACGCGACCTTCACAATCCAAAGTGACCTGTTTTGCGTAAGCCGGAATGAAAACTGATTGTCCTTTTTCAACTTCGCATGTTTCGCCGTTTGCGTGAGTCAGCACAAGTTTGGTATCCAGAGGCATAAGGATCTCAGCGGTTTGAACTTCAAGAGTACGCTGGTGAGCTTGCTTAACGATGGCGAATTTGAAATCGTCCACGGGAATAGGGTATTCCAACATGTCGTCGATTTCAGTTGGTGCAAGCAATAGGCTGTCGAACGGCTTTTCGTTGAAGCGTGTACACGCAACAAGCTCTTTCACGTCCATGTATTTTGGTGTCAGACCCGCGCGCAGTACGTTGTCTGAGTTCGCCATGATCTCAAGACCTGTACCTTTCAAGTAAGCGTGTGGCGTTTCTGCATCTAAGAACATGGCATCGCCCGGTTGTAGGGTAATGACATTAAGCATCAGTGGTGCAAACAAACCAATATCGCCAGGGTATTGCTTCTCTAGCTCAAGAATAAGGTTGAACAGAGGTAAGTCGGTGATGCGAGCTTGAGCCAATAGCACCGTCAACGCCATCTCTTTCTGTTCACCTTCTAGTGATAGTAGACCCGAGAAGAAGGTCGCCAAGCCTGTTGGCGTCTGGTTTGCGATAAGGTCATCCACTAGGCCTTGTAGCTCAGGAATTGCCAGCTCAGAGAAGAAGCTGATGATTTCACTTGTTGGGCGGAAGCCATTCATCGCTTGGTATTCGGTTAGCGCGTAAACCAACTCAGGTTTGTGGTTTGGATCTTTGTAGTTACGGTTTGCAGCGGTTAGGGGAATGCCTTGTTTTTCTTCCAGTGCAAAGCCTAGTTCTGCTTGCTGTTTGTTTGGGTGAACCTGAATCGACAATGCTTTCTCAGCGGCAAGCACTTTAAACAGGTATGGAAGTTCACCAAAACGGTTTGTGACTTCTTCACTCAGAAAGGCATTCATGTCTTGAGCAATCAGTGAAGACAGTTTGGTCTCTTCACCGTTTACCATCACCAATGAGCAACCGTTTGGATGCGCGCCCATCCATACTTCTGCTTGTGGTTCGCCCGTTGGGTTTTCAATGCCAAACAGTTGGTTAACAGAAGTAGTACTGCCCCAAGCGTAGTTTTGAATCACGTTGTTCATCAGGAAAAACATCGGATGCTTAGCTTGAGTTTGAATCGTTTGTGTATCGGACATCGTTAAATCAGACATAGAGTGTCACCATGAGAGAAAATCATGGCTTGGGCGACATTGCCCAAGCCATAGGAGCCATTTGGGGGTAGGGGTATTAAGCGGCTGCTTGCATCATTTTCGCTTTGCGAACTTTCTTCAGAGTTACACACGTTACTGCGGTAACTACTGCGCCAGCTGCCATACAAATCAGAGCAAGTACTGGGTGGTTCATCGCGCCAAGTAGAGCCACAACTGGACCGCCGTGAGCAACACTGTTGGTAATGCCGAATGAGAACGCCATTACTGCCGCTACCATTGAGCCAAGTACGTTTGCAGGAATCACTGACATTGGATCTTGCGCTGCGAACGGAATCGCACCCTCAGAGATACCAACCAGACCCATTGCACCAGCTGCTTTGCCCGCTTCGGTTTCTGATTCTTCGAACAGGTCGAACTTACGACCAAGCGCCGTTGCCAGTGCCATGCCGAGAGGTGCAACTGGGATTGCACACGCCATCGCACCCATAAATTGAGTTTGACCGCTCGCAATCATGCCCACAGAGAATAGGAATGCGACCTTGTTGAATGGACCACCCATATCGAAGCCAGCCATACCACCAAGTACGATGCCTAGTAGAACGACGTTACCTGTACTCATGCTTGTTAGTAGCGCAGTCAGACCGTCCATTAGACTTGCGATAGGTGCACCGATAACGAAGATGAAAAGACCAGCGATGAACAACGAACCTGTGATTGGCGCAATCATGATTGGCACTAAAGGTTGAATGAATTTGTGGTAGTTAATCGACGTAATCCACTTCACGAAGTAACCCACAAGCAGACCAGCGATGATGGCACCGATAAAGCCTGTACCAGCGTCTGCGCCGTAGAAAGAACCGTTGTTTGCAATCCAACCACCGATCAAGCCAGGAGCCAGAGCGGGACGGTCAGCAATCGCGTAAGCAATGTAACCCGCTAGGATTGGGATCATCAGCGTAAAGGCAACCACACCTACGTTGAGGATTTGGTTCCACATGCTGCCTTCAGGAATTGCCATACCCGCTTCACTTGGCTGACCACCGACTGCAAGAGCAAGTGCAATCAACAGACCACCTGTTACAACGAATGGGATCATGTGTGATACGCCATTCATCAAGTAGCGGTAGAGGTCAGAGCGAGCCTGAGAGGCTTTGTTTGCCACAGACGCTTGTGCATTGCTGCTTGCTTCTGCTTGGTATTCTGGAGCGCTTAACGCTTCGTTAATCAGACCTTGAGCATCGCGGATAGGGGCTTTTACGTTGGTTTTAACCACGCGTTTGCCCGCAAAGCGGTTCATGTCGACTTGTTTGTCACATGCCACGATGATTGCGTCTGCACGTTCGATTTCTTCTGCGGTTGGGCTGTTTTTCACACCGATTGAACCGTTCGTTTCAACCTTGATTTCGTAACCCATCGCTGCTGCACCTTTCTCTAGCGCTTCTGCCGCTAGGTAAGTGTGTGCAACGCCCGCAGGACAACCGGTAACACCAATGATGAAGCCTTGGTTTGCTGGTGCGTCTGTCACTGCTTGCGGCTCTTCTTTAGCAAGTAGGAGTGCCAGTGCGTCTTGGCTGTTTGCTGTACCTAAGAATGCATCAATGAAACCATCTTCAATCAGTTTTGAAGACAGCTCTGCAAGAACTTCGATATGGTGGTTATCGCCACCGTCTGGAGAAGCGATCATGAAGAACAGTTTTGAAGGCAAACCGTCTTCAGCGCCGTATTCGATACCTGATTTGCTTACGCCGATCACAACCGCTGGTTCAAGAACCGCGGCACTTTTCGCGTGTGGGATAGCAACGCCATCCTCAAATCCGGTATTACCTAACTCTTCACGTGCTTTTATATCTGCAAGAAATTGCTCTTGGTCTGAAATACGACCTTGGGCGTGTAGAACTGCAACCAGTTCTTTAAATACGTCTTCTTTTGAAGTCGCTTGAAGATCAAGCTTAATCAAGTCTTCATTTATTATTTTGGTGATCATTGTCGAACCCCTATAAATATAATTTTTATTTCAGGGGTATTTTGAAATTAACCAAGCGGAGACAGTAGTGAAGAAAAAATGCATTTACTGGATGATTGTAACCGCCCGACCAGAGTGTGATGTAGATCGTCTGCTGGATAAACTTACTGCATATCTGTGACATTATGTGGAAGTCGATGAACCATAAGTGAAATGTGTTATTGCTCCAATATATATGGGTTTGAAGGCTTTGTTGATGATTTTATAGACTGGATAATTGATGCGTTAACTGGATTTTTGTAACGTTAAAGTGGAAGTGTGATTTTGCTCAATAGCACAAAAATCCAGTAGGGTGTATATCTATAGGTATAGCATCATGGATGCGTGTTTAAGAGTACGTAAAATGATTTTTCATGATTTGATTTCATCAGTATTAAACGAGCGAGAACCATTCCATAATATATGGTTTGCTGGTGATTTTCATACACCACCTGAATTTAGCTATCAGGTTAACTTCCCTCGATTAGAATTGGTCTTGTCTGGTGAATATATTAATGAAATGGAAAGTCATGATCGCAAAGTGACGCATATCGTGGCGAAAACCGGTGATGCGATATTTATTCCGCCTAACTGTTGGAATAAACCTGACTGGGATACAGATTGCTCGGTATTAAGTATTCTCTTCGGTCGCCGTCAATTGGGTTTGAGTCTCGTATCCAAACGTAAAGGGGAAGCGAGCTTTTACGATATCCAAAAGCACAGTATTCAAACTCGTTCTGGATTTGCCATTGATAATATCTTGGAAGCGCTGAGTTCATTGGCTCGTGAGTGCAATAAAAAGCCAATGGATGAGCTGTTGCTACAAGCCTTGTTGCAATACGCTAAATCGATGTTAGATGCGCCTATTGAGACGCAGGCGCACAGCCGAGTGCAAGATCTGTATCAGGGCATTTGTATCTACATCCAAGAGAACTTTCACCGCCCAATCACGCGCGACAGTATTGCGTCGAGGTTCAGCATCTCTTCTAACCATTTGTCGCGTTTGTTCCGTCAGCAAGGTCACATGACGTTAGCCGATTACATTACGTGGGTTCGAGTAGATCGCGCGAAGTTTATGCTCAAGAAATACAACTTTAAGTTGAATGAGGTATCGGTGCGCTGTGGATTCAAAGATGTGAACTACTTCTGCCGAGTCTTTAAGAACCGCACGGGCAGAACGCCGACGGAATATCGCGGTTCAATCTAGAACAGACTCTAAGCAAGCAGTCTCGACATGGCATACATCAGAAGCGCCTGCAAGTCGACGCTGCTTTTTGTTAGCAGTAAACGCTCAGCCATTTGGTCGGTCAGCAGGTTACGGGTTAAGTTGGTTGCCGCAATGATGTGTTCGCGAGTCGGTTTCGCTGGCATTACTAATGCGATAGCAAGATGCACTTCACCCATTTTTGATGCCCAATCCATCGGAATCTCGTTAGCGATAACCGCAACAGAGATGTGGTCCACACCTTCGAACATGACATGTGGTAGAGCAATGCCCGGTGTTACTGCGGTTGAGGATCGTTCTTCGCGTTTGATAAAGGCGAGAATGAGTTCGTCTGGGTGAATCGGATGAATAAGTTGCGCTAGCCCTTTCAGGCACTCAAATTTGGTGAGTTCAGTGTGCGCTTTGGCGTAATGCCATTTAATTTCACAAGGCGGGCAGATTTGCGGAAGACGCTCAGCAAGTTGGCTTGAGAACTCGTAGTTGATGTGAGAACCCACAACGGTAAAGTTCTCAGCAATCATATCTTTGATAACGAAACAGGCAAGCTCGGCATCAATACCAATAGCCGTGATTTGACACAAGTCGCCTTGCTGCAAGCCAACTTGTAAAACCGCGATTGATTTAGTGAGCTCAGCAACGCGATTTTGGGTTATGTTGATGATGTGTAATGTGCTTTTGAACTTTTTGGCGACGCGATTAAGGGGCTGCGCTACGTGAGCACTGGCATTGATATCGTCGACAAAAAAGGTGATCTGGTATTCGTTCATCAGCACAGCGTATCATCGACAGTGTACAAGGAACACTTTATCGACATTAAGTAACACGTCTTCAATAGGGATTTGGACTTTGTTGGTGCCTTCAAAGCGAGCTGGTTGTTCAATCTCAATATCGGACACAATTAAGACACGATCCGCTTGTGCAATATCGTGGGGAGTGAGCTGATTCTCAATACCCATCGCGCCTTGCGTCTCAACCTTAATTTGTACGTTATGCTTAGGCGCAGCTTTCATTAGTGCATCTGCCGCCATATAAGTATGAGCGATGCCTGTAGGGCACGCTGTCACCGCTACGATCTTCATGTTCTATCCACTTTATTTTTTTGTGGATTTTAGCATAGTGACCGTCGGAAGGATGGATTTAAAGCAGATAATCGCAAGAGCTCTATCACAGTTTAAATCTCATGTTACATTAATCCAGTTAATGCACTTTTTGTCCTGTATTGGAAAGGACGAGTGTTGGTTACTCTGTACACAGTCATAGATGGAACAAATAACTCATGACTCTCGAGCGTGAACATTGCAAGGTACAAACAATGGACATATTAAACCTTATTGAGCCGGAAACCATTTGCTTGGATTTGCAGGCTCAAACCAAAGATGAAGCGCTCAAAGAGCTCGTCGAATTGTTGGACGCGGCGGGCAAGCTCACTAGCAAAAGTCAGTTCTTGGCGGACATTTGGAAACGAGAAGAGATTGGCAATACCGGCTTTGACGAGGGTATTGCCATTCCTCACGCCAAAAGTAATGCGGTCGCTAAACCCGCAGTCGCAGTGGGCATCAGCCGAAAAGGGATTGATTACGGTGCCGATGACGGCGAACTGTCTGACGTATTTTTTATGCTGGCTTCTCCGGATGGGGATGACCATCACCACATCGAAGTCTTGGCACAAATTTCCACCAAAATCATTGAAGATGGTTTCGTTAACAAGTTAAAAGCGGCGGAGTCGGTGGAGGAAGCGCGCGAGCTACTTACTGATATTCAATCGAACACGAATGACTCTGGTATCGATCCTTTAGAGTTTGCATCTGAGCCACTCAGCCCTTGGGCGCAAAAGCTCGGCAGAATGAAAGAACACTTACTGTTTGGCACCTCTCATATGATTCCGTTTATTGTCGCGGGCGGCGTATTGCTGTCTCTGTCTGTGATGATTTCAGGTCATGGAGGTGTTCCGGAAGAGGGGATTCTGGCAGATATCGCTGAGATGGGGATAGCAGGCTTGACGCTGTTTACCGCGGTATTGGGTGGTTACATTGCCTATTCGATTGCGGATAAGCCGGGTCTGGCTCCGGGTATGATTGGCTCATGGATTGCGGTTAGTCACTACAACACCGGCTTCTTGGGCGCGATTGTGGTCGGTTTTTTCGCCGGCTTTGTGGTTTGGTTACTAAAGAAGATTCAGTTGCCGGACAGCATGAGTTCGCTTGGCTCGATCTTTATCTACCCCCTAGTTGGTACGTTTGTCACCTGTGGCGCAGTGATGTGGGTGATTGGTTCACCTATCGCCAGCGCAATGACGACCATGAACGATGTGCTCACAGGTATGGCGGGCTCTGGCAAAGTGATGTTGGGCACCGTACTAGGCGCAATGACTGCGTTTGACATGGGTGGCCCTATCAACAAAGTGGCGACTTTGTTTGCTCAGACTCAAGTGAATACTCAGCCGTGGCTAATGGGTGGTGTCGGTATTGCGATCTGTACTCCGCCTCTGGGCATGGCGTTAGCGACTTTCCTATCGCCAAGTAAATTTAAACGTGATGAACGTGAGGCGGGTAAAGCCGCGGGCATCATGGGCATGATTGGCATCAGTGAAGGGGCGATTCCGTTTGCTGCCGGTGACCCAGCTCGCGTACTGCCTGCGATTGTTGCTGGTGGTATCGTCGGTAACGTGATTGGGTTTATGTTCCATGTCATTAACCATGCACCGTGGGGCGGCTGGATTGTGCTGCCAGTTGTGGACGGCAAGATTGGCTACATAGTTGGCACAATCGCAGGCTCGTTTACCACAGCATTGATTGTCATTGCGCTTAAGAAGACGGTAACAGAAGACGACAGTCCGGTTGGTCAATCTCAAGCTTATACGTCTGTGCAAGGTGAGGGTGAGGCAGACATTCTTGCCGTGACATCTTGTCCATCAGGTGTGGCGCATACCTTCTTAGCGGCGAAGTCATTAGAGAAAGCCGCCTGTGCGTTAGGCATTAAGATCAAGGTTGAAACACAAGGGGCGAACGGCATCATTAACCGAATCACTGACAAAGATATCGCCAAGGCGAGGTTTGTTATCTTCGCTCACGATGTAGCCATCAAAGAGCCGGAGCGATTTAGAAAAATGAAGGTGCTGGATGTCAGCACTAAAGACGCGATGCTCAATGCCGCAGCACTGTTGCAGGCGAAAAGAATCCCTTAAGTACATATCCCCAAGTAACCTCGATATGCATGGTTCAGCGAGAATGATTTGGTTTTCAGACGAGGCAACGATTTGAAGTTCTAGTGGTGCTAAATCAAAAATCGTTAACAAAGTATGCAAACCAAATCAACTCGCCCTTCGGGAGCTTGTCACTGAAGCGATTTCTTTGTCAAACACCTTGGAAATAGATCACTATTACGCTGCGATGTTTTCCTCGAACTCGAGTCAGTGACCAAGCTCTGAATACTGCATATTGAAGTCACTTGGGGATAATCCCACTAAGGCTATCTGCTAGTTAGCTCCATCATTTTTGATGGAGCTTTTTTTAGCCCTGAGAAAAGTGCTTAACCAAGAAATCAATAAAAGTGCGAATGCGCTGAGGTTGGTACTCACTATCTTTGTAAACCATGTACATTGGTAGCTTAACTGATTGATATTGCGTTAATACTTGAATTAACTCACCATTGTTAAGCTCTTGTTCTACCATCCATTTTGGCATTGCAGCGATGCCTTGCCCAAGCTTCGCCATTTGCACCAACATCTCAGGACTATCACTTCGAACCTGTTCTTTCACTTTGACTTTAATTGCTTCATCACCATCGCTGAAACGCCACAAGTTAGATGGATTAGAGAGTGAGTAGGTTAAACAAAGATGTTTGCTCAAATCGTTAGCGGTATGAATAGATTTGTTCTTGTCGAGGTAACTGGGAGACGCGAAGTAAACCAATTCGTTATCCATCAACCAACGCGCTTTTAAACCCGAGTCTTTTAGGTAGGCGGCACGAATCGCGATATCAACATTGCCTTCAACTAAATCGACAAACTTGTCTGAAACCGACACATCAACACTGAGCTCCGGATGTTGGTTGAGAAACTCATTCAGTGGCGCAGATAACAAGCGAACGCTAAACGCACTCGGCACTGAAAGCTTGAGCTCGCCAGAGACCGACGCTTGCTCTCGTCTAAGCTGCGACTCGAAGGAATCCATTTGTTCTGTGAGTGTCTGCGCCAGCTCGAGATATTGTTTTCCACCAGAAGTTAAGCTGATAGCGCGAGCATGACGATGAAACAAGGTGATACCGACTTCATTCTCAAGCCAAGCGATCTTCTTGCTCACCGCACTCTGAGTGGTATTGAGTTCGTTAGCCGCGGCAGTAAATGAACCTAACTGAGCTACACGAGAAAAGACTTTCAAACAATCAAATTTATCCATGACGCATTCCTATTTGGAATGATAAGTAGCTAAATACTACTCTCCTTAAGTTTTAAGTGGAATGCTTTAATACTTCCATCATTTGTTTGGGAGTTAAAATTATGGTGTTTATTCAAGGGTTGTTAATCGCGTTTTTCTTGTTTGCCAGTTCTATCAAAATCATTGGTTGGGTGAAGCCGATTTTTGAGCCTCAGCTCGCTTTCTTCCATAAATATGGATTGAACCGTGCCGCTATGTTTTTGGTTGGACTGGTTGAGGTGACGGGTGCAATTTTGATGTTAATTGGCTTGTTATCGGCGAACAACTTGTTAAGTGCGATAGGTGCAAGTTTTATTGTTTTCACCTCAGTTAGTGCGATGTTTTTCCATTTTCGTTTTGATACTTGGAAAGATGCGATTCCGTCTATTGTGACGCTTTTATTATCACTTTTGGTGGCTTCGCCTTTGATTGAGTTTGTTGCGCTTATTTAAGACGAAATTATTGCAAGTAATGTTCTGAAATCTTTAGTAACATGTTTCAAATATTAACTGTTTTAAATAGTAATAGTTTCAAAACGTCACTTATTTCGAATTCAAGGAGGCTTGCAATGGAAAAACTAAGAGTAGCATTTATTGGTCTGGGTGTGATGGGATACCCAATGGCTGGTTACCTAAGTAAAGCGGGCTATGAAACCAAAGTATACAACCGCACAAAAGCGAAAGCCGACAAGTGGGCTGAAGAATACCAAGGTGTGGCTTGTGAAACACCACGAGAAGCGGCAGAAGGCTGTGACATCGTTTTTACCTGTGTGGGTAATGATGATGATGTTCGTAGCGTTGTTTACGGTGAAGAAGGCATTCTGGTTGGCTTGAAAGCGGATGCAGTGTTAGTGGACCACACGACGACTTCTGCAGACCTAGCGGTTGAGCTGGCTGAAGCGTGTGTTAAATACGGCAATCACTTCATTGATGCGCCAGTTTCTGGTGGTCAAGCGGGCGCAGAAAATGGTGTTCTAACCATCATGTGTGGTGGTGAACAAAACATTTTTGATCGTGTGTCTCCAGCGATGGATGTGTACGCGAAGCAGATGACGCTACTGGGTGAAAACGGTCAGGGTCAACGTTGTAAGATGGTAAACCAAATCTGTATTGGTGGTGTCTTGCAAGGTCTGAGTGAAGCTTTGCTGCTGGCACAAAAATCAGGCTTGGACATCGCTCAAGTTGTAGAAACGTTGAAGCATGGCGCTGCAGGTTCTTGGCAGATGGAAAACCGCGCAAATACCATGGCGGAAGACAAGTTCGATTTTGGCTTCGCTATTGATTGGATGCGCAAAGACTTGGGTTTCTGTCTACAAGAAGCAGAGCGAGTGGGTCTAGAACTTCCACTGACTAAGAAAGTGGATGAGCAGTATGCAGACCTTCAACGTGATGGTTTAGGTCGCATGGATACATCAGTACTGATCAAAGCGGTAGCTAAAAATCAGTAGTTGATGAATCAGTAATAGATAAACAGTTCTTTGGTATCAAAGAGCTTAAAGAAATCTAAGTTAATCATAATGAATCTCCTTGAGCATTGGTTGTGGCTAGTGATTAAGGATTAGTGATTTGAAATCAGGAGGTGCTGTTGGGCACCTCCTTTTTTATGTCTTTTAATCACACAGTGTGATGATTACCGCGTTCGCTTACTTGTTTAAGCCTAGCGCAATCTCAAGACCTTTGCCGTACGCTTCGTCCGCTTGGTATGCGTGTTGAACGTGGCGCTGTTGGATGAACTCTGGCACACCGTCCATTGCGCGAGCTGTGTTGTCGAACAGAGTTTGACGTTGCTCTTCACTCATCAGACGGAATAGGTCACCCGCTTGGCTGAAGTAGTCTTCGTCTATACGGTGATCGTAGTGATCAGCGTTGCCGTTGATGCGTAGAGGTGGCTCAGAGTAATCTGGTTGCTCTGCCCATTCTTGTTTGTAGTTTGGCTCGTAACCTAGTGTTGAACCAAAGTTGCCATCAACGCGCATTGCGCCATCGCGGTGGTAGCTGTGAACAGGGCAACGAGGTGCGTTCACTGGGATTTGATGATGGTTCACACCTAGACGGTAACGTTGAGCATCGCCGTAAGCGAATAAACGACCTTGTAGCATCTTATCTGGAGAGAAGCCGATACCAGGTACTACTGCTGCTGGGTTGAACGCTGATTGCTCAACTTCTGCGTAGAAGTTTTCTGGGTTACGGTTCAGTTCGAACTCACCAACTGGGATCAGCGGGTAATCTTTTTGAGACCATACACGTGTTAGGTCGAATGGGTTGAAGTTGACTTCATCCGCTTCTAGCTCAGGCATGATCTGTACGTACATCTTCCATTTAGGGAAGTCTTGACGCTCAATCGCTTCGTAAAGGTCACGGTGATGGCTTTCGCGGTCTTTACCTACGATTACTTCTGCTTCTTGGTCAGTTAGGTTTTTGATGCCTTGCTGAGTTTTGAAGTGGAATTTCACCCAGTAACGCTCGTTTTCTGCGTTGATGAAGCTGAATGTGTGGCTACCAAAACCATGCATATGACGGTAAGAAGCTGGGATACCACGGTCACTCATTACGATAGTCACTTGGTGGAATGCTTCTGGTAGTGATGTCCAGAAATCCCAGTTGTTTGTAGAGCTACGCATGTTAGTGCGAGGGTCGCGTTTTACTGCGTGGTTTAGGTCTGGGAATTTTAGTGGGTCACGTAGGAAGAATACTGGTGTGTTGTTACCAACCAAGTCCCAGTTACCTTCTTCAGTGTAGAATTTTAGTGCGAAACCACGGATATCGCGTTCTGCGTCTGCTGCACCGCGCTCACCAGCTACAGTAGTGAAGCGAGTGAATAGTTCTGTTTTTTTGCCGATGTCAGAGAAGATTTTAGCGCGAGTGTATTTTGTGATGTCGTGCGTTACTGTGAACGTACCGTAAGCACCAGAACCTTTTGCGTGCATACGACGCTCAGGGATCACTTCGCGGTCAAAGTGTGCCAATTTTTCAAGGAACCAAACGTCTTGTAATAGTTGAGGGCCACGAGGACCTGCAGTCATAACGTTTTGGTTATGTGCGACAGGGCAACCTGCTGCTGTAGTCAATTTCTTGCTCATTTGAATTTCCTTGCAATAGTGATAATAAATCTTGTCTTTTGGATGAATCCGAAAGTTATGCGAGGAGAATAACGCTGTAATTGAGAAGAAAAAAACTGTTATTAGCAATCAGTGTGATAGGTGTCACCTATGCTTTAAGTGGTTGTTAATTAATGGCTTTGTGTCAATTAACATTATTTGTCGTGTGGATTATAAATGGTATTCAGGCATGTTTAGTGTGAATGATTTCTGTCTATTTCAAAGATCCTTGAAATAGACAGAAATTCTCAACGGTTTGAGAAGGCCTCAACTCGATTAACCGAATTTCACTTCAAGTTCTTCTGCTTTAGTAAACGCAGGGTGAGTCGCGAGCTGTGCGCCATAACGTTGGATGTTTGGGAAGCGCTCAATGACGCCAAACTTGTTTAGGATATCGACGACAAAAGACATCATGAAATCCGCGCCTGTTAGCCGCTCTTCTACAAAGTAGGTTTTCCCTTCTAGGCTTTGATCAACGTAGCTCATGACTTTCATGGTTTCCGCATCGGCGTAGTCCGCAAGGAAATTGGTCTGTGCGCCATCTTTAGCTACAAACATCTTGAGCAGCAGGGGAACCATGGCTGAGCTCTCTGCAAAATGCAGCCATTGAATGTACTGTGTGTAAGCTTTGCTGCCACGCTCTGGTGCAAAACGTCCATCTGCATACTTTTCAATTAAGTATTCAGTGATAGCACCAGACTCTGTAACGATCTCGTCGCCATCTTCCAATACAGGTGACTTGCCGAGTGGGTGAATGCTCTTGAGCTCAGGTGGTGCAAGGAAGGTGACGCTGTCACGAAGGTAAGGCACGATCTCATAATCCACACCCAATTCTTCTAACAACCAAATGATGCGTTTTGAGCGAGACTGGTTTAGGTGATGCAGTTTAATCATAGAGGAATCCTTTCTTATATAGGTTGATTAGTTTGAATAACAAGTTTGCCGAAGTTTTTACCTTCCAGTAGACCGATGAATGCCTCTGGCGCGTTTTCTAAACCTTCTACTAGATGTTCGCGATAGTGGATTTTGCCTTCTGCTAGCCATTGGCTTACATCTTTGACAAAGTTTGTGTAGCTTTGCTCGTAGTGGTCAAAAATGATGAAGCCTTGCATCTTGATGCGTTTAACCAGAATGTTGCCCATCAGCATCGACATACGATCTGGACCTTCTGGTAATGCTGTCGCGTTGTATTGAGAAATCAAACCACAAAGTGGCACGCGAGCGCCGACATTTAGCAGAGGTAACACGGCATCAAAGACTTTACCGCCTACGTTTTCAAAGTAGACATCAATACCTTTGTCGCATGTTGCTGCTAGTTGCTCTGCAAAGTCATCTGCGGTGTGATCAAGGCATTCATCAAAGCCTAGGGTCTCTTTTGCGTACTGACACTTCTCTGCGCCGCCTGCGACACCGATTACACGACAACCTTTTAGCTTACCGATTTGACCAACCATAGAACCAACCGCACCAGTTGCAGCTGCGACAACTAGGGTATCGCCAGCTTTAGGCTGACCAATTTCCAATAAACCCACATAAGCGGTAAAGCCAGGCATACCAAGCACACCGAGGGCATAAGACGGATGTGTCGGCTCGCTGCCTAATTTAAACAGACCTTCGCCGTTAGATAGCGCGTAATCTTGCCAGCCTGTGTAAGCTACCACCCATTCGCCAGTGTGGAAGTCAGAGTTCTTCGATTCCACCACCTGACAAACGGTTCCGCCAACCATCACATCGTTTAGCTCTACAGGATCAGCGTAGGATTTGCCTTCATTCATACGGCCGCGCATATATGGGTCAAGAGACAGGTACACGCTACGTAAAAGCACTTCACCTTCACTCGGACTAGGGATGGCAGTTTGTTCTAAACGGAAGTTCTCTGGGACAGGTGAACCTTTTGGACGGTTAGCCAATACGATTTGACGGTTGAGCGTTTGGGTCATGGTAAGTTCCTATATTAATTATTAGACCAGTCGTCTAGTTTTGATTCCTAAAAAATCCGCCGTACTTTTTGGGTAAAGATAAGGCGGATTAAGTGTGGTTCGTTATTTGCCTTTTAGCATACTTTGAGTGCTCTCAAAGCTACGCATTAAACCGGAACGATCCTGATACAGTTTGTTGAGTAAGCTTGCGCCAATCCATTGATGGTAAATCAAGAGGGCGGTTTGTTCTGCTGACTCAACTTGGATTGAGCCGTCTTCAATGCCCGCTTGGACACAATCTTCGATGGCTTTCACCACTTGAGTCGCACCCGAAGCCAGTTTTACGCGCATTGCTTCTGAAAGATCAGAGACTTCAGCACTCAATTTCACGACCAAGCATTTGTTGGCGTTACATTGGCCATTTTCAATCGCCATCCAGCGTTCGAAATAGCTCAAAAGGCGGTCGCAACCAGAGCCTTCACTTTCAGTAAAGTGGGCTGTGATCATCTTAAGGTAGCGAGAGAAGTAATCTTCAATCAATGCCTCACCAAATTGCTCTTTCGACTTAAAGTAATGGTAGAAAGAGCCTTTCGGCACATCCGCTGCCTTTAAAAGTTCTGAGAGCCCAACGCTCGTAAAACCTTTGGTCACTACCAATTGGTAGCCGACATCGAGAATGTGTTGGCGTGTATCGTTCGTTTTTGCGTTCATGAGCAATACTATAAAAGCGATTAGACCAGTCGTCTAGTAAATTGTGGTTCTTACTTGATCAGTTCGTATTCAATCACATACAGCTCATCGATATTCGGATAGATCTCGCGAATAAGCTCTTTCAGTTTTGGCAGTTCAATCGCTTCTTGTTCTGCGTGGAACTCGTTGATGTCATCAAACTTCAGTGGTGCCACTGATAGGATTTTGATGTCACACACCTTGCGGTCTGTTTCTAGGGTGAACACTTCCACTTCAGTGTTTGGCACGTAGTGGCTTTCTGATTCATCACGAATCGTGATTGTCTTTTTACCCGCAGTGATAAGTGGTGTTAGGAATTCAAAGAAGGTGATTTTAGTTGGATGTGAAGGCATAACCGATGCTCATATTAATGTAATAGGGCGAGAGTATATCTCGCCCTCTAAGAAAAATATCCAAAAAAGTGCTAACCGAGGAAACCTGCGATGAGTCTCTATTTCGAGGAGCGCAACCGGTAGTAGGTCTCAGTATGATTGCCACTTTTCGCTTTAACGTTATTGGTCTTTCCCTGTTCATTTTTGACAGGGCTGAAGGTTAAAATGATGCCGAAAGCTTTGTTCTCGAACTCGTTTTCCGTCATTGGAATAAAAGTAAATGAAGGTTGACCTACCATCTGAGCTTTTAATGCTCCATCATCAATGAACACCTCTACTACCTTTTTGTAATCCAAGGCTTTGTATGTTCCAGTGAAGGCCTTAAGTTGCCCTTCATTCATTGTCATGTTTGGGCGGTCATAATCTGGCTGTTCAACCTTCTCGTCAAAGTATAAACCGATAATATTTCTCACAATGTCGTCATAAGTTTCATGAAGTCCGTTGATTGAGATGACTATCGCAACATCTTGTTTGGGGAAGTACAGCATTGACGAGCGATAACCTTCCAAGAGGCCATTGTGCCCATAGCGTTCCAGTTGCGAGTATTCAGGGCTGTAAATACCAAAATACTCCTTCAACATCATTTGCACTGCTTCTTTCGGGAGCAACTCACCTTGGAACAGTGCCCGAATAAACCGAGAAACATCGAGTGTTGTTGACGTAACGCTCGCCGCTGCACCTGTTACGGTTGGCGACCAGTGCGGTGTTATTGCCACCCATGCGTTGTTCCAGTAATAGAAAGACGTAATGTGAATATCGCACGCCTTGAGATCAAGGCAATACTGAGTGTGCGTTAAGTTCAATGGTTGCGTGATTTGAGCGCGGAGTACCTCGTCAAAGCTCTTTCCCGTCACTTTTTCAATGATATAGCCTAGCAAAAGGTAATTTGCGTTTGAGTATTCATATTGACTGCCTGGTGGAAAGTTAGAGGGTAGCGCTGCCAATCTCGCAATCATTTGTGCTTGCGTTTGAGGCTTTGTGTAGTAACTCAGAAAGTCGGGTTCATCAATAAAGTTCACCAACCCAGAGCGGTGTTGGAGCAAATCTCTGATGCTGATGTTCTCAGCGTTGCTAATCTCAGGAAAGAAGTCGTTCAGTTTGGTGTTCAAACTAAGCTTATTTGCTTCAATTAACTGCATCACCATGGTAGCCGTCATGGTTTTGGAGATAGATGCCACTTTGTATGGGCTTGAGCTGTCTGCAGGAACATAACCACGGCTGGCTAATAAACCAACTTTACGGTTTGAGTAACCAGTTTGTTTGTCCAACACCACGTTACCTTTATCCAAAATAGTGAAGCTGCCCATGGCTTTGTTGTATGTGAAGAGATCGTCGATATAACTGTTGATGACGGTGAGTTTGTCTTCCTGTGCTTGTACTTGTGTTAGGCACAAGAGCGCAGCAACTAAGGCAATAGCGGATTTGAATGCAATTCGAGAAAGTGTTCTTTTTAAAATCAAGGCGCTGTACAGAATGGAGAAAGGATAGAGAGAGTATAACGCCTGTGGAGGACAGGCGTGAAGTTTGTCATTTTAGAGTGATGAATAGGCCTAAAAAGCTAATGATTAGCAAAGAGCTTTATAAACTTGGCACAGAAATAGCCCAAGATAATACCTATCCAGTTAGTACTAAGATCTTCAAAACCGAATGAACGAGTGGCGATAAACAACTGGCTGAGCTCTTCTAACGATACAATGCAAAGCAATAATATAAGAAGGCGGATGCCAAACATGTCCGCTTTTGTTGCGCTTACCCATTTAGGGAAATTAAATACGGCGAGAAATCCGATTAAAAGACTGAACGTAAAGTGTAATGTACTGGAGCCGCCCACATAGCTCTCCAGTTCTTGATAAACGCTGTGGTCTATATCTGAGCTTTTCCAAAGTGATAAAGACACCGTCAACAACAGTACCGCAGCGAAACTTAGTCGAGCAATTGTATTGGTCATATTTACCCCACAGGAAAGAAGCCTAGATGACGTTTAACAAAATAAAGAGCCGCCAAGTTTTGAATGGCTAACCCTATCGCCATAGCCCATGCAGCCCCCAGAACGCCGTAACCGTTTGAAAGTAAAATCAGTAGCGCAATGGAAATAACACCAGAGACAATGGTGATGTATTTCATGGTCTTTTCATGGCCGCTCATTAACAGTAAGAAACCAACGGAACCCGTCGCGACATTAATCAATTGCCCCAGAGATAAGGCCAATAATAGAGGTGCAGCAGCAATAAACTCTTTACCAAACAGTTGCATGATGAATTCAGGGAATAACACACAAATGATGACGGGGAGAATCGCAGCCCCAATGTTTGCTCGACATGCAAGGCGGCTTAGATTGCGTAGTCGGTCCATTTTGCCCTCTTTGTAGAGTGAGGCAAACATAGGCGCAACAACAAAGTTGATGGTGACAAGAACAAAGCCAATCAACAATGAGGTTCTTTGTGCTGCTGCAAGTAAACCGAGATCTGACGTCGAAATAAAAAAGCCCGCAATGACGAGGCTTCCCCACTGAACGAGGTTAGTGAAAATACTGCCAACCCAAACTTGATTTGCTGAATAGGTAAGTTCCGGATTATGTTTGGTACTTCCGTGTTGGTATTCACCTGAGCGAAGCCATTTTAATGTTGAATGGATAGCGACTACGGTGGTAGCGACTAAAAACAACACCATTAGCACGTCGGTACTGATTGGATAAACGTCTTTGGCAAAGATAATCAAAGCCACCATTAGAAAGCTTACGCCAAGCTGCAATGCAATCAGAGAAGTAATGACTTTTCTTGATGCTTGTAGGACGCGACTGTTGGTTTGGCCAATAACGAGAAGAGGAATCGCAATAATGGCAAGCGCTAAAGAGAAATTCGAGGCTTGAGTCGTATTGAGTTGTTCAGGAAATGTTGTAAAGGCTAGATATAGCAAAGAACAAACGGCGACACAAAAGAGCAAGCTGCGGGCAAGTGCGATTCGGTAATTGTTACTCTGCTCGTGACGGTTTTGATTTTTAAATGCGATTGCGTTGAATTTTACTAACGAAATATTAAAACCGAGCTGAGCAATGATTGCGACTAATGAGACAAGGTTAAACAGATAAAAAAACTGACCCGATGTGGTCGTGTTTGAATATCTTGAAACCACGAGGGTCAACAAGAAAGCGAAGAAAGCGGCGAGGGCTTTCACTATCGCCGTTGCAGCACCAAGTGAGAAAAATTGCTTTTTGTCACTTGGCAAGTTTTGAAGTTTTTGATTAATCGATTGAAGCATAAAAAACCTTAGCTGTAGATACTGTTTAGCGCTAAGCGTTGCTTCTCTTCACTGAACGCTTCATTTAAACCGACCGTGTACTGGTTGAAGTCAATGTCATGGTAATGATTAATGCAGTGTGTCAGCTGCTTCGCCATGTCTTGAGGGGTTTGTGCTAAGAATGGATAATTAAGATCTTTAGTAGCACCGATTGATCGAATGACCATAGGTAGGTGTAATTTTGCCGCTTCCAAAATGGTCAAAGGCATGCCTTCCCAAGCAGCGGTATGCAGATACATATCTGAACTTTTTAGCAAGTTGACCACTTCATTTCGTGGAATCATTCCAGTGACCGTTATCCCTATCTCACGTAGTTGATCTTCGAGCTCAATATCACCACCACCAATCCAAGTGATGTCGAACTCTCGGTTTAGGTGGTTTGGTTCTAGGGAGGCGAGAGTTTCAATCAAAAACTGAGGGTCTTTTTGAGGTGCAACACGACCGAGCACAACAAGTTTTAGCTTGTCTTTTTGTGGGCTTCTAGCGCGTGTTTCACTGTTATAAGTGACGTAGTTATTCAGTAGTTCCGCACGTTTAGCTCCGATACTTACTGCGAGGTCGCATTCTCTTTGACTGCAACCTGCTACAACATCGATCTTATTGAGTGATATTTTTTCTAACGTTTTGTAGAGGTTGCGGGAAAAATTTGAAATATCTTCACGTTCAAATGCATAGCAATGTGGCGTGTAGACGAGACGAGAACGACCAAGTTTCAAGAATCGCCCGAGGAAGCCGGCTTTGCTTGAATGCAAATGAACAATGTCTGGCTTTAATTCAGCAATAAGCGCATTGGCGTCTTTCATAAACTGCCATAAGCCACCTTCAACCCACTTTGTTTGCTTGAATACGTGATTACTGGATTCATTAGTCATGTCGTTTGAGCGTGCACGAGCAAGTAAGGAGTGTTCGTAAGGCTCGGCGCGGGAGGAATGTACATAACTGTATAGCGCTGTTTGAACACCACCACCGAACGCTTCGGTAATATGTAGTACTTTTTTCATTATGACTTTGTCCCTGGTGTTTGCTTCCATTTATTTTTGAATGCTTCGCGCTCTTGCTCAGAGTAAACGTGGCGGTATAAAGGGAGGTCATACATATAGAAAAGCTTTGAGAAATCGTAACGTTCTTTAAAGTATTGGTGGATATTGGAGTACCATTTGTTTTTTGCTTCGTTGCTGTTTTTAAGCACGAATTTGTCAAGCTGAAGAAACTCACCGATTTCTTGGTCTAGAGAGCTAAGTTGCTCACATTTGATCAGAATGACACTCGCTTTCTCATTGTCGAATGTATAGAACGGTTTCGTGTTATCAATATCTTGACGTAAAACATCAATATTGAAATTGCGCTTCAGTTCGTTATCAAACCAGTTAGCAAAGTAGTTAAGATTGATGTAGTTATCGAAACAATGTTCGATGTGCTTATACGTAACATCCATATCTCGATGGATGGCATCATTTTTCTTCCCTTCAATAAATTGGAGGTGTAAGTCTTGGAAAAAACGAGAAAATACTGTCGCGATAGGATCTCGAACTAGCGTAACGATCTTAATATGTTCACGCTTTTGTAGAATGCGCTTACGCTTGTTGAGTACTAGGCGGTACATGGTGCGGTTCTTAAAATCAAAGAACTTACTTACGTCCTTTTTGTTGTGATACATGTGGAATTCTTCATGATCATCAAAAGTATGAATATGGTAACTCGGGATTTTTCGTTCACCTAACGTGTGTTCAATTGAGGACGAACCTACTTTGCCCATTTGATAAACCAACACAAAATTGTCTGCTTGAAGTTCTCGGTTTTTTTCAAATTGTCGAGAGATTGAATATTTCATTTATCCTATCCTTGATAACTTTAAATTCGTTGTTCCGCGGTGTGATTAGTTGTTGGTTATAGGCGGAATCGGTAATTCAGTTTGATCGTTATGATCAGGTTGTTTAAGAGGTTCTATCTGACGACTATAATGCCGTTTTTTGCTGATCATGACGGGTAGTAAAAGTATTAAAATGATGGTGGTATTCACCGCGACGAAAAAAACCATCACCAGAGCGTAAATAGAAAGCAATAAGCTTTTTCTGTTTACTTTCAATGTCTTGAAGCATTGCCTCATAAAGTGGAAGTAACCACCAAATAGTAAGACAATGCCGAGTAAGCCATACTCTATTGAAGTGTCGAGAATGAAATTGTGGGTATAAATAGCCAACTCGTCGTAGTTGAAATAATGAATCATATAATGAGGCAGCATCTTTGCTCCGACGCCCAAAATAGGATGCTCAAGTAAGATGTCGAGGCCGTTTGCCAACAGTAATTTACGGTGTAAATTGGAAACCCAGCGAGCCTCACTTTGGTTGGCGAACAGAATGTCCTCTTGGGTTATTTCAAGCTTATCCGCCAATTGTTCAAACCCAAAATAGAGTGCGGCGGATATCGTCGCTAAGATAATCAAAGTGCTAACGAGTAACACCATCCATGCATACGTTTCGTTGAGGGTTTGACGGATTAATCGTTTAACAAAAAGCTGGTCGATGAAGACTAACAAACAGAAACCTAGCAGTGCTTTCCTTTCTTGCGACATGAGCAGTAGAGCAAACGCAAGCAGCATTAAAACAGGAAAAGCTTTGATTCGTGCTCGATATAAATAGAGAAGGGAGCAAAGAACACCAAAAGCGTATTTACTGACGCCAAGAAGTTTAAAACCGCTGTGGTAACCTTGCGCAAAGTGCCACGCTGCGACGAGAGCGCAAATGATCAGCAAGCAATAGGTGAAGTACACCATCACTCGTTCATCGCTAAATACACCATAGGCGTATAACACCCCCAATAAACTGAGTATTGCAACCCATTGAACGGTCTCTGTGATTAAGGAGAAGATAGGTACGCGATTCAGCATGCCATTAACAAACACGTAGCCGGTAAACAACAGCAAGAATCCAATTTCAGGGTGGAACAACTTATGCGCTTTTCCTTCAAGGACAACCAGTGCAGCAAATCCCAGCGACAGCAAGCTCGCAATATCTGATGGTGCTAAAGTAACCCCTCCTAATCCAACCTTTATCGGCACGAAGAATAGAGCTAGGGTAATCGCAGCAAGCAGCGATACACGGTTACTTGCTGGTGCAGAGTTGCTGGTAAAGACCATAGTAACCATCTCGGAATTTATCGATTGTGTATAGCTTGGCACGATTCACGGAATATTCACTGGCGTGGTCGTAGAGTCCGGTCGTGTTGCATAGTTGAGCGATCTTTTCTGCTAACTGCTCTGACGCACCGACAGTGAACAAATATTCCTTGTTACCCATGACCTCATCCAGCCCGGGTACATCAGAAGAAAGTACAGGCAAACCTGCCGCCATCGCTTCGACCGCAGCAAGACCAAAGCCTTCAACATGTGATGACTGGACATAAACGTCCATATTAGAAAGAAAGGCGGGGATATCAGAAACTACGCCATGAAAATGAACACGCTCTACAATATTGAGTTGTTGGCACAACGACTCTAATTCATGTCGCTTTGCTCCATCGCCAGCAAGGTGTAGCTCATAATTGTGAGGCAATAGTGCAACAGAACGGATAAGCGTTTCATGATCCTTATGTTCATGCAGTCGGCCAACCATACCGATGTTAATCACGCTTTTCTGAGCAAGTTGGTTCTCAGTTTTCACCTTCATCGGGAAGCGTTCAAGGTCTACTCCGTTGTGAACCACACGATATTTGTGTTGATAATGAGGCATAAACTTAACCAACTCTTCTTGCACTTTTTCACTGATGCTGACAGTCAGGTCATGGCCTCTATAAAGGATGTATTCTAAGAATTTAAATAGTGGGTAGTCGCGACGACGATTGTAAGAGCAGTGTTCGGTTTGAATACGTTTTTTTCCAAACGCCAATAAAGCAAGGTAGATTGAGGGGTAAAGATGGCCGTGCACTAAATCTGGCCAACGCAATACCGACCACCTTTCTTTAAGGGAGAGTGCTTGCCAGTTGAAGCAAACGACTCCTTGTGCGGAAAGTTGATCCAAATAGTCGTTGTCATCGCATAATACTAGGACTTTGATTTCATACTCTGGCCCGTGTTCCATGACGAGATCGACGAGAAACTTTTGTGCACCACCATTCTTAGATAGGTCATTGATAATGTGTAGTATTTTTGTTGTCATGGTTAAGCCGTTAAGTATTTTTTCTTCAACGTTTCGATTTCTGGTGCGGTAAAGAAATGTTGTGTTAACTTGGAGGACAGCATTTCTTCGACGAATTCAGGTTTGGGTTGGTATGAGCTTTTAAACTCTTTAATCAACGGTGAATACCATTTATTGTCGGCCTGATTTTCATGCACAACTTCTACATCTTGTTGCAAAAACTCGCTGATCGCTTGTTGCGATTGATCCAGCTTGTCGATGCGAACCACCATGAGTGAAAAATTACGATTTTGATAAGTCTGGTAACCAAGTTGGTGATCAAATGGTTGAACAAAAACATCAATGCCTGTCAGTGCTTTGATTTCATTATCGAACCACTCAAGAGGATATTGGTGATTAACATGCTCTTCGAATGCTTCATGAAGTAACTGAGGACGCTCAGAGCGTACCGCGCTGTCATCTTTGAGGTACTTGTCTGCCATCCAAAACGGTAACGACTGAAAAAACATCGAGACGTTTCGTCCAACAGGTTCACGAACTAAGGAAATAATACGGACTTGTTCCTTACGTTTGAGCATATTGCACATGACAGCTCGTTTTAATGTGCGTTTAACAAGGTTAGTGACGGGCTTATGGAGTTGTGCCCGCACGGGTGAAATCTGCTTTCCTGCTTCAATTGACATCAAATCATGTAAATGAAGCGAGTTTGGAATGGATTTTTCTAGTGCGCTCGAACCTACTTTACCCATCTGATAAATAAGGATCGGTTTTTCTTGGCTTTTAAGAATCTGATACCACTGCATAGAATGATTAGTAGGCGTATTTTTGGACATAAAGCGCTTCTCCTTCCTTAGATTTCGCCTGAGTGATAAGAACACCAAGAGATGGTATCGAGTGTTGAATTTGTTTGGATAACGCTATGTTAACCAGTGATGCTTTAGTGGATTCTGAACGGATAACCGTGATCAGACCGTTAGCTTGTTGACCTAGGATTAAGGCGTCACTAACAGACAGCAATGGTGGCGTATCAATAATGATGCGATCGTATTTGTCCTTTAGATGGCTCAACAATTTATCGAAGCGGTCTGATGCCAGTAACTCCTGTGGGTTAGGTGGAATGATCCCTGCCGGCAGTACATCTAAATTCGCTTCTTCATTTCGTACAATGCAATCTCTCAAAGGGGCGTCCATAGTCAGGATGTTTGTGAGGCCAGGATTTGACTCTGGAATATTGAATCGTTTTGCTAGTGATGGTCTGCGCAAGTCACAATCAATAAGCAGTACTCTCTCCATCGTTGAAAAGGATACGGCCATATTGATGCTGGTGGATGTCTTACCCTCTTCTGGTATTGCAGAGGTGAAAGGCAGTACTTTCTGATTGGTATTCGTAAGCCTTAACAACAAGGATGTTCTTACCGAGCGGCAAGCTTCACTAAACAGTTTTTCATCTTGGTCTAAATAAGCCGAGTAGGTAACGCCTCCTTGTCTGAGGTTACGTTTTTTGACCTTTGGAATGGTACCAAGGCACGTGACGCCAAGTTTATCTTGAACATCAGATGAAGTTCGAATGACTTCGCGAAGTGTTTCTAAAAGAATCACAAGCGCGCAAGCAATTGCAAACCCGAAGAAAGTAGCGATTAGAACCAACTTCATGCGCTGTGGGGCGATAGGGAAGAGTGGCACAATAGCTGGGTCAGTAAATCGCGCAGTGACATTTTTGTAATCGCTTGTCGCGTTCGTTTCTTTTTCACGATTCAAAAACGCTTCGTAAAGATCTTTGTTGGATTCCACTTCTCGCTTGAGTTGCTCGTAACGTGCTTTTTGAGATCCAAGCATTTGGAAGTCTGACTTTTTACGATCCAATTCAGCTCGTAAAAGATCTTCTTGTGACTTTGCTGCGAGCAAGTCTTGCTGCTTACTAAAAGAAATTTCACGTATCAGTCGCTGCGTTCTTGCTTGGATAGATGTCAGCTGCGCCTGAGCTTGAATCATACGATCATGTTTCGGGCCGTAGCGTTGTGATAATTCCGATACGCTTTTCGCCGCTTGTGCTTCAGATAGTTTTAAATCGCGTATTTGCGCTTGGTTGGCAAACTCATCAATAGATAACAAGCTATCCAAATCCTGTGAGGACTTTCGCTTAAGGAGCTCAATTAATGTTTGTGCTTCTATTCGGTTGTTGACAGCAGTGTTGAGTTTTCGGTTGAGTTCTTCCAGTTCGTTAGCATAGATGTCATCGATGCCATTAATGTCGATTAGCCCTTCTTGCATCAAGAATTCTTGCAGAGCCTGCTCTGAGGTTCTAAGGCGTTCTTCTAACTTCTGCGAGTTATTGGTTAACCATGTTGCCGCATTTTGCGTGACAACCAGTTTAGCTTCGAAATTTGCATCTATGTAAGCCTGACCGACAGCGTTTGCAACGGTGGTTGCAAGTTGAGGGTCGGTGGAGCGAAAACGAATCTTCACCAATTGGGTATTGCGAACAGGCTCAATCTCAAGCTTTCTTTTAAAAGTTTGTAGCGCTTGATAGTACGGTTTGCTGTGTTGGGATGTTTCCTTGGGGTTTGGTGCGACGTGCAGTAAATCCTGTACAAAAGGAATCGCTTTTATTTCATCAATTTTCTGCTTGATACCGCTAGCACTGGTGAATTCTGGGTGCTTAGTTAGGTTGAGTTGAGTGATGACTTTATCGGCGATGTGGTTGGATTTCAGTATCGCGATTTGAGTTTGGAAGTACTCTTTCTTTGTGGTATCAACCCCATACACTTCTTCGATCGAGAGGGCGCTTTTTTGCTCTTCTTGGATGAGTAGGGTTGCCGTTGCTTGGTATACCGACTTCTTTGAATAGATATACCAAGTGCAGGTGAGAGAAAAGATAATGGTAAAAGCAAGAATACTTAACCAGTTCTTTTTCAGGGTTCTGAAGTGGTGCCCGAACCGAATTAGCTCAACGTGATTCGAAGGGATATGATTTGCTTGAGTTCCGTTCATTGAATTGCCTGTCATTTAGAAGAAGCTCTGATCGATAAATACAATGTCACCAGGTTCAACAGAACGTTGCATGCTGACACTTTCCACGGTTTTACCCGTATTGTGTTGAGTAAGGTTGATGCCTTTACGGGAGGCTCTATCCGTTAACCCACCTGCGAGAGCTATCGCTTTTTCGATGGTCAATCCTGGTTGATATTCAAAGCCCCCAGGTTTTCTCACTTCACCGTTGACATAAAACAATCGGAAACTGTTGATGGTGACCATCACCTTTGGATTAATGAGGTAATCTCCCTTTAACCCAGTCTCGATTTCATACTTCAGTTGTTTTGGTGTTTTGTTGATTGCTTTAATACGCCCAAGGTATGGGTAATCAAAGTAGCCATCTGACGTGATAAGGATATTTTTAATGGTGAGGTCTTCTTCGCCATACACTTGGACTGAAATCGTGTCGCCAGTATCTAATTGGTAATCCTGTTCGTTAGCAGCCGAAAACGTCGGAGCACTGAACAAGGTGAGTACGAAACTCAACAAAGTGGTTAAAAGTTTCATTAACGTTCCTTGTTATAAAGAAAATCGAGCGTTAAGAGCCCAAATGTTTTGATCAAAGCTATAATTCTGCCAATTGGAATTCTTGTCCTGATATCGCCAGTCAGCTTGAAGTAAAACCCACCGCTTTATGTGGTAATCGAGTCCCGCAGAGAGGGCGTAGCGATCTTCATTTCGAGTGATACCGGTATAGTCATCTTGTTGGTACAAAGCCCCTAATCGTGTTGTTAGGTAACTGTTCCAATCGTGTTTTATATCTAATATGTAGCGTGTTTGAAGGTTGTAATCGCCGTCTTGGTCAGGGCTAACTGCCGCTTGGTTGGTTTTGACCGTAAATAGGGTTTGCTCTTGTGGGAGCCACTCCAAACCAATGTCCCAACTCAATCCGTCAAAGGTTTCTCGCTCATCGCTGTCGAAGCTCTTAACCTGATAGCCCAAGCGGGCTATGCCCTTAGTTTTACCTGTTACTTCCCACTGAGCTCCGGTGTAGTAGAAGCCGGAATAGTTGTCTTTTGAAGGTGAGGAAGGGTTGTCTGACAGGTAGTCTGTGTTCGCTTGTTGAGTGCCTACTAGCCAATAAGTTCGCGGTGTTGCACGTAGATAAAATTCTAAATGGGCATTTGGTGAACGAAAGTCGTTGTACTTCGTCTTTGAGCTTCGCTTTCCGGGTAAGCCTTCACGGTAGTTTTGGTAAGTTTTGTCTCGATATCCAATGCCAGCTTCGAACCTTCCTTTTGAACCCTCAGAACCAAATACATAGTTTGTTCTCAGGTCATTGCGATGAAATTCAACAGGATCAATCAGTAAGGAGCCTTGACCCTCAGTGAAGTCCTCACCTTTTTCTTCATGTTGAGCTCGAAATTGATAATCGATAACAAGATGATTGCGACGATTGAATTCAAAGAAATTAGTAAACTGAAAGGAGTGGTCATCGTAGTCATTCTGATCATCAGAAGAAAACCCAGCACTCAGCTTATAGAGTAGGTTTGCTCGGTATTGATTACGCTCTATTTTGGCCAGCAAAGCAGGTTCTACGCCCCATATGTTGACTGATTCTATGTTCTCACCACTATCGGCTTTGTTGATGTTGTCATTACCTTCGTAAAACAAACCAACGGTAGGAATAAGCTCAATGCCGGAGTCTGTTTTGTAGGCCATCGGTTCAGCCGATGTCCCTGCCGAGATGAGGGTAACAGCTGCGATGACAGGAGCTTTCTTTATTGGGATTAATTTAATACGCATTGGAACCTGTAAACCCTTTGAAAATGGTTAAGAAAATGATTTTGAGATCCATCCATACTGACCAGTGGTGGATGTAGTCCAAATCGAATTCAACGCGCTTTTCCATTTTATCTAGAGTGTCTGTTTCACCTCGATAACCATTAATTTGAGCCCAGCCGGTAATACCAGGCTTTACCTTATGTCTCAGCATGTAGCGATCGACAATCTGGCGATACTCTTCGTTGTGTGACACCGCGTGTGGACGAGGTCCGACAATTGACATCGTACCTTGAAGAACATTGATAAATTGAGGAAGTTCGTCGAGTGAAGTTCTACGAAGGAATCCACCGAAAGGCGTAATACGAGGGTCGTTTTTAGTGGCTTGTTTTACATCGTTGCCTTGTTCCATCGTTGTCATTGAACGGAACTTCCAAACTGCAATCTTTCGACCATCCAACCCGTAACGGAACTGTTTAAAGATGATTGGGCCTTTTGAAGTCAGCTTAATCCCGACTGAAATGGCGAGCAGTACTGGAGAAATTAGAAGCAATATAATGCTAGAGAGAACAATATCTTCTAGGCGTTTAATCCAAGATGAAATCCCTGCGAAGGGGGTATCAAAAACGCTTAGAGTTTGTACTTGGCCGATTTGATCCCAACGTGAGTGCAACAGGTTATAAGTGAAGAAATCAGGGATGAGATAAGTATTAGCTGTCGTATCAGAAAACTGATTGAGGAATAGCGCGATACGCTCGTTTGCATGCATTGGCATTGCGATATAGACGTAATCGACCTCACCACGTTTGGCTCGTTCCAGCGCTAAACTTACGTTGCCTTTGATTGGGTAGTCTGACGTAGGTAATCGGTCCTTTGAGCGTTCGTCGTAGAAGCCATCGAACAGCACACCATGTTCAGAGTGGTTTTCTAGTTCATTCGCCAAAGTTAAACCATGTTGGGTTTGTCCAATGATGATTGCTGTTCTGGTGTTGTAGCCTAGTTTACGCATGTAGGCTAAAGCGACGCGAAACACGCTTCGCCAAGATAAAAGGAGGATGGGTGTAAGCAGGAACCAAACGACTAATAGGTTTTTATCAAATAGTTGATGAACTTGAGAGAAGTACAAAACCATAAAGAGGAAGGTACAGGTAACGAGCCAAGATATGCACGTGATAGAGATTTGCTCTTTGAACGAGCTTGTACGCCATGAGCGATATAACTTGCCGCTTTCAGCCATGATCAGAAATGAGATGCTACCGACGAATGATAAGATTACGTAGTCTTTCTCAATAGAGGTGTTAACGTCATTCATTACGAGTAGCAGCATAAATGACACAATGACAACGAGATCAATCAGGCGGTATAGAAAAGCAAACTCCACCTCATGCGAACGAATAAGTCCTTTGTGTTTCATAACTTAAGTTTCCCTTTAGACACGCTACCGCCATTGAGTGTCGTTCTCAATATCCGTGTCGTTAACGCTTTATATTGTTAAGGCTTGTGTAATAGATTGGGCTAGAGCCCTTATATATCCGAAACAAGTTTAAAAATTTGCATTGTTTGGGTAAGTGGAAATAAGAATGAAATTTAGACCTTAGGCTAATATTTACAGGTTAGGAAAAACGTAATACTTACTGGGGGTTGGTGGGTAAAAGTACTAATCAGGGAGTAAGATAAGGTAACTAATGTTTGACGATGAACATTGTCTATTGGATTAATTTTTAAGGTGAGAAATTAATACGATAGTTTTGAAATAAAAAAATCCCTCTCGAATGAGAGGGATTGTTAGCAAGCAAAGGTGAAAGAGATTTTATTCTACGTCTACGCCATTTTCTTTATGTAGGCGACGACACGCGCGACCATCACTGTGGAACAAGTGGCATCGATGCGCTGGGATACCGATTTCAAGCTTGTCACCCGTATCAACTGGTAACGTGTCTGGCTGGCGATAGATAACATCTGCGTCAGCACCTTCAAGGTTCAAGTAAACTTGAGTCTCATTACCAAGTTTTTCAACAATCATCACTTCGCCGTGAATTGCTGCGTCAGCTTCTGTTGCTTCAATGAGGTGCTCTGGACGAATACCTAGTGACATACGGTCACCACGGTTAACTGTTGTGCCATCGACTGGAATCCAGAACGACACACCATTAGAAAGTTGTACTTTTACGCGCTCTGCTTCGGCTTCTTCAATGAATACACTCATGAAGTTCATTTTTGGTGAGCCGATGAAGCCAGCGACAAAGCGGTTTTGTGGGTAGTGGTAAAGCTCCAGAGGTTTACCAACCTGAGAAACGTAACCGCCATCAAGAACCACGATTTTATCTGCCATTGTCATTGCTTCTACCTGATCGTGTGTTACGTAGATCATGGTACAGCCTAGTTGGCGTTGTAGCTTAGTGATTTGCGCACGCATGTTTACACGAAGCGCGGCGTCTAGGTTTGATAGTGGCTCATCAAGAAGGAATACGTTTGGCTGAGAAACAAGCGTACGGCCGATGGCGACACGTTGACGTTGACCACCAGATAGTGCTTTTGGTTGACGCTCCAACAAGTGACCCAGCTGAAGAATTTCCGCTGCGTGCTCAACACGCTTATCGATTTCCGCTTTGTCTGCTTTTGCCAGCTTAAGACCAAACGACATGTTGTCGTATAGATTTAGGTGTGGGTAAAGAGCGTAAGACTGGAATACCATACCAACACCACGTTTGGATGGTTCTACGTCGTTCATGCGCTCGTCACCAATATACAAATCACCTGATGTAATGTCTTCAAGACCGGCAATACAACGTAGAAGGGTAGATTTACCACAACCTGATGGACCAACGAAAACCACGAATTCGCCTTCGTGGATTTCTAGATCTACGTTTTTAGAAATCAGTACGTCGCCATACGCTTTACAAACATTTTTTAACGTGACACTCGCCATGTAGCTCGTCCTCGATCAATTTTTATTTTTCACCGCTCATCATTATATGAATTTTCTAGCGAGCAGTAACAGTAGGAATCGGTAAGTTATTGGGATTGGTAAGAAAAACAGGGTAACGCTCCAAAATGTCCTGAACAGGAGCGTTACCCACCATAGCCAAATACGAGTTTCTCTCCCCCACATTATTCGTGTTGTCTCCCCCGTGAAATAATTACCACAAACAACACCAATAATGACAATTCCGCTCGTATGGCAATGCAAAACCAGCAAATCTTTTAACCTATAGGGTAGGTACTGCTGGGAAAGGGTTCTTACCATCCACTCTTGGATGACTGCAGTTTCTAAGATTGTGCTCATTGCTACATCCTCCTAGTGGAAATAATTGTAGGGGGAGTAGGCGGGGAGGAGGCAAAAAGGAGGAGTAGAGGGAGAGTTGGGCGGAAATCACATTATTGCGTGACCTAAAGTTGAAACCGATCACAGGAAGTATTCATTTTGTGATTTGAGTCTCTAACCCTTGGCGATTCAGATCACGAAAATACGTCATAATTGCAAGGGCGTAGGGATTAGGAGGATGAGACATATAGGATTATTTCAGATGATATATGTCGAAATACGGCTGAACCTCAATGGACTAGCCCTACATCAAAAATATAAAAAGGATACGAACATGAAAAAATTAAGCGCTGCAGCACTAGGTACTCTTGTTGCTCTGGGCTCTTTCGGTGCAAACGCTGCCATCGAAGAAGGACAACTTACTATCTGGATCAACGGTGATAAAGGCTACAACGGCCTTGCAGAGGTTGGTAAGAAGTTTGAAGAAGACACTGGTATCAAAGTAACAGTGGCTCACCCAGACGGCCTACAAGACAAGTTTCCTCAAACTGCAGCGACAGGTGATGGTCCTGATATCGTATTCTGGGCTCACGACCGTTTCGGTGGTTATGCAGAAGCTGGTCTACTTGCTGAAATCAAACCTTCTCAAGAGGTTCAAGAAGGCATCGTTGATTTCGCATGGGATGCAGTTCGTTACGACGGCAAACTGATCGGCTACCCTGTAGCGGTTGAGTCTCTATCTCTTATCTACAACAAAGACCTTGTTCCAAACCCACCTAAAACATGGGAAGAGGTTGCAGCATTAGATGCGAAACTTAAGAAAGATGGCAAGTCTGCAATCATGTGGAACCTAAAAGAACCGTACTTCACATGGCCACTAATGGCGGCTGATGGCGGTTACGCATTCAAGTACACTTCAACTGGCTACGATGTTAAAGATGCTGGTATTGCGAGCGAAGGCGTGAAAGACGCAATGAACTTCGTGAAAGGTCTTGTAGACAAAGGTGTTATCTCTGCAGATATGGATTACTCAGTATCTGAGTCTGCGTTCAACCAAGGCACTGCGGCAATGACTATCAATGGCCCATGGTCATGGGGCAACATCGAGAAGTCTGGTGTGAACTACGGCGTAACAACACTACCTAAATTCCAAGGTCAATCTTCTAAGCCATTCGTTGGTGTTTTAACTGCTGGTATCAGCACTGCATCACCTAACAAAGACCTAGCAGTAGAGTTCATCGAGAACTACCTACTAACTAACGACGGTCTACGTATGGTTAACAACGATAAGCCACTAGGCGCGGTTGCTCTAAACTCATTCCAAAAAGAGCTAGATTCAGATACTCGTATCGCTGCAACAATGGACAATGCGATGAACGGCGAAATCATGCCAAACATCCCACAAATGAACGCATTCTGGGGTGCTGCTAAGAACGCTATCATCAACGTTGTTGACGGTCGTCAAACTGTAGATGCTGCTCTAGCAGATGCAGAAAAACAAATGACTAAATAATTCAGTAATACCCTTTTTAAGGAGGGGGCAACCTCTCCTTACTTTTCTACTTTTATCCTATATTCGCTAGCAGGTTCCCTATGCAGTCAGTTCAAGGTACAAATGCTATGACAGCACCAGAAGCCAGCCTTCCGAGCAGCAAAAAAGTGTTTATCAAGTGGGCACTATTAGGCACAGTCGGCATTATCAATGGCTACGCAACAATCCTTATGTATTCTCGTGGTGAGATTGCGTTTGCACTCCTTACGCTCATTCTTACCGGTTTAGCGCTATTTATTTTTGGTAGTAAAAAGACCTACGCTCATCGTTATATCTACCCAGGTATTGCGGGGATGATCTTATTCATCCTTTTCCCTTTGGCTTATACCATAGGTCTCGCATTCACTAACTACAGCGCAAAAAACCAACTCTCTTTTGACCGTGCGCAGACCGTTTTAATGGACAGAACGTACCAAAGTGGTGATAGCTACCCGTTCACTCTGTACAAAACTGAGCAGGGTCATCAAATTGTAGTGAAGAAAGGTGAGGCGCTTTTAGCAACACCAACCTTTGAATTGCAAGGCTTCTCTGCGACAGACTTAGATTTAGCGCCAATCACAGAAGCGACGGGCGATAAAGAACCGATTAAAACGATCGTTAAAAACCGTAGCGCTTTGAGTGGTGTTGATCTACACCTGCCAAACGGCGATGACATCCGTATGAGCGGTCTTCGTAAGTTTGCGGCTGTTGTTCCGCTTTACACGCTGCAAGACGATGGTGAGACGCTATACAACAATCGTACCCAAGAGACACTACGTCCAAATATGGATGTGGGTTACTACCAACCAGTAGACGAAAATGGTCAGTTTGTTGGTAACACGGTTTCTCCAGGTTTCGTAGTAAACATCGGTACGCACAACTTTGAACGTGTTTGGAAAGATGATGGTATCAAAGAGCCGTTCATCAGCATCTTTATCTGGACGATTGTTTTCTCTGCGTTGACCGTTGTTTGTACACTGGTTATCGGTCTAGTACTTGCAAGTGTCGTTCAGTGGGAAGCCTTGAAAGGCCGCTCTGCATACCGATTACTGCTTATTCTTCCGTATGCGGTACCAGCGTTTATCTCTATCTTGATCTTTAAAGGTCTCTTCAACCAGAGCTTTGGTGAGATCAACATGTTGTTAGAAGGGTTGTTTGGTATTAGCCCTGCGTGGTTCTCTGATCCATTCATGGCGAAAACCATGATCCTAGTGGTTAACACATGGTTAGGTTTCCCTTACATGATGATTCTTTGCATGGGTCTACTAAAAGCCATTCCTGAAGACCTCTATGAAGCATCAGCTATTGATGGCGCAAACTTCATCACCAACTTTACTCGCATCACGCTACCGATGATGCTTAAGCCACTAACGCCATTGCTGATCGCTAGCTTCGCGTTTAACTTCAACAACTTTGTACTTATCCAGCTATTAACGGGTGGTGGTCCTAACATGATTGGCACATCGGAGCCGGCAGGTTACACGGACTTACTTGTAAGCTACACGTACCGCATTGCATTTGAAGGCGCTGGCGGTCAAGACTTCGGTCTAGCAAGTGCGGTTGCAACGCTTATCTTCCTATTGGTTGGCGCGCTAGCACTATTGAACCTACGTGTTACTAAAGTAGCTCAGGATTAAGGAGACAGAACAATGGCAATGGTACAAGGCAAGTCATTAAAATATCGTGTTTGGGCTACGCATATCGCAATGTGGGCGTTCTTAGCGCTGATTATCTTCCCTCTACTGATGATCATCGCGATCTCATTCCGTGAAGGTAACTTTGCAACAGGTAGCCTTATCCCAGACAACCCGACGCTAGACCACTGGAAATTAGCGCTAGGCATATCAGTCACAAACGCAGATGGGTCGGTTACACCGCCGCCATTCCCAGTCATGACTTGGCTGTGGAACTCAGTAAAAGTTGGTGGTATTTCAGCTATCTTGATTGTGGCTCTGTCGACCACTTCAGCGTACGCGTTTGCTCGTATGAAGTTCAAAGGTAAGAACACTATCCTGAAAGCGATGATGATCTTCCAAATGTTCCCAGCAGTATTGGCATTGGTTGCACTATACGCATTGTTTGACAAACTAGGTCAGTACATCCCGTTCCTAGGCTTGAACACGCATGGTGGTTTGATCTTCGCTTACTTAGGCGGTATCGCTCTTCACGTATGGACAATCAAAGGCTACTTTGAAAGCATCGATTCTTCATTAGAAGAAGCAGCAGCGCTCGATGGTGCAACGCCTTGGCAGGCATTCCGTCTGGTACTACTTCCACTGTCAGTGCCAATTCTTGCGGTAGTGTTTATCTTGTCATTTATCATGGTGATAGGCGAAGTTCCGGTAGCATCACTACTGCTATCTGATGTAAACTCGTACACTCTTGCGGTTGGTATGCAGCAGTACTTGTACCCTCAGAACTACTTATGGGGCGACTTTGCAGCAGCAGCAGTGCTTTCAGCTGTACCAATCACAGCGGTATTCTTACTGGCGCAACGCTGGCTTGTTGGTGGTCTAACGGCTGGTGGTGTGAAAGGTTAATCTTGGTTGGTCACTAAGATACAAAAGAATAACTAGAAAAGGGCGACCATTAGGTCGCCCTTATATTTAGCAATCGATATTACACTTTTGGTTTGGCCGCCGATCAGTAATATCTCGCTTTAATTGGCGTTACGCATAGCTGGCTGTTAGCTTAGTTCCTTACGCTTTAATCACTAACAGTTTCTTGTAACCATAACCTGAGTCTTGACTCAGGTTTTTTTATGCCCGTCGTTCACGAGGTTTATTTTCTTAATGCAGGTAGAGATTAGCGGCTTTGCAATGGATTACACAGTTGAGCCGGAATGCCATGCGTATCACTTCACATAAATAATCTGTGGGTATTTTCGAAAGGGCGATCAGGGAGTTGGGAGAGATTAAAGCTCTCGGCTTGAAGGAGCGCAACCTACGTACTGAAGCAAGGTATATAAGCTCTCTTGTTGCAGCGCAACGCGACGAAATAAATCAGCAAAAGTAGAATCACCACCAAAGCAAGCTTGAATGTAATGGTTAATCTCTGTTTCGTTATATCCTTCGACATACATCGTTCTTACCCACTGGTATTCAACGGCTTTCAAATTAGTGAGTGTGTCTTCGCTTAATGTGGTCTCTTTCAATCTCAAGATCCAAACTCTATCCAATAGCAAAATTGTGCTTGGATTTAAGCAAATCAAAGTGAAAGATTTATGACAATTTGACGCTTGTGTGAAGCGAATGACACAACCATGATATTGCTTCACACAGCAAGGGGGCAAACGTTTACTTTTGTTGAGCGACGTGAGTTATTTGAGATACTTAACGTGCGCTTCCATCTCTTCGCCAATTTGCTTACGCATATTCATCAAGCGAATAGCCGATTGTTCTAGTGCTTTGTCTTCATCCGACTCAGGAATCCACTTTGGTACATCGGTTGGTTTTCCGTCTTCATCAACTGCAACCATGATAACGATGCAATGTGTCGTAAGACGGTTTTTTAACTCTTTGGGATCGCAGGCTTGTACATCGATAGCAATGTGCATTGAACTGCGTCCTGTGTAGATAACTTTGGCACTGACTTCGACTAAGTTACCGACATGAATCGGCGCGACAAATCGAATACCACCCGCATACGCTGTGATGCAGTACTTGCCACTCCAAGCCGCGCTGCACGCGTAAGCGGCCAAGTCGATCCATTTCATTACGGCGCCACCGTGCACTTTACCACCGAAGTTTACGTCTCCGGGTTCAGCAAGAAAACGAAGGGTAATATCTCTTTGACCACTGCTCATCTGTCATTCCTTTATTGTTGTCGTTGTTATTAGACTCAATGTATCAGCAAGGAATTCATTCTGGAATAGGAGACGCAACAAAATATTAACTTTTCTGTCAGCCTGAGCAGTAAAAGGTGCGGAGTACAAAAAGCCACGGAAGATACCGTGGCTTGAGGGATTGAATTACGATGTCGCAGGCGGTAAATCTGGGCTTGGCGATTGCACCTTCTTTCGAATCTTAACCTGCGACAAGATAACGCCAGAGATAACCAGCACGCCGCCAATAATGTGGTACACATGGATTTCTTCGCCGAGCATAGTCGAAGCCAAAGCTACCGAGACCACAGGCATCAGGTTCATGAACATGGCACTAGAATCCGCGCCAATCAAATCGATGGCTTTCACCCACATCAATGGGGCAAAGATAGACGCCGCAATACCTGCGTAAGCAATTAAGGGTAGGGCGCTTTGGCTTGGAAGTAACTGGTCGCTGCTAAGCCAAAGTGGGGTAAGCATTATTAGCGTGAAAAAGCCCTGCATGTAAACCAGAGTCATACTGTTGAATGGCATTTTCCAACGCTTAAGTAACACGCAGTAAATCGCGTAACAAAGGGCAGCAAGAAGCATCAAGCTGTCACCTTGTGTCATATCTTGATGTAGGAAGTAAGTAATATCACCATGTCCGAGCATAAACGCTAAGCCAGCTAGAGAAATGACACCACCTGCGACGCTCAACATCGAGATAGATTTACCAAGTAAAGGTACGCTCAAAAATACGCTTATAAGTGGCACCAAAGATGTGATTAGCGCCATATTGGAAGCCGTGGTAGTCAAGCCTGCGTAGTAGCCTAACGATTGGTTTAACACCATTCCGAGCAGAGCAAGGCAAGCTAGCTTCGTCATGTAAGGACGAATGACATGACGTTGGCGGATTACGGCAGGTAGGCAAAATGGCGTCAGAAGCACCATAGCGACAAACCAACGGTAGAAACTCATTGCACTAGGTTCGATGGCACTTGCTGCCATTTTATTTACGATGGAATTCCCACCCCAAATCATGACAGTAAAAAACGGAAGCAAATAAACCATGAGAACCTCATCGCACAATAATTAATGGCGCTAGTCTGACAGGTCTTTATAATGGAAAGTATCTCTGGAAAGACATAGTAAGCGATAGGAAGACAATTTTGAAAAAGAGCACGAGGAATCTTCATCCTTCATTATCAATTGAGCAAGCACCATCAGATGTGTTTATGAATTTTGAAGCCTTTCTGTCGAATACTGAAACTCGGATTCATAGTCACCCTTGGGGACAAGTGCAGTTGATAAGTGGCGGTATTCTTGAAATGGATGCAGAAGACACACGCTTTTTAGCCCCACCACATCTGGCTATTTGGGTGCCGGCTGGAATTCGTCATACCAGCTATAACCGTAAGCCATTGGAATACTGCTCTTTAAATATCGCACCAGAGCTAACGCAGCACTTCCCGTCTAAAACCAGTCTGATCAAGGTAACGCCAATAGTGTCTGCAATTGTGGAAGACTTTCGTCAGCGCGACATTAACGTGGCAAAGAGTGAAGAAGACAAACGCATCGTACAGGTACTGCTTGATCAGTTAGCGAAGCAAGAGGTTGAGCATCACTTCTTGCCAACCACAGATAACAAATATCTGGAACCCATTCTTAAAGCCGTTGAAGAAGCGCCAACGGATGAAATTAGTTTGGGGGAGTGGGCGGAAAAGGTGCATACCACTGAACGAACGTTAGCTCGTCATTGCCAAAGTGAACTTGGCATGAGCTTTACCGAGTGGCGATTGCGAGTGCGTTACCTGCATTCGATGGAGTTGCTGAGAAAGGGGCAGACTGTAAAAGAGGTGGCGTTGACACTGGGCTACAACCAAGCCAGTCCTTTCATTGCAATGTTCAAGAAATACTCCGGCATCACACCGGAGCAGTACAAAAATCGCGTTTTATAGCTGAGTTAAAACGTAATCTAGCCCACCCACAACGGCGGCAACTTGAGCATCGTTACACTCTTCATCAGTCACTTTCGGGCTGTCTGGGTAAACTTCGGTTGTGGTGCCGTAAGTGCAGTTGGTTACGCCGCCACACAAACCCAGTTTCACCATTGGGTAATTAATGACGCCAAATTGCACCACTGGCGAGCCAATGATTTCGCCTTTATCGTCAGCAGGTGCAATGTGCGTTACTTTCGCTACTGACTCGATGACTGCTTTTTGGAACTCAGGTTGCGGGTTTTCTGTATCACCGACCGTGTAGAAACCGTCTGGGATCATGCCTTCGATGTATTCAAGGCCATCACGCGCCGCAAGTGCAGGGCGGAACTCAGTTTCATCAGAATCGGTGGTCTCGTGCAGGTCGATGTGCATTAGAACATCACCCAAGGTCGCAACAAGCTTCATCAAGTTTGCTGACTCTTCCGCAGGGCTATCTGCATAGAAAGAGCGGTTTGGATCGATCGCATTTGGGTTCCAGCGGTTAATCACTTCGTAACCCCAAGGGCTAACACATGGCGCAACGACAATGTTGAAGTGTTCTGCGTAGCGTTCTGCTTGCGTATCAACAAACTTCAGTGCGCCGTGCACACCACTTGTTTCGTAGCCGTGTACGCCGCCAGTGACCAAAACAACAGGCTTTGCTGCGTCCCAGTTATGAGTCTTGATACAAAACAGAGGGAAGCGTGCTTCATCGTAAGAAAGTGCGCCGTATTGCTCAACATCAAAACGCTCGCGAAGGGCATCAATTTTGGTCACGACTTCTTCTTGGTAGCTACGTTTTACGTCACGTTGCTCACACCAAGCTTTGCGTTCTGCTTCGCCCCATGGCTGACCTGGGGTACCGATTGGGTAAGTGTATCCGCTTTTCATCTATACTTTTCTTTTGTGTGCTTGAAAGGTAAGACAAGACTAGTCCTGTCTCAAAGCCACATCAACACAAAACACAATTTGTGACTTTATTCTTTGCAGAATCATAACTTTGCTGAGTAATTTAATGGTGTTACATTTTGTTACCTATTCAATTCCATAAAAGAGATAAATAAATGGCTGGAGCAAGTTTACTAACACTGTTGGATGACATTGCAGCTGTATTGGATGATGTCGCATTGATGTCAAAGGTAGCGGCGAAAAAGACCGCTGGTGTATTGGGCGACGATTTGGCGCTAAACGCGCAGCAAGTATCGGGCGTTGCTGCCGAACGAGAAATTCCAGTGGTATGGGCGGTCGCGAAAGGTTCATTTAAAAACAAGCTAATACTGGTTCCTGCGGCGTTGCTCATTAGTGCGTTTATTCCTTGGTTGATCATGCCGTTACTCTTGATTGGTGGTTTGTTTCTCTGTTTTGAAGGCGCAGAGAAGATCTTAGAGAAACTGTTCCCTCACGCTCATCAGCATGAAGATAACGCGGAAGAGTCCTCTGATACGGGTGAATCCGTGGAAGAGTATGAGAAGAGAAAAGTGGCGGGCGCGATCCGTACTGACTTTATTTTGTCTGCTGAAATCATCGTGATTGCGTTAGGTACGGTCACAGGAACAAGTTTCGTGACGCAGATTTTGGTAGTAAGCCTGATTGCGATCTTGATGACCATTGGTGTCTACGGTTTAGTGGCTGGCATTGTTAAGCTCGATGATTTGGGCTTCTATCTAGAGCGTAAATCAAATGGCGAAGGTCTGAAAGCCAAACTCGGTGGTGCGCTAGTGGCGTTCGCCCCGAAACTGATGAAGATGCTTGCGATTGTTGGCACTGCTGCGATGTTCTTGGTTGGCGGTGGTATTGTTGTTCATAACGTCCCTGCAATTCATCATCTGATTGAACCTATCATTATGGACTTCCGTGGTCACACGATTGCAACGGCGATCGTACCGACACTGCTTAACGGTGTGATTGGTGTTATTGCTGGCTTGATTGTGGTTGCTGCTTGGACGGTTGTTGAAAAGGTTCGCGGTAAATAAGCGCGAATTCAGTTTGTTGAGGCTATATTGAAGCCCAAAGAAAAGGGTCATGCCTTTCCATATCGAATATGGGGCATGACCCTTTTTCATTTCTTGAGGGTGATTACTTCACTTCCCACTCAATTTTTTCATTTGCGCGGATTGGCACAACGATGTCGCTGCCGAATGGCATCGTTTCTGGTACATCCCACGCTGCTTTTTCTAGCGTGACTGTATCTGTGTTACGAGCAATGCCGTAAAAATCAGGGCCATTCAAGCTTGCGAATGCTTCTAGGTTTTCTAGCTTGCCTTCGTTCTCAAAGACTTCAGCGTAAAGCTCTAGCGCTGCGTGTGCAGTATAAGACCCAGCACAACCACAAGCCGACTCTTTTGCGCCTTTTGCGTGTGGTGCTGAATCTGTACCTAGGAAGAATTTCTTGCTGCCGCTTGTTGCTGCTTCGATAAGAGCTTGTTGGTGGGTATTGCGCTTAAGAATTGGCAGACAGTAGAAGTGTGGCTTAATGCCGCCGACTAGCATGTGGTTACGGTTGAACAGCAGGTGGTGAGCGGTGATAGTTGCTGCAACGTTATCTGAAGCCTTGTTGACGAAGTGCGCTGCGTCAGCTGTAGTGATGTGCTCAAGAACGATCTTTAGGTTAGGGAAGTCGTTGACGATAGGAGCAAGAACCGTATCAAGGAATTCCTTCTCACGGTCGAAGATATCAACGTGATTGTGTGTTACTTCTCCGTGAACCAAAAGAAGCATGCCAACTTCTTCCATCGCTTCGAATACATGGTAGATATTTTTCGCGTCTGTTACACCTGAGTCTGAGTTTGTTGTTGCACCTGCTGGGTATAGCTTAGCAGCAACGATGTGACCGCTTGCTTTTGCTTTACGGATTTCATCAGGTGTTGTGTTGTCTGTCAGGTAAAGCGCCATAAGAGGTTCAAATTGCTCACCGTGTTGTTCAGCAAGGATACGATCACGGTAGGCTAGCGCCATGTCAGTATTGGTAACAGGTGGGACGGTGTTTGGCATGATCAGTGCGCGGCCGTTGTAACGGCTAATATCACGAACGGTATCTTTTAAAACGTCACCATCGCGTAAGTGAACGTGCCAGTCGTCAGGACGAGTAATAGTCAGTGTTGTCATTAATTGCTCCCACCATTAATAAAGTTGTGATTGGAGCCTAAACGCTGCATTTACCTCAAGAGCAAACGCTTGCGCTTAGGCGACAGGATGATAGAGGAATTGCACTTTCATTTCATCCCATTTTTCACATTTCTTTACGATAGGAGCTCAGGTGGTTACTTCATCGTCAACCAAAGTGCGTGAATCGTACCTGGTAGGAAGAAGAAGAACGTCAGGATAAGGTTGATGAAGAAGTCTTTCTCTAGACCTTTTTCCATGTAAACCGCCACTGGTGGAAGGAAGATACAAAGTAGAATTAGAATCAGTTTATTAGTATCCATGGTCTATGCTCCGGATAGGTTATTTAAAGGTGTCAAAAAGTTGGCGAATTATGTGCGCTATATCACTTTTTGGCAATCCTGTTTCGTCAGGAATATGCAAATTTATGGGACTCTGTTCATAAAATGAGACGCATAAGTCGGTATTCCAACGATGTTGATTGCCGCGCACTGAAGATACCTTAAACAAATTGATGTTTTATAGGCACTTGGGTCATCAAACGTATGAGGATATGATAGTCCAATAATTAAAAAGTATCGTTAGGAAGAAAGCCATGTCGCAGTCATTTTTGTCCCAAATTAATGTTTTTCCAGTCAAATCAGTCGGAGGTGTCGCCTTATCTTCCGCTTGGGTAGAAAAACAAGGATTGAGTTTTGATCGTCGATTTATGATTGCGACATCAGATGGCTCAATGGTGACCGCTCGAAAGTTCCCGCAAATGGTGACCATTAAGTCAGCGTTATTGCCCGATGGTGTGGTGTTTACTAGCCTTGGTGAAGAGCCACTAAAGATTCGCTATCAAGATTTCAAAATGCAGGAAGCACTTGCAACGGTTTGGAAAGACAGTTTTACTGCATACACCACCACTGACGAAGCGGATGATTGGTTTAGTAAAGTGTTAGGTCTTCGTGTTGAGTTACTTTTTACTGGTGAGCAATCCAATCGTGTAAGAGAGAAGTTGGGTCACAACGTTAGCTTTGCCGATGGTTATCCAGTGCTTGTTATCAGTGAAGCGTCACTGGAAGAGTTAAATCGCAGAAGCTCTGAGCAGCACTCAATGGATCAATTCCGAACCAACCTAGTGGTATCTGACACCAAGCCATTTGAAGAAGACTCATGGAAACGTATTCGTATTGGTGAAGTCGAATTTGAATCTGTAAAACCTTGTGAGCGTTGCATCCTAACCACCGTTAACACTCAACGCGGTACATTCCGAGAAAGCAAAGAGCCACTCAAAACACTGCAAGAGTTCCGCGCGAATGAGCGTGGCGGTGTATTCTTTGGCCAAAACCTTGTTGCTCTTAATGAAGGCATTATTCGTTCTGGTGACAAAGTCGAAGTGCTGGAATACAAAGAGCCAGAGTTCTATCCGGATAACTCTCCTCATCGAATGACGCTCACTTGTGTTGAACGAGAAGAGATTGCGCGCGACTTCGTAACCTTATGGCTTGAGCCAAGTAAAGGTCAGTTACCAACGTACTTACCGGGTCAGCATTTACCTATCGAAGTGGATATAGAAGGTAAGAAAGTAGGGCGTCGTTATACGTTGTCTTCGAGCCCTTCTCGCCCGGGGCGCTACGCAATTTCGGTCAAGCGTGTTTCTGGTGGTCGCGTTTCTAATGCACTTCTTGACAACTTACAAGTGGGTGATGTGCTTGAAGCTGAAACGCCAGATGGCCAATTCCACCTAAAAGAGCATTCAGTTCAACCTCTACTCTTGTTGTCTGCTGGTAGCGGCGTAACACCTATGCTGTCGATGGTTCGTTACTTGGCTGATCACAACCAACTCGATGATGTGGTGTTCTACCATCAGTGCAGCAGTGAGATTGATATTCCATGCAAAGAGGAGCTCGATGAACTAAAACGTCAGCATCCGGGGTTGGATGTGAAGATTTGCTTAACTCAGCCAGCAGTGGATTGGTTTGGCCTGAAAGGACGCATTAGCCTGTCTCATATCAAGCAGATCAAAGACGTTGAGCAGCGACAGGTGTTTGTTTGTGGTCCTGATGGTTTTATGCAAAAGGCGAAAAACCTCCTATTCAAGAAAGGGCTACCGGAAGATAACTATCATCAAGAAGCATTCGGCGTTGCGGCTATCACAGCCAAGCCAGAGAAAAGTGTTGAGATTGAATTCAACGGCTTTAAGTTGATGGGAAACAACCAGCAGACATTGCTTGAACAAGTTGAAAATGCAGGCAAAAGCATTAGCAACAGCTGTCGAGCGGGCTTGTGTGGTGCTTGTAAGGTTCAAATGGAATCAGGGCAGGTCGATCATCCGGATGTCCCTGCGATAAGTGCTGAGGAGTGTGCGATGGGTACAGTGCTCGCATGTTGCGCTATTCCGCAGACGGACGTGACAATCACAGACTAATTGCCATAAAGACGGATCGCAATCAGTAAAAAAACGCCGCTAACGTAGCGGCGTTTTTATCTATCTCAGAGCGGTTTCAGAAACGAGTCGCTCAGAAATAAAATTGCAATTTAGTCGTAGATCGTTGGGATCGGCTGACGTTTGTGCTGCGTGGCCTTGTAAATTGACACCAGACGGTCACTCACTTGTTCCGAAACAGGTTTGCCTTCTAAGAAGTCGTCAATCTGTTCGTAAGAGAGATTCAGTGCGTCTTCATCTGCTTTTTGAGGATCAAGTTCTTCTAAATCTGCAGTCGGTACTTTCTTTACTAGTTGTTCCGGTGCACTCAGCGTTGCCGCGACTTCGCGTACTTGACGTTTGCTCAAGCCGAATAGTGGTGCCATATCACAAGCGCCATCACCAAACTTAGTGTAAAAACCGGTAATGTTCTCAGCCGAGTGGTCAGTGCCTAAAACTAGGCCGCCTACGTAACCTGCGATTTCATATTGAGCAGCCATGCGGGCACGTGCTTTTACGTTACCTTTTACAAAGTCGACTTTTGCAGCGTCAGTTGGCAGAAGGCCAGTACCTTCCAATGCAACATGAGATGCAGAGTGAAGACCATCTACGCCCGCTTTTATGTTTACAGATACAGAATGAGTTGGTTGGATAAAGGCAAGAGCAAGTTGTGCTTCGTCTTCATCCTTTTGCTCACCGTAAGGTAAACGAACGGCGATAAACTGGTAGCTATTGTCGCCAGCTTCTTCGTTCAGTTGGTCCACAGCCAGTTGAGCCAAACGACCACATGTCGTTGAGTCAACGCCACCGCTGATGCCAAGAACAAGAGACTTACAGCCTGCTTCTTGCAATTTACGCTTGATAAAAGCGACACGGCGCTCGATTTCGAAATGCGGGTCGATTGATGGGAGAACTCGCATTTCATCGCGGATGGATTGTTCCATTTCGGGTTCCTTTTCCTGCAAATACATCAGACACAAAATTAGTCGGAATGTGTTCATACTTAGGCCTACGTTTATTGTTCACAATTGGCGGGAAAGCGTTCAATTGATGTTCATAAACGTCGCATTAGTGTCAAAAAACTCTAAAGATTAGTAGTATCATACCGAATTCATCGGATTAGAAAACTCTCTTCAACCAGGTAATCACCGGATATGAAAAAAAATCGCCGTTTTTGGTAGCGCATTTAACCCACCAAGCTTAGGGCATAAAAGCGTGATCGAGTCCTTAAGTCACTTCGACCTCGTGCTTCTGGAGCCTAGTATTGCACATGCTTGGGGCAAAAATATGTTGGACTATCCAATCCGGTGCAAGTTGGTCGATGCCTTTATTAAAGACATGGGGCTTTCCAACGTTCAACGTTCAGACTTAGAGCAAAGTTTGTACCAACCAGGACAAAGTGTGACGACTTTTGCGTTATTAGAAAAAATTCAAGAAATCCACACGCAAGCCGATATAACTTTTGTCATTGGTCCTGACAATTTCTTCAAATTTGCTAAATTTTACAAAGCAGAAGAAATTACGGAACGTTGGACTGTGATGGCGTGCCCTGAGAAAGTTAAAATCAGAAGCACAGACATACGAGATGCTTTACTCGCTGATAAAGACATCAGTGCATTTACAACATCAACAGTCCGTGACATTTTACAAAGCGAACGCTTATACAAAGAAACGTTATCTGGTAACTAAGAGGTCAGATTTTCATGGTCAGAATAGTGGTATTTAGTGCATGCACGTTGCTTGTTGTTACACAAGCCAGCTTCGCGTGTAACTATTTGTCTGATCGTTCTGTTGTATTCGCTGATAACACCATGCCCATTTGTGAAGACATTTTTGATAGCGTCGGTGTGCTCAGTGTGGATACGCTCAATTGGTATGAGGCGGAAGAAAGACCGCTTGATGAGCCCACAGAAAACTACTGGGATGAGTGGGCGATTAAGTCGGAAGACACGCCATTGCTGACTCAAAGCTTGGAAAGTAACTATTTTGGCTTGGGTGTCTGGATGCCAGAAGAGTTGAGAGACGATGAAAGCAAAATGACAACCGAAGAATGGCTGAAGAGTCATGGGTTAATGTTCAGTATCGGTTTTGGGGACAAAAGTGATGGTGAACCAAGAATGCGCTTCGATTATCGTTGGCACGAATACTACGATGCTGACTGGATGATGCAGATAGAAGTCCCGTTCTAAATAACACTTCTTAATCAAAAAGGGCGTACATCATGTACGCCCTTTTTGATTCTAAGTTGGTAGTTGGTTATAGTGCTTCCCCAAACACTAAAAAGCACAACTGTTCGTATTCTTCTTTATTACCTGCAAACAAACGCTCGACGATGTCCATTTGCTTTTTGCCAGACAGTTTCATTTTACGAGCTTCTCTTAGTGTTAGCACCAAACACAACTCGATTGAAATTGGTGATTCGCAACCAGGTTTCCATTGATTGATCAAGCTTGTGAGGTGTGAGCCCGTCAGTTTTGGCTTCAATTCCAACGTCTCATATTTGGCGACTGTCAACAAATCCAGTTGTTTTTCACTGCGTGGTTCGGTGGTTACCAGTTTATCCATTAGCGCTTTTAATAGAGCGGAAGGTTTTACAAAGCCGGCTTGTTGAGCAAACTCATCGTTCAAACGCACAGAAAAATCACAACGAGTAGTGCGAGTATTTGGTAAAAAGGTGAGGGAGCTCAAACATCCCTGAGGAATCCAAAAATACTGACCTGGTTCGATGGCATACTCTTGTTTACCCAATTTTATGATCGCCAAACCCTCGACTACTAACAGTAGCGTGTGTTTTAGCGCTTTCTTACGCGCAGCAACATTGAGAAAAGGGTAATTTGCGTCGTGAAATTCAATTGCGTAGTTCATTGTGAATACCAGAGTTCTTGGGGCGCTAAGGTTAACGTTAAACCCTTAGAATGCCAACCGAATAACAGAATTTTTTGCGAATAGAAATTGTAAAACGACTGGTATGACCATGTTAAAAGTATGGATTGAAATGCTGCTACTTGGCAAAACAATGCGTAAAATGTGCCAGCTTTTTTTGAAATGAATTGAATAATGACAGCCAATACCGATCCTTATATTGAAATTCGTCCATACAATGACGAAGAGATTCCAGCTGCGCTGGACCGCCTTATCCAAGACGATGAGTTTATCAGCGCGATTTTAGAGCACCGTTTCGCAAATAAAGCGAACTGGTTCAAAACACTCATGAGCCCGATTATCCGCGTCTACTTAAAAGCGAAGTGGAGCAAGCTGAACTCCGTAGAAGCGATTCAACTTGAAGTTAAGAAGTATCTTCAAGATACGTTGAATACGACGACGGATGGTGTGACCTTTTCCGGCTTGGACAAGCTAGATAAAGAAACTTCTTATTTATTTGTGTCTAACCACCGCGATATCGCTATGGATCCTGCGCTTGTTAATTACGGTTTGCATCAGACCGATCATCGGACTGTGCGCATTGCTATTGGTGACAACTTGCTTAAGAAGCCTTGTGCGACAGAACTCATGAAGCTTAACAAGAGTTTCATTGTAAAACGTTCGGCAAAAGGCCCGAGAGAGATGATGAAAACGCTGGGTCAATTATCTGGCTATATCAAGCACTCTCTTGATACGGGTAACTCAATTTGGATTGCCCAAAAAGAGGGGCGAGCAAAGGATGGGAATGATTTTACCGATCCTGCAATCCTTAAGATGTTCCACGTAGAAGGGCGCAAGCAAAAAATCAGCTTTGGCGAATACACTCGCTCGCTGAAAATCGTTCCAGTTTCTATTTCTTATCAGAATGACCCATGTGACCTTGCTAAGGCAAAAGAGCTGTACGAGAAAGCAGAAAACGGTAGCTACGAGAAGGGTGAGTTTGAAGATATCGAGAGTATTATCCAAGGTATCGTAGGCTACAAAGGCAAAGTTCATGTTGCGTTTGGTGATGTGGTTGATCAAGAGTTCGAAACACCTGAAGAACTTGCAAATGAAATTGATCGTCAAATCCATAACAATTACCGAGTGTTCCCGATGAACTTGCTTGCAGCGGGTCGAGAAGATGACACGATCACCGAATTGGTTAAGTCTCAGTTAGCAGAAAAGCTTGAGCAACTGCCAGCTGGCGCACATAGCTATTTAGTCGCAAGCTATGCAAATCCAGTCAATAACCAAGAATAGCCGGGCTTTAGAGATATGATTGCTCAGCGTTAACATTGTGAGGAACGGGTAGGATCTTTAGCCGATGTGTTATTTGATTTTTCGCTCGTTCTTCTCATTCTGTTCTAAGGTGCAACGGCGCCACCTAAGGTCAAGTTCGTTGGCCACTTTGATATACGATTCCCACCTAAGAAAATGTTGCCATTGACTGTCATGGTCTCTGGGAATTCGGTGAGTTTTGAACCACTGATATACAAATTCCCCTCTACGACAAGGCCTTCAGGTAATTGAGTTAGCGGCGTTCTAATCACACTCAAGTCCCCCTTCACTCGCAGTCGAGTCGGTAAGCTTTGCAAAGGGGTATCTGTCAAATTTAGGTAACCCCCAAGCTTCACTCCTCGTGGCCAACGTTCGATTTTGCTGCCCAATAGATTTGCATACCCTTTGATCTTAGTCCCTGACCTAATGGTTTTAAGCGAGCTGTTGGTGGCCTCCAAGCTACCCCCTACGTCAAGCCCTCTAGGAAGTTTGGTAATCGGGGTTTGCGAGATATTCAAATTACCTTTAACGATGAACCCGTCGGGCAACTGAGAATAAGGTTTGTTGCGTAGGTCAACATTGCCGTAGTTGTCTGTATGGCCAAATTTGGAGTAGTAATCGAGCTCGTATGCAGCAGGGTTCGTACTTATGGCCATTAAGGTAAGAAAGAGAGGGAATACACGCATTATCGCTACTTCAACAAAAATTCACGAGAAAAGAATAACGTAAAGCGAGTAGGGCTTCTAGAGCGAGAGATATAAAGAATATGAGATGCTGCCAAGAACCAAAAATGGCTTCTTGTTAGTATGTTACCAAGATAAAGGGGAGAGCCATGGATAAAAAACCGATAGCTTGCATCACCATAAGTATTGTCAGCGTATTACTTTCTGGCTCGGTGATGGCGAAATCTTACAGTACGCCTGAGGCCAAAGCACTGGTTGTGGCAGACGGTAAATTAGGGCAGCGGGTTTGTTACTACGATGATAAAGCCTACACGACTGGAGCGGTATTGAATGTTGACGGTGTTTTATTGGTCTGTACTGATGAAAATGACTTTGAAACGAATGGCGCGTTAAAGTGGGTGGTATTTAAGCAAGAAAAGTAATGTCACTTATTACAAGAGCGCTAAAAACACAAAAGCGAGCAGAGTGCTCGCTTTTTTACTCTTATAACTTTGATTTTTAACGCGATAGAGAGCGAGTTTTCAGTTCAAAGATTAGCTTTTCAGCGCTAACTTCAAACTTGAAGCGAGCGGTGAGCTCTTTTGATTCTTCAGTGAGTTCAGAAACGTTGTATTCAACGCCGGCACACACTGTTGTCGCCATTTCGATGTATTTCGCCAACTCAGCTTCTAGTGCTGCTTTAGTTTCTGCGAAAATCGTTACGTCAGCAACATCGTCGCCTTCTTTGATGATAAAACCCATTTCACCAGCGCAACCGCAAGCTTCACAAACTTGGCTTTCTTCTAATTCGACACTCATAACGAATCCTCTTGTAAATACTGTGGGTATTCTATCAGGTATTTGATCTCTATCTACAAAAATGAATGATTTTGGATAAAAAAGGCACGGTATGTTATGTTGTTAACAAGGGGTTAATTAAATTCATTAGAACTTCCTTAATAAAATTAATGTGATATGTATCAATATTTAAAATCAATTAACCTAGATATTCGTGAGATTTTTGTCAGGTGAGTTGAACTGGGGTTCAATTTATAAGACTATTTCCGGATTAATTATTTTTACATAATTATCATTCTTAGCCTGAGAATAGTTTCGATGAATGATTTGGTGCAAGGTTTTGATGGAGTGGACTTTTCGCCATATTTTGAGTCACATGTATTGACAGAAATATCACTGTAAATTGCACGTTACGCAGTGCATTTTAGTTATGATTGACCCTCTAATTTGATGTTAGGGGCGTACAGTACATAATGCTGAGGATGATTTTCATTCTGGCCCTCATTTAATTGTGAGTTAGATGGATTTACAAAGAGAAGAGCTTAAAATATGCCAAAGCGTAGTAAAGAAGATACCGAAATCACTATCCAGAAAATCATGGATGCCGTTGTTGATCAGCTTCTAAGACTTGGTTATGACAAAATGTCTTACACCACGTTAAGTCAACAGACAGGTGTATCGCGTACAGGTATTAGCCACCATTTCCCTAAGAAAACGGATTTTACCGCCGCGTTAGACGGTCGTATTTTCAAAATGTTCGTAGAGCATCTAGAATTTGATAAAGGTCTAGAAGCGTTTTCGAAGAGCTGGATTAAAGCTCTAGAAGATACTGAATTCTTAGCGATCTTGCGTCTATTGTTCCACCATATCGTCACTTCAGAAAGTGCACATGAATTTGCAGCAAACGGTATTGACCGTTTGTACAAAATGGCTGAGAGCCAATTCGGTGCTGGTAGTGACAAAGAGTTAGAGTGGTTAATTGGTCGTTCGTTGATTCAGATGAGCAAATAAAACCAGAATAAAGAAAGCCCCGCATTATGCGGGGCTTTTTCTTATTTAATATATTGAACCGGACAATCTGTTCGTTAAGACTGCTATTTAAGCCGCTGCATGGACTTGTGGGAAATCCAAGGTCGGGTGCTTAGTGACGATAGAACGATAGCCATAGACTTGCTCAATGCGTTCTGGTGTCAAAGCGTTCCACGGGTTGTCATCACAAACCAGTTTGCCATCATGAAGTAAAACCAATCTATCAGCGTACTGTGACGCCAGATTTAAATCATGTAATACAACCACAACGGCCGCATTGTTTGCTTTGGCTGCTTCACGTGCGATCTTGAGCGTGTTGTGCTGGTGGGCAAGATCGAGTGCTGAAGTCGGCTCATCTAGCATCAGTATTTTTTTGTCGCCAGCTTGATGAAGCTGAGTTAATACTCGCGCAAGATGTAAGCGCTGCTTTTCACCACCAGAAAGAGCAGGGTAGAGGCTATCTGCAAGGTGAGATACGTCAGTCTGCTCCATGTACTGCAAAGCTAATTGTGTGGTTTCTTTGTTAGTTATCGACAACGGAATTGCGCCTAACTCTACAACTTCTCGAGCTAAGAACGGAAAAGTTAACGTGCTGTGTTGTGGTAACATCGCAATGTGTTTTGCGCTTTCAGCGGGCTCCCAATCGTTTTTTTGTTTGCCAAAGTACTCAATGTCATGTTGAGAAGGGATCTCGCCGCATAGGAGTTTTAACAACGTGCTTTTACCAGCGCCATTTGGTCCAAGTAAGGCGGTAACTTCTCCTGCTCGAATATCAATACTGATGTCATCAAGTACGATTCGGCTGCCATACCTCATGGAGATATTTCTGCCTGACATAACCGTTGGATTCATTACAGGATCTTCCCTTTTTGTTGGAACAATAAGTAGATAAAGAACGGCGCACCAATAAGTGCAGTTACGATACCTACCGGCAGTTCAGCTGGAGTAACAACAACTCGTGCGAACATGTCCGCAGCGGTTAATAGCAAGGCTCCCATTAGTGCTGAGATTGGTAGTAAGGTTCTATGGTCAGGCCCAGCTAACATTCTTCCTAAATGAGGAATGACGAGGCCGATAAAGCCGATGGCACCACAAATACTCACCGTAATACCAACGCCGACAGCAGAAAGTAATATCAACTGACGCTTAAGCTTTTGTACGGGTACACCCAAGTGCCTTGCTTCGGATTCACCTAATAGCAGCGCGTTAAGTGACATTGCTTTTTTCTGGAACCAAAAAAGAAGAATCACGAGCGTCACTGCTGCTAGACCAATACCAGACCAGTTTGCTCCTGCTAAAGATCCCATCGACCAAAGCGTAAGGTCGCGAAGCATTTGGTCATCGGCGATAAAGTTCATAAAACCAATAGCGGCACCAGAAAGGGCACTGATTGCAACACCAGCCAAGAGCATAATGGTCACGGAAGTGCCAAATTTGTTCGTTCCGAGCCAATAAACCAATACGGTTGTAATTGCACCACCAAGAAAAGCAAAGAAAGGCAGCGCGGCTAAGTTCATTAGCTGAGGGTAGTTTTGGCTAAAATCCGCAAAGACTACAATAGCGAAAGCCCCGCCAAGAGCGGCTCCTGCAGAAACACCAATGATGCCTGGTTCAGCAAGAGGGTTTCTGAAAAGTCCTTGCATAACCACACCACAAATCGCAAGGATGGCACCAATGAACATGCATAGGATAGTGCGTGGTAAGCGTATTTCGTTAATGACTAGTTGGATGTGAGGAGCAAGGTCAGACCCTGCTCCGCTCAGGCTTCGTAGGCTGTCTGCGAAGCTGATATTCATGGGACCTACTGTGATTGAAGCTACAGCTATAAAGGCTAATATACCGGATAAAGCAAGTAGAATAGTAGATAAAGGGATACGTCTTAACAGCATTGAATCTCTCTACGGGTATAGTAACTCGTTTAGGCGTTTTGCTTCAGATAGGCTTTTTAGACCCAAACCACCGACTAATGCGTGACCATCAATCGTAACGATGTTCTTAGTCATACCTGCTGGCGTTGCAGCAAGTAGTGGCATCGCTTTTAAAATTGCATCAGCGCCACCCATAGTCTGGTAACTACGGCCACTCACTAAGATAACGTCTGGTTGCATTTCAACCATAGCTTCTGTTGATAGCGGCTTGTATGAAGACAGTTTACTTGCTGCTGGGTTCTCACCGCCGGCGAGAGTAATAATGGCATCTGGTGTCGTTTCTGAACCTGCAACGTTTGCAGCACGACCTTCATGAATCAGCAAGAAAAGGACTTTCTTTTTCTCGGCTTTTTCTGGTTGGTTGCCTTCTAGGGCTTGAACTTGTGCTTCAACTTCTTTCTTTAGTGTTGTGGCTTCAGTTTCACGATGCATGATGCCAGCAATTTGGTCGATACGATGAATCAAACCATCAACGTTTGCTTCTGTGTTTACGACCTCAACGTCGACACCTGCTGATTTTAACTGGTCAAGCGTTGTATTCGGGCCCATTTCATCAGAACCAATCACTTTTGTTGGGCTTAGAGCTAATAAGCCTTCTGCGGATAGACGACGGTGATAACCTACTTTAGGTAACTCCATTTCTTTAGGAAGCTGACTCGTCACGTCAACTGCGACTAGGCTTTCTTTTGCATCAAGGGCGATGAGGAGTTCAGTTACCGCACTACCTGCACTGACAACTCGTTCCGTTGAAAGGGCTTCGTTAGCAAATAGGTTCGCACTTGCAAGCATAGTCACTGCTACGGTTAAGGCGGTACGAACTGGCAATAGTGTTTTGTTCATGAGTTTATTCTCTGTCTTATGTTCTTTTTATTGCGACTCTTCAGTTAACAACTGAGTCGCCTGAATTCCGTTTTCTTGTAAAAAGCCTAGAAGCTTAACGAGGGATTGAATATCAGCGGTTTTTTCTGCGCCAATCACAATAGGTTTGTCGGTTGATTTGCTCTCTTCGAGTAAGGCAAGAGTAAAGTTTTCCCAGTCGATATACGTTTTCCCATTGATAGCCCAAAAAGGTTCTTCTTTGAGGATGTTGACCGTAATGGATTGTTTATCAACTTCGGCAACGGCCTGAGAATCTGTACTTGGTAAACTGACATCCAGAGAGTCGAGCTTGACTGCCGCAGTCAACATCAAGAACACCATTACAATAAAGATAATATCCAGTAGCGGGGTTAGGTCCGGAGTTAAACCATGGCTGTTATTGTCTTGAGGTGCTTTAATCATGAGCTTCTCGCCTCAACATGATCAGCAACCGTTGCGACTTCTTTGTTGTTTTCTGGAGAAACGTGTTGCAAAGAAATGCCTTCTAACCAGAGGTTTACATAGTTCAGTGTGTGCTCAAGCTTAGCGATAACGCGATCAGCCCAAAGACCAATCAGTTGTGCGCCTGAAATTGCGGGCAATGCAATGATCAAACCCGCTGCGGTCGTGCGCATTGCCAGACCTAGGCCATCAGCCAGATCGTTTGGCGTGATGTTACCTGTAGAAGACGCAATGCCTTTAAACATATCGATCAGGCCAAGAACGGTACCTAACAGCCCGATTAGAGGACTGATCACACCAATGAGTGTCAAAAGACGCAGACCGGAATGTAATTGATGACGCTTTTCTTGCAACCAGATTCCTGCCGCGTCTTCACGAAGTGACTTAGAGAAAGAATGGTGAGCAAGTAACATCGCGACACCACGATAAAGAAGAGGTCGCTTGCCAGAAAGATCGTCTGCAAGTGCTTCGATATCTTTGCTGTTTGTTGGGTCTAGGGTTTTGAGCTTTTGACGAATTGCTCTTTTGCCTACTCCAAGACTAACAAATACTTGGAAAAGTCTTTCCGCAATGATCATGACTGTTAAAGCAGAACAAATAATTAAAGGCCAAGTCATAAGACCAAATTGGGTTTGTAAATGTTGTAGCTGTTCCATTATCCATCCAACTTAAAACGAACTGGGATTTGAACGCGGTGAGCAACTTGTTGCCCGCCAGAAATATGTGGTGAGAATTCCCATTGCTTTATCGCACGTAGCGCTGAAGCATCGAGCATTTCTGCACCGGAAGATTCAATAAGAACTTGTTTAACTTGATTGCCATTTGCATCAAGCCAAATTTCGTACAGTGCAACACCTTGAATGCCACGCTTACGAGCTGAACGAGGGTAGCGAGGCTGAACTGGTTGGGAGACAAAAGTTGGCTTATCGACTAGTACTGGCTCTGAAGTCGCACCTTTTGATTCATTTGTTGGTGCGGCTTTTTGCTCTTGTACTGGTTCTTTTGCGACTTTCTTCTCTACTTTTTCTTTTGGTTCCGGATCTTTTTTAGCCACTGGTTTCGTTGGTTGTGGCTTTTTAGGTGGCTTGATTGGTTCAGGTTTCTTTTTTACCTGTGGTTTTTTCTTTACAGCTTCTTTTTTAACGACGGGTTTTTCGATCGGCTTTTTAACTGGTTCTGGCTTAGGTTCCGGTTGCTTCTTGGTTTCAGTTTGCTTCTTCTCGACTTCCTCTTGAGGAGCCGGTTGCGCTTTAACAGGTTTAGGAGCCGAGACCAAATTCAGGCTTACTGTGCTTGCCGGATTTCCTGCAGGCATCGCAAAAACTTTTGTCTCTTGAGAGACAAAAAGAAGCGCTGCGTGAATCGCAAGTGAGGCGCCTCCGGCAATGACATATCTTTGTAGGTTCACGGGTAAATCTCGGTGTTGCTAATAATTATCAAGTTGGGACTGATTATCACTTACAAAGGAAATAAGATCAATTATCAATTGCATTATCATTACGCGCAAATTATGATCTTTGCAGTTTTTTTGAAATGAGCCTCAATCCTTTGTGTGGTGGGCTTTAAGTGAGTAAATATGAGCGTCGATATTTATAAATTTGACGAATCAATCCTTGGGAGTGATAGCCCGGATCCATTGCGCTTTGCTTTTGTGAAAAAGCACTCTGCGCATGCAGGTGGTAGTAGCATGCCAGTGCCGCCGCCACGACAAGGAGATATTCTTTCAAGGATTACGTCTGAAACGACGGTAAAGAACAATAAGCGTTGCTTGTACATTCACGTTCCATTTTGTCGTGTGCGTTGTACTTTCTGTAACTTCTTCCAAAATGCTGCCAGCCGTAAGTTAGTCGATGAATACTTTGATGCTCTGATGAAAGAGCTAAAAGAGAAAGCGGTGATGCCGTGGACGCAAAGTGGCATCTTCCATGCGGTTTACATCGGCGGTGGTACGCCTACTGACTTATCTGCAGACCAAGTTCGTATTCTAGGTCAGGCCATCCACGACTATTTCCCTCTCGCAGCTGACTGCGAAATTACACTTGAAGGTCGTATCAACCGATTCTCAGACGAGTTATATCAAGGTGCGCTAGACGGTGGATTTAACCGTTTCTCATTTGGCGTCCAGAGCTTTAATACCAAAGTTCGTCGTAGTGCTAAACGTCTAGATGACCGTGAAGATGTACTTCAGCGAGTAAGTGAGTTGGCGAAAGAAGACAAGATCCCTGTCATCATCGATTTGCTTTACGGCCTGCCTTATCAAACGAAAGAAGTTTTAGAGCAAGATCTTAAGGACTTTTTGTCTACAGGCGCTCATGGCTTGGACCTTTATCAGTTAGTGGTTGGTGGTACAGCGCCAATGCTCAATTTAGTTGAAAAAGGCAAAATGCCGCCACCAGCAACGACACCGGAAAAAGCGGGCATGTACGAGCTTGGTGCTAAGTTTATGGCAGAGCACCATATGAAGCAGCTTAGTGTGAACCACTGGGCAATTGATAACCGTGAACGTAGCTTATACAACAGCTTAGCGAAGACCTATGCAGAAGTACTGCCTGTCGGTTGTGGCGCAGGCGGTAACATCGGTGGTTACGGCATGATGCAGCACCGCACGCTAGACACTTACGTTAAAGCTGTAAATGAAGGGCAGAGCACCATCGCAATGATGATGAAGCAAAGCCCACTTGAGCCGCTATTCGCAGCGCTGAAATCCGGCTTTGATCGAGGCATTGTTCAGGCGAGCAAGCTGCCAGCATTTATGGGCGAAGACACCTTTAATTTCCTGATGCCACTATTTAAAGTTTGGCATGACAAGGGCTTAGTTGAGCTACAAGAGCGCAGTTTAGTACTGACGTTAGCAGGTAGCTTCTGGGCAGTGTCTCTGGCTCAGGCATGTATTCAAGTACTGACTTCTGAAATGAACGAAAACGTACCAAAAGTATCTAACAATTAATCTGAAAGAAATGGAAAAAACAATGGAATCAATTAAGCAACAGGTCGAAGCCCTACTAGAACAAGAGCCGCAACTACTCCCAGCAGCAATGGCTGAGCGCCTTGGTGTATCAGAGTTTGACGTGGTAGCAGCACTTCCTCAAGAGATGGTTGCAGTAGCACCCGGTGAGCAAGCGCAAAGCATTTTAGAAGGTCTTGTTGGTTTTGGCCCAGTAACAACTATCGTTCATTCTTTTGGTTCTATCTTTGAAGTAAAAGCGCCGTTCCCGAAAGGGAAAGTTGCTCGTGGTTACTACAACCTTATGGGTAAAGAAGGTGAGCTTCATGGTCACCTAAAACTGGATAACGTGAAAAACATCGCGCTAGTAAGTAAACCGTTTATGGGGCGTGAGAGCCATTACTTTGGTTTCTTCTCTGAGTGTGGCAGCAACATCTTTAAGATTTACCTAGGCCGCAACGAGAAGCGTGAGCTAATCGAAGATCAAGTAACAGCATTCCGTGCAATGCAAGCAGAGTTCAACAAGTAGTCTCGAATGAGCATGACACTGCACTAATTCGTTAGCGCAGTGTCATTTATTAAAGAATAACCGAGTTAAAACTCGGAACAACAAACAAGTAAAGTTAGGTATCAAAATGGATCAGCAAGTTAAACAAGAGCGTTTACAAGGTCGTCTAGGACCAGAAATCAAGGAATTTCGTCAGGAGCGTCGTACCATTCAATTGGCAACCGTTGATGCGGAAGGCCGTCCAAACGTAAGTTACGCACCATACGTTCAAAACCAGGAAGGTTACTTCGTTCTTATTTCTCAGATTGCTCGTCACGCACGCAACCTACTAGAGAATCCAAACGTATCTTTGATGATGATTGAAGACGAAGATTCGTCGAAGCAGTTGTTCGCCCGTAAGCGTCTAACGTTTGATGCTGTCGCAACGGTTGTTGAGCGTGATACTGAAATGTGGCAACAAGTGGTTGGTCAAATGAAAGATCGTTTTGGTGAAATCATCGATGGCCTGAGCCAACTAGAAGACTTCGTTCTGTTCAACCTAAAAGCAGAACAAGGTCTATTCGTGAAAGGCTTTGGTCAAGCTTACCAAGTTTCGGGTGATGATCTGGTTGATTTCGTTCACCTTCAAGAAGGTCACAAGAAAATCGAAAACGCATAAGCCGATTTTCTAACTTATGATCGTTTAAACGGATGTGATTGCCGAAAGGGAGTTAGGTTATACTGACTCCCTTTTTTATTAGAACCAAAGCACAGAGAAAGAGCATGAGACCAGTAAGCAAGGAACTTGGCGAGATTTGTTACCCATTCATCTATGAAGACAGCCCAGTATGTGACTTTGAAATCACTGCTGATGAGTTGTGTAGCCGAATTGGGTTGGTTCTATCGATGGAACTCGATGACTTTAGCCGCGACATACTGACTCGAATGCAGCCAAACGTATACCATGTGAATGGCTCTATCCGCGGAAAACTCGCGATTACAGAAGCGGAAGTCGATGAGCTAAAAGCCGATTACGATGCAATCAAGGCTCGTATCGACGGCGGCTTTAAAGGGTTTGTGCTTCCTGGCGGCCACCCAACGTCCAGTCAACTACATCTATGCCGCTGCCAAGCGAAGAAGGTGGTTCGTGCATTGGTTGCGGTTGAGCATTCAGGCAAGAAGCAACCGGACTCGATTTTGTTCCGTTATTCAAACCTGCTTGCGAATGTGCTCTATAGTCTTGCGTCTTACATCAACCACATTTATCAAGTCGAAGAAACTGAGTTTGTGTCTCGCAGCTACACAATGCCAAGTAAATAGGCAAAATATCACCTAATAGTCTGAATTTAATGACTTTAAGCTAGCCGTCGCAGAGTTCTCATTCGAGTGCTTTGATTACCTTTACCCATCTTTCTGCCTTTGTTTGAATAACGATTAAAATTGATTCAGAGGAAAGAAACGATGGGTTTAGTTGTTGGGGGGCCTTTATTGGTCTGGCTGTTTTGCGCGGTATTGTCTATCAGAGTGGGGTTTGTGTTGTTTGCAGGGCAGGGTGTTTCTAGTGTCATGATTGCTATAGCGTTAGCGGTGGGGGCTACAGCTTCTATTGTTTTCTACAACTGGTATTCGATTGCGAAAAGGGAGGAGGTTTACTTTTTCTCCCTTGCAATGGAATTGTTGTGTCGCCCCGCATTGATTATGCTAGCGGTTATCGCGGTAGGACTGTATTTCTTCGGCGGAGGGCTATTGCTCAATAGTCACATCAAAATGTTCGTCTTTGTTGCACTGTTTTCATGTTCGGTAGCGAGTATCACGAGTTTGTTCACTGCCGAAAAAGTTATTGATGTATACCAGATCAAGCAAACTTATTAGATATGATTAAGAAGCTATCGCTTTTGCTTCCAGCTCTTTTGCACCGCGCAGCATCGCTTCAATCAATTCCCCAGCGTTGAATTTCTCTAATGCCTCGTGAGCGCCAACTTGGTGAGCTCGATCAACACAAATCTCGCTTGATAGAGACGTGTGAAGAATGCGGTAAGAGTTATTCAGCGCAGAATCATTTTGAACTTCAAACGCAAGTTCATAACCATCCAGCCCTGGCATTTCAATGTCACTCACTAAAAGGTCAATTGGGCGGTTCGCTTCTGCATCTCGCTTCATCAAGTCAAGTGCGTCTGAGCCGTTTTTACAGATTTGATACGGGATGTTGATGCGATCTAGCGCGTCGCTCAATTGCTTACGAGCGATAGAAGAGTCGTCCACCAAAAGGATATTCAAGGCTTTCAAACGCTCGCGCTCGATGTCTGTAAGCATTGGAATCTTGGTATTCTCGTATTGCGGGTAGATCTTAGAAAGCAAAAGCTCCACATCTAACATTTGTACGATCTTCTCTTCATAGCGAGTAATACCCGTTACAAAGATATTATGACCCGCACTTGATGGCGGTGTTTCGATAGATTTCCAATCACATTCAATGATTTTCTCGATACTTCGCACCATAAATGCCACCACAGTACGTAGGCAATCGGTTACGATCAAATAGCAATTCTTGTATTCTTCCTCTTGGATAGGACGGAATCCAATTGCTGCCGCCATATCGATGACTGGCACCGTCAAATCACGAATTGTCACAGTGCCAATTACATGATGGTGCGAATAGGGAATTTTGGTGGTCGGCATGTAAGGTACAATTTCACGGACTTTAAGTGTGCCAATTGCGAAGTTCTGTTGCAGGGTGAGTTTAAACACCAACATACCTTGAGACTGGTTCGCTTTACTCGCGACTTTTGCCATGAAAATAACCTTATCAATATCACTGATTTATGTAACTAATCTAATCTTATAAGGCGACCGCTTCAACCGTAGAGCGTGGAAAAGTGAGCTTTTTAGGAAATAGCGCAAATTAAAGTTGAAATTGAATCGGTGAGCGGCCAAGTTTTCATCAGATTGTTAGATAGCACTGAATATCAAAAGATGAAGATAAGGACGGCATTAGAGAAATTATTGCGATATTGAAGCGATTCGGTAAACTTGCGCCACCCGAACAGAGAGAGACAGACACATGGCAAATACAGCAGCCGCTTTACACATTCTTGTAAAGCATAAAGAACAGGCTGAAGACATCATCCAGCAGCTTAAAAAAGGTGCTAAATTCCAGACATTGGCAAAGAAATACTCGACTTGCCCATCTGGTAAACGTGGTGGCGACCTAGGTGAGTTTCGCCGCGGTCAAATGGTGCCACAGTTCGACAAAGTTTGTTTTTCTGGTGAGGTTCTTACTCCACACCTAGTCAAAACCAAATTTGGTTGGCACGTTGTGAAGGTGTTATACCGCACTTAAAAAATAGCGCGTTTATCGCGCTATTTTTGTATCTAGCCTTCTTTATTCGCGCACCTGCCGTCATCATTTCGAGTCTTCCTCTCCTTTTCTATCAATTTATAAACCGCACCAACTGTGACGTGAGCAGCAGTTTCGCTTTCTTAAATATTTGTTACATATCGAATTATTGCCCCATATTCACATTCTTACTGAGAAAAGGCGTAATAGTGAGAGTAGGCGCGATCAGAATGGTTTATCTGCAAAATGCTTATAAAACAGGTGTTTAAATCGGTATCCTTGCGATCTTTGTTTTGGCTTGGGCGTTTGAATACTTTTAAACGGACGTTTAAACCTTGACTGGGGATGAGCTACGCCTTGTTTTTCCGCCTAGCAGAAACGCAAAAGGGGTGAGGGAGGTTCGCTAATAGTTCTTATAATTTTGGCTATTGGATTCGCTCACGAAGAATACGAGTAACAATGGGTGAGCGAACGCGACGAGGAGAGAAACATGAGTGGCTTACAGGAAACACAATCAACAGGTGCAAATGTTATCTTGCACGCTTTTGATTGGAAGTATGCTGACATTGCCCAACGCGCAGCGGAGATCAGCGAGCTAGGTTATGGCTCGGTATTGGTTTCTCCGCCGATGAAAAGCGCACAAGACGAACGCTGGTGGCAGCGTTACCAACCTCAAGATTATCGTGTTATCGACAATGCGCTCGGTAATACCACAGATTTTAAAAACATGGTTGAAGCACTCGACCGTGTGGGCGTATTGGTTTACGCCGATGTCGTCTTTAATCACATGGCGAACGAAGCCCATTTACGCTCGGATTTACAATATCCACGCCAAGCCGTGATGGACGATTACCAGCAAAATGCTAGCAAGTATCAAGATCTGATTCTATTCGGTGACTTGTCAGAACCGTTGTTTGATGAGAATGACTTCGTTGAAGCTTTTGGCATTAAAGATTGGAAAGACAAGTGGGAAGTTCAAAATGGTCGAATCTCGGGCGGTCCAGCCGATCCTGGGTTGCCGACTTTACGTGTGTGCAAGCATGTTGTTGAGCAGCAACGTACTTACCTGAAAGCGCTTAAGGCTTTAGGCGTGAAAGGTTTCCGTATTGATGCCGCAAAGCACATGACTCTTGAGCATTTAAAGCAAGTGTGGACTGATGACATTACTCAAGACGTTCATATCTTTGGTGAAATCATCACAGATGGTGGCGCGACAGAAGAAGAATATGAATTGTTCCTTGAACCGTACTTAAAAGAAACGCGTTTGGGGGCCTACGACTTCCCGTTGTTCTCAACCATTTTTAAGGCATTTTCGAAGAAAGGCAGTTTTAAATCTTTGATCGACCCGTACTGTTTTGGTCAGGCTTTATCTAACCGTCGAGCTATTACTTTCGCGATTACTCATGATATTCCAAACAATGATGTGTTCTTGGATTTAGTCATGGATGAAGAGAACGAATGGCTAGCGTATGCCTACATTCTGGGACGCGATGGTGGTGTTCCGCTTATCTACACAGATTTGGATACCAGTGGTATCAAGGGCGTGGATGGCAAACCAAGATGGCAAAATGCGTGGAAGGACGCGCGTATGGCAAAGATGGTGGCATTCCATAATCTTGTTCATGGCGAACCAATGACGGTACTGGAAGGTAACGACGATATGTTGGTACTTCAGCGCGGCGAGAAGGGCATCTTGGTACTCAACAAATCTGCGCGAGCGCAATCACTACAACTGACAGCGAACAAGGCTCTGGTTGATATGATGACCGGAGAAGAAGTGCCTAGCGGTGAAGAGATTAAAGTGGCGGCGAAATCAGCAATGCTGCTTGTAGAAAAGTAATACCCCTTAGAAGCGCAAACAGCTTTGGAGTTTGCGCTTCTTTTTTCCTTATTTGTCGCTTGGGATTTAGTCGACGAGTTTAGCGACGATCTTTCCGACCGTTCGTTGCTGACGAATAGACACTAGAGCTTGAGCGACGTCTTTTAATGCGACGACTTCCAATTTAGGCACCATGACTTCACCACGTTCTAGCATGTGGGAGAATTCCACCCCAGCGTTAACGATAGAAGCAAAACCTTTTTCACCGTGAACATGGCCAGATCCTAAGCTTAACTGATGGAAAGCAAGCCCTTGCAGGAAAGCGCCTGGGTATTCGGTTGCTCGGGTTGTTCTTACTAGCTCTACCATTTCGCCTTCAAACCCCAGCACAGAGGCACACAAGATGTCGTTGTCGCCACCAACGCAATCCAAAGATACTTCTACGCCTAAGCCTTCAGTGATAGACATGACGTGTTCTCGAACATCTTCTAGTTTGTAGTCAATGACATGTGTTGCGCCTAACGATCGAACAAATTCATGGTTGAGCGCTGAACTGGTTGTGATGATGGTTTTTACGCCAAAGAAGCGTGCCAGCTGAATAGCAAAACAGCCAACGCCTCCCGATCCTCCAGCAATAAAGATGCTTTTACGAGTTGAGATGTTTAGCTTGTCGACAAGAGCTCGATAAGCCGTCCAGCCAGCACAAGGTGTTGCGGCAGCGATTTCTGGTTCAACATTTGGGTGAGCAACCAACGTGCGTGAGTCGTGAATCGCGTATTCGGCGAAACCACCGCTCATTCGACGCATGTTGCCATGATAGAGAACGCGATCACCTACCTGCCAACCCGATACCTTGTCACCGATGGCAACGATTTCCCCCGAAACATCGAGGCCACCAACGAAAGTATCGTCCATGCCATCGACCATCTCGTGCCAAAGGTTGACCTTTGCATCGACAGGGTTGAGCCCAATAGCATGAACTTTCACTAACACATCTAATCCACTCGCAAGCGCTGGAGTGTCGATGTCGGTATAGGTAAAGGTATCTTGATCTTTTTGGTAAGTGATCGCTTTCATTCTTTTCCTCTAAGGGCATAAAGCACCGAGTTATATGGCTTAATAACGTTAGAATAGTTGGAAATCTTCATTTTGTTCCACGTATATTAGCCTTAAGGCAATGCTTTCAAAAATTATCATTTGTTCTCATATTCATAAACTTATGTAATCCAAATTGAGTTATTATCTTATTTATGTGCTGTGAGTATAAGAAAAGCGCCGAACATGTCGGCGCCTTTGGTAGATGTTTGTCCAAACACCTTTCAAGTTCTGCTGTTTAAGCTATTTCACTAAGTGTTGACCCATGACACCATCGCCTTTTTCTAAGCGAGATGAAATGTCACCAAACAGATCCGGTAAATCGGCTTTGATGGTGTAGTTATGTCCGTCATTCAACTTGTTAAAGTCCACTGAGTACTGCGTGTAACTGTCGTCATACTGGTAACGCACGTTCATCACTTTTTGGTCTAGGTTGTACACCAAACCATAGATGGTTGCATAGCCACGCATTTCGCCATTTACTGGGCGGTTTGCCGCATCCAATGGGATTTTGTAGGTCACACTGTCGAGTTTCGCAATGCCATTGGTGTAGCTGCTAGGCTCTTTAAGCTGGTCCTTCATGTAGCTGTTCCAGATAAAGCGTTGAGCAGAATTAATGTTACCCGGGATAGGGAACTCACCATTCACATCACTCTTCGCTTTGGGTTGCGCTTCTTGCCAGTTTTTCAAGTGTTGCGCGTACTCTGGGCTGTTAGTCATCACGTCATATTGTTTGCCATGATGCACTTGCCAAGCGCCGTCGATGTATTCCAACACAGCAGAGTCACCACTTGCGTCTTCTAATGAATAATGTCCCTTCATTTCTATGCCATTGTGGCTGAACTGTTGGATTTGGATTGAATCTAGATTCTTTAATGCTTCATCAACGGATGCAAAGCTATCAATCAAATAGGCGACAAAGCGCGAGTTTTCGATTTGTTGTTTGCCAGCTTGTGGTGCCCCTGGGTTTTCTTCATCCAAGAACAGGGCATTCGCCGCAAAGCCTTTCTCGTTAAAGCCATCAATAATGCCCACGCCGTAAATGCTCACACCGATAGAAGCGTATTTCGATGTCCACGTAAGCGCATCGTCTTTATCGTAGCCGCGGTAGGTTTGGCCTGCGTGACGAACATCAATGGTTGGTTGATTGGCTTCCATCCAATCCATAGTACGAGAGACAAATACACCGTGATCTTGAGTCTCCCAAACCAAACGTGAACACGCATTTGCTGCGGTAGAGATGCTGCCAACTGCCATTGCAACTGATGCTGCTAGAAGTACTTTTTTGCTAAAACCTTTCATTGAATTGCCCTCGTAACGTTTCAATACGAGGTCATTATTACGTTTAATATTCACCATGTAATCTCAGTTATGTTGCAGATTTTGCAACAAGACAGTTTAGATTGAGCTAAGATAAACAGGTTTATTGTTTGAGGACCTTCCAATGCCCAGAGCCAGTTTTGACCAACTTACTGCATTTGTCGCTGTCGCAGAGCATGGATCATTTAGCCAAGCCGCAAGGGTAATCGGGAAAGACAGAGCGACGCTGCATCACCAAGTCAGCGATCTCGAAATTGATTGGGATGTGATCTTGTTTGAACGCAAAGGAAGAACACCAGTCTTGACGGAAGTAGGAACGACGTTACTTACCCAAGCCAAGCATATTCTTTACCAAATGCAGTCTTTAGAGCTTTCTTGCGACAGCTACTCTCAAGGGGATGTTCCGGAGATAACGATTTGTCACGACATGTCGGTACCGTGTGATGCCATCGCGGACATCGATCTGTCTTTGCGTAAGCAATACAAGAGTACAGCGATTCATTGGTTACATCGCAGCCGAGATGAAGCGTTAGAAATGCTTATGGCGAAACAAGCGGATTTTGCGGTGGTACTTAACAGCGGCAAAGCGTTCCCAACCGAAGGGATGTCTTTTATTAACTTGGGCTATCCAAGGTTTACCTTCTATGCGCATCAGAAAAGCCCAATAGCGCAGAAACCCGTGGTGACTCTGCAGGATCTTGCGTCACATCATCAATACATTGCAGAGAATTTCAGCACCAGTGCACTTGGTAATCAACAGGTGATGTCACCAAACATTTCTCGAATCAGTAACATCGATGTGTTGATGCGATTATTGAAAAATGATGGCTTTGCCTTGCTTCCTCATCATTTAGTGCAAGCTCATGATGAGAAAGGCGAGTTTGTCCCGTTAAACATCGATTTTATGGCAAACGAAGGTCGTGCTGGCTATGTGCTACTAAAGCGAGGCAATACGTTAAGCCCCGTACATCAAAAGCTGGTGGCGTTGGTGACCGAATGGTTTGATAAACAGGTGTAAAAGCCAGAATTCTCCATTTTGGATTCGTACTGGATTAAGAAAGCACTAATCGTAGTGAGATGTCACCATCATCGAGTGCGCCATTCTCTTGAAATCCGAAAGCACGATATAGCTGACCTGCCTGCTGATTGGAGGGTTTATGCATCGTGAGTAAGGTTTTCCCGCCAAGTTGTTTCACTTCTTCAACGAGCAAACTAAGTACTTGCTTTCCATAGCCTTTGTTCTGGTGATCTTTGTCGATCATAAAGCGGAACAGCCAGTAAATGGAGTAATCAAGCGGCTCGTCTTCATGGCAAAACGCAAGCAAACCGATCACCGTCTCTTGCTCATAAATCACTTTCAATCGGTAGTCGGTTTCAAAGCGTGACTGAGCAATCGTAATCGCGTTGGAGGCAAGGTTTTCTTCTTGTTCTGGGTGAAGATTGAGGCGAATACAATTTAGATAGTTTTCTTTGGTGAGTTCTCTTAATGAGATCATAAAAATGAGTTTCCTTCTTCCTTAAAGCAGAAGAAGTAAAGCTTACTATTCAGCAAGATAGCAAATGAGAGAGCGGATGAAGAGATAAAGCTGTGATTGAGTTCATAGATAGGCGACTCGATGACGAGCCGCCAAGCTATCGGTATTCATTGTGAGGTGGGCATTCAGCGAGGGGTTAACATTTATCGCAAGAAGCATCGTTTTGGTTGCAATCTGTCATACGACCTTGTCTGTCGAACGAGAAACTGCAACATTCTTCAAATAGCTTTTTCAATTCGACACGTCCTCTCTGTACGCGCGATTTGAGAGTTGAATAGCTGATGCCTTGCTCTTCGGCCAACTTCTTCTGGCTCATGCCTTCAAGCTCAATAGAAGAGAGCAGTTGCGATTGCTCATCTGGTAATGCTTGCACAAACGGTGCAATGCACTTTGACAGTTCTTGTTTCAGGTTTGATTCTTGCTCTTCAAACCAAAGATCGTCAGCAACAAGGTCATTGTCACGTTGATTTCGAGCACGTTTACGGTAGAAATCGATGATGGCGTTATTCGCGATTTGGAAGAGCCAAGATTTGACGCTAGATACATCACGAATATCCGCAAGGTTTTGATAAGTCTTAAGTAAGATCTCTTGTTTTAAGTCGTCTACATCATCTTCATTGCTGACTTTAGAGCGCAAAAACGCATGAATAGCGTGTTCGTATTCGCTCCAAATCGATTCGAGGTTAGCAGTTTTCATTGATGCAACACTCGTCACGCAAGAAACCAATAACCGTATCTAAGCATTCATACTCAGCAACACAATACAAAGTACGACCTTCACGACGCTGACTAATTAAGCCGGCTGAGGCTAGGCTCGAAATGTGATGAGAAAGGGTAGAGGCTGGAATACCAAGTTTATCTTGTACGCCACCAACCGCGATTCCTTCATAGCCTGCTTTGACCACCTCTTTATAAATACATAAACGGGTAGGGTGTCCTAGCTCTTTGAGCGCTTTTGCTACAGCTTCGAGTTCCATACTGACCTCTTGGAATGACAGACGATAAATACATTTCGATGATAGTGAAAGTGTGGGTGAATAGCAAACAAGAAAAATTCCCTAGTTAATTCATTGATTATTAAGACTTTAAATTATATTTCGATATTTATCGAAATATAATGGTTGACGCGTTGATTTTTAATTCTATAATTCGAGAAAAATAGAAATGAAGAGTTCAGCTTCATTAGGAAATTTACAGTTACTGATGTGATATCAGTAGGAGAATCAATATGAATCCAGAAATCATGACCATGGCTAAGGAAGCGCTTGATATGTTTGCGTTTCTAGCAACCGAACTTATCATCCTATTCCTAGCAATTAGCTACATCGTGGGTGTGTTGCAAGATTTTCTAACGCCAGAAAAAATCCAATCTATCCTGAGCTCGAAAAAGGGTAAAGGTTACTTCATTGCTGCGCTATTAGGTTCGATTACGCCTTTCTGTTCGTGTTCGACCATTCCTTTCTTGAAAGGTCTATTGCGTGCAAGAGCAGGTTTTGGACCTATGATGGTGTTCCTATTTGCTAGTCCACTACTTAACCCTGTAATCATTGGTTTGTTTGTAGTGACCTTTGGTTGGAAAGTAGCGGTATTCTACTTTGCTATTGCGATGACAGTGTCTGTGGTTGCAGGCTATGTACTTGAAAAGCTAGGCTTTGAACGTTACGTAAAACCAGAAGCGTACGAAGCAGCAGGCACCTCTTCATGTGGTACATCTTGCGGTGATTCAAGCAAGAAAAAAGAACAAACGAAACCGGCATCAAGCTGTGGTACCAGCGCTTGTGGCGAACCCGCACCAGTTGCAGCAAAAACATCATGCTGTAGTGAGCCAGCGCCTGTGGTAGCGAAAACATCTTGTTGTGGTGATAGCGCGCCAAAAGCGGAGCCTAAAGTAGAAGTGTCTTGCTGCTCATCAGACGGTAGTGCAACAGCGACAATCGTGGAAGAAAAAGAGCCTAGCCGCTGGGTACGTATTTGGCACTCAACTTGGAAAGACTTTAAACAAGTATTCCCTTACCTAATGATGGGTATTGCGATTGGTTCATTTATTTACGGCTTCATCCCAACGGATCTTATTGCGGAGTACGCAGGTGAAGCGAAGTGGTACGCGATTCCAGTAGCAGCAATTATTGGTATTCCATTGTACATCCGTGCAGAGGCAGTTATTCCACTAAGTGCGGCGCTAGTACAAAAAGGTATGGCACTGGGTTCAGTAATGGCACTTATCATTGGTAGCGCAGGCGCAAGTCTTACAGAAGTGATTTTGTTGAAATCAATCTTTAAGAACCAAATGATTGCAGCCTTCCTATTCGTTATCTTAACGATGGCAATGGGCGCAGGTTACCTATACACCTTCATCTTTGCTTAATTTAATTAAGTAAACTGAAAAACAAAAATCCCCAAGTTTCGGCTTGGGGATTTTTTAATTCTGAAAGACTTAAAGCTTATCGCTCACCAAGCACTTCAAACTCATCGTAAGTTAGGCGAGACAAACCATCTTCTTGAATTTCCCATAACTCTTTGTGCACGACACCAAACGCCTTGTTCATCGTCCAATCTGAAGTAAGAATGTAGCCATTTTCACTGTCTTTTTCCCACTTGGTGTTGGTGTAGTCCACGCTGTTAAAACCTTGGTCCATGATGTTTTGCCAGAATGCTTGGATCGCTTCACGTCCCTCAAAGGTGCCAAATGGTTTTGCAATCATAACTGCATCTTCTGCGTATTGTGCTGCACAGCCCGCAGCGTCTTGATTATTGAAAGCGATTTGCCATGCTGAGATGCCTGCTTGAGCGCGTTCTAAAACTGATTGAGTCATCCTGAATATCCTGTGATTGGTGTTTGTTTATGTAGCAATCATAGGGTTAGAATTGAGATAGAAAAACAAAGTAATAAGAATTGAATGTTCTGTAAAAAAGAACAATAAGGAAGGGCGATGAATAAGCTGCGTTTGATGTCTCTGTTCGTTCATATTGTCGAGTGTGGTTCAATCTCCAAAGCTGCAGATAAGTTAGAGCTTTCTAAGTCAGTATTGAGCTCTGCTTTGAAGCAACTAGAGCAAGAGTTGGATACTTGCTTACTCAAACGTACGACCAGAAAGCAAACTTTGACCTCGACGGGTGAACGCTTTTACGAGCAGTGCGCGCAAATGACAAAACAAGCGGAGGCCGCGTGGTTAGAAGCCACAGAGTTAAAGCAAGTGCCAACGGGAAGGCTTACCGTCACTGCGCCACATGCATTAATGCGCTCAATAGTGCTGCCTGCTTTAACGAGTGCTTTTGCTGATTACTCTGATGTGCAGTTAAATTTGATCAGTGATGATAAGCATGTGGATATTGTTCAACAGGATATCGATCTTGCGGTACGGGTGGGTGCTTCTGGCGATTCAAACATTAAACAGCGCAAAGTAGGACAGTTTTGTGACGTTTTGTGTCGTGCGAAAGGTGCGCATTCTGATTTTGAAAGTGCGCCTTATATTGCTCAACATTGGCAGCTTGAACCTGTTATCCATGCGTTTGCTTCCAAGGAGCCAGAACATCAAATTCAATATCCAGTGAAGCACCGAGCGAATACCGTCTTTGATGTGGCCAGTCTGTTAGAAATGGGGTTAGGCGTTGGTATTTTGCCTGACTTTATGTTGGAGTCGAACTCGCTTCTTGAACCTGTACCCGGTGCGAAAGCGTCAAAGGTGAACCCAATTTATGTATTGCATCCCTACCAAGCTCATGTACCGATGGCAGTGACAATAGCAATAAAAGCGATTGAATCGCGCATTGACGAAGTCATTTTATGTAAAAACTGACGGTTATCGGGGCGAACACTCAGAGTCGGTTTGGAATTAAAATTGATTAATTTTTATTCAGGATCAATCTTCATTATTATTTCACCCCACGTTCAAAATGCCTCGTCTACACTGTTTTATGAGTTGTCAGTTGGCAGACCAAGGAGGCAGCCATGATTGCAGTTCATCGAGAGTATTGTTTATCGAATAGCCCAGATTTACACGCCCATGTTGAAGTCAATCCCGTCGGTAAATTGGAAGTTGAAATTGTCGAGCTTCATGAACACCACACTACCGAGTTTGATGATCTTTCTTTTGAAAGTAGTGGCGCTCAAACGCGTATTTGCGGAAAAGAAGACACCGTTCCGTGGCAGTTCAACTTAGCGAAAACCGATGCATTAGAACTGTCGCATTTAGTGGATGAAGCGAATGAAGAGTATGAGACATTGATGAGCGATCTTATGTAGCTCTGCTTTTCACCGGCAATAAAAAAACCTCCCAGTGGGAGGTTTTCGCGTTTATTGAGCGTCTTCTTTTGGTGGATGAAGCTCTTGTACATTTTCTTCGTTGAAGTCGTCGGCATACCCTTTCGGTGGCGGTGTCCAACCACGTTCAGAACGGGAGAGCTTATCGTGACGATCCTTTTGCATCTCTTCTGCCATTTTTTCTTCTAGATGAATAAATAGCTGACGGAAGTTGTTGTCGTAACGTTCACCCTCTGAGTCATCGACCCACGCTTCATAAAGCATGTTGGATTTGCGATCTTCAACGCGGCGATAAGTCGATTTCTGCTGCTCGGTGAAGAACGGATGAATACCAATGGCTTTCATCGCGTGACCACCAATCTCTAATGCAGAATGGTAAGTTTCTGATTCGATGATATCTGCGCCCGCTTGACGTAGTAGGTAGCCATGTCCACGGTCAAATGCACGCGCAATCACTGTCACGTTTGGATAGGTGTGTTTTACGTACTTAACCAACTCAACGCTCGATTCTTGATTATCTATCGCAACGACAAGTGCAGAGGCATGCTCAATACCTGCCGTGTGTAGCATGTCTGGTCGAGTCGCATCACCAAAGTAAGCGCGAGTACCGATTTGGCGCATGTTATCAATCTGGCTTGCTTGGTGGTCGAGTACAACCGTTTCCACGCCATTAGATACCAATAAGCGGTTTACGATCTGACCAAAGCGACCAATACCTGCAATGATGACGGTACCTTGTTCTTCAATCGTGTCACTTTCACGCTCATTCGATTCACTTTCAAAGCGAGGAATAATCACCTTATCAAATAGAATGAATAGACCAGGCGTTAGGAACATAGAGATCGCAACAACCAATGCCAGCGTTTGTGAAAGCTCGAATGGGATTACGTGGTTTTGTACCGAGAAGCTCAATAGCACAAAGCCGAATTCACCCGCTTGCGCCAAGCTCAAAGTAAACAACCAACGGTTACTGCCTTTGATACGGAAGATGAACGCAAGTGCGAATAGAATCGCTGCTTTCAGAATCATCACGCCAAGCGTTAGACCGATGATCAAACCAAAGTCGCTGAACAGAACTGAGAAGTCGATGCCAGCACCTACCGTGATAAAGAACAAGCCAAGCAGCAAGCCTTTAAACGGTTCAATGTTTGATTCCAACTCATGGCGGAATTCACTGTTCGCCAGAACCACACCAGCTAAAAACGTACCCAGAGCCGGAGACAGACCCACTAGGCTCATCAAAGCCGCAATGCCGATCACCAGCATTAATGCCGTTGCAGTAAAGATTTCACGTAGACCAGAGCTTGCTACGTAGCGGAATAGTGGGCGACTTAGGAAATGCCCGCCAACAACGACGATAGCAATAGAAGCCGTAATCACTAGACCGTAAGCCCAGCCAGGAAGTCCAGCCACTAGGCTAAGTTCTTCATGGTGTTCTGCAGCTGCTTGCGCTGCCGATTGCGCTTGTTCTACCAACTCTGGCAGTGCCAACAGCGGAATAAATGCCAACATTGGAATTACTGCGATATCTTGGAAAAGCAGCACTGAGAACGCGTTCTGACCACCTTCTGTTTTGGTCAGTCCTTTCTCGCTAAAGGTTTGCAGAACAATCGCAGTGGAGGAAAGCGCGAAGATCAAACCGATCGCTAATGCTATGGTCCAAGATTGATCAAAGTACAGGGCAATCGCCATGATCAGTGCGGCAGTACCACCAACTTGTAAGCCACCTAAGCCCATTAAGCGGTTACGCATTGCCCACAGCATCTTAGGCTCAAGTTCCAAACCAACGAGGAACAACATCATAACCACACCAAATTCAGCAAAGTGTTGAATTGTCGTGGTTTCTTCACCTACGAGGCCAATAATAGGGCCAATAACCACACCCGCAATCAAGTAACCTAATACCGAGCCTAAGCCTAGACGTTTTGCTAAAGGAACGGCGACGACAGCGGCAATAAGGTAAACAAAGGCTTGTAAGAATATCCCTGTCATGATGCTTCCTTAATCAGTTGTGGTAATGCACTGTTGAGTTTGATGAGCGATGCCGCTGCTTCAAGATCAAGTGTGTCATTGACGAGCGCATTGAGCAGCGTTTTGTAGCGTTCAACATGCTGTGGAATTCGATCTTCTTCTTGGGCGGTACGGGAACCAAACAACGCAAGTGGAGCGATGTAATTCATCCCTGTCAGCGCCGACATTTGCTCGATAGGAGCTAATAGCTCACGGATGGTGAAATGGTTGTAGCCTTCGGCTTTATAGGCCTCTTCTTTACCACCTGCGGATAAGACACAAAGCATGGTTTTGCCATGAAGCTCTGTACCTTCTGAGCCATAAGCAAATCCGTATTCTAAAACTAGATCTTGCCACTCTTTTAGAATGGCTGGTGTGGAATACCAGTACAGCGGGAATTGAAAAATCACCACATCGTGGTCACGTAAACGCTGTTGTTCTCGGTCAATATTGATATTGAAGTGAGGGTACTCGGCATAGAGATCGACACAAGTGACACCTTCAATCGTATTAGCTGCTTTAAAAAGGGGAGCATTCACCTCTGAGCGATGCTGGGAAGGATGCGCAAAGAGAATCAATACTTTTTTATTTATCATAGGAATCCTTGCTATGCGTCTAAACCATTTTTGGTATAAGAATGAAAGACTTTGATTGTTGTAAGAAACTGTAACCCATAAACCTTATCCTATCTACTTTAGTGATTGAACATTGGAAAGTTAAAATCACTTTCAATGAAATATAGAAAATCTTCACAGGGCACTGCTTTTTATCTGCCTCAGTAAAGGTTAGAGCTGACCTTTATTGAACAAAGATGGATGCACTTAACAGAAGTTCTCAATCTACAAATTTGGTGTGGGTTATCTCGTTTAATGTACTAGGTTTTTTACTCTACTTTTTGAGAATCAACGCATAAAAACCAACACTGGATATCCCCACACCTGCATTAGAGAAGTTATCTAGAAGCCCGCATCCGATTTGATACTAGGATGAACGAACGACTTATTTCAAAGCGATGTGAAATGATAAGTTTGAGGAATGTGATAAGCGAAGAATGCCTCAGATTAACGTTTACTGAGAATAGGGTGTTCATCGGAACGGCGCATTTGGAATTTTATAAACGCCAACTTGATCGCAGCCATTGTTATTTTTCCGTCATAGAAGCGTAGCGAGCGCAAAGAATTCATGCTTTGAGATTGGAAAGTACGCAAATCTGTTCTTATGCTGAATAATAACCTCAAGTTATTATCGACGTGGAATATGGCCAAAGATCTCTTCTCAAACCTCGACCTGAATTTGCTCCGAACATTCATCATTTTGCACCAAGAGCGCAATATGCGCCGAGCGGCAGAACGCTTGTTTGTATCTCAGCCTGCCGTGAGTAAAGCATTGCAGCGGCTGCGTGATCATTTTGAAGATGAGCTGTTTGTGAAAACCCATCACGGGTTGCGAGCGACGGAGTATGCGAATGATTTAGCGGAAAATCTCGCGCCGTTACTGGATGAAATCTCTATCACGCTCAATGGTTCTAAAGCATTTAACCCATTAGAAATGAACGGAACCATCAAGATAGCGCTAGCACCATTTATATTGAGTTCTTACGCCAGTGAAATCTGTCAGGCGATTCGACAAGCAGCGCCAAACGTCCAGATCCACTTGTTGAATTGGTCTCGTTCCACCATGGATGAGATCATCAAAGATGATGTTACGCTTGGTGTGAACTACGAAATCAACCACGCCCCAAAAGAGCTACTGACGAAAATGATCGTCAAAGACACCTTCTGTGCATACGTGCGAAAAGATCATCCGTTTCCCGGTGACCGACTACAAATCTCGGATTGCAGGGATTTAGAGTTTGCGACCGTGATTGCGGCCGATTGGAATTCCAGCGTGTCGTTTTCTGAGAAGATAATGAAAATCAAAGGCGTGGAGCCAAAAATCGCGTTTCGCTCTGAATTGCCGTCGGCCATTATCGACGTGGTGGCTAACTCGGACATGGTCTTTCCCGCTTCAAAAACGGTCAACGTCGATAAGATCTCTCAATTAAGAAGATTGGATATCGAGTTCGACGGTATCGTGATTGAGCCTTGCTTGCACGCTTACTATCACCATAAGAATCGCCGTAATGAAATGGTTCATTGGCTGCGCAGCATCATCACGGATGTCATAACCAAACACCTAGAGCGCTCGCAACAGCAATAATAACCCTTGGTTATCAAGCTCTCTACCTTTGTTTATTAATAACCCGCCGTTAAGTGCGGGTTTCTTTTTAGCGATTAGAGTAATAAAACACTGCTCAATATACTTCTCTTCATCGGGCAGGGAGTCCACTTTTCTTGCAAGAGGCATCCCTGAATTTCGACAAATTAAGAGAGTAAATCATGAAAGTTAAATTACTGAGTGCAATCATCGCGGCGACATTTCTAGCTGGCTGTTCTTCATCAGGTTCAGATTCCTCAAATGAACCAGTAGGTGTTGCTTCTGTTCAAACCTTTGATGGCGAGCATTTTGATGGCATGGCTATCCAGGGTGATAACGGTGAGGTTACGACAGTTGCAATCCGTGGCGAAGAAGGAAACACCGTATTTAACGTCGGTGGTGAGCTTTACTACACTGATGGCGAGGTGGTTAAAGATTCATCAGGCAAAGTAGTGGGTCACATTGAAGTCCGTAATAACGAACTTATCTTTGTTAGTGATGATGGCTTCGTACATTTAAGCGTTGAAGATGGTCGCCTTATTGTAGAAGAAGCGAAACTAAACCCTGTTCATCCAATTGAACCAACACCAGAACATCCTATCGCTGGTTCGCCTTCTAACCCGATAGAGCCGATTCCAGAACATCCAATTGCGGACAGTCCAGTGAATCCAATTGAGATCACGCCTGAAAACCCTATTGAGGCGACGCCTGAACCTGCAATGGAGGCATCGGCGAAGAGCTTAACGCCGGAACAGCGCGCAGAATTGAAACAAAAGGTTCAATCCCTATCACAAGAGCAACGTCAGGAAATAAAAAGAGCGATTCGCGACCGCGTTGAGCGCTCGTAAACCAAATCGCATAAGGGTAAGTAGCAAGGAGCCGCTTGATTTAAGTGGCTCCTTTTTTCTTTTCGAGTCTTTCTGATAGGTATCCCAATGAATAAATCTCTGACGCTGCTTTGCGCGCTCTTTGCCGTGCCGTGTTTTTCTGCTGACCACAAAATGCCAGAGTTTGGTTTAGATGTGTCCAATACAGATGATGAATGGATTGTGACTGCCTCAGGGTATTTACAAGCGACAGAAGAGTGGAACATTTCTGCTGAGGTTGATTCTACGGGGTATTTAGAATTGGGGACGGGATATGGCGTTATGCTCGGGCAATTCTACACCGAAGCATTTGTGAGCTATGGTCGCGCAGATTTATTCGATGTTTATGATGCGGGCGTGTTTACCGGCACCGCGTTAGGGGATGATTGGATGATTTTCGCCAATAGTTCTCATGAGTGGAGAATCAGCTCAATTGGTAAGTCATTCCCATCATTGGAAAAGATAGAAAGGGAGTGGAAAAACACCGTTGGTGCAAGCTATACACCGATTGATTTTATCCGGCTTGGTTATTCTTATAACTACGATAAAAAACTCACTGAGGGTGGTCATCGAACCAATCACGAAGTGCGTATTACTTTAAAACCTAAATGGGTAGAGCCTTATGTGAAGTACACATTTGGTGAGCATCGAGTTTCACCGGGCTCGACCAAAATAAGTGAAGAGAACAGCGTAGAACTAGGTATTAATTTTAACTTTTAACTAAGGTGGGAGTATGAACTTTCAATCCATTATTCTTGAGTATGCAGTGGCAATTATGGGCTTACTTTTGACAGGAATAACCCTCTAAGCAGGATGCTCAGAGGGCGACAAAATTAACGGTTGATGTTGTAGCGAGCCATTGCCGCTTCTTCTGTTGTTACGACTGTTTTACCAATCGGAGCCAGAGAGATAACCGCCAGTTTCAGGTGTTGAAGTGCGAACGGAATACCAATGATGGTTACAAAGCATGCTACGGCAGAAAGTATATGACCGATTGCCAACCAAATACCTGCAAATACAAACCAAATCACGTTACCAATCACGCCAAGCGGGCTAGTACCGATGTCCATTTCATTGGTCAGTTCATCTCGTGAAACCGCTTCTTTGCCGAATGGGAAGAACGAGAAGTTACCCATCACGAAACAAGCACGTCCCCATGGAATGCCGATGATGCTGATGAAAGCCAGTAGTCCGAAGAACCACCATAGCAAACCCATGAATACGCCACCGAATACAAACCAGATGATGTTGCCGAGTGTTCTCATTTAAAACCCTTTTTGATTTATAGCGTTGTGTTAAGTATGTCACACGAATCTTAACAGAGGATGAATGGACGCACTTTATTTTAAATAAGCAATCATTGATGAGAATGCCTATTCGATTGAGGGAATACAGAAAGCTTGTTGCAGGGAGAAAAGAGAAAAGGCTCCCAACGATAACGTTAAGAGCCTTCTTAGATTACGCGGTCGCCAAGTTCAAACGTGGTACCGGTTTGTCATTGATCGGCAGGTGAATAAGAGCCGCGATAAATGCCAACACGACTGTTGACCACCAGATTGGATCGTAAGAGCCGTAGTAATCGTAAATGCGGCCACCAACCCAAGCACCTAAGAAGCTGCCTACTTGGTGAGTGAAGAACACCAAGCCGTACAAGGTAGAAAGGTAACGAGCACCAAAAATCTGGCGTACTAAGCCGGAAGTCAGTGGCACCGTGCCTAACCAACAGAAGCCGATAGCACCACCAAAGATGGCTGCGGTGTGTTCGGTGACAGGTAAAGTCACAAAAGCACCAATCACCACCGTGCGCATTAAGTACAGTGCTGACATCACGTGACGCTTGTTAAAGCGATCGGCCATCACACCCCAGAAGTAAGAGCCAAAGATGTTGAAGATGCCGACATACGCCAGTGCCATCGCCGCTGTTGAAGCCGGTAAATCTTTATCTGCCAAATAACTTGGTAAATGAGTGGCGATAAACATGACATGGAAGCCACACACGAAGAAACCAGCGTGGATCAACCAGTAACCTTTGTGTGCGAAAGCTTCTTTTAACGCTTCTTTCAAAGTTTGTGTATCTTCTTGAGCACTTGCGGCGTTGTTGGTTTGTGGTTTTGCCGTTCTCATGAACAACGCAAACATCACCATAAAGCTACACAATACGGCAAACACCTGAAGCGCGCCTTGCCAACCAAAGTCACTTAATAGCGCTTGTGCACCGGGGATCATCGCAAACATGCCGAATGAGCCCGCAGCAGTTGTCAAACCAAATGCTTTTGCAGCGTGTTGGGCAGGAACCACTTTCGCCACAGCGCCTAGCACGATCACGTAACTGGTCGCACTTAAGCCGAAGCCAACTAGCACACCCAGCGACAAATACATCATGGTTGGCTCAACTGCGATAGAAGTCAGGTAAAGACCCAAAGCGTAAGAAATGGCACCTAAAATGATAATACGCTTTGCGCCCCAGCGGTCTGACGCCATACCAACAAATGGTTGGAACACACCAAACAACAGGTTTTGTAGGGCAATAGCAAAGCTAAAGAACTCGCGGCCCGTTTGGAAGTGGTCTGAAATTGGCATCATGAAAATGCCGAACGATTGTCTGATCCCTAGACAGATAATCAAAATCCCTATTCCAAGCCAAACAAGAATTGGAAATCGGAAAATACTCATAATTTGCTCTTATTAATGGTGATGGTGGTGATGAGAGTGATCCTGGTGTTCGCCGTCGCCAGTGGTTTGATGACAACCGCTGTTGATGGCTTGCTCTGCCAATATTTCCAATAACTTAGGTGAGTTATGGACGATGATTAATGACAGGCCCAACATGACGGACATTCTCAGCACCTGAGCGAAAATGGTTTGAGAAAAAAGCATGCATTGTGCGCTCAAGTAGAAAAAAGAGCGCGAAGTGTAGAGATAAGTCTGTGATGACACAAATGATAAAAAGTGAAGTGAGGTATGCGTTTTATGCATACCTTATTGAGTGTCCAAAATACCAACAATTGGCTTAAAAAACAGGGTCTAAAACAGACAGCACTCGACAGTTTCCCAATGGATCAAATATCACCATGATGGCTCTGGTTTCGGTAGAAACATTGCACGTGTCTATCACCGTTGTAGTGCCTGTTTCTCTGATTTCAATCGGAACATTTGCGGTATTCGCACCCACAATGATCTGGCTCGACAGGGTTCTTTTGCTCAGATTAAAGATCCGTTGGGACCCATCCACCCAAACATCACTGTTGATACCGCCTTGGAGTTGGCTAGCATCCATAACGAATACGGAGACTTGAGTATTGGTTGTACTGCTCGTGTCGGGCTTGTCTTGGAAGACGAGGTCATAAAATCCTGTGTTAGCGTCACCAAAAGCAAAGATTACTTGAGGATTAGAGACAGCAATTGAACGTGTCTCACTGACTAAGGTTTGCTGGCTATTGGTTTCAATCAAATCAAACGTGATATCAAAAGTACTGGCGTTTTCTTGAATCAACAGCAAGCCTGTTTCTGTCGCGCCATAAAGTGGCAGATTGGAATAAATATCTTCTTGCAGGCTGCCATAATTGGCTTGAACACCGATATCTGAAACACCGCTCGGGTTTTGGTTGACGAAGTTAACGGTCTGAAAGTTGAGCGCTCTTACCGCAACCTCTGGATCTGAGGAGTCGCTCCCTCCACAGCCGGAGAGTGCGCTCGATAAGGTGATAATTGATAAAACTGACATCCACTTCATTGTGCTGTCCCTATAGAGTTAATGAGAGTCAGTGCCAACCAACAGAATCCGACGCGTGGCGCATCGGGTCATTCTAATTAAGACAGTATAGTGGATGCTCGCTGGCTTACAGTTTTTGTTCTGCCGTTACTAGTGGGACGCGAGTTGATACAGCGTGCAGTGCGATGTTGTGGATCATTTCATCGACCGTTGTACAGCAGTCCATAAGAATTGATACCTCGTATTTTTCTGCCGCTTTAGAAATCGCAGTATGAGTGACACAGTTTTGCGTCATCATGCCAGTTACTAATAGCTCTGTTACCCCGTGTTTTTGGAGTACTTCTTCAAGGTTTGTTTGTTCAAAGCCGTCCGCAAAGTGTTTGATGACCACATCGGCCTTTGGCGCTAGCGCTAAAATCTCAGGGTGAATGTCAGCGCCTTCAGAACCTTCATTAAAGAAAGGCGCAATGCCCATTGCTGGGTCGGCGATGTGCTGAATATGAATGACAGGAATATTTTTCTCATTCGCTTTAGCAATGGCGCTCTTGATGTTGTTTAGTGTTGCTTCTGTATTCCATAGAGGAAACTTACCGTTAGGGAAGTAGTCGTTTTGTAGATCGATAACAAGAAGTGCTGCTTGGCTCATGATGTTTTCCTTTTGTTTTCAGTGAATGTGTTGCTTTGGTATGGGAGCTATTATGCGTGCTTTCTTTTATTTTGCTTAGTGTCTAAAATGACAAAAAATAGGTCAAAAACGACATTTGGAATGAACAAGATAAACATTGCTATTGTGAACTATCCGGGGGCTTCAAAAGCGTCAGTCTATGGTTTGCAGGAGCTGTTTGAGATGGCAAACCGCGCTTCGATTGAGCTGGATGTCGAATGCCGTTTTCATGCGGACATCATTGATTGGAAAGAAGGCGTTATTCGAGCCGATGAGTTCACGGTCGTCATACTACCGCCAAGCGGTGCGCAGCAATATTACCTTTCGCCAAGTCAGGCGTTAACGTCTTGGTTGTTTGATCAGCACAAAGCTGGTGCGGTTGTGGCGTCTGCATGTGCAGGCGCGTTTGTTCTCGCTCACGCTGATTTGTTGAATAACAAAGCGTGCACAACACACTGGGGGCTGGCAGGGTTATTCCGGTGACGCTTAAGCCTGAATCCATCCTTATCAACGATGGCAGCATCATTACCGCTGGTGGCATGATGTCTTGGCTTGATTTGGGGTTGGAGCTGGTTTCTCAGCTAAGTACACCAGCAGTGATGCGTTTGTTGGGAAAGATGCTGGTGGTCGATACTGGTGCCAGAGAGCAACGTTTTTATCAGCAATTCACACCTAACTTTCAACATGGTGATAGTGCCGTTCTTAGTGCCCAGCACTACATGGCTGAGCATTTCTCACATGTGATTTCAAACCAAGCGCTATCGGAGATCAGTTGTTTAACTGAGCGCACGCTTCAGAGACGTTTCCAAAAAGCGACAGGTTTGAACTTGAATCAGTATTTGCAGCATCTTCGTGTGCAAAAGGCGTGTGATTTATTGGAGTCGAGTAACTTAGCTTTTGAAGTCATCGCTTATCAAGTTGGGTATCAAGACGCGAGCGCATTTCGCAAAGTGTTCATCAAAACCATGGGATTGGCTCCCAAAGCGTTCCGCGCTCGTTTCAGTGCTTAATTATCGACGTACTGACTGTTCAATGTGCTGACAAATCGCTTCGGCAAGTTGGTGGCTAGCGATATTGCGCGCTACGATTTCAGAAGCGATGTTGCCTGACTGGATGACTTCAAACCAATCCAACAGCATAGAGTGGAAGCCTTTACTGGTCAGCATTGGCGTCCAATCTTTTAAGCTGAGCTTTTGCTCTTGATTGTCTTGCCACATTTTCCCTTCAACAAATGAATCAAATTCAATCGCTTTATTTGAATAGCAAGCTTGGACTCGCTCCGTTGTGATACCAAAATGGCGGTTCATTGATGCGTGAAACAGTGTCCCACCATGCTGCCATTGGACATCTAAACGAGCCAGTTGGTCGCCTTCCATTTGGTGCGTAATGTAAGCGTCTTGTAGATCTGCTCTGGCCGTGATGTTCACACTATCAAGAGGGTGGATAAAATCATCAAAAATGAAGGTGCGGATATCCCCTGGTAATTGATGACGGTTCTTCTCCCAACGCAGAGATTTCAAGCCTGAAAGTTCGCCTTGTTGTACGCTCGGCATATGTTGATTGTAGAGCGGAATATGACGGCGATTGAAGCCAACATACAGAGGCTGTTTCACGCGTTCTGCCAGTTCATATAGGTTTTCTACTTCAGCAGCGCTGTCTGCCAAAGGCTTATCAACGAATGTCGGGATGCCTTGTTCTAAAAAGAAAGACGCGATTTGAGGGTGAACGCTAGTAGCGGCGTGAATCATGACTGCATCTACGCCTATACTAACCAATTGTTGATAGTCTTGGCAGGTTTCTGCGATTCGATACTGTTGAGCGAGTGAATTGAGTGTGTTTGCATTGCGGGTACAAAATACCAACTCAACATTTGGAAGCTGAGTGATAACAGGAAGGTAAGCTTTTTGAGCAATGTCGCCCAAGCCAATGATGCCAATTTTCATTTGGTTCTACTTTGTTTGTTAGCAAGACCAATATTATAACTTGAATTTGGCTCCTCGTTTATGAGCAGGTTTTCGATAATTTTGTATTAATGAATGAATCCTGCGTACCGTAATACGCAGGTAACTTCTTAATATGCAGGTAACGTATTAATCCGCAAACGATGTTATGAAGCTCAAGCCATAGCATCGGTTATAAGGACCAAGAATAACCATTTGAGGTGTATCTTTGGTGCTAAATTTACAAGTCTTACTGATGCCATTGTGAGTAAATGTTGCCGTCATCTCTTGCTGGTTTTTAGGCACATTCAAGGCGCTAGAAAGCGCCTTACTTGGAAGGTTATCGATCGTTTGCCCTTCGACCGTGACGCTTGTTTGGTACGCCTTTGTCACGTCGCTTGAATCTAAAATATAGATTGGAACTTTGCCTGAGGGGGCACTAGAAATATTAGGTTTGTTTTGAACCGACAGTTCATAATAGCCCTTATCTACGTCACCGAAAGCGAACACAATCTTGTGGTCACCCGAGTTTAAAGTGAGTTTCTTTTGGGCTAACTCATTTTGTGAGTTGGTATCAAAAAGTTTGAAGGTATAAGGAATGGTGTGGCTTTTCTGTTGAGCAATCAAAAGGCTTGATGAGGAAGCACCATATTGAATGATGTCAGAGTACATGAGCTGCTCTTTTCCATTCTCGTAAGCTTTTAACTGCACATCTGAATATTGGTTTTTCCCAAAGTCGACAAGATTAACGGTTTGAACATGAACGGCTTGAATTGGGCCTGGGATGAGTGATGGTTGATTATCAGTACCACAACCTGAAAGAACGGCGGTTGTGATTGAGATTGCGATGAGTGTTTGTATTTTCATTATAGAACCTTGTATTGCATGAAATTTTCCACCTAGCCATAGATGTTGATTTGAGTGCTTATGGTTCGAAGTAGGAGAGGGTAAATATCCCTCTCCTTTTGGTTATGAATACGATGTTTTAGCTTTGACGACAGGTCTTAAAGATATCTAGAGCGCCGTCGTACGCATTGGTTTCCACATCCATAATGCCCAACAATGAATGGAAGACATTATCGTGTGAGTGCGTTGCGGTTTGTTGTGCTTCTCGTGCTAAACAATCGGTGTTGACATGTTTGGCTTGTTTAAAGCCCGGTGACATCCAAAGCATCATAGGAACACGCTTTTGGAAATCCGGTGCTAAACCATAAGGCATGCCATGTAAGAACAACCCGTTTTCGCCCAGAGATTCGCCGTGGTCAGAGACGTAGATCATCGCCGTATTGTATTTATCTTCCAACGTTTTCAGTTTCGCAATGGTTTGATCCAAAACGAAGTCTGTGTAGCGGATCGTGTTGTCGTAAGAGTTCACAATTTGCTCCACGCTGCAGTTTTCAATATCTGCGCGAGGGCAGTCCGGTTGGAAAAACGCTTTGTCTTTCGGGTAGCGCTGAAAGTAAGTCGGACCATGGCTGCCAATCAGGTGAAGCGCAACAACTCGGTTACCTTTCATGCTCGCGATTTGGTCGTCCAAATTGTCTAGCAGCGCCATGTCGTAACAGGTATTGCCGTTACAAAGCGTGTTTTGTTTGCCGCGTGCGACATCCATCTTATTGATCTTATGAGCAACGCCCTTGTCGCCACCGTCGTTGTCTTTCCACATCAAATCAATGCCAGCGCGCTGCATGATGTCCAACGCGTTATCTTGGTTGTCTGCTTTGCTGCGGTCGAAATCATGGCGTGGTAATTGAGAGAACATACAAGGCACAGAGACCGCCGTTGCGGTACCACAAGAAGAAACGTCTTGGAACGAGATGACGTCTAACTTGCTGGTGTATGGGTTGGTCTGTCGTTCATAGCCGTTGATTTGATAATTCTGAGTTCGTGCCGTTTCACCTAATACAAAGACAAGCAGCGTCGGCTTCTCTTTTGCTTGCTCTAGTGCAAGGTGGGATTGTTTCGCATCCGTACCAATCTCACGATAGGGCTCTGGCGTCGTTAAGTAGTTTTCTTTTACATAGCTAGAGATCGCGTACACGTATTGAGTCGGGATGATGACTTTTTTTAGGTAACTATTGTTGCGACCAACCGACGCATAGTCTTGATAATAAAGGCCTGCGATGATTGCGATAACAACCAGCGATGCCAGCATAGATACTACTTTGGTTAGCGCAAAGCGAAGCCATTGATCTTTGAGTGGTTTGAACTTCAGTTTGAAAACAAGTAAAGCGGGGATGACACCCATGATGACAGTCCAAATGACCGAATAGGTACTCAGGTAAGAGCTGGCTTCACTGGTGTCTGTCTCTACGATATTGGTGATCATATCTGTGTCAAACAGGGTGCCGTAGTTGTAGCTTGCGTAACTCACCATGCCCGACGTGATAAGCAGGAAAATGAAGAATGGCTTGCCGATCCAGGGCCAACTGAACAGGTTAAATAAGAAGTTCAGCGCAGCAAAGAAGAAGATAGGAATCGTTATGATGAAACCTATTTTAACTTGGTCCAATCCTGAAAAAATATGAACGAGCTCTTTGTAGATAGGAATATTCACTACGAGAGCGAAATACAATGCAAGCAAAAGCGTGAAGGTAATATAAGAGATACCTTTAGCTGGGGATTCAATTGTCTTCATAAGTGACATTCTTCGGTTGGTCTAAAGTAAAATCGACGCCCAAACAAAAAGGGCGAGAAAAAGCGCAACAAAAACTGCTGCGGAGCCAATGTCTTTGGCTCTTCCACTGAGTTCATGCCAGTCATCGCTGACACGATCGACAACCGCTTCGATGGCGGAATTAATCAATTCAACAATCACGACCAACAGAAGGCTGCTGATCATCATGATGCGTTCTAAGGTGGTGACAGGAAGCAAGAATGCGCAGATAGAAAGTACGAGAGTGAGTACTAGTTCCTGTCTGAAAGCGGCTTCATGAGTCCATGCTGCTTTCAATCCTTGAAGTGAATAGCCGGTTGCGTCCAATATTCGGCGAATGCCTGTTTTACCTGGTTTCAAAATGAGGGCCTTATACGACTAAGCCAAAAAAAGAGAGGGCAATGAGGGATCAAGCCCCTTAAAGAAAAGGCATCTAATTACGGTTGGAGAGTAGAATAGTGATCGTGAAACATTTGTGAAATTCACAGCTATAAACTCAATTATTTATGCAATTGATGAGAATTTATACTTTATGATTCAAGGTCGTATACTGTGTAGCCTTTGTTCGCTAGGCATTTACGAAGAACCAATGCTTGAGTTTTGGTTGAATCACTAGCACCACCAACAGAACCGGCGCCGGCTCCGACAGCTGTGCCCGCAACCGCACCCACAGCAGCCCCGTCAATGCCATCTTCTAATGCGCCAGCAACGGCACCGACTAATGCTCCAGTAACGGCTCCATTTTGTGCTTCCGTTTTAGCGGCTTCACCTTTATCTACTTTTTCTGCGTAACCTTGGCAGTAAGTAAAATCTTGTTCGTATTGGGCTTGGTCAACATTGGTCATATCGACAACAGGTTCTTGGTTGTAAGCACAAGCAGCAAGTGTGGAAGAAAGGGTGACGAGAAGAAGAGGTTTATACATTGCGTTGATCCATTATTGCTGTGAATTTATGGATTAAATGTACACTGTTTTATTGTGGTGCTCTGTCGGCCAATTGTATTGAAGTGTCGCCTTTTGTAATGGCGTTTAAGAGAGTATTGATAAGTTTATGAATTTACTTGGGAAAGCAGATTGTAAAACACGCACCGCCGTACGGGCTGTGTGAGACATAGACTTCGCCATTCTGCAATTCAACGATCTGTTTGACGATCGCAAGCCCCAAACCGAAGCCGCTGGTGCTTTTGTTACGTGATTTATCAGCACTGTAAAACGCATCAAACAGATGAGGCCAATCTTTCTCTTCCACACCACAGCCATCGTCATGCACACGAATACAAGATTTCTCTGGTGTCTCCATAATCTCTAGCACGATTTGGGTTTGTGCATAACGCATTGCATTGCGAAGTAGGTTATCTAAGGCGCGTTTTAGCAGTTTTGGGTCAGCATCAATGACCGTCTGCTGAGAACTTGTGTCGTCAATCGAGATTGAAAGTTGGGTGTCACGTTGCCACTTGGGTAAAAACGATTTAGCAAAGCTTGATAAGGTGACAGAGGAAGTTTGAATCTCGGCATTTGGTCGCTCCATTTTTGCATAGTAGAGTAGCTCTTCGACCATATTTTCCATTTCATCAATGTCTTCTACGATGCTCTTTATGTATTTCTCTTGTTGTTTGTTAAGTGTCGAGTCAGCTAAGAGATCCGCTTGCCATTGTAGCCGAAAAATCGGTGTACGTAGTTCATGCGCGACAGCATTGGTAAGCATCTTGTTGGTCGTGATCAGGCGAGACACTTTCTCTGCCATATGGTTAAAGCTTTTGTTCAGAGTACCCACGGATTTGGCACTAGACGTATCAGCTCGAGCATTAAAATCACCAGAGGCAAAATCTACAGTGACCTTCTCAAGTGCTCGAACACGGCGGCTTAGGAACCAAATCAATAAGACACAGTAAAGCGCGAAACCAGCTAGAAAGAAAAGCCAAACAATGTTGTCATCAAAGTTAATGGCTTGAATGATAGGGCTGTTGGGGTTTTCGCTCAGTTTAAAAATTGGGGATCCAGGTTCAAAGCGAAACCATAAATCTCTCTCATTATCGAAGGCCGTATTAACGAAAGGATCTTCATCAAAAACTTTCTCAACTTCAGGAGGGAGGCTCGTCATCTCTTGCGCTATCAGCAACATGTGGCTTGATGTCGCAAACTTCTCTAGCTGCTGAATAGTGTAATCTTCTCCTTTATCTTGGTAAATAGGGTAGATCAATTCATGGAAAGCTTGTGCCTCGTGTTCTTCAAGTAAGTAGTCATAGTCCGTATTTAATTGATAAACAATGACTTCATATCCAACCAAACTGGCGACGAAAAGAATGATCAGACCTAAAAAACTTTCCAGATAAATTCGTTTCATTACGCGTTCCAAGCATCAGGCATAAAGAGGTAGCCTTTACCACGGACAGTAATGATTTTTTGTGGGGGAGTTGTGCTATCGCTAAGCTTTTTCCTTAACGTTACAATTCGGTTGTCAATCGTACGGTCAGTGCCATCGTATTCGATTCCACGCAACGTTTTGGTAAGCCACTCGCGAGAAAGGGTTTGTTCAGGATGGCTAGCGAGTACCCAAAGTAAATCGAATTCACCATCGGTGAGTGCAATCGGCTCATGATTTAGATTACAAGCTTTGCGTAATCGGTTTAGGCATAACACACCGATTTCAAGGCAGGTATCGGAGTCTGAAGCTGTGGTTTCCTTGCGGCGTAACAACATACGAATACGAGCAAGCAGGACACGCGGTTTAATCGGCTTAGTTACGAAATCATCGGCACCAATTTCAAGCGCAGCAACATGGTCAAAATCATCATCACTTGCGGTAAGCATCAGCACTTTGCCTTTGTAGCATTCGCGGATCTGGCGGCAAACACTCAATCCATCTTGCCCAGGTAACATCAAATCTAAAAGAACGAGATCTGGCTGGCTTTCAAGAATTGCCTCGGGTGCGTCGGTCCCATTGTCGAAACAACTGACTTCAAAGCCCTGCTCTGCAAAGTATTCGCTCAGCATAGCCTGCAATTTAGGGTCATCTTCCACGATAATAAGGGATTGCTTAGTGTCTAGTACGTTCATAGCAGTGATGCATCTTGTAGGAATTATCCCTGAAACTTAAACAAATTTGTCAGGGATTTCAATAAACGTAAAGAGTCAGAGGGGATTTATAGACGAGATTGATTGAAATTAACAAGACAAAACAAAAAAAGCTACGAGATTACTCGGAGTTTTTTGCTATCGGTGTGCAACCTTTAACTAGCTTGAGGTGCGGGGTCTTGGTTCATCACTTCAACCTCTTGTTCTTGCGTTTGTTTTGCAAGAATTTCATCTTGTTGGCGTTGATGCTCCATTCAGGTATTGCGAGGAGTTTTTTAAGGAAATGTTACATAAGGTTTATTTGTAATGTTAGGTTAATCTAAATGATAAAAATAAGTTAAATAAACTTCGGTTTGATTGATTTTCCCCACTGAATTTAGCGATGTGAATAATTGTAATCGTGTTATTACTCGCCATTACAAACCCTTACATAACTATTGTTTGAGAACTATTCACGGTGTGATTAAATTTTAAATATTTTATAAAGTTAATTTTTGTCAATTGACAATGCTCTACTTTCTGTAGAGCTATTGCGTTTAAGGTGTTTTGTGATTTTTAATAGAATTAAGTTTAGGTTGTTTTTATATAAGATTGAAATCAATTTCGCTAATAAAAAAAGATTGAACTATATAAAAAGAAGATTGCTGAATATATATATTAAAAATGGTAATCTAAATAAAGCTATTAAAGAAGCCGAGTTTTTATATAATCATGATGAAAATCCAGATTGGTACTTTGTCCTGAAGAATCTCTTTCTAATTAATAATCAATTGATTGAATCCAATAATCTAGAAGAAAAATCAGATAATTATCGGAGTGACATAGTATCTTCGATAAACGTAATGAATAGAGCGATGCCAGATTCTTATAAGGTTGAGTTTATTGAAAACTATGTAAGATCTAAAGGTGGAATTCCTTCTTTAATATGTATAGAGAATAAAGGACGAAGGTTAGGTAACAAGTCTAGCACTGAAATAGAGTTGTTAAAAAACTCCAAGTTATATATCCAAGATAGAAAAGATTGGTGTCAGGGAAATAATGCTCCTGAATATGTAAAAAGCTTATATACTATTGATGAGCGTGAAAATATATCAAAACTATTCGAATGCGGTTCACCAATAATAAAAGCAACGAAAGTCGTACTTTCCGATTTTGATAATGGTTTTGTTTCTGTAAAAAATGGACAAAGAACAACAACAGGGCAACCAGAAAACGCAGTCAAAAGAGTTTTGTTATTTGGTTCTTCAACAACCTGCAGTTTTGGTGTAAAAGATAGTGATACAATTGCAAGTCAATTACAGGCATACTTTAACAACCAATATGGTGATGTGATCGTAGAAAATCACGGAAGTCATGGGATGAACCTTTTATTGGCTGTTAACAATCTTGTTCAAACCGAGATTAAACCTGGCGACATTGTTGTATTCTTTGATTTTATAGAATTTAGCGATCTAAATAACACTAGTATTGAATCAATTGATTTAAACGAGATAGATAGAGGTAACAAATTCTTTCTTGATTTAGATAAAGTAAATTGCCATTTCTCTCCTTTAGGGAATGAAATGATGGCGAACGAAGTTGGGAATAGGATTCTCTCAAAATTAATAAGCCTACCAACGGTTCAATCAGTTTGTGCTCTCACAGCTAATCAGAATGAAAGCGATTTCTATAAAATATTGGATAATTTTAAGTACTTTTTATTTAAACATGTGGCTCGAACATTAGAGTCTTGTGAAATGAAAAGTTATTTATCTTTGCTAGAGCAATATATGCCAGATGATGGGGTTAATGTCGGTAGCATTGCTGTAAATTGTAATCCTATCACAAATGGTCACATGCATTTGATTGATTATGCTTCTAAAAAAGTTGATAAGCTATTTATTTTTGTTATTGAAGAGGACTTGTCTTTCTTTAAGTTTAAAGACCGCTTACAACTTGTTCATGATAGCTCTCGACATTTAGAAAATGTAACGGTACTCCCTGGCGGGAAGTTTATTTGTACTGAACTTACTTATCCAGATTACTTTGATAAAGATGCAAAAAGTGAAGTTGTGGCTGATGCTTCTATGGAAGCTTGGTTCTTTTGTGAGTTTATTGCTAAGAAATTAAATATTAGCAAGATTTTCCTGGGTGATGAGCCAACTTGTAAAGTAACCAAGCAGTACAACCAGAAAATGCAAGAGCTGTTGCCTGAATACAATATTGAAGTGGATATTATTGAACGTATTTCAACAGGTGGGCGAGTCATAAGCGCTTCTACAGTTCGTAAATTACTACAAGAAAGAGATTTTGGCTCAATTAAGCCACTAGTGCCGACTCCGACATATGAGTTTTTGAAGGCTAATTATTGATTTGTTTTCCAACGCTTCGAAACAAAAAAAAAGCGGCTTTGAAGCCGCTTTTTGAATTTCTTTGTCTTAGAATCGCAGAGATTAAGGTTGTTGCTTAGTTGGTGCTAGTGCAATTTCACGGATACAAACGTTTTGTGGTTGTTGGTAAGCAAACACAACTGCACGTGCGATGTCATCAGCAGCTAGCACGCCGCCCATGTCTTCTTTCCACGCACCGTAGCCATCTTTGATTTCTTGCGATGTAGTGTGAGAAAGGAGTTCAGTTTCTACAGCGCCTGGTGCGATTGTTGTTACGCGAACGTTTGATGCAGCCACCTCTTCACGAACGTTTTCAGAGATAGCGTGAACTGCGAATTTAGTACCACAGTAAGCCGCATGATCTGGGAACGTCTTTTTACCTGCGATTGAGCTGATGTTGATGATAGTACCGCTGTTACGCGCTTTCATTGGTGCTAGCACAGACTGCATGCCGTTTAGCAAACCAAGTACGTTCACGTCGAACATACGTTTCCACTCTGATGCATCTTGTGTGTCAATTTGACCAAGTAGCATCACGCCTGCGTTGTTTACTAGTGCGTCAGCAGGGCCAAATTTCTCTTCTGCTTTAGCAATTGCCGCTTCAAATGAAGCTTTTTCAGTAACGTCTACTTTTTCACATAGCGTGTTTGGCAGGTTTAGTGCTTCTAAGCGCTCTACACGACGAGCAAGAAGAAGAAGTGGGTGACCTTCATCGCTTAGACGGCGTGCGATAGCTTCACCAATACCAGAACTTGCACCTGTGATTACAATCAGTTTTTTCATCTTTTGTTTCCTTAATTTTTTAAGAATTGCTTTCGTTTGAGAGCAGCTTTTAGTCAAGAACACCTGTTTCGCTGCGATGTGGATATATTAAGGAAATGGTGTTTGTTGATATATATCGCTTTAGGTAAAACACTGTTGCCATATAACAACAATTGTTGATAACTTTATGAAAATTAGGCAATAAAAAAGGCGCACTAGTGCACCTTAGTTTGTGTATTTAGTGATTAAGCTGGCTGCTCTTGGGTACAAACGACGCTATTGTCGCTACCAAAGCCATTAGGCACGTATGCGTCTGCTTGCGGATCGTTTTCCCATTCAGCTTCGTCAAATAGATAACGGAACTGGATATTTTGTTCCTTCGGCAAGCGCGTTTTAAATTTAAATTGGCCACTTTTCTTCACGAGCTTCATTGGTTCTGGTTGCCAGTTGTTGAAATCGCCTGCAATTTGAATCGACTCCCACTGATTTTTGTCTAGCTCGAACGTGACTTCGACTTCATCTTTTGTTTTAAAGAATCTCTTTTTAAGCATTAATCTTTCCTTGTTTGTACAAAAACTGATCTAACTATTACTCAGGTTTCATAGTGATTTCAAGTTTTATTGGAATCGTAGTCGGTAACGAAAGTAAGAATCTTCTGGTTTATGAGGGTGTTACTCATCGGATAACTTGTATGAAAGAGTGGATTCTGTATGATGAGTATTCACCATATTTTAAAGAAGTTGTATGTTGAGTTTTAATCGTACATTAATGATGACAATGCTTTGCTTGTTGGCCATGCTGCTAACTGGTTTTGCGTCAAGTGTACGTGCGGCTACGGCACCGATTGAACATCATACGTTACAAACGGCTTCTGATGACTTTCATCATCCATTAGGTACTGAACGAACGGATTGTGTTGAGTCTCATCAAGATGTGCATGTCTTAGAGAAAGGACAGCAACCACATACCAGTTGTACCTCTTCATGCCTCGTTAAAATTCCCACGAACCTTTTGCAAGATGAACAGATACAACTCCCTCATCGTCTTGCTTTGATCGACAAAGCGCTCACACCGAAAGCGGTGCTCGTTATTTATAAGCCTTACCGTCCTCCAATTGTTTGATTCCCGCCTCAATCATTGACCAGCCCAACTGGCGTTTTATTTATTAATGAGAATGGCACAGGTGTGCCTAAAGGAATCAAACATGAAAAAGCTACTCGCGCTATGCAGCACCCTTTTATTGGCATTTACTGCCCACGCAGCACAATTTGAAGAAGGTAAGCACTACAAGGTCTTAGATGTAGACAAGGCCAGCAAACCGACAGTAACGGAATTCTTCTCTTTTTATTGCCCCCATTGTTACAAGTTTGAAGCAGTGATTGACAACATGAAGCCAGCATTACCGAAAGATGCAAGTTTTGAGAAAGTTCATGTTGCTTTTATGGGCAGCGATATGGCCGTTCCAATGGCTAAGTCATACGCAACAATGGTGTCTTTGGGCGTAGAGAAGACGATGGTACCGGCGATGTTTGCTCAAATTCATCAAAAGCGCCAAGCGCCAAAAGATGAAGCTGAACTCAAGCAGATTTTCGTTGATAACGGCGTCGATGCGAAGAAGTTTGATGCGGCTTACAACAGCTTTGCCGTTAACTCAATGCAGAAGGGCTTTGATAAGCAGTTCAAACAAAGCACATTAACGGGTGTTCCAGGTGTATTGGTCAACGATAAGTACATCGTTATCCCTAATGAGATTCGTACTTATGATGAATACAACGAGTTAGTTAATTACCTACTGACACTATAGTTTTTGAGAAAAATAAAAATGGCGACCATCGAGGTCGCCATTTTTTATGTTCATTTTGCGTTAGCGAAGCACAGCCGTACAAGCTGCGGTTGGCATATCAGTCATAAAGATCGCATTTGGATAAAACAAGCTAGCAACAGTGACGGCAACGTTACAAGGCTGAGCGATGGTGGTTTTCACTACGTTGTTAAGAACCACTCCGGTGGTATTCACCGTATTGACCGCAGCCTGTTGTGCTTGATAAGACACGCAACCTGCTGTTGCATTGATCACTGCGGTACTAAAAAGAAGTTTACGAAAAAACATATTCATATCCTTTGTGAATGCTTTTGAGATACTTATATGACCATCCATTCATAATTAAAACAAAACGGTGTTCAAAATTACGCACACTTCACGAAATGAACATTGTTTTATATAACTTGATGAGTTTTGTGATCTGGTAGGTGGACAGACCAGTTTAAGCAATTAAAACCAACCCATGCATAAGTACCACACCTGTCGTGAGCTTGCCTCGCATCATCTGATACCCTTTTGGCTCTGCCTCTTTTTCTACTCTTCGAATCAGCTTTTCTGCGTACCAAACGGCAATGTAGCCAGCAGCCAATAACAGAGTCGCGATGACATAATGCTTGTTGCCTTGTAGCAGCGCTCCCCAAGCAAGCAATACGAATAAGTTACTTAGCACTAAGGCATTTCGACTCAATCGATGGTAGAAATGATCAATGGCGTTTCCCCAAAGTACCCCGGAAAGAAAACTCAAAATCACCGCACTGTAAGCAATAAAAAACTGCTCCCCTGATAAGTTAAACAAAGTCCTTTCTGTAACGATGAGAACCAAGCTGAACAGAAAGGGCAGCAGTCCTAAATAACCCAATTGCAGCATTGTCTTACGTGTGGTCGTCATGGCAGCCTTCCTTAAAGTTGCTGTTCAATCATGTTAGTAAGCGTAGTACTTGTTGGAGAGGTTGAACTTGGGAAGGTCGCAACGACTTTACCTTCTTTGTTGATCAAAAACTTGTAGAAGTTCCACTTCGGAGTAATGCCCGCTTGAGTACTGATCTCGGCGAATACTGGGTTTGCATCCTCGCCAAGAACAGAGGTTCGCGCCATCATAGGGAAGGTAACACCGTAGTCGAGATAGCAAATTTTAGCGGTTTTTTCTTCACTGCCACGGTCTTGACGAAAGTCGTTACTAGGAAAGCCCACAACGGCAAAGTTTTGATCTTTGTAAGTCTGATGCAACTGCTCTAATTGCTCGAATTGAGGGGTAAAGCCGCACTGGCTCGCGGTGTTCACTACCAGTAGCGTTTTGCCTTTGAAGGCGTCACACAGCTCTATTTCTTCCGTTGAATTTAAAAGTCTTTGCTTTCCTTGCAAGATATCTGGACAGCTCGATGCAAAAGCCAAAGAGCTGGTGGAGAGTAGTGTTGCGGTAAGTGCGCTGCGAGTGATTCCCTTCATGATGTTGATTCCTTTTGTTTTTACTAAGTATAACTACTCGCAAAGGAATCAAATCGATCAAAAAAGCCGCTGAGTTCAGCGGCTTTTGGACTAGGGCAAATACGTGTTGATTACGCTAGCTTCAAATCAAATTGATTACGGTAAGCAACCATGTCTTCTATGGTCAGCACTGGCATGTTGTGTAAACGACCAAACGCGACGATCTCTGGTGCTTTTGCCATGGTACCATCTGGGTTTGTCACCTCACATAGCACACCTGCAGGCTGTAGACCGGCCATTTGCATCAGATCGATAGTGCCTTCTGTGTGGCCACGACGAGTCATGACGCCACCAGGGCGAGCACGCAAAGGGAATACATGACCAGGACGAGCTAAGTCATCTGGTTTTGCATTTGGGTTTGCTGCTGTTTTGATGGTTGTTACACGGTCAGCGGCAGAAACGCCAGTTGTTACGCCTTGCTTCGCTTCAATAGAAACCGTGAAAGCCGTTTGGTTTGCGCTGTTGTTGTTCACAACCATTGGTGGCAGTTCCAATTTGTCTGCTTGAGCGTCTGTCAGGCATAGGCACACAATGCCGCTGCATTCGCGGATCATCAGAGCCATTTGCTCATTAGTCAGGTGCTCTACGGAATAAATGATGTCGCCTTCGTTTTCACGATCTTCATCGTCGAGAAGAAGCACGCCACGGCCTTCTTTTAATGCGATAAGTGCGTTTTCAACGCGAGTAATTGGGTCGCCAAATTCGGCAAGTAGTGATGACTGATTCATGGTTAACTCCTAAATATCACCAGAATCAGGGCGGTATGAGGGATCGTCACATTCTATGCATGCACTGAGTCACCAACTGTAAGATGACACAAACCCACGCAATAAAAAATGCGATCCAAAAAGAAGTGCACCAGTGTTCATCAACACAGAACGTTGAGGAAACCGCTGATGTTTTCTTATTCTCTTTCATCCGGACTATAACCGTCGGCTCTGGCATCTCACCAGATCTGCTGACCTCGACGAATCGAGCGCTCGCGGGCTCACTCAAAAGAGTATACCGCCGGTGGGGAATTTCGCCCCGCCCTGAGAACATTGAATCCAACCAATATGGTTAGAAGTAAAAAACTCCGACACTCAAATGAGTGGTCGGAGTAGAGATAGTACTGCGAACGCCTTGGCTTGAAAAGTAGATTGCAACTACTTGATGGAAAAGTGCGCTATCTGCTGAAGTGATCAGTTTTGATAAAGTGATCAATCTGAGCAGGTACATAGGTGTTGTAGATAAGACTAGTGTGAGTCTGTTTCGTCTCTATATGATCTTGCATGCCTTCTAAACGTGTTTCATCTACGGTCACTGTGCCATCAGACATTGTGTTGTCTTTGTGCATGAGAATTGGCCTTGCGCCAATGCCCATAGTGCCTGCGATGCTGCCGAGTTTTTGTGGGAAAGTCCAAACATCTTCGTGCTTGTTAAGGCCGTGATACGGTGAGTTACCAAGCATCGCACCGAATCCCAAATCTTGAATGCGAGTGACGATAGATGCGCCTTTCAGTGGTGAGCCAATTGCGATAACGTGGGACACCAGACTTGTCGATGGCTTTCTGTTCGCGAGGTATCGTTTAATCATCAAACCACCTAGGCTATGACCCACCAACACATTTGCAGTGAGTGGGTTGAGCGCATTGTCGATCGAATCAAACAGCGACTCTTCGTTAATTGAAACCGTGTTGTAACTCAACACTTGGGTCTCGTAGCCCAGTTTTCTCAGCTTTTGGCTAAGAGGCTGCATGACCAGCCCATGCATATAAAGACCATGTAAGATGATGATTTTCATAATACCGCCTAGATTTATGACGTTGATTTTATCCTACTAGATTCTCCACGAGACTACTGTCAGCGAATTAGCAAATCTTGCACTTCTTTTTGTAACAAATGGCGATCTAACGTGGTTGGTTGCAATAGCTCACCAATATTGACTTCGATACGAGACCAGAAGCGAGTAGGGCGCTTCGTTAACGCGTGTCCATTTTTGTGGCTGAAGAAAGAGCCCCATAAGCCTTTTAGCGCCATCGGAATCACAGGTACAGGTGTACGCTTTAAAATCTTCTCAACACCCGGTCGGAACTCGCCCAGTTCGCCATTTGAGGTCAAGCGACCCTCTGGGAAGATACAAACTACTTCATCGTTATTAAGCGCCTGCTCAATCTGTTCGAAAGCTCTTTTGTAAGTCTCTGCGCATTTGCGTGGCGAGCAGATTGGGATAACACCGGCATGACGAAAAACATATTTAAGAACAGGCAGTTCACTGATTGACTTGTCCATCACAAATCGAACTGGGCGGGTTGATGTACCCATTAGAATCAAAGCGTCTACATAGCTCACATGGTTTGCCACAATCAGCGCAGCGCCTTGTTCTGGAATATGCTGACGACCGGTTACCGAAACTCGATACAGACAGTGGCTCAGCAAGTAGCTAATAAAGCGCTGAGTAAACTCAGGTACTTGACGGTAAACGTAGATAGCCACGATGAAGTTACCGACTGCCAAAATGGCAAATAGCTCAACAATAGAGAACTCTAAAACACTTAACACCAAGATAGAAACTGCAGCGGAAGCGACCATAAACAGTGCGTTCATGATGTTGTTTGCCGCAATAGATTGAGCACATTCGCCTTCTTCTGAACGCGATTGGATAAACGCATAAAGGGGAACAATAAATACGCCTCCGCTTACACCAACCAAGAACAAGTCGGTCATTACTCGAATATGTGAAGATTGGGCAACAAAGCTTTGTACATCGTAATACTGACTTGGGAAAGATTCGATTGCAGGTACTGCCCATAGTAGGTCGGCACTGAAAATCGTTAAGCCCAAAATGCCAAACGGCAGAATACCCAGTTCAACTTGATTGAAAGACAGCTTTTCACATAACCATGAGCCTGTCGCGATACCAACTGAGAAAAGAGCCAACAACAGAGAAACCACAGTGCTGTCTGCAAATAGGTGTTCACGAGCAAAATTGGGGAATTGAGTCAGATAAGTCGCACCCATAAACCAGAACCAACTGATCGCTAGAATTGACATCCAAATACCGCGTTGTTTTTGTGCCAGTTTGAGTGTTTTCTTCAAACCAGTAATAGGTTCGAATTTTACTTTGTCATTTTTCTTACTTGGCAAAGAAGGGATGTTTGCGCTGCTTAAAAAGCCCAGTAATGACAGCGTAATCACAATGCAAGAGGCGATAAGCATACCATTTGGAATCGCAAGCAACAGACCTGCGCTTAATGTGCCAATCAGGATAGAAAGGAAAGTCCCAATCTCAACCCAAGCATTGCCTTTCACAAGCTCATCAGATTTTAGCGCTTGAGGAAGTAGAGCGTACTTCACAGGGCCGAAGTAAGCCGATTGAGTACCAGTCATGAAGAGTAGAACCAGCATTAGAATGGCACTCTGCGTCATGATAGACGTCGCAGCGCAACTCATGATCACTAATTCAATAAGTTTTAAGCGGCGGATTAACTTGGCTTTGTCCATGTTGTCGGCAATCGCACCAGCGTGGGCTGAAAACAGAAAGAAGGGAAGAATAAATAAGCCAGCCGCAAGGTTAACAAAGAGGTCGACCGACATCGGTAGTGAGTCAATTTGGCTGTAGGTTACCATCAACAAGAGAACATTCTTGTAGATATTGTCGTTCAGTGCACCAAGGCACTGAGTCACGAAATAGGGGAAGAATCGTTTAGTGAGAAACATGCTGGCTCCGTAATTGCAAAATCGCGTTGAGATGGGAGCACTTTAAAGGCTTGGCTTTGGGAAGCCAGTGTGAAGAAAAGAGTTACGTTATGAGAAACCAAAAGTAACACTTTGCGATACTTTTGGTTTCATTAATTTGTGATATCGCACTGGTTGGTGCTTTCATACGTTACGAAATGAGCTTAGTGTCGAAACCAGACACTGAGCATTCTCAATGTGACAAACAGAATAAAACCAGAGAGTCCAATAAAGCCTAATGTCACCAAATAAAAGAACAGGCGCACCAAGCGAGCTTTCATTCGTTTGAAAAAACCGAGGCTCGGCGTAAGTTCAGGAACATGCTGAAAGCTTGAGATCATCACCCAAGCGGCAAGCGCCCACAACGCCGTTACGCCACTCGGAATAAGATAAGACTCCTTAACCACATCAGAAAGTTGCAGGAGTGTGGCAATGAATACCGCAAAACCACCAAACGCGATGAGCATGAATAAAGGGAGAATAGGTCTCGTCTTGACCGATAGGCTTTTGAGTTTATCGAGCATCAGGTAGTACCTATTTGCGTTCCCAAGGGTTAAACAGCGGGAATGTCCAACGACGCATCGCAATCACCAGAGAGGTTCCGTGCTTCTCGTCCATATCCAGTGAATCGTCGTTCTGACAGATCTGATAAAACTCATCAATGACCTTTTGTAGCTTTTGCTGCATCTTCTTGTTGGTTGGCAAGCTCATTAAGCCCGTTGCCATCACTAGCTTTTCATCCTCAGCAGAGAAATAGCTCTGGAAGAAAGCTTCTTGAACTTGTTGCTGGAAGAAACGCTGAATAGGGCCACCTGTGTGCCACTTGAAAGTCGGGGAGATACACAGACGAATCTTGTTACCTGGCAGCAAGTCGATGATATTGAGACGGTCGAGTTGGGCGAGCTTTTGTATCAGCTCTAACTCATCAAAGGTGTATTGCTTGATGATTTGTTCGAAGCGATAACCATTGACCACACAAACCGCAACCAACAATAAGCCTTTATCTTCAACCAGCTGTTTTTCTTGTTCTAGCGTGAGCGACTCCAACCCTTTGTTGTGCGCTGCTGCCAGTTTAAATAGCTCTGCCATTTCTAACCCAACCAGCTGACAGATACGCTCCAAGCGGTCGAGGCTGATTTGACTGCCTTCTGCCAATAAGCGTTTTACCGAGCCTTCGCTCAGTTCCAAGTGCTGCGCGACATCGATATAGTGTAAGCCAGATTGCTTGAGTTGGCGTTTGAGCTCTTTAATTAGGTCGTGACTTTCCGACATATTAACCTTCTACTTCTTGGCGCAACTGCTCTAGGTAAGACTGCATAAACGCTTTACGCTTCAAACCTTCTTCATATGCTGCTTTGGTGTTCATCGTCTCGACTATTTTAAACAATTTGGTTTGGAAATGATCGATGGTGAATCGTTTATCTTCCAATTCTCGATGCTCTGCAAACATGTCCTGTTCGTTATATAAGGCAGCATCAAATAACGTGCTCACTTGAATACAGCGTGTCACACCAATTGCACCAAGCGCGTCTAAGCGGTCTGCGTCTTGGACGACCTGAGCTTCCAACGTATTTGGTGTAATGTTGGCGCTAAAGCTGTGAGATTCGATCGCGTGGGCGATAGCGTCATGGTACTGAGCAGGGTAGTCGATGCTTTCTAGAAACGAAATCGCTTTGGTCGCCGCAATCGTTGAGCTTTGTTTGCGGTTCGGGTGATCTTTTGGATAAGTAAAGCAATCGTGCAGATACGCAGCAGGTAATACAACGGCTAAATCTGCGCCTTCTTGTTCTGCTAGCTGACGAGCGGTTTTGACTACGCGTTGTACGTGACTGAGGTCGTGAGCGGCATCAGTTTGCATCTCTTGCTGCATAAACTGTAGGAACTGGGGCTCAAATTGGCTGAGCTCTGCTAGGTTGAGTTGAGACATGGATTTCTTCTAAAAAATAAAGGCTTAGACAGAGTATGCCTAAGCCTTTATTAAATTGCCAAATGAGACGTTGTTATTGAGATGTTGCGAAGAAAGCCTTGTTGTTTTACAGGGTGCGAGTGAATCGGAACGTTTGTATTTTTTGTTCTGCTCCGTCGATGTAAGCGTAGCTATCGATGGTCCAAACGTTTGGACCTGCAAAACCTAGCTCGACACGCACATCACCCGTCGGAATACCTTGGTAAATGACGTCGTTAATGTTCATCGGGTAGAAGTTGTAGCGATGGTTTTGTGATTGTTGTTCACCAGCAAAAGCAACCGATACATCTTTTGCTTCATTGGTCAGCGTCAATTGGTAGCCTGCTTGTGGATCGAACGTGAACGCGGCATTAAGGTCAACACCTTGCGAGTTGGTCACCTTAACATTTGCTTCTGTTGTTTTTGCTAGCGAGCCGTGTGCCGACAGACCTTCTAAACCTTTGAAGTTGCGATTGTGGTTCTGGATATTTACGTTCCAATCACCTACAAAGTTATCGATCTCTTGCCACTGTTGCGGGGCATTGGTTGCTGCTGTGTTCTGACCACCGTTAATACCACTAATCGCGTCATTGCGGCTGTCGTGGCGAATGTTGTCACGGTTATTGTGAATATCCGCGCCCGCACCGGCGACACCACCGGCGACACCACCCGCAACTGCGCCTTTCACGGCAAGCTCAGCATCCCCCGTCAAAGCGCCCATCGTCAGACCTAAAAGTGCACCACCTGCAGCGCCTTGTTTTGTTAATGCGTTTGGATCATCTTCTCCCGGAGTCACGCATCCTGCAAGTAGGGGAAGAGATAGCGCTGCGACCAATGTAGTTTTGTTGAAAATGTTCATGTATTTTACTCCGAGATGTTTGGTTCGAAGCTATTATTGAACGCTGTTTGATTAGGAATCTACTTATCTCGCTGATAACCGACAGTTATCACGCAAAAGTTTTGTTTGCTATAAGGCTCAAAATTTTTCTGTTTGGCTAGATTTGATGGAGACAAAGAAAAGGGTCAACATTGCTGTTGACCCTAGGTTTTATTTTATTCTTTATTTTATAAGCACTAATTTTGACGTTGTTAGTGTTAAATCTGTGTTTGGGCGATTTGCAGCATTTTAGTATAAAGCTCAACTAACTCCCTAACTTTAGTGTTTGTTACGAAGGAGTGCAAATATTTATTACGCAAATTGTCTATATTATGAAATTTAATTTGAATGCAATTCACAAAATTTCACATTCAAAAACACATTCAAACCATGAAGTGTCTCAAGTTTGAGCCCACCATAATTAGGATCTATCTTTCATGATCCAGATCAGTATTGATATCTCTTTAGAGGGATAGCATTCACGCGAAAATTGATAATTATAAATTGAGTCCGAGATATGCAGGATTTATATGAGCTAGAACGTAAGTTGGTGGAATACGGCGCAGATATGAAAGGCTTAAAGGTTGTACCTGCCATTGTTGATGAAGATGGCAAGGTTGTTTATTTAGGGAATACACCTTCGTTGCTAAGGAATGTCATTAGTTGCCGTAGACACCTAACACAGCGCGTGAAGAAATAAAAAAAAGGGTCTGATTCAATCAGACCCTTTTTTTGTTTAAAAGCTCAGTGATTAGCGTTTGTAAGTCACTTGCTCTTGCTCACCAAGGTGAATGTGTGTTGTCGCAAGCTGTGTTTCTGCAATCACTTTACCGTGACGAACAGAGTAACGAACTGGCACCTGACGACGTACTGCGTCAAAACCATTTTCTGCAGGAAGAATCAGTAAACTACCTGGCTTACCTGTTTCAATGCCGTGCTTGTCTTGAATGTTCAGTGTACGTGCTGAATTCGTGCTGATCAGATCCAGTGAGTTATTGATTTGGTCGTAACCCATCACCTGACACACGTGCAGACCCATATGCAGCACTTGTAGCATGTTTGCAGTGCCTAGTGGGTACCAAGGATCGAAGACATCATCGTGACCAAAACACACGTTGATGTTTGCATTCAGCATTTCTTTCACACGAGTCACACCACGACGTTTCGGGTAATCATCGAAGCGGCCTTGAAGGTGGATGTTCACCAATGGGTTTGCAACGAAGTTGATGCCAGACATGCGTAGCAGACGGAACAGGCGAGATGCGTAAGCACCGTTGTAAGAGCCCATAGCCGTTGTATGGCTTGCAGTTACCTTGTGACCCATGTTGAACTTGTGCGCTAGCGCAGCAAGCGTTTCAACAAAGCGTGATTGCTCGTCATCGATCTCATCACAGTGTACGTCGATCAAACGGTCGTATTTCTGTGCCAGTTCGAAAACGTAGTGTAGAGATTCAATACCGTACTCACGAGTGAATTCAAAGTGAGGAATCGCACCAATAACGTCAGCACCCAACTGAACCGCTTCTTCTAACAGTTCTTTGCCGTTCGGGTAAGACAAAATACCTTCTTGCGGAAACGCAACGATTTGAATGTCTACCCACTCTTTCATTTCTTCACGAACTTCTACCATCGCTTTTAGGGCAATTAGGGTAGGGTCAGAAACGTCAACGTGAGTACGAACGTGCTGTACGCCGTTTGCAATTTGCCACTTAAGCGTTTGCTTCGCGCGTGATTTCACATCTTCAATCGACAACATCTCTTTGCGCTCAGCCCAACGCTCAATGCCTTCGAAAAGCGTACCTGAAATGTTCCAGCTTGGCTCACCGGCGGTTTGCGTTGTGTCTAGGTGAATGTGAGGCTCACAGAATGGAGCGACAGCCATGCCGCCCTCTGCATCAAGCACTTCACCTGTGTAATTTAGCTCTACATTATTGTCTTCAATACGCTTGAATTGACCATCCTCAATCAAAATTTGCTGGAGACCTTCCTGTCCCTTTAGCGTTGCGTTCTTGATCAATAGTGTTGTCATGATGGTTCCTTACGCTGGCTGCTGTGCCAGTGTCTTTTTATTAAGAATAGGATTTAGAATCAGGTAGCTGATTGTGCCGCCTAGTACCGCATTCACAGGCACGATACCCGGAAGGAAGTGACCTGCTGCAACACCAATCGCCACAGCGATAATGCCAGCCCAGTTAACCGTTTGGAACTCTGCCGCTGCGAAATTTGTGTAACGTTTACGGTTCATGAAGAAATCCGCAATGATTACGCCACCAATTGGTGGAATTGCAACCGATAGGAAGGTTAACCAGCCTACAAAGTTATTGTACAACCATAGTGCACACAATGTACCTACTAAACCGTTCGCCATTGAGATGTATTTACTTGGCAAACCAGTGATGTTGGAGAAGCCCAGGCCAGATGCGTAAAGCGCGTTGTCGTTGGTTGTCCAAATATTCAAGCCAAGAACGATGATAGCTGGAATAAGAAGACCTTGCGCGATCATCACTTCTGAAATGTCCGATTGACCTGTTACCGCTGCACCAGCTGCGCCGAAGATGAACATCAGTGAGTTACCGATAAAGAACGCCACCATGGTGACCATCACTGCGCCTTTTGGCTTTTTGCCGAATCGAACGAAGTCTGCGGTTAACGTACCCGCACTGACAAATGAGCCCACTACCATAGCAAGAGCGACAGAGAAATCGATTGGTTGCGAAGGTTGTACTTTTTGAAGTTCTGCTACGCCACCAACGCTATTTACTGCTTCCACTACCGAGTAACCGCCCAGTAGGGCAATTGCTGGAACTGCAATCGCCGATAACACCATAAGTGCAGAGATACCAAAGTAAACCGTTGCGGTCATGAGTAGACCAGAAATGATGATAAGCGTGTTTGTATCGATGCCTGTTGCCTTGTTCACTGGAATCGCAAACATCGCTACGCCAACACCAAACCAACCAACTTGTGTGCCGCCAAGAAGTGCGGAAGGAAGCCAAGAGCCTTTAGAGCCAAAAGAGAAACGAGCAAGGAGGTGAGTAGAGAGACCAGTAGAAGCGCCGATGTAACCGAGGAAGGAAGTGTAAATACCGAGGATGAGGTTACCGATGAGAACAGCGAGGAAGAAATCGTCAAAAGAAAGGCCAGTACCGAGCGAACCGCCCGTCCACATACTTGCGGAGAAGAAAGTGAGTCCCAACATAACCATGGTTAATGAAGCAACGCCCTTTCTGGCACTGTTAGGAACTGGTCCTAGACTGTAGTTATTGTCTGCAGCCATTTTTACCTCCGCAAAGAAAATTAAAACTAATTATCGATCCCAATTTCTGGGCAAACGGCGCGTATTATCGTGATGTAAATCTCATAGTCAATGAGTTTTTTGTCATTTAAACGTTTACTTTACGCTTTTATGATTTTAAGTCCTTTATAAACATGAGGTTATAATTTATTTGTGGAATGAAAAAAATCCAGTTTCTACAATCTACGGTGGGTAAATATGTAATGAAATCGTTATCATTTGGTTTGTGGTGGTATTTAAGTTGATTTTGTATGTTTGCTTATGAATGTATGAAATGTTGGTTTTTTGGCATCAAAAGCAACCGTTTTCTTTTAGTGGGTGTTCTACTTTGTTCATAAATCAAACTTAAATTATGGAAGCTGAATGTAATTATGATGCCTTAGCGTTCAAATGTTGCTGAGTTGATTGTTTTAAGTGGTTTTTGTTTGTATTTTTCTTCATGTAATCGGTTGTATTTTTTTTGTTGGTTACGCGTTGGTCAATAGTGGAATGGTGAAATAGCGATTTTCTGATACAAAAGAAGATAGAAAGTAATGGAAACGAACTGGGTTGATGAGCATTTATGCCCGCCTAGAAAGTATTTTCTATGAGAGATAGTTGAGTTCTGAATGGCTGGGGCGGAAGTGAAGATGAACGTACAAAGTACAGATAAAAAAATAGCCAACCGCAAAGAGTGCGATTGGCTTATATACTTGTGAACAAAATTAAGTTCACTAACAACGTCAGTTGGCTAGGTGACCCTCGGCTTAAGAAGGGTCAGTCATACTAATGCAGTTAGTGTGCCAACTTTATAACCGCCTAAAAATCGCGGTTTCTGTGACATAGGTTGCCTAAAATCCCTCGCTTATTGCAAAATGCAATTTCGTTTTGCAATTTGTAATTATAATGCTAATGATGAATTAATTAACTAGAGCAATCGTTTTTACAACATTACTAGGCTTGCTGTTCCTAAAAAAGCGAAGAAGCCGACCACATCTGTCACGGTAGTCAAAATGACGGAACCAGCTAAAGCAGGATCGAGTTTCAATTTATCCAGAACAATAGGGATCAAAACACCAAATAGGGCTGCTGTTATGATATTTACGATGATAGCTAATGCGATGGTGCCGCCCAGTACGGTTGATTGGAACCATAAACCCGCCAGCCCACCGATGATCAGCGCCCAAAGTAGGCCGTTCAAAGAACCAATACCAAGCTCGTTTTTCAAGAGTGCAAAACGGTTACCCGGAGTGATCTGGTTTAACGCCATAGCGCGAATCATAAGAGTAAGTGTCTGACTGCCCGCGATACCACCCATAGAGGCAACGATTGGCATGAGAACGGCGAGAGCAACCACTTGTGAAATAACATCTTCAAACAACCCGATAGTGACAGAGGCTAAAATAGCGGTTAGCAAGTTGATGCCCAGCCAAACCCCACGCTTTTGAGAGCTTTTTAATACCGGAGCAAATAAGTCATCGCCTTCATCCATACCCGTACCAGCCATTAAACGCGCTTCGTATATTTCACGCTGTGTGCTTAATGCGAATTGCCAATCCACTTCACCTATTAAGGTTTGGTCGGTATCCGTTACTGGCAACGCTGGCAGGGGGCTATGCTCCAACGCTTCTACGGCCTCAGATAATTCCATTTTACTGTCGAGTACTGTGACGGTTTCTATCGCTAAGGTTTTAAGGCGAACGTCTTCCTCACTACGCAAGATTTCATAGTAGTTCACCGCGCCACGAAATTGTTTCTTACGGTTGATGAGATACACCTGCTGCGGTGTGTCGTAACTGTAACGCTCCATTAGGCGTCGAGCTTTGCCAACCGTGATATTAAAAGGGAGAGTGATGATCTTACGCTCAGCCCAGCGGCCAAGTTCTTCGTCTTCGTATTCGTTGGCTTGATCGTAGAGGTCGAGTTCATCTTTCTCAATCAACTCTAACGCTTCATTGATAAACTCTTCAGGCAGAGAATCCGCCCATTCGATCAGAGATAAGTTATCTAGCTTGGCTAAGGTAAGCTTTAGCTCAACTTCAGAAAGTGCTTCGATGATCGAAAGACGTACTTCTGCACGCATTTCGGTTAGTACATCGATGTGCAACTCCATAGGCAATGCGCGCCACAATCTCACACGATCATCGATCGGAAAGGCTTCGAGAATCAGCGCAACCGCACCGGGTTCGAGGCCGCATTCGATAGAATCATTGAGAGCGGTGATTTGCTCCGCTTCTTCTGCTTGGACAATTTGTTCAATTAGAGTGGAAAGGTCTTGAAACTTACTCAACGAGCACCCCGACAGTCAGATTATTCTTATAGGCAGCGGATCAAGGTACTCGAAAGTAGCAGAAAAACAATAGCCTATTCGTCAATAATCTGTAGGTAAGGTGAGACCAGTTGGCGAATGTTTACTTTTGCGCCAATACGAGCGGCGAGCAAGTACATACCACCGATTTTTCTGTGCAGGAATAGTGCATCCGCTGGTGGGGTGTGCCAGTACTCTTGCTCCATGCTTAGAATGGTGCCGGCTTCTCGGAGTTTCTGAGCTAGGCCACTGGCTTTGAAATCATAGGGCTCATCAACCAACATGGGTTCACACGCCATTTTAACTAAGTCGAGAATTGCTTGGCGCTGTGCTGGCAGGATGGTTTGGCTGAAGAAGCCAATCTGTTCAAGCGCGTCATTCAAGCCTTGTTCGTCATTATTCACGACAGATGCAAAGGCTTGGCGGTAGCCAGTACTAAATCGTTCGCTGTATTCGCGAGTCGCCCCAAAGTCTAGCAAGCCGATTTGACGAGTGTTTTCGATATATAAGTAGTTAGCAAAGTTTGGGTCGGTTTGTACCATCTTGAATTCGAACAGTTCTCTGAACAGTAATTCGAGTAGGCTATGCATGACAAAATCTCGCGTACTCTGATCATAATGTTCGATTTGCTCAATCGGACTACCATCAATGAATTCCATCGCGAGAACGGAATCGGAGCAACTTTCAGTATGGATCTTTGGCACAACAAAATGAGGGTGCTCTTTCAAAGCGTCATGATAACGAATGGCAAATTGCGCTTCTCGTACGTAATCGGCTTCATCATGCAGTTGCTTTTTCGCTTCTTCGAGCAGTCCTTTGTAGTCGACGGACTCCGGAATCAACCCAACGACTTTGAGTAGTGTGCCGACATTATCGACGTCGCTATCGATACTTTTTCTTATGCCTGGATATTGCACTTTGACGGCTAGATTATCACCTGCATCGCTATAAGCCTGATGCACTTGTCCTATTGAGGCGCTGGCAATAGGCTTAAAGTTAAAGGAGAGGAACTCGGCTTTCCAGTTAGCACCAAGCGAACCTTCCATGACGCCGTTCAGTTGCTTTGCTGGCATTGGGTCTGCGTTGGAGCGAAGACGGGAGAGAATATCGGCGAGTTCAGGTTCTAAAACATCACCAGCATCCATTGACAGCATTTGACCGAGCTTCATTGCAGCACCACGTAAGTGCGCTAGTTGGTCGGTTAAACGCGCGATGTTCTGCGGCGTCAGCAATAGGTCTTTCGCTTTTGGTTTGTTGCCTTTGGCGATCTGCTTCGTGCCTTCTGCAATCACATTGCCTGCGACACGGGTAGCAAGTGAAGCGAACTTGCTGAATCTTGAGATGCGATGGGTGGGTAGGCTTCTTTCCTTTGCCGACATGAATCTTCTCCGTTGTTTACTAACCAATTGTTATACGGGAAAAGTACGTGCTTGGATACAAATGAAAAGAAAACCGCCAGCGGAACTGGCGGTTTGTGAGTTTAGATAGAGTAGAAGAAGTACAGTTGAGACTTCATTCGGATGATGATCCCGCGAATCACATCTAAGAAAGCCATGAAGCCTATCGGTTTTTCACCGCTGACCCATGCGAGGCCAACAGAGCCCACAGGGATGTCGTAGCCTTCTGGCTCATCAATCTTAAGACGAACAAAGTGGTGTTTGTTCTGCAAGTTTTTACCAGTTGTCACGCGAACAGAGTCATCGAAACCCATTAAGTTACCTTGTGATTCACCTGTTGCCTCAACAATACCTTCAACGGTTGCTGAGAAGATCTTACCAGGATAAACCGAAGAGGAGAATTCCGCAGGTTGACCCGGTTTGACGTTACGAATCGCTTGGTGATTTACTCGCATCAGTACGTACTTCTCGTTGGTGTACATATTGATACGTGGCATCGCCGATACACGCTGACCCTCACGGAGGATAAAGTTTGTCACAAAGCCATCGCTTGGTGCGTGCACTTTGGTGCTGTTTAAGTCCCATTGTGCTTTTGCAATTTGCTCATTGGCTTGGCGTAATTCTGCTTGCTTAGTCTCAACCGCTAACTCTGCTTTATGAATCGCCAACTTTGCTCGTGAGATATCGACTTGTTTCTTCTTTATTTGAGATTCAAGCGTCAACACGTTATGGCGAGCCATATCGACAGTGCTCGATTGTTTATCAATGTCGCTTTCCGTGATGGTGTTTTGCACCACTCGGTTTTGCTCAACATAACGATCGAGCATCTTTTTCTGCAATTTGTGGTCAACTTTCGCTGCTTCCAACTGACTCTTTGATGTTTCTAAATCTTGAACAAGCGCTTCATGGTTCGCTTCTTCTATGGCGATGTCACCTTTCGCTGTTGCCAGAGCCACTTTGGCAGAGTCCGCCGATACACGTGCTTGATTCAGTGCGATTTCATATTGCGTTGGGTCGAGTTCGTAAATGAGCTGACCTTTCTCAACTTGTTGATTTGGCTTGATGTATATGTGGTCAACTTTGCCCTTCACGTTAGTTGAATCTGGGCGCAATTGAACATGAGGAGATTGCACCACTGAACCGCCGGACAAATCCATCGGAGTGAAGTTAATCAAGCCCACCCATACGAACATCAGCCAACCCAAACCGCCAAGGTAAGCGAACGATTTGGTCGCTTTGTTCCAAGGCATACCGACTAAACGGAGCAGATAGATGAAGAGTGCCCATACCGCTAAACCTTCTAACATTATGCCTCCTCTTGTGGCTGTGTTTCTGTTTGCGGTTTACTTTTCCATGTATCACGCAGATTGATGATGGCTTTTTCCATATCAACGAATGCAAAGATCACGGCTAGCACCCATACCCAGTGCCAGACAAATCCTATCCAGGTGAGGGCAGTGATAAGCCCTATCTGATGATGGTCCTTGCTGTGCGCCTTATTAATAGGCAACTCATGGATTTTCCAAAAGCCGTAACACGCGCCTGCAACACTCGCGATTAAAACGACGGCAGCGACAACATGTAACGCAGTATCTGCGCCTGTTCCGACAAATGGGACACTCAGTAAACTCATTAAACACTCCTCTATCAAACTGTCGGCTTATTTTGAGCAGGAATTGAAATGGATGAGTCTTTGTGACACATTCAATCACTACAAGATGAATTTTGATGTGATTGGTTATGAAAACAGTTCGATTCATTCGCGCGATGGGCATTTTAAACATGCATAACCTTGCGTTATCTAAATACAATTTGACGTCTGATGAGCTTGGGATTCCGTCTTCAGTCTTCCATAACCCTATGACCTTGATTCCGTTGAAAGCGGTCAGTGAATGGTATCAACGGATTGAAAGGATGAGTGGTGATCCAGACGTAATATTGAATGTCAGCCGAGATATCGATTTGCAAAAACTTGGACCTGTTGGACGTTGGTTGTTTTCTGGTAATGATCTAGCCAGCACGATTCGACGTGTGAACTATGGCGTGAGTAACCTTCAGTCTGGGGCGTTCTTTGCTGGAGCACAATCGGGCAAGATCATTAAGTGGACGTACGACAATCCCTTTATTGATACCAATATAAAGGTTCACGATAGTATTCGTAGCGCCATTTTTATGATTAAAATTCTTCGAGAATTTCTAGGTAAAGATTATAAACCGCTTCGCGTATTGGTTTCTGGTTCAAGGAAGAATCATGATTTGTATAAAGATTATTTCGGGTGCGATATCGATTGGAGCCAACCCAAGACAGAAATATGGATTAACGGTGATGACCGTCTTGCTTCTCGGCAGGTAACTCATCGTGAAGACAACCGTTTAGCGATGAGCTTTTCCGACTTGGATGATTTGCTCAATATGCCCGATCCAGAAGATGAACTGAAAGTGATATATGAAGTGGTGCACTACAGCAGTCATTACGGGTTACCAACGTTAGAGCGAGTATCTTCTCTGCTTGGTTTATCTGATCAGCAGTTTCAACGCCGTTTGCACAAATTAGGGCTCAACTTCTCGACGGTATCAGGCTATGTATTGAGTAATGTTGCGGCAGGGTTATTGAGCAAACGCGTGAGTATTGATGATATTTCTGTACGCCTTGGTTATACCAATGTGGCGAGTTTCAATCGCATGTTCAAAAAACATCGTGGTTTGACTCCAAAGCAGTACGCGGCGCGCCTAGAAAAATAGCGTGACAAATCATGTATTAACAAAAAGCCCTCTAGGTTGAGGGCTTTGGTTCTTCTATGTTGTTAAGCGCTTATTCTTCGGAACGCCAGCTCAGTGCGCTCGCAACGGCACCAATAGCCACCACGTCTTTTTGTTGATCGCTAAGCTCGGGAAGCATTTGCACTGCGATTGTACCGTTGGTTTGTACCGCAGCAATTTCTTGTGTGCCTTGCTTGAAGCTGTAACCCAATGGAATATCTACCGCCATCATTGAATCAGGGCTTGTGTGCACGGTTTCTACGTTGAAGTGCGTGTTGCCAACGCGAACGCTGCCAGTCTCTTTCTTTTCTAGACTGATATCGATCAGTGCCGATTTTGGCTTCATTGCAAACTCACCGACTTTGACACCGTCTTGGGTGATTTGGCACGTGTAAGGGTCGTTTCCACCAAAATCAACACCCATGTAGTTCACTGACATACCGCCACCTGTGCAGCTCAGTAACCAGGTTTCGCCGCTGTCTACGCGAGTCACTTCTGCACCCATTGCGCCTTCTTTGAACGAGATGCGATTGAACCAGCTTGAGTTCGAAGCACTGCGCGAGTATTTACCTTTGTACTTACCGGCAAAATCAAATCGACCATCGGCTCCGAATCCCCAAAAATCGCCGTCGGTTTTTACCAACATTTCTGGTTGCGCTTTTACTGCATCAGTACGATCCATGACGGCAAGGCCACCACAGCCAACAAGGAATAGGGGAGCAAGTAGAGTAAGTTTCTTCATGTTTTTCATTGTTTATAGCTTCGTTACGTCTAAAGTTTGGTCGGTGAATTGGATGTTCTGAATGTCGTACAACTCATCAGAGCCTGTGCTAGGACACTCAACAGTTACATTCTTCGCTTTGATAACGATACATTCCGCCAGTTTGTGTGGCACGATGTAGGTGTTGATGCCTCCTTCACCGTAAATACTGTTATCTTTGTTGTTGCCTTCGAAGGTGTTGTCTTGATCGTTACCGATGACATTGATTGCTTGGTCGCCAACGATCTTTATCTTTGTGAGCCACTGAGATTTGTAGGTGTATGCTTCTACCAAACCGTCTTTGTTTGGTGCCATACGGAAGGTAGGCACTGTGCCTGGATTCGTCTTCTCCGTGTAGAGTTTGACGCCAGCAGAGTCGATGTTCGCGGTGTATTGCAAATATCCGTGGAATAAGCCGCTAATCCAATCAACCGCTTGCGGGTCTTGGCTTTGCATTTCCTCACGCGTTAAAGCTTGGTAGCCGTCTAGGCCTTGCCCGTTTGCTTTTGCTACACCCATGTAAGCTTCAAAAGCAGCAGCAAAATATTCATGAGATTAAGAAGGGCCGGTTTGCTTAACACGCTCCGGGTCGAAGTCGTCCGACTCCCAATCTTCCCAGTCTCTTTGTGTAGGACGCCACACGGTGGGCTTGCCAGCTTGCATATCGGAATAGATACTCAGTGCATGTGCTTGAATGCCGTTTTGCAGTGACGAAGTCGATGCGTTAGGCGCAATGCCTTGCGCTTGAACCAAATGTAGAATCTCTTCAAAAGCAGCGTCTCGGTCAGCATGCTCACCCAGATTAGCGCAGTAATCGGCAAAGTTGCTCATGTAATGGCAATCGCCTTCAACGGTCAATTCGCGATACATTAAAGATTGACTGTTCATCAACCAGTTTGGTGTGTCTGCGCTGTTCATTAAGGTTGTTGCAATCGAATCGACAAGTGAATCTAAGTCCTCTTCGCTAAGTGCCATCATGTCTTCCACAAACTTTTCTAAAGAACTGGTATCAAAAGTGTGCGTTAGACCTGAATCAGCAATTGCGTGGTTCAACTTGCCTTGACGAATAAGCTCACTGACGAAAATTTTTGTCAGCATCTCATCATTTTGATCGTCGTTTTTAGTCAACATCAATGTCGCGTCACGTGCTGCTAGTGTCTTAGCGATGCGAGATTTGTCGGTACCGTATTTAGAATTCGGTTGGGTTGTGAGTAGGTGCTGGATAATTTTTGCGGCACGAAAGATTTTTTCATTGTTCACACCATCGTCAACCGCAACAATATGAAATGCATCATCATTGTTGGCTTCAGAAAGCGAGATTTTTACATAGTGGGTGAAGCCAGCATCAGCAGCTACCTTCAACTCAGTAGGAAACGCTGTAGAAACGACATTAGGGATGATAACGGTGCTCAATACTGGGGCTGGTGGCGTAGTCGTTGTCGATGTTTTCGAGCTGGAGTCACTACCACCGCAAGCCGTAAGGCTTACCGCGCACAATATTGCCAAAGGGGATAATTGAGCGAATTTCATTTTTTGTATTACTCACTGACTGAAGGTTCGCCCGAGAATCTATGAGTAACAGGAATTTCTGTCTATATGGGCAAATGAAGTCATAACTGTTGAGAATGAATTCTTGTAAGGTTTTTAATTCGACTAATCTAAAATAATAATGGATTTATATGTTAAATTTGCATTAAGTTTTAGCTTAAAAATCTTTTTAATCATAATTGTGTGGTTGGTAATTCCATTTCTGGTTTTATTAGCTGTGCGTGTTTTTATAAATGTATGGTTTGTAAGTGTTTGTAAGGCATTTCTTGTAGGAAAAAGTGTCAATAGAGTGGGTTGCACCCTACAAATCGGACGATATACTTCTTCTGTTTTATAGATGGAGTGAATAAATCATGGTTAGCAATAAAATCTTGCTCGTAGAGGATGACTCTGAGATCGCTCGACTAACCAAGATGTATCTAGAAGCAGAAGGCTATCTTGTCACTATTGTTGATGATGGCTTGAATGCGTTAGACAGCATCAAAGCGTTTAAACCTGATTTAGTCTTACTCGATCTTATGCTTCCCGGTAAAGACGGCGCGATGATTTGCCAAGAAGCGCGCGATTTTTATCAGGGCGTTATTATTGTGTTGACGGCAACTGATGATGAAATGAGTGAAGTTAGCCTGCTCAAATTCGGTGCTGACGATTACTTAACCAAGCCGATTAAAGGCAATATCCTTCTCGCTCGCATTGAAGCTGCTCTGCGTCGGTATCGTCGTCAAGTGGACATGGTTGAAACCGTGGAATTAAGCCGTTACGGAATTGACTTGTGTACTCGCCGTTCTAAAGCTTTCTATTTGGAACAAGATATAGACTTAACTGACTCTGAGTTTGAAATACTCGAACTGTTAATGCTTAACGTTGATAAACCTGTCTCGCGGGAATCTTGTTGTCGATTAGCAAGAGGCATCGAGTATTGCATTACTGATCGTTCGATTGATATGCGAATCTCTTCCTTAAGAAAGAAGTTTTCCAAAGCCCATATTCATACTGCTACCATTAAAACTGTCCGTAACCGAGGTTACATGCTGACGGGTAAATAACGATGTTCTCGACGTTTACTCGTTTATACGTAGGTATCATTTCTGGGTTAGCTCTGACGATCACTTTGTTCATTTTTATGGGTGAAGAGTTCATGCGTAAAACGGAAGTGGGGATATTTCTCGAAGACGGTGCTTACTTTGTTGATCAGTACATAGAGCAACGTGGGACAGAAGACTCGCTTTACAAAAACCTCACCGAAAACGGAAAACAAGATTTCTTTATCTTCGACCTGACTTTGCTTCATGATTGGGATGGCTCAGCACCGTGCCACCATTGCGAATTGTTGTATCACTTACAAGGTATTCCCGTTTATTTGGTTGATGATACGTTGTACGCCGCCGTTTTTCCTCTGCCCAACACATCAGAAAGCTTAGTCTTTAAAGAGAAAGGTGATTTTTTCAGTCCCGATATAGATTGGGACGAGGATTCAGAGATCATCTTCGTCGTAACATTGATCATCACCGTGATACTTAGCTTAGGCGTGATGGTTTATATTCCGGTTCGAAAGTTGGAAAATCAGATTCGTCATTTAACTGCGACTCAACAACAGTTTGGCGCGGGAGAACTGAGTAAGCGCGTTGAGCTTAAGGATTTCTCCGCTCCAATACGCGAATTGGCTTGTGGTTTTAATACCATGGCGGAAGACATTGAAAGACAGGTTCGACAGAGTGTGATTTTCACTCAAGCTATTCCTCATGAAGTGCGTACACCATTAAGCCGTATTCAGCTCGCGACCGATCTAGCACGACGTTGTGAGGGGGCGCAGCAAGCTGAATTGCATGATGATATTGAACGGTATGTCGACGTAGTCAACCATCTCACCTCCGATATTGTGATGTTATCTCGATTGAATTCGAATAATCATTTGATGAACGAAACGTATGAGTTGGTGCACTTACCTCAATGGTTAAAACATCGACTGCACTATCATAATTTAGGGGCAGTGCTGTTGTTGGCTGAAGAAGCAAAAGAAGACCCTATGATTGGTTTGCAACCGACGCTAGGAAATTTGGTTATTGATAACTTACTGCAAAACGCCAAGCGATATGGTGACGGTAAAGTGACTGTGACGTTGAGACAGGTTGAGCATTTTTGGATAGTTGATATTGAAGATGATGGACCTGGTATACCAGAAGAGAAAAGAGAGGAAATATTTTTGCCGTTTTCTCGATTGGATAAAAGCCGTAACGCTGATATCAAAGGATTCGGGTTGGGCCTCGCGATAACAACCAGCGCCGCGAGGCTGCTCCACTGGGATCTTTCTGTTGGAGAAAGTCATTTAGGTGGCGCGCGATTTACCGTGCTTATTCCGACCAGCGATTAGGGTAGGCTTGGCGGTAATCGGGCGATTGAATACCCTCATATAAATCGTTACACGGTTCAAGTGGGCCTACAACCGTTCGGTACGGTAATACGCCAGCCCAAACGGGAATATCCATGTCTTCTGAATCGTCGTTGACGCCAAAATTGCTTATTTTTACCGATGCTTCGGTCAGTGGAATACGCAGTAGCATGGTGGCTTTGAGTTCTTTCTCATTACTCAAACGAACTTCTTCGGTTCTCCCCGGAGCGATCTGTTCGATAAAGTGATTCAGTAACCTGTCTTTCTCTTGGTTATTCTCCACCATCTCAAATTGCCCAAAGACCACGGCACTACGATAATGCGCGCTATGGTGAAACGCACTGCGAGCCAATACCCAACCATCAAACAAAGTAAAGGTAAGGCACGTTTGCACTCCTTGTTTGAGTGAGCGTAACAATCGACTGTTGTTGGCACCATGGATATACACGTAATCATCGACACGCCATGCCAACATGGGGATGACTACAGGGCCAGACTCGTTTGTTATTGCAATATGAGCGATCAGGCTTTCATCTATGATGGCGTGTAGTTTGCTAACATCAGAGACGGCTTTATGTACGCCTTTCTTAATTTCCGTTCTATTAGTATTGGATAACATTTTCTCTCCTTATTTGCTCCTCAATCTTTGATTGCAATGTAGCGTTTAACTGGTAGCTTAAAGAGAGCCAGTTTTAACTAATGGATGGATCCAGTTTGTCTTTGATTGATATCGGTGACCTGCATTTAAAAGAAAGTGATGGAACGCGTCAGCAAGCGTTGTTTTTTGCTATCCGCGAGAAGATTGTTCAAGGATTGTGGGCGAAGAATGGCAAGCTACCCTCTACACGAAAACTATCACAAGAGCTTCATCTCAGCAGGAATACCGTGATTTCTGCCTACGAGCAGCTAGTGGCGGAAGGGTATTTGAATAGTCAAAAAGGTTCAGGCTTTTATGTTGCCGTAGAACTGCCGGAGCAGTATTTACCTGAGCCTAGTTCAATCAAGACGGACTCTTCACCGAAAAGCAACTTTGACATCAACCGCGCATTTGCACCGGGTGTGCCTGATTTGGAAGCGTTTCCGATGGCGCAATGGCAAAAGTTACTTGCTCGCCATCTCTCCCGTTCCTGTTTGCTCGGCAATCAAGATATCCAGGGCAGTTGGACATTACGCTGTGCTTTAGCTGACTACCTTGCATCAAGCCGCTCTGTGAATTGCTCCCCAGAGCGCATCATTATTACCTCTGGGGCGCAGCAGGCGTTGTCGATTGCGACGATGGTTGTTCTCAAGCAAGGTGATAAGGTTCTGATGGAGCAACCGGGCTACGCACAAATGCGTAAGTTGATTCAATTTCAGCAGTATCAATTTGAGCCTTTGTTCGTACGAGAGAAACTAGGTTTTGATGTGGAAGCGGTGACCACAAGTGATGCCGATGCGCTGTATATCACCCCAAGTAATCAATATCCGATGGGCACCACACTCAATACCGAGCAAAGAGGAAAGATCATCAACTGGACAGTTGAGCAATCACGTTGGATCATCGAGGACGATTATGACAGCGAATTCCAGTTTGCTCATCGCCCCTATACCAGCCTACAAGGGCTAGCGGCTCAAATGGGGCGAGATGATCGCGTGTTGTATGTGGGTTCTTTCAGTAAAGTGATGTTTAACGGATTGCGGCTTGGCTACCTTGTGGTTCCTGAACGTTTAGTGGAACAATGTTTGGTGGTTAAAGATGCGTTAAGTGGTGATTCACCTACGCACGCACAAGAAGCGTTGGCAGATTTTATCACTGAAGGTGGGTTATTGCGTCATATCCGAAAAATGCGCCGACTGTACAAAATTAAGCATGAACAAATGTGTTTGGCGGTTGAAAAGCACTTTGGCAATAGAGTTGCAGTGATCAGTCAGGCTGCTGGTCTCCACATTACTTTAAAGTGGCAGCGGGGAATTGATGAACATGAATGGACGCAGCGCGCTCAGTTAAAAGGTATTGTGCTGCGTCCGATGAGTTTTTATGAGCATTCAGGTTTTAAAACGCGAGATTGGCAAGGCGCTGTACTAGGCTATGGCAATGTCGCGTTAGTAGATATTGATGCGTTGGTTGAGCAACTCTCTCAGTTGTTTGAATAAGGAGAAGGGTCTTATTCAGTTACCCGTCTAGTGTGCTTTTTTCGCCATTGCCTCCACGGTAAAGAGAGCACGGCAAAAATAGTAACGGCGTAGAGCATAGACCAACCCAAACAAATGAATACTGCTGTACACAGTACAAGAGAAATGCCCGCGAGGATCTTTCCCCAACCTTGTAGCAACTTGTAAGCAGCAAGCATTGCCAATAGATAGACCAGAACAAAAATACCATTCGCGAGTTTGAGGAAAAACTCCAGATCTAAACCAGATAGTGACCCAATAACGCACGAAACTAGCAAAATAACACCAACAACGAGAGTGGCATTTGCTGGAACGCCTCGAACTGACACTCTCGCGATAGCGCTGGTTGGCTTGTGTTCTCTTGCTTGCGCCCATACCATTCGAGAAAGGCTTTGCGTATAAAGGTTTACGCTGGCAAAGCATGCAGAAAAGCCAACCACGCTGATTATCCATTTAGCGTTTTCACCAAATAGGTGGGCGCTCAGCCAAGGGATCGATGCACTATCGAATTGGGCATTGCCATAAGCCCCAAACTTTAGAATGACGACAGAACATGCCCAGTAAGTGATTCCTGCAACAAAACAACCAACGATGATGGCAATCGGGAAGTCCCGTTGTGGGTTTTTAAACTCTTCGCCCATATGAGCAAAAGCTTCTATTCCAACAAAACACCAGAACATCACGCCCAAAGCCGCTGCAATCGACCACGTTGAATCCATCGTAATGACAGGCATGGTTAAATCGACAGAACCAACATCGCCTTTCCACAGAAATGCACCGACCAGAGCAAAAATACTCAGTGCAATAATGGTTTGTAAGCGACCTGATGATTTAGTGCCGATCAAGTTGACCACCATTAACAGAGCAACCGTGAGAATTTGAGCGAAAAGGTGATTACTAATGGACTCTGGTAACAGTTGTTGTAAAAAGCCTGCTGCAAGTGCGACAGCAGCAGGCACACCAACAGGAATAACGCTAACGAACAACCACGCCACGCTGCTCTCTAGCTTACTGTTGAAGGCTTTGCGAACGAAAAATGCAGTGCCGCCAGCACTTGGGTAGCGTTTGCCTAATTGAGCAAAGGTAAGTGCGATAGGGCAAATAGCGATGAATAAGATAATCCAAGCCCAAAGCGAGAAGTGACCTGCAATGCCAGCGGCAATCGCTGGGATCATAAATAGACCCGTGCCCATTAAGGTAGTTGAAAGCTGACCGATTCCGGATATCAGCGTAATGTCTTTTTTGAGTTGTTCCATAACGACCTCTGAACGTCTTGGTAATGCGTGCCACAAGCATATCTAAATTCTGCACAGCAAAATGATGTTGTCGACCGTCAAAATGACGGTTGTTTTGCCGATAAACCGCAAATTGTCGGTTTTCAATAAGTTGTAATTGAGTAGAATGGCAAAATTAAGGAAAGCTTGGTGATGTTATGGACAAATTTGATCATCAGATCATAGACCTATTACGGCAGAACGCCCGTCTCTCTATTACTGAAATCTCAGAGCAAGTTAGCCTGTCACGTTCAGCTGTGACAGCTCGGATCAAAAAGCTTGAAAATGACCAAGTCATCCTTGGCTATCATGCCGATATTGCGATATCTAAAGAGTCGATGATTTGTGCTTACATGGCACTCAAATTTGATACCTCCGCTTCTAGCCATCATTGCGACAATTACGCTAATGACCTGTATAAAATCGATGGTGTTAAATGGTGTCACGCTATTAGTGGTGAAACCGATATGATGCTGTTTGTCGAAGTGCCTAATATCGCGCGTCTCAACGAGATTCGAGATTATATCCAAAGCTATCCAGAGCTTCGTAACGTGATGACACATACCGTGTTAACGGAGTTTTTCAATACCACAGGGAGTAAGTTTGTAAAATGAACGAAAAAGACATCGTCCTCAATTTTTGGAACGTAATGGCAAGCAATGACTTCTATGCGGCGGCAGAGTGTTTGTCAGCTGACTGCGCCGTGATTTGGCCATTAACTAAAGAAGTGATTCGAGGTAGAAAAAACTTTGCAGAGCTCAATTCAGCTTATCCTGCGGACGGGAAATGGACCTTTACTATCGAACGCATCGTGGCTGATGCTGATCAAGTCGTTACCGATGTGATCGTTAGCGATGGTGTACGTTCGGATAGGGTAATTACTTTTCATACTGTCCGTGATGGCCTGATTTGCAAACAAGTGGAATACTGGCCGGAAGATTACGCCGCGGCAGATTGGCGTGCTCAATGGGTTGAGCATGCTGAATAACATCAACCTGAATCTACTGCGCTCTTTACATGTCCTACTTGAAGAGTGTCATGTGAGCAGAACTGCTGAGCGTTTGCACATCACCCAATCGGCGGTAAGCCGTCAATTAGCGCAGTTACGTGAATTGTGCGGTGACCCTTTATTGGTTCGACAGGGTAACCAACTGATTCCAACACCAAGAGCATTGCTTCTAAAAGAGAAGTTAGATGACTTGTTAGCGGAATTCGATCACCTTCTCGATGACAAGCCTTTTGAACCTGAGGATTGGAAAGCGGAGTTAGTATTTGCATCGAGTGATTATGTCGCCCAATACGTCCTCCCTGACATTGCCTCTCATCTGAGTGGCTTTGCTCCTCAGTTAGATATGGCGTACCGACTGTGGCAGCCAGACTTTCTAGATAAGCTTCATGAGACTGGTATTCATATCGCGTCTTCCATGTATCCAGAGAAGCCTCAGGGTGTATCCAGTGTGAAGATTGGTGAAGACTCATCAGTTTGTTTGATGAAAGCTTCTCACCCGTTAGCAAAGCAAGACAGTATCAATGTTGAAGATTTAATTTCTTACTCCCACATTAAAGTTACGGGTGGTGGGGACAAAGATTCGTACACCGATTTAGCATTAAGAGAACTAGGCCATACGCGTCATATTAGGTTCAAAGTGCCTTTCTTCTCTGCTGCCATCAATCGCTTAGTTTCTAGTGAACATCTGATGGTGGTTCCAGAGCATATTGCGGCCAATCTTGCGAAGCATTGGGACTTAGCCCATAAAGCACTGCCTCTCGAAACGCCTATTCATCAGTATTGGTTAATGTGGCATCCGAAATACGATACGGATCCGGCGCATAGATGGGTGCGGGAAGAGATTCGTTCGGTCATGCAGATTTCAGAATATTCCATTCGATAATAAATGCATTATTTAGTTATGATTTGAAATCATGGTTAGTATGAAAAACTTTGATTTCTAATTATACCTGTTCCGTTGATAGATTAGCGTCAAAGAGGGGAGATTCTTATGACACTAACAGTTTGGTTATCACTTTTTACCGTGTGTTTATTAGGGGCAATGTCGCCAGGTCCAAGTTTAGCGATTGTTGCTAAGCACTCGTTAGCTGGTGGCCGCGTGAATGGTTTGGCTACCGCATGGGCGCACGCGTTTGGTATTGGTATTTATGCGTTCATTACCTTGATAGGTTTGGCAGTGGTACTTCAACAAAGCCCATTGCTATTTAAGACGATCAGTTTGGCAGGTGCTGCTTACTTGGCGTATCTCGGTTTCAATGCTTTACGCTCAAAAGGTGGTGTAGCAGCGAAGCTAGAATCTGGTGAAGAGACGACGGTTTTACAATCGGCGCGAGAAGGTTTTCTTATTTCGATTCTAAGCCCGAAAATCGCACTGTTCTTTATTGCATTGTTCAGCCAATTTGTTGCACTTGGTAACGATCTAAGCAACCAAATGATCATCGTCGCGACGCCATTTGTTGTCGATGGTTTGTGGTACACCTTTATTACCTTGGTGTTGTCTAACTCGCGCGTTGTTGACCGTATTCGCTCAAAGGCAGTATTGATTGACCGACTATCTGGCATCGTTTTGATGCTATTAGCTGTGCGAGTGGTTGTGACGATTTAATTAAGCTGAACGCATTGTTTGAAAAGCAGAAAGGCTACCGCGATGGTAGCCTTTCTTGTATATGGCAGACAAAAAAACATCCTAACTCTTAACGAGATAGGATGTCAGCAAAGAAGGTTGCTCAGGAACATAGGGGAGTGTGGAACCTTCAGAAACGCTAGCGACGAACTTCTTCAAACTCGCCTTCAATCGCGTCGGATTTGCCCGTATTGAATGCATATTCTTCATGCATTTCTTGCTGCATTTGCTTCACGCGCTTTTCAATACGTTTACCAGTGATCAGGGCTGCGATGGTCAAAGGAATCGCCATGATTAGGCTAAATACCAAAGTAAAAAAGCCAGTAATCAGTGCTAGTGCAGTAACGATAATTCGATTCATAATCATGACCTCTCTTTCAATCTATGGGTTCATATTAGTGCTCTGAACATGAACGAAACATGAATATAGCGTTCAAGTTGGTTAATTAATGTCTGAGGAATGTCAAAGAGTCTTAAAAACGAAAAAACGCCTGAGGTCACCAGGCGTATAAACGGGGAAGAGCTATTAGTAATGCGCGGGGCGCTTATTATTAAAAACAAATGCTGAGGTGCAGCTCGTTACCTATTGTGGTTAACGTTGTGGAGCAAGGTTTCACCTTATCGAGGGAATGTTTGGTAACGAACACCCATCATTTGTTCCATACAGTGCACAACTTGGCAGCTGTAACCGAATTCGTTGTCGTACCAGATGTACAATACACAACGCTTGTCTTGTGCGATGGTCGCTTGTCCGTCCACCACTCCTGCGTGACGAGATCCAACTAGGTCGCTTGATACGATTTCTGTCGAATCTGTGTAATCTATTTGAGCAGAAAGCTCTGAGTTTAACGCCATTTCACGTAGGTAGTCGTTCAGTGAATCACGGTCTACACCTTCACCTAAGTTTAGGTTTGCAACAGCCATTGATACATTTGGAGTAGGGACGCGAATCGAGTTTCCAGATAACTTACCAGCTAGTTCAGGCAGTGCTTTTGCGACGGCTTTCGCAGCACCTGTTGAAGTGAGAACCATGTTCAAAGAGGCACTGCGACCACGACGATCGCCAGAGTGGAAGTTGTCGATGAGGTTTTGGTCGTTGGTATAAGAGTGTACCGTTTCAATATGACCCGAAAGAACACCATACTTGTCATTTAACGCTTTAAGGACCGGTGTAATGGCGTTGGTTGTACAACTCGCCGCAGAGATGATGGTGTCATCTTCTTGAATCACAGATTCATTCACACCAAATACGACGTTCTTGATTTCACCTTTACCTGGCGCAGTAAGCAGCACCTTTTCTGCCCCGCCACATGCTAGGTGTTGGCTTAGTCCCTCTGCATCACGCCAAACACCTGTGTTATCAACAACAAGTGCGTTGTTGATACCGTAAACAGAATAGTCCACTTCACTTGGGTTGTTTGCGTATATGATTTGAATGTAGTTGCCGTTGATGATGAGGGCTTTGCGCTCTTCATCGATAACGATGCTGCCATTGAATTGACCGTGTACAGAGTCACGGCGCAATAGGCTCGCACGTTTTTCAAGGTCGCCTTTTTTACCGCCACGAACCACAATCGCACGCAAACGAAGTGGGTAACCTGGGCCGCTCTTTTCAATCAAGAGGCGAGTCAATAGGCGACCAATGCGACCGAAACCATAAAGAACCACATCACGAGCCGCTAAAGAAGAATCAGCATCACGGGCACCGTGCAAAGCTGTGTGCAAGAAGTCGTTTAGGGCAGAGGTGTCTTCGTGATCTTTCCAGTACATACCAGCAAGCTGGCCAACATCAACACGGCAAGATGAGATGCTCATTTCGCACAACGCTTGAATGATCGGCATGGTTTGTTCAAGAGATAGAGGACTTCCAGTGTAACGTCTTGCAATGCGGTGAGTTTTGAGAATGTCGATGGTGGTGGCGTTGATAAGTGTCTTACCAAAAAGAACTACTTCAATTCCTTTTTGACGATATAGCTTACCAATAAGAGGGGAAATAGATTCAGCAATCGTTTGGCTTGTTTGCCAGTCTTGGAGATATTTCTCTGGACTCATTGTTGTTTCGGACCTTTCACGTTTTGGGGGCTGACCTTACTTTCAGCTGTTACCTCAACGGTAGAGCGTGAAGTGAGGGTGTTATGTAATTGGGTTGTAATAATTATGTGTGCGGATTGTACGGGCTGAGGTCTTATTCTGCTAGGAAAAATAAATCCAGCTTAAAGTGTGGCAAATCGTCTTTTGATTAGTTGATTAATGTGACTAAGGCAGGGTTTTATGGGGATTGACTTTTTACAAATATAAAACTTAATTCGTGACTATAAAGGTTCATCTCAAATAGAAAGGTTGCAACAATGATAGTTACCATTTGGAATTTGTGATGTTTGTATTCTTTAACACGAAAATGGTAAACGTCTTATCAACTTTTTAATGACCGTCTAGGGTTCACCAATGGTCTATGTCGATTTAACCAAATCTGTTTAAAAATGATGCTGCAAAATTTTGCAAGCAGTCACACTTTTTGTTCGGTCAACCTTGGTGCAACAAAGGGCGCTAAGTGTTGTTTTTGCCTATTTGAGCAGATAAGCGAAGCAAAAGCGCCAATAAAACCCTTCCCATAAGTTCATATTCAATCTATGAAAGTAGTCTAGTATTAATTCGAGGGCCTTTTCTTAACTCGGGCGAACGGATGATAAAACTTTCTATAAAATTACGTTTAGCTCTACTCGCACTGTTACCTGCGGTGGTTATTTCTGTGTTCGCCGTTCACCAATTTTCTATTAACTCTCAACGAGTCGCCAGACTCAACCAAACCGTCAGTAATATTCAAGGCTTGAAGTTGATTTCTGAAGCATCCCACTTTGTGTATGGGATGGAGAAAGAACGTCATCAATATGGAGAAGAGCAACCTCTTCCGATCGAAGTCAAAGTTCAACGAGACAAAGCCCTCGCGATTTACGACAAGTTCATGCAAAACAGTCACACAGTGGAATATTCCAATGATTTAAAGCAAGCTATGCTAGATGTGATCTCCGGCGACATAAAGGACAGTGTGGATGCAGGAGATTGGTCATTTCGACTCTTACAGGAGATGTCTGAGGCATTGGTTCAGCATTACCATCTATTTGACAGTGACGAAGCACATTGGATGCAAGACTTCATTGCTTACCTCGCACAGCTTTCTTATTGGACGCAAAAAGAGGCGTGGCTAACCTATCGCTTGGTGTTAGAGCCGGAGAGTAAGCCCAATCAAGGCATGTTTTTCCAATCAATTGAGCGGCAGCAGCAAAGTTTGGAAGGGTTCATAAAGCTGGGGGCTTCAAATGAGCAAGTTGAGAAACTACTGGGCCTGTACACATCGCCGCGCTATCTTTCTAGCATTGAAGCTCGTGGGCGTTTGATGGCAGGTGAGTTATCGCAATCGGACTATGTAACTTACCTTAGAGACCTTGACCACCGCGTACAACGCTTACAAGTAATGACGGCAGGGTTCACTCAACAAGTCGAGAGTGCATTGTTAGTACAAGTCAGTTCGCAAAAACAAAGCATCACGCTGATGACGTCGGGAGTCATGGTCATCATCGTCTTATTGTGTTGGCTGGGGTTTGGTACTTGGTATCGCGTGCACAGCAAACTGGACTCTATCATTCACTCTCTCAATACGCTCATCCATGAACACGTTAAAGGGGAGAAAGTGGCCGTTGATGGTAATGATGAGTTCACCATTTTCGCGCAGCAAGTCAATCGTATGATGGAAGAGCAAAACCGACAGACAGAAGAGATTCTAAAAACCAAAGAGTCAGCTATCTCGGCTAACAGAGCAAAGTCAGTTTTCCTTGCCAGCATGTCCCATGAAATACGAACCCCATTGAATGGCATTATTGGGATGACGGAGATTCTGTCCCAAAGTGACCTTTCAGTTCATCAGAAAGAAATCTTAACCGATATCGATACTTCGTCTCATACGTTGCTGACTCTTCTAAACGACATTCTCGATTTATCGAAAATTGAATCTGGTCACTTACAGCTTTCCTTAATCGAGACTGACATTCGCGAGGTCGTTTATCAGTCAATGATTTTGTTTCAATCTAAAGCAACGTCCAAGCAACTGGAACTAAACATTAACCTGGATGAACGTATTCCTCCACGCATTATGGTCGACGATCACCGCATCAAACAGATCATCATGAACCTAGTCTCGAATGCGGTGAAGTTTACTCATGAAGGGCACATTTCTGTCGATGTTGATTACCAAGAATCGACGACGCAAAAGAGCGTTTTCTTAACGTTTAGAGTGACAGATACAGGGATAGGCATTGAGCGAGACAAACTGAATACCATCTTCGAACCTTTTACCCAAGAAGATGAAGGCATCTCACGTCAGTTTGGTGGTACTGGATTAGGCTTAGCGATTTGTCGTCAATTGGTTGCCATGATGGGCGGCAAATTAACCGCGACATCATCTAAAGGGATAGGAACCCATTTCGAATTCTCAATCGAGGTAGAAGTGCTACCAATTGTTGGTTGGCGTTCAGAATTAATTCGAACGGGCATACTCATCACAGACCAATACCCTTACACCGGCCAAATCGTTAAAGAATGCCGTTTAGCAGGAATACAACTTTCAGAGGTTAAGTGCATTGATGATTTGACCTTTTCTTCAAGAGAAGCCGAAGTCATTTTTTACTGCCATGATGGTAAAAGTACGTTGGACTCGGCCATCGATGAACTAGAGAAATATGTCGATGTGAGTCGAATCATTGTTTGTCAGCATCATCTCACTACGACCTATACCAACTCAGAGCGCATTCATGCGGTGTTGACTCAACCCTTCCTTGGTAATCGCTTCAGACATGCCATTGATGAGCTTGCTCAAGTCGAACAGAATAATAAAAGTTACGATGTCACGGCGTCAGCTGTCATTCATAACATTAACCAATCTCGAACTCATCGCCGGATTTTGATTGCAGAAGACAATTTGATGAACCAAAAGATTGCCAGTTTCTTTCTTGATAAAGCGGGCTACGATTATTTAATTGCCAGTAATGGACAAGAAGCATTAGAAGCCATTACAAAAGGAGAGCAATTTGATGCGATTCTGATGGATTGCATGATGCCGGTGATGGATGGCTTAACCGCCACAAAAGAGATACGCCGTTGGGAAAAAGAAGTGGGCAGCGATAAGATCACCATTATTGCTTTGACCGCGAGCGTACTAGAGGAAGACATTCAGAACTGCTTTGCGGCGGGTATGGATGCATACTTACCGAAACCTTACAAATCGAACCAACTATTTGAGTTGTTTAATGAACTAAAGCTTGCTTAAATCGCTCTGATGGGCCCTATGGCTACCGAACGATAATGAAAAGGAAGTAACATGTTCAAACTTGCTGTTATTGGAACTAACTGGATCTCCCAACAATTTGTTGAAGCGGCCATTCAAAGTAAAGAATTTTGCCTACAAGCGGTGTATTCACGTGATATTGATAAGGCACGTTCGTTTGGTGAACCTTATAGCGCAGCGTCTTATTACGATAGTTTAGAATCCTTAAGTAAAGACTCAGATATCGATGCGGTCTACATTGCTAGCCCTAACTCATTTCACGCGCCTCAAGCAATGCAAATGCTTAAAGCCGGTAAGCATGTGATTTGTGAAAAGCCCATGGCGTCTAACTATCCTTTGGCACAAGCCATGTTTAAGGCTGCAGAAGCAAATGGCGTGGTGCTGTTCGAGGCCTTCATGTCGCCATACACACCAAACTTCCAAGTGTTGAAAGACAGCTTACCGACGATTGCCCCTATTCGTCATGCAACGATTAGCTACTGCCAATACTCCTCTCGTTACCAGAAATACCTAAACGGTGAAAACCCAAATACCTTCAACCCAGAGTTCTCTAATGGCTCAATCATGGACATTGGTTATTACTGTGTTGGTTCTGCTATTGAACTGTTTGGTGAGCCGAATAGTGTTCAAGCAAGTGCTCACATCTTATCATCAGGCGTAGATGGTTGTGGTAGCGTAACACTGGCGTACGATGGCTTTAATGTGAACCTACTACACTCTAAGGTGAGTGATTCACTCATTCCAAGTGAATTTCAAGGTGAGCGGGGTAGTGTGATTGTCGATATGATTGCGACAGGTCGTGGTGTTGAACGCATTCCGCGCGGTGAAGATAAAGAAGTCCTAACGCTGCCGCAAGAAGAGAACCACATGTTCTATGAAGCTCAAGCCTTTGCTAAACAGCTTAAACTGGGTGTGATTGATGATCAAATGAAGCAGCGTTCATTGACCGTTGCAAAAGTACTGACCGAAGTAAGAAGGCAAACTGGTGTGGTTTTCCCTGCTGATAAAATGTCTTTACTTAGTTGAGGTTAGTTCGTTCAACTTCTCGTTTTTAAAACAACAAAGCCCTCGCCGTTGAAGTGAGGGCTTTGTTTTTCAGCGTTACTCGAAAGCGTCGTTACATTGAGACTTGTTGAGCTGAGAGCTTATTAATGGTTTTTTGGTACGTAATATAAGCCGCGATTCCAGCCATAAGGTTACCAATACAAGCGCCAATCAGTAGACCTTGAATGCCTCCCACCTGAGCGCCTACCCATAGGCACGGTAGGAAGAACAAAAACAGGCGCAGGGCTGAGATGGTTAGTGCGGTATAAGATTTCCCCAGTGCGTTACAAATCGACACCATCAACATGCACACCCCAAGTGAACCTAAACTGATTGGGACAATCATCAAGTGCATGTGCAAGACTTGTTCTACTTGAGTATCACTTGTCATAAGTAAGGCGAGTGGGTTAGCTGCGGTAAAGGTTACTAGCGCAATCAACAACTGGAAACCAAGGATGAACTTAACGGCAATAGACACTAATGCACGAATGTCGGTGTAGTTTTTCGCTCCTAATAAGCGTCCGACCATCGGCGGCATTGACATGGTTAACGCCAATACCGATACAATCGCAAAAAATTCATAGCGCGAGCCCAAAGCCCAAGATGCAACTGCCGCCGTACCAAAGCCAGCAAGCAGCTTGGTCGCTAACATAGATGATAGAGGTGGTAGAAGCTGGCTGATCATCGCTGGGCCCATGATATTACCGATGGACGTGATGCTCTTAACCACATTCAAATCCTGCCACTGGAAGGTTGCCCAATGGTTTTTTTGAACACGAGGAGCGACGACCAATATACCGAAACCAAAGGCGATGACGGTGGCAATTGCTGCGCCGTTAATCCCCAAATCAAACGTGAAGATAAACAACGGATCGAGCACTAAGTTCACGCCGCTGGTGACCATCATCATGGTGCCAGGTAGCATGGTGTTGCCATTTGCGCGGCAGATACTGTAGTAGAAATACAGCACCGCACCTACCCAAGAACTCAACAGCCACCAAGGCCAGTAACTGTCGATAATTGGCATTACGGTATCAGGTGCGCTCAACAGTGAGAGAATAGGGTAGCGCAACAACCAAATGAGCAAGCCGAATACTGCTACGCCCACCGATCCGATCATTAAAACCAGACCGCCTAATTGCTTTGCATAGCGGGTATCGTTTGCGCCTAATGCTTTTGAAATTACAGCGGTGGTAGCAATGCCGAGGCCAACCTGAATGCCAATAACCACCATTTGAAGTGGTAGAGTAAAGCCCTGTGCAGCGAGAGGCAGCACACCTAGTTGGCCTATGAAGGCGCTGTCGACTAGCTGAAAGCTCATCAACGACAACACACCAAAGAGCATTGGCCATGTCATAGTAAACAGTTGTTTTGCTAGCGTCGGTTGTGCGGTAGAAGAAGTTAAAGGCATAGGAACGTTGAATGTTTTTGGAACTGAAGTTGATTTTATTGTACACAGTGTACAACAAAGAGACAAAAAGAAACCCCGAGCAAGTTACCCCTGCTCGGGGTTGAATTCTGAAACTAATTCGACTTATTTTTTGCCGCTAGTTTGCTTGTCTTCTTCAGTCAGTTCGCGGATACGACGGCTGATGTCACGACGTGCTTTAGAGATTTCTGCACTCTTGATGATGTGATCGTCAACGCGGTCTTCGTAATCAGCTTTCATGTTTTTGATGATCGCTACGATTTCGTCGTGAGTCATTTCAGGTTTGATGTAGTCTAGTAGGTTCTCTAGAAGGTCTACACGCTTACGGTTATCACGAACTTTTTTCTCGTTATCAAGCAGCTCACGTTTTAGTTTGTTTTTACGACGAGCTTGGTTCACGATTTCAAATACGCTACTCATGGTTCCCTTTCCTAATTTGTGAATATCTGACTCGATTAAAGCACAACATCTCGTGGCATAACAGTCTTTAGATCAAACGTGGCGTAGGGTTGAACATTTATCCACCAATTCTGATGTGTTGTTAACACTCGTTACTGAAAAGCTTGGATTATCGTTCACTGAAAATGCCCCAACTCGTTGTCATAGGAGTTTTGACGCTATATTATCAGCTTTATTAAAGACAATATGATGAAGCTCGAAATGAACTCTGGTAATACTGCGGAGCAAGTCGAAAGCCAAGAAATGGAATCAACCACCGACTCATTGGCAGATAAACTTAAAGCGGCTTACGTTACAGCAAGAACACAACTCGAAATCACAGAAGTCGAACTCAACCGTTCGAAGATAATGATGGTTGATGAGAATGGAAAGATGACCAAAGTGTCGATCTTATCAGAGCATTAAGACCTACCCCGAATCGCAAAGGGTGTCAGGTCCATGCGCTATGCTTTAGCCTGATACCCAAATTCAAATGCAAAAATAATAAGGAAATGCATTATGAAAGTTGAGCTAACGGCAATTGAAGCACGAGTAATTGGTTGCTTGATCGAAAAAGAAGTGACTACCCCCGACCAATACCCTCTCAGCCTTAACGCGCTAACAAATGCGTGCAATCAAAAAAGTAACCGCGAGCCGGTTATGTCTTTATCTGAAGCTGACGTTTTAGATGCAGTGGATGCGCTCATTGAGCGTCGACTTGTAAGTGATGAAAGCAGTTTTAACAGCCGAGTGAGTAAGTATCAGCATCGATTCTGTAATACAGAGTTCGGCGATTTACAGCTTAGCGTACAAGAGAAAGGCATCGTGTGTTGCATGCTGTTACGCGGTGCTCAAACGCCGGGTGAGATCCGTACGCGAACAAACCGCCTTGCTACTTTCAATGATGTTAAAGAAGTTGAAAACGCACTTGAGCTTTTAGCTGGTGAAGAAAGAGGCCCGCTTGTTGTAAAACTTCCTCGTGAGGCAGGTAAACGTGAGTCTCGTTACATGCACCTATTCTGTGGTGAAGTTGACATGAGCGAACTGGCCGTAGCGTCATCTGCTCCTTCTTCTGCCGGTGCCGAGCGCGTTGCTCAGCTAGAACAAGAAGTAGTGCAACTTCGTGAAGAATTAGAAGCACTAAAAGAACAGGTCGCGTCGCTGCTTTCATGAGTGACATTGCCGAGCAAAGCTGGAGTGTGTATCTGATCCGAAACAACCGCGATGCACTGTATTGTGGTGTGACGAATGATGTACAGCGACGCTTTAAACAGCATCAAACGGGAAAAGGTGCGAAAGCACTGAAAGGGAAGGGGCCACTGACTTTGGAGTGGTCATCTTGTTTTGAAAGTAAAAGTGTTGCGATGAAAGCGGAATATTTCATCAAACAACTGACAAAAACAAAGAAAGAGCAATTGGTAGAAGAAGTCGCGGAGATCAACGTCGATGACAATCAAACGCTTTCTTTTCAAATGCGGTAAGTCAAACGTGCACGGAAAAACAAGAGCAAAAATAACGCCATTCAAACGCGATGTTGAATGAGTCAGAAAATGCAAAACTGTGCTGCTAATCCAAGGTTTGATACCTCAAGCAAACACTTCTTTTTCAAAAAGACAAACCGCCTTCAAATGGCGGTTTATTTTTGACGGGGGTGGGTATCATTTCCGTCGGTAGTAACACATAATACGGTAATGCCCCGCAAGGCTTAATAGAAACATTTATAGAGACCCAAGCATCTGAAGTTACTTGGGTATACAAGCGGGCTTTTATGGATATGTGCAAATAGGGTAAAGGATGACTCGGCTAGGTAATAAAATAGAGCAGCGACATGCTCCATAAAAAACTATAAGAGCAACACATGAAAAAAGCGGTACTACTTTCTCTGATTTCTATGATCGGTTTTTCACCGATTTCACATGCGACACAAGTGCTTAATGGCTATTGGGCATACCAAGATTTTCTTGATGAGTTTCCTGAGCAAAGAAAGCTGACCAATGCCTTAGCAGAAGCCGTTCGCGAACGTCCTGTGCCATTCTCTAAAACCAGAACACGTCCACTTAAAATATCCGTCGTATATCCGGGTCAACAAGTGTCAGATTACTGGGTACGAAACATTGCTGCTTTTGAAAAGCGTTTAGATAAGTTGAATATTAACTATCAAATTAACCAAGTGTTTACGCGTCCGAATGCCGATATAAAGCAACAGAGTTTGTCTTTAATGGAAGCATTAAAAAGTAAATCTGATTACTTAATCTTCACTCTGGATACCACCAGACATCGTAAATTTGTTGAACATGTATTGGATTCAACAAATACCAAGCTGATTTTACAAAATATCACTACGCCAGTACGAGAGTGGGACAAACATCAGCCGTTTTTATATGTTGGGTTTGACCATGCAGAAGGCAGTCGAGAATTAGCAACGGAATTCGGAAAGTACTTCCCAAAACACACTTATTACAGCGTGCTTTATTTTTCTGAGGGTTACATTAGTGACGTAAGAGGTGATACTTTTATTCACCAAGTTAACCGTGATAATAACTTTGAGCTACAATCAGCCTACTATACAAAAGCAACAAAGCAGTCTGGTTATGATGCTGCGAAAGCGAGTTTAGCCAAATACCCAGATGTTGATTTTATTTATGCTTGCTCTACTGATGTGGCGTTGGGTGCGGTTGATGCACTTTCTGAATTGGGAAGAGAAGACATTATGATTAACGGATGGGGTGGGGGCTCTGCCGAGTTAGACGCCATCCAAAAAGGCGATCTCGACATTACTGTCATGCGTATGAATGACGACACCGGGATTGCGATGGCAGAAGCCATTAAGTGGGACTTGGAAGGAAAGCCAGTACCTACCGTGTATTCCGGTGATTTTGAAATTGTCACGAAAGCGGATTCACCGGAAAGAATCGAAGCGCTTAAGAAGCGTGCATTTAGATACTCAGATAATTGATGACAATACGTTCAAACGCCAAAAAGCGTCGCTCTCTTGCGACGCTCATTACAAAGATCATCATTCTTGTTCTCGCCCCGATCATTCTCGGGATTTTTATTCAGAGCTATTACTTCTCTAAACAGATCATTTGGCAAGAAGTAGACAGGACCAAGCAACAAACTTCTGCTCTGATACACAACATTTTCGATAGCCATTTCGCGGCGATTCAAATCCATCACGATAGCAATACAAAAAGTGAAGTGATTCGTAATTTTTACGTTGACAGAAATACAGATGCGTTGAATTACTTCTTCCTCAGTATTGACCAAAGCGATCCTGCTCATACACCAGAATTTCGTTTTCTGACTGACCATAGAGGCATCATTTGGGATGATGGCAACGCACACTTTTATGGCGTGAACGATCTTATCCTTGATAGTCTCGCCAATCGCGTCACGTTCAGTAATAACTGGTATTACGTTAATGTGATGACCTCGATTGGTTCTCGACATATGTTGCTTCGCCGTGTACCTGTAATAGCCCCGCCGACCGGAGAGGTCTTGGGTTTCTCCTTTAATGTTGTTGTGTTAGATAACAATTTCGCACTAATGGAAAAACTCAAAAGCGAGAGTAACGTGGATAATGTCGTAATGGTTGCCAACAATGTCCCGCTAGCAAACTCTCTCATAGGGGATGAAGCATACAGTGTTGCAGACGTATTGCAGCGTAAAGGATCACAAAAGAAACTCGATAAGCTGCTCGTCATAGAAACTCCGATTGAAGTTAATGCGGTGACGACAGAATTGTGTTTGCTCACGGTGCAAGATAATCACAGTGTCGTGACGCTGCAAATCCAGCACCTTTTAGCCATGCTGGCTTCGATTGTTGGCATGATTATGATTGCGTTGCTGACCAAGGAATGGATTGAGAGTAAAGTCTCGGCTCAACTGGAATCATTGATGTCTTACACGCGTTCCGCGCGTGAGGAAAAAGGGTTTGAACGATTTAACGGTTCAAATATTGAAGAGTTTGATCATATAGGATCAACGCTGGAAAGCACCTTTGAAGAGCTAGAAGCGCAGAAGAAGTCTTTCCGAGATCTGTTTAATTTTGCGTTATCGCCAATCATGGTTTGGTCGGAAGAAAGTATCTTGATTCAGATGAACCCAGCAGCACGCAAAGAGTTGGTGATAGATGACGATCATGAAACCATGCATCCGGTCTTCCAAGGTTTCAAAGAGAAACTGACCCCACACCTGAAAATGGCTGCTCAAGGAGCGACATTGACAGGGGTTAACGTACCTATTGGCAACAAGATATACCGTTGGAATTTATCGCCAATTCGTGTTGATGGTGATATCAGCGGTATTATCGTTCAGGGTCAAGATATCACGACCCTCATCGAAGCCGAAAAGCAGAGTAACATTGCACGGCGTGAGGCAGAAAAGTCCGCGCAAGCTCGTGCTGATTTTCTCGCAAAGATGAGCCATGAAATTCGAACGCCAATTAACGGTATTTTGGGTGTCGCACAGTTATTAAAAGATACGGTGGAAACCGAAGAACAGAAGAATCAAATCGATGTGCTTTGCCATAGTGGTGAGCATTTATTGGCAGTTTTGAATGATATCTTAGACTTTTCCAAGATTGAGCAAGGTAAGTTCAATATTCAAAAGCACCCGTTTTCGTTTAATGACACCATTCGCACGCTAGACAACATCTATCGTCCAATTTGTAATAACAAGAGCGTTGAACTCATCATTGAGAACAAGCTCGATCAAGATGTCGAAATCTTTACTGATCAAGTTCGACTCAATCAGATTTTGTTTAACTTAGTCAGCAATGCGGTGAAGTTCACGCCATCCGGAAGCGTTCATCTAAAAGCAGAGTTAGAGCAATTTTATGGCGCAGAGAACAGTGTCTTGGTTGTTGAGATCATCGATACAGGGATTGGTATTGAATCGGATAAGCTTGACCAAATGTTCGAACCTTTCGTGCAAGAAGAGGCAACAACCACTCGCGAATACGGCGGCAGTGGCCTAGGTTTGACCATCGTGAAGAACCTTGTCGACATGCTAGAAGGTGACGTTCAAGTTCGTAGTAGTAAAGGACATGGCACCACATTTGTCGTCACGCTACCTGTGAAAGACCGAGCGCGTGTACTTCGTCCTTTGGATGCCAGTCAGCGTGTGAAACCAGAAGCCTTGTTTGATGAAAGCTTAAAAGTCTTGCTGGTGGAAGACAATCATACCAATGCCTTTATCCTTCAAGCATTTTGTAAGAAATACAAAATGCAGGTGGATTGGTCGAAAGACGGTTTAGAGGCAATGGAATATCTGTCTGACAATAATTACGATCTGATATTGATGGATAATCAACTGCCGCACCTTGGTGGTATCGAAACGACGCACGAGATACGCCAGAATTTACGGCTGGGCACGCCTATTTACGCTTGTACTGCAGATACTGCAAAAGAAACCAGTGACGCATTTATGGCAGCAGGGGCGAACTATGTGCTGCTCAAACCGATCAAAGAGAACGCATTGCACGAGGCATTTGTCGATTTCAAGCAGCGATTCTTAGTAGAAAGAACGTAATTAAAAACCGAAACGGAGGGGCGTAGTGGCCTCTCTTATCGTTGACACTACTGATTCGTTATATTGTCGCTGCAGAAAAGGATTGTTCAAGCAACTCTGTTTTGAGTTCTTCCGTCATATTCAAAGGCTCCGCAAATTGCACTCCAATAATCCAACCCTTGGCAAGTTTCTTAATGTTTGCAACGGAGCAGCGATTATCATCATCAATATAACCACTTAGAGGTGAGTCTATCGTGATCCTATCACCCACTAAGAACTCTGGTTCTATCATGGTTGAGATCCCGCAACCGGATAACGAGAAATCAATCAAGCAGCCTTCGTATTTATTGTTCATATGGTCGATAGCGCAACCCAGCTGTAGCTTGTAGCGTTCATGTTCTCGCACGGGCTTGGTCGCGAAAGTGGCGGGAATACGAATAAATAACAATGGAGATGGACGTAGAACATTCATCAGAACGCTGGTTTTAAAAGCAATCACGTGTCCCAAATCCGTATCTGAAACGCCTCGGATGACCACATCGACATTGTTGAGCTTACGGAGTGCTTGTTCTTCCAGTAGTCGTGTTGGAATATCGAGAATGATATAAGCGTTTTCTTTCAATCCAATATAAGTCGCAGCGTAAGTGTATTTTTCTTCCGAGCTGAACTCGAAGTTAACCCAGAGGCGCATTCCTGTTTTTAAAAATCGATGTAATTCGTCTTTGCTGTGAGTTGAAGGCATAACATCTGACGTTGTAATTTATTATGCCCAACAGGTTATCAAAACGCCGTTTTGGCTTTCAATAGTCGGAGACAAAAGTCGTGCAATTTTATTCTTATCTGTGAACGGGGGGCTGATATTTTTGGCCAGGGTCTTGTTTCATTAAAACATTGCTTGCCACGATGCTGCCACACGTAACCAAAAAGAGTGCGCACCAAGTTAAGATATCTGGTCTTTCATTGAAAACCGGTATCGCCAGCAAGGTTGCGAGCACTGGGGTTAAGGAACCAAAGGCTGCACTCGCTTCTGCCCCAATGTTTTTTACGGCATAGAGGAAGGTGAAAGAGGCAACTAACCCAGCGCCAACACCTTGCAGCAAGATATGTCCAAAGAGTTCACTCCATGGCCATTTGTTTAAGGGAGTGATGGCGAGGTAACTGTCTGTCCAACCAAAACCGATGGCGACGATAAGCATCGCAAACGAGATGATCGATACAAACCCAGCGCAAACCTGTGCACTCAAATTTGCTACACGAGCACTGATAGTAAACGTGGCCCACATCAAACTACCCAGCAAAAACAAAAAATGCCCTTTAAGTTGGGGCCAATTGTATTCACTTCCCAAGTTGGACAATAAAAAAAACAGCTATACCAAACAACACCGCCGACAGACCAATAATTCGATGCCGGCTGAGTGGTTGTTGAAAGCAAATTACCGCGATAGCAGATACAAATAAAGGCAAGGTTCCTGGGACGAGAGCACTGCCATGCGCGACAGGGGCAAACTGCATTGCAGTGCCAACAATCAACAAGTAAGGCAAGCCACTGCCAAGAAGGATACCGAGGAGGTATTTGTGGGGGACCGCGCGCACGTGATCCATCGATTTGATGACGAATGGAAATAAGACTAAGGCCGGGACGAGAAATCGGGTGAGAGCAATGTCTGCTGGCTCAAGATTAGAAATCGTCCCGCCTTTGAGGGACAGAAAAAAACCAGCCCAAAGAAAAAGGGTGGTGAGCATCGCGGCGTATCCTAAAGCCATCATGTGTCCAATACTTTGTGAATAATGTGTTAATTATCGGATGAAAGTGACGATTAATGGTGGCAAACTATAGCGCTATATCGCTCGATATTGATGATTTTAATCTAAATGAAAGCTTTTGTTAGTGAAATTTGGCATGGATGATGAAATGGATAAAATAGATCGCCAATTACTTCATTTGATTCAACAAGACGCGACGATGACGACGAGTGAGCTTGCAGATAAAGTCGGACTCTCTGCTTCACCTTGTGCAAGAAGGATCAAACGGCTAGAGCAGGAGGGGGTCATTAGCGGTTATAGGGCAATGATTTCACGTGATAAAGCGGGCATCGCGATGACGGTGTTTGTTGAGGTCAGTTTGAATAATCACCAAGCAACCTCTATTGATGACTTTGAACAAGCCATCGGTGATATGGAAGAGGTCATCTCTTGTCATGTTGTTTCTGGGGCATACGACTATCTGCTCGAAGTAGTAAGCAAAGATCTGATGGGTTATGAGTCGTTTACTCGAAAATTACAGCGATTGGAAAATGTAAAAGACATCCACACGCACTTAGCCATTCGACAAGTGAAGGGTAATGGTAATCTTCCTATTTATACTCAGACTTAAGTTGATACTAAATCATAAAATGATTTCGAAAGGTAAGTACACATGAAGTGGTTAGATAGGCTGCGTATCGCTCATTATCACCGTAAACGATATAAGCAATTTGGTGACGACAAGGCAAAAACATTAGGTTGGCAGGACAAGTTTAGCCAAGTAAGTCGCTTTGAAGCCTTGTGTCATGATTTACCGCTCAATGGTACGAGCCTTCTAGATATCGGGTGTGGTTATGCTGATTTACTTGAATATTTAGAGCAAAAAGATATCTGCTTATCTGGCTATATCGGAATTGACCAGCAGAAGCAGTTCATTTCTGTGGCTAGGCAAAGAGTCTTCAAAACACACGCGGATTACATACGAGGAGACTTTTCCAAACTTGTGCTGCCGAGTGCGGACTATGTCTTGGCTTCTGGCTCTTTGAATTATCAATCAGCTAATCCAAATCATACTGTCGAGATGATTGAGAAGATGTATCGGGCGGCGAAGATAGCCTGTGCGTTTAACTTATTGGATGAGGCAAAGTTACCGAGTATGCAGATGCTTGAATCGCACAACAAAGAGGGAATACTGCGTTATTGCCGACTGTTATGTAAGGACAGTTATTTGGTTGAAGGGTATTCCGAGCACGATTTCACTATTGTGATGCCAAAACATTAAATCGCCTTTCGTTTAGCGAGCAATAAAAAACGGAGTCAGTTGCCTGACTCCGCTTGGTGATTCTTTTAAGCCTTATTGGTATTTGTATTTTGAGATCTCACAGTTACCTGTGTGTCTATCAACCTTAAATGAGAACGCGGCTGAATGGTACTCCCTCCCATCGCTCCAAATTGTCTCTCCGAAGATTTTACAAAGGTCCAAGTCACTGATTGAACCGAACTGTTTAACGTGCCTAACTACTGACAAAAACTTGGCTTTGGTAGCATTAGGACAATCCCTGTTACTTAATCGATTGATAACCATTTTTGTAGCATCATCTCCAGCCAAATGTGACTTTATATTAAATTTTGTTAATGGGTAAATTACCCAAAAACTGGTCGTAAGTAAAGCGTTATTGTGACAGATGTCTCTATAAATTGACCTGTTTGATTATTAATTGCTCAATTTGAAAGGGGGAACAATCCCAATATGAACAGAATCATTCAGAGCTGTTTCGTGCATAATTAATAGCGTCGATTTCCATGCCATATTGATTGGCAAGTGTGAGGTACTTTCCTGCCAAAATTCGGAAGTCATTTTGCATTTCTAATGTATTGGTCAGATACCAGTTCGCCGTGATCTCGTTCGACTTAGCGCCTTCCTTCTGGCAATAAAAGACAATGCGTTTCCAATTTTCAGCGATGGTTTGAGAGCGATGCATCAGGGCGTTTATAGCGCGTGACATTTCGATGAAATCCTCTCGTTGTTCCTCTGACTCCAACAATTGCTTTTTCAAGCGGTTTTTATTGGAAGGCGTACGCCAAAGTTTGCTTAACTCATCCGTTGAAAATGTTTGTGAGTACATCTGACTATCGTTGTATTCTTTTAGGCTCTCATTAAACAAGCGAGCATGTTCATTGTAATTGGACTCTAAACGACTGAATTGGGTAAGATTGTCATTCCACGAAGCGTGGTCACATTGAATATTGGCGAATGCTGGAAGTGGAACTAGGAGCAATATCCATTTGAGCTTGTTCATCATTGTTGTCACGTAAGTTATGCATCTGCTATCAGTATAGATGCTGTATGGGCGCCGTTGATACAAAGAAGAAAAGGAATAGGACATGAAGAAAGCACTGATTGCACTGGTCATTTTATTGCTGCTTGGAGGCGCTGGGGCAGGGTACTACTTCTTCTTTATGCAAAAAGACGAGCCTGTCGCTGAAGCGCCGTTTAAGCCTGAAAAAGAGGTGGGTCCAAAAGAGGAACCAAAACCTATCATGGATTTAGAAGTGCCTGCTCCAGAGGTCACCGAATACTATGTCACAGAACGCCGCATCAACGTGTATAACAAACCCGATAACCAATCATTGATTGTTGATGCCCTATATAAGGGTGAGAAAGTATCGGTGCTGGAGAAAGCTGATGGTTGGTTTCGCCTCTCGGATTACATTGTTTATGAAGAGGGCGGGGAAGAAACGGCAGAATGGGTCGATGCGAAAGGGCTATCGGATTCACAACCGGTGATTAAAGAACAAGAGCGCTTGGAAATATTGGACAACTACTTACAAAAGTCCGATGATTTGAAAGTACACTTAGATATATTCCGTAATAAAACGCAGCAATTGCTTGATGACGAAACGTGTGCGCCTAGTGACTTCGAAGAGCTTGGTGGATGGGTTCGCTCTGTGACGTATAAAAAGCGCAATGTGTATTTCATATATTGCGGCGGGCTAGAACAAGAAAACAAAATCTATTTAGATGTCGATAAAGGTGAAATATTTTATCGATGAATGTCTGTTGAACGCTGGTGGATGTTGTTTTCCAAGGTTGGAAACAGAGATTTATAACTTTTTAGTTGTTAACTATAAGCAATAGGAATACTATCTGCGAGCTGAGTTGAAGAACTCGGCTCGTTTTGTTTTAAGTGAGCTATCATGCCTTGGATTTACGTTAGAAAACTGTTTTTGCTGCTACTTGCAATGGTGCTATCGCCAATGCAAGCGTCTGCTGCGCAGTTAGAACATAAATCGCACTTACCTCACTTCTCTAAGTTACAACCTTTTACGGTTGCTAACTCCGCAACGAACTCTCCGGTTGATATCTCCGAGCTGACAGAAGAGTCTACTCAGTCTCCTGTTTCAGAGGGACATGCCAGCCAAGATTCATTCGCTATTTTTAACTCTCAGCGTTGGACATCGCACCTACGTGAGAATATCGACGACGAACATGTTGATTTCGTTGGCGATCTAACCAGTCCTTTTTACGCCGATGCTGGTTATGCTTATAGCCTAATGGACATCAGTTGGCGTCAAAACCAATCTACCTTTCACTATTTTGTTAGTGACCATCGCATTGCTGGTTGGAAAGACACCAATGCCATGTACGTCGCTCTCAATAGTCAGTTTTCAGCTTAAACACCATCACTCTGCACATCTTGTGCATTCTTAACACGACAACATTTTTACAGGGCGAGTGATCGTTCTGTGCATTCCATACCTGCTTTTAGTTGGGTAATCGTTTTGTCGTGTCTTGAATTTAACTATTTGAATATTCACTGATTAGTGAATGGATGATGTTTACATGAAGAAAACACCGAAACCACAAAAAACCAGAAAAGTGCTGAACCATTACTCAGCATGGAAATATGTCGTATTAATTACGACCGTTATCATCTTAACTTTGAGCGCAATCCCAACTTGGTTTGGCGAGCAGCCGTCTATTCAGGTTACGTTTGCTGACCAAAACAACAGTGCGATGTCAGTGGTTCAATTGGATCAGCTATTAAAGTCGCATCACATTCCTGCGTCGAAGATCATTGAGAAAGACGGCCAAACCACAATCGTTTTCGATGGCGAAGATGCACAAAGTAAAGCGCGTGCTCTGTTAAACGAACAATTAAACAAAGACGACAGCATTACGTTCTCTTACGTATCGGTTGCACCAGAGTGGCTAAATGAAATGGGCTTTAGCCCAATCAAGCTAGGTTTGGATTTACGTGGTGGTGTGCAATTCCTACTGAACGTAGATGTAAATAAAGCATTCGAAGAACAACGTGACGCATTAGTAGACGAGATCAAAGCAAGCCTTCGTGAAGAGCGTGTTCGTGGTGTTCAGGTTCGCGCCGAAGCGGGCAACCACATTGCGGTAAACAGTGAAAACGAGGAAGGCTTGAAAGCAGCAAGCCAATTCCTTCGCCAAAACTACCCTGGCTGGACGATGACAAGCACAGACCGAGGCTTTGAACTTCAACCAAGTGAACAAAACATCCAAGAGTTCCAAACGACTACGTTGCAACAAAACTTGAAGATCATGCGCGGTCGTATAGAAGAACTCGGTATTACCGAGGCGATGGTTCAACGTCAAGGTAAAGAGAGTATTCGTATCGAACTTCCTGGTGTTCAAGATCCTGCCCAAGCGAAAAACGTTATCGGTGCAACAGCGAGTCTTGCTTTCTATGAAGTGAAAGATGCAAGCCAAGCACGAAGCAGCCAAGATCTTGTTCTAAAAGACAACGACGGCCGTACCGTTATTCTTGCTAAACGTCCTGTCCTTACTGGTGAGCACATTGTAAACGCACGCGCTGGTGTGGATAAAATGGGCATGTCAGAAGTAAACATCTCTCTAGACCACGCGGGTGGTAAGAAGATGAGTGACTTCTCCGCGACTCACATTGGTAAGCCTATGGCGACCGTGTACCGTGAGTACAAGACAAATGAACGCGGCATGACAGAGCGCAGTGAACGCGTCATCAGTGTTGCAACGATTCAATCTCAACTTGGTAGCCAATTCCGCATCACAGGTGCTGGCAGCATGGATGAAGCGCAACAACTAGCTTTGCTTCTGCGTGCAGGCTCTCTAACTGCCCCAGTAACGATTGTTGAAGAGCGCACAATTGGTGCTTCTCTTGGTGCAGAAAACATTCAAAACGGCTTTGCTGCGCTTGCGCTAGGTATGGGCTTAACGCTCACCTTTATGGCGCTTTGGTACCGTCGTTTAGGTTGGGTTGCAAACGTAGCACTTTGTGCAAACATGCTTTGCTTGCTTGGCTTAATCGCGCTGCTTCCAGGTGCGGTACTTACATTGCCTGGTATTGCCGGTTTGGTATTGACCGTAGGTATGGCAGTGGATACCAACGTAATTATCTTTGAACGTATTAAGGACAAAATGCGAGAGGGTCGCAGCTTCGCTCAAGCGATTGACCTCGGTTTTGATAGTGCATTTGCAACCATCCTTGATGCCAACATCACCACCATGATCACAGCAGTGATTCTATACGCGATCGGTAACGGTCCAATTCAGGGCTTTGCTTTAACACTAGGCTTGGGTCTGATGACCAGTATGTTTACTGGCGTATTCGCTTCTCGTGCAATGATTAATTTAATTTGGGGCCGTGATGGCCGTCGTGATGTAAGGGTTTAAATCATGGTTGAAATGCTAAAACAAAATATCCGTAAGATTCGTTACTTCACAACGTTTGTCTCTGTTGTTCTAACGGTCATTGCGCTGGTCGCCCTTGGTATGAAGGGACTAAACTTAGGTCTTGATTTCACTGGTGGTATGGTTACCGAAGTGAAAGTCGATAAACAACTAACGAACCACGATTTATTGAATGCACTGCAACCTAAGTTGGGTGACTCGACATCAGTAACTCGTTCGGGTGAGGATGGTCGTTGGGTGATTCGCTATTCAGCACCAACAGAGGGTCAAACTTTACCAAGTGTGGCAGAGACGCTTAAGCCGATCTCACATGAAGTGAAAGTTGTAAGTAACAGTATCGTAGGGGCTCAAGTAGGTCAGGATTTGTTCGATCAAGGTGGTTTAGCGCTACTGGTTTCAGTACTGACAATTCTTGGTTACTTGTGTTTCCGCTTTGAGTGGCGTTTAGCAAGTGGTTCATTGTTCGCTCTCGCGCACGACGTTATTCTCGTTCTGGGTTTCTTTGCTATTACCCAAATGGAATTCAATTTAACGGTGTTCGCAGCGATTCTCGCTATTCTCGGTTACTCGTTGAATGACTCGATTATCATTGCAGACCGAATTCGTGAGTTACTGGTTGCTAAGCAAAGTTGGAAAACGGAACAAATTAACGATGAAGCGGTACTGGCGACGTTCTCCCGTACTATGGTGACGTCTGGTACAACGCTTATCACTGTTGGAGCACTATGGATCATGGGGGGCTCAGCTCTTGCTGGTTTCTCAACAGCAATGTTTATCGGCGTACTATCGGGTACGTGGTCATCTATCTCGATTGGTACGGTGCTTCCGGAATGGTTGAAGCTAGAACCAAAACACTACCTACCAGTAGAGATCGACACTGCACCATAATGTTTGGTGTTTAAGGTAAAAGTGCTTGCGCCACTCAACTTGAGTGGCGCTTTTTTATCTAGAGAAACGAGAAACGAGAAACGAGAAACGAGAAACGAGAAACGAGAAACGAGAAACGAGAAACGAGAAACGAGAAACGAGAAATAAAATAAAATAAAAGAAGGTGTTACTTAACGCGCATTAGGCGATGCTTCACTGAACCAAGATCGAACTCTATGATTTGGGAACGCGTCATCGATTCAACTTTGGTGAGCATGGCATCTTGATAACCTTTCTTCTTCATCCACTGTAATGGTTCCGAAAAGCTGTCCTCATTCACCATATAAGACTCGCCTTTGTGCTCTCCCGTATAGACGTTTACTACCCACACGCGAGCCTGAAAATCGAGTGCCTCACGAATGGTCTGTTTGAACTTATCTAAGATGTGTGTCATTGCTTGCTGAATTAGCTCAATAACAACCAAACACCGACACCCATCATCAAAGTGCCTGCAATTCGGTTCATCAAGCGCACGTTTTTTGATTGGCCTAGTAAACGTTTAAGTCCTTTGCCACCAGTAGCGTAAAGAGACATACAGATGAACTCAAATAACAAAATAATAGAGACGAGAACAACAAGTTGAGGCGTGAGTGCTGCGCTTTGATCGATAAACGGAGGGAGAAGTGAAATCATGAACGCCCACCCCTTCGGGTTTGCGATGGCTGTAATAAACCCTTGAAGTACCAAATCCCAGTTACCACTAGTCGGTACATCAATACTATCAACATTGATTGCGAGCTTACCTCGTGAACGCCACATTTCAATTCCCAGATAGAGCAGGTAGCTAGCGCCAATCAGTTTGAGCGCAGTAAACAGCCATGGGTAGTTGAGCATGATTGCGGCAATACCAAGTACTGCTGAGACAGAAACCAGTGCCACCCCAACTAATTCTCCTGCCATCATCCACAGGGTTCTTCGGTAGCCGATGCTCATGCCTAGCGTGAGCGCGAGTGTCATACACATACCAGGCGTGATAGAAACAAAGAAAAAGGTGGGGATAAACATGGTCAGCAAAGCGGTATTCATATTAGTGATTATTGTATTATTAGCTAGTCAGGCAACAAAGATAGTGCAAAGTGCTCTTCGATGCCATAGATAAAAGTCGTTACCTTCTTGGACATCCATCTACCTTTCAACTATTTAATAAAAATAAAATAGTAATTAAATGATTGCGACATATTAGTGCTTGCATGCACCAAATGGTGACATTTATAAAAAGTCGGTTTTTAAATAAGCCTATATTAAGGAAAATATTTCTGGGTTTTTATTTATTTTACGTTGATTTAATTGTCATTAAAGGTTTGATGATAATTAAAATTTTAATGCAAGGTGATATCTAAATAAATGATATATTTAATATTTGTAAGGTCATCTATTGGAACTATTACTCCAATGATTTAATTAAGAATTATTAGTTTAGAAACCAAAGATGATCTTTCACTCTTTGTAAATGCAATAAACATAAAAATTCGTATAAGTGACTGAAATAAAGATGGTTTTAATCATTGTTGATTAAGTTGTCTATAGTTTAAGTCTTTTTAAATCAATCCCTTAAGCGTATTTAACCTTTCTATAACATTTCATTGCTAGTGAGATCTAAATCAATCTTATGCAAATGAATGAGTTTTTTATTTGAAATGTAATATTTCTAGGTTAACTTAAAATAAAAGGCAGCAGAGGATTTGTTGCCACAAGAATAAATTTATATGTCAGTTGGCGAAATATTTCGCCAGTGTCTTAATTCGCTTTTTAATGCCGTTAAGAATGGAGTCTTCAATGAAGAAAGTCGCTTTGATCACTGGATCAAAAGGCGGAATTGGTTCTGCTATTTCCTCTCAATTAGTTAATGATGGTTACCGAGTAATTGCTACTTACTTTACTGGTAACTATGAGTGTGCGTTGGAATGGTTTAATGAAAAAGGGTTCAATAAAGATCAGGTACGTCTTTTTGAACTAGATGTAACTAACACCGCTCAATGTGCTGAAAAACTAGCACTTTTACTTGAGGAAGAAGGAACCGTTGATGTCGTCGTCAATAATGCAGGAATCACACGCGATGGCGTGTTTAAAAAGATGACTGCACAGGCTTGGAACGACGTCATTAATACCAACCTAAATAGCTTGTTCAACGTGACACAGCCGCTTTTTGCAACCATGTGCGAAAAAGGCGGTGGTCGTATTATTAACATCTCTTCTGTTAATGGTCTGAAAGGCCAGTTTGGTCAAGCAAACTATTCAGCGGCTAAGGCTGGCATGATTGGTTTTTCTAAAGCATTGGCATATGAGGGGGCTCGCTCAGGCGTAACGGTAAACGTTATTGCTCCGGGTTACACAGGGACACCAATGGTTGAACAAATGAAACCGGAAGTGCTGGAGTCTATCACCAACCAGATCCCAATGAAGCGTTTAGCAACGCCTGAAGAAATTGCATCATCCGTAAGCTTCTTAGTGAGTGATGCCGGCGCTTACATCACCGGTGAAACACTGTCGGTGAACGGCGGCCTATACATGAGCTAAGGAGAAGATGATGGAAAAAGTATTTGTTATTGCAGCGAAACGTACACCGATTGGCGCGTTTGGCGGAAGCTTAAAAAACACGTCAGCGGGCAATCTAGCGGCGGTTGCAATTAAAGGTGCGCTTGAGGCGGCATCACTAACGGGCGATAAAGTTGATGAAGTGATCGTTGGTAACGTTATCGCAGCAGGGCAAGGTATGGGCGTTGGTCGTCAAGCCGCGATGTTTGCCGGTATTCCCGAGTCTGTGCCAGCTTATGGCGTGAACATGGTTTGCGGCAGTGGTATGAAAACTGTCATGGATGGCGTTTCTCATATTCGCAGTGGCGATGCACAAGTGGTTGTGGCTGCAGGTGTCGAGGTAATGTCACAAATCCCATTCATCGTGCCTAGCGTTGTACGTGATGGCAATAAGATGGGCAACATGGAGTTGAAAGATCTCCTCATTGCTGACGGTTTGACGGACGTTTACAACCAATACCACATGGGTGTTACCGCCGAAAATGTTGCGAAAGAGGTTGGTTTGACGCGCCAACAGCAAGACGAATATGCGCTAGCGAGCCAACAAAAGGCTGTCGCTGCGATTGAAGCGGGTAAGTTCAAAGACGAAATTGTGCCGGTCGAAGTTAAACAACGTCGTGAAACCGTCGTGTTTGATACGGATGAATACCCTAAAGCAAACGCAACACTGGAAGGCTTGAGTAAACTGCGCCCAGCTTTTGACCGTGAAGGTACGGTAACAGCAGGCAACGCTTCCGGCATTAATGACGGTGCTAGTGCCATTATCCTTGCTTCTGAGAGTGCAGTTCAGGAACTCGGCTTAACGCCAATCGCTGAAATCGTAAGTTATGCGCAGTCTGGTCTGGATCCAAAAATTATGGGTCTTGGTCCGGTTGAATCGGTAAACAAAGCGTTGAACAAAGCTGACCTGAAAACCAGCGATATTGACGTTTATGAGTTGAATGAAGCCTTTGCTGCACAAGCTTTGGGTGTGATTCATAAATTGGCAGAAACCAACCAAGTTCCCGTGAGCTCAATTCAAGACAAAGCCAACTTTAATGGTGGTGCAATCGCATTGGGCCACCCTCTAGGTGCATCAGGTAACCGCATTTTGGTTACGTTAGTACACGAACTTCACAAACAAGACGGTCAGTACGGTGTTGCTTCACTTTGTGTAGGCGGCGGTATGGGCACGGCTGTGGTTGTAAAAGCAGTTAAGTAGTTATTTAAACGGATATTTTAATTCTTTCTCTAGGAGATAAACCATGTACACTGATTTCTTCAAAACTTTTAGCGATCAAACTGAAAAGAACCTTGAACCATACTTGAAGTTCAACAAGCTAGTGACCAAGAATGTAGAAGTGCTTACAGAGCTTCAACTGAATGCAATCCGCACATATAGCGAAGTTGGCCTAAACCAAATGAAAGCAGCGTCAGAAATCAAAGACGTCACTTCTTTAACGGCGTTTAACAGCCAGCAACTAAGCGTGCTTACAAAGCTTTCTCAACAAATGATGGATGACAGCAACAAGTTGCAATCTATCGCAAAAGAATTCAAAGAAGACGTTGAACAAATGACTTCGGAAAATCTAAAGACTGTTACTCCTGCGTAATACGTCCACTTTTCGCCGCCCGAGTTCTTGGGCGGCGTTTTTCTTTCCGAATATAGGAGTAAGACTATGTTTCAGCACTTCTTTTCGGACTATCTTGTTAAGCTTCAAGAAACCAATCATCAGTGGTGGCATGATTTCGAAGTCAACAAGGCAGTCGTGAATTCTCCTTTGAATAAGGCCATGCAAGAAGTGAACTTCGAAGATACGGCTAAACTGTTCGAACAAGCCGCCAATCAACCAGCTGCGATTTTAAAACTCCAAGCAGAGTGGTGGGAGCAACAACTGCAAATATGGCAGAACGTGGCGTTAGCTGGTAATCAGGCACAAATCATCGAAGCAGAGAAGGGCGATAAGCGTTTCTCTAACGAAGCTTGGCAAAACGAAGCGATGTACAGCTTCATCAAACAATCCTACCTATTGTTTAGTAAGACTTATCTCGACACTCTGGATTCTATAGAAGGGTTGGATGAGAAGACGAAAGAACGTATTACCTTCTTCTCTCGCCAAGCCATCAATGCACTCTCTCCTTCAAACTTTATCGCGACTAACCCAGAGCTGCTTAAACTGACGTTAGAGCAAAATGGTGAGAACCTTCTAACGGGTTTGGAAAAGCTGAAAGAGGACGTAGAGTCAAGCGCGGACATTCTGAAAGTACGAATGACAAACAACAATGCTTTCCGTGTTGGTGATGATGTGGCGACAACCGCAGGCGATGTTGTGTTTCAAAATGAGTTGTTTGAGCTCATTCAATACCGTCCTTTGACAGAAAAAATCAATGCAACGCCACTGCTTATCGTCCCGCCGTTTATCAACAAATACTACATCCTTGATCTAACCGCGAAGAACTCAATGGTTCGTTGGTTGTTAGAGCAAGGTCATAGCGTGTTTATGATGTCGTGGCGCAACCCAGGTAAAGAGCAAGCTCAAGTTGAGTTTGGTGACTACGTGACGGAAGGCGTCGCCAAAGCAGTTACGGCCATCGAAGACGTAACGGGCCAAGAGCAGATAAATGCGGCTGGTTACTGTATTGGTGGTACGGTCTTGGCCAGTACCGTGGCGTACTATGCTGCGAAACGTATGAAGAAACGCATTAAATCTGCAAGCTTCTTTACCACTCTACTGGACTTCTCTCAGCCGGGCGAAGTAGGGGCGTACATCAACGATACCATCATCAGTGCAATTGAGACGCAAAACAACGCGAAAGGTTACATGGATGGCCGCTCACTCAGTGTTACCTTCAGCCTATTACGCGAGAACAGTCTGTACTGGAACTACTATGTGGACAATTACCTCAAAGGCAACAGCCCTGTAGACTTCGATCTTCTGTACTGGAACAGCGACAGCACCAATGTGAGCGCTGCTTCCCACAACTTCTTATTGCGTGAACTCTATCTAGAGAACAAGCTTGTTCAAGACAAGGGCGTGAAGATCGGTGGCGTCTGGATCGATCTGAATAAGATTAAGATCCCGAGCTACTTTGTATCGACCAAAGAAGACCATATCGCATTGTGGCAAGGAACCTATCGTGGTGCACTCAATACTGGCGGCAATAAGACCTTTGTGTTGGGTGAGTCTGGTCATATCGCGGGGATCGTTAACCATCCTGCTAAAAATAAGTATGGCTACTGGTTAAACGACAACCTTGATGATTCTGCTGATGAATGGTTTAACAATGCTAACCATCAGGAGGGTTCTTGGTGGACACACTGGCATCAATGGTTAATGCAGTTCAACCCAGAAGAGCAGGTCGAACCGTTCCCAGTTGGCTCTGAGCAAAATCCGGCTATTGATGAAGCACCAGGTCAATACGTTCGACAAGTTCTGCCTATTAAAGAGTCCTAAACTGCTCCTCACAGCAGTATTATTTGGCGGCCTATAGGGTCGCCTTTTTTGTTTCTGGCGTACCTTAAGGGAACTTGGGAGGCTTAGTGAAGCTATAAAGCGTGAGTCGTGGTAATCAGAGTTTGAGTCGGTTGTGGGTAGAAAAAACTTCTTCGAGCTTTGCCAGTGCTATTGAATTGTCAGAACTACAAAGAAAAAACGCCAAGTAAATGCTTGGCGTTTTCCGTCAACAAAATAGGCAAAAATGTTGACTGACTAGAGGTAAATTACACCTCTTTATCCTTACCTAGTGAAAGTAGCCATAGAGAGACTGCTGCTACCCCCACAAAGCCGGAAAGAATAATCACGGGCATTGCGCTATATCCAAGGAAATGCCAGATAAAGGATTCTAGATTGCTCATTGTCTGTGTTTCTCCTTATTGCCAGCCTTCAACACCGTGCATGTCAGGCAGTTTGTGTGCGATACCTTTGTGGCAATCTACACACGTTTTTTCGCCTGAAGCAAGCGCAGTTGAGTGTTGTTCTGCTGCACGTTTACCCTGTTGTGAGTAGTCCATGAAATCGAACTCATGACAGTTACGACACTCAAGAGAGTCGTTCTTCTTCATTCGTGCCCATTCACGTTCTGCTAAGTGCTCGCGACGGGCTTGGAATTTCTCTGGTGTATCGATGGTCTTCGTCACGTAGTGAGCAAACAACTCTTTTGACGCTTGAACTTTACGGACGATCTTATCTGTCCATTCATGTGGTACGTGACAGTCTGAACAGATAGCTCGAACGCCAGAGCGGTTAGAATAGTGGATTGTCTCTTGGATTTCAGCAACGATTGGTGCGTGACAGCCAGAACAGAATTCCTCTGTGTTGGTTGCTTCCATACCTGTGTTGAATGCCCCCCAAAAGAGAAGACCACCGGCAAAGCCAAGAAATAAAACAACACCAGCGGCAGCTTTACTTGGGCGTGATAGCCTCTTCCAAAACGCTTTAAGTATTTTCATAAGTAACCTCTTAGTACTCGCGTTTCAATTACTGAAGCGAATCGACTGCCTTAAACTCGTTTTCCACTAGCGGAGTAGCACTGGTTTGTGGAACGTGACATTGCAAACAGAAGTAGCGACGTGGAGACATGTCTGCCAATACCGCGTCTTCTCGGTTAACGTAGTGCGTTACACTGATTTTGGTAGCGCCTGCGTCTTTAGCGTTTTTCCAGCTGTGACATGCTAGACATTTGTTTGCGTTCAAAGACACCTCGTAGTTACGAATGCTATGTGGGATCAGCGGTGGCTGATAAACAAAGCTGTCTTCAACGATTTGATCTTTTGGAAAATCTTTAAAGTCATCCGCAGGACGTGTGTCTTCAAGCTGTGCAGTGCCGCGTAGCGAGTCTAGACCGCCTGTGCCGCCAGGGTTGTCCAATTCAGCTTGCGCAACGCCTGTCAACAAAGCACCTACAGATAAAAGTGCGACAAGTAATTTTTTCATCATTTCATCTCCGCCTTTAAGGCTAAAATTCTTTTCTAGGCCGCCGCGCTGGCGGCCTGTGCATTCGTTATTTGACGGTTAAGCAATCTTAGTGATTTTGACTGGACACTTTTTAAAGTCTGTCTGTTTAGACAATGGGTCCGTCGCATCAAGGATCAGCTTGTTGATCAAAATACGAGCATCAAAGAACGGTACGAATACCAAGCCTTTTGGCGGACGGTTACGGCCGCGAGTTTCTACACGAACGCGTACTTCACCACGTTTGTTTGCCATCAGAACTTCTTCCCCGCGGCGAACGTTGCGAGCTTTAGCGTCGTCAGGGTGCATGTAACACACCGCATCTGGAACCGCTTTGTATAGCTCTGGAACACGGCGCGTCATTGTACCTGTATGCCAATGTTCAAGAACTCGGCCTGTACATAGCCACATATCGAACTCTTCGTTAGGCACTTCTGGTGGCGCTTCGTATGGTGCAGAGATGATCTTCGCTTTGCCATCTGCATTGCCGTAGAAGTCCCAACCTGAACCTGCTTTCGCATACGGGTCAGAGCCTTCTTTAAAGCGCCATTGTGTTTCTTTGCCATCAACAACCGGCCAGCGTAGACCGCGTACTGTGTGGTAAACATCATACGGTGCTAAGTCGTGACCGTGACCACGACCAAACGTCGCGTACTCTTCGAACAGACCTTTCTGTACGTAGTAACCGAAGTGGTGAGCGTCATCGTTCATCTCACGCGCTTCTTCGATAGGGAACTTGTCCACTTGACCATTCTTGAACAGCATGTCGTACATGGTTTTGCCACGGTATTCCGGTGCTTTAGCAAGTAACTCTTCTGGCCACACTTCTTCCATCTTGAAGCGTTTCGAGAATTCCATTACTTGCCATAGGTCAGACTTCGCATCACCAATCGTACCAACTTGTTGGTACCATGCTTGAGTACGACGCTCAGCATTACCGTATGCGCCTTCTTTCTCAATCCACATCGCGGTAGGAAGGATAAGGTCTCCAGCTTGCGCGGTTGCGGTTGGGTATGGGTCAGATACGACGATGAAGTTTTCTGGGTTACGGTAACCAGGAAGACGCTCAGCGTTGATGTTCGGACCAGCTTGCATGTTGTTGTTACATTGAACCCAGTAACAGTTTAGAACGCCGTCATGCAACATACGGTCTTGCAGTACTGCGTGGAACCCCGGTTTCGGTGGGATAGTGCCTTCCGGTAGCTTCCAGATATTTTCTGCAATCTTACGGTGTTTAGGGTTAGCAACGACCATATCTGCTGGTAAGCGGTGAGCAAATGTACCAACTTCACGAGCCGTACCACACGCTGATGGTTGACCTGTTAGTGAGAATGGGCTGTTACCCGGAGTCGCAATCTTGCCGGTTAGTAGGTGGATGTTGTAAACCAAGTTGTTCATCCATACGCCGCGAGTATGTTGGTTCATACCCATCGTCCATAGAGACATCACTTTTGTGTTTGGATCCGCGTATTGCTTTGCAAGCTCAATCAGTTTTTCTTTTTCAACGCCAGAGATCTCTGACGCTTTCTCAACCGTATATGGTGCTACAGACTTTTTGTATTCTTCGAATGAGATAGAAGTTAGCTTGCCAGAGTTCGGATTCTTCGCTGCCTTTTGTAGTGGGTCGTCGTCACGTAGACCGTAACCAATATCAGTGTCAGCTTGGGTGAAGTTAGTATGCTTGTTTACAAAATCCCAGTTCACTGCATCATTTTCGATGATGTAGTTTGCGATGAAGTTAGCAATCGCTAGGTCAGACTGAGGATTGAAAATGTAGCCGTGATCTGCCAACTCAAATGAACGGTGGTAGTAAGTAGAAAGCACGTTCACTTTAACGTGAGGGTGGCTTAGGCGACGGTCAGTAATACGAGTCCAAAGTACAGGGTGCATTTCTGCCATGTTTGAACCCCAAAGAACGAATGCGTCTGCGTTCTCGAAGTCATCGTAACAACCCATTGGCTCATCGATACCAAATGCACGCATGAAGCCAACTACAGCAGATGCCATACAGTGACGCGCGTTAGGGTCGATATTGTTAGAGCGGAAACCTGCTTTCATCATTTTTGCAGCAGCGTAACCTTCCATTACTGTCCATTGGCCAGAACCGAACATCCCCACGCTGGTTGGGCCTTTTTTCTCTAGAGATGCTTTCCATTTCTCTGCCATGATGTCGAAAGCAGCGTCCCAAGAGATCGGTGCGAAATCACCGTTCTTATCGTATTTACCATCTTTCATACGCAGCATTGGCGTAGTCAGACGATCTTGGCCGTACATGATTTTTGAAAGGAAGTAACCTTTGATACAGTTCAGGCCTTTGTTTACCGGCGCTTCAGGGTCACCCTGTGTTGCTACTACTTTACCGTTTTGAGTACCAACAAGAACAGAACAGCCTGTACCACAGAAACGACAAGGCGCTTTGTCCCATGTGATTTTGGTTTGATCAGAGCTTGCAATCAGGTTAGTTGCAGAAGCTGGTAGTGTAATACCTGCGACAGCAGCAGCTGATGCAGCCGCGTTTGCTTTCACAAACGCACGTCTTGTCATTTTCATACTTCACCCTCAATTTGGGAATGTTGTGTTCCAGTGTCTTTTTCTTCCGTTTCTTCTAGCCCAGTTTCGATTTGGTGATAAACCAAAACCGTGCTCAAGACATTCGGTAAATTATTAATCGCATCGATAGTGTCTGTGATGAAACCTTGGTTCTCTGTTTCAAGCACAACGATGATTTTGCCTTCAGGACTGTCGCCGTAGATTTCCGCATTTTCATATGTTTCGATCTGGGTTTTCGTCTCTGCTAAATGTTCAGGCAGAACATGCACTACCAGACTTGAAATATGCACTTCGTTTAGTGACATATGTCTCTCTCGTTTTATTGCCTTTCACCGACCACTGACGGTTCAGGCTGTTATATTGCTCACATTGATGGATGAAGTAGGGCACACTGAAACGCATGCGCCGCAGCCGTTACACTCATCAAGGTCTAAATTTGGTTGTGCCACCTTGCCCAGTTCCAATTTGAACCGGATTGCCATTGGGTCACACATGTCCCCGCAGCTTCGGCACTCGACATTTTGCTTAGCTAAACAACTATCGGTGATGCTCGCTTTTGCCTGCCATGGCTGTTCTGTTTCTGATAAGAACAAGGGTTCAGGACAAACATTGGCGCATTGATAACAAAAAGTGCATTCATCGATAGAAAAGTTGACCGCAGGAAATCCACCGTCGCTTTTGATTATAATTTTGGTTTCACATGCCTCGACGCATTTACCGCAACGAGTGCAGTCGTCTGTAAACTGCGTTGGCTTCGCTATCCAAGGAAGACGTAAGGAATTATCCAACTGCGTTTTTCTAGCAAAAAGTCTTCTTCGAGAAAGGTCTACCACTTAGTCACCTCAAAATTTGAAACCCAAACTAAGCATAGTCCACAATTTCATTAATAAACTGTCATTTAAGTACACGAAATTGTAGTTTTTGACATATATCTATAAATACCTCTTAGGGGGTAATTCGAATGCAATATTGTTTTGGATCAATAAATTCCGACGCAGGTGATCACATATTGATAAAGTTGAAAGATAATACGTGTTGTAGAAAGGCAAACATGGTTATCAAATGAGCGGAGTTCAGAGTTGTTTAAAAATGTGAAAAAGTCAGTAACACGTACAATTGCATCTGCCATGATGTTGATTTTACTTCTTTCTGTAGCGACTACTGGCTTTGCTATTTTCACTTTAGCATCAAGCTTGAACGATGCGGAGGCAGTCAACGTTGCTGGTTCAATGCGAATGCAGAGTTATCGGTTAGCTCATGATATTCAAAGTGAATCTGTTGATTATTCTTCACACATTGATTTATTTGAAGCGTCAATCTATTCACATTCTATGAGAGCGCTTCAACATTGGACGGTGCCCGAAGACATCACAAAAGACTATTACCGGTTGATTCTGCGTTGGCACGAACTTAAATCGGTATTAAAGAGCCAAGATCGGACTCAATACTTGGTTTTAGTCGCTGGTTTTGTTCAACAAATTGATGCCTTTGTTTTTAAGCTGCAAAACTATTCTGAGCAAAAACTCATCAACCTAGCATGGATTGGCGGGCTGGGGCTTGGCGGGATTCTGTGTGCAAGCATGTTTGTTGTGCATTTTATTCGGTTAGAAGTGGTAAGGCCGTTACGCGCTTTGGTTGCGGCAAGTGAGCAAATTAAAAACCGCTCATTTGATGTATCGCTTAACATCTCAAGCGACAATGAGATGGGAATTTTAACCCGAACATTCAATCGGATGGCGATGGATTTGGGTAAGTTATATCGAGGGTTAGAGCAAGCGGTTGACGAAAAAACTCGTAAGCTACAGCACGCAAATCAATCGCTTCAAGTGCTGTACGATTCGTCTAAAGAGCTGACGGCTTCTCGTATCCATCAAGAAAATTTTCAGGCTATTTTACAACATATTGCAAGTTTGGAAGGAATTCGTGCAGTTAAGCTCGAAATTGATCAAATTGGCGAGCCAAATTGGATACTGACCGAAGGAGAAGAGTGTCGACACGGTTGTGATACCGATTGCCACAGTGAGACATTAACGTTGGATGGTGAGCACCTCGGTTACTTACATTGGAAAGCTGGTTTACCGTGCCCGAATGAAACACTGATCGACAACTTTGTTCAAATCTTATCACGTGCGGTATATTACAACCGTGCGCAACGACAAGCCGAGCAGCTGTTATTGATGGAAGAGCGTGCAACTATTGCTCGTGAGTTACATGACTCTTTGGCTCAGGCTTTGTCTTATCTAAAAATACAAGTATCGCTGCTCAAACGCAGTGTGAAAAATATTCCAGATGAAAAAGCGATCTCTCAAACGAATCAAGTGATCGCTGAGCTCGATACTGGCTTGTCAGCTGCCTATACCCAATTACGTGAGCTTTTGACCACCTTCCGTCTTACGATTAAAGAGGGCAGTTTTGGTCAAGCGCTTCAAGAAATGGTGGCGACGTTAGACGAACAAACAGCAGCGGAAATTTCTTTGAATAATAAGCTTTCATCAACGGAATTAGACGCGCATCAACAGGTGCATCTACTACAGTTGATCAGAGAAGCGACAATAAATGCGATAAAACACGCTCAAGCTAAGAATATTAAGATCCAATGTCTTGATTCTGATGGGAAAGTCACAGTGACTGTAGCTGATGATGGTATAGGCTTTGAGCAACAAGACGAAAAATTAAATCATTACGGTATGAGCATCATGCAAGAACGTGCAGCAAGATTGCACGCAGACCTCAGTGTAGAGGCGGCAAAGAACGATGGTTGTATCGTGAGACTAGAATTCCAACATAGTAAGGAAGTAAACATTGACAGTGTGTAAAGTAATGCTGGTGGATGATCACCCACTCATGAGACGTGGTATTCATCAGTTGCTAAGTTTTGAGTCAGACTTTGAAGTTATTGCAGAAGCCAGTAGTGGTGCGGATGCGGTCGCAAAAGCTCACGAACTTGAGCTGGATTTGGTGCTTCTGGATCTTAATATGAAAGGCATGTCCGGGTTGGACACGCTTAAAGCACTTCGTGCCGATGGTTGTGAAGCTCGCATTGTAATCCTGACGGTTTCTGATAGCCCTGCGGATATTGAAGCGATTGTGCGTAGCGGAGCAGACGGATACTTACTAAAAGATACCGAGCCAGATGAATTAGTTGAGCTACTAAAACAAGCACATGAAGGTGACAAGGCCTACAGCCAAGCGGTTGCGAAATACTTGAACGAGCGTTCAGGACAAGAGGATGTGTTTGACTCGCTGACCGATCGCGAGACGCAGATCCTGCAAGAGGTAGCACGTGGCTTCCGTAATAAACAGATCGCAGATCGCCTGTTTATCTCTGAGTCGACGGTAAAAGTACACATGAAGAGTCTACTCAAAAAGCTGAAAGTACCTTCACGTACTGCAGCAACCGTGCTTTACCTAGAGCGCTTTGGTGAAATTAAGTAACTTACTCTGAGTGCTTTAGATGCAAAAACCGCCCAAATTTAGGCGGTTTTTTTATTTGTCTGGGCGAATAGAGTACAAATCGCTGTTGTATTTACCGCACTCTAAATAGTAATGATGTGCCGCTTTTTTATCTTCCGCGACCACTCTCATACTGTGTATTTTCCCCTGTTCAAAGTAACGAATTTCGTACTCTACAATCGTATCAAGTTGCTCAGCAGCAGCCATGCTACGCCTCCATAAACTATCCTGTTGTTATTGATGCAATTTATATGCCATTTAAGGAACGCCGTCTCGTTCATATTTTGGCCGATAATTGCGCACTAACTCACTTTTTTGCGGATAGTTGTGATAAAAAAGTTAATTTCAAACTCTATATACTACGAGGGTGGCAAAAAGACTTTGCCATACTGACGAAAGTTTGCCGCAATACTAAGTGATTTAGGGTGAGTATAGAACTTAATCAATAAAAAAGGGAATATGGATCGGTGATGAAATTTAAAAGTTTATCCAATAAAGCGGTTCGATATGGATTTGTATTGATATCTATTGTGTTGTTAGCCGGATGTGCAAAAAAGTTTTTATACAGCAATATAGACTGGGTTGTGATTGAATATTTAGACGATTACGTTTCTCTTGATGGAGAGCAAGAGTCGTTGCTTGAAGAGCGTATTTTATTACTGGCCGATTGGCATAAAGAGGAAGAATTACCTTTATATATCGATCACTTAAAACAATTAGAGTCACTGAATAAAGACAACGTGACGCTAGAGTCATTGCAAGCGAACCGAGATCAAATGCGAGACCACTACCAACGTCTTGTCTCGAAAGCCGCGCCGGACCTCTTCTCGCTGAGTATGCAGTTAAACACTAAGCAAGAATCGGAGTTTGTCGACAGTGTAAAAGAGCGTTACAAAGAAAGAGATGAAAAATACGCAGGGAAAACGGAACAAGAGCTGCGAGAAATTGTCTTAGAGAATACAGAAGAGTGGATGGAAGAGTGGCTTGGTAAATTATCTAACCAGCAAAAAGTGCGCGCGAAACAACTTTCTAAAAAGGTGATTATAAATAGTCCGTTATGGCGAGATTACCGCTCGTCAATAATTCAGGAGTTAGAGTACCTTTTCGAAAATAAAACCAACACTGTTGTTTACCAGCAGGTATTCATGAAGCTCTTATTCGAGCCGGAAAGTTATTATAGTGATCAATTGAGGGACAATATTGATCGTAATATCGAACTGACGGATCAATTCACTCTAGATATATCCCAATCGATGAGTGACAAACAATGGCGACATTTTCATGGCAAAATTCGTGAATGGCGTGAGCTCGCTGAAGAACTACTGAATTAATACTCGATAAAACAACCTGTTAGTGTGAGTGCTGGTAGGGCATACCAGCACTTTCTGATGAAAAACTGATTCAAAGCAAATTCTTATTGTGGCATGAGCGTAACATGGCTTGTCGAACCATGTTGGATAGGATCCTCGCACTCCCATGTATCCCTTGTGCGGGCCTTCACCAAAACAATGAGAATAATTATGAAGCATTTAGTTGAAAGATTTCTTCGCTACGTCACGTTCGATACTCAATCAAATCCCCACGAGAGCGCCTGCCCAAGTACTGGCGGTCAGTTGGTTTTTGCTCAGCATTTAAAGAAAGAGATGCAGGAACTCGGATTGAGCAACGTAACCTTAAGTGATAACGGTTACCTAATGGCAAAATTACCGTCGAATGTTGATTACGCTGTGCCTGCTATCGGTTTTATTGCTCACATGGATACCGCGCCTGATGCTTCAGGCAAAAATGTAAACCCCCAGTTTATTGAAGATTACCAAGGCGGTGATATCGCTCTTGGTCTAGGTGATGAAGTGCTTTCTCCGGTGCAGTATCCAGATCTGCATGAACTTCATGGCCACAACCTAATTACCACTGACGGCACAACGTTGCTTGGCGCTGACAACAAAGCGGGTATTGCAGAGATTCTATCTGCTGTTGCCATGTTGATCGAAAACCCAGAAATCCCACACGGTGATATTTGTATCGGCTTTACTCCCGATGAAGAGATTGGTCGCGGTGCTGATTTGTTCGATGTAGAAAAGTTTGGCGCGCAATGGGCATACACTATCGACGGTGGCCCTCAAGGAGAATTGGAATACGAAAACTTCAACGCAACCAGTGCAGACGTTATTTTCCATGGCGTAAGTGTTCATCCAGGCACTGCTAAAGGTAAACTGGTTAACGCGATGAACTTGGCTGCGAAATTCCAAGTGCAGATGCCAGAAGATCAAACGCCAGAAACGACAGAAGGCTACGAAGGTTTCTTTCATCTTAAATCTGGTGAACTTGGTGTCGCCCGCAGTGAGCTAGGTTACATCATCCGTGATTTCGATCGTGAAGGACTTGAAAGCCGTAAAGCCTTTATGCAGAAGCTAGTCGATGACATGAACGCAGGCTTGAAACACGGTTCGGTTGAGTTGAAGTTAACTGACAGCTATTACAACATGCGAGAGATGGTAGAGCCTTACCCTCACATTATCGAACTCGCTAAATTAGCGATGGAAGAGTGCGATGTAGAGCCACTTATTAAACCGATACGCGGTGGTACAGACGGTGCGCGCCTATCATTTATGGGCTTACCTTGTCCGAACATCTTTACCGGCGGTTATAACTTCCATGGCATTCATGAATTTATCTCGGTAGAAATGATGGAGAAATCAGTACAAGTCATTGTGAAAATTGCTGAACTTACCGCGAAGAAGCATAGCTAAGTGTCACGCTAGATACAAAAAGCCCAGACAGTGTCTGGGCTTTCTTATTTTTTGGCGTCTTAATCAGAATTAGCGAACATCTTTTTCTTCAATGTCGCTTATTGGTAACCAGTTTACTTCAACGCCTGCTTGGTCAAACATATCTTGGCTCACTTGAATCTTGTCACCCCATCGAGACAAAAAGTCTTCTGATTGTTCTGGACAGCTTACTCGAGCGATCCCGGTTTGGATGATCTTTGCTGCGCAGTTTGGACAAGGGAAGTGGGTTACCCAAATATCACAACCGTCTAAATCGCGTTTAGAGAACAGAATCGCATTCTCTTCTGCGTGTAGTGTTTTGAGGTACTTTAGCTCACGTTCATCTGTATCAACGCTGTCAGACACGCCATGTGGGTAGCCGTTGAAGCCTACCGAAACAATGCGGTTCTGTTTAGTGATTACCGCACCGACCTGTGTAGATGGGTCTTTACTCCAAGACGCCACTAACTCAGCCATTTGGTAAAAACGTTTCTCCCATTTAGAAATCATACTCATCCTCGGTCGAAAGCTTTGAATTAATTGCATGATAACCCATTCTGTTTAAAAAAATAGTCAAATCATGCTTCCTCTCAACGAAGTTTTCACTTTATTAACTCATATAACAATGATTGCGTAAAAAAATGGCAATGATGAAGTGAGTTACCAAAATGATTTTCATGTTAAACCACGAACATGATCGCAACATTTTTAGCGCCATTATTACTATGTTTGCGAGTCGTTTCATCAGCTTACACTTTGAAACACATTCCCTTATTTCTCTTGAAGTTTTCGGACAAAGCTCCCTGTAAGGTTAGGGTATTGTCAATTGAATCCTGTTCTATAAAGACGGTATATACATGCAAAAGAAACCACTCGTCGCATTAATGGCGGCAACAGCTATCCTCGCGGGATGCGGAGAAGCAAACAATGCCCAGAAGGGGAGCCAAGCTCCTCTTGTTGTGACTCAGGATGTCACAATTATCGACTACCAGCCGAGTAAATCTTACATCGGCCGCATTGAAGCAGTAGAAGATACGAATATTACGGCACAAGTCTCCGGCTACCTCGAAGCTCGCCATTTTGACGAAGGTCAAATGGTCGAAAAAGGGGCGCTGTTGTACTCCATAGAGCCTTCTTCTTTCGAAGCTCAAGTGGCGAGTGCTAAAGCGGCACTAGCTCAAGCGAAAGCAGCATTGAAAAAAGCGGAGCTTGATCACCAACGCGGTAAAAACTTGCTTCCTCGTGGCAGTATTTCGCAATCCGAGTTTGATGCATTAACGGCAACGTTACTTGGTGCTCGTGCTGAATTGGAAGCCGCAAATGCACAGCTTAAACTGGCGGAAGTTAACCTTTCTTATACGCAAATCCGAGCGCCATTTAGCGGTCGCATCAGCGACAGTAAAGTAAGTACGGGTGATCTACTTTCTCCATCTTCTGGCATCCTAACGACACTGGTTAGCTTAGACCCAGTACATACTTCATTCAGCGTGAGCGAACGTGAGCGTTTAACGCTTGGAATGGATCGTATCAAAGGTGATGGGAGTGCTGAGTCGAGTGGGGTAGAGGTTCAACTTGAACTTGAAAACGGCGAGTACTTCGAGCATCTCGGTCAGTTGGATTTCTTGGGTAACCGTATCAATACTCAGACGGGTACGATTGCTATGCGTGCTTTGGTGCCAAACCCAGAACAGAAATTACTTCCTGGTCAGCATATTAAAGTGAACTTGCGTGATAAAAACGCGAAAGACGTGATCGTTGTACCACGTCGTGCGGTTCAAACTGACCTCGAAGGTGACTTCGTTATGGTGACGGCAGAAGGTAATGTTGCTGAACGTCGCAATGTGAAGCTTGGTCCACAAGTCGAGCAGGGCATCATCATTAATGAAGGTCTAGAACAGGACGATACGGTCATTACACAAGGTCTGCAACGTGTGCGTAACGGCGTAGAAGTGCGCATTCAAGCACCTGCTGAAGACAAGCAGTAGGAGGCGGAATGTTAAGTCGTTTCTTTATACAAAGACCAAAGTTTGCACTGGTAATTTCGATCATTTTGACGTTGGCAGGTGCCATCTCTTTAGCGATCCTACCCGTTGCTGAATATCCTAAAATCAGCCCGCCATCGGTGAGCGTGACGGCGTTTTACACTGGCGCGAGTGCCGAAGTGGTTGAACAGGCGATAGCCGACCCCATAGAGACCTCCGTCAATGGCGTAGAAAACATGATTTACATGTCTTCGAAAAGCGCGAATGACGGTTCGTACAGCCTAAATGTCACCTTTGATGTAGGCACAGACCCAGACATGGCTCAGGTTAACGTGCAAAACCGAGTGTCACAGATTGAGTCCAAGTTGCCTCAAGAAGTGCGTATGGTTGGTGTCACGGTGAAAAAGCGTTCTCCGGACCTGTTGATGGTTCTGAACTTCTACTCGCCAGATGGTAAGTATGATGACAAGTTCCTTATCAACTACATCAACCTGAACGTGAAAGACCAGTTAGCGCGTGTTAAAGGCATCAGTGAAGTTAACGTTATCGGTGGCGGTGAATACGCAATGCGTGTTTGGTTGGATCCAGAGAAGATGGCCAACCTCAACCTAACCACGAGCGACGTATACGCGGCGTTAGCTGAACAAAACGTTCAAGTTGCTGCGGGACGTGTTGGCGCTGCGCCTTACAATAATCCGCAAGAAGTTCAGTTTAACCTAGTGACCAAAGGTCGTTTGGAAAGCGTGAGTGAGTTCGAAGACGTGGTTCTTCGTGCTAATTCAGACGGTTCAACGGTGTACCTGAAAGACGTTGCTCGTGTTGAACTTGGTAAAAAGTTCTACGACGGTAACGGTAAGTTCCGTGGTCAAGACGCTTCTATCGTGGCGCTGTCTTTGCAATCGGATGCGAATGCACTAGAAAGTGGTAAGGCGGTCATGGATTTGCTGGATCGCCTAAGTACGAACTTCCCTGAAGGTATGGCTTACGAAACCAGTTACGATACAACCGTATTTGTTGCCGAATCGATTAAGGGCGTTGTCAAAACGCTGATTGAAGCAATCTTGCTGGTAATCGCAGTGACTTATCTGTTCTTGGGGAGTGCGCGTGCAACCTTAATTCCAGTGGTGGCCATTCCGGTGTCGCTTATTGGTACCTTTGCCATCATGCAGGCCACAGGCTTCACCATAAACACAGTAACGCTGTTTGGTTTGATTCTCGCTATCGGTATCGTTGTAGATGATGCGATTCTGGTTATCGAAAACGTGGATACCACGATGGCGAAAGACCCGAGTATTTCACCGCGTAAAGCAACCTTGATCGCAATGAAAGAGGTGACGGGTCCAATTGTTACGTCGACTTTGGTTCTATTAGCAGTATTCCTTCCAGTTGCCATGCTTCCGGGTATCACTGGCATCATGTATCGTCAGTTTGCACTGACCATCTGTATTTCAGTTGTTATTTCCTCGATTAACGCACTAACACTGTCTCCAGCGTTATGTTCGTTGGTATTGAAACAGGGTGGTGGCAACACGGCAAACTGGTTCCAAGCGTTTAACCGTGGTCTTGAGCGAGTGACTGCGCGCTATGGTCAAATTGCGGGCTTCTTAGTGAAGAAGTCGATCCTACTGATCTCCTTCTTCTTTGTTGCGGTTGCTGCAGTAACCTTCTTTGCGAAAACGACGTCAACGGCGTTTGTACCCCAAGAAGATAAGGGCATCTTGCTGGTTAACGTGCAACTTCCAGATTCCGCTTCGCTTTCTCGTACTGAGGAAGTGACAAATGATCTGATGAAGATGGTGGAACAGGAACCGGGCGTGGATGGTGTTACCGTTGCGAATGGTTACTCATTCATGACAGGTGCCGCAGCATCAAACGGTGCGTCTCTGTTTATCAAACTGCATGATTGGGATACGCGAAATGGTTTAGATGGAGAGCACTCTGCCAATGCGATTGCGAACCGTATTAACGGTCGAGCTGCAATGGAGCTTCCTCAAGCTATCGTCTTTGCCATGGGACCACCTGCGGTTCCGGGTATGGGTGCGGCATCTGGTTTTGAATTCGTACTTGAAGATACGCTAGGCCGTAGCCGTACAGACCTATCAATGGTTATGGGCGAGATGATTCAGGCAGCTAACCAAGCGCCTGAAATTGCTTACACTTTCAGTACGTTCCGTGCCAACGTTCCGCATTACTACGTCGACATTGACCGTGAAAAAGCCCAACAGTTAGGCATCCCACTGTCGTCTATTTTCCAAACTCTACAAGGTAACCTTGGTTCACTTTACGTGAATGACTTTACCATGTTCGGTAAGAACTTCCGCGTAACCATGCAGGCAGACAGTGAACACCGTAGCAGCATGGAAGATTTAGAGCGTTTCCACGTTCGTTCTTCTGGTGGTGATATGGTGCCGTTGAGTACGCTAGTGAGTTATGAGCAAGTGTTTGAACCGGATGTAGCATGGCGATACAACATGTACCGCAGTGCCATTATCCAAGGTCAGCCAGCTCCGGGTTACTCAAGTGGTGATGCCATTGCTGCAATGGAACGCGTTGCGGCAGAAGTTCTGCCACAAGGTTACACTTACGAATGGACGGGCATGGCCTACCAAGAGGTGCTAGCGGGTAACCAAGCGATTTATGCGTTTGCGTTGGCGTTGATCTTCATTTATTTGTTCATGGTAGCGCAATACGAAAGTTGGACGATTCCACTTGCAATTATCCTAGTAGTGCCAGTAGCGACGTTGGGGTCCTTCCTCGCATTGAACCTAACAGGCACACCTCTCAACTTGTACGCGCAGATAGGTCTCGTCCTACTCATAGCGCTCGCGGCGAAGAATGCAATCCTTATTGTGGAATTCGCCAAGCAAGAGCGTGAAGAGAAAGATGTGGATATCGATAGTGCGGCTGTTCAAGGTGGTAAACTGCGTTTCCGTGCGGTGAACATGACTTCTTGGTCGTTCATCTTGGGTATCTTCCCGCTGATCTTTGCGGCGGGTGCAGGTCACGTGAGTCAGAACTCGTTGGGTATCTCGTTGATAGGGGGGCTACTCTGCGTGCTGCTAGCAGGTACTTTCTTGATACCAGGCTTCTACGCATTGGTACAGAGAAAGCGTGAGAAAATTCATGGCGGAAGTACCAAGCTTGTTCCTCTTGATGATGAATAAACGCTGAGTTCACTCTGAAAATAAAAAGCCCGATGCATGTGAGTGCCTCGGGCTTTTTGTTGATGTTGATAGTGAAAAGGCATCAGTTGCCAAGCTCTTGGCGCTTGCTCCAACCTTCGACGTTTTCATATGGGCTCAAATCTTGTGACGCTAGGTCGAAGTTATTGAGCACTTTAAACATCCCTATACTCTCACTAGGATGAAGGTAGAGCGAAACTGGCGTATTCACAGAATGCTTAGTGATTGTTGCTGTCTATACGTCGCGTGTCTTAAATTTAGCGACGGCATCGTCCATATCATGAGCTTGTGCAGAAACCGAGTTCACCTCGTGCAAACATTCTTGGGCTGACTGCATGTTATTTTCGGAAATTACATTCAGTTCGGTGATCGAATCACTGACTTGGTTCATCACAATGCCTTGCTCTTCAATAGCTGATGCGATGCGCTCCGAGTTGCCTTGAATCGCGTTCATGTCGGCAATGATTTGTTGTAAGCTTGAATCCAATTGTCCTGATGCCGATAGGGTTTGTTGCCCTTGGTCATTACATTGATCAATATCTGAAACCACCATCGACATTTGCGATTGAATGTCTGACACCACGCGAGTAATCTCCTCTGTCGATTGATGTGTGCGGCTTGCCAATGCACGAACCTCATCTGCAACGACCGCAAAACCGCGTCCTTGTTCGCCAGCACGCGCCGCTTCAATTGCTGCGTTGAGAGCAAGTAGATTAGTTTGTTCTGCAATGTCTTGGATGATGTTGACTGCACCACCAATTTTCGCAACGTGTTCGTTCAAAGAACCAATCGATTGTTGGCTATTAGACAGAATGCCCGTTAACTGGCCGACATTCGTTACTGTAGTCTCGACGACAGTACGACCTTGTTCTGCGTTGCTTGCGGCTTGATGGACGCCCTCTACAGCGACGGATGTGCTTTCTGAAATCTCTCCAATTGTCGCCACCATTTGCTGTACAGCGGTTGCCATAGAAGAGGTGTGGTCAGCTTGTGCGTGGAATTGCTCCATCACACCTTCAAGTTCGCGGTGCATATTGTCTGTGCTAGCAGATAACTGTGCGGACTTTTCTTGGGTGCCATGGATTAAGTGTTCTAGTTTATCTAATAGATCATTTAAGTGGTGACTAATGTCTACCAGTTCATCTTTGCCTTTTAGCTCAGAACGTAAACCCATATTGTTGCTTTCACTGATGTTTTTTATCGTGGCTAATAAGCTGCTGACTCGTAAGTTAATAGACCGAGATATCTGCATAATAAGGGCAAATATCACCACCAAAACCAGCACAGTGATGCTTTGCTTCACGATAGCATTCTGAGTATCGCGTTCTTGAGCCGCATTGGTCAGTGCTGAAGAGAAAGTCTTAAATTGTTCTTCCACAGTATGAGAGAGGGCACGAGTCTCGCCCAATAAACCTTTATTGTAAGCAACGCCTATGGTTCGTTTCTGAGCGGAAAGCTGATGCGCACTCTCAATCAATGCTGGTACATATAAGCCTTGTAATAGGCTCTCATTAACTTCGCCTGCTTCTACGAGTTCATCGAATTGAGTCAAAGCGATCACTTGTTCGTGATTAGCGGTTATCTTGGCTTCAGACAGCGCTTGCTGAAACGGTGCAAGCAACCCACTTTGGTTATCCAATCCGAAACGTTCATAGGCCGCTACAAGTTTTTGAAAGCCAGCTTGATAAGATAATAGGTCTTGTTTGAATTGGTGGCTAGAAGGGAGGTCATAACGGTTAAGAATGCCTGCCAATTCTTGTTCGGTACTAAGGAACTTATCAACGTTTCCGTCAAACTTACCAAGGTATTTGTTGTTGCCGCGTAATAAAAAGTCCTTTTCGTTACGGCGAAGGTTGAGCAATCGGATTTCCAAATCTCCGACGAGTTTAATCGCGTGGTTGAGCTCTTGGCTTTGGTTAGCGAAGTGTGACGAGGTGGCCAACAGGGTGACGATACCCAAAATGGCGATCACTCCTAGGGAGTAGAGCTTGTGCCTGATAGTCATAAAGCTTGTCCTGAATAGTTGACTAAAGTAAGGAGCCCAAAAAGGTTCCCAATGGTTAGCTCTGACGTTTTTAGTACAGCACTCTTTGGCGTTGCTGTTTTTTTGTCGCTTGCTTGTTTTTACTATCAAGTCTGCGACGTTGCGAAGCGCGTGTTGGTTTGGTTTTAATACGCTTCTTATCCGTCCGGCTAGCAGATTGGATTAACGCTTGTAATCGGTTTAATGCGTCTTCTTTGTTCTGCTCTTGCGTCCGAAATTGTTGTGCTTTGATGATGATCACTCCCTCTTTGGTGATCCGGCTATCTGACAACGCAAGTAACCGCTCTTTATAGAAATCCGGCAATGTGGAATGACGTACATCAAAGCGCAAATGTATCGCGGACGATACCTTATTAACGTTTTGCCCACCATTTCCTTGAGCGCGGATGGGGGATAATTGGATTTCCCAGTCTTGAATTGTGACGGAGTTCGAAATTTTGAGCATGTTTACTAAATGCCAATATGGTTTGTTGCAATGGCTGATAAATTACCACTAGAGATGTATAAATAGAAGAATTGACATGAACACGATAGATTTAAGCCCCTACAAAGGTCTGATTTTCGATATGGATGGCACATTGATTGATACCATGCCAGCGCACTTGGCCGCTTGGCAAGCAACAGCCGATCGATTTGACTTCCCATTTCATCAAGACTGGTTACACAGCTTAGGTGGAATGCCAAGCTTCAAAATTGTAGGTGAAGTGAACCGTGAGCATGGTTTGTCTCTCGATCCTGAAACTGTCTCTCGTTTCAAGATGGAAACCTTTGCAGAGATGGAACTGCATGGCGAAATCATTTCCTGCACCAATACGGTTCTTGACCAATACTTTGGCGAAAAGAAGATCGCGGTTGGGACTGGCAGTCAACGTGACAGTGCGCTGCGATTACTGACGAAAGCGGGTATCTTGAAGAAGCTAAACGCAGTCGTGACGGATACTGACGTAGAAAATCACAAACCTTTCCCAGACACTTTTCTGATGGCAGCAAAACAGCTTGGCTTAAACGCGAAAGAGTGTGTGGTATTTGAAGATACCGAGCTTGGCAAAAAAGCCGCTCATGCCGCGGACATGGATTGCGTCATGGTGGAAGGGGATAAACTAGTATTTTACCCGAAAGCTTAATACAGCTAATCACTTTCAGATTACTTGGGTATAACTTTATCGGATAGAAAAAACGCCGCGATTATCGCAGCGTTTTTTAGTTTATGGAGAGGTTATTGGATATCCAATAGCTCCACGTCGAAAATCAAGACGCTCGCTGGTGGGATTGGGCCTGAGCCACTTTTCCCGTAACCTAGTGTACTTGGCACGAACAGGCGGATTTTTTCGCCAACAACCATGTACTGTAAACCTTCTTGCCAACCCTTGATCACTTGGTTAAGACCAAATGAGATCGGCTCGCCACGATTTACTGAGCTATCGAATACCGTACCGTCGATAAGTGTACCGTGATAGTGTACTTTTACTTTGCTGTTCGCTGTTGGGTGGACTTCACCAGTGCCTTTTTCTAGTACTAAGTACTGTAGGCCACTTTCTGTTGCAATGACGCCTTCAGCTTTGCTGTTTTCTAGCAAGAACGCTTGGCCTTTTGCAAAGTTTTCATCTGCGACTTTATGGTTTGTCCAAGTGCGGTAAATAAAAAAGCCAGCTAGGATGAAAATGATAAGAGGAAACAGAAATTTAGACACAATTGCTCCTTGTCTTATTTTGGTTGTTTTAGCAGATAGTTGATGGTGTCAGCCATTGCTTCAACGGTTTCATGACCACCAGTGATCACTTGGTATTTGCCGTTTACGATAAAGGCAGGTACTGAGTTAATCTGACCACGAGTTGTGATTTCTTCTGCCTTTGCAATGAACTTAAACAGCTCAGCTTGTTGAGCTTCGTCCAATTGGTATGGGCTAATTAAATTACGAGATTCAAATACTTTCTCTACTGCTGCTTGACGCTCATCAGTCGTCGCTTCTGACCCCATTTGGACTGCTGCAAACAATTCTTCCATGAATGCTTTGTCTGGTGTGCCATCTAATTGCATAACCGCTGTGTAGAAGATGATGGCACTGATTTGCGCGCTTTCATTGAACGTCACATGCATTTTTTGCACTTTCTGTTCAGTGAGTGATTCGATTTGAGGAACAAAGGTTTCCATTGTACGGCAGTGACCACAGTTGAGAGAGAAGACTTCCGTCAGTGGGGCTAGGTCATATTCCGTCAATGATGTTGGCAGTACTTCGTATTGTTTACCTTGTTGTGGCTGAGAATTGCCGTTATCACAAGCCGCAAGTGCCGCTACTGCGGCAAAAAGGACAACGCCTTTAGAAATGGTTTTAAACATGGGTGACGCTCTAGATTGTAAAGTTATCGATAGTTTATCGGTTAACGTTATCAACGAAAACCATTAAAACGGCTTGTTACACTAAAGTGAGACAATCGAAGAAAGTTTAGTCAAAACATAGTTATGGCGCGTGGTTTGTTGCCCTAAATCGTGTTAGCGGATGTTAGCTCATAAAATTTGGTCGCAACTTAGTGATGTGCATATGATGGGATAGGCGGTTAAACCTTTGGGAACACCGATAAATTGTCGAGTAAAAGAAAATATTGGCACGATAGGTGCTTGGAAAATAGATTAGAAAAACGAAAGCACTAAAGTTTGGACATTTTGAGCCGACACAGTGAGCAGGAATTCATTCTACGTTGGTAACAGTATGAAGCATTGGTTTTTAGTTGCATGTGGTATGTTGGCCGGATGCACCAGCATGGATCCTAACATGGTCCCAGGGGGGAACATTCTTGATACCGCCCCTCGAACAAATTCAGAGCTAAGACATCCTGAGTGGGGTTACACACCTACTTCTTATGTTTCTGCACCGAGACAGGCTACACAAGCGACGAGCTCGATGGGAAAAAAGTCACAGGGCGTGATGTCACTGGAGATGTTTTTAAATAGACATCAAATCGCCCACGAAACCATCAGTGGCGAGCATCTTATGATTCGGTTGAAAGAGCAGGTTCATTTCCAAACTGGCTCAGCGAAGCTCTCTTCGCAATCTCAAGATTGGATTCGTAACCTAGGTCATTATTTATCAGGCAGAGCGGATGTCGATGTCGTGATTGATGGTCATGCGGACAGTACAGGTGCTGCAAGTTTCAACGACAGTTTGTCAGAAAAGCGAGCTCGTGAAGTAGAGAAGCAATTGTTGGCGACGAGTTTACCGCGCCAGCGCGTGTTTTCTCGTGGCTTTGGAGAATACGTTCCACAATGCAGCAACGCGACGTCAACTGGTAAAGCTTGTAACCGTCGAGTAGAACTAATGTTGATTGTGGATCAGTAAACAGAATAATGTTTTCGCATCAAAGAAAAGAGGCACCAATAGGTGCCTCTTCTACATCCGCCAATGTTCTTAGGGGGAACTAGGCAAATTCTTTTTCAATGTATGTCACGATGTCTGAAGATTCGTAAAGCCATTGTGTTTCGCCATCTTTTTCAATACGAAGACACGGTACTTTAACGCGACCGCCACCTTGCTCCAGTGCTTCACGATGTACTGAGTCATTTTTTGCGTCACGCAATTCGATGTTTACTGACTGGCGTTTCATCGCTCGACGAACTTTTACGCAAAAAGGACAGGCTTCAAATTGGTATAGCGCGTAATGTGTGGCTTTTTCGTCAACACTTTTTTGAGCTTCTTCGCTACGCTTAACGCCGCGAGGAGAGAATACAGCATTGAGAAGTAAAATGATTTTTCCCAAAATCCAACGGATAAACGTCATAATGATCCCTTGATGTTCAATGGATGAGTGTCCTTTACGAGCATGCAATGAGCTCAATAGTTAAGAAATCGTTGCATGTATGTAGGGCGTAGTCTAGCAGGTGTCGGGTTTTGACAAAACCATGTTTTTTATGAGGAAAAGAGTTGCCTTAACCAACCAAATAATCCATTCGATTTGGCTGGGGTTGCTTCTTTACCAAGGTAGAAGCTCTGCATTAAGTCGGTACGGAAAGCATCGAGATCCATACGTTTAATTACGAGTTCGTGCTGAAGGCTTTCTTGAGTTTGTTCTGCATGATCATGAGCAAGACTAAAATCCATGTTTAAGTAGCCTTGCGTATACAGCCATAGGTGAGTGATGAGTATTAAGTCTTCTGCGGACTGATTAGTAAACTTGTCTGCATGCTCATCGCCTAAGGTATCACTCAGCGCTTTCTGCATATGTTGAGAAGACGTGGAATGCTGCTCGTACAGTGCGCTGGCTTCAATATGAGACTTGGTCAAAAGTCCAAGTAAATGCAGGGCAGGCGCCGTTTCAGGCTTGTTTTCACATACTCTAATGAACAATGGGGCTTGTTCTTTGGTCCAACGTCGTCTCGCGGCTTTATGCTCGTTAACGAAAGGGATGTTTTTGAACCCCATTTCTTGGATCAGTTCATTAAGAGGCGTCATTACTTTGTAATTCCTTCACCGTCACTTCGACGTGTTGTTCGTTTATATCAACGAAAATTGAGGTGCCGGTAATCATAACAGAAAGGCTAGTGCCGCGGTCAAGGTGTTGTGAAATCAAGTCGATAGCGTCGTAATCCAAACTTGCCACATCAACAGGAAGCATGCCAAACTTGCCTGCCATCTTGTCCCACCAAACGGATGCTTTTGTGTTGTAGGTATACACTTTTACACGTTTTGCTAAGCGGGTTGCTTTCTTGATGCGGTCCGGTTCTGGCTCACCAATTTCGATCCAGTGCGTGATGCTCTGATCGTCTTCCACCCGCCACAAATCCGGTTCTTCAGTTGTTGAAAGACCTTTCGTGAACTCTAAATCATCTTTTGCATTAAGACAGAAAGCCAAAATACGCGCGAGCATGCGTTGTGGTTTCTCTGAAGGATGAAGGGCGATGGTTAGGTTCTTAGAGTCGTAGTGGTCGTTGTTCATATCGGAGATTGCGATACGAAACTTGTAAATTGTCGGTTTTAAAGCCATAAGGGGTATCAATAAATTAAGGGCAAAAAAATAGCCAGCTTAGAGCTGGCTACCATATCAAAATCTTAAAGGATTAAACTAGAGTGATTTTCTCAGCTTGTGGACCTTTTTGACCTTGAGTGATTTCGAATTCTACTTTCTGGCCTTCAACAAGAGTACGGAAGCCGTCACCTTGGATTGCAGAGAAGTGAGCGAAAACGTCAGGACCGTTTTCTTGTTGGATGAAGCCGAAGCCTTTAGTTTCGTTGAACCACTTAACTGTACCAGTAGCTTTGTTAGACATGTCTATTTCCTAAATATCTAATTTATGTAAATCTTCGCCTAATACGGCGCTTATAGCGTGGAAAAATAAATTGCTATTGCGTACCACAGGACGGGGGAATTACGAGTAATCCAACGAAATGTGAAAACAAAGAACTTTCTTTCTAGCCGTGAGAGAGTCTAGGTTAAATACAGGCAGAGTCAACATATATTGGTGCTTATAGGGCAAATATTTGTATTTAGTCACTTTTTAACCACTGTATTTTTGATGAAATTTCAAATAAATGACGTTGTTGTGAAGTTTTTGAAGAATAAAATGAATTTAATTCTACAAATTTGACTATTTTCGAAAATTATTGTCCAATCTGGTTCGACCATTGCGGAGGACTTATGGCAACGAAAAAACCGACTCCTCAGCTGAATGAATGTCATCAAGATACCGAATTCGGCCGAGGCGAAATCAAAGATAACGCACTAAAAGCAGTAGTAACCAGCCAACTATTCAAAACTCGAGTAGTAAAAGCAAAGAAAGGGAAAGGCAGTTTTAACAGAAAAGCGAAACATAGAGGCAAAGAGCCCTATTCAAAGTTTTCACTACAGTGGATTTTGAATAGGGCTTTTTTCATGGCTGAAGAATCGATGTTGGCTAGCGTTCAATTTTTGGCGAGTAGATAGAGTAAGCGGTGATTTGTCCAGCAACGATGGCCGAGAACATAAACAGGGCAGAAAGACCAATACTTGGTATTGGTAGAATTGATTGTTCAAACACAGATTGACTTGCGCTAACCAACACGCGACTGCCCGGAACCAAAATGATGATGCCTTGGACAATGTAAATGGACCCCGTTAACTCCATCTTTTTCGCTATCCATGTACCGTATAACGTGATCAACACGGTTGTTACCCATGTGCCTACCACCCAACCACTTTCAAATCCAAGGTAGAAAGGTCCCCACATCCCGAGCATAGCAACGGGTAAGCCCAGTAGAATATCGATCAGACGGGCATTAAAAATCACACCCAAACAAGCAGAGATTAAAAATAAGCCGCTGATGTGCATCCAAATCGGGATCTCGTTGGTATACGCGATGGACTGGGCTTGCCCCCAAATCGCCTCGCCAATATTGAGACCCATAGTGATGCCGACAAACAGTTTGATCAATGTGAGTGCACATTGTCCGAGTAAACTCGTTCCGGAAACCAAATCATTAAATGCTAAACATTCAAGTGAGTTGGCGATAGATAGTCCCGGTACAAATAAGACAATAGTCGCGATGCACAATGCCCAAACGGGTATAGGTAAACCTGTGCTGGAAAGATAGGCAACGATGATGCCTGTAAATAGGGCGGCGATGAACTCGACGGCTATTGCTCGTCGAGCCCGACAGACCTGCTGACAGCCCCACACCATAAAACCGAGTAAAAATGCAAAACCAACCGCTTCTAATGTGCTACCAACTAACATTAAATACGCTGGCGGTATGCCCATGTTCGCAAGCGCAATGACCCAAGGCGGATAGCCCGCAGGTTCAGGAACAGGGTCGCTACTCGGTTGGTTGATCCGAATAATGGTGTTCGCTAACAAGCTTAGATTAATAGAGGCAGGTTTTAGGCGCTTAAGAACCACAGCGTTGTTGTCATCGGGAAATTGATAGTTGATCGCAGTCGGTGTCGCTTGGATCATCACATCGACGCCATGCTTTTGAGCATAGTGTTGAGTGTACTTCTCTACCTTGTATGGTGCGCAACCACTGCGGTGCAATGTATCGCCAATTTCGACGATTTTGTTAATTCTATATTGAGAAGGCATAGCGAAAGCGAAAAATTCGGGTCACAAAAAAAATTGCGCGTAAGTTAACAAAAACCACAGTTATCGAGCGAATAATCATTACATTTTTTATGTTTTTTTGTGGGCTATGTCAGGTGTTTTCGCTGCTGCATAAAAATTCTAAGCAAACGTTTGAGTTCTACCATACTATTCTCGATATAAAATTCATCATAAGGGCTTATCAATTGGCAGTAACGAATAGTTAAAAAGTATCATTTTTGAGAAAATATGTATTAATTTAGATTCATATCAATAAGGTGTTCTACCAGTTTGATAAGTCTCTGCTATATCTTAGGTTCGATTGAAGTCTTAGACGAGATGAACCTAAGGTTGGCGAAAGTTTGTATGTACCTCATACGTTATAGTTCTTATGGTTGGAAAAGCACAAAGCTGCTCTTTTTAACGCTGGTGATGACGGTGTTGTACAGTGCTGCTTGTTATAGCCATGATTCGCAGCAAGATACACTTGTTGTCGCCAATTCTAAAGCGTGGAAACCTTTTTCTTACCTAACGCCAGATGGTGAACCTCAAGGCATTCTTATCGACTTTTGGAAAGAATTTGCAGCTCGAAATCATCTACACGTAGAATTTCTACTCTTAGACTGGGAAGCATCTTTACAAGCTGTGAAAGAGGGCAAGGCTGATATTCATGCCGGGTTGATTTATTCACGAGAGAGGGATACCTATTTAGACTTTGGCTCGGTGATCATGCCAATTGATACCCAACTGTATATCAACAAGGACATACTGGGCCTTGAAATCAATGCGGTGCTTAAGGGCGACTCGGCAATGGAAGTGGGCATCGTAAAAGGTGGCTACGAAGAGTTCTTTGTACGGCAAAGATACCCGAAAGCAACACTCACCCTTTATGCAAATAATGATGCGATGCTGCGTGCCGCGGCAGAGAAGAAAATTTTCCTATTCGTAGCTGATATGCAAGTCACTAATTTTTACATGGCAACCGTGCCGGAGGGCCTGACATTCGTTCCTGCGTTGCATCTTTATAGTAAAGACTTAAGAATTGCAGCAGGTGTTGGCAGCCCTATGTCCATTGCAAAAATTTCACATGCCTTTGAACGAGTGCTAGAAACGGATAAAGATCGCATCTTAAGCCGCTGGATACATGTGAAAACCGTATACCCCACTTACCTTGTCCCCGTTGCCGTTTTTGCTCTTATCATCGCTGCAATGTTTCATATCTTTTCATTAAAACGAACTGTCGAGCTACGGACTCGGCAGTTAACGCTCGCCAACCAACAATTATTCGAGTTGACCCTGACTGATCCTTTGACAAAGCTCTACAACCGCCGTCATTTGATAGAGCAACTTTCTACGCTGAGCGCCATTCGCAGCAACTTGACTGTGATGGTGTTTGATATCGATGACTTTAAGTCGATTAACGACCAGTTTGGTCACCTAGTTGGGGACAAAGCGATCGTCGCGGTTGCGAATACCGCTCAATCCGTTATTGATGAGCGCATGACGCTTGCTCGTATTGGTGGTGAAGAATTCGCTTTGGTGACAGCAGCACTCTCCGCGGAAGAAGCAGAAGTGCTTGCTAGGGAAATTTGTGCTCGGATAAACGATTTTCCCATATTGCTAGATGGAAAAACTATGCACGTTAGTGTCAGCCTAGGATGCGCTTTCTATCCAACATTCGATGCAAAATTAAGTTTACAAGACGCAGATCAACTTATGTATTGCGGTAAGGCCAATGGTAAGAACCGCGCTGTTTTTCAGATCATTAATAGAACTAACGTTGAGCCGTTACTTCGTAAGGTTCAGTAAAACTTTGAACCACCTCTCGCTACCCCCTCCATCTTGCTTGCTATACTGATTTGAACCTACTGTTTTCATTGTTATTTTTTTAGTAAATCATTGTTTTTCTAACATTGAGGTATGTCATGTATAAAGCCTTATTATCTCTACTGTGTGTTACTGCTTCATGTTCTTTGCATGCTGAAAGTGCCTCCGACATTGTTAAAAAGTCAGATCAAGCAATGCGAGGCGACTCGAGCTACAGCGAATCAACAATGGAGATTGTTCGGCCTGATTGGACACGTTCAATGACAATGAAAAGTTGGACTAAAGGAACGGATTTATCGCTCGTATTAGTGACAGCACCGGCCAAGGACAAAGGAAGTGCCTCGTTGAAACGCCAGCGCGAAATGTGGAATTGGGTGCCGAGTATTGAACGCGTCATCAAAATTGCGCCATCTATGTTGAGCCAGTCGTGGATGGGCTCAGACTTCACCAACGATGACTTGATCAACCAGTCTTCCGTTGTGGTCGATTATCAGCATCAATTGAAAGGCGAGGATACATTTGATGGCGACAAGGTTTGGGTGATAGATGCGGTTGCTAAGCCCGATGCTCCCGTGGTTTGGAGCAAAGTAACGTTGTGGATTTCCAAATCGACCTATCTGCAGCGCAAAGTGGAATTCTACGATGAGTTTGATGAGAGAGTGAACGTGATGACGACTTATGATGTGAAAGAGCTCGGCGGGAGAAAATTGGCGACCAGAATGGAAATGCAGCCGCTTGATAAGCCAGAAAACAAAACCGTACTCATTACTCACCAAGCGCAGTTTGATTTTGATATCGATGACAGTTTTTTCTCTCAGCAGCAAATGAAGTCTTTACGTGATTAGACTCATTTGATGGTTAAGATCCTTGTGAGGATATAGACAAATGTTGGTGAAACTGGCGTGGCGAAACTTATGGCGACAAAAACGCAGAACGTTATTGACTGCTTCTGCATTGGCTTTGGTTTTGTTCCTTTCTCTCATTACTCGTGCTTTCCAAGAGGGCAGTTATAGCGCCAATATTAAAAACGCGGCCAAATTCTACACAGGGCTCATTCAGTTACAGAACCCAAAGTTTAGTGATTCCTCAAGTATTGATGATGTATTGCCGCAAACCAGCACCTTCATTTCAGCGGCGAAAAGCAATCCTAATATTGATGTGGTATTGCCTCGGGTAGAGTCTTTTGCTTTAGCCGCAAAAGACGAACGTTCAAAAGGCGTGATGGTACTAGGCGTTGAGCCTGAAGCTGAAGACCGGTACTCCAATATCAGCGACAAGTTGATTGAGGGAAGCTACATCCAATCAAGGCAAAAATCAGTGCTAGTTGGTGGTGGTTTGGCGAATTATTTGCAACTCAAGGTTGGCGATGAACTGGTGCTATATGGTGCCGGTTATCGAGGACAGACCGCGGCAGGTTTGTATCAAATTTCGGGCATTCTTCATTTTCCTTTGCAGCAGCTTGATTCTCAGTTGGTGTACATGCCGCTCGATACTGCGCAAAACCTGTATTCATTGGATGGCCAAGTCACCGCATGGTTTTTGAATACTGAGAGTCTAAGAGACTTACCTGATACCGTTGAACAACTTAAAGCCGAGTATGGCAAAAATGTCGCCGTGAAGGATTGGAAAGAGTTGTCGCCAGAAATGGCACAGCAAATCGCCTTAGATAAAGCGGGCGGTATTTTCTTGATTTACATTCTCTACGGTATTGTTGGTTTTGGCTTGTTCGCGACAATCTTGATGACGACATTGGAACGCCAGCGCGAGTTCGCCGTCATGCTGGCAACCGGAATGTTGCGCTCCAAGCTCGTCCTTCTGCTCACGATAGAGTCTCTGTTTATGTCCGTCATTGGCATCATTATTGGGCTTATCGTGAGTGCCCCTGTGTTGGGGTATTTCTACTTTAATCCAATCGAAATTACCGGCGATGCTGCCAAGCTCATGCGCGAAAGTGGTTTTGAACCTATTGTGCCCGTTTCGCTCGCCCCATACTTACTGCTCAATCAAATCGCCGTCGTGCTGTTCATTCTTTTGTTATGTCTGCTTTACCCAATGGCTCGCATGTTTCGAATGCCCATTGCGGCAGGGCTAAAAGGAGGTGCTCATGCTGGTTAAGTTGGCTTGGCGTAACTTGTGGCGCAACAAGTTGAGAACCTTAATTATGCTCGGAGCCATGGTATTTGGCCTGATGGGCGTGGTTGCCATGATGGGGTTCATGAATGGCTTGGTCGATAGCATGATCAAGAACGCCATCTCTTGGCAAACCAGTCATTTGCAGATCCAGCAAAAGTCCTACTTGGTTAATCCTGAGCTAAAAGATGTGATTCCCGATGCGGATAAGATAAGCAAAGTGTTGGCCAGTAACCGAGAAGTGAAAGCCATCTCTGAGCGATTTCTAGCAGATGGCATGATAGCGTCGGCGCGCAGTACACGTGGTATTCGCATCAACGGCGTTAATATCGAGCAAGAGCAAAACATCACGCCACTCTCGAAACATATTGTCGACGGGGAGTGGCTGAGTGAAGAAGGCAGAAATTCGATTTTGGTTTCGAGCAAGATAGCCGAACGATTGAAGCTACGCGTTGGCTCCAAAGTCGTACTCACTTTGTCTGATGTGAACGGGGAGGTCGCAGGCGCGGCATTTCGTGTTCGAGGTATATTCAAAACACCATCGACAGGATTTGATGACGGGAATGTTTACGTCCGAAAAGCGGATCTTGAAAAGGTAGCGGGGCTGAGTGGCACGCACGAAATCGCGATACTCCTTACTTCTAATAACTACACTGAGCTCAAGCAGTTACTGGCGTTCACTCACTCTATTTTGCCGCCGGAAAGTAAAGACTTGCTCAGTGTGAGACCTTGGCAGGAGATCCAACCTTTGCTCTCAACCATGATGAGCACGATGGATATTTCTAACCAAGTGATGCTGGTGGTGTTTGTGCTGGCGATGACCCTTGGCATCATCAATATTATGCTGATGTCGGTGTTTGAACGCACGCGAGAGTTCGGTGTGTTAATGGCTGTCGGGATGCAAAAACACAAGATACGCTTGTTGATCGTTTTCGAAACCTTGTTCCTCGGATTAAGCGGTTGTGCGCTTGGGTTACTCGGGAGTGCAATTATGCTTAAGGTACTAAGTGTTACCGGATTGTCGCTGGCTGGTATGGCGGAAGGGCTAGGGGCTTATGGCGTGGATACCTTGCTTTATCCACGGGTATCAATAGCGGAATATCAAATGATCATTATCGCGATTTTTGTTGCCAGCCTTATCGCAGCCCTGTATCCCGCACGACAAATTTTGAAGCATCGACCTGTGGATGCCATGGCGGAGAAAAGCTAATGACCATCAAACTAGAAAACCTAACTAAGATTTACAACGCCGATGGTGATTACCCTGTGCACGCAGTGCAGTCGGTAGACTTAGAGATTAAGCAGGGTGAATTTGTTGCGATCATGGGACCATCCGGTTCGGGTAAAACGACGTTGCTGAACATGATTGGCGGTATTGATGCCCCAAGCTCTGGCAAGGTGGAAATCGACGGTTGCATGATTTCATCGATGTCAGAAAAAGAACTGATTGCCTATCGGCGCGATAATATAGGCTTCATCTTCCAAGACTACAGTTTGTTACCTGTGTTAACCGCGCTAGAGAATGTGGAATTCGTCATGCAGCTGCAAGGCAAAACCGAGCGAGAGTGTCGTGAACGTGCGACGTCTTTACTTGAACAAGTGGGATTGGCGGAACAGATGAATAAGGTGCCTGGTAAAATGTCTGGTGGGCAGCAACAACGTGTTGCGGTTGCTCGTGCTTTAGCGCCGAAGCCTCGTTTTGTCATGGCGGACGAACCTACTGCCAATCTAGACGCCAAAAGCACCGCGGAGCTGCTCGACATTATGGAGCAACTTAGCGAACAAGAGGGAACGACGTTTATCTTCTCGACCCACGATCCGCGAGTGATAAAACGTGCTCACCGAATTATCGTGTTTGAAGACGGTCGTTTGGCGCGTGATTTCAGCAATATTGATAATCGCGCAGAGAGGTCGCATGCATAGAGCTGTTTCCCATTTGTCTGCGACTTGCACTAAAGCTATCCGATTGAATACTTACTTGCCCAGAACAAAAGTAAATGCAGTGTTTATTAAGGCGTTAAGTCTTTCATTGCTTAGTTTTCAGGCTGGTCCTGCCTTGTCTGCTGTTCCCGGGTTAGAGCCTCAAAAGTCATGGGATTTGGATGGTTACATCAAATACATGGCAACCTACAGTATTCCTGATGGCACTGATAATACGTTCGATAACTTGATACACAATCGACTTAACTTTGAATACCGTTTTTCCTCTAGCTGGCGTGTGAATGTTGGGCTACGAAATCGAGCACTTTGGGGCGATTCTACCGACTTTCCTGGCTATGCCGATTTGGTCGCGTTGGATTCTGGTTACATGGATTTAAGCAAAAACTGGCATGAAGATGATGTGGTCATTAACAGTCAGCTTGATCGTCTATATCTCACTTGGCAGCAAGATGACTGGGGAGCGCAACTAGGGCGCTTTCGTATCAATTGGTCGATGAATACGATATGGAGTCCAAACGATATCTACAATGCGTATTCGATTTACGATTTTGACTATGAAGAGCGGGCAGGCACGGATGCGGTCATGCTGAGCAGAAAGCTGAGCTTTGCCGACGGCGTAGATTTGGTGTTTTCACCAGCTCGTCAGTCAGGGCAAGACAGTGCCTCACTGCGTTATTTCGCCAATCAATCGGGATGGGATTATCAGTTTATTGCAGGGCGAGCTCGGATGGATTACTTACTCGGTGCTGGTTTTGCAACGGATGTGTTTGATGCGGGTTTTCGTGGAGAGCTCACGTGGTTTGATCCCATTGATCCAGAATTTGAGGGTGAACCGACCAGAAAAACCACAGTTGCCAGTATTGAATCGGATTACAGCTTTGGCGGCAAACGCAGCTGGATGGGGCGTGCGGCGTGGTTATTTATCTCTGAGCCGCAAGATGCATCAAGCGCATTGGCGTATTTGAACCTTCCTCTCGATGCAAAAACGTTGAGCTTTACACGAAATACATGGTATGCCGAAGTGAGCTTTGACTTAACGCCTTTAAACCGCGTCACGCTCTCAACCAGTTACTACGACGATCATTCCTATTTCCTTGGGATATCGAGTAACTACTCTCTCGCTAATGACTGGCAGTTGCTCACGGTAGTCCAAAACTTTAACGGTAGCAGTGGCAGTTTGTTTGGCGAAGTACCTGCGACTTTGTTGTTTGCTAATATTAAATACAGTTTTTAAATATATGTTTTAAAAGTGAATTTATTTAACTGTTAGTAAGTGAAACTCTTCTATCAACTCTGATGTAAATACGATACTGAATGCTGCTCCATAAATACCAGCCCGCTCACGTTTTGACAGTTGAGTGCAGGGTTGATATGAAATTAAATGCAATTTCTTGGTAAAGCTAAAAAGCCTTGTCTACACTCAACGTAAAACGAATGTTATTCGTTGGGTGGCATATTAATTGAGCCACGGAGGAAAGTAGCCAAAGAGTTACACAAATAAAGTTGGCTTGATAAGGACGGGGAAATGAACAACGAGTGTTTTGCTAGGTCCCGAGGTGTCACGGATGAGATGCCAATGAAAGAAACGCTTTCTGCAGGTAAAGATCCTTACGCGCATTATCTAAAAGACATCGTGGGGATTGATTTACTCTCTCGAGAAGATGAACTGCATTACGCCAAGCTTAATCGTGCGGGTGATAAAGAAGCGCGCGAGGTCATGATTGAGTCTAACTTACGTTTGGTGGTGAAAATTGCAAAAAGCTACTTAAAACGTACTGGTAACAATTTCACGTTGCTTGACCTAATTGAAGAGGGCAACATCGGCTTGATCAAAGCCATCGATAAGTTTGATCCAGAACCAGGCTTCCGCTTTTCGACCTATGCTGTTTGGTGGATTCGCGAAAATATCGAAGCGGCATTGATGAATAATGGCCGTACGGTTCGACTCCCTGTTCATGTTTGCAAAGAGATAAACAGCTTAGCATCCAAAAAACACGACGCGAGTAAAAGCATGAGTAAAGACATCTCCATTGCAGAGCTATCTAACTGTTCTGGGGTTAAAGTCGAGCGAGTTGATGAGTTGGTTGCTTTGAGTGGCTTTATTGATGTTTCTACCACGGTTGATTTGCAACATGCGCCATTCGTTCTTGACCATTGTGAAAGTAAATATACGCCAGACCCTGAGCAAGACTGTGAAGATGAGTGTTTTACTCAAGCGTTAGAGCACGTGGTCAATACATTGCCGATAAAGTTACAACAAGTCTTAATCCATCGTTTCGGTTTGTTTGAACACAGCGTTAAGACTCTTTCTGAAGTGGGTGGTTTGCTAAATATCTCGAACGAACGAGTGCGCCAAATGCAAATAGAAGCGGTTGAGCGTATTCAGAAGCGTTTGAAATTTGATGGGTGGGTGTAGTGAGATTGCTAATCTCAGAAGAACGGTACGTAGGCCAGCGAGTTAGCTGGCTTTTTTCATTGTTCAGTGGACAGCAACAGCAGTTGTAATTGCGTTTTAGCGGTTTGTTCTCGAGTCCATACACTTAATACTCTTTTAAGGGCTGCTCGATAAACTCTATTTTTAAGCAAAAAAGCCAAGGTGGCTGTGTCTTTGCTCATGACATGACTTTGGGTTTCAACGAGCTGCGCTTTGTTTTCAATTTCAATACGTTGAAGATTGAAATCAGGCAAGAAAGCACTTTCATACCAAACGTCAATAATCTCTCGGATCTCGAGTTCCTCCTCCGGAATATCACAATCCTGAAAATCATGGCTGTCTGGAATCGCTGATAAATAAACGGCATCGAGTTTGTCAGCAACGAATGTGTACATTTCATCCCTTATCATACGTCTTGTTCATGCGAATCATCTCTTTGGTCTATATGTTTGTCAATTGCATTCATTAAGTAATGCTGGATTTGTGAATAAGCGCCACAGTCTTAACTTAAGCTGTTTAAGTATTTGTCTGTTAAGCCAAAATACTTCAAGTTCCCATCCGGCTCCAACACTAAACTCATATTTGATGTGGCAATTAATCCAGGATCATTAGTGGAGAAAATCACTGTTTTGTTAAGCAGTTTGTCGGTGAACAAACGGTTGAAGTATTGAGCGTTCTCTTGCTCGGCACCGTTAAAGGGTTCGTCAATGATGATCAGCGATTGTTCGCAACTTCCAAGCCCCAGCGCGAGGCGCAATTTCTGTTGAATACCGTTAGGTAAATTCTTGCATTTATCTACGCTTAGCTGAGTGTTCAATCCTTCTGGCAACCACGCATCGAGTTCGAAAAAGCTCACCATCTCTTGCATCTTTTCTTTAGGGATGAGTCCATTATGCAAGATGAAGTTAGTCTCCAGAGAGCCTTCAAAAATATGCAAATTAAACGGGATGTAGTTAATCGAGGTTCGATAGCGATAACTGTTGAACTGTTTGATGTTGTAGCCGTCTACCGACACTGCGCCTTGGTATCTATCTTCTAAACCCGCAAGAATGGAAATTAGCGTGGTTTTACCGCAACCTGTTGGCCCACAAATCACCACCTTCGCGCCTGGGGCAATTTTAAACCCGAGATTGGTTAAGCCCGTTGCTGCGCCAGTGTAGCGATGACTTACACCGCTGCCGACAATGCTGCCTTGGAAGAGGCGAATAGGGGGGCTTTTCTCCAACGTTAGCTTGTCGTCATTCATCGCCATAAGGTTGTTAATTTGCGCAGAAGACGCCTTAATGGATTGGAATTTGGATATGGAGTTGTAGATACCCATTATCGGACCTAACGCCTTCCAGACTAAAATTACGGTTGCAAGCATGGCGCCGGCATCAGATGTGCCATCCATCACGCCGATAACCGCGGTCACGATACTTGCGGTACCTATCACTTGAATCAAGCTACCACCTGCGGCTTGAACCTTGCTGTTGGTTACCGCAACGTTTTCTGCATCGTTGGTGCTTTGCATGTGTGAAGCGCTGAAGCGAGATTGAATAACGCGCAGCAGTGGCAAGCCTTGGATGGTTTTGATGCCGCGAAGAATCTCATTCCATTGGTAAGAAACCATGGCGTTGGCGCGAGAGCTCTTCGACGTGGCTTGTGAGTAGATGTAACGAGAATAAACACAGAACACCAACATCAGAATCAAACCCGCCATGACGACCAACGCAGCGGTTCCTGACATGATGGCAATCGCGACAATGAACACGATAACAAACGGCATATCGAAGTAGCTCAAGGTCGACTCTGCCGTTACCAATCGGCGGAATGTGTCGATGTCTTTTAAACGCGCCAACTGAGAGGACACACCGGCGGTGGATGTCATCGCATACGGGAGCCATAGCAGCTTGGATATAACCGCTTGAGAAATGTGCACCGCCAAATCCTTACCTGACGTGGCAATGATGTTGACCCGCATTTTCTTAAAAAAGTATTCCGAGAATCCAACAATCACGGCAAACAACGTGAGCCAATAGAGCGTGGCTTGCGAGCTAGACGTCAAGGCGAAGTTGTACACACTCATGATAAAGAAGGGTTGGAGCGCGCCCAAGATACTGATGACAAAGCTAAGAATAATCAGGCTTTTGAGTTCATTGTTGTAGCGATAAAACGCGTATTTAATCCAGTTACTGCGGTCTTGAGATTCTGGTGGTGGCTCTCGGAATAAGCGGGAGTATTCGCTGATCGAGACCAACAAACATGGCTTTTTGCAGAGCGGGTATTCAATGGTGTTGTTATTGGTGTAATCAAACAGGATCAGTTTGCCGTCTTTGGTGCCCAAGAAAATCGCTGTTAGGTTTTCTATCTCGATAAAACAAGGATGAGGGTGCCCCTCGATGTGTTCCAATGTTTTTAATTTGGTGACGTCACAACGGTAACCAAGGCGTTCAATCGTGGCAATAAAACTGTCGCTGTCTTTTGGCTTAGGGATAAAAGCGTCGCTGAGGATAGAAGGTGTGCCTTCCCATTCAAGTGCAATGAGGGTGTAAGCTAAACCACGAATCAAAGGCGACTGATTGTATCGCTCGTCATAACTGCGAGCCTCAAAGTCCAACAAGCGCTGAGGGACATTATTAAAATCAACCAAAATACTCATTGGTCACCTCCGGTAAGTTTGACGCGTTTGAGGCGATGATTGAGTTTGTCCATCTTATTGCTGACGATGATGAGGATTTTGTCGTTGGCACGATAGGCGGTACTGGTCAAAACCAATCGAGCAAAGTCGTCATCATAAACACAGTCGATGTCGTCGAAGATCAACACACGTTTGTTCGCGAGTAAGGCACGTACTAACAACAAGGCATAAGCGACTTGGCGTGAGAATGGGTTGCGTAAATGTCCTTTAAGCTCGGTGTAAAAACCCGCGGGAAGGGCATCGATTTGTGCTTTGATGTTCATGGTTTCGCAAAGCGCAAATGCGGTGTTGTTTAAGCTCGGGCGGAAACAAGTCAGGTTGTCGATGATGGTCCCTTCGACGAACGAACTGGTTTTGTCGACCATGAGCACGCTATTACGCCAGACGTTGTAGTTGACGTCATCCAGTCGTGTCTCGTTGATTTGGATATCGAGCTTGCTGTCGGTGTTTTGCCGCGTAATGCAATTGGCGAGGTGGGTTTTGCCTGCGCCGCTTTTCCCCGTTAGCAAGTAAGCCTGACCACGCTCAAACTCGATGCGTTGCTTTTCCGAATACTTCACCGAGATGCGCTCGACTTCTGTCGTGTCATTTTGTTGTTCTACAGATGCCGCAAGCTCAAGCAACTCGGCGATTCGTTGAATATGAAGTTTGTTCAACTCCCAGCGGCTCACCGTGCGCATCACTTGCTGGTATGGGGCGAAGTAGCGGTTGGTAAGCATGATGATGGCTGCCATGATGCCTTGGCTCGATTGCATGTTGATAACTGCCGTTGCCAAAACTACCACCACACAAGCAATGGAGAGCTGTTGTATGAGCGACAAGATAAGGCTGAAGTTTGATTCGATTTGCTCGTATTTGATGTTCTCGACTTCACGCTCTTTCACCATTTGTGTCATCAAGCTCTCAACGCGATATTCCATATTGCGCGCTTTGATATCGAGTGGGCTAGAGATGATCTCGATGATTTTAGAGGTAGTTAAGCCTTCGATGTCGGATTTGTTTTCTAGGCTGTTGATTTTTTGCTTGGAAAGACTGAGTGCGAACATCGCCAAAACGATGGAGGCGAGCAAGATAGTCACCCCTGCCCAGATGTTGATCAGACCGATAATCAGAATGGTCAGTATGCTGACGGCAAGGTTGATCAGTGCCCGTACAGATTCTCCGCCAAAGAAGGATTTAATCTCTGGAATGGTGGCAATACGCTCTAAGTATTCACCGGGTTCTAGGCGACGAAACTTCGATATCTCAGCCAAACAGATGGATTGAAACACCTTGTTGGTTAAGTTGGTTTCGAATTGCTTCATGATCACAGACGAAATCTTCTCTTCCTGATTCTTTAAGTGATAGTCGAGGAAGATGGTGATCAAGATAATGGCAAACAGAAGAAACAGCGTGTCTTTGGCTTGGTTAGGTAAAACTCGGTCAAAAATAATCAGTATCGAAAAGGGCAGTACTAAGCCAAACAGCGTCGAGATGACCGTCGAGAAAGTCAGGTAACACTTGTCTGCAAAGTTAATCTTTTGGGAAAAATGCTCAGTTTGCATTGCGACCTCCTTTCTTAATCGATGGTTTGGAGAGAAGGTGTTTTGGAACTAAGTCTTGATTGCTTCTGCCTTCGATATCGCTCATCAATTGCATGATGCTTTCGATGGATTGCACCGACAGCATGCCTTTGATTTGCTCAAGATTGATTGATTCAATGATGTAGTCATAGCGCGCGCTCTCGTAATCACGTAGCGCGCTAAACAGTTTACTTTCCGCGGCCAGTAAGTCGGTAATGGTTCGCGTACCAAGTTGGTAAGCGCGTTGAATGCCTTTGTACGAGGCGTAGTTTGCACGGATGATGTTCTCGTAACTGCTAATGGCGCGGGAGAAGTCATTAATGTTGAGCACAGAGGTGTTAACGCTATTGCGAGTCGTGAACAACGAATCTTGGTACAGTAGCTCCGTTCGCTCAATAGCAGTCGACGATTTTTGATAACCGTAGTAATCCGAACCGCCGGAGAAAATCGGCACATTCAAGTTCAAACCGACGCTGGTGGAGTTACTGTCTCCTGTTGCGGTTGGGTCGGTTCGGTCATAGTTGTTTGCATCGTCGTAACGGTAACTGGCAGAGAGCGATACGGTAGGCACAAAGTTTGAACCGCTTTCTTTCAAGCCTCTTCGGCTGCGTTCTACGGTTTTCTTCGCGACTAATAAGTCGTTATTGAGCTTCAAAGCTTGTTCAAGAATCGCGCGTTGTTCGGATTCGCTGATTTCCGCCAAGGGCACGCTTTCGTAGATGTCCTGCGATGGGGTGACTGGGTATTGAACTTGAATCTCTAAACCGTTCAAAATCACACGTCGGTCTTTTTCTAAGGTTCTTAAGCGGTTGGCAATGCCTTCTTTCTGAGCAATCACCTCATACAACTCGCTCGCCGCAGTGTTGCCAAGCTCCACGTTGCGGCGCATTTGGCGTTCACGCGTTTCAGACGATTTAAGCTCGACTTTGGTGGCTTTGATTTGCGCGTTGTTTTTCAGGTACTCGAAATATTGCGTCGCGATTTCAGAAATGGTGCCCTGGATTTTGTTCTCGTGCTTGATTTCTTCAATGTTGAAATCCAGCTTTGCGGTGCCGTATTTGAAGATGTCGCCAAGGTTAAACACCGATTGGGACAAAGACACGCTGTAGCTGTTTGAATTATAGCTTGAACGCGTATCCGGTGTTCCCGTTAATATGGTCTCGTTTTCATTCCATGTGGTATCAGCAGCACCGTTTAAAGAGGGCAGGAACTTAGAGCGGCTAATGTCGATGTTGTATTCGTTTTCTTCCACGCCTTTGTCACTAGCGCGCAGAGATAAATTGTTTTCCAAGCCGAGTTTGACCGCCTCAAGCAAGGTGGTCGCCATTGCCGAAGGAGCATTGCTCAATGTAAGCGCTGCCAATACGCAGCTAGTTAAGTTTCTGTACCGCCACATACTTGTTGATCACCTTGATGATTTCGTCGTTTTTATAAGGTTTGCTGATCACGTAATCCATTCCAGCTTCGATACAAGCTTGGTGTTCATTACTGCTGGTCAATGCTGTCGCACCTATAATGGTGCAAGGGTTCTGTCCGCTTTCTTGTTCGTATTGTCGAATGCGTTTGGTTGCTTCAATACCGCCCATGCCCGGCATGATGCAGTCCATAAAAATGATATCCGAGCGCTGATTCATGAAGTGCTGAACAGCGTCTGCGCCATCGCCAACGGTATCGGCTTCGTATTCTTGCTTGCTCAAAATACGTTTGAGTAGAATCTGTTGAACACGGTCATCCTCAACAATCAGGAATGAGCTGTTCTCCATCTGATCTTCTGAGGCTTCCGCTTCCATGATTGCTAACAGATTGGGGATGAACTCATACGGAATTGCAGGCGAGTTCAGAATCTTGTCGACAAAGGTATGGCTCTCTTGCGCTTGCTGAGTGCTAGTGACCGAAAGCAGCAACTTCGTGTTCGGGTGATTGCGCAGTTGCGATTTCACCGTTTTGCTCAGTGAGGGCAGTTTGTTTGGCTCGAACGTGTCGGTCAGCATAATGGCATCGTATTCGCCAAAGGTTTTTGCAGCAGAGAAGAGCTCGTTCGGGGTGCGAATTGGTGTGATCTCTAATCCTAAGTTGACCAACATTTTGTTCATTACATCAATGCGCAGCTGAGAGTTGGCACATAGCAACAAACGTTTATTGTCGAAGCGAGTTTTCTCGGTGTGGAAGCTTTTGGCTTTCAAATCGAGCTGAATTTGAAAACGTTCCTGATTGCCCGATTGATACCAATGGCTCTCGTAATAGCCATAATCTTTCAACACGCTTTTCGCCAGATCGTCTTTGGTTGCAGTGTGCTGTTTATGGTCGCTCCAGTGTAGGGTATTGAGCTTGGCAAGCGGCACATCCAGTGTGGTTAAGAAGTTTAGATTGATGGTTAAGCGGGTGTTTTCGATGTCTGACGCTGCGCCCGATTCAATGGTGACAAACAGTTTTTTGTCGGCTTTGAGTTGGATGGCATTCGATAGCTGTAGGAACAACACCCAGAATAAGCTGGTGGATTGCCCTTCAACACGGTTTGGCAAGTTATCCGAGATAAAACAGTCTAGCTCACCTTCATTTCGCTGCACTTTGGAACTGATGTGAATCATCAATTCAGACAACACATTAAGCAGTGAAAACTCTTTCGATTTGCTCTCGGTCCCTTGTGAAATGAGTCGGTTGTAGTTCTCTGCCAATTCAGACAGGGTATTGGCAGCCGAGGTTATATCTTGCGCCATCAACACGCCGCTCTCATCGGTCTCTTGAACGAGATATTGCACGCCGCCGTTAATGGTGTTGGTGATGCCACGAATCTCGTAACCAATCAGAGCATAGAGCTGCTTGTAGAGATCGTTATTGCGTTTTTGCTCTTCGAGTTTGCTGAAAATCAGTTTTAAGTGAGAGTAGATCTGACGCTGCTTCGGATTGATGCTCACTTCATTCAGCAACTCTTCCAACCTTTGTAAATCCAGTTGTTTGAGCTCTTGATAAAGCCCATCGAATTCTTGGTCAATGTCGCGCTCATTCGAATTGGATTTTTTCAGTTTTAGGATTGCCACCAAATTCGATAGGACGGCGATACCAATCAACACAACAACGACCATAAGCAACCAAATAAAGAACTCGTTTTTCTCCATCATTAGGTCGCTCGCATGGTTGTTAAACATAGTGCGATAGTTGTCGTCCATTTGTAGGTAGTTGTTGGTGAGCGAGAGATACAGTGCCAACACATCGTCACGTGTTTTTGAGCTGTCCGAGAAGCGATTAATCGCCAGTTCAAGCTGCGTATATTCGGTCGCGCCCACCAAGCTAAACTCGGTTTTGTTGAGTGATGCGAGAGACTTAAACTGATCAATTTCATTTTTCAGAACCTTAAAATCAAGCTCTGTTGTACTGCAATAACGTGCCGATAAACAGCGTTGAAGCGTTTGGATATCCAGCTCGATGGTTTGGTTGAGTTGTTGAGCTTGAACCAATAGAGGCGCGTTTTGCACTTGCTCCACTGAATCCACTTTTTCCCAAGACAAATACAAATAAAAGGCGAGGGCAGCCAGCACCAAGCTGAAAGCAATGCTTAGGCGCATAACAGGAACGGAAATATTGTAGGAAGGCTTGTTACTCATCCATTACCTCTCATCGAACGCGTCTTCGATAGCCGACATAACTGGCTTCGCTGCGTATTCGATAACCCGACGTGACCCTGTTTTCACATCGGCGGTGAATTCCATGTAAGGGGACAGCTTGAATTGTGTGCCTCCGCGCTCTAGATAGTTTTGGCTGATCTGTATTTCAGCGAGGTAGAATTCAGCGTCCTCTTCTTCATAGGACGATCGGCTGATCGAGGCGATTCGACCTTCCAAAAATCCGTATTTGGCAAAGTTGTAGGTGTCCATCTTCACTTTGACTGCCTGTCCGATTTCAACAAAGCCCATGTCTTTACGTGGAATCTTCGCTTCACCATGAAGGGAGTTATTGATCGGCGCAATGTCCGCGATACTTTCACCCGGAGGTATTACGGCAGAGCGGAAGTTGAAGTGCACTTTATCGACCACGCCGTCAATAGGGGCGTAGACTACGAGGCGATCCACTTTGTCTGAGTGTTGAGGACGAAGAATGCGTTTTAGCTTGAGGTCTTTCTTCGCTTGAATAATTTGTGCTTGGTATTCGGAGTTGCGGTTTTCCACCAAGTCTCGGTACTGCTTCTCTAGTTTGTCCAGTTGAAATCGCTCATTCATGACCGACTCATCGAGGTTTTCAATCTCACGCACCATGTTTGACTCTTGAACCTGCATATTCAGAACATCGACATAAGACGCCATTTCTTCTTTGTACAAGGTGTTCTTGATATTGAGCTGCTTACGAATCAAAGAAAGCTGGTTCTCGGAGCTTTTGCGGCGCTTAAGCATAGAATCAATCAACGAGTTCTTGTGGTTGATGTCGTGAGTGATCAACTCTTCATTAGAGCGGTTTTTGGAAAACTCTTGCTGCCAGGTATTCATATTTACCTGAACGAGTTCTGGGTATTTTTCGATGTAGGCAGAGAAATCGGGCTCTACCATATCGCGCAGACTTTCATAACGGAGTTTGTCTAACTCAAGCTGAATGATTTCTGTGTTCACCGTATCGAGTTGAGTGTTTCTATCCAAAGAGCGAATGCGCGCAATGGGTTGACCTTCGTAAACCACTTCGCCTTTGCGCACTAACATTTCTTCGAGAATACCGCCTTCAAGGTGTTGCACTTTTTCTACGTCAGATTCCAGCAATAGCTCACCGCGCACTGACACCACAATGTCAATACGAGCTTGAGACGCTACGGCGATCGCCACCATTGAAAGCAAAAAGATAACCAGCAATGTTTTGTGTACGCTGGTCATCGCACTGGCTAGCACGATCGTATCGTCTGCGGTCACCTTCGAAGACTCGTTGTTGGAAACGAGTGCTTTTCTGAGGTGGTGCTCGATCTGCTTGTTACTCATGATCCACCCCGGTTATTCATCATCAGTGCTGTCATCGATAGAGTTCTCGATATCTAACAGCTGGCTTATTTGTTTGTTCACGTTGTTGAGCTCAGTTTTGATGTCCTCAATCAATTCATTAGGTGCGGGAAAGTGGTGCTTACTTAAATGCTCTAGCTTTGCCATCTTGGGTGGTAAATCATCATCACAAAGCAATACCAGAATGGTTTTCAGCTTTTTTGAGTAGCCACTCAGTTCTTCAAAACGGTTTTGTTTATGCAGCATTTCGATGTTGATCGCCGCGCTGCTGAAATCCTTGTAAAAATCTCCCAATAGCAATTGCAGCCCTTTGTGGCTGTTGTCGACTGAGCGCAACAGATTCGTCATGTTTATCATTGTTCCACCGCCCTAATTGCTTTAATGACAATAACTAAGGATCTTTAAATTGCGTTTTCAAATTTTTTTTACCTCTTTCTGGTTAAGCAACAGGAGTATGAAAAAAGTTGGATAAAAAAGTTGGTTTTCCAGAATGGTGTCCTTTACTGCCTCTAAACACGATCAGTTAGCTAATGGCAACGGAGGCTGTAATGGCAGGTGACAACAATCAAAATAACCAAAACAAAGACCTAAATGACGCGGTAGAACAAACGGAAACCAATGACGCGGGTACCCCCTCCCAGCAGCAGAATCAGCAAAATCAACAGAATACGATTGCTTCGACCGTAGCGACGGGTGCTGAAAATACCGATGCAGCAGACGAAGCCAATCAGGCGATGGAAGACAACCCAAGTGGTGCCGGTACTGAGGAAGAAGCCTCGGCGTCCGGTGGTGCGGTACAAGAAGACGCGCCAGAGAGTAGTGGTGGTTCGGATGCCGCTCAATCGAACGTGGTAGACAGCGTGGCATCAGACGGTGGTTCTGGTGAAGAAGCTGCGGGCAGCGGCGGTGCGGCTTCAGGTGCGGGTGCGCAAGCTGTTGGTGGCGGTGATGCCTCTGGCTCCGAAGGTGGTTCGGACGCAGAAGGCAATGAAGCACAAGGACAAGCTGTACAAACTTCGGCTGCGCCAAGTGCCTCTTCATCCGATTCTGAAGGTTCACAAGGTGGTGATAACCTAGATTCCGAAACCACAGAAGAAACCTTTGCGGTGGATGTTCAAGACTCTAGCGAAGAGACTACAACGCAAGTAGAAGATGATTTCGACTCAGAAACCACGAGCGAAACGTTCCAAATTAAAGTCGAAGGTGAAAACGACGCGCCAGAGGTAGAACAAGATCTGGCTTACATCATGGATGAAGATGGCACCATTACCTTCACGCAAGAACAGTTACTCGAATACGCAAGTGATGTTGATGGCGACGACCTTGTTGCGTCTAACGTCCAAGTGGGTGCGAATGCATCGGTTCAAGACAATGGTGACGGCACGTTCACTGTGGTTCCGGACGCTGATTTCAATGGTGAACTCGACTTAACGTTTGATATCAGTGATGGTCAAGAAACCGTTTCAAGTTCTATCGATTTAACCGTTCGTCCAATCAATGACGCACCAGCGCCTGAAGATAAAACCTTTGAGGTGGAAGAGGACGGCACGCTGATCTTCACCGATGCAGACCTGCTTACTGGCGCAACGGATATTGAAGGCGATAACCTAACCGTTGAAGGTGTGAGCTACGATGGTGGCGACGGCATCCTGACCGACAACGGCAATGGAACATACACTTTTGCGCCAAATGAAAACTTCAACGGCGATGTGAACTTCAGCTTTGATGTGTCCGACGGTACAGATACGGTTTCTGCCAACATTGATGTAAGCGTCACACCAGTCGACGATGCGCCAGTATCAGGCAATCTTGCTTACTCGGTGGATGAAGATGGCTCGATTCGTTTGAGCCAAGAGCAGTTGTTGTTGCAAGCTTCTGACGTGGAAGGCGATGCACTAACGGCGTCTAACCTTTCGGTAGATGGCAATGCGACGGTGACTCAAAATGACGATGGCAGCTTCACCATCACACCGGACGCAGATTTCAATGGTGATATCGACATCAGCTTCGATATCTCAGATGGCACGAATACCGTTCAAGCAACCGCTGACCTAACCGTTAACCCAATCAACGATCTGCCTGTTCCTCAAGACCAACAATTCAGTGTGGAAGAGGACGGCACGCTGCAATTTACTGACGCGGATCTGCTTACTGGTGCTACCGACATTGAAGGCGATGACCTTTCTGTAACGGGAATCAGCTACGAAGGAACCGACGGCGTTCTAACTGACAATGGCGATGGCACATATAGCTTTGCGCCAAATGAGAACTTCAATGGCGATGTGAACTTTAGCTTTGATGTTTTCGACGGCACAGATACGGTTTCAGCGAATGTGGATGTGAGCGTTACGCCGGTGAATGATCCTCCGGTGACTGGCTCAACGTCTTACACGGTTCACGAGGACAACTCTATTACCATTTCTGACGCGCAGCTGTTGGCAAACTCTTCGGATTTAGAAGGGGATGTCTCGATTGATAGCGTGAGCTACTCTGGCAGCGATGGTGTGTTGCAAATCAATGGTGACGGTACGTACACCTTCTCTCCAAATGAAAACTTTAATGGTGAAGTGACGCTTGATGTTGTCGTCGCTGATGAAGAAGGCGTAACGGATGCCACCACTGCTGGCATTACGGTGCTGGAAGTGAACGATCCACCAGTCGCAGGACCAACGTCTTACACCATTGATGAAGATTCTGTTCTGACCTTCAGTGAGTCGCAAGTGCTGTTGAATGCCTCGGATGTGGAAGGCGATGTAGAGCTTGTTGGCATTAGTTACGATGGTCCGGATGGCATTTTCAGCGTTAACGATGATGGCACGTGCAGCTTCGCGCCAAACGAGAACTTTAACGGGCAAGTTCAACTTGATGTGACCATTCGAGATGAAGATGGAGCTGAAGTTGATACCGTCATCAATGTGAATGTATTGCCAATCAATGATGTGCCAGTATCGGGTGATTTGGCTTACAGCGTTGATGAAGACGGCGCGATTACACTCAGCCAAGAGCAGCTTCTTTCTCAAGCATCTGACATTGAGGGCGATGACCTGACTGCTAGTGATTTGACGGTGGATGGAAACGCAACCGTTACTGCGAACGACGATGGCAGCTTCACGATTACACCAGATGCGGACTTTAATGGTGACATTGATATCCAATTCAACATTACGGATGGCACAGACACTATCCAAGCAACGGCGGATCTAACGGTTAATCCGGTTAACGATCTTCCTATTCCTCAAGACCAGCAGTTCAGTGTTGAAGAAGACGGTACGCTTCAGTTTACCGATGCAGACTTGCTTGCTGGCGCGACCGACATCGATGGCGATAACTTAACGGTTGATGGCATTAGCTACACAGGCAGCGATGGTGTGCTGACTGACCACGGTGATGGTACTTACACCTTTGCACCAAACGAAAACTTCAACGGTGATGTCAGCTTTAGCTTTGGTGTTTCTGACGGCACTGAGACCGTACCTGCCAATGTGGACGTGAGCGTCACTCCAGTGAACGATCCTCCGGTTGCGGGTTCAACGTCTTACACGGTTGATGAAGATAATGCGATTACGATTTCCGACGAGCAGCTTCTGGCTAACTCTTCGGATGTGGAAGGCGCAGTGTCCATCGATAGCGTGACCTATTCAGGCACGGATGGCGTATTCCAAGACAACGGTGACGGCACTTATACCTTCATGCCGAATGAGAACTTCAGCGGTGATATCAGCCTTGATGTGATTGTGGCGGATGAGCAAGGTGCGATTGACGAAACGACAGCAGGTATTACGGTCATTGAAGTGAATGACCCTCCAGTTGCCGGTCCAACGTCTTACACGATTGATGAAGATTCAGTACTGACATTCAGTGAGTCACAAATTCTTGCCAACGCGTCTGATATCGAGGGCGATGTAGAGCTTGTTGGCATCAGCTATGAAGGCTCGGATGGTATCTTTACCGTCAATGGTGATGGTTCTTGCAGCTTTGCACCAAACGAGAACTTCAATGGCCAAGTTCAGTTGGATGTGACCATTCAAGATGAGAATGGGGCAACCGTTGATACGCACATCAATGTCGATGTGTTGCCAATCAACGATCCACCAGTATCGGGTGATTTGGCTTACACCATCAACGAAGACAGCTCAATCACGCTAAGCCAAGAGCAGCTGCTTGCCAAAGCGGGCGATATTGATAGCGAGAACCTTGAAGCCATCAATCTATCGACAGATGACAACGCGACAATTCAATACAACGATGATGGCAGTTACACCATCACACCGGATGAAAACTACAACGGCGACCTAGATCTGACCTTCGATATCATTGATAACGATGGTGGCTCGGTACAAGTTGGTCTGGATATTACGGTTAATCCTGTGAATGACTTGCCACAAGCGCAAGATCAACAGTTCACGGTAGAAGAAGATGGCACCTTGCTGTTCACGGATGCCGACCTATTGGAAGGCGCATCGGATATTGATGGCGATGATCTGTCTATCGAAAACGTTCTCTACACAGGTGCGGATGGCGTGCTTACCGATAATGGCGATGGCACTTACAGCTTTGCGCCGAATGAGAACTTCAACGGTGATGTTCAGTTCACATTCGATGTGTCTGACGGCACAGGTTCAACACCAGCATTCATTGATGTCAGCGTGACACCAGTGAACGATCCGCCGGTGGCAGGTTCTACGTCTTACACGGTTCAAGAAGACGGTCAAATCACCATTAGTGACGAGCAGTTGTTAGCCAACTCTTCTGATGTGGAAGGCGACGTAGCCTTGGCGAATGTTAGCTACTCTGGTAACGACGGTAGCTTCGTGGACAATGGCGACGGCACATATACCTTTACGCCAAATGAGAACTTTGACGGTAACATTTCGCTCGACGTTACGGTTATCGACCAAGATGGTGCAACGGATACGACAACCGCAGGCATCGATGTTATCGCGGTGAACGACGCACCTGAAACGTCAGGCATTCAAGCGGAAGTTGATGAAGATAACGCCATCACCATCACACAAGAACAGTTGCTTGCGAATGCGACAGACATTGAAGGTGATGACCTTGTTGCCAGCAATCTACAAACCAATGACCCAGATGCGACGATCGTAGCCAATGACGATGGTTCATTCACTATTACGCATACGGAAAACTTTAACGGTGAGTTGGACTTCACTTACAACATCAGCGATGGCGAAAATGATGTTCTGACCACGCTGGATCTGACCGTTAACCCTGTCAACGATGCGCCAGACGCGGGCGACGAGATCTTTATTCAAGCGGAAGAAGACCAAACAGTAGGTGTTTCTCTGCGTGAAGAGCCTGCGTTACGTCTCGACCAAGCCCCTGAAAACGGCATCATTGAAGCGAATCTAAATGATGAATGGATACAGCTAGAAGTCGGGCAAGAGGTGCCTGCAGATACGGAAGTGCGCTTTATCCCAGACGATGAGGCATTAGCCAACGGTACTCATACGACACAAATCGGTACGTTTGATGACAACGCGAGTGTGGATGATTGGGGGGATGAAGTTGACCCTTATACGCGTCAATTCACTGATGGTGATTTGACGGTTACCGTTCAGAGTAACGACGACCCTCTTGGTGCTTGGAATGGTAACACGCACATTGGGCATGGTATTGGCGATACTGACCGCCAAGGTTTGAGTGGCGACGAAAAACTGACTGTAACCGTTGAAGGTCAAGACATCAACGAAATCAGCTTCCACCTAGATGGCCTAGGCGGCTGGTTTATGGAAGAGTCTCGCCACTTTACAGAAGTCGAAATTCGAGCATTCAACTCTGAGGGTGACTTGATCGACTCAATGACTTACCACAAAGAAGATCGTGGTAGCTATGAGACGGATTACACTCTAACGGTGAACGAGCCAGTGTCTTACTTTGAGTTAGGAACGATTCAAGGTAACGGTACTTATGTGGTTCAAAACATGACGGTTTCGCAAACTTGTCATGATGAAGCAGTATTTACATCTATTGGTGTGGACGGCACGGAAATCACTGAAACGGTCGAACTGAATATCCGTGAAGGTGACAGTGAAATCGAACTGACCGCTGATCTGCCAAATGTGACCATCGATACCGAAGGTTCTACGCAGTTTGCCTCTGTGGTTATCACAGAAGAACAGCTTTTAGCACAAGCGAGTGATATCGATAGCGATGTTCTTGATATTCAAAACCTAGAGCTGGTGGGGGATAATGCGGAGCACGCTACGTTAACCGACAACGGTGATGGTACATGGACAGTCACACCTGCTGAGAACTTTTACGGTGAGATTGAGCTTGGTTACCAAGTTACAGATGGTGAACTCACTGACGACAACATCATCAACATCAACTTCGAAGCAGTAAACGATGCGCCAATCGTTTCTGGTCCGATTGTGTTGTTGACAGATGAGGATGTGGGCATTACGTTTAGCGCGGACGATCTGCTTGCCAATGCAAGTGATGTGGAAGGCGATGCGCTGTCTATCTCTGATATCTCTTACAGCGGTGATAACGGTGAGCTTGTCGACAATGGCGACGGCACTTACACCTTTATGCCGAATGAAAACTTCAATGGTGAAGTCGACATCGATTACAAAGTCTTCGATGGCACCGATGAAGTCGATACTCATCTAGATCTGACCGTTATTCCGGTCAACGATGTGCCAGTTCCTGGTGCACCGCTGCATACTCAAATGCTAGAAAACGGCACCATCATCATCGAAGCAAAAGACCTGTTATCAGGTGCGACCGATGTGGATGGCGACATTTTGCATATCGAGAATCTACTGCTTGTTGACCAGTCACAAGGTACGTTGACAGACAACGGCGACAACACCTTTACCTTCGAGCCGACAGCGAACTTCTATGGTGACGTAAATCTGACTTTCGATATCAGTGATGGTCAAGCAAGTGCACCAAGTACCGCCTCAATTGATGTCGAGATCGTCAATGAAGCACCGGAAGTCAGCGGTCCTATTGATGCAGTCGTGGACGAAGATGGCTCGATTACCATCACTCAAGAAGACTTGTTAGCGAACGCGACGGACGTGGATGGTGACAATCTTGAAGCGGTGAACCTGTCGACCAACGATCCTAATGCAACCATCGTTGAGAACGCTGATGGTAGCTTCACGATTACACCGAGCGAAAACTTCTTTGGTGAAATCGAATTTACTTATGACGTAACTGACGCGATTGAAACCGTCGCTGCGGATCTAAACCTCACCGTTAACCCAGTGAACGACCTGCCAGATGTGCCTGATTTGTCCTTCACCACAGAAGACGGCGAAGCCATCACGATTACTGAAGCAGAGTTGCTGGCTCAAGCGACGGACATCGAAGGCGATGACTTATCTGTTGTGAACGTGACGAGCTTGAGCGATACGGTTCAAGTAACAGACAATGGTGATGGCACTTACACGTTAACGCCAGAGCAGGGGTTCTTTGGTAATGTTGACCTCACGTTTGATGTGAGCGATGGCACCGATGTGGTGGCGGCGAATATCGATTTGAAAGTGGAATTTGTCAACGACACGCCAGAAGCAGCGCCAACTATTGCAAATGTGGACGAGGACGGTTCTATCCTCGTGACACAAGATATGTTGCTTGAGAATGCAAGCGACCAAGACGGTGATGATCTATACGCGACCGCGCTTGAGACTAACGATCCAAATGCAAGCATTGTTGATAATGGTGACGGTACCTATACCGTGACGCCATCTGAGAACTTTAACGGTGAAATTGCGTTTACCTATGAAGTGAACGACGGCGAGCTAAGCACATCAACCGAAATGACGCTGACGGTTAATCCCGTCAACGATATCCCAATTGTCGCACCAGCCATGTATAGCATCGAAGAAGATGGCAGTATCCTGTTTACTCAGGGGGACTTGCTCAATGGCGCTATCGATATTGAAGGTGATGACCTAACCGTTACCAGTATTAATTATTCAGGTGATGAAGGTACGGTCACCGACAACGGTGATGGTACGTTTAGCTTTGTTCCAGAAGAACACTTTAGTGGTGATTTACAGTTCAGCTTTACGGTTTCTGACGGCACGGATGAAGTAGAACAAGACATCAATGTCCACATTGAAGCGGTTGCGGATGCACCTGATCTTGCCATTACAGATGGTGATGGTGCTGTGATCGATGATAACGCTATTTTGGTTGATCCAGGCGGCATTGTTGAGCTGAATATTGCGGCTGCGCTCGTAGACCAAGACCTTTCTGAAACGCTGACTGTGACCGTTGATGGCGTGCCAGAAGGCTCCGTCATCAGTTACGACAACGAAGGTGTACTTAACGATCAAGATAACGGTATCACCAGTTTCAACGATACTGAAATCACGGTTACGTTTGAAGGTGAGACGGCGGGTTACCAAAACGCGGCTGGTTATTACAAAGTTGATGAAGACGGCAATATCACTGGCGTTGAAGTGGTGTACGAAAACGCTTCTCAAGTTGGCGGTGGTGGTGACCTCGTTCCGGGACAAGACCAATTTAGCTTCCAAATTTCGGAAGGGGAAAGTTTCAATCTGTTCTTAATTCCAAATGGTCATGCCCACAATAACTTCGACGCTCTGCCAGATGGTCAATATGAATTCCGTGCAACGGATGGTTCGCCGGCCAATATGGATACCGTCGACCCACAACTGGTGTTTGTTGGTGTTGACGGTTCAGAAACGGTGATTCAAAGCCAGTTTGGAGATGCGATCTTCCATGGTGGTTCGAGCTCAGAGCTCAACCAAGATGGCATTGAACATACCCGAACTACTGTGAACGAAGACGGTGAGTTGGTCTACGGCTTTGAGGATCTTTACGGTGGTGGTGATGCTGATTATTCCGATTTCAACTTCACCATTGATGTTGGTGAAGTAAATAGCCAGATCTACAGTGGCGAAGTGACGGTTGGGCCTGATGGCTCTGTAACACTGCCGACCACTGCTATTGATCAAGAGTTACAGATTCAGCTTCCAGAAGACTTCAATCAACAGCTAGAGGTAAACATAACGGCTACAGCCACTGAGTTGTCTAACGGTGATGCTGAGACGGTTTCTCAAACTATTTATATCAATGCCACAGGCGCTGTTATTGAACATGCGCCAGAAGCATTGCCAGTATCAGCACTGGTTGAAGAAGATGGTTCTATCCTTATCTCGCAAGAAGATTTACTTGCGAATGCTAGTGATCAGGATGGTGATCAACTGACAGCGCTGAATTTGGCAACAGATGATGAAAACATCACCATCACCGATAATGGCGACGGTACTTACACCTTAACGCCAGATGCGGACTTTAATGGTAATATTACCTTTACGTTCGATGTGTCTGATGGTGATGATGTTGTCTCAACCAACTTAGAGCTAACGGTTTCGCCTGTCAATGATGCACCAGAACCACAAGATCAAGCGTTTACTGTTGGCGAAGATGGTGTACTGACCTTTACCGATGCAGACCTGCTAACAGGTGCTACCGATATTGAAGGGGATGATCTATCTGTTGAGGGCGTCACTTACACAGGCGCGGACGGTGTCCTAACTGACAATGGTGATGGCACGTATAGCTTCGCTCCAAACGAGAACTTCAATGGCGATGTGAACTTCACTTTCGATGTTTCCGATGGCACGGACACTGTGACCGCAAATATCGATGTGAGCGTGACGCCAGAGAACGACCCACCAGTTGCAGGTAGCACGGCTTACACAGTGCATGAAGACAACTCGATCACCATTAGCAACGAACAACTATTAGCGAACTCGTCTGATATTGAAGGTGAAGTGGCGATCGACAGCGTCAGTTATAGCGGCAACGACGGTGTGTTAGAAATCAACGGTGATGGTACGTATACCTTCTCACCAAACGAGAACTTCAGCGGCGAGGTGAGCCTAGATGTTGTTGTCGTCGACGAAGATGGCGCGACGGATTCAACCACCGCAGGTATAACGGTACTTGAGGTGAACGATCCACCAATCGCAGGTCCAACTGCGTACACCATCGATGAAGACCAAGTTTTAACGTTTAGTGAATCGCAAGTGCTACTGAATGCTTCGGATGTTGAAGGCGATGTTGAGCTAGTAGGCATCAGCTACGACGGTCCAGATGGTATCTTCTCAGTAAACGGCGATGGTACTTGTAGCTTTGCACCGAATGAAAACTTTAACGGCCAAGTGCAGTTGGATGTGACCATTCGTGATGAAGATGGCGCAGAGGTCGATACTTACCTCACGGTCGATGTCTTACCAATCAATGACGCCCCTGTGTCGGGTAACTTGGCGTACAGCGTCGACGAAGACAACTCAATCACGTTGAGCCAAGAGCAGCTACTTGCTCAAGCATCGGATGTAGAAGGTGACGCATTAACCGCTTCTAATCTAGTGGTTGATGGCGATGCAACGGTTACGGCAAACGACGATGGTAGCTTCACTATCACGCCAGATGCGAACTTCAATGGCGACATTGATATCACGTTCGATATCAACGACGGCAGCGACACTATTGTTGCAACGGCGGACCTAACCGTTAACCCAGTCAATGACTTGCCGCAGCCAGAAGATCAAGCGTTCACCATTGGTGAAGATGGCGTGTTGACCTTCACTGATCAAGACCTATTGGATGGTGCAACGGACATCGATGGCGATGACCTATCGGTTGAAGGTGTCACTTACACTGGTGCGGACGGTGTCCTAACCGATAACGGTGATGGTACCTACAGCTTTGCTCCAAACGAGAACTTCAATGGCGACGTGAACTTTACCTTCGATGTTTCTGATGGCACGGATACCGTGACCGCGAATATCGATGTGACAGTCACACCAGAGAACGATCCACCGGTGGCAGGCAGCACGTCTTACACAGTGCATGAAGACAACTCGATCACCATTAGTGATGAGCAACTACTGGCTAATTCGTCTGATATCGAAGGTGATGTTGCAATCAGCAGCGTGAGCTACAGCGGTAACGACGGTGTGCTAGAAATTAATGGCGATGGTACTTACACCTTCTCACCAAACGAAAACTTCAATGGCGATGTTAGCCTAGATGTTGTCGTGGTTGACGAGGACGGCGCGGTTGATACAACAACAGCGGGTATTACCGTTCTTGAGGTGAACGATCCACCAATCGCAGGAACAACCAGTTACACCATTGATGAAGATGAAGTCATTACCATCAGTGCAGAACAGTTGTTGGCAAACTCTTCCGATATTGAAGGTGAGGTAGCACTAGATAGCGTGAGCTACAGTGGCAGCGAAGGTATCTTTACCGACAATGGTGATGGTACGTTCAGTTTTGCACCAAACCAAAATTTCAATGGTGAAGTGAATCTTGATGTTGTAGTCGTGGACGAAGATGGTGCGACCGCTTCGACGACGGCAAACATTGATGTTCTGCCAATCAATGATGCTCCAGTATCGGGTGACTTGGCTTACAGTGTCGACGAAGACAACTCAATCACGCTAAGCCAAGAACAATTGTTGGCACAAGCAACGGATGTAGAAGGTGATGCACTAACCGCTTCTAACCTAGTGGTTGACGGTGATGCGACGGTTACGGCTAATGACGATGGTAGCTTTACCATTACGCCTGACGCGAACTTCAATGGCGACATTGATATCACGTTCGATATCAACGATGGCAGCGATACTATCGTTGCAACGGCGGACCTAACGGTTAACCCAGTTAATGACTTGCCGCAGCCAGAAGATCAAGCGTTCACCATTGGTGAAGATGGCGTGTTGACCTTCACTGATCAAGACCTGCTTGATGGTGCAACCGATATCGATGGCGATGACCTATCGGTAGAAGGTGTCACATACACTGGCGCGGACGGTGTCCTAACTGACAATGGCGATGGCACGTATAGCTTCGCACCGAACGAAAATTTCAATGGCGACGTAAACTTTACCTTCGATGTTTCCGATGGCACGGACACCGTGACCGCGAATATCGATGTGAGTGTGACGCCAGAGAACGATCCACCGGTGGCAGGCAGCACGTCTTACACAGTGCATGAAGATAACTCGATCACCATCAGTGATGAACAGCTACTAGCGAACTCATCGGATATTGAAGGTGATGTATCGATTGATAGCGTGAGCTACAGCGGTAACGATGGTGTGCTGGAAATCAACGGTGATGGCACGTACACCTTCTCGCCAAACGAGAACTTCAATGGCGAAGTGAGCCTAGATGTTGTCGTGGTCGATGAAGATGGTGCGACGGATTCAACTACCGCAGGTATCACGGTACTTGAGGTGAACGATCCGCCAATCGCAGGTCCAACTGCGTACACCATCGATGAAGACCAAGTTCTAACGTTCAGTGAATCACAAGTGCTTCTGAATGCTTCGGATGTCGAAGGGGATGTTGAGCTTGTAAGTATCAGCTACGACGGTCCAGATGGCATCTTCTCAGTAAATGGCGATGGCACTTGTAGCTTTGCACCGAATGAGAACTTCAATGGTCAAGTATCGCTGGACGTGACTATTCGTGATGAAGATGGCGCAGAAGTCGACACCTATATCACTGTGGATGTATTGCCAATCAACGACGCACCAGTATCGGGTAACTTGGCTTACAACGTAGATGAAGATAACACCATTACATTGAGCCAAGAGCAATTGTTGTCTCAAGCGAGCGATGTGGACGGCGATGACCTTGTTGCTGAAAACTTGCTTGTGGATGGTAATGCGACAGTGACTGCTAACGACGATGGCAGCTTCACCATCACGCCTGATGCGAACTTCAATGGTGACATTGATATCACGTTTGATATCAGTGATGGTTCTGACACCTTGGTCGCAACAGCAGATCTAACGGTTAATCCAGTTAACGACCTACCACAACCAGAAGATCAAGCGTTCACCATTGGTGAAGATGGCGTCTTGTTGTTCACTGATGAAGATCTGCTTGATGGCGCAACAGATATCGATGGCGATGACCTATCGGTTGAAGGCGTGAGCTACACAGGCGCAGATGGTGTCCTAACCGACAATGGTGACGGCACTTACAGCTTCGCGCCAAACGAGAACTTCAATGGCGATGTGAACTTTACCTTCGATGTTTCTGACGGCACGGATACCGTGACCGCGAATATCGATGTAAGTGTTACGCCAGAGAACGATCCACCGGTGGCAGGTAGCACGTCTTACACCGTACACGAAGACAACTCGATCACCATCAGCGATGAGCAATTACTAGCGAACTCGTCAGATATTGAAGGCGATGTTTCGGTTGATAGCGTGAGCTACAGTGGCGCAGATGGCGTGTTCCAAGACAATGGTGATGGTACTTACACCTTCTCGCCAAACGAGAACTTCAATGGTGAAGTCAGCCTAGATGTTGTCGTGGTAGATGAAGACGGTGCGACGGACTCAACCACCGCTGGCATTACTGTTCTTGAGGTGAATGATCCGCCAATTGCCGGTGCAACTAGCTACTCAGTGAACGAAGACGAAGTCATCACCATTAGCTCTGAGCAGCTGTTGGCGAATGCTTCTGACGTTGAAGGTGACGTCGCGATTGATAGCGTCAGCTACAGTGGCTCCGACGGTATCTTTACCGATAACGGCGATGGCACATTCAGTTTCGCACCAAACGAAAACTTCAACGGTGATGTCAGCCTAGATGTTGTCGTGACCGATGAAGATGGCGCAACGGTAGCAACCAATGCAAACATTGATGTATTGCCAGTCAACGATGCGCCAGTATCAGGTGATTTGGCTTACAGCGTGGATGAAGATGGTTCTATCACTCTCAGCCAAGAGCAACTTCTTGCTCAAGCCGGCGACGTGGATGGCGACGACCTAACCGCATCCAACCTGACAGTTGATGGCAATGCGACCGTTGTTGCGAACGACGATGGCAGCTTCACTATCACGCCGGATGCGAACTTCAATGGCGACATTGATCTGAGCTTCGACATTACGGACGGTGATGCAACCATTCAAGCGACTGCCGATCTGACTGTGAACCCAGTAAACGACCTACCAACGGTTGGTCAGCCACAGTTTGTTACGCAAGAAGACACCAGCTTCACCTTCACCGAAGAGCAATTGCTGCAAAATGCAGGTGATATCGATGGTGATAACCTAACGGTTGAAAACGTTGCTTCTGACAGCGGTACTTTGGTTGATAACGGTGACGGCACGTACACCTTCGCACCGAATGAAAACTTCGATGGCAACGTGAACGTGACGTTTGATGTCAACGATGGCACCGCAACCGTACCAGCAGAAGCGAACATCGATGTTCAATCTGTGGTCGATATGCCAGAGCTGTCGATTGCTTCAGACTTGGTGATTGAGTCTGATAACTTCGAGTCTGGCTCGAACGGTTGGAACGCGAACACCGAAAGTTCACAAGGCTTCGAAACGGGCGACATGCTGGGTCGTATTGGTGGCACTGGTGGTGATGAAGCGGTTAGCAAAACCTACGAGATCCCAAGCGATGTCAACGAAGTGAACATCTCGTTTAGCTTCTACGAAATCGATTCTTGGGATGGCGAGTCGTTCCAAATCTTTGTCGGCGGCGAACAGCTAACGACGTTAGAGAACTCAGCGTTCCGTACTCAAGATGGCACGACAACGCTTTACGACTCAGACGGTAACGAAGTGGGTGAAGTGATCCACGGAGCCTCTCAACGTGAAGGCTTCAGTGGCTGGAATGACCAAGCTCACCAAATCAATCTGACGGTTCCTGTCGAGGATGGCGAACTACAACTCGGCTTCGGTTCAACCTTGAATCAAGACGTTTGGGATGAATCATTTGGTATCGACAACATCGAAATCACGGTAGCGGACGCGGATTATCAAATTATTGGTACCGAAGATACACCAGTGCCGCTTGATATCGATGCAGCGTTAACCGATACCGATGGTTCAGAAAACCTCGCTATCTTGATTGAAGATGTGCCAGAAGGTAGCTCGCTATCAGCGGGTGTTGATAATGGTGATGGTACTTGGTCACTACAACCAGGCGAGCTAGAAGGATTAGAGTTTATCCCTTCTGCGGACTTCAATGGCGATGTGACGTTAACTGTGAACGCTACGTCTACGGATGTGGATACAGGTACAACAGCGACAGCGACGCAAGATGTGACGATTCATATCTCGCCAACCAATGATGCACCAGAAGTGACGGGTGATATCACTGCGGTAACCGCCGAAGACAACAGCATTACGCTGACTCAAGAGCAGTTACTTGAACACGCTGTTGATATCGATGGTGATGACCTAAGTGCAATCAACCTGAGCACCAATGATGAAAATGCAACGGTTGAAATGAACGAGGATGGCAGCTTCACCATTACTCCAAGCGAGAACTTCTACGGCGATATTGAGTTTAGTTACGATGTCACGGATGGCGAAGAAGTGGTTGCGGCTGGTCTCGACTTAACAGTAACACCAGTCAATGACGCTCCAGAGCCACAAGATCAAGCGTTCACCGTGGGTGAGGACGGTCTTCTTACCTTCACAGACGCAGACTTGTTAACAGGCGCGACGGATGTAGAAGGTGACAACCTAACAGTTGAAGGCGTGACTTACACAGGTGCCGATGGTGTCCTAACTGACAATGGCGATGGCACGTACAGCTTCGCACCGAATGAGAACTTCAATGGCGATGTGAACTTTACGTTCGATGTGTCAGACGGTACGGATACAACCTCTGCCAACATTGATGTGAGTGTGACGCCAGAGAACGATCCGCCAGTTGCAGGCAGCACGTCTTACACCGTACATGAAGACAACTCGATCACCATTAGTGACGAGCAACTACTGGCTAATTCGTCGGATATTGAAGGCGACGTAGACATCAGTAGTGTGACTTACAGTGGCAACGATGGCGTCTTCCAAGACAATGGCGATGGTACGTACACCTTCTCTCCAAACGAGAACTTCAATGGCGAGGTGAGCCTAGACGTTGTAGTTGTCGATGAAGAGGGGGCGACAGACTCAACCACTGCGGGTATTACCGTTCTTGAGGTGAACGATCCACCAATCGCAGGTGTGACAAGTTACTCTGTCAATGAAGACGAAGTCATTATCTTCACGGAAGAGCAACTGCTAGCGCAATCAAGCGATGTGGAAGGTGACGTGAGCCTAGAAAGCGTCTCTTACAGTGGTAGCGACGGTATTCTAACGGCGAATGACGATGGTACTTACAGCTTCGCGCCAAATGAAAACTTCAATGGTGGCGTAAGCCTAGACGTAGTAGTCGCTGATGAAGACGGTGCAACTGCGACAACCAACGCGAACATCGATGTATTGCCAGTCAACGATGCTCCGGTATCTGGCGACTTGGCTTACAGCGTCGATGAAGACGGTTCAATCACATTGAGTCAAGAGCAGTTACTGGCTCAAGCGGGTGACGTCGACAGCGATAATCTAGAAGCGGTGAACTTAACCGCGGTAGCCAATGCAACCGTTGTTGAGAACCAAGATGGTAGCTTCACGATTACGCCAGATGCGAACTTCAATGGCGATATCGACCTAAGTTTCGACTTGATTGATAACGATGGTGCGAGCGTGGAAGTGGGCGTTGATCTAACGGTGAACCCAATTAACGATGCGCCGCAATCAACACCAGTGAATATTGCTGGCACCGAAGATACCACCATTCTTATCACGCAGGACATGTTGCTTGCTAACGCGACAGACATCGACAACACCTACGACGAACTGTCTGCTGTCGACCTAGTGATTGATGAGCAATACGGTGACTTGCTAGACAACGGTGATGGCACTTGGTCATTCAGTCCGGCTGAGAACTTCAATGGTGATGTGCCAATGTCGTTCGGCGTCAGCGATGGTGATTTAGTGACGCCGGTTGAAGGCAATCTAAACGTCGAAGCGGTTAACGATGCACCAGAAGCGCCAACCATCCAGATGCAAGGCGAAGAAGATGTGGTCATGGTGATTGACCCAGCTTACATCGCTGATCAAGTTACGGATCTTGATGGTGACGAAATCAGCGTAGAAAGCATCACGGTTCGTGCTCCTGCAAACGCGACATTAACCCAGCAACCAGATGGTATGTACCACTTGGTGACCACTCAAGACTTCAATGGTTTGGTGGAACTGGGCTACACCGCGACGGATGGTGAAGAAGTGGTTGAAGGCTCGTTGAATGTGGATGTTATTCCAGTCAATGATGCTCCATTCAATGTGGGTAATGCGTTTATGGCAACCGACGAAGATGGCGCATTCACCTTCGACGCTGGCGACCTGATGAACTTGTTCGGCGATATCGATACTGAAAACCTAGTCGTATCACGCATTATCACCGCAGAAGGTGAAGATGGTGGTGAGGTAACAGACAACGGTGACGGTACTTGGACATTCACACCGACAGGCGATTTTGCAGGTGTTTCTGACTTGCAAGTTGTGGTAAGTGACGGTGAGTTTGAGACGGTACTTGATGTACCAGTGTTTGTTCGCCCTGTTGCGGATGGCGCAGTCATCACAACCGACCATGATGGTCCGTTAGTCTTCGGTGAGGACGAAACAGGTCACCTAGGCTTGAATGTCGGTCTAATCGACGATTCAGAAACGCTAAGTAACCTAGTGATGACTGGTTTCCCTGTTGGCTTCGAAGTTACGGATGGTGTGAACACCATTACCATTACGGAGCCGGGTCAATACATCGACTTGAACGAGTGGGATATCTCAGACCTGCAAATGACGCCTCCGGCTGACTTTAATGGCGAGTTCTTCGTAACCGTGACCGCAACAACGGTGGATTATGGTGATGAGCCAGAAGAGTTCGAAGATGGTATCGATTCAGGTGACTTCGAAACCCTAGCGGGTGAAGCAGTTATCCTAACCGCTGATGACCTAATCGGATTGGCAGAAAACGTAGACGCTGACGCGGGTGATGAAGTGAAATTCGTTCACCTAGCTGATCGCAGCCAAGGTGAGATTGTCGATAACGGTGATGGCACATGGACATTCAATCCAGCACCAGGCTTTACTGGTGAAGCGGATATCGCTTACGTGATTGATAAAGACGGTGTGCTTCATGATGAGCAAACAGGTGTGGTCGTGAAAGAAGACGCACCACAAGAGAATGCTTCTCCAGAAATCGACAGCATTTCTACCACAGAAATGGCAGCGGATGGCACCTTGTCGTTCACCAATGATGACATGCTATCGACCTTGAGCGATGCAGAAGGCGACAGCTTGAGCATTGAGTCAGTGAGCCTAATGGAAGGTCAAGGTGTGATAGAGACCGATAACCAAGGTAACTACCAATTCACACCAGCAGAAGGCTACACCGGAGATGTTCAAGTTGGCTTTATTGCAACTGACGGTGAAAACCGCATTGAGAGCTTCTTTAATGTCGACATCCAAGGTGAAGGTGAAACTACTACCAGCGAAGGCTACGCACTCGCTGATGATGGTTCACTAACACTAACGGAAGCACAGTTGATTGATGAGCTTGGCATTAGCCCTTCAGCAGAAGTGTTGGATGTCGCCGATGCAAACGATGCAGGTTTCTTCGCGAAATCAGGTGATGAAGAGTGGACATACTGGCCGAACGATGACTTCGATGGCAATTTGGCTATGGATGTTCAGGTCAACGATAACGGTGAAGTATCGACTCAGAATCTGAGCATCCAAGTTGCGGACGATTCAGCGCAAAGCGACGAGCCACAAATCCAAACTGCTCAAGCATCAGCAGAGCAGCAAGTTGGCGAAGCGCAACAACCTGAAGAGCAAGCAGCAAACGGTGCAGACAGTGAAGAGGAGAGCGCAGCCGATGTGACTGCAGCACCAGGCGATACCATTTCTATCTCGGTTCCAGATGAGGTCAGTGGTAACGAATCGGTGGATTATGCAGAAATGTCCGGTCTACCTGATGGTGCATCGGTAAGCAACGCACTGGATAATGGCGATGGCAGCTTCACATTAAGTGGCAACCTGAACCAACCAGTATCGGTTGACCTACCTGAAGGTTACGAAGGTACGAGCGAAATCCAATTCCAAGGTTACGACGAATTGGGTAGCGCAGTAGAAGGTGCGAGTGGCACAGTTGAAGTTGAAGTCGATGATCAATACACCATGCAAGGTTCTGCTCAAGATCAGCAACCAGACATGGCGGGTATGGAATCTGGCGGCAGCGACTGGACAAGTGCAGGTGGTCAAGATCAAGGTGTTGACTTCACGGATGACTCTGGCAGCTTCGACTCGGATACTCAAACGGGTACTGACCAAGGCAACGATTTCGATCAAAGCTCAATGTAACCAACCATAGACGAGGGCAGTGTCATTGCTGCCCAAACCAAAGCCATGCAGAGCCAACTTTGCATGGCTTTTTTGTCGGATTTCTTTCTATGAGCTGTAGAAAAAACTTGGAAATTGAAAAAAGTATTCTTAGTTAGTTTATACCCAAGTAACCTCGAGATGTTAGGTTCAGCGAGAATGGCTTGGTTTGTAGACGCGGCGGCGATTTAAAGGTCTAGTGGGTCTAAATCAAGAATCGACAACAAAGTATACAAACCAAGACAGCTCGCCCTTCGGGAGCGTGTCATTGACTCGGTTTCTGTGTCAAACAACTTGGAAAGAGCTGACTATTACGCTGCGTTGTTTTCCTTGACCCCGAATCAATGACAACGCTCTGAATCCTGCATCTTGAAGTCACTTGGGTATAAGAGTCATTTACAAGGAGGAGCGACATGTACCGTTATGTCAGTTCGCCAAAAGCATCGAAGTACATAGTGCCACCACCACAGCATCGTGAGTTGTCGAGTATCGATGTGCCGGAGTCGGAACTTGAGATGCGTGAAATTCTGAACAACTGGTTTGCCGATGGATTGGCGCCCATCATTCAAAATAAAGACAATTACATCTCTGCTAATGAGCAACAGCGCTTTGAGCAGCTCAGTCGTACGGTGGGCGTGCTACTGCGTAATAAAGATTACTACTTTGCCACCAAGCGGATTCTTTCGCTGTGGGAGCAAGACTGCTTAGAAACGACTTACGTTAATTATCTGATTTTACGTAGTGAGCGCATACCATACTTCGAATAAGTCCCATTTCTTGGCTTGAAATAGTGGTTTACATGGTTTTCTTAGTAACTTTTGATACCTGTATTTAACATTTTTGTAAACATCGTTATATTTAAGGCTCATCGTTCTCAGGAGTTTATGGATGAACCTCACGATATCAGGGAAGTTGCAGCTCAGTTTTGTGCTGCTAGCCGTACTTTTTATGGCATCAGCGGTATTCACGTATCGCAACGTCACCACCGTAGAGCAATACGCCTCTTCATTACTTAAATCCGATTTACCGACCGTCGACACCAGCCGCGGTATCCAACAGTCCGTTCAAGCGTCGCTGTCTTCTATTCGAGCCTACATGTTGCTAGGTGGCGATGAAGAGGCGAGCGCACGTCTGAGTGAGGACGTACGCAATATCATGGCGTCAACAGACGAGTCGCTTCCAACGTTGCAGGCTTTGATCTCTGAACAGGATTTTCAAGCGATTCAAAGTCAATGGGATGCGGTAAAAGTCTCTCTAAACAAGTTGATTGAGCTCAGTCACAGTGATGAGAACTTACCCGCGCATAACCTCTTTATTAACGAAGCGGCACCCATTGCAGAAGTGGCACTTGATCAGCTTCAAAGCTTAATCAATGAAGAGTCAGGAAACCCATTTGGTGGAGACAGAAAGCGTCTGTTTAAAGTCTACGCCGACAGTTATACCTCGCTCGCCAATGCACTGTCTGCTCTGCGAGATTTCCTGTTGTACGGGCAGCAAGATCATCTAGACAAATACCACGACTTGATTAAGTACCATAATCAGTCTGTGGCGGAAATCGACAGCAAACTCGACAGACTTACCGATAACGACCAATCACTGTGGTCACTGTTTAAAGAAATGCAGCAACTGTACTTTCCTTTGGCAGAGCAGGTAATTGCATTGCGTCAATCGCCAGAGTGGAACGAATCAAACTTGCTGATGGCGAACGAACTGTTACCAGCAGCGGATGCACTAGACCAAAGCTTAGAGACGATCGTATTGGCTCAACAAAGTCGTGCAGATCAAAGCGGACAGGGCATTAATCAGTCGATCAAAAACGTACTCACCACCATGCTGATTGCAGCGGCATTGGTTTTGTTTGCCGCAGTAGCGATTTCAAAATACATGGGCAACACCATTGGTCGCCGAGTGCAAAACTTATCGGAGCGTGCAAAGACGATCGCTTCAGGAGATGTTTCTCAGCCTCCGTTAAGTGTTGTTGGGAAAGATGAATTGGCAGACCTTACCGATTCGATTAACCGCATGAACCAATCGTTAGCGAGCATTGTGGCAGGGGTGAGTGAAAAAGCGCACCAAGTGGATACCAGTATGGGGGCTTTGTTGGAATCGGCGCAAGTCACCTCATCGAATGTTGAACAGCAACAGACCAGCATTGTTGAAATGGGAAGCCAATTGGATGAAATCGCTTTAGCCGCGCGTAACACCCTAGATCAAGCCAATCAATCGGTGCAGAAGCTTTCTGATTCAAAAGGCGAGATTGAACAAGGTCGCGATGCACTAGAGCAAAACAAAGTCACCATGGAAAGCTTGCACGGCAGCATTGAAACCGCGAGCACGCAAGTGACGCAGTTAAGCAAAGAGAGCGAAGCCATTGGCCGAGTTACGGAAGTGATTGAAGGCTTGGCAGAGCAAACTAACTTACTGGCATTGAATGCCGCGATAGAAGCAGCGCGAGCGGGCGACCAAGGACGAGGCTTTGCGGTTGTGGCGGACGAAGTACGTATGTTAGCAACTCGCACTACTCAATCGACGACAGAAATCAACGGCATCATTAATGCGATTCAACGCTCGACCAATTCGGTGGTTGAGGAGATTGAACACAGTCAATCACTGGCGGAGCAGGGCGCTGAGCACATTGAAAAAGCGGTAACTCGTTTGCTTGTCACGACTGAACAAATTGGTTCTTTGAATGAACAAATGGCAGAACTTGCGGCAGCGGCAGAGCAGCAATCTCATGCGACCAATTCGATCACTGGATTGATGTCCGGTATTACTCAATCAGTGGATGAGGTTTCGAATAACAGCCAACGTGCATCAGAGACATCATTGCAAGTAAAAGAGCAAGTTACCGAGCTGAATCAACAGATGGCGACTTTCAAGACGGCATAGATAAGGTTTACATCTTTTTTTGCTCGTTAACCAAATAGTAAAAAAGCCCCAATCCTTTTTACACAAAAAGGGTTGGGGCTTTTTGTTGGATGATACGCCGATATTCGTCTACTTGCTCATTGGATTTGGCTATTTAAATCATAGCTAAAACCAAATTTTCTTCACCGAGCCGGAGTCGTAATATGACTCCATCGGCAGCAAATACTGCAAAAGAATTTTTAAACTTTATACCAATCCCGGTAAGAGAATCGTTCGTTACTACGATTGGTATCATCCTTCTAGGAGCAAGATTATGAACAAACAAGTAAGCCTAATTGGTCTAGACAGCGAACAATCAGCACAACTAGCTCAACAGCTAAATCAACTGCTAGCGCATTACCAAGTGTTGTACATGAACTCTCGCGGTTACCACTGGAACATTAAAGGTGCGCAATTCTTCGAACTGCACGTAAAATTTGAAGAGATCTACACGGATCTACAAACAAAAATCGATGAGCTTGCAGAGCGTATTCTAACTTTGGGTCATACGCCAGCGCACGCATTCAGCAACTACTTGGAAGCAAGTGAAATTAAAGAACATCAAAACGCGACTTCTGGTGAGGAGTGTGTACAAGGTCTGGTTCAAGGCTTTAGCGTTCTACTTCTAAAACAGCGTGAGATTCTACAAAACGCGGGTGAAGCAGATGACGAAGGTACAGCAGCATTGATGGGTGACTACATCCGTGAGCAAGAAAAATTAATGTGGATGCTTAACGCTTACCTACAAGGCTAAGCAGCGCATCACCCAAGCAATCTTTGGGAACGCATGAAACAATCGGGAATAAGTCATAAGGGGCACGTTGGTGCCCCTTTTTTTTGTGTGCGTGTTTTATGTGTGTGCTTTATTTGCGTGGTAAGGATTCGAAACGGCTCAATAAATCACTGAGTTCATTAAGCGCCAACGAGGCTGAGTCATTGAAAGTTTCTTGATTACCATGATGCACAAGACAAGAGGGCATCTGAGCGTTATACGCTGCCTGTAAGTCGTAAAGGTAATCGCCGACATAAAGCACTTCATCAGGCATCAAACGCCACTCTTTCGCCAACACCTGCAAAGACAATGGGTCTGGCTTGGGCGGGAAGCATTCACGAGTGATGACTCGTTCCACTGAGATTTGGTTGTGTTCTAGTTTGCGCTGCGTGGCGATTTGACAGTTGCGCGTCACGATAGCGGTTTTGATTTCATTTTGATGCAAGTGGGCGAGCAACTCATGGCAGCCAATCATTGGAGCAGACTGCTCAGCATCAGAAATCTCGTAATCAAATATCACGTTATGAGCGTGCTCTCTATGGTGAGGATGCTCAAGTGCGTCGACAAAATCCAATAGATCTTCACTCTGCGGACAACCTAGCTGTTGTCGCAATTCGCCGAAGTTCATATCAGAACTCACCAAGGTGTTGTCTAAATCAAACACCACGGCTTTAATTTTATCGAGCTGTAAAGGGAATGGAATCATAATGACCTCGTACAACTTAACCGAACTATCGTTTTAAAAAACAAAAGGTTATTGTTAAGTTTAGATTCTTCTGCTTAGATTGTACGAAAATAAATCAACCATGTATCACAAAACAAGGACGCGCATGATTATTCCTAAACCATTACAAAAAGGCGACACCATCGGCTTTTTCTCGCCATCCTCCCCAGCCACGGTATTTGCACCAGCGCGTTTTGAGCGCGCTAAAGCGTACGTGGAATCTCATGGTTACCAGTTAAAAGCAGGCAGCTTAACGGGCAAAACTGACCAATATCGCTCGGGTTCGGTTCAAGAGCGAGTAGAAGAATTGAATGCGCTGATTCGTGATCCTGAAGTGCGCTGTATTATGTCGACCATTGGCGGTTACAACAGTAACTCTTTGCTGCCTTACGTCGACTACGAAGCGCTTAAGAAAGATCCTAAAATCATTGTTGGCTATTCGGATGTGACAGCTTTGCTTATGGGCATTTACGCACAAACCGGCATCGTCACTTTCTATGGTCCAGCTTTGGTGGCATCTCTGGGTGAATTCCCGCCACTGGTGGACGAGACCTTCGCTTCGTTCGAATCGATTGTGAATACGTTAGATAGCTTGGCGCATCAATACACAATGCCTCAAGGGTGGACAGATGAATGGATAGAGTGGGGCGAACAAAACCGCGCAAAGCAAACCTTGCAAAACCAGTGGCACTTCAAAGGTGAAGGCAAGATCACTGGACGTTTGATTGGCGGCAACCTCAATACCATGACGGGCATCTGGGCAAGTGAGTTTACGCCGAGCATCGAACAAGGCGATATTTTGCTAGTGGAAGATTGTTTGCAAGGTATTGAAACGGTCGAACGTTCTTTTGCGCTGCTCAAGCTCTCTGGTGTGTTTGATAAAGTTGGTGCGGTTGTGCTCGGCAAGCATGAAAAGTTCAACGATAAAGGCACAGGACGAGCACCTATAGACGTGTTGCTAGAAGTGCTTAACGGTCAACCACTGCCGATTTTGTATGACTTTGATAGCTGCCATACTCACCCAATGCTCACCGTTCCATTGGGCTCGACCATGACGCTCGATTTTGACAATGAAACGGTGGCAGTGAGTTTAAAGAGCGAGCTTTGTCTGACTAGCTCTTAAGCGAAAGCTATTTCTCCTCGAGACGAAAGATTTTGCCGCTGTCGGTAGAAAAGTAGATATAACCATCGGGGCTGATGGTTATATCTCTTACTCGCTCACCAAGATTCTCCATCAATCTTTTTGATTCGGTGAGCTTGCCATTCTCAATAGAAACCACGTTGATGTGCGCCAGTTTCAATGCTCCGGCGAGGATTTTTCCGTCCAACTCAGGGTACTTATCGCCACGGTACAAAATCATGTTACTTGGTGCGATAGAAGGGATGTATACCAACTTTGGATCTTCCATTCCCGGTAACGACTTAGCTTCCCCGACGTCCAACGGACCCCAATATTCTTTACCATGAGAGACTTTAGCCCAGCCGTAGTTCGCGCCTTTCTTGATTAGGTTAATTTCATCGCCGCCGCGTGGTCCATGTTCAATCGACCACAGCTGTTTTGTTGCTTCGTCGTAAAACATACCTTGTGGGTTGCGGTGCCCGTAACTCCATATCTCAGGACGAGCTTCGGAAGGTTTGAATGGGTTGTCTTGTGGAACCGAACCATCAAGGTTAAGGCGCAGAATACTGCCAGCATGGGTTTGAGTGTCTTGCCCATTATCACGTTCGCCACGGTCACCGATTGAGAAGTAAACTTTGTCGTCAACAAATGAAAGTCGACTGCCGTAGTGACGCCCTGTGTCGGTGATGGCATCAGCAACAAAGAGATCTTTCCAGCCCACAAGCTGATTGTTTTGCAATTGCGCCGTCGCTAACGCCACCGTATTGCCTTTGCTCGTGCGCTTGCTGTAGGTAAAGAAGAGTTGCGGGTTTTGCGTATCGGCATTCGGTGCGAGCGCGACATCCAATAAGCCAGCTTGTCCACTGGTGTTCACATCGGGGACGTTAAACAGCTTTTGAGGTTTGCCTGTGGTGATATCTAGCAACGAAACCGTACCGTTCTTTTCATTGACGATAACGCGTTGGTTATCTAAGAACTCGATCCCCCAAGGGATCTGAAATCCATTCGCCACTTCGTTAGCGCGGTATTCGGCAGCGTTGGCAGAAAAGGATAAACAAGCGAGTAGGGCAGCAGCAATCGTTCTCATGGTTCCTTCCAATATGAATCGTATTATTGCTTAAAAGCTAACACTAAAAGAGAACGTTTTGCAGAGCATGGATTGTATAAGAATGTAAAAAATCCCCGATACGAGATCGGGGATTGAATTAAGGCTAGAGAATTGTTTATGTAGCGAGATTACATCGCTTCTTCGAAGATCTTAGAGATTTCTTCGTGAGTTGCTTGTTTAGGGTTAGTGAAACCACAAGCGTCTTTCAGTGCATTGTCTGCTAGTGTTGGGATGTCTTCTAGTTTCGCACCAAGCTCTTTAATACCTGCTGGGATACCCACATCTTTCGCTAGAGTAACGATAGCGTCGATTGCTGCCGCTGCACCTGCTTCAGCAGACATGCCTTCTACGTTTACGCCCATTGCTTTCGCTACATCACGTAGACGCTCAGGACATACTTGTGCGTTGTAACGCTGTACGTGAGGTAGAAGAATCGCGTTACAAACACCGTGTGGAAGGTCGTAGAAACCACCTAGCTGGTGTGCCATTGCGTGTACGTAACCTAGAGACGCGTTGTTGAACGCCATACCCGCCATGAACTGTGCGTATGCCATTTGTTCACGAGCTTCTAGATCTTCACCGTTTTTCACTGCTGTGCGTAGGTAAGCTTGGATAAGCTCAATCGCTTTGATTGCTACCGCATCAGTGATTGGTGTTGCCGCGATAGACACGTAAGCTTCAATCGCGTGAGTTAGGGCATCCATACCTGTTGCCGCAGTTAGCGAAGCAGGTTTAGCTAGCATTAGCTCTGGATCGTTTACAGAGATAAGCGGTGTTGTATGCTTATCAACGATAGCCATCTTGATGTGACGCTCTTCGTCAGTGATGATGCAGAAACGCGTCATTTCAGATGCTGTACCCGCAGTCGTGTTGATTGCGATAAGTGGCATCATTGGTTTTGCAGATTGGTCTACGCCTTCGTAATCTGCGATTTTGCCGCCGTTAGAGGCAACAAGCGCGATACCTTTTGCACAGTCGTGTGGTGAACCACCGCCTAGAGAGATAACGAAGTCACATTCGTTATCAGTAAGAAGTGCTAAGCCGTCGTTAACGTTGCTGATAGTAGGGTTTGGTTGAGTGCCATCGAACACAACAGTTGCTACGTCGCGTTCTGTTAGTAGATCTTGAACCTGCTTTACTACACCGATTTGGTTAAGAATCTTATCCGTAACAATCAAACCTTTTTTAAAGCCTTGAGATTGGATGCTGTCTGCTGCGTCTTTCAGACAACCAGCGCCCATTAGGTTTACGGTAGGGATAAAAAATGCACTTGTCATATTGGATTGCTCCGTCGTTATTTTTAATAATCTTTCTTAATCTGTCATTTACTCTTGCATACCCCGTTCTTGATTTAGATTGATCTAGGACAAGTTTAACCCCTTAGGGGTATCTTGAGGGCTGAAAGTGTGATGTCAGTCTTGTTGCACAGTGAGATGGTGCAACACCTACTTAACGTAGTTGAAATATCTCATTTATCACGCAAACGATTGGCAAAAATAACAAGATTCGTACGGTTTATCTCTCAATTCGACTAAAGTATAAAAAATCCCCATTAATATGTAGTCTATCAATGGGGGTTCGTATGGTGTGTTTTAAGCAAACGTTTTCGATTTAGGCGATTTTAACTAACTTATCTACTAGTTTTTCAATGCCTGACGCGGCTTGGGAGATATTCTCCGCTAACATATAAGCTGGTGTTGAAAGCACGTTGTGTTTTTCATCAAAATGAATTTCATCCACCTGACAATTGACGTGCTCCCCCCCCATATGACCGAATGCTGCTGCAGTGGCTTCATCATTACCAATGGTGCCTTTTACACCTTGATCATAAATCATCGGGATAATAGTTGGTGCGATGCATAGATACCCTGCAGGTTTGCCCGCTTGAGCGAACGCACGACACGCTTGGGCGACGTGAGTATTAATCGAACACTCTGCGCCTGAGACGGCGAAGTCGGTTAAGTTTTTCGCGGCACCAAATCCACCTGGAAGCAGTAGGGCATCGTATTCATCAACGTTAAATTTGGCGACATCGTCAATGTTACCGCGAGCGATACGAGCTGATTCGATCAAGACGTTGCGTGTTTCATCCATTTCGTCACCGGTTAGGTGATTGATGACGTGGAGTTGGTCAATGTTAGGTGCAAAGCAGTGCCAAGTTGCACCTGCTCTCTCGATGGCGTAGAGCGCCAATACGGCTTCGTGGATCTCAGAGCCGTCGTAAACGCCTGAACCACTTAAAATGACTGCGACTTTTTTCATGATTGGATTCCTTTACTCTGAACGTTCCTTAGATTGTTCTTCACTATCTAGACCATGCGTTTCCGAATGTGTTTCAACGTTTTCACTTTCGTCGTCTTCCTCATAGTAGCGCACAACAAAAGGTGTCAGCATGACACTCGAAGGCAGAAAATGTTTCATATCGACTCCAACCGCTTAATAGAGTAGTTTTTATACGGATTTTGGGAAAAGAGTACGTTGAAGCGGATCATTTTTGAGTTAAGCTGCAGTTTCCTTTGGCATTCATGAGCAGTAGGTCACATAGATAACATGCAATCCTATCAGTTTCGTTTCACCCTTTATGGTTGTATCGCCATTCTCTCTTGGAGCTGTTTGCTAGGCATCGCTAGATTGGTGACAGAAAGTTTAGGGCCCGTGGGCGGATCAGCCATGCTGTATTCACTGAGCTCCATTTTTCTGTTGATTGTGGTTGGCATCCCAAAACTGTCGTATTTCTCACCCAAGTATTTAGTTCTCGGTGGGGCGATGTTTGTCTGCTACGAGATCTTCCTTGCGCTGGCGTTGGGCTACTCCAATTCTCGTTCTCAGGCGATTGAAGTTTCGATCGTCAATTATCTATGGCCGGCACTAACCGTTTTGTTTGCGGTATTGGGCAGTAACAAAAAGCCGAACTGGTTACTGTACCCGGCAGTTATGTTGGCATTCATTGGTGTCGCTTGGACGGTCAGTGGTGATAGCGGTTTATCACCAACGCAGTTATTGGCGAACATCAGCAGCAATCCGATTGTTTACTTCATGGCATTTGCAGGCGCAGTCATCTGGGCTGTGTATTGCAATCTGACTCAAAGACAACAATCGAAGCACAACGCGATTACTTTGTTCTTTATCGCGACAGCCATCTCTTTGTGGATCAAATACGCCTTTACTGATGAGCCGCCAATGGCATTCAGTTGGGAAGCGATGGGGTACTTAGTGGCTTCTGCAGCTTTAATGGCGGGTGGTTACGGATTATGGAATATCGCGATTGTTGGCGGCAATATGGTGTTTCTCGCAACCTTGTCTTACTTTACGCCGATTTTCTCTGCTCTGTTTTCTTCTATTATTCTGGGTGTCACTCTAAGTCACAGCTTTTGGCAAGGAGTCGTAATGGTAACGGTTGGTTCGTGGATGTGTTGGTTAGTCACCAAAGAGAAGCGCGAAGCGGCTGGGTAAGTTTTCTGTAGAAGAGGGCGAGTGCATAAGTCAAAGTTCAAAGCACCAACCCCTCCTAACTTCCCCTTATATTGTGCATTTAAGCTCTCAACACCCCGAGTCAAAGGGGAGGGACTCGCCCTACATCTGAGGTTAGTCTATTGCGCACTATGAGCATTCGCGGGAGCAGTAGAGGAGTGGTGATCTTAAGTTAGCAAAGAATAACTCTCCTCCTTTATCGCTGTATTCAAATGCGAAGCAACTCAAGTCGATAAAGGGGGAGTTGGAGGGGGTTGCAAGTTCACAAGCCTCAGTTCAATGTACCAACCCCTCCTAACCTCCCCTTGTATTTGGCATCTAAGCTCTCAACACCCCGAGTCAAAGGGGAGGGACTAGTTCTACATCCGAGGTTAGTCCATTGTGCACTATTAGCATTCACAGGGTCAGTAGAGGAGTGGCGAGCTTAAGTTAGCAAAGAATAGCTCTTCTCCTTGAACGCCGCATCCAAACACGAAGCAATTTCAGTCAATAAAAGGGAGAGCTGGTGGGGGCAAGTTCACAAGCCATAGTTCAATGTTCCAACCCCTCCTAACCTTCCCTTGTATTGTGCATTTAAGCTCTCAATACCCCGAGTCAAAGGAGAGGGACTGGTCTCGCATCCAAGATCAATCCATCGCTCATTGTTAGCATTCGCAGGGTCAGTCGAAAAGCGGCGAGCTTAAGTTAGCAAAGAATAGCTCTCCTCCATGAACGCTGCGTCCAAACGCGAAGCAATTTCAGTCAATAAAAGGGAGAGCTGGTGGGGAGTGTAAGGTCACAAGCCACAGTTCAATGTACCAACCCCTCCTAACCTCCCCTTGTATTTGGCACCTGAGCTCTCAACACCCCGAGTTAAAGGGGAGGGACTCGTCCTACATCTGAGGTTAGTCCATTGCGCACTATTAGCATTCGCAGGGTCACTATAAGAGTGGCGAGCTTAAGTTAGCAAAGAATAGCTCTTCTCCTTGAACGCCGCATCCAAACACGAAGCAATTTCAGTCAATAAAAGGGAGAGCTGGTGGGGGCAAGTTCACAAGCCACAGTTCAATGTACCAACCCCTCCTAACCTCCCCTTGTATTTGGCGTCTAAGCTCTCAACACTCCGAGTCAAAGGCGTCCTACATCTGAGGTTAGTCCATTGCGCACTATTAGTATTCGCAGGGTCAGTAGAGGAGTGGCGAGCTTAAGTTAGCAAAGAATAGCTCTTCTCCTTGAACGCCGCATCCAAACACGAAGCAATTTCAGTCAATAAAAGGGAGAGCTGGTGGGGGCAAGTTCACAAGCCACAGTTCAATGTACCAACCCCTCCTAACCTCCCCTTGTATTTGGCATCTACGCTCTCAACACCCCGATTCAAAGGGGAGGGACTCGTTCTACATCCGAGGTTAGTCCATTGTGCACTATTAGCATTCGCAGGGTCAGTAGAGGAGTGGCGATCTTAAGTTAGCAAAGAATAACTCTCCTCCTTTATCGCTGTATTCAAATGCGAAGCAACTCAAGTCGATAAAGGGGGAGTTGGAGGGGGTTGTAAGTGCATCAATCGAAGAAATAAAAAAGCTCCCGAGATTGGGAGCTTTTCTTTTGAGTTCTAATGATTTCTGGTGGTGCTCTAATACGCGACGTTCAATTGTAATTGAAGCTTGAATCTGTGCTTCGATAGTCGCTTAGTAAGCTGCTTACGAGTGTGCTCTAGCGTATCAAGCTCTAGTGTGTCGTCATCCACATGCACGTCCACATTTACTCGTAGCTCTTGACCAACTTTAGTAACGCCAGCCAGTTTCAATTGGTGCTCAGTCACTTTTTCGATGTCTGAAACGTCTTTACCAACGCTCTGACACAACTCTTTACTTGGTGTCATCATTAACAGTTCGCGTAGGGCACCAACTAGCATCTCAAATGGTACTTTAAGGAAATAGAAGCCCATCAATAGCATCATCATTGGGTCTGCATAGACGGCGTAGTGGGCGTATGGTGTTAATGATACTAACCAAGCAGCGATAAAACCTGCTGTAACAGCAACACTTAAAAGCGTATCCATTTGCCATTGTTTTTTCTCAGCTTCGATTAAACCTGACGAGAAGCGACGGCTTTTCTTCGCCATAAACCACCAAGCGTAACCACAACCAACCACATTAACGACACCGAAGATAGTTGCAATAGAAGCATCAACCTCTCGGCCGCCTGACATCAGCGCGGTTACCGCTGAGAACAACGAGAAAGCAACCACAATTAGAATAACCGCTGCTTTGATAGCGATAACGATAGGTTCAAGTACAGCCTTGCCGAAAGGAAAAATAGATTTTGATGGCTTGCTGATGTAGTAAGAAGCTGCCAGTGACAATAAAGTTAACAGCAGGCTAACCAGAGAATAAACACCGTCAAATACGATGACGATCGACCCAACAAGCAAGCCAAGTACCATCCCACCGACTGCAAACCCAGAAGCTAAAAGGGCTGAGAAGGTTAAGATTCGGTTTTCGTTTTTGCTTGTCCTGTCACACATAAAATATGCCTTTTATTTCTACACCCTTACATTGTTCTCTTCTGGGCAAATTTAAGCAAATTAAAACTGCGTGACATTTAATCGATGTGAGATGGTTCTTTGGTGGTTTTCTTATTATTCAGTGACTTATGCTTACTTCTTTCTGTCAATATATTTGACGCTCAGTGAAATGTGTTTAGAAGTCGAATAAATACTCGCTTAATTTATCAGCCAGCCAACTCATTGCAGGGTGCTCTGTTTGCCCGTTTGGCACAAACATACAGTAGTCCTCTTGCGTCAAACCATAGGTGTGTTTGATCACTGCAAGTTTCTGATGTCTCAAATAATGTCGGATCAAAGGCTCTGGCAATACACCCCATGCGTCTTCTTCCAAAATGGTGTTTAGCATGTAGTCAAAACTGGAAAAACCAATGTATCGAGTAGAAAAGGGGTGGAGTTCCGGGTTGTCTTTTTCATTCAAGTACACCATCAACGCTTGCATCTGGTTACGCAGGTCTTCATCGGTTACGCGGCGCATTTTACTCAGTTGGTGATCAAAGCCACAGACCGACATCATTCGAATTTTGCCTAATGGATTGTAGACAATATGCGGGTCGTCAACACGTTCGTAGTCTACACCAAAAGCAAAATCGACTTGTTGTGTACTGACTAAATTTGAAAGGTCGCCACTGGAAGCCAATATCAAGTTGAAGGTGGTTGAGGGGAAGCGATTATTGAGTGTGTGAGATAGCTCTTGCCATAATTCATCAGGAAGGGAGTCATCACGTGCGACCCAAACTTCTGCGTTGAACCCATCAGACACTAGAGCGCAGGTTTTCTTGATACGTTGAGCTGTAACAAGCAGGTTTTCGCAATCTTTATAAATCGCCTTTCCTGCTTCAGAGAGCATGAGTTGATTGCCCGTGCGAAGGAACAACTCAACATCTAAGTCTTTTTCAAGCGCCTTAATCGACATGCTGAGTTTGGTTCGATTGCAGTCTAATTGGCGTGCCGCCTCTGAGACGGAACCGCACTCGGCAATGGTACAAAAAGCTTCAACTTGAGCTAAGTTCATGATTAGACGAGACCTAAAGTGAAATGGTAATAACGCGCAGTACGTTGGAATTGACTTTCTAATGGTAAGAAAGATTATCGAAAAAAAACACGGATTCGCCAGATAAGTCTATGGTGTTTTAACGTTTTTGCGGTAATCTATGGGGGTTACAAGAAGTGAACATGGAGGCCACGATGGCACAAGATTGGGACGGCTTAGCAAAGAATTGGGAATCAAACCCAGCAACAGAACAATTTGCTCAGTCGGTGTTTGCACAGTTACAACAGCTTACTCAGCTTGATGGCATTAAAGTATTGGATTTTGGATGTGGGACTGGGCAGTTAAGCCAGCTGTTGTCACCATCCGCTAAAGACATTGTGGCATTGGACGCGTCCGAAGCTATGATCGAAGAGCTCGATAAGAAAGAACTTGTAAACGTTGAACCGGTAGTGGATGTGTTAACCCGTGGTTTGGTTGCTCAACATCCAGCGTTTCGTAATCAGTTTGATCTTGTAGTGGCATCTTCTGTGCTTGCATTCATTGATGATTTTGAAACCGCATTAAAGATTTCGCATTCATTACTCAATAAAGGTGGCTATTTTGTTCACTTCGATTGGGTTGCAAATTCAGCGAAAGAGGGCTTCACTCTAGCGAAATCAGAGAATGCACTTATCAAAGCAGGCTTTGCTGAGGTAGAAACGAAGAAGGTCTTCGAAATCACATCAGACGGGCACACAATGTCAGTATTAATGGGCGTAGGTCGCCGTTAATCTCCGATAAAGAACATAAGAAAAGCGAGCTATTTAGCTCGCTTTTTTGTTTCCTTCGATTCGCTAGACAAAAGTGAGTTGTCGAATTTCTTCTAAAACGTCTGGATTCGCAATCGCACCTAAGTTCTCGACTTCCTTGCCATTTATGACTTGTTTGACTGCAAGTTCCACCAACTTCCCTGAGCGTGTTTTAGGAATGTCGCTAATGGCGAAGGTTTGGCTTGGCACGTGTCTTGGCGAGCAGGACGTTTTGAGGCGCGACTTAATCTCTGCTACTAACCTGTCATCTAAAGTGACACCCGAAGCGGTCTGCACAAACAGCCAGATTTGTTCATTGCGATCGACCTCTTTACCTACGGCAATGGAATCGACGATACCGTCAATGGCGTTTACCTGCTGATAAATCTCCGCTGTGCCGATGCGCACACCGCCAGGATTCAACAATGAATCGCTACGACCGTAGAAAACAAACCCACCTTTGGCGCTGCGTTCGACATCATCACCGTGATGCCAGATATCATCGAACTTGTCCCAGTAAGTGTTGTGGTAGCGTTCCCCTGTATCGTTCCAAAAGCCGACAGGGAAGTTGGGCATGGAGTTGGTACAAACTAGCTCACCACGTTGTTCATTGACGCTTTGACCTTGTGAGTCGAACACTTGAACATCAATCCCCAAGCCAGCGTACTGACATTCACCACGATAAACAGGCGAGATAGGGTTACCTAATACAAAGCAGCCACAAATGTCTGTTCCGCCTGAAATAGAAGCCAAGTGCAAATCTTGCTTGATTCGTTGATACACGTAGTCAAACTGCTCTGGATAAAGCACTGAGCCCGTGGAGCACAGGGTTCTCAAAGCTGGGAGTGAGTAATCTTTGATAGGTGACAATCCGGCTTTTTCTATCGCCTCTAGATACTTGGCGGCAGTACCAAAGAGACTTACTTCTGCTCGCTGGGCTAAATCCCATAATACGTGAGGTGCTGGGTAAACTGGGCTCCCGTCAAAAATCACCAAGCATGCGCCACTCGCTAGAGCAGATACGTGCCAGTTCCACATCATCCAACCACAGGTTGTGTAATAAAAGACACGATCTTTAGGCTGAATATCTGAATGAAGTTGATGCTCTTTAAGGTGATTGAGAATCGTACCACCAACAGAATGCACGATGCACTTAGGCTTGCCAGTTGTGCCGGAGGAATAAAGCACAAACAGCGGGCTATTGAATTCCACGCGAGTGTAATGCAACGGAGCAGGGGAATATTGATTAATGATGTTTTGCCAATCGTGAGTACAAACATCGCATTCGAATACATGCGGTTTGAGGTAACCGATCTGGCACACTTGTTTCAGTCCATCAAGATGATCCGCGATGTGATGGTTCTTCTCCGACATCTCGAAGGTTTTTCCATTAAAGGTATAACCATCGCAGGTAAAGAGAACCTTTGGCTTCACTTGCCCGAAGCGCTCAATAACGCTTTCTACCCCAAAATCAGGGGAGGTAGACGTCCAAGTTGCTCCTAAGCTGGTGGTGGCTAGCATTGCAATGACGGTTTGTGGCATATGTGGTAAATAACCTGCAACCACATCGCCTTGCTTAATGCCACATTCGACTAACCACTGCTGAACGCTCGAGACCTCATCACAAAGCTGCTTCCATGTGTAAGTATGTTTGTCGCCGCGTTCGTTTTCAAACCAAATCGCCAGCTCATCGGCTTGCTGCTCTGCCAAACTTAGCAGGTTCTCCGCATAGTTAACTTGAGCTTGAGGGAACCACACAGCATCTCGATTTTGCATTGGTGATTGCCAACGGCTTTCACCTTGTGCTTTTACGGTATCGCCTTGCGTGCCAATTAGGTCGCAAAATTTCCAAACCTCTTTCCAGAAATGCTCGTTATACGCCAAAGACCATTGGTGCAAATCAGAGTAGTTTTTGAGCTCGAACCCCTGCCGATTAATGTGCTCGATAAACTGCGTGATATTGGCTTGCTCGATTCGTTCTTCCGTCGGCTGCCAGACTTTGTTGCTCTCGCGCATAGCTCCCTCTATAACAAAGTTTTAACGTTTTCAGTCTGAGGTGAACCAGAAATAAAGTCAAACTCGTTGGAGAAACTAGCTCCTTATGTATATCAATGTGTTAGGTGTTAATGTAAAGAAAATGTTACACCTGAATTTTGAGTGGAAAATGGTCAGGGGATTGGAAGGACAAAAGAGTGTAGATAGGCTTAATGTAAAGGATTTGTTAACGGAGATGTGCAATGACTCAGTATCATTCAAAACCCGTCGATCAGGATGGAAGGGTAGAATGGAGCCATGAAGAGAATGCCATTTGGCGCGACTTGGTAACAAGACAAATGAGCGTGATTCAAGACCGTGCATGCAACGCGTATCTGCATGGACTCAAGCTACTCGATTTACCTCATGACCGCGTGCCACAACTGCCCGAAATCAATCGTGTTTTGATGGAAACAACGGGCTGGCAAGTGGAGCCAGTACCTGCATTGATCGACTTTGATCGTTTCTTCAATTTGCTTGGCAATAAACGCTTCCCTGTAGCGACATTCTTGAGAACGCGAGAAGAGTTTGATTACCTACAAGAGCCAGATTTCTTCCATGAGATTTTTGGTCATTGTGCCATGCTCACCAACCCTGATTTTGCCGCCTTTACCGAGCACTACGGACAGCTTGGACAAGCCGCGACACCAAAGCAGCGAGGGTACCTTGCGCGTCTATATTGGTTTACAGTCGAGTTTGGCTTGGTTCAAGAGGGTAATAAAACCAAAATCTACGGTGGCGGTATCCTTTCATCTCCGGGAGAAACCATCTATTCATTGGAAAGCGACATCGCGATTAGAGACGAGTTTGACCTGCAAACTGTGCTAAGAACCCCTTACCGCATCGACATCATGCAGCCGAAATACTACGTGATTGAAGATTTGTCCCTGCTTTTCCAAATTAGCCAACTGAATTTATTAAAACAAGCTGATCTAGCGATTGAAGCCGGATTGCTTCCACCACTTTTTGAACCAAAGGAACCTGCTCATGTTGAATGAACAAAAATGCGAAGCTTGTAGTATCGATGCCATTGCACTTAGTAAAGAGGAACAACAGTCTTTGCTGCTGCAATTGTCTGATTGGCAGATCATTGAGAGAGATGAGATTCCTCAACTTGAGAAGGTCTATAAGTTTAAGAACTTCAAGCAAGCGTGGGCGTTTAGCAACAAGATTGCTGAACTTGCAGAAGATGAATTCCATCACCCATCCATCTTGTTAGAGTGGGGCAAAGTGACCATCACTTGGTGGAGCCATTCTATTAAAGGTCTGCATAAGAACGACTTTATCTGTGCTTCTAAGTGCGACGCATTGGCTATTGAAGAATAGAGCTGAGTGATTATGTTCACTCGTTATAAACAAAAAGTGCCCGGACTGAAGTTCGGGCGCGTTACTTTTAATTTTGTTCTCTTGAAGAGCGAGAATTAAAGCTCAATTCGAAACACAGACGTCGTGCCTGAAACTTCATTGCCTACTGCGATAAAGTGTTGTCCGTTACGAGCAAAGTAGTTGATTGACTCTGGCGCCAAATCACCTGCTTTTGGATTGTAAGTGTCATTCGCACATTCGCCATCTTCCACTTCCGTACAAACTGGTTGGCTGTAATCACGACGGTTTACGTAATGCAGGAACTGCGCTTGCTTCGGGTCTGTGATGTCATAAATCATGATACCGCCTTGACGCTCCAAGCCGATGAACGCGTAATGACGACCATTGATTTGTGCTACTTCAATTGCCTCTGGCTCAATGCCTTTGTCGTCGCTGCGGTCATCGCCACTGTCATTGCTATCGTTGGTGCTGTTGAAGTTCTTACCTTCATTCATTAATGCGATGGTTGCGAAATCGTCACCACTATCGAAAACCAACTCACCGTTTTCATCCCAAATAGAGAATGAACGTGCGCCAAAGGCTTGAACATTGTCTTGCGCAGAAAGTGTTTGTTCAGGCTTAATCACTTTTAGACGCGCGAGTTGTTTGTTGTCTTTTAGCGCTTCTGCCAACGGGTGATCTGCTGAGACTTTCAGCTTCTTACCGCGCACTTCGTCAACATGGCTTAAACAGGTGCCTTGCTCAGAAGTATATTCATCTTTACCGAGGTAATCGTCTTCATCCCACTTAAAGCCTGCTTGGTCACACAGAGCTTGTGTTGTTTTGAAGCCATATTCACGACCGTCACCTTCGTTGGCAGAGAGTATGTACGTTTTACCGTTTACCGAGTAGCTGTCGAGGGTATCTGGCATGTACAGACCAACCAACTGAGGGTAGCTCTTAAAGTTGCCAATGATTTTGTCTTTGTTAGAAGCATCCAGTTTTGAGTCCGACCAAGTTTTCTCGCCCAGACCGACAATTTTCTCTACCGATTTGCTCTCAGGGTTTACGATTGCCAAAGCATTATTTTCTTGCAGTGCAACGTAGACTTTACCGTTTTCAGCAAAGGTGAGGTATTCCGGCTCTAGATCCTGCGCCACCGTGGCATTTGGACCAGAGATTCGAACATCAGCTGGTAATTCAGACTTACGTGCTCCATCAAACTCATTGAAACCAATCTGCGTGACGTCTGCTTGGTTTACGCCTTGGCTCAAGTCGATCAATGTGATGCTGCCTGCTGGATCGACACTGTAGTCACCATTTGGCTCACCTTCGTTTGCTGTCGCAATGTATCTGCCATTTTTTGAGAAGCCAACCATGTCTGGCAGTGCGCCGGTAGGGAAGGTGGTGATCAGCGACAAATCATCCGAGCGGTACAAGCCAACAATGCCATTCGCCTGCTTATTGCTGTTTTCAATCGCTACAGCGACTAAACCATTAAAGACAGCAACGCTGTTTGCCGCACCAATTTCAACGCCTGCCGCTTCACCTGCACTGTTGAGATCAATGAATGCGGTTTGCGTTGGTGCGCTGTTGTCATCCATAGAAAGCACATCGACACGCTTTTCTTGAGCGTTGACAACGTAAAGCTTGTCAGTACACGCATCATATTGAACGATTTCTGCTGCCGATGTATCGAACGGTGCGTCAGCGATAGACGTTCCCATAAAGGTCAAACCTTGGATGGATGTCTCCCCAGCAATAGGTGCTACCGATGCTTTACATTGGGCTGCAAACGAAGAGAGAGAATCGTCAGGTTGAGATGAACATGCGATGGCAAGTGAAGATAATGCCAATACGCCTATTGCCTTAAATGGGGTGGTCATGATATTTCCTTATTAAGCAGATACAATGTTGCTCAATGCACCTAAATGAGATATCTATTCATTCACTACAACAGTGAGGAATAGTGCATTGATTGATGTGTTGTTAAATAAGGCTCTGAATATATTTATGATTTATGACTCTTATATTGGCTTTTGATGAAACAAATGTGTCAGTTTTAATCTGAACGTATGTCGAACACTTAAGATGAAAAGACACTAGGAACTAGAAATAATGGAACTTAAAGAATTTTTGGATGCGCTAGCGGCATCACCTGAGACAGTAGAATTTGAAACGACAATGGCAGCCATTGAGGCAAACTACGCGTTTACGCCAGCGGCTTTTGTGAATGGTGAAACGCAGAATAATGCTGGTGAGAATAATGGCTCGTGCAAGATCTTCGCTTTTGGTCAACTGAATAACCTAAGCAAAGAGGCAACGTTGGCGTGTTTTGGTCGCTTCTACCGTGAAGACGTATTGGCACATCCAGAGAACAACGACCATCAAAACATTCGTAACTTTATGGTGACAGGCTGGGATGGCGTGAAGTTTGAATCCCAAGCGTTAGCGCAGAAATAGTTCGCAGAACTCACCTTCATTTCAATGATAGCCAGTCCGTTATGTCCTATATTCGATAGGCTAGGCGACTGGCTTTTTCTCCAAACATTTACGACACAAACAAAGCTGCCCCGCTTCTGGCTTTGGCAGAGCTCTGGTCTCAATATCAAAGCACCAACACGTCTTTTTCCCCGCAGCAATATCGCAGTGCGCGTTCGTGCCACACTCAGGACAAGAGTGGGTTGAATCATTTCCAACCAATTGTTCGATGATCGCGTCTCGTTGAGCATCAGACTTATCTTTCCACTGCACGATTTCTTCCATGGTTCGGTGACAGCCAGAACAGATTCCGCCGTTGTTCTTACAGGCTGCGCGGCAAGGTGACTTCATTATTTTTCTCGTTATGCTTTCCAGTAAGCGGCGTACTTTAACATGAAATTGTGCAGCGGGAAGCTCAATACTTGATTCAACAAAACATCCATTAAGTGAATAAATACTAGCCAAATTTATATGGAATGATAAACTGTATACTCAAAGTTTGAGGAGTTGGTATGTTTAAGTCATTGGTTGAGCGCTTGTTTAAGGCGACGGTTGTTGTAACTCTGGGTTTCATCTTGAGTGGATGTGCAGGTGGTCCTGTCGTCAGTGCGACGAAATTCACCAGTTATGAAGATTTTCGTCCCGGACCAGAGGGTGGCGTTGATCTTGTTTGGGCCAGAGTTGGTTTGCGCGATGCTACTCGATTGAAAGAGAAAATGGATGAATACGATAGCGTGGTGATTGACCGAGTAATGGTTGTGGTTCAAGAATCTGAGCTCGATGATGAAGAAATCAATGAATTGACGACTTACATGGTTGAGCAGTTAAAAGCGCGCATCTCACCGGTCAAAAAGATTGTCGACCAACCCGGTGAAAAAACACTTCGCTTGAGCATTGCAGTCAGTAATGTAGAAACGCCTAACCCTCTTCTTGCGGTTACCTCAAGCATTCTTCCAGTTGGTTTAGGGATCTCGACCATCTCAAAAATTACGACAGGTGAGCATACCAATGTAGGTTCTGCGACGGTGGAGTTACTGGTGAGTGATTCTGAGAGCGATGCGCCTTTGTTCGCCGCGATTGATCGTCAAGCAGGAAATAAAGACTTCTCGACTATGATTGACTCTTTAGACGATGCTAAAGATGCAATTAACTGGTGGGTCGATCGCTTGGGTGTTACTCTTAGCCAAGATTTATCCCAACAGACTCAGTAGTATATGTTAGAAAAAGAAAACCTTATTAAACTCGCTCGAATGCAAATGCCGTTTGGCAAATACGCTGGGCGTGTTCTTATTGATCTTCCAGAAGAATACCTACTCTGGTTCGATAAAAAAGGTTTTCCGGAAGGGGAGCTAGGCGAACTGCTAAAGCTCTGCCTCGCACTTAAAATTGAAGGCTTGGACAGTGTTGTTAAGCCTTTAAAGCGCATGTAACCTGCCACAGAAACTCCCTATTTTTGATTTAAAGAATTACCATGAATTTTGATATTAATGCACTGAAACACCACCAACTGGTCGAAGATGGTCAACTAGAAGGGTGTTACCTTCATCAACCTGCAAAGGGCAGTCAGCAAGATGACAAAGCGGTTTTGGCAGAACGCCAAGCGTTGGAAAAGGTGGGGTACAAGGTGATACAGGTTCAAGCGAAAGGCGGGACCACAACGTTTGCCGAAGCGATGCAGGAGTTTGCAAAGAAGACTGGCCACCAGCCTCAGTAATAAGCGGATTCAACCGATTCAACTACCTACCACTTTTCTCGCAATACCCTCGGCTTCATACAAAAGAGTCAGACTATCAAGCTGACTCTTTTTTGCCCCATTCCTTGCAAGCCATGCTGCTCGCTAGTTAACCGCAGCATTGCCTTTCTCGTGGAATAATTTTCAGTTCATTCGGGTAATAAAGGTTTGGTCATCATCCACAAAAGCGACAAATCCGCCGTGATAGATAAACACTCGCCCGCGTCCCTCGACTAAGCATGCTAGCTGTGGGTTCAAGTCTTCTTCGTTATCTTGGCTTTCAAACGTGCCGGTATCCGTGATTACACCGTTGAGTGCAGGCAAATATCCATAAGTGCGCTTGGCTTGATCAATCAGGCTCAATTCACTGTCGATAGAGAAACAAGAGGGGATCGCATCAGCGTCTTCGATGAATATAGGTTTCAGTTCTTCAAAAGCTGTAATCACCAGCCAGTCGATGCCGTTTACATGATGGATAAACATAGAGTTGCTCGATAGTTTTGATGCGGAGATTCTATCACTATCAAGTACAGAACGTAGTAGAAATTTAGTTGTTCAAGGCGATAATTCTGTGCTACTTCCTGACATTCACCACGTCAACTTGAGACAGGTTTCTGTCTAATATTAAGTGGCCATAACAAGCATACAGAGATCTCTAAAAAAGCCCCGTATAGCCCAAGGCTGTCAAGCGGACTATAAGGGGCAAACAGAGCAACTAGGATCACTGCTCTGCGATGGTGTCTGGAAACGACAATTAGAAATCGCCTCCGAGATAAATTCTAGGAATTTCTTATCTTGTTTTGTCAGCGAAATGTCACGACTGGTTACCATGCAGACAAGCTTATTTTTTATTTTTGAACAATAGCTTAGAAAGCCAGCGGGCATTGTAGGAATGGGCTGAAATGCCTTACGGAGGGTGCAAAAAAGCTCGCGATATAAGCGAGCTTTTTGTCATTTAAAAGCAGGATTAATGCTTGCGCTGCGGGCCGTGACGAACGATGTCTTTTCCGTGTTCGTAAACGTGTTGAGAAACCCAACGTCCAAGAACTAATTGATGCTTTTCGTCCAATACTGCAACAAATGGACGGCCATCAGTGTTGGTTGTTGCTAATGCTACGCCAGCGACGCCTTCAAGACCTAGCGCGCCACTTTCAATTAGATGTAGGAAAGCTTCTAGCTCTTCCAATGTTTCGATAACGTGATTATCAATGTTCATTATCTTCGATCTCTTCGAATTGCAGATACTCAATGGTCGCGTACTCTACCTAACTTACCGTTAGAAACCAAGCTAGGATTTGCTCAGCAGAACATTGCTTTGCAAGTTCAAGATAGGGGCTATCTCCAATTTTACGCCAAATGTAAGTCGCGGTTTTGTGCAGTTCATTGCCGCGATGTAATAATACTTGGCTTTGTGACGCTAAGTTATTGTAAATTCGAGTCTCAACCATTGAGTTTTACTATCAAGAGAAAATAGTCCGATGAAGAAAGTGTTAATGACAGGTTTTGAGCCATTTGGTGGTGAATCCATCAACCCTGCTTTAGAAGCAGTAAAGCGACTTGATAGAAAGAAACTCGATGGCGGCGAGGTGATGATTTGCCAAGTGCCCGTCACACGTTATGAATCTATCGATACCGTGGTTAACGCGATTGAGCAATACCAACCAGATATTGTCATCACAGTAGGGCAGGCAGCAGGGCGTGCAGCGATTACTCCAGAACGTGTGGCAATTAATGTAGACGACTTCCGTATCCCTGATAATGGTGGCTATCAACCAATCGATGAGCCAGTAGTTCAAGATGGCCCAGACGCTTACTTCACAACGCTGCCCATCAAGGCGATGACAAACGCTTTACAAAACGCGAGCATTCCATGCCAAGTATCAAATACGGCAGGGACGTTTGTATGTAATCACCTGTTTTATGGTATCCAGCATTACTTGCGTGATAAATCGGTACGTCATGGCTTTGTGCATATTCCTCTTTTGCCAGAGCAAGACGCTTTAGGCAACCAGCCAACCATGTCGTTAGATGTTATTGTTGAAGGGTTAGCGCTCTTGGCTCAAGCCGCGATTGACAACGAATCTGACATTGCAGTCAGCGCAGGCCAAATTTGTTGATACACAAGCCAAATTCAAATCCTTAGATGAACGCCGAGCACCATTAAGCTCGGTGTTTTTGTATCTGTTAAGTCGCTCAAATTTTGTGGGGTATGAAAGGAGTAGCATTGAACTGTGAAATGGATAAGTAACACCGATTCACTTTGATCTCTCGTTCAAATAAGGCGAACTATCATGAAAAGCAATAGAAGTAAGATCATTGCACTTTCCTCTGCGGTTGTTTTCGCTTTGGCTATTGCCGCTTTAAAATTTGAAAACACCCTCGGACTGCTTCCAATCCTTGTAGCGATTGTCGCGTTTTTTACTTGTGTGATTCACACCAGCATGCACCTTTCTGGTGTTAAAAATGCGGATGCATTTGGTTATTACCAACAATCTCAGCAGACAAAAGCGAATGCGTTGCATAAAGGCTTAGACCCTCGCGATAAAAAGCGTTGAAGCAAGTCACATTCTCCGTATACTTTGGCAAAAGCATTTAAGCACAAGCTTGTCGGAGAAGAGCATGTCAAATCGAGTACCAACCAATATACTGACAGGATTTTTGGGTGTCGGTAAAACCACCGCTATCTTGAATTTATTGAAAAACAAACCAGAGAACGAGAACTGGGCTGTGTTAGTCAATGAGTTTGGTGAAATTGGTATCGATGGTGCGATGATGACTGACCAAGGCGCGATGATCAAAGAAGTGCCGGGCGGTTGCATGTGCTGCACGGCTGGCGTGCCTATGTCTGTTGGTATTACGGCTTTGCTGCGCCAGAACCCTGACCGTCTTCTTATTGAGCCGACGGGCTTGGGCCATCCAAAGCAAGTAGTTGCGACGCTAACGTCTGAGCAGTACCAACCGTATGTGAATCTTAAAGCTACGATTGCGCTGGTGGACCCGCGTAACCTAAGTAACGAGAAGTACCTTTCTAACAAAAACTTTGTTGATCAGCTTGATAGCGCAGATGTGGTCATTGGTAGCAAAGTTGACCTGTGTACAAGCCATGATATTGATGTTTTCAATGACTGGGTGACAGACCAAACGCCTTCTAAAGTGTTCAGTAAGCTGATTCACGACGGTGACTTACCGATTGAAGTGCTAGATATCGAACGGGTGCACGGCAGTGCTTCTTCTCATATTGAAGCGCATCATCATGATCATGCTCACCAAGAGCCTCAATTCCAACTACCTCCGGGTGAGGCTTTCATTCGTAAAGAGAACAAAGGGCAGGGTTACTTCAGCTGTGGTTGGTTGTTCGGCGCGGAATACTCATTCAATTTTGATCAACTGTTCTCCATGCTATCTGAGCTAACTGCTGAACGTGTGAAAGCAGTGATGAACACAGACCAAGGTTGCTACGCGTTTAACGTGGCGAATGGCGTGGTTTCAGTCAATGAAATGAGCCTACAGGGCTTCGAATCACGCCTTGAGGTTATTGACTCTCAATTGATGCCTTGGGACCAGTTGGAAGCGCTTCTACTAAAGCTTTGTGACATCTCAGAATAGACACCAACCAAGATGGAACAGGGCCTGAGTGGATACTCGGGCCTTTTTTATTCGCTTTCACTGTTGAGACGATAGAAAATTTTTATCGATACAAACCTATTTATATGTGATTTGCATCACTATAATTGCCGGTTTTATCACTGGGTAAGAAACCGGAGACCACTTGAATTCTACCTTTACTTTTTCTGAGTTGAAGTTCTTCTGCTTACGCTTTATCGCGATTTTCTTTCTGCTCGTTGCGGTATTTGGCGCCATCATTCATTACGACAAGTCTGCGTCAGAAGAGGCAGAGAAGAGCAATATTCGTGTTCAACAAAAAGCGCTTCTAGAGGGTAAGAAACAATACATCGAGTGGGTAATGGGCTCCGTGGTAAGAGAAACTGCTTTGTTATCCGACATTATGGAAGCGAGAAAGGTGTACGACGTGGTGGCGTTGTTGCCTGTGGCCAAGCGCGATGTTGAACTCACAAGGCTGAGTACCATTTTGGAAGCAGTCAGTCAGCGTAAAGAAGTGTATGACCAACTTCGTTATCTCGATTTGGAAGGGAATGAAGTGGTTCGTATTAACTTTAACGATGGACACTCACAGGTCGTACCGACCGAGCAGCTACAAAACAAAAGCCACCGTTACTACTTCAATAAAGCATTGCAGCTAGGTTGCCGAAAGATCTACGTATCGCCTTTAGATTTGAATGTTGAGCATGGTCAGATTGAAGTACCGCTTAAGCCTATGATTCGTCTGGCCACTCCTGTCTTTGATGAAAAAGGGCAAAAGCGTGGCATCGTCGTGGTTAACTATCTTGCGAAATACCTAATGGAAGGCATGGCGTTGTTTAATCTCGATATGGGAACCAACTACATGTTGCTCAACAAAGACGGTTATTTTTTGTTTAACAAACAGCGTCGCGATTCTGAGTTTGCATTTATGTACAACCAACGAAGTGATGAGACCATCTACAGTGCATTTCCAGAGTTGGCCGAACAAATTCACAACACGTCTACAGGCCAGATCGAGACGGATAAAGGCATCATGACGATCGAGTCCGTTGGTGCTGTTGATCGCATCAATCCATACTGCTTTCAGGACTACCACGTTAGCGAAAACAGCTCGACGGCATGGAAGTTAGTTTCTTATGTTGATTTTAGCGAAAGGAAGGACATTGTCAGTTCACAATACGAGCGAAAATGGTTAATGCAGGTTGGCGTGGTATTGAGCATTATTCTGGCTTACTTTATTGCGCGCTTTCAACTGCGAGCCTTTGCCGATAATCAACGTATCCACTACTTGGCTCACCACGACAGCCTTACTGGTCTCGTTAACCGTGGCGCATTTCAAAATCAAGCGACAAATACGCTGGATCAAAACTTAAAAGCAGGAAAAATGATCTGCTTGATCTACCTCGACCTTGATGGTTTTAAGTTCATTAATGATGAATATGGGCATTCAGCAGGAGATAAAACCTTAATTCATGTTGCATCCGTAATGCATCGTGTATTTGGTAGTAAAGCCTTGCTGGCACGTCTAGGCGGTGATGAGTTTGCTATTTTGTTGAGCTCTCAAGAGCATATGCAAAATCCTGAACACTACGCGGCATCTTTGATTCAGTTGATTCAAGATCCAATTGAAGTGTTACCAGGGACCTTCCATCAAGTGACTACCTCGATTGGCGGTTGTTATACAAAAGGGCAGGATTGCACACTCGACGAGCTAATGCATCAAGCTGATATGGCGATGTATGAAGCGAAGAAGTCAGGTAAGAACCGTTACTACTTTATAAAATAATCCATTCTACAAGTAAGGCGCATACTGCGAAGGAATTCCAATGCGCCTTAACTTTAGAAATGGCTAAAAACCATTGCTTAAAGCTCTAGCGATAACATCGGTACCGTCGCTTGGTACACGATAAGTTGATCTTTTTCTAGAGTGGGTGCGGTGTAATCAATATGGTCAAGGCCGAGGTTCTCTCGGACGTGTTTTTGGTCAAGGTCATAATCGAGGTAACCTGATTTGACCTCTATGTTAGTCGGCAGAACGGCGACCGATTTCACTTTTCCTGACCAGTTCATCAAAGCGCCTGCTGCATTCACGTTGAATGAGAGGGCGATTAGCATTAGCGATAATATTTGCTTTGTCATGATAACCTTCCTTGTTTATGCGACGTCTTTATAGCGGCCAGTCAAAAAAGTTCTTTAATGCTAATTATTGACTGAAGTGATGAGACATCACAATTCTTTACTGTCAGTATGTAAGGCGACCGGACTGCGGAGATGATTAAATTTGGTGAGATTATGGATGAGAATTAAAGTGACCAAAAAGAAGGTAGGCAGCCACTCCTTGGCAAGCAGATTATAGGTCTAAGGCCAGCATAGGAACGTTCGCCTGATCGATGATGATCTGATCCTTTGTCAGGTTGGTTACTGATAACTCGACATGTTTTCCGTAGAGATCAAAGTGTACGGTTTCTTTCTCGACGGTAATATTAGCGGGAACTTGAGCGATCGAAGGTTCGACGCCCGACCAGCCCATCGTCGCGGTTGCGCTGTATGAATTTAAAGAAACCATTGCGAGAGCCAACAAGCATTTGTTCATGATTCTATTCTCTATAGTTAGATTGATTAGGTTGATTAAAACGCGCGCAGTGTATGTCTATAAATGTACAACTAGTTTGATATATATCAAGTGGTAGGCATTATGAAAAAAGATTTTATAAAATGCTAATTTATGAATGAGGAAGAAATAACCTAGGTGTAAAACCCAGAAAAAGGTGACCTTTTTTGCAGATTAGGTATTGAAAAAAGTGAGATAAATCACTTGAATTCGGGTATAGTGCACGGCTAAATTTTCAAAGCTATCTAGTGGTTTGTTTAAGGAATACGCTCAATGTCATTTTCATCTCAAGGTTTTGCGCCAGAAGTGGTTAAAGCACTGGCAGAATGCGGTTATGAGAAGTTAACGCCAATCCAACAAAAGGCGATTCCAATGGCTCGTCGAGGCCATGATATTTTCGCTACTGCACAAACGGGTACGGGTAAAACCGCAGCCTTTTCTTTGCCAATGATTCAACGTTTGCTTGATAGTGGTCGTAACGCTTCTCGTAAGACAGCACGTGCACTTATCATGGCTCCGACTCGTGAATTAGCAGAGCAAATCGCTGATAACATCAAAGCTTACACTAAGTATACGAACCTCTCTGTTGCGGCTATTTTTGGTGGTCGCAAGATGTCATCACAGGTGACAGCATTAGAAAATGGTGTGGATATTCTGGTTGCAACGCCAGGACGCCTAGAAGAGCACATTGAACAAGGTAACGTTTCAGTAGCAAACATTGATTTTCTTGTGTTTGATGAAGCAGACCGAATCTTGGATATGGGCTTTATCAATGCGGTTCGTAAAATCATGTTAGATGTGGATACCGACCCACAGATCATGATGTTCTCAGCAACAACCTCTAGCCAATTGAACGTTCTAGCAAGAGACATTTTACGTAAGCCAAAGCGTATCGAAGTAGAACGAGCGAATACTACGGCTCAAACTATTGCTCACGTATTGTACCCAGTAGACCAGGAGCGTAAGACAGAACTACTTTCTGAACTTATTGGTCGTAAAAACTGGAAGCAAGTGCTGGTTTTCGTCAACTATAAAGAAACCGCAAACGACGTAGTAAAAGAGCTGAAGCTGGATGGCATTAAAGCGGTGGTTTGTCATGGTGACCGTGCGCAAAGTGCTCGCCGTCGTGCTCTGGAAGAGTTCAAAACAGGCAAAGTACGCGTAATGGTAGCGACGGACGTTGCTGCTCGTGGTTTGGACATCGAAGACCTACCTCACGTAGTCAACTACGACATGCCATTCTTAGCAGAAGACTATGTTCACCGTATCGGTCGTACTGGTCGCGCTGGTAAGCAAGGTCATGCCGTGTCGTTTGTTAACCGTGAAGAAGAGTTGACGGTTGTACAGGTGGAAAACCTAATCCAGCAGCATATTCGTCGAATCGAACTAGCTGGTTACGAACCAAAACAACGTGAAGCTTACATCGAGAAGTTGAATTCAAAACCGGCATTCAAAAATCGTCAAGGTCGACGTAATAACCCGAACCAATCGGCTACGGACCAAGGATCAGCAGAACGTCGTTTAGCGATGGTAAAACGTTTGAAAGCACGTCGTTCATCAAACTAATCATCGTTTATTGAAAAAAGACATTCTACGAAGAGCGCCCCTCAACCGAGGGGCGCTTTTTTATCTATGAAATGAAGAGGTTAATTCATCCCTATAAAATTGGGCTCTCCTCGATAGATGATACGGTCATTACCACGATGAATGCCAAAGGTCACGACTGTTGGCGGGTTATCTTCTTCTTTATTGGTCTTATCCCAATTGTATTTCAACCAAGGTAAGTTATTGCCGCCACTGCTTAGGTCTAAATGAAAGCGAACCTGTTCTCGTGCAGAGTCCACTTGGCTTGCGACAAGGTCATACGTTCTGCCTGCTAGCATCGTCCCTTCGCCAGATAGCTTGGTGTTATTTGGTGAAGAATTCGACCAAATAGGGGTTCTGGAGTGATGTTCTCCGTTGGCAGTGGTTGCGCTGTCTTCAAAGTGCGTCACAAAACGGCTACCTTGCCAAACTTCGACGTCAAGTGGGACCTTGATGGTCATACCTTGGTTGCCGCCAACGTCTTTAAAATTAAGCCTGCCAAAGCGGATATCCGGTTGTTCTTTTAAGATATGTCGGTCATCAAAGAAGTGTATTTCATCGACGACGTTTGTGTGAGTTAGACCTATTTCACTCTTTGTTGATTTTGAGTCTTTATTGAATGGGCCGTCTGGATACTGACCATCAGTTGCATCCTTCTCCCAGCAAGGGCTATTGTCACAATTCGCATTGCCAGTAGCTTTTTCAATTGTGAAACTGCCAACACTTGCGTCACCCACCAAGTTCCACTCAACCGAGTGCGCTGCTGGTGGAATGAAACGGTCTACGTAGTCACTCAATTCGCCCAAATGGAAGTGTTCTCGAAGACTGGCATCGAAATACACGTAATTCTCGATGTCTTCTTGTTTGGCATTAAGGGCGACCACGTCATAACGAACCTCTTCAAATGGTTGATTCATGTAAATGAAGTTTTGTTTCGTCGGGTACGTCCATTCTGCCTCTCTCACCTTAAAGTATTTGGCGTAGAAGCGACCAACATTTCGAAAGCCAGTGTTAACCGTCATATCAAGGTACTGACTACTTAAACTTGCTTTGATCTTTAGGCTGCCAACTTCTTCCCAGTACAAGCCGGAGAAGGTGTATTTAGAGTTCTCACTCTCGGTATGGCTGCGAGTGAGTGACAAGGTACTTTCCAGTAACTTCTCGGATTGGTTTGCTGTTTCGGTCGGTGTCTTTTGTTTACTGCTTAATACGATGCTTGCCGAGGGGGCATCTTCCAACATAAAGTTGCCAGTAACATCTGCATCGCAATAACTCTTTGTATTTACTTCACCAGTAACAGAGCCACCACTTTGCCAAATGATGGGTTTAACGGTCAGTGAGAAGTGTTCTCCAGCGGCAATAAATCCAGGACCACTTTTCGAAGTACCGGAAGCTAGTGTGGTTGAACCGTCGCAAATGGCCAGTGTCCATGGTCGAGATTTGACATCAAATGTACCTTCAACGTATACAGAGCCATCATCTGGACATTCTGCGAAACCTGAGCACTCGAATCTATCGGACATTTTTACAGAGAACAATCCGGATTCATTCGTAATTAAGCCGTGACTCGAGACACCGTCTTTAAAATCTGCAGAATAACTAAAGTTGCCTTCGCTGCCACCTGCGGGTTTGATCAGAGGATGAGTGATTTGAGGTTTGCCATCATAATTGGTTGCAATGACTTGCTCACCAGTAGTTGCACACGCCAACAAGCGAGTGTCCACGGTCTGCGATTTACCAGCAATGACGTGGATTTCTTTAAGGCTACTCAGGTCCTCAGCGTAGGCTTCGAACATATATGGCGTAAACATAAACTGGACAGTCTGCATTTTGTTTGTGTCGTCCACCATGGTGAAAGTCAGTGTGTAATTTGAATCTAGTGAAATCGAATCGATATCATGCGGGATGACTTTTATTACCAAAGTCCCGTCATCTTTCGAGATAAAGTTGTTGTCGTCAGTTTTCTGTTTTCCTTCGACCATTTCAAGCGTGAATAGGTCAGGATGAGAGAGAGTAGCCAATACTTTAGCGCTCGTTACTTCATCATTGTTGGTTGTAGTCACGGTAAACTGAGGGAGTTCATCACCACACATTAGTGCGATGTCTTCTGTTGGTGTGACGACAAGGTCGAAGTCATCATCGGTTGGGGGGTAATATCGCATATCGGAATCTCGTCCGGCATAGGGCACTGTTTAGGTAACTGGTTACCATACGTACAGTCTAAGTCGTCGAAGCCACAATAGTTTTTTGAGACCGTTTCGACGGGTACTGCGGAGTATATGAAGCCACATATTGATGTGTCTTGGAGAGAGGCTTGCTGAAATGAATTTACCGCCAACTCTGGAGCGTATACGTTACTAATGGCATCAATGGTAACTTTATTACCTTTAACACTGTTCGTTAAATTCTTGGTTCCGAAAATATCTATATTCTTAAAGTCTACTGTCGAGAATGCGTTAGTGTTACCAACAATTAGGTTTCGCCCACCTTCTGAAGAGATGTGTTGGCCGATTGATTGTAAGTCACCACAAACTTTTGCTTGAACTAACTTGATATTGCCATTGCTGGTCAGGTTGCCATTGACGACGCTGTCTTTAGCTAATAGAGAAGTATCTACTATGTTGGAGCTAGAAGAGCCTGCATAAACGTTGCCGTCTATCTGAGTGCGCTCAAGTTCAACTTTTCTCAAAGCATGGATATCACCGAAGACAAAGTTTGATTGCCCTTTAAGCGATATACTGCCACCAGAGCTCTTGATATCACCAAAAACTATCGTATCTTCGATAGAAAGCAGACCATGTGAGGTCAAATTACCAACTATCTGACTCGGTTGGCCTGTATTTTCAACGACGATCTCTAGGTTTGCGCCTTCTGTCTTTATGTTGATTGGCGTTGTTCCAGAGCCAATATTATTTTGCCCTTTGAGCAAGACATTGCCATAGGCAACGATGGTTGCAGTCTGTTGAGGCTGAGTTGAGTTTTCAATATGAGCGCCTTCTGGGATACGAATAGCACTGGAGCAGGTATAAGTGGTTCCCTGAACTTTGAATGTGTCGCCCACACAGATTTCATTCAAAGTGGCGATATCGGCGAGGTCATAAACTTTTGCCTCTGCCATTACCGGGAAGAGTAATGCTGTACTTAAAATGCTGAAAAAGCGCATCATCAAGTGTCCTAAATCTAGTGGAACTTAATGGCACCAAGCGAGTGTGAGCAAAAGGCTCATCGAAGTTAAGTTTGCGGTTTAGTTTTTTATAGTATGCCCGCTTAGTTATTGAACTTTGGTTGCTTTTTATTCGTATGTCATACCAAGTTCATATGAGTCTATTAAAGCGTGAATGTGATCTTAGTTCAATAGTTTTGGTGGGTATGTGTCGCACTTTTAGCGTATCAAATTGTTAGAAAATAATAAGAAAGGGTTATATGTGACCGAACGGATAGAGCCAACACCTTAATGTTGGCTCTGATGTAGAAGTACGCCTTATGCGGCATGGTCGATCAAAGGAGCCATTTGATAAAGCTCTTGGAGAATCGCTTTCGTTTGTTTCGAATAGACAAGACGATCTTTGTCTCCGACAAGTTGTACCGCTTTTACCTTTCCTGATACCAGACACAAACGAATCGTACGAAGAACCATTTGTATATCCAGCGCGGGTGTTCCATCTAGACTGTTCTTTGTCAGTAGTGATGCCAAATCAATTGATATGACGATCTGATCACAATGGTCTAAATAGCTTCCGACTTGTTGCTTGAGGTGATTGCGGTAACGAAAGGTAAATTCGCGGTCGGTAACCCAATCACACCCTTGATCTTCGGCATAGTCCCAAGCTTCTTGTTTGGTATCTTGCTCACTCGCGCCAGCAAAGAACATGCGGACATTTGGGTAGCGTGACAGCGCAAAATGAAAAGCGGAGCCAAGGCGAGGGTCTAGTGTCGGTTTTAGGCTCATTCGGTGCCCGATATTTATGATGCCTATTTCGTCATTATCGCAAACCACAACTGGCAACATGGATAGAATGGCTTCCGTACAATTCGATAAGACAACCGGTATTGAGTGGCGCGAAAGAGACAAGCTTAATGCCTCTTGAAAATCGCCACTCTCAATCTGAGGATGGGAAAAGTGCCCAAGGTTCGCGGCTGAGCCTTGATCGTGTTGTTGATAGAGCCAGTCACTGGCATTCTCTAAACTTTGATCGGCCAAATCAAACGTGCCACTGCTCATCGGGGCTAAATGCTCACAAACCGTCATAAAAGAAAAAGGGTAATGGTGGACGGACTTATGAGCTCGATGAAGTTTGTAGCGTTTGAAAAAGCCTAACATGATGAATTACCTTTCTGGCGGCAACGCTCTCGCTGCCTGCAACACATGCAAAATGATACGCTGCTTATCCTTTTCGACCCGGTGAGCCGGAGCCATTACCGAGACTGCGCCAATCAATTTACTTCCTTTCATGACTGGTGCGCTAATGCCAGAAACACCAGGATCGATTTCTGATGTACTGACAGCGTATCCGTTCTTACGGATGGTACTGAGCTCTTGTTCCCATTCGCTGAGGCGATGATCTTGCCCAAAATGACGCAAGATTTTTTCGCAACGGCTTTGAGGCATGAAAGCCAGCATCACCTTAGATGAGGCGCCACGAAGCAATGGTTGACTTTGACCCTGGACGTAGCTGCATCGAAGCGCCTGCATACTCTCTTTCTGTCTGACACAAAGCGCGCGGTAACCAGAAGGCACCATGTAAGCGGCCATTTCGCCTGTTTGTTGAACTAGGCGAGCTAAAATGGTTTCCACCATATCTAAGCCATGTTGCGCGGTCTCATAGCTATGCATTAGCAACAAAGCGGCTGGGCCGACTACAAATGTCTTGTCGTGGACACTTTCCTCTATCAAGTTCCATTCTTTAAGCAGCTTTAAATGTCGATAAAGACTACTCAAAGGAACAGCCAGTTGTTCACTGAGCGTTTTCGCAGAGACTGGGAATGGACTAACTGCGACTTGCATGAGCAATTGCAGCGCCTTTTCGTTTACCTGATTAGCGTTGGCTTTGTTTGTCGTCATGAGCATGTTGTAACGTGATAATGGGTATGCAACAACTATAATTCTTAAACGTTGAGAAAAGGAAAATAATTGGGATTGGATATTCTCATATAATGAGAAAAAGCCATATTAATGTTTTTCCTTTAAGAGGAGGGCTCGCCATTTAAGCATCGGGTCATGATTTTTCTTCCTGCAGACTTCACCTTTACCTACTGGTTAAATTAGCAATTTTTGTGTGAATTCCTCTTCACAGATCGCATTCCAGTTATGAAAGTTGGTAAACTCTGTCTCTCAAATGAGCCATGTATCAATAACTCATTGTTATATTTGCGGCTTTATTACTTGTTAACCATACTCAATCAGTGGACAGGTTCTGGCGGTTGCTTTTGAAGTGGTTTCTTAAGTATCTGATAGGGAAGCGTTATTTGTATTTTGTTTGTAAGTTTGATTGAGAAGAGATTATTCCTCGATGATAAATAAAGAGCTTTTGAAAAAAGCCATCATTTACTTGCTCCCGCTGCCCCTTATTGTCGCGGAAGTTTTCTATTTAGCGCATCAAAGTGTTCAACGTAACCTTGACCATATTCTTGATAAAAATCTGCAAGTTGCGGATGAAATCCTGTTTCAAATAGAGACAGAAAACCGGACAGCATTGATCAATCCGGAGCGTTGTGAAGCAATACAACAAAATTTAATGTTTGAGAGACACATTGACGAGACCTTGATCGTAAAAGATGGTCAGATCATTTGTTCCTCGAAACTGGGATCAATGAATCGTCCGATGGAGAACTATGTTCAGCTATATCGCAAAGGTGAACTTACGCTAGGTCAAATCACTGGCTATGCTGACCAAGTCTTATTTCTGATCACCCCCAAAGAGGATGCACCGGAATACCAAGCCGTTACTATCGTGGATAGAGACTACTTTGGCGCGACGATTGGTTATCGTAATGATGTACGTTTAAAGCGTTCGGCTATGTTTGTTGGTAAGGATTCTGCGCCCAAAGATGCTTCTATGCAGGGAGAAAACGCAGTATCACTTGGCTACTCTAAGTTGTTTGACTACGAGGCTCTAGTGGAAGCCAGCGATTTTTACGTTGAGCAGAAGCGCTTTTCATATGTGATTTCAGCGCTTCCAATATTATTACTCTTTTATCTCTTAATTTTCTTAGTAAATCGCTTCATCGATCCTCAGCGAAGTTTAGTTTCTGACTTACGCAAAGCGATTAAGAAGCGGGAGCTCTTATTGCATTACCAACCTCAAGTAGATTCGAGAACTGGTAAAACGTTTGGCTATGAAGCCTTAGTGCGTTGGCCTCACAAACAGAAGGGTTTTATTTCTCCTGATGAATTTGTACCTGCGGCAGAAGAGAGCGGGTTGGTGGAGATGCTAACTGATTTCGTATTAGAAAGAGCGTGTGAGGATTTTTCTCAATTTAAGTTCGAACAGCCAGTCCATCTAGGCATCAATGTCCCACCAGGTTATCTTGCTGGCGCTCACGTAATAAGAAAAATTGAGACCATTCATCGGAAACTGAAACAATACAATGTTGAGATGAGCATTGAGATTACCGAGAGGCAATTGATTGATGGGGAGGCAAGGTGCCACATTGCCGCGCTCAGGTTACATGGGATTCAGGTGTTGATCGATGACTTTGGCACAGGGCAAACCGCATTGGCAGTTCTGCAACATATGAAGGTCGATTATCTGAAAATTGATAAGTGTTTTGTTGATACCATCGGGATTGACAGCGTTAATTCCACGGTATTGAATGCAATTGTTAGATTGGCTGAGGATCTACATGTCGATCTGATTGCAGAAGGTGTCGAAACTCGGGAGCAAGCAGCACACTTGACGATGTTAGGTGTGAACCTACACCAAGGCTATTTCTATGCTAAACCACTTCCTTATTCGGAAGTGGTTGGTTCTCAGTAAATGCTTACTCAGTACTCCCTTTATAGCATTGAGTCTGTTCGTCGAATCTGAATTCTAGATAATTCTGAATACTCTCTAAGCCATCTTCCTGATAGTGAGAAACATATAGGAGCTGGCTTAGGTTTTCTTTTGCAACTAACTCAAGGGTGTTTTTTACCAGCACTCGACCAAGGTAATCTAAACCTTGGTAGGGCTCATCCAGTATTAACAACGTTGGTTGTTTTACAATCGCTCTAGCTATTAAGAGCAAGCGCTGTTGACCATATTCCAGTTGTTTGAACGACGTTTTCTCATACTGCTCCATATGCAAGATTGTCAGCCACTCTTTAGCTATATTAAGTTCTTTCTTACTTGGTTTGGAGTACAACCCAATTGAGTCATAAAACCCTGATAGAATGACATCTAGTGCGCTGCAGTTGACTCGATATTGCAGATGTAGTGCGGAAGAAACCATGCCAATGTATTGCTTGATTTCCCATATGGTTTCGCCAGTACCGCGCTTTTTACCAAAGATGTGGATGTCGTTGCTGTAACATTGGGGATGATCACCAAAAATCAGGCCTAGTAGTGTGCTTTTTCCGCAGCCATTTGGTCCTTTCACTTGCCAGTGTTGACCTTTATCGATACGCCAATTCAAATCGGTGAAAATGGTTTTCTCAGTGTATTCCACCTTACCGTTCTTTAACTCAAAGATAGGGTTGTCGAAATGCGTCGAGTGCTGATGCTGACGAATCAACGCCATCATCTCTTCACTTTGTTTCTCTGACTGCGCTTTTATCTGCGCTATGACAGGGTGTAGGTCCCAGCTTTGCTTATCCATGGTGCTATCAAGCTTGCCTGCGTTGAACAGCGCAATACGTTCTATCCAGTCAGGCATGTCAGATTCACGAGAGAAGGTAATCAGCATTTGCACTGATTGAGAAAGTGTTTGAAGGTAAGCCGCCAATGAGGCGCGGTGAGCGACATCCAAACCAGTAAACGGGTTGTCTAGCAACACTAAGTCAGGCTTGGTCGCTAGCGCTCGGGCAAGCATAACGCGTCGTGTTTCACCCGTTGAAAGCACTCGAAAACCGCTTTCTGTTAAATGTGATAAATCGAGGTCTTCAATCAGATCCTGTGTGAAGGCTTCATCTTGGCAGACTTCAAAAATCAACTGGTAAACGGAACTGCCTTGGTCAATACGGTCAAGAAAGTCGGTATCGTCCTTTTCTATCTCCAGTTCCAATAATCGTTGTTGCTCAGAAAGGGAGACCTGAGCAATATGACAATCTTCGATGTTCAGTTTACCTGATTCAGGTTTAATCTCACCACACAGTAAGTCACCAAGCATCGAACCAATATCGCCCTCAGAACTGAATATACCCCAAGATTGCCCGGCTTCAATCTGCCAATCGTCGATAGAGAGAGTAGAAGTGTTTTCCTTTGCAGTAAGCTGATGAAATTGAATCGGCATTGTGTCTGTCTTCCATGATTTATTGTTGTGTTATTTGTTATACCAAGATTGCTCTCGCTATTGCTATTTTTGTCCAATGAGACTCGAACTAATTGGATAAAATGTGACCTGAAAAATGTGCAAGAAACAGTTGTATTCGTGAAAGCATCTCTCTTTCAATGGGAATGGTGTACTGTTTTTTGTTTTCTATCAAACATCAGTAAATATGATGTGGTATATAATCGATTGCATATTCTCTTGAATAGAGAAATGACAAAATGAAAAAGATATAAGAGTTGATAAAAATGAAAACCAAAATGTTGTCTATTGCACTCATGTTAGCTTCTCCATTAGTTTCGGCTAAGTGGTTAAATACAGACAATACTGATGAAATAAGTGAGCGTCGTACTTTAAGTGCTTTCTCTTATAAGTATCAGCAAGAAGAAAGCATTGGCGTTCGGTGTGATATCTCGAATGGAAAAAAGGAAACTCTACTCACTTTTGATGTAGATAGCGCGCTTGGTGTCCCTAACACAGAAGTAGATATGTTTGTCAAAGTAGATGATAACAAGCCAATAAAATTTAGAGGGCGTTTATACAGTAATTCTTATAGATCAGGCTTTGTTCGTATGAACGATAAAACTGGCGTTCAAATTAGCAAACTGTTAGCTCAAATGATTGCTGGAAACAGAGCTTTCGTTAAAATTCAGAACGATAGACGTTCCGAAATTGTTGATTACAGTGTGAGCTTATCTGGTTTCACATCTTCCTCAAATAAGACCCTCTCTGCCTGTGATTTGAACCCAAAAGCAGTAGAGATGAAAGCTGAAGATAAAGACAGATTAAGTGAAATCAACGAGGCAATAAAAAAGCTAAATTCTGAGAAAGAGGCAATTTTATCCAAGTATTAGCTTAAACCGCTGAAATACGAAAGAGCCCGCTAATATCTTGGCGGGCTTTTTACTAGAATATGGCGGAGTGCTGGGGTCGCACACGACTAGGGATTTAGAAATCTCGTAATTTTCCAAGCGCTAAAACGACGAAAGCCCGTTGATTTCTCAACGGGCTTTCTAAATGTGGCGGAGAGATAGGGATTTGAACCCTAGATACGCTATTAACGTATGCCGGTTTTCAAGACCGGTGCTTTCAACCACTCAGCCATCTCTCCGTTGCGGGAAGTATAATAGGGTGAGTAGAAAACGTTGTAAAGTATTGATTTCATCTAAAAGAACTGTTTGCGCGTTTTATAGTCACACTTCTAGAAGGTGAATATCACAAATTACCGTAGAAAAGATGATTGTTACGATATATTGTAGAGTATTTACTTTATGCTGTGGTTACTTAATAAAATAGTGTTTTATTGCTATCTTCATGAAAAATAAGAATTAAATGACTTTGAGTATACATGTGTTCGCCCGAAAGTATTTGCAACATAGTGTGAGTTAATTCAAAATTAACTGGTATAGCCAGTTGTGCTTGAATTTATCGAAGGGTTTTTATGAAAGTCACGAATCTATTTAAAGACAAAGTTGGTGCGATCTCTGCTCACCAATCAGAGTTTATGAATTGGATGTCTCCAACGCTACGCGATTATTGGGGTGACTTTTTAGGTCGAGCACAAAGCAGTTTTCTTTTTTCTAAAGTACGTGATCATCAGCAGCCTGCTGTGAATGAGGAAGTGATTTCTCAACCTGATCCAATTGTCCTAAAACCAGAAGCACAAGTGCTTTTCGATGAGTTGAGCGACAAGGTTGGTGAAGTGATCCACGTGGGTGATTGGGTTCATGTTTCTCAAGAACGTATCAACCAATTTGGTTCGGTAACGGAAGACATGCAATGGATCCACACCGATCCAGAACGTGCTTCAACAGAATCACCATTTAAAACTACGATTGCTCATGGTTTCCTGACGCTGGCGCTTTTGCCGAAGCTGACAGACTCTGTTGATCCAGAAAAACCAATGTTCCCAACAGCAAAGTTGGTCGTGAACCTAGGTTTAAACCAAGTACGTTTCCCGTACCCTGTGAAGGCGGGTAACAATGTACGTGCATCAAGTACGCTTACTAAAATCACACCAATCAAGAAAGGCCTTGAGATTGAGCGTGAAATCAAAGTAGAAATTGAAGGTATTCGTCGACCTGGAGCGGTGGTTGTTTCTGTGATTCAGTTGCATTTCTAATCGGAATAAAAAGATTCAAACAAAAAAGAGAGCTCAACTAGGCTCTCTTTTTTGTATCTGCGGTTTACTGATTGAAGCTTTTTACTGGTGTGTAACCGTAATCTGCAATCGCTTTTTGACCTTCTTGCGATTTCAGAAACTTCACGAAGTCTTTGCCTGCTTTTTCCAATCCATCGACCTTGTACAGAACTAAAAATGGGCGAGCTAGCTTGTATTTGTGATTGGCGATATTGCTCGCTGTAGGAGCAGTGCCTTCAAATTGAATCGCTTTTATTGACCGGTCAACTGAGCCAACAGAGATAAAACCAATCGCGTGAGGGTTATGGTTTACGATGGTTTTTACCATGCTATTGCTGTTGACGACAAGGTTGTTCGGATTGATATCAGAGACCAGGCGGTCGTTCACGATCTTGGTTAATCCAAGTAGACTTTCAAAGCTGTAACGAGAACCGGAAGAGGCTTCACGAGTGACGACTGCGATAGGTTGGTCTGTACCGCCAACTTGCTTCCAGTTGTCGACTTTACCTTTGTAGATATCAAACAGTTGTTGTTCCGAAAGGTTGACTACAGAGTTAGTGCGGTTAACAACAACAGCAAGACCATCATAAGCGATAGGGAATACGTTTAAGTCTTCTCCTTTCTCTCTTTCTGTTAAATAGCGAGAGCTCATCCCCATCTCAACCACACCTTTATTTACCATAGTGATACCAGCTGTTGAGCCAATACCTTGCACGGCAATATAATCATCAGGGTGTGTTTTATTATATTCTTCTGCAAGTACATCCATTACTCGTGCAACGGAGGTAGAACCTGAAATATTCACTTCTTTTGCCACAGCAGAAGGAAGGGAAAGAGCCATGGCTAATACAGTTGCCACAGTAAAACGTAACATATTGAACTCCATATACGGTATATCGCAGCGCTCATCATATTTCGTTCAGGTTACACTTTTGTGAATGCAGATTGATATGTATAGCGAATTATCGATTGCGCTCGTTTTATGTTGATAACTATCAATAATATCGGATGGGAGGGTTTTACTGAATTGAGGTGAAAGAGGTGACGCAGTTAGCTTTTCGGCATCAAATGCGATGCTATTCTAGACTTGAGCGGGCGCATGCCCGATGGTGATTTCTGCCTCTCTCAGGCACTTGGGTATATACTAAGAACAACATATCAGGAGTACGCTCATGTCCGTGTCTCAAATGGCGACCAGTCGCCTACATAAGTTGGTTCAAACGCTTTGCGCTAGACGAAATGTCAATTTGCCAGTAGAAGCGCTGGGGAAGTGCTTGTACGAGCCTATAGAGAACGGTGTCGAGCTTTATCATGCGCACTTCTTACTTGATTCACAACACAGTGAGTACACATCTCCCATCGCTAAAATCCTATTTGATGCTAAAACTCAACTTTGGTGCTTTTATGTTCCGATCTATCGTGAAGAAGAAGTGGTATGGATACCTTACGAGAAGCTACCAAGTAGTCAAACGCTTGAGGTGCTTCTCGCCGAACTGGAAAGCGATCCTCAAGCGTGTTTTTGGGATTGATGGCTAACTTATCTTCAACCCCTATTATTTTGCGATTTGGCTACGAAACTCTTTTGGCGTGATGCTGTAAATCGATTTAAATGCGGTACTAAAATGTGCTGCGCTTTTAAACCCAGATTCAAAGGCAATTTGAGTAATGGATTTCTGAGAGACACGAAGTTGGGTTGCTGCATGGTTGATGCGCTTCACTTTCAAAATATGAGAGAACGAAAGGTTCTCCGCTGCCAATCTACGCTTGAGTGTGGCGATAGACATACTCATGTGCGTTGCTAACGCTTCTAACGTGATGTCTTTTTCTATGTTCTTTTCAATATACTTAATCGCCTTCTGAGACGCGGTTAGGCTGCTTGCGTCATCAATGATAGATAATATGTCTGGCTGAACTTCTACCATCAGTGACAACAGGGCGAGGGCAATATGGCTTTGAGCGTATTGTGGTGCTTTGTTATCTGCTAATTCAATTAACGCGCTCTTAAGCTGCGAGATAGCTAGGTGGCCTTGAGCTGAAAATGGATAAAAGCGACGATCGTCGGTGTCTGATGTAATCGTAGGGTGGGCCGATTTGAATTCACTGAACAAACCGATGTCAAAGACCAAGGCAATCGCTTTAAAACCGCCAGGTTTGGCTTCTGCACTTCTTAAGTCCGCTGAGTTATAAAGGGTGAAATCTCCTGCTTTCAGTTCAAATTGTTCGCCACTTGGCTGGTTGATAACAAGGGTGCCTTCCTCAACAACATATAACCCGTTGTGGGTGGCGGTGTAGCGTTCACTTTTGCGAGCAGTGAAGTGATTAAAGCGAATGATCTCAATGTTCGGCATATTCGTTCTTATCGTTTTTACATGACAAATAAAAAAGGCGCTCAGTTGAGCGCCTTTAAACTTTAACCGGTATTATTCACTCACAGATTCTTCTGTTTGTGTCGCTGGCTTATCAGCGAATACCTGGGTCGGTTTTGCAACTAAACTGCGGTTTTCTTGGTTTACGTCCGAAAGAACAATTTCCAATGTATCACCCAGTTTGTATACCACTTCTTTATCGATAGAAATGGTACCGTTGTCACCGTTACACTCAATTCTTTCTTTATTATCAAGAATCAAGCTACCAGGAATAAAGGCCGCTGCGCCATTTTCGAGAAGTCGAACACGTGCTCCAGCACGATTAATATCGAAAATCTCACCTGTGAAACACGTTTTCTTACTTGGCTCTTCTGCAAGAGTACGAGCATATAACCAATCTGACACGTTTCGCTCGGCAATTTTGTGGTGCTTACGGTGCAGTGCTAATTCTTCGCCGACTTCATCATCAGGTGTTTGAACCGGTTCTTTGCCAAGAATAACGGCTTTCAGCATGCGGTGGTTGATCATGTCGCCGTATTTACGGATTGGTGAAGTCCAAGTCGCGTAGATATCTAGACCCATTGCGTAGTGAGGAAGTGGTTGGTTGCCTACTTCACTGTACGTTTGGAATTTACGGATACGGTTATCTAGGTATGTCGTTTCTTGTTCGCCCAACCAACGACGAAGTGCCGCAAAGCCTTCTAGTGTCGCAACTGATTCTGCTGTGAATTCAAGTGTACCTTCAGGGTTTACCATTTGAACGACTTCTTCGATTTTCTCAGCTTTCAAGCCTGCGTGTGTGTTGAACACGCCCGTTTCAAATTTGTCACGTAGTGTACGGCCTGCACAGATGTTTGCAGTGATCATCGATTCTTCTACAAGACGGTTTGCGCTGCGGCGCATGTCCGCGTGAATAGCAATAACGTCGTTGTCTTCGCTTAGTTCAAAACGGTAGTCTGGGCGATCTGGGAAGATAACGGCATTCTTTTCTCGCCAATCAGCGCGAGCAAGAGAAAAGTCATATAGGTCACGAACGATGGTTGCGATTTCTTCTGATGGTTGCCACTTGTCTGAGCTGCCGTTTTCTAGCCAATCTGACACATTGTCATAAGCAAGGCGCGCATGAGACTTAATGTTTGCTGCGAAGAAGTTGATATCATCACCAACGACACCTTCTTTGCTTACTGTCACAGTACAGCAAATCGCAGGGCGTACTTCATCTTCAATCAGTGAACATAGGTTATCTGCAAGGTCACGTGGAAGCATAGGAATGTTACGACCTGGAAGGTAGATAGTGTAACCACGTTCACGTGCAACCTTATCCATTTCGTCTTCTGGTGTAATGTATGCAGTTGGATCGGCAATTGCGATGGTCAGTTCAAAGTCGCCAGACTCTGTCTTCTTCGCAAACAGCGCATCGTCCATATCTTTGGTTGATTCGCCATCAATGGTGACGAAAGGTACGTGTGTCATATCAACACGTTCTAGATCCGCATCGTCTTTCAATTCCCAGTTATCAATGCCAGCAGGCTCTGAGTTTGGCAAATCGTTTTGTGCAAGCGTTACCCACCAAGGTGCAATCTTGTCGTTTGCATCGGTAATCTTCTCAGAAATCTCTACGAAGAATGAGTTGTCACCTTTAAGAGGGTGACGAATAAGATGAGCAACAACCCAGTCGCCTTCAACGAAATTGTCAGGCTTTAAGCCTTTCTTTAGTTTCGCTTTAAGAGAGAGCTTTTTCAGCTGTGGGTGATCAGGTGCAACGTTTAGCTTGCCTTTGAACATTTTTACTCGGCCAATAAAGCGAGTTACAGCTTGTTCTAGCAGCTCTTGTGGTTCTGCGACTTCACGTTCGTTTTCAGTGCGGATGATGGCAACGACTTTGTCGCCGTGCATGCACTTTTTCATGTACGCTGGTGGGATGAAGAAGCTGGTTTTGCTGTCCACTTCCAGGAAGCCAAAGCCTTTATCGGTTGCTTTGATTGAGCCTTCTTTTTTAGGCAGGTTTTCTTGGATTTGTTGCTTAAGCTGAGCTAATAGAGGGTTATCTTGAAACATCTTTTCTTAACTTACCAATGGAATTGGGCACACTATAATCATTGCGGGCTATTATTACTACCTAAAGCCCCCAAATTCACTGTGAATTATTGATGAATTGAACAGCGTTGTGGTGCTTTTCTCTACGGAGAATGGAGGGGTAGGTGGAATTTTATGCGAATATTACCATTAGTGAGAATAAATTGTGATGTAATTCAATTTTTTCTAGCTTTTTTTATGCATTTAAGGAATAATCCGCCTCCCTTAGTCGTCCCTAATGGCTTATCGCGGTTGTGTACTGTGCTAATTCCTTTCTGAATGGATTTAGTATCTGGATGGATCAGTATCGAATTGGAAGAGCATATGGGACTGTTTTTTTGTTTAATTAAGTAGGATCCCAATGCAAGATTCTGTTATTCAATTCAGTGATTTATCTCTGAATGATTCTATCCTTTCTGCTCTAGACGGAATGGGTTTCGTGTCACCAACTCCAATTCAGGCTGCGGCAATCCCACACCTATTGGAAGGTGCTGACGCGCTGGGCAAGGCACAAACGGGTACAGGTAAAACGGCAGCATTCTCTCTGCCTCTTCTAAACAAGTTAGATCTTGATCAACGTAAACCACAAGCAATCGTTCTTGCTCCAACTCGTGAGCTAGCGATTCAGGTTGCGGCTGAAATGAAAAACCTTGGTAAAAATATCAAAGGTCTTAAAGTTCTAGAAATCTACGGTGGTGCTTCTATCGTGGATCAAATGCGTGCTCTTAAAAACGGTGCACACGTTGTTGTAGGTACTCCTGGCCGTGTTCAAGACCTTATCAACCGTGAACGTCTACATCTAGACGAAGTTAGCACTTTCGTACTTGATGAAGCGGACGAAATGCTAAACATGGGTTTCGTGGACGACGTAACTGCAATCATGGAACACGCTCCTGAATCAGCTCAACGCGTTCTATTCTCTGCAACTATGCCACCAATGCTGAAAAACATTGTTGAGCGCTTCCTACGTGATCCTGTAACTGTTGACGTTGCTGGTAAAAACCACACTGTAGACAAAGTTCAACAACAGTTCTGGGTAGTGAAGGGTGTAGAGAAAGATGAAGCAATGTCTCGTCTTCTTGAAACTGAAGAAACTGACGCGTCAATCGTATTCGTACGTACTCGTCAAGACACTGAGCGTCTAGCTGATTGGCTATCTGCACGTGGCTTTAAAGCTGCTGCACTGCACGGTGATATTCCTCAGTCTCTACGTGAGCGTACTGTTGATCACATCAAACAAGGTGTTATCGACATCCTAGTTGCAACAGACGTTGTTGCACGTGGTCTTGACGTTCCACGTATTACACACGTATTTAACTACGACATCCCATTCGATGTTGAGTCTTACATCCACCGTATCGGTCGTACTGGCCGTGCTGGACGTAAAGGTAAAGCGATCCTGCTTGTTCGCACTAACCAAATCCGCATGCTTCGCACTATCGAGCGCGTAACTAAGTCATCTATGGAAGAAATCCAACTTCCTCTACGTGACCAAGTTGCTGAAGCTCGTCTAAGCAAGCTAGCTGCTGAACTGGAAGCAGAGAAAGAGCACAAGTCACTAGACAAATTCGCTGAGCTAGTAGAGAAACTACAAACTTCTCTAGAAATCGACCCAGCGATGCTTGCGGCAATGCTTCTTAAGCGTCAACAAGGTAAACGTCCTCTATTCTACATTGGCGAAGACCCAATGGTTGAAGCGATTGAACGTGACAAGCAACGTCGTAAAGAGCGCCGCGAAGGTGGTCGTGAAGGCGGTCGCAGCTTCAATACACAAGATTGGGATACTTACCAGCTTCAAGTTGGTCGTGAGCAAGGTGTTCAAGTGAAAGACATCGTTGGTGCTCTAGCTAACGAGCTTGGTCTAGGCAAAGGCTCTATCGGTGCGATTAAGCTAGCTCAAGGTCACACATTTGTTCAGCTACCAAAAGCAATGACTTCAGACGCAGCAAGCAAGCTAAGCAAGCTTCGCATCCGTCAACAAGAAGTTGGCGCTGTAGTTTGTGACTTTGATGACTTCCGTGAGTCTCGTGGTGGTGGTCGTCGTGACGGTGGTCGTCGCGATGGTGGTCGTCGTGATGGCGGCGGTTACCGTGGCAACCGTGAAGGCGGCAACGGCAACCGTGGTGGTGATCGTCGTGAAGGCGGTCGTCGCGAAGGTGGCTTCCGTGGTAACCGCGATGGCAACCGTGAAGGTGGCAACCGCGAAGGTAACCGTGAAGGTGGCGAGCGTCGTTTCGATCGTAACCGTGGTGGTGATCACCGTGGTGCACACCGTGGTGAACGTGGTCACGGCCGTGGTCGCCGCACGCAAGACGCATAATATCTGCACACTATTGCATTAAAAAATAGTTGAATATGAAAGCCGAGCGAAATGCTCGGCTTTTTTGTCTCTGCTCTTCTATACTCTATTCATTCAAAAAAATTCGTAATATTTTTGTTTTCTTACTCATATATTGATGATTTTAAGTGTCTGATTCCACTTTAGTTGAGTGAATTCGATATATTTCACTGCTCAAATAAATTTTAAACTTGTCATAGATCAACAAAAATTACGCAAACGAGCAACTAACACTAAAAGATAGTTGAAAGATTAAAAAATTATTGAATAATAGAGAGCACAAACAAGAAGTACGAAGCGCGGATGCGCAATTACAACCTTTGCTCCACAACAGGAAACTATTTCATGTCTAATTCGTTTGTACTGGTGATCAACTCAGGTAGCTCATCACTAAAATTTGCAGTCATCGACTCACAATCTGGCGATGCTGTGCTAAGTGGTCTGGGCGAATGCTTTGGTCTATCAGACGCTCGTATGAGCTGGAAATTCAACGGTGAAAAATTTGAATTTGCTATTAAAGGTAATGAGAACCACCATCAACTTGCAGTAGCAAAATTAGTTGAGTTAGTAAAAGAGTACAAATTAATTGACCATGTTGTTGCTGTTGGCCACCGAGTGGTTCACGGCGGTGAGAAGTTTACCAAGACAGTCCGTTTAGATGAGTCTGTTATTGCAGACGTAGAAGCGTTAAGTGACTTAGCCCCTCTACATAACCTTGCTCATGCGATTGGTATGCGTGCTTCTATGGCGGCATTCCCTGAGCTGCCTCAGTTTGCTGTGTTTGATACTGCGTTCCACCAAACAATGCCTGCAAGAGCTTACACCGGTGCAATTGCTAAAGAACTTTATACAGACTTTGGAATTCGTCGCTACGGCTTCCACGGTACGAGCCACTACTTCGTAAGCCGTGAAGCTGCGAAGATGCTGAATAAACCAGTGGAAGAATCAAGTTTCATTTCTGTTCACCTAGGTAACGGTGCTTCTGTTTGTGCAATTAACAACGGTGAGTCTGTAGATACATCTATGGGTTTCACGCCGCTGTCTGGCCTGATGATGGGCACACGTTGTGGTGACCTAGACCCAGGTATCATCGAGTACCTTCTGAAGAAAGGTTGGTCTCAAGAGAAAGTGTTTAACTCGCTAAACAAGGCTTCAGGCTTCTTAGGTGTTTCTGGCCTAACAAGTGATGCACGCGGTATTTTGGAAGCGATGGAAGAGGGTCACGAAGGTGCAACTCTAGCGTTCCAAGTGTTTACATACCGTGTGTCTAAATACATTGCGTCTTACCTTGCTGCTCTAGATTCATTTGACGGCATCATCTTCACTGGCGGTATTGGCGAGAACTCTATGCCAATTCGTCGTGAAATCTTAAACAACCTTAAACTGCTAGGTTTTGTTGAAGATGTGAAAGGTAACGAAGACGCTCGATTTGGTAACGCAGGTGTTGTTGCTACATCTGAGTTGCTTGGTGCGAAAGCACTGGTTATTCCTACCAATGAAGAGTGGGTTATCGCTCAACAGTCGGTAGAACTGCTGTAAAACGGCAAAAATTTTGGGAACTAAGTCAAAGCCCTTTCCGATTGGAAAGGGCTTTTTTTGTACCTGATACTCGCCACTTTAGTTACTTGATATGGATGTTGTTATCTCGTCGGTCATACATATCTGGTGTGGTATGCAGTCCTCCGGCATAACCTGCGGCTTCTAAGGTTTCCCTTACTTCTCGAACGTCTGCTGGCGTAACAGGCGATTGTTGATCGCCGAGGTGTTTACGTACGAAGGTAATCAATTCTGCCAAACGAGCGTCTGATAAGATGTCTTCAAAGCTTGCCATCGGCATAAAGTTACGTTCAGGGTCAATGTAAGTTGGTTGTAAACCTCGTACCGTTACTGCAATGGTGTTAAACGGGTCACTGTGCATGATAATGCCGTTGTTCAAGAGCGTTGGTGCTATCGGATCTCGTCCTTTACCATCGTTACCATGGCATGCTCCACATGTTTGCTTGTAAGTTGCATAGATTGGCTCTTGATAAGCCGCTTCATCAAACCCTTTAGGCTCCAGAGGAACGGCATCGGCGGAAATGAAGTTGTTTACGTCACCATTGAGTAGATAGTAGGACATAGACTCAACGTCTTCACGAGTCATTAAGCTCAAACTGTTTTTGACCACGTCAGCCATCCCAGCAAAAGCAGTGCCTTTGTCTGAGTGACCTGTGTGTAAGAAGTCGGTCAGAGTCTTCTCATCCCAACCGCCCACATACAGCTCCGTAGACGTAATGTCAGGTGCGTTCCAGCCGTCAATCAAGTTACCTTGGAATATGCGCTCAGGAATCAATGCTTGAGCAATATTCCTCGGCGTGTGGCACTCTGAGCAGTGTCCTAAGCCTGCAACCCAGTATTTGCCTTTCTGCCACTTCTCTACGTCATCCACCGCGCCCTCAAGCTCTGAGGGTAGGTTGTAGTCGATAGGGTCGGTGTCCATAAAGACAATGTTCCAGCCAAGTAGACCAAGACGAATGTTCGATGGGAACATCATGTGGTTTTCATCGTTACGACGCGCCACGGCAGGAATAGACTGCATGTACTCCCACAAATCCGTCATATCCTGTTCCGTAAGGTATTGATAAGAGGTGTAAGGCATCGCCGGGTACAAGTAACCATGTTTGCCTTTACCGTGTACCAGAGCATCACGGAAGTTGTCGTAGTCATATTCACCAATCCCTTCACTGGCGTGAGGAGTAATATTGGTCGAATAGATTGTGCCAAATGGCGTAACAAACGGTAGGCCGCCGGCAAAAGGTTCGCCACCTTCTGCACTGTGACAAGCGACGCAATCCCCCGCGTGTGCCAGATATTCACCACGCTCGACAGATTGAGCGTTAAGTACTGCGAGTTTCTGCTCTTCCTCTTCGCCGGCTTTGCGGATGTAAGCACCAATCGCGAGGATCTCGTGCTCTGAGAGTTGGTTTTCAAATGCAGGCATCAAGTTGTTCAAACCGTAATTGATGGTGTGTTGAATCTCTTCAATACTGCCACCATGAAGCCATACGCTATCAGAAAGGTCGGGCACTCCCGTTTCTTGATTAGCGATAGAACCGTCTCCATGGCATGAGGCACAGTATTGAACGAACAAGGTCTTACCCAACTCTATTTTAACTTCAGGCACATTGCTGTGGCGTTGATTGAGCGACGCAAGATAGTAAGAAACCTTGTCCACTTCGTCCTTTCTCATCACTTCAACCCAGCCGGGCATCGCACCGTTACGGCCTTTCGCTATGGAATGAATGATGGCTTCATCATCTCCGCCGTACATCCATTCTTTATCGATAAGGTTAGGAAAGTGTTTTTGACCTTGTGCATTATCTCTATGGCAGGCTGCGCAATGGGTTTGAAACAACATACGACCGCTACGGACAATATCGGCATCTTGTGCAAGTGCAGCCAAAGAGGTGTCGGTTACTTGACTAAATTGCTGGTCGAGTGTGGTTGATGGCGAGCTAAGTTTGTCGTCCGCTTGGTCATAATTCGCCAAGCCTTTCCATTCACCAAGCCCTGGATACAGAACCAAATAGCCTGCGGAGAGTAAAAACGCGACAGCGTAACTAATGAAGAGGAGTTTAGGGGGGGGCGCGTCCTTTTCATCTATCCCATCAAAAGAGGCGATAGTGTGGTCTTGGTCTGCTTTATGGTTGCTTCGCCAATACTTGACGATAACGCCCACCATCAGGACAAAGAAGATTATTGTGCAGGCAACGGCCCACCAGTTCCAGAATGTGCTCATGGAGCCACCTCCTGTGCTGTATCTTGGCCAAGACTTTGAAGATAACGGATCAGCGCTTCGCCTTTGGTTTTACCGCGAACTTGCAAGCGCGCGTCGGAAATCTCTTGGTCTGTGTATGGAACCCCTAATGTGCGTAGTGTCTCCATCTTGTCGACAATTGCATCGCCCGAGAGAGTTTGTTCGAACAACCAAGGGTAGGCCGGCATTATGGACGTTGGAATGACCTGACGAGGATCGATGAGATGCAATACATGCCATTGGTCAGAGTATTTACGGCCAAGGTTGGTTAAGTCCGGACCTGTGCGTTTTGAACCCCATAGGTTAGGGAATTCGTAAATGTCATCTGATTCCTTGTTTGCGCGACCGTTGCGTTTGGTCTCAGGCTCTAGAGGACGAACCATCTGCGTGTGGCAGACATGACACCCTTCACTGATGTAAATATCGCGACCCGCAAGCTCAATGGCGGTCAACGGCTTGGCTAAACTGCCCTTAGCGATGTCGTCAGTGCGAAGAATATTCGGCACAACCCAGACTGCGAGTGAGAAGGAGGCCACAACCACTGTTGTGATGATCAAAATGACCACTGAGTGAGTAAAGTCTTTGCTCATCTTATGCCTCCTTTGCCACTAGTACGGATGGAGAACGCACGGTCTTATACAAGTTAAACACCATCAGGAACAAACCAAGTACAAAGAGTGCGCCACCAAAGAAACGTAAGAACAACCATGGCGCTTTAAAGTTCATGGCTTCAATAAAGCTGTAAACCAGTTCGCCATTCTCGTTTTGGGTTAGCCACATGTAGCCTTCGCCAATACCTGCTACCCAGAGCGCGATGGCGTAGATGGCGACACCAGCATGGGCTAGCCAGAAGTGCCACTTGATCAAACGCTGCGACCAAAGTTCGGTTTTGTTCCAGAGACGCGGGATAAAGTAGTAGAACACCGCAATGCCGGACATGCCCACCCAACCTAATGCGCCGGAATGAACGTGACCGATGACCCATTCAGTATTGTGCGCGAGCATATTGAACCAGCGAATTGCCAGTAGAGGCCCTTCGAATGTGGCTAAGCAGTAGTAAAGAATGGCAGAGAAGAAGAACAGGCAAATGTAGTCAGATTTAAGCTTCTCTTTGTTTTGGAGCAGTGTCATCGCACTGTTGAAAGCGCCCGCCCAAGATGGAAGCCAAAGAATGAGTGACATGATGATGCCGATGTTTTGCACCCAAATAGGCACCGATGAATAAACCAAATGGTGGGTACCTGCCCAAGTGTAAAAACCAACCAAGCCCCAAAAGTGGATGACAGATAAACGGTAAGAGTAAATAGGGCGGTCTGCCACTTTTGGTATGAAGTAATAATTCATACCAATCACACCAGCAGTCAGTAAGAAGCCCACTGCGTTGTGACCCCACCACCATTGCACAATGGCGTCCTGCGCTCCAGCAAAGACGGAATAAGATTTCATCAACGATACAGGCATGGCCAAGTTGTTCACGATGAAGATCATGGCAATGACGATGATAAACGCTGCGAAGAACCAATTGGCTACGAAAATGTGATCGACTTTTCGTTTGGCGATTGTGCCGAAGAAAAGTACCGCATAAAGCACCCAGACTAAGACGATCAAAAGGTCGATTGGCCACTCTAACTCAGCGTATTCTTTTGAAGTTGTGTAGCCAACGGGCAAACTGATTAACGCCAAAAAGAGTACCAGTTGCCAACCCCAGAAAACCATCCAAGATAAGCTTTGGTTAAAGAGATTACAGCGTCCGGTGCGTTGAGCGATGTAGAGAGAGGTACCCATCAAAATGTTGACTACAAAGCCATATATTACGCCGGAAGTGTGTAGTGGTCTGAGTCGACCGAATTGGAAGTATTGAGAATCGAAGTTTAGTACCGGCCAATACAACTGCGCCGCGAGGATCACACCAATGATCATCCCGACAATAGCCCAAACTAACGATGCCAACACAAAATACTTCACAACTTTAGTGTTGTATTGAGTTGCTGCTTGTTCCATAAGAACGCTCCTCGTTTAAGGTTGAGCTTCTTTGCCTAGCTGTGAGTAGTAGTGGGCAATGTCTTCAATGTCTTGATCAGAGAGGGCATCGGCCTGCTGTTGCATCAGCACCGCGAGACCACTGGTTCGCTCCCTCGCTTTGTAGTCCTTAAGGGAAGAAATCAGATAGGTTTTGTTCTGGCCGCGTAAGTTTGGGTACGCATCAATGGTCGATATGCCATCGACACCATGACAGGTCATACAAACTTTCGCTTTTTCTTTGCCGACTTCGAATTGCTCATCACGTTCTGCAGCAAAGGTGAGGGGAGAGAAGCACACAGCGGCGACGAGAGCCGTCCTCAAAGCTGCGCTCATGTTTTGGGTGTTCTTTAATCTCATCACTGATTCCCTAGTAATTTGAATGCGTGTTTCACTAACTCGGGCGCTGATATTCCAGATTTTCACTGTTATTGGTGGCGTGAATGCACTGGCGTATTTTTTATAGTTGTAGGTTAAAGAGTAAGCAGGTACTGACAATATCGCTACGTACGAGCCGATTTAGTTGTGAATTTTTCTATTTAATACGTGAACACGTAACGATTAGGGCAAAATTTTGGTGAATAAAATCGACAGGAAAATAACGGGTTAGCTACGGTTGAATAGGGTATGGATGGGAATTGATACAAAATCAAACAAAAGAGCTTTTGAAGAAAGTTTCAGGTGAGTTGGAATTTCAAGGTCTGGGAGCCTTCTTTTCACGGAAGACCCCATGAATGAAAGATAGGATCGAAAACAAACTAACGCCCGCGATAAATCATCATGTCGTAAATATGGGCAATAGAAACCGGATCAGCTTCTAAGTGACTAGATCGTATAGAAGAGGCGAAACTGAATAAGGAACCAAGGCCTACTGGCGCGATAATAAGCAAGGCAATCAGAATGAAAAAGAGTACGGTCGAATGTCTCATAAAGCACCTCCTGATGTCTGTTTTATTGCTTTTAAATTATACCATTTTCGTGATGCCAGAAAGGGAGGTTATTCCGCACAATATTTGAGCTTTAGCCTGATGATTTGATAGGGATTTCATTCGGTATAAACTGCATAAATAATCGCTGATAAATGCAGTAATTATCTCGATGATAATCAAGCTGCCATGTATACTGTGAGCGTTTCGCAAACGTTAACACCCTCCTTTCTACTTACATATAAAGTCAGCATTTGCGATGCAAATATAACTAGCTATCACGCATTAAAATCAATGATAAATAACCCCTGACGAATCCCTCGCAGGGTCTTTTTTGTGAGTAATTATGCTTAACTCAGAACGCAAAGCTGCATTCGTGCTCGTCGCTACTACGATGATCGCGGCATTAGGGTGGATCTTCTCCAAAGAAACCATTCAAGGTCTCCCACCATTCGGATTTATCGGTCTGCGATTCACCATCGCTTCATTGTGTTTGCTGCCTCTGTGTATCAAACCGCTTCGTGCTGCTAATAAGAAAGATATTTTTGCCGCGGCAGGCGTGGGTGTGCTTTTAGGTGGCGCACTGATGTGTTGGATCTACGCGATTTCAATCAGTGACACGCTAGGTGAGGGCGCATTCATCATGAGCCTATCGATGTTGTTTGTCCCAATTGTCGCGTGGGTGATGTTTAGGCAACGACCACAACGTATCTTTTGGGTGTCACTACCGATCGCGATTCTTGGCCTAGGGTGTTTGTCTTTGGCTGGTGGTTGGCAACAATCAAGCAGCCAGCTTTGGTTCTTGGGCGCGGCGCTGATGCTTGCACTGCATTTTAATGTCAACAGTAAATACTCACAGAAGCTACCCGTACTTTTGCTGACTTGCATTCAACTGTTTGTGACAGGCTTGATTGGGTTGTTGGTTTCTTCGCTATTGGAAACCACGCCGACAGAAGTTTCTACATCAATTTGGGTGTGGTTTGCTCTAAGCACGCTTTTGGCAACCAGTTTGCGTTACGTGATGCAAACCATGGGGCAAAAGTTTGTCCAAGCGGGTAACGCTGCACTGATTATGATCCTTGAACCCGTGTGGACTGTAATTCTGAGTGTGATTTGGTATGGCGAAGTGCTGACCTCTAATAAACTCGTCGGCTGCGCTCTTATCTTATTCTCTTTGGTGATCTACCGAACTGGCGGTAAACTCCGCTTTCCAAAACGGGCGTAATCAAGTTTATAGAGCCAGCGGTTTCACCCTCGTTGGCTTTTCATTCCTTTTCATTTTTAGGCAGGATGCTTTCCATGGCAAACACAGAACATCAAGAGACGTTGGATTCACTTGATAAAATCAGCGTGTGCTTGTATCGCTTTGGTATTACTTTGTTTGCTATGGCGCTGCTTGTTTTTTCGGTTCTTGTCTCTGGTGCAATTTCTAGTTCACCGTTGATTTACCAAACCTCAGTCATTACGGTTTGTATGGCTGGTGCGTTATCTGCCGCGAATGTTCACGTTTACAGCAAACACGTACGTGCCGTGATCAGTTGGGCGTCTTGGATTGGCTTGGTATTGATGGTGAGTGACTTGGAGTTTCAGCGCACTTGGTTAGGGCTTGGCTTTATCTTTGTGACCTTTTCGGGCATTGCGCTTAAAGAGTCTTTTTGCTTTAAAGTGCCAGGCTTGAAGATGGTACCCGTGTTTCTCGCTGTCGCAATGTTTGCGCTGTGGTTTAACCTTCCAATCCTTGCTGCCATCACTATGTTATTGGCTGGATTAGTAATGGGCTTCCTGTCTTTTGCTAAATGGCGTATGCCGCTGCATTTCGATATCGGTATCAAAGCGAATTACGAGATCTAACGCTGCTTTAACGCCAGCGAGACTTTTGAGGTCGGCTGGCGGTTTAATTCTTCACTGATCATCCATCCGGCTTTGGCGAGCAACTCTAAATCTACTCCGGTCTCGATTCCTAAGCCTTGGCAAAGGTAGAGCACATCTTCGGTAGCAACATTACCTGACGCGCCATGAGCATAAGGGCAGCCCCCAAGCCCAGCCACACTGCTATCGACGGTATTGATGCCCATCGTTAAGGCTTGGTAGATATTCGCCAACGCTTGTCCCCATGTGTCGTGAAAATGCACCGCAAGCTTATTGGTTGGGACTTTCACTTGTACGGCTTCTAACATTTTAGCGATGCGTATCGGCGTGCCTGTACCAATGGTATCTCCAAGTGAAACCTCATAGCAGCCTAATTCCATTAGCAGGTTGGCAACTCTTGCGACTTGTTCGGGTTTGGTTGGCCCGTCGTAAGGGCAGTCTGCCACGCAAGATAAGTAACCCCGAACGGGAATGTTATGCTTTGCTGCCAATTCCATTACTGGTTCAAAGCGGGTAAGACTATCTGCAATCGAGCAATTGATGTTGTGTTGGCAAAAGCCCTCCGATGAGGAGGTGAAGATCGCGACTTGGGTAGCGCCGGCTTCCAATGCTTTCTCAAAGCCTTGCACATTAGGCGTTAGTGCTGAGTAAATGACGTTGTGGCGGCGGGTGATTTTCTTCATCACATCGAGTGAATCCGCCATTTGAGGTACCCATTTAGGCGACACAAAAGAGCCTGCCTCAATATGGGTGAGTCCTGTATCTGAGAGCAGGTCGATTAAGCGGATCTTGGCTAGCGTGGACACTGGTGATTCGTTTTGCAGACCGTCTCGTGCGCCCACTTCGACAATATTTACCTTGTTTGGCAAATTCATTTCTTGCCCTTAGCTGGCTTGTTTATCCAACCCGGTTCTCGTTTCTCCAGAAAGGCTTGCAAGCCATCTTGTCCTTGCGGCGATACGCGAATGTCGGCGATAAGTTGGCTCGTGTATTGAATAAGCTGACCATCAATCGGATTTTGGTGGCATTGATGACATAACGCTTTGGCTTTTCGCATCGCATCTGGGCTATTGAGCAGCAAAGAATCAATCAAGCTTTCTACCACGGCTTCGATTTTATCCAGCTTATGAACCTCATGCACAATGCCAAACTTTTCAGCTTTGGCGGTGTTAATCACTTCGGCGCTGAGTATATAACGACGAGCTTGTCGGTTGCCCATAGCTCGCATGACATAAGGAGAGATGGTCGCTGGAACCAGCCCCAGTTTGACTTCACTCAAGCAGAAGTTCGCATTCTCCGCTGCGATTGCGATATCACAACAACAGATTAAGCCTAACGCGCCGCCAAAAGCGGAACCTTGCACAACCGCAATAGTAGGCTGAGGGAAAGCGTCCAGTGTATGCATCAGGCGCGCAAGGTTTTGCGCGTCTTCTAGGTTTTGCTTTCTGGTGCTACTTGCCATGGATTTCATCCAATTCAAATCAGCACCAGAGGAGAAATGTTTGCCGTTTCCTCGAAGCACTAAGCATCGAACATCGGTGCGCAGAGCGAGGTAGTCCAGCCTGTGGATCAGCAAGTCAATCATGCAAGCATCAAACGCATTGTGCTTCTCTGTGCGATTGAGCGTAAGCGTTGCGACGCCGAATTCATCGACGTTCCAAAGTACTTCATCTTGTCGTTGGGTATTGGGGATGATACTCGGTTGATGATCCTGCATGTGACGTCCTTTTCTCTCTACATTTCTACATTCTGAATATGCCAAAATTGCTGTCAGGAATTGGCGCATTGAGCGCGGCTTTTAAGGCTTGAGCCAATACTTGACGTGTATCTTTCGGGTCGATAATGCCATCATCCCATAAACGCGCACTGGCGTAGTAGGGATGCCCCTGAGACTCATACAAGTCTACGATAGATTCTCGGAATGCACTTTCTTCGGGCTCTGGCCATTCTTCACCTTGGCGTTTTTTCACTTCTCGACGCACTTGAGTGAGCACGCCTGCGGCTTGTTCTCCGCCCATTACCGAGATTCGTGCGTTTGGCCACATCCACATCATGGTGGGGTCATAAGCGCGACCGCACATGCCATAGTTACCTGCGCCGTAAGAGCCGCCAATAATCACGGTGAACTTAGGCACATCCGCGCATGCAACCGCCATCACCAGTTTCGCGCCGTGCTTGGCAATGCCTTCTGCTTCAAGCTTTTTGCCCACCATAAACCCAGTGATATTTTGCAAAAACAGTAGGGGAATTTTGCGTTTGGCACACAACTCAATAAAGTGCGCGCCTTTCTGTGAGGACTCAGAAAACAAGATGCCGTTGTTAGCCACAATGCCAATCAGATGGCCGTGAATTCGTGCGAAGCCACATACTAAGGTCTTGCCATAAAGTGCTTTGAATTCATCGAAGTCTGAGTCATCAACCACACGAGCGATGATCTCTCTAACATCAAAAGACAAGCGCAGATTCGCATTGACGATGCCATACATCTCTTCGGCGTCGTAACGCGGTGGTAAAACCGTTTTGTCGCTTTGAAGTGGGAGTGATTGGTTGGTATTCGAGATGGCTTCGCGTGCCAGTTGCAATGCGTGTTGGTCGTTTTCTGCGTAGTAATCGGCAACGCCAGACTTACGACAATGCACGTCGGCACCGCCTAATTCTTCATCGGTGACGATTTCTCCCGTTGCGGCCTTTACTAACGGTGGTCCTGCCAAGAAGATGGTGCCTTGCTCTTTGACCATGATGGAAACGTCTGCCATCGCAGGTACATAAGCGCCGCCTGCGGTACAAAGCCCCATCACAACCGCGACTTGAGGAATGCCTTGCGCCGACATTCTGGCTTGATTGAAGAAGATGCGCCCAAAGTGCTCTTTATCAGGAAAGACTTCCGCTTGATGAGGGAGATTTGCACCACCGGAATCCACCAAATAGACGCAAGGTAGTTGGCAACGTTGGGCGATCTCTTGCGCCCGTAGATGCTTTTTCACGGTGAGCGGGTAGTAGGTGCCGCCTTTGACGGAAGGATCGTTGGCGATCACCATGCATTGAATGCCTTCAATAGTGCCGATGCCGGCGACGACGCCTGCGCATGGAACCGATTCTTCATAGACGTTCCACGCGGCGAATTGTCCGACTTCAAGAAACTTGCTGCCTTCATCCAAAAGGAGCATGACACGCTCACGAACGGGCAGCTTTCCTTTTAGGCGTTGGCGGTCAATGGCTTTTTGTCCGCCCCCTTGTTTGATGGCTTTGATATTGGCTTTAAGGTTGCCCACCAACTCGGTCATGACCGCTTTATTCGACAAAAACAGCTCGTCGGTTGGCTTGGTTTTACTTTTAATGATTGCCATAGTGACTTCCTTGTCGGTGGGTTAGCGAGACTCTTCGAACAACTCTCGTCCAATCAGCATGCGGCGAATTTCAGAAGTGCCAGCACCAATCTCATACAGTTTGGCGTCACGGAGTAAACGTCCGGTCGCGTATTCGTTGATGTAGCCATTGCCGCCTAATAGCTGAATAGCATCGAGGGACATTTGTGTCGCAAGTTCTGCGCTGTAAAGGATCACGCCAGCGGCATCTTTACGTGTACATTCCCCTCTGTCACATGCGGCAGCAACGGTATAAACGTAAGCTTTGGCGGCGTTCATGCGTGAATACATGTCAGCGAGCTTTCCTTGCACTAGTTGGAATTCACCGATGGATTTGCCGAACTGTTTGCGGTCATGAACATACGGAACCACTTCGTCCATACAGGCTTGCATGATGCCAAGTGGACCGGCTGCTAATACCACGCGTTCGTAATCCAAACCGCTCATTAACACTTCGACACCACGGTTTAATTCACCCAACACATTCTCTTTTGGCACGACACAATCTTGGAACACCAATTCGCAGGTGTTGGAGCCGCGCATACCGAGTTTGTCGAGCTTTTGAGCATGGCTAAAGCCTTCGAATTCTCGCTCAATAATGAATGCCGTGATACCACGAGAGCCGCCATTGGGATCGGTTTTTGCGTAAACCACTAAGGTATCGGCATCAGGACCATTAGTGATCCACATTTTGTTGCCGTTCATCAGATAGTGGTCGCCTTTATCTTCGGCTCGCAGCTGCATGCTAACCACGTCAGAACCTGAGTTCGGCTCACTCATGGCCAATGCACCGACGTGAGAACCATCAATGAGCTTAGGTAGGTACTTTTCGCGTTGAGCAGGGGAGCCATTGCGAAAGATTTGGTTAACACAAAGATTGGAATGTGCGCCGTAACTGAGTGCGACAGACGCCGAAGCTCGGCTGATCTCTTCCATCGCGACAACGTGAGCAAGATAGCCCATGCCTGCACCGCCAAACTCTTCATCAACGGTTACGCCGAGCAAACCCATTTCACCAAACTTGGACCACAAATGATTGGGGAATTGGTTGTCGCGGTCGATGTCTGCGGCGATAGGGGCGATATGCTCGGTGGCGAACGCGTTGACGTGGTCTCGGAGCATATCGATGGTTTCACCAAGCCCAAAGTTGAGTGGGGTGTAGCTGCTTTTCATAACATTTCCCTGTTGAAAGTACTTATTAGTACGGATAAGGTTCGAGTTACACTGCTTGGGCTTGGAAATTATGGTTATTCTTGTTTGTTTTAGTCGTTACAAGTTTTTAGTTATTGGCTGTTAGTTTTATTGTCGCTTAGCGCTTGTTTGCATCGCTCTTTGGCGGTTTCTAGCTCGTTCATTACAACGCTAATATCATCCAGTTGCTGCTGTAAGTGCGCTTGTTTTTCATCAATGATGGTTAGCATTTTAAGCAGCTGACCATCGCTTTGTTGGGTATCGTACAGCTCGAACAATTCCCGAATTTCCGCAAGCGAAAAGCCCAATCGTTTACCACGTAAAATCAACTTGAGACGGATCTTATCTCTGCGTTGGTATACGCGAATGTTGCCTTTTCGTTCCGGCTCTATCAGCCCGACATCCTCGTAAAAACGAATGCTTCGGGTCGTGATGTCGAACTCTTTGGCGAGGTCACTTATCTTGAATTTATCCACTCGGTTTTTCCCTCTAATGAATAGTTTTGGCTTCTTAAAATCCCTTCAAGCCTTGAACTAAACGGACTAGCTAAAAGCATGAGAGTAAATTTGTGTTGTTATTAATGTGTTTCTTTACGTTAACGTAAATGTTAGTGCTATGCTTACGTAAACGTCAAGAAATCACAGTGCGAAAATTCATCGTTTTATGAGAGGCTGGAGTGACACCACATTCTGTGTGAAAGCTCCGTGGTAGCAGGTGTGAGGGATGAGTTCGTGAACTGTGAATTATCGTCAGAAGGGACGAGAACATGGGAAATGACATCTGGATTGTCAGTGCAAAGCGAACGCCAATCGGGCGCTTTCAAGGTCAGTTACAAGGTTATTCAGCGCCTCAATTAGGGGCATTTGCTATCAAAGCGGCAATGGATGCGAGCGGGGTTAGCGAAGTCGACGAAGTCTATATGGGCTGCGTATTACCTGCGGGATGTGGGCAAGCACCAGCCAGACAAGCAGCACTAGGTGCAGATCTTCCGCTGACGACAGGCTGTACCACCATCAACAAAGTGTGTGGCTCTGGCATGAAAAGCGTCATGCTGGTTCACGATCTTATCAAAGCGGGCAGCATTCGCAGTGCCATCGCCGGTGGTATGGAAAGCATGACCAATGCGCCGTATCTGCTTAAAGAAGCGCGTAACGGCATGCGAATGGGTCACCAATCTACTCACGACCATATGTTTCTCGACGGTCTTCAAGATGCGTATGAAGGGCATTTGATGGGAGTCTATGCGCAGCAGACGGCTGACCGTTCTGAGTTTACTCGTGAACAAATGGATGAATGGGCAATCCTATCTGCGACAAGAGCGTTGGAAGCGCAAGAGCAGCATCTGTTTGACGACGAAATCTCGCCGATAGAAATCACGACTCGTCATAGCACTTCAACATTGGATTATGACGAGCATCCACGCTCCATCAAGCTCGACAAGATCCCTCAACTCAAACCCGCGTTCGATAAGACCGGCTCGGTGACGGCTGCAAACTCAAGTGCGATATCCGATGGTGCTGCAGTTTTGGTGTTAATGGACTCGCAGGAGGCACAGCATCAAGGTTTAACGCCATTAGCAATCATCAAAGGGCACTCGACCCACGCCAGAAAGCCCGCTGAATTTACCCTCGCGCCCGTCTTTGCGATAGAGCAGTTGTTATCTCAACTCGATTGGTCAGTAGACGAGGTCGATCTTTGGGAGATCAATGAAGCCTTTGCTGTTGTCACGCAAATCGCGGTACGCCAATTAGGCATCGATAAAGACAAAGTAAACATCAAAGGCGGTGCGTGTGCGCTTGGGCATCCAATTGGCGCAAGTGGAGCTCGTATTTTAGTGACTCTCATTCATAGCCTGCGCCAACTGCAATCGCTTGGTGTAGATGGTGACAACAACAATAAAAAAGTGATGCGAGGTGTTGCATCACTTTGTATCGGTGGTGGTGAAGCCACTGCTATTGGTATCGAGATACCGCTTTAATTCTAATTATCGAATAACGTAAAGAAGGACTAGATTATGACTCGCACGGTTCCCTTATTCATCGATGGTGAGTTTCGTGAATCTCAAGCAACGGATTGGGTAGAAGTCACAAACCCTGCCACCAATGATGTGATTGCGCGCTTGCCGTGCGCAACGGATGAAGAGATGCATGCAGCAATTGAGAGTGCAAAAGCCACCTTTACCTGTTGGAAAGACGTCGCAGTTTCGGAGCGTGCGCGTTTAATGCTGCGCTACCAACATCTACTGAAAGAACATCATGATGAATTGGCGACGCTACTTTCTCACGAAACAGGCAAGATCTTTGCGGATGCAAAAGGGGATGTGTGGCGTGGTATCGAAGTGGTCGAGCAAGCTGCCAATATTGCTAGCAACATGATGGGAGAAACCGTCGAGAACGTTGCTACAGATATCGACAGTTATTCGCTGATTCAACCGCTTGGGGTGTGCTGCGGTATTACGCCATTTAATTTCCCTGCCATGATCCCTTTGTGGATGTTCCCAATTGCGATTGCGAGCGGGAGTACTTTTGTTCTTAAACCTTCTGAACAAGTGCCTCTCACGTCAATTCGTTTGGCTGAGCTGTTCGAAGAAGCGGGTGCGCCAAAAGGTGTGCTGCAAATCGTGCACGGTCGTAAGGAGCAGGTCGATTTGTTGCTGAAACATCCCGACATCCAAGCCGTTTCTTTCGTTGGTTCTGTTCCCGTAGCGCAATACATCTACACCACAGGCACACAGAATTTCAAACGTGTTCAAGCCTTTGCTGGCGCGAAAAACCACATGGTAGTGATGCCAGATGCGAACAAAAACCAAGTGGTGAACAACCTAGTTGGCTCTTCGGTTGGTGCGGCAGGACAGCGTTGCATGGCGATATCCGTCGCTGTGTTTGTAGGCAGTTCGAAAGAGTGGATTGCCGATTTAAAACAAGAAATGGCGAGAGTGCATCCTGGCGCTTGGGATGACGAGAATGCTGCGTATGGTCCTTTGATCAGCGCACATGCAAAACAGCGTGTACTTAGTTTGATTGAAGAAGGCAAACAACAAGGTGCGGTGTGTGAACTTGATGGTAGCCAATGTGAAGTAGAAGGCTTCCCTGAAGGTAACTGGGTTGGTCCAACTTTATTCAGTGGCGTCACCACCGAGATGTCGATTTATACCCAAGAAATCTTCGGACCTGTTTTGGTGTGTATTGAGGTCGACACGTTACAAGAAGCGATAGATCTCGTAAATCGCAACCCATACGGCAACGGCACCTCCATCTTCACTGCGAATGGTGCGGCGGCGAGAAAGTATCAACATGAGATTCAAGTCGGTCAGGTAGGTGTGAACGTGCCGATTCCAGTGCCTTTGCCATTCTTCTCGTTTACGGGTTGGCGCGGCAGTTTTTACGGTGATTTGCACGCCTACGGTAAACAAGCGGTGCGCTTCTACACCGAGACCAAAACCGTGACGGCTCGTTGGTTTGATGACGATATCCCAACTGGTCCAAACCTGACTATTAACCTGCGCTAACGAAGTAAGGAGCTCATATGGATTTTGAACTCAACGAAGATCAACGTATGTTTGCCGACACGGCTCAGCAATTTGCGGCAGAGCGTTTAGCGCCAATGGCAGCAGAGTGGGATGAGAAACAAATCTTCCCGAAAGATATTCTACGAGAGGCGGGAGAGCTTGGTTTCTTGAGCCTCTACACCCCAGAAGAGCAAGGCGGTTTGGGCTTAAGCCGTTTGGATGCATCTATCATCTTCGAGCAGCTCTCTATGGGATGCACATCGACCACTGCATTTATGACCATTCATAACATGGTGACTTGGATGGTCGCGAGCTTTGCGACCGAAGAAGTGAAAGACACGTTCTGCCCAAAACTCATTACGGGTGAATTTCTCGGATCTTATTGTTTAACTGAGCCAAACGCAGGTTCGGACGCGGCGTCTCTAACGACGTCTGCGACTAAGCAAGGTGATAACTACATTCTCAACGGTGGCAAAACCTTTATTTCTGGCGCAGGCGATACCGACGTTTTAGTCGTGATGGCGAGAACCGGCGATGCGGGCGCGAAAGGCGTATCTGCGTTTGTTGTCCCCGCCGATGCAGACGGGATTAGCTACGGACGTAAAGAGCCGAAAATGGGCTGGAATAGTCAGCCAACACGCGCGGTGACTTTCGACAATGTTTCTATTCCCGCATCACATCTGCTCGGTGAAGAGGGGCAAGGGTTTGTGTTCGCTATGAAAGGTTTGGATGGCGGACGCATCAACATTGCGACCTGTTCTGTCGGTACGGCTCAGCAAGCGTTGAATCAAGCGGCGCAGTACATGCAAGAACGTAAACAGTTCGGCAAATCATTAGCTCAATTCCAAGCATTGCAATTCAAACTGGCAGACATGGCAACTGAGCTTGTCGCTTCCCGCCAACTGGTGCGGTACGCCGCTAGCAAGTTAGACCGAGGTGACCCAGACGCCACGACTTATTGTGCCATGGCAAAACGCTTTGCAACCGACGTCGGCTTTCAAGTTTGTGACCAAGCGCTGCAACTTTACGGTGGCTATGGCTACATCAAAGAATACCCAATGGAGCGCTATTTCCGTGATGTTCGAGTACACCAGATTTTGGAAGGTACCAACGAGATCATGCGGTTGATCATCGCGCGTCGATTGCTCGCAGAAGAGTCCGCATTGCTATAAGTGCAGCCGACAAGCTCTGCTTTTATTCATAAAGCTCAGGTCATTTTCATCAAGAAAGGATTCAGAGATATGTCACCAACAGAACAACAAGCGATTCAACATACCATCAGCAATCACGTTGCGGTGGTGACCATGAACAACCCGCCCGCTAATACATGGACGTCACAAAGCTTAACTGCATTGAAAGAGCTAGTGCTAGCGCTAAACGACAATAAAGACGTTTACGCTCTAGTGCTCACTGGGAATGGAGAGAAGTTTTTCTCTGCAGGTGCAGACCTCAAGTTGTTTGCCGATGGCGATAAAGCGGTGGCGTTAGAGATGGCGCGTATCTTTGGTGAAGCCTTTGAAACGCTGTCTGCATTTCGAGGGGTTTCTATCGCTGCCATCAACGGCTACGCCATGGGAGGTGGATTAGAAGTCGCATTGGCGTGTGATATTCGTGTGGTAGAAGAGCAAGCCGTGCTGGCACTACCAGAGGCGAAAGTCGGATTACTGCCTTGTGCTGGTGGTACGCAAAACCTAACCGCATTGGTCGGTGAAGGTTGGGCGAAACGCATCATATTGTGCGGTGAACAAGTCGCTGCAGCACAAGCTCGAGAACTTGGACTAGCAGAAGAAGTGGTGGAAAAAGGTGGAGCGCTTAATAAAGCCACTGAGCTTGCAGAATCGGTTGCCAATCAATCGCCGTCTTCGGTAACCGCATGTAAAGCGCTTATCCAAAACATGCGCTCAGCGCCACTCAAACATGGTCTGATTAAAGAGCGAGAACTGTTTCTAAACTTATTCGATACCGAAGATCAAACCGAGGGGGTTCGTGCCTTCTTAGAAAAACGTAAACCTAACTGGAAGAATCAATAGGAGGTCGCATGATAGGGAAAGTAACCATTAGCGAAATAGATTGCTTAGACGGCGTGCACCGAATTGGTATCGCGACGTTAGACAACACGGCTTCTTTGAACGCATTGACTTACGACATGTTGGCAGAGCTCAACGACCAACTTATCGAATGGCAAGGTGACCCTGATTTGGTGTGTGTCATCCTCAATGGCGCGGGTGAAAAAGCGTTTTGTGCAGGGGGCGATGTACGAACCATGTACCACGTCATGCACGAAAAAAGCAAAGAAGAAACTGCCGAGTTCTGTTCTAACTACTTCTCGCTCGAATACGAATGCGATTACCTGATTCATACCTATCAAAAGCCTATCATTGGTTGGGGAGAGGGCATTGTGATGGGCGGTGGCATGGGCTTGTTTATGGGCACCAGTCATCGAGTCGTCACGCCTAAATCTCGTCTTGCGATGCCAGAGATCAATATCGGGCTTTACCCGGACGTGGGCGGCACTTGGTTCTTAAGCCAAATTGACCCAGAGGTAGGTTTGTTCCTTGGTTTGACTGGCGCAATGGTGAATTCAAGTGACGCTGTCACTATTGGTTTGGCAGAATGGTTGCTGTTGGAAGAGCAATATCCGGCGCTGCTTGAAGAGCTGAAACAAGTCGATTGGAGCTCTGCCGATGCCAAATCGCTTGTCAGTGCGTTACTTCAATTGATGGAAGATCAAGTCATTGACAGCAAGCCGACAACTCAGATTTGCCCTTATCTCGACCAAATTAAAGAAGCTTGCAAAGGCTATGACTTAAATCAGATTGCCCAACGAATTCAAGCAATGGAAGGCGAGACTCAATGGCTTGAGAACGCACAAAAATCGTTTGTTGCGGGCAGTCCGATCACCGCACATATCTGTTTTAGACAAGTCAAAGAGTACCACCGTTTGTCGTTGGCGGATTGTTTCCGTCTAGAGCTAACCTTGTCAGTTCGTAGCGCATTACTCGGTGAGTTTGAAGAGGGCGTGCGCTCTCGATTAGTTGATAAAGATGGTAATCCAAAATGGATGTTTAACAGCGTCAGTGAAGTCGATGAGAGCGTCATCGATACCTTGTTCACTTCTCTTTGGTCTGAAGAGGAACATCCACTTGCACAGCTAGGAAAATAAGGAGAAACAACATGAGTACCATTGCATTTATTGGCTTGGGCAACATGGGTAGTCCAATGGCACAAAACCTATTGGCGTCAGGGTTTCATGTGCAAGTGTTCGATGTGGATGTGAACGCCGCGAAGCAACTCGAACCGTTTGGCGCAGTGGTTGCTAGTACGTTAGAAGAAGTCGTGGATGGCGCTGGCACGGTGATCACCATGCTACCTGCAGGTGCACACGTGCGTGCGGTGTATTTGGGGGATTTACACGGTGGTGTCGGTCTGCTCAACATTGTACAGGACAATGCATTGCTGATTGACTGCTCGACCATTGATCCAGATTCTGCTCGCTTGGTGGCAAACGAAGCGCAGAATAAACGATTGTTGTTTGTTGATTCTCCTGTTTCAGGCGGCGTGGCAGGCGCAAAAGCGGCAACGCTGACCTTTATTGTTGGCGGTTCGGACGAAGCATTCTCCAAAGCCAATGCGATCTTGCGATATATGGGTAAAAACGTATTCCACGCGGGGAAAGCAGGCGATGGTCAGATGGCGAAGATCTGTAACAACCTGATGCTGGGCATTTTGATGTCGGGAACTTGCGAGGCGCTCAATCTCGGTATTGACCATGGTCTCGATCCGAAAGTCTTATCCAATATCATGCTGCAAAGTTCTGGTCGAAACTGGGCGTTGGAGCTCTATAACCCATGCCCCGGTGTGATGGATTCTGCGCCAGCGAGTAATCAATACAATCCCGGCTTTATGAGCAAGTTGATGCTCAAAGATCTTGGCTTAGGCTTGGATGCGGCGCTGCAAACCAACTCTTCTGTTCCTATGGGCTCTTTGGCTCGCAATCTTTATGCATTCCATAACGCGGCAGGTCATGCAGAACTCGATTTCTCTAGCTTGTTTGAATTCTATAAGAACCAGAAGGGTTAAAAGCAAGATTCCCTATCAGGCGTTTAAGCATGGAAGTTATCCAGTAATGGAGTACAGATATGGATTTAAAAAACAGTGTCATTGCAATCACAGGTGCGGGGCAAGGGTTAGGGCAGATGATGGCGGTCAGCCTTGCTCAAGCGGGTGCAGATTTAGCATTGCTTGATGTTAACGAAACGGGACTACTGAATACCCAAGAACAATGCCGCATGCTCAGTGCCAAAGCATTGATCTATCGACTTGATGTTACCAATGAATCTGAAGTGGAGGATACCTTTAATGAGATTCTTCAAGACTTTGGGCAGCTAAATGGCTTAGTTAATAATGCTGGCGTTTTGCGAGATGGGTTATTAGTCAAAGCCAAAGACGGTGAGATCACTAAGATGCCGCTTGAGCAGTTCAACCTAGTGATGAACGTCAATGTCACGGGCACGTTCTTGTGTGGTCGAGAAGCGGCAGTCAAAATGATCGAGAGTGGCTCGAAGGGCGCCATCATTAACATCTCCAGCGTGGCGAGAGCGGGCAATATTGGGCAAACCAATTACTCTGCATCGAAAGCTGCCGTCGCAACCATGGCAACAACATGGGCAAGAGAACTAGCCCGATATGGTATTCGCTCTGCGGCTATTGCGCCCGGTGTCGTCAAAACGGCAATGGCAGATCAAATGAAGCCAGAAGCCATAGACCGACTGCAAAAGATGATACCCGCCGGTAGGATGGGGGAGACGAGTGAGATTGCTCATGCTGTGGAATACATTCTTGAAAACGACTATTTCACAGGGCGAGTGCTCGAAGTGGATGGCGGGATGAGAATGTAGCATTGAGCCATTGGTTTCTGGCTGCGAGCGCTAGTTAAGTAGCGCTCGTTTCGTTTTAGTGAGTTCATTCGATTAACAATTGAACCAAATATCACTCCTAAAAAGCACTTGGTATTAATCTGGTAAATTGGATTGCCTAAATAATCATTTACTGCAGAAATGCCATGTAAATAGTATGTGAATTCATAACTATGATACTGGTCACGCTTTCCTTAATTCGCACTTTCTAATGTAGCTCACACTCTCGTGCCGAATACGCAACTGATTACTCTTCTCGTTTGCATTGCTTAAGTTGCTGTAAAGAAAAGAATATATGCTGTAGTACGTAAATCTTACGCACCTGTTTTGCTATTCCTATATCAATATTATATTTCATAAATGGAACGTTAGTTTCCATCTGTGGCTAATGAGCTTTCCTTTTTCCCTCCGCATAATGCGTTCGAATGTAACAATGTATTTCAAAGTGTAACAATAAACTCACGTTGTGAGTGTGGTTTTAACCATCAAGCAACTTGATATCTCCCACCAAGAAGTCCATTGCTGCACAAGCTCAACACAAAAATATTCTAATGACCAAGACAACCAATCGCAGGGCTTGCTCTGTTGTTGGCTAACCATCGAGAAAGTTAATGGAAGCTTCAAGATATACACGCATCTTATCGAGGATAAGTTTGGTGGCGACCATCCTTATGCTCGCAGGGTGTAACTCTGCTCTACTTGACCCGAAAGGTAGTATTGGCGTTCAGGAAAAGGAACTGATCATTACAGCGCTTTTACTGATGCTGATTGTCGTGATCCCTGTGATTCTAATGACAATCTATTTCGCTTATCGCTACCGAGAATCCAACACGGATGAAGAATACGCTCCGGATTGGTCGCACTCGACCAAGATCGAAGTGGTGGTGTGGACGATTCCAATCATCATCATCGCGATTCTGGCAACCATCACTTGGCGTTCTACTCACGAGTTAGAGCCATCCAAGCCCATCGCAAGTGACGTCAAACCCATCACCATTGAGGTGGTGTCACTCGACTGGAAATGGCTGTTCATCTACCCAGAAGAGAACATTGCGACAGTGAACTATGTGGCGTTTCCGAAAGATGTTCCGGTTCAGTTCAAACTGACCTCAGACAACATCATGAACGCGTTCTTTATCCCGCGTCTCGGTACTCAGATTTACGCGATGCCAGGTATGGTGACCAAGTTGAATCTGATTGCAAACCACACAGGGGATTATAAAGGCTTTGCTTCTAACTACAGCGGTAAGGGTTTCTCGCAAATGAAATTTACCGCAGCGGCAATGGAAGATCGCACTGCGTTCCTGAATTGGGTACAGCAAGTGAAAGCCAGCCCTGATCGAATCGAAGACTGGGAGCAATTCCGTGCGCTTGCATCACCAACGGTGGCGGAGCCTGTGAAGATGTTCTCTAGTATTCCACCATTTTTGTTCACCGACGTCGTGACCCAGCATCCGGGTTCAATGAACTGTTTGCCGGAAAATCTAGGATAATCGCAATGTTTGGAAGATTAACACTTGAATCAATCCCTTATCACGAGCCGATTATTGTCGTCACTCTAGCGGTGATCGCGATCGTTGGTTTGGCTGTCGTTGCGGCGATAACCAAAGCGGGTAAGTGGCAATACTTATGGAATGAATGGTTTACTTCGGTAGACCACAAAAAACTAGGCTTTATGTACATCGCTGTGGCAATGGTGATGTTGGTTCGTGGCTTTGCTGATGCGGTCATGATGCGTAGCCAACAGCTGCTTTCTGCGGCAGGTGAGACCGGTTATCTACCACCACATCACTACGATCAAATCTTTACTGCCCATGGCGTAATCATGATTTTCTTCGTGGCAATGCCGTTGGTGATTGGTTTGATGAACATCATTGTACCGCTGCAAATTGGAGCGCGTGATGTGGCATTCCCTTACTTAAACAACCTGAGTTTCTGGTTGTTTGTCGTAGGCGTGATCCTCACCAATATGTCACTTGGCTTGGGTGAGTTTGGTCGTACTGGTTGGTTGGCGTATCCGCCGCTGTCTGGTATTGAGGCAAGCCCCGGAGTTGGGGTGGATTATTGGATATGGGCGCTGCAAATATCCGGTGTCGGCACCACGCTGACGGGCGTGAACTTCTTTGCGACTATTTTGCGCATGCGTACGCCGTCTATGCCAATGATGAAGATGCCAGTGTTCACGTGGGCGTCCCTGTGTGCCAACATTCTAATCATCATTTCATTCCCAATCCTAACCGTAACCATCGCGCTACTAACGCTGGATCGCTACATCGGTACGCACTTCTTCACCAATGACCTTGGCGGCAACGTAATGATGTACGTCAACCTGATTTGGGCATGGGGTCACCCAGAAGTGTACATCCTGATCTTGCCTATTTTTGGTGTGTTCTCTGAGGTAACGGCAACCTTCTCACGCAAGAAGCTGTTTGGTTACACCTCGTTAGTATGGGCAACCATCGTAATCACGATTTTGGCGTTCGTCGTTTGGCTGCATCACTTCTTCACCATGGGCTCAGGTGCAAATGTGAATGCATTCTTCGGCATCGCCACCATGATTATCTCTATCCCGACCGGGGTGAAGATCTTCAACTGGCTATTCACCATGTACAAAGGCCGAATCCGCTTTACCACTCCGATGATGTGGACGGTTGGCTTCCTAATTACCTTCTCTGTAGGTGGTATGACGGGCGTACTAATGGCAGTACCGGGCGCGGACTTTGTTCTGCACAACTCAGTGTTCCTGATTGCGCACTTCCATAACGTAATCATCGGTGGTGTGGTATTCGGTTGTTTCGCGGCAATCACATACTGGTTCCCGAAAGCAACTGGCTTCACCATGAACGAAACATGGGGCAAACGTGCATTCATTTGCTGGATCGTTGGTTTCCTAATGGCGTTCCTACCGCTTTATGCACTGGGCTTTATGGGCATGACGCGTCGTCTAAGCCAAGACCTTAACCCAGAGTACTTCCCACTGTTGGCAGTTGCTGCAGCGGGTACGGCAGTGATTGCGCTTGGCGTGGCTTGTCAGTTCATCCAAATCTACGTGAGTGTTCGTGACCGCGAGCAAAACCGTGACCTAACGGGTGACCCATGGGGCGGTCGTACCTTTGAGTGGGCGACGTCTTCACCACCGCCGTTCTACAATTTTGCGCACCTACCAAAAGGTGATGTGCTAGACGCGTTCTGGTACCAAAAGCAGAGTGGCGAATTCGATCCAACCAAAGAAGTGGAATACGAGCGTATCCATATGCCGAAGAACACACCAACAGGTATCTATGTATCTGCATGGGCATTGGTGTTTGGCTTCGCGATGATTTGGTACATCTGGTGGCTAGCAGCAGCAAGCTTTGTTGGCATCATCGTGACGTGTATTCAACACAGCTACAACGACGATGTGGATTACTACGTTGAAGTTGAAGAAATCAAAGCGATTGAAGCGGAGCGTCGAGCTCAACTTGAAGAAGCGAAGAAAAACGAAGTGAAAGACAACGATAAGAAAGACGATCTGGAGGTGACCTATGCAAGCTAATGTTGCGGTTCACGACCACGATCATCACCATGATTCTGCTGGCATTAAGCTGTTTGGTTTCTGGATTTACCTAATGAGTGACTGTGTATTGTTTGCGACCTTGTTCGCGACTTACGCAGTACTAGAAAGCGGCTCTATTGCGGGTCCAACCGGTAAAGAGATTTTCGAACTGCCGTTCGTGTTTGTAGAAACCATGTTGCTGCTATTCAGCAGTATCACGTTTGGCTTCGGCATGATTGCGATGAAGCGCAAAGACGTTACAGGATTAAAACGTTGGTTAAAAGTGACCTTCTTACTTGGCGCTGGCTTTATCGGAATGGAAGTGTACGAGTTCCATCATCTGATTGTTGAAGGCTATGGTCCACAAGAAAGTGCATTTCTATCTGCGTTCTTCACTTTGGTCGGAACACACGGTTTGCACGTAACCTTTGGTTTGATCTGGCTAGCCGTGTGCTACCACCAACTTTCAACCAAAGGCTTGAACGATAATATGTCGATGCGATTCCAGTGCTTGAGCTTGTTCTGGCACTTCCTAGACATCGTTTGGATTTGTGTATTCACCATCGTTTACTTATTGGGGGTTATGTAATGGAACAACATCTAGATACAGGTGCCTCTGATTACGTAAAAGGCTTTATTGCGTCTCTGATCCTGACCGTGATTCCTTTCTACTGTGTGTGGGCGCAAGTGCTGCCAGATACCGCAACTTATGTTGTGTTATTTGGTTGTGCGATTGTGCAGATCTTCGTGCACTTTAAGTACTTCCTGCACATGGAAGTGAAAACGTCAGAAGGTCAGTGGAACGTGGTGTCACTGATGTTTACCGCCATCGTTGTGTTGATTCTGATCGCTGGTTCGATCTGGATCATCTACAACATGAACGTCAACATGAAGTTGTAGGCTAGGGTATGCTGAAAAGTTATTTGTCTATTACTAAACCGGGCATCATTTTCGGCAACCTGATTTCTGTTGCGGCGGGGTTCTTCCTCGCCGCAAAATCAGAACCCGCTAACTTTCTGTTGTTGCTGACAACGTTAGTTGGTGTCGGGCTTGTGATTGCATCAGGATGCGTGGTGAACAACATCTTCGACCGCGATATCGACCAAAAAATGAAGCGCACACAAAACCGTGAATTGGTGATGGGAAACATCAACATCGACGCGGCGTTTGTTTACGCTTTGGTATTGCTGTTGAATGGCACAGCGTTACTGTTTCAACTTGTGAATCCGCTCTCGGCTGTGGTTGTACTCTTGGGTTACGTGTTTTACGTCTTCTTCTACACCATGTGGTACAAGCGAAATTCAGTCTACGGCACCTTAGTCGGCAGCATTTCTGGCGCGGTTCCTCCGCTGGTGGGCTACCTTGCTGTGACGAACTACATCAGCTTAGAAGCGATTTTACTCTTCATTATGTTTTGTCTTTGGCAGATGCCTCACTCTTACGCGATTGCTATGTTCCGTATGCAAGATTATCGCGATGCAGGCATTCCTGTTCTTCCCGTTAAAGAGGGCATTACCAAAGCCCATCAACATATGAAGGCGTACGTGGTGGCTTTTAGTGCGGTTGCTATTGGGTTGTTTATGCTGGGTGAAGCGGGTTACGAGTATTTAGCAGTCTCGGCAGCAGTGTGCTTTATGTGGACGCGGGTGACATTCCAAAAAGTGAATTACAACAACTACATCCAATGGTCCAAAGCGGTGTTTAAGGTGTCGTTATTGGTCGTAATGAGCATCAGTGGCGTGCTTGGTTTAGAGTTGATTCCACTGCCGTTTATTCATTAAAGGAAAGTAAATCTGAGTTAACGATTGATGCCATCAGTAGTTGTGATGAGAACAAAACCAATGAATGCGGAATCGGTGATCTATCTCACCAAACCTTAATCCAGATTAAAGTTTTGCCGCAGTTTCGGCGGTAAGGTTCGCGTCGCTCATCGCACTGAACAGAAATTCAGAGAAGGAACAGCCATGCTTTGTGTATCGCTGTTCCTTTTTCGTTCCTGCTCGGTAGTGATGTATCTAAAAAGACAGATTTTAAGAGGACTGGACTTGAGCATTTTGTTTTCAGAAGCCCGCATTGGCAACATGACACTAAAGAACCGCTTTGTACGTAGTGCAACGTGGGAAAATATGGCGACAGAAGACGGTCACATGACCGAGAAGTTGTACGACATTTATGAAGAACTTGCCAAAGGTGAAGTGGGCCTGATCGTTACTGGCTACGCAAACATCGTAGAAGAAGAGAAGCCGAACGCAGGCATGATGGGGATCTACAACGACTCTTTCATCGATGAATACAAAAAGCTGACTGACCTTGTTCATGAGCATGACTCTAATATCGTTATGCAGATCGCTTACGGCGGCACAAAAACGACCTTCAACGTTGGCGAGCGTGTGATTTTTGCTCCAAGTGAAGTGCCAGAGCGCGGCACCAAAACTGAAGGCAAAGCGATGACTCAAGATGAGATCGACTACATCGTTAAAGCATTTGCGCTAGCGAGCAAGCGTGCACAAGATTCTGGCTTTGATGGTGTGGAAATCCACGCGGCGCACACATACTTGATCAACCAGTTCTTAAGCCCATACTACAACCGTCGTGAAGACCAATACGGCGGCAGCCTTGAGAACCGTATGCGTTTCCTTATGGAGATCTATGCCGAAACACGTAAGCTAGTTGGTGATGACTTCCCAATTCTAGTGAAGCTGACAGCCACAGAATTCTTCGATGGCGGTTTGACGTTCGATGAAACGCGCATTGTTTGTAAAAAGCTAGAAGAAGTGGGCGTGGATGCGATCATTGTATCGGGTAACATTCACGGCAATGCAAGCACCATGGTAGGTGAATCGTTCGACGGTTACACGCTACAAGAAGAAGGCTACTTCCACGAGTACGGACAAGTGATCAGCCAAGATGTGAACGTTCCGGTAATTACCGTAGGTGGCTTAAACGACTTCTGTGCGATTGAAGACTTGGCTGAAAATACCAAGATTCAATTCTTCGCGCTTTCTCGTCCGTTATTGGCAGAGCCACAATTGATCAAGCGCTGGAAAGACGGTAACCGTGCCGAAGTGGACTGCGAACGTTGCTCTAAGTGTCGCACCAAGCGCGGCAACTTCTGCGTGGTTTACAAGCGCAGAAAGTAACGTGTTCTGACGCATGAAATTTTAAAAAGCCCCTGATGATTAACGTGTCAGGGGCTTTTTTATGCTTACGCAGTTTCGACTTCTTCTTGGTAGTTCAAGTAGTGAATGCACAAATCATGAAACGCTTTTGCCTGAGGGGAGATGGTTCTATCCGTCAGAGTAAAGATACCTACTTGTCTTTCCAATGGTGGATCGATAAGCGGAATCCAAACCAAGCGGGTTTCATTAGTGGGGAATGCCAGCTTGGGCAATGTAGTCACGCCAATACCGAGCTCAAGAACGGAGAACAAAGACGTGATGTTTTCAACAGAATACAAAGCTTGTTCACTTAGTGCGCGCGCAGGCGTGGGATCGAGTAGGGTGCAAGTTCCGTTTCGAATAAAAGGTTGTTCTAACAGCGTTTGCCACTCGATTCCTTCTGGATGCTGAGCGATAGGGTTATCCTTCAAACACACCACGCCAATGGGGTCAGAGATTAATGGGGTAAACTCGATGCCGCCTTCGTCTAAATGTGATGGGTTACCTAACGCTAAATCGACTTCGCCTGATAACAAACGGGCTTCGACGCCAGCGGCGTTATCATCAATCAAGCTGACTTCAACGTTTGGGTACTGCTCGCAAAACGCGCCTAGAACACTTGGAATCAATTTAGCCGCAACGGAGGGAACGCTAGCGATGCGTACCCGACCTTGTTGGCCCGCGGCGGCGGCTTTCAAGTCATTATCCAATGCACTGTAGATGTTGAGAAATTGAATAATTTTAGGTAAACAGATTTCACCGAAGGGAGTGAGTTTGGATTTGTTGCCCGGCTCAAACAGCGTTTGCCCTAGGTTTTTTTCCAGTTCTTTGATCGACGTTGACAGCGCCGCTTGCGAGCGGTTCGCTCTATGTGATGCCGCTCGAAAACCACCTTCCTCGACCACCATCACAAAATGCTTTAATTGTTGAAGCTTGATACTCATGGCGAAACCTCTGCAATCCCTTTATTTACCTTAGTCTTAATAAGGTGATAGATTTTTCTTATCAAATGTAAAAAATTTACCGTTCGATTTATCGCCTGTCAATGTGCAGTATTTAACTATCTTGAAACAAGGTTGTTACAAAGGTTGAAAGGCACGTGAATACTTCTACGAAAAAATACCCAGTCAAAACCGCATTGTTTGCTTCTAAAGCACCACTCGAGTGGGCCATCGTTAACAATGGCACTTTATACACGGCACAAATTCCGATTGATGATACAGGTGCTGTTGTAGAGGGTGGTATCGAAGCGCAAACACGCCAAACCTTCAATAACCTCGTCCATACTTTAGAGTGCGCGGGTGAATCGTTAGACTCCGTTTTACAAGTACTGATTTACGTGACTGATCGTGAATATCTCAAAACGGTTAACCAAGTGTACGCGGAGTATTTTGAGGCGCCTTATCCAAACCGTGCCGCGATGGTGGTAGCAGGATTAGCTCGCGAAGAAATGCTGGTGGAATTTGTGGTGTACGCATCGGCGAGCCAGCCCGAGTAAATTATAAAAGCACAGAGCCAATACTTAGTTGGTTTTGTAAGTCAGATTAATGAACTGGTGGAAGACCACTGGACGTCAGGAAGAACAAGGACAGAACAATGACTTTTATCAATAATGTTCAAGCAGAAAAATCCCTCTATATTGCAGGCGAATGGCAATCGGGCGTTGATACGATTGCCAACATTAACCCTTCAGACATCAGTGAAAATTTAGGTCACTTTGCACAGGCGAGTGGAGCGCAAGTAGAGCAAGCTATTCAAGCCGCCAAAGTTGCGCAGCCCGAATGGGAAAAAACGCCAATTGAGCGTAAACAAGCGGTTTTGCAGGCGATTGGCGATGAGCTGATTGCTCGTTGTGATGAGCTTGGCACGCTGCTTTCACGTGAAGAGGGAAAACCTTTTGCTGAAGGTCGTGGTGAAATCTACCGCGCCGGTCAATTCTTCCAGTATTTCGCGGCGGAAGTGCTGCGTCAAATTGGCGATAACGCAGCTTCCGTCCGTCCAGGCGTTTCCGTTGAGGTAACTCGCGAAGCTGTTGGCGTTATCGCCATTATCTCTCCTTGGAATTTCCCAACCGCTACAGCTGCATGGAAAATCGCGCCAGCGCTTGCTTTCGGCAACAGCGTCATTTGGAAGCCTGCGAACTTAACGCCAGCAAGTGCGGTTGCACTGACTGAGATTATCCATCGTCAAGGCTTACCTGCAGGCACATTCAACCTTGTGTTGGGCAGTGGATCGCAAGTAGGTAACACGCTTATCAACTCGAAAGACGTAAATGGTGTGAGCTTTACTGGCTCTGTTGATACCGGACGTAAAGTAGCGGCAGCAACGGCACCGAATTTTGTCCGTTGCCAGTTAGAAATGGGCAGTAAGAATGCACTTGTGGTTGCCGATGATGCAGACATTCAAATTGCAGTTGAAGCAACCATTGCAGGCTCTTTCTCTGGTGCAGGTCAGAAGTGTACCGCGTCATCTCGTCTCGTCGTCATGGATGGTATTCACGATGCTTACGTTGAAGCACTGATCAAACGAATGAGTGAGCTTAAAGTTGGCCACGCATTAGAAGAAGGCATCTTCATGGGACCAGTGGTGGATGGAAACCAATTGAATGCGAACTTCGAATGGATTGAGAAAGCACGCCAAAGTGGTGCGGAGTTAGCATTCGGTGGCGAGCGTTTGAACTTGGAGCATGACGGTTTCTACATGTCACCAACCCTTTTCCTCAATACACAAAACAGTTGGGAAGTGAACCAAGAAGAAGTGTTCGCACCGATGGCGAGTGTGATTCGAGTCTCTGATTTGGATGAAGCCATTGCTGTAGCGAACGATACTCGCTTTGGTTTGACGGGCGGCATCATCACACAAAGCCTTCGTAACAGCGCCATCTTCAAACAGCAGGTACAAACTGGTTGTGTGATGGTCAACCTACCAACCGCGGGTACGGATTACCACGTGCCGTTTGGTGGTCGTAAAGAGTCGAGCTTTGGTCCACGCGAGCAAGGTCAGTACGCGAAAGAGTTCTACACCGTGGTGAAAACCGCTTATCAACGTCCTTACTAAGTGAAATAGGGCAGCCGAGGATTCCGCTGCCCAACCTTAAAGGCTCATTAACGTTTAAGGAGTGGTTATGTACCAACAACGGATTGTGATTGACGGATTGCAGTACTGCAATTGGGATCGAGAATACTTCCAAACGCTGAAGGCGAGCGGTATTACGGCTGTACATGCAACGATCGTTTATCACGAAAACGCACGAGAAACCTTAACTCGCTTTGCCGAATGGAACCTGAGATTCGAACAAAATGCAGACCTGATTATGCCTATTTACTCGATGGCTGACGTCGAGAAAGCAAAGGTCGAGGGTAAGGTTGGTGTCTTTTTTGGTGCGCAGAACTGCTCCCCAATTGACGATGAAATCGGCTTAATAGAAGTCATGCGTCGCCAAGGTTTGCTGATTATGCAGCTGACGTACAACAACCAAAGCTTGCTGGCGACAGGGTGCTATGAGCAGAACGACTCGGGTGTCACACGTTTCGGTAAACAAGCCATCGAAGAGATGAATCGTGTCGGTATGATCATCGACATGTCCCACAGTGCAGAGCGCTCAACGTTGGAAGCGATTGACCTTTCTTCACGTCCCATTTGTATTAGTCACGCGAACCCAACGTTTGCTCATGATGCTCTGCGCAACAAATCGAACAAGGTCATTAAAGCGCTCACCGAACGTGGCGGCTTGATTGGCTTTAGTCTTTACCCATTCCATCTTCCAAACGGAAGCCAATGCACGCTAGAAGATTTCTGCCAAATGGTCGCGAAAACTGCTGACCTGTTCGGTGTGGATCATTTAGGTATCGGCAGTGATCTTTGTTTAAACCAACCACAGCAAGTGCTTGAGTGGATGCGCAACGGTCGTTGGTCGAAAGCTATGGATTATGGCGAAGGCTCAGCAAACAACTCTGGTTGGCCAGATGCGTTGCCATGGTTCAGCGGCAGCAAAGGCATGGAAAACATTTACAACGGCTTAATGCGCCACGGATTTACTGAATCCGAGGCAGGAAAAATTCTGGGTGAAAACTGGTTCAACTTCCTCACAGAAGGTCTGGAGGCAAGAGAGAGCTAACCCAACTAAACAAGGAATAGCCCGTTAAAAAACAATAATAGGCGGGTGTGAAAGTCACTGTTTGTAGCCGTTCAATGGCAGCTGCAATGAACCTCTGGAGTCAGAGTATGTCTGATTTAACCAATAGCGTGAAAGCTTCAACGATGAGCGTGCCATCAAAGAAGTCTCAAGCAAATCACAACGACACAACAGCAAAAGAAAACTCACCTGATAAGTTGGGGCTTAGTAATCCCGCACTTTGGTATAGCGGCGGCTTTATTGCCCTGTTCGTTGCCATCGCACTGTATGATGGAGAACTCCTTTCAACACTGGTTAATACTGGATTCGCGTGGTCGGTAAAAGTCTTCGGTCCATATTGGCAATTACTGCTTCTTCTCACTTTTCTTATTGGTCTTGGTTTGGCAGCAGGGCGAACAGGCAAGGTGATGTTAGGTGGAACGACCAAGCCTGAAATGGACGGCTTCCGCTGGATGGCAATCATCTTTTGTACCTTACTAGCGGGTGGTGGTGTCTTTTGGGCAGCTGCAGAGCCAATTGCGCATTACGTGAGTCCGCCGCCATTGTATGGCCCACAAGAAAATCCACAGCAAGGTGCGGTGAATGCCTTATCACAGTCTTTCATGCACTGGGGATTCTTAGCGTGGGCAATTGTTGGCAGCTTGACGTCTATCGTGGTGATGCACCTTCACTACGATAAAGGCTTGCCGCTTAAACCTCGTATCTTACTTTACCCAATATTGGGTGAACGCGCACTGAAAGGCCAAACAGGTGCTTTGATTGATGCGTGCTGCATCATTGCTGTAGCGGCAGGGACGATTGGTCCAATCGGCTTCTTAGGTTTGCAGGTTAGCTACGCGTTAAATGTGCTATTTGATATCCCAGATGGCTTTACCACGCAATTGATCATCATTTTGTTTGCCATCGTACTTTACACCGTTTCAGCATTAAGTGGTCTGAATCGTGGTATGCAAATGCTTAGCCGATACAACGTAATATTGGCAATGGCGTTGATGGTTTACATCCTGATATTCGGTCCGACAGATTTCATCTTTAATGCTTATATTCAAGGTGTAGGTAGTATGTTGGACAACTTTATCCCAATGGCGACCTACCGTGGTGATGAAGGTTGGTTGAGCTGGTGGACAGTGTTCTTCTGGGGATGGTTCTTAGGCTATGGGCCAATGATGGCGATCTTTATCGCACGCATTTCCCGCGGTCGAAGTATTCGTCAATTGATTACGACCATCAGTATCATCGCGCCGCTTACGACGTGTTTCTGGTTCACCATTGTCGGTGGCTCTGGCCTAGCGTTTGAGATCGCAAACCCTGGTAGTGTCAGTGCCGCGTTTGAAGGCTTTAACTTACCTGGGGCATTGCTTGCGGTAACACAACAACTGCCAATGCCGATGCTGATTTCTATCTTGTTCTTGATTCTTACCACCATCTTTATCGTAACGACGGGTGACTCGATGACATATACCATCAGCGTCGTCATCAGTGGGGAAACGGAACCGAATGCCATCATTCGTACTTTCTGGGGTGTGGCGATGGGTGTGACCGCATTGATTTTGATTTCGCTGGGGTCTGGCGGTATCTCTGCCTTGCAATCTTTCATTGTCATTACGGCAGTTCCTGTGTCGCTTATTTTGCTGCCATCACTTTGGAACGCGCCACAAATTGCTATCAAGATGGCAAAAGAACAAGGGTTATAAGTCGCTAAAAAGCGATAACCCATAACTGATAAACAATAACGTGGAGCTTGTGCGGGTGATTCCTCCTGCATCCGCATAAGTCTATATTCTTACAATAAAAAATAGGTGGTGAGCAAAATGGATGCACATCGTTCTACTTACACTGAAACAACACTACGCGACGCTGCTATTGTCATGGCGCCAGAAAGGCTAGGGGCTATGCACCAAAACCGAATTAGCTTTGTACGAAGCCTGATTCGTAAAATGGCGAGCCAAGAGTGGCAAGTCAACAAGCATGAATGGCAACTTTGCCCTAGAGGGTTTGGCCATGTGATCTACAAACTGGCGACGCCAGAATACGTTTATCATTTGGTTGTCTTCTGCGATGAAATTGCCGATGAAGAGCGTAATGACCGAGTCATTGCAGAGAAATGGGACGTGACATTCGCGTTAGTGAAAGGCGACGTAAATGTCGAACTTTTAGAGCAGTTAAGAGCCAATGTTCCTTTGCAGGAAGCCGGACGAAACCCAAATAATGTACTAGTTTTAGCGCGAGCGAATAAGAGCGTGCGCGTGTTTGAACATATTGTTGCGGCGTTATCTAAAGGTCAACAACCCGAGCCGAAAGAACTGGCGGAAGTAGGCTACATCCTACGTACGACCGCGGTGTATGGAAATGGTAAGTTTGGTATTGCAGATTTCAAGTTGCTTGAGAACAATCCCGATTTCAATCAGTCGTTCAGTGCGCAAATGTGTGCCGTGTATCTATTGCGTGAGTTCAGCCTAGATTGGGTTCATTACTTAGCGCAACAACAGGGTGGCGATAATGCCATCGCACTACATCGTGGGTTACAGCGCTATCTTGGTGTGGGGAACGCAACAGGACTGGGCATGGCACCATACCTTATTAACCATCCTTGTATCGTTGACCAATGGATGACGTCGCGCGAACGTGCTATTGCTCAAGTGTTTGCGATGCCTTGCGAGACTCAGCAAGAATCGCCACTAAACGCGTTATTGGCAAAAGCGCAGCGCCACTTAGAGCAAGTGATTACCATCAATCAACATCAAGACCAATTGAATTATAAAGCGATAGAAGACATTAAAGCGTTACAAATTAATCTAAATGCTTTGATTTCGAATCACATCAATTGGGGAGGCTTGATCGAACAAACGACAACAATGAGTTTGGAAGCCCAAGAAATCCTAACATCATGTTTGATCGAGCTGTACCCGTCTTTGGTGGATGAATTTGAGAACCAAATGAATACCGATGAATCTTTGTCGATTCCGGGTGGGAAGTGTGTTCAAGATGTTCTTCAGGTGCTAGAAAGCAAATATCGTTGGTCTATTGATGCCGATTACACACTGTCAGAAAATAACTATTGGTTTTGGTATCGTTCACAAGATAAAGAAGAGCCGCGAATGGGAGTTCGAGGTGAGGAGATTGGTGAAGAGCGAGAGCTGCCACTGGATATAGGTCGACAAGTTAATCGCTACTACCATGCATTGTTGAAATGTCTGCCTGAAACATCACTTGCGGAATTCTTATTGCAAAATCCGCAATACCGAGCGATTACACGACGAGTATGGACCCTTGGTAACCGTGAAATGGGCGACATCCAAATGAATGTGCTGCGAGAAGATGCGCTGCCAATGCATTTGCTACGCTGCAAGCTAGCTGTGTTTGGCGCGACCAAGTTTGACCCGCGTTCAGACCGATGGGTGCGCGTAACCTTCTTCCAAGGCGCGCCGCTCTTGGATGAGGTTCGTGACCCAGCTTATAACGATACATGGATCTTTCCCATCATGCCCGAGCGTGAAGAAATCGCGCAAGGTGACAATCAAAAAATCAGTGGAGGTTTTGCATTATGATCGTCTCGCATAACGAGCTGGTAGCAGCAGTAAACAAAGCCTTTCTTGGTATGCGTCGCCATTGTGGTGAAGCCGATGTGATTGCCAATATGGTTGCCGATTTACAGATGGTTGGTTTGAATGGTGTTCGTCACTTTAACAACGCGAGTTTATTCCTTAATTTGGACTCCGATTGTGCAGTGACTATTACAGGAAATACGGATTCAAGCATCGAAATCGAATTGCATAATGGTAGCGTCGCATGTCATCTGCCTGCAGTGTTGGACTTTGCACTTGAGAAAATGATTAACACGAAATCGGTCACCATTACACTCAAACAATGTCACAATCGATGGTTAGCATACAGTGAGCTCGCAAGGCTTTCAGCAAAGGGGATTGCCTGTCGTGCTCAGTGGGTAAACGGGACTAGCCCAAAACGCACCTTGTATGTACTTAACCGAGGGCATATTGCACCAGAGGTTTTTTTCTCTGACCAAGTGGAAGATCACAGTACGGATTACCACAGCATGACAATTGAGCTCTCCGTCAATGATTTTGATATCGAAGCAAGCTCACAAGGGTACTCCATCCACATAGAAGGGGAAGAACTGAGCCGTGCACAAAAGCAATCTTGGGACGAGGGTATTGCTGTCGAAGATGCCGAGTGGGAGACGTTAAAGCAAACTGCTACGGTTTTCCTTGTCGAGAACAGTGAACGTTCTATTCAAGGTGCAGGCGAATTAGTTTGATATTGATGCATTAACGAATAAAAGTGTGAGGTTACCCAAGGGTAGCCTTTTTTATTTTCTTAACGTTGCTCTCTTTCTTAGGTAACTCCACCGTTGTTAATATTATTAAATATAACGAACTTGGGTGGTTATATTTATATCCACTTTGTTTGATTTTGTCCTATCAATAAACATAGTCTTTGTTTTTAATGGTTTTAATAAATCTATCCTTTTACCTCTTGTTTAAAACCTGTTTGTTATTATCTTATTTGTAATTTATCTATTCAGAGTTATTGTTTTTATATTCTCTATGTTGACTACTTTCGACTAATGACCTTTATTTTAATGTGGATTATAGTGGTTGGTATCTACTTTAGTATTACTTAGTCATTTAAATTAAACAGTCTTTAGTGCGATTATAATCATAATCTCAGTGGTGGTTTTTAATTGGGATGGCATTCATTCTGAATTTAAGAGTGATATTTGATTGTTGGCTTTTATATTTGAAATTATAAAGTCAATTATGCTAACTTCACCGCTTGGTTCAGTATTGCACCTCCTTATGTATTTCTAATCATTTAGTGTTAGTAGTATACCTTATTCATAATTGGATAAAACAAACAATATTTTTAAACAAAAATATCTAGTGATAAAAATAATATTTCTTCATTTTATAAATGAGATCTTCTTTCCTAAAAAAAGACCTTGTCATAAATTTGTAATTTTTATTTTTACCAGTTGCATGAATTTGTTCAAGTGATGTATCACAACTATTTTATTGATTTTAATTATCGACTTCGGTGTGTTTTTTTCTGATAGATTCGACTCGAATACATCAAGGAGATAGATAAATGAAAATCAAGAAACGTCTGATAGCTATCGCTGTTGCAGGTGTAATGACGATGTCAGTACATGCAGGTGAATCAGTCACACTAAATAAGCCAGTGAACTTTACCAACTTCTCTGGGCTTAATTCGCAATTAGGTGTTAATAATGCATCTAGCTTTAAACAAGTTAAGAGCATCTACCTAAAGAAGCGTGGTATTTACAAGGTAAAGATTCAACAAAATGTTTGGGGCATTCCCGTATGGGGGCATTCGCTTAATGCGACTCAAAGTTTTAAAGGTGGTGCTTTAAAGGCCGTACAAGGCGATTATTTACGTGTAAACGATTTAGACCGAAGCTTTGTAAAGCCTAAATTGAACCGAGCAGAAGCGTTAAAAGTTGCGTCAAAGAACCTTGAGAATAAAGGTATCGCAGGCAAGTTTCTAAGAAATGTCGAAGATGAGTTATTCATTTATCAAGATGGTAAAAAAACGCGATTGGTTTACGTAGTTTCCTACCTGCTCGCAAACAGCCTTCAACCTTCTCGCCCATTTACCATGTTAGATGCGCACAGCGGCGAAGTTATTGATCGTTGGGAAGGGATTGCTCATGCACAAATCGGTACAGGTCCTGGTGGTAACGAAAAAACAGGCATGTATGAGTATGGCACCGACTATCATTACCTCGACGTACAAGAAGATGGCACCAACTGTGTAATGGAATCGGAGAACGTTGTCACGGTTAACTTAAATGGTGCAACTGAAGGTTCTACACCATACAGTTATGAGTGTCCTCGCAATGAATTTCAAGAAATTAACGGTGCTTACTCTCCACTGAACGATGCTCATTACTTTGGCAATATCGTATTCGACATGTACAAAAACTGGTTCGATACTGCGCCACTTACTTTTAAACTGATGATGCGTGTTCACTATGGAACGGGTTACGAAAACGCGTTCTGGGATGGCCAAGCAATGACGTTTGGTGACGGTGAGAGTTACTTCTACCCATTGGTCAGCCTTGATGTCTCAGCTCATGAAGTGAGCCACGGCTTTACCGAGCAAAACTCGGGGCTGGTTTATGCCAATCAATCTGGCGGTATGAATGAAGCCTTTTCAGATATGGCTGGCGAAGCTGCCGAGTTTTACATGAAGGGCGAGAATGACTGGATGGTCGGCAAAGACATCTTTAAAGAGGATGGGGCATTGCGTTACATGGATGATCCTTCACGAGATGGCTCTTCCATCAACCATGCACAAGAATACTATGATGGTTTGAATGTGCATTACAGCTCGGGTGTTTTCAACAAAGCCTTCTACCACTTAGCAACGACGTCGGGTTGGGATACCAAAAAGGCGTTTGAATTGTTTGTGCTCGCGAACCAAATCTACTGGTCACAAGATAGTGACTTTTGGCAAGGCGCATGTGGCGTCAAGAACGCAGCAAACGACCTAGGGTATGACGCGTCTGCGGTTATGGATGCATTCGGCATTGTCGGTGTTGAGCCATGTGCTGAGCCGCCACTGCCGCCAGAGCCAGAATATCAGCGTCTTGAAAACGGTCAATCAGTGACCGTAGATGGCGCAACTGGGTCGAAAACCTATTTTGATATCGAAGTGCCGGAAGGCAAACCTCAACTTACGATCAATCTAACGGTGCCAAACGGTGACCCAGACATTTACGTTGGTTTAGATTATGCACCAAGCTCGAATGAAAACATTTGTTCTAGCTTGTCTGTTAGTGATGAAGTTTGTGTGATTGAGAACCCAGAGCAAGGTCGCTATACCGTGAACGTATTTGGTTACGCTGAGTATGACGGTGCAGAGCTAACGGCAACGTACGACGATAGCAGTGCAAACCTTCCTCCAGTAGCCGCGTTTGATCAGTCTGTCTCTGGCAAAACGGTGACACTTCATAGCACCAGTAGCGATAGCGACGGCAGCATCGTTTCTTACCAATGGAACCTAGGTGACGGTAGTGCGCAAACTGGCGAAGTGGTGACGCACACTTATGCGGCAGCTGGAGATTATGCGGTGACGTTAACCGTAACGGACGATGCAGGCAGTGCGACATCAACCACACAAACGGTGACGATTGAAGAAGGTCAGCCAGATGCGTTCCCGCTGAAACTCAACTTCGGTAACAAATTCCCGAATGGTAAGGCTCGCGTGAAGCTGTCTTGGAAGTATGACACTAACGATTACTTCATTGTTAAACGTAATGGCAAGAACGTAGGTGCAACAGACTTTAAGTCTTACGTCGACCAGTTTGAGCATAACGGCACTATCAACGTGGAATACCAAGTGTGTACTTCGGGTAACGTATGTTCTGAAACCAAGCGTTACCGATTCATCAAACCAAACAAATAACAACGCAATAGCAAAGGGCTCCAGACGGAGCCCTTTTTTCGTCAGGTAAGGTTAGTAAAGGAAAATACCAATATGAAAAAGAGTCTTTTAGCATTGGCATTGTTGAGCTGTACGTTGAACAGTAGCGTCGTCGCCAACGAATTGACCGAACAAGGCCAAATTTGGATCACCACCGATGCGGATGCGGTGCACCTTATTACCAAACACGGAGCCAAGGTTTATTCTGATTTCTTTGGTGCTCGTCCAGCTGTGGTCGCAAAAATATCGCCAGATCAATTAGCGGCATTATCCAGTCATATGCATCATGAAAAACACCGCTGTGGTGGTTATATGGTGCACCCAGACAAAGCCAGTGCATTGAAAGCCGCAACCATGCCAACCACATTGAAGGCGTTTAACAAACCGATGATCAGCCATCATGACACGGTTGAAGCTCTTATCCATCAAGTAGAACCGACGAACTTGGTGAAGACCATAGAAGGCATGACGTCATTTACCAATCGTTTTTATACCACCGCTACGGGTGTTGAGGCCTCTGATTGGTTGCTGGCGCGTTGGAGCCAAGAGATTGAAGGTGTCTCTTATGCTTCTGCGGAACAAATTTCCCATCGTGGCTATCCACAAAAATCCGTCGAAGTGACGTTGCTGGGTGCGAAATATCCCGAAGAAATTGTTGTCGTGGGCGGGCACCTAGACTCTACAGCTGGCGCATGGACAGAAGAGGGAACCATATCTCCGGGTGCTGATGACGATGCTTCTGGTATTGCAACGGTGACTGAGTCACTTCGCTTAATGATTGCCAGCGGTATCCAGCCAGACAGAACCATCAAATTCTATGGCTATGCCGCGGAAGAAGTAGGGCTGAGAGGCTCGCAAGACATCGTTAAAATGCTGAAAGACAAAAAAGCCAACGTGCTATCCGTGTTGCAATTAGACATGACCAATTACAGCGGTTCTGCGCATGATATTACATTCATCACCGATTACACCGATAGTAACTTGACGGCATTTCTGTCTGAGTTGATTGACGTGTACACGCCTGAAATCACCTACCAGTTTGATCGCTGTGGCTATGCATGTTCTGACCATGCCTCCTGGCACAATGCTGGTTATCCGGTGGCCATGCCATTCGAAAGTTTGTTTGAAGACTACAACCCGAATATTCATACCCAATTTGATACGTTGGAAAATTCAGACCCGACCGCCTCGCATGCCAGTAACTTTGCAAAGCTTGCTATCGCCTATTTGATTGAATCAAGTATGGATAGCACGACTGGCGTGACCCCCTTACAAGATGGTGAGCCCGTTGAGAATTTACGCGCAGGCTATGGAGAGGAGCAGTTCTTTAGTTTTGAAACTCAAGAGTCGGGGCAGGTGACCATTTCTTTGTCTGGGCCAAGAAGTGGCGATGCGGATCTCTTTGTGAAATACAATGATCAAGTGTCAGTCAGTAACTTTGATTGTCGTCCATTTCAAAATGGGAGCAATGAACAATGTGTTCTAAATAAACCGGCAGGGACGTTCAGCATTATGGTGCGAGGTTATCGTAATTTCGACCAAACCAGTCTTGTTGCCAGGTTTGAGAAAGCGACCAACTGATCGTAAAGAGCACTTCTCATCAAACTCTAAAATGCCGCATGACACAATGCGGCATTTTTGTTTATTCGTTATGAGGTAAATGCTCCGCGCTTTGATTCTCGACTACGCTTTGTAGACGATCGCGAGTTGAATAGGAGAAACCCATGAGCACCTTGCAAATCGATATTGAAGAGAACAAACGTAATGCCATTGCTTTCTATGAGATGGCATATCGAGGAAACCCAAGAAAAGCGGTCGAGCTTTACGTAGGGGACGAGTATATTCAACACAACCCGTTAGTGGGTAATGGTCCTGATCCTTTTATCGCTTACTTCGAGAGAATGCAGGAAGAGTACCCAGAAAAAGATATTACATTTGTTCGCGCAGTCGCAGAGGGCAATTTAGTAGCGCTGCATACGCACCAAACGTGGCCTGATGACGTGGAATACGTAACGATGGATTTCTTCCGCTTTGATTTAAACGGCAAGATTGTCGAACACTGGGATGCCTTGCAAGAAATCCCGAAAGAGTCAGCAAACGGGAACACCATGTACTAACTCAACGTGCTTTGTCATGCAATGTAGTAATGTGACAATGGAAGCAAGGCAAAGCACTATAAACCGCGTAAAGCTTGTTAGATCTGGTTGTCTAACCACTCACGTGTCACCGCGTCTAACTCTTGTCCTTCACGACTGATTTTGTAATCCAATTCCGCAATGATGTCGTTTGAGAAACGTAGCGCGTCCAGTCTATTCAACTCATCTTGAGTAAATTTCTCTGATTTGTCTTGGCGCAATAGCAAAACGGCTTTATCGACAATACCCAGCAAACCTTTTGGTTCTGCGATTTCTCGAATTGCGTACTTATAGTGAAGAAATTGAGGCTTCCAAAGTGGCACGACAACCCATTGTTTGTTCTCTACCGCCTTCTCAAATGCAGTAAAACAATCTTCTTCCGTCCCTGTGTGGAAACGGTAACCTGCTTCGGTCAGCGAGTATTCGTCCATCATCTTAATCGAAAAGCGTGTAATGCCTGCGCCAGGGTTGATGCCTTGAATATCCGAATTCATCTTCGCCACGACTTCTGGTTTTGTCAGGTCGCTTACTTCTGATACCAGTTCTTTAGGCACGTAATCTGGCACACCCCAAAGCGCGTAAGGCTCGTAGTGTAAGCCCAGTTCTAGCAAGGGTTGTACTTCTTCTACCGATGCTTTGTAAATGCCGTGACTTGATGGTAACCAAGCCGAAGAAAGCATATCGATTTCACCGGTTTTGAGTTTTGAAAAGTTCTCTTCATGGGGAGAGTAAACGCGCTCAACCTCAAAGCCCATATCATTGAGTACATGGCTAACAAGAGAAGCGGTAACGCGGTGGAAAGAAAGGTTAGTGACACCAAGTTTTATTGTTTTTGACGCGTAAGTACCAGTCATACTGAAATCCTTATTAAGGAGCAATGCGAAGGGGAGTCATGCACTGCTTTGTGACGGAAATAGTAGGCTTGTGGTGAAGAGGGATAAACAGCGCTGTCTTTGAGTCACTGTCAAAAATCATTTGATAATGACTGTTGGTAGGACAGGAAGAAGGATTAAAAAACTATTATCAATACAGCAAAAACAGCCCTTCATAACCTCCAATCTCTATTTGCGATACATACTTGCCAATGTTGCCATTTCTATCTATTGGTCTCATTGGCTTATCTAAATGGATGGTGATTTTCGGCGCTGAGAAATAGTCTGCACTTTTACCGAAAAAGTCAGTGCGATATAACACACGGCCTTTGCTGAACTCACGAGCTAACACCATTTCTGTTGGGCCTTGAGGGACTACATTGGTTTCTGACTGATAAGCAAAGAATGTATAGGTAGGCAATACGTAAGCTAACCCATCAGGAAGATCGGCATGAACGACTTCATTCATAGTTGAATCACCAATGACGGTGTAATCCGAAGGAGTAGGCGTGCTGGTGGACATCATTAACGGGGTCGCCATCATATTCTCTGGGACTTGATTCGCTGGGGCTCCTAAATCGATAGCAAGCAATGCACTAGGTTGATAAGCAATATTCTTTGGTACACCAGCCTTCCAAAAGTTATCGGCTGTGGTGTTATTACTTCCGTACTGATAACTGCTGTTCCATTGGTTAAAGTAGCTACGGTCAGGATGATGGTTTAAATAGAACGCGGCCAGTGCAGAATATTGGTCCTGTTTCCAATTCTCTTCCGTGTTACCAAAGTATTGAACTCGACCATAACGCGTGGTTGCTTGATAAATCACTTTCTGGCCAGCTTTGGCGAGTGCAGAGTTATCCCAGAACTTAGCTAAGCCAGCATAGCCACTAAAGCCAGTAGAAGGGAAAAGGTAATGCTCGCGTAAGTACAGGGAGCCAGCTTTAACCAAATGGTTTTGTCCATTACGGCCGAATAAGTTTGCCGTGCCTATGTTGAGGCCAATTAACGCATCCACATCCAGCGTCGCCAGTTTGTTTAAAAATGCCGAGAATTGCGCTTTGTAAGCATCGTCAGCAGCTTGGCTACCCGCGACTAAACCAAGTTCATCCACGGTACCACCGGAATAAACGTAGAACTGATTTGCTCCGAGTAACTTATTCGTATCGTCGTTGTACGCACCGTTTAAACCTTGCTTCGCCCATTCAGCTTGGTAATAGTGGTGCATAGCGTTGGCAAAGTCGGGGTTGCCTAGATTGGTTAACGCCCAAGAAGAGGTTTGGTTCCACATACGACCAAATGGAATCACGCGAGATTCCCATCGGAAGCGGGCAGTGGCTTGCTTGTTCGTGCGATTTTTGTACTCACTCCAAGAGAGATAGTTGTCTTGATTTAAGTCTGCTGATTTGTCAAAACCACGGATTTTCCGCCACCCTTCAATAGATTGACCGTCGTACGTTGTTGTTGGTGCATCGGATAGGTTAACGATCTTGAAAGTGTTTTTTAACTTCACTTCTTTTAAGCGAGGGCGATGATCGACGTTGTCACCTTGCCAAGTAATTTTAATTGCGTATAAACGCCCTCCATCGCGCAAAAACGTCGAGCCAAAATACTGACCACCGCCATAGCTCAATCCGCTACCATCATGGGTGGTAGCTCGAATCCAATCTGAAGGAACCGACCAAATGACGGTTTGGTTCTTGGTCATGTTTTCGGTTTTGTCTTTCTTAATATTGACGCTTTTCCATTGCGATACTTGACCAAATGCATTGGCAGCAGAAGGGTACTCAATCTTGAAAGTGCCGCCTTGAGCGAACTGAGAGAATTTAAATACTAAGCGGTCGAACTGCTCGGAATGGTAGACATACAATGCGCCACCATTATTGGTTTGTTCAAACACATCTGCATCCCAAGGCGGTTGCTGGTAGAGCGAAAAACCGGCATGGTCGGCACTTGCTGTATAACCGACAATCATTGGTTTTCGATTGAGCAATGTGTTTTCACCATGGGTTTTATCGACTTCTGCAATGATGGTGTCTTCAGAAAAATGCAGAAAGTAATCTTCGTAATCGATGCCATTTAAGCCTGCTTGATTACGAATTGTGTTTTCCTGCCAACTCGAATTGAGCTCTAGCTTTTGGTTGTACATGTAACCAATGGCGTTGACGCGTTCGTTATCACTTTTGTTTTGATAAGCACCAAATACAACATCGGCATTATCCAATTCCCATTCAAGTGCCGCGGCAGCGGAAACAGGAGTATCTCGCAAATCGATACCTTGCTCATGTAATCCAGGTAATACGAGCGCAGTGCTGGCCCAAATAGTAGGCGAAAGAAGGCTCAAAGAACCAAGCGCAAGCAGCGCAAGACGATATGGCTTCATCATTGATTTGTCCCTATCAAAAACGTCGATAACTCAAATTGCGAGTCAAAATACGAGAAAAGTATTAGCGATAGGTATGACCAATTCAAGAAATGGCCGGAATGTAACTGCTTTATAAATTCTTTATGGTTCGAATAATCTTTGTGGATCAGCTTCTTCTAAAGTAAGTATGGGCATTCTCAATTTTGAATCTTGAAGGATAGGGGATTTGCTACGCGAGATCTTTCTCAGAATGAGAGGGAAAGGTGTTTATGCAACCAGTCACTTTCTTTCGGAATGATGCTCTCAATCAATAGCGCTGCAGAGCTTCAGTTTAAGTCTCCAATGGAATTCTAAGCTAGCGAAATTGTGGGCTTTTTTGATCAACAAATACCGTTAAAACCTCACTCATTGCACCAGTCATATACTCTGCTGAGCTGGTTATTTCTTATACAAAAAATTAACAATCTAAATTTTTATACATTTTTATTGCATAAAATCTCTTTCTTGCTAGTATAACTCCCAGATGACAATTAATGCAGTATGGCAGCATGAGTATTCAAGTTAAAAGTATCAATAAGTCTTACGGCGATACCCAAGTTCTACACGATGTCAGTTTTAATTGTGAAAGCGGTGAAACGCTGGTGTTACTCGGTCCAAGTGGTGCAGGGAAGAGCTCTCTACTACGTGTTCTTAACCTTCTTGAAGGGGCGGATAACGGCCAGTTAAACATCGCTGATGACGCATTCGACTTTTCAACTGAAATCAAAGAGAAGCAAGGTTTAGCGCTTCGTCGTAAAGTGGGCATGGTGTTCCAACAATACAACCTATGGCCACATATGACAGTGATGGAGAACCTGATTGAGGCTCCGGTAAAAGTCTCTGGCATGGATAAAGAAGAAGCGAAGAAGCAGGCAATGCAAATTCTCGCAACGCTGCATTTGGCAGACAAAGCGGATGCATGGCCGATGCAACTTTCTGGCGGTCAGCAACAACGTGTGGCGATTGCCCGCGCACTGATGATGAAACCAGACGTGTTGCTCTTTGATGAGCCTACCGCAGCACTTGACCCAGAAATCACGAATCAAGTTGTCAAAATTATTAATGATTTAAGCGAAACCGGAATTACACAAGTAGTTGTGACCCACGAGGTGGATTTCGCCAAGAAAATCGCGAGCCATGTTCTATACCTAGAACAAGGACACATCGTAGAACACGGCACGCACGACGCATTTGTTAATCCGCAAACCACTCAGTTTGCCGATTACCTAAATCACTAAATTACGTTTTTAAAGTTCAGTCTATTTAACAGATAAGCTCGGCTGTCATTGCGAGTGTCAGCCCACTAAGTACACACGGAGTATTGCAATGAAAAAGATTTTACTAGCTTCACTAATCGGTCTTGTCTCAGCAAATGCAGCAGCACAAGAAGAGATCAAATTCGCGATGGAAGCGACTTACGCACCGTTCGAATACATGGATGAAAACAACCAAATCCAAGGTTTTGATGTGGATCTGGCGAACGCACTATGTAAAGAAATGGAAGCAAAATGTACCTTCCACAACCAATCTTTTGACAGCCTGATCCCTGCATTAAAATTCAAACGTTACGATGCAGCTATCTCTGCAATGGACATTACCGAAGCGCGTTTGGAGCAAGTGAACTTTTCTGACCCTTACTACGACAACTCAGCCGCGTTTGTTTCTATCAAAGAAAAAGTGGCCGATCAAAAAGCACTAGAAGGTAAGCGTGTTGGTGTTCAAAATGGTTCAACACACCAAAGCTACCTGATTGAGCAAATGCCAGGCGTAACAGCGGTTCCTTACTCAAGCTACCAAGACGCATTCATCGATATGAAGAATGGCCGTATTGATTCTGTATTCGGTGACACAGCAGTCGTAGCAGAATGGTTCAAGACAGAAGATAACCTAGCGTACGTGGGTGAGCACGTTACTAACCCTAAATACTTCGGTAACGGTTTCGGTATCGCAGTAAACAAAGGTAACGACGAGCTAGTGAACAAGCTGAACACGGCTCTGAAGACAGTGAAAGCGAACGGCCAATACGACGTAATCTACAACAAGTACTTCGGTAAGTAATATGGCACTAACGGGTTATTCTTTATCGCTTGTTCAAGCTAGTTGGATGACTGTCCAGCTAGCCTTCACAAGCCTTTTAGTCGGTTTGATTCTGGCAGTGGTATTCGCCAGTGGTGAAATGTCTCGCCGTGTTTTCGTTAAATGGCCAATGACGGCGTTTGTGACGATTGTACGTGGCTTGCCAGAAATCCTTGTCGTGTTATTTATCTATTTTGGTTCGACGCAGGTTTTGTTTTTAATCACCGGCGACTTTATTGAAGTTAGCCCGTTCTTGTCTGGCGTGGTGGCGTTGTCATTGATCTTCGCTTCTTATGCTTCTCAAACTCTACGTGGCGCATTGAAAGCGGTTGGAAGAGGGCAGAGAGAAGCAGCAAGTGCACTCGGCATCAGTCAAGCACACGCTTTTGTTCGAATTGTTTTGCCACAAGCAGTAAGGCATGCACTGCCAGGTTTAACTAACCAATGGTTGGTTCTGCTAAAAGATACCGCACTTGTATCATTGATTGGTGTAACGGACTTGTTGAAGCAAGCCCAGTTAACATCAGCCGCCACGCACGAAGCCTTTACATGGTATGCAACGGCCGCTGCAATTTACTTAGTGATTACGCTTGTTACGCAACGTGCAGTGAAAGTGATTGATAAGAAGTTCTCAATTCAAGGCATGAGCATGGGACAGGAGGCGACCGCATGAACGAACAACACGTTTGGCAAATGCTGGATGGCTTAGGCACTAGCCTTCAATTGACCGCCGCTTCTTTGGTGGTGGGCTGTTTCTTAGCTTTGATGATGACGCTGACTCTGATCCTACGTACTCCGGGTTTGCATTGGGTAAGCCGTGGCATCATCACCTTGTTCACAGGTACACCTTTGTTGGTGCAGATCTTCTTGGTGTACTACGGTCCGGGTCAGTTTGATGCAGTAAGAGAAAGTGTATTCTGGACATGGTTAAGCCAACCTTGGTTCTGTGCGATGTTAGCGCTAGCGCTGAATACTGCCGCGTACAGCACTCAGTTGTTCAAAGGAGCGTTTAACGCGATTCCTTCTGGCCAATGGCAAGCGTGTCGTGCTCTGGGTATGAACAAAACGGCAACGCTAAAAGTGCTGTTGCCATACGCCATTCGTCGTGCTGTTCCGGCTTACTCGAACGAAGTGATTTTGGTCTTCAAAGGCACATCCCTAGCAAGCACAATTACGATTATGGATCTGATGGGATACGCGCAGCGCATTAACGCGCAAACTTACGATACGTTGACGGTATTTGGTATTGCAGGCGCGTTCTACCTAACGGTGAATGGTGTGCTGACTCTCATTTTCCGTCAGGTAGAGAAGAAAGCATTGGCGTTCGAAGCTGCGTAATTCCTAACGTCACATTCAATTTCACGATGCCTTTGCTTACTGACTCTCAAGCAGGGGCATTTTTTATTTGTATCGTATTAAAGCTCAAGCCATTAATTCAACCAATTGCGTTAAGCATTCTTTATCCAGTATTGGATGAGGCTCGACACCTGTGACCAGCACTATATCCACGGAAGGCAGCGATGGCATATCGTCTAAGATCTTAAGATCCTCGCTAACGCTAATACTGCCCATCGCACCGATAGCCATGCCTGAACGTACAATCGCTCGTTGTGCAGAGGCCGTATTGCAACACGCCAGTAATTGATAAGGAATACCACGTTTGGTTAATCCGTCTACCGCTGCCGCATGGTATTTACAGTCGGTTTGGAATAAAGCTAGAGGGAGAGGTTGGGTACTGTTGATATCAACATCAGGGTGAGCAATCCACACACCTTTGTCGCTTGCTAGCCAGTAACCTTCTTCACTGTCCGGTGCTCTAGTCACAATAGCGGCGTCTAGCTTTCCTTCATCCAGCTTTTCTCTCAAGGTGATGCTGGGCTCACTGAAGACTTGAATCGAACACGTGGGTTCAGATTGTTGTAATACACGAATGACTTTAGGCAGGATATTGTCGTTGTAATCTTCTGGACAACCTAAGCGAAGAGGACGCTTATTTTCATAGCGTTTCACCTGTTTCAGCGCTTGATTGTGTAAGCTGACTAGTTGCTCTGCATGAGAGCGTAGTGCCAATCCCGCTTCACTTAAGACAAGATTGCGACCTTCTTTTTCAAACAAGCTGACGCTGAGTTCGTCTTCTAGCTTACGCATTTGTGCACTGAACGCTGATTGGGTGCGATTGATCTGCTTGGCTGCACGAGTGAAACTGCCCGTTTCGACAAAAGCCAGAAAGCTGCGTAACGCATCGATATCCATATCTAAAACTCATCCATCGTTTTTGTTGAAGTGTTCCATCAAAACTATCCGTTAGTCCCCTTAAATACAATCAGATATTGTGATTGGGTAATCAAAACACGAACCGCATGGAGGCGTCATGAAACTGTTTATTGCTAACCAAAACTACTCAAGCTGGTCACTGCGCGCATGGCTGATCTTTTCTCAATTCAAACTGGATGTCGAAGTCACCAAGCTCAAATTATTCACGGAAGATTTTTATAAGACCTTGGAAGGTATTACGCCAACGGCGAAAGTACCTACCTTGGTGGATGGGGATGCAACCGTGTGGGATTCATTAGCGATTTTGGAATACGTTAACGAAAAATACTTGCAGGGTAGAGCATGGCCAAGTAAGTCTGCAGAACGAGCTAAAGCACGCGCTATTGCATCAGAAATGCATTCGGGTTTCTTTGACTTAAGAAACGAACTCCCAATGAACATTCGCGCGCGCAGAAAAGTCGATCTAACGGATGGTGCACGTAAAGATATTGCACGCATTGACGCTATTTGGGCAGAACAAGCCAAGCTGCATCCGAATGGTTGGCTATTTGGAGAATGGTCAATCGCCGATGCCATGTATGCGCCAGTGGCATTGCGTTTCCAAACTTATGGCATAGAGCTATCGGAAGGTGCCAAAGCCTACCAACAGAAGGTGCTAGCAAGTGAAGCTTTACAGCAATGGCTGGAAGAGGCGAGCCAAGAAACTGATACCGTAGAAGAAGATGAAGCAGGGGTAGAGGCCTAGTGCCAGTTCTGAATGCTTAAATGTTGTATGTTGAAGCTGGATGTGAAGGGGGGGAGTCCAATCGCGCCCAGCTTTTATACTCAAATAGTTGGATTTAACTAGGGTAATTTATCCTTAGCTTATAGAAATCACTGTATCCAGATTTACGTATTTGTATGCCAGATACTCCTTTTTGACAGGTGACTTGTTCTTGGCCCCAAAATAGCGGCAAGATGCTTGCGCTATGTCTCAATGTGGCCAGTACTTCTACTAATCGTCCTTTGTGTGCACCTTGAGAAATAGCAGTGTGTACAGCATCAAAGTGTTGATCAAACTCATCTGGGTCAAAGATAAAACGAATACCAGTGCCTGTAAGCAACCATTCGTATGCACCGTATTCTAATGGCGGCTCAATGAGATCTTCAATCATCAGCAGATCTGCACTTTCTTTTACGAGCTGGGGTTTACTTGCATCCGATAATTCTACGAAATCTACGTTTAACCCTGTTTGACGAATCAAAGCTACTAGCCAATTGCTCATTTTTTCTAGGTATTTGATGGTCCATTTTGGGTGCGCTAACACAACAGTGCCTGTCAACTTTGGCACATCACTCGTTGGCGCTGGCGCTCCAAGCATCTCCATTACATCTAAGTCACTATTGGCAGCGAATTCAAATCGGCGACTTTCTATAAAGGTAAATAACTGTTGCCACGTTTGATCTCTAATTGAACAGCTGGAACGACGGTTATGTGCCAAATAAGAAAAAGCTTGGATTGTGTAACTTTCATTATCATCAGAGTCTTGGTTGTAACTAAGATGCTTATCGAGATCTTCTCCCTGGTGGGAGAGGGTAATTTGGTCCAATAGTGCTTTCTTAGCGAAGTAATGATTGTGCTTTTTCATCACTATTTTATCTTCTTCCCAGTACTCTAGCTTAAATGGGCCTGTGCCAATTGCCACACTTCTTTGATGACTAAAGGCTTTGTGGCGTCTGGAAGCGATAGATGCATTCGCGGTAGCGAGGCAGTAGATAAATAAGGGGTTCTCCTGAACCAGCTCGATGTAGATAGCTTGTTTTATGTCATCAAAGCTAATTTTGGTGACTTGTTGAAACAACCTTTTTACAGGACCGTTAGTTGTTACTAACTGCTCTAGTGCAATGATGACATCTTTAGCTTCGAGTATGAGACCATCGTGGCTTAGGATATCCGGACGAAGCCAAATATAGATAGACTTACCTTCAGCTTGGTAATCACAGGCTAGGTGAGGTTTTAATTGACCATTAGAATCAATGGTGAATAGGGTATCATAAATACTTCGTATGACTTGGAGCTCTGAAAAGCGATATGTCACTGATGGATTGAGTTCATTGACCCAAGGGTATTGGCTAATGATAAGAGAATTTGCGTTCTGATTTTCTTGTGCTGCTTCAGCCATTGCTTGGCTGAGTGCACTTGCTGCAACTGTTTTATACGTTTCTAGGTATTTAGGGATAGCATCGAAGTTACCAGTGCTAATCTCATTGTGGATAGTTCTATACAGGGCTTGGTGCATAGAAATCATAACCTTGAGAGTACTAGCTTTTCCACGGCCGCGACCTGGTGTCCAGCTTATCCAACCACAGTCATGTAGCATTTTGATAACATTGGAAGTATTACGTCGAGAGGTTGCGAATACGGTTTCTAACTCATCTAAGCTTACTTGATGCAATTGCGAATGATTATAATGATTTAATAACTGACTTAATCTGCGAAGGCATGTTTCGGTCATTTTGCAGCGCCATAGTTTGTAAATAGATAGGAATGCGACACTCGACTTTAGTATGTAAAATAACCAACCACTAGTTTTGGATTAGCTAAGACTTCTCACTGTAACTCGTTCGAAAAAGTGCAATCACTTGTTTAAGTGAAATATGTTACTACTATTTTTATCTTACAGCTTTTATTTTTTATAATTAAATAAGTTAATAATATTTCCTAAAGTAAGTTACAACTATATTAATTAGATGGTTCTTAATTTCGTACGGAGCTCAATTCTCCAAATGAATGGTGGTGATTACCTTTAGTTTAAGTCAGTAAAATGTACTGATATCTGTTTTATAGAGTACAAAGGAGATGCCTCTAGCCATTGATGAAAACTGGCCAGAGGCAGGGATGTTAGTCTACCTTAGGAAAGGTAGTAAATATAGTCCACTCATCTTTAACCATGCCTTTATGGCCAATGACGGTAGCGGTTACACGACGGTTCAAAGCGTGGCTGACATCATCTGTCCCCAATTGAACTAAATGGGTATCACCAAAGCCAACAATAGTTAACCTTTCCTCTGAAATGCCTTGCTTAATTAATAGGTTGCGTACGTTACTTGCTCGGCGGCGTGATAGCTCAAGGTTGTAAGCTGCGGTACCAACTTTACTTGCATAACCCTGTATTTCGATAGAAGTCGCAGGGTACTTCTTAAGGAACGCTGCTAATTCAGTAATCTTACGTTGGAATACTGGATTAATGCTGTCTGAATCATTAGCAAACAAAATCTTAAGTTGATACTGTTCTTCTTTGTTTAGGTACGTTTCGCAGCCATCATTATCTACCTCGGCACCAACAGGGGTATTCGCACATAGATCACGAGCATTGATTACGCCATCGTTATCTACGTCATGAAGGTCAGCGACTTGAATGTACTCCGGAGTAGGGATGTAATCGAACTTATCAGTCGCAAATGCACTATTTAGGCTCATTGTTGATAGAGCTAGAAATATTAAGGTATTGTTTTTCATTGTGTTTAGTACTCTACTGGCTGAGTCCATTCTTGCGGAATATCGACGCGCAATGCATCAAGAAGTTTTCCTGTAGAAGTTAGAGTTCGGTATTTAGCGTATTGTTGATCGAACTTGGTTTCGAGGTAGTTTTTGCGGGATTCAAATAGCTCATTTTCAGTATTGAGCAAATCAAGCAATGTACGCTTACCAATGCGGTACTGTTTTTGGTAAGCAACAACGGTGTCTGACATTGAATCAACATGTTGGTTTAGAAAGGTTTTTTGCTTACCAGTCAATTCTAAAGCACTCCATGAGAGACTAAGCTCTTGCTCAACACTTCGGTAGGCACGTTCACGTAGGTCTTTCGCTTTGTTGAGCTGGTAGGCCATGCTATCAGTGTTTGCTGAATCTCTGCCGCCATTGTATAGGTTATAGCGGACGCGAAGCATAGCAGTGGTTTCAGAACTGTTACCTTCAATACCTCCTGCATCATCACGCCAGTTTTGTGCTGCTTCAACGGAAACTACTGGATAGTGGTTCGCATCTGCTTGCTGGTACTGAAATCTTGCAGAGTCGACATCTGCTAAAGCTATCTTTATTACTGGGTGGTTTTCAAAAGCCTGATATTTAGCCTCATCCAAGGAGTCGGGAATAAAGTTTTGGTCTGCGCGTGGAAAGATCAGATCCTGAGGGTTTTCACCCACTAATCGAATAAATGTGGTTTGCGCATCTTTGTAGTTATTTTGTGCAGCTAGTAAATTGTTGTGAGCTTTTGCTAGGCGACCTTCAACTTGAGTCAAATCGGCGACTGAGCCTATTCCTGATTCTGTGCGTTTTTTGATGTCAGTATAAATACGCTCGTGCGTATTTAAGTTGCTTTCTGAAAGAGTAATGAACTGCTGTGCCTTAATTACATCCAGATACGCTTTAGCAACTTGTAGGGCAATATTTTGAGCGTCAGCAAGCAATTGATAACGTACCGATTCAGCGTCTGCTGATGTGCGATCGATATCGTAAAGAGTTTTAGAACCATCCCAAATCAACTGGCTAAATGTAATTGCAGCTTCTTTACGGGTCATGTCGGTTCTATCTGCGGAGTTCGCTGGATCTATGCCCTCATAACCGATACCTGCGTCTAAATCGATGGTTGGTTTGTATGCACCAGTGGATTGATCAATGATGTAGCGTTTACTCATATATTCATTGAACGCACTTTTGATCTCTGGGTTGGTTGCAAATGTAACCGCTACGGCTTGCTCTAATGTTTGTGCACTGGAATGAAGAGGTATTAACAAACCAAAACAAACAACACTAATACTACTAAGCTTCAAAAGAAGTCTCCCCAAATAATTCGCAACGCTAATTATCTTTAATTTATTGTATCAATAATGAAAATTTAAGAACCAGATATATTAAAGAAAACGTTTGTATCAAATCTGGCTTGGTTAATTTAAGCCATCATTTTAAAAAAATTAATCGCTGGAACAAAGTCCCTAAAAATAAGCCGCATAACATATGACTTTCTGGGGGGAAATAAAACCACTTTAAAACATGAAACTTATTGTGGGAAAAAGTGCATGTTTTACATTGAGCAAATAATGATAAAATTTTAACTAAATGTATCACTGCCTGAAATAATTCTCATTGCCTGATTTAGTCAAGGGGAGGGGGTTATTTCATCTGTTAAATGGGGTAATAACTTTGGTTGGAAAGTCAAATTCAACGACGGATAAGTATGTTGTAATCGGTAAAGATGGTCATATTAGAGTGGTTGAATCTAAGGAGAACCTACTTCCGGGTGAGATTGTCGTGGAGACGTTGAATGGTGATTCTCTACCTGCGAATGCCTCATTAGAGCGCAGTGGTACAAATTCAGATATATCTCCTGAAGTTGAGGAAATAATTAAAGCCGTTGCGCAAGGTGATGACCCTACAGAATTAGGAGAAGAATACGATACTGCTGCAGGTGAGCAATTAAGTTCTAGCTTAACCAATTCCGGAACGATTGAACGTACAGGGGCTGAAGTTCTGGCAAGTACGTTTTTTGAAACTTCAGGTTTAGACAGTGAGCAGAGCGATATCAATGTTTTGCCTGACGTGCATCGTTCTACTGAAATAGATAGTAGTAACTCCACGGCGTTAATTGATGGTGACGATGTGGGGGCAGTAAGAGAAGACGTAACGCTTACCACCGGTGGCAACCTAAACGTGGATGACCTTGATGCAGGCGAAGCGGTCTTCCAACCGCAAACCAACGTTCAAGACGACAATTGGGGTACGTTCTCTATCGATGAGACTGGTAAATGGACGTACGAGCTGAACAACAGCCACCCAGACGTGCAAGCGTTGGACGCCGATAGTGATCCGATTATTCGCACCATGACAGTAACATCTGCAGACGGTACGACTCATGACGTGGTTGTGACGATAACCGGCTCAGATGACAAAGCGGTTATCACACCAGATCAACTAGATGACGATAAAGGCGCGGTTCAAGAAGACGTAACGCTGACCACTGGCGGTAACCTAAACGTGGACGACCCTGATGCAGGTGAAGCTGTCTTTCAGGCCCAAACAGACGTTCAAGATGGCAACTGGGGTACGTTCTCTATCGATGAGACTGGTAAATGGACGTATGAGCTGAACAACAGTCACCCAGACGTGCAAGCGTTAGACGCTGATAGCGATCCGGTGATTCGCACCATGACAGTGACGTCTGCGGACGGCACGACTCATGACGTGGTTGTGACAATCACAGGCTCAGACGACAAAGCGATCATCACACCAGAGCAACTGGGTGATGATAAAGGCGCGGTTCAAGAAGACGTAACGCTGACGACTGGCGGCAACTTAAACGTGGATGACCCTGATGCAGGCGAAGCGGTTTTCCAACCGCAAACCGACGTTCAAGATGGCAACTGGGGTACGTTCTCTATCGATGAGCAAGGTAACTGGACGTATGAGCTGAACAACAGTCACCCAGATGTGCAAGCGTTAGACGCTGATAGCGATCCGGTGATTCGCACCATGACAGTGACGTCTGCGGATGGCTCGACTCATGACGTCGTAGTCACTATTACTGGTTCAGACGACAACTCCATTATCACGCCAGATCAACCGGGTGACGATAAGGGCGCGCTTCAAGAAGACGTAACGTTAGCCACTGGCGGTAATTTGAATGTTGATGACCCTGATGTGGGTGAAGCAGCCTTCCAGCCTCAAACTAACGTTCAAGACGGCAATTGGGGTACCTTCTCTATCGATACGGATGGTAACTGGAAGTATGAGCTGAACAACAGTCACCCAGATGTGCAAGCGTTAGACGCTGATAGCGATCCGGTGACTCGCACCATAACAGTGACGTCTACGGACGGCGCGACTCATGACGTGGTTGTGACAATCACAGGCTCAGACGACAAAGCGATCATCACACCAGAACAACCGGGTGATGATAAAGGCGCGGTTCAAGAGGACGTAACGCTGACCACCGGCGGCAACCTAAACGTGGACGATCCAGATGCAGGCGAAGCGGTCTTCCAACCTCAAACCGACGTTCAAGATGGTAATTGGGGTACCTTCTCGATCGATGAACAGGGTAGCTGGACCTATGAGCTGAACAATAATCATCCAGACGTGCAAGCGTTAGACGCTGATAGCGATCCGGTGATTCGTACCATGACAGTGACGTCAGCGGACGGCACGACTCATGACATAGTTGTGACAATCACCGGCTCAGACGACAAAGCGATCATCACACCAGAACAACCGGGTGATGATGAAGGCGCGGTTCAAGAAGACGTAACGCTGACCACTGGCGGCAACTTAAACGTGGATGACCCTGATGCAGGTGAAGCGGTCTTCCAACCGCAAACCGCCGTTCAAGATGGTACTTGGGGTACCTTCTCGATCGATGAGCAGGGTAGCTGGACCTATGAGCTGAACAATAATCATCCAGACGTGCAAGCGTTAGACGCTGATAGCGATCCGGTTATTCGTACCATGACAGTGACGTCTGCGGACGGCACGACTCATGACGTGGTTGTGACAATCACAGGCTCAGACGACAAAGCGATCATCACACCAGAACAACCGGGTGATGATAAAGGCGCGGTTCAAGAGGACGTAACGCTGACCACCGGCGGCAACCTAAACGTGGACGATCCAGATGCAGGCGAAGCGGTCTTCCAACCTCAAACCGACGTTCAAGATGGTAATTGGGGTACCTTCTCGATCGATGAACAGGGTAGCTGGACCTATGAGCTGAACAATAATCATCCAGACGTGCAAGCGTTAGACGCTGATAGCGATCCGGTTATTCGTACCATGACAGTGACGTCTGCGGACGGCACGACTCATGACGTGGTTGTGACAATCACAGGCTCAGACGACAAAGCGATCATCACACCAGAACAACCGGGTGATGATAAAGGCGCGGTTCAAGAGGACGTAACGCTGACCACCGGCGGCAACCTAAACGTGGACGATCCAGATGCAGGCGAAGCGGTCTTCCAACCTCAAACCGACGTTCAAGATGGTAATTGGGGTACCTTCTCGATCGATGAACAGGGTAGCTGGACCTATGAGCTGAACAATAATCATCCAGACGTGCAAGCGTTAGACGCTGATAGCGATCCGGTTATTCGTACCATGACAGTGACGTCTGCGGACGGCACGACTCATGACGTGGTTGTGACAATCACAGGCTCAGACGACAAAGCGATCATCACACCAGAACAACCGGGTGATGATAAAGGCGCGGTTCAAGAGGACGTAACGCTGACCACCGGCGGCAACCTAAACGTGGACGATCCAGATGCAGGCGAAGCGGTCTTCCAACCTCAAACTGACGTTCAAGATGGTAATTGGGGTACCTTCTCGATCGATGAACAGGGTAGCTGGACCTATGAGCTGAACAATAATCATCCAGACGTGCAAGCGTTCGACGCTGATAGCGATCCGGTGATTCGTACCATGACAGTGACGTCAGCGGACGGCACGACTCATGACGTGGTTGTGACAATCACAGGCTCAGACGACAAAGCGATCATCACACCAGAACAACCGGGTGATGATGAAGGCGCGGTTCAAGAGGACGTAACGCTGACCACCGGCGGCAACCTAAACGTGGACGATCCAGATGCAGGCGAAGCGGTCTTCCAACCTCAAACCGACGTTCAAGATGGTAATTGGGGTACCTTCTCGATCGATGAACAGGGTAGCTGGACCTATGAGCTGAACAATAATCATCCAGACGTGCAAGCGTTAGACGCTGATAGCGATCCGGTGATTCGTACCATGACAGTGACGTCAGCGGACGGCACGACTCATGACATAGTTGTGACAATCACCGGCTCAGACGACAAAGCGATCATCACACCAGAACAACCGGGTGATGATGAAGGCGCGGTTCAAGAAGACGTAACGCTGACCACTGGCGGCAACTTAAACGTGGATGACCCTGATGCAGGTGAAGCGGTCTTCCAACCGCAAACCGCCGTTCAAGATGGCAACTGGGGTACGTTCTCTATCGATGAGACTGGTAACTGGACGTATGAGCTGAACAACAGTCACCCAGATGTGCAAGCGTTAGACGCTGATAGCGATCCGGTGACTCGTACCATAACACTGACGTCTGCGGACGGCACGACTCATGACGTGGTTGTGACTATTACTGGTAACAACGATGCTCCGGAATTTATTAGTGGAACGAATGATAGCCATGGCCTAGACGAAGACGGAAAAGCTGATACAGATAGTTACCAATTTAGCATTAATGAGAATGCTGTTGCTGGTGTCATTGGGCAGGTTGAGGCGTTTGATGTCGATAAAGGTAGCAATGTAACTTATCAGTTAACCAACCATACTGACCTTTTTGAAATAAACAGTCACACAGGTGAGATAAGCGTTAAAAGCGGCGTAGTCTTTGATTATGAAACGTTGGATAGCTACCAACTATTGGTAGAAGCTGAAGACCAGTCTGGAGCGAAGGATACGGCCAACGTCAATGTCGTGATAAATGACATTAACGAAGCTCCAATCGCTGAAGATGACAAAGGTATTGAGAAAGAGACTAAGGTTTTAGATCACACGAACTGGGACGACAGTGCCGATATTAGTGTGGATTACTACATCGTTGATACCAACACTGGTAACAAAATCGGTGACGCTAACAAGGCGGATTACACCGGTGACGGTGGTACGCATAAGTTTGGGGTTAGCTCTTCCTTAGATGGCGGAACGGATCAGGTAAAAGACGGTCAAATTGGGTTCGATGATGCCACTTCACACAGTGAGGCTATGCGTTTCACTTTCGCTGATGGACAAGTCGCAGATCATGCTGAAGTACAAGTTAACAATCTTTGGAGCTTTTGGGAGCCTGGAGTTGAGCGCGGTGTTTGGAAGGCTTATTACAAAGGTGAGGTTGTCGCTTCGGGGGTATTTGAAGGTACTGGCAATGGTAAGCAAGTTGTAAGTATTGATGCGGACGGTCGATATTTCGATAGCATTGAAATGTCAGCTGTGGGTTACAAAGATGGTGTGGTTGATCCTAAGGGGTCGGAGTACTTTGTTACACAAGTTTCTGCCGATTTGACGAGCTTTGATGACGACTATCAAACAACAGGAGCTGGTATTCTAGAGTTGGATGTGTTATCGAATGATAGCGATCCAGACGGTGATGAACTGACTATTATCGACTACCCACAAACAGAATATCTAAACCTAGTAGATGGCAAATTGGTGTTTGATGCAGCCAAATATCTTGAATCATTGCCAGAAGATCAGCGCACGATTAAGACTGGGGAAATAAAGGAATACTCATTTGAATACGTCATTGAAGATGCGGATGGTCTGACTGATAAAGCTGAAGTAACAGTGCATGTAGTAGGTGAGCCTATTTCATTGGATGATTCGCATATCACGCTTGATGAGTCTGCAGTTGGTGCGAATTCTGGCGTACATGCTGAAGGTGATTTAGTTGCCAACCTTGGTTCTGCACCAGATGCTGAGTTCCGATTTGATTCTGAACAGAATCTGGAGAACGTTACCAGTGAAGGCAAGCCAGTTGTGTTTGAAGTGAGTGATGATCGCGGTACTTTAACCGGATATGTTGGCTCAGGTGATGATAAGGTCAAAGTCATTGAAGCGAGCATTGATGGTAAAACTGGACATTACTCCGTCGAGCAATATGAGCCAGTAGATCACTCGGAACTCGGTGCTGACACGTTAGATATCCCTGTTAGCGTTCAAGTGGATGCGGGTGGCCGAGTTGAAAATGCAACTTTGCACCTTGGTGTTGTTGACTCTTTACCTTCAGTTAATTCAGAGCACCATGAAATCATGGATGTTGACCCACAAAACAACAGTGTTGTTATCGCGTTAGATGCATCTGGTTCAATGTGGGATGACATGGTTAAAAACGAGCAAGGCGTTGAAGTTACCCGCTGGGACCTAGCACGCAGTGCAATTAAGACCATGTTTGAAAAGTATGATGATCTTGGTGACGTTCGATTTAAGATTGCGACGCACTCAGGTTATCCAGATGGTCAAACATCTGAATGGCTGGAATCGGTAGATGATATTGATGCTTACTTGGATTCGATTGGTCGTGGTGGCTGGACGCCATATAGCCAAGCGATTGACCAGGTAAATGCTGCCTTAACTGACCTTAGCCAAGAAACAGATGACACTAGCAATCGTCAGCTTTACTTTATTTCGGATGGTGCGCCAAGCGACTTCAACTCATGGACAAATACGTCAAACCCTGCATATGCAGAGTTACGCGAGAGCTTAATGAAGTGGTCTACAGCAGACGATTTTGAAAGTGAGCAGCGCTACGAGTACTTAGCTAATGGTTGGGATCAACCGACAGAAGCTGAGCAAAGCATCATTCTTGAAAATGCGATGGAGCGCAGTATCGGGTCGAGTGGTGCATCTTTAGAGAACATCTGGTCAATTGGTATTGGCGCTGGTGCGGATATGAAATATCTAGAACCAGTTGCAACCGATAAAGGCTCTGCACTGGTAGTAACTGATGACTCACAAATAGAGGGGCTTCTGAACAAAACAGTATCAGGGCAGCTTCAGAGCAATCTTCTAGATGATATTAATGGCGATAGCCAATGGGTGGATCAAATTGAAGTTGATGGTGAAACCTATCATTACAATAAAGCTGATGGCACAGTAAGTGCCAGTAATGGGGCAATTATCTCTCTACACTCGTTAGCAGAGCTCGACACAGAGCATGGTACGCTAACTCTTAACTTTGAAAATGGTCGCTATGACTACAAAGCGACGAATGTTAAGGGTCATCAACAAGAAAAATTCAATATCACCGTTCTCGATGCAGACGGCGATACAGCGACTGGTGAAGTGACAATCGATATTCGAGATCGCGCTCCTGAGTTTATTAGCAATACTGATGCAGATCAGACTCATGGAACCGATGTCAGCGGTATGCCAACTGCGGATAATGCAACATTTAACGTTGCAGAGCAGGAAGCTGGATTGCTGGTAGGTAAGGTTAGAGCTTTCGACCCTGATGGTGCAGATACGATTAAATACGAGCTAAGTGGCGGTGATGCCGATTTGTTCCGAGTAGATTCAAATAGCGGTGAGATTTGGCTTAAAGACGGAGTTAAGCTAGACCACTCTGTTCAGGATAGTTATCAGTTGGAAGTCACGGCGACGGATAGTACGGATAAAGACACAACTCAGGTCACTCTAAATGTAACTGAAAACCATGCCCCAACTTCATCGCCAGTACATGGCTTTGCTGAAATGGAAGACTTGCCGATTAACAAAGTGACGGTTGTGTTTGATGAATCAAACAGTATGACTCGCACATTTGATGGGCAAAATACCGTTGGTAGTGAGGCTACTGCACCCAAGACAGAATCAAGAGCTTACAAAGCTGCGGAAGCCCTTCACTCAATGGTTGAAAACATGATTGAAGAGGGTGGGCAATCCAATACTTACATTCGTTTGGTTCGCTTTGATGGTGATACATCAACACAAAGTTGGTTGACGCTTGATGACGTTGAGCGAATGACGCGTCCACCGGAGTTAAACGGGCGCAATGTTGATGACCTGAGTTATCGAAATGATGTGGCAGAATATGTCCGCAACTGGTGTGATATAGACTACGGTATCAACACCGATTACAGCAAAGCGTTAGAAGCCGTGATGGATTCCGGGGATGCAAGCAATGCTGTGTACCCATGGCAAGATGGCTTTGACTTCTTCGGACCAGAGAAACCGACGGAGAGTAAGGATACGATTTTCTTTATCTCTGACGGCGCACCAAACCCTAAAGAAGGTGAAACAGCAGCTCCAGATTTGAATGAACGATGGGAAGACTATAAGCAAACGCATGATGCCAAAGTTTATGGTATTGGTATTGCAACGTCAGACAATGAAAGTGCTGCCCAAGCTCTGGAAGAATTGAGCGACCAAGTTGTATTTATCGATTCTGGCGAGCAGTTAGGCCAATTCCTAAATCATTTTTCACCTGAACCAATTGCTGGTGAGTTGCTGTCAGGAAGCCAAGATGCAGATGGCGACATCATGACAGTCTCTTTGGTTGATGGGGATTTCACTCTTTTAAGTGCTGATTTACATGATGTCACCGTCGACCAAGACCTTGTTTCTTCGGCGAGTCAAGTAGATGGGAGTTTACATGTTGAAACGGCATTTGGTTTGTTAGAGGTCGAGTCAAACGGCAGTTATAGCTTTACACAAAGTGATACCTTTACCTTAGAAGGTAGCCAACAAGTTGATCTGAACTTTCTCTTTAAAGTGTCAGATGGAAAAGGCGGGGTGAGTGATAACGTCTTTACTCTAACACTTAATGAACCAGGTGTAGACGTCGCTTCTACTGAGCGTCATGCTGTCATGGGTAATGACCTTGCCAACTTGCTTGATGGTAGTGAGACTAACGATATCATGCTGGGACAAGACGGTGCAGATACCTTAAATGGCGCTGCAGGCGATGACATCTTAGTGGGTGGTCTTGGCAATGACATTCTCATCGGAGGTTTAGGGAATGATATCCTAACGGGAGGTGAAGGGAGCGATACGTTTACTTTCACCAATGAGTCTTTAAGTTCTGAAGTATCTATGGATGTCATCAAAGACTTTAATTTCGGTGAAGATAAATTAGACTTGAGTGATATTGTTTCATCAGCAGATGATGATGTGGCGGCCATGGAAGCCTTGTTGGATCACGTCAGCGCTAGTTTTGATAGTGAACAGGATACCCTCAACCTAACGATTACTAATGAGACTGGCCAATCTACATCGGTCGCACTGGAGCATTTCGACATGTCAGGCCTAGAACTGGGCGCATCAGCGACTTCGCATGAAATTGTTGACCAATTGTTCCAGCATCATGTTTTTACTTCTGAATAACGTAATCTTATTCAGTTAGAAACCAACATTTTGAGTGGCATCTGACATTTCTCAGGTGCCGCTTTTTTTGATTTTTTCATTGTCTATTTTGATTACAGTCTCTTGATTCAATCTATATTTCTTATTAGGTTTTAAACTCCAAGTTAACTATTAAATGTTTGACTTTTATTGTTTAGTTTTTTAGTAAGGTGTGTTGGGTCTTGTCTTAAGTTCCTTCTTTTACGATAACACGTGAATCGCTCGCAATTGGTAGGTGAAGGTGTTTCTATCGTAATTCAAGACGCTTAAGAATACTCGCGGAGTGTCAGCAACGTGATTGAAGTGAGTGATAAGATCTCCGGCCAAACGTATTTACTGGCACTCAATGCAGCCGAAGAGTTAGCAGAAATGGCAGAAAACCAGAAGAATACGCTCAGCCGATTTAGCGTCTAATCGTTTCGTTATATGTTCTGAGCTCTAGCGATTTAATCCATGCCTCCGCAATGCAGGGGCATTTTTGTTTCTACTGTCAGACGTTATCTTAAGCTGGAAAAATGAAGAGGTTTCGCCACACTTACTACAATAAACGGAAAAAGCTGGAACCATGGAAAGAAGACACATTTTAGTGCTATGGGCATTGTTGTTCGCACCCACTTTAAAAGCGAAAACACCAATGCGGTCGACGCCAGCACAGACAGAAGGGCCATTGTATCCAGTAGTGAACATTCCTCTTCGTCAAAACTTGATTCTCCAATCGGAGGGCTTGGTCGGTGAACCTATCGTGTTGCAAGGCAAAGTCTTAGATAGATCGGAAAACCCAGTTTCAGGCATCAAAGTAGAAATCTGGCAATGCGATGGGCAGGGGATTTACGATCACCCTAAGCAGCCAAATAATGATAAGTTTGATGCTCACTTTGTAGGCTTTGGCGCGGTAGAGACTCAATCGGATGGTCGCTACTAATTCCAGACTTTGTATCCTGTGACTTATGCCTCTCGTCCGCCGCACATTCACGTTAAGTTGTGGCGGGATAACCAAGAGCTTCTGACCACTCAGCTATATTTAAAAGGCAATACTGGTGATGAATGGTGGGGTCGTAAAGCCCTTGATTATCTGCAGTTTAAGACTATACGAATCGACGGGCGGTTAACGGGTGAATTTAACTTTGTGATTGGCTAGCTAATCCGGTTAAGCCATTAACTCAACCAATTGCGCCAAGCATTCTTTGTCGAGTATTGGATGAGGCTCAACGCCCGTGACCAGCACTATATCCACGGAAGGCAGCGATGGCATATCGTCTAAGATCTTAAGATCCTCGCTAGCGCTAATACTGCCCATCGCACCGATAGCCATGCTCGAACGTACAATCGCTCGTTTTGCCGAGGCTGTATTACAACACGCCAGTAGTTGATAAGGAGTGCCACGTTTGGTTAATCCGTCTACCGCTTCCGTGTGGGATTCATTAGCGATTTTGGAATACGTTAACGAGCAATACTTGCAAGGTAGAGCATGGCCAAGTAAGTCTGCAGAACGAGCTAAAGCACGCGCCATTGCCTCAGAAATGCATTCGGGTTTCTTTGACTTAAGAAACGAACTCCCAATGAACATTCGCGCGCGCAGAAAAGTCGATCTAACGGATGGTGTACGTAAAGATATTGCACGCATTGACGCCATTTGGGCAGAGCAAGCCAAGCTGCATCCGAATGGTTGGCTATTTGGAGAATGGTCAATCACCGATGCCATGTATGCACCAGTGGCATTGCGTTTCCAAACTTATGGCATAGAGCTATCGGAAGGTGCCAAAGCCTACCAACAGAAGGTGCTAGCAAGTGAAGCTTTACAGCAATGGTTGGAAGAGGCGAGCCAAGAAACGGATATCGTAGAAGAAGATGAAGCAGGGGTAGAAGCTTAACGGCACTAGAGCCTCACTTGATGGGAGGCTCTATTCAAAAACACCTTATTTACTTTTCATACATTGAAGTACTTCTGTTCGCTCGAAATGATTTTCTTCTGCGTAGCTCCCCATTAAACACCCTGTATAAAAGAGAAAAGCATTTTTCAGAGCGTCTTTACTGTCAAACTTGCCCTTTTGTTTTTTGATTTCTTGAGCCATTACTGACTGGCAGCTCTTGGTATAAGGCTCAAGAGCTTGTTCACATTTACTAGTACTATCGAACCCAAAACAGCGCTGAAAGGCGGTTTCTTTACAAACATAACTAGAACCTTTGCTGAATAAGTTTTGCATGACCAGTGCTTCCTTGATTGAAGTGAGTTCTTTCGGATCATCCATATTGACTAGCTGGAAGGCTTTTTTTGCTACCACGCTATCGCGGTAAAGTATCTCGAGTTTCCAACGGCCGGACACCAGCTCGCTTTTATCGCCGAAATACCACATCGCGAGGTTACGATCATGCTTAAACATGGTGTCAGGCCAAGTGGATTCGGTGAACCCTTTGCCCGTTTTAGGATCGACAATCTTTGGATGAGTCATCCGGACGGTAATGGGGAATTTGTTGGTTTTTGCAAGGCTAGGCTCTACTTCACCCTGTGCATTCTTGGGCAACGTAACCGAGTATCGAAAGCCAATGTATTGGCCGAGTTTTGGCATCACCATTTGTGTTGGAGTCACGGTGTACTCATTTCCCTCTTGCGTTATTACACCACCTTCAATGATGCTGACACGAGGAGATAGTAGGTTTGAGATGTTTTTCTCTTCGCTTGCTTGAGAGGTTGTCGTTAGAGCGGCGGCATAAGGTGAACCCTCGACTGAAAACAGATCAAACTCATGACCTTTAGGCAATGTAATATCATAAAGTGGGTTGTTGAATGCTGTGAACTTCTTCAAGGCCAGTTGTTGAGTCAGGTCCAGTTTGGTCAATTTATTATTGTTTAGCTCTAGTGACGTTAAGTCTGGGTTTTTACCCAATTGGAATTCAGCTAACTGGTTATAGTCTGCTTTAACTTCTTGCAGCTGTGTCTGCTGGCTTAAGTCCAAACTGGTGAGCTTATTATTGCGCACGTTAAGGTGCTTAAGATTCGCGTTTTTCGACAAATCAATCTCTTGCAATTGGTTTGATTGAAGAGATACGTGTGAAAGCTTTGGGTTATGGCTTAAGTCGATCGTAGTTAGGCTGCCACTTCCAAGAAAGAGCGTCTTGAGTTCGGAGTTTTGGCTAACGTTAAGCTCTGTCAGTTTATGGGCACTGAATCCAAGGTCACGCAACCGTGATAGGTGGCGAACGTCTATTTCTGCAATAGGCATTTTGTAGGCGTAGAGACTTTTCAGCTTCGAGTTCTTATTGATGTTGAGCTGTGTCAGGTTGTTTTCTGAAACAGTCAGAGTTTCAAGCTCCGGGTTATGAGAGAGGTCGATATCTGTCAATTGGTTGTTCGCCAAGATCAGGCGTTTGAGCTTTGGATTATTTGTAGTATCGACGCTTTTAATATTGTTATTTAGGAGAATCAAGTCTTCTAGTGCAGGGAAAAATTTAATTTCTTCCACAGAGCTAATGTTATTGTTGGAGCAGTCGAGTTCGGTCAAAATATTTGGTGAAGACGCTTCGTAGCCAGAAAAGCAATCAGCAAAGTTTGGGTCGACGAACTGAATGTCTCCAATAGTTTCTGGAGTGGAACAATAAGCGAAACCGGATAACGCCAAACCACTTGTTGCCATCACCATTTTTCCGGATAACCGGATTCGGTTTACCACTGACGCCTTCATACATGAATCCTTTTCGAAGTATTTTCTTTTTAGTTTTAGGTGCTCAATTGCCTTGCCGTTAGTGAATACGGTTTCGACAATGAATAGAGCAACATTGAATAGATCTTTAGCAGTTTACGCAATTTCTCAAAATAAAACTGTAGGTAAACTACCGGAAATATTAGCTTTTTCATCTAAAGTTTTCGAATGGTGATCAAGGTGACGTCGGTGGTTATGGCGTGGAAGGGGCGAATTGATATCGGGATAAACATGTGAAGCACAGCTACCATTATATTCGCAGGTCTAACACTATACTTCACAGGTTTATGGCAGTACTGAGCAGCGAACATTAAAGTCGTGGAAGTTGCTATAGGGCATCTACCACGCTCTATATCCGCTGCTTAACAATCGTTTGATTACCCCAATAGTTCCACAATTGCTTTCCCTACACCGTGTGCGCTAGTTGGGTTTTGACCAGTGATCACACGTTCGTCTACAATCACAAACTCTTGCCACGGCTGTACTTTTGAGTAGCGTGCCGCGCCACGTGCTAGGGATTCTTCCAAAAGGAAAGGGATATCATTGATGGTACCAAAGTCGATTTCTTCTTCACGGGTAAAACCTGTCACCGATTTAGACGCAAGCAGTTTCTCTCCATTGCTAAGCGTGATAGGCAGTAGGGCGCCTGGACCATGACAAACGGCTGCAACGATGCCGCCATCTTCATAATGCTTTGCAGAGATTTGTGCGAAATCTTCATTGGTCGCTAAGTCAGAAAGTAGACCAAAACCTCCTGGGTAGAAGATTGCATCGTAGTTGTCAGCGTTGATTTGTGAAACTGGAATCGTGTTGTTGACACGGTTTTGGAAATCATCATCAGCCAAGATTTTTGTGTTTACCGCATCACCTTCAATGTCTGTTCCATACAGTGGGGCTTGGCCTCCTTTGATAGAAGCAATGTCGTAATCGAAGCCCGCACCAAGTAATTCTGCAAGTGCATGGGTGAGCTCTGGTGCGTAGGTGCCGTTTGCTTGATCGGTTTCGCCGAGTGTCGCGTGATTCGTTACAACAATGAGTACTTTCTTCATGATGGGGTCCTTTTGGGTTGCTGTATTTTGTTGAGCACCTTCATACTAATTGCTAATCAGATAGGTGATAATAGAGGTAATTAGCAAAACATTATTGCCATATGGCAAAGGTGACTATGGACAGTTTTGAAGGTATCAACGAATTTGTTACGGTTGCGGAGAGCTTAGGGTTTTCTTCTGCTGCGAAACAATTGGGTTGCAGTACCAGCCATGTAAGTCGACAAGTGACAAAGTTAGAGGAACGTTTAGGCGTTGCCTTGCTAGCACGTTCGACACGAATGGTAAGCTTAACGGAAGCAGGGCAAGCGTATTACCAACAATGTAAAGAGTTGGTGATTGGGCTTCAGCAAGCCAATGAGCAACTCACCACACAGCAAACTCAATTGAGTGGTACGTTACGAGTGAGTGCTGCTGGTGCGTTTTCTGAAAATCACGTTGCACCAGCGTTGATGGCGTTTGCGAAACAACATCCGAACCTCACGGTAGAAGTCAACTTCAATACAAGTATGGTCAATTTTATTGAAGATGGTTTTGATTTTGCCATTCGTTACGGACGCCTAAGTGATTCTGGTTTAGTCGCGAGAAAGCTAGTTGATCGCCCCATGGCAGCAGCGGTGAGTCAGAATTATATCGACGAGCATGGTTTTCCTACTCATCCAACACAACTCAAGCACCACAGTTGCATCATCACGAACAAGGACGTTTGGTTGTTTGAAAAAGATGGTAAGGCGCTAGATGGCGTGAAAGTCCAAGGACGATGGAAAAGCAACAACGCTAAAACGGTTTTGCAAGCCTGTGAAGACGGATTAGGCGTGGCGTATCTACCAAAGAGTAGCTTTAACGATGCCATTTCTTCCGGGCGATTGGTACCAATCTTAGAGTCTTATTGGGGAAGTGGTAATAGTAGTTGGATCGTTTATCAGAATCGCCACTTTCTGCCTCTAAGGGCCAGATTGGCCATCAACTTTCTACTTGACCATTTTGCTGATTGGCAGGAGTAGGGAGGGGTATTTCGAAAGCAAATAAAGCAGCGATGGACTGCGCCATGGGTGACAGGCGATATCTGCTTTTTTCTAAAACTATCCGACCGTGATGAACGTCGGTTATGCGACTCTTAGAGATGAGGTATAAGGGCTTGAGACATAAAAATACGGAGTACAGATACCAGCGATAATATCCGTACTCCGTAGGCTTAGTGCTTTATCAAACTAAGTGTTAAACATTAATTCCGTTGTGGTTGCGTCATGGCATCCACGACTTGCTCGATACTCAAAGAGCTGCCTTTGGTTGCAGGGAACTCTTTAAAGGTTTCAAGGAATTTTCGAACGATAGCCTGCGCTGGGACAAACATCCACATTTGGTCTGCGTAGAAGTGTCGGACATAAAGCGCTGAGTCTGGTCCTACTTCAAATGGGTCCATACGTAGGTTAACGATCAACGGCCAGCTTGGCGTTTTACGATAAGCCTCGTTGATGGCCCCTTCCATGATGGTGAAGTGAATCTTCCAATCTTTATAACGCAGAGCGTTTAAGTGGCCGCCGGCATCAAAGTAGAAGATTTCATTACGAGCACCAGTATCTGTTTTACCGGTAAGTAGGTCTAACTGGTTATATCCATCGAGGTGCGCTTTAAAGGTTTTGTTATTGGCTTCATGACCTTTAAGTAGCTTCTCTTTTACGTCTGGCTCACCCACGGCGGCCAATAGCGTTGGCATCCAGTCTTCTTGAGAGAAAATGTCGTTGATGACCGTCCCCGGTTTGATCTGACCCGGCCAGCGAACCATCATAGGTACACGGAAGCCACCTTCCCAAGTTGTACCTTTCTCGCCTTTAAATGGTGTTGTACCACCATCTGGCCATGTGAATTTCTCTGCACCGTTATCGGTACTGAAAATCACGATGGTATTGTCGGCTACACCAAGTTCGTCAAGCTTCTTAAGCATCACGCCAACTTGATCGTCCAGATCCATCATGCCGTCGGCATAAAGGCCATAACCAGACTTCCCTTTGTATTCTTCACTTAGGTGTGTCCAAACGTGCATTCGCGTCGAGTTGTGCCAAATGAAGAAAGGTTTATCGTCTTTCACGGCTTTTTCCATGAAGGCAAGACTGGCTTCCATAAACTCTTGGTCAACGTTTTCCATACGCTTACGGGTGAGTGGGCCTGTGTCTTCAATTTTTCCGTCAGCGGTGGATTTAAGAACACCACGAGGGCCGAATTTTTTACGGAACTCAGGATCTTTAGGGTAGAACTCTGATTCTGGTTCTTCTTCAGCATTTAAGTGGTAGAGGTTACCGAAGAATTCATCAAAACCGTGGTTAGTAGGTAAGTGCTCGTCTTGGTCTCCTAGGTGGTTTTTACCAAACTGACCCGCAACGTAGCCGTGGTTTTTCAGTAGCTCAGCAATGGTTGGGTCTTTGGCTTGAATCCCTTCTTTTGCTCCAGGCATACCAATCGTAAGTAAGCCTGTACGGAATGGGTGCTGACCGAGAATGAACGATGCACGACCCGCAGTACAACTTTGTTGCGCGTAAGCATCCGTAAAAATGGCACCTTCATTGGCAATGGTGTCGATGTTTGGTGTACGACCGCCCATCATGCCATTGTGATAAGCGCTAATGTTGTAAACACCAACATCGTCGCCCCAAAATACTAAAATGTTGGGTTTATCTGCTGCCAACAGACTGACAGGCGCGACCGCGCTCATCAATACGAGAAACTTCCTCAATATCCTCTTCATCGAGTCCTCCTGGACAATAAGTAGAATTCATTTCTTTTGTTGTGATTGATGCAAATTGACCGTGAACTGCTTAGTTAATTGGCAAACTAAGCATAGTACACGTGATTGATTTGTTAGATTTTTGATGGATTTAAATTATCAATTGTTCAGATAAAAGAGGCGTGATAGCGAATCACCATCACATTATAAGTGCTACATGTTTTGATAGCTTGGTCCGCCGCCACCCTCAGGTGCTTTCCATGTGATGTTTTGCGAAGGATCTTTGATGTCACAGGTTTTACAATGCACACAGTTTGCGGCATTAATTTGAAATGTTCGCTCGCCTTCTACTTCTACCACTTCATACACGCCAGCAGGGCAGTAGCGCTGGCTTGGCTCATCAAACTTCTTCAAATGGACTTGAATCGGAATATGAGGATAGGCGAGTTGCAAGTGGCAAGGCTGATTTTCTTCATGTTGTGTACCAGACAAAAATACTGATGAGGGTTTATCGAAGCTGATTACACCATCTGGTTTCGAGTATTGAATAGGTTGGCACTCATCAATTGGTTTCAGTTGTTCATGATCGTGCGAAGGATCAGTGATCGTCCACGGTATTGGTTTCTTAACCAGAGGTTGCCACAGATTGTGTTCGAAGGTGGAAAGTGCGCCGCCGAGTACGCTGCCGAATTTGTGAATGTTTGCACTAAAGTTACGTGTGTCACTAAGTTCTTCATACAACCATGAATCTTCAAACTTGGTTTGGTAATCCGGTTCCGAATTGGATTGTGTGAATGCTTCGGCAATGGCTTCTGCGGCTAACAAACCGGATTTCATCGCAGTATGGCTGCCTTTGATCTTAGCGACGTTTAACGTGCCCGCATCACAACCAATCAATAAACCGCCGGGGAATTGCTGTCTCGGTAGAGAAGACAACCCACCTTTCGCAATGGCTCTTGCGCCGTAAGCGATGCGTTGAGCGCCTTTTAAATGTTGTTCGATAGCAGGGTGGTGCTTAAAGCGTTGAAATTCGTCAAACGGACTCAAGTAAGGATTGCTGTAATTCAAGTCGACAATAAGCCCAACGGCGATTTGGTTGTTCTCCATGTGATAGAGAAAACCGCCACCCGTGGTGTTGGGTTCACTCAGTGGATACCCTGCAGAATGAATCACGCTGCCAGATTGATCTTTGGCATCGTCAGGTAACTCCCAAATTTCTTTAAGCCCGAGCGCATAATGTTGCGGTTGTTTATCACCGTCTAAACCAAATCGTTGGATGAGCTCTTTACCAAGATGACCTCGGCACCCCTCGGCGAACACGGTGTATTTGGCTTTTAGCTCAATACCGGCTTCAAAGTTGGGTTTGGCTTCTCCTTTCTTGTCCAAACCCATGTCGCTGGTGTTTACCCCTGTAACAGCGCCAAATGCGTCGTAGTTAATCGTGGATGCGGCGAAACCGGGATAGACCTCTACACCAAGCGATTCAGCTTGGTCTGCTAACCAACGACACAAGTTCGCCAAGCTGATGACGTAGTTGTTTTCATCATTGTGTATTGGGTTAGGGGTAAGAAAGTGGGGAACACGAATGTGATTAAGTTCTGTGGTTAGGTACAAGAAGGCATCGTTTTTTACCGCGGCGGAAAGAGGCGCGCCCATGCTTTGCCAATCAGGAAAAAGCTCGTCTAATGCACGTGTTTCGAATACCGCGCCAGATAAGATATGTGCACCAACTTCTGAGCCTTTTTCTACCACACAAATAGACAGCGGCTCATCTTCACGCTCTTGGTTGAGTTGCGCTAAGCGGCATGCTGCACTCAAACCTGCAGGTCCAGCGCCGACAATCACCACATCAAATTCCATGCATTCTCTTTCCATCTTCTTGCTTCCTTTATGCGAAACCTTTCTTTGTGTTTCAGGTGCTTCTTCTATTACGCAGTGCTCGTATAAAGAACTATAGTCCAGTTGACGTAAACGTAAACTAAACTAAGCTCAAATGGTAACGTCATAGGGCGTGATAAAGATATATGGTGACAATGTCACAATGTGTTTTTTGTTAGCAAAGTAATGAAAAAACTGAGCTTTAATACAAGTCTTTGTCGCGCATGACCCAATTGCTAGGACGCGTATCGCTTTGCGATCTGCTAGGAGGGAATGTGAAAGTACTGGTTGCGATTAAACGTGTAATTGACCCTTACGTTAAAGTAAGAGTGAAATCGGATGGTTCCGGCGTGGAAACCAACAACGTGAAGATGACGATGAACCCATTCTGTGAAATCGCGGTGGAAGAGGCAGTACGCCTTAAAGAAGCTGGGGTTGCAGAGGAGATGTTAGTGGTGTCGATTGGTGACACCAGTTGTCAGGAACAATTGCGCTCAGCGCTCGCATTAGGTGCGGATCGTGCGATTCATATTGATGTTGAACAGTCACCAGAACCGCTTGCGGTCGCGAAGTTACTCAAAGCTGTGATGGAGCAAGAGCAGGCTCAATTGGTGCTTCTGGGTAAACAGTCAATCGATACGGATAACAACCAAGTCGCGCAAATGTTGGCAGCACTGACGAATCGTCCGCAGGGGACATTTGCATCGGAAGTGAAAGTAGAAGGGGAAACGGTTCTGGTTACGCGAGAAATCGACGGTGGCTTAGAAACGCTCAAACTGGATCTGCCTGCGATCATCAGTACGGATTTACGTTTGAATGAACCGCGTTACGCCTCGCTACCGAATATCATGAAAGCGAAGAAGAAGCCGCTATCGGTGATGACGCCAGACTTCTTTGGTGTGAGTGTTGAGCACTCTCAGCAAGTGCTGGAAGTCATGACGCCGCCTGCTCGTAAAGCTGGTGAGATGGTTGGCAGTGTGAACGAGTTAGTCGACAAGCTCAAAAATGAAGCGAAAGTGATTTAGGAGGCAGAACCATGGCAAACAAACCGTTAGCAACCTTGGTCGTTGTAGAACACGATAACCAATCACTTTCAGTCGATACATTACGTGCGTTGAGCGCGGCTTCTCAGATTCAACAAGACGGAGCCTCATTGCCTGTCACCGCCTTGTTAGTCGGGCACCAATGCAGCTCAGTATTGAACGAGTTGAAGTGTGTGCAAGGTATCTCGCAGATCATTGCGATTGATGCTGCTGAATATCAGCATGCACTGGCAGAAAACCTGTCTATTTTGATTGCCGAAGTTGGTCGGGATTATTCGCATATCCTAGCTCCCGCGAGTACCTTCGGTAAGAACTTGATGCCCCGTGTCGCTGCCTTACTGGATGTTGGGCAGTTGTCAGATGTGATTGCGATTGAATCGCTCGATACGGTTGTTCGCCCCATCTATGCCGGTAATGCGTTAGCCAGAGTTCGTTCGGACGATACAACCAAAGTGATGACGATTCGGAGCTCAGCGTTTGACGCAATTGCGGTGTCTGATTCTGCAGTAGTCGAGAATGTCGTGACGTTAGAAACGGTCATTAAGGCAGAGCACATTGAGTTTGTTTCACAGCAAAAAGCGGAAAGCGAAAGACCAGAACTACCGGCGGCAAACGTTGTGGTCTCGGGTGGTCGAGGGTTAGGCAGCAAAGAGAATTTCGCGCTGGTGGAACAGCTTGCCGACAAGCTTGGTGGCGCAATTGGCGCATCACGCGCTGCGGTAGACGCAGGCTTTGTGTCTAACGATTTGCAAGTTGGGCAAACGGGTAAGATTGTCGCGCCTCAATTGTACATTGCTGTGGGTATTTCCGGAGCCATTCAGCATTTGGCAGGAATGAAGGATTCTAAGGTGATTGTGGCGATCAACAGTGATCCTGAAGCGCCAATCTTCCAAGTCGCAGATTATGGTTTGGTTGGTGATTTGTTTGAGATTATGCCGGAGTTGTTGGAGAAGGTTTAAGTTCGCTATTTTTCGGGCGTCATTCCCTGGAGTGAAGAATGAGCGAGTAGGGAATCTCTCTTTAAATTCATCTTCAAAACAAAAGGGCTTCCAATCGGAAACCCTTTTGTTATTCATGGCAAAAGCTGCTTAAACACTCGGTTTTCTCAAGTGCTCTGCTAGTACTTTTGTGAACCTTGCAGCTTCACCGCCGGTACATGCACGGTGGTCAAACGTAATCGACAGCGGCATGGCTTTCACTGCCACAGCTTGCCCGTCTCGAATTACAACCTTCTCAATGATTCGACCTGCACCGACAATCGAAACTTGTGGCGGCGTGACCACTGGCGTTGCGTAAATGCCTGCAATCGCACCAAAGTTTGAAAGCGTAATTGTGGCGTGCTGTAACTGCTCACGACCAATCTTACGTTCCCGTATGCCTTGCACGGTTTGGTCCAACCAACGGCGCACCTCTTGTGGCTCATACTCATCAGCGTGTCTCAGAACCGGCACGTACAAACCATGTCGACTGTCTACGGCAATACCAATATTCACCGTACTGTGGACACAACGCGTCATGGTTTCTGCATCGAACCATGCATTCATAGCTGGCTCTTCTTGACACGCATGCACAATGGCTTGGACCAGACGAATACTGATATCTTCACCTTGCTCCCAGCCTTCCAACACCGCTTCTTCGGTAATGGTGACCGCTGCGACATTGTGATGGGATTCCGCCATGGCCGACACCATGGTTCGGCGTGCGCCTTTGAGTACTTCTGTACCGGGACGTTGTTTGCCTGCTTCGTCGTAAATGTCGGCATCGACGATCAAACCATCCGGCCCACTACCTTTAACTAACTCCAAGTCCACACCCAGCTTCTTCGCTAATAGTCGAGCAGAAGGAAGCGCAGTAATGAGGTTATCTGGCGATGGACTGTGTTCGCCACCAATCCAGAAGTCGTCCACATTCACGCTGTGCGCATGTTGGGATACATTACCGACCACGGTTGCTGCATCGGCAGTTTGTTTCTGCTCTGAGACGGTTTGTTCTGCGCCCGTTTCATCGATTTCCAGAAGTAGAGCACCGATGTTGATTACGTCGCCTTCTTCACCATGACGGCTCACGATGCGGCCACCATAAGGCGCAGGGACGTCTACGGTCGCTTTTGCAGTTTCGACAGTAAGCACCACTTGATCGAGCTTGACCATATCACCAACACTAATATGCCATTTCACAATTTCTGACTCAGCGAGACCTTCGCCGAGATCGGGCAAGTTAAACGTCTTCATTTCCAATCCTCCACGAGTTCGCGCGCGGCGAGCACAATGTCTTCTTCCTGAATCATGTAATAATCTTCGTTGCGGTAGTACGGCATGATGGTATCCATGCCCGTGACGCGTTTTGGTGGCGCTTTGAGTAGGCACATGGCATGTTCTGCGGTTCTGGCTAGCAGTTCTGAGCCGACACCACAGGTTTTGCTGGCTTCATGGACCACCAAGAGGCGTCCGGTTTTCTCTAGCGAACGGAAGATGGTCGCGGTATCAATGGGTTTGATGCTGGCTAAATCAATCACCTCAACTTCGATACCTTGATTGGACAGCGTTTGAGCCGCTTGCAGTGATTCGACAACACACGCTCCCCAAGTCACTAATGTAATGTCGCGACCTTTGCGAAGGGTAAAACAAGTGTCGAGAGGTAGCGCTTCGCCGTTATCCACCACTTCAGATTTCACAGTGCGATAGATACGTTTCGGCTCGAAGAACATCACCGGATCGTTGCTTCGAATGGCTGCTAGGAGCAAACCATAAGCGCGTTGCGGTGATGAAGGAATCACAACCTTAAAGCCTGCGGTGTGAGCAAATAACGCTTCGACGCTTTCGGAGTGATGCTCTGGTGCGTGAATGCCGCCACCAAAGGGCGCGCGGAATACCGCAGGGCAGGTGAGTCGACCACGGGTTCGGTTACGCATTCGCGCTGCATGACACATCAAATGCTCCAATGCAGGGAAGACAAAGCCTTGGAATTGAAACTCGGCTACAGGTCGTAAACCTTGCGTTGCCATACCGACAGTGACTCCGCCAATAAGTGCTTCAGCTAATGGTGTGTCGATAACGCGCTTAAGACCGTATTTTTGTTTGAGTCCTACAGTGGCGCGGAATACACCGCCGTTATCACCCACATCTTCGCCAAGGACGATGACATTTGGGTCGTGTTCCATTTCATGATGCAGTGCGAGGTTCACTGCTTCAACTAACGTGAGTTCAGTCATGTTTCCCTCCCTGCATTCGCATTGCTTTATTGATTAGCTCATCCCTTTGCGCATGAAGCTCTTGGGGCAGGGATTCATAAAGGAAATCAAAGCCCGTTTCAGGCGCTTGATTTGGCATGTTGAGATAACGCTCAACGCCGAGTTCAACTTGTTCTTTGCAATGTGCTTGCCACTCTTGTTCTTTCTCGTTATTCCAAACGCCTTGATTGCTGAGAAATACTTTAAGTCGACGAACGGGTTCATATTGCCAAGCTGTTTGAACCTCGTCCTCGTTACGATAGCGGGTCGCATCGTCGGCGGTGGTGTGATCGCTCAAGCGGTAACTTACTGCTTCAATTAACGTTGCGCCTTTGCCTTTTCTCGCTCGTTCAAGGGCGTTCAATGTTGCATCAAACACCGCGACGACATCGTTGCCATCCACCGTAATGCCGGGGATACCAGCACCTTTGGCTTTTTCTGAGAGAAATTCCGCGGCACATTGCAAACTGCGTGGTACGGAGATCGCCCATTGGTTATTGTTCACCACAAAGACTAATGGGATGTTCCAAGCGCCTGCACAATTAATGGATTCAAGGAAATCGCCTTTGGAAGTGCCGCCATCGCCGCACATCACCAAAGCGGCATCGTGATTGCCTTGGATTTTCAGTGCCGCCGCAACACCAACGGCATGGGTACACTGAGTTGCGATTGGGACACAGAAGGGGAGATCTTTACTAGGAAAAGGACTGCCTTCAGGCGCGAAGTCGCTGCCGCGTTCATCGCCTCCCCAATATTGCAGGTTCTTTTCCATTCCTATGCCACGGCACCACATGGCGGGCATATCACGATAATAAGGCACGAAAACATCGGTGGTGTTAAGCGCTCTGCCCACAGCAATACCAACAGCTTCCGAGCCAAGGTGTGATGGGTAGGTGCCCAATTTCCCAGTGCGTTGCAGGGCAACGGCTTTGTTATCGTAGGTCCGGGTTAATACCATGTCTTGGTAAAATCCGACCAAAGTTTCAAGATCAGCCCAGTTGGGTAGTTGGCTGACGAGGTTCCCATCATGGTCGATAAACCGATGCATGGGTAATGCCTGAACGTTCATCTCAAGCTCCTTTTGACGCTGCGGGTCTTTTGGACTGCAGCTGCTCATTATTTCGATCTCAGCCTGTATGGGTACTCAGGCTTTGATATCAGCGCAAAAGGTCATACCTAGGATTGCAGTTGTTTTTGATAGTTATTGACGCATCTGTCGTTCGTCTCTCTAACAAAACTGTGTTCTGGAAAAACACAAGGCGTCGCTTGATACTGCTGTTTACACCGCCTAATCCAGTGATGAATCTTGATATAACCAGATACTGTAAGTGTAAACAAAATGTTAAATTGTGCTTTGATTTACGCAATGCTCCACAGTAAAATTTCGCTTACAGTGTATTTTTATAGGATAAAACACTGGTTTTAAGAATTGTACGTTTTCAGAATTGAATGGAATCACTGACTTTGACCAGAAATTTGCGACAAAATTACGCTGTGAAATTTCACAACTTGGATGGTTATTAAGCACTTTGAGGTGGTAATTCAGTAACACGTTATTCTCGTCGTCACGCTTTGACTAGATAGAGTCACTTGTCACTTCCCAAGGTTGGGGAATGCATGTAGTGTGACCCATAATTAAAGTCTGTGATACTCATGGAGAAGTTATGTACCACATTCATGTTTACTTTCCGCTTCAGCAGCAGGAAAAAGCTCAAGCCTTGAATGAAATTATTCGTCAAGAACGCCAAGACGTGCTGCGCGTTTTTCCGTTAGTGTGTAAATTGGTTGGGCCCCATAAGATGCCAATGTTTGAACTGCACGTTGAATCCGTGAGCGAGGAATTTATCGCTTGGTTAGATACCATTCGAGGTGGCTTCTCTGTCTTAATCCATCCAGTCAGCGATAACGAATTACGTGATCACACAGAACATGCGATTTGGCTCGGGCGCGAACTCGGAGTATTTGAGGAAAAGCTCGAAGCGTAAATCGTTGGGGTAGGCGACGTTTCCCCTCCTTGTTCGTCCTACCCAGATTCAGCAATTCCGTCCATCGTGTGCTAAACCTAAATAACGATAGTGATAAAAGAGTCACCATCATATGTTCTTATATTTGATGTTTAGTAACGCATTAAAACAAGATTTAACATATAAATCAGGGAAGTGCAGTATACGACCCCAACGCCATTGGCAGTGGAAAGGACATTTCTAGAGGGGAAAGGGGATGCTAACAATACTCTTGGTGGCACTAGCGCTGTATATCTTTTGGCTGTTGTTTCGTAATGGCCCTGCATTTGCCGAGCGTGTGCCAAGTAAAAAACGCAATTGGGTCGGACCAACCGCTAACCAAGAAGAGTGGCAAGGCTATTGTTCAGAAGTCTTTCAACCATTCAGTTCTCAAACTACCTTTTATGCCATCGCCTATTTTGCCAACTTCGTTGCGGCTGCGAATGCGATTTCGTGGTCGATCATTTATGAAGGTGACTATCCCATCATCATGAGTCGTTTTGGTAGCTATTTCATCGTTAATACTCATGATGCGCTGTTGGTCTCAGGGTTTGTCGCGTTGGCGTGCTTTATTATAAATTGGCAACTTGCTGTCCATTGCGCAGGAATCATGAGCCAATATTTGGTGCGCATACTCATCATTAACCGCACTCGTTTCGTAGCGATTAGCTTAGTGTTTTGTAGCTATTTTGCATACTTACTTACAGTAGGCATTTTTTGGCTCTTCCACGATGGATACTCGATTTGGCATGGGCTTACGCTCACTCCGGTATTTCTGCTTTTGGCGTTGCTTCTTGCGTTTGTACTGCCCTCAATGAAAAAAGAGCCTGTAGAGAAAGACTAAAGCCAGATTCAATTCAAGTTGTTGCGCTAGAATTTCCACGACTGTTGAGGTAGGATTGCCGACCTTTTTTGTCAGTGGGAGGACTTATGTACATCGGCTTTGACTATGGCACCGCAAACTGTTCGGTGGCGAAAATGGAACAAGGTGAGCCTCAGTTGCTTAATCTTGAGGGGAGTAGCCCTTACATTCCTTCCACCCTTGCGTCACCAACGCGTGAATCGGTGTCTGAACACCTATTTCGTCATCGTAATATCAAGCCTTTTGATAAAGTGGGTGAGCAAGTTCTGCGTCGCGCTATAAACTTCAACCGCGAAGAGAGCATTGAACTTGAGCCTGAAGATATGGCGTTTGGACAAGCAGCGCTGAATCGTTACTTAGAAGATCCTCGCGATATTTACTATGTGAAGTCACCGAAGTCTTTCTTAGGTGCATCTGGCCTGCGTGACGTTCAGTTAAGTTTCTTTGAAGATCTAGTGTGCGCCATGATGGACAACATCAAGTCGCAAGCTGAGAACGATGCGCAGCAAATCATTACTGATGCGGTGATTGGTCGTCCTATCAATTTCCACGGACGTGGAGGAGAAACGGCGAACATCCAAGCAGAAGGTATTCTCTTAAGAGCAGCAAAACGTGCTGGCTTCCAAAATGTTGAGTTTCAATTTGAGCCTGTTGCCGCGGGTCTGGAATATGAAGCGACGCTAACGGAAGATAAAACCATTCTGGTGGTCGATATTGGCGGTGGTACGACAGACTGTTCTTTGATTCAAATGGGACCATCTTGGCGTGGTAAAGCGGATCGCACAGCAAGTCTGTTGGCGCACAGCGGCCAGCGTGTCGGTGGTAACGATTTGGATATTGCATTGGCGTTCAAACAACTGATGTTCCCATTTGGTATGGAGAGTAAGATGGAGTCGGGCATCGTTATGCCAACCACACAGTTCTGGAACCCAATTGCGATCAACAACGTAGAAGCGCAGAGTGACTTTTATTCTCGTGAGAACCTTTCGGCGTTGAAACTTCTGCACAAGCAAGCGCAAGAGCCACAAAAGCTTGCTCGCTTGTTAGAGGTTTACCATGAGTCTCTGGGTTATAACATTGTCCGTCGTGCGGAAGAGGCGAAAGTCGCGCTTTCTGAACAAGCGTCCTACCATGCGGGCATTAACTTGTTGTCTGAGTTGATTGAAGTCGATGTTCAACGTGATGAGATGATTGAAGCGATTGAATCACCGAAGAATAAGATGACAGCGTTAGTAACAGAAGCGGTAGAGCAAGCGGGCGTAAAACCGGATGCAATCTTTATGACCGGCGGCTCGGCACGTTCACCTATTTTGCGTGATGCAGTGCAGACAGTATTGCCAAATATTCCGGTGGTGAGTGGTAACTACTTTGGTTCGGTAACCGCAGGTCTAGCGCGCTGGGCAGAGGTTTGCTTTAAGTAAAACTGAGTTAGCTGTTAATAGATTCCTGATCTCGCCTAGGCTCGTCGCAGTGACGAAGGGAGTTTGGCCAATGTGCTGAGCACTAAGCCACTCAAACTTTGATAGAAGACTAAATGGGGTCATTCCCTAGAGCGGGGAACGAGCGAGTAGGGAATCTCTCAAGTACACATAATTAAAGTCTGAGCACCAAAAGCAAAAGAGCCCGCTGAAGTCGCGGGCTCTTTTCGTTTAAGCGATTAATGGTGGTGCGTGTGCTTTTCCATGTGGTCTTTTTTCTCAACCGCCATTTCTACTTCCACTTTACCTGCTTTTTTGAACGTCAAAGTCACAGGGAAACGGTCGCCTTCTTTTAGCGTTTGGGTTGGGTTGAAGATCATGAGATGGAAGCTGCCTGGCTTGAATTCCACTTTCTGCTGAGGCTCTACCACGACTTCATCAATCTTAATCATCTTCATCATGCCGTCTTCTTTGGTGTGAGTATGAATCTCTACACGGTCAGCAATCGGTGTTGAAGCTGCAATCAGCGCGTCATCAGCATCACCTAGGTTACTTAGCTGGAAGAAACCGCCAATTACTGGCGCATTTGGTGGTGCTTCACGACTCCAAGGATGATCGATGTGAATCTTGCCTGCTTCATATTCGTGAGCGAGACTCAGTGGGCTCGCTAATAGAGCAATAAGAGCGAAGGCTGTGGTTTTCATTGTTTTAAGCATTAGTGTTTTCCTTTTGAAATTTTGCTTCTCCGAATCGTTTGTGCGATCGGATTAATTGTTATTGTTGTGCGCCACATGCAGAGCATTAGGCAAGGAAAGCACGAGGTGGTGATTGTTTTGGTGCGACGTGTTTATACACTTGTCGACCACATAGGGCGAAGTCGTAGGATATTAATGTGTGCTTGCGGCGTCGCAGCCAAAAGATGGTGGCAAGAAAGAGTCCTAACGCAACGGAGATAAAGAATTGAGCGGCTTGCAATAACGGACATTCAAATTGGATGCTGTCGTGCAGATTGAGATCTTGAATGAAGTCTGAGTTGGGAAGTGCATTCGCTTGAATTAACTCGTTAACATCGACCCATTTAAAGCCATCTGCAGTACACAGTAGCACCTTCTCATCTTGTACTTGGTTGAGCCAGTTTTCACCGTGAATTTGCGTAGGGTTGAGCGCGACGGTGGATGTCAGGTACAACTGAAACAGCACTGCGATGATTATCGCTACTGCGCTTATAGTTGGTTTTCCTGATTGTATTTTGACTGTTTCCATACGACGCGATACTTCATTGTTTCGGCGCGGGATACTAACAAATGAGCGTTAGATTGTAACTGGTAGTTTATAAAAAGGTGATGTGAGTGTGTTTTATTTGTTTTGTGGATTATTGTTCTAAAGATAAATATCTAAAATTGCGTTGCTCACAGCACAGTTTAACCTGTTGGCTTGCTGAATGGTGCGGATTTGATTGGTGATTTTACGTGCTAGAATCGCGCTTATTCGATTCAAAGTGACTATCTATTCTTCACTTGTTTTCCATTAACGGAATTATGACAGTAATTTAATAAAGGATACGGTATTCTCCGCACCTTTGTAGTTGCCTGAAGCGCCCGTCATATAAGGGGTGCGGAATCTTAAGAAATTTCTCCAATGAAATACGAACAACAGATCGGATATCGATATCCTAAAGGTCGCTTTGCGATGGTGAGCGTGTATGCGTTTACTGGTGCAGCGATTTTAGCATCGACTATTTTCTCTCTTTTACTGTTTTTGTCGATTGATGAAAACCCAATGATGCAGGCGCTATTTGGCGGTTTGGCCATCATATTTGAAGCGGGTAAATTTTACGCTTGGTATGAATACGGTGAGCGTCGTGCCCATCGAAACTACGCAGGTGCCTTAACGGCATTGGTGTTTTATTTGGTTCTCGCTGCCATTTCTATTGGTGGCAGTATCGGTGGTATCAACAGTGCGACCAACAGTGCACAAAGCCATATCTCGGTAAAGCAGGCAAAAGTTGAAGCCTACAACCGTCAGATTGCATCAATCGATAAACAGATTGAACTGAACAACATGGCGGCGCAGAAGTACATCGAAATGGAGCGCATCGCGACAGGTGTCTCTCGTATTCAAGAGCAAAACAAGAAATTGCGTGAAGAACAGCAACGCCTAGCGACGGAACGCGACAGCTTACCTCCAGTAGCGCAAGGTTCGGTGATCGGCTTGATTGACAGCTTGGCGAAAGCATTCGGTACTACATCGTCTCAAGCGCAACTGGGTTTGGTGGTCTTCTTATCAATCTTGTTGGACTTCTTCGCAGCGTTTTTCGTTGGATTGATTGGTGAAGAGAACCGCTTCCGTCATTACTTCCGCAGAAACGATGGTATTACGCTAGCGAACGTTCGTGATATTGAACTCGAGCCGGCGGGTTACTTACCTCATATTAAAGAGGAAGAACAACCTGAAATGTCTGTGCCAATTGAGCCAGAAGAACCAAAGACGTTATTAGAACAAGTGAGTGATGCGCTAAAAGGGCATCAAGTGACATGTACTAAGAAAGCCGTCGCGAAGCAGTTCCGACTTTCAGCAGAAGAAGTTGATAAAGTATTTGAAGAATTGGCTGAGCTTGGTTTAGTCGGTAAGAAAGCGAATCACCATTACCATTGGATTGGTCAAGCTGAAGCGGCTTAAGCATTTCGAGCAAAAAACAAAAGAGCGTCCATCTGGGCGCTCTTTTTGTACGCGGAAACACAGCATTAATCCTTGATGATTTTCTTGGTTGTGTTCTTAAGAGGTTTCTTTTCTTTTTCTGGCATTGCAGCATCAACTGCTTTACCTGCAATCCCCTCATCTGGCAGAGCGTCTTTGCCCGCTTCTACGGTGGTATCTTTCAACGCTTCTTTTGGGGTACAACGACCACCAACACCAACAACCGCTTTGGTTGCCGTTGCTTTCGCGGCTTTTTCAGCATCACAGTCGGGGTCCATTACGCCTGCATAGCTGGCTGTAGAAACAAACAAGAAAAGAAGGAGAGCCAGATTACGTATTTTCATTCCAGTTACCGTATTTATGTAAACATGCATTAAGTGTAACTGAGGGATTCTGATTTGCAGGAAAAGAAAAGTGCCGCCAAAGCGACACTTGTGGGTTTCTGTTGTAATTTCGGAAGTTTAGTCGTTCGCGAGCTCAATTTCTCTTGCGATATTTTGATCACCTACAACCACACCATCAACCTCAATCGTTGCACCATCTAGGTTGGCTTCCTGTACTCCTTCGAGTTGAGTATTGCTATCAATCACGACGGTTTTGGTTTGAAATTCAGGCCCATGCTCGTTTTGGCAAGCAAGAACAAACGTTTGGGAGTCTGCGTTATAGCTGTTTACTAAACCGGTGCACTCAAAAGATTCAACTCGCTCTGGTGTTGCATCAGCCTTTGTTGCAGCAAAACTGCTTGCTGAAGCACAAGCGCTGAAAATCATCATTAGAGGCAGTGTTATTTTACGCATTATTAATCCCTCATTTGGTCATACGTATCTGTTGTAAAGAGGATAGAAGAAAAGTCGATACGGGAGGAAAAGAAGCATCAAATTGTGATGCTTCTTAAATATTTGCGTGTATTTACATTACGTTAGTCGTCGTGACTTTCTGCTTCTACTTCACGTGCTACGTTTTGGTTGTTGATGATCACACCTTCAACTTCGACTTTAGTGCCGTTTAGATTGTGCTTTTCTAAGCCTTCAAAGCGAGTTTGAGCGTCAATCACAACGGTGTTGTTGGACATGACTTGGTCTGCATCATTTTCACAGCGTGAAACTTGGAACGTTTCCGTGTTTACGTTGTAGTTTGTTACCACACCTTCACATTCAAACTCTTTACCTTGCCAGTTACTGTCGTGGTCACCATCAAAATCTGGGCCGTCGATCTCGACTTCGGTCGCCGTGCGAACGCCATTTTTCATTACAGACGTTACTTCAACTTCTTGGCCTTGTTTCAAGTCGGTTTTAGTCCCGTCTTCAAAGCGGGTCGCGTTATCGACAACGAAGTTACCACGGTAGTTTAGTGAGAATTGGCTGTAGTCATTAGCGACCCAAGTAACAATGCCTTCTACGTCGTTATCACCGATCAAGCTGTCGTAGTTTTCGACTTCAACTTCTGTAGCCATGAAAACATCGCCTTGCTTCGTACCTTCGGCTTCTACCCATTCGCCAACGCTCAAACCATCAACTCGGTCATAAGAGACTGTGACGTTCGCACCTAGTTTGAATGTACCGTTATTGGTGTCAATGCTTGAGATACGACCTTCAATTTCATCAGGACCGTTGTAATCGAAATCAAACTTAACGACGGATAGCACTTTGTAGCCCGCATCAGCGGTTGGTAGTGAAGACACCATAACCCAGTCGCCTTGGTCGATTTCATCACTTAAACCTTCAAAATGAAGTTCAACACCGTTTACCGTGAACGTTTTGTTGATGTGGTCAATCGCGGTCACCGTGCCAGTCATGGTCGGTTCTAGCGTAACAACAACCGGTTCCTCTGTTGATTTTTCTGTTCCAGAACCCACTTGAACCATCATGTTTGGCTGAACGGCGCCAAGGTTGGTTTCTTTTGAACCATACATGACTTCAGAAACGCGGTAGGTGTAGCCATTTACTGTAATGGTGCTTTTCGCTTCGTTTACGGACTCAACCGTACCAATCGCTGAGCTTGGTTTTGCTGCCGGTTGAGGTGAAGAGCTGCCACCGTCACCAGAACCACCACAACCCGATAATGCCATGCCCACTGCGGCTACAAGCGCTAATTTTTTCATGATTTATACCTGTTTTTGAAAGCTTATTTATGAATTTGGTTGTATCTTATGATGCGTATCGTGAAGTGTTCGTGAAGAAACGTGAGCCTATGAAAATATTAATTGTCGATGATAATCACAATGTTTCAGAAACTATTGCCGATTATCTGGAATTGGAAGGGATGACGATAGATTGCGCTTATCATGGAGAGGCCGCGCTAAATTTAATTCAAGAAAATCATTATGATGTGATCATTATGGACATCATGATGCCGAAACTTGATGGCATCAGTACCGTCCATAAACTGCGTCAAGAGTATCTATGTGGTACGCCGATATTATTTTTAACCGCCAAAGATACGTTAGACGACAAAGTTGCCGCGTTTCAAGCTGGGGGTGACGACTATTTGATGAAGCCATTTGCAATGCAAGAGTTGAGTTTACGTGTGCATGCACTGGCAAATCGAGGCCCGAGACAAGATGTTGGCACGCTCAAATTTGCCGACATTAGTTTGGATGTGCGTACCGACCAAGTCACAAGAATGGGTAAAGCACTCAAACTGAGTCGTATTCAAACTAAGATCTTAAAACTGTTATTAAAGCGGGCTCCGGCATCGGTATCTCGAACCGAAGTTATTGAGGATGTCTGGGGGGATGAACCTCCGGGCAGTGATGCGTTGCGTAGTCATATTTACGGGCTAAGAACTGCACTCGACAAAGGGTTTGATGATTCTAGATTAGAGACCATTCATGGACAAGGTTACCGACTTAAAGCATAAAGATTACCCAAGTATTTATCGCAAAATTCGTTGGGGTTTTGGCCTTATGACGTTTGCGATGTTTACGTTGTTTTGGTCATTAATTTATGTGGCAGAGAACAAACTGGAAGTGTTGAGCTTGCATCACTGGCTCGATACTGAAGTGGTTCTATACAAAGAGAATTACAAAAAGCAGGGTTGGGATGCCCCTTTGCCAAACGTGATGGAGTTTGATTCCTACTGGAGCAAAGCTCCGACACCTGATTGGCTGCTGTCGTTTAAGTTTCCAGGCTTCTATGAATACCTATTAGGTGAAGAGGATAAGCACTTTGTTGTCTTCGAGCACCCATCTGGTGAAGGATTGATGTACATCGTCTTTCAAGATGATTCCGATGATTACCTGGATGAGTACGAAAGCTCGTTGCATCAGTTTACTTTTTTCTTAGGTGGCTTGTTTTCCATCATCATGGTTGGCTACGGTGTTTACATGGTGCGAATTCTTTCTCGTCCACTGGCTAAAATTGAAGGCAAAATCGGCTGTATGCCGCCAGACCAACCCGCGTTTGAAGTCGATACCAAGTTCAGTGAAACCCGACATATTGAGCAAACTTTGCTGGACAGTAAAAACAACATCGCAGGTTACTTCCGACGAGAGCAAGAGTTTAGCCGATTTGCATCACACGAACTTCGAACGCCCATCATGGTAATAAAAGGCTCCGCAGATATTTTAAGCCGAGTGCCAGATCAACCACGCGTCGCGCAAAAAGCCATTGCGCGTCTTCAACTGGCCAGTGAAGAAATGCGGGTTCTAACGGAAGCTTTCTTACTGTTAGGGAAAGAGAATGTTGAGCCTCAGCACTACGGCGACCATGAATTGATTGTTTGCCTCAATCAACAGCTAGAAGAGCTTGCTCCTCTGTTTGCTAAACAAGGTGCAGAGTACCAGTTAAGGGAAAAAGACAGTGGTGTGGTGCACGCGCCTGAGAGTTTTATCACCATTGTGATCAATAACCTGGTTAAGAATGCATTCAGTTACAGCGTTGGTGACATCGAGATTGAACTGAATAGCACTCAATTGGTGGTTGTGAATCGCCATGATGGTAATGAGACCTACAATGCCGGTTATGGCTGTGGGCTTGTGATTGTGCAACGCATCTGTGAGCGCATGAGTTGGCCGTTTGAATTAGAGGATGATGGCGTAAGGTTTACGGCCAAAATCGACTTTGTTTCCTGATTGAGCACTTCGATTAGGGGAGTGCTTCGAACGGTGTGAATAACGAAAAGCCAGAGATTTCACTCTGGTTTTTTTGTACCTAACTGTCAGTGAAAAAAGAAAAAACACTGATATGAATTAGACTCTAGGGAGTGGAAGGGAAACTCAAGGAGCGACTATGCTTTCGTACCACGTCAGTAAGAGCGTTGAAATCGAAAAGACACAAAACGAGATTATCGATTACCTCAAAGATTTTAAGAATTGGCCGGCATGGTCTCCTTGGCTTATTTTAGAGCCGGATTGCGAGCTGACTTACAGCAATGAGCAGGGGCTGGTCGGTTCCGGCTATCAGTGGAACGGGAAGCGTGTTGGTACTGGGGCAATGGTCTTAGAGAGCGCACAAGAACATCGTTTAGATATGGAATTGCACTTTTTCCGCCCTTTTAAAAGTCATGCGAAAGTGACGTTAATCGTCACGCCATCAGAGAAAGGATCTGTGGTGGAATGGCAGATGCAATCAAGCGTGCCGTGGTTTTTATTCTTCTTGAAAGGCATGTTTAAAAGCATGATTGAGATGGACTATGAACGTGGGCTGCGCATGCTGAAGCGCCAATTAGAGACCGGAACTGTCTTATCTGAATTGGTTGAAGTCGGTAGCCGTCAGCAAAATGAAATTAACTACATTGGCTTAATGGGTTCCGGCATGATGAATGATCTGGGACCAATCATGCAAGATCACATTGAACGATTATTTGACCTCGTAGAAAAAGAGAAGCTACCTGTGACCGGGGAGCTCTTTTGCTATTACTTATCCATGGACATGAAGCGTGGATACTTTGAATTTATTACCTGTTTACCAGTTAAAGCTGGCGTTGCCGCGATGGGGGATTTTGTTGCTGGAACCATTCCTGCCAGTGACACCTTTGTTGTGGAGCATAAAGGTGAATATTGGTTTCTGGGTAATGCATGGTCAATGGCGATGAGTGTGACTCGGCATGATGGTGTTAAAGTGAAAAACAAACCTTTGGGTATTGAACGCTACTTAAACAGTCCGCATGATACTGAGCAGGCTGAGCTGCGCACTGAGGTTATCTTATTTAAGAAATGATGTGCGTTGTAAAACTATGAACTAACGCCATGTTTCATCCTAACTGCATGATAGTATTCGTTAATGCTTTAAAATTAGAACGATACTCAAGTTGATGAGTGCCATATTGGCATCATCGCATTATGTCATGGATGAGATATGAAACTGAAAACCCCTCTAATAACTGCCTGCTTATTTGCCAGTCCTGTCTTTGCCAGCGAGGCGCCTAAAAACATCATCTATATGATTGGTGATGGGATGGGACCTGCCTTTACCTCTGCTTACCGTTATTATCATGATGACCCAGCCACAAAAGAGATTGAGCCGACGGTGTTTGACTCGATCTTAGTTGGTATGGCAAAGACGTATCCTGATGACGTCACCTATGTTACTGACAGTGCAGCAAGCGCGACGGCACTGAGCAGTGGCATTAAGAGTTATAACGGTGCTGTGGCGGTTGATGTCGATAAAAAGCCAGTAAAAACCATGCTTGAGATGGCAAAAGAGCAGGGGATGACGACTGGATTAGTTGCAACGTCACAAATTAATCACGCCACGCCAGCGAGCTTTGCGGCTCACAATGAATCTCGTCGAAACTATGATGAGATTGCCAATGACTACATTGATAACAAAGTCGATGATCAGTTACCTGTTGATTTATTACTTGGTGGCGGTGTGCGTTATTTTGAACGTGAAGATCGCAATTTGGTTGAAGAATTTAAACAGCAAGGTTACCAGTACATTACCGATTTCAAAGACCTTCCTGCATTGCAAACTTTACCTGCTTTAGGCCTGTTCGCAGATAAGGCATTTCCATTTGCGCTTGATGAGAATCCCACTCGTCTAGAGGAAATGACCAACAAAGCTCTCTCACTGCTGCAACGTCGAGATAACGGTTTTTTCGTTATGATTGAAGGCAGTCAAATTGATTGGTGTGGCCATGCGAACGACATTGCGTGCGCGATGGCAGAAATGGATGACTTTGCCAAATCGATTGAATTGGCGAAAGCTTATGTCGATGCGCATCCAGACACTTTGTTAGTGGTGACGGCTGACCACTCCACTGGCGGTTTAACTATCGGTGCAAATGGACAATACCAATGGGATACAGAGGCGATTAAAGGAGTTCATCAAACTGCATGGCCCTTAGCGATGTCATTAGCGCAGTCTCACGATATGATCAAAACATGGAATGCTTCTGTGGATTGGGAATTGTCGAAAGAGCAAGGTAGACAACTCGCTTATGCGAAATTAAGTGAAGAACCAGCGAAAGCGCTTTATAAAGAAGTGAAAGACATCATCAACAAGAAGAGTTTTACTGGTTGGACGACGAAGGGTCATACCGCTGTTGATGTTCAAGTGTTCGCTTACGGGAAAGGGGCTGATAAGTTTGTGGGCTCACAGAACAATACCGATATTGCCAAGAAGTTGATCGGGTTTATTCAATAAATTAGATTGAAGCTGATTAGTAAAGAAAATGCCTCAGCGATTGCTGAGGCATTTTTATCAGCCAACTTCTCTTGCTAGAGAATTATTGTGCACGGTATTTACCGCTGTTTAGTTCAATTTTAGACGCTTTTACGCGACTGTCCGCATTTAGGTAATCACTGATGCCAAGAAGATCTTGGCCTTCTGATGCTTTAAACACCGCGGATTCACCTTGTGCGAAGACAACTTCAAGTTTCAGCTCCTTTGCTACGGCCTTTGCATCCGCAGGGCTTTTTACTGTTACAAAGATAAGGCCTGTGGCTTTAGATACGTTACTAAACGCGTTCTTAAACACCTCATCACCGGCATGCAGTTCAGCGGCTTCAGATAAGTTATCGACTGATAGCTTACGGTAGTCTTGGCCGTTAACTTCTAACGCGTCAGAAGCGACGAATAACTCAGGGGTTGGTTGCTCTGCCAATTGCTGTGCACTTGCAGTTGCCGCCATTGTTGAAAGAGCCAGAATAGAAAAAGTCATAAATTTCATGTGATTGACTCCTTAGTGACCGAAGATACGCATAGACCAGTTTTTGATAACCCCTGGTTGTGCGTTGTTTGCCATCGGTACATCATAGATAGCAGAAGAGTTGAAATATGCAATGAATGAGAATACTTCATCACCGTTGGTATCGATCGCGCGTAGCGTCCATTCGCCTTTCGCATTCTCACCGTAGAACTGGTTCGACAGCATTAGTTGGTTTTCGTAACCTGCCACTGTTGGATCAAGTGATTGACCAACAAGGCCGTTGCGAGGCGTTTGTAGAACAGAGCGCGTACCTGCTGGAGAAATTAGTTCAATTGCCAAATCTGGTAGGCGTGAGTGTTCCAGCGTTAGCTTAACTTGAACAGACTCAACCGTTAAGTCTTCAGTGATCGCAACAGCAGAAGAGCCGCCCGTTAAGCTTGCATCTGGAACGCTCACTTCAGTTGCATTGTTTGCCCATGGCGTAATGACTTGTGCAGGTAGAACGTTGTTTGTCATACGTGCACGCTTCATTGCTTCATCTAGGTTAACGGCACCAAAACCATAGAAGGAATGGAAATCAACGCCCGCTGCGTTTTTCTGCCATGGTGAAATAGCTTCATAACTGACAACTTCACCTTGGTTGTTGACAAATTCAAGTGCAACACCTGGGTGATCTTTGTCCGTGACACTTGCTGTTTCTGCAAGAAGAGCACGAACATCACGAGCTGATAACGCGTGGTTTGTCGACATGATTGCGGCAATCGCACCAGAGGTGTTTGGAGCAGCAGAAGACGTACCATTCATCGTGCTGGTGTAGTTACAGTTTGGATCTTGCTCTGTACCGCCATGCAAGCCATTAATACCCAAATCTGCGCTGGTGTTTTGACCTTCTTCACAGCCCATTAAGTCCGTTGTTACCATTGCTGGAAAGTCTTGGCCGTATTCCCCCGCTGGTGCAGCAACCCAAACGTTTGTACCTACAGACGAGTAACTTGCACGTGTACCATCGGCACGTAATGCACTAGTGACTAGGTTGTAGTAACTTGCGTTGTCATAAGACTGCTGTGAGTTGTGCATTGGTAAGCCTTTGTTACCACCACCGGCGAAGAAATCGCCTGGAAGAACGAAGAATCGGCCAGTATTGAAGTAACGATAACCGTTACCTGCAGACTTAACGAAGACTGCTCCACGGCCCCATGCGTTACTTTCACTCACATCTTTCATTACATCCATTTCGAGTTTGAACTGAGGATCATTCTCGTCGAATGGAATAGGGGTAAGTGGGCTAAAGCCATAACTTTGGTTGAATACGCGCACGTCGCTGGTAGACGCGTCTGCACCGTGAGAAATTAACCAACCTTCAAGCGTTTGGTTAGCGAGCCAGTTAAAGCCCATCAAAGAAGAGCGAGAAGCGACACCGCGAACGCCTTCACCGTTATTACCGACAGCACTGATCAAACCGGCAACGGCAGTACCGTGACCATTTGCATCGACTGGGTAGTCGGCTGGGAATGAAGAGTCTTCAACAAAGTTTCTGCTGCCTGTGACTACGTTACCTGCAAGGTCTGGGTGGTCGATTTGAACACCAGAATCGATAACGGCAACTTTCACCCCAACGCCAGCAATACCCATTGCTTGTGTCAGGTTGGTGTTTAAATCGTTACCCGCAACCGCAGGATTGGCCGCGAACGCCGTTTGTCCTGTGTTGTTTAAGTGCCATTGCTCTGAATAGAGCGGATCGTATGCCGAGACGGCAGGAGAAATACCTACTGCCAACATCGCGGCGAATAGGCGATTAATGCGTGTTTCCATTTGTGACCTCATTGTCTTTGTTTGGAATTTTTGTCCCTGTTCGATACTCCTTTAAACAGGTCTAAACAAAGCTAGCGGTTAACTAAGGAGACGAAAACTGTTTACATCTTATTTACGTTCATTTTTCGACGCACGACATTATCTTGACGTTAACTGCTTGAAGTCACTTGGGATTCTAGATATTTGACTGGAAGATAGCGTGTTTAAAAAGCAGGAAAACTAGAGTAATTTCCTGCTTTTTATGGAATGGGGTGATTTATATGGCAGGTTGTATGGTTGCCTCAGGTTCTGTAGGGGCTTGTTCTTTACGAGACAGCAGACCGTCAACTACCTTTTCAACATAAAACTTCTTAAATTCTTTATCGCACCATTTCTTGTTCAAACCGCGACGGTTGAATTCAGCACCGATTGCTACTCGAGTTTGATTTGTGGCGCGATTGTAGTAGAGCGTTTCGCATAATTGCATGTTACTCATTTGCTGAGCGTACACATTAACACTGCTACTTCGCATTCCAAGTTGGGAAGCTTGTTGGTTACTGCATGCAGCCAAAAAGAAAGGGGCAAATGCAGCAAGAATCCATATTTTTTTCATTGTGCTTTTCTATGACGTCGAGTGAATTTTGTGCTGGTTACGACCAGCTTGTTTGGCATCATACAGAGCTTGGTCCGCGGCAAAGAACCACTTATCCCACTCTTGTTTGATCGATTGAGCGCTTAACTCGTTGACCGCGCCGAGAGAGATTGTGGCGCTTAGCGACTGTGAGTCAACCTCTAGATTGTTGTTTTCTACTGCAAGTCTCAAACGGTTGAGTGTTTTTGCACAGTCGTCGACGTGACGGATTTCGAACAATAATACAAACTCTTCACCACCCCAACGAACTAAAAGATCACCAGAGCGTGTCGCCTCATCCAAAATAGTGGCGACATGTATCAGCATCTTATCGCCTAAGTCGTGCCCGTATTGGTCATTGAACGATTTGAAGTGGTCGATATCAATGACCGCTAAGGCAAACTTTCTATCTGGACTGCGACGAGCCATATTTTCCAACCAGCTAGGAAGGTAGCGGCGGTTATGGACTTTAGTTAGCGGGTCTGTTGTGTTCTGTTGCGCCAACTCTTCGTTGATCTTATTCATCTGGCGGATGTAACGGAACAACCAAAAACCGATAGCCGCAACGACACAAAAATAGAAGATTTCACGATAGCGTTGAGATTCAAGCTCAGACGCTTGCAACGCATTTTTTGCTTCTAGTAAGGTCAGCTCTTTTTGCGCTAACTTTGCCTCAAGATCGAGCTTGATGTTAATCATTTCTTCACCATGGACATGGCTAGAAAAGTTGCGCTCCAAACTGCGTAACTGACCTAAGTAATCAAATGCAGCTTCAAACTTCTTCAACTCTTGATTCGCTCGAACCATGACTAGAAGAAGGTCCATTTTTTGTTTAGTTTCAGCGCTAGCCGATTCATTTAAGCTATCGAGTGCCAACTTCGCATTTAAGATTGCTTGATCAAACTGATTGTCTGCGAGGTACGCTTCGGCATACGCCTCATAACAAGCGGCTTTGATACTTTTATGATTCTGAGGGTTAGGTAAGGCTAAGCAGGCTTCTGCTAGCTCTAATGATTCATCTATCTTACCAAGCGTACTCAAAAGCTGAGATAGGTTGGAAACAGAATTATGTTTGATTCTTACTGAGCCGGTTTCCATCGACAGTTTCGCTGCTTGTTCGAAATAGTGTTCAGACTCAAGGTACTCTTCCATTCCAAAATAAACCACGCTCATGTTAGCGTACATGATCGCCAGGAAAAGGCTGTTGTCGTAATGATCATCGCTGTTTAAATACCCATCAATCGCTTGATCTAAGTAGGTTTTCGCTCGCTTCCAATCGGACAGTTCCATGTAAAGAGAAGCGATATTATTGAGCGTCATCGCGATTTGGATTTCAAACTCAGAGTGTTCAAGCAGATCGTAAGCGGTACGGTAGTGTCTTAGGCCTGTTTGCACTTGAGCGCGTTGGACTTCAGCATTACCTAACCAGCGATAGGCGCGGCCCTGCAAAGAGTCATAACCGATCTCACGCGCGGTGTTGATGACTTCGTGTAATAGAAGTTCGCCTTGCCACACTTCGTCTGCTTCTACCAATTCTACGGCTTGGTTGAGTTTGGCTTCTGCAATAACCCACGGCAACTTGTGCTTTTTACCAAACTCCACAAGGTTGGGAAGTTTCGGTAAAGGAACCCCTTCATAGCGTTCTAGATAGATACGGGCAAAGTAATACAGCGCTTGAGATTCTGGCGAAGCATTAGGTGTCAGTGACAGATCGCTAGATTTAATTGAACGAGGTTTACCAATGGAGTCGAAGTAGAACTCCAGCATTGGATAATCTGCGCGAGCAAGATGTTGCTTTAGGTAGCTTTCCTTTTTGGGCGCGTCAGCGGCTAGGCTGGGTAGTGAGCAAAGCACTCCAAATATAATAGTAAAAAGGAATCGCAGCGTTTTTAACGGAAAAGGCATCAGACTGTTGATAGAAAAGCTGACTCTTATAATGAAACACGTAACAAGTTTATCATCTCTTAACCGCGATTACCCATAGATTTAGCGGTTTTATTCTGCTTATTATTCTCTTCACCAAGCCAATGAAACTAGGCATGTGGTCAAGGTAAACGTTTAAAAAGTTCAGCTTTGTCGTAAGGGAGGAAGGTAGAGTCTTTCAGCGGTTATTTATATAAGAAGGGTCGGAGGGCTGGTGGGGATATTTTCGCTGACCGATTCAAAAATAAAGACGCCGTTTGATGATAGTTCAATCTTAAAAAATCGTTCGATCTCTAAAAGTTCACATGACTGTAATAAAAATTTAATCTTTGTATGAGTTGTGGAAAAATGCTTTTTTCGACATAGTGTTAGTAAGCCAAGAGAAAACGGCTTGTTTTCACTAAAAAGGAGATTGCCTATGCACAATGAAATGATTCAACCTTCCCACTTTGGTATCATCGGTCGTACTTGCATCGCGTCTGTACTAATGATCGTAGGTGTTTTCACATTCATGTAATGAGAAAGTCTCTTTCTATTACCGAATAAGAAAACCATAGCAAAATTCAGGGAATTACCTTAATAAAAAATAAGGTATTCCCCTGAAAATAAAAGCCACGTCTATTTTCTTAACTCAACAAGCTAAAAACCAACGCACTTACTGCAATAATCCCCGTCAATAGGACAAAGTACGTCGATACTTTTCCACGATACTGCTTTAACGCTTTCACTTTGTACACCGACAACATCGGCATAATGAACAAGATCATCGCGATAACCGGGCCAGATAGTGCCTCCATCATACCCAAAATGCTTGGGTTCATGATTGCTGCAATCCAAATAGACACGAATAGCACCACAACGCTGATGTGATCAACACGGCGTTTCGGCATATCTGAATGCTTAGTGATCAAACCATTTAGGCTTTCACGTGCACCTAAGAAATGGCCAAGGAAAGAAGAGGTGATCGCGACAAATGCTACAAGTGGACCAAGCGTTGCAATGAATGGATTGTCTGTTGCATTTGCTAAGTAAGACAGTACTGATACGTTTTGCGATTTCGCCTCTGCCAGTTGCTCTGGAGAAAGCGCCAAGACACAAGAAAACACAAACAAAAGAACAAACGCAATCAGCATGACGCTTGTACGACGCAGAATCAGTTCTGATTTATTATCGGCCGCATCACCATAATGACGACGTTGAACATTTGCAAAAGTGGAAATTGCTGCTGCGTGGCTGAAAGAGAAGATCACAACCGGAATCGCTAACCACATTGTGCTTGCGAAGGACGACATTTCCGGCGCATCCATCACTGGCATGCTCCAGTTCGGCATCAGATAAAATGAAAGAAACGCCAGAATCGCAACCAATGGGTAAACCATGATAGCAAACGCACGTAGCATCACTTTTTCACCCGCCATCATGATAGCAATTAAGCTGAACACCAATACGCCGGAAAGTAGGGCACGCGGTAATGGCTCCATACCCGCTTGGTTGACCATGAAGCTGTCAACGGTGTTGGTAATACCTACGCCATAGATAAGTAGAATCGGGAAGATTGAAAGGAAATACAAGAGAGAGATAGAGCGTCCCGCTTTTGCGCCAAAGTGCTCTTCAACCACATCGGTAAAATCTGCGTTTTTCACTTTTGATGACAGCACAAATCGTGCTAGGCCACGGTGTGCCAAATAAGTCATTGGGTAGGCGAGTACCGCCATGACGACAAGCGGCCAAAAACCGCCAATACCTAAGTTAATCGGTAAGAATAAAATACCCGCACCCACGGCAGTACCAAACAGACTTAGTACCCAATGGGTATCATGTTTAGTCCAAGCGTTTGTTGTGTTTAATTCACTAAAATTTAATGTATATCGAGATTCTTTCACTTAAAACTCGCCTTTATAAAAATAATAATCGCGCGGATGTTAACTGTTTTAGTGATTGTTATCACATGGAGGTGATGGTGAATCATGCTAGTGAAGAGGCAAAGGTGTAAACTATCGAACCATGTAAAATTGAAAAAAGCGATATATAGTTTCAGTTCGGTGTTTATAAATTGAAATTATATCGCGAAATATTACAATTTTATGGTTTTAGATGTTGCGGTTAAGCTTTGTTCGATAACATTGTAAGGTGTTCCGAAAGCAGCAGTGGTCTTGCGACCCCAAACCCTTGAGCAAACTGGATATTTAGCGCTTTCAGTGTATCGATATGACCTTCTGATTCGACAAACTCGGCAACCGTGACCAACTGCATGCTGCAGGCGACTTGGCTGATGGCTTGGACGATGATTCGGTCATTTTCACTGTCGACAATGTTTTTCACGAATGAGCCGTCCACCTTCAGCACGTCAAGGGGAAGGCGACGCAAATAATCGAAGCTCGCATAACCGGTGCCAAAATCATCCAGTGCGATGGTGGAACCTGCTTCCCGAAGTCTGTTTAAGTTTTGAATTGCAATTGGTTCATTACGAAGTGCATCCGATTCGGTAATTTCAAAACACAGTTTATTCATCGGGATCTGGTGTAGCTCCGCTTCGGTTTGAATGTCTTCCGCTAAACCCTGTGAATTCAGCGCTTTGGCGGTCAGGTTGATGGCACATCGTCCGATCGAGTCCCAATCTTTAATATGGTTTTTTAGCGCTTTGAAAGTGTGTTCGATTACCCATTTGTCTAGCTCTCTTTCTAACCCGAACTCATTGATTAAAGGGAAAAACTCAGCCGGAGACATAAGCTCTCCCTGTTTAGGTTTAAGGCGCAGCAAAATCTCAAAGTGGGCATTTTGAGCGTTATCCGATAGCGCTCGATAAGGCTGACAATAGAGCTCAAATTCGTTTTCGCGAAAGCACTGTTGGATGAAGCTCAATTGGTTAAGTGTCTTATTTTCTTCTTGATTGTGTGTTACCCAGTTCACGCATGCGGTGTCGCGACCTTGTTGCTCGCACAGTTTGGAGATCAAAGGATCAAGATTGTGGTTTCCGTCGATGGAAGCACACTGGATGGTACGTTTTACAAGGCTTACCGCGCTGTCGTCGAAGTAAAAATAAAAACGGTCTAACAGCCCAATGAGTTTGTTTAACTCTGCTTCCATGTTTGGCAAGCGTGGTGCAAAACAAAGTAAACCGCTAGCGAATGGCGGCAGATAAGCTCGAGTTAGGTGGTCAGTCTTATACGCGAGGTATTGGCTAAGTTGTTTCATTAACTGTGCTCGACCTTGGTGTCCTAATCCATGAAGTTTAGATAAGGTTGGTTCAAGATCGATGTAGATCAATGTCGCGTGAGTTTGCGTTGCGACATCTTCTTTTAGTTGCGCGAGATTGTATAACCCCGTAAAGCTATCGATGCGTTCTTTTCGAATCGCATTACGTGTCGTGACATAGTTCTTTATTGTATGAGCACCAAGCATAAAAGTGAGCATGGTCAGTACAAACAAAACCAGCAGCATCGCATAAACTTGTTCACGAGATATAAAGCCAAGATTGTATCGACTGATGATGTTTTCCACGCATACCAGCAATGTCGTTGCACCAATCAACATGGGGCGCAGTAAACCTAATTTGCCTAACCCCATGCCTACTAGGCACAGTAACATCAAACTGAGCGTATTAAGTGTCAGCGGGTTTTGTGTGGATATGCTGGCGACCAAAAATAGCGCACATACCATCAACCATAAGCGATAGTGTAATGGATCAGAGTAGGCCGCCATCATTGCACGATCGAGCTTAATATACGGTGCATTTTCTCCATCAAGGACATAGCTTAAACCAAGGCACAACAGAGGAGTTAGTACCATTTGTGTCAAAATGGCGCTCAAAACAGAGTAAGCGATAAACTCAAAAGAGAGATTTGCCACGTCACTTAAAAAGGCACTAATCAGCATGAGTAGAGCAGTGTTTGCAATAGGATAGAGAATGCCGATTAATACCGCATAATAACTGAGCTTTAAGGTGAAGTTATACGCCGCAACGCGTTTTAATGCGGATCGGTAGAGGTGACAAAACAACAGCGGCAATGCGGGTAGCAACACAGAAAATAGCAAAGCCATTTCCCACGGACGTTTGGAAAAGCACCCATAGTAGAAAAGTAACCCAGCAATGATTGTTGGCAAAACGCGCCAACTGTATCGGAGTATCACTGTTACAACGAAAGCGGCCGTAAAAGAGAGTACGTGGACACGATCCTGTGCTATCACGTAAAAGTTGGAGAGGCTATAGCTTACTTGTATTGCGCAAAATATTAGGATTTGAATGCCTAAAAACTGCCACCACTTTTTATTTTTATAATCGAGCAACAGGGGTGATTGCTCGAATCCAGACATCGACATTATTTAACTCTAATTTTGACAGCGTAATGGAAGTCTCCGTTTAAGCGCGGATGCTTCATTTTTTATAATGATTCGCCTAGCAAGGTGAGTGCAGTTGCTCATGGTGGGCGGGTTAGCCCTTATCGTTTTTATTATTTTTGTATATAAGAGCGGCGATTATTCTACAAAAAACAACCAACAATCAAATAAAAACTGGTACGACGTTCCGTTAATATGAAAGAGTGCTCATGAACACGATTCTTTGTTTGAAAAATCAACCTTTGCCTAAAGTTGGTAAAGCACTAGAATCTGACTGAAATAATTGGAGTTTATCGAAATGGGGCTTTAGATATTGCTTAATGTGTCCCGAAGGAGTGAGTTGTTGTGAAGATCACCTCAGCAGAAAAACAAGATTTAGTTACGCTATACGAGCTTGAGCATAAGCTGTTTGGGCATCATGCATACCCAAGATTCTTCTTCAGACAAGCATTTGATTGCTGGCAACAGGGGTTGGTAGTTTCCAAGCAAAGCGAGCACGTCACAGGCTATGTATTGATGGCACAAAGTGATGAACAAAACACCCATTGGATCTTGTCACTTGCGGTAGATAGTCAGCACCGAGGAAAGGGGATTGCACGTTCGCTTGTGGAGAATGTAATCGCAAAAGCAAGTTCCGGTTCTGTTATTAAGTTAACTGTCGATCCGAACAATGCGCCGGCTTACAAGTTGTACACTTCGTTAGGCTTTAAGGTTCTGGAAAAAGAAGAAGATTATTTCGGTGATAGAGAGCCGAGACTGGTCATGGCACTAGCCCGTTAATCTTGCACTTCTGTGATTCAAACTCGCACCTAATCAGTGCATTGCCAATTATAAAGTGAAAACGGATTTTGTTAAGTTATTGAAATGTAATGTAATATAAAATTGGCATCGGGTTTGCTATTTAGATTATGTTCATCGTTAACTCGATGCGCCGCTTTCCCTTAGCAGGCGGTTAAGCGGATAGGGTATTACTTTTTGAGCTTTTATAGGCAATGCAGCCTCTCTCGTTTCGGGAGAGGTTTTTTTTCGCTTGTAGCTCGTCATTCTAAGGAAAGAATCAGGGGGCGGAATGTCGCAAGGATGCAAAAAAACCACTTGTCCCTATTGTGGTGTTGGATGTGGTGTCGAGGTCAATGCGAAAGGAATCGTTGGGGATGCGTGTCATCCTGCAAATGCGGGATCACTGTGCGTAAAGGGCGTCGCGTTGGCAGAGAGCTTGAATATGCCTTCGCGCTTGTTGTATCCAAAGCTTGTTACCAAGCAGCGACCTCAAGGGCAAGAAGTACAATGGCAACAAGCCACGGATCTGATTGCAGAAAAGATTCATCAAGCGAAAGCAGAGTTTGGACCGGATTCCGTCGCGATGTACGTGTCAGGCCAGTTGTTGACGGAAGACTATTACGTCGCCAACAAACTCATGAAAGGCTATGTTGGCAGCGCTAACATCGATACTAACTCGCGTTTGTGTATGTCTTCGGCGGTTGCGGCTCATGTACGAGCATTTGGTGAAGATGTCGTTCCCGTCAATTACGACGATATTGATAAGACTGAGCTATTGATAATTTGCGGTGCGAATACCGCTTGGACACACCCTGTTTTATTTCGACGTATTCAACAAGCGAGAGAGAACAATCCTAATCTCAAACTGGTGGTTATTGACCCGCGTGAAACGGTCACAGCACAGCAAGCGGATTTGCATCTACCAATTAAAAATGATGGGGATGTATCACTTTTTAATGGGCTGATTAAGTTTCTTATTGAGCAGCAATATATTGATTCTAAATACATTAATTCTTATACCGACGGGTTTGATGCGCTTGCAGAAGAAGTTTCTGATTCGCGTTACGATGTCACTAATTTGACGTCTTCCATTGGCATTTCAGAAGAAAAACTCACGACATTCTTCCAATGGTTTGCGCAAAGCCCAACCGCAATCACGTTGTTTTGCCAAGGGGTTAACCAAGCCGAAAATGGTGTCGACAAAGGCAATGCTATTATTAATGCACATTTGGCATCAGGCAAAATTGCCAAGTCAGGTTGCGGGCCGTTTTCTATTACAGGTCAGCCGAATGCGATGGGCGGACGAGAAGTCGGTGGTTTGGCAAATCAATTAGCGGTTCATCGCGCTTTTGACGCAGAGTCTATCAAGCAAGTGCAGGCGTTTTGGGATTCACCAGAAATTGCCACTCAGCCCGGTTTAAAAGCCGTTGAGCTGTTTGAGGCGGTAGAACGTGGTGAGATTAAAGTTCTGTGGATCATGGCAACCAATCCCGTTGTCTCTTTACCAGATAACCAATTGGTAAAACGTGCACTAGAGATTTGTGCGTTTGTGATTGTTTCCGATATTACAGCGGATTCGGATGTAGCGCATTACGCGGACCTGTTGCTGCCCGCCGCTGGCTGGGGGGAGAAACAAGGCATGGTGACCAACTCTGAGCGTCGACTTTCAAGGCAGCGCCAGTTTCAAACACCTCCGGGTGAAGCAAAATCAGATTGGTGGGCGATAAGCCAAGTCGGACAAGCTCTGTGCGCATTGGAAAAGACACAAAATGGTTTTGCGTTTACTTCAGAGCGAGCAGTTTTCAGGGAATATGCAGCAATGACAGGTATGAATGCAGATTCACCTTTGAAGCTCGACCTGTCTCAATACGCGAGCTTAACCGAGCAAGAATACGAAGAGTGGGTGCCGACACAATGGGGAGGAGAGCGTCCTTTTGCTGATGGAATCTATTCGCACCCAGATGGTAAAGGGCGTTTTGTCGTCACCAGTGAATCTCCAACACGTTTAGAGAGAACAAAAGGCTGGTGGCTCAATACGGGCAGGCAACGCGACCAATGGCATACCATGACGCGCACAGGGCATATCGCACATCTTGCCGCCTCTGAGTTAGAACCAACCGTGTACATGAACACACTCTCTGCAACTCAAAATCGCTTAAAAACAGGACAACTCACCAAGCTGTTCCAGCCTACTTCAAACACCAGTATTTATGCCAAAGTTGCCATTGATGAAGGTTTGGGTTTTCAGGAGCTGTTTATGTCAATGCACTGGGCGGGTCGATATGGCGGTGAAAGCAGTGTTAACGCGATAGTAAACAGCGCAAAAGACCCTATTTCTGGGCAACCTGCGTTTAAGTCATCTTATGTTGAAGTGCAAGACGCAGCGGTAAAAACCTACGGTATGTTCATCGGTACACAGTTTGATTCCGGCAAGTTTCTCTACAGCGCATTTCAAGCAGAAAGTAATCTGGGTATCTGGCGCTTTGCACACGATAAACGACCAAAGAAGCAGAGTTTTTGTCGAACGGAAAAGAGCCGCAGAATTACGATAGATATTGCCCAAGGTTGGCTAGCGGTGGATTACGACCTTGTTGGAGACGTTCGTATCATTCGCTCTGTTTTAGTGGTGTCTAGTGAACCGATTCAAACCGACTACACGAACTTTACCGGCTTGATTGGCAAACCGATGGAGCTATCGCAACTGCTTACCATCACTCAATCGCAAAGCAGTGCCAAACTGGTTTGTAGTTGTTTCCGTGTCACTGATAAACAAATACATGACGCGATGGATAAGCAAGACTGCACTTCACTGACTCAACTTAAAAACAAACTCAAATGCGGCACTAACTGTGGTTCGTGCGTTTCTCAAATCAAACAGATGGTCGACAGTCATCAGCATCAAAAGGGTAAACAGCAAGCGAACCAGCAAAGTTTGGCTATTCAAATAAAGTAAGTCATAAAGAGGATAAGCACATGGAAGCGCCTTATCAAAAGTCTTGGTTTAAGAAAGGACAAGCGAGTCAGAAACAAGAAGGCTCGTCTCGCTTTTCTAAGCATGATCAAGCAAGCAAACTGAACCAACTTTTAGAAAATAACTCCGCAAGTCTAGATGCGAACCACAAAGGTTTTGTCTCGATTGTTGGAGCAGGGCCGCACGATCCTGACTTGTTAACGGTAAAGGCTGTAAAAGCGATTATGTCGGCAGAGGTTCTGCTGTACGACCGTTTGGTTAACAAAGATATTTTGGAGTTGGCTTCGCCACAAGCCGATTGGATTTACGTGGGCAAACGATGCGGACAACCTAGTATTGGTCAGGAAGAAATCTGTGATTTGATGGTGTCGCTCGCTCAGCAAGGAAAGCGAGTTGTACGCTTAAAAGGGGGAGATCCTTTTGTATTTGGCCGTGGAGGTGAAGAGGCGTTTGCACTCGTCAAACACTCAATCGCTTACGAAGTCATCTCCGGTATTACTGCTGCGATTGGATGTTCAGCAAACAGCTTGATACCGCTGACTCATCGTGGCGTTGCTCGCAGTGTTACCTTTGTGACAGGGCAAGTGGTAACAGGCGCATTTGAGGCGTGGAGCAATCTGATGCAAAGCGGACAAACGTTAGTCTTCTATATGGGGTTAGAAAAGTCATCGCAAATACAAACGGGTTTAATCAACTCCGGTTTGAGAGCAGATTTCCCAGTCGCGATCATCACTCATGGTTGCAGCCCTCAGCAACAAGTTCATGTTACCCAACTCAATCAGCTCAATGATTTATCGATTACACTTAAAGGCGTGAGCCCAGCATTGATTGTGATGGGAGAAGTTGTCAAACTGCGCGAACAACTAATAGAAACCGTACAGTCAGTGACGGAATACGAGGGAATATGAGCAGCATTTTGGAATGTATTAGAACAGTCGGTCGTGGCGAACGTGGCAGAAAACCACTGAACTTTGACCAAGCATTTCGAGTTATGGATGAATACCTAAACGGTGAGTGCGACGACGATCAGATGGCAATGTTATTGATGCTGATCCGTGTACAGAACGAGACTCAACAAGAAATCGCTGGCTTTGTGAAAGCATTCCAATCCCGCATGCCAGCTATTGGTGCAGATATTGATTGGCCATGTTATGCGGGCAAACGTGAAGCGGCAGGTCAACTGTGGCACCTGTTGGCAGCGAAGATCCTCGCCGATAATGGCCATAAAGTGCTGATGCACGGCTATCACGACCGCCAATCTGGACGTTTACACGCAGAAGATTACCTCGACAAATTTACTATTGAGAAAGCGGAATCAGCAGAAGAAGCAAAGCTTGTGTTAGAAACACAAAACATCGTGTATCTACCGCTGAGTGCGTTTGCTCCTCAAGCAGAAACCATGATTGGTTGGAAGAATCGTTATGGGCTTAGAACGCCGATTAATACCGTAGTTCGAGCATTGAACCCGGGGCAAGCAACGATTGGTATTCGTGGTAGCTTCCATCCTGGATTCCAACAACTTCATGCTGAAGTCGAATACGAGATTGGTCAAACCGCTCACGCCGTTGTGTCATTCAAAGGACAATCGGGTGAGTCAGAATACAACCCGAAAGTAAGTCAAACAGTCTGGTTAAGCCAAACAAGCGGCGTGACATCGCACTACTGGACGGAGCAAATGCTGTCTGAGGTGCCAATGCCTGCGAACTGCCCATTTGGGACGTCAGAAGACGACATGAACCAAATGGCAAATACGGTTCTCGCTACCATGACAGTGGTCTTGTTTGCACAAATGCACGACAGAGAAAGAGCATTCGAACGTGCCTTCTCTTACTGGCAAGCCTATTGCGGCCAGCAATAACGCACTATTGTCAATTAATGTAAAACCAACGACGCAAAGTTGTTGAATCTGAATCCATTATCTATTGTTTGAAGAAGGTAAAAGATCCTAGTTCGCCAATGATGTGTTTCACCACCTTGCTCCTTATCAGAGTGGTGAAACCGCAGTTTTAGCCTCGATAGCGTTCGTTTCTCGCTGCGCTTTTGAGAATGAGAAATTCCCATATGGTAAGACACAGAGGACATGGATAATGGTTCTAAAGCATACCACTCCTAGTGAAAAGGCTTCTCATCCGATCCCGCAAGAAGCCTTCGATTGGTACGACGAATACGCCCACGGAAAAATCACGCGCCGTGAGTTTCTAAATAGGCTGGGTGGTCTTGCGGTACTTGGCTTTAGCATGACAGCACTGGTCGACGCGCTAACCCCGAATTACGCACTGGCAGAACAAGTTTCATTTAACGATCCTGACATCAAAGCAACTTACGAAACCTTTCCATCTCCAAATGGGCATGGAGAAGGGCGTGGTTATTTGGTGATGCCACAGAAGAAGACCTTAAAATCGCCGACCGTGTTGGTGATTCATGAAAATCGAGGTCTGAACCCTTATATCAAAGATGTCGCAAGACGACTTGCAAAGGACGGCTTTATTGCTTTCGCTCCAGACGCGCTTTATCCACTCGGCGGCTATCCTGGGAACGACGATGAGGGTCGCGCCATGCAGAAAGAGATGGACAGAGCCAAGATCGAACAAGACTTTATTGCAGCCGCTAACTTCCTCAAACAATACGAGGGTGGAAACGGTAAATTGGGCGCGGTTGGATTCTGCTTCGGTGGATACATTGTCAACATGCTTGCAGCGGTAATGCCAGAAGAGCTCGATGCAGGTGTGCCTTTCTATGGAACACCCGCGGCGCAAGAGATCCAAAAGCAAGTCAAAGGGCCATTGATGATTCACTTTGCAGGGCTCGATAAGCGTGTTAACGATACATGGCCTGCCTATGAGCAGCAGTTAATTGCAACTGACGCACGGTATCAAGCGTTAATGTATGAGAACGTCAACCACGGCTTCCATAACGACTCAACGGCACGCTACGCACCGGAAGAAGCAGCGCTCGCTTGGGAACGCACGCTCGGCTTCTTCAAAGAACATCTCGCCTCTAGTTAAAATGCTTCAGCTTTAGTTGGCACATTCCTTGTTATGTCTCTCTTAGTGAGTGAGATATAAACAAGGAATGTGCATGACTCAATCAACGTCAAAAACACCTATCATAGTGTGCTGTGATAGCCTCCAAGAGCAGGCTCGATTGTCCGGCTTATTGAGCAAAGATTACGACAACATCATCGGTTGCCAATTGGCACAACTAGAAACGCTTATGCAGCGAGAACCGTCAGCAAGCGTTGTGGTCGGATGGCAGCAACCAACCGCAGAACTGCGTTTGATCGTCGATTTCTGCCGCAGAAAATCGGCACCACTTCTTATCGTCTTAAAGCAATTATCATCCAATGATATCAATCGGTTATCAGAAAAAATGGACTATGTGCTCATGCCGCACGATAGTGAATTTGCACTTCAGCCTTGGATTGAACATGCGACATTGGTGAGAGCGAAATTCGAAAGTATGCAATCGGAAATTGAATCGCTGACCCATAAGATCGAAGAGCGCAAGCTGGTGGAAAAAGCCAAGGGGTTGCTGATGAAGATGCACAGCGTTGATGAAGATCAGGCTTATAAAGCGCTAAGAAATTCAGCCATGCAATCGAGCCAAACGCTCGCACAAGTTGCCAAGAATTTGATAACCACCTTGGAGGTCTTGGATTAGGTGTTCTACCACTTTGGGGTTAGGGTGCGTTTTCTAACGTGGTGCGTGTTGCACTATCAGCAAGCAATAACAGGGAATAACAAACAGCAAGATATACTAATCTATTGTATTTACTGTGAAAAATAAGTTGGCACAGTAATTGGATTAGAAGAATTGGGTTTATTGTTGAATCGCTTATCTCAATTATCAACGACGGTAATTGTAGACTTAGCAACGGCGCTACTGCTCTTCGGAGTAGTGGCGCTTTTTTTATGGGAGCAAACCAATGAAATGGAGTTCGATGCTGAAAGTGTCAGCAATTTCGTTATCGGTATTCACCACGGTCAGCGTAAAGGCAGAGTTGGGTGAGCCAGAAATTGAAGACCTGAAGTTTGGTTTTATTAAGTTAACCGATATGGCACCGCTGGCGGTTGCTTATGAGAAAGGTTTTTTTGAAGACGAAGGCTTGTACGTCACTTTAGAAGCGCAAGCAAACTGGAAGGTGCTTTTAGACCGAGTCATCGATGGTGAGCTTGCTGGTGCGCACATGCTTGCTGGTCAGCCATTGGGCGCAACGATTGGTGTCGGCACAAAAGCAGAAGTGATTACCGCGTTCAGTATGGATTTGAACGGCAACGCAATCACGGTTTCCAATGATACTTGGGAGCAGATGAAGCAATACATTCCAAAACAACCAGATGGCAAACCTGTTCACCCAATCAAAGCGGATGCACTGAAGCCTGTGGTCGACAGCTATCTGGATAAAGGCAAACCTTTCAATATGGGCATGGTGTTTCCTGTATCGACGCACAACTATGAGTTGCGATACTGGTTAGCGGCAGGTGGGATTCATCCTGGCTTTTACGCACCAGAATCAGGAGACAACAGTGGCCAGTTGGATGCTGACGTTCTTTTGAGTGTTACACCGCCACCACAAATGCCAGCGACGATGGAAGCGGGCACGATCAAAGGGTACTGCGTAGGCGAACCATGGAACCAACAAGCCGTATTCAAAGGCATTGGCACACCAGTCGTGACCGATTACGAGATCTGGAAGAACAACCCAGAGAAAGTGTTTGGTGTTTCCAAAGCTTGGGCTGAGAAGTATCCAAACACGCACATTCGAGTAGTCAAAGCCTTGATTCGAGCGGCACATTGGTTGGATGAAAACGACAATGCCAACCGCCAAGAAGCAGTGAAGATGCTATCAAAAAGCGAATACGTTGGAGCGGATGCCGAAGTTATCGCCAACTCAATGACGGGCACATTTGAATACGAGAAAGGTGATAAACGAGACGTGCCAGACTTCAACGTGTTCTTCCGTCATAACGCCACGTATCCGTATTACAGCGATGCAATTTGGTATCTGACTCAAATGCGTCGCTGGGGGCAAATCTCAAGCGAGAAATCCGATGATTGGTATATGGATGTGGCAAAAGAGGTTTACCGTCCAGATATCTACCAACAAGCGGCTCAAGCGCTAATTGAAGATGGTGTGTTGAGCAAAAAAGACTTCCCAGATTTCAGTGCTGAAGATGGTTTCCGTGCGCCACAAACACACTTTATCGACAACATCGTTTATGACGGTCGTGAGCCAAATAAATATCTAGAGAAGTTCTCTATCGGGCTTAAAGGAAAAGACAAAGTTTAGGATGAGCAGTCCTACAAAAAATACAGCGGGCAGGTGAGTCTGCCCGCAATAACAAGGATGTAAATTTCTTAGGAGTGAGTATGTCTAGTAATGTCATTTCCCTTTTTCCTGCTAAGCAGGTAGTGAACCGAAGTCGGTTGGTGCTTTTGCCCGTGATTGGTTTGCTGATCTTTTTGGCAATGTGGCACTTAGCAGCGAAAGAAGTGCAAACTTCATTAGGTACGCTACCGGGGCCAGTGCAAACTTTTCAGCAGTTCGGTAACCTTGTCGATGACCATTGGCAAGAGCGAGAAAAAGAACAAGCGTTTATCGAGCGTCAGGAAAAACGCAATGCCGCGAAGTTAGCCAAGAATCCAGACGCCGAAGTAAAGATTCGTCCTTACACTGGTAAACCGACGTTCTTCGACCAAATCATAACAAGCTTAGTAACTGTGACTGCAGGCTTTTTGCTGGCGACGGTTATTGCGATTCCACTTGGCATCGTGCTTGGTCTTAATCAAGGGCTGTATCAAGCGTTCAACCCAATCATTCAATTGCTCAAGCCCGTATCACCTTTGGCTTGGCTGCCTATCGTCACTATGGTGGTGAGTGCCACTTATGTGAGTGATGACCCGATGTTTGCTAAGTCGTTCATTAACTCTTTGATCACTGTGGCGCTGTGTAGCTTATGGCCGACGCTGATTAATACCGCTGTGGGTGTAACGAGCGTTGATAAAGACTTAATCAACGTGAGCAAAGTGCTCCAACTTTCGTGGTGGCAGCACATACGCACCATCGTTTTACCTTCTGCCATTCCAATGATCTTCACCGGTTTACGTCTCTCTTTAGGTATCGCTTGGATGGTATTGATTGCGGCAGAGATGCTCGCGCAGAACCCAGGGTTAGGCAAGTTCGTTTGGGATGAGTTCCAGAACGGCAGTTCAGCATCATTGGGGCGCATCATGGTGGCTGTCATCACCATCGGCTTTATCGGTTTGATGCTCGATAGAGGCATGCTGCAACTTCAAAAGTGGCTGTCTTGGAATAAACAACAAGCGTTGAGATAAGGGAAAAGATCATGGAAAAAGCATTATTAGATCTAACGCGTTTAGGGATGCGATTCCCAACGCCAGATGGCGAGTTCATCGCGCTTAAGAACGTCGATTTACAAATCAATAAGGGCGAGTTTGTATCCCTAATTGGCCACTCTGGCTGCGGTAAATCAACGGTATTGAACTTAGTCGCAGGGCTGCACATGCCAACAGACGGCGGCGTGATCGTCGATGGGCGAGAGGTAGCTGGACCAGGACCAGACCGCGCGGTGGTGTTCCAAAACCATTCATTATTGCCTTGGTTAACCGTGTATCAAAATGTTGAGCTTGCAGTAAAACAAATTGCCGGCAAAAAGGGCAAAGCGTGGATTCAGGAACAAGTGAATCACTATTTGGAGCTGATTCAAATGCAGCATGCTGCGCACAAAAAGCCGGATGAAATCTCTGGGGGTATGAAGCAGCGAGTCGGCATTGCGAGAGCATTGGCACTTCAACCAAAGGTTTTGCTGATGGATGAACCATTTGGTGCGTTGGATGCGTTAACTCGTGCGCACTTACAGGATGCACTGATGAAGATTCAAGCCGAGCTAAACAACACCGTGATCATGATTACTCACGATGTGGACGAAGCGGTGCTGCTATCCGACAAAATCGTGATGATGACCAACGGACCGGCAGCAACCATTGGTGAAGTGTTAGAAGTGAACCTACCTCGCCCTCGTGAGCGTGTCGCACTGGCGGATGATGCGCAGTATCAGAAGTGTCGACAAGCGGTGTTGAAGTTCCTTTATGAGAAGCAATCCAAAGTCGAGATTCCTGCTTCGAAAGAAGAGAAACCCAAAACCGCAGCGCAAACGGCATAAGGAGGCAGCGATGAACAGTCCTTTAACGATCCCAGTAAAGAACGCATTGAGCCACATCGTTGTGGTAGGCAACGGTATGGTCGGGCAACACCTCGTCGAGCAATTAGTGCAGAAAAACGCGCATTTGGAGCACCGAATTACCGTTATTGGTGCAGAGCGTTTTATCGCGTATGACCGTGTACAACTCTCTTCTTTATTTGCGGGCAAGTCTCATGATGATTTGATGCTGAGTAACCAAGAATGGTACGACATGCATGGCATCCAACTCGTACTTGGCAGCCAAGTAACTGGCATCGATAGAGAGCAAAAGCGCATTCTGCTTGATGGTGAAGATGTGCTGGGTTACGACCAACTTGTGCTCGCGACCGGTTCGTACCCATTTGTGCCGCCAATTGAAGGTAAAGACCGCGACAACGTGTTTGTCTACCGCACGCTTGATGACCTTTCACAAATCAAAAAAGCATGTGAAGGCGTAAGAACGGGCGCAGTGATTGGCGGCGGCTTGTTGGGTTTAGAAGCGGCAAACGCACTTAAACTATTGGGGTTAGAAACTCACGTTATTGAATTTGCTCCCCGCCTGATGCCCGTGCAGTTAGACGATGGTGCTGGCTTAGTGCTAAAAGAGAAGATTGAAGTGCTAGGGCTAACCGTTCACACCTCAACGGGTACGGAGCGAATCTGCGATGGTGAAACGGCTAAGCATCGTATGGTGTTTAAAGACAAAGATCCTCTCGAAGTGGATGTGATTGTCTTCTCCGCAGGCATTCGTCCTCAAGATGAGCTGGCAAAAATGGCTGAGCTAGAAGTCGGCGAGCGAGGCGGTATTGTGATTAACAACCAATGCCAAACCAGCGATGAGAATATTTACGCGATTGGCGAATGTGCTCTTTGGGAGCAGAAGATCTTTGGTTTAGTCGCACCCGGTTACACCATGGCGAGAACCACTGCCGATGTCTTGACTGGTATGCCAAGCGAAGGTTTTAAAGGCGCAGACATGAGTACCAAGCTCAAGCTGCTTGGGGTAGATGTGGCGTCTATCGGCGATGCACAAATGCAGACCGAAGGCGCACAAGAAATGGTATTGCAAGATGCGGTTGCCGGCATCTACAAAAAGCTGTTGGTTGATGCGAGCGGCACCCAATTGCTTGGTGCGATTCTCGTTGGTGACAACAGTGACTACGATGCGCTCTTACAGTGTTATTTGAACAAAACGGTCCTGCCAGACCACGCGGCGAATCTGCTGTTTGATACCGGAATGCTGGACGGAGAGATGCCAGACAGCGCTATCATCTGTTCTTGTCACAACGTCACAAAAGGCGACTTAGTTGCCGAGATTCAAGCTGGCACTACCAACCTGACGGACCTTAAAGCCAATACCAAAGCCGGTACTGGCTGTGGTGGCTGTAGCAATATGGTGAAGTCGGTATTGGATACTCAATTGGCAGCTATGGGGGTAGAGGTTAACAACCACCTTTGTGAGCACTTTGAGCTCAGTCGCCAAGAGATGTTCCATATTTGCCAAGTGGAACAAATCAAAGACTTCGACACCTTAATTGCACTGCATGGCAAAGGGCATGGGTGTGATATCTGTAAGCCGACAGCAGCATCTGTATTTGCTTCTTTGTGGAATGAACACATTATGGAGCGACAGCATCAATCTCTGCAAGATTCCAACGATGCCTTTATGGCGAACCTGCAAAAAGATGGATCTTACTCGATTGTACCTCGTGTTCCGGGCGGCGAAATCACACCAGACAAACTCATCGTACTAGGCGAAGTTGCTCAGCAATACGATCTGTACACCAAGATCACTGGCGGTCAGCGGGTGGATTTATTTGGCGCGCAGTTAGAACAGCTTCCTGAAATCTGGCAAACCTTAATCGATGCCGGTTTTGAAACAGGGCACGCCTACGGTAAATCGGTGCGCACCGTGAAATCGTGCGTGGGTTCTACTTGGTGTCGTTATGGTGTTGATGATTCAGTTGGATTAGCCATTGAGTTAGAGAACCGCTACAAAGGATTGCGAGCGCCCCATAAGCTTAAGTTTGCAGTATCGGGCTGTACTCGCGAGTGTGCAGAAGCGCAAAGTAAAGACATTGGGGTGATCGCCACCGAAAACGGCTGGAATCTATACGTTTGCGGTAATGGCGGCATGAGACCAAGACACGCTGATTTGTTTGCATCCGACTTATCTAAATCAGAGTTGATCACCATGATTGACCGAGTATTGATGTTCTACGTCAGCACAGCAGATCGTTTGCAGCGTACGTCGGTGTGGATGGAGAACATGGAAGGGGGCTTAGATTACCTTAAACAAGTGATTTTGGATGACTCTCTCAACCTATGTGATTCTTTGGATGAACAAATGGCACGAGTCGTAGATACCTATCAATGTGAGTGGAAGAGTACGTTGGATAATCCTCAAAAATTGCAACGCTTCCGTCCTTTCTTGAACAGCACGTCGGGCAGCAAAGTCTTGCCGTACCAACGTGTGCGCGGTCAGCGTATTCCCGTGAAACAGGAGGTGTAAATGGCTGCTTTAACCAAAGTGAAATTGTGTCAGCTTGATGACCTAATGCCGTTCATCGGTGCCACGGTGTTGATTGAAGGCGAGCATGTCGCGCTATTCTACATTCCTGATAGCGGTGTTTACGCCGTTCAAGATTGGGACCCAATTGGTAAGGCTTATGTGATGAGTCGAGGGATTGTCGGTGATATTGATGGTGAGATGTGTGTTGCATCACCACTGTATAAACAACACTTCAGTTTAAAGAGTGGGCAATGTTTGGAAGACGAAGCGCACTGTCTAAAAACGTGGCAAGTAACGATCGACGATAATCAGGTTTGTTATTTAGCCGAAGAATGATCCTCGAAATTAGCTTGCTCGATATGAGTAAATTCTTAGCGTAAGAGACAAGCGAATAAAGCTCCAGAGACAGCACAGTATGGCTCTGGAGCTTTTTACTATTTGGAAGGATTCACTTTCAGTTCGGTATAGCCAGTCGAGTCGTCCATCGTTCTGGTAAACTCAAGTTCTGAGTAAGAATGGATGATCAATTCTGCGGTGGTATCAATAACCGTGCCTTCCATTAAATGCCCTCCCCAGACTCGTCCTTCACGATCAGACACCGAGATATGAACGTGTTGATGTTCAGGCGTTAGGGTTCCAATCACAGAGACGATTTCAAATGGCTCTTGCTTGGTTAACGTACTCTCTGCACTTGCCAAACGAAGGTTGAGGTCAGAGACACAGCCAACGCATGAGGCAATCGAGCCAGCTTTGATACCATGCTGCTCGACCAATTTCGCAAGGCTGAGCTTTAAGTCCATGCCTTTGGTAAGACGTACCGCTATCACTTCAATCGACATGTCACTTCCTAATCAAAACCAGCAAGCAGGAAAGCGCCGTATCCAAGTCGGCATAACGTTTGGCTTTGCCAAGTACGCGCATGCCTTGCATGTTGTTGAGAACAAAACGAGCAAGCTCTTCTGGTTTCAGCGTTTTCGGCACTAAGGTTTCTTTTTGTGCATTGGTCAGCGCATCCGCAATGATGTCGATAAGATGGTCAAACAAAAAATGCCCTTTGCGCAGTACATCATCGTCTTCCCCAGCGTGCTCAATCAACGCATTTTGGATAAAACACCCACAGTTGCGTTTGCGCTGCAGCTCAGCAAAAGATTTAAGGAACGATTCCACCTCAGGTAAAGACGCGTCGTCTTTTTCCAAATCATTCAGTGACGGTAGCGAGACCTTTTTCAAGTAGGTATCGAGCGCTTCGTAGTAGAGCTGTTGCTTGTCACCATAGGTGTTGTAAAGACTGAAGCGGTTGATGTTCAACTCGTCTGTGAGATCCGAGATAGACGTGCTCGCAAAGCCCTTGCGCCAAAACACATCCATAGCCACGAGAAGTTTTTCATCTCGGTCGAAATTGGCTTTTCTTGCCATAAATTACCTGCCTGGGTCTGCTTATCGGGTAATTAAATTGCTTTGGAGGGATGGTACAGAGAACCTCTAGCGTTCGAACTGAACCAATATGATGAATACCCATCTATTCTTGGGTATCAGCCCCCAAATTCGTGTGAACTCACAAACGGCATCAAAAATCTCGCTCAGCAAACAGACCCACAACTGTTTGAAAATTTTTGATAGTGAAGTTCTTGACTGATCGTTTATAAACTGGCTACAGTATATCCTAACCAATCGGTTAGAAAAAGATAAAAGGAAGTGAAATGAAGCTCTATGAAACCGCAATGACTCCAAGTTGTAAGCGAGTTAGCATTTTTCTAAAGGAAATCGGTGGCGAGGTTGAGCGAATTGCGCTGAACGTTCGTGAGGGCGATAACCTATCTGAACCGTTTAAATCGAAAAGCGTGAACGGCAAAGTGCCTTTACTAGAACTGGATGATGGCACTGCGATCTGTGAAAGCGTGGCGATTTGTCGTTACCTAGATGAAGCGTTTGAAAATGATCTGGCGTTGTTTGGTGCTAACCAGCTCGAACGTGCTCAGGTGGAAATGTGGCATCGCGTTGTCGAATTCCAAGGTTTGTACACGGCTTTTCAGGCGTTTCGCAATATCACAGCAATTTACCAAGACCGTGAAAACTGCGTAGCTGCGTGGGGTGACGAGTCGAAATCTCGCGTATTAGAATTCCTACCAATTCTCGACAAGCGCCTATCAGAAAGCGAGCACATCGCCACGGACAACTTCACCATCGTAGACATTACCGGCTACATTTTTGTTGGTTTTGCCGTAAATGGCTTGAGTATTGAAGTGTTCGAAACCTACCCAAATATTGCGCGTTGGTTTGAACAAGTATCGGTGCGTGAGGCATTCCAAAACTAAGGCTTAGTTATCTTCAATAAAGCAGTGAAGCTTGTATGAGTTCGCTGCTTTTTGCCGTTTTAAGCGTAAAGATCTTCAATTTTATCGGGTTTTCTCTTCTTTTTCTGCCTTTCTCCTATAATTAACTCTATTAATGAAACAACATCAATTGGCTCTCACGGCGTTTTGGAACCTTGAGTTCTTAGTTTGTAGACGTCCCAATCATTATTGGACTTCACCAAGTAATGAAGGACACCAAGCGACAAGGAGAGGTTATGCGTGTTCGAAGTAAAACCATCAATGGCGTGTTGTGTACGCTGCTCGTAGCGTCTGTGTGTGGATTAGTTGCGATGTATCAAAACCACACTCAACAACATCAACAAATTGAATTGCTGCGGGGGCAACTGGTGGAAAAAGAAAACCAAATCGTTGTCTCGAATGAGGCGTTGTCTTATACCCGTTACCAACACCAACTATTATCAGAAGATTACACTCGATTTAGAGACGAACAGTCCACTAACGTCATCCTTCGTTAGGCACTGCGTCATAAGCAGGGAGCATTATGAAATCAATTTTGTTGGTCGATGACAGTAAAACGGTGTTGCTCTATATGACCAGCGCATTGCAAAAGCAAGGGTACGAGGTCATTGCCGTTGAAGATGGTGAGTCTGCGTTAGAGGTACTGACTCACCGAACTGACATTCAGTTTGTCCTCAGTGATTTGATGATGCCGGGCATCAGTGGTATTGAACTTTGTCGAGAGCTCAAATCGTCGGCGTTTTCTCGCTATATCTTCTTTGTGCTTCTCTCTTCCCGTAACGATCAAGAATCCATCATCAAAGGCATGGATGCAGGCGCCGATGACTTTGTCGACAAGAAGACATCTGTAGAGGAACTACAAGCGCGCATCCGAGCGGGTTTTCGTACCTTAGAACTGCACAATACGCTCACGACAAAAAACCAAGAGCTCGATTTAGCGTATCAAACCATTCAGCAGGATTTGGATTCGGCTGGAGAGTTAATGGGGCAACTGTTGCCAGTGGAAGAACAAATTCACACGGCACAATTTAGCTTCACTTATGTCCCTTGTACCAAGATCGGTGGGGATATGTTGGGCTATGTGGAGCTTGATGAGCAACATGTTGCTTTCTACGTATTTGATGTATCGGGCCATGGTATTTCTTCAGCACTGATGGCATTTTCAGTCCAGCAAACTTTGTCACAACGTCACCAATCGGAGTCGATAACGTTAGACTGGATCGACAATGAATACCGCATCAGTGAGCCTGCCGCTGTGATTGAAAGGCTTAATCGACGCTACCAGCAAACGCAGAACAGCAAGCTCTATTTCACTATCGAATACGCCGTGTTGAACACCGAAACCGGTGAGCTTAATTATTGCACTGCAGGGCACCCTAACTTCGTTTGGCAACAGACGGAACACAACTGCTTGGAACTTGTTGGCGACAACAACTTCATTGTCGGGGCATTAGAGCCGATGATGTACCAAGGTGGAAGTATCCAACTTAAGCCTAATGACGCCCTTTGGTTTTTCTCCGATGGCCTAATAGAGGCCAAGCAAGGTGAGGAGCTTTACGGCATTGACCGACTGCTATCCAACATCGAAGGGAGTCAAGCGATGCCAGAAAAGACACAAACCAATGCCGTTTTGGAGCAAGTACAAAACTGGCAAGGAAAACCGGAACTCGACGATGATGTGAGCGTGTTGAAAGTGCAATGGTTGGGTTCTAGGCAGTTGCAAATCGTCAATTCGCCGAGTGCGGTATTTCAGAAATCCTATCAAGCGTCTTTAGAAGTTTCACGCCAAGCGAGTCTCGAATTGGTTGAGTTCCTTCAACAACATTCGGTTTCTTCTCATGCCATGCAAACCCTAGAGTTGTGTGTGGTTGAGTTGATGAACAATGCTTTCATCCATGCGTATCAAGAAAAAACCGGAAAAACGGTCGAGTTAGAATGCGAACTAATACAAGGTAAGCAGCACAACATAGAAGTGCGTGTATTTGATTATGGCAATCCCATTCCTGATGAAACCTTCCAAAGCTACACCTCAAAGCAAATAGAGGCGCCAAATCTATTTGATGAACAGAGTTGGATGCCTTCAGGACGAGGCTTAATGCTCATTGCCCAAATGACGGATGCGTTTACAGTCTCTCATAAAGCGGGTCGAAATTGTTTTTCTGTAGTTAAAAAAGTCAGTTAACTCACAACAACTATACTCTCTACATGTCATTTATTGGAGCTGGGGCCATGTCCAAAATTGAGATAATAAAAGAGCGGCCGCGTGTTGAATTGCTGTTTGCTAAATATAAAGACCAGATTGGTGATGACTTTCCTGGCTATCGAAATCATGTTTATCGAACCATTACGTATGCAATGCATTTTTTGGGGAACGATGAGCAATATGAACAGCTGGTGGAAACGGCGTTTGTTTATCACGATATTGGATTATGGACAGATCATGAACTTGCGTATTTGGAGCCTTCGGAAGCATGCGCACTTGCTGACAACGAACATTTTGAGTGGGGACTTGACCCGGATGCTCTTAGTGGCGCGATTCATTGGCATCACAAGATATCGCCTTATAAAGGTCCGAATGAGAAAGTGATTGAAGCGTGTCGGAAAGCTGATTGGGTATATGCAACCAAAGGCAGTGCACGTAAAGGATTAAGCAAAGAGGTCATCGCAGAAGTAGAGGCGGCATTTCCGAATCTAGGCTTTCACGACACTTTGCTGCGCTTGGCGAAAGACTATGGTGGCTCGACGTTGGTTGGCGGCATTAAAGTTACGTTGGGCATTGTGAAGTGGTAAATCTTCTCTTGCATTTAGCATGCGAAAAAAACATGCCGAAGTGATGCAGTTCGCTTCGGCATTTACGTGTTTTTTGGGGAGAAGAGCTTACTGTTAAGCACTGACCTCTTTTTGCATGATCTGCTGATTAAAGGCGAGGGGATCTTTCAATATGGCACGACCGACGGCAGCCAAATCGAGCCAACCGTTGTTGACCGCTTGGTCGAGGTATTCGGCACTCTCGATACCACCCACACCAATGATTGGGATACCCAAGTCAGCTTGTTTTAGAAAAGCGGATTCTGAGACTAAAAAGCCTTCGCCGCGGCGGTCTTTAGGACGGTTCCAACCACCAATACCCGATGAGACGTTAATCAAATCCAAGCCAGCGTTAATGAATAACTTACACACTTTCACCATGTCTTCTTGCGTTAATCCTTCTGGGTAAAGGTCCTGACCTGGAATGCGCACCATCATGCCAATATTGCTCTTGGCTTTGATTGCTTCGATGATCTCGACCACTAAACGAGAGCGGTTCTCTAATGAACCACCGTATAGGTCATCACGTTGGTTCGTGACTGGAGAGAGAACTTGGTTTAATCCATAGCCGTGTGCGCAGTGCAGTTCAACAAAATCAAAACCGGCTTTGTCGGCACGAAGCGCTGCATCGATGAACTGCTTACGCCAAAAAAGCATGTCTTCCAACGTCATCGCTTTCGGTTGCGGTAACACACGGTCGTAAGCGGGTACGGTTATTCCGGAAGGCCCCATTAAATTTGGACAGGTTTCTAACGTTGCTTTGCCACCGCAATGCGTGATTTGAAAGCCTGCTTTTGCGCCGTGATCGTGGATAACTTGGGCGATCGCTTTCATTCCTTCCACGCAGTCATCACTGTGCGCGCCCAATTGGTTCGGTTCACTTCGTCCAGAAAAATCGACAAAACTGTATTCAACCATAACAAGACCTGCACCGGATTGTGCCAGTTTGCCGTAGTGTTTTATGGTGCTTGAAGTTGCAAGACCTTCGGTAGTGGAGGTTTGAGATGCCATTGATGGCACAACAACGCGGTTTTTCAAGTGGTGGTGCGCAACTGTCAATGAAGAGAAGCGGGTCATACGGTCCCTCGTAATATCTGTAATTCCGTCGTCATTTTAAGCCAGAGAGTGTTATTCATTAAGTGAAACTTAAGAACTAAAGGCCTAGCGTTATTACCCAAGAATTTTGAGGTTACTTGAGTATAATCAAAAAGCAGCCAATATTGACTGCGTTTCAGAGGCTAATCTTACGTAATCAGCGTTTCATGAGATCACCAGTCAATCGTTGAGCTATCAAAGCTTGAAAGGGTGTTGTTAAAACGCCGCTAGATCAGCGGCGTGTCTACTATGGTCGTTATTTGTAGCTGAGCTCTGTCGCTTTGCCCTTGAAAATTCGGTACACCATGAAGGTGTAAAGCAATATCATCGGCATAACAATCATCACACCGTAACCCACAATGATTAGTGTCGCAGGCGATGACGCAGCTTCTTGTGCGGTCATCAGCCCCGGCACAACCTCTGGGAAGAAGCTGTACGCAAGACCGAGAAAGCTCAAGGCGAAAATGACGGTGACACCAAAGAAAGGCCAGCGCACACCCAGATCATTCACCATTGGAACCTGACGCAAATAGCGATCAACGAGGAAGACAGTTGCCAGCACAATCAACGGAATGGGTGCAAGCAACAAGACTTCTGGGAAGCTGAACCAACGCAGGGCGACTTGTTGATTTACAATCGGGTTTACAACGCTGACGACTAAGATTCCCAAAGCTGCCAACCAACCAGCACGACGAGACCAACGGGCCGAGCGTATCTGCAAATCACCTTCCGTTTTTAGTACCAACCATGCGCCACCAATGTAAACGTACGCCGCTGTTACACAAAGTGCGCTTAACCATGCAAAGCCAAATGCTTCGGTTGATTGCTCAAAACCCATGATGTAACGACCGACCATGTAACCCTGAGTCAGAGCAGTGACTAACGAGCCAATTCTAAAGCACCAATCCCAATGAGGTTTATGATCCGAGTTCGCTTTGGCGCGGAAGTCGAACGCCACGCCACGCATGATCAGTGCGATCAGCATGATGGCGGTCGGCATATAAAGCTCAGTCAAAATCAAGCTATGAGCGGTAGGAAAGGCAATCAGCAGAATACCAACGGCTAACACCAACCACGTTTCGTTTGCGTCCCAGAAAGGGCCAATAGACGCTATCATTCTGTCACGTTGCGCTTCATTGTCGCTCGGTAAAAGGATACCGACGCCAAGGTCGTAGCCGTCGAGCACGGCATACATAAAGACCGAGAAGCCAAGCAGCAGAAGATAAATTTCTGGTAGATAGTCGAGCATGATTAGGCCTCTTGTTGTGTCAGTGGGACTTCATGGGCTGCAACGTCTTTGCGCGCCAAATAGAACAGGGTATGGATGTACGCAACCAGCAGTGCAGCGTAAATGGCCAAATACATTATGAGCGAAGTCATCACGCTACTGCTCGCAACTGTGGTGACGGCTTCTGATGTACGCAATACACCGCTGACCAACCAAGGTTGTCGACCAATCTCAGTAACATACCAACCCGCAAGTGTGGCTATCCAACCAGAGAACGTCATGGTTAATACCGTGTACAGGTAAGGTTTAGGTAGCGCTTTTTTACGTGCCAGCTTCACCGCGCCATACCAGCTAACCAGCAACATAAGGACACCTACACCAACCATCATGCGGAAACCAAAGAACAAGGGCTTCACTGGCGGGTGGTCAGGCGCAAACTCGTTAAGTCCTTGGATTTCGCCTTCTAAATCATGAGTAAGAATCAAACTCGCCAGCTTAGGGATGCCCACTTCAAAATCATTGCTGCGAGTTTCTTCATTTGGCATCGCAAACAGAAGAAGAGGCGCGCCTTGCTCGGTCTCCCACACGCCTTCCATTGCTGCAATTTTTGCAGGTTGATGTTCAAGCGTGTTTAACCCGTGAAGGTCACCGACAAAGATTTGAATTGGGATGAATCCAGCCGCAGCAAACAGCGCGACTTTTAGGCCAAGTTTGGCTGAGCGATGATCTGGCTTTTTCATTATTTGATAAGCCGAGATACCTGCAATCAAGAAGCTGGCAGTCAACGCCGATGCTAATAGCGTGTGTAGAAGACGGTATGGCAAAGAAGGATTGAAAATGACCTCTTTCCAACTGGTTACATGCACAATGCCGTCAATCACCTCATAGCCACTTGGGGTGTGCATCCAACTATTGAGAACCAAAATCCAAAATGCGGACATACTTGTCCCAACAGCAACCAGAACGGTGGCGAGAGTATGAACCCACTCCGGTACTCGTCCTCGTCCAAAAAGCATCACGCCAAGGAAGGTGGCTTCCATAAAGAAGGCAGTCATCACTTCGTATCCGAGCAATGGTCCTGCTACGTTTCCGACTCGTTCCATAAAGCCTGGCCAGTTGGTACCAAACTGGAAACTCATGGTGATGCCAGACACCACGCCTAGGGCGAAGGTCAATGCAAAGACTTTGACCCAGAAGTAATAAACATCAAGCCAAACGGGGGCTTGAGTGCGGATATATCTCCATTTGAAAAACACCAACATCCACGCCAATGCGATCGTGATGGTAGGGAAGAGAATATGAAAGCTGATATTGGCCGCGAACTGGATCCGCGACAACATGAGGGTATCTAACATCTTGGTTCCTCAAAAACGTGCCGTGCTAAAAAATCGTGTCTATCTGTAATTTAGTTACGAAAAATCGGGCAGTTTGGATTCATGTATAGAGAAATACAGGTAATTCTGTTTTCTTCTAACCATGATTTATATCAATTAAGACAAAGAAAGGAGTGTAGGAAATTGTCTCAAAATGCCGCCAATAGTCGCTAGAAGTGAGTAAAAGAAAGCAAATGTAACTGAAGTTGCATGAATTAAGATTAGTTCGAATTATCCTTATGATGGTTTCGATAATTCTGAAATAAAATTACAGAAACAGTGTTTTTAGTAAGGATATTTACGTTTGTTGCTTTGGATGTCCGATTTTGGTTTATCAGACAAAAAAACGGCGCGGACTTGGAGTCATCCGCGCGAGTCAATGACTGTTAGATACATAAGAGTGCTTGGTTAATCACTCGGAGATCTTGAAAAACACAACAATCGAGTAGAACGCTGGCATTTTCGCCAGCCATTCCATTCTTTTGTGACTACGTTTAATTATCCATTAATTAATGGCCAAATAATGCACTTGGATGCATATTTGAGTTCCAACATGAAAGTGCTTAGCCATTGATGCCATTATTTGTGTTGCGCTAAAAAAGAAGGGACAAGCAACAAAAAAAAGGACAAGCGTTAACTTGTCCTTAAAAACTATTAATTGAAATTGTCTGAAGTGTTCTCACTACAGTTTTTCTAGTTTTGGTAACTTGTAGTGTTTCATCTTCTCCACATCTGGCACGTAAGCTCGAAGCTGTGCGCGCCATCCATCTACTGGTGTTTTCGCGTAGTTCACGCCTTGTTCGTCTGCGATGGCATGACATTGTTCCCCACCAAAAATGATCGTAAAGCTGCCGTCTTCGTTACTCTTAAAGTCTTTGCGGTTTGTGCTCACAATATTGTGGTCGTTTGTCATCAAGTAGTTGTCTGAATTGTACATGGTTAGCGAGCTGAAGGCTTTCGCCGGAACATGGTTAAACGTTGCGGTGTAACATTCATTCGCCTTGGTGTTTTCAGGAGCCCAAGAAGCATACATTGCCGTCGATTCAGGGCTCAGACCCCAAGAACCAGCAATGGTGTAGGTCCATTTCTCCCAATTAGAAACATCATGAATATCGAATTGCACCGTGTCGTACATGTCAGGTAGCTTACCCCATTGTTTAAGTAGGGCAGAACGCAGCTCAGCGATGTCTTCCTCTTTGGTGTCAGTGGCGTATGGAACGGCTGAGTTTGACTCAATCTTCATCTTGGGTTGAATTTCGTTCTTGATGTACGCCAAGTCATCGGCTGTTGCGTCGGTTCCTACACGGACGCCAATAAACACGTAGTCGGTCTCAATATCACCCGCTTTGTATTCATACACACCCGGTGTCCAAGTGTACTGAACAAAAGTATGGTTTTGGTCTTGGATGTGAAGCGAGACAAAACGGTCACCCATGTCTGGGATTTCAATCTTGAAGCCTTTGCGCGCATCAATAACCGCAAGGGAATAGACGTTGTCGACATTCGGCGTTACTACCCAAGTATCACCCGCTTGAGATAGGCCAGGGAAGTGGATGAACTGGTTCAACTCACCACGGCTTAGCATCTTTTGTGCGAACAAATCGGCTTCTTTGCGCTGGTACTCCATTGCTGTCATGCCGTAATCAAGCGGATTTACAGCCCAGTTAGAGGAATCGATGCTGTCGATCACTTGTTGTGTCGTTGGCAAATCAGCAGCAAAAGTAGCCGAAGAAATCAGAGCCATGGTCAGTGCTAATGACGTCTTTTTCATAATAGGACCTTTCAGGATTAAGGAAGCGTTGACCCCATATTAGGCAGAACAAGATATGTTCAGAAGTGAAGCTGTTGAATGTTAGAAATTAATTGTATTAATATCTAATGCAATGAGTGATGAAAGAGATGGCGTATGTTTGATTACAACCTACTCAAAGTATTACGAGTGCTGCTCGAAACCAGAAATACTAAGCAAGCGGCAGAACGTTTGAACCTTAGTCAATCGGCGGTAAGCCACGCGCTCAGCCGATTAAGGGAAACCTTTGATGACGCATTGTTCGTGCGTGAGCGTTATGGATTAGTGCCTACAGAGCGTTGTTATGAATTAGAGCGCCGTCTTCCTGAATTGGTCGAGCAGATTGATGGACTGTTGGCCTTAGAAGCGGCATTTGATCCTTCTAAATATCAAGGAAAGGTCTCTATTAGTTTGACCAATGCACTGACGAATGCAATTGGTGTGGATCTGTTCTCCACCTTGCGAGAGAAAGCTCCAAACGCAAGATTTGAGATTATGGATTGGCGTTCACAAGTAGAATCGGCTTTGCTATCTCGAAAAATCCACGTCGCTTTGGATTACGGTCCAGAAGGGTATTCCAAACAGATCAAACAAGAGTTGATGCCCAAGAACCACTTTATGTTTTGTGTCAGGCAAGGGCATCCGCTCACTCAACTTGATGTTGTTACCATTCATGATTTAGCTAAGTATCCAATGGTGTTGATTCGTACTCCTGATTGGCAAACAAGACACGAAACGGCAGAGCAGACCATGTTAAAAGCCGGTCATGTTCCGGATATTTTGTTGAAATCGGATTCGCCGGAGGTTAACTTTAATGCCATCCGACATTCTGATGCCTTCTTCCCAGTCGCGAGTGTCATGACGACACTTCCAGACGATATCGTCGCTATTCATCCTACGGTTAATTCCAGCACAGGCTTACCCAAGCAAAATATGGATGTGTACGCTTATTACCTCTATCAAACTCAAGATACCCCATTGATTAACTGGCTTCTTTCAGAGATCAAACTTCTTCTACAACACCGATTCGAGAATAACCGAAGACCGACATAAAAGGGCGGAAGGCGAACATTACGCTTCAACAATCGAGGTCTACATGAACAACCTAATCGTATTTACAGGTGGCCCAGGTGCGGGCAAAACCTCTGTAATAGAAAAACTGATTGAGCTTGGCTACGTTTGCGCGCCAGAGGTGGGGCGCAAAGTGATCAAACATCAAGTTGCCATCGATGGTGACGCATTACCATGGAAAGACAAAGTCGCTTTTAGAGATGGAATGATAGTAGAGGAAAAGAAAAATCATGAGGCTTACAAGTGCCGTGATGATTTGGTCTTTTTCGATCGTTGTATTGTGGATTCATACGGTTATAGCCAATTAGAAAACTTACCCATTCCACAAGCATTAATGGATGCGTGTCAGCGTATACGTTACGCCAACCCTGTCTTTATCTTTCCGCCTTGGGAAGCCATTTTTGCTAATGATAAAGAACGAAAACAAGACTTTGCTGAAGCCGTAAGAACTTATCAAGCCATCGTAGCGGCATATCAGCAATATGGTTATGAGTTGATAGAGGTACCGACGGTGAGTATCGAACAACGCGTAGATTTTATTCTCGAACGCTTAAAAGATCGGCAGTTGATAAAGAATTCATAGAAGTTGCGAGTAGTAGAGTGAACTAAACCGGGATCACGCAATCATAGAGAGGGTAAGAGGAATTTACCCTTTTTACAGTAAGGTTTATTTAAGCAAAATAGGCGCTTAGCGAGACTAGAAAAGCTTAGAAACAAAGTTCTCAAATACGCAATGTTTAAATTTTTAGATTCAGGTGTTATAACATAACAATTACTGTTTCCTATTATCCCAAGTACTATGAAGTTTGTTCGTTATTCACTCATTGCTGTCGCTGCTACCGCATTCTCTCTTGCAGCTTATCTCACCTATCAAGCAGAAACGAAACCAGAAGAAATCACCATTAAGGTCACGCCTTATTCCGAGCTAGAGAATGCTCACGTATATGAGGCTCAGACAGACGACACGGCACCAAGCGCCGAACTGGCAACACAAGATCACGACAACATTGCACGTATTCACTACTTCGTTAAAGTAGGTGACACACTCAGCACTATCTTCTCCTCATGGGGCGTCCCATACGACACCACGCAAAAGCTTCTTGAAGCCGATTTAACCTCCTTGAAACTCGACACCATCAAACCTGGTGACCACCTTGAGTTTGTGGTGGATAGAGACACCAAGACACTGCAACAAGTGATCTTCCACGAAAGCCTTGTCGAACGCTCGATTTACACGCAGAACGACGATGGCACATTCGCTTATGACTTTGTTGAAGAGCCTGGAGAATGGCGTGAGGAAATGTACTCTGGTGAGATCAACGGTAGTTTCTCATCTTCTGCGCACCGACAAGGACTAACCACCACCCAGATTGCCAACATTACGCGTGTACTTCGTGACAAAGTGAATTTTGCCCGCGAACTGCGAGCTGGTGATAGCTTTCATGTGCTGGTACGTCGTCAGTACGTTGATGACCATTTAACAGGCAATACAGAAGTGCAGGGCATTGCCATCAAGATGCGTGGTAAAGATGTAGAAGCGTTTTTGGCTGAAGATGGTCGCTTCTATGACCGTGATGGAAACAGCCTAGAGCAAGCCTTTAACCGTTATCCAGTCGACAAACAATTCCGACGGATTACGTCTCCGTTTAACCCGAACCGAAGACACCCTGTAACAGGCCGAATTCAACCGCATAATGGCACCGATTTCGCGACGCCTGTGGGTTCACCAGTTTACTCCACGGGTGATGGCAAAGTGATTGCCGTTCGTAACCACCCTTACGCAGGTAAATACTTAGTGGTTGAGCACAACAGCGTGTACAAAACTCGTTATCTGCACTTGAGCCGTTTCTTGGTCAAGAAAGGCGACCACGTTAAGCGTGGACAAAAGATTGCGCTTTCGGGTGCGACAGGCCGTCTAACAGGTCCACACTTGCACTTTGAAGTACTGGTGCGCAACCGTGCAGTGGATTCGATGACCGCGGATTTGCCGTTGGCGAGTTCGATTCCAAACAAAGACAAACCAGCCTTCTTAGCACGAGTTTCTGAGTTTGATGACATGGTTGCTACCGAGCAAAACGCAAGCAACGCAAAAGCGAACGAGGGTAAAAAGACGTCTTAGACTCTTTGCATAGATCAATGAACAAAGGCAGGCTTCGGCTTGCCTTTGTGTTTTAAGAGCCATGTTGTTTTATGGACTGGGCTATTTTAAGCAGCATGTTGGTTTAGGGAGGTTAGACAGACATTCACGACCTCAAGCACTACCTTCGTTACTTGATGTGATACAGTTCGATTCGCATTCCTGCTGAAATTGACCAAAATACAAGTAGTAACGAGTGGAGGGTGAATGCAAATACCAACCGTAGGCTTTGACCATAAGAAATCGAATCAAGCAGAGATTGAAATCTTCGATCTAGAAAGCTTGCATGGCCAAGAGTACAAAAGCCATTCACCTCAAAAGCCGCATCGCATTACATTCTTTATGATGGTTTACATCGAAAAAGGCAGTGGCGTGCACATGGTGGATTTTAAGCAGTATCCGTTTGAATCTGGCAGCATCCTCTTTGTTCGTCGTGAGCAGGTGCAAGCTTTCGATTTGTCCAACAAGCCCTCCGGTAAAGTGATTATTTTCACCCAAGCGTTTTTAGACCAAGTGCATGCCAACATGCGTTTACCTAACTACACTCCAACGCATTTAAACCAAGCTCGTTCGCCACTATTGAGCTTAGACGACGCCACCTGTCAGAGTGCCAAACTGCTTATTGGTGAGGTTATCAAGGAAATTGAAAGTCAGCATTCCGATCCGTTGATCGTCATGTATCTTTTCTCTTCTTTCGCTTTAATGTTGCATCGCCTTCGCCCTGAGGAGCGGCACGATAAGTTAACCAAAGAGCAGAGCTACAAACTTGCACGTTTCTTTGATTTGCTCCAGGCGAATTATGAACATATCCGTGATGCGAACTGGTATGCGGGGCAGATGGGGTCAACGTACAAAACGTTAAATGTTATCTGCAAGCTGGCAACCAACTTAACCGCGAAACAGATGATCGACGCGTTTGTCACAATAGAGATTAAGCGCCGCTTGGTGGTGAGTAACGTTACGACGCAACAGTTAGCTTTTGACTTTGGCTTTGAAGATGCGAGTAATTTTGTTCGATACTTTAAAAATCAAACTGATATGACACCAAGCCAATTCCAGAAGCAGTACGCTGAACCACAGTTATGATGTTGAGTATCAACGCCTTTTTGTGTTCATGTTCGATATTGACCATTTTCCGACGCACATCCACACAGACGAGTCTTTGATTCATTCCTATTATTGTTCTCAAGCCAACAAGAGGAAAATAATATGAACAAATTGACTCGCTTTTTCGCTAGTTCTGTTATCGCATCCACCGTTTTTGCTAGTGCTTCTTTCGCTGTAAATGCCGATGAATTGTCGAATCGTGATAAAGCCGTCGTGGTTATCTCAAGCATTGAAACGGGCGACCAAAACGCGATTTCATACATCAATCCAAATAAGTACATTCAGCATAATCTTGCGGTTGCAGATGGTTTAGCGGGCTTTGGCGAAGTAATGAAGATGCTGCCAGAAGGCAGTGCTAAAGCGAAAGTGATTCGTACCATTCAAGATGGCGAATACGTGGCATTGCACACGGAATACGACTTTTTCGGACCGAAAGCTGGCTTTGATATTTTCCGTTTTGAAGATGGTTTGATCGTCGAGCACTGGGATAACTTACAAGACGTGGCGAAACCTAATCCAAGTGGTCGCACTCAATTTGACGGTGCAACAGAAATCACAGATGTAAACAAAACGGATGAGAACAAAGCGATCGTCTCTGATTTTGTACAAACCATTCTGATGAAAGGGGACATGTCTAAGATCAGTAAGTTTATCGGTGATAAAGACAGTGACTACATTCAACACAACGTTGCGGTGGCCGACGGCTTGAGCGGTTTGGGTGTTGCATTGAAGCAATTAGCGGAAGCGGGCATGCCGATGGTATACAGCAAGAACCATTTGATTATCGGTGAAGGGAACTTCGTGTTATCAGTGAGTGAAGGTCAGTTCATGAATCAACACGTCGCGTTCTATGACTTATTCCGCGTCGACAATGGCAAAATTGTAGAGCATTGGGACACGATTGAAGCGATTCCACCGAAGTCAGAGTGGAAGAACGGCAATGGTAAGTTCGGCTTTAAATAGCATCTAAAGACAACATGCACGAAAAAGAGAGTCACATTGTGGGCTCTCTTTTTTCGTTTAAACGAGCTATATACCCAATAATAGTTCGAAAATAAATCAATGTGATACAGGTGTAAAATAAAAACAGCTTAACTTTGGCTTTTATTTGTACAGAAATTAATGACATTAAGTGATAACTGGATTATTAAGGGCTTTACGAAATATGAATAGAATTAAGGCTCTAATTTTTCTCTTTCGTATTTTTGTTGTAGTGCATGAAAAATGTGTGACTTTAATTCCAAATAATATTTTTAAAATCGATTTATTTGATTTTCTTCGCTTTTATATTCCTTCTATTTGTACTGGTTATTAAATTAATTTAATTATACCTTCTACTTATTTATTGTGCGAAAAATACTACATTAAAAACGGTTAAGTTAATGTTTTTAATGTTTTATTTAACTCAGTGCGAGTTCTTTATGTTGAATGCAAAATGAGGGTTTTGTTGCTATCTTGCTGTTAGAATTCTAGAAGTTGCTGTCTATTTTCTCAAAACAACGCCTTTCTTTTGATTGTGGCAAAGCTACTGTGAATTAAATTAAAATAAGCTAATTAAGTTTATTCTTTAACATGAAATTAAAACCGATTGATATAATAATTAGCTTTATAAAATGGGGTGGTTATTCGCTATGAAAGATAAAGTTTGATATTTATCCCAGAAGTAAGAAGGAATTTTTGCCTTGGTTATTTTTATTTATAAATTAAGTGTGCTTGCAAAAAATAATTGAATCGTTAATTGCAGGTCTTTGTGCAGTACCTAAATAATTAATATAAGACTAAGGACTTAATTATGTATCTAAGAAAGAGCAGTGCTACGCAGACAAACTCCATTGGTTATCGCACGTTAGGGTTAACAATGCTTTGTTCTGGTTTATTGTTGAATCCGATTTCACAAGCCATGGCGGCGGAGTTCAGCACCGATGCGGTTGCACAATCAGAAAGCGAATACTGGAGCACCTATAAGTTAGACATCAAAAACACGGGCTCAGACAGCGCAGACATGCGTGAAGCGGTGATTGAGTTCTTATTGCCTGTCGCGATTAACGACATTGGTTGGGCATCAAATCATCTTTCATACCCATCATGGGAGATTGCTCATACAACACAAGCTGACGGCGTATTGAACGCTGTGACGCTCAAGTTCCCAGCAGGCTCTTGGGTTGACAGTGAGTTGGCGTCTGGTGAGTCGGCTGCCTTAACCATCTCTTTTGGCGGTGAACTGAAGGATCTCGATGCATTTGAAAAGTCCGTTGTGGTGAAAGTCGATGGTGAAGTTGTTCCTCCACCAGAGTTCTCATTGGATATCTTAGCGCCGGCACAAAACTCTGTGGTTTACACTGGCTCGAATGTAGACATCATCACGAGTGTAGAGGGCGAAGGTGCAAGCAAGCTAGAGTTCTGGATCAACAATACCAAGCTGGCAGAACAACCTCTAGTAGAAGGAACGACTGAGTACCAACAAGCTTGGCTACCAGCGGAAATTGGTGCTGCTTCAATTGCTGTCATGGCGTTCAACGAGAGTGGCGAAAAGCTGACTGAACAATCGGTACAAGTGACGGTTGAATCAGAATCTACCGCGCCGAATCCTCCTGTGATTGAGTTTATTTCGCCGGATGCAGGATCTTCTCACCAAAAAGGTGACACGATTACGATCTCAGCCAATGTCAGCGATGCGGATGATGACTTAGCAACCGTAAAATTCTTTGCTAACGATGCTGAAGTATGTCAGTTAGACGCGAAAGCGACTCAAGATTTCTCATGTGATTGGACTGCACAAACTGCGGGTTCAGCAACGCTCCGCGCAGAAGCCCAAGATGACGAACAACATGTTACTCGTAAGAGCCTAACCATTACTGTGACGGACACGGGCACCAGTTGTGGCGATGTTCCTCAATATGAAGATGGCGTGCCATACAAGGTGGGTGATGAAGTTACCAATATCGGCAACATCTATTCATGTACCGTAGCAGGTTGGTGTGGAAACCCGGTTTGGACGCCGGGGACAGGTCACCCAGATTATCCAGATGCGTGGAAAGACGCGTGGGACGAAGTAGGGCAATGTGATCCTAACCCAGTTCCAGTGGTGGATGTTCAATCTCCTCAAGATGGACAAAAAATTGCACCAAACCAAGCGTTCGATGTGATTGTCGATGCGACTGACGATACTGAAGTTGCTCGCGTTGACGTTCAATTGAATGGTCAAGTGGTGGCAACATCAAGCACTCCTTCACAAGGCGATACCTACACTATTACAGTTCCTGCACAGGACGAAGGTCAATACACGCTAACCGTCGTCGCTTACGATGACCAAGGGGCAAGTGCAGAAGCCGCACCAATTTCTCTGGCGATCACCGATAAAGACTTGGTGGTTTCGCTATCCTCTCCTGTTGATGGTTCGAGCTACTTTGAAGGTCGTGCGATTTCAATCAAAGCAGACGCGAAGAGCTACGAAGGAGATATTACTTCAGTAAGCTTTATTGCAAATGGTAATGAGTTATTCAAAGACACCGAAGCGCCATACGAATACGAATGGCTAGGTGCACAGAAGGGCGCTTACGCGATCACGGCCAAAGCGGTAAACACAGCAAGCCAAGAGCAAACTTCGGCAACGTCTAACATTACGGTGAAAGAAAGCACTGGCGGCGGTGGTTTAGTCGACAACCCAGATCGCTCTATCAGTTACCTAACATCATGGGGCTTGAATGACTACGAGCAGTTGTTCAATTCAGAGGGTGACGGTTACCTATTGTCATTTGGTAAGTGGGACGCGAGCGGTAACATTACGATCTCCGATGGCATGCTAACGCCACCTGATTACAATCCGGATTGGATGCCAACGCAGTACCTAGCTTGGTCAACACTTAAGCATGACAATGAAAACGTAACTATGATGGTGGCGTTCGGTGGTCAAACGTACGAAAGCATTTGGTCAGCGATAAGCACACCACAAAGCCGTGAAGCGGTCGCAACTGGATTGGTTGATTTGGTACATACGCCATTCCCTGTGTACAAAAAGAATCTGACACCAGAAGAGATGGAAGGTGAATGTCTTGCATCAAAACCTGATGGCAGCTGTGATTACAGTAAGTACCAGCTAGCAGGCTACGTACACATTGACGGTCTAGATTTCGACTTCGAGAAAGCCGCTCGTATTACGGATAAAGAGAACCAAGATCTGACTGCTCTGATCAAACTGATCCGTGAGAAAGTAGGCAATACGAAAGTGCTGTCTCTGACGACTTACCACGTAGGTGCAGACCCAGTTGAGTGTATGGATGCGAGTGTGTTCGAAAATTGTTCTTACATTGAACCATCAGGCCGTTCATCTCACCACGGTGAAGTTATCGATTTGCTGAAAGCAACCAAGAACGACTTCGATTTCTTCAACGTAATGACCTACGACGCTGGTCGAAACTTCCTCTACGACGTCGCGATGGCGAACTATGCTGAATATATTGGAGACAAGTCGAAGATTGTTTTAGGTAACACGATCAACAGCCAATGGGCACCTGGTGGTAACTTTGTTGAAACGCCTCAAAACAACCTAGACCGTGCTAAATGGCAGAAAGATAACGGTTACGGTGGTTTCTTTATGTGGACGCTAGGTTCAAACAACCAAGGTTTGAGCATGGCAGAACAAGTTGACTACTTTAATGACATGATCAGTGTAAGCAAGTAGTACTCACCTCATCTTGTAATCTACTTGAACGACGGAAGGCTCTCATGCCTTCCGTTATTTCTTCAATCTTCATCATGGGAACGCTTTTGTTCGCCGTATTCCCATGCCAATCTCAATAAAAATCAGTGGTGACAATATGTCGAAATTAGATTCTGGTCAGCACCAGAAAGCGATTCCGCACGTCCAAAATACACCCACTCAACACTATGACGCGTTCAGTAAATGGCTTCATTGGATAATGGCAGTCATTATTATCTATGCAACGATTGCAGGCTACGGCATGTTATTCGTCATGGACATGCCGCAACTGTTTCATGTGTTGTCGACGCTCAATATGTCATTTGCAACGATTGCTTCGGTGCTCTTGATTGTCAGGTGGGGGTGGTCATTTTTTCGTAATGCGCCAGAGCTACCAGACACGATTCCAAACACTCAGAAAAGTATGGCCAAACTTGCACATGGCGCTCTCTATCTAGTGATGTTCGTTGTGTTTGTCAGTGGCTTTTTAATGCTTAAGCACGAGTACCCATTCTTTTGGCTGTTTACTATTCCAAACCCAATTTCAAATGCTGAAGTGAATGCGTTCTTTTTTATGGTTCATCGTTTTGGCTGCGCGACTCTCGCAACTTTGGTGTTGCTGCATGTGCTCGCAGCTCTAAAGCATCATTTCGTGAATAAGAATGATGTATTAAGAAGCATGGCGTTTAACGTATCCAAGCAAAGCCAATCTTAAACCAAACGGAAAGGTTGGCTGAAATACTATAGAGAGAAAAAAGGCTTGGTGAGCCTCCAAGCCTTTGTTTCGCGTTATCAAGCCGTTTTGGGCTAAATAACTACTTTTTAAAGGTGAGATTCAGAGTAAGTGGAACTCGGTCTGAAATCTTAATCCCACCAACCGTTGCTGCAAGGTTCGTTAAGTTGTCAGTCGGGATACCAAAATCGCCAGCACCGATGATGACAGGGGCACTCGAACTGACCATTACTGTATTACCTGCATTGAGTACCACGACTGGGAATTCGACGGATTTCGTCTTACTAAACAGCGTCACTTCAGCCGGTACTTTTACTTTGTGTGAGCCTTCACCCAGAGATGCCCAATCCACTTTGCCTGTCACTGTTACTGGCGCGTGTTTTGTAGATTCAAAGAAGATCTCGTTCAGGCGCGTATTACGAATTGGAATGCCTGTATTGATGCTGTTTAGGTCGATAGCCACATCAAACTGCCCATCACTGTTGAGTGTGCCGGAAAGGGTGTCAATGGTCGCGGGCTCAACAATATATTGCTTTTTGATGGTTGCGAAACTTAGGGAAGATAGATCGGAATCAAGCGTGTAGCTGTCTGCAGCAAATGCGGCACTAGAAAACAGTGCGACCGCGATGCTTAGTGTAGAGAAAGCCTTTTTCATTATTGTTAACCTTATTTATGTTGAACGATGGTTCCACTTGATAGTAGTTCGGATTTATAAAAGTTAATAAGGAATTAAATCGATTGATTTGGGTGATTTTTTCGATGTGATTGAGTGCTCAAATGTCATGGTTTGATATCAATACAACTGATGTTATGTCTGCTTTGAATGTCAAAAATACGCTAATTAGCAATAACTTAATAAGCAGGTGCGAATGTGTGAATTTATTTCTAATTGATGATTCGCGACTTGCTTAGGTTGCCGTTACACTGTTCGCACATTTTATCATTCGTTAGGTTGGTTGGCTTATGTATACCGTTGGGATTGTGTTGTTTGATGATTTCACAGACGTAGACTTTTTCTTGATGTATGACCTGTTAGGAAGGACGCAAGACAGTTGGACAGTCAAAGTGCTAGGGACCAAGCCTGAGCATGTTTCTCATCTCGGAATGACGGTAAAGACGGACGGTCATATCTCTGAAGTTGCAACGCAAGACGTTGTGCTTATCGCGAGTGGCAAGAAAGGCATACCAGCAGCGCTTCAAGATAGTGAGTTCATGTCCGCGATGAAGCTCAACCCAGACAGGCAGCTAATTGGCTCTATCTGCGCGGGTTCTTTTATCTTGCATGAATTGGGCTTGCTTGACGGTAAAAAGCTCACAACCAACCCAGATGCTAAAGCGGTGTTAGAGGGCATGGGAGGAGACGTTCAAGATGTTCCTTTGGTTATTGAGGGTAATATTGCAACGGCGGGAGGTTGTTTATCATTGATGTACCTCATTGGTTGGTTAGCAGAGCGCCTGTTTGATTCTGATAAGCGACGCGAAATCCAAAACCAGTTGATACCAGCAGGGCAGTTGGAGATATTCGAGTCTCTTATCGCGAACACAATCATGGAAGCAGAAATGCTTAACCAAGTACTTGCTCAGCGGAATAAGCAATAACTCTGATTTTCCCTTTGTGACTGAACACAAACTTGTTCACTAAACCGTTGAATGTACGGGGAAGTGTACTAGGTTTTATATAAGCGCTTGTTTTATGAGACCGCGGCTATCTAAGCCATCGGTCTTTCATTAGGTGCGGATAAATACTGTGTTGGGTCCATCAACGCGTCATCGATTATCGGATTACCGATAAATAAGAATATGGCGCGAAACCAAAGGGAAAAACAGTTGAGCAATCCAAATGAAAATTTAGAGAAAGTACTGGCCAAAGCGTTTACCACGTCTTTGATTCGATTCTCAGTCACGACGCTGATCGTTATTGTCTGTTGGTGGGCGTTTTTACCATTTCTTCCTATCTTACTTTGGGCGCTGGTGCTTGCCATTGCGCTCTATCCAGTCAAACTCGTCATTGAAAGAAAGCTTGGATTAAGCTCGGCTCGTGCTGCGACATTGATTGCCATCATTGGTGTGTTGATTCTCGGCACGCCAACGGCCATGGTGGGTAATTCCTTTGCTTCGAAAACACTCGGTGCATTTGAATCTTATCGAGATGGCACTTTGGTCATTGCTAAGCCTGCAGACAGCGTCAAAACTTGGCCTTTAGTTGGTGAAAAAGTTCATGCTGTTTGGTATGAAGCTGCGGATGACTTACCTACATTTATCGAGAAACGCCAGCCTCAAATTAAAGGTTTCTTTAGTTGGTTTGTCGATAGTGCAACGGGGGCCGCTAAAAGTGTATTCATGCTCATCGGTGCTATTATCATTGCGGGTGTCATGCTCGCTTGGGCACAACCTGCTGCAACGTCGATACGTAAGATCTTCATTAGTTTTACGGATGAGGTGAGAGGGCCAGATTTACATCAACTCACCACGGCCACCATCAGACAAGTCGCTGTAGGGATCATTGGTATAGCGTTCTTAACGGCAATGGCATTCGGTGGTGTCGTGGCGTTATCCGGCGTACCTGCCGCAGCATTGTTTACGCTTATTGCGTTGATCTTTGCGATTGTGCAACTGCCCGTGACCATTATTGCGTTAGTTACCGTCGGTATTTTGTGGGCAGGAGATAGCGGCACGGTTCATAATGTTGTCTTCACGGTTTTGCTCCTTGCTGCAAGTTTAATAGATAACTTCTTAAAGCCGTTAATTCTTGGCCGCGGCCTCGAAGTTCCTATGCCTATTGTTCTTATTGGTGCAGTGGGCGGCATGATGTCGGGTGGTATTCTTGGCATGTTCATTGGTGCTGCGTTCTTAGCTGCGGGTTACCAAGTATTTATGAAGTGGGTAGACACAGAAACCCAAGACGTTGCTGATGCGATTAAGGATGCAGGAACACAAGGACAAGAATCTAGGAAGTAGAAAGACGAACGAGATTCTCAATTGAGCAAAAGACGGTACTGATGGCCGTCTTTTTTGTTGTCTGTGAATTGAACCGTTCCACACAAAAATTTACCGTTTGGATCAATCTTTTTAATCAACACAATCGATCGTGTCGATCAATGACATCGATCGATAGAAAATTAATCAATTTTGATAAAAAAGTTTTGTCTTAACGATACTCATTGGGCATCGACGGTTATTCTATTATGCGTATAATCCCTGTTTCTTGATTATCGTAATCATAATAATTGTGATAATAAAAGAAATAACTGAAATATAGATGGAATTTTGAGAATCAAATAAAGGATATGGAGAACGACACGAACTGGGAAGGTTACAGTGAACAAAAGCATCAAAGTAGTATTAGTCATGTCGATACTAATATTAACCGAATTCCTTGCGACTGAGTTGAGTCGAATTAATAACCAAAAAGAATCTGCAAATGTAATCAGTACGATAAACAAAGAGATGAAGAAGGTTTTTAATGACGCGTTAATCACGGCTGAAGTCTTGAAAGAAGTCGTGGTGCTTTCTGAAGACAGCAGCATCTCACTTGAAGCGTTTAACAAACTGAGCCGAACTCTGTTGTTTTCCTATAGCAACGTTGATTCTTTGCTCTATTTGCCACAAGGCGTCGTGACGCTTGTCTACCCATACGACGAAAACAAACGAGCGATTGGTCACAATGTGCTTCAAGATCAAAGCAGAAGGCTAGGAGCAGAGCAGTCGATTAATTGTCGTAAAAATACGGTAATTGGTCCGGTTAAGCTTGTTCAGAATGGTAAGCAAGCCTTTATCCTTCGTAAAGCAATTACTAATGAATCTGGATTTATTGGTTTTTCGTCTTCCATTATTTATTTAGAAACCATTCTAAATTCATTAGAAAGTATTCTGGAAGATAAAAATATATCTAATTATTCGATTGTTGGGTTCGATCCGGATAATCGTAATTTTCATGAAAAAGTGATCAGTAGTAAAGGTCATATTGATTGTGATGTTGATATCAGCATAGTGACAATATTTAATACCAACTGGCAGGTCTCAATTTCACAAGGCGACTCGGGATTACTGGCTAGAGCCGCTATATTCTCGACGTTGTTTATTACATTGCTTTTAATTATGTCTCCCGTGAAGTTTTTCAATCAGTATCGACGGTCTGAAAAACAGCGTTTCGATCTACAAAACGAAGCATACACAGACTTCCTTACTGGCTTGTTGAATCGCCGTGGCTTAGAAAATCGATTTTATGCGTTAAAAGAGCAAGAGGTTTCCGGTTCTATTGCCGTTTTTGATATCGACTTATTTAAAGCCATCAATGATACCTACGGCCACGAAATTGGCGATGTGGTTCTGGTTCAGTTTGCTTTACTGTGTGGGGCGAAGACCGAATTGAATTTTACTTTGTCACGTACTGGTGGCGAGGAATTTGTTCTTCTTATGCCTGGTGTTAAGAGCTCAGAAGCAATGTTGTTCTGTGAGGAGCTTCGACAAGAGGTCGCTGCTACTCCAATTCTTATTAATGATTTGAAGATAGAAATCACCGTGAGTATTGGTGTTGCTCATTTTGATTCTGCTGATGGTATAAGAACCGCTTTAGCTGAAGCGGATGAAGCGCTATACAAAGCTAAGCAATCTGGCAGAAACCGGGTTTACGTGAAAGCTTGATAAAGCCCCCCGGATATTGGTAGTAAAGCTGGTCTGATGAGTTCTTGTATCCTAGATGTGCGGTAGCCATTTCTACTACAATGCTCGGCCTTTTAAGCAAGACCTCTCGGGCAAAGTAAAGTGAGTAAGCAGTACACTTGTGACGATTTGGTATTCGACATCGAAAAGATGAGCGTCAGAACAGATCGTTTAGAACGTTCATTAAATTACAACGAATGTCTTTTATTTAAAGCGTTTCTGGACAATGCAAGTCAAGTTCTTGATAAAGAAACGCTCAAACAAGCAGGGTGGCCGGATACCATTGTAACGGACTCTTCCCTGCAAAAGTCGGTGCAAAAGCTGAGGCTTGCCATTGCTATCTCTGATTGCGTAGAGCTACGAACCATTGCGGGTGTCGGATACATGCTCTATTGCAGCTGTGCGGGAGCCAATGAATCAACGTCAACTCGTTGTGCTTTCAATTCACTTACATTAGCGAAAGCCTTGCTGGCGTCTGTTTCTCTAGTTCTCATAGTGTTGTCTTTCTTCAATTTCTCTAGGGTCACCAACACGCATTTGGTTTCTTATCGCCATGATGGTTATGAGATCATGGAACTCAACCACCATCGGGTACTTAAGCCAAAAGGGATGGTATTACCATTGAAGATAGAATCTTTAATTGAACATTCCAAATGTGATTGTTTCTATTCTGTGGCACAAACAGAAGGACTTTACACCCTATCGGTTTACGACAACGTGCACCGACGTAGCGAGAACTATCTGTTTGAAGTGGAGACACTCCCTAAGGTAATTAAGGAGCTCGGATGATACGCAGTTTGAGACCTTGGATTGGTTTGTTTTTACTCGCTTCTATGCTTTACAGTGTTTCGTTATACGTGAGTGGTAAGAAGCTTCTGCTTAGTGGAAGATACACCACCACCGTACAACAATACTCAGCGGACAACGGTGTTTGGAAAGAACGCATAGAAGTTGATTTAAATAACGAAAACCTAGAGTCAACGATATCCATAGAGGGAGATGGTCTAGAGGGCGTTGCGCTCTTTGCGGTCACAGGTAAAATCACCAAGTCATTTAATGGCGAATTTGAGTTTTTCTATAAGACTGAGCCGATTCAAACGACTAAGGTATTGGATGGTTACCAAGCGGCGGGCTACAGCTCCCTGTTTCTTTCTGGTACGTCTAAGAACCAACTCATCTATCACGATGAAAATCTTGATGTGATAGCGCGAGAACGAAATCACTTAATGCTGAGCCGAGTTTGGTAATTATTTACTTTTTAAAACGAAAAAAACTCCCGGTTTCCCGGGAGAAGAAGCCAACTAAGGTTGTTGTTATTAGAAGTGGTATTTCACATTTGCTGTTAGCAGTACTTCGTCACCAATCTTATATGATGAAGTATGTTTCTGGCCGTTGTAGGTCTCTGAATATTCGACCTCATTTGTGTGGTGCAGGTAGCTTACTTCAGTACCCACGCTCCAAGCGTTAAAGCGGTAGTTTAGTCCTGTTTGCGCGCCCAGAACGACGCCATTTAGCTCGTCCGCGCCATCAGAATCTGAGTTATACATCTCGTAGCCAAGCTTGCCACCAATGGTCCATGCCAGTTTTTGCGTGATAGGTACAAGGTAATCGTATTGTGCGTATAGCGTGCCAACTTCAAGGTCATCGTCGCTGTAGTCAAGACTTACTCCACGGTAGTCATAACCGATGCTGAACTGATGCGCTTGGTTAAGGATTACACCACCTTCCACGCCAAATACCATTGATGATTTTAGGTCTAGGTGCTCTTCTTTTCCGTCATATTTCGATTCAGCTTGACCACTTAAGCGTGCGCCAGCATCAATACCAACAAACGGTTCGTATTTTACTGCTGCGTTAACGTTGAACGTTGTTGCTGCTGTTAATGCTGCTAGAGCGAAAAGTGCTGCTGTCTTATTTTGCATCATGTATTTCCTAGTGTAATAGCTGCTAATTGATAACTCGTTGTTACCTTTGTGCTCTTTCACATCGTGGTGAAAGTGGTGGCTAAGCTAGATACTGATGAACAAAAAGAGAAACGAATTGCGCAGAATGTTGCGGAAAAAAGGTCAAAGTTCGTTTTTATAATAATTTATGGTTTTTTGCGCTTTGGTAAGCGGCTGAAAATTCGTACTTTTAATGCTTCCTACGCAAACCTATCGTTGTAATACGGGAAATTCCGTTGCCTGTTTTTAACTTGGCATTTAATGCCAGATTCACAGATATGCGCTTAGAACCTTGTAAATGGCGTGTGCATGCGGTTTAAATTCAAGCACATAACAAAAACAATGTGAGTGATTATGAAGTTAAAAGTGTATTTGTCGGGTGAGATCCACACCGACTGGCGTGAGCAAATCATCAAAGGCTGTGAAGCAAAAGATCTGAATGTGTCGTTTATCTCTGCCAACACGCATCATGAATCCAGCGATGCAGCGGGCGATGGTTTGGGCTCGGAAGACAATCCTTTTTGGCGCGATCATAAATCAGCGAAAGTAAATGCGATTCGAATTCAGACCGCCATTAAGTCTTGCGACCTTGCCGTGATTCGATTTGGGGATAAATACAAGCAGTGGAATGCGGCGTTTGATGCAGGCTTCTGTGCCGCTTTAGGTAAGCCTTACATCACTTTGCATGATGAAAACATTGTCCATGCACTTAAAGAAGTTGATGCTTCAGCGCAAGCATGGGCAACAACGCCAGAACAGATCGTCGAGTTAATTGCGTACACCGTGACTCCATAACTAAAAAAAAGACCTCCATCACGGAGGTCTTTTTGAATTGTGCTGTTAATGTCACTAAGACAAAACTTAGATATTCACGACGACTTTACCAATCGCTTGACCACTGGCTAGACGATCATGCGCAGCGCCAGCTTGCTCAAGGGTAAACTCGTGTTCATCGAGAACCGGTTTTAGTGCGCCTGATTCTGCAATCTTGGCTAACTCTTTTAGGATGATGGCATGCTCGCGTCGACCAACATTGTGGATCATCGGAATAAGCATAAATACCACGTGCAATGACAAGCCTTTCATGTGAACGGTACTTAAATCTTGCTCATGCAAAGACACGGTTGTTGCAACTTGGCCGTTGAGTTTTGCTGCATCAAACGAGTTAGTTAGGTTTGCACCGCCAACTGAATCGAAGACTACATCAAAACCAGCACCAGAGGTGTGTTTCGCAACGTAATCGGCTACTGACTCAGTACGGTAATCAATCGCGGTTGCACCAAGCTCAGTAATCAGGTCATTCTTCACACCCGTAGAGCCAGTTGCGAAGACTTCAGCACCCATGTGACGAGCAAGCTGCAGTGCGATGTGGCCAACACCACCTGCGCCGCCATGAACCAGTACTTTTTGGCCTTGGCGAACACCAGCGCGAATTAAACCTTCGTAAGCCGTAATGCCAACCAATGGAATTGCCGCCGCTTCACGCATAGAAAGGTTGCTTGGCTTGTGAGCGATAAGGTCTGCGTCTGCCACCATGTATTCCGCTAGAGAACCTTGAAGGTCACCGAGGCCACCCGCACAACCATAAACCTCATCGCCAATCGCGTACTCGGTAACACCTTCACCAACGGTTTCAACCGTACCTGCGAAGTCCATCCCTAAAATGCCCGGAAGTTGTGGGTGGAAGGGTAAACCTTCGCCCATTTCACGCAGCATCATGTCAACAGTATTAACGCTTGATGCAGCGACTTTAACTAAGACGTGGCCCGCTTTAACTTCCGGTTTTTGTACGTCTGCTGTTTCAAATACTTCTGAACTACCAAACTGACGAATTACGGCTGCTTTCATTATGATTTCCTCGGTTGTGCGTTTGTATGGATTCAGTATAGGCGCGATTTCAAAATTGATAATTGGGCTGAAAAAGAAATCAGTTTTAAGTTTTTGTTGATAATAATACGAGTAATAAACCGCAGAGTTACTTACTCACCAATTGAGAGTAGAGATCAGATTTGCGTGATTTGTTGCTAGCCGTTATTGGGGAAATCACCTTTTAGTTTTCGTAGATACTGTTTCTTTTTATGCGTCATTGTTTGATGTTTTTTAGAGGCGTAACGTTAATTGCGTTGCTTTGAAAAATAGCAACCTAATGATTTTATTGGAAAAAGGAAGTGGATATGGCTTACGAAGGCTACAAAACGTTTACTGCAAAGCAAGAAGACGCAATTCTTTATGTCACGTTTGATTTTGGTACGGTAAACGTGCAAGGGCAGGAAATGTTGGCGGATTTGAATGGGTTAGCACTGCGATTAGAACGTGATCGTAGTGTCAAAGTGGTTGTATTCCAATCAGCCAACCCGGAGATTTGGGTTTGTCATTACGATACCGAATTGCTTAAAGAGATATCCACAGAGGCTGTTTCTCGCGAAGAAGCGAAGTTACTCGATCTTCAAGCGGTTCTTGAAAGAATCAGCAAGCTACCACAAGCCACAATTGCAAAACTAGAAGGCTTTGCCCGTGGTGGCGGTCATGAATTTGCATTGGCCTGTGATATGCGTTTTGCCGCTCGCGGTAAATACAAATTCATGCAGATGGAAGTGGGTATGGGCATCTTGCCTTGTGGCGGCGGTGCATCTCGTATGGCGCGTCAGGTGGGTTTAGGTCGTGCCCTAGAGATCATCTTGAGCGCTCGTGACTTCGATGCGGATGAAGCAGAAGCGTACGGCACCATCAACAAAGCGTTAGAACCCGATGAAATTGGCCCTTATGTTGATGCATTGGCGCAGCGAATTTCTAAGTTCCCGGCTGAATCTATCAATGCATGTAAACAGATGGTGTACGAGTCAATCGACAAGCCAATTGATGAAGCATTGAAAGCCGAAGCCTACTGGCTTTACCAGGCAACGAGCAAGACGCCAGCAGTTAAGCGTTTTCAAATTGCCGATGATCAAGGCTTAGAGCATGACATCGAGAACCAACGCAATTGGGAAGACTTGGTGATGAAGGTACAAGACATCAACTAAGCTGTTGCGTTAGTTTCTTATTAAGCACTAGAAAGGCGAGCCAAGTGGTTCGCCTTTTTGTGTTCATTGGTTTTTGCTTTATCGTTCTTAAAATCGCAGGCCAATCGAGCTTGTTTATGGGAATGAACTTTCGAATTAATTCACAGACTTGAACAACGTTTTTGATAGACTGCAAAGCGATAGTTTTAGTGAGGAACACGTTTAATGCCGACCATACTTTGTTTTGGCGATTCAAATACCTGGGGCGCAGTACCGAATGAAGACCGCCGTTACGGACTAAACGAGCGATGGCCATCCTTGTTACGAATGTCTCTACCGGACGGCTATGAGGTCATAGAGGAAGGGCAACCGGGGCGAACCACAGTGCACGATGACCCTTTTGAAGGTGAGAAAAATGGTCTGCGCTATTTACGCCCTTGCTTGGAATCTCATCTGCCTGACTTGGTCATCATTATGCTCGGCACGAACGACATGAAAAACTGCTTGGGTTTATCCGCTTTCGATATCTCTCGTGGGGCAGCTCGCTTAGCGCAAGAGGTTCTTAACTTTGATAACTGGGCAAAGCGGGAAGCGCCGCAAGTTCTATTAGTCGCGCCGCCACCCGTGCATGAGATTGGTTTCTTCGGCAGTATGTTTATTGGCGGGGCGGAGAAGTCCAAAGAGTTTGGCTTTCATTATCGAAACCGAGCACAGGAACTGGGATGTGCATTTTTTGATGCCGGAACCGTGGTGGAATCTTGTCCTAGCGAAGGAATTCATTGGCAACAAGACCAGCATGAAAAATTGGCTAAAGCACTGCAACCCATGGTGTTAGCGGCTTTTCAAAAATCATAGTTTCTAAAAGATTTCAGATACAAAAGGCTTTTCGTCTAAGGAAAAGCCTGTATTGAAAAGGTTGAGAAGCAGTGCGAGTATGCGCTGTGCCCTAAAGGTGGTGACGTATCTGGTTGGCGTACTCACCAATTGTAAAGTGCTTACATCGAGGCAAAACCGCTATCTGGGCACTCGTGTGCTGGAATTCTATGTATCCTTGCGAGACTGCCTTTTACGTGCGCCCACATCCGCAACATCGGACGCTTTGCAACAACCTCCGCCTTTGATCGGCTTACGTGAGAACATCACACCAATTGCGAGCATCGCAATACAACTTAGGAAAATAAGAACGGTAAGAACTAAAGTCATCACACCACCTCCTATAAATCGCTGTATTGTCATCTTTCTCCAATTTTATAAACAAAGCAATGGTCGTTTTGTAACCACTTATTATTTTTATCAATAGCCAGACCTTTGCTGGTGATGAAACGTGCTGAGAAACGAAGGCGAGTTCTGAAAAATCAGTCTCTGTGGTCTTTACCGATTCTTAAGCTTTGGGTCTAAGACAGCAATTGGATTCCTTCTATAACTCATCAAATTGTTATGTTATAACATGTGTTTATTCAGAGTTTGTAGGTCAAAGGTATGCCATCAATTCCAGTCACCATTTTGCATGGGTTTCTCGGGTCAGGGAAAACCACGTTTTTACGCAATATTCTTCAACAAGCCGATTCTTCTGGTATTGATCTTTCCGTTATTGTGAATGATATGAGTGAGTTAGACGTTGATGGCGTGCTTATCTTAAATACCGATGCGGTGAGTGAAGAGCAGGGCAACTTTGTCACGATCAGTGGAGACAGTATCAGCAGCCCGAGTGGTGTAAAGCAGCTCGATACAGCCCTTAAAAAGCTATGCGTAGAAAAATCGCCAGAATGGATTGTGATTGAAACATCGGGCAGTAGTCATCCTTTGCCTTTGGTTGAGTATTTCAAAAATAACGCACAATTCGCACTCAAAGACGTGATTACGTTGGTGGATGCGACTTGGTTGCGAGATGACTATCGACAAGGTTCTGCGTTAATTCCGAAGTGGCAGGAGAACGTACAGCAGGGTGTTCGCGGCGTTGAAAACTTGTTGGTAGAGCAACTCATGTTCTCAAACCGAGTCATGCTCACTAAGACGGACAAAGTGGATGACAATACCGTTCGCAACATCGCGCAGGCGATTCACCCGCTTAACGTTTACACCGAGATAATCAAAACGTCATGGGGAAACTTGGATATCCGCATGTTGAAAGGTGAGCAAGACTACAACTTCTTCCTCGTTGAGCAGCTAATCGCAGAACTTCGTGAGACGGTGAATGAGCCGTGGAATCTCTCTGATAAAGACGAACAAAGCCTTGTCGCCAAAGTGATCAAAGACGATCGGCCTTTTCATCCTGCGCGTTTGTGGAATACCTGCCATCAGTATTTAACTAAAGGTGTATTCCGTAGTAAAGGGTTCTTTTGGTTCCCAACTCGAGACGATGTTTCACTGCTTTGGAGCCAAGCAAACGGCAACGTGGGGCTTGAAATTACAGGCTTTTGGCGTGCTTCGGTAATCAATGACGAATCGCAAAACTTCACTGAAGAGCATCGTCAAATCCTGCAAGATAAGATAGACAGTGTTGAAAGCCGCTTTGGTGATCGTCGTTGTCGCTTAACGGTGATTGGGCAAGAAAACGAAGTCGATGTGTTTATTGATGCGCTGGAAAACTGCTTTTTAACGGAAGCGGAATTGGAGCAATGGCAACAAGGGGCAACATTTGAAGATCCTTGGCCAAAGAAAATAGCTAAGTTGAGCCAGAAGAAGATGCTTTGAATGTACTGGTGAGGGTTCCCTCGCCGCATGTTTGAATCTCAGCTTGTTCCAAGGCGGACTTGCTGCGTTGGATCGGTATAACAAAAGTGGCTCTGTGTAACGAAAAAGCCTCCCGAATGGTGGGAGGCTTTTTTGTCTCTCAGTGGTTTACTGTTCCCATTCAGGGAAAGGGTCTTCCAGAGATAACCAATAGTCGAGTCCTTGCTCCATCTCATCTTCTGTTAACAAGCATTCGTTAAGACGAGCAATCAATTTCTCTTGCTCTAATCCCTGACCAATAAACACCAATTCTTGTCGCATATCGCCATAAGGTTCTTGCCAAATGTCGTTTATAGCATCGAGGTAATCTTGATCCGTCGGCCATTCCTCCTTCGGAATCGCTTTCCAAAACATACCCGCAACACCATAACGTGCGATGCCTCCCGCTTGGCTCCATTGACCGACAAACTCTGGTCTGGTTGCTAGCCAAAAATAACCCTTGGAACGAATCAGTTTGCCGTAATCTTTCGCATTGTGGAGGAAGTCGTAAAACTTCTCTGGATGGAAAGGGCGTCTCGCATGATAGGCAAAGCTGGAAATGCCGTATTCTTCGGTTTCAGGTATGTGCTCGCCTCGCATTTCCTTCAACCAACCTGGGGCTTGTTGTGCCTTTTCAAAACTGAAGCTTTGTGTGTCGAGTACCGCATCAAGTTCTACTTCACCATTCGAGATAGGAAGGATGGTGGCGGATGTATTGAGAGTTCTAAGAATCGCAAGAAGCCTTTCGATTTCTGATTTCTCAGCGAGGTCGGTTTTACTTATCAAGATAACGTCAGCGAACTCTACTTGATCAACGAGCAAGTCGGCGACGCTGCGTTCATCGTCTTCACCTAAGGATTCGGCGGTCTCTGTTAAGAACTTAGCTTCATCGTAATCACGCAAAAAGTTAACCGCATCAACCACCGTAACCATGGTGTCTAAACGTGCAACGTCTGAAAGTGATAGCCCGTTTTCATCAGCAAACGTAAAAGTCTCTGCAACGGGGAGTGGCTCGGCGATGCCGGTGGACTCGATAACTAAGTAATCGAATCTGCCTTCTTGCGCGAGTTTAGTGACTTCTTCAAGTAGATCTTCACGCAGGGTACAACAGATGCAGCCGTTACTCATTTCAACCAACTTTTCTTCACTGTGGTTGAGAGAAACTTCATTCTGAACAGTTGCCGCATCGATGTTGACTTCGCTCATGTCGTTGACGATGACCGCGACTTTTCTGCCTTGTCTATTGTTAAGAATATGACTTAAAACGGTTGTTTTTCCTGCGCCTAGAAAGCCGGATAAAACCGTAACAGGGAGTTTCTGGGTGTTCATGCTCATGCTCTTTATAGTGTAATGTTATAATATAACAATTAATATAGTCGGTGATCTTAACTCTGGCATCAAGCAGTTTGTGACTGTGTCGAGTACTGCACCTTATTGGCGCATTCATTCGTCGTTAAGTTATACAGATTCAGATGTACAGAATTTAGAGATCGAACTCTTATCTCGGTGTGGAGGTTCTATGAACGAAGAGAAAAAGCATGTCATGACAGAAGAAGAAATTCTTGCAGCGCCCGAGGCGGATTATATGAATCAAGCTCAGCTCGCGTTTTTTGAAAACCGATTATTTGAGCTTTATGAATCGACGTTAGCGCATATTGAACGTGCGAAAGAAGAGATGATTGCGCCAATGGAATTCAGTGACGAAAGCGATAGGGCGTCCAGTGAAGAGCAATCTGCAATCGCATTAAGAATCATAGACAGAGAGCAAAAGCTGTTACCTAAGATTCAGCAATCGTTGGCTCGCTTGCGCGCAGGGGAATATGGCTACTGTTTAGAATCCGGAGAACCTATCGGTATTCCAAGGTTATTGGCGCGACCTACTGCTGAATATAGTGCAGAAGTAAAAGCCCAAATGGAGTCAAAAGAGCACTGGTATAGAGAGTAAAATGTCACCCAAGTAAATAGGGATAAAGTGGGTTTTAAATCCCTCTGCGTCGCATAATAACTTGCAAGGTATTACTTTTTTCACTCAACATGAATCTTCTTCATGTTGCGTGTGAGGAAATGTAACTTTCACTTACGTCATATTGTGATTGAATAGCCAGATAGATTTTAGCGGTATGGATGTCTAAATGGTAAATCTTACAATATTGGATGGTGGTATGGGGCGCGAGCTAAAACGCATCGGTGCTCCTTTTTCTCAACCTCTCTGGAGTGCTCAAGCACTTATCGAATCCCCACAGCATGTTACGCAAGCGCACCAAGGTTTTATTGATGCAGGTGCACAAATCATTACCGTCAACAGTTATGCCTGTGTTCCGTTTCATCTAGGTGAAGATTTGTATGCAAAACAGGGACGCGAGTTGGCAGAGAAAGCCGCGAAAATTGCTCGTGATGTCGTGACCGTGTCACAAAAAGAAGTGCTTGTTGCTGGCGCGATACCTCCTGCCTTTGGCTCTTATCGACCTGATTTATTTGAGGAAAAGAGCGCTTACGACATCAGTGTAACTCTATTTGAAGCGCAAGAGCCACATGTTGACATTTGGTTGGCGGAAACTGTCGCAAGCCTTGGTGAAGCGCGGGTGATCAGCCAAGTTCTGTCTAAAACCGAGAAGCCAGTTTATATCTCTTTCACGTTAGAAGATGAAGTCAGCGAAGTCTCGCGTCTGCGCTCTGGTGAGCTTGTTACTGACGCCGTTGAGGCGCTTCTTGATACTAATGCGACCGGTATTTTCTTCAACTGCTCAATTCCTGAAGTGATTGAACAAGCGATCAGAGATGTGAATCAGGTATTGGAGCGGACTGGGACGACGTTAACTATTGGTGTCTACGCGAACAGCTTTGCGCCCATTAAAGCGAATCACCAAGCGAATGAGTCATACCAAGGGCTTAGAAATTTCTCTCCAACAGAATATTTGGAATACGCGAAAACGTGGCATCGCTTAGGGGCGAGTATCATTGGCGGCTGTTGTGGCATTGAGCCTAGTCATATTATAGAACTGACAGCGTGGAGAGACAGCCTTGAAGAATCTTAATCTCGGACTCACCATTCCTGCGATTGGCACTGTCCTGCTTATTTTACTTGTCTCTTCGATGTTCCCTGAGCAGTCTCAAGCTATGGCGAACAACGCAATGACGTTTGTAACCGATTGGTTTGGCTGGTTGGTGCAAATCTGCAGTCTTGCTCTTGTTGGCTTTCTACTTTGGTTGGCGTATTCCCAGTACGGCGACATTCGATTAGGCGAAGGAAAGCCAGAGTATTCGAACTTCTCTTTTGGTGGCATGATCTTTACGGCTGGTGTTGGTGCATCGCTCATTTATTGGGGGATTGGAGAGCCAATGTACTACCTGCAATCGCCACCGCTCTTTGCTGAAGCGAACAGTTACACTGCAGCGGCGTGGTCAGTCACCTATTCAATGTTCCATTGGGGGATAACAGGGTGGGCGATCTACTGTTTCCCTGCGATTCCTTTTGCTTACGCTTTTTATGTACAAAAACGCCGTACATTGAAACTCTCTACACTATGTGAACCCGTGCTAGGTAAGAATCCAATCGTGGGCAAATGCGTTGACCTTTTGGCCATCTTCGGAACACTCGCGGCTTTTGCGAGTTCATTAGCGTTAACCGTCACGTTGCTGAGTACAGGAGCGGCAGAGTTATTTGGGATAGAGAATAACTTGTTGCTTCAAGGCGGCATCATCTTCTTATTCGTATTAGTTTTATTCGCAGTGACGCTGGTGGGCTTCAACAAAGGCATTAGTAAGGTATCCGATTACACGGTCATCGCTGCGATTTTATTTGCCTTGTTTGTGTTGTTTTCATCAAATGCCCAATTTGTGCTGAACAATGTAACGGATTCACTCGGAGTCATGTTAGATAGCTTCTTCCGCATGTCTCTTTGGACAGATCCAGTGCAGAAGAGTGGTTTCCCTCAAGCATGGACTCAATATTATTGGTTTTGGTACTACGCGTACTTAATCATGATGGGTTTGTTCATTACGCGTATATCGAGAGGCCGAACCATCCGTGAAGTCATCTTGTATACCATCTCAATGGGCGCTCTGGGATGCGCGTTCTTTATCTCAATCTTTGGTGGTTATGCGGTTTGGGCACAGTTATTAGGTGGTTACCCAGTTCAAGAGTGGATGAGCAATGGTGGATTGACGTTTGCCGTCGTCTCGTTGATCAAAACTTTGCCAGCGAACAATGTGGTTCTTGCGGTCTTTTTGGTGATTCAGTTCTTCTTAATGTTGACTACGATGTCGAGCGCTAGTGTGGCCACCTCGATGCTGACCACGAATCAGCTATCCCTAAACGGAGACCCAGATAACAAGGTCAAACTGATGTGGGCAGGGGCGATTGCACTTATCAGCTTTAGCGTATTCCTCACGGGTGGTGGCATCAATACCATTAAATCCTTGTGCGTGGTGGCGGGACTACCGATGATGTTTATCTACGGAATCTTGGTTAAACAACTGATGATGGAACTGAAAGACAAGACAGCTTCGCAACCAGAATCGGAAGCATCTGTGGAAGCACAAGAACTGATTGCTTAGCCTCAAACAACAAACCCTCTTCATGCTTAAACTTGAAGAGGGTTTCTATCGCTTCATCCACCAACTTTGGTTTTATCTCTTCTCTGAGCGCTAACTTGATGCGTTGTTCTTCATCAGTAAGTAAAACACAAACACACCCTCTCATTTCCAAACTAAGCCACGGTTATTGCTTTGAAGTGAAAGTAAAAAGTCGGCATGATGTTTACCAATTCAAAACGAGCTGCACAGAAGAAACACTCGCATACCTAATCTGACAGGAATAAACATGTATCAAGTTTTAAACGTGAATGAATATCCACAGGGAGTGGAAGTGTGCATTAAGTACATCCATGCAAAGTGGGGTTCGGAAGACAATTACGCGTACTTTGAAAATGCGATTCTGCATTCAAGTAAGAAAGAAGACGCCATCCCTCAGTTTTATGTGTTGGTCACTGAAGGTGAGATTGTTGGCTGTTTTGGTCTGATCATTAATGATCTCGTCAGCCGACATGATTTATATCCCTGGTTGAGCTCTTTGTTTATCGAACCACAACATCGTGGCAAGCGATTGAGCGAATTGCTGTTTAATCATGCGTTGAATGCTACTAAAAGTATGGGCTTCCAAAGCCTTTATCTGACGACTGACCACGATGGCCTTTATGAAAAATTTGGTTGGGATAGAATAGAAGACGCTTACGATCCGTCTGGTTATGTGACCAAGGTGTACCGTAAGTCTTTAGAAAACATCTAGAATCAACTGGAGTAGGTTTCTAGATTATCGATTAGTTAGTGTCCGAAGTAAGCAAGGAAGCGAAAATGCTATGGATTGTGACAAAGTACTTAACCACCGCCGCGATTGTGGTCCTCATTTCTGAAGTTGCTAAGCGAAGTGATAGGTTAGGTGCGCTCGTGGCTGCATTGCCAACCGTGACCATATTGGCGTTGGTATGGATGTATATCGAAGGGCAAGGCACAGAGAAGCTGTCTAACCACGCGTTTTATACCTTTTGGTTTGTTGTACCAACACTGCCAATGTTTCTTCTTTTCCCTTATCTACTGAGTAAGTACTCCTTCTGGATTACCTTGCTTATTAGCTGTGTTGTATCCGTAATTTGTTTTGCGATAACGAATTTGATCGCGAAACAATTTGGTATCAACTTGCTTTAAGCTCGTCTTCCTTTTGGTGTTGTACCCATTGGCGAGGTGACATACCAGATACATTTTGGAAAGCACGAGAAAAGCCCGAGTAGCTGTGGTATCCCACCTTGTCAGACACCCAGTTGAGCGGTTTATTTTGCAGTAATAAAGACTGGGCGACGGATACACGCCATTTTTGTACATAATCTCCAGGAGTCTCCCCAACCGCTTGTTTGAATGTCTCAATAAACTGAGTGCGAGACATGGCCGCCAATGACGCCAATTCATTAAGATGAAAATGACGGGCAGGGAGCTGATGAATGGCGGTCATGACGGGAGCTAAACGAGGGTGGGCGAGAGCTGCAAACAAGCCGTGTTCAATTTGCTTTTCCTCGATAAGATAACGAAAGATCAACGCCATTAAGGTATCGCTCAGCTTATCCAATAAAAACTCTTGTCCGATGCCATTTCCTCTTGCTTCCGAAGACAGCATATCCAAGACCGGAGTTAGGTTCGGCACTGCGTTAAAAGGGATAACGACGACATCCGGCAAGACAGACAATAGAGGGTTGATCTGCCCACCTCGATAATCCACATTGGCGCAAACCAATTCTGTTTCTTCGTTTCCTTCAATTCTATGCGGCGTATTGTTTGGCAAATAAATGATGCAAGGCTCTGTTAGCTTTTGAGCCTTCTCATTTGCGCTTGTCAGTATCAATTCGCCAGCATTCAAAACATGCAAATGGCCTCGGTTACTGTGCTCTGCTTGGAACGAGGAGATGCCACACAAGTGTCCAGAATAGAAAACACCTGTGCGTATTGAGAAATGCTTCATCAGCTGTGACAACAGATCCATGTTACCTCCGAACGATTCGCGTACTTTTTTGGTCTTTTGTCCCTTTATAGACCGGAAGAGTTAGCTAATTTATTCACACAAGGCAAACAAACACAGACAAGGAGCTTACTATGTCACGCATTAAATCAACTGGTCGAAAACTCACTTTAATGACCGCTTTACTCGGAACCAGTTTTTCACTGATGGCTGCGGATGTAGGCATGAGCGTTGATGCAAATGATCTCGCTATCAAGGGTTACGATCCGGTGGCTTACTTCACGGATAATGGCCCGACTCAAGGAAAGGCCGAGTATTCAGCTACGTACAACAATGCGATTTATCACTTTGTGAATGCAGCAAACCGAGACCAGTTTAAAGCTGATCCTCAAGCGTATGCGCCGCAATACGGTGGTTACTGTGCATTTGGTGTTGCTATGGGCAAGAAGTTTGAAACTGACCCAGAGGCTTGGAAGATTGAAGGTGGCAAACTCTACCTAAACTTGGATAAATCGGTACAGAAGCGCTGGCTAGAAGATACGCAAGGCTTTATTCAAGATGCCAACACCAACTGGACAACGATTAAAGTTGTTGATGCAGATAAGCTGTAACTGACGTCGTTTTTATCCTTTCTTCACATATTCAAGGCGAGCCAATTGGTTCGCCTTTGTGCATTGGGGCGAGGGAATGGACGTCCAACGACCAGCTACGGCAGTGTTTTGTCACAAGGTTGCCCAAGTGGCAGTATGATTTAGTTGCTTCATTCCATTATTAACTTTTAGGAATAATCGTTATAACTTCCAGCACTAAAGGGCTGCGGATAATATTGGATTCAGTTGTTAATAATATTCCTACAAACCTTTAATTCTGGAGGGAAAGCAAATGAAGAAAGCTCTAATTTGCGTAGCGCTAACTTTACCTGCATTTCACGTGTTCTCTGCGCCAACAGACATCAATTCGCTTGAACGTATCGACTACGGAAACTATCAGTTTTATCAACCATACATTGAAACGGTACACACGGTAGATTTGATTGCACCGCCACCAGCAGAAGGCAGCAAACAAGATATCGAAGATAAGCGTGTGGGGGCTATCGACTTTTCAGTTGATGACCCAGCGAGAATGGCTCAAGCGACACAAGACGCGCGTATTACTCCAGAATACTTTGCCAAGATTTATGGTGATGTATTGGGCGTGAAGATTACTAAGGAAGACACCCCAGCGATGTATACCGTTTTAGGACGTAGCATTGCTTCTTTTGGTCTTGCGACATCAGACTCTAAAAAGCACTACAACAAAGCGCGTCCATTTGCGGTAAACGGCTTACCTTCTTGTACACCTTATGCCGAAGACTACCTATCTAAAGATGGATCATACCCTTCTGGTCATACTGCATCAGGCTACGGGGTTTCACTCGTCGCCGCAGCAATTGCGCCGAACAATGCAAAAGCACTGACAGAGCGGGGGGCGGATTATGGCTACAGTCGAGTCGTTTGTAACGCACACTGGATAAGTGATGTAGAAGCAGGGCAAAAAGTGGCGCACATCGTGTTTGATAAGCTAAAGGCAGATAAACAATTTGCTGAGGATTTACAAGCTGCGCAGCAAGAGTACGTTGCGCTAACCCAATAACGATAAATCGATACAGATACAGGCGGCCACAGTGCCGCCTTTTTCATTTTGAGCTCTTGCTATATAGACTTCTAATCACGGCTGAAATCACTCCTTGACCTTAAGTTAGCTTGAGGTTTTATCTTCATAACCTCAAACAACAACCCACCAGAATCGGTAAGAAATCAATCGGAAAAGGAACTTCTATGAATCTAAATCAAGTGCTGTTAACCGTGAAAGACATCAAGTTATCTATCGAGTTTTATCAAAAGCTAGGGTTCAACTTGATTGTTGAAACAGAAAACTATGCGCGCTTTGAGTGCCTTGACGGAGATGCCACTTTTTCACTTTATCTCGGTGATCCAGAATCAAAAAGCAACAGCGTGATCTATTTTGAACACGAAGATCTTGATGCATTAGTCGATAGCTTAAAGAGGAAAGGCATCGAGTTTGTTCAAGAACCTACCGACAAAGACTATCTGTGGAGGGAAGCAATGCTAAACGACCCATCAGGTAATGAGCTTAAGCTGTATTGGGCTGGAGAGAACCGAAAGAATCCGCCTTGGCGAGTTGCTAACAATTAAGCTCTCTAAGCAAAGTAGCAGAGGTGAGCGAGTAGAGCGTGCTCACCTTAAAAAGGGCTTATGTTGCTAATTGACTGCTAGCAATTCACATGTCTGCTCGACAACTACTTATCAACATCACCGATAACGCCTTCATGAGATAGATCGCCAGATAACTCAGCTTGGATCTCTGCAAGGCTTTCTTCTTCAGCCGCGACGACTTTTCCTGTTAGAGCATCAACCTCAACTTCATAAGCTTTGTCACCTTTCTTAACGAAGACATCCCATTGCGTATCTGGTTCATCATGGCGAATGCCAAGCACTTCAACATCTAAAGCGCCAAGTGCGGATTTAATGGCTTCTTCTTGGCTAATGATTTTCGCGTCGGACGCGGCGTAACTTGGAAGGCTCAATACACCAAATGCGGTCAAGGCCGAACATAAGATTAACTTTTTCATTGGTTTCTCCTTAAGCTCTCATCTCACCAGAGAGAATTCTTTCGTTGGCGTTTCCATAGTGTAGGTGGTGACGTAAAAGAAATGTGAATATGCTATTTGAGCGGTATTAATCCTAAAACACGCGCTTTTGTTACGTCGGGGGCTTGGTGTAAAAAGGGGCGGTCGATTCTGGAAACGTGGGGCGCTAGGGCTATACAAGTTTTTCACATTTCTATTGGTAGTTTGGCGACAGTTAAAATCATGATGGATTGAAGTCGCCGTATGAACAGAAATTTGATGCTCAACTTTGGCATTGTATTCGTTGCTTTGCTGATCCCTTACTCGGAGCTGCAAATAGGCACGCCGACACTTGAGTGGCCAATGTTTTGGCAGGTGCGCACTTATTTGGTCAACTACAGTGGCATCGTATCAATGATCTTGATGTCGTTGTGCGTGATTCTATCTGTGAAGCATTGGCCGTTGGAGCGCTTGTTAGGCGGATTAGATAAGCAATATCGTCTGCACAAATACTTAGGGATCTCGGCAGTCTTTTCAGCTCTGTTTCACTGGGGGGTATTTCTAAGCGATGATTTCGCGATGGATTTTGGTTATGTCGAGCCAAAGAATGAGACCTTTCCATTTTGGAAGCTGATTGATGCGTTGGGTGATCAGGCGCAGTTGATTGGCGAATATGGTTTCTATCTGTCCGCGGCTTTTGTTTTGATTGCATGGATTAAGAAGTTCAAACACAACGTCTTTCAGCTTACTCATAAAGTCTTTCCATATCTTTACCTGCTTTTAATGCTGCACATGGTGATGTTCTTTGATGCAAGCCTATGGTTAACCGTTACCGGAGCTATCCTTCTGTTGGTCAGCGGTTTAGCAACGGTAGGATGCTTGATTACTATCTTAGGTTTGAATGGTAAGAAGAAACGTTATCCCGCCAAGGTTAGTAGTATCAAATCAATCAACGGCGGAATTGAAGTAGTCATAAAAGTTGAAGTACCTCAATTTACGTATCAGCCGGGTCAGTTTGCATTTATCGGATTTGACGATAAAGAACGACCGCATCCATTTAGTTTGGCGTCAGCTCATAACGACAACGGTCAGGTGCGATTACTGATCAAAGCCAATGGTGACTACACGCGTTCATTAATGGGAACGCTTGAAATTGGGCAATCGGCTCAGATAGAAGGCCCATACGGTTGTTTCAATTTCCAAGATGATACAGAGCAACAAATTTGGTTTGCAGCAGGTATCGGCATCGCGCCATTTTTAACCGCAATTGAGGCGATAGGTAGAGCAAAGTCTGTAACGCTTTTCTACAGCTATCGAGAAGAGGACAAAGCGCTTCTGGATGAACTACAACACAGAGCAAAGGAAGCGGGCGTTAAGCTATACATGAGAAATACGAGTGAAGAAGGGCGTTTTACCAACACGGACGTCATTGAGCGCATAGCAAATGTGGAGAGCAGCAGTGTGTGGTTTTGTGGGCCTTCCGAATTAGGTAAGACGCTTGAGAAAGCATTTACTAATATCGGCCTACCAGCCAAGTCGTTTCATCGAGAGTTGTTTGAGTTTAGATAGAAACAATTGAACTCTGGGCTAACAATCAATAAGGCGAACCAAATGGCTCGCCTTATTTTGTTTCTAACAGAATGGCTTAAAAGATCGCCTGCTTTTTATCTTTGATATAGAAATAGACGCTGATAGCGATAAACAAGAACGTGAAATAGTAGAAGAACGAAGACAGCGATGCGATAAAGTCGATGTGTTGTTCTATTTGCGCTTCGGTGTAGTTTTGCGAGAGTAACTTGTAGTAGTAGGCATAGAGCATACCGATTAAGCCGTAGCCCAAGTTGAACATCAAACCTTTGAAGCTTAATACTGTCGCTCGGTTGTGAGATTCTGTTTTCTTGTTCAAGTGATAGCTGATGAAAATGTTCATCGTCATGATAATAAAGATCAGAATCAGCGCAGGAATCACCCCGTATATTGACCAGCCTAAGCTTATCCAATAGTAGGTCGCCATCGTTGCGATGCCCATGACTAAAATGAACGTCTTTGGTGCCATACTCTCTGCTAAACGACGGCTTTGGCCAGCTAAGATAATCTGCAAGAGGCTAATGCCAGCGCCGATTAAACCAAAGTAGATAATTGGAATATCAATCGCACGGTAGTACTGACTGTTCATGGTCAAAAACATTCGTGAAGTGTGCTCGAACAAACTGTAGTAGAGCAGAATGAATAGTACGTAAGGCGTAGATAATACCCACTTGGCGGTGTTGAGTGTGAGCTTCATGCTGGCCATGGTAGAAGCCAACTTGCTTTCGCTGCTTGGTATTACCTTTTTCTCTTCTCTCATGCTGAATGCGGCGTAGATGGCGATCAACGCAACAAACAAAGTCGCGTAAACAGGGATGCGCATGATGTCTTGCGTGGTTTCTGGCTTGTCGAATCCAAGGAACTGATACACGTTGGCCATAAAGTTCACGTCGTACATGGCAGCGCCTACAAGTGTGACCACAATCCCCACGCTAGAGGCAATACGAAGTTGAATCTGCAACACTCTCGGCCACAATTCCTCTTTGCCTTGCTCCTTTAATGTGTCGTAAGCCAATGCCTCATCTGCGCCACTTGCTAACGCCATTGCTAAGCCGCTCAGCACTCGGTTAATCAAAAACACAACGAAAACAAAAGTGGGATTCCCAGTAGGGACAAAGGCGATCATTGCGATTTCGATGAACATGACGATAGACGACAGCACCACCAGTCGTTTTCGCCCCAAGGTATCGGCAAAAGCGCCGGAAGGGACTTCCGCAAGTACAATGGTCGCCGCCCAAACAACATTGAGCATGGCGAATTGAGACAGCGTTAATCCGTAATCCAAATAGAGCAGCGTGAATACGGGGTAATAGAAGCGCGCAAAGTAACTGCTTCGGAACATGAGGAAGCAGCGAACGTTACGGATTTTGAGGATTTCTTTCAGCGTCATGAAACATTCAGCAATATGAATAACATAACGTTATGTATAAACCTTTTTTAGATTGATGGGAAAGGTTTGTGCTTTGAAATCGCGAGATTTTCTGAATAGTCGCTATTCCTTTGTTAACGACTCAACGCGTCACCCAGTGGACGAAAATACGCTTGAAGCACTTCATATATCGCGTTTCTGTGTGCGATATCTGGGTAAAGAGGCAGGGTGTCCGGCTTCGTTGTGCCAGAAACTAGGTATGCGTTTTCAATGCCAGAACAAGACTCCACAACGGCTTCAAATGCTCGTGCCATCATCTCGGTGGGTTGTGAAAAGTAGCTTGAACCCATCGCTTGGTCTGCTTTTACACTTCGGGATACATAGTCATGTCGATCTTGGCCGTCTTGAGTGAGCAATGTGGCGTCAAAAATCTTAAGTAATCGCTCGTTGAGTGGATGCGGAAAATGATCGGCATTTTTCAACCAACAATCACTCGCAAATAAGATTTGGCGTTGAGGCCCCGAACGATCTCCAATGTCGAAAGCTTTCTCGGCAATGTAATGATCGAACGCGTGCCAAAACTCATGAGCAAGCGCTCCTGCACCAGCATTCTTTGCCAAGGCTAATTCACGTTGATTCGGTGCGTAATGTGCTTGGACTCCTTTGCGGCCGCCAGTACCAAAAGCAAGGCTCAAATTACCACGAAGTCCAATCGCCGAAGGCGGTAGCGCAAGGATGTACGCTAAGTCTGCGAGAGAATCGAATATTAAGTTTGCCGCGAGGTCTTTTTCTTCTTTGTTCACCCATTTACCAATACGAATTCCGCCGATGCCAAATGTCTCTTTGATGTCGACAAACGACACTTGGTCGCCATGGCGATAATCAGGGCCTTTACGCGTTTTGTATTTAAAACTGGTTAACTGCAAGACGTGCCTCGAAGTGGTGCTGAAGGAGTGGAAACTTATACTCAAAACATAAGACGTCAGATTATACCGCAATAGAAGGCTGAGTCGGAGATTTCGTCATATCTCGTTTTACGCAGGCTCGCGAACTTGTCCAATCCATCTACACTAAAACTAACACTCGTTTTATTCGCTTTGATTTTCAATAGCTTTGATGTGATTCCACCCAATGGGTTCGAGTCATCGAAATACGGATATTTTATGTGGCAAACATTTCTGGTTTTTAAGTGTGATTGGGAGATTTCGCCGTGGACCCGTTAACGCAAGGGGTGGTTGGGGCGTCATTGTCTCTATCAGTAAGCAAAAAACAGCACTTGGTGGCGGCAGGTGTCCTTGGAATGCTTGCTGGTATGGCTCCAGATTTGGACATATTGATTCGCTCTTCCAATGATCCGCTGTTGTTTTTGCAATATCACCGACAGTTCACCCACTCGTTGCTGTTTATTCCTATTGGCAGCTTACTCTGCGCTTTGGTTTTCTATCCGCTTTTTGCTAAAAGGCTTGGTTTATCGTTCACACAAAGCTGGTGGTATTGTGCGCTCGGCTATGCCACACACGGTTTATTGGATGCGTGTACCAGTTACGGCACTCAGCTTTTGTGGCCGTTTACCAACGAGCGGTTTGCGTGGAATACCGTTTCTGTTATTGACCCTGTCTTCACGCTTCCTGTTCTAATTGGCGTCGTGCTTGTTTTACTGAAACGTAACCCTTGGTATGCACGAATCTCGATAGTTTGGGCGTTTGCTTACCTTACGTTCGGCATGATTCAAAGAGACAGGGCAGAAGAAGCAGGGTGGGAGTTTGCACAAGCAAGGCAGCATACTCCAGTGCGCTTAGAGGCCAAACCTACGTTCGCGAATAGTTTGGTTTGGAAAGTAATCTACGAAGCCGAGGGCCAGTATTACGTAGACGCCATAAGAGTAGGGACTGCGACCAAAATCTATACTGGAGAATCGGTTGCCAAACTGGACATCGGGAAAGACTTCCCTTGGTTAAGCTCAACATCGCAGCAGGCCTTAGATATTGAGCGATTTCGTTGGTTCTCTGATGGCTTTGTCGCGCGTGATCCGGACGATGAAAAGCGCATTATAGACGTGCGTTACTCAATGGTTCCAAACCAAATAAAAGCCTTGTGGGGCATTGAGCTTTCGCAATCTGCTGATGAAAACACCCATGCCGCCTACACAACACATCGAGACACTTCCCAAGAATCAAGACAAGCATTTATCGATATGCTGAAAGGCAATGACTGAGGGTGACTCTGCGTCATTAAGCGCACTGAAAGTCTTTAATCAATGTTGGCTTTTTGGAGAAGAAAAGTTTGCTAAACAAGGATTTGTATTCCCATCCAAGAGACAGCAGTCTTTTCGCTAGGTTCTTGTTTTCAATGATGGCAACTTCAACACCTTGATAGTGATACGGGTTGTTTCTTACGTAGTTGATAAACGCGGTTAAAACCCCTTGGCCACGTACCGAAGGATCAAAGTTGATCGACACAATGGAAAAGCGCTGACTCCCCACAGGACAACGGACAAAGCAGTAACCCAACGGGTGAGTAATGGTTTCTGAAAACTCAGGGAAAGGGCGAGATTCGAAGTCCTTAGATAACTCATCGTATTGCTTACAGAGGTGATGAAAAAGTTGTTTCGCGTCGTTGTTCATAATGGCGTTGCTTTGTATTACTGGATTTCACGGTAATTTTAACCACAGCCCGCATCACAAAATGCGGTGAACTTTTTCCAGATTGATTTCCTCTTTTTGAAAGTAATATCATTTCAAATGAAGATTCATGATTTCTATATGGAATAGAAAAAGCAGAACTTGCTACTCTGAAATTGAAAGAGTTAGAAAGTAAAATAGTTAGAAGAGACGGTAATAGTTAGAAGCAAAGGCAATAGCTTGATGGAACCTAATATGACGAACGGTACGGCACTCATTCTTTATTCTTTGCACAATTGCCCCTACGCGATTCGTGCAAGATTTGCGTTGCTCAAAGCCCAGCAATGCGTGCTTATTCGTTCTATCAAACTCGATAACAAGCCATCAGAAATGCTAGAGGTTTCGCCGAAAGGCAGTGTGCCTGTACTAGTCATCCCCAACCGTTCTCAAATGGACACTACACCTCAAAAACAGATACTTGAAGAAAGCTTAGACATTATGGTTTGGGCGCTTTCTGAATGTGATCCGCATGATCTTTTGAATAGCAGCCATCCAGAAGCATTGCCTAAAATGCTCGAAGTGATTGGAGAGTTTGAATCGCACTTTGTACCCGCGATGAACGCTTTTGGATGTGCGAAGCGTTACCATGAAGATAATGCAGATGAACTGCGTAAAGAGTGTGAAAGGGGAGTCATCAAGCTTGAGTCTCTTTTAACGCAGCATTCCTTTTTGTTTTCGGAACGAGAAAGCTTGGTCGATATCGCTATTCTGCCTTTCATCCGTAAGTACGCACGCATCGATAAACAGTGGTTCAGACAAAGCCCTTACCCAAAATTAAAAGCATGGCTGAATGGTTATATTCAAAGTCCTCAGTTCTCCAAAGTGATGAAAAACTATGACTTGTGGTTGGACACTCGGGAGGATCAATACTTTAGCAATTAAGTGCTGCTCTAAAGGTTATTTGGGCGGAATCGCCTAGCGCGTCTTCACATTTGCAATATTAGCTTACTGCCTCATCCATTGACGATCACACCTACGACGCGCATCCTTTTAAGTTCACTTAGGGCTAAGGCTCTTATTTTGCAAACAACTCGATCGCTGCGTTTGGTGCGCAGTGCTTGAATTTAAAAGGTAGCGCGTATGAACAAGATTGTTATGTTGGTGATGGGGCTGCTTTTTACCAGTCGGTTGTTTGCAAGTATTGTCCCTCACGCAAGCCAACTTGAACACGATGCGCCCATTCTCCTTCGTTCTGTGTTGCTTGTCGGTGTCGCAGGCTTCCTGATCTGGAAAGTGGTTCAGTACTTTCAAAAAAGCAAATCCTCAGAGTAACGCGCTGCTACTAGGTTTTATCTGCACATCCAAACAAATAAAAAGTGGTAATTGAAATCACAGCCCTTAGAATGCGCAAATTAAAAGTTAATAACTGATGTAGAGTGATTTTATGCTTCGTGATTACACATTCGATTGTCTTGTGACTATGCCGCGCCATGAACTGGAAGAGTTTAGTGCTCGCATGATCAGTAAAATGGTGCCAGAAGATGTGATGAACGAGCTGTTTACCTTCGACCAAGAAGAAGTAGACAGTGAAGACCGCATGTTGTCAGCGCGCCTAGATGCGATGTTACGCATGACCGCAATCGCACTAAGTGAAATTCAGCAAGCGTTTGATGATTCTGACAACGCGAAGCAAAACAGCGAGCGTATGACGCGTCTTGTGCTTTGGCACTTCTACGCAATTTCATTCCGTCTAGAAGAAGCCATCACGCTTGAAACGCACTGTGAGCAAGTGGAAAAGCTGCTACAAAACACACCGACAGACGTATTCGCATGGGTGAAGACGTTAACAGAGCTTCTACACACGTACGCGGAAATCAACGCGAAGGAAAACCCAGAAGACTAAGTCTAACTCGGGATCAAAAGTACAGCATGAAAGGCGAGCCAACTGGTTCGCCTTTTTCGTTTGTATTTTTAAGTGGCTTAAAGCTGCATGTTGGATTTTTTTCCTTGGAGTTATAAATAACGCCATTACTCTTTCTCCCGCATCCCACTCAAATAACCACATATACTAGGGGGTAGTATTATATACTGGAGGGGAGTATAGTTTTTAAAAACATAACTCACTGGGAAGTGTCACTGTATGAAAGACGTAAAGGGTGTTTTTCGCAACCTAGAAAAGATGCTGCAAAACGCGAATTGGTTTGAAGATGGTTGGGAAATTTATAACCGAGGAGAGTACTTGCAGCTGTATAAGCAAAACTGGTTCAACGAAAACCAAGGTGGTGTGCATTTCGAAACGTATATCGAAGGGCCACATGTGAAGCAAAAAGCCTTTCCGATTTGTATGCATGCGGAAGAAGACTGTCCATCTCAAGCTGAATTTGTTCGTCAATTCAAAGCGCTAGAAGGGAGCCGTATTGCGGGGTGGAAAGGGTATAAGACACTGGATAACAGCTATGGCATTTGCCAGCGAACCCTGCCGCTCAATTTTAAAAACCTAGAACAACGTTTGTTCGAAGAGTTCAACCGACTGCGTGCGCTAGAAGCAAGTATCGACAAAGTTCTGGAAAGGTTATAAATGAAAAAGCAGAAAAGCCCTTGTATCGATGTATGTGATTTCTCCCATAGCAAAGGGTGGTGCGCTGGGTGCGGAAGAACGCGAGAAGAATGTCAGACTTGGAAGTCGATGAAGCCTTACGCCATCAATGCGCTCAAAAAAGATCTGCAAAAGAGAATGTCTCAAATGAAAGCTCAGTAATACTGGGCTTTATTTAATGTATGAGTCGATAACTTTAATCACCACGTCCATATCCGCTTCTCGCTGTTCTTTGCTTTCTTCTAGAACAAGGTGCTCATGTAAATGGCCTTTGATGACCTCTTTCATCAGACCGTTTACCGCACCTCGAATCGCGGCGATCTGCTGCAACACGTCTTGGCACTCTTGCTCTTCATCCAACATCTTCTTAAGACCATTAACCTGACCTTGTATCTTGCTGACTCGGGCCGTTAGCTTTTTCTTATCTTTGGCTGTATGTGACATAGCATCTGTACTCAATGTAATTGGCAGAAGAGAGAAGTTAGTCGGTAATGTAGCACCGAATTTATACTGGGGGGTAGTGTTTATACTAACGGGGAGTATATTTGCGATGAATTGTTTTAAAACAAAGCCCGCTAGTTTCAGCGGGCTTTATGGAAGGTTACTCTAGGTGCTTAAACTGCAACGCGACAAGGCGCTGATAGAGTTCGCAGCTTTGCATTAACGACTGGTGGTTGCCAAGGTCAATCAACTCGCCGCCGTCTAACACCGCAATTTTATCGGCGTGCTGGATTTTCGACAGACAACACTATTCCAAAGATCTATGTAGTCCAAAAATTAAGAATTATTCAAATGAAGATGCCTCTAAAGTACATCTGCATTGATAGTACAGAATGTCGTATATAGTATCATCTCAAATGCAACTGATTGGTTATGTGGTGTGATGCGTATAATTGAGAGTCCCTCATCGCAAGTGCTTGTTATTTTCCTCTTATCTTTTGCATTTGAAGCCTATGGATTGGAGAGAGAAATGTTTAAAAAGGAAACCGTCGAGCTATTTCCAGCAGTAAGTGGACGGATCACTGACAATGGCAAACCGTTGGTTGGTATTAAGCTGAAACGAAGTTATGAGTTTATCGATATAACGGATGGTGAGATTCACGACTATACAACAACCGATAGTGAGGGGCACTTTAGCTTTCCAGAGCTAACTATGCAATCACTTCATGCTAACAACCCATTGAGAACCAATGTTATTTGGCAAGGTATTCGTATTGATGCTAATCGAAACAATACGAATAAGGATGAAACTTACCTTTGGGATGCAAACTCTCGTGGTGTAACACATAACTCTTATTTTTCTGAAATGCTCTCGGAATTAAACTGTGACTTAGCTAACGAGGAAGAAATTGTTGATATTTACAACTCTGATTTTCCAAGTGGGGTAGTTAATTACACGATCGTAAGCATCTGCAGGTGGCCTGTTCGCTCAGAAATAGAGAAAAAGAAAGCTGCTGATATTGAAGCGTTTGGTGAACTTCAAGATCTAGAAAAATACGGCAACATTAATGGACTAATTTAAGGGATTAAAATGGGAACTCTTTCTCCAAAGCTAGCCTCGGAACTTGCTTTTTTCGCATATTCTATACGAGAGCAACAGCGTAGTGTCACCCCTCCACCTTCTGTTCGTAGGTATTTTAAAAGTAAAGATAATCTGACTAGTAAAACGGGAGGCTATCTTTTCAATAAAGAGACGGGGTTTGCAGCGTTAGGTTACGGTGATGGTCCATATAGTGGAGACGCTATTATCGCTATTCGCGGAACTAAAATGACATCAGGTCATGATTGGGGAACTAACTTACAAATTGGTTTGAAAGGGAGTGCCAATGGACAAGCAGTTCATGCTGGCTTTCAGCGTACATTTTCATTGTTACGCCCACAATTACAAAAGTTTTTAGATGAATGGCGAAAAAATTCAAAGATAGGAACTGTGCATTGCATTGGACATAGTTTAGGCGGGGCTTTGGCTACGTTGACTGCCGACTGGGTCGCAACTAGCTCTTATAGCAATAACGTGAAACTGTACACGTTTGGTGCACCTAGGGTGGGCTTGTCAGGTTTTGCTAGTGCAAATACAAACAGAATCAATGATATTTATCGCTGTACGCATGGCGCGGATGTGGTGCCCAAAGTACCACTCTGGCCCTTTTTTCATTCGCCGTATAAAGGCTTTGAGTTTCGTCTCGACAGTGGGCAAGGCATTTGCACTAACGCCCATGGCATGGATCCTGATCAAGGAGCTGTTCCAGGATATCTAGCGACAGCAAAGGGCGAAGATTGGCAGGAGTTACAAAGGGCGGCTAGTGATTTTTTTCTCCCAGTACGGCTGGATTATAATAAACGTAATCAGGCTAACTATAGTAATTTTTGGACTGACCGTTTAAGCGCTGCTTTAATCACCTTACTTAAGGATACTGGGTACTATTCGCTAGTTGCTGCTCAAGGAGCGATTAGCTCAGGTGCGACGCTGTACGACTTTATTGCACAAACGTTGGTAAAAATAGCTGAAGCAGGAAAAACAGCAGCATCCCAAGTAAAAGGATTACTTGGTCATATGTTGGTATTTTCAGGTGCGGCTAGCTCAATTGTTATAGATTTGACTTATAAAACAATTAGGCAGATTTTCAATAAGATGCTTAGACGTCTATATCGAGGTGTAAATGAGGCGATTAAGCGTTTTAATGGTTGAGCGGATTAATTTGAGATAGGGCAAACGCCTTAACAGTAACTTTTAGGACGTGCTCTTGCGATAGCGTACTTACTTTGTTTTCTAAATTAGAAGGTGCATAGATCGAGGAAGTTACGGGAGGCGATCCTCACAATAATGTTCGAAGTACTTAATTCCTTCAGCTTCCTGATTGCCGCAGGACTATACGTATTAACTTCGCACATTTGGTATTGTGAGGATTCGCTCTGTTGTTGTGGAGTGGCTTAGCAGTATTGTTTTACTTCTTAACTAATAAAAAGCCGCTGTTACTCCAAATGCTTAAACTGCAACGCGACAAGGCGCTGATAGAGTTCGCAGCTTTGCATCAGTGACTGGTGGTTGCCAAGGTCAATCAACTCGCCACCGTCTAGCACCGCAATTTTATCGGCGTGTTGGATGGTTGAAAGTCGGTGAGCAATGATCAGAGTCGTGCGGTCTTTCATCAATGCTTCAAGTGCTTGTTGAACATGGTGCTCACTTTCACTGTCCAGTGCGCTGGTGGCCTCATCAAGCAAAAGGATTTTTGGATCTTTCAGAATCGCACGAGCAATCGCGATACGTTGTTTTTGACCGCCAGATAATCTCACGCCGCGCTCACCCAAAAAGCTATGGTAACCGTCCGGTAGCTTCTCAATAAACTCATGCGCGTGTGCTTTCTTCGCCGCTTCAATCACTTGCTCGTCAGTAGCGTCTGGATTGCCGTAACGAATGTTGTGGAATACATCGTGACTAAACAAAGCGGGTTGCTGTGGAACCAATGCCATTTGACGGCGAAGATCATTCGGTTCGAACTGTCGAATGTCTTCTCCACCAAACAATACTTGGCCTTGTTGCGGGTCGTAGAAGCGTTGCAGCAATTCGAATAAGGTCGTTTTACCAGCGCCAGACGGGCCAACTAAAGCCAACACCTTACCTTTCTCTGCAGTCAGGTTTAACCCTTTGATAGCGGGTTGGTCGGGGCGAGAAGGGTAGTTGAAGTTCACTGAATCAAACGTCACTTCCGCTGGCATATCATCGGTAATAGGAAGGTGATTGTTTGGTGCGCTGATGTCGCTTTCCACTTGAAGGATCTCAATCAGCCTTTCTGTTGCACCAGCGGCTCTTTGCAGTTCCCCCATGACTTCGGAAATCGTTGCCATGGAAGACGCAACCATGATGGCGTAGAACACAAATGCCGCTAGATCGCCGGCAGACATCTTGCCGTGAATCACATCACTTCCGCCGACCCAAAGCATGCCAGCAATGGCGCTGAACACGATAACGATAACACCAGAAATCAGAATCGCGCGCTGTTTTACTCGCTGTCTACCCACCTCGTAAGCTTTTTCTACTTCGACAGCAAACGCCGCGCGTTCATGTTGCTCTGAGCTAAAGCTTTGAACCGTTTTGATGTGCTCAATCGCTTCGCCTGCGTAGCTGCCGACATCGGCCATGGTGTCTTGGCTTTGGCGTGATAGGGCACGTACTCGTCTTCCATAAACCAAAATCGGAACCAATACGAATGGAACAGAAGCCAGCACAATCAAAGTGAGTTTAAAGTTTGTTGCGAACAACATGATGATCGCACCAATACACATAAGCGCGCTGCGCATCGCCATAGAAAACGACGAACCAATAATGCTTTGCAGCAACGTCGTATCTGTGGTGAGACGAGACATAATATCGCCGCTACTATTGGTCTCAAAATAACTAGGATGCAGCGTAATCACATGGTTAAACACCGCAAGACGAATGTCCGCGCTGACGCGTTCGCCCACAGAAGAAACCAGATAGAAACGGAAGAATGTCCCCACTGCGATGCACAGCGTCACACCGACGATAAATTGAATCGCATTGGTGAGTTCTTGCAGTGATTGCTGAGCAAAGCCTTGGTCTATAAGAATGCGTACGCCGTAACCGACGGATAGCGTCAGGCTAGCTGTTGCGATGAGGGCAACTAAAGCCGCAGCAACGCGCCATTTATAAGGTGAAACGAAGGTGTTGAGTTTAAGAAGAATGCTGAGATTTTTATTATTTTTACTGCTCATGAGTGGCTCACAAAGCGTTATAGGTACTTGGCATAGTAAGCGACTTTGGTACGTGAAACCAGTGGTGAGTCAGATTCGATAAGAGAGAAATTCTTTGGCGGAGGCATTCAACCGATGAAACCTAATTTCTCACTTTTTATTATTGGCATATGCTAATTACAGGGCATAAAGTGACAGCCTAAGTAGATAAAGGAATTCACCATGTCAGTTGCTCGTCAAGTCTAACGCTTCTTTTCTTTGTTCTCTTTATTCATTCTGTTTTGTTCCACAGACAATCTCAATCGCAGAGGTACTTATGTCTATTCACGCTCCTAAAAACCACCAACATTGCGCAGTCTGCTGCCAGCCGTTTTTCAACGCACACGATACGATTCAATTTACGGCAATGCCGAGTGGTGGCGTGCAAGGGCAAATCGTGCCGACAGAAAAGGTTCAAGGTTATGAAGGCGTGATGCAAGGCGGTGCCATCAGTGCGCTGCACGATACTGCTATGACACACTGCCTTTTCGCACAAGATATCTGCGCTATGACGGCTAAGTTGGAGGTGCGCTTTATCAAACCTATCCCTCTCAATAGTTCTATCCGAGTGGAAGCACATTGCATCAAGAGTAAGCGAGGCATGTATTTGCTAGAAAGCGAAATCTATGTTGGTGAGCAGTGCTACTCAAAGGCAGAAGCCAAGTTTATGCGGCAGGCTGTTGATGTCTAATATTGCTCACTTTTGAGTACAGCAGTAAGTCATGAGAAGAGTTTAAAAGGTGCGGTCGTAACGAAGGGATAGGGAGGTGAGTCAACCTATTTGGTCAACTCACACTCTTTACTTGTGTGGCAGTGAGTGAAGAACCTAAACAGCGATGAAGTTAATCCACATACGCCACAGAGCTTGGTTCTTTATAAATGCAGTCTACTTTTGTCACACTGCCACTCGAGTCTTGATATTGAGCATAGACGACCCATAGGCCGTTGGTTCGCGCGCCCATAACCGTAACCCGAGTATTTTCACCATAAGTTGAATTGTCCGTGCCAGACCCTCTACCAAAAGAGACTTGGAACTCCTTCTGGACAGCACGTTGTACTTCCATGCCGTTAAAGTCCCCCTTTGGTTGAACATGCAAAAACTCAAGCCCGCCTCCTTTTCCTTTACGGATTGCAAAGGTACAGCCGGTCAATTGAGTGGTTACCAAGTAGTCAGCAGCATCATAGTGGGTGACTTTAGAAATGGAGTCGGGTTTAAGTTGTTCAAACGGAGAAACGGGGATATGAATACATTGAAGTGCTTTCGCGTTTTTAACTAACGATTTTGGGCCAAGGCGGAAACGCATCTCCTTCATCTTAACCCCCTGATTTATCCCGAAAGCGGTATCGCCATGGCTATACAAGTAAAACCTCATAGCACCTTTCGTTTGGCCCGCGCTGGTAATGGATAGTGGGAAACGAAGTAAAAACTCCTCTAAATCTCGGTCTAAAACCTGAACAGCCTGATCTAACGTTTGTGGCATAACACAGTCCTTTGTTGTTATTTATAGATTGCGTGAAATCTTATTGATTATAGTTCACAGACATAAGCATATATGAACATATCGAATCCAATGAAATTTCTTCTTCTTTCATCACGAGAACATGATATTGCTCGTAAGCAGGCACTGGTTATGTTGATGAAGTCGTCCGCTAGCAAAAAGATAATGTCGTTTCGCCATTTAAAAACATAAAGGTGAACCAAACCGTTCACCTTCATACTTTTATTGGTTGCTGATCCAACCTTAATCGATCATCGAGCTTAACGTAGGACTCAACTCTGGGGCTTGTGAGCGGTTTTTATTTGCTCGAAAAGCTCTTCGGCCTCCGCCGTCAACAATGAGTAGGTACGTATATCACCACGTCTTTGCGCTTGCATCGCTTGTTCAAGTAGCATTGAGTGGCGCTTTTTGAGTTTCTTGACAGAATTGTTTTTGAAGAAAGAAAACATAAATAAATCCTTTACTTAGAACCTTCCTTTATTACGCGTTTTGTCTGCGTTTGGTTCAAACCATAAACACCGTACTATTGTTTTGTTACGTCTTTCTTTTGTTCAATCTGCCGCCAAAGATGACAGTTTTTGACTGTTCTATGAGAGGGCTCTTGGGAAAATTTAGACTTACTTTGCCGATATGATTGCACCGTGGATCTCGACTAACGTCCCTGAACTGGCGAAATACAGCCTGACTTCGGGCTTGTTCTGGCTAATCGTATTGCTGGATGCAGTTGGCTGCAGGTCAATAATTCAACCTCGCAATTTAATCTAACGATGCCTACAGAAAAGTTCGGTATAGAAGCAACCATGCCGGACTTTTTGTATTCACCTTTTAAGCTTCATGTGCTTGGCGTTGCAGGTGTTCGATAAATACTGGTATCTTTTTCGCTAAATGCTTCCTCGACGCATAAAACGCATACAACACCAAATCTTCCGGTGTGTATTCCAATTCAATCACTTCCAAGCAGCCTGAATTTAAATCCTCTCGGCAAAACTCAGCAGGCAGAATCGCAAAGCCCAACCCAGCCAATGCACCGGACTTGGCAAGTTGTCCGCTGTTTACCTTAAATGAAGACTTCACTCTTTGAGTTATCAGCTCTCCCTCTGGACTTTTGAAAACCCAGGGTGTTCCTTTTAAGGCAGTAAAGCTACTCACGCACGGAACGTGCCTCAAATCTGTGATTTGGTAAGGTTTTTGGCACGCTTTCAACAGGTTAGGTGAGGCGACGACAACACTCGGCCAGCGCTTAATCTCTTTGGCAATCCAATTGCTGTCTTCCAACTTCCCACGATGAAAGCTTAAGATGACGTCAAACCCATCTAGTAAGTCTTCTTTTGGGCTCAAGTTTGTTTCGCAGTTCAATGAAATTGAAGGGTGTTGAACACAAAAAGAGACGACTGCCTTTGCTAGCTCTGGAGAATCTGGCATCAGAACGTTGAGCTGGCCCATGACCGTTCTGGAATGTTGAGTTACGTCTTGAAGCGCATCATTCAGTGTGTCCAGTAGCGGCTGTGTACGTAAATAAAGGTGTTCACCGGCGTCTGTCGCGCAAATTCTTCGGGTTGTTCTATCAAACAATCGCACATCAAGTTGCTCTTCCAGTAAAGCAATATGCCGACTGACATTTGATGTGGGTAGGGATAAAAACTCAGCAGCTCTCTTAAAGCTGTTGTTCTCATAGACGCAGTGGAAACTCTTAAGCCATTGCGGATCAATTTTATCGAGCATTTTAGTTAATCCCATTTTGTTGGATTATGAAGCCTATAAATCACACTTTATTACTCAAAGTAGGTTTATACAATGTTTGCTAACTTGATTTCTCGATAAAGGTTCCCCCTATGAGTTGGTTAGAAAAGCTATTAGATAACAAGGGCATCATCAGTACGCGGAAAGTGTCAATTCCAGAAGGGGTATGGACCAAGTGTCCGTCTTGTGATCAAGTATTATATCGGCTTGCCCTCAAGGAGAACTTAGAAGTTTGCCCGAAATGCCAACATCATATGCGGATGTCTGCTCGACATCGTTTGGATAGCTTCTTGGATAAAGGAGAGCGGATAGAAATCGGCAGTGAATATGAGCCAAAAGATCTGCTCAATTTTAAGGATAAAAAGCGCTACAAAGAACGTATTGTTCTCGCTCAAAAGAATACCGGAGAGAAAGATGCGTTGATCACGATGAAAGGTGAGCTACTCGGTTTACCCATTGTCGCCTGTGCATTCGAGTTTTCTTTTATGGCGGGGTCGATGGGGTCAGTCGTAGGTGCTCGTTTTGTTGATGCCGTCGATACGGCAGTAAGAGATAATTGTGCACTAGTTTGTTTTTCAGCTTGTGGTGGTGCTCGTATGCAAGAGTCTTTAATGGCGTTAATGCAGATGGCAAAAACCAGCGCAGCATTGGCGCGTCTATCCCACGTACGCTTACCTTATATTTCGGTTTTGACCGATCAAACGTTCGGTGGTGTCTCTGCAAGTTTAGCTATGCTGGGGGACATCAATATCGGTGAGCCAGAAGCAAGGATCGGGTTTGCTGGACGCCGTGTGATTGAACAAACCGTACGAGAAAATCTACCGGATGGCTTTCAACAAAGTGAGTTCCTTTTGGAGCATGGCGCTTTAGACATGATTGTCGAGAGAAGTGATATGCGAAGGAGGATAGGTGGGTTAATCGCAAAACTGACCAATAAAAATATTCAACCTGAAAAGGAGTAAGTTTCTGTAGCGTATTTCGTCAGCGAAAGGCCAAGACAAAGACTTTTCGCCAATCTATAACTGGGTTTCTTTTCGTGTTTACGGTGAGCTTGATCTTTGTTCTGCATAAATCATTCTTGAGCTGAATCTATGCCCAGTCGGAGGTTCCGCACGGAGGCATACGCAGAAAATACATCGCGAAAATGCAGTTTACGCCTCCGTATTAACAAGTTACATTGTTGAAGCTTTGATTCAAAGGACAGAACAATGAGTGCCCACCTAAAACAGCTTTGTCATACCCATCTTCCTGGTAATAAAGAAGACTCTCCAGCTGAACACTTTGCGAAAATGGCAAAGTGGTGCGAGGAAAACAACGTCAATCACGATGTCTACGGCGAGGGAGAGACGATTCAAGCGTTCGAGCAAAAGGTTACCGATCTGCTGGGTTACGAGGCAGGGTTTTTTGTTGTAACAGGGACGATGACACAGCCAACAGTGCTCGAAATTGTCACAAGACAAAAGCGTAATCCTATTGTCGCCATGCACGCATCTAGCCATATTCCAGTGCATGAAAAACAAGGTTATCAGCTTCAACATCGCTTTAATATTCTGCCAGTAGGGAACCCTTACCAAACATGGAAGCTTGAAGATCTCACTGCGTGGCCGGATGAAATCGCAGCCGTTCTTTATGAACTCCCGATGCGAGAAATTGGTGGTCAGCTACCTTCATGGCAAGAACTGGAAGAAATCAAAGCGTACTGCGCCGAAAATGACATTCATCTCCACATGGATGGAGCAAGACTATGGGAAACCGCAGCGTACTATCAAAAAGAATACAGTGAGATCGCCGCTGGTTTTGATACGACCTATGTTTCACTCTACAAAGGCATCAACGGCATGGGCGGATCTATGTTGCTTGGCTCAAAGTCGTTCATTGAACTGGCTTCAATGTGGATGAAGCGACAAGGTGGCAACCTGTATCACAGAACACCTTATGTGGTGTCTGCGGCAATGCAGTTTGATGAAAGGTTGTCACAAATGCCGGCTCTGTTTGAGCGAACAAAACAGATCTACAAGATCATTCAAGAGTTCCCATCTTTGGCGGTGAGACCAACTCAACCTCAAGCAAACATGTTGCACCTTATCCTGCCATTTAGCTGCGAAGAGTTGAAAGAACTCCAACACACGTTTGCAACGGAAAAGGGCATTTGGTTTGGTAACCCGCAAGTCACGGCACATCCAAATCAATCCATTGTTGAATGGTATGTTGGCGACTACCTGCTCAACCTTGATGATGACGAATTAAGGTCATTTTTCAATCAGTTACTCGGTAATAAGGCATAAACTTATCAATATGCGAGCTTATTAACACGTCACTGGCGTTACTTCATGTATTCTGAGGTCAAGCGAACAAGAGGATTTTATCAATGTCAAAAAGCTCCAAGCTTCACAATGAAGATAAACTGGTTAAAAAGGCACTAGAGATTGCCGGAAAGATGGCAAAGATGCAGGGCTTTGACCTTCCTCAGTCACCACAGCCAGTAAGAGTAAAAGCGATTTACCTGTTCTTGGTTGATGCTAAACAGATCACGCCACTGCCGGATAGCAAATTAGATGGCGCAAACATTAAACACAGACTGGCACTTTGGATTCACAGCGCGTTGCCAGACAACGACCCTCTAAAATAGAAAGCCTGAAAAAATAACAACGATTATTAATTAACAAGGCGAGCCAAATGGTTCGCCTTGTTTGATCTAGGCGTCAATAGCCGTTGGGATTGTCAATCACATAGACCCAGCCACCATCCACATAATGCATCACCTCTAATGCTGTTCCTTGAATGTTGTTACCTTGCGAAGCGTTCAATATTTCCCAATCAGATCGCACCATGGCAATGTTGTCATTAATGTGAATAGAAACGTTTTTGGTGAGCATGTCTACATCGCCATTCATGTAGCCTTTCAATACCTGCTTAATTTCTTCTCTGCCTTTGGCTTGATTACCTTTTTTATCTAAAACAAATACGGCGTCTAGGTGAAAAAGCGTACCTAATCCATCCAAATCTTTCTTTGCAAAATACTGCCCAAATAACGCATGTAACTCTGAGGGTGTTTGTGGTTTTGAATAAAGATCCTCAGCGTGTAAGCCAAGGGAGAGAAAAGAGATAAACAGTAAAACGTAACGCATAACTTCATCCTTTTGATATTGGCTTAGGCTGCAGTTGTGCCTCCGCCTTGTTGTGTTTTTACAATAGATAAGTCGGTTACGATTTAAAATTAGCTTCCTAAAGGTAACTAGTTACGCCTAGGTAACTATTGGTCTGCTAGGTCGCGTTTGATTACACTTACTTAGCAAAGAATGAATTGGGAAAGGACGATGCCGACGAAAGTAAATCATCGAGTACAGCCAGATGGCTATTGCAGTGTCGATAAATATTTAACGTTGATATCGACAAAGTGGACAGCGCACATCGTATGGTTGCTCGGGCAACAAGAAGAGATGCGATTCGGTCAAATTCGCAAACAATTAGCGCTGGTCTCAAGCAAAGTGCTTACAGAGCGTTTGAAGCTGTTGTCTGAGCATGGATTTGTGTGGCGGAAACAACAAGACACCATTCCTGTTACTGTGAATTATGGGCTAACCCAAAAAGGTAAAGAGCTTGCTGGCGTCGTTGAACTCATTGTCCAAAAAGCCAATGACTGGGACGCCTAGTAGGCGGTTTATCGTACCGTCGTCGTCTTTCGGTATCATTGATTTACAAAACAGAATCAAAAGGACTAAAGATAAGTCCCGAGAAGCGCTACAATGCACGCGTTGCGAGAGTGCAACCAAGATTACTCATTTACAGAAGCCTTGAAGTAACCATACATGTCTAAAGATTTCGAATTCACTACAGAATACATACTCGACAAACCTTTCTTTGCTGAGTGTTATGATCAAACTAGCCAGCCAACGAAGTTCCCACAGGCGTACCTAAAAGGGATACTGTTTCTTATCTTTGGTGTGGTCCTATTGGAGTTTGAACTGCTACCTAACGGTTATGTGGGTTGGTTCTTTATCGTATTGAGTGTGATTGAAGCATTCAGTGTGTACTGCAAGCGAACGTGGTGGTTATGGCGCCAAACCATCAGCTCAAGCCGTGGCAGCAAAGTGGTGTTTGAAGTGAATGTAGACGGAGTGCGCTACAAAAGCGGTAAAATCGATCGCAGCCTCGCGTGGAATGAAATCGACCAACTCGAACAAACCGATTTGGGCTTTATCCTTCATCTTGGTAAACAACGCCAATACATCAGCAAATCTTGCTTAAACGAAGAAGTCATTGCGTTTATGGTAGAGCAGCACGCGGCATCGAAAGCGAGCTAACAAAAACCAACGAACAAAAGAGGCGAGCCAAGTGGTTCGCCTTTTTGATCTTTAGAGGATGTTTATACTGCGAGAATAATTAGATAGCCGATTTGAGTATCTTGTAAGCCGCCTCAATTCTCTCGTTATTCGGATAGTATTTGTTGGCTAGAATAACGATGCCTGCTTTCTTTGAAGGTACGAAAGCAATGTATCCACCAAACCCATTCGTTGAGCCCGTTTTGTTGACCCATGCGTCGTTCATCACTTTACCTTCAAACTCGCTCTTTGAGATAGGTTTCGGGTTAACGATCGTATCCGTCGAGTTGCCTTCGAGTAACGTATCTAGTGTGAACGGATAGTTGTACATTTCCCACCCAACACCTTGAGTGAATGAGCTTGCGTCATAGTGACCTTTTCGAGTGCCATTAAGCGCTTTTTGCATTGTCGGGTCTATATTCTTTAAGCCCATATTGGCTTGAAGAAATTTAGCAAGATCAGTTGTGGTAGATTTTACGCCATAAGCTTCAGCGTCAAGCATTCCAGGGCTCACATGAACGGCTTCACCTCTTGCGTTATACCCCCAAGCGTAATCAGGCTTCTTATCTTCCGGTACATCAATATAAGAATCGGTCATATTGAGTGATGGGAAGATTCTTTCTTCTACCAATTTCGAGTAATCACCTTTTAAGCTAATCGCCGCTATATATCCTGATAACCCAATACTGACGTTTGAATAGAGTCGACTGGTTTTAGGGGAAAATTCAGGCTTCCACTCCTTGTAGTAACTGATCATTTCTTCATAGTTGGTAACACCATTTGGGAACTGAAGCGGTAGCCCACCAGCAGTGTAGGTCGCCATTGTTGCAATATCAGTCTGGCCGATTGTCGTACCTTGCAACTCTGGGACGTATTTCTCAACTTTGTCACTGAAAGATAAGGTATGAGTTTGTACTGCGTAACTGATCATCGTTGATGAGATAGTTTTACTGATTGAACCGAGTTCAAAAATAGTACTGTCAGTGACGGGCAGTTTCTTCTCTAAATCAGCATAGCCATAGTTATAGATATGAGCTTTACCATCAATGACCACGGCAAACGACATTCCGGGAATGTTGTACCTTTCCATGAGCGTATGTGCTTGTTCATCCACTTTGCTTTTTAACGTTTCTCCTGCGAAGGCATTAACAGATAAAGTCGCAGCGGAAAGAAGGGTGACTAGTTTGAGAGAGTATTTCATATAAAGTTTCTTATTTATTGTCGAGCGGTAAGTCTAGAGTTGCGGAATGAGTAGGGTGTTTGTTTCTCGTCAGAGTTATGTTTATAAAGAGTCGGCAGCGTTTCCGGCAATGTTTCTTAACGGTAGTAATTGGTTTTTATGTTGTATTTTGATTAAACACTGAATTTCAACTTTTGGTTAACTCAAATGTGTACTCAAAAACTGAACCACTACACTCGGTGTTTCTTCTGGGTCATTCCAGCGAGCCTAGGCGAGACTAGGAATCTACTTACCGCGCGTTAAGTTCTTAAGTTAGAGAAGAAATACTCGAAAGATTATTAAAATGACGACGCGCAAACATTCATCAAGAAGACGAGTAAAAATATCTATGAAATCAATTAAATATCGTTTTTGAAAATATGAGAACTCATTTGTATGCTATACGGAATATTGTGACTTACTATTCAGCAAACCAATTAGTGGTGCGCTTGCTAGCTGTCAAAAATAACGTGGAAACAAGTACTCCCCCCAAAATATTTTCTTTACGAAAGAAATACGAGGAACCGACGAGCATGGGCGAAGGACAAACTAAAAATGCGGCCTTAACAACGGCGCTGGCCTTTCATTACCAAGTATTGATTGGCTTGGATAAGTGCTTTTCGCTTGAAGAAGGTCAGTCCGTTTGGTTCGAAAAAGATGGTGATGTGAGTCTGCTTTCGCCAGATTCTTTGGCGTCAACTCAAACTGAAGTAAAAGACTACGCAGCGCCACTAACAGATCACCACGAAAACTTCTGGAAAACTCTTAAGAACTGGTTGGCACCAGAATTTGACCATACGCAATATGGCCTCCTAGTGTTGCACACGACTCAAGCCTTTGGTGCAACAACTCGTTTAAGAGATTGGAATACGCAAACTATCGAGCAACGTTCTACTACGCTTAAAGCTATTTTTTCAGAGCGTACTAAAGAGCAGCTTAATGCAAATAAACCATCAGAAATCATAAAATTACAGAAAGCGGTGATGTTAGATTCTGCTAGTGAAGATTTGATGGCTGTCCTCGCCAAAGTTGTATTGCACGTGGAATCTGAAGATTCAGAAACACTAAAAAAGAGCTATTGCAATAAACTTAGCGGTTACATTCCACTTTCTAATAGGCAAGCCTTTGCTGAAGGGTTGATTGGTTTTATATATGAACAGGCAAATGGCGCAGAATGGGTAATCAAAAAGACAACGTTTGACCAAAAACGAGAAGCCTTAACGGCAAAATGGGGACCCACTTTATTTACTATTCCAGACTTCACCGACAGAGATGCAACAGAGGAAGAAGTCGAAGTGTATATTACAGAATTGTTTGCTCAGAAAATTCTTGAAATTGAGTATGAAGCTATACTGCCCGAAGCAATAGGTAGTTGGCTGGAATTAAGGAACTCATTGATCGAGGAGCTAAACGGTTACCCACAATTCAGGGACACTGTTAGCCGATATCGAGAGCAATGGATTCGGACGTTTTCTGCGAAATACCGTATGGCTAGCCGCAAGCAAGGTAGTTTTACGGCGATATCTCAGGACTTATACGATCAAGTAACTAGCGAAATGCCATTTGGCATTGAAGGTTATCCAAATCCTGATTTCGTTTTTAGAAATGGCCTGATTCATGACGCTATGGATGATGAAGAACGCGATTTGAGTTGGAGGGTCGAAGCATGAGCAGTATTGTCGATGCTCTGTATGAGTTAAAATACAACCCGTTTGAATATGGTCCTTACCTAGCGTCGTTTTACACGACCATTAATAAGTCTGAAAATAACCTTTTGCTCGCCCCTTTGGTCATCCCACTCTGTAGCCATCCTGTTTTTAATAAAAAGATTTCTGGTGCTGTGTTTGGAGAAACAAGACAAAGCTCTATTTGGTCTATTTTCAACGACCGCGCCCAACTCTATGACCTGCAAGAGAGAATTGACGGATTTCAAGTCTTAACTGAGCAATGCATTCAATACTGCTTAATCAATGACTGGTTATCGGTAAACGAAAAAGGTTTATCCCTTCACAAGAGTGATAGTTCTGACTCGGTCTTTACCAGTCAAAAAAGTGCAGGAAAATTAGGGCAATTATTCAGTGGTCACTCAGTGATCGAGATTTATGCATTTTTAGGAGTGAAACCACGATGAATACGCTCATTCGTGAAATTGGCGTTATTGATAAACAAGGTAACAAGCATCCGGTTAATTTTAAGGCTGGGCTTAACGTTGTTACTGGTAAGTCATCGACAGGCAAAAGTGCCTTAATTGAAATTTTTGATTATTGCTTTGGCAGTGGTGAAAACACCATTCCCAAAGGTGTTATTACCACTCGTGCCGCTATTTATTATGTTGCACTTGCTGTTAACGAACAAGATATAGTGATTGCGCGTGATCCTGTTATTACATCGAAAGCCTTCTTTCGTCGCGTTGAGGCATTAAATACTAAAGATATTGATCATGATTATTTTCATGCCAGCTATTTTCGTCCATTAGATGAATTCAAGAAGCATTTAAGGGAGTTTTTCTTAGATATAGACGATGTCGATGAATCTTTGGTCGCCAGAGTCAATAGGCGGTTTAATCAAAAAGCGCCTACACCATCGGTGCGTAGCTTTTCATCGTTTATGCTTCAACATCAGAACCTTGTTGCTAATAAACATGCGTTGTTTTATCGATTCGATGAGAAAGAAAAGAGAGATCAGGCTATTGAGCATACTAAGATCTTTTTAGGACTTGTCGACCAAGGGTTCTTTCATTTATCACAAGAAAAAGAACGATTTAGCGCAGAAATTAGACGATTAGAGCGCCAACAAGAAACAAACAAGCGTACATCAGAAAACTATAAACAAAAAGTCGGCCCAGTTTTGAGCCAGCTGTATGCATTGATGGGATTTAAAGATGCCCCCTTATCATTAGATAAGGTACTTCGCCATCCACAAGATGCCAAAGACCAACTCGATGGCATCATAGTTTCTGAGAAAATTAACTATAATTCAGATGCGTCCACACAAAGATATAATCAGTTGAAACAGGCGCGCAATCAAAAAAACGCCGAATTAAGGAAGTTACAACGCCAAGCATCGTCAATTAATAAACATATTCAAGAAGAAGAACTGTTTGTTGATAACGTAAAGCAGTTTAGCTCACCTAAGCATGTTCATATATCAGCATCGGTCTGTCCGTTTTGTCATACTGAAAAAGATAGCTTGCGACAAAGTGCTGAAAAACTACAACAGGCAATTACCAAGGTATCGGGTAACCTGGCTCAAGCACGTCCGATGAAAGCAAAGTTTAAATCTTCATTGGTCGAGGTACAACGGAATATTGAAGTTGTCAGCAGGGCATTGACCGAACTAAACCAACAAATAACAGAAATCGAGAAAACAGATAAGCAATTAGCAGAACAAAAGAGTCTGTATGAAAGCGTTGTAATGCAGAAGGCGAAGCTATTTGCACTTCTCGATAACCTCAACATGGCCGACGATGCAGAGCTTGAAAAGGAAATCAAAGAGGTAAGAAAACAACTTAAGAAGATTAATGATGGCCTTAAAAAATACGATGTGCAAAAAGGTTTAGATAGAGCATCGGCAAAAGTAAACGAATATATGGTTGAAATTGGGAGGCATTTTTCGTTTGAAGCCAGCTATAAGCCCATCAATCTTCATTTTTCATTTGAAACGTTTGACCTCTATCACTTGACGCAAGAAAACGAAAAAATCTATCTACGGTCAATGGGTAGTGGTGCAAATTGGCTTTATTGCCACGTAACTCTATTTTTAGCATTACATAAGTATTTTGCTGAACTTGGTGATAAATGTGCTATCCCCTCAATACTGTTCTTAGATCAGCCGACGCAAGTGTATTTTCCTAACTTCAATCGTGATAAATCTGACAGCTTCGAAGAGCAAAAAAGTAAGGAAGAACAGCAGAGGACAGATGAAGATAGACCCATTGATGAAGATGTCAAAGCTGTTGAAAACCTATTCAGCCAACTCTCAATTTACTGTAATGAAGTAAAAACAAATTACGGCTTTAGCCCACAAATCATAGTGACAGACCATGCAGACAATTTGACACTGTCTAATGGAGTATTATTTGAGTCGTTAGTTAATAATAATAGATGGCGAGTACGCGGTTTGATTCATCCTGTGGAAGAGTAGTGCAGGGTATTTATGTGATCTTAGTTAGCGAAATCTACTCCAACTCATTTTTGCCCAAAAGTTAGCTATAAAACCTCCCCAAAAAACAAAAAAGGCGAACCAATCAGTTCGCCTTTGTCTCTTTAAATTCTACAAACAATTAATCTTCGTAGTTATCGATGCTTGGACACGACCAGATTAGGTTACGGTCGCCGTATACGTTATCTACACGGTTTACTATGCGCCAGTATTTCCACTATTTCTTTGATTTAGAAGGGCAGCCAAGCCTGAGCTATTAAGTTCGGCTTTTGCCTCCTAGCTAAATTGGATTAATGACGCCGTTTTTATCTGTACTCCAGTCGACCATGGCATTATGTTTACCAACCATTCTACTTATACTGCTTATAAAATGACTCTCGTCTGTATGGGTTTTATGGCTATAAATTAAGCCATAGAACTCATGGTTAAAAGCGTCGAGAGTTTTAATGCCATCGTCACTTGAAAAGGTGAAAGTACCACCTAAGTAAACTTGGTAGGATTCGGCCTCTTGTTCATTTGACACTGGTAGTTTAATGAAATTTGTTTCTTTTTGTGCGTTAGCAATATTTTTTGAATCAATTTGAAAGTGTTTTTGTTCTGATGAATGAAAGGAGCATAAAATTGTATGTCTTTATCTGTTCTTAGACTGAATTTAGTCCGCGTATGGGGTTAAGGAACGAGAGCACTTTGCTTAATTTATAACTCAAAGATTACTTGCGACTGGATGTGTCTTCGTCGCAGGGATGACAAAGACACATATATAGGCTTAATTAGAAGATACGTTTGAGTACGGGTGTTTTGCAGATAAGATAGCCAATCGCAAAAGAGCCGATCACCGATGGGGTTGCAATGACCACAAAGTTTATTAAGGGGATTTGGGTCATAAAGGACTTGTAAAAGTCTGCGGCAAAACCCATAGGAATATTCTGCACCACGTAAGCAGCAAAAGCCGTTCGGGTAAGTATCGAACTCCATTTTCCTTTGTCATTGAAAAGCATCTTGAAGCTGTACAGCAGAAACATCGACATCCCAATCACGGTCAATCCACGAGTTACCATCTCATCATTCAGGCCATAGTCTGACGCTATTGGAGAGACGAATGCGCACGCAATAATCCACATCAGGATCCCAGCAAAGGCGTGCTTAAACTCAAGCTTGTCGAGCCATTGGTACCTGTAAGCTTGAATGCCAAAGTAAAACATGCTGATATACATCGGGAAATATTTGAGAAGGTGAAACCCTAAGAAATTCGTACCCAGTGCTTCCATAAGATACAAGCCAAAGAAATTGACCGGAATTATCATCACGGCAAACAGCAAGATCTTCCAAAGTGCAGGAAAAGGCTTATCGACGTAGGCCTTTTGATTCCCGGCACCGACAATTTGGGACAATGCAAATACCGCACTAAACACAATCAAGGTCCAACAGAACCAGGTGACGCCTAAGTCAATCTTTGTGGTAAGGAAAAAGTCTTTAACATTCGATGTCGCAAACTCGATCGATAAAATTGGAAATATCACAAATAAGGTGACTAGCGTTGGGATCCCGAGTCGCTTGAGCTTATCTAACATAAACTTACCAGCTCCTTTGCGCTCAAAAGAGGGAAGCACGAAATAGGCTGAGATAAAGAAAAACAGTGACATGAAAAACGACTGATTAATCTTATTAAATTTACCTAGAATACTATACTGGTGCTGCATAATCTCATCGACATGGGGTAGGTTGTAACCCATAGGTTCTAGGCCAGCCGTGGAAGCACTGTGATGCACAATCACTAATACTGCCAACACCCACTTGATATTATCCAGATAGTCGTAACGCTTAATTTGCATGGAATTATTCATTGAGACTCCAATCTCTCTAACAAAGTACTACCGACGAAAACTAGGGTTATTCGGTACACGTGACATTTTTATTAAGTTGGTAATGGAAAAGCTTGTCATGGTCAGGTGTGGTTCATTAACACCGTGACATCGCCTTCATAAGTTCAATATGTTTGTTAATGTTTATAGTGTAAGGCAATGAAATGTCGGGATATATAAAGTAAGCTTTATACAAAACATTACTGATGGTTATGTATAGGCTTAAGAGTGAAACCAAATTTGGACTTGAATTTGCTGGTGGTTTTTTTAGAGGTGTATCGGCTTCGTTCCATCACATTAGCGTCGGAATCGCTAGGTTTAACGCAACCTGGGGTGAGTGCTGCTTTAAAGCGGTTGCAATCCCAGTTGGGTGCGCCTCTTTTTGTTAGAGAAGGGCGCGGAATTAGCCCAACACATGCTGCAATTAGACTAGCTAATGAAATTGAACCTGCGCTAACTTCGGTAGAGAGTGCGCTGGGCAATGTCGCGGATTTTGATGTCCAAAATCATCACACGTTTACGGTTTATGTAAATGAGATAATTATGCATATGGTCAGAAACAAAATTGAGCTCGACCCAACGATGGGTAACTGCAAAATTAATCTCCATATGACGCCCAATACAGAAGAAGAGTTGTTATCTCAGTTAAGTTTACACAAAGCAGATTTGGCCATCGATATTGGTTTGCGCAGTAATCCGTCTTTTGCTTATCAATCCTATATCGATGATGAAGTTGTTGTCGTATGTCGTAAAGATCATCCCCACATTCAACAGACAATCACTCAAGCGCAGTTCTATGCTGAAAAAATTATTTTTATGCAGAAGAGGCGAGTCGACTTACTCGAAATGAACTATTTCTCTGATGAACGTTTTCTGCCAAAAGATGTAGATTGTGAAACCGCATCTATTCTTTCAATATTATCGTTAGTGTCAGAGAGTGACGCCGTTGCTCCTGTAAGTCGACTGATGGCCAAAAAGTACGCCTCGTTGCTTAACTTACAAATTCTGCCGTTGCCGTTTTCATCCAAGCCTTTTCAACACGTTATGATGTGGCATAAGCGTGATGACCATAACTCAGCCAATCAATGGTTGAGAAGTAAACTTTGTGATGTCTTGCGACGTTGACGTTACATCAAAAGTTTTGCCTGACGTAAGATACAAAAAGACAATGCCATACAAAAAAGGCGAACCAATCGGTTCGCCTTTGTTTATTTAGATTCTACAAAAATCAATCTTCGTAGTTATCGATGCTTGGGCACGAGCAGATTAGGTTACGGTCGCCGTATACGTTATCTACGCGGTTTACTGTTGGCCAGTACTTCCAAGATTTGGTTGCTTTAGAAGGGAAGCAGCCAAGCTCACGAGAGTAAGGGCGATCCCATTCTTCTTTCGCTAGGTCAACTTGAGTGTGTGGCGCGTTAACAAGCGGGTTGTTATCTAGCGGCCATTCACCGTTCTTAACCTTTGTCATCTCTTCACGGATTGCGATCATCGCATCACAGAAGCGGTCTAGCTCTTCTAGGTCTTCCGATTCCGTTGGCTCAACCATTAGCGTGCCTGCTACAGGGAACGACATAGTTGGTGCGTGGAAACCGTAGTCCATTAGACGCTTCGCGATGTCTTCTTCGCTGATGCCTGTTTCTTCTTTTAGTGGGCGAATGTCGATAATACATTCGTGCGCTACACGGCCGTTTGAGCCACGGTAAAGAACAGGGTAGTGAGGGCGCAGTTGCTCCATCACGTAGTTCGCGTTCAGAATCGCTACTTTCGTTGCGTCTGTTAGACCAGCTTCGCCCATCATTGCGATGTAAGCCCAAGAGATAGGCAGGATAGACGCGCTACCCATGTCCGCTGCGGATACTGCGAAGTTTTCGCCGTCTGCACCGTTTTCAATGTGACCTGGTAGGAAAGGCGCTAGGTGAGATTTCACACCGATAGGACCCATGCCCGGACCGCCACCACCGTGTGGGATACAGAAGGTTTTGTGTAGGTTTAGGTGAGAAACGTCTGAGCCAATAAAGCCCGGCGTGGTTAGACCAACCTGTGCGTTCATATTTGCGCCGTCTAGGTAAACCTGACCGCCCGCAGCATGAACCATTTCACATACTTCTTTCACTTGCTCTTCGTATACGCCGTGCGTAGAAGGGTAAGTGATCATGATGCTTGATAGGTTGTCTTTGTGCTTTTCGATTTTCGCTGCTAGGTCAGTGACGTCGATGTTACCTTCTTCATCACACTTAACCACAACCACTTTCATTGACACCATAGACGCTGTCGCAGGGTTAGTACCGTGCGCAGAGCTTGGGATCAAACATACGTTGCGGTGACCTTCGCCACGGCTTTCGTGGTAGCGTTGAATCGCGATAAGACCTGCGTACTCACCAGACGCACCAGAGTTTGGTTGTAGTGAGAATGCGTCGTAGCCTGTGATTTCACATAGCTTCTCTTTAAGATCTTTTGCTAGTGCTGCGTAACCGGCTGCTTGTTCTGCTGGTGCGAACGGGTGGATCGAACCAAACTCAGGCCAAGTTACTGGAATCATCTCTGCTGCTGCGTTCAGCTTCATCGTACAGCTGCCAAGTGGGATCATGCCGTGCGTTAGCGAGAAGTCTTTGTTCTCTAGCTGTTTTAGGTAACGCATCATCTGTGTTTCGCTGTGGTGCGTGTTAAACACAGGGTGCGTTAGGTATTCTGTTGTGCGGCGCAGTGCTTCTGGAATCGCTGCAAACTCGTTGCCTGCGATTTCCGTTGATAGTGCTGCCACTTCTTCTTTCACGCCGAATACTGCGAATAGGGTTTCTACGTCTGCCACTGTTGTGGTTTCGTCGAAGCTTACACCTAGCTGAGTACCCAACTTACGTAGGTTGATGTCTGCGGCTAGTGCTTTCGCGTATAGGTCTTCAGTTTGCGCACCAGTATTGATGGTGATGGTGTCGAAGAAGCTGTTATGAGCAAGCTCGAAGCCGCCTTTCGTTAGGCCAGCAGCTAGGATAGCGGTCATGTGGTGCGTACGACGAGCAATTGTGCGTAGACCTTCTGCGCCGTGGTAAACCGCGTAGAAAGACGCCATGTTCGCTAGTAGAGCTTGAGCGGTACAGATGTTTGATGTCGCTTTTTCACGACGGATGTGCTGCTCACGCGTTTGCATTGCCATGCGCAGTGCTTGGTTGCCGTTGGTATCGATAGAAACACCGATAACACGACCTGGCATAGTACGCTTGTGCTTGTCACGTGTTGCCATGAAGGCTGCGTGTGGACCGCCGTAACCCATAGGAACGCCGAAACGTTGTGCCGAGCCGATTGCTACGTCTGCGCCCATTTCACCCGCAGGTTTCAGTAGGGCAGAAGCCAATAGGTCAGTCGCTACGGTTACTAGCGTTTTGTTTGCTTGTGCTTTTGCGATGATGTCCGATAGGTCACGAACTTCACCCGTTGTACTTGGGTATTGAACTAGTGCGCCGAATACGTCTTGTTCTGGCAGTGAATCTAGAGAACCAACTAGGACTTCAAAGCCGATGAATTTCGCACGAGTTTTTACTACTTCGATGGTTTGTGGGTGAACGTCGTCAGCAACGAAGAATACGTTACTCTTGCTCTTACCCGCACGCTTACAAAGTGTCATCGCTTCTGCGGCTGCCGTTGCTTCATCAAGCAATGACGCGTTTGCGATTTCCATACCAGTAAGATCCATCACCATTTGTTGGTAGTTTAGAAGTGATTCCAAACGACCTTGTGAGATCTCTGGTTGGTAAGGGGTGTAAGCGGTGTACCAGCCCGGGTTTTCCATCACGTTACGTAGGATTACGTTTGGCGTGAAGGTGTTGTAGTAACCCTGACCGATGAATGTACGTTTGATTTGGTTTTGATCAGCGAATTTACGCATTGCTGCCAGCATGTCTGCTTCGCTTTTTGCTTCTGCCAAGTTCATTGGCTGCTCTAGGCGAATTTGTGCTGGTACGGTTTCGTCGATAAGCGAATCTAGGCTAACTGCGTTGATCGCTTCCAACATTTTCTGTTGGTCAGATTTGTTTGGTCCGTTGTGGCGAGCAACGAACTCGTTTTGTGTGCTGAGGCTTTGAAGTAATTCAGTCATTGTCCTTTACCTACTCCTTGGTTCGGGTAACGGATGAACGCTACTGATAATCTAAATTATACGTCCGAACCTAGAAAAAAAGCTGCCCACTTGGTGTTAAGGGGACAGCTTTCGTCTCATCCTAATTACTCTTCTTCGATAGAGCTTAGGTATTCTTCCGCATCTTTTAAGTCTTCCAACTCAGATGGGTTTGAAAGCTTCACTTTCACAATCCAACCACCTTCGTATGGTTCTTCGTTGATTAGCTCTGGGCTGTCTTCTAGCTCTTCGTTGATTTCAACTACTTCACCTGTGATTGGTGAGTAGATGTCTGAAGCCGCTTTTACAGATTCCACCAAAGAAAAGCTTTCGCCTGCTTCGACTTCATCTTCCACGTCTGGTAGGTCAACGAATACCACGTCACCCAGCATTTCTTGAGCGTGCTCTGAAATACCGATAGTTACTGTGCCGTCACCGTTGTCACGTACCCACTCGTGGCTATCTGTAAACTTCAGTGTTTTGTCCATTGCTTAATCTCCAAATAACTTGTCAGGATAGTTTCTGATTTAATAAATCTTTTATTGGTAAAGAGGGTAGCGACTGCAAAGCTCTTTTACTTGCTTGCGTACGCGTTTTTCTACTTCTGCGTCACCTTCAGGGTTGTTCACCAAACCGTCCAGTACGTCACCAATCCAATTACCGATGAGTTTGAATTCTTCAGCGCCAAAGCCGCGGCTTGTACCCGCAGGCGTTCCTAAACGGATGCCCGATGTAATCATAGGCTTCTCTGTGTCGAATGGGATGCCATTTTTGTTACATGTGATGCCTGCACGCTCTAGTGCTTCTTCTGCTTTGTTACCTTTCAAGCCTTTAGGGCGAAGGTCAACCAGCATCAAGTGCGTGTCTGTACCACCAGTTACGATATCGCAACCGCGAGTTTGCAATACTTCTGCCATGACTTTTGCGTTGTTGATCACTGAATCAATATAAGTTTTGAATTCAGGACCGAGTGCCTCACCGAACGCCACTGCTTTAGACGCAATCACGTGCATCAGTGGGCCGCCTTGTAGACCTGGGAATACTGCTGAGTTGATTTTCTTAATGATGTCTTCGTGGTTGGTCAAAATCATACCGCCACGTGGGCCACGCAATGTTTTGTGCGTTGTAGTCGTAACAACGTGTGCGTAAGGAAGCGGGCTAGGGTGCGCGCCTGTTGCGATAAGACCGGCGATGTGTGCCATGTCGACCATAAGAATCGCGTTTACTTCGTCTGCGATTTCACGGAATTTTGCGAAGTCGATAGTACGTGGAATAGCACTACCACCTGCGATGATCATTTTAGGTTGGTGCTCAAGTGCCAGTTGGCGAACGTCTTCGTAGTTGATTTCTAGTGTTTCGCGGTCAACGCCATATTGAACTGCATTAAACCACTTGCCAGAAAGTGCAGGGCGCGCACCGTGTGTTAGGTGGCCACCTGCGTCTAGAGACATACCAAGAATGGTGTCGCCAGGTTGAAGTAGTGCCAGTTTTACTGCGCCGTTTGCTTGTGCGCCTGAGTGTGGTTGAACGTTTGCGTATTCACAATTGAAAAGTTTTTTCGCGCGTTCGATAGCAATGGCTTCCACTGTATCTACGTGCTCACAACCACCATAGTAACGGCGACCTGGGTAACCTTCAGCGTATTTGTTTGTTAGGCAGGTGCCTTGAGCTTGCATTACCGCTTTAGACACGATGTTCTCAGAAGCGATAAGTTCGATTTGTTCGTTTTGGCGAGCGAATTCTGCCTGAATTCCAGCAAAGACAGCGTCATCTGTCGCAGATAGGTTGGTAGAGAAAAAGTTTTCCAAGCTGTGGTTAGGGTAACTCTTGTTCATGGTAGTTGACCTTCCAAATCTTAAAATGAACCCGCACTAGAAATAGTTGTTTGATTGCGATGGTGGCTCATTTGTTCTCAAAACAGCTGAACTGCATAGCAGAACAGAGTGAACTTTCGGCCCGAATAAGTGGGCAAAACTCCGTTGGATTGTGGTTTCTCTTGTCCAATCTCTTACGGAAATGTGCATCTCTACATCTAACAAGTTGGTAACATAGCGCCTGCGGCACGAACAATCAACCAAAAATTTCCTATAGGAAACGAGATTTCTGATTTTGTTAACAAGAGCACGCTTTAATTAACTCGGTGGACTTTTATCCACTATAGGCTTCATGCACAATGCTAATAGGAAGGAATAAAGGATATTTACAGAGGGATTTATGGCAGAAAGTATTTACGATGAATACCCGTCAATGACGTTGGCGAAAGAGCAGCAAGACCAGAATATTGAACCGCTTAAGCTCGGTCAGCGCATTAAAGATATCCGCTCTAAACTTGGTATTACGTTAGAAGAGGCGAGCCAACGAACTGGCCTTGCGCGTTCTACGCTAAGTAAGATCGAGAATGAACAGATTTCTCCAACGTTTCAAGCGATGCAAAAATTAGCGCATGGCTTACAAATTGATATGCCGCAACTCTTTGAACCACCTAGAAAAAAAGTTGCGACAGGGCGCAGGGATGTAACCAAGAAAAAAGAGGGTAAACCACACCCAACCCAAACCTACGAGCATGAGTTGTTGGCGACTCAACTTTCCAATAAGAAAATGATGCCTTTTAAGAGCCAAATTCGCGCCCGTAGTTTTGACGAATACAAAGACTGGATTCGCCATGATGGGGAAGAGTTTTTACTCATCTTATCAGGTGAGGTGATGTTTTATTCTGAGTTCTATGAGCCTGTTGTATTAAGCGAAGGCGACAGTGTGTATTACGATGCGAACATGGGTCATATGTTGACCAGTGTGAGTGAGGAAGACGCGCACATTTTGTGGGTGACTGCCAAATAGTGATAAATAGTTGTAAATTTCCTATAGTAAAAGCAAACGATTGCTATCCGTTTTAAATGCGTTATGATGGCGCTCTGTTGATGATATCTCACTCAACAGAGCGCCTTTTTTGTGCGTTCTGTTGTGATTAAAATGTTAAAAGTCACACTTTTGAAAGTCGAGTGATGTCTTGTTCGTGCAAAATTGAATCAAGCGTGTTTATTATTGGAAACACAACGAATGCCGACAGCATCATCGGGTCTATCTAAATGGAGACGAAAATGACTCAAGAACTTCTGAAAACACCACTGCATGCACTTCACGTAGAAGTAGGCGCAAAGATGGTCCCGTTCGCGGGTTACGACATGCCAGTTCAATACCCACTAGGCGTAAAGAAAGAACACTTACACACTCGTGATGCAGCAGGTCTGTTCGATGTTTCTCACATGGGTCAACTTCGTTTGATTGGTGATGGTGCAGCAGCGTTCTTAGAGACACTGGTTCCGGTTGATATTGTTGACCTAGGTGCGGGCAAGCAACGTTATGCTTTCTTTACTAATGAGCAGGGCGGCATCATGGACGACTTGATGGTGGCTAACCTTGGCGATCATCTGTTTGTTGTTGTGAACGCAGCATGTAAAGAGCAAGACATTGCACACCTTCAGGCGCATCTTCCTTCTGGCATCGAGCTAGAGATCATTGATGACCGCGCACTGCTAGCGATTCAAGGCCCTAAAGCGGCAGAAGTACTAGCGCGTTTCGCACCAGAAGTAGCAGAGATGCTGTTTATGGATGTTCGCAAAGTTGAACTACTAGGCGTTGAGTGCATTGTTTCTCGCAGTGGTTACACAGGTGAAGACGGTTACGAAATCTCTGTTCCTGCGGACAAAGCAGAAGAGCTTGCTCGTAAACTCACAGGTGAAGAAGAAGTAGAGTGGATTGGCCTTGGTGCTCGTGACTCACTTCGTCTTGAATGTGGTCTGTGTCTGTACGGTCATGACTTAGACACAACAACAACGCCTGTTGAAGCAAGCCTATTATGGGGCATCCAAAAAGTACGTCGCGCTGATGGCGAACGTGCAGGTGGCTTCCCTGGTGCTGACATCATTCTTAAGCAGATCGAAACGAAAGACGTTGCACGTAAGCGTATTGGCTTGGTTGGTCAAACCAAGGCGCCAGTTCGTGAAGGCGCTGAGCTGTACGATGCAGATGGCAACAAGATTGGCGTGGTAACCAGTGGTACAGCAGGCCCTAATGCAGGTAAGCCAGTATCAATGGGCTATGTACGTGCAGATCTAGCGGCTATCGGTACAGAGCTGTTTGCAGAAGTACGCGGTAAGATGCTACCAATGACGGTAGAAAAAATGCCGTTCGTACCACAACGCTACTACCGTGGTTAATTAAAGCTCGTCATTCCAGCGAGCCAAAGCGAGACTAGGAATCTACCTCCCACGCGCTGTTTAACTGCAGTGACGCGTTTAGGAATAAGTAACTATGAAGTAGGTTCCATTCGTTTCCTCTCTGAAATGATAAGTACAAACAAAAATGCCGAGCAATGTGCTCGGCATTTTTTATGTTCTTTTGAAATCTCAACTTATGCGGTGAGCTCTTCGATAGGGCAACACATTTCAATCACAACTTCACTCAGTTTGCTTGGATGAATCATGTCTTCTTTCTTAACGCTGAACTGGTTTGCCATGATGGTGTTGAACAATTCCCAATGGTTAATCAGCATCTTATCGCGGTTGCCTGCATCTTCTGGCCACGTTTCTTGCATCATAGGCGCTAAGCTAATTGCACCATGTGCAAACACCAGCATCTGCCATTTTGATTCCCACTGGTCAATCTGGTGCTCCGGGTATTCCACGTTGTAGTCTGCAAACAGCTCAGTAAAGATCGCCGCGAACTCGTCTTTGGATCTCAGGAAGTACTGCAGTAGTGCATCATCACCTTGGCGAATTGCATCCGCAATCATTTGGATTGGATGCGGATTCATGAGGGCAAATGCCAACATTCTTACCATGAACAGGTAGATTTTTTGATTAGATGGGGTGTTTGCTGGCATTTCGCTTACCAGCTGTGCCATGTAGCCTTGCATGAATTCATCCATGGCATCACTGACGGCTTGCCAGATTTTCTCTTTGCTGCCGAAGTGGTGGCGAATCAAACTATGAGACACACCAGCTTTCTCACTGATGTTTCGAAGCGAGACACGTTCGTACCCTAACTCACAGAACATATCTGCCGCGACTCTTAGAATCAGGCACTTAGTTTGCTCAGCGGCTTCAGCACTTCTACGGCCTTGCTTTCTTTCTGTCATAGTTCGAATTTTCCCGAATATTAATCAACGCGCCTATTTTTACCAGAAACCGGACAGTTTGCCTAATTATTTTATTATCCACGTGGAAAATATGTTGATCATTTTTTCGTTATACATATACTGCACACCTGTGTAGTAAATATAAAGTCGATGGAGAAAGCCAGTGCGAAAACAATACTTAAAGCGCACATTTGTCGGAGCAGCGGTGGCATTGAGCCTCGCCACGATGCTGACAGGGTGTAACAAAGCCGTATCAGAACCGTCTGAGCCATTAATCAAACCTGTAAAATTACTTGCTGTTAATGATCTGACTGTTGCCGATTCCGATGCATTCCTTGCACGAATAGATGCAACGTACAGAGCCCAACTTTCATTTCAGGTAGGTGGCGAAATTGAGAAGTTGATCGTGAGAATGGGTGAAGAGGTAAAGCAGGGTGATGTACTCGCAACGCTAGACCCAAAAGACTTGCAGTTAGCTCTTGATGCATCACAAGCGCAGTACGCATTAGCGAAAACCCAATGGGAACGCTCGAAAAGCTTGTACAACAAGAAGCTGATCAGTACAGACAGTTACGACCAACAAGAAACGCAATACAAAGCGGCACTGGCAAACTTAGAGCAAGCGAAAACCGATTTAAGCTACACCGAGATTCATGCGCCGTTTGATGGTGTGGTGTCTTATACCTATGTGAAGCCATACCAAGTGGTTGCTGCTAAGCAAGAAATCCTAAACCTAATTGACAACACCACTTTGGATGTGTCGTTTACTTTGCCTGTGACTTACGCCGAAGCGGTGTCATTGAACTCACTTAAAGACGCAGAGATGTGGGTGACGATGGACAGCGAACCAAACAACCGCATCCAAGGCAAATTCAAAGAAATCTCTACTCAACCCAATGCCGATACCAACAGCTACGAAGCGATCGTGACAATTACTCGTCCTTCTGCTCGTAACTTGCTAACGGGCATGACAGGCCAAGTGCACATTGCTAAGCAAAACGTATCGAACGCGATGATGCTGCCAAATGCGGCTTGGGTATCGAAAGACGCCGCTCATGGTGAGGTTTGGGTAATGGACAACGATACACAGCAAGTGAATAAAGTGACCTTGTCACTAAATGCGAACGGTGCTGTGGAGTCGGGTTTGGATAAGAATGATTACGTTGTTATTGCAGGTGTTGAACGCCTAGTGGAAGGCCAAGTAGTGAAAGCTTGGGTTCGTGAGGAAGGTATCTAATGAAACGTTCATTATTCACAGTATCGGCTATCGCACTGGCAGTACTCACCGGTTGTAACAGCACAGACGAAGTGACCGCAGAGCAACCTTTGTATGTCTCTACGGTTGCTGTTGATGTTCCAGTAAAAAGCCAATACCGCACATTCAAAGGCCAAGTCGTGCCAGCGGAACAAACGCCAATTGCATTCCGTCGCGCAGGCGAAGTTCAGCATGTGCTAGTCAAAGCAGGTGACACGGTTAAAGAAGGCCAGATGATCGCTAAGCTAGACGACAGTAAAGAGAAGCAAGCAGTAAACGATGCAGAAGCACAATACACGCTTGCGATTCGTCAGCTTAAACGTGGTGAAGAGCTGCATAACCGCCAAATGATTTCAAAAGCGGAATTGGATGAGCTAACGGCAAACAAAGAGCTGGCGGAAGCAAACTTCTACAACGCGACAAACCAATTGAACTACACACGTTTGTTTGCACCGTTTGCGGGCAAGGTTTCTGATGTATTCAAAGAACGTTTTGAGCGTGTTGCGATTGGCGAGCCAGTTCTCAACCTGTACCAAAGCGACAAAGTTTACGTTCGTATCGAACTGTCAGACAACGTGCTTGCAATGGTAAACCCAAATACACAAAGCATGAGCTACCAACCCCAAGCAACGTTCTCGGGTGACGCGAAATCTTATGCGTTGGATTATTTGGAGCACACCAGTGAGCCAAATGCTCAAACGCAAACTTACCAAATGTATTTAACCATGCCACAACCTGAGGAAGAGATTCTGCCGGGTACCAGCGTAAGCGTTGCAGTAGACATGGTGGCAGCGGGCATTACTTCGATTGATGGCTACAACATCCCAATGACTGCATTACAAGCGGGCAATCAAGATGGTGAGTTTTTTGTTTGGAAATTAAATGGTGACGCCGTCACTAAAGTGGAAGTAACCATCGACCAAGTTAATGGCGAAGGTGCGATTGTGTCATCAGGTGTTGCTCAAGGCGATGTATTAGTGAATTCCAGCTTACGCAAACTGCGCGAAGGTAAGCATGTGGATGTGGTGGAGAAACAACAATAATGAGCATTGCTGAATACTCAATTAAGAACAAAGTCATCAGCTGGCTGTTCATCGTTATTCTAGCGATCGGCGGTGTGACGTCGTTCCTAGAACTTGGTCGATTGGAAGACCCGGCATTTACCATCAAAGATGCGATGGTGATTGCGACTTATCCTGGTGCAACCTCTAAAGAAGTAGAAGAAGAGCTGACGTATCCGCTTGAGAAAGAGATTCGTAAGCTGCCTTATATCGATAAGATTACGTCGACGTCCTCAAGTGGTATGTCACAGATTATGGTGAGCATGAAGATGGACTACGGTCCGGATGAATTGCCGCAAATCTGGGATGAAATGCGCCGTAAAATCAACGATCTGCAACCAACTTTGCCGCAAGGCGTTCAATCTCTGCAAATCATTGATGACTTTGGTGACGTGTACGGTGTAATGCTGATGCTAACGGGTGACGACTACGATTATGTAGAACTGAAACGTTACGCAGACCAGCTTACGCGCGAACTCGAACTGATCGATGGCGTGGGTAAAGTTGACATCGCTGGCGACCAACAAGAGATGCTGTTTGTTGAGATTTCATTGGACCGCTTGGCGGCTCTGAACCTCGACATGAACGTGATTTCTGGCTTGTTGAACCAACAGAACAATGTGGTTTCTGCAGGTGAGGTAATGGTAAACGGCGAGAGCCTCATTATTCGCCCAAGCGGTACGTTAAACACCGTAGAAGCCCTAGAAAACCTGATTATTCATGGTCGCGATACGGGTAACCTGATTCGCTTGAAAGACGTTGCAACCATCAGTCGTGGCATTCAAGAAAAGCCGGGCAATGTGCTGCTGTATAACGGTAAGAAAGCAATCAACATTGGTATTTCGTTTGCGTCTGGCGTAAACGTAGTAGAAGTCGGTCAACGTATTGAAGCTGAACTGGCGAATCTTGAGACCATCAAGCCGGCTGGTTTGGATATGAACTACTTCTACAACCAATCGCAAGAAGTAGACGATTCAGTTAAAGCGTTTGTTATTAGCTTGGCAGAAGCGGTTGCTATCGTAATCATCGTACTGCTGTTCACTATGGGCTTACGCAGTGGCGTGATCATCGGTTTGGTGCTGTTGCTGACGGTATTCGGTACCTTCATCTTGATGAACTACAACAACATTGAGCTGCACCGTATCTCACTTGGTGCGTTGATCATTGCGCTCGGTATGCTGGTGGATAATGCCATCGTGGTGGTCGAGGGGATATTGGTTGGCCTTAAGAAAGGACGAACCAAGGTTCAAGCCGCTACAGACATTGTGAAACAAACTCAGTGGCCGCTGCTTGGTGCGACAGTCATTGCTATTACCGCGTTTGCACCTATCGGTCTGTCACAAGATGCGACTGGTGAGTTCATGGGCTCTCTGTTCTGGGTATTGTGTTTCTCACTATTTCTAAGCTGGGTAACTGCGATTACTTTGACGCCATTCCTTGCAGACCTTCTGCTAAAAGAAGAAGACAAAAATACACAAGCAGAAGACGAAGATCCGTACAAAGGTTGGTTGTTTGTCGCGTTTGGTGCGTCTCTTAAATTTGCGTTGCGTTTCCGTTGGTTAACGGTAGCAGGCATGGTGGCATTGCTCGTTGGTGCTGTGGTTGCGTTTGGTAGTGTGAAGCAACAGTTCTTCCCGCCATCAAACACGCCGATGTTCTACGTTGATATGTGGATGCCAGAAGGCACAGACATTCGCGAGACCATCAAGAAAGCGGAAGAAGTAGAAAGCTACATTCGTACACAAGATGATGTCGATTTTGTTTCAGCTTCGATTGGTCAAGGCTTGCAGCGTTTCGCTCTGACTTACCAACCAGAGAAAAGTTACGAAGCTTACGCGCAGTTCCAAGTTCGTACGACAGATCGTGAGAACATGTTTGAACTGCTGCATAAGTTGGATGACAACCTAGCGAAGACGTTTGATAAACCCACGTTCCAGTTCAAGTTGATGGAATTCGGCCCGTCGCCGGCGTCTAAGATTGAAGCGCGTATTACTGGCCCAGATCCACAAGTGCTTCGTGATCTCGCGGTGCAAGTAGAAGACATTCTTCATACTGACCCAGGTGCTCGTAACATTCGTCACGACTGGCGTGAGCGCACTAAAGAGCTCGTACCGGTATTCAACGAATCAAAAGCGCGTCGCTTGGGCATCTCGAAAGAAGATCTTTCAAGCACGTTACAAATGGCGTTTGGGGGTAGCACGCTTGGTTTCCTTCGTGATGGTACAGATACACTACCTATCATGACGCGTTTACCAGAAGAAGAGCGTGTAGATTTCGAATCACTGCAAAACGTGAATATTTGGAGTCCATCGTTACAATCTTATATCCCAGTTGATCAAGTGATCGATGGTGTGAAGCTGGCTTGGGATGAGCCGTTAATTCAGCGTCGTGACCGTAAGCGTACTCTAACGGTATTGGCTGACCATGATGTGCTTAGTGACGATACACCCGCAAGTTTATTCTCTCGCATTGAGCCTAAAGTGATGGCTTTGCACCTTCCTGAAGGCTATGAAATCACGTGGGGCGGCGAATACGAATCATCGAAAGATGCACAAGAAGGTCTGTTTGGCTCATTGCCAATGGGTTATTTGTTGATGTTCATCATTACGATGCTTCTGTTTAACTCACTGAAGAAGCCATTGGTTATTTGGTTCACTGTACCGCTGTCTATCATTGGTGTGGCATTTGGTCTTCTGACGACAAACATGCCTTTTAGCTTTACTGCGTTCCTAGGCTTATTGAGCTTGAGCGGTATGATTCTGAAAAACGGTATCGTACTTCTTGACCAGATTAACCTAGAGCTAGCATCAGGTAAGGATCCTTACTTAGCGATTGTCGACAGTGCGATCAGCCGTGTTCGTCCAGTGAGTATGGCGGCATTGACGACGATTCTGGGAATGATTCCTCTGGTATCAGATGCGTTCTTCGGCTCAATGGCGATTACGATTATGGCAGGCCTTGGTTTTGCTACAGTTTTGACTCTGATTGTTGTACCAGTCATGTTTGCAATTCTGTTTAAGATCAAACCAACCACTGCATAAGGGACTTCCTGGCTTTTATTATTGTCAGATTCCTGCCTAGCCCTGGGGACTTTCCTCAGGGCTTTTTTGATCGGGGAGAGTCAAGATACGAGAGGGAAAAGAGAATAGAAGTGAGAAGCAAAAGAGAGAAGAAGAGAGGCTGGAGAAAAAGATAAGGGCGAAAAGGAAGGCTGGTGGTTTGGTATACACCTTACTGATTTTTATGATTTTCTTACAAGCGATTGATAAATCTTGCGTATACTAAAGAAACATCATCAATAAAAGAGCGAACGCAAATGAACAATCGCGGATTACATGGACTCTTCCTTTTAGGTTCACTAACGCTAATTGGCTGTTCTTCCACAGACGGCATTTCTACTGATAATACAGATTCTCAAGTTCCTGTAGAGCTAAAAAGTGCAGATGCAGCGACCATCGCAACGTGGATTGACCAAAGTATTCTGATGCCACAGGGTCTTTCTTTAGAAACGGACAAAATTCGTTATGTTACGGGATCTGCTGATTTGAACAGTGATGGTACAGCAGAACATTTGGTGTTGTTCCAAGACCGTTTCTTCTGCGGAAGTGGTGGCTGCACGGCATATATGTTCGATAACAACGGTAAAGTGCTGAACCGCATGTCGGTAACAAGAACACCGATTGCACTAATAGACAGCTACAGCAACGGTTGGCAAGACTTTGTTGTGTGGAGTAATGGTGCTTATCGTCAGATGAGTTACAACGGTGAATCTTACCCAAGTAACCCGTCAGTAGAACCTAAAATCGACCACAACACTCAAGTTCAGACAGCGACAGCGTATGTGATGGCGACAGAGTTATACCAGCAAGATGGTTACGATATTATGCCCGTCGATGACAAAGAGATTTGGACGCCGGCCAACGTGTATCACTTCACCTTTAAACACCATGGTGATCCGCAAAATGTTTACAACGCGATGGTGAACTTGAACAGCGGTGACGTGGATATCGAATCTGAACCGATGCAATAAATCGGCACGTTATACAAGAAAGGGCGAACGCTTATCGTAAGCGTTCGCCCTTTGTACTTTCTATGTGTCCGCGTTTGTTTTTTTATTAAAACTTATAAGTTGCACCCGCATAGAAAGAGCCGACCTGAATGTTGGTGTCCCAGTTCGAGCCTTTCGAGCCGACATTGAAGTGGTCCATCTCATACGCTGCTCGGAAAGTGATGTTGTTAAACTGATGCGGCGTGTATTCAAGGCCGGCCCCTACGCGAAGTAGCAACTCGTTTTCGTCGTCACCGAGAAATTCAGGCACATCCACCGAAATGTAGCCCAAACCTAGCGTCGCGAATGGTCGTAAACCATTGTCGAATGTGTAGCCAATGTTTGCGGCAACAGACGCACTATTTACGTTGAGATCAAAAGGCGTGTTCTTCACTTTGATATCACCGTAGTCAGTGTATTGAGCTTCTATACCGACGATACGATTGAACTGATAACCGCCAATAATTTTAAAAGTTGTGCCATCAGCATCCAAATGTGTAAACGGACTATCATCACTGTATGTGGTGTTACCCATACCCCCGCCCAGATAAAACCCTGATACATCCTGTGAGCTATTTGCATGAGCCTGAATGCTAGCAAGTACGGCGATAAGGGTGGCTGCTTTTTTCATTGTTATTTACCTCTGTATTACTGTCTGTATTGTTGTGTTTAAAACAGTGTTCATTATCTAAATGAGGCGCTGAAAAACTAAACAAAAAGTAAACAAAAACCAAATAATTCCTATTGATTTAGTGACTTAGGCAATTGTGTGTTTTTTGTGTGCTCGGAAGGTATGCAGAGTTAAAAATTGATGTTTGAATCCTTCATTACTAAAAACTGAGTGCTGCATTATGGTGTGATGAAGATGACTTGGTTTTTAGAATGGTTCGGCAAACCTGACCTATAATTCAAGGAGTTGAGAAAGCAGTGAGCCTGTATGCATAGAATCTATTTCGCCAATTTGGTCCTCGATCCGACGACAAGGACATTGTCCAATTCACACGGTAATGATGTTCCTCTAAGGCCACTTCCATACCAAGTGCTGAACTTGATGCTTGAAAAGCAGGGCGTACATGTAACTCGCGAAGAGTTGTTCGAAATCTGTTGGGATGGTTCAGTTGTTACCGATCAAGCATTGACCAATGTCATTTCCGGTTTAAGAAAGAAACTTGTTCAGTTGAAGGCGCATGGTGTACAGATAAAAACGGTAAGTAAAATTGGCTATTTACTGGAAGTTGATGCGGATGTTAAACCCATCAAACAGAAAGTTGAGATACCGGAACTCCAAACGTTCGAAATTGATGATGTTGAGCATCAAGTCAAAGCAGCGCCCAAGCAAGAAGCTGAATCGCGAGACAAGGCATTTAGCTTAACCCCAATACTGATGACGGCTTTCTTGCTTTTTGCGATTGTCTCTGTGCTTTATTTTCGTCCGTTTGTGCCACATCCTGATTTTCTTGATGATTCGGATTACCAACACTTTTCTGTGTCAGAAACGGACTTCTACTTTTACGATCAAAATCATGACGAGTTAGATCTTTCGGCTTTGGCAAAGAGCCTCAACGATGAGGTATTTCCGGTGTGTCCGGCCATCGTATATTTGCGTGTGTCTGAATCGGCTTATCAAGAAGGGGCGCATACTTTACGTGCGTTTGCTTTCGCCAAAAACAGTAATAAGAACGTCAACTACATTAAGTTTTCTCTCGATATCGACACCTTGAAAGAAACGGTCTTAGAGAGCATGAACAGGGCGGACGCAATATGCAGATAAACAAACTCCTCGTACTCAATATTGCATTGGCAACGGGCCTAGTGGGCGTGATTGTTCACCAAAAGTATTTCCAATCCGACGAAATAACAGGTTCGCGCTGGGCGTGTGCAATGTTTGAAGAAGACTTTATTACCAGAGGTTACCGACGTTATGAAAACATCAGTGACCGTTCTGTCGTGGTGTTTAGCTCGGATAGGGACATGTACATTTTCCAGAAAGGAACGTTGTTGACGAAAAAGGGCGAAAGAAAAGAATATGAACTGGTTTACAACGCTAAGTATCAAGTGGAGGGACATGCGCTGACGGTGGATTATCAGAAAGTCAGTTGGAATGAACAGCCAACGGAGAGTGAGGTTTTCGTCAGAGACATGAACTCTTACGTACGCACCAAAACGGACTTCATTTACAAAGTGGAAGACGAACGCTTGTTCTTTTTCAATCAGAGCGAAACGGAAGAGAGTAACTTTGTCTGCTATCGGATTTAGCGCCCGTTAGACTCCGATTATCGCTCAATAAAAAACACCTCCCAATGCCGAAGCGAGAAGGAGGTGTCGAATGCCAAATCGAGGGAGGCATTGTAATTAGATACGCATACGCGTTTCCGCCATGATTAAGCGGCTGCTTGTTGTTTCGCTTCTGCTTTGTTCTTTAGGAACGCGTAAGTGAAACCTGTTACCGCTGTACCTGCTGCGATTGCTACCAAGTACATTAGCACTGGTGAGATTGCGTTAGGGATAAGCAGTACGAACAAACCACCGTGTGGTGCCATCAGTTTTGCACCGAACAGCATCGATAGAGCACCAGTTAGTGCGCCACCCGCCATACATGATGGGATAACACGCATTGGATCTTTCGCTGCGAATGGGATTGCACCTTCAGAGATAAAGCACAGACCAAGCACGAATGAGGCTTTACCTGCTTCACGCTCGCTTTGCTCGAACTTGTTCTTAGCAATGAACGTCGCAAGACCCATACCTAGTGCAGGAACCATACCCGCGGCCATGATTGCAGCCATTGGTGCGTAAGTTTGCGAAGCCAATAGACCTACACCGAATGCGTAAGCAGCTTTGTTTACTGGACCACCTAAGTCGAAACACATCATCGCGCCAAGGATAATACCCAGTAGAACTGCACTGTCTGAACCCATGTTGTTTAGGAAATCAGTTAGGCCGTTCATGATGCCAGATACTGGGCCACCCACGATGTAAATCATCACAAGACCCGTGAACAATGTCGCCACGAACGGGATGATAAGGATAGGTTTAAGTGCTTCCATTGATTGTGGAAGTTTTACTTTGTCGGCAAGGAACTTAGCAGCGTAACCTGCGATGAAACCTGCTGCGATACCACCGAGGAAACCTGCGCCAGTTGAGCTTGCTAGCATACCGCCAACTAGACCCGGAGCCAGACCCGGACGGTCAGCAATAGAGAAAGCGATGTAACCAGCAAGAACAGGGATCATCAATGCGAATGCAGAGCCACCACCGATGTTCATTAGCGCTGCTGCTAGCGTGCCTTCTTCTTTAAACGCTTCGATACCAAATACGAAGGATAGGGCGATAATCAAACCACCGGCAACCACAACTGGAAGCATGTGAGATACACCTGTCATTAGGTGTTTGTACGCGCCTTTCTTCTCTTCTGTTGCTGATGATGCGCTAGAAGAACCAGAGTGTTGGTATACGCTTGCTTGTTCAAACGCTTTGTCCATTTCTTCCGCTGTTTTCTTCAGAGCTGGACCGGTTTTAGTGCGGTACATCTTTTTGCCGTTGAAGCGGTCAAGAGGTACTTCGATGTCTGCTGCGATGATGACCAAATCTGCGTCTGCGATTTCTTGGTCAGTCAGTTGGTTTTTCGCACCTACTGAGCCACGCGTTTCCACTTTAATTTGGTGACCGCGACGTTTGCCTTCTTCCTCTAGTGCTTCTGCTGCCATGAAGGTGTGTGCAACGCCGGTTGGACATGCAGTGATAGCAACAATCTTCTTAGTTGCAGATGCGCTTTCTGCTGGTGCTGCTACTTGTGCCGCAACTGTGGTTGCTTGCTCTAGCGTTGCTGCACTTTCAACCGCAGTTTGTAAGAAAGCGGATGCGTCTTTCGCTACGGTGCTGATATCTGCTTGGTAGACTTTTTTACCTACGAAACGAGAAGTATCAACTGGAGTGTTAGCCGCAATTACGATCGCTTCTGCTTGTTCAATGTCAGCGTCTGTCAGCAGTGTTGGTTCAACCACGCTTGATTGGCATTCAACCTTTGCGTTCCAACCCAGCTTCGCCGCTGCTTGTTCTAGTAGACCTGCCGCAATGATGCTGTTCGCAACACCACTTGGACAAGCTGTAATAATGGCAATATTCATACTGATAACCTTCTGTTCCTTAGTTTTTGTCTAAGTTCGTATTAGGGTAAAGCTCGGTTACTTGCGTTTGGAGCTTGATGTTCTCCAGTTCTTCCTGACTGGTTAGGCCAACGCCAACTTGGCTCACTGCTAGGGCAGAAAGCGCAGTAGCGAAGCGCAGTAAATCGTTTTTCGGCATCACTTGCATGTGACCCCAGCACAGGCCAGCAACAAGCGTATCGCCAGCGCCAACAGTGCTTACTACATTCATTCGTGGTGGTTGAGCACGTAACCATTCGCCTTGGTTCAGCCACATCACGCCGTCTGCACCCATAGAAACCACGATGTTCTCAATGCCTTTATCGCTTAGCGTTTGCGCCGCGTCTTGGCATTGTTCTGGCGTTGAAAGGTGCTCGCCGACAAAGTCACTTAGCTCCTCGTCGTTTGGTTTGATCAACCAAGGATGAGCGTCGATGCCTGCGCGTAGTGCCGCCTTGCTGCTATCGAACAAGACTTTCTTGCCTTTCTGATGCAGCTTCTCAATCCATGCCGCGCATTGCTCTGCAGTAACACCGCCCGGTAGGCTGCCTGCCAATACAAAGTAATCGTGTGTTTCTGCAAGGCGGAATAGGGTTTCTTCAAAGCGTGCGATTTCTTCTGCCGTAACTTGAACGCCAGGGAAGTTGATGTCGCTCACTTGGCCATCTGCTTCAACCAATTTTACGTTGATGCGAGTTGCGCCTTCGACCTCAACGAACTCGTTTTTAACCTTGATATCGCTAAATAGCTGGTGGAACAGCTCTGGGTTGTCTTTGCCAAGAAAGCCCGTCACAGTTACGTCTGCACCTAGGTCACTAAGCACTTTCGCTACGTTTACGCCTTTGCCAGCCGCGTGTAGGTTGCTCTTTTCAACTAGGCTGACAGAACCCACTTTAATTGAGTCCAGCGAACCTGTTAGGTCAAGGGCAGGGTTAAGCGTGATGGTAACGACTTTGTTTGTTTTCAATGCTGTCATTCTCTCGCCCCTTAACCTTCGCCAAGACCAGATGCGATTGCTTTGCCGATTGACTCAAGTGCTTGTGCAGCATCTGGACCTTCAGCAGAGAATTGAAGCTGGTGGCCGTGTTTCACACCTAGCGCGATAACTTTCATTAGGCTCTTCGCGTTCACTGCTTTGCCGTCGCCACCTAGGTTTGCCACACGAATGGTCGATTCGAACTTCTTCGCTTCTGCTACTAGCATTGCGCCTGGACGAGCGTGTAGGCCGTGGGCGTTTTTGATCTTAAAGATTGCCGTGTTGCCATCTTCAGCCGCTTCTGTTGCCATTTCTTCGCCTTTGAACAGTGCAAGGATCTGTTCAGCAGAAGCATCAAGTAATTTGCTGTGTTCGTTGTTAAACACAAGCTTTGAAATCGTGCTTAGGATAGATTGGTGAGCATTGTTGCAAGCTGCAAATGCAACTAGAGCACGCACTTTCTCGCCTTCGAATTCACAATCATTTGCTGTTGATACAAAAGAAACACCGGTGCGCGTTACTTGCTTATCACTACCTACTAGCCATAGACCTTGACCAAGGTGCGTTGGCGTTTTTGTTACTAGATCTGCAACGAACTCTGTACCTGCACAACCTGTGTTTTTAAGTAGGCCGCCAGCAACCGCGCTCATTTGAATCATGTCGCTTGCTGGGAATAGCAGTTGAATGAGAGAAGCATCGAAATCCGCCTCTAGCTGAACGTCGCCATGAAGCAGGGCAATAATGTCGTCTTCGTTTTTCGCATCACGTAGACGCTCTTCAACGCCATCCGCACCCAGTACTTTTGTTAGCTGCTTAAGAATGCCCAAGTGCTCGTCTGATTTCGCTGCAATACCGATTGCAACGTAAACTGTGTTGCCGTCGCCCCATTCAACGCCTTCTGGGAAGTGGTGAACAGCAACGCCGGTGGTTTTCACCATTGAGCGCGTGTCAGTCGTGCCGTGAGGAATTGCGATGCCGTTACCTAGAAACGTAGAGTTCTGGTTTTCACGGTTTAGCATGCCTTCTACATAGCCTTGTTCAACCAGACCTTTGTCTGTCAGGCTTTTCGCGATGCTTTTGATCGCTTCAAACTTATCTGTAGCGGATTGAGATAGGGTAATGTCGTTCTTACTTAGCTTAAGCATGGTGCTTCTCCAGCCTTAAGGTATCTATTTCTAATTCATCTTGGCTACGCAGAGATTGGTTTGCGTAACATCGTTTATCTGTTTTGCTTAACAAAAGAAACTGAATCGATTCAGCTTTTGGTCAAATTTTTTTAAACACTCAGCGAAACTGTTTCTAAAATCGAAACTTAACCATTCATGGCTTTATGCTTTTAAAGCCTAGCAAAGGGAGCCGGTATTGCGTGATTTTGGTGACTCTCGTCAATTTTTAAGTTTTGCTGAATCCTTTCAGCTTTTATACTGAATCGGTTCAGCATATAATTCAACTTATCGAAGGATCGTTGATGTATTAATATGATCCCGCGCACAGAACAGGGCTTAGAATATGACACTGGATGAAATAGCAAAATTAGCTGGGGTTTCGAAGACCACAGCAAGCTATGTGATTAACGGAAAAGCGCAGAAATACCGCATCAGCGAAAAGACTCAAAAGAAAGTCATGGCGGTGGTTGAGCAGTACAATTACAAACCGGATCACGCAGCATCTTCTTTAAGAGCGGGCAACTCACGTTCGTTTGGTTTGATCATTCCAGATTTAGAGAACACCAGTTACGCACGTTTAGCAAAACTGATTGAGCAGAACTCGCGTAAAGCGGGCTATCAAATTTTGATTGGTTGTTCTGATGATGATCCGCAAACGGAACAAAAGGTTGCAGAGGCGCTCGTGAGTCGTCGTATTGATGCGCTATTCGTCGCGAGCAGTATGCCAGCAGCGAGCGAGTATTATCTCAAACTACAAAACTCCGGTACGCCCGTTATTGCGCTTGACCGCCCTATGGATGACGAGCACTTTTGTTGTGTGATCAGTGAAGATTTTGATGCGGCGTTTGAGCTTACAGAATCAGTATTGTCGCCTGAGATTGAGTCCATCGGCCTGATTGGCGCATTAGAAGAACTGCAAGTCTCTAAAGAGCGTGAACTGGGTTTCCGTTCTGCATGCCAGCAAAAAGGTAACGAGGCATTAGTAGGTTATGGTCAGCACTTCTCTCGTGAAGAAGGCAAGAAGGTGTTAGAAGGGTGGATCGAAAAGGGCAAGCTGCCAGATGCTGTGGTGACCATGTCTTACACCTTATTAGAAGGCGTATTGGATGTGATGTTAGAAAAGCCAGAGTTGATGGGCAAAGTACGTTTGGCCACCTTTGGTGATAACCGCTTGCTCGATTTTCTTCCAATCAAAATCAACTCGCTCCCACAGCAGTTTGAGCTGATCGCCGACAGCGCAATGGAGTTGGCGCTTAATGCTTCAGCTAAGCGCTATAAAGCAGGAGTGGAGTTGATTCCGCGTAAGATTGTAAAGCGCCACACCGAAACTAAAGCTTAATTTCTACCGTCAGCGCCACAAATGCGTGGTCGCTGGCGTTTTTATCCCTCTCAAAAGACGGATTGATTAGGTGCGCATCCAGCACTTGGTAATTCGTGACTTCTGCTATTGATACATCTTCATGAGAATCGAACTCTTGCGACAACAGTATGTAATCCAAAACATTACCTTTTGCGAAGTGATAATGGGTTGCAGGCCTTGAGTCCAGCAGTGGTGTTACTTGTAAATCCCAACCATCATTAAGTCGCAAATCAGTGACGCTGTCACCATACTTTTCAACCAACGCCTTGTTCACACTGGCATCAGTGATGGGTTGGTTCATGTCACCCATTAATACCGTTGGCATCGGGCTACTCGCATAGTGCTTTTGCATGGCATCACGCAACATTGCCGCTTCCCAGCCACGTTGTTGAGTTGAGAGCCATCGGGCAATCGGTCTGCTTGCCTGTTCGGGGGCATCTGTGTCCGCAGGGCGTTGAGATTTTAAATGCGTCACATAAACCGTAATATGGCCGATAACGGGATGCACAATGCTCGCTCTAACCGGTTTTCGACTGAAAGGGGGCGCGGTGAGGTCGCCAAAGGCAGCGAGTGTTTCTTTGTCGAACGTAACTGCTTCATAATGTTCAATCGGAAAACGCGAAGCGACGGCGACAACAGGACGCGAGTGGATATAATCGCCTTCGACATGTGGTGTATCGACACAGGCAAAGTGTTCGTAACCGATCTCAGCAAAGAAGTTTTTGGTTTCTTCAATGCTGAACACTTCTTGCAAGCCGATGATGTCAGGATTGAGCTGTTCGATTTGTGATTTTGTCCAAGCGAGTTTGTCTTGCCATTGTTCTGTCGAGTAGATGTTCTCGAAATCATAATAGGCATTGGGTGGGGCGATAAAGTTAAATAGATTCGCCGTGGCGAAGGTGATTTGGCTCGTTTTAGACAAAATGACGCTCGTTCAAGGAGTTATTGGGTGAGTATATACCCAAATAGCAGAGATGAGTGAAGATCACGTTTCTATTTGTACGCATTCCGTTTAAACTCCGTTCATCAAGATTAATGAGTACCGAACATGACCCAAGATTACGAAAACGAAGAGTATTTAGAAGGCGAAGAAATTGAAATCGAAGCGATTGGCATCGACGTCGACGCGCACCCAATTGAACTGTATAAGCTTTTTAAAATCGCAAACTTGGTGAGTGGCGGTGGTGAAGCAAAACACATCATCGAAGAAGGTTACGTTGCGGTAAATGGTGAACTAGAAACGCGCAAGCGTCGCAAAATGTACGATGGTGATTTTTTCGAGTTCAACCAAGAATATTATGTTGTTGTCTGTGACGCGCCAGTAACTGAACCTGAATCTGCTGAAGAAAAAGCAGAGAAAAAGGCGAAGAAAGAAGCACAAGCGGCTCGCAAAGAAAAGTCTCGTTCGAAAAAGAACGACAAAGCGAACGTTAAAGGGCCGAAATCAACAGGCCGTAAAGCCGCGCACAAAGAGCGTAAAGCACAGAAAGAAGCCTTATCTCAATCGGCTAAGAAAGGCAAAAAAGAGGATAAGCCTAAAGCGACTCGCGATCCGAACAGCGGCCGTAACTCAATCGACTTCTTTTAATTGATGTTGGTTTGATTCGATAGATTCGAATAACTAAAAAGCGCCGACTTAGTGTGACTAAGTCGGCGCTTTTTATTTGTAGAGTGGGCGAGGATGCTCGTATGAGCTCAATGCAGAAGCTTATTACTATTAACCTGATTCGTCCAATGGTGGATTGCGTTAGGCTTACCGAGGTAAAAACCTTGGTAATAATCTAAGTCTAATCGTTGCATGGCGGAAAGCTGAATGTTTTCCTCTACACCTTCTATCACGACTTTCGCATTCATCTCTTCAGCCAGTTCTACTGCGTTTGCAATCGCCAGCGTATCACCTGAACAATAATCGAGAAGGTAAGAACGGTCTATCTTGATGATGTCGGGGCAAAGATGTTTAACGCGAGACATGTTTGAATGGTGAGAGCCAAAGTCGTCAATAGCGAACAAGAAGCCATTCGCCCTCATCAATTGGACGGCTTCTATCAAAAGCTCAGTGTCACCACAAGATTCTTCAACTACTTCAAATACGACGTCAGAGGGGTGCATTCCAAGCTCCTCTAAGCGTTTGTACAGAAGGCCGTTATCTTTGAAACCCATATCTTTAGTTAGGGTAAGCAGCGTTTGAGGCATGACATTAAGAAATAACTTAATTGTTGAACCTGCGAAGTGCTTGGCAAAGTTACGAATATGAATAGCACGAGATAAAAACTCGATACATAGACGAAAGTAGGTATCAATACTTGCATCAGCAAAGAACAGGTCTGGCCGAATGTTAGCGCCGTCTACACCACGAATGCGGAGTAGGGCTTCCATACCGATTATGTTTCTATGCTTATCGAAGATAGGTTGATAAACACTGTAAAACGTATATTGGTTGAGCACGACATAGTATTCACCAAGACTGTCCTGTCTTATGTACTGCTCGTAGTCGGACTGCTGCTTTAACTCCATGAAAAACGCCAAAAAACTAGCATGGCAATGACTGTAACAGGATGGAGTTCCGATTTGAAGGCTTACAAAGTCTTAAATATGAGGGCTTTTAAGTTAATTTGAAATAGATTCCGATTTTTTCTCTATGTATCTAAAAATCATTGATAGACCGAAACAAATCAGAAAGTAAACGAAGCCGACGATTAACCAAATTTCGAAAATGTAGCCTGATGAATTGGCCATCTCTGTGCCGACAAAGGTCATTTCTTGAATCGAGATCAGCGAAACGATAGAAGTGTCTTTAACCAGTGAAATGGTTTGTCCGGCGAGGGCAGGTGTAATTGCTTTGAGTACTTGTGGGGCAATTACAAAACGGTATTTGACCCAGCGAGATAAGCCGAGTGAATCTGCAGCTTCCCACTGGCCTTTATCCACGCTTTGCAAACCAGCGCGAACCACTTCAGCAATATAAGCGGAAGACAGTAAGCCGACACAAAGCACACCAGAGGCCAAGTTTTCCCATAGGTTTGGTGGACCAAATAAGAAGTTCTGCAGTGCATTTGTATCTCCGCGATAGTTGCGCAGAAGATCTTCTAACCCAAGTAATGGGATTAACTGGTTCGAGATGAAAAAATAGAAGATGAATACGAATACCAAAGGTGGAATGTTTCGTACCAATTGAATAAAAGCGTTGGCAGGTGTGCGTAGCCAAGCTGAGGCTGAGAATCGAGCTAAACCAAGTAGAGTGCCCAATACGAGAGCAAAGGTTATGCCCCAAAGGCTTAAGCGCAGCGTTGAGATTAGGCCTTGGAAGAAATACGGCAAGCCGCCGTCAGCTCTTGGGGTGAATAAGAGGTCAATGGCTTCTTTCCAATGCCAGATGTAGTTTACGCCAACGGTAGAACGATGATAGAGCCAAACCCCAGCCAACGCGCAGATGGCAAGCAGTACCCAATCGAGTAGGTTAAAACGACTTAAGAAAAAGCCTGATTTTGCTTTGGTTGGTGCAACGCGAGTGGTGGTTTGTCCGCTCAAAGTTTGACTCCGATAGTAGAGAAGAAAACCGACCCGAAGTACGAGTCGGTGTTGTTAATTCGTGCGATGATTAAGGTTATTGACCTTGTGCCACCTGGTCTTGCCAATCTAGCGTTGAGAACCAGTATTCGTAGCGCTCATCTAACCAACCATCTTGTGTGCGAGCTTCAATCCACTTGTTAAAGAAGGCTTTTTTGTCTTCTTCTCCTAGGCGAACCGCAAAGGCTTCGTTACCTTTTGATAAGCGCTCAGTAAATGGAATAAACAGCTTATCTGCGTGTTTGATCGCTTCATGCTCCGGTTTCGGGCTTGATGCAATGACTGCGTGTGCGTTGCCGTTTAGTACTTCTTGGAATGCTTGAGCATCGTCATCAAACTGAAGGATCTTCGCTTTAGGGAACGTCTCACGCGCTACTTGCACTGTGAACGCGCCACGACGAGCGGCAATTTTTATACGGCGAGAGTCAAAGTCTGAAAACTCACTAAAGCCAGCAGCTAGCTCTTTGTTTGCTGCTACTTGAACGCCTGAGTGTGAATACGGTTCTGTGAACAACACGCTCTTTGAACGTTCTGGCGTAATCGACATGCCACCAATGATTACATCAAACTTCTTAGCAAGAAGAGCTGGGATGATGCCGTCCCACGCTGTCGGTACGAATTCAACTTGTAAGCCTGAATCTGCGGCTAGGCGTTTCGCTACATCGATTTCAAAACCAATTAACTCACCTTGTTTGTTACGCATTGCCCAAGGCACAAATGTCGACATACCAACGCGAAGCGTGCCGCGGTCTTTGATTTGATCAACATTTGGGGTCGCGGCTTCTTCTTTTGCAAGCGAAGGCAAAGCAATCGCAAGCCCCAATAATGCAGTAATGGTCGCTTTGAATAACTTCATGTTATCTCCTTATAATTTGCGCCAACTGGCTCCTAGTTTGTGTTCTAGCCAAGCGGATAGGCCAGAAAGTGATAGTGTAAGAGCAAGGTAGATTGCTGCTACGCTAAACCAGATTTCAAACGGCATGGCCGTTTCCGATACGATGTTTCTCGCTTCGGTCGTTAAGTCAAAGATTGCCATTACGCTGACAATTGAAGAGTTTTTAATAAGAGAAACCACTTCATTCGTCAAAGGTGGCAAGGTGCGTTGCAACACTTGCGGAAGTATGACGTCTTTGTAGGCGAAGAAAGGCGATAAACCTAATGTCTTCGCAGCTTCAAACTGACCTTTTGGAATGCTGTTTAAGCCAGCACGGAAGATCTCGGCGGTATAGGCTCCTTGGAATAAAGACAATGCGAGGACTGCGGTGCTGAATCTATCCAAGCCAATGACAGGACCAAAGACGAAGTAGAGTAGATAAATCTGTACCAGTAGCGGCGTATTACGAATAAGTTCGACATACGTCGTTCCAATCGCATTACCAACTCTGGAATCGCTAAGCCTTAAAAGCGCAGTCACCAATCCAATCACTAAAGTGAAGAATAGACTAATCGCAGAAATCTTTAGCGTGACGATAAGTCCTTCGATTAATTCTGCCGGCCACCACTCACCATCTTCGTAGAAGGCGATATAGTCAGGTACACGTTCCCACTGCCATTGATACCCCATTGCTTGAGCACCAGAATCTAATACCCATGCGATAGCGATGAGAAGGACAGTGATTTGTAGTAACGCTTGAAGGACAGGTTTGAAGATTCTATAGACCATGTATTTAGTAACTCAGAATCTGATTTAAGAATGCCTGCGTCCGAGGGTGCTGCGGTGTCTCAAAAAGTGCCACAGGGGAGTTCATCTCGATGATTTCACCTTCATCCATAAAGACCACTCGATTGGCGACCTTTTTGGCGAATCCCATTTCGTGCGTTACACAAATCATGGTCATGCCACTTTGTGCTAACTCCACCATCACGTCCAACACTTCGTTGATCATTTCAGGATCGAGCGCCGAAGTCGGCTCGTCAAATAGCAGTAAATCTGGTTCCATACAGAGCGAGCGTGCGATAGCCACACGCTGCTGCTGACCACCAGACAGTTGAATTGGGTATTTGTTGGCTTGTTCTTCGATGTTAACGCGCTTGAGATAATGAATTGCACGTTTTTCCGCTTCTTGCTTAGAAAGCTTTAGCGTGCGGATAGGGGCAAGAGTGAGGTTTTCTAACACCGTGAGATGTGGAAACAGGTGAAAGTGCTGAAAGACCATGCCGACTTTACCCGGTTTTTGTGCTTTAGAATTGGCAGGGTGTTCGAAGACGCTGAGCTCACCTTCTTGGATGGATTCTAAGTGGTTGATGCAACGGATTAGCGTGGATTTTCCTGAGCCAGAAGGGCCGCAAACAACAACGATTTCACCGGTATGTACTGAAAAATTAATGTCTTTGAGGGCGTGATATTCACCATACCACTTGTTTACGCCGCTGAACTCAACAACGATATTTTTCTCTTTCAAGGCTGCCAACTTTTAGAATAAATTTCTTTCTACAATAACAAGTTATTAACCGTATTGCACCTGTTAATCAAGCATAAACTGTCCAACTGGTGAGCAAATAACTCGTGATAAAACTAATCAATAATATAGTCAGTTTTAGAGAAAACGGATCACAATTGCGAAGACAGACATCGTGATAAGAAACTGTGCAGAGTAGTAGGTTGTCATCACCACTTGGCGCGAAAATACCGATGTACTGCCAAATCGTTCGAAGGCAAGGACAACTCCGGACATAGTGAAGATGAAACTGCCGAGAACCGCGAAGGCCGATGATTGGGTCTTTCCACTGGCGTAGTACTCCATCGCCATCCATAGCATTGTCATCAAAACAAAGATATAGCTAGCTACCGACCACTTTTCTTTCCCCAAATCGGGTTTAAAGAAGAAATAGGCACAGACGCCTACGCCAAATACGGCAAATGGCAACCAAGGTGTGAAGTGCCATGCTGCCATATTGATGAAGCCCAAAGCGTAACTAATTTGGGCAAGACAAAACAGTTTAATGCCCGCAACAAATTTGTCTTTTGGGTGCATTAAGATTAGGTCACCCATGAGTGACAATGAGAGACCGCCAATGATCCACTGGGTGTAGGGGAGGTGGCTTGCCGGAGACAGCATTAGCATCCCAATCATTGCTGCGATGGGTAGCGGTTTGGTCAAAAAGAATAACCACTTAGGGCCAGTCTTGATACTGATGATATGTATGAGCGCGCAAGCTACGACAATCAGCCACATACGATTAACTCTTGAATAGACGACTAAACGCTCATTTTTATGAGCAAGCAAAAAATGGACACATCGACTAGTAAGCACTTGGTTTGTTTTTGGTCATCGACTTACATAACAACATCGAACTATCGCCTATTTGTTATTTTTTTAGCAGAAAAGTTCAATTTATATCGATTTGTCAGTGTGCGGCTAAATTACCATAAAAAAACGGTATTGTGTCTGCGCGGACACAATACCGTTAAAAAAGGCAGAAATTTGATAGATCAGGTCGTTATGCTACGGCGAGATCTAGGATCTTACGACTGTTTTCTAGGTCAATCGCTTGGTTCTCGCCAAGAACGGTCATGCCGTGCTTTGATAGCTGTGCAATTACTGAGTCAATAGCGGCTTCACGATCATCACCGTAACCTTCAAGTTGAGTTGCTACGTCTAGCTGATGATAGAAAGCTTCGATGGCTTGAATCGTGCGTTCTGCCAAATCTTCACTTTCTGATAAGCCAAATACGTTACGACCCATTTGCTCAAGCTTAGGGCGTTTGAACTGCATTTGGTTACGAAGTAGCGATGGTTGGATGATCGCTAGTGAGCGTGCGTGGTCTACGTGCCAAAGCGCAGTTAGTTCGTGACCAATCATGTGAGTCGCCCAGTCTTGTGGAACGCCACTACCAATAAGGCCGTTCAATGCTTGGTTTGCTGTCCACATTAGGTTCGCACGCCATTGGTCGTTATCACGTTCTGCGAACTGATCGCCGAGTACTTTTAGGTTTTTAAGTAGCGCTTCTGCATAGCCGTCTTGAACCATTGCGCCTGTTGGTAATGTTAGGTATTGCTCACAAACGTGAACCCATGCATCCACAAGACCGTTGATAAGTTGACGCTCTGGTAGGGTCTTCATTACGTCTGGGTCAAGAACTGCAAACTTCGGTTGAACTGCAGGTGCTAAGAACGCCAATTTATCTTGCGTTTCTTTCTTCGTGATTACCGCGCCCATGTTTGACTCGGAACCTGTTGCAGGCAGTGTCAAAATGGCTGCGAGTGGTGTTGCTTCTGTTACTTGGTGTTTACCTACCATGATGTCCCAGCCATCACCATCGTACTTAGCCGCTGCTGCAACATATTTAGAACCATCAATTACTGAGCCACCACCAACAGCAAGAATAAAATCAACATTCTGCTCTTTAACGGTCGCTACCGCTTTATCCAAGGTTTCTTTCGTTGGGTTTGGCTCTACGCCAGAGAATTCAAGCCACTCGCGACCTTCAAGTGCTTGTGCAACTTGGTCGTACACACCGTTCTTTTTAATAGAACCGCCACCGTAGATAACCAGTACTTTTTGGTCTGCAGGGATTGCATCTTTGATTGCGGCAATTTGGCCTTGGCCAAAGAAGATTTGAGTAGGGTTGACGTATGAAAAGTTCATTATTAGACCTCTTGCTTCCAATGTGAGGATGATTAATACATGCATATTAGTATGCGTTAACGGCGCTGAGTAGACCGATTTCTGCAAATTTATTGCCTATTTCTACAAATATACCGTTCTTGTGCTGGAACTGTAATCGGAACTCCAAGTATAGTGCGTGCATAACTATTGGAGTGACAAGATGAAGACACTTGCTGAGATCATGCAGCAGTACGCCACTAAATATGGTTTAGATGATTTAGAAGGCATTAAAGAAACCGCCATTGATGGTGTGTGGTTTTATCGCAGTAGCAAAGGCAATAATCGTCAACCTTTTGTTTATCAATCAGGGATTATTGTTTTAGGGCAAGGTTACAAGAATATTCATATTGGCCAAACGCCAGTACGTTATGGCCCTGACGATTATTTGGTTGTAGGGGTCCCTATGCCACTTGAGTGCGAAGCAATTTCTGTTAACGACGAGCCTTTGTTGGGTATTTCCATTGATATTTCTCCCGCTATGCTTCAAAAGTTGGTCAAAAAACTGGAGTCGCAACACTTCAGTAATACTTGTGAGGACGCTGCTCGTTGTGGGTTGAAATCGGTTCGTATGAACGATCTAATGCTGGATGCGTGCAAACGCCTAATGACGGCATTGTGTAACGATCTTGAAGTCGCGATGCTTGGCGACATGCTTCTAGAAGAGATCGTCTACCGTACTTTGGTGAGTGAATCCGGCCATGTTCTTTTTGAGCTCGCACATCAAGAGGGGGCGTATGCGAGGGTTGCAAAAGCATTAAACCGCGTTCATCAGGAATACCACGAACAACTCAATGTACAAACCTTGGCGGAAGAAGCGAACATGAGTGTCTCTGCATTCCACCAAGCGTTTAGAAGTGTGACTCTAGAATCGCCTTTGCAATACATCAAAAAGGTGCGTTTAAACAAAGCTCGTGAATTGATTCAGCTTGAAGGAAGAAGAGTGAATGACGCCGCGAGACAAGTGGGCTATAGCAGTCCTTCTCAGTTTAGTCGTGAGTACAAGCGGCACTTTAACGAAACGCCAAGATCAACAAAGGCTTAGTGATCTTTATTTCAAAATTAGGACTTTTTTTGTGTTTTTTAATTATTTGCGATCGATATATTTATTTGAGTAATAAAATTAGTTATCGGTGCAAAATAAGATGTCATTCGTTGCAAGGTTTTAGTGGATTCTTGAGAGGTGTTGCTGAAAATCTATAAATTCTTAGTGTGAAACTCTGTACTTGTACTTAAGTTATTTTACGTCGAAACAAAAGTAATGATGCGCAGTATTTAAAGCGTATTTTGTATTGTACTAACAATAACTTAAGGAAGAGCAATATGCACCTTAGAAACGGGAAAGCAGTAAAGAGTGTATTTACACTCAGTACGTTAACTGCATCTTGTCTAATGGCCTTCAACAGCTATGCAGCCGTTGATTGTACGCCGTTAGCGGCTTGGGATTCGTCAAAGGTTTACAACGGCGGTGACCAAGTTCAACACGAAAACAGCGCATACAAAGCGCGCTACTGGACGCAAAACAACAACCCTGCACAGTCCGGTCAATGGGGGGAGTGGGAAAACCTTGGCGCTTGTGATGGTGGCCCAATTGACCCACCAGTGAATGAAGTTCCGACAGTTTCATTAACTTCACCTTCTGCGTCGGCTTCAATTACAGCAGGTGATGTTGTTACTCTTGCTGCGGATGCGGCAGATACGGACGGAACCATCAGTAAAGTTGAATTCTTTGTTGATGGCGCTCTAGTGGGTACGTCAACTGCAGCACCTTTCACAGCATCATGGACGGCGACTGAAGGCGCGCATGAATTCTCAACGAAAGCTTACGATGATAAAAACGCAGTGAGTGCGGCAAGTGCTGTAACCCTCACTGTTAATGCCGGTCAGCCTGGTAATGAAGCACCAACCGTTGACGTAGCGCTCTCTGCAACGACTGTGGATCTTGGTGGTACGGTAACGGTGACTGCAAACGCAGCTGATGCTGACGGTGCGGTTGCGAAAGTGGAATTCTTCGCAGCAGGCACACTGATTGGTACAGCAACTGCTGCTCCTTATTCGGTTGACTTTACTGCAGCAACTGCAGGCAACGTCTCAATTTACGCGAAAGCGACAGACGATGCTGGTGCGACAACAGACTCTTCTCTTGTATCGTTAGTGGTTAATGGCGGTGCGGTTACTTCAAACTGTCGTCCAGATGGTCTGTATCAAACGGCAGGTGTCGACGTTCCTTACTGTACTATTTACGATGAAGATGGTCGTGAACTAATGGGTACAGATCACCCGCGTCGTGTTATCGGTTACTTCACAAGCTGGCGTAGTGGGGATGACCCGCAAGCTGCATACTTAGTGAAAGACATTCCTTGGGATCAGCTAACACACATTAATTACGCGTTCGTGAGCATTGGCTCAGACGGTAAAGTGAATGTGGGCGATGTAACAGATCCAACTAACCCAGCAACAGGTAAAACATGGCCAGGTGTTGAAGTTGACCCAGCACTGGGCTTTAAAGGTCACTTCGGCGCACTTGCAACTTATAAGCAAAAACACGATGTTAAGACGCTAATTTCAATTGGTGGTTGGGCTGAAACCGGCGGTCACTTCGGTGCTGATGGTAATCGTGTTGCTGACGGTGGTTTCTACACCATGACGACCAATGCTGATGGCTCTATCAACCATGCTGGTATCGAGAAGTTTGCAACGTCTGCCGTTGAAATGATGCGTACCTACAAGTTTGACGGTCTAGATATCGACTACGAGTACCCAACGTCAATGGCGGGTGCTGGTAACCCTTACGATAAAGACTTCATGGAACCACGTCGTGCTTACTTATGGGCATCTTACCAAGAGCTGATGAAAGTTCTACGTGAGAAATTAGATGCGGCTTCTTCGCAAGACGGCATCCACTACATGCTAACAATCGCGGCGCCTTCTTCTGGTTACTTACTGCGCGGTATGGAAACGTTCGACGTTACTAAGTACCTCGATTACGTAAACATCATGACCTACGACTTGCACGGTGCTTGGAATGATCACGTTGGTCACAACGCTGCCTTGTACGACACTGGTAAAGATTCTGAGTTGGCACAGTGGAACGTATACGGCACGGCGGCATACGGTGGTATCGGTTACTTGAATACTGACTGGGCGTATCACTACTTCCGTGGTTCTATGCCAGCAGGTCGAATTAACATCGGTGTTCCTTACTACACTCGTGGTTGGCAAGGTGTAACGGGTGGTGATAATGGCCTATGGGGCCGAGCAGCACTTCCTAACCAATCTGAATGTGCTCCTGGCACTGGTGAGGGTGAGAAGAACAATTGTGGTCACGGCGCTATCGGTATCGATAACATGTGGCATGACACTGACCCTAAAGGCAACGAAATGGGTGCAGGTTCAAACCCAATGTGGCATGCGAAGAACCTAGAGAAAGGTATTTGGGGTTCTTACGCTCAAGCTTACGGCCTAGATCCTGTGAACGATCCAACGGACAAGTTTGTTGGTTCTTATACTCGTCACTATGATGATGTTGCGGTTGCACCATGGCTATGGAATGCTGAGAAGAGCGTTTTCCTATCGACAGAAGATAAAGCGTCTGTACAAGTGAAAGCGGACTACGTTATCGACAAAGAAATCGGTGGCATTATGTTCTGGGAACTGGCAGGTGACTACAACTGTTATGTACTAGACGCAAATGGCAACCGTACTGCAATCGACGCTACAGAACAGGCTTGTGCGGCGGGCAATGGTGAGTACCACATGGGTAACACTATGACTAAAGCGATTTACGACAAGTTTAAGTCTGCAACGCCTTACGGTAACAAGATCGCAACTGGTGCGATCCCAACCGAAGCAGTAGACATTGCAGTGAGTGTTGGTGGTTTCAAAGTTGGTGACCAAAACTACCCAATCAACCCTAAGATCACGTTCACCAACAACACGGGTCAAGCTATCCCTGGTGGTACGGAATTCCAATTCGATATTCCTGTATCTGCTCCGGATAACGCGAAAGATCAGTCTGGCGGCGGTCTAAGTGTGATTGCTTCTGGCCATACTCGTGCGAACAACATTGGTGGTTTGGATGGTGTAATGCACCGCGTATCTTTCTCGCTACCAGCATGGAAAGACCTACCTGCGGGCGGCACTTACGAGCTTGATATGGTTTACTACTTACCAATCTCTGGCCCAGCTAACTATACGGTGATTTCTGGCGGTAAAGAGTTTGCGTTTAAGTTTGAGCAACCAGACCTACCAATTGGTGACCTAAACTCTGGTACTGGCGGCGGCGGTGGTACTGAGCCGGGTACTTGTGACACTGCGGGTCTAGTTACTTACCCAGATCTTCCACAAACAGATTGGCAAGGTAACCCAAGCCACGCTAACCAAGGTGATAAAGTGATTCACAATGGTGTAGTGTACCAAGCAAATTGGTGGACAGCATCTGAGCCGGGTAGCGATGGTAGCTGGGCGACAGTATGTAACATCTAATCCGTTTTAATCGGTTATGGAAAAGCGCGCGATGTAAATCGCGCGCTTTTTATTATAGGAGGTTAATAGTGTTACCAATGGCGAGTCAGTTAGAATTCATACCCCTCAGGGATAACCACGATGCCTTTTTCCGATACGTGGAATCGCTTTGCATCCTCGATCTTGTTCATACCGATTTGAGTGTGTGGTGGGATGCAAACATGTTTATCGATAATACAATTCACGAGTTGGCAGCCTTCGCCTACTTCAACATCATCAAAAATAATGCTGTCCACGACAGTTGCGCTGTCTTGAATACGCACATTCGATGCAATAACCGAGTGCTGAACTGAACCGCCTGAGTTGATTACGCCGTTTGCAATGATGGAGTTAATGAAAATACCCTCATTGCCAGTAGCAGAAGAAACGGTTCGTGCTGGTGGAAATTGAGCTTCATAGGTTCGAATAGCCCAATTGGGTTGGTACAAGTTCATCGGTGGAACGGGTTCTAACAAATCCATATTTGCTTCATAGAAAGAGTCAATCGTACCCACGTCGCGCCAATAGCAGTCTTTGTCAACCCGGCCTTTGCTGCCACAAAATTTGTACGCGTAAACCGACTCGGTATCAATGAGCTTAGGAATGATATCTTTACCAAAATCGTGGCTCGACTCTTCGAGTTGCGAGTCTTGTTCGAGAGCGTCTTGCAATACATCCATATTGAAGATGTAAATTCCCATCGATGCGAGACTCTGTGTCGGATCATCAGGCAGAGTAGGTGGGCTTTCTGGTTTCTCGATGAAAGACTGCACCAAACCACTTTCATTTGTTCCCATCACACCAAAAGCGGTTGCTTCTTCTACAGGAACATCCATACAAGCTACAGTTAGTTTTGCTCCGTTCGATTTATGCTCTTCGAGCATTGCCGCGTAGTCCATTCGATAGATATGGTCACCGGATAGAACGACAACGTACTTGGCATCATTACGGTCGAGAAGCCACATGTTGTGGTAAATAGCGTCCGCAGTGCCTTCGTACCATGCACCACCTTTGCGCATTTGAGGTGGGACAGCGGTAATGTACTCACCAAGTTCGGGATTAAAAACGGACCACCCATCTCTTAAGTGTTTTTGTAATGAATGGGATTTGTATTGAGTGAGAACTAATATCTTTCTTAAACCTGAATGAAGACAATTAGTTAGCGTAAAGTCGATGATTCGGTATTTTCCTCCAAAGGGGACCGCAGGCTTTGCCCTATCATCGGTCAATGGACTGAGTCGAGAACCCATTCCTCCAGCTAAAATTACGGCGAGTGCATCTTGCATAATATTCCCTTTCCCTTGTTCTTCGTGTCCTGAAGCAGCGATAAGCCTGAGGAGTTAGCCAACTGCTCGCGTGCTTATATTTGACGTTATGTAATGCTACATAACGCATTACAAGATTCGAGCCACAGAATTTTTCTAATAGAATCAATGCGCTTTGAGCAAAATGGAAGGTTGGTTGCACTATATTAGGGAGTTAAGGAATATACCGTGCACTATATTGGTGAAAGGGAGGTGTGGAAGTAGGACCTTGGTGTTGGTTTACACTGTAAAGCTATTTAAAAACAGAGGATTAAGAGGGTTAAGAGGAATAAATGGAAAAATAGGAGTGTTGAACACTCCCATTCTATTTTTAAATTCGCATACCTTAAGACAGGCCGATAATATTGCCTTGATCATCAAGGTCCAAATTCATAAATGCTGGTTTATCTGGTAAGCCTGGCATGGTCATAACATTACCTGAAAGCGCGTAAACAAAGCCAGCGCCTGCGCACAAACGCAGTTCTCGAATTGGTACGCTAAAGCCATTTGGTGCCCCTTTAATGGCAGAGTCGGTTGTAATCGATAATGGTGTCTTAGCAATACAGACCGCTAGGTTATCAAAGCCGAGCGCTTCAAAGTGTGCTAATTGTTTTTTCGCTTGCTCGCTCATGTCGATAGTTGACGCCCCATAACCCGCTTCACACACTGCCATCAATTTTTCTTTTAGAGGCTGTTCTGGCGTGTAAAGGGGACGGAATGATGAGGGCTGCTCACAGGCTTCAACAACATGTTGCGCCAACTCAATCGTGCCTTCACCCCCTTGGCCAAATGCCGTGCTCACGGCCACTTTTACATCCGGATTGAAACGTTTAACCAATGACTTCAACTCACTAAGTTCTTCTAATGAATCTTGAGGGAATTGGTTAATAGCGACGACCGCAGGAATACCATATTTATGGACATTGTTAATATGCCATTTTAGGTTTTCAAATCCTGCTTCTAATGCGGCTTGGTCAGGGTTAAAGATTGAATCCGGAATCGCCATACCTGGGCGAAGATCATAATGACCCGAATTGGCTTTTAGGCCCCGGAGTGTTGCTACGATTACCACACAGTCCGGGGCTCGATTCGCTGCCGAAGCTTTAATATTGCACGCTTTCTCGAAACCCATATCAGAACCAAAACCCGCCTCAGTGACAACGTAACTAGAAAGTTTTAATGCAATTTGATCGGCAATGATAGAGGAGTTGCCATGGGCTATGTTGGCAAAAGGGCCTGCGTGAATCAACGTAGGTACACCTTCCAACGTTTGCATGAGTGTTGGGGCAATGGTGTCTTTTAGTGTGACAGCCATAGCTCCTGCGACTTGTAGATCTTCCGTCGTAATCGGTTTGCCTTCTAAATTGTAAGCGACAACAATCCGACCTATACGCTGGCGTAAGTCGTTTAAATCTTTTGCAAGCGCGAGTATCGCCATCAGCTCGGAAGCGGCAGAGATATCAAACCCTTCATCACGCTCAAAGCCGTTAATGGTTTTACCTTCTTCGTTCAGACCAATTTTCACCATACGCAGTGCGCGATCGTTATGGTCCATAACACGTTTCCACGTGATACGCTCAACGTCGATTTTAAGCGCAGTTAAACCCGTTCGTGCTTCAAATGCCTCATAGCCTTCTCGTTGTTCATGGTAAAGACGTGCATCCAATGCTGCAGAAGCAAGGTTGTGTGCTGCGGTAACAGCATGAATATCGCCTGTGAGATGAAGATTTAGTTCGTCCATAGGGGCGACTTGAGAGTAACCACCGCCAGCTGCACCACCTTTGACTCCAAAGACTGGCCCCATTGAAGGTTGGCGAATGCATGCCATGACCGATTGGTTAATCTTGGAAAGGCCTTGTGATAAACCAATAGTGGTAACGGTTTTACCTTCACCAAGAGGGGTGGGCGTGATTGCAGTAACCAATACCAATTTACCGTCTTGATTTGTATGAAGGCGTTGAAGGCACTGGGGGTAAACTTTGGCTTTATATTTTCCGTGTGTATCAAATTCGTGCGGTAAAAGGCCTGCGTTTGCGGCAACGGTAGCGATGGAAGATAACGGTGTGTTTCGGCAAATTTCAATATCAGACTGCATGGATACTCCAAAAAAATGGCTAACACGTAGCGAGCAACATTAGCCATCTGAGCTGCGGCCTTGTTGTTGCGCAAACGTTTGCGCGAGAATAATACTAGTAAAAAATAAGGTGTAAAGCAGTTCGTGCGCCTTAGCGTGCTACATCATAACAAAAACCACTAATTACTGCGCTAGATCAAAACAAAAAGGCCACCAAATGGTGACCTTCGCATATTTATTGCTCTAAGTACTTGGTTCTTATCGATCCCAGTAGGTCTCTTCTAGACTATCTTCGCGTTCTGGTAGCGCACGTGATAGACGAGGTGAGTGTTGTGTCAGTACTTCGTAGCTTACGCGGTTTGCGTATTTACAAATTTGCGACAGAGAAGAGTAGGTTAGGCAACGTACTTCGTGTTTCTCTGAGTTTGGCACTTCTTTATTGTGGAATGAGTTAGCTGCCATGTCGTGCAACAGTGCAGAGAGCGCAGCGTCGCCAGCTCCATTCGTGTTTTTAATCTCAAGAGGGCCGCCAAGGTATGGACCAATGTGAGAGTACACTTTCATTGGATTCTGGCAGTCGTCTTTACGCATTGCACGGCTAAACTCAAACTTGTTGAAGTCTTCAATTGAGCCTTCAAGAATATCGTGAGTGGTTTCACGCTTCACTTTTTCATCCGTGTAGCCAGCCATGTAAAGGCCATCTGGACCAGCAGTGCAAAGAACAAGGTCCACCCATTCCAGAGCTTTGTTTGCAGCAGCAAGCGGATCATTCTCACCTGTTAACGCTGCTCCTTCTTCTTCATTCATTGCGACAACTGATACGTTCTCGCGAATGTACTCTTGCCACCATTTAGCATTACCTTCGATAACGTATTTAGTGCCTAAAGTCAGTACCACAGGGACTTCGTGTTTCTTTGCAAACTCGATAGCGCGTTGAACGGCTTGCGGCATCTGGTCTTCTTCTTTACCACGCATTAGGTAAGAAGAAACCACAAGAGCAGAAGCTTTGGTAAATACTTCTTCCGGGATGCTCTCTGGAGAGAGCTTGTTCATATGACCTTCATTGATTGCGAACGTACGTTCACCATCTTGAGTGATCAGTGTGTAACAGCGACCAATCGGACCATCTACGGTTTGTAGGTGGTTCAAGTTCATACGAGAAGAGGTACGGCATAAGTAGCGGTATGCGAATGAACCTACTTGGATGTTTTTAGACATCACACCAAGAAGTACGGATTTACTGTCTGCAAGTACCGAGTAGTTGTGAAGCGTGTTGCCGATTGTGTCACCAGGGTATTGGTGCGTAATCAGGCCTTGTTCAACGAGCTCTTCGTACAGTGCATCAGCTTTACTCTCTTCAAGAACGAGAGAGTGACCTTTACTTAGGTTATATTTTTCTAAAAACGCATCATCTACACGCGCTTCGATATCTACGATGGTTTGACCAACACCGACAACCGTTGGACGGTACAATTTAGGTGCTTGTCGAATTTGGTTTACTAATGGATCTCGAGCGTGAGTTGGGAAGTAGTGTTTAGATTTTCGCTGACCAGGAAACTTCATGCTTGTTCTTGAGTGAGAAAAAAAGAGGCGGGATTATATCACAAAATTTTGAAAATCGTTCCGTTTTATTGCAAAGAAATTTGCCCGCTGAAAAATTCAACGGGCTGCTGTTTTTACAAACAATTTAGACTTAATTTGTCGGATTTACCGTCGGTTCTACATACGCTTTTGTTCCATAAAGAGGGACAGTAGACAGGCTGTGTTTGAAGCTGCCTTCTGTTTCTTTGGTCGTGTAAGACAAGTAAAGCAATGTTTGGTTTTCTGGATCGTAGATACGACGTACTTTCATGGTTTTGAAGAAGATACTCTTTGACTTTTTAAAGACCACCTCACCCGATTTGCTCTTGTCAATTTTTGCAATCATCTCTGGTGTGATATCGCCTGTTTGACGACATGAGATGGAGCTGTCACTTGGATCAGACAAGCTTAGGTTTGCTTCAATAGAGGCAATATGACAAGTCACACCGGTAACGACCTCATCTTGAAGATGACCGATCTTGATGTCTTTCATTGTGAACATGCCCAGTGAAACATCCCCAACTTCGTTATCGCTACATCCAGCTAATACCGTCACCAAACCCAAAGCAAGCAAGCTCTTTTTCATTTTTTCATCCCTTAAATAGGCAAATTTATCGAATCAATTTATCAGACGTACGCAGTTAAAACAAAATTTGGCGTTACCTCAGGAGTTTAGCTAGGTTTGTAAGAGGCTTCATGCTAATGTACCGCTCCATAACGGGTGACGCCTATATTTCTAATCAAAGTCCCGTCTTTACTCGCTGCCAATGAATAGCGTGTAGCTCTGAAGGTAATAAAATGAACGAACAACAGTTAGAAAGTATTCAACGTAAAAATGCATGGCTACATGACTTGGTCGAGGTCGAGTTTCCAACTAAGGAAAGCTTAGAAGGACGAGCGACTTACTTTCGTGCTCTTGAGACGCAAGAATACCAAGTTATGGGTAAATCAGAGTTACTCGATAGTGATAACGCGTTAGGCAAAGACGATATTTTCCTTGTTGATTTTCATCGACTTACTGTGATGTTTTCTATTCTTCAGTCACAACGTTGGGCGGATAAGCACGACCAAGAAATGATCATTGAGTACCTGACTCAAATCATTTTGACCCCGGATTTTGAACTGTATGTTGGCTTTAAAGAGGGTGAAGCTGTGGGAGCGGCGATTGTTAGCCAACATGAGGAAAATACCCTTATCTCTGACATCGCTGTTTCTCAAAAGTTAGATAAATCAGACTTTATCGCGGATTTAGCAAAAAAATTGAACGACGATCAAAAGTTGTATGAAACAATAATAGTAGAAAATTGATCAATGTCGTGCTCAGTTAAGAGTTCGACATTTAGTATGTGCAACATCATTTCTTCTCGGCTGGGTATCACATGGTTAAGCGTTTGACGCGTTTATTGGCTCTTTTATTGTGCCTAGGGACGGCTGCAGTCAATGCTGACGAAACTGATTGGGAAATCAAACGAGTACTGGTTTTACATTCTTATGAACCGTCCTATCAATGGACGAGTGATATTCAAAATGGCATCGAAGAAGGTTTCGAACAGACCAACAGCGAAGTTAAACTGTCTATTGAATATCTTGATGCTAAACGTATTCACTCCGATGGCTATTTTCAAAGGATGGCCAACTACCTACAGCTGAAATATCAAGACTACGAATTTGATGGTGTCATTATCTCTGATGACGCTGCCTTGCAGTTCGCCAAGAAATATTTACCTAACGCTGAACGTTCGACGCCTTTAGTGGCGGTCGGTATCAACGATACTTCGGCAAACTTAGATACCTTGAGTTCTGCCGGAAGTGTACTCTATGAGCAAGACCGTGTTGTCGAGAACATTAAGTTAATCAATCAAGTACGCCCACAAATCAAAAACTTGTATTACTTAGCTGATCGAAGCATGACCTCTGAATTAATTCACCAACGTGTTGTTGAAGAAATGCAGAAGTACCCACAGATAAATCTGATTGAGCTGCGTGATGAAACACTCGCTGAAGCTTCAAACATGTTGGCAAAGGTAAGCCCAAATGATGCAGTTTTATTGACGCACTATAATACCGAAGCTGAGCACGGACATTACCACTCATATCAAGAAGTCGCGCATGTTATTGGCTCAAAAAGTGGAGCGCCAGTATTTGTGCTGTGGGAAATGTACTTGGAAGAACCTGGAATATTAGGTGGCTTTGTCAATCGCTCTAAGCAATATGGATATGAAGCCGCAGAATTGATGTCAGGTAAACTTGGTTTGTCGATAACAAAGGTGGATGATGAGCTTATCTCTGAAGCAGTGCTCGATTTCGTTGCTATTCAAAAATACGGCATCAGCCGCTTCGATATACCGAGAACGGCCCACATCATTAACGCGCCACCACCAGCAATTCAAGTCAACGTAAAGCTATTGCTGTTCGCCTGCGCCCTCATTATTTTGTTGTTTATGGTGATTGTCAGTCAGTTTATGACGATACGCCAACGTAAAGAAATTGATCGCAAAAATCGTAAGATAGTGACGTTGCAAAAACGTACCTTAAGCGTTCAAAAAGAAATGATCCACGTGCTTGGTGAAGCGATTGAATCCCGCTCGGGTGAGACCGGGCAGCATGTTAAACGTGTTGCGAGGTTATCCGCGACATTGGCTGAGTTCTGCGGTTTGAGTCATCGTGAAGTCGAGATGATTGAAATTATAAGCCCAATGCACGATGTGGGTAAGATTGCGGTGCCTGAATCTATTTTAGATAAACAGGGCAAATTATCCCCCCAAGAATGGGAGGTGATGAAGCGACATACTGTGAAAGGTTATGAGCTGCTAAATAACCGCGAAGGTGAACTGACTAAACTTGCCGCTATCATCGCCTATGAGCACCATGAACGGTGGGATGGCACTGGCTACCCAAATGGATTGAAAGGTGAGGACATCCATCTATTTGCACGTATCGTTGCTATCGCAGATGTGTTCGATGCATTGCTGAGTGAACGTTGTTACAAGCGCGCTTGGACAATCGATGAGGTGGTAGAGTTATTTAAACGTGAGCAAGGTAAGCATTTTGACCCCGCGTTGTGTCAGTTAGTTCTCGATAATCTTGACGACTTTATAGAGGTTCGTTACTTATTCCCAGATAACGAGGTGTAAGCAAGCCATACCTACCGAGTGAAGTTTCATATTTCTTCAATTTGGATCTTCATTCGGTGATCTTGCTTAGAAAATCGTTAATTCCTCTTTCTCATTTCCACGAAATGCCAACTCAGTCGTTTAAACATTTTTAAACTTATCTATCATGAAGAAACATATTTAGTACCAATAAATAAGTCAATAAGATCAAATAAATTGGTTATTAGTGTTTTTTTATTATTTAGCGTCGGGGGAAGTCATGGCTATTAACAATATTAAGTGTGTTATTTTTGATTGCGATGGCACGCTCGTGGACAGTGAGCGTCTGTGTTGCCAAGCCTTGGTTAATGTTTTTAGCCAGTATGGGACAGAGATGACTTTTGATGAGTGTGTTGAACATTTTAAGGGCGGCAAACTGGCCGATATTCTACGCGATGCTAAGGTTCTGATGAATATTAACGTATCGATTGATGTGCTAGAGCCACAATATCGCGCTGAGTTGCAGAAACTGTTTGTTCGTCACCTACAACCAATGGATGGCGCTAAAAAACTGATTCAGTTTCTCGATGAGCACAATATTGAGTATTGCGTTGCTTCAAATGGCCCGAAAGATAAGATTGAGTACGCCTTAGAGCTCACAGGGTTGTTGGGGGCATTTAAGGGGAAAGTCTTTTCCGCTTTTGATGCAAACAGTTGGAAGCCAGAACCTGATTTGATCATGTACAGCGCAATGAGCATGGGATTTTTACCAAGTGATTGCCTGTACATCGACGACACACCAAAAGGCGTTGAAGCCGGATTGAATGCGGGTATCAAGACCGTTCAGCTGTATAACGGTGCTGCTGTAAATCTCGTCGACGATGAGCGAGTCATTCGTATTCAGCACCTTGATGAACTAAAAGAGCAGCTCTTAGGCTGCTCCGTTTAGTGACATACGTTACTCAAACTGTGGATATGCTTGAATTTAGTTTGTAATAGTGGTGTTTGATGTAAGCATTGGATGGAAGAGAAGTTTTTAGTGTGAAACCCGCAAGAAGCACATGTGAATTTCTCACCATCTGATGAAATCATATATTCATCGCATTGGCAGAGCGGACACTGAAGATCTTCAGCGTTGTGAGCTTTGTTGTAATTATTCATATTATTCACCAGCAGCAAAATTGATTGGCAAGATCTAGAATAGCTGAACGCCTATCCTTTGAACATTCTTTCATCAAATACAGAAGATTATTTCGATTCACTTCAAACTAAATTATATCGGTGCTTTCTTTAAACTCAATTTAATTAAGTTCTCCCACTTTTGATACGAAAAAGAAATGACGAAACTTAGTGGTAATAATGAATAGATAACGTAATAAACAAGAAAAAGGGCTTCCAATTGGAAGCCCTTGTCGTAGGAAGCGGTTTGCTCTAAGCGGTACGATAACGCTTTAGTATTTCACCTAAAGAGTTTGATGCTTTGGTCAGATTGGTGACTCCCGATGTTGATTGCTCGGCGACTTCTCTGATGGTGTTTGATTGGGAGCGGATATCGGCCAGCTCGGAGGCAATGTCATTTGCGACAGCACTTTGCTCTTCCGCTGAAGTCGATATTTGAATACTCATGTCCATTAATGAGCGGGCCGAACTCGCAATTGAAGCTACATCGCCACCTATCTCATCAATCAAATGACTGCTTGTTTGTGCTTGTTGAACGGTACGGTTGGTGATCGAGGCAATGTTTTGGCTTTCCGTTTGTAGTTTTTCAATCATCGATTGAATCTCAACGGTGGCTTGTTGTGTTCGACTTGCAAGCGTACGTACTTCATCGGCTACCACTGCAAAACCACGGCCTTGTTCACCAGCACGAGCAGCTTCAATTGCTGCGTTTAAAGCGAGTAGGTTGGTTTGTTCAGAAATGGCATTGATTGTGGTAATCACTTCGTTAATTTGAGTGGTGTTTTCATTGAGGCTTCCAACTGAAGCAGACGCCTGTTCAATATAGTTTGATAATGTCTCAATTTCAGATATGACACTCTGAACACGGATACGGCTCGTCTCAATTTGTTGTGTATCTTGATCGGACTGCATCATCGCTTGTTGAGAGATATTCGATACTTCTTTTGCGGATGCTGTCATTTCTTCCATTGCCGTCGCAACAGAATCAAGCGTTTGATATTGGTGCGTAATCTGTGTCTCACTCCGACGCATGTCTTTTTCGAAGGCCGTTGAAGTCTCGCTCAATGTGTGTGCGTTGTTTTTTACGTTGTTGACTAGGTCAGTCAACGTATCCATCGATTTATCGAGTGCGCAGCCGATTGTGCCAAACTCGTCTCGGCCAGGATGAAAACCAAGACGTGAAGTTAGATCGCCATCGCCGATTTTCTCAGTCGTCGTATACAGTACCCACAGTGCGCCGCCGATAAAGGTTGCGACCCAATACGAAAACAAACCAAATGGGACAATCCATAACATGCTAAGAAGGAAAGTTGTTAAAGCGTCTGTTTTAGCTTGTTTATATTGGTTAGATAAGTTTTGCGTTAACTGAATCGCTTGTCCGGATTCGAGTTGAGAGTATACCGTTACCGTACCATTATTGAATTTTGGGTTGTTTTGAGCGCTGACGTTTACCAACCCGCCTATATTACGCAAATTTTCGGGTTGGGCTTGCACCACACCAGAAATTGTCGCTTGTGCAGAAGCAATCGAGCGTTGCTCAAATGCCTGTATGTCATTGAAATATCGGCTTCCTGCCACTGAAGTTAGAGCTCCCAGAAACAGGAGGAAAATGGCCCACATTTTGTCGTTGATAGACATTTTAATGAATAGCTTATCTATCGTTCTAAACTCTACTTCTCTCATTTGTTACTCCATTTGAGATGAAAAGGATGGTGTACAAGTTATGCGACTATCGAAACAAAATATGCGATAGGAATCAGCAAAATATGTAACAGTCAGTTGATGTATTTCAAAATATGAGATCTAAATTCACAATAAACGGTTTGTCGTATCTTTTAATGACAGAAATATTGATTAACCATGACAATGAGCCTTTGTGTTTATGGTGTCAGTTGGGCGGAGGGGGTTATAGAAGAGAACAATCGATGCAAACGTTTACTTATGATTCCTGTCATAGCTTTCTAAATCTTTACTTCTCGCTGTCATGAATGTGTCATATAAAGTGTATAAAAAGGAGTTGCTGTCATCGATGAAGAAAAGAAATGACAGTGAAGATTGAAGCGGGTTGCTTCAGGAGATGTAAAACAAAGGAGGTCACAATGAGCGACCAATACCAAAACGACGAATGCCTAGAGTTGCTAGATGCACTTGAAATCGGTATTAACTTGTCGGAATACGTAGGCTCAGAAGACGAAGCCGAATAAGTACAATTAGTACTCTCACCGCGTCACAACAGACGTTATAATAAGTTCATGTAAGACGAGCCAAAAGGCCACTCACAGCGTCTAATGAACTTTCTAGCCCACCTGCATATTGCACAACATTGTAATAGCCATTTAATGGGAAACTTGCTTGGAGATTTCGTAAAGGGAGATCCAAGCAAGCAGTATCAAACTGACATTTCCAATGGCATTAAACTCCATCGCTTTGTTGACCGCATCACAGATCATCACCCCATAGTAGAAGAATGTAAGCCGCACTTTACTGGTGTCGCCCGTCGTTTTGCGCCTATTGCGCTTGATATGTTTTGGGATCATTGTTTGGCCAAACATTGGGACAGTTTTTCTTCTGAATCGTTAGATTCATTTGTCCACAAAGCTTTCAAACAAGTCGATAACCAAATCACAGATTCATTGCCATCAAGGTTTTTACTGATACATAACCGAATGTGGAGTGGTGGGTGGTTACAATCTTATCGCCAATTGGAAAACATAGAGTTTGCGTTACATCGAATGTCTCAACGTACGCCTCGTATGGCGGATCTCACCACAACGTTTGAAGTATTGGATAGAGAGTATTCAACGTTAGAAGCAAAGTTTCCTGCGCTTTATCAAGATGTTCTGAGTGAATCACGAGAATTCTACCAACAACTGATCAATTCATAGATTGGCAGAGTCTAAAGGTAGTCGGACTATCAAGGCTCTGGTAAACTCTGCGCTCCAAAAATTATGAGGTTTATCATGTCCGTTAATTTCGCTGATCTTGGCATTGAACAACATTTGGTGGAGACGTTAACTGGTTTAAATATCGTTACTCCAACACCTGTGCAGGAAAAATCTATCCCGCATGTCTTGGCCGGAAAAGATCTACTTGCTGCAGCTCAAACAGGCACAGGTAAAACCGCCGCATTTGGTTTGCCAATTATCCAAGCCGTGCAGCAAAAGAAACTGAACGGAACACCTCAAGCTCTGATTTTGGTGCCGACGCGTGAACTTGCGCAACAGGTTTTCGATAATCTAACGCAATACGCTACCAACACTGAGCTCCGCATCGTTTGTGTCTATGGTGGCACAAGCATTGGCGTACAAAAGAATAAGCTTGAAGAAGGAGCTGATATTCTTATCGCGACTCCTGGACGCTTACTTGACCACTTGTTTAACGGCAATGTAAACATTTCAAAAACGGGAATACTTGTCCTTGATGAAGCCGACCGTATGCTAGACATGGGCTTCTGGCCAGATCTGCAACGTATTCTTCGTCGCTTACCTGAGAGCAAACAGTTCATGCTATTCTCTGCGACATTTGAAAAACGCATTAAAACCATTGCTTATAAATTGATGGATGAACCCGTTGAAGTCGAAGTGTCTCCACCAAATACGACTGCCGAAACGGTAAAGCAAATGGTGTATCCAGTTGATAAGAAGCGCAAGCGTGAACTATTGGCGTATTTGATTGGATCTCGTAATTGGCAACAAGTGTTGGTATTCACTAAAACCAAACAAGGTAGTGACGAACTGGCGAAAGAGCTTAAGTTGGATGGTATCAAAGCTGTGTCGATTAATGGTGACAAGTCGCAAGGTGCTCGTCAGCGTGCACTTGATGAGTTTAAATCAGGCAAAGTTCGCGCTTTGATTGCAACTGACGTCGCCGCGCGTGGCTTGGATATCCAGCAACTAGAACAAGTAGTGAACTTTGATATGCCTTTCAAAGCTGAAGATTATGTTCACCGAATTGGCCGTACTGGCCGAGCTGGTAAATCTGGTTTAGCTGTGTCTTTGATGAGCCGAGATGAAGAGTATTTGTTACACGCCATTGAGAATTTGCTCGATCAACGTTTACCACAAGAATGGTTAGAAGGTTTCGAGCCGAGTCTAGTTGAAGAAGTGGAACCTGAAAACAATAATGGTGGTGGCCGACGTAAGAGCCGTTCATCAGAAAAACGTAAACTAAAAGCGAAATTAGCGATTCATAAAAATCGTGGTAAAAACCGCCGATAGAAAAGGTGATGGCGTCTATCAGTAACTCTGATTACGCCGTCTTAGCTTCTTGGTAGGCTTCAAGGGGTTGAGGCATCGCCAATAAGTAACCTTGATACATATCGAAACCGAGTTTTTTCATTAAGTTAAGTTGATGCTCGGTTTCAATTCCTTCAATAACGGTTTTTGAACGAATATCTTTTGCGAGATTGAGTGCTTCCATCAAGCAAGAAAAGTCCCCATTTTCATATCTGAGTAAAAGTGACCGGTCAATTTTAATAATATTCGGTTTTACGCATCGAACTCGCTCAATGGTAGAAGCGTCAATTCCGTAATCATCAATCGCCAAAAGATAACCATTGTTGCTCAACTCCTTCGTGGCTTTATATAAGAAAGCTTCATCACTGGCGTCTAATTCCACCAATTCCATGACGATCTGCTCCCGCCTTAAATCAGCTTCAATAATCGCTTGTTTGAGTAGATTGCTGTATGAAACATCTTTTGCCAACATTTCCGCGGCTTTAGGCAGAACATTCAAAAACAGCTTCTTATTACAAAACTTTGATTGACCAAAGTTACTGATGTGAATGAGACGGCTGAGACGTTCAACATTGATTTGGTCTTGGGCGGGGATAGTGTTTGAATGGAAGAACTGATCAGGTCTGATCATTAAGCCTTCTTGGTTACTAATTCTAACCAATGCTTCGAGACCGATGATGGAAAGATCTTGTTTATAGATAGGCTGAAACACACTACGCAACGTGAGTTGATTGTATTGTGCTATGTACTGCCCATCGGGTTGCTTCGATATGCAGCCAAGCAGCTGCGAAATACTCATCATTATTGTTGTAACCTAGACCAATGCTCTTTACTGATGCTTAACTGATTGTTGTGCATCTAGTTTTACTTCAGTAGTTTGAATCTAAGCGGGGGCTTGCTCCAAGGCAAGAGAGTTAGCACTCGATAAACAGAAATATCGACCAGCATCAAACAAATGGATGAACAGGCTGATAATCTACCCGTTGCAATTTGATACTACCACTGTAATACCGCATAAAGTTGGAGGTATTTTCTGACCAATTGTTGTTTGTTTGAACGACGCAAAGGGTGGCCAAATTTAATGTAGCAAGGGCTAATCCCAAACCTACCATCCAAAGAATTGCTCAACTGCGATTCACTCGTAAAGAGCGTGATTCCTTGCTCGGTATATTCATTAATAGGCTCAGGAAGTTCACCCATCCACCAGTGTAAAAGTTCTCGACTGGTTTTACTGCGGCTAATCCAATGGTCACTGACCAAAAACAACAAATCATTGGGTTGTAGCGCATACCCATATTCACTTTGCCATTCGGTAATAGAGGAGAGCAGGTTTTCTCGGCAAGAATTTCCTGCGCTCACCATATGGTGGCTTAGTACCCAAACCGTACCCATTTCAGAAGAAATACGATAATGATGAGGTAAATCTGGTGCATCGAGCACTTCGATTGGTTTAATGACACTGCTATAGCCAAAATGGCGGAAGGTGTGTTCCATACGTCTTGCAAACGCGAGTCCAAGGTGATGTTCACTCATGCCTTGGTTATGCACCGCAGGATAATGCTTCTCACAGAGTTTGAGACAATCGTCCTGAAAATCATTGACACTTTGGATGACTAAGTCGAGTAGCAAAGAATATCCCTTAACGGTTAACAAAATGAACGGCGAAAGGTTAGCATAGTCCTTTTAGGATAGACTAATTTGGAGAGGCAACTTCTTGATCTAAACATCAATTTTGAGAATGGAACAGTATAGGTAGAACATGATCAAACTAGAAAGAGCACAAAAAGAAGCGTTAGCTCGCGCAATTCAAGATTATATGCAGGATGAATTGAGTGTGGAAATCGGCCAATTCGACAGTGAGTTTTTAATTGACTTCGTAACAGAAAAGCTTGCTCCGATTTATTACAACAAAGGAATTGAGGATGCGAAGTCAGTGATTGAAAGACGCATGCTAGAAATGACCGATGAGTTGTATGAAATTGAGCAAGAAGTTGATATCTAAGTGTCAGTTTTTTAAATGATTTGAAGTTCCTTCTAATTTTTCGAACAACTTGTTTAAAAAGGTGTTATTGGTTAGATGTAAAGGATGGTAAATAATCTGTTGCATACAAGGTAAATAAGTTAATGTTGTGTTTCTTGCTCAACATCAACTTAGGAATATATCTAGGACGTGAGATGGATACACTGGTAAAGAATTACAACCTAACTGCACGATTTATGCATTGGCTATCTGCGCTTTGCATCATCGGTTTATTTGCTGTGGGTTTGTGGATGGTCGACCTTAGCTACTACAGCGAATGGTATCGCACTGCACCACATTATCACCGCTCTGTGGGCATTTTATTAGCAACCCTCACTTTGGTACGCATCGTATGGAAGCATGTGACGGCGTCACCAAAAGTGGAAGGGAAACCTTATGAAGTAGTTGCAGCGAAAGCCGCACACGGTGTGATGTATCTATTGCTCATCACCATCTTTATTTCAGGTTACCTCATCTCAACATCTGATGGTCGCGGTATCGAAGTATTTAATTGGTTTACGGTGCCAGGGGCGGGGGAATTGTTTCCCGGTCAGTCGGATATTGCAGGTGAAATTCACTTCTATGCAGCTTGGGCAGTAATCCTAATGGCAGGTTTACACGCAGCTGCTGCACTCAAACATCACTTTATCGATAAAGACAACACATTAAGAAAAATGTTAGGAGCTTCAAAATGAAAAAGTCACTTTTCGCTACAGGATTAGCAATCGCTATGGCACTACCTTTTGGTGCTAACGCTGCAGATTACGTTATCGATACGAAAGGTGCTCACGCATCAGTTAACTTTAAAGTTAGCCACTTAGGTTACAGTTTCATCAAAGGTCGTTTTAATACATTTTCTGGTGACTTTTCTTTTGATGAAAACAACATCGCAGATTCGAAAGTAAATGTAGTGGTTGATACGACAAGCCTTGATTCAAACCATGCAGAGCGCGACAAACACATCCGTAGCGGTGATTTTATTGATGCCGGTAAGTTTGGCGAAGCCACATTTAAGAGCACCAAAGTTGTCGACAAAGGCGACGGTAAGTTAGATGTAATAGGTGACCTAACGCTACATGGTGTTACAAAACCAATTACGATTACTGCTGAATTTGTTGGTGCAGGGAACGACCCATGGGGTGGTGAGCGTGCGGGCTTTATTGGTCAAACTCGTCTAGAACTTGCTGACTTCGAAATCCCAGTAATGGGGTCTTCTAGCTACGTGGATATGGAACTGCACGTGGAAGGTATCAAAAAGTAACCTTCTTGCAGTACAACAGAGTTTCCAAATGATGAAAGCGCTCTTAATTAGAGCGCTTTTTTATTGGTGCCAACCGTATATTGTCAGTATTTATATTGTTTATGCGGTTTCTAGAACGTTATCTTCAACAAGGTTTAAGCGTTCGCCGTAAACTGGGCGCAGAGCTTTAAGCACTTCATTACGTGTTACAACACCAACCATCAACCCATTTTCTAGAACAGGGAGTACCTGAGGTTTGCTTACTTTAATGCTTTTTGCTCGCTCTTCTAGAGAAAGAGACGTTAAGCGTGTAGCCATCCCCATACTTGTTGTCGGGTATAGTTGTTCTTTGTCAATGCAAAGGAATTCAACGACATCAACTAGGCGGTCATTGGCATCAATTGCCACGACATTACGACTCATCAAATCTACGACTTTCTGCTCGTTAGCAGGAATGTAGTCTTGGCACCATAATTCAACCATCACATCATGAGCAGAAAGGAAGCCAACAAGACGGTTTTGAACATCAACAACAGGTGCACTGATTAGATTGTTATCCAATAGGGTATCAAGTGCAGTTGCTACTGGCATTTCTACGCTTAGCGTAACTGGCGTTGGGTTCATGATTTCTTTAACGATAGATGCATTTTTCATAGTGCTTTCCTTAACTGACGTGAGTGTTGTAGTGTTTGTAATTGATGCAACTTTTGCTGCTTTTAATTCTGGGCGACGGTAAATGCACCAGTTAGCTAAGCCAACTAAGACGGCACCACCGACGATGTTGCCAAGTGTCACTGGAATTAAGTTTGCAGTAATAAAGTGACCGACATTTAAATCTGCGTATTGAGAAGCTGGTACGCCGACTGCAGTCCAGAACGATTCCGGTGCGAAGTTTGCGATAACGATCCCCAGCGGTACCATGAACATGTTTGCAACACAGTGCTCGAAACCACTGCTGACGAACATGGCAACTGGCATGATGGTCATTGCGGCTTTAGTCATTGCATTTGCAGAGCTGAATGTCAGCCAAATAGCTAAACAAACAAGTAAGTTACAAAGAATGCCCAGTGCGAATGCTTGTACTAAGGTGTGGTGCAATTTATGTTGTGCGATGTTCAGTGCATTTAAGCCCCACTGACCCGCGTCCATTGTGTACAAGCCTGCCGCACTAACGAGAGCCAGCAAGAACATGGCACCAATAAAGTTACCAACGTAAACTTTGCCCCAAATCGAAAGCATTTTGCCGAATGAAATTTGTCTGTTTGCCCAAGAGATGCTCGAAAGCACAGAACTGGTAAACAACTCACCGCCGCAAATCACGATGAGAATTAAGCCCATACTGAACGCTAAACCACCAGCAAGACGACTAAGACCCCAACCAGCGTCAGCACTGCCTGTTGTTACTGTGATGTAGAACAGGAAAGCCAATCCGATAAATGCGCCTGCCATGATGGCCAAACCCAGTGTCATGCCGCTGGTTTTATTTGCCTTACTTAGCGCAAACTTCTCAGCTTCAGCCATCATTTCTTTTGGAGAAAAGTATTGATGATTTTCAGAGCTGCTCACCGCCATGTTGACTCCTTAGTTTGTGGTTCCATAGAAACTCCTTAGTTAATGAAATCGAGGTATTTAATGCGCTCGAAAATGAAGGTGTTAATTGTGTTTTGTTGCGGTGTTCCCGAACCGCATATCCAGATTAAGCACTCAGGACGTACAGGTAAAATTGATAATATTTAGAATCCTCATCAAATTATTTGATAAGTTTTGTAGGGTAGGTAAAATGAACCTCATTGCGTATTTACGCATGGATTTTGGGGTCGCGAGGGTATGAGGAATACTCGCCAATTAGGGAGACAACTTTGCGCTACTCACTTAAGCAATTAGCGGTTTTTGACGCAGTTGCAGACACCGGCAGTGTAAGCCAGGCCGCAGATAAACTGGCTTTAACACAATCAGCGACAAGTATGTCGCTTGCGCAATTAGAAAAAATGCTTGGCAGGCCTTTGTTTGAAAGGCAAGGCAAGCAAATGGCCCTAACGCATTGGGGGATGTGGTTAAGGCCAAAAGCTAAGCGTTTATTACAAGACGCGCTGCAAATAGAAATGGGATTTTATGAGCAGCATTTGCTGAGTGGGCACATTCGATTAGGTGCCAGTCAAACACCGGCAGAACACTTGGTTCCTGACCTTATCAGTATCATTGATAACGACTTTCCAGAGATGCGAATCTCACTTGGAGTACAAAGTACGCAAGCCGTTATTGATGGAGTGTTGGATTACAAATACGATTTGGGCGTGATTGAAGGGCGTTGTGACGATAACCGTTTGCACCAAGAAATTTGGTGTCGTGATCATCTTACTGTAGTCGCAGCGTCTCACCATCCGTTTGCTCGTAACGATTCGGTTAGTCTTGCTCAGTTAGAACATGCAAAATGGGTTTTACGTGAGCATGGTTCTGGTACTCGCAAGATTTTTGATAGTTCCATTCACCATCTCATTGAAGATCTCGATGTTTGGCGTGAATATGAACACGTCCCAGTGCTACGCAGCTTAGTAGCGAACGGTCAATATCTTACTTGTTTACCTTACCTTGATGTAGAGCGATACATTGAAGCGGGTGAACTGGTGGCACTAAACGTACCTGAACTAAAAATGGATCGAACGTTGTCGTTTATCTGGCGTGCGGATATGGCGGAAAACCCATTGGTTGATTGCATCAAGCGTGAAGGTCTACGAATGATGAAAGGTAAACCTTCGGTGCTTTAAACGATATCTGATATAAATTGACCGAATTTTTCAAAAGGCTCTGCATTAGGCAGGGCCTTTTTTGTGATTTTTGATCAATTCATTATGATTTTGTTATTTTCGAAATCTGTTGATTTATCGGTTGCGTCAAATTTAACGTGTAAAAAATGAAACGATATGAAGTTTAATGTGATCTTAATCACCGAAGTGATAGGGCTATATGCCTAGTATTGACTGCCTGATTTCAATGTATGAAGGCAGTTCTCAAACCAATTCGGTACGAACTAGCAAGCGGGTAAGAATACCATGACAACACTTTTAGCAATCTCTATTACTACTGGCATTCTCTCTGGCGTGTGGGGCTGGATCGCGATCTCCCTAGGCCTGTTATCTTGGGCTGGCTTTCTTGGCTGTACAAGTTACTTTGCATCCCCGACAAGTGGCTTAAAAGGCTTAGGAATTAGCTTAATTACCAACTTGAGTGGTGTTTTTTGGGCAATGGTGATCATCTACGGTTCTACTTACGCTGGGCTAGAGATTCTTGGCTACGTAATTACTGCTGTTGTTGCGTTTTTCATGTGTATTCAAGCCAAGCAAGCTTGGTTAGCGTACATTCCTGGTACTTTCATTGGATCATGCGCGACTTTCGCTGCTGATGGTAACTGGCAACTTGTCGTTCCATCACTGCTCTTAGGTGGTGTGTTTGGTTACCTGATGAAAGCGACGGGACTTTGGTTACATGCGAAATCAGCCGCTACTTCTTCGCTTGCTGAGCAAGTACAGTAGTGAACCCCCGATCTTATTTGTATCCGCTGTGTATTGAGACTTATCCCGCTCAATACAGTTAATCAAAATTATTGATTCTTGATACGAGCACACCAAATTGGTGTGCTTTTTTTATGTTTGTATTTCCGTCCGCTTATCTGCAACACAAGTCATGGGCACGATCAGGTGTTGCCGTTCGCCATCGTTACTACTCGTTTTAGGGTCCAACGAAGCAAGACAGGGATGCATTCGACACCTCGTTCTTCGCAATGGGCAACGATAGCAAGGGCTAAATCTGGCTTCGCTTGTTTCTTCAAAACACGATTAACCACTTTTTTCGCAGGGATCGGGTGGTCATGAGGGATCTTAACAATGTCTTTAAAGAACAATTCGAACCCGTTGTTATACAAGAAGTGTTCAATGTCTCGATCTGGCAATTCGGTTAAGCGATGGCGTTCCTGATCATTATCTAAGTGCGCTCGAACCGTATGTGCGTATTTTTTCCCCGCGGGGTCTCCATCGGTAACAACGTGCCAATCAATCCCAAACTCTTTGGCCACTTTGATGAGTGACTTCAAACCAGACTGTGCAAACTCAACAATTTGAACACCCTCCGCCGCTAAATCATATCCGCATTGGCGGGCGAGTTCGTTAAATAGCCATACTTCAGTTTCTCCCTCAACCAATAACCAACAGCGAGCAAAGAGTGCACCAGCCCGGTGGAAGCGAATGTGGAAGCCAATCCGTCTCAATTGATCGACACTAAATCGGTTAGTATTGAGTGACTTTGCAACGGTCTTGTCTGATAAACGAATTAAACGTCGGATAGAGGCCAATGGAACAGAACCGAGCAAACGGGCACTGTTGGTGGTAAGAATCTTCTGCATTGGTAATAGCTGCAACAAACTCCAAGCACGCGATAAGTGGGTAGGGTGTAAACGACCTTCCGGATCTTCAATGATCAAAATAGGGCGAGCGCAGCGCCTCAAGTCGGTTGGACCTTTTGCTTGCAAATACGCGTTTAGTAAGCCCATTAAAAGCAATCGACTTTGTTTGTTGTTGGTTTCTTTAAGAAACTGCGCAAGGCCTTTTTCAGAGGAGGGGCTCGCATAGAACAATCCGTCGCGTGGCTTTCTTGGGTTGCCTTTTTTAACACTTCGGAAAGCAAAGTAGTGTTCGACCAAAGTTTGCATGGAGCCTAGACTACTTCGTACCTCACCTTTGTTGACGTGGCCGGGCATGGCAACTAAACGACGACAAGTGTTGTTAATCCGTTTTTCAATACGTGCATTTTTGCTGTCTCCATTGGTGGGAGGAGCAGGGAAACGACGTGAGTCGCGTAAACGAATCACTGGATGCAGCGTCATGAGTTCAACCGCGAGCTTTTCTGAATGGTGCAGTTGTTTTGGTTCGCCGTCGCAATCTAGAAAGGCGTACTTTGTCGTCGTGTTATGGCCGTCTCGCGTGGCACTTATACGGTAATAAATGACGTGCTCATTGTCTGCATTGATACACCATGTCGGCTTTATACGACGGTAACGACCAGCATTCACTTCTTGTTTATCTTGCGCCTTAAAACACAGGATAATTTGTAAATGCTGCGATTGCGGATGGGCGATGGCGTAGTCAACGTGGAAATCAGTCATCTCAAACTGATAAAGAGAACCGTCAGCAGGAAGGGCAAGCGAAAGTGCATCAAGTAATGATGATTTGCCCCAAGTATTTTCACCAATCAAGGTGGTGAGTTCGTCAAAAGAGAGTGACAGGCGTTTGATGCCTCTAAACCCAGAGATTTCGATGCGTTCTAGTCTCATCTCACTCCTCCTTGCAATTATTTGAATTATAGAGAGTTCTTTTGCTTCTCCTAAGCATATATGAAATTGGTCTAATCGAGTTAAGCTCAGTTCACAAAATTAAGAGCATTCACCCTAGGAATGCAGACCGTTTAGGCGTAAAGTCGCTTTCATAATTGTACGCAAGATGAATCTTGATCACGTTAAAATGAAATGACAATTTCTCTGTTTCATAAAATTCATGATTCTGTCATGATTCAATTCTAATAATTAAAAGGAATGAAAAGAGAGAAGATGACAATGAATAAAAATCATAAGCCAGTCAGAATCAAACTGGCGCACATCAATGACACACATTCCTACTTTGAACCAACGTCATTACAACTAAAACTCAATATCGATAACGAACGTACACTGGAGCCTTACGTGAGCGCTGGTGGTTTTTCGCGTATTGCAACGCGCGTAGAACAGCTTCGCGATGATGCTCAACGCCAAGGTCAGGGCATGTTGTTCCTTCATGCTGGTGACTGTTTTCAAGGCACGTTGTATTTTTCCCTATTTAAAGGCAAAGCAAACGCTGATCTGTTAAATGCTCTAAACATCGATGCCATGGCTTTAGGCAATCATGAATTAGATATGGGGAATGAGCCAGTCGCGTTGTTTTGTCAACGTACTCACTTTCCACTGCTTGCGGGCAATTGGGATTTGTCGAATGAGTTATCGAGCAAAGATCACCGTATGAGTGATTGTGACAATGTACTGAGCTTCGATACTGCAACTCAAAGTGCGCAATATTTGAACAAGGAATTTGATGGCGAGAGAGTGGCCATTTTCGGTTTGTCTATTGATAAGATGAGCGACATTGCAAACCCAGATGCGGATACACCATTCATATCTGCAATTGAAACCGCAAAGCATACGGTTGAACAGATTAACCAAGCGGGTATCAAAAATATCATTCTTTTAAGCCACTTAGGTTACGAAGGCGATCTTGAATTAGCATCCAAAGTAGAAGGTATTGGCATTATTGTCGGTGGTCACAGTCATAGGTTACAGGGTGACTTTACCGCTATTGGTCTAGGTCAAGACGACCCTTATGGCATTAAAGTTAATGACACTTACGTTGTGCAAGCTGGTTATCATGCGCTGACGATGGGGCATTGTGTGCTTGAGTTTGATGAAAGCGGCAAACCGACCATGCTAAATGGCCAAAATGAGTTGTTGCTTGGACGTCGAATCTTTTGGGACTCAACGTTAAACGAGCAGCTCGATCAAGGTGTGTTTGAGGAAGCGTGTGACTTTATTCATGGTCAGCCAAATGTGGTGGTGTGTAAGAAGCACCCTGAAACACAGGCAATTTTGAGTGATAAATACATTCCGCGAGTGCGCAAGTTGCAAGCACAAGTCATTGCAAACGTAGTGCAGAAAAAGCGTCATGTTCGAGTGCCCGATGAATTCGGTGGTAGCGAGCTCGCGCCATCCGTTGCACACTCCTTTCTTTATAGTTTGAACAAACGTGGTCATCAGGTTCAATTTGCAATTCATAATGCGGGTGGGGTGCGCACTTCTCTCAATCCGGGAAAGATCACCGTGGCAGATGTTGCCGGACGATTGTTGCCATTTGCCGTGCCAATCGGCTGTTATGATGTGCAAGGTAAAGCGATTCGTCTAGCATTGGAAGGCGCAATCAATAATGCACTCAACAATGGCGTTGAAGGCACTGGTTCTGGTAGCTACCCATATACGCATAACTTGAGCTTTGAATACGATGCGGGTGCGGCCAAAGGACAACGCATTAAAAAGTTAGAAATTTTTGATGGGGATCGTTGGTCACTGATTCAAGAAGAAGAGTGGTATCGCGGGGCATCCTCGGCCTACACAATGAAAGGTAAAGAAGGCTATGAAGCCTTGTTAAACATGAAAGGTGAAGGGTTTGTGAGTAACCTTTCTATGGCCGATTGTTTCATTGAATTACTGACCGATGAACCAAACTGTTTGAACGAAAATCACAAAGTTTATTCCCAAAAGAACCAGTAAAGCTTATTGGTATCCTTTTTGCTCTCTTTCTGTTGCACATGCGATTAAGAGGGAAGAGAGTATGTGGAAAAAAGATTGGGCTGATGCAGCGGTCGTCGTTGCGTGGGTCGCGGTTTGGTCAACACTGGTTTATTTTGTACCATTAACTGGTTTGTAAACCCGACAAGTCATCAAAAAGGAGCACAGCCGTGCTCCTTTTTTGTATTTATCATCCAGTTGATAGGTGCTGCTGATAACTGTTCTTCACAAAATACTTTGTTTTTATCGATAAGTAATTTTTGTTGGAGATCGCTGCAGGCAGGGGTATGATGGCGGCGTTTGGGGAGTAGTTAGCGCAAGTTTATTTATCGTCATCTCGTTAAGCATCAGCTTATCCGGTAAATAAAGGTGATACTTGATTCATCAAGTCGTCACTTCAACGAGACCAACGCATTCATTGATTAGCAGACACATGGGTAATGTGACTGCTGGTTTGTATTGTTTGCGGAAGGTCAGCCCGAATAATGTCCTTCCGCTCGGGAGGAAGCATGTCTCTTATCGAAAATACCACCCAATTATCCCAGTCTGTTCCACTGCAAGAATCACTGACAATGTACGGTGTATTCGGCCTATTTACCTTGGTTTTAGTCGCTCTCGATATCTATCAGACTCGTGGCGGCGTGATTACCATGAAAAAAGCGATTGGTTGGAGCGTATTCTGGTTCTTATTAGCGTTTGTCTTTGCAGGTTCTATCTATTTCTTTTGGGATTATTACGCGCCTCATAGCGTTTATACTCACGAAAAGGCGACCATATCATTCTTAACGGGTTATTTGCTTGAGAAATCGTTAAGTGTCGACAACTTGTTTGTTTTTGCGATTATCTTTGCGCAATACAAGGTGCCAGAACATTTACGTCCTCGTGCTTTGCTGTGGGGGGTCATTGGTGCGTTAGTGCTACGTGCAATCATGATTGCTGTTGGTGCGCAGTTGTTGGCTCAATACCACTGGGTGCTTTACCTATTCGCGGCATTCCTAATTTGGACTGGTATCAAGTTAGCGCGAGATAAAGGCGAAGAAGAAGAGGTGAACCCTTATCCTGAGCAATTCATTCGCAAGTTCTTACCAGTGACAGACAAGTATCAAGGCAACCACTTGATCTTAAAACAAGCAGGTAAGTGGGTTGCAACGCCAATGTTGATCGTTGTTGGTGTGATTGCGGTGATGGACGTTATGTTCGCTTTGGATTCTATCCCTGCGATCTTCGCTGTTACACGCGAACCGTTCCTAGTTTTAGCGGCAAACGTATTTGCTCTACTTGGCTTACGTTCATTGTACTTTGTACTTCAAGCGATGTTGGATAAGTTTGTTTACCTAAAACCAGCGTTGTCAGTCATCATGATCTTTATCGGTATCAAGATGCTGCTAGTCGGAACTCAATATGAAATCCCGACGGTTTGGTCATTAACGTTCTTGGTTACGGTCATGACGGCGGCGGTTATTGCGTCTATTTATAAGAACAAATCTAACGATAATTCTAGCGTTAATATTACTAATCAGAACTCTTGATGATTTTGTAAATTCAAAAACACTGGAAAACGATTTCAGTTAAAAAAATGTTGCATTTAAACTTGGATTTACCTACGTAAATCCAAGTTATTCAACTAAAGATTTCAATTTGTGAATAACTATTCATTTTGGTGGCTTTTGTATTCTGGGTGTTTGTAAATACCTTGTTTCATTAGAAAAACTAATTTGAATGAGCAAATTTTGTCATTTTTTGCTCAATGAAAAAATGACTAATATACAACCAACGAAACAAATTACTGCTTTTAAAGAGAGGCAATCATGGCACAAGCAATGCAAATGACAAATGTAGCTTTACCAACCTCTATGGATAAGAAAACCTACTCGGTTAACTTCAAAGGATTGATTGCTCACCTACTAGACATTCTTTTTGTAGACAATTCTGCACCTCGCAGCTACTACGCAGAAGATTTGTCAGCACATATTCAGAAAGATATCGGTATGTATCGTTAATCTGAATATAAAGCGAATTCGAAATGCCGGCTTAATCGCCGGCATTTTTGTATCTGAAATCTACACTTCTAAAACAGTATTGAAAGCTATCTTTAGGTAGCACGGTCATAGTCAGTAGTTACAAGAAGGAACTGTCTATGATTGCTATATCAACTTTGTCTATTCTAGCGAGCCTTTCTGCTTCTCAAATATGGTCTCATGAGGGGCGGCCTGCCCAAGTCATCGAACTGTTTACTTCAGAAGGTTGCTCTAGTTGTCCACCTGCAGACAAATACCTTTCCACGTTCGAATCCAACCCTGATTTGTGGGGAAAGTACATTCCCGTTGCCTACCACGTTGACTATTGGGACTATCTTGGCTGGAAAGACAAATTTGCAAAGCCTGAATTCTCTCAGCTGCAACGTTTGTATCGTGCTTATGGTGCGGTAGGGAGTGTTTATACTCCGGCATTTGTCGTTGATGGTAAAGAATGGCGCGGCTTCTTCAACTGGCGTGAGCGTGTGTTACCAAGCAACCACAACGATAAAGCTCAATCTTTGGTTCTAGAGCGATCTGGCAACCAATTCACCCTGCGATTTGAAGAGGTGGGTATGTATGATGCGACGATTGTGTTTCTCTCAAATAATGAAACCACACCAGTGAAAAGGGGTGAGAATCGAGGTAAAGTCCTTGAGCATAATTTTGTGGTATTAGAGAAACAACAAAGTCGTTCAGAGAATGGACATTGGACGTTTAAGCTCAGTCAACCGTTAGATAATATTGATGCCGTTGCGGCTTGGGTGACTGAGCCTGGTACCTTTAACCGTGTACAGACGGTTGCAGGAGAAATTGATTAGAATGTTTACACTGCGTTTTTCCAATCCACCAACGCTTTGATGTGTTCTGGGCCGATACCGCAGCATCCACCAATGACGGTTGCTCCTTTTACATACCATTCTTTCGCAAATTCGACGTATTCTTTTGGAGTAAGTTCGCGCATGGACTGAAGTGCACTATTCGCTTCATGACCAGATTTAATTGCAGTAAAGTTATTTGCATAAACGCCAATATCAATATTGCTCTTGTGTTTGTTTAAGATAGCGTTGGTGTCGCTGACTGCTTTTGCCATTACCTCTGGTACCGAACAGTTGAAGTATATACCACGTGTATTAACCGAAGCATTGGCCACCACTTGTTCAATGGCTTGCGTTACGGTTTCTCCTGAACGAAGGAGTGCGGTGCTTGACACGTCGTCGTTGAGAGAAAAGGCATAAACGACCGGTTTATTGCTGCTATTAAAGACGTTTTGCAAACAAGTGAGCTCCTCTAGGCTGCAGATCGTTTCCGCAATCCAGATCGCGACATAGTCATCTTGTGCTTTCAGTAACGTTTCGAAGATCTGTTCGCCTTGCTCTTTTTCAAACAGGTCAGGGCGATAGCTACCAAATGCGGGGGGAATACAGCCTGCGACGACAATGTCGTTTGGTGATTGATTTGCGCATTCTTGTGCAATCTGAGCCGCTTGACGAGCAAGCTCACTACCACGTTGTTCGTAGAGTGTTTCACCAAGATGAAACGGTACACAAGCATAACTGTTGGCGATAATGATCTCCGCCCCAGCATTGATAAAGCTTTGATGCGCCTGATAGACGTACTCGGGAGATTCAATCAGAGCTTGAGCACTCCATTGTGGCTGCGAGAAAGGTGCCCCAATGCGTTTGAGCTCACGGCCCATACCTCCATCAAGAATGGTTAACTTCTTCATACAACAATCCATCTTAATTTGTTCCTTCTCGAACCATAATCGAAAATGCTTGAGAGCGAAAGCGAGGAATGACAGCGATAAAATAGATAAGTAGAAGAAAGCGGAAGTTAGAAACGAAAACGGGGTCCCAATTGGAACCCCGTTAAACTTCGAAAGTAATATCGAGATTACTTCTTACGGCAGTACTCAGCGATCACGTACATTGACTGACCGCCGTTTGCCTTACCTGAAACAAGTTTAGGATCATCACCAAGGCTGATACCACGAATAACAGTACCTTGTTTGATTACTTGGTTTGTACCTTTAACTGGTAGGTCTTTGATTACTGTTACGTCGTCACCTTTTTTAAGTTCAGTGCCGTTGCAGTCAACGGTTTTGTCGTCAGCAGACATACCTTTCATTGCCCAGTTCATTTGCTCTTCTTCCATGTACATCATGTCAAGAGCATCTTGAGCCCAGCTTTCAGAGTTTAGGCGAGTAAGTTGGCGCCATGCAGTGACTTGTACCGCAGGTACTTGGCTCCACATGCTGTCGTTTAGGCAGCGCCAGTGGTTAATGTCTTTAGGATCTTCGATCTCACCATGACACTTATCACAAACCATGATAGCAGTATCAACAGTCACGTTACCGTGTGGTGGAACAGCAAATGCTGTTAGTTGAGATTCAGAAGAACACAGTTCACATTTTGACTCGCAGCGAGCAAGCAAAGTAGCTTCGATAGACATAAGGACTCACCTTAGTAATGTTTTTTTGGTGGCGGTATTATCCACTTTATCCTGAGAAATAAAAGGGTGTTAGAGAATTAAAGGCGAGATTTTACAATATTCCAACCTGAAAGGAGTGAAGATGTAAAATATTCGCTAACCAAATAATAGTGAGAATATAAATAAGGGTGTTGATTGTTTTGAATGATGAATTAGTTGCATTGATAAAGGCTATTAGTTTCAAGTTGAGTTATTCAGAGTGAATGAGAAGTGCCCTCTGTTTTCCAGAGGGCACGGTGTTTTATCGTTCAATGATCTGTACAACTTGGTCTTTAGAAATGCTCATTTCTTTTCCATCTACGTCCTCATATTCGTACATAACAGTATCTTCATTGAGATCAGGCTTGCCGTAAGAGGTAATGATTTTCCCTTCATTCGTTGACATAAGATATTGGCTGCTACCGCAAGCGGCAAGAAGTAGTGCAGTGGCAATCACGGTCAATACGCGCATAGAGTTTTCCTTTTTAAACAAGTGAGTTAGACAAAGACATCGACTTAACTATAGCAGAGGAAATATGAGTGGGTTTGAATAGCACTGAAACGAAAAAGCCCAGTCGAAACTGGGCTTTGGTATTGCTAAAGATACTTACTTAAGTACAGAGGTATTGGTGACACCAGTTAACATATCATCCATTAGGAAGTCAGCATTTTCCATCTGCATTTCTACATGATGGTCTAAGTCAGCCAGTGTTCCGCCTGGGGATGCAAACGTACTGTGTGTTGCTGTCGCATTAAATTGAACAAAGCTAGCAGAAGGAGATACCGCAGTATTTGCACTGTTCACAGTTGTTAGCCCAAGTTTAGCCGCAAGAGGTTCAGTACCCGCGAATGGTGCGTTTGCAACATTGTTTGGTACGGTATCGTCACCATCTACCTCTGTCATGAAGAATGGTGTTGATAGTGAGCCACTTGAGACAAGATCACTTGCATTGGTAAATGGATCAACTGTATCCAGCGTAGTTTGTGCCGCATAGATAAAGCTAGAGAAACCAGCATTAAGTGCCGCTAGTTGTGCGTCGCTTGCTACTTGTTCAAATGCCTCGTAACACGCTTTGTCAGACAAGTCTGCACATGATGCATCTGCATAGCTCGCGTAATCTGTTGAAGCTGCGTACGCTAGGTTATGCTTGATCTGTGGACCAAAGTTAGACGAACCAAGCAGTAGGTTACCAATTTGGCCACCTGCGTTTTGAATTGATGCGCCGCTGAATGTGTACAACGCGTCTGCCGTTGGGCTACCCAATGTGTTGTTCGCCGCTGCTACTGCAGAAGTACCGACGATACCACCCAATGAGTGACCAAGCATCTTCACTTTTGAACCCGTCATCGGGTTAAAGCCTTGAAGCGGGCTGCTTGCCAGAAGGCCAGCTTGCGCTGAAACAACTAAGCTTGCACGTAAACCCAGCACATCGAGCACGCTTTGGCGAAGGTTATCACGCGCCACTGCTAGGTTAGAAAGGTTCAGGTAAGCCAGTACATCTGCGTTGGCAGAGCGTTGGTCATCTAAACTACGACTACCATGGATTGGTAGATCGATTGCAATAACAGCAACACCTGCTTTAACCATATTAAAAGCAAAAGAGTACGCATTTTCTTTAGCTGATGTAATACCGTGTTGGTAAATCACGACATCTGTAGGTGTGCCAGTTTGCGGTGTAAACAACAAGAACTCTACGTCTTCGAGTGATTTAACCACTGGTACAGGTGAATAACGAGTGATAATACGGTCGCTATCCAATTGTGTTCCGTCCGTTAGATACAGAGTCGAACCAACAAGCTTTAACTGCTCTGTCGGGTCCGTAGCTAACTTAGTGACATCTACAGGATCATCGGCAAATACACCTGTAGAAAGCTGTTGAACCATGTTCGCTTGTTCGCCTTCATCCGCTAGTGCAGCACTGACTTTAGCAAGGCTAGGCATTGCAGAAACCATTGGTTGCATGTTCCAGTCAGCGCCTTTCTCTAGATAATGAGGCAGTTTTGCAACACCTTGTGTCACATTGACCGCCACGTTAGCGCCAGCATATAAACCTTTGATTGCTGTTTTAGCTGCATCCAGGTCACTAACGTACTTGTTAAAGTCTTCATCAGCGTCAAGTGCTGTAACAAAGTCTTGTGTCGTCCCCATTGTCAGAGTGTATGCGGTAGAAAGGTCAATGGCACCTTCATTTGCGTCGTTTTTGTACACAGTATTTAACGTATTAGCACCAGTAGCAAAACCGGTTGCCGTGACGCCTTTCACAGCAGCAAGCGTATCGCCTACAGATTGTGTGCTAAACCATGATGAGTAAACAATATCAGCAGGGTTGACACTTGCGAGTCCGAAAATACCCTCTACTGCTGTCGTTGCTGCCTGTACTGAAGCTAAGTCACCAGTCTCATAAACGATCTCTTTCGTTTTACCTGTCGCATAGCTTCCTGACGTACCAATTGGATTTCCGTTTACGTCTTGAATCGCTTGAGTTACCGCGAAGATGTATTCGCCAGATTCGTCCAAAGAGTTCATAAACTGAATGTACAGAGAATTGCCGCTCGCTTGTACAACGTAGTCAGCACCCAGCGTAAGTACTTTTTCGATTGGGTTTGAAGCACCATCCCAATCGGTAAGACGTTGGTTTATCTTAATAACGCTGATACCAGAAGTAACAAGGCCGTCAGCAAAACCATCGCCTTTGAAGTTAAGAACGATTGGCATAGACGTTGACCAACCATCCATTGTGTTCATGGCAGCTAGGGGATTGGTTAATGCATCGTCCCCGCCTGTTGGAAGGCCAAGCGTTCCGTCTGTGCTATCCATCAATAAGTAAGATGGCGCAGGAACGTCTGCATCTGCACCTTGCAATGTAAAGCTAATCGATGTGTTGCGGTCAAGTAGCGCTTGTACTTCGGGCTCAAATGTCGGTGTATCTGATGTACCAGAGCTCGATGTATTGTCACCACAACCTGCAAGTAGGATTGCAGAACAAAGCAGTGATAGTTTAAACGTATGTTTCATTGGTTTACTCCGTTAATCCTAATTACTTGAACGTGTAGTTCATTTGTACAGCACTGATGTAGGCCGTACCTTCTGAATCAAAAGTGATCTCTTGATCCGCGGCGTTGGTTTCAGTAAACGAGCCAGACTTACTCTTGACGAAAGCAAAACCTGCATCGAAGGTTAGGTTTTCTTTCATTGCATAAGTCACGCCTGCGCTGTACCAAAAACGGTCGCTATCAGGGATACTCAATGTGGCTTCACCGGCTTGCTCGTCATAGGCGATACCCGCGCGAAGTGTCCATTGGTTGTTCAGAGTGTATGTACCACCGAAGGAGTAACGGTTGTTGTCTTCGTATTTTTCAGGTTTGAAGAAGCACACACCACCAGCACAATCTTTACTGGTTGCTTTTAATTCTTTAAATGTGCTCCAGTCCGTTTGTTGCCATCCGTAGTGGATCGCCCACGTTTCGTTTAACTGATGGAATGCAGAAAGTTCGATAATAGACGGAAGAGAAATTTGCAGACGGCCATCTACTTTTGCAGCGTTGGCGACACCAGAGTCATAGCTGCTGAATTCACCTTCATCAAAGTCAAGGTCCACTTTAGAGCGGTAACCAAAGCCAAAGCGGTTGTTTTCATTCAGCTCGTATAAAGCGCCAATGTTCCAACCCCAAGCAAACGTGTCGCCTTCCATACCAATGAGGTTGTCGGATTTCTTGCTGTCAGGACCAAATAGCGGAGCAAGTGCACCTTTGTGGCGAGTTAACTCTGCGTGTGCGTATACCAAGTTAATACCACCACCGACGCTGAATTGCTCGTTAATGCGATAAGCGATATTAGGGTTTAGGTTGACGGAAAGTAGGGAGGTATCACCCGCCATATCACCGGCAGAGATGTCATCTGGGTAATCAGTCGCAACACCATAGGTAGTGAACATACCAATACCCCAAGCCCATTGATCATTGATTGGGCTGATGTAGTAACCCGCTGGAACGATTTGTAGCGGAGCCACGTCGTCAGCGTGCTCTTTATGGTAAGTGTCGTAGACGTTAACTTCAGGGTCGACAATAGACAGTGCACCTGAAAATTGAGCTTCTTTAAAAAGTGTCATCGCAGCTGGGTTACGCGCTAATACGCTTGCATTATCCGCAACCGCGCCTTCACCTGAAAATGCTCTACCAAGACCAGATGCCGAGTGCTCAGCAACCTGAAAGCCCGCCGATTGGGCATTACACGCAAACAATATTGAAATTGTAAGCAGAGAGCAGTGCTTCTTGTTCATCCTTGACCCTCCTAGGGTGTCATTATGTTAGACCGAAGTCTTTGTAATTGTTGTGTAGCGATTACACCAGCTGTTGTCGGTTCGAATTACAACTGCGATGTAACGATAATGTTAATTGTATGTTTATTAACTTGTCAAAGATCATACCTATATTACGTTTTAAATTTGATGCATAGGTCAAATGGCATTTAGTAAGGCCATGTATTATGGTGATATTTTTATAACAAATGGTACGACCAGAGTTTTTTTGTAAATCTGATGGTTAAATGATAGTCAAACACTAGTTGTTAACATGCTTTTCGTTCGATTCCTTTACAGGCATAATCCGCACTTCGTGTTTATCGCATTGGGAATAGCGTGGAATTACTACACATTGAATTTCTTGGGAGACCATTGAGATTAGAAGGGTCAATGGCTGGATGGCAGCAGTTGTTTTGGGATAACACTTTGGTATCGCAAATTGATGCCAGTGAGGATGATTCAGGCAAAACCTCACATCAATTTAAGCTTTCTTCAGCGGAAGAGATCTTATCTTGCCAACTCGACTGTGAGCTAAATTGGCAACCGTTTGATTTCAAATATCAAGCGTTTGTCGACGATGTTTTGGTTACCGAAGGGACAAGAAACGAAAAAGACATTGAGCGTCAGATACCGGTTGAAGCGCCGCCAACCGAAAAGCGTTTTAGTTTAATCGGTATGGTGTCACTGGGGATGAAAGCGCTGAAGAGTGCGAAAGTCATCAAGGTTGCGCTTGCGTCGGCAAGTTTAGCAGCGTACTCCTGGTTATTTTCCATTGAGTTTGCTTTGGCATTGTTGGCGTGTCTTGTTTTTCACGAATACGGGCACATTAAGGCGATGAAGTACTTCGGCATGAAGACCAAAGGAATTTATCTCATCCCGTTTCTTGGTGGTTTAGCGCTGAGTGATGAAAAGATAAATACTCGATGGCAAGACGTGGTTATTTCTATAATGGGGCCGTTCTTTGGCTTGGTGCTTAGTATCATTTTCACCGTTCTTTACTGGATGACTGGAGAAATGATCTTCGCAGGGTTGGCAGTGTTTAATGCACTGTTAAACCTTTTCAACCTATTGCCGATTCTACCTTTAGATGGTGGTCACGTCTTAAAAAGTATTACCTTTTCAATGAACACTTGGGTCGGGCTTGTCGGTAGTATTCTTGCAGCATTGTTTGGAATCTATATCAGTTACACGTTTGGTTTAACGTTATTAGGATTTCTATTAATGATGGGCATGCTGGAAGTGGTAATGGAATGGCGAACGCGACATCAAAGTCACTTATTGCCGTTAACTCGTTATGGCCAACTGTTCTCGTTTGCATGGTACTTAGTATCCGTCGGTGGTTTTGTGGCGATCATTTGGTACTTTGCTGGGTTAGGAGATAGCTTACTCAGTTTGCCATTGCAAATTCTGGGCACCTAATTTTCGCTCTCGAGCTGACCAATCTCGTCTAAAGCAGGGGCCATAAAGGCAAGAACTAAAAAGAAAGCTCCGGTAGGTTTTAGCCTAACGGAGCTTTCGTGTTTCTGGTGTTAGATTAATTATGTATTTTTACGTAATACAACCTAAAACATTAAATTACCCGCACTTCGGAGCTTTCACGGTAGAAGCTGGCAAGGTTTTAATGGTGGCCTGCAAATCTCTGATACGAGTGTTATGCGATGGGTGGGTTGAGAAGAACTCAGGTGGTTGCGCACCACCGGCTTTGCCCATATTTTGCCAAAGATCGACGCTCTGATTCGGGTCGAATCCCGCCTTTGCCATAAAGCCAAGGCCAACAATATCCGCTTCCGACTCTTGAGTTCTACCATAAGGAAGAATCACACCATACTGAACACCAACACCTAATGCCGCCATGGTCATTTGCTGGTATTGCTTGTATTCAGAGGCGCCAATTGCAACATTAGCAAGGGACAACCCTGCGTTGGTGAGTTGGCTTTGAGAGAGGCGTTCGTTACTGTGATCCGCTAGGACGTGAGCAACCTCGTGGCCAATAACGGTTGCGAGTTGGTCTTGGTTTTTAGCGACTTTCAACAGTCCTGTGTATACGCCAATTTTGCCACCGGGTAACGCAAAGGCGTTCACTTGGTCACTATCAAAGACAACCACTTCCCAATCTTTAAACCCAGCTTGTGGTGGAATGGTATCAGTGATTTGTTTTGCAACACATTGAACGTATGCATTGGTTTTCTTGTCTTTGCTGATCGGGATCTCTTTCTTCATTTGATCAAACGATTTTGCGCCAAGTGAAGACATTTCTTGATCAGAAAACATTAAAATCTGATTGCGGCCAGTAGGGGAAGAACTGCACGCTGTTAAGCCAGCTATAGTGAAAAGCACTGATGCTTTAATCCATGTTCTCATAGTGGGGTCCATATAAATATTTTCTGTTTTGTACCAATAGTATAACGCTTAGTAAAGAAACTTTAAGCCATTATGTTGATCACGTTGAACGATGTGTTTCGTCTTGAAGTGATGTTACGATCGGGACTATCCTAGAGGCACTTCAAATCGAGATTACCAGTGGTTGTAACTGGTTAGAATAAGAGCGAAAACATGAGTATTTGGAAAAAGCCAATGAGCTTGGAGGTTCTTAACGCTACGTCTAAGAACACCATGATGGAACATCTGCAAATCGTCTATACCGACTTCACTGACGACTCGCTTACCGCGACCATGCCTGTGTGCAGCTTTACTCATCAGCCATTAGGGATGCTTCATGGTGGTGCATCGGTTGTGTTAGCAGAAACGTTAGGCTCACTTGCCGCTAATTTCTGTGTGGGTGAAGGTAGTTACTGTGTTGGCTTAGACATTAATGCCAACCATGTGCGTGCGATGAGAAGCGGTTACGTTATTGGGACGGCTACACCAGTGCATTTAGGCGTATCTACACAAGTTTGGCAGATCAATATTACCGACGAACGAGAACGTTTGGTTTGCACCAGTCGTTTGACCATTGCAGTCAAACATCAAAAAGAAAAGACAGCGTAATTCAACGAAGGTAAGGCATGGTTATCGAATTTTCTCTGGGTAAGATCATCGCAACCCAACGTGAAATTGTCATCAAGTTAACCGGTTCGGGTATGGTTACGATGCAAGCCCAAACTGATGCAATTCAATTGCTTGGTCGTGGTGCGAATGTGGTGTTAGCACATGGCGCAGAAACAAAATGGTCGATCAAACTCGACGATGAAGATCAATTACGCCAAGTAGCGCAAGAAATTGGTATCGACATTCAATAATTTCACTTCCGAGGTTTGCACTTTTTGCAAAAAATGAGGAAACTTAGTTTATCGCAATGAAAACTAAAATTTCCTCTTTATGAGCAGTCCTCGTTTACGTGTTCAATTCGAAACACTGTTTGAAAAATTTTCTGGTAATGACACGGAAGTTCAACTCGAAGACATTACCGAAGCGCTCTTTTGTACTCGACGTAATGCCCGAATCGTTCTCAATAAATTAGAGGAAGAAGGGTGGATTGAGTGGCATCCTGCCGCTGGTCGAGGAAAACTCTCTAAACTTGTCTTTAAACGTAATCGCAGTGACGTGAGTGAAAACTTGGCTCGTCGTTATCTTGATGAAGGAAAAATTGGGCAAGCTTTAGAAGCGTTAGACAATGATGCCGCCAAACTGACTCAGGTAATCCAAGGCTACCTTGGTTTGCAGCACCGTCAGGGTGAGCAAGTCGTCCGTTTGCCTTACTATCGGCCATTAGCCATGTTGAATCCTCAGAAACCGATGCGTCGGTCTGAGCAACATATTGCCCGACAAGTATTCAGCGGTTTGACTAAGCTCGACGACAACGAACAACTGCAGCCGGATTTGGCGCACTATTGGGAAGCGCTATCCGATACCCATTGGCGTTTTTATTTGCGCCGAGGTGTTCGTTTCCATAATGGAGAGTTGCTCACGACGGACTGTGTTATTGAAAGCATTTCTGCATTGAGTGGCTTGAATCTGTTTTCTCATATAGAAAAAGTGATTTCACCAGAACCGTGGACGGTGGACATCCATCTTGTACGTCCTGATAAGTATTTGCCCCTCGCGTTGAGTGAGTCTCAGGCGAAAGTCCTGCTTCCCAAGACGCTTCGCTCAGAAGAGTTTGATCGAAAACCCGTTGGTACAGGGCCATTTCAAGTCAAAGTAAACGATGACAAACGACTAATATTAACAGCGTTTGACGGTTATTTTGGACTACGTCCGCTACTTGACCAAGTCGAAGTCTGGGTGATTGATGAAGCGTACTCTTCGATGGTTTACCCAAGCTTGTCAAAACCACAAATGGACAAACAAGCCTCCACCGACGAAGTCGAACTGGACCCAGGCTGTACCTTTTTACTACTCAATAAAAACAAAGGGATAGCGAAAGATCCACGTTGGGCAGAGTTCCTAAGTCAGGTATTGAACAGCTATCAAATTTACTCTCTTGTGCCACAAGATAAGGTCATCGAACTCGGAGTGCTACAAGCATTTGGATTGAAACCTGGTTGGATAGATCTTAAGCCGACAATGGGAGGTGATGCGCCTCAAAAAGAGAAAACGATTTGTGTTGCTTATCAGAAAAAACACCCAATGTTTCCGGTCATCGGGAAGGCCATTAAAACACTGTTAAAGCCGCATGGTATCGATGTAGATTTCATTCGCTATGATACTCAGCCGCCTTCCCCAGAAGAAGTGGATATTTGGATTAAAGCCATGGGCATTGCCACAAATCGCAATGACGCACTAGCAGGTTGGCTACTAGACTACAGTGATATCGATAAATTTAGCGCAGGGTACGACTTTTCTGGATGGGCAACGCTGGTGGATCAGTGGCGAGCAGGGCAACACAATGATTTTCCTGCACGAGAGCTTGGTCGACAATTAGTGAAAAGTTGCCAAGTCATCCCGATGTTCCACTGCTGGCTTGGCGTAAACAAAGACCACAGTGGCGCATTACAAAACGCCAAATGCAACGCACTAGGCTGGTTCGACTTTAGCAATGTATGGGTAAAACCAGAAATAGAGAAAAATGGCGAAACCGAATAAAAAACAACCGACAAAAACCGTCGAAATATACTGCGCAAAATGCAAAGCTCAGCTGTTTAAATACCGTAAAGGAGGAAAGGGTGCTTTGGTCAAATGTTTTAAAGAACGTATTGTCGAAGACTTCACTAAAGTGCCTTGTGTTTGTCCGGGTTGCGAGCAAGAGTTTGCACGAGATACGTTGGTAAGAGGAACGCCCGCCTTCAAGATGATTGGCGGTAAGGTCACGATGAAATAAGAGTCAGTTATGAGCGAACAACACGATTACTGCATGGTACTGAGTACAGCGGGTACACAACAAAACCGAGATGACATTATCAAAGGTCTACTAGAGGCTAAACTCGCTGCGTGCATTCAAACTATGCCAATAGAAAGTCATTATGTGTGGAAAGGGGAAATTTGCAGCGATAACGAATGGCTCATGGTGATTAAGACGCGGCGTGATTTGTATGCATTAGTGGAAGACAAAATAAAAGACCTGCACGAATATGAAGTTGCTCAAATCGTACAGGTCCCAATTGTCGAAGGGTTTAATCCGTATTTAGAATGGCTTCGCCAATCGACGTTGAGTTGTCAGTAATAACAAAGAAACTATCGCACCCATGGTGTCGCACAACATGTCTTTCTGGGCATCCCAAATATCGCCCTGTGATCCCAGAAAGGCAATGCCTTCATCTCCACCTGCAATCGCGGCGTACCACCATTCAATGATCTCGTAGCCAGCCGCTAACGACATGATTGCAAACAAAGCAAACCAAGAAGCGAAGCTTGCGCTGATTTTCTTTTTATTAATCAGATATTCAGCGATTGGGTATGCGTATAAGCCAATAGAAAAGTGCGCGACTCGGTCGAAGTTGTTGCGCTCAGATCCAATCAAATTGTTAAACCAGTCAAAGGGGACTTCTGCGAACGTGTATTTTGCGCCAATGGTATGTAAGCAAAGCCAAATGAACATCAATACGTAAGCGGTGTTACTGAATTGGTAACGAATAGACAGTGCCCAAATCGCGATGAGAATACCAATGGCTGGTACGATTTCGGCAAACCACACCGCTCGAGAGCTCGGCTCTAACGCTGAAAACAGAAATACGACGGCATAGAAAATGGTTAAACCCAATAAGGTAGAAGTATTCTTCATAGAGAAATTGATCCTTCAATTAAATACTGACGTTATGATTACACTTAATTGAACGCTGTGCAATTGTTTGTTTTGTCAAAATAATGATTACTGTTTTTGTTGATATATTGGCAAACTGCTCAACAATAAAACGTTTGCGCGGAAACATTTCATTAAAGTTTGATTTACAACATGCCCATCCATAGAATTCACGACTCAGTCTAATAAAAAAGAAGTAAAGTCATGAAACTGGAAACTGTCGATTATCTTGCTGACGATGCTGCTCAACAGTTCGTCACCTCACTACGTGAAACTGGGTTCGGTGTATTAAAAAACCACCCAATCCCACAAGAGCTGGTCGAGTCAATTTACAAAAACTGGTACGAGTTTTTCAGCTCAGCGCAAAAAAACGATTTCCAATTTAATGTTGAAACACAAGACGGTTATTTTCCACCTTCCGTTTCTGAAGTTGCGAAAGGCCACAGCGTAAAAGACATCAAAGAGTACTTCCATGTATACCCATGGGGTCAGATCCCTGTGCAGCTAGAAAAAGAAATCTTAGAGTATTACGAACGTGCGAACGCATTTGCTCAAGAATTACTTGGCTGGGTAGAAGAGTACGCACCGAAAGAGGTTCAAGAGAAGTTTTCTATTGCGCTGTCTGAAATGATCAACAATAGCGACAAAACATTGCTACGCGTTTTGCATTACCCACCAATGACGGGTGAAGAAGAACCGGGAGCAATTCGCGCTGCGGCTCATGAAGACATCAACTTACTCACGGTGCTGCCTGCGGCAAATGAGCCGGGCTTGCAAGTTAAGAGCAAAGAAGGTGATTGGTTAGATGTGCCTTGTGACTTTGGTAATATGATCATCAACATTGGTGACATGCTACAAGAAGCATCAGGGGGTTACTTCCCATCAACGACACACCGAGTCATCAACCCAACGGGTGGTCGTCAAGAGAACTCCCGCATTTCTTTGCCGTTATTCCTCCATCCAAAGCCTGATACAGTGCTTTCGGAACGTTACACAGCACATAGTTACCTGATGGAACGACTACGAGAACTCGGCGTTATTTAAATCAATGAGATCTTCGTTCAAAAGGCCGACCGTTTCTTACTGTCGGCCTTTTTGTGTTTATGGTACAAATTGACTAGCTTTAGAGAATACACCGTGAAAACAAAGAGGATACATGGACGAACAACATGAAGTTTGCCAACGTGGTCATCATGATATGGAAAACCCATTGTTATGGCCGATCCTCGAAATCCTCAAAAAGAAACCTTCAGGCTGGAAAGTGCATACTCTAGCTCATGAATTGAGTGAGCATGGTTACATTGCCCAATTAGACTCATCTCCAGATAAAGATCTCTTCAAACGTAACTTCTTGTTGATGAATGCGCTCTATCAATTACAAGAAACGTTATATCCAGAAGGTTGGCTGCAAGTTGAAGCCATGGATATCGTGTTAATGTCCTCATTAGAAGCTACGCGCCATACTGTCGATACGACGAATCCGTTACGAGAATACTACCTCGACTGGAGTAATTATGAAGCCAACGAAGGAGAGGTACGCCGATTGCTGAATGACTTTTGGAATCGCTATCAACACTTCATTGGTGGCTCATCCAGTTCTTGTATTGATAGGTCCAAAGCGTTGAGTCTGTTTGAGTTAGGGCGCGACGCGACAAGAGTGGAGATCCGTAAGCAATGGCTAAAATTAGCGTTGCGTTGGCATCCAGATAGAGAAAACGGCAGCGCAGAACGCTTTCGTGTGCTGTGTGATGCGTGGAACGTATTAAGAAACGGATAGTTAACTAGAAAACAGTTGAACATAAAAAGGCAGCGGTGAAACGCTGCCTTATTTAATTCTTCTTTAGGTTCTTGAACGATAGAATCAGTTGGTTGGCTTAAACTGAGATTTACGCATGCGGTTTAACGCTGCCATTACGTCAAGTGTACGTGGCTTAGCCAGATCGCCTTGCTTAGGTAAGTTTGCGTGCCATTCGCCAACTAGCATGTCATCAATCTCTTTCGCAGGGTTGTTACACCAACCTGGAAGTTGCGCTAACTGGAACCACAGCCAGCCAATGGTGTTCACTTCATCCGCGGATTCTAGTTGCTCCAAAGCACTTAAATCAGCGAATTCTTTACCGAAGCGAAGTGAATCTTTGCCTTTTGCATTTACGCGGAATTTGCCATCCATCAAAATGTTCATTAACGCGACACGATTAAGTGCACGCGGACGGAACGTTTGCAGAGGATCTTCAGATTCGTTATGACGCTGAGTAGGGTGCTGAGCTATCACTTGTTTGGCTTTTTCTGTCACGTTAACCGCTTGGTAATCGTGCATTTGAATGACGGTGTCTGCAACGTCTAAGTAATCACCAGATCCCCCCATAACAATAATGGTTGATATCTGCAGCTCATTACGTAATTGGCCAATGCGATCCACAAGGGGAGTAATTGGCTCATCACCTTTTGCAACCAATGCCTGCATACGCTCATCACGGATCATAAAGTTAGTCGCTGACGTATCTTCATCAATAAGCAGTGAGCTTGCACCGGCTTCAATTGACTCTTGCAACCAAGCGGCTTGAGAGGTTGAGCCAGATGCATCTTGAGTAGAAAAGTCGGCGGTATCTTTGCTCATTGGTAAGTGGTTGATGTAGTTCGACAAGTTCAAGTGATGAACACAACGGCCGTCTTCTGCACGAATCTTCATCGCGTTTGCATCGGTAACAATGTACTCACGGCCATCACCTGGAATGTGGTCGTAAATAGAACGCTCAATTGCATTCAATAACGTTGATTTACCATGGAAGCCACCACCAACGATCAATGTAATTCCTTTTGGAATACCTAGGCCTGTTACGTAGCCTTTGTTAGGGGCGTGGAGTGTAACTTGAAGGTCTTCAGGGGCTTTGAATTCAACCGCTTCTTTCATTGGTAGATCGCAGTTACCTGCGATACGAGGAAGAATGCTTCCATTCGCAACGAAAGCTACGAGATTGTTCACTTCCAACTGTTCACGCAGCGCCGCTTGATCTTCCACCACTTGGCAGTGCTCTAACAAGGCTTCTTTGTCTAGCTCACGTTCTAGCGTTGCACGGCGGATGAATTTTGGTAGATGGAAAGTCAGAATGTTATTGGCTTTTTTACCAAGCACTTGACGTCCTTCCGCAGGAAGGTTCACGCGGAAACGTAATTCAATGCCTTCTTCAGTAAAAAGGACTGCCGTGTTGTCTAGCACGGTCTGGCCGCTTAGTGAGATAGTTACCGTATTCTCTTGTTTCGCAAATTGCTCAAAGCTGCGTGCAATGAAATCACGCGCTGCACGTTGGAAAGCTGGAGATTCATCTTTTAGCCATTCAAGGCCAGTGAGTGACCAAGCACGAGTTGCACGCAAGCGAGAAGCAGAAGCGTATGGGTCGCCTTGTACATGATCAATGTACAGATTGAAATCATCGAAGTCGTATTGACCCTTGATTTGCTGGTAAGCGCGGTAGTTCTGCTTTTCGATTTTTTTTAGCGTGGCAGTCAACTGATCCATGAAGATATTGGCCTTTTTATTGGAAGCGGGCGGCGATTATAGAAACCACCGCAAGCAGAGTAAAGCAAATGCTTAGGAAGAATAGGTGTATTGACCACCCAAGAGGTTTTGATTAAACAAACTTTGCTCAAATTCGTTACAAGGCATAGGCTTGCCATAAAGAAAACCTTGCCCAATGTCGCAGCCTTCGCCAATTAAAAATTGTTCTTGCTGGGCGGATTCAATGCCTTCTATGACGACTTGTAACTCCAACTTTTTTGCGATGTGTATGATAGAACAAATAATGGCACGGTCATCATCGGACTTATCCATTTGCTGAACAAAGCTTTTATCGATTTTAATCGCATCAAACGGGTATTTCTTTAGGTAACTGAACGATGCGTATCCTGTTCCAAAATCATCAAGTGACAGTGTCACGCCTAAATTGTGAAGTTTATTCAATGTATTACGAGCAACAACCTCATCAGCAATGAGAGCGCTTTCGGTGACTTCAAGTTCTAGAAAGTGAGCGGGCAGATGGAAGGTTTCAAGAAGGTGTCCAATTTGTTCCGCAAAGTTGACGTTCTGCAATTGGATGGGTGATACGTTAACGGCAATCTTAAAGTTATCCACTAACTCAGACCATTGCTTAGCTTTATCGATGGCGGTGCGTAGTACAAACGAACCGACTTCAAATATCAAACCATTTTGTTCTGCCATATGAATGAGAGCCTCATTCGAAACATCGCCTAATACTGGATGACGCCAGCGCAGCAGGGCTTCTGCACCGATCCACTTGTGAGTATGGGGCAGTACTTTGGGTTGAAAATAAAGCATTAAGTCGTCGTTTCTAACTGCTTGGAGTAGGTAGCTTTCTAATTGGTTATGGTTATTGAGTTCTTGTGTATGGCTTTCGCAGAAGTAACTGTAGGGTTCACCTGACTCTTTACAGAGCAGCATCGCGTAGCAAGCGTTTTGTAGCAGTTGTTTGGAATGGCTGTTTCTGTGCGCTTGAACAACCCCAATGTAAGAGTGTAAATGGACCTCGGTATCTTCGATGTAGAAATTACCAACACTTACATGTGTGATATCTTCTAGCAGTTTCTGGACTTTGTTTTCGACATCTTCTCCCGATACGACAATCACAAGGTCATTGGAGCTTGGTCGACCCGTGACAAAATAACTGGTTTCGTTATGGCCCAAGCGAAAGCGAAATTCTTTGAGTACCTCATCAAAACCTTCAAAGCCAAATTTTGTCTGTATGCTTCGTGCGTTGCTGAATCCTACGTTAATCACGGCAAGCGCTTCGTGTTCATGATTCAATGTTTCTAACGTGCTATCGAGGACTTTCTCTAATGCGGAACGGTTTAAAAAGCCTGTACCTTGGTCGTGTGTTTTTTGGTAACTCACTTGCTTTTCTGCGGCTTTACGGCGGTCGATTTCTTTGGTTAAGGAATAGCTGAGTTGTGCTAGGTCAGTGGTCCGAGTTTCGACTCGGTTTTTAAGTTCACTGTTTAGTCTCATCAGCTTGTGTTGTTGAAAAACCACCGCAAGCTGCGCTTCAATGGACTCTTTGAAAGTATTTAAAAGCTGCCGATAAGTTGCGTTGTATTGATTTTCTTTGGAGTCGAGCATGCAGATCGTTCCAAATGTTTCCCCATTTGGCCAGTAAAGGGGCAAGCCGCAGTAAGAAATCATACCAAGCTTAATATCAGGATTATTTTTCCATTCGTCATCGAGCAAAGCGTTGGGTACCATGAGCTCCTTTTTGTGTTCAATGACATGTTCGCAATAGAGGCCGTGTCCAAGTCCTTCTTTATCACCGACTTTGTAAGGGTTATTTTGTGTCTCGCTGGTGGTGTTGACTTCGATATGGTTAGGGTGGATGCGCATGATGAGCGTGGTCGGAACATTAGCAATTTGTGCGAGAAGGTTGACGATGTTTTGCCAACTTTTCTGCATGGATTCCGGGATCTTATAATCTAAAGTTTGCAGTGTTCCCATAAGGTATCCTTCCCGAACGTTCACTTCCTGTGAATGGAGGTTTGTTTTTATTCTTGTGTTGAGGCTGCTATTTAACCACTCGTTAAGATTAAGTATAGGGGTGGGAGATTTCGAAACAAAAAAAAGTCCTGAAAACCGTTCAGGACTTTGAATTACTTGGCACTATCTCACCTATGAGACAAGCTGTTGGCTACGGCTTGAGTGCTTTTAATGTTTTTAAAGAGATGTCTTGTGAGTAATCCACGCCTTCAAAGTTAAACCCGTTCAGCTTCATGAACTCATTTTTGAAGCCTTCATAATCGCCAAGCTCTTTAAAATTGTCTGCGTTCATTTGTTCAAGGATGGCAGAGACCTCTTGTTGAACTTGTGGATCTAACTCAAGATCATCAATACGGATCAAGCGTTCACCATCGACGGGTACTTTTTCTTGGTCATACAGCTTAGTTGTGAATAAACGTTGCATTTGCTCAATACATCGTTCGTGTGTGCCTTTCTCTTTCATCACGCGATAAAGCGCTAGTAGATAAGGGCTCAACGCCGGTATGAATACACTCGCTTTGGTGACTAAAGCTTTACACACCGTCGCGTGAGCGCTACCGCCGAAGTTAGCCATTTTCAAATTCAACGAATGGCTGGTTTGGTGTAAGTCTACCTTTGCTCGGCCCAACGTACCGTCAAGGTAGATAGGGTGAGTTACTTCTGGCCCCATGTAAGAGAAAGCAATGGTTTTACAGCCGTCAGCAACCGATTCTGAGTTGATTAAAGCATCAATCCAACTTTCCCAGTCATCACCGCCCATGACTTTGATGGTCGCTGCCGCTTCTTCTTCGGTTGCTGGTTCAAGCGACGATTCAACCCATTGATCGTTCTCTAGCATAATTGAAGCGCCAGTGACTGACTCGCCGATAGGTTTGATGACACTGCGCCAAAACTCTTCTGAATTCGGCATAGGGCGAACACCCGTTGCCAAGCTGTAAATAACTAAGTCAACTTCACCTTCAAAGTAGGTTTCAATCGCTTCAATCACTTGATTACGGACTGTATCCGAAAAGGCATCACCAACGATGTTGATGGCTGTACGGCCATGATGTATTGCTTCTTCTTTATAAAAGATATTGTTGTACCAACCTGCGCTACCAACCCCTTTGTCTGACGGGCCGCGTTCAAAAGATACGCCAATTGTGTCAGCTTCTGCGCCACCAAAGGTTAGGGCGATACGAGCGGCCAATCCAAAGCCGGAGGAAGCACCAATGATCAAAACCCGCTTTGGGCCTTTTTTGATTTGTGGCGCTTGTTTTACGAAATCAATTTGCTCTTTGATGGAAGCACGGCAACCATATGGATGCGACGAACGAGCTACAACACCTTGAATTAACGGTTCTATTTGCATTTTTATTATGTGACCTTGGTGAATAAGATTCAGATAAGAGTAACGTAAAGTTAGGTAAAACTTATTGAGCTAGACCAGTAAAATTAGAGATGTTTAACCAATTCTTCCGCGACAAAGTCGGCAATAAAAGGCTGTGCCTCTGGTTTAGGGTGTAGGCCGTCGGACATCATCCATTCTGGTTTGATGATTACTTGCTCTAGGAAGAAAGGCATCAACTCAACTTGTTGATGTTCTGCCAGCTTAGGGTAGATATCGTAGAACATGTCACTGTAGCGTTTACCGTAATTAGGCGGTACACGGATTTGCATCATGATCACATTCGCACCAGAATCTTTGATCATGGTAATCATTTTCGATAGGTTCGACGTAATAAGTTTAGGTGGGAAGCCTCGAAGTCCGTCATTAGCGCCTAGCTCGATGAGTACAACGTCAGGAGAGTGTTGCTTCAATAACTGGGGTAAGCGGGCCAAGCCGTTTCCCGTGGTGTCACCAGAGATACTGCCGTTAACAACTTTTACATCTTGGCCATGTTCTAATAACGCGTCTGGGAGTAAGCTAGGCCAACTCTCCTCGATCGGCATTTGATAGCCAGCGCTCAGACTGTCGCCCAATACAAGAAGCTTTTCGCTCGCCATAGCAGTCGCGGAAAGACTAAGAAAGAGAACTAAGGAAAGTATACGAATCATGCAAACACCTGTACTTAAAGCACCTATTGTTCAAGCGAATTTGGTTTCTAAACAAGTTTCTACTAATCAAGAACAATTAACAATCCTTAAAAATGTAAACGTCGACATTAGAAAGGGAGAAAAAATCGCCATCGTGGGCACGTCGGGAGCGGGTAAATCGACGCTGATGACACTGCTTGCTGGCCTAGATACTCCAACATCGGGTGAAATTACATTATTAGGGCATGAGCTTTCCAAATTGGACGATGAAGCTCGCGCTAAAATCCGAGCAGATTCGTTGGGGTTCGTATTTCAAAGCTTTCTTCTTATCCCAAGTCTCAGCGCGTTGCGTAATGTCACTCTTCCTTGTCTCCTACGTGGTGAGGCTGAGAATGATGCAAGAGCGACTGAATTGTTAACCGCTGTTGGTTTGGAAAAGCGACTTGACCACTTACCGAGCCAACTATCAGGGGGTGAGCAACAACGCGTCGCACTTGCAAGAGCGTTTATGACCCAGCCGGAGTTGTTATTTGCTGACGAACCAACTGGTAACCTAGACCATCAAACCGCAGAGAAAGTCATCGAGCTGTTATTCGACCTCAACGAGCAACATGGAACGACCTTGATTCTTGTCACCCACGACAGTCATTTAGCAAGCCGTTGTGACCGTGTTTATCGAATGGAAGCGGGTGAAATGATAGAGGAGGTGGCATGTCCGTAATTTCTTCAAGCGAACAAGGTTCCGACCAAGGGCACGTTAACACTAAACAATCACCAAATAAGAGTCTTATCCGCTGGAGTTTAGGTGAAATACGTCAAGGTAACCTATGGCCCATCAGTGTGGCATTGGTATTGGTGATCGCGAGCATTTTCGCATTATCGGCACTGGCGGAGCGAATGGAGCAGGTGATCATTAAACAAGGTAAGTATGCGTTAACTGCTGACGCTGTTTTTGTCTCTGCCAATCCGATCCCAGAACCGCTTCTAGCGAGCACACAAGCGTTAGAACGTTCAACTATGACGCGGTTTGCGACCATGGCTTTTAGTGAGAATGGGATGCAGTTGATTACCGTAAGGGCGGTTGATGAAAACTACCCACTTATGGGGGACCTAGTACTGGATAGTAATGAGTCAGGTCATGTAACGCAGAACCAACTGTGGCTTGATGAACGTATTATGGCCCAGCTAGAAGTGAATAAAGGTGACATTGTCACGATAGGCGATGCTGATTTTACGGTTTCAGGCGCTGTATTAATGGAGCCGGGGCTGAGTTTTAATCCTTTCCAACAAATGCCTTCCGCCTACATAAGTTCGTCAGACGTGGTCAAAACGGGCGCAATACAAGTTGGTAGTCGAGTACAATACCGATTGTTTCTGAAAGGTGACGACGCGACTCTTACTAAATTGCAAGACAGCACCCAGCTTTCACCCAGTGACCGTTGGCGAACACAAGACACCGCAAGTCGCAGTAATGAAGTATTCGACCGCACGACTCAATACTTATCTCTTACCGTTGCTATTGTCATCATAATGGCGGCAACTACATTAGTATTAACGTGTCAAAGTTACGTGAACAGCCGTACGCAAACCATTGCGATGTTAAAGAGCTTAGGGGCAAGTCGTCGCTGGATCGAAAAATGGCTTTTAATACAGGTTACGATTCTGTTGGTGAGTGCAAGTGTCGTCGGCATCTTGCTTGGCAGTGGGTTAGAGTACCTATTGCGAATCCCACTGAAAGACTTGCTGCCAAATCCATTACCTAGTTACGGCGTCACACCAATACTTGTGTCTGTCGCCTCTGCCATATTGATCACGGTGCCTGCACTTGGGATTCCACTACTTGGCCTTATCAAAACTCCCGCCTTAGAAGTGCTCCAGCAAGGGACTGCAAAACGTTCATGGAAGCGTATGTTGTTAGTTTTGGTCCCAGTGGTTCCTCTATTGGTCATTTATGCCAATAACACGTTGGTGTGGATAGTCTTAGCTGGTATTGCGGCATTATTTATTGTGTTGGCGGCGGTGAGCGTTGGACTCACCAAATTATTTGCACGGATATCAACACGCCCTGCAATGAAACTGGCTTTAAGTCGTATCAACAGAACGCCGCTTACGAGTGGACTTCAGTTTGGTGCATTATCTTTATCTCTAATGTTGCTTTCTATTATCTGGTTGGTGCGTAGCGATATTCTGGCTGACTGGGCGAGGACTCTTCCAGCTGATGCCCCGAATGTATTTGCTTTAAATATTGCGGACTATGAGTTAGATAGCTATCTGGAAACGTTAGATAAAAACCAAGTGACACGGTCACAAGCGTTCCCAATTATTCGTGGTAGATTGACCGAAATTAATGGTGAGAACGTTAAGGAAATCGAGTATCAAGGCGAAGGGTCTGATGCGATTCGTCGTGAACTCAACCTGACATGGGGCGATGTGTTACCTGAATACAACGAAGTGCTTTCTGGTGAGTGGACGAATAAGGACAGCGTCTCAGTCGAAGCTAAAGTTGCAGAGGACTTAGGGATAGGGCTGGGTGATACACTTCGCTTTGTGATTAACAGCCAGAATTTCGATGCAACGGTCGATAGTATCCGACATGTAGAATGGCGAGATATGAAGCCCAATTTCTACTTCATTTTTTCTTCGGATGTCATGGCTAGCTTACCTGGCTCCTATTTGATCAGTTATCGTATTAGTGAAGATGATGATTCGTTACTAACTTCAATGTCTCGCGCTCATCCAACGGTTTCGGTTCTTGATATTCGTACGATGGGAGACAAGATACAAGAACTCGTACAACAAATCGTCTCTGCTATTACTATTCTTGCTCTATTGGGTGTTGTTGCTGGTTTATTACTGATCTTTACGCTGTTAAGGCTGAGCCTCTCACAACGACAGCAAGAAATTCGCTTGTATCGTACCTTAGGAACAAGTAAAAAACGGATCAATACCACGTTGTGGGCGGAGTATGGGATCATGGCCGTTGTTGCGAGTGGTGTAGCCGTCATAGCTGCAGAGCTTTGTGTTGCTGCTGTGATGAAATATGGCTTTGATCTGAACCCACAGATCCACCCAGAATTGTGGATAGCTTTGCCTCTGGGTACGTTTGCTGTTCTAGCCTTAGTGGTGATGAGTTTATTGAAAAGATTGTTAACCCCTGTAAACACTTAATGCAACGTGAGTTAGTCACAGCGGAAGCGCTCTATGACAGTTTTATTTTAGTTATCCACAAAAACAGTGGATAACTTTTTGGATAACTGAAGTGGTCGAAAAGTAGGGTGTTTCCGCAGGCTTTACACCATGGGTGTTGGAGCAAAATTATTATGCACATGCCCCTAAAAATTCGCTTTCTCAACAACCTCGTCAAGCATTTTTTTTCGAAATTTTTTGCTCTTAAAAGTAACTTTTGACGTATACCGTTAACAAATGCAAACCCATGAACTTTTTGTGATTTTAATCATGCTCAAAGGCGAGTAGAATCAACATTAAGTAAAGATTTCTCCTTATAAAAATTTCAGTGAAGCAATGAAGTCTGAGTTTCCAAATCGTAAAGATAAACATATCGCAGTAATCGGTGGTGGCGTTGCAGGGGCAACCGCTGCTATCCATTTTGCAGAGCTAGGTTTTCAGGTATCAGTGATCGAGAAGGGTGTTTCGCTCGTTAATGGCCCACCCATCTGTCATTTACATGCTGGTGGTAACCTATATCGGGAAATTTCTGAGCAACAGTGCCTAGATCTTTTAACGCAGTCTATTGATACAATTCGTTTGTATCCTCACTCATTGAATATTCGACCAACCGTCATTGCAGTACCTCACTCCGATGGTGGAGACCCTACTACGCTCATCCCTCGTTTAGAGAGCATCAAAAGCGCCTATCAGTCTCTTGTTAAGCAAGACGCCCGAAATCAAGTTTTGGGAGATCCAGAAGCGTATTACAAGCTCTATTCAAAAGAAGCGTTACTAGCTTTAGCTGACGGTATTCAACCAGAGAACCCTCAAACGATCGATGAGTGGTGTATTCCATTTGCACAACATGCTGATCTAGACACGTTGAAGTACCCAGTGGTAGCAGTACAAGAGTATGGTTGGAGTGTTTTCCGATTAGCTGCTGTTGCCAACATGACGCTGGCACAGCTTCCGAATGTTCAGGTATATACTCAAGCTGAGCTGAAAGATGCGTCATGGAATGGTGATACATGGTCGTTATGCTTCCAACAAGACGGAATAGATAAGCAATTGTATTGCGACTATCTCATCAATGCTTGCGGCTTCGAAACCGGTGAAGTTGATGACTCCATTGGCGTAAAACGAGATCGGCTTGTTGAATTTAAAGCGGCTTATGTGACTCGTTGGGAAGCGTGTCATCAGCAGTGGCCAGAAGTTATCTTCCATGGCCCTCGGGGAACAGACAAGGGTATGGCGCAACTGACGCCTTACGGTAACGGCTACTTTCAATTGCATGGTATGACGAAAGGCATCACATTGTTTGATGATGGTTTGGTCGAGAGTAGTGCTGAGTCTGCGCAACCGGTGTTACCAACACGCTTACTTTCTAAGATACGCAACGGTTGGCGGCAAGAGGTTCTTGAAGAGCGCACTGACAATGCGATTCAGCACATGGCGCAATTTATTCCAGATTACAATACCGCGATAAAAGGTGGTAAAGCTTTATTTGGTGCTCAGCAGATACCGGGCACTGATCCTGTGCTTCGTGCTGCTGATGTTACGTTTGAAGATAACCATTATGCACGTGTTGAGGTGGTTAAAGCCTCATCGACCTTACTAGCAGCGCAAAAAATGGCGCAATACTGGTTTGATATCGAGCCAAGTAGCCATGTTGAGAGTCAGCATCCTGATGCGGTCAAGTGGACCGCAGAAGAAGTCGAACAGTTTGCTATCAAGCTCACTCAACAACGTGGTTACCCACAAGCATTAGCTGAGCGCTACGGCATGTAAATTTGACTTTACTGCAAATATCCTCATGGATAATGTTTAACGAAGTTAGGGCTCAGTACCCGAAAAACTGAGCCCACTGACACCAAACATCCTGCAAGCCTTTTCTATCTCCCTTAACAAAACTCACTGCTTGACCTGGCTTTGCTTGTGCTAAGCGCGGTAAATCAATTCTCGCAACGCAGCCAAATTTTGGATACCCCCCAATTGTTTGGTGATCATTCAGCAACACGATGGGATTACCATCATTTGGGATTTGAATTGAGCCTAGTGCAATGCCCTCAGATAAAATACCGTCATATGGCGGCATGATCGTTTTGCCTTCCAATCTATAGCCCATACGGTTTGAATTCGTTGAAATCGAAAAACGACTGGAATAGAAATCGTTGACAGATTGTTGGGAGAAATCTTCGTGTTGATAGCCTTCGATCACTCTTAGCTTAATCGGTAGGTTGTAATCAGGTTTGAATCGGAACGTCATCTGCTTAGGTTTAGTATTTGGCAGTGAATGAGGGTGACATTCAACGATATCACCAACTTGAAGCGCTTCACCGTTACCTTGCAAGCCTCCGAGCGCTTCACGAACGACCGTTGAACTGCTACCAAGATGCGTACTGACGCTAAAACCACCTTTGACTGCTAGATAAGCGCGCAGTCCATTTTTTGCCATACCAAATCGAAGTGTTTGACCTTTTTTTAAGGTGAAATCAGACCAATTGGCGATAGGTGAACCTTCAACAGAAGCATTTAAATCCCCACCACAAATTGCTAGGTGACAATCCGACAATGCTTTAAAGCTCGCATTACCGAGAGTAACTTCGATGACTGAGCAATTGACAGGGTTATTGAGTAGATGATTAGACCAACTGTATGCGTAATCATCCACTGGCCCACCTTGAGTAATTCCGATATGAGCTAAGCCAAAGCGTCCAAAATCTTGAATCAGAGAGAGCGCCCCTGGTTTTTCTACATATAATCCTATTCGACTCATAGAATACCTCCTAAGTTGAGGAACTCTTGTTTTGATATTGCACCAAATGCGACCTTGTCTCCTACTTCGAAAGGGATAAAGGGAGGGGTATCCACAAAGAGGGAAATAGGGGTTCTGCCGATGACGTTCCAACCTCCAGGGCTATCAGAAGGATACACCGCTGTTTTAGAGTCAGCGATTGCGACACTTCCAGCAGGAACGTGCGTTCTTGGGGTTTGATGTCTTGGTATTTGAATGCGTTCTGCTACGTCAGAAAGGAATGCAAAGCCAGGGGCAAACCCAATTGCAGAGACAGTATAAACCACTTGCGTGTGCTGTTCGATAAGCTCTGTCAGCGTTAACCCTTTGAGTTCAAACCGCTTAAGATCAAGAGCGGTTTCTTCCGAATAGTAGACTGGGATAGAAATGTAATTTGGCTGTTTGTTGTCCATGGACTGAACGTCGAAACGAGAGATGAGATGTTGAAGCTCATTTAAAATCGACGCTTCTTGAATTCGAAAGGGCAAATAATCTATCAAGATGGTGCGGTAAGATGGGACCACGTTCATGACGATCATATTTAACTTGTCAACAATCTGATGTGCGAGTTCGCCAATGTGCTCAACTGTAATAGGTTCTTCGAAACGAATAAGAATACTGCACTCTGATATCGGTGAGATAGAAAACTGCCCTTGATTCATTAATTTCCTCCGGTGTAGAGACTCTGACGTATTTTTTGTATCAACGTGATCGATTCTTCATTGTCTCCATGTACGCAAATGGTATCGGCCTCTAAGAGAATGTATTGGCCTGAAGCCGTTTTTACTCTGCCTGATTCTGCCAGCATTTTAACTTGCTCAAGAATGGCGTGTTCTGTGTTTAATACTGCGTTAGGGTGGGTTCTAGGAGTGAGTAAACCGTCGTCTTGATAACGTCGATCTGCAAACGCTTCAAAGAGCAAAGGAACATCGAAATCATCAGCAATCTCAAGGTATTTTTCATTCTCTTGTGAAGCAAGGATCATTAAAGGGACTTTGAACAATGCGGCCGCTTTGACTAAGGCCAAGAAAACACCGTCATTTGCCATCATATCGTTGTATAACGCACCATGAGGTTTGATGTAACCAATGTCCGTGTATTGCGCTTTGCACAGTGCCTGCAGCGCGCCAACTTGATAAATCACCATGTTGGTAATGTCATCGTTGTTCATAGGCAAACTACGACGGCCAAAGCCCTGAATGTCGGGATAGCCAGGGTGAGCTCCAATTTCTACGTCGTGCTGGTTGGCTAGGGTAATCGTATCATGCATGACATTTGGGTCGGAGGCGTGGAATCCGCATGCGATGTTCGCCATATCAATATGTGGCATAACCGTTTCATCGGCGCCCATTTTCCACGATCCAAAGCTTTCGCCCATGTCGCAGTTAAGTGTCAGTTGCTGTTTATTCAATGTCATACGTTTCTATAAATCCGAACTATGCATGTAAAATGCAGGAAAATACGTTTAAGTTCAGTGACTAACTTCATTTTTCAGGTAGAAGACTAGTAGATGATAATCGATAAAGATCGTTTAGTAATTTGAAATGATCCGAAGTTTCAAGAAAATCATGTTTTATCAGTCTAATATCTGAGAATTACAGGTTCATTTCATCGATTGTCGTGTTAATCTTGACTCTTCTTTTTGTGTGATAGCTTGCATAGCAACCGTTGTGTCTTTTGGGTTGTCTTTTGCGACAGGAATATATATGTCAATACGAGCAAAGCTAATATGGCCGATACTCGCTTTCATCACGGTCATCTTTGTTACATCTCAGAGTTACACGTCATACATCACGTACCAGTCCGCCAAACATGAGCTCGTTGAGCAGACGAAAGTTCTTATTAATGATGTCTCTCATTCCATTAAAGATGCGCTCGCCACAAAGAACAAGCAAAAAGCACAAACCATTTTGGCTGATTTTTTGATGGAGCCAAACGTATCACTCGTCAAGTTGTATGACAAAAACAATCAGCCGTTTGCCGTTTTTGCGCTTGATGGCTTTTCTGCACCGAGCCCCTCAGTTAAAGAGCGCAGCCGCTTGCATTCCTTAGGGTATGCGTTATCGGCTCATTTCCTTTATGTATTAGAGCCAATTATTCATGAAGGGCAAGTTATCGGTAGTATTCGTGTAACGTTATCTCAATTGCCGATGATGCAAGTAAGAGACGCGCTGTTACAAGATGGCTTATTGTTCTTGGTTATTCTCTTCGCTGGTGGTGTGACTTTTTACTTTGGTGTCGAACGACGAGTTCTTCGTCCACTGATTGAAGTGAACAGAGCATTACAGGATTTTGCTAACGGTCACCATTTGAGCGGACGTATTAATCATCGGGCAAAAGATGAAGTGGGGGATCTCGTTGCTTCATTTAACCTCATGGTCGATAAGCTACAAAAACGTGAGAAACAGCGTAAACACACATTAGATATACTTGAGCGCCGTAAGTCGTTTTCAGAAGAAGTGATTGACTCGATTCAATACGCGCTCATTGTGACGGATAACTTAGGAAGGGTCATTCATTGCAACAAGATGACTCATCATATATTTAAAGAAACGTTCCATAATTTGGAAACGGCGAACATCTGCGACTTGATTAAAACCAAAACACCCAACGAACTTAGTCAGATTCTGAGCCGCGGGTTAGAGTGTGATGATATACATCTACAAAGTGATTTGAACGAGCAACAATTGAGTCTTACGAGTCGACGCCTATCTAAACACGGATATTTGTTGTTTGCGATTCAAGATATAACCGCCATCGAAGAGGCGATGAATCGCCAAAAAGTTGCAGGACGTGTGTTTGAGAGCAGTCAGGATGGTTTGGTAGTTCTTAATCACTTAGGCATTATTACGATGGTAAACCCCGCCGTCACGAAACTGACCGGCCTTGAGATGGACCAGTTGATTGGAAAGCCGTTTATCAAATCGATTCGTTGGCGCAAGTTACAAGCGATGATGCCAAGTATTTTAGAGTCGATCGAAAACTACGGCATGTGGCAGGGGGAAGTCATTGAGAAAAACCACAACGGGCAACTCATTCCTCTGTTTGCAAAAGTAAATCGCATTGTGAAAAGTGAAGATAATAATGCGTATGATATGGTGATCATCTTGACTGATCTTTCGAGCGCAAAGGAAATGGAAAGGCTTGAATACCTTGCTCATCATGACGCACTTACCGGCCTTGCTAATCGTTCCAAATTTCATTTGGAGCTGGAAGAATTGGTACAAAGATCAGGCTACTTACGAGATGAATTTGCGGTACTTTATCTCGATTTGGACGGTTTTAAAGCCATCAACGATACTTACGGGCATGATGCCGGGGATGAAGTGCTTAAGCAAGTTGCTGAGCGTATGACGTCCACCACGCGACACAGCGATCTCATTGCGCGATTGTCTGGTGATGAATTTGTGATGTTGGTGAATCCTGCAAATCAAAAAGCAGTGACACGCATCGCTGAACACTTACTCGAGAGTATTTGTGCGCCGATTGAATACAGAGGCTCCTTACTGAAAGTCGGTGTCAGTATCGGTGTTAAGTTGGTCGGTGTGAATGAACGCGATGCCACAAGAATATTGAAAAGCGCCGATACGGCCATGTACCAAGCAAAGAAAGCGGGTAAAGGCCAAGCGATTTTAATGGGTTGCGAATCCCCAGAGACTGTTTAAAAACGGGCTGGAAACCTTTAAACTAGCCCGATTCGCGTCAGAAGGAATGATAAAATGAAAGTACTTGTTACGGGTGGTATGGGCTACATTGGCAGCCACACTTGTATTCAAATGATCGAAGCTGGTATGACGCCAGTTATTCTCGATAACCTTTACAACAGCAAACCGACAGTACTAGAACGTATAAAGAAAGTTTGCGGTGTGACACCTGTATTTATTGAAGCGGATATTCGCGACAAAGCCTCATTAGTCGATGCGATGAAGACGCATAACATTGAAGCAGTGATTCACTTTGCCGGTCTCAAAGCGGTGGGTGAATCTGTAGAGAAACCATTAGAATACTACGATAACAATGTTAACGGTACGCTCGTATTGGTCGATGCCATGCGTGACGCTGGTGTCAAATCTATCGTATTTAGTTCATCTGCAACGGTATATGGCGATCCTGCAACAGTGCCAATTACAGAAGATTTCCCAACAAGTGCAACTAACCCTTATGGTCGCAGTAAGCTGATGGTTGAGGAATGTTTAACTGACTTCCAAAAAGCGAACCCTGACTGGAGTATCACGTTGCTGCGTTACTTCAACCCAGTAGGTTCGCACCCAACAGGTGAGCTTGGTGAAGACCCACAAGGCATTCCAAATAACTTGATGCCTTTCGTCTCTCAAGTTGCTGTAGGTCGTCGTGAATTTTTGTCGGTATTTGGTAGCGATTACCCAACAAAAGATGGTACGGGTGTTCGTGACTACATCCATGTTATGGACTTGTCTGACGGTCACGTTGCTGCATTAGACAAAGTAGGTAACAAAGCAGGCCTTCATATCTACAACCTAGGTACAGGTAATGGTTATAGCGTACTGGAAATGGTGAAAGCGTTTGAAGCTGCTTCTGGTAAACCGGTTCCATTTAAGCTGGTGGATCGTCGTCCTGGTGATATTGCTGAGTGTTGGGCTGACCCTTCAAAAGCAGCGAATGAGCTGGGTTGGAAGGCAGGGCGAACACTTGAAGAAATGACAGGTGATACGTGGCGTTGGCAGTCAAATAACCCACAAGGTTACCCAGACGCCTAAAAGTGACCATTTTACAAAATAGTAACAAAAAGGTGCGTTATCGCACCTTTTTTGATCTAAATCGGAAAAAATCGTAAATTTGTGGTTAAAAGGTAGCACGTAATTATAGAAGTGCTAAACTATGCCCGACTCTTAATTTAGGTCGTAAATTTTCTTTAAACTATTCGGGGTAGTTCATGGAACTTGGTTTAATCATCGCATTCATCGTTGCTGCAGCAGTTATGGTGAAGAAAGAGATGGCAAAACAATAATCTTTCATTTTTCATTCTTTTCTTAACATTTTAGAAATGAAAGTACTGGTAAAAAGTCAGCATAATGCTGGCTTTTTTGTTTTTGTAGTGCGGAAGAAATGTTTTACTTAGAAAAGTCTGTAAAGCATCAAAAATGCGTTAAACCTACAGCTTTTAAGAGTTTACATAGAATAAAAAAGCGCCTGACACTGTCAGGCGCTTTTCATTATATCGCTAAAAAGTAAATTAGAATTGGTAGTCTACAGATACACCCCAGTTACGGCCAGGTTGGCTGTAAAAATCGGTGTTGTCGGTGTTATCAAGCCCGCGAACGTCTTGGTATGTCCAATATTTCTTGTCGAACGCATTGAACAAACCAGCCGATACTGTCAGGTCTTTCACTGGCATGTAGTAAGCGGTAATGTCCATTACACCGTAACCTGATGAATCGATTTGGTCTTCATCAGACCAGTCGTCTTTCTTCGCCGCAAGTTTTAGTGAGGCTAGTGCACCAAAGTTGTGCTCAACATTGTCGTAGCCTAAGCCAATGACTGATGAAAGCGGTGCTACAGAATCAAGAGGTTTACCTGTCGACTTGTCTTCGCTGTCTAGGTAAGTCACAGACAGTTTAGTGTACATACCTTTAGGCGCTGAGAAGCTTTCATCTAGCAGTAGAGTTGAACTAAATTCCACACCAGAAATATCCACCTCGTCACGGTTTACGATGGTGATACGATCTTTGTTTGGGTCGATGCTTGGCAGGTCTTCAGCGTCAATAAAGTCTTTGTATTGCGTGATAAAACCGGTCAATTCAAACTGAGCAAAGTCGTTTTGACCTCGGAAACCGATCTCGTATGAAAGGCTCTTTTCCGCTTCTAGATCTGGGTTTGGAACGAATTCAGCACCCGTGTCGTATTCGTAGTAAAGCTGCTCGACCGTTGGCGCTTTAAAGCCTTGGCTGATTTGAGCAAATGTACTTAGCTTATCGTTAATGTGATATACCGCACCCAGTTTACCCGTCCAAGCATCGTTGCTGTTTTTCTTACGTTCAGTTGTGAAGCCTTCATCTGAAGAAGGGTCAGCTTCAAATGAGTCATAACGAATACCAGCGTTAAGAACAAGCGTATCTTCTAGTAAGAATGCGTTGTTTTGAAGGAAAACGCCCCATTCAGTTACTGTTGCGTCTGGGATAGTGGTTGAACCAGGTTTTGTTGTGCCATTGTCATGGAAGATATCAACGTTAGTCAGCTGAAAATCAGTGTGTACAGAGTTCAAACCGTAGGTTAGCTCATGAATAGCATTGTCCGTGGTAATCACTTTATCGAACTGGGCATCAAACTGGAGTGATTTATCTTCAGCTTGGCGCAGGCGAGTTCGGTCACCTTCGTAACCAATGTAGCCTAAATGATCAGTCACGTTAGAGAAGTTAGAGTTTTCGCTTTCTGTAACCTGATAGTTCAAGTCTAGCTTCATTCCGTCGAAGGCTGGGTTAGCTTTCGTTAACTCGTAGTTAATGCCGTAGCGCGTACGTGTCGTCTCATCACTGCTTTTTGCATCAGCATAAGTGACACCAGGCATAGGGCCAAAGTTTAGTGTGTAGTTACCACTGCGATTGTTTTCATCGTACTGGTAATTGTAACGCTCAAAGACGACACCAATTTTGTTCGTATCATTTAGTGTGTAGTAGGCTTTAGCAAGAATGTTGTTTAGGTCTTTGTCTGCAGGGTTTTCTAATCCGCGATCACTACCATCAATATCAGAACCGTCACCGTAAGTTTGTCGCTCGCTACCGGTAGCGTATGTACCCATTAATAGCGTTTCAAGGTTACCTTGGCGCATTGCCCAAGTTAATGTGTTCTTGAATTGCTCATCAACAGAGTAGTAGCTTGATTTAATACCAAAACGGTTTTCATCACCGTCTGTTTTCAAAACGTCTGATGGATCTTTCGTCTTTAGAACAACCACGCCACCCATTGCATCTGAACCGTAAAGGGTTGAAGATGGGCCTTTGTTGATCTCGATACTTGTGAGTGTATCAAGCTCAATCGCGTTTGGATAAATAGCTTGTACAGCACCACCACCTGGGTTGAATGGAGTGGCTTGCTGAACACCATCAACAACGATTTTAACTCGATCGCCTTCCATGCCTCGAATGTTAAAGCCAGAGATGCCAAAGCGACCTGAAGTGGTAGCTTCAACGCCCGGAGTGTATTGAACTGCATCATACAGATCTTTAGAAAGAGAGCGCTCGATATCTTGAGAAGATACCGATTCAACAGAAGCTGAAACATCATTGATGTTTTGCTCTGTACGGGTAGCGGATACAACCACTTCATTAAATGTTGAAGTATCATCTGCGTAAGCACCTTGAGAAACGGCAACTAGAATAGAGGCTGACAAAATTGATTTTTTATACATTGGCTTCAATACCTTAAATCCATAATAGGCAATAACAACGTGCGGTATCTTAGTTTATCTAAATGGTAATTACTATCATTACCATTGCTATTTAATATTGTTTTTGTCAAAAGTAATTTGTGCTACGCCAAAGGTAGTCTTTAATTATCAATCTGTTATATTGTTTAAAGTCATTTTTTAACATGGTATTTCAAATGCCACTACTGTGATTAAAATCACATAAAAGGAAGTTCATGTGCAAAGCCCAATCACTTTAGAAGCACTTCATATCCTCGATGCGATTGATAGAAGGGGGAGTTTTGCTGCCGCTGCGAACGAGCTGGAACGAGCTCCTTCTTCTCTCAGTTACCAGATCCAAAAGCTTGAACAAGACCTTGATATCATCATCTTCGATCGTTCAGGGCACAAAGCACATTTTACAGAAGCCGGGAAACTGATCCTTGAAAGTGGTAGAGCAATTCTTCAAGCAAGTGAAAAGTTAGTAAATGATGCGACCTTGCTGGCTAACGGGTGGGAGTTAGACATTACTGTCGCTTTTGATGGCATCATTCCCATTTCCAATTTTTTCCCGATGGTGGATGCTTTGGCCAATGTGAGTAGTACGAGAGTGCGCTTGCAAGAAGAGATACTTGCGGGTAGTTGGGAATCATTAAATACAGGCAGAGCTGATCTATTAGTGTGCCCAGCACTTGATACACTTCCTCATGATGTGAAAGCGGAAAAGATCGGTAAAATGAGCATGGTTTGGGTTGCCGCGGCTGATCATTACGTACATAAGCGCAATGGCGATTTCGATGATACGGCGAGAGAAAAGTACCGAGTGATAGCAATCGCCGATACGGCAAGAGAGCAACCAGCGCTGTCTATCAATGTTATGCAAAAGCAGCCCAGACTGACAGTGACAAACTTTCCTGCAAAAGTAGAAGCATTGGCTTCTGGACTGGGTATAGGGACGCTTCCCAGTCAAGTCGCACAGAGTATGATTGAGAGTGGGCAACTAAAACGTATCGAAGGTACTGAAGAGCAACCCATCGAGATAATCCTTGCTTGGCGCAGAAACGCCATGGGAGAAGCGAAGTCATGGTGCGTTCAGTATTTGAAGAAAAACTGGAAATTAAAGTGACCTTGTCACGCTTGTGGCTAATAACGCAGACGCTTAGAAATCAATAGGGACGCGCACAACGTCCCTTGTTTTTTCTGTCGGGTTCGAGGGTTGCTGTGCATATACTCTATCCGCTGTGACAACTTTGAGCTCTTAAACCACATTGGCATAGCAAGGCTAATTTAACGGCAAAACCATATCTGCGGTGCCATCAGCAAACTGAACATCAAGTTCGAAGCCTAAACTTTGTGCTAGAGAAAGCATGCCTCGGTTAGTCGGCATTGTCATTCCGGACATCTGTTTGGTCCCTTTGACTTGACAATAACTAATGATTTTCTGCATCAGAACTTTACCGAGCCCTTTACCTTTCAAGTCAGACCGAACCAATATTGCAAACTCAGCATCGCTATTGTCAGGTGTAATCAACGCTCTTGCTACACCGATGATAGAAGGTCCATTCTCATCAAAAGCAACAGCAACAAACGCCATTTCACGGTCGTAATCAATCTGAGTTAGATTCGCAAGCGCTTCATGATTAAACTCGCCAACGTCCGAGAAGAAGCGATTGTACAAGTCTTCCTTTGACACACTATTAATAAACTGTGCATGGATGGGTTCATCTTCTGGCAAGATTGGGCGAAGTAAGATTGGTTGCCCATCTCTTAACGTAACGGTTTCCACAAACTCTGCAGGGAAAGGGCGGATAGCCAAACGTTCTTGAGCATCCCCTTGGTACTTCCTGAGCGTTAAGTCGGCATCAATGATGGTAAAATCACTACCTGATGCAAGTACTGGATGAATATCCAGTCTTTCTATTTCAGGTAGCTCAACCGCCATTTGTGAGATTCGAACTAGGAATTTAGACAACTCGGTAATGTCGATGGCATCTTTGTGTTTTTGTAATCGTATTTTGCCAGATTTGAGTGCTATCACGATTAAGTAGCGTGCCAAATTCATATTTAGAGGAGGCAAAGCGGCAACAGCATCTTGGGTGATGTTCCAATCTGAACCGCCTTGACCAAGCAGAATTACGGGCCCAAATACGCTGTCTACTACAATACTTACCCGCAGTTCTTCCGCACTACCAAGCTTAGCCATGCCTTGTACGAGAAGACCCTGAAGGTTTGCAGATGGATAACTCAGTTTCGCTGTATCAAGGATTGCTTGTGCTGCACTTGATACTTCTTGGCTGTTCCTTAGGTTCAACGCAACGCCATGAACATCAGATTTATGAGGAATGTCGGGAGAACGCAGTTTTACTGCTACTGGATACCCAATATTTTCTGCCATATGAAGCGCTTCTGTTACATCAGAGGCAATCCAAGTCGGTAGCATCTTAAAGCCAAACTGTTCGAATAATGGACTTGTCTGGTGCGTATCGAGAACTACTGATTTTTTATCCAGTAGTTGGTCATTAACCCAATCACGGGCAAGATTGACGCTGCCTGAGTGCAGTGGTTCTGCTGTCGTTGGTGTTTCCATCAGCTGTTTTTGGTTGCGTCTGTACTCGACTAAGTGCATGTATGCGACGACCGCACTCTCAGGTGTACGGTAGGTGGGAATACCGGCCTGAGTAAACGCCAAACGTGCTTCTCTAGAGGTTTGTTCGCCAGACCAATTTGTCAGGATATTGAAATGCTTGTGCCTTGGGTGTGCTTGAATCGCTTCAATAACGGCATTCGCGGTATCCAATGAATCTGATACCGCTGAAGGGCTGTGCATGATCAAGATTGCATCAGTACAATCATTATTCATGATGGCATTGATCGTATCGACATAACGCTTTTTCGTCGCGTCTCCAGCTAAGTCGATAGGGTTGATTCCTCGCCAATTGCTGGGCAAAGCGGCTTGTAATTGGTTGATTGAATCTTCATCAAGAGAGGCGAGTTTTCCCCCTAGTTCTAGTAACGTGTCAACGGCCATCACTGCGGGCCCGCCACCATTCGTCACAATGGCGAGGCGCTCTCCGCGAAGTGGCACCGAATGAGTGAGCGTCTCTACAGCTGCAAACAATTCATGTGTATTGCCAACGCGCAACATACCAGTTCTACGTATCGCAGAATCATAAATGATATCTAACGCATCGATGCTTTCTTCATCTAAAGAGCGAGCTTGTTTAGAGCGGCCAGCTTTTAAGACCAAAATTCTTCGGTTACGTGAGGCAGCTCGAGCAGCGGACATGAAACGTCGAGCATCTTTAATTGAATCAACGTAGAGCAAGATTGCCTCGGTTTTTCCATCCATACTTAAATAGTCGAGAAGTTCCGCAAAATCGATGTCTTGACCTTGTCCAATAGAAATGAAGGAAGAAAAACCGATGTTCTTGTCGTTGGCCCAATCAAGAACGGTTGTACATACTGCTGCCGACTGTGAAATAAAAGCTATCTTTCCTGGTCGTGCAGCAACGGGAGAAAAAGAGCAATTGAAGTTATGCCAAGGCAGAATAATGCCAAGACTATTTGGACCTAAAACACGAATATTCAGCTCTGAAATATCGATGCTTTCAGCGTCGTCAGAAATAACAATAGCGAATGCAGTACCACGAGCATCAAGGTCTTTTAAAAGCTGTTTATTACGAGAAACGTTTGTACAGAGGATCGCGATATCAGGTGTATAGGGTAGGGAAGCTACGTTCGGATAAGCAATGACACCAGATACCGACTTGTATTTTGGTGTGACTGGCATTATGGCACCGCCAAAACCACTTTGGAGTAAATTACGCATCACAATTTGCCCAGCTCGCAGCTCTTTTTGTGATGCGCCGACCACTGCAACAGAATTCGGTTTGAAGAGTTTTTGTAGTTTGTTCATTGTTACTCCTTGGCCATAGACGTCGAAAGCGAGTGGTTAGTCCTTATACAATCATAAACGAATAACTTTCTGTTTAAATATGAATAAGCCAGACATTGGTGCAAATCTAAACCATGCTTGTAGAGTTTGTGTCACTCATCACATCAAATTCAAAGATTATTGTGTTTGGTGCTTGATAAAATAGCCTGCTATCGGCATGATTTATCGTAATATTTGTTCAGAGCGTTTGTTACTTCATGAAAAAAATCGCAATCATCGGCTTGTCAGTACTACTTTCTGCTTGTGCCTCGGAAACTTACATCACTGACGTGACATCAGAAAGTTACCAAGAAGACTACCAATCTCAGGCTGTCTCTAAGCCAATTATGTCTTCTGAAAACGCAGTGGTAGAAAAAGACGTAGAGCCTACCGTTGTCAAAATGACTGCGAAGCCAGAAGAGAAGAAGGTGGTTAAATTAACCCCTAAAGATCAAGCGAAGCCAGTTAAGATCATTCCACCAAGTAAAAAGCAAGCGAGCATTCAACGCTTTGGTTACACCATCCAAGTTGTTGCCGTCGGCAGCCAAGCGAAAGTAGACCAATTCGCGAGCAAGCTTCCACAGAACAGCCAACCTATTTGGGAAAACTACAAAGTAGTCAATGGCACTAAGTGGTTCTCAGTGCTTTACGGCGATTACGCAACTAGCGCTGAAGCACAACAAGCAATATCGACGCTTCCTGGGCATTTTCAGCAGTTGAAGCCATTTGTTAAGAGTATCGATGCCATTAAAAACTCGGCATACCCAACACTTAATAAACTCAACTAATAACACAAAAAGAAGGGAGCAAATTGCTCCCTTCTTTCTTTGGTTAAATCCTATTCGAACAGCATTCTTCACAGTAAAATTACTGTACGTAGCTAACCAAAAGTTTATCATACTGAATAGTATCTTTTTAAAATCACGGAAAGATTGATTCATGATTAAAAATATTCTTCTTTTATGCGGTGGTTGTTCATCGGAACACGAGATCTCATTATTGTCTGCAAACTTCGTCGAGCAGCAATTAAATTTGATTGAAAACGTTAAAGTAACGCGCGTAGAAATCAAAAATGAAGGTTGGGTAACAAACCAAAATGAGTTGGTTTACCTAGACTTGAACACAAAACAACTTTGTTCAGATACTTCGAGTTTAGCCGTCGATTTTATCGTTCCTTGTATTCATGGTTTCCCTGGTGAAACTGGCGATATTCAGTCCATGTTTGAAATCGCAGGCATTCCATACCTTGGTTGCGGTCCTGAGGCGAGCAGCAACAGCTTCAATAAGATCACATCGAAGCTTTGGTACGATGCAATTGGTATCCCAAACACTCCATACTTATTTCTGACTCGTAATGATGAATACGCCCACGAGCAAGCGCAACAAGCATTTGATAAATGGGAAAAAGTGTTTGTCAAAGCCGCTCGTCAAGGTTCTTCTGTTGGGTGTTACAGTGTCACCGAAAAGTCAGAATTGCGACAATCAGTCAATGATGCCTTCGGTTTTTCTGAGCAGGTGTTGATTGAAAAGTCAGTGAAACCACGTGAGCTTGAAGTCGCAGCTTATGAGATGGGTGGCCAACTGTACATTACCAAACCCGGTGAGGTAATCGCGCCTGATGGTGCCTTCTATTCTTACGATGAGAAGTACAGCAGTGCGAGTCATTCGCTGACAGAAGTTGAAGCAAAGAACTTAACAGAAGAGCAGGTGGATGCGATTCTTGAAGCTTCACAGACAGTCTTTAAGCAAATGAATCTTCGTCATTTATCGCGTATCGATTTCTTCTTAACAGAAGACAACGAAATCTATTTGAATGAGGTAAATACTTTCCCAGGTATGACGCCGATCTCGATGTTCCCTAAAATGCTGCAAAATAATGGTCATCAGTTCCACGAATTTTTAGCTGATTGTATTAATACTGCAAGCTAACTAACGTTACCGTCATTCGTTTTGTGGTAGAAATAAGAATAACCGAACTTTTGTAAGGCATTAGTGTTTGAATATTGTTCGGTTATAATTATGATTGTATCAAAGCATTAGATAGATGGCTCAGTGGTATGGCAATTTCAAATTATAGAGGTTTTAACCTGCAATCAGGCGGATCCGATGGTAGCGTTTGGAAGGTTAAAATCAAAAACCACGTTTTACAAGGCAGTTTAACGGCGGTAAAAAAGAGCATTGATTGGTGGTGTGATACCGCGTCTATTATCGATCCCAAAGAGTTTTCTTCTTTAGGTCAACGAACGCAAAGCACCGGCAACCCTCAATCTGAAGTATTTAATGGCTACACGATAAAGAACGATACAGGAGAGCCAAATGCTTGGTACTGTATGTTCAATGGCAAGTTGATAAAAGGTGCGAAAGCCGCAATTCAACGTCATATCGAAGCGTATTTAGTTGCAAAGCAAAAAGCGATGCAAGCACAACAGCAAAAGAAATAAGAGTATGTCTCTCGTATATTCAACAGAAACTGGTCGAATCAAACCTGAAGAAGAAAAAGTCGAACGTCCTAAAGGCGACGGTGTTGTTCGTATTCAACGACAAACTAAAGGTCGCAAAGGAAAAGGCGTTTGTATCGTCACAGGTTTGGATTTAGATGACGCTCCGCTAAAGTTGTTAGCCGCAGAACTGAAAAAAGTGTGTGGCTGCGGTGGTTCAGTAAAAGATGGAACCATTGAAATTCAAGGTGATGCTCGTGATAAAATCAAAGCTCATCTTGAAAAGAAAGGCATGACAGTTAAGTTGGCCGGCGGTTAATTTAAACTAAGCAAAAGATTTTAAAGAGCGTCTCAAACAGACGCTCTTTTTGTATCTGTGGTTGGTGTCCGCAAAAGTTGTAATGCATATCAAAGAACAAGCAACGATTAGTAAGCTAAAAGACAAACGAGCTAATAGCAGAGCGAGCAATCGTAGATTGATAGATCCATATTAGCTATTTTATGGTAAATCACCATTATGTTTAATGAACCTAACAAACGATGTCTGAATTTGAAATCTGAGAGGGATAGGAGACCCATGTAGAGAAGATTTGGCGTAAGTTCACATTGTATTTAACATAACACATATAATGCGCACTGTAATTGTAGGCGCAAAGTTGTAATGTCACTATTTACCAAAGTTAAAATGTCCTCCTAAGATTAACAACATTGTTTGCTTTTGAGGCTTTAACCGATGTTGATTAACAAATATATTAAAGCTGTCACGCAACTAAGCCAACTGTTGCCCGTTGGCTTGATGGCGCTATGCCTGTTAATCCGATGGTAGAAAAACTTCTGCTGATTAAATCACTTGGTTACTTGCCTAATGATATACGTTGGTCTGGTTTTCGTGTTTGTGAGAAACGTGCCATCATTATCACAGCTTCTGGTCGTGAGTTCAGCCCTAAAGAATTGGAAAGCTTTGTGTTCTGGCGTGACGAACATCGTCAGTTTGTAGAGAAATTTGGGCATATTGACCAGGCCAAGGTCTATCCTGCTAAAGAAAACGTCTTACCGTTTAAAGGCGGCCGTCGAATGAAAGCCGCCGAATGAATAGCAAAAATAAGCTTTAAGTTTATGCTGTTGCTTTTGCTTGCTCTGTTGTTCCAGTTTCTGATGCTTTTTCAGCTTGCTGTGCTTCAGTGTCTGCTGTAGACGCTGCCAAATGACTTTCCAAAGTTTTCTCAGTTTCTTGCGCTTTAGTAGCTAACCTTTCCTTTTCTCTGGCATTTAGGTGGTTGAGCAATTGACTTAGCATAGGCACATTGCCAAGTTTGCCAAGAGCATCGGTTAGCTTTGAACTTTTATCTATTGCATCTAAAATTGGATGATCAGAATTGTTGTAATCTGATATAAGCTTGCCGGGGTTTTCACTGTTTACATTTAGTAAGTTAAACAATAGCTTAGTCCTAAGTTCTTCACTTGCTGAGTCTTTTCCAATGCTAGCTATCTGCGTCGACAAACCTTCAAAGGTTCGACTTGATACCTCTTTGTGAGTGTACTCTTCAATTAAACGCTTACTTAACTTGTAACTTTTGTTTGAAGAATAAGCTACCCAGAGTATGGGCGCGTACACAGGTAACATTATAGAAAACAACATAGGTGCATCTTCAATTACGGTGTCAAAATTCTCTCTTAATATGAATATTCGAGCAGCCACAAATGCAAATGGGAGCAACGAGCAAGCAACAAGAGCCATTATCGACTTGTTGAACGACGACTCATGTTTTTTAAGCTCTTCTTTTTCAATTTTAATTTTATCTATATAAGCTCCTGAAAGACCAGCAGTCAAAGCGGATGGAAGTAACGAGTTTATTTTAGCAACAATTGCGTGGTATTTCGTTTCAGAGTCATTTTTAAAGTTTGAAAGGCTTTCTGCATAGTTGGTTTCAATCTCACTTAGTATGGTCTGCTGCGTTTTCGATGCTTTTGCTACCTCTTTATTAAAATTATTCAGATCTTCTTTTAATTTTGTGTAACTAGTATCTAGCTCTTCTTTCAAACCACCGACAACAACTTCTTCGCCGTCATCTGAATGAACATAACCAAAGATTTCTTCGTGTATGGCTTTAATACTTTTCTGTTGAGCCAGTGCACCAGTAAGTAAATTACTAATTCTCTTATTTGAACTTTCTGATTCCGTCAACTGGTCTTGGATTTGATCTATACTTTCTTGTAAAGAATCTTTTTGACTAGTAAAAGTTATAAGCTCTTCGTGCATTTCTTCGATTTTATCTTGTTGCTGAACAAGATTTTGGAGCTTTTGCTTTTGTTCTAGAAATACCTCTTCGGATTCACTTCTCTGCGTGTCAATGCCTTGTTTGGCTTGGTTAACTTCATCTTGCGCTTTCTCAATTGCAGATTTGGCTTCTTCTATAGAAGTAACTATAAGCTCAACCTCTTTTGAACGTTCATTTGCGCGGTTTCTATATCTACTAATATTCCTACTGTCATTAACTATCTCTTGATAGAGTTCTGGAGCACTTTTTCCGAGTTCACTTAAGCTCTGCGACTGCTCATAGAGTTGTGTTTTTATGGCGCTAATTGCTTTCCACAAATGCTCTTTTTCTTCATCAATCTTTTTATATATTTTTTTTTCTGAATCAAATAACACCATAAGTGTTCCTATACTCGACTAAATTCTATATGTGAGGTGTGTTTTATAAAAACAACTGGATTAACTGCCGTAAATCCAGCTAAATTATATGCATATTAATATCGGTGAATAGCAACAAGATCAAAATAAGGTCAATTAAACTTGAGCTGGCACAACCAAAAAGCCGAACCCCATCGCTAAGGTTCGGCTTTTCTGTAGGCTTCTTGATTTTGGTGGACGTTGATGAAAACGAATTGGAGGCCTGTCGAGGTCAATCGACTTGCCAAATGTATTGGCTCCCTGCCCGCTGTGTAAATCGTCATTAGTGTGGGGTCGAGTTTAATCCTTTATGCGCCAACATTACGCGAAGCTTTTAGAACCAATACGCTTTCTCGAACGTCTTGCAGTCCTTTGATGAGTAACAATCTGGTATTTCAGATTCATCCCCATCAGCGCAAACATCACAAGTGAATAAGACTATAACTTGGGTTAGTTGTACCCAAGCACCCTATACTTCTATATGGTTTTGGCGATTTACTACGGATAGTGAATTACCAATATAAGCTATTCATCCTAGAGTGACTTGCCTTAAAAACAAAAAGGTTTAACTGTTTTCAGTTTCAAACAATGTTTTTGCCAATCCTGTGGCGACATGACTATCACGATGCGTAGTTTTGTTTTTCCAGTTCGAATTGTCATTCAAGAAATAGTTGTTATGGAACGCGAATAGAGCACGTTCTACCATTGAAGGAGTATTCTCTCCGAACTCTTCCATTGCCTTCTTTCTAAATGCGGTCACTAACTGCTCATTGGTGTATGCTTTTTCGAGTTGCTGCGTTGTTGTAAATCCAAGGGCACCGGAAATCTTGGAATCTACGATCATTAAAGGGAACGCACTGTCGTGGCTCCAAAAATAAGCATGCTTAGTTGCGAACGATTTGCCAATTCCGTCGAGCTTACAGAACTCATCTATGCACTTGATATTGCCATCGACTGCGAGTTGGACCCCAAGCATGTACTGTTCAAATGCTCTTACATCATCTTCTAGCACTTGTCGCGGGGCATCTTTCCCTTTCATTGGTACATAAAACAACCTTCCAGATGGACCACCCCAGCAATAAATGAGATCAACGATTCTAAGTATCGTTGATTTGTCGAATTGCTTTTTACTGATCATGGAAAAAATTTCGTCCATACAGGCATTTAAGTCACCATTGAAATGCATGTATTTTCTAGAGTTAACGTTGGAATAAGTTGTCTTTTTTCCTACGGTCTCATACCAGGTCGTGTACCAGAATTGATAATCGATTTCGGGAAACTTCACTGTCACTTTCCTTTTTTGGGTTACTGGTTTTGTCTGCGCCCGTAGTAACTAGTTTTACTCGGTTCTCGATACCATAGAGTTAAAAAAGCCGAACCCCATCGCCAAGGGTTCGGCTTTTTAGTTGGCTTCTCACTGATCATGGAAACGTATGTAGTAACATTTTCGAAGCCGTCTAGGTCAATAGACGTGCCTAAGGTATCGGTTCAGCGCACGTTGTGTAAATCATCATTAGTGCAGGTCTGAACTAGATCGAAAGGTTTAAGCGCTTATTAGATTCTACTTACATATTGTTTAGACACACTATACATAACTCGTCTCTCCTGCCGCTTTTATCTGGCCCTCAACACTAACGAACTAAGTATCTACCATGCAGCAAAAGGCTTAAGAATTAACTGCAAACTTTACTCATCAATAGTTCACCCCATTCAGCATCTCACTTTTACCTTATAACGTTACAGTGTAATACGTAAGTAAAATTGCGTTTATATCTCCAATGTAGGCCAGTGATCATTTTTTGAAAAAAGTTGCGCTCATTCCATCTAAATCTCACGTGAAAAACACCGTTTACTCATTCTCTTTTTCTGTTTTAAGTACGGTTTCAGATTTGGTTCGGTTTTAGTCCGCAAGTACTCACTGTTTTCATAAGTACCATTTTATATGTCTAAATTTTCTGCCAATCAAAGTGACGGCGTCTCTTTTATGTTTTTGCAGAATATTTCACTATTGGATATGGCCATTGAATTCGTTACTGTAATTAAATTACAGAACGAGGTGGGAGTGTTTTATTGCTTGAATGATTATCCTGAGTTAAGTGTTTGTATTTAAGGGATTATGTTTAACTTGCTGTGCTTGCGCAGTGTTTTTACCTGCATTTCAAAAGTGATAGTTAATGGTATCTAGTAAAATTTTACTAACTTATTATGGCAGGTGTTTCTACTCCACTTTTGAACTGCTTGGTTACGTGGTAACGTTGAATTTGTTTAAGGTAGTGTGGTGAAAAGACGGGAAGCTGTTTGATTTAGCGATATATGTGAGGGGCGTAAAAAAGCAGGGTCTGTGCCCTGCTCTTTGTAATTTCTTAGTCTTGTTTCTTCGCGGCGTATTCTGCTCGAATTTGCTGGGCTACGATCTTAATCGCTTCTGCGGTACTGGTACCCTTCTGCATTAATTCTTGAATACGTTCTACAGCTTGTTGCTGTTCTTGATGAGACAGAGGTGGTAAATCGTCAAACATAAAAAAGCTCCTCAATATGAGGAGCTGACTATAACGGCTCGCTTAGTAGGTCGCAAGGAAATTAATCGAAGCACCCATTGCGTTTTCATTGGTATATTGCGCTGCAATATCAAGTTCGATTAAGTTCAAAGGTGACAAACCAATACCCGCCGTGATCGTTCCCTCGTCACCTGAACGTGCAAGGTTTTTCATGTATCCCCCACGCAGTGCTAGCTGACGAAGTACGTCAATTTCAAAACCGGCTCGAACGATTTGCGTGTTGTCATCAAAGGTAGAGAACTTCTTCTCTTCATTCAAATCGTAGTCAACGCTGAAGCTGAAGTAATCTGCGACATATCCGGCACCTACGGTGTAGACTGGTCGCATGCTGTATTCGTAGGATTGAATGGTATCGCCGTTGTAGGTGAAAGATTTTGTTTTCACGTCGCGACCGATTAAGTTTTTCGCTGAAATACCTAAACGGTAAGGACCAAAGAACCACAATGCACCCGCATCAAGGTTAAACATGGTTTCTGCAGTTTCATTTTCACGCAAATCTTTGGTATCGAACGCAGCAAAGCTTGTTGCGTAAGAGTAAGTGTAGATGCGCTGTAGTTTTGGTGTAATACCAAACGACAAATGCTGATTCATGAAGTTGGTGTATTTAGCGAGGGAGATCCCCGCTTCTGCCACACCAATAGAGACGCCGCGCACGTAGCTATCATTTAACGGGTCACCACTTGCCGTGTCGATAGTCGGTTCAACGAAAGACTCGGTATATAGTTTTCCGTAAGCTGTTGCAGATAAGAATTTATTCGGAATACCAACGGCGACGACACCACCAAGGTCAAAATCCATCTTTTGTCCGTTAATCGCGTCTAAGGAGTTTACGATTTCTGTTGGATCGGTCAGCTTACCTATGCGTTCGATTTCGTCGATTAAACCGTCTTGATCGTTATAGTTAACGCCAAAACTTGGCACGATCATACCTGCATCATCATTACGACGGTAGATTGCCGTTAATGCCGGGTTAAAGAATGGTGCAGTTAGGTAAGAGGCTGATACGGTTCCTACTCCACCCATTGCGTCACTACGAGCTTCGATTGCGTAAGTGCCAGCAAAAGCAGCGCTAGAGCATAACGCTGCTGTGATGGTCGTGGTTAAAATTTTGAATTGTGTCTTCATACTACACTTGTTATTTCGTTCGTCCTGAACTTATATCGGCACAAGTGTAATTTCTTTAGCTATTCTTCGAGAGAAACATCATAAGTTCGGCTAATAGTTTGAGCCTGCTCAACAATAATGTCACCTTGCCAACGTCGACTGTTAATGCTCACAGCTAACACATATCGGTCATTAGGGATTCCATCTAATTCGAGAGAATTTGGGTAATTAGATTCGTATGTCTTTTTCCATACTTGGTCATATTGACCTTCGACATAATCATAAAGGCCGACTTCTAGCTGTGGTAGCGGACAATGTGGGTTCCGTAGCGCGCTCTTCTCTACCTTCCAGTTCTCTTTTGAAGTCCAACGAACATATTGTGTCGAGTTTGAATCGCCTAAAATCACCCATGTACGGTAAGTACGTTTGTCTTTTGTCGTCACTGATAAGTGATATAAGCCCGCATCCAACTTGCCTGTTAGATTGTAGCGTTTTAAAAAGCTGCGTTCATTTGCCAGTTCTGCGCCTTCCGGTTGCTCTTCAAAATTGAATGAGCTGTCTGCAGAGATGGTACTGTCGACCCAACGGCGGAAAGAGATGTCTTCAATATCCGTTGTTGCACGTAGTTTAACGACGAGTCGATAAGTATCTCTGCCTGGGCTTTGGATGGTTTGTCTAATAACGTTAATGCCGCTTATCCAATCAGGAAGCGTGACACCTGTTAATGATTTGCCGCAGTCTCTAGAAAGTGATTGTGCTAATAAATCATTGAGGTGCGGTGTGAGTTCTTTGTTTGGTTCACTTTGCCATAGTTCGACAAGGGAATTGAACATGCCACCAAGGTCATCTTCGAGCAGATGCTGGTGAGCTTGTGTCAGTGGTGTATTAGTTTGAAACCAGTCCGTAGCTTGGACTGGTTTCACTAATAGCAATGAGAGAACTACAGGAAGTAGTGTTTTCATTCTTTGCCGTTACGCTTTCATCTTGTAACCAACGCCACGTAGCGTTTCGATTTCTAGACCCGGTAGCTTTTGACGTAACTGAAGTACGTGAGTATCTACAGTACGCGTTGTTGGGAAATGGTTGTAACCCCAAACGTGATCTAATAATTCATCACGTGTAAATACGCGACCTAAGTTAGATGCCAAGAACAGCAGTAGATCGAACTCGGTACGAGTCAGTGTGATCATTTCACCTTGGAATACGACTTCGCGAGTTGCGCGGTCGATCTCAAGGTCTTTGGTCATCACTTTGTCTGCATTACCCTGTTCCGCTGAATCTGGTGCGCGAAGTTGTGCTCGGATACGCGCAAACAGTTCCGCTTCTGCAAATGGTTTTGTTAAGTAATCGTTCGCACCAGAATCTAAACCCGCAACTTTATCTTTTACAGTAACCAGTGCAGTAAGAAGGATTACAGGGATATCTTTAATTTTTTTCCATTCAGGAAGAGATTGTACTGAGTCGCCGTCTGGTAGTTGGCGGTCCAGAATGACTAAGTCAGCCTTTTTCCATTGTGGCTCAACGTCTGAAATACGCTCCACATGTAAACACTCATATCCTGCTTGTTCCAGGCTTACTAACAGGCCGTCAGCCAAGTTTTTATCGTCCTCAACGAGAAGCAGTGTCTGTTTCACAAGGTATCTCCAATATAAAGGTTGTAGGTGGTCCCATTAGGGACATTTTTCCGCCCATGCGGCCTACCATTGATTCAACTATTGTTAATCCAAGCCCTAGTCCGCTCTTACTTACGAACGGCTTTCTTAGGTTTGCCCAATCTTTTGCAGTTAAACTGCCGGCATCTATGACTTGGATAATGATTTTATCCGCACTGGTTTCTACACATAGTTCGACCGGTGCTTTACCGTACTTCAATGCGTTTCGTAACAAGTTATCGATACAGGTTCCGAGCCAATACACGTTAACTTTAGCAGCTACATCTTCGTTTATTTTGAAAAGTACAGCGTTATCAAATTCTTCTTCAATCTTATATTCTAGCCATTCTGCAACAGAAGGAACCCAGTCTGTTGCAAGCATTTGGTTATCAGATTGCAAATAATCTTTACTTGCCTCTGCTAACTGGCGTAATCGGCGCGTATCTTCGCATAATCGACGAAATTCGTCGTAAACGGTTTCTGGAAGATGTTCGAACTCACGACGGAAACCTTCAACGGTTAAAGACAAAGACGCAATCGGCGTTCTTAGTTCGTGAGTAAGAATTTGCAGCACCAACATGCGACTGCGCATTTCTTCTCGTTTGCTGTTCCAGCGATACACTGCCCAGCCGATCACCAATAAGATGTTGGCAATCACAAGAATGATCATGCTGATCCGCAACACTTGCGAGTGATCTTCTACATCCCAACAAATGTTACCGCGTTTCACAAAGCAGCTTCGGCTTTCTGATGCGAGTCCGTAAGACAGACCAGCATTCGCAACGTTTTCTTGCCAAACATTTTTAGAGAAAACGAAGTAGTGATCACCGCGGCGTAGCCAAAGCTCCTTCCCTTCAATGAACATGCTCGCACCAGCGATGAGTGCGTTTATTGCATCATCATCCATGCTTTGCAAGCTTTCTAGCAGTTCGTCGCCATCGTCGTTAGTGCGCTCTTTAATGTGCATGTACTGTGCAAGCTTAGGGCGCAGTTCTGGATATTTCTCAGCATAACGAGCTGCGTAAGTGCCGCCTCCTGGGTGAATCAACCCACTACGAGAAAACCAACGTGGTGTGAGTTGCGTTCCTTTACATAAGGCTCGAGTAAACACCAAAGGTTCCGTAATTAAAGGACTTAACGGCAGTTTTCCGCGACATGTGTTCGCCAAGCGATACAGTTGTTGAATGTCTTTTAGCGGATAATCGGCCGTTTGTGGCAACATTGAGTCCGGTGAAAGCAACTTGGTTGGGTAGTTTGATTGCAGTATGCGTATGTCATACGATTTAAGGGCTACTTCATAATTAAATAGCTCTGTAAACGTATCTATTCGTTCTGGTAATGAATCTGCAAATGCGCTTGCCGAGAAAAGTGGCAGCATTAAGGCAGAACGGAGCAAAAACTGTTTAATCAAACTGTTACCGGTACTTGTTACATTAGCCAGAACTATACATCAATCTAAAAACAAATGACATTAGGCAGCTTAAGGATTTGCAGTACTATAACATTGAAAGCCCACAAAAAAAGGCCAGCGAATGCTGGCCTTGATGAGTTTTAAAGCAAATACTTCCATTCGAAGCAGATGCTGATGTCCCCTACGCTTACAGTGCTTTGGAGATTGCTTCTACGCTCTCTTTCGCATCACCGAACAACATCGATGTATTCTCTTTAAAGAACAGTGGGTTTTGAACGCCTGCGTAACCTGTATTCATTGAACGCTTGAATACGATGACATTTTGCGCATTCCAAACTTCTAATACTGGCATACCAGCAATCGGGCTGTTTGGATCTTCTAGTGCCGCTGGGTTTACTGTGTCGTTTGCGCCGATGACCAGAACCGTATCTGTTGCTGGGAAGTCGTCGTTGATTTCGTCCATTTCTAGTACGATGTCATACGGTACTTTAGCTTCAGCCAATAGAACGTTCATGTGACCAGGTAGACGGCCAGCTACTGGGTGAATACCAAAGCGAACTTCAATGCCTTGAGCTCGTAGCTTGTCTGTGATCTCATGTACTGGGTATTGAGCTTGTGCCACTGCCATCCCGTATCCTGGGGTGATGATTACGGACTTCGAGTTTTTCAGCATTTCAGCAACTTCTTCAGCTGATGTTTCGCGATGTTCCCCCTGTTCTTCGTCACTTGAAATCACTACTTCTTGACCGAAGCCGCCTGCAATTACGCTTACAAACGAGCGGTTCATTGCTTTACACATGATGTAAGAAAGGATGGCACCTGAAGAACCAACCAGCGCACCAGTCACGATCAATAGATCGTTTGCTAGCATGAAGCCTGCTGCTGCAGCCGCCCAACCGGAGTATGAGTTCAGCATTGAAACAACAACCGGCATATCTGCACCACCTATTGATGCCACTAAGTGGTAACCGAATGCAAAAGCAATCAGTGTCATCAAGATCAGTGCGAACATGCTGCCGTCTGCTTTTACGAAGTAAATCATAAGCAGTGTTGAAACAACGATCGCAGCGAGGTTCATCTTGTGTTTGTGAGGTAGGTTAAGTGGTGAAGAAGAAATGACCCCACGAAGCTTACCAAACGCTACGATAGAACCAGTAAAGGTTACCGCACCGATGAACACACCAAGGAATACTTCTACAAGGTGGATAACGTGCTCTGCGTGAATACCAGCAAGATCTGTTGATACTGGTGCTGGTGGCTCTAGGTAGCTGTTGTAACCAACAAGTACCGCGGCCATACCCACGAAGCTATGTAGAATCGCAACCAATTCTGGCATTTCTGTCATTTCTACTTTCTTCGCGTAGTGGATACCAATACCACCACCGATCACCATCGCGATGATGACCCATGCAAAGCCTTCGGCACCTGGGCTGAAAATTGTCGCAATAAGCGCAATTGCCATACCAGCAATACCGTAGTAGTTACCATTTCGTGCTGATTCTTGTTTAGAAAGTCCCGCGAGACTTAAGATGAAAAATAGCGCAGCAATAATGTATGCCGCTTGTACTAATCCTGCAGACATTGGTAACTCCTATTATTTGTCTTTGCGGAACATTTCAAGCATACGTTTGGTCACGGTAAAGCCACCAAAGATGTTTATGCTTGCAATGAGAACAGCAATGAATGATAGGAAGGTAACTACACCATTACCTTGACCAATTTGCAGTAGCGCACCCACTACGATGATGCCGGAAATCGCGTTTGTTACCGACATAAGTGGTGTATGCAGTGCGTGAGTCACGTTCCAAACTACGTAGTAACCTACCACACACGCCAATACGAAAACGGTGAAGTGTGATAGGAATGCAGCCGGAGCGACTGATGCAACCCAGCCAAACGCACCCAAACCAATAACCAGTGGTGCGAATTTCTTAACTGGTGAAGTTGGCTCTTCAACTTTCGGCTCTTTTTTGACCGGTTCTTGGGTTTTTGCTTGTGGTTGAGCAGAAACTTGAATCGGTGGTGCCGGCCAAGTGATTTCGCCTTCTTTCACGACGGTCACACCACGTAACACAACGTCTTCAAAGTCGATATCGATGTTGCCATCTTTCTCTTTGCACAACAGTTTTAGAAGGTTTACAAGGTTGGTTGCGTAGAGCTGAGAAGATTGCGTTGGCAGACGGCCTACCATGTCAGTGTAACCAACGATTTTTACGCCATTGGATGTCGTGATGACTTTGTCTTTTTCTGTATATTCACAGTTACCGCCATTGGCAGCCGCCAGATCAACGATCACGCTGCCCGCTTTCATGCTGTCGACCATTTCTTTGGTGATCAACGTCGGTGCTGGGCGGCCAGGAATTAGCGCCGTAGTGATGATGATATCAACATCTTTCGCTTGCTCAGCGTATAGCTCAGCCGCTTTCTTGTTGAACTCATCAGACATTTCTTTAGCGTAACCGTCACCTGAGCCTGAGTCTTCTTTGAAATCTACCGTCAGGAACTCAGCGCCCATCGATTCGACTTGTTCTTTCACTTCAGGACGAACGTCGAACGAACGAACGATTGCGCCAAGGCTACCAGCCGCACCGATTGCTGCTAGTCCTGCGACACCTGCACCTGCAACTAACACTTTAGCCGGTGGTACTTTACCAGCGGCAGTAATTTGGCCAGTGAAGAAACGACCGAATTCATGAGCAGCTTCAACCACTGCTCGGTAACCGGCGATGTTAGCCATAGAAGAGAGTGCGTCTAATGCTTGCGCACGTGAGATACGAGGAACGGAGTCCATTGCGAGAACGTTGATGTTCTTGCTTGAGAGCTGTTCCATTAACTCCGCGTTTTGCGCTGGCCAGATAAAGCTAACCAATGTTGCGCCATCTTGTAACAACGCGATCTCATCGATGCCATTTTCTTCATCAACATGAGGCGCATTCACTTTAAGAATTAAGCCTGATTGCCATACTTCGTCGCTAGATACAATTGTCGCCCCTGCTGCTTCATAAGCCGCATTGTCGAAACTGGCTAGCACCCCCGCTTGTGATTCGATTGCGACATCGAACCCCAACTTAATTAACTGCTCAACCGATTTAGGTGATGCAGCTACTCGCGATTCACCCGCGAGTATTTCTCTAGGTACACCGATTTGCAAAACGCATACTCCTTGTATACATATCAATAATTAGTCCCAAAACAGAGCGTTGCTCTACTCTAATTCTTTTTTATTTCTATCTGTTTACTACGCAAGAAAACGCAAACGAATGATGGTGTTTTGGGTCACCCATTTGCACAGTCAAATCTTGACTAACAGCCCTGTTATTCTTCTGTTTTTAACGAACGTCCATCATGACTTCAAGTATTTTGTAATAAAAATACTAAATTTCATTACATATAACGCTAAGTAATGAATAATTCTCTACTTCGCACTGAAAAATAACAACGATTAGCGCCACTAGACAGAGGTCTAACCAGATGAATGTTAAGTGGTTAATTTAACAGGTAATTAAGCCACAAAAAGAAAGAGAGCCATCAGCATATACACTAATGGCTCTCTTGGAGATGATTCGAATCAAGTTGCAGTGAGTTCTTAATTGAAGATTTTTTCACCCATTTGGTCGATGAACATCTGCGCTTTTTTCAGCATCAGCTCGTTGGCGTCTTGTTCTGACCCTATCAAGTCGGAACGAATAAAGCGGTGGGTTTTCACTTCTCCATCGAACTCTTTCTCAATCCGTCCTGCAATGCGGTACTGACCACTTTCTGAAATACTCTCTTGGTAAATCAAAAAGCCTTTATATTCGACGGGGTCTACGGTTTTAACTGCGGCAGTTTTATCACCACCACCAAACAAGCGCGAAAAGAATCCCACAATTCCTCCTTGGGCATGCCTTATCTATTTAAGACTGATTAAGACACTCATTACTTAATGTTGACGTTGAGAATTGGCTTCTCAAACCAATCCAGTTCTTTGTCTTCATCATAACTGGTATGCGAGAAAATTACAGGTACATCATTGTTACGATTCGTGCGTCGATCTTCTTGCACCATTGCTGCTGCATTTTCTACCGCGATATAGACACTATCTTTAAACTGCGTCAGTTTACGCTCAGGTAGAGCAGACAGAAAATCGATATCATGGCGGATATAAACTGGTTTTAATTGGATCAGCGCCAAGCAAGCGATGTCAGCTAACTGTTCATGATCAAACTGATCGACGTATCGCTCTGAAGAGAGTTCTTGCCCTACGAGGGTCTCCATATAATTGTGTACATCTGAACTGATTTGCATCGATTTTTCTCCTTTGCTCAACACTACGAAATTATAGCAGTCACAACTATCGTGCAACTTGTTGATTGGTCTTAATTTAATCAACCTCTCTCTTTTTGTAATCATCGACTGTAAAACACTTGGAAAATTCGCAAATACACGTATTCTTGTTAGTTTTGAAAGCGTCAGAATATATACTGCCCACACACGGTATTAATTGAATGCTTAATGTAACTCTTTAGATATACTCAACTATTTGCAGGTGATTTGTAGTAGATGGCTTCATCTTTAATGACCTCTCCAGGCTTTCGGTTTCTATTTCCAATAATACTGTTGGGTATGATCAGCTTGGGTATGGATAGCATCATTCAGATGACTCAGTCTAACTGGGGCATTGCTTCGAATTTGCCATATATTTTGTTGGGCTGTGCGCTGTTAATGTGTTACTCATTCAAGCAAGGTCGCGAGTCTATGGTTTGCATTGCCATGCTACTTGCCTACTTCGTAATCCAACATCGCCTACAAGTTCCGCTTCAAACGGGAACTGCGCTTTTAGAGCTCACCATTTTAGCGAGTCTTTTACCCGTCTCTTTCCTAGCGGTGTTTCTGTTCAATAAAGAAGGTTTCGATTCCAAAGCCACGTTAGCCTACATTTTTGTGCTGGTTATGTTTGTCTTTTGGTCCTATGTGACGCTGACCTATTACGTAGAAGGTGGATTCGATGAGTGGACCAATGGCATCTTGTTTATTGTTCCCAAGGTTTCCAAACTTCCTCTAGTACTTGTGCTCTATTGCGTTGGTATTGTGTGCTTCCTTGGCATTTTGGTGCTGAAGAAGAATAAGATCATTCATGCGATGACTTACTCTGCGATGGTGTTAGCCTCGGCGACGTTTATCTTCTTCGACGTCCAATATATCTCTAGCACCATGTTTACACTAACGGGCCTATTGATCATCATTTACTCCACATCGGCGAGCCATCAACTGGCTTTTACTGATAGCTTAACGCTCATTCCTAGCCGTCGTGCGTTGGATCTGGACCTTAAGCATATGGGACGTAAGTTCACCATTGCGATGCTGGATGTTGATCATTTTAAGAAGTTTAATGACACCTACGGCCACGACACCGGTGATGATGTGTTAAAGATGGTGGCTTCGCGCCTAATGAAGACACAAGGTGGAGCAAAGGTGTATCGTTTTGGTGGTGAAGAGTTCACCATTGTCTTTAAAGGTAAGTACACCGAAGACTGCGAAGCTCATGTGGAAGAAGTTCGCGAATTGATTGCTGAATATGAAATGATTCTACGCGATCAAGACAGTCGACCTGATGACAACAAACAAGGCCGCAAAAAGCGCGGAAGTGCTGATTCAAAGAAAAAGACCGTATCTGTCACTGCGAGTTTTGGGGTTGCAGACAGCCGTAGTGCACGAAACCCAACTGACGTGATTAAACTTGCTGATGACGCCCTGTATAAAGCCAAAAAAGCGGGCCGAAACTGTGTGAAGTTCTGCCACGCTTAATTGTCCTATTTTCTGCTTACAAGAGTCGTTGAAATCTGAAAAGCGTTAAACTTGGTTGAAGAACATGACCAAACTACCCCCTTTAAACGCACTGCCATAGTTGAGACTCATCCCTACACCTATGTTCACCACAAATGGGATTTTAATCGGTGGTGTCATAAGCCAACCCATACTCGCTTCATAGTAGTGATCCGTGTTTAACGGTTTCTTGGTATCGCCACCTATGTCAACTCGGTTGAAGCTGGTATAAAACGACTGAACCATGTTTTGCCATATCGCTAGACGGTGAAAGACCTTTACGCCATTAACCCAATACCAGCCTTCAGGGTTAATTACGTTGTCACCTTTTCCGAGATTGACACCAACGCCGTTAAAGTAATGTGGTGAAGACCAAAAGTACCATTGACCAAAATGACCATAAGGGCTGTATTTTAGTGTCGCATTGACCTCGCCGACCATTGCTAACGCGTTGGTATTGACATAAATACCATCAATTTGGTCACGATAATCCTCCAACGTATCACTACGATAAGCGTAATCATTTTGGTAGTACATGATGTGCGTTCCCGCCGCTGCGCCCAACGTGATATTGCGATTCAAATAAGCCTCTTGCTCAACTTCTAAGTAGCCACCTAAAACAAGCTCATCAAGGTCGTCAGGAGTGTCGGCATTTAACGCGGACACTTTTTGTTGAGAAGAAAGCAGGTAGCCTCGCCCGTTCACGTTTGTCTGGTATGGGGAATAACGGTAATTGCTCGCCGGGATACTGAATGGCAACGACAATACGGAGATTTTCTTCCGAAGGTCGACGGATTCGTTATCACCTAAAGAATCATCATCGAGATTGAGGTATTCGTTAGGGTCAAAGTTTGAGAAGCCAAAGGTGAACACATCACTGTCTGAAAGGACAATGCTGGAGGCGAAGTTATAATCGAACTCTTTTTGCAGCTGCTTTTCAACGGTGCTGGAATAAGATGAAGTAGAAGCGAAACACATCGCCAAACAAGCCAACTTACGCATAACTTTTATAGGTTTGTTATTGTCGTTCCATGACTTGGTTTATGTGCTTATGTTCCTATTAAGCAAAATGGGGCGCGATTTTGGCTCGCCGAGTGAGGAAATGCAATGGTTTTCTTTGCCATTGCGGAATTACTCCTGATTAAAGAACAAAACAAGGCTTCCGCCTTTTAGTGCACTGCCGTAATTGACGGACAGACCGAGACCTATGTTATCAATCCATTCGCTTTTAAACGGTGGTGTCATTAACCAACCAAAGCTTGCTTCATAGTAGTGTGAGGTATTCATCGGTTTACTCGTATCACCGCCAACATCAACTCGATTGAAACTGGTGTATACAGACTGGACGGTTCTGCCCACTTTGGTGATGTCGTAAAACAATTTGACGCCGTTCACCCAATACCAGCCTTCTGGGTTTCCTATATCGCCATTATTTCCTTCGCCCCAACCCATTCCATAAAAGTAATGTGGCGACGACCAAACGTACCATTTCCCCCAATTTTCATTTTCGAGGTACTTGAGTTCTGCGTTGACCTCTCCGACCAACGCCCAAGCATCGGTATTGAGGTAAACTCCCTCTATATAAGGCTTAAGGTTATCGAGCGCATCACTACGGTAAGAATACTCGTTGCGGTAATACATCAGGTGAGCTCCGGCGGCGCCACTCAATGATAGATGTTCTGTGAGTTGGTTTTGTTGTTCAATTTCGGTGTAAGACCCTAAGATAAGCTCTTTGTTTCGATCGGGCACTTTGTCTTCATTGACGGTCACATCTTGGTCGATACCTAACGCATATAATCGACCTTTGAGATTATATTTAACTGGGGCAGTTTTATCTTCAGAAAGAGATAAGTGATAAGGGAGTGTGGACAGCGCAACCTGTTTTCTCAGGTCGACAGAGTCTTGGGTACCAATATCTTCATTATCAATATTAAGATATTTATTGGGGTCGAAATCATGAAAGCCTAAGGTAAAGACATCACTGTCAGAGAGCACAATGCCAATCGCGAAGTTGCGCTCAAACTCTTTTTGTAGCGTTTGCTGTACGGGATTTGCTTGACAAAAACCAGAAATAAGTGACATTGTCACTACAATGATTTTAAAATTAAGCTTCTGAATCAACTAGCATTTACCACAGTGTATGTATTTCTTCCTAGAGACTTTGACGAATAAAGCGCTCTATCTGCCGTTGCGTACAATTCTGCTATGTTGTCTTTACCTGTGGGTTGAAAGGCAAAGACTCCTTGTGACACTGTCACTCTATTTGCAATACTAGAATATGCATGTGGATAGTCGAGGAAGTACATGGCCTCTTGCACGCGTTCAGCTTCCCTTTCTGCAGTTTTCGCATCCGTGCTATTGAGAAGAATGACAAATTCCTCCCCACCATAGCGCCCAACATACTCTCCAGAACGACAGAACGTTGCTTTGAGTTGATTTGCAATCGCTTGCAGACAGCGATCCCCTTCTATGTGCCCATAGTTGTCATTGAACGGCTTAAAGAAATCAACGTCGAGTAAGATGAGGGCCATTGGCATATGATGACGGCCATGCCAAGCAATCATGGTTTCAAACTTTTGATCGATATAGCGGCGGTTATACAACTTCGTTAGACCATCTTCATTGGCTTGCTGTTGTAATCTTGAGTTCATATCTTCTAGTTGTGCCGTCGCCTGTTTCAGTTCTCGTCTCATGTGAGCAATACGTTGCATTGCCATCAACTTAGAATTAAGAACAAGCTTGTCGACAGGTTTGATGAGGTAATCATCCCCGCCGGCCTCAATAGCTTTGGCGATCATTTCTGGTTCCTCATGGCTACTGAGGAAGATGATTGGGATCCAGTCCGGGAACGTTTCTCTGATATGAAGTGATACTTCAAAGCCATTCATGTCTGGCATAGCGATATCTAACAGAACCAGTTCTGGGTCGAAGCTTTCATAAGTATTTAATGCTTCTAGACCACTTCCAACGGCTTTAACAATATGACCTTGTTGTTTCAAACGGATAGCCAACTGCATTCGATCCAGCTGAACGTCATCAACCAGTAGAATGCGCATCGATGTCCCTGTCGGTTGCATAGCGCGTCCCATTCTTTTGTAAGTCTTTATTAAACATATATCATACTCACGAGGTTGTTGCATTACGCCACTCATTTAGTGCTATATTTTTTTGTTGAGTGGTCACGGAATCAAATGCTTCTTATGGTAGCTATTTGATGCATTTGGTATTAATATTCCCGCCTTTTGTAACGAGAGACACACCATGTCAGAAGCAACTAACAACGAAAGCAAAAAAATCGATCTAGAAACCATTTCTCCTGAACTACGTAAAGTTATCGAATTTGACGAAGTTCCAGAGCAAATGTTCGAGATGGTTACCTCTATCCATGAAGTGTCTGAAGAAGCTGTTCGTGCGTCTTGGGACGAAATGCCTGCAAGTGCACAAAACATTCTGGACAACTTTGAGCAATTCCACGCTCTAGTAACGGTTGGCCAAGCATTCGCTGGTCTAAACGTAATGGAAGAATTCCCAACGCTTAATCTGCCTGAAAACATGACAGATGAAGACAAAGAAGACTACCGTTCTCAACTTCTTGACAATGTTCTTCACAACTGCGTGAAAGACATGGTTAAGCAACTTAAGAAAGCGCGTCGCGATCCTCTTCTTAAGCGTGAATTTAAAGAAGTATTTGTGAAGTAATTCTTCCCATTTACTTCAGTTAAGTTAAAGGCCGCAATTGCGGCCTTTTTTATTTCGTATAATCTGGTTACGCGCTAGTGATGCGCCAACGAGATATCTCTCTGCGTTACACTGACCCCTTTTACTTGTGCGTACACCATGTCACCGACTTTTAAATTCAAATCATCCAACGCCCAAGGCGTAATGGTCGCCCATAAGTGGCAGTCAGTATCTAACTTCAGCGATACCGTAATACTTTGTTTGTCTTCGCCAGCATTGAATTCTTCAATGGATGCAACGGTCGCTGACAGTACATTACGAATAGACGTCGCAACTGGTTTTTCCAAAGCTATAGAGACATCATTGGCACGCACTTGCAGGCGAATTGACGTATCTGGCTCACCATCGACCTTTTGAACCCACAAACAAGCCTTTGGTGCGAGCTTTACGCACGTTAACGCGTATTTGTCATGATGGGTCGCAATTTTGCCCTCAAACAAGCTACTGTGATCGGAAAATGACTGCCACGGACGCATCGCATGAGACGCCCACACTTCTTCAAGCTTACCTGACGTCATGATTCGTCCCTTGTCGAGAATCGAAAGGTGTTGGGCCAAGCGTAGGATTTCTTGCAAGCTATGCGTAACGTACACGATCGGAATGTTGACCTGCTCAGACAACTCTTCTAAAAATGGCATGACTTCTCGCTTACGTGGCATATCTAAGGAAGCCAAAGGTTCATCCATCAAAAGCAGATTAGGCTTAGAAAGTAGTGCTCGCGCAATGGCTACACGTTGCTTTTCACCGCCCGACAAAGAAACTGGGAAGCGTTTTAATAGTGGTTTAATAGCAAGTAATTCTGTGACCTTATCGAAATACTCTTCATCTTTTTCTACAACACCATAGAGCAAGTTTCCTTTTACTGAATAATGCGGAAACAAGCGAGAATCTTGAAATACATAACCAATTTTGCGCTTATGCGTCGGTAGATTAATACCCGCATCACTATCGAAAAGGATGTGCTCGCCAATCGCCACTTTGCCTTGCTGTGGTGTAACTAATCCACTAATAACGTTAATTAGAGTCGTTTTTCCGGCGCCGGAACGACCAAATAGCGCACTTATTACGTTACGCGGTAACGATAGATTAATGTCAAAGTTGGTTTCACCAAGTGATTGTTTAAATTGAATTTCTATACTCATCGCTTGGCCCCCAGACGCGCTGCGGCTTTACGATTTAACCATTCTGAGATCATTAACGTCGACAGAGCTAAGGCAATAGAAATGATGCACAAGCGCGCGGCCTCCATTTCAGCACCAGGCGTTTCTATAAAGTTGTACATAGCTAGTGGGATGGTTTGCGTTTCCCCTGGTATGTTCGAAACGAAGCTGATAGTGGCACCGAACTCTCCTAAACTGCGTGCAAACGAGAGCATGGTACCAGTGATGATTCCAGGAATAGTTAACGGAAGCGTAATTGTGACAAAGACTTTAAACGGCGACGCTCCGAGGGTTGACGCTGCGTGTTCTAATTTGGGGTCAACCGTATCTAAACTCAATCGGACCGAACGGACCATTAATGGTAAGGCCACGACGATACAGGCGATGACGGCCCCCTTCCAGTTGAAACTGAATATTAAACCAAAGTGTTCATATAGCCACCCACCCAAGTATCCTTGACGACCGAGAGAGATCAGTAGCAAATAACCAATAACCACAGGAGGTAATACGAGTGGAAGATGAATCAAGCTATCTAATATGGACTTACCGATAAACTCTTTTCTAGACAGTAACCAAGCGAGAGCTACGCCTATTGGAATCAACCAAACGACGGCATAGGTGCCGACTTTTAGGCTTAGCATTAAGGCTTGGTATTCAAGTTCTGACACTCTGATCCCTTTTATTGAAAACCGTAATGAGCAAAGACTTGTTTTGCTTCATCCGACTTCAAGTACTGGAAGAATTGTTTTGATTGTATTGAGTCTTTCACAATCGCGCCTGGGTAAACGATGTCTGCGTGGGTATCGCTTGCAAATTCTCCAACTATTTTCACCTTAGTTGTCAATTGTGCATCCGTTTTGTAGACCACTCCCAACGGGGCTTCCGCTCGCTCTACTAGCGCAAGTGCAAGACGAACGTTCTTTGCTGGAGCAATTTGACGTTCTAGTACTTTCCACACGCCAAGGTTAGTTAAAGACTCTCTTGCATACATTCCGGCAGGAACGGACACTGGATTGCCTAGAGCAAGGCGGTTGCCGTCCAGTGCCTCATTCCAAGCATCAGCATCAGAGAAATCAAATGTTGCAATACTGCTATTTTGCGGCGCAATGACAACGAGGGAATTTTGCACTAAAGTAGTGACGTTGTCACTCTTTACGGCTTTTGATTTTACTAGGTAATTCATCCATTTAGTGTTTGCAGAGATAAACACATCGGCTGGTGCGCCATTTAGAATTTGGCGAGCAATGGATGATGAACCACCGTATACAGGTGTGACTGATACATCGTATTTTTCCTCGAATTTTTGAGCAATATCATCAATCGCATTAGTCATTGACGACGCTGCATAAATTTTTAAGTCAGTTGCCGCGTTTGCTGCTGATGAAACGCTCAATATTGCCACTAGGCAAGCATGAATTTTCCATGCTTTCATAAAAACACTCCGGTGCTAGACAGGCAGAAGATGAATGAGTGGAAAGCAATCTCCACTTTTATTTATGCTTCAGACAGTTAAAAACTGGTTTTATTTGAACAGAAAGTCAAGATTCATATGTTGTTCTATCGCATCTGCAATTCGATTAATGCCCTGTTCTTTGAGCTGTTCAAAGTCTTGTTGTTTGATTTGAGTGCCGTTTACCCATTCTGAAACAAGGCTCAAGACATCTGCCTCATCGAAGAAGCCGTGTAGGTAGGTTCCCATGATTTGGCCACATTCACTAAGCGCGCCTTCTGCTTCGCCAGAATTTAACTTGATAGGTTGAGCGCCCTGCACTTCACTTCTTCCCACATGGATTTCATAACCTTTCACATTAGCTTTTTTGCCGTTAAGAGAAAGCTCTGCTCGTGTGTTTGTAAGCTGTTTGCTATCGGTTAGAGTTGTTGTGATGTCTAACAAACCAAGGCCTTCACTACGACCAGGCCGGCCCTCTACACCATTTGGGTCATCAATTACGTTGCCAAGCATTTGGTAGCCGCCACAGATGCCAATGACTTTGCCGCCCAAGCGAATGTGGCGTTGAATGTCTTTGTCCCACCCTTGGCTACGTAGATAATCCAAATCGTCTCGGACTGATTTAGTACCCGGCAAGATAACGAGATCGGCTTTATCGATCTTCTCACCTTTGCCAACGTAGCGAAGGTTAATGTCTGGATTTAGACGCAACACATCAAAATCAGTATGGTTACTAATGCGCGTTAAAACTGGTACCACGACATTGAGTTTCACTTGTGAAGACAGCTCTTGTTGATCCGTAATAGCATCTTCTGCTTCAAGGTTTAACCCGTGAAGGTACGGCAATACTCCGAGTACAGGCTTGCCCGTTTTATCTTCTAGCCAATCAAGACCAGATTCAAGCAAGCTGATGTCGCCACGGAAGCGATTAATTACGAAACCTTTAACGCGCGCTTGTTCAGATTCGGATAGCAACGCTAGTGTCCCGTAAAGATGGGCAAACACGCCACCGCGGTCGATATCTGCAATAATAATGACGGGAACGTCTGCTTCCTCGGCAAATCCCATGTTGGCGATATCATTTTCTCTTAAGTTGATTTCTGCTGGACTGCCGGCGCCTTCAATCATCACGGATTCGAATTCTTCGGTCAGTTTAGAGAAAGAGTCTAATACCGTGCCCATTGCGACTTTTTTGTAATCGTGAAAGCCGACAGCGTCCATATTGGACAATGCTTTACCTTGTAAGATAATTTGAGCGCCCGTATCGCTGTTTGGCTTAATCAACACAGGGTTCATATGAACCGTAGGCTCGACGTTGCAGGCTTGCGCTTGAACGGCTTGAGCACGTCCAATCTCACCGCCATCTTTCGTTACTGCACTGTTTAAAGCCATGTTCTGCGGCTTGAACGGGGCAACTTTTATCCCTCTACGAGCTAATACACGGCATAAACCTGCCACAAGGACGCTTTTTCCGGCATCTGAAGTTGTGCCTTGAACCATTAATGAAGGGATTGGTGATTTCATGAACGTTTATTAAGAGAAAAAAGAAGGTGAACAATCATAACGTTATCTCAGCATAGGACTCAAGAAAATGAATCGAATATGAATGTTCGAATCAGTAATGGTTCAAATAAGGTTTGTTTTAATAGCACCATCAAAACGAACACTTTAATAGAGAAACCAAATTATGAAAAACACTGTTATCGCTACTATCGCTGCACTTGCTATCGCTCCTACTGTTGCAATGGCTAAAGACCACAACCACGGTCAATCAAGCATTCAATTTAATGGTCCTGTAACGGTTGAAAAAGTCGATGCATTGATTAAAGACTCAAGCATGTTCACTGAGAAAGACGTGGTCGTAGAAGGCAACCTACTTCGTCAAACACGCTCAGACCAGTTTATCTTTAGCGATGGCTCTGGCGAGATCATGGTTGAGTTGGACGACGACATCCGTCTAGCAACACCAATTGACCAGACTACAAAAGTTCGTCTATTTGGTGAGTTTGAAGGCGGTAGTAAGCCAGAGATCGAAGTTGAACACTTAGTGGTGATGTAAGCACTGCTCTCTTGCCGCTTAATTGGGCGTCATCACTATGATCATAAGCACTCTGTCCTAGTGTTTAAGGTGACGGGAAACACCTGAAATGATATTTTGTAAATATTGGTCTGCATTTTGCAGACCTTTTTTTCGTTCGTATTATTTTTCTTGCCCGGAGACACCCATGCTAGGTAAAGCTCTAAAGGTTGCTGCCTTTGGTTTGTGCGCTGTTTTGCCACTTTCTGCTCACGCAAACAATTTCAACTACAACACAATGGAATTCCGCATGGGTACCAGCCCAGGTACGTTTGGTGGGGAAGTCACAACCTACTTTACTGAAAATACGCATTTTATTGGACGTGCTGATAGTGAATTCAGTGGTGATTGGGATGTTGCAGGCGGTATTGGCTTCAATGGTCCTGCAGGCCAATTTGCTGATATTTATGGTCAAATGTTGGTTCACAACATCAAACAAGACAATGGCGACGGTGATGAGTGGAAAACAGAAGTAAACATCGGCACTCGAGTCTGGTTTATGCAGAACATTGAACTACATGGTCGTATTGGCCAACTGATTGACAACGATGACTCTAAGACTATCTATAACCTAGGTGCACGCTTTCACTCTACGCAACAACTGTCGTTGGGTGCGGATTTAAAAAATAACGGTACTTACGGCCAACAGCTTGTTTTATCAGCACGCTTTGCTTACTAAGTTGTTCGACATTAAAGTTCAATAACGCATTGATATTATGTAAAAAAGCCTCTCGAATGAGAGGCTTTTTTTGCTTGCTACGTGAAGCAGAGATTTACTTGCCGCTTGGCTTGTTTTGAACATACTTCTTAGATACGTCTACAACAGCAACGTCGCGGAAGAAGCTTCGACCAAGTAGGATTGGGAAATTCATGTGGCCTCGCTCAGCCAGTGTGAATTCCGTTTTCTCTTTTAGGTCACCAACTTGAATGTAAGCTACAACAACAGCGCGCTTATCTACTTCTTCTGAAGAGGATTGACGAACTTTTGCCCAACGTTCAACAGGTAACTTGAACTCTTTGCTCGCTTTACCATTAATATCGATTTTAAACTTAACCCAGTCTTTACCATCTCGTTCAAACGGCACTATTTCTGTCGCGCTGATTGATGATGTGGTTGCACCGGTATCGACGCGACCTTTAAATGTTTGGTCAATGTCTGGTACATAAACCCACTCTTCCGAACCAAGGATCAACATGCCATCAGGTGTTTTCTTTGCCTGCGGTGGTTTTGCCGGTTTAGGATCGGGTTTCTTCTCAGGCTTAGTTTCCGGTTTTTGTTCCGGCTTCACCTCGGGTTTTGGGTCTACTTCTGGTTTTACATCCGGTTTTTCTACCGGCTGCTCCACGACTGGTTTTTCTGGCTCAACAGGCTCAGTCGTCGTCGGTGTCGACGTACAAGCAATAAGACCACCGCTCATCATTAGCGGCAGAATCAGTTTCCAGTTCTTCATTAACTCTCCCAATTAACGTTGAGATATTTTTTGGATCGCGTCAGCAACGTAAGGAATATGAGTTTCGGTTAAACCAGCGATGTTGATTCGACCATCACCGACACCATAAATGCCATAATCTTCACGCAGTTGCGCCATTTGGTTTTCACTAAAGCCTAGCACAGTAAACATGCCTTTGTGACTCTCAATGAAATCAAATTGATCTGTATTATGGTTGTTTTTCAATTCGTTACACAAAGTTTGACGAAGATTCAACAAGCGCTGCTGCATTTCGTTCAATTCTTGTTTCCAAACGGAAGTGAGGCTTGCATCTTGAAGAATGGTTTTTACTAATGCTGCGCCGTGATCTGGCGGCATAGTGTATGTTGAACGTGCTAGCGTAAGCAGTTTACCTTTCGCATTCGCCACATCTTTTGCATTCTTGCCGATCACAATCGCTGCACCGGTACGTTCACGGTACAAACCAAAGTTTTTAGAACAAGAAGTCGTGATCAGCATTTCTTCAACGTTGTCAGCCATAAAGCGAAGACCTTTTGCGTCTTCTTCTAAGCCGTCACCAAAACCTTGGTAAGCAATATCTACGAATGGCGTAAAACCATTTTTTTGAGAAAGCTCAGTGATTGTCTGCCACGCTGAAAAATCAATATCTGCACCCGTTGGGTTGTGGCAACAACCATGCAGAAGTACTACATCAGAAGGACCAGCTTTAGAAAGGTCTTCGAGCATTTTTGCTGTATCGACTTGCTTGGTTTCTGGAGAGAAGTAATGGTAGAACTTAACTTTCAGCCCAGCCGCTTCCATCACTGGTTTGTGATTTACGTAGCTAGGGTTTGAAATCCAAACCGTTGTATCTGGTTGTGCGACCTTCATTAGGTCACCCAGCATACGCAATGCACCACTTGCTCCAGGCGTTTGAATAGCAGCAACGCGATCTGTGGCTGATGTTCCCGTTAGAAGGAGGTCGATCATGCTTTGGTTGAATTCTTCACAGCCTGCAAGACCAACATAAGACTTAGTCTTTTGGTTCTCAACGACCACTTCTTGTGCCATTTGAATGGCTTTCATGATTGGTGTTTCGCCAGCGCTGTTTTTGTATACGCCAATACCAAGGTCAACCTTGTTAGGGCGTTCATCGCCGCGGTATGCGACGGAAAGAGATAAAATAGGATCTAATACAGGAGTTGGTAGATTAGAAAGCATGAAAGTCATAACCCTTTGAAATTCAAGTATCGAACCTCACGGTAACACTTTCGTTAAAAATGGCGAAAGGATTTTTAACGGATTTCATCAATTAGAGGACAAAATACTGGGAACGAACGCGTTTTATGATCTCAATCGGTTATAAAAAGAACGATTCACTCATCCGAGTTTGAGTCAAGTTTACCATTCTTTCTAAATTCACGTGGGGTCATGCTCGACCAGGCTTTAAAACGGGTACTGAAGTTCGCACTAGTAGGATACCCCACGATTTCACCAATGTGTTGAATTGACCATTCTGTCGAACGCAACAATCGAGCTGCATATTCCATCCGCATGCGTGTGAGATGTGCTATCGGACTTCTTCCAAATTGTTGCTGAGTTAAACGATGAAGGTGCGGCTCAGAACAAGGATATAACGCTGCGAGTTGTTCAACTGTCCAATCTTTATGAAGTTGCCGTTGCACTAGATCGAACACACGTCGTAGTTTTAATTGATTACGCGAAAGGGAATCTGAGTGTGGCATATTTAGCATAAGCTCTAATTGAGCAACACTGTGAGCTCCTACCTCACCTCCGTAGTCAATAGGCAAGTTGATACTGCGCAGTAGCGTTTGAATGCAGGAATACAGCACTTCTGGTGCAGGGGTCAGTTGGTATTCGATCTCTTCATTAACCATTGGCCATTCTTTATCTTGTGAAAGGAAAACCCAAGCGATTTGCCATGTTTCATCTTCCATTCCAAATCCATTTTCCGTTCCAGCTGGAACAATTACTAATGACCCCGATTCTAACTCATATCGACATGCCCCGCTCTCTAGCCAACCTCTTCCACGGACGGTGTATAACAACATGTGCTTTTTTTGGTTTTTGCGATAAACGGAAAAAAAATCTCGGCAAGTAGCGATTCCACATTGGACAATACCGCGTTCTTCAAGCGCAAGTACACGGGTATGATCGATGAATTCTTGATAGGTTTTATCTGAAATGGTGTAGCGTTCTTGTTTTTCTTCCATGATTCATCGACTCACTAAGGTACTTTCGTCTCGGAGTTAGAGTAACTCCCACAGAGACTGGATAGTTTCGCAAAACTATTGGATGTCTTTGAAAAATACACCGCTAAATCATGTGGATAAACTACTCGCATTATTCTTAGAGGAGAAATGCGATGCTCTTAACACGTCAATACATAGACAAAGCATTTTGGAAAAAACTGGTTGCGATTGGCGTTCCTGTCTCGCTCCAATCTATGCTGTTTTCGTTGCTCGGAGCCGTGGATATCTTCATGGTTAGTCAACTTGGTGAGTCCGCTACCGCTGCGGTGGGTGTCGGTAACCGAATCTTTTTCTTTAACCTTGCTGTGGTGTTTGGTTTGTGTGGGGCTGTAACGGTTTTAGCCTCTCAATATTATGGTTCGGGGAACCTTGCGGGAATAAGACGAACACTCGCTCAATCTTGGTTTATTTCGTTGGTCGTGACCTTGCCGTTTATCTTGTTGTATGTGGTTTACGACAAAGAGATTGTCTCTTTTATGGCGGACGACCCCGAGTATGTTGGGTACGCGAGGGAATACTTGGTGGTAACTGGATTGAGTTTGATTGGCACAGCTGTCGTTGTTCCCATTGAATCGGTGTTGAGATCAGTCGGTGAAGCTAAGATGCCGACTTACGTCAGTATTGCTGCCATTGTTGTAAACATCTTCCTCAATGCAGTTTTGATCTTCGGTTTACTTGGTTTTCCACAATGGGGCGTGTTTGGCGCAGCTGTGGGGACTTTGATTTCTCGATTCTTTCAAACGGCGATTCTGGTTTATTTCTTCTGTCGTCGATACGCGTATCTGCTCCCTACCCGTTCAGATTGGCGTGAAGGTACAATAAAGAAGTATCGGAACAAATATTTCAAAGTCTCTATGCCAATGCTGATCCACGATGCGTTGTGGACCGGCGGCCTGATTATCTACAGCATCATTTACGGTAAATTAGGCGTATCCGAACTGGCGATTATCTCTTTCCTATCGCCGATTGAAGGCGTATTGATTTCAACCTTTATGGGATTCGCTGTTGCCGCGTCTGTGTTGCTTGGGAATGACATTGGCGCTCAGCAATATGACCGTGTTGAGAAGACCGCTTGGTGGTATGTCTTAACCAGCGCCGTGCTCGCAACTGTGTTGTTTTTTGCTGTGTGGGTTAGCTCGCCTTTAATATTGAATTTACTGGAAATGAGCCCGCTCACAGACACACAAATGGCGCTGAATGTATGTTTAGTACTTGCGCTAGGCATGATACTGCGTGTGTTTAACATGGTTGGTATTGGGGGCGTATTAAAGAGTGGCGCTGATATTCGCTATAGCATTTTCATCGACACGTTTGGTCAATGGGCGATTGGTATTCCGCTTACCTACTACACTGGAATGGTGTTAGGTTTACCACTGCATTGGGTGCTGATGTCTCTACTGGTCGAAGAATTGGTAAAAGGCATTCTAACAACTCACCGAATTCAGTCTAAGCGATGGATTAATAACATGGTTGATGATGATTCCACTGTGACAGCGTAACTGAAGTGTTGTGCTATAGTAAGATCACAACAGCGCGACTCATCTATCGAGCAAAGCTTTAAAAGGACTCACACCAAAAGGGCACATTCGAATTATACGAATGTGCCCTTTTCATATTTAGCTTTCTTGTGTTTCACGCTTAAAGCTCAGTGAATCGATGGATAATTTGATTCGAGCTGCCTCGCCATTCTAGATTGAGGTCTCGTTTATCTTGCTCGTATTTGCCATCGATTAATGTGTCGATGTACTGAGTCACTTCGCGCTGTGCATCGTCTAGTTCTTCAAGCGTGTAACCTGTCCAAATCCAAATATCTTTGCCTGGGCACTCTTCTCTTACGCGTTTTACAAGCTTAAGAATGTGCGGCACGTTCGCTGGATGCAAAGGATCACCACCAGACAGAGATAAACCACGGCGTTTGATGCGCGTGTCGTTTAGGTCTGCAATGATTTTGTCTTCCGCTTCTTGCGTGAAAAACACACCAGAATCCAAGCGTTGCGTCGACTGGTTATAACAGCCGCGGCACTGGTGTACACAGCCCGACACAAATAGCGTGCAGCGTGTACCTGGTCCGTTAACAACGTCAATTGGATAATATTGGTGGTAGTTCATAATCGTGCCTTGTTTTGCTGGCTAGAAAAGAAAATCAACCCACGACAGGTTGATTTTCATTATTGGGTTTGAGCTTAAGTGAACCTTACAGGTGCTTAACTCGACGCTTCACTTCTTCTTGCTTACCGAAGTTAAACGGACGTGCATCTGGGCTGCCTAAGTAGCCACAAACACGACGTGTTACTGACACTTTAGTTGAGTCATGGTTGCCACAGCTTGGGCAAGTGAAGCCTTTACTTGTACAGTCAAACTCACCGTTGTAGCCACACTCGTAACACTCATCAATTGGTGTGTTTGTACCGTAGTAAGGTACGCGGGTGTAACTGTAATCCCATACGTTTTCTAGTGCTTCAACATTACGTTGCATGTTCGGGAACTCGCCGTAACAGATAAAGCCGCCGCTTGAGATTTCTGGGTAAGGCATCTCAAAGTCGATCTTGTCGTATGGGTTTACTGTTTTCTCAACATCTAGGTGGAAGCTGTTAGTGTAGTAACCCTTGTCTGTTACACCTTTGATTACGCCAAACTCTTTCGCATCGATACGGCAGAAACGGCTACATAGGTTTTCACTTGGCGTTGCGTATAGGCTGAAACCGTAACCGGTATCTTCTGCCCAGCCGTTTACTGTGTCTTTCAAGTGCTTAATGATAGCTACTGCTTTTTCGCGTAAAACAGCGTCGTCGTAAACGTGCGCTTCTGTACCGAATAGCGCGTTGATTGTCTCGTGTACACCGATGTAACCAAGAGAAATTGACGCACGACCGTTCTTGAAGATATCTGCGATTGAGTCGTCTGCTTTCAGACGAACACCACATGCGCCTTCCATGTAAAGGATCGGAGCAACGCGTGCTTTCACGTTTTCTAGACGAGAGATACGTGTTTCTAGCGCTTTACGAGCAAGACGTAGGCGATCGTTTAGAAGCTCGTAGAACTTCGCTTCACTGCCGTTTGCACGGATAGCGATACGAGGAAGGTTCAAGCTTACTACGCCAAGGTTGTTACGACCTTCGTGAATCAGCTCGCCGTTTTCTTCGTAAGTACCAAGGAAGCTACGACAACCCATTGGCGTTTTGAATGAACCCGTTACTTCTACTACTTTGTCGTAGTTAAGGATGTCTGGGTACATACGCTTGGACGCACACTCAAGCGCAAGTTGCTTGATGTCGTAGTTTGGATCTTCTGATTTATGGTTCAAGCCATCTTTGATGCCGAATACTAGTTTAGGGAATACCGCTGTTTTACGGTTCTTACCTAGACCTGCAATACGGTTTTTTAGAATAGACTTCTGGATCAGGCGTGACGCCCAACTTGTACCAAGACCAAAACCGAACGTAACGAATGGGGTTTGCCCGTTCGCCGTGTGTAGCGTGTTTACTTCGTATTCTAGAGATTGGAACGCGTCGTAACACTCTTTCTCAGTGCGTGATTTTGCGAACTCTTCTGGCTCAGCAATGTTCCACTCTTTTGCGATCTCTAGGTGTTTCTCGTAGCTTGTCATTACGTACGGTTCTAGTACTTCATCAATACGGTTGATGGTTGTACCACCGTATATGTGGCTCGCTACTTGAGCAATGATCTGTGCCGTTACTGCTGTTGCAGTCGAAATTGATTTAGGAGTATCAATCTCAGCGTTACCCATTTTAAAGCCGTGCGTTAGCATGCCTTTAAGATCGATAAGCATACAGTTAAACATTGGGAAGAAAGGAGCGTAATCCAAATCGTGGTAGTGAATATCACCTACTTCGTGCGCTTGAACCACATCGCGTGGAAGGATGTGTGTCTTCGCGTAGTGTTTCGCTACGATACCAGCCAACAAGTCACGTTGAGTCGGAATCACTTTACCGTCTTTGTTCGCGTTCTCGTTGATTAGATCTAGGTTGCTTTCTTCAATTAGACCTTCGATTTCGCGAGTTAGTGCACTTTGCTTCTCACGAGCGATGTCGCGATCGTGGCGGTATTCAATGTAAGAACGAGCTAGGGCTTTGTAAGGACCTTGCATGAGTTCATTTTCGACTAAGTCTTGAATCTCATGAATGTGAACTTCATCGTGATCCTGAAGCTGTAACTCAACTGCCAGAGCAACATTTAGTGCATAAATGGCGACATCTTTGTCTTTGTTTTCCGCTGCAGCTTCTACTGCTGCTTGAATACGATCCCTGTTGAACGGAGCTCTTGAGCCGTCACGCTTGATTACGATTGGTTTCACTTTTTCTCCTTACCCCAAAATACTCACAGACTTATCCACAAATACACTATATGGGGTTATTTCTTATTCTGATGACACAATATATTGTGGCGTATTTAACGAGAAGCACCAATTGAAAACATTGATTTTGATCAATAAAAAATGGGTAGCGAACAAGAACAAATCGATCTTATTGGCGTTGATCTCAGTTGCGAAGAAAACTGTGAAAATTGCAAAATTGGAGCGAAATCCACTTGCTTTTTTTAGAGGTCTTATAGGATAAAGGATGGAAAGGAATGCGCTAAAAGATAGGAGTGCGATAGACCAAAATGCGATCACTTTTTGTTACGACGATATTACTTTTTAGTTCTTTTTCATTTGCTCAAAATTCCGTCAACTTAACCAGCTGGAATATAGAATGGTTATCTATAAGTGGTGGTAAAGTTTCGAGAACACCACAAGATTTTGAAAAACTGGCCCACTATGTGGATAACACACAAGTTGATATTCTCGCTTTTCAAGAAGTCGAAAGTGCAGCTGCAATCCAAAAAACGGTTGGTAATGACTTCACTATTTATTTGTCTGATCGTGCGAGCACTTCTAATCGACATCTTCAGTTCAACGATACCAACCAGTACACAGGTTTCGCGGTACGCAATGGCGTAAACGTATTGGACAAGCCTGACTTTTCTATCACACGAGGCAACAGCAAGCTCCGCTTCGCCAGCTACCTTGTTTTGAATCCTAACCAAGACAACGAAACTCACCTACTCTCTGTACATCTAAAAGCGGGTTGTAGTGGTGCGTATCGCAATAACCGCGATTGTAAGATAGTGAAACAACAAGGACAGGCACTAGCCAAGTGGATGAAAGCGCGCGAGGACAATAAACAACACTATGTCGTGCTTGGCGACTTTAACCACAATTTGGGGTATCGCGGAGATTGGTTATGGGAAGTGCTATCGGACAATACCGATGCTAAGTTAGTGACCAAAAACACCAAAGCTGAATGCAAAGTGCGTTCTAATCGTAATCCGAATAAAACCCACCAATTCCGCTCGGTGATCGATCACATCATTATGAGTGGTGATTTAAAGGCGTCGTCTGGTGTTCAAACCGTTTTCAAAACACAAGATGTACTCGACTACAAACTGAGTGACCATTGCCCAGTGTCTACGACGCTCTCTTTTTAATGACGAACCACTCTTTTAGCGGTGAATGACCCAACCAACATTGCCGCTATAAAGAGCAGAACTTGTATGTTGCCAGTGAAAAGGCCGGCAACCGCAGGACCAGGACACACACCCAGTAAGCCCCAACCAATACCAAACAGTGCTGCACCACCAACTAGCTTTTTGTCTATCGTTTTAGAAGTTGGACATAAAATCTCATCACCAAACACAGATTCGCTTCTTGGCTTTATTAATAAAAGATAAGCAGGAACGAACACCGCAAGTGCTCCGCCCATAACGAAGGCTAAGCTTGGGTCCCATGCGCCGGTAATATCTAGGAAACCGATCACTTTTGCCGGATCAGCCATACCGGAAATCACCATACCCATACCGAAAAGCGCACCAGAAAATGCGACAATGGAAATTTGTTTAACATTTTTCATTACGTCAGTTTTCATAACGACACTATTCCTCACGATACTAGCAAGACGGTTAGCATGGCTGTCGCCATAAAAGTACACGTCGCGACAACAGAACGGACAGAGAAGCGCCCCATTCCACAAATGCCATGTCCACTCGTACAACCATTACCGATACGGGTACCGACCCCAACAAGTAAACCTGCAACGACAACTAAGATAAGAGAACTGCTGTACTCAGTTGGTACATGCCCGCCAAGGGCATAAACAGCAAACACACCGCCCAATGCCATCGCAATTAAGAAGACAATTCGCCAAACGCGGTCTGTATTCTCAATCGCGCCATTTAAGATCCCGCTGATTCCCGCTGTCTTACCTGTGAATAGCATCAGTATTACCGCTGATGCGCCAACCATGACGCCGCCTAAAAGCGACATCCAAGGAACTTCAAACATAACAACCACCAATATAAAGTCTGAATTATTGCTTACAGAAAACTTGGTTAAACGCTTCGATCAGCGGAGCGACTCTCCCATCAGAAATCGAATAAAACACCTGCTGAGACACCTTTCGAGCTTTGATGATGTCGTGTTTTCTCAATACGGTGAGGTGTTGTGAAAAGGCTGATTGGCTTAATGTTGAGCCTTCAAACAGTTCACCGACTCCTTTTTCGCCTTCAATCAGCTTGCACATCACGATTAAGCGCTCTGGATGAGCCATAATTTTAAGTAGCTCACTCGCTTCGGTCGCGCTTTGTAGCATACTGTCGCCCATTCTTATGTCCCTTCATCAATACGTTAAGTTTCATTAGATATTACTAATTAATATTATTAAGTCAATGCTAATGTAGTTAAATTAACATTAGACGTGGCTAATTTATTTAAGTAAGGTGTAGGCGTTTTCAATCATTCAGTAGGAGAAATCCATGAGCAAAATCGTGATTATTGGTGGTGTTGCTGGCGGTGCATCTGCAGCAGCTCGCGCTCGTCGTCTTAGTGAAGACGCAGAAATCATCATGTTTGAACGCGGTCCATTTGTGTCATTTGCAAACTGTGGCTTGCCGTACCACATTGGTGGCGATATTCAAGAACGCAGCAAACTGCTTCTTCAAACGCCTGAAAGCTTTTTAGCTCGTTTCAATGTTGATGTTCGTGTGATGAACGAAGTGGTTTCTATTAACCGCCAAGATAAAACGGTTACGGTTAACAACCTACTTGATGGCTCTGAATACCAAGAGAGCTACGACTTCCTTCTACTTAGCCCTGGTGCAGGTCCAGTTGTGCCGCCTATTCCGGGTATTGATAACCCGTTAACGCACTCGTTGCGCAATATTCCAGATATGGATCGCATCATTAAGACGATCGAAACCAACAAAGTGGAACATGCTACAGTCGTTGGTGGTGGTTTTATCGGTTTGGAAATGATGGAAGCCTTCCACCAGCTTGGCGTAAAAACCACATTGGTTGAAATGGCGGATCAAGTGATGACGCCCGTTGACCGAGAAATGGCTGGTTTTGCTCATGCAGAAATTCGTGAGAAAGGCATCGACCTGCGCTTAGGCGTTGCTCTATCTTCTGTTGAATATATTGCGAACCAATCTGTCGCTAACAACGAAGCGGGTGAAGATGACGCGCACCAACACCTTCAAGGAAAGCTGACACTGTCTCTAAACAATGGTGACCAACTTAATACCGATATCCTAATCATGGCGATCGGTGTTCGCCCTGAGACAAAACTTGCACAAGAAGCCGGTCTTCAAATTGGTGCGCTAGGCGGTATTTACACCAACGAGTATATGCAGAGCAGCGATCCTTCTATTTATGCCGTTGGTGATGCGGTTGAAGAGAAAGACTTTGTCACTGGCGAACAAACACTTGTTCCGTTGGCAGGTCCGGCAAACCGTCAAGGTCGTATGGCAGCAGACAACATGCTTGGCCGCCAAGAAACTTATCAAGGTACACAAGGCACGGCGATCTGTAAGATCTTTGATTTAGCCGTTGCTTCTACTGGTAAAAACGAGAAGCAGCTTAAACGTGAAAACATCGCTTATGAAAAAGTGTATGTCCACACAGCTAGCCACGCGAGTTACTACCCTGGCGCAGAAACTGTGTCGTTCAAAATGCTGTTTGATCCATTAACCGGAAAGATTTTAGGTGCGCAAGCAGTAGGTAAAGACGGCGTTGATAAACGTATTGACGTAATGGCAGTTGCTCAGCGTGCTGGCATGACGGTAGAACAGCTGCAACACCTTGAGCTAACTTACGCGCCACCTTATGGCTCAGCGAAAGATGTGATTAACCAAGCGGCTTTCGTTGCGAACAACATCATTAAAGGTGACGCAACAGCGATTCATTTTGATGAGATTGACAACCTGTCAGAAAACCAGGTGCTGCTTGATGTTCGTAATCCGGGAGAATTGGAATCTGTAGGCTTCATTAAAGGCGCGATCAATATTCCTGTCGACCAGCTTCGCCAACGTATGAATGAACTGCCGAAAGACAAAGAGATCGTGATTTATTGTCAGGTCGGTTTGCGCGGTAACGTCGCTTATCGTCAACTGGTCAACTCAGGGTTTAAAGCACGTAACCTACTTGGCGGTTACCGTACTTATAAGTTCGCACAAGCTTAATCGCTGATTCTAAAAATCTAAGGTTTAGGGCTGAAAATAAAAAAGAGGCACGTAATGTGCCCCTTTCTACATCTCGGATTCGACTAATTGAATAATCTTGGTCGCTTTTTCGAAGTGATCGAGTTGATGAGTTTGAATCCACCAAGTCGCCGCTTCCATCAATAACTCAGGATTGTCATTCTTATTGGCGAAAAAGGCATAAAAGGACACACCAACATTGTCGCCTTTCTGCTCTATTTTCTTCTTACACACCTGAATGATTTTGTCTCTTAACGCGATGTTCATTGCCTTTCCCTTTCTCTTCGCAATAGCAAAATTAACCCAAAACAAGAATAACTGTATTTATATACAGTTATTCTTAATAAGGCAAATAAACATAATCATCTAGATGAATATTCTCGCGCGAAGACCTAATACCCAAGTGCTGCTTTTGTTCGAAAATGCTGGGTCTTTAATGTATTGAATATCAGGGGTAATTTGAATGTAGTCGTTTAACTGCATGTTGTAGTAAAGCTCGGCAGTGAACTGTTCAGAGTCATCCACACCATAGGCTTGCTCTAGGTTATCGTTAACATGGCTCCAGTTAACAGCGAAGCCGAGGTTGTTGGTTGGCTTACCTAAACCAAAATAACCAATCCCCACCGTTAGGGAGCGATCATAAAGCGCCACATCACCTTCCGAAAAGCCACCACGAACAAATGGCATTAATTGCTCTGTAGCAAAGTAGCTTGCTGAAAAGTTAATACCCTGTCCGCTGTCTTTATTCGTTAGGTTATGTTGCGTGTCGCCATCTAAATGCCAAGCCGTTAGGTGAACATTATCGGTATAGATTTGGTCTTGTGACGCCGTCCAACCTAGCTCGAACGTGGTAAACAATTTATGATCGTTGAATAAGGTATCGAAGCCATCAAATGGCTCATCTGAACGCCCTTTACCATCAGCGACACCTGCAACCATATAGAAGTTATCAGTCAGCATGTGTCCCACGGCTAAGCCGAGAATCCCATCATCCGGTAGACCAATCGAGCCTCCACCAGTACTGAATGCAAGGTTAGTAAATCCGGTCCAAGGGCTTGCCAATGCATAGGCATCAACGTAGTCAGTCGTATCTAGGAAACCCACCATGAAGGAAGTTTTGCCATCATTCAGTTTTTGTTTCCAGTATAGGTTGGTTAGACGAGCTCCTTGATCGCTGTATGCTGGACCAATCATGCCTGCATAACCAAGCCCATTTCCGATAAAGCTGAACTCTTTTGGTGACAAATCGTTGTAAGCATGGCGATGTTCGACTTTCCAAACCAGACCGCCTGTATTGCCAGAATCAAGACCGATCAGATCCCAGCTACCATAAAAGCGAGCAACACCAGCACTTGCCGTATCTTCACCACCACTTTGAGGGGTTGAGGCCGTTAGTCCAAGGAATTGATAATCCAGACCGAAAGTAACATTGTGTTCTTCAGCTAATGACTCACGCCATGAGCGTTTTTCTCGAGCATTTTCTGCAATAGTATTGTCTACCGTATCGGGGCTACCAAAGTTCGCCGCGTTAACCGATGACGCCATTACAAGTGAAAGAGCGATAAAACTAAGCTTGGGAACAGTTACTTTCATGTCTGGGTTCTCATTAAATTGATTTCTAGAAAGAGATTTTAATGATTCAGAGTTTTGAAAATTGCCATTAAGCGACAGCTCACTGCTTTATGTCATTTCGATAATAGACTCTTATTGGTAAGGTCGGATAGAAACCTCGTCCATTTGGTAGATAGTTTCTACGTTCGCAGCACCATCAGAGTATGAAACGTCTGCTTTGGTCTTTTTCACGTGCAGATCCCCTTTCACCCAAATTGGTTCGTAAAGAGAAGTCAGTTTCAAACCTTTCGGGTAATCAACCAACACAATCTGGTTTGCTGGAGGTGGTGGTGTATGGATACATGCGCCCATGGTTGGAACAAGGAAGAATTTTGTGACAACGTCATTGTTAAATTCTACTGGCGTTACAAAGCCTGGAATTTCATAAGTATCTTCGGTAAGTGTTGCGTTTGGCATTGATGCCAACATACGACGATGTTCAGTAATTTCGTTTCGCTTTTTGAACAACCATTCAATGTCTAACTCGTCAGCTTTTAAACTGTCCTCTAACTCTTTCATGGTTTGCTTCTGTTGCTCATTAAGATTTTGAGAATCGCGGTATCTTGCAAGAGAACCAAGTTCGAAAAGCTGTTGATCGGTAAGTTTTACAAATGGGTCTTCAATTTGAGGAACATTGACTGGCAATAATTGCTGCCAACTAAGTTGGTCGGCGGATACATTTGATGAAGCCAGCAAAACTAAGCCAGCTAATAGGTACTTCTTCATACGTTCCCTTGAATCGTTCTTTGTCTTTTAGAGAAAAATTTGGGGACAGCCTTCGTCCCCAAATAGTCGAAAGAGTTTACTACAAGGTGTTCTTGTGGATCTTGCCGTCTTTCATAATTATTTTGAATTTATCTTGGTAATCGTTAAGAACTGTGATGTCTTGCAAAGGATTTCCATCCACCAGCACCACATCGGCATAAGCCCCCGGCTCTACAACTCCGAGCTTTCCGTATTTATATGGATTCATACCACCCGACCAACTAAGCACTTCTGCTGCGTTCGATGTGCCCATCTTCATGATTTGATAAGGGGTAAATCCGACTTTCTCCATCCAAACCATGTTGTCTGCTTGGCGCGTATTGTAAGACGGGCCAAACATATCGCCGCCCGTTACAATCAACAAGTCGTATTTACGCGCCCACTCAAACATCTGTTTCGCGCCTTCGTTTACTTTGGTCGCTTTGGCTTTTTGATCGGGACTGAAGAAGGTGATCTTTTCTGGTTCTGCAAAGGCTTCAAGAGACATCACTGCTTGAGCAGATAGCGCTACGCCCTTCTCTTTCATTCGTTTGATAGTTTCCTCAGAGATAAGGAAATTATGTTCGATAACTTTCACGCCAGCATCAATGGCGCGATTAACCGAACGGTCATGATAAGCGTGGGCCATGACATAAGTGCCATAGTCTTCCGCTACGCCCACAATCGCTTCCATTTCTTCTTTGGAGAATTGCGTCATATGGATTGGGTCAAACTCACTTGCGACGCCGCCGCCAGCCATGATCTTGATTTGAGTTGCCCCCGAGCGAAGGTTCTGACGCGCAGCACGACGAGCCTCTGTTTCACCATCAACGATATAGCCAAAGCCGTGGCGTTCGAGATCGTCAACGCGTCCTGGTACATCATTGAAGCTGCCGGTATCAGCGTGGCCGCCTGTTTGACTCAAGAAACCGCCTGCTGGGAAGAGTCTTGGGCCTTCTAGCAAACCATTGTTGATGGCTTTTGCCATACCAAGAATATTACAGCCTGCGTCACGAGCCGTCGTAAAGCCTTGGTCGAGGTACTGCATCATGGAAACGTGAGCACGTGCACCCATCGCCATTTGGTCGTAACCATCTCGACCTACCAACATGCCTTCCTGAATACACATGTGTGAGTGCATGTCGATCAAGCCAGGGATCATGGTTAAGCCTTCGCCATTAATCGTTGTGGTTTGCTTGTCGGTTTTTATCGGTTTAGCCGAAATCTCTTTGATTAAGTTATCGACAACCAATACGTTCTGGTTTTGCAGTAGCTTTTCATCCGTGCCATTGAAAACATCGACGTTGGTAAACAGCGTTGAGGCTGCATTGGCATTGAGGACGAACGCACAAGATAGCGCAACTAAAGAAAGGTTCTTCTTAGAAATTGTCATTATTACACCTATGTTTTTGGATAGTTGGGGTCCATTTCCTATAACCTCCCTGTTTAAACAGCGGCGTTATGAGGGCATCTATTTCAGTGATCACCAAAAACAACTGATCAGATAAAAACACATATGAAACAGACGACTTACGTTAAAAACATAGAAGTCATGATGATGATTTTCAAGGTGGTTTAATTGCCTTTACACGACAACATGCGGACATTGTTATAGAAATGTGAGTTGAGACGAAAACCTCCGATTATTCAGAGGTTTTATGTGTAACTGATTAAGACAAGGATTGACGGTACGCTTTAGGTGTGACTTTCATCATTCGCTTAAACGCACGGGTGAAATGAGCAGAATCGGAGTAGCCTGTTTTGAGCGCAATATGGGTGATACTCAGGTCTCGGTCCGCTAAAAGCTCTAGCGTTTGTTTCAGCACCAAACCTTCGATCACTTCTCTATACGTCGTATCCTCATTTGCTAGCCGCCTTTGTATGGTGCGAGCATTCATGTCAATCAACTCGCCAGCAAACTGGATAGAGATCTTACCCATCGAGAGATAAGGCGTGAGCGCCCTTGCTAAGGCATCGCTGAACTTATCATCCTCACCACGAAAACTTGTATTTGGCGCCGTTTGAGATGGTGTGAAAGCAATCGGCTGGTTAATCCATTCATTAGGAATTGAGATTGCAGTAACCGGTCGACCAGTAAAGAACTGCGCACTCTTCATACCCGGCAACAGATTGAAAGGTTCGGCTTCTACATCTTGAATTCCGACTTCTGCTAATCGCCATTGGGCGCCAACAAGCTTTTTAAGCAACTCATTCATGAACATCGCGGAGAACATTTCTGCGTAACGGAACCAGTCCCTTTCTGCGTTCTGTTTTTCTCTCACTAGCCACCATTTCCCGCCGCGCGATTGAACAGAAATACTGACGTTATCAGAGATTTGTTTAAGCAGTTGGGATACCTCTTCTAGCGCTGCTTTTAGCGAGTGAGTTTGAGTAATTTGATTCGCAAATCTAGGCACATAGATGTCGTGACAAAGCGTCCAAGTTAGCAAGGCAAACTTCTCTGGTGATGCACGTTCCCCCAGCGTTTGGAAGACGGCTTTTAGCGCGCTCTCAGGAACAAACGCGTCAAGGGATTGGTTAGACAAGATATCCTGTGGCATTCGGGCGGATTCAAGTAATGAGTGAATATCACCATCAAGCTCATTGAGCATAGTGGCAAAAAGCTTTACTTCTTCCGAGTGAACCAAAGGAATATCTGTATTGGGCATGCAAGCTATCATCTTAAAATACCAAGGATTATTCTAGTTTATGCACAAACTTCCGAGCTGTCATTAATAGCAATCTAAGTGCCATTCCATATTGAGAGAGAACTCACCTGCAGGCATCTGATACTCGTTCATATCAACTCTGGCGCTGATTCGGACTTCTTTACTCGAATCTAATTGCTCAAGGTTTAGCTCAATGCCTTGCCGCCAGAAGTCAAGATTACCGACAAAACGTTCCGGCGTTTCCACTTTAAAGTGAATACGTTCCGGACTGATGGTCTCTGCGCCCATATCAATATTGAAATAGGACAAACGAAAATAGAGACGTTTATCTCGGTTATTCGCAAGTAGTTTGAGCGTTAATGAATCAGTGCCAAATCTTCGACCGAAATGAATTTCGCCACGCTCTTTAATCACTTCAATGCCACAAGACTCATCGATATGTTTATGAAAATGAACTTGGGCCGCACGAGAAAGCGAACTCACGCTTAATAGCGCGACTGCTAATAATGAAATTAGAAATTGCTTCATAAGAAAACAAGCCCTATTAAAGGGCTTTCATTAATTTATTATTAATCACACTCGATGACCCAATTAGTGACTAATGTATATTGGTCAGCATCCAAATTGCTTTCATCGACATTAATTCGAGCGGACAAGTCAACTAGGTTATTATTTCGAATGTCATCACGGGAATATTCTATGCCTGACTCCCAATCTTTAGCATTCATATTTGCTTGATGGACGCCACCGGATTTAAACCACACATCTTCTTTGTCGATATTATCACCTAGATCATTATCGCTCATAGGTTCAAGACTCAGTTCAATTTTTCCGTCGTCTTCGTTATTAATCAACTTAACTTGAGCTTTGGAATCGTTGTATTGCTCACCAAAAGCAAGATCAGCGTTCGCTACGGTAACATCTATGCCGCATTGCTCTTGAATAGTCGCACTGAACGTGACGTCGTCACTTGTTGCTTCATCCTTATCTCCTGGTGGTTTCGCGTGAGCGCTCGTTGCCGCAATAAGTGCTGCTAGCAACGCAATGCGGACTGGTCGTTTCTTGAGTTTCATGTTTACTCCGAAAAAGTGGTTTGAGTTTTCTTCATTCTCTTGAGCCTTTGTGTTTCTGCTTGAATTTGCAGAAGCTTCAGCTCGTGCTCTGCCTGAGCGAGTTCTTCCTGCCGTTTTCTCTCTCGCAATTCGAATTCATAAAGACGAGTGCAATCGACTCGTTCCTCACCACCGAATTGAAAAGTCAGTGACGCGTATACGCCCGCCTCATCTTGGTTTTGCTGGTAATAGTTGTTGTAGTAGTTATCACTGTCTTCTTGACCCGTTGCGCCATACGTACCGACCTGAAAGGTTTTACCAGTTGAGACGGCTTGCTCACAGGTTGCGCCTTCAGACGTTCTGATTCTGTCTGTACCCGATGGGTTAGAAACACTAGGAATAGGATTTGCGATAACAGCAAAACTCAGCAGTAACAAAGGCAAGCCACAATACAGAACACGCTTGCTAGCAATCGTGATCATGCATTAATACCTTTTTAACCGGATGTTAGAACACACTTCGTAGCTATTTGGTGTGTTATTCACCATTCGAGTACAAATTTTCTTTTTGCTTATTTGGCCCGCAGGTGTTTTGACTCGAACGTTTAATGACACTTCCTGTTGAGGATCGAGTGTTATTTTGCTGTTGAACGTCTTATCATCGATTCTGAGATAATAATCCGCTTTTTTGTTGTACTTATTCTTTAAAAGAAATTGAACTTCCGTCATATCGGTATATGCGGTGAACTCTCTCTCTTTCCAAATATGTAAATTTGCCGATGCACTGCCAGAGATTAGCATCGTTAATATAATCACCTTTCGTATCATGGCTTATTACCTTGAGAAGAAATCAGACGGTGATTTTATTTTGCGCAGTTTTTAATCCTTACCATTTTACGCCAAGGAAGAAACTAACTAGGTGACTGGATGCTTATCGCTCGAACTAAGGCTATCCCGCACAGAGTGTGATGATTTTCACGCTTTCTTAATCAACAATCGTTTTCTAGGAATTTTTCCTAGCCGATCTAAGCCCTCCTCTCATGTGGTTCAAAAGAGGACTCTCTACAATCGTCGACAGTTAAAAGAAAGCGAGCACGCAAGTGCATCACACTAATACAAGAGAGTTCACGATGTTAAGATTCCTTGAACAAGTCCGAAAGCCTACCCTCGACCTTCCTGTCGAAGCACGTAGAAAAATGTGGTTTAAGCCATTTATCCAATCTTACCTAGTGGTATTTATTGGCTACTTGACCATGTATCTGATCCGTAAAAACTTCAACGTCGCGCAAAATGACATGATTTCAACTTACGGCTTGTCGATGACAGACCTAGGCTTGATTGGTCTCGGTTTCTCGATCACTTACGGCATCGGTAAGACCGTAGTCTCCTACTACGCCGATGGTAAGAACACCAAGCAATTCCTCCCTTTTATGCTTATCCTTTCTGGTCTGGCGATGCTTGGTTTCAGCTTCAGCATGGGTGGCGGTAGCGCGAGCTTGTTCATGATGGTCGCATTCTATGCACTGAGTGGTTTCTTCCAAAGTACTGGTGGTCCTTCTAGTTACTCGACCATCACTAAGTGGACGCCGCGTAACAAGCGTGGTTCTTATCTAGGTCTTTGGAACATGTCTCACAACGTAGGTGGTGCGGGTGCCGCAGGTGTAGCTCTGTTTGGTGCAAACTACTTGTTCGACGGTCACGTAATCGGCATGTTCGTGTTTCCTTCTATCATTGCGATCATCGTTGGTTTCATTGGCATGCGCTTTGGTAACGACTCTCCAGAAGCATATGGTCTAGGTAAAGTTGAAGAGCTATTTGATGAAGCAGTCAGCGAAGAAGACGAAGCGGCTGAAGAAAATCAAATGACCAAGAAAGAAATCTTTGTTGAGTACGTACTGAAAAACAAAGTTATCTGGCTACTTTGCTTTGCAAACATCTTCCTTTACATCGTGCGTATCGGCATCGACCAATGGTCAACGGTCTACGCTTACCAAGAACTCGGTCTATCAAAAGAAACAGCAATCTCTGGCTTTACCCTATTCGAAGTAGGTGCGCTTGTGGGGACTCTGATGTGGGGTTACCTGTCTGACCTTGCGAACGGTCGCCGTGCGCTAGTGGCTTGTGTTTCTTTGGGTTTGATCATCGTATCACTTGAGTTCTACCAACACGCAACGAGCGAGTTCATGTACCTAGCGTCGCTATTTGTTCTAGGCTTCCTCGTGTTTGGTCCTCAACTGCTTATCGGTGTTGCTGCAGTTGGCTTTGTTCCTAAAAAAGCAATCAGTGTTGCAGATGGCGTAAAAGGCACATTCGCTTACCTAATTGGTGACAGTTTCGCGAAACTGGGTCTTGGTATGATTGCAGACGGCACGCCAATCTTTGGTCTAACGGGTTGGAAAGGCACGTTTGCTGCCCTAGATACCTCTGCAATGATTTGTATTGTTTTGCTGGCTTTCGTTGCTATCGCGGAAGAGAAAAAGATCCGTCAAAACAAGAAAAAGCTTGAACTCGCAGAAAACCAAGCTTAATCAAACAGCGCGCTTTGCCAGTCAAAGCGCGCTAGATCATTAAATAAACTTGGTCAATTTAGTATCATAGTAGGTTTTTATTGGGCTCTTTGAGAGCTCATTTTCGTTTGTGTATTGCTGAAGTTTGGTATTTAAGATGATTAACGTAGCGCTTGTTGATGACCATGTCATTGTTCGTTCTGGATTTGCTCAATTGCTGAGCCTTGAAACAGACATGAATGTTGTAGGTGAATTTAGCTCGGTAGCAGAAGCTCGAGTGGGATTACCTGCGTGCAAGCCAAATGTAGTTATCCTCGATATCTCGATGGCAGACGAAAGTGGGCTTACCCTACTGTCCGAAATCCCTTCTGGCATTGCTTGTGTCATGCTTAGCGTGCATGACTCTCCGGCAATGGTTGAAAAGTCACTTAAACTCGGCGCAAAAGGTTACCTAAGTAAACGTTGTAGCCCAGATGAGTTGATTCAAGCTGTAAGAACTAGCGCATCGGGCGGCTGTTATTTAACGCCGGATATTGCGTTGAAGTTGGCAACACCGAGTGACAAAGCGGCGACGCTGACTCAACTGACACGTCGTGAAAACGAAGTGTGCCAATTGCTGGCTCGTGGTTTGGATGTGAAGTCTATCGCCACTGAGCTTGGCTTAAGCCATAAAACCGTTCACGTTCACCGTGCAAACGCCATGGATAAGCTTGGCGTAAAGAACAACGTTGAGCTCGCCAAACTGTTCTCTCAAGAGTCGTTTTAATGCGTAGCTACACCATCACCTCCATTTGCGGTTTATTCATGACAGGATGCTCGTGGTTCTGTCTGTGGGTGATCGCTTATTACTTTGTGAACGATGCAGAGCTTGCGATCTTGTTGTTCCCCTTCGCGTTGCGTTTGGGGTTAACACTGCACACGCGCACAAAGTATTGGGCAACGATTTACCTTGCCGAATGGGGGCTGACCGTTGCACTCGCTCTACTTCTTGAACAGCCACAATGGTTGATGGTGTTGGTGGCCAGCGTGTTGAGTATTCCAGTGGTTTACCTTGCTAAGCGTTATTACAAAGGCGATCAGAACCAACATTTAGCGGTGATGGCGGTCGTGTTGCTCGTGACGTCTTGCATTAACGTACTGGCGGTTGGCTATCATGTTCAATCTGCCTATATGGCATGGTTAGCGAGCATTGCGGGCGGTTTGTTGGTGCTGCCGATGTGTTACTTGCTCTGGAATTATCTCTTCCAAAGCCCTTGGTCACCGCTGACCTCGAACTTGTTAGCCAACGAAGTTCAATTCAAAGTTCGTCATATTCTGCTTTATAGCGTGCTGTTGATTGCCAGCATTTTGGTTCAAACCAGCTTGCCTGATGAACTGGCTCGATTTGCACCTTTCTGTATGGCGATCCCAATCATCGTCTTGGCACTGCGTTACGGTTGGCAAGGTGCACTGCTTGCGACCATGTTAAACAGTATTGCCTTGATCGCTGCGCGAAGTGGTGTATCGAACCTAGAAATCACTGACCTGCTGTTGTCCCTTTCGGCACAAACCTTAACGGGCATCATGCTCGGTTTAGCGGTGCAGAAACAAAAAGATCTTAACCAAAAGCTGCGTGGCGAATTGTCGAGAAACCAAACCTTGTCTCGACAACTCATTCAAGCGGAAGAGTCGGTGCGTCGTGATGTAGCAAGGGAGCTGCACGATGAAATTGGTCAGAACATCACAGCGATCCGTACCCAAGCGAGCATCATTAAGCGGGTTGATAATGCCGAAATGAACACACGCTGTGCCGACATGATCGAAAACCTATCACTTAATGTTTATGACACCACCAAACATTTGCTGAGCAAACTGCGTCCGAAAATGCTCGACGATCTGGATTTGAAGGATTCCGTTCACCAGTTAACCCGTGAAATGGAGTTCGACAATCATGGCACTAGCGTTGCGCTTGATTGGCAAGGTGACTATGAGTCTTTAGGCGACACGTTGAAAGTCACCCTATTCCGTTTGTGCCAAGAAGCGTTAAATAACGCAGCCAAATATGCGTGTGCGACGTCAATCGTTATTGAGCTGTCTATTGACGAGAACATTTCGTTGAACATCGCTGACAACGGCATTGGTTTCAAAACCGAAGACTGCATGAAAGGCATGGGCGTTCGCGGCATGCAAGAACGAGTGCAAGCGCTTGGTGGAAAAATGTATATCTACTCTTTGAACGATCATGTTGATGGTACGCAAATCGCCATCACATTACCTAAGGTGTAACGAGCATGTTTGGATTATTTCAGTCTCCGAGCTACAACCAAGCTCCCCTTAGCAAAGACCAAGTGGATGAACGTTATCGTTATTGGCGTCTGCACATCATGCTGGGCATGTATCTTGGTTATGCGGGCTTTTACTTTACTCGTAAAACATTCAACTATGCCGCACCCGCAATGATTGCTGATCTGGGTCTAGATAAAGCCGATATCGGTATGATTGGGACGCTTTTCTACATCACCTACGGCTTATCTAAGTTTATTTCGGGTACCATTTCTGACCGTTCTAACCCTCGCTTTTTCATGGGTGTCGGTTTAATCGCGACTGGCTTGATCAATATCGCGTTTGGCTTCTCTAGCTCTTTGGTTGCACTCACTGCACTGTGGGTAATGAATGCATGGTTCCAAGGTTGGGGCTGGCCTTCGTGCTCTAAGTTACTTACGACGTGGTATTCGCGCTCAGAACGTGGCTTTTTGTGGGCAATTTGGAACACGGCTCATAACGTAGGTGGCGCGTTAATTCCCCTACTCGTTGGATTTCTTACATTCCATTACAGCTGGCGAGAAGGCTTTATCGTACCGGGCGTAATCGGCGTGATTCTTGGTGTGGTTGTTTGTTGGCGCTTGCGTGATAAACCGACCACTCAAGGGCTACCAACGGTTGGTCAATGGCGAGATGACAAGTTAGAACTCGCTCAAGAAAATCACGGACAAGGTCTGAGTTATAAAGAAATCCTCAAACAGTACGTGTTCAACAACAAGTACATTTGGTTGCTCGCATTTAGCTATGTTCTGGTTTACATCGTGCGCACCGCTATCAATGACTGGGGTAACTTGTACCTAACAGAACAACATCACTACAGCCTAATCAATGCTAACGCTGCGCTGTCGATGTTTGAAATCGGTGGCTTTGTTGGTTCTCTCGTGGCTGGTTGGGGCTCGGATAAATTGTTCGGTGGTAACCGAGGCCCAATGAACCTATTGTTTGCCGCAGGTATATTCCTATCTGTCGCCGCACTGTGGTTGATGCCGTTAACCAACTTCGCGTTCCAAGCGGCGGGATTATTCTCAATTGGTTTCTTTGTGTTTGGTCCACAAATGTTGATTGGCATGGCTGCAGCGGAATGTTCACACAAAGATTCTGCTGGTGCAGCAACGGGCTTTGTTGGTTTGTTTGCTTACATGGGTGCCGCACTTTCTGGCTACCCATTGGCATTGATTCTTGAAGAATACAGCTGGACTGGATTCTTTATCACCATCTCGGTATGCGCAGCCGTTATTGGCTTGCTGTTGTTACCGTTCTTGCAGGCTCAACCTTCGAGAAAGCCGCTCGCTCCCAAGCTTAGGTTGTAGACATCTGATTGTAGAAGCGACTTCTACACCTCTTAGGGTGAGTTAACCGCTCACCCGTCCAATCTCCACTATTTTTTGCTTCCGATTCAGTTCGGAGGGTTTTCTACGGGTAAAATTCATGAATTCGAATACTATTTCATCAAAATGCTTCTTCAAAATGGACAATAAAATCCAAAACTACGACTGGGGAAGTCGCACTGCTATCCACGATTTGTTTGGTTTTGCTAACGAAGCTCAACAACCTCAAGCCGAAGTTTGGATGGGTACGCATCCGAATGGTTGCTCTATCGTTACACAAGGAAACACTACTGCTTCGAGTACAAATGTTTCATTATCAGAATTGATCAACCAGGATCCGTCAGCGTTTCTATCCCAAAGCACGGCAGAAGCCTTTGGTGATCTACCTTTCCTCTTCAAGATTCTTGCGGCGGATAAAGCCTTGTCTATTCAGGTGCACCCAAACAAGCAAGATGCGGAGCTAGGTTATGCAAAAGAACAACAGTTAGGTGTCCCGCTGAGTGCATTCAATCGTAATTACAAAGATGCGAACCATAAGCCAGAGCTGGTTTACGCACTTACTGAATACCAAGCGATGAACGGCTTTCGTCCATTTGATGAAATCATCGCTGAGTTCCGCCTGTGTTACATTCCTGAAATCAACGGCTACCTAGAACAATTTGAGCGTAATCCCAACCAAGATGGGTTGTGTCAGTTCTTCGTAGAGATTCTTTCCATGGAAGAAGCACGCAAGGTTAACGCCGTGGATCACTTATTAAGTTACGCAGCAGCCAATCAAGGCCCTGTGTGCGAATTGATTTTAGACCTTGCTGCTCAGTACCCGAATGACGTGGGTTTGTTTGCCCCATTACTGCTGAATGTTATTACGTTAAAACCCGGTGAAGCCATGTTCTTAAGCGCAAGAACGCCTCATGCTTACATCAAAGGCACTGGTCTGGAAATAATGGCGAACTCAGACAACGTACTTCGCGCTGGTTTAACACCAAAACACATGGATGTGGAAGAACTGGTTAAGTGTACCGACTTCATCCCAAAACCAATGAATACGCTACTAACCCATGCAGCAATCAACGGCTGTGAGCATCACTTCCCTGTTCCTGTACAAGACTTCAAATTCTCTGTGTTCCAAGATCCAAAAGATCAACAAGTTGAGATGAGCAGTGCGGAAATCTTGATGCCGATCGATGCGGACGTAACGCTGCTTGCAAAAAGCGGCGAAACATTGGTGCTTGCCAAAGGGCAATCGGCTTTCATTCCTGCTTATGTGGGTAGCTACACGATCCGTTGTGAAGGTCGCGTTGCTCGTGCGTTTAATGGCTAAGTTCATTTCCTGTTAAAACAAAAATGGCGGAGACTTTTCATCTCCGCCATTCAAACCATTCACTTGTTTGCTAACTCTGTGCTTGAGCCAAACGAATACTCACCAGACTTGCCACCATGATGGCTAAGTAAAAGCTCCCGACTATCGCTTCAAAGAAAACGAAGAACTGAGCCACTGGAACCGTTGGTGAAATGTCACCATAGCCTACTGTCGTTAATGTGATAAAGCTAAAGTACAAAGCATTAAACAAGTTCGACAGCCAAGGTTTTGCTTCTAATCCTGTGAAAGAGCTCGGGAAGAACTCCAACACCAACAAGTAAATCACCGCCCACGCAAGCCCTAGTAGCAGATAGATACAAATCGAACCGATAATGTGGTTTGTCGTTACCGACTTGGTTAATACTACCTGCTTTAGCGCCGAGTATATGTGCGAAAACAAGAACACCAATAACGCACCTAGCGTCAAAATGGACAGATCTAAATGCTCTAAGAACGACATCCCATAGGAGATGACGGCCACAATCAGTAACACGCCATACCATGTTCGGTTGGTTTTGTTCTTCTTATTGATACCAGCAATCGAAGCACCTAGTGTCACCACCAAAAGAGCAAGAACAAACTCCTGCCCATCTGGATAAAACTGATGCATCACGGCACAGCCAAAAAACAACGCAATAAGTGCAAAGAACAAAAAGTAAAAGTTATCTTCCCTGGTCATCGGTTTCATGATGCCACCTCTACTTTGTCTTCCTCCTTCGCTTTTTGGTCCATGTTCAGTGCTTTGTTTTCTTCAGTGTCCTCTTCATCTAACCAGTTCACCATTAATTGATAAGTCAGACTCAGTACCACGGCACCAACAAACAGACCAACGATACCAGACATTGCCATACCCCCCAGAGCACCTAGTAATGTCACAAGCATCGGTGTGTCTGAACCACGGCTTAGAAGAACTGGTTTAAGTACCGCGTCGCTTGCACTAACCAAGATACACCAAGCTAGGAAGATGCCAGCAACCAGTGTTGATTCGACACTAAACACGTAAATTATCGCAGGAATCAATGCCAGAATCGGAGGCAACTGAACAATCGCAATCAGAATCACAGCAACCATCCAAAGTGCAGCAGCAGGAACACCAACCGCGACCATACCAACACCCGCCATGACAGATTGAATCAGCGCAACGCCAATCACACCTTGAACGACACTGCGAACGGTCGATTTTGAAAGATCAATCAACGCTTCGCCTTTCTTGTTGGTGAGGCGATCTGCTAACTTGGTAAAACCTTTCTGGCAAACTTCAGCATTGCTCATGAATGCACCAGCAATCATGGTAGAAATAATGAACTGGATGAAACCACCACTTACCGAGCCAACAATAGATGCGGCTTGAGAAAGGAAGCCTTTCACTTGCTCGCCATACTTGACTAAGAAGCCTTCCATGTTGGTCGATGCATAGTTAATCGCAGCGAACAGCTTGTCACCCACGACAGGGATCTCTTTCAAGCTTTCTTGTGGCTTAGGTACAACTAAGGTGCCATCCTGCAACCCAGTGACGACCTCAGTGCCATTGGTATATAGACCAGATGAGAGCGCGATAAGTGGGATTAAAAGTAACAGTACACCGATAGTGCTGAGGAGCGCACTCGCCTTACCTTTTGAGATACCTAAGCGATTATGAAGGGACATCATGACTGGATAGAGCGCGATGGCAATAATACCGCCCCACACAACCAACATAATGAATGGACTAAGGATAGAGAAACACCACCAGATCAGTAACGCTACGGCTCCGATCTTGATAGCGGCGTCTATCGCCTGTTTAGAGAAATCATTTGAAGCTTTCATAGCGTTACCTTTTCACTGTCTGTTAAGTGTTATGTTTGCAAAAACTTCCATTGTCGGGTTTCCAAAAAGAGTGATGCGAGGATCATGTACGTCCCGACCAACACCAATTGGAAGATTCGGATAAATGTATTGCTGTCGATATCGCCAGAGCTCATTAGCGTGCTGCCGATTAAGACAAGCAAGGTACTGAACGCCGTGGCGAATATCGGTGCCTTCTCTGGCACGGTGTAAATCTTCTTCCCTATCAATACCGCCAATAACGCAATAAAGGCGGTGTAAAAGAATATGCTTGGCACAATCGCGAGAATCGAGAATGCCAAAATGGCAAGTATCCCGCCGATACCGTTACTGATGATTAAGAACGCGCTTAATTTGACTGACTTCTCTGACGTAATCATCAAAGACAGCAACGCGACAAACATCATGGTGAGCAGCGCTTCTGAAATCTGAAAGACAAAGAAGAAGCACACCACAGGAAACGAAATCAACATAGCTCGAAATGACGCGTGCCAACGTTGTTCTTTACCAATTGGTGGAGCCGCATAACCGGCGAACTCACTGTCTGGCTCTGGCAGATAAATATGAACCAAAGCAAAAATCGCCACCGATACCGCACCAGAAATCGCCAAGCCACTCGCGAGCACTACAGAAATCGCAGGGTTATTGATTGCCATAAACGGCAACATCAACACCGCAATCAACAAAATGGTCGCGAACAGATTCCATTTGGGGTCAGTAAACAAGTAGTAACCCCATGCCATCATCAAACCGACGGCAATCAGGAGAACAATTGGGTACTGAGTAATGCCTCCTGAAAGAAGCAGTCCCAATCCCATCGTGGCAATCAATGCCAGCAGCAACTCGTAAATCGTCTCTCTGTGAAGATTTGGCTTATCGACCAAGAACTTCGCGGTAAATACCGGCGCGACAAACGCCAGTTGCCAATTAATCCAAGCAGCGAGAAACACCGCCAGACCGACACCAATGGTGAAGCGCAAAATCCGGCGTTGAGTTGCGTTATCAATGCTCAGATTATCGGACATAAGACAGTACGCTCAGTAGACGAATCCAAAGTTTGCCAAGGGTGTTAAACATGAAGTTTTCACCGCTGTAGACAATCACGTCTGCTTGCCCGCCAACACGTAGCATTCCTGTTACCTCTTCACGATCAAACTCGATAGCGATTGGTAACATTTGCGTTTGGCGTAACCAGCCTGTTTGTTGGTTGGCTTGCGCGAGCTTGCCCGCTTGTTGGTTTTGTCCCCAATCGACACCCCAGTCGATGCTGCTGACTTTGCCTTTGATGACTTTGCCAGGAACAAAATCGAGGGCGATTTCTACTTCGTCACCAATGCTGACGTTGCCTAAACTGTTTTCACGAAAGTATGCTTCTATCCAGATGTCTTCTGTCGACACAAACGTCATGATTGGCTGACCTGCAGAAGCGTAGAAGCCTTCGGTCAAACTGAAGTTCGAAACACCGCCTTGAGTTGGCGCACGAATAACAGTACGTTCTAAGTTCAACTGAGCTTGCTCAAGTGCCAGCAATGCCGCTTTTACTTGGCTGTTATCTTCGCCTTCGGCACCCAGTTGTTGCTTCGCTTTTTCAAGATCCGCTTCCGCATTTACTACGTTCGCTCTTGCGGTTGCCAGTGATGCTCTCGCTTTGTCTGCATCCGATTTCGACACTACGCCTTTCTCTGCCATGGCAAGAACACGGTTGGCTTGCGCTTCTGTGTTTTGGCGTTCAACAATCGCTGAAGTTAACCTTGCTTGTGCCGAAGCGATTGACGCGGTTTGCGCTCCAACGTTTTGCCCTGCGATTTCAAGATTCTCTTCGGCTTGCTTCACTGCAATTTCATAATCTGACTTGTCGAGAACGGCGAGCTCATCACCTTCTTCAACAAGTTGGTTCGGACGAACCTTAATATCTAAAACGTTGCCAGAAACCTGAGGTTTTATCGGCACGATATAGCCTTTAACGCGTGCATTGTCAGTCACTGGAATGATGCGGTCTGACACAATGCTGAACCCGAGCATGACGACAATGAACAAAAGCAAATAGTTGGTGACCGTCTTTACTTTGTCTTTTTTATTCGTCTCTTTGTTTTCCGCCACTTCCGTTGGCTGTTTTTGTTTTTCGTTCTCGGACATGTTATCCCCTTGCCATTGAATAGATTGAACATTTTAATAATATACCGTCCTGCCCAACCTTCAATTAATTGAATAATAAATAGCGAGCTGTATCAAAAACCGTCCGTTATGCGCTAAGATTAGTCGTTGATAAAGGAGTATCACCACAATGCCAAATCAAACGTTTCATTTACCTGTCATTCAGACTAACTATGCTCGTATTCTGGTCGAAGTCTTTGCCGACTATGGTTTGGACAAGCATAAGCTCCTTAGTGACGCTGGCTTACCTGCGGACTTATTCCAAACCGAGAGCGACTACATTCCGTCTGAATCAATAAAACGTTTGATTCATCTTACTTCTTCCCAACTTGGCGTAACGAAATTCACCGACTTATTGGTGTTAGTCTTTCGTCGCCGCGTTATACCCAATGTCTTGCATCAGTTTTTGCCATTTCAAACCATCGGTGAGTCAATGCAGCACATTGATGAAATCTTCAGTTTAGACTCGCCTGGCAGTAACGTTTCTTTCGAAACCCATCATGGCCATGCCTGGTTCTGTCGATATTCGGAACAAAAAGACACACAAATCGCTAACTGGTCTGAAGCATTTGCTGTGATTTACATCATTGAGCTCATCAGCATTTTGACCAAAACCGCTTGGTATCCAAGCAAGGTACGCCTGCAAGGCAGCAACAGCGATATCGTAAAAAGTGTTGTTCCTAGCCAGTGCCAGATATTTGTGGGTCAAGAGAAGACCAGTGTTTACATTCCCGCGGACATTCTTAACGTACCAATCCAAATATCGGACTCACAGTTAGGCGCTGAACCGAGTCAGATCCAGTGGCATACAAGTTTTACCGATAGCGTGTTTGAACTCCTGCGCCCTTATGTGCGAGAGCGTAATTTGTCGATAGAAGAAGCGGCTCAGTTGCTGAGCTATTCTGTCCGAACCTTTCAAAGAAAGTTAAAGAATGAAGGCACTTCTTTTCGGCATATTAAAGAGTCATTGATGTTCTCTGTTTCTTGCGAATTGATGGAAGAAGGACACTCTCTCACTTATATATCCAATCAACTTGGCTACACCAGTATTTCGCACTTTTCGCGCGCCTTTAAAAGAGTGTCCGGGTTATCTCCTAAAGTGTATAAACAGTCTATTGCGCTGAACGCATCCAGCACTTCGTGACGTTATACTGCTCAGTCCATTTGAGGCTTGGTACTTGGTAATTGTTTGAGCTTGGCTTGCATCAGTGTTGCGAGGTCTATTTCATCACACAGCACTTCTACGTCCTGAACTCGAAAGTAAACAATCATACGTTACCCTCAATTGAAAACGTGGGGCTATTATGCCGTGGCGCAAACCAAGTTATTTACCATTTTACGCCACACAACCACATTCCAATCTCATTATTTGAAGTCTCAAATTAGAGTAGTTCGCCCACTTTGCACAATTTTTACAATAAGAAGAAATTCGGTGGTTTGTTCATTGCGTTTTACTTCTCAGTCCCGCTTCCATATTAGCTTTGGTTGAATTTTCAATAACCTACTGTATTGGTTAGCCCAAATATCGGTTTTATCAGCCAATGGATAACGCTCTATCTATTGGTCAAGCCGAATGTTCATCAGTTTGAAGCGGAGCAGCCTTTTGTTGCAAAACGTATACGCGGGATTGTAATCACGTTTTGTATCACTACAATTCCAAACCAAATGAATAAAGAAACGTTTGTATGCCGAAATTAAATTTAGACAGCGCAAGGAATAGCTCTGCACTCTCTGATAATGAAACCTGCGAAAAAGTACAATCGGCATTAGAACCGAAATACCACAAGCCAGAAAAGAAACTTTGCCTCAGTGCGGGTCTGACGGAAAAGCACATTGAACGCCGTTGGAAAGTACTCGAATCCATGACGGACAAAGATCTTCTTCTGGATCCTTTCACACAATCGCATTACGACCAATACGCCAACAACATTGAACACTTTATTGGTACCGTTAACGTCCCTGTCGGTGTTGCTGGGCCTCTTCGCATTAACGGCTTGTTCGCGAATGACGACTACCTAGTACCACTCGCAACAACAGAAGCCGCTCTCGTTGCCTCTTATAACCGAGGCGCGAACTTGATTACCGCAGCTGGTGGCGCAAGTACGCTTTTGATCAGCGAAGGCGTGAGTCGTACTCCGGTGTTTGGTTTCCAATCACTTGCAGAAGCAGCGCAGTTCGTCAGTTGGGTGGTGACTCAATACGATATCTTCCGTAAAGAAGCAGAATCCACCACCACGCACGGTAAGCTTAAAGACATCAACGTCAACATCGAAGGCAATCATGTTTACTTGGTGTTTGAATACGTGACGGGCGACGCATCTGGTCAGAACATGGTGACCATCGCGACACACAAAGTCTTCCATTACATTCTTGAACACAGTCCAGTCGCGCCGGTTGATGCTTACCTTGACGGCAACTTATCTGGTGATAAGAAAGCCAACGCCCACACTTTACGCTCTGTTCGCGGTAAAAAAGTCTCAGCTGAAGTGACGATTCCTGCAGCTTTGGTCGAGAAATACCTGCACACCACACCAGATGCGATGGTGAAGTTTGGCAAAATGAATACTGTAGGTGGATTACTAAGCGGCACTATCGGTATCAATGCGCACTACGCCAATGCCCTCACCGCTTTGTACATCGCCTGCGGACAAGATGCGGCATGTGTTGCCGAATCAGCAGTTGGTATTACAAGAATGGATATCGACTCGAATGGTGATCTTTACGCCTCTGTGACATTACCAAACATCATGGTTGGCACCGTTGGCGGTGGTACTGGCTTACCAACTCAAAAAGCGTGTTTGGATATACTTGGTTTGCACGGCAATGGCAAAGCAAAGGCGTTAGCAGAAGTCGCTGCCGGCCTATGCTTGGCTGGTGAGCTATCCATTGTTGGTGCATTCTGTGCCGATCATTTTTCTAGAGCGCATCATAAGCTCGCGAGAAAATAAGCCATTGAGTCTAATTCGTTAAAACAAAAAGCCGCGCACTCATGTTAATACAATGAGTGAGCGGCTTTTTAGTTTAAGCTCTTGTGCTTATTTCGTTATTGATGCTGCAAGCACCTTCGCTTTTTTACTCTGGTTGCGGTGGTATGTATAAATCCACAGTATCGACAAAATACGTACTCCACATTTCGTTCATACTTGTATCTGAGTACTCGTCAAAGATAATAACGGCAGCGCCATATTCACCTTTGAAGTAAGGCGCAATCAAACGGACAAAATCGTCTCCTTTGCTTAACCTTAAGTAACCTTCTGAGGTGATACTCCAATCCCAACCGAGGTTTTCAGTATTGCCATCGGCTTTCCAAGTCTCGCGATCGGCCATACCACCTTCATAGATATCCCAGAAACGAACTTCAACGCCGTTTCCTTTGCGTCTCGTCAGCCTTGAATCGACAACGTCATCCGTCGTTAATGGTTGTAGGCCACCACAGTTTGTTAGCTCCGACGCCAACAACGCGGCATTGACTGATGCACCAGTCTCATTGACCTCGCAGTAATCGTAACCTTCACTGCGGCTCACGCCACGGATAGACTCACCAATGACTCGCAACCAGATCGCTTGTTCAGACAACTCTTCTTCGATCCAACCGTCGACCAGTTCGCCTAAGTCTTCAATATAAGGACCAACGTACTCAGGATAACCGGTGTAATTGTCGTTGATTAGAGTGCTGTATTTTTGTCCACCATCATTAAAGGTGTAGTCATACCCTTCAATTGCAAAGTGTTGCCATTCAACATGAGTACGAATATCTGTCTCTGACCAATAGGTTTTCACTTCGTCCCAACGGTTGAACATCATACCATCGCCATTTTCATCAACTTTCTTGACCGCGTTAGCTTCATCGAGAATATATTTGCCACCGACACTCGTTTCGATTTTCTGACTGTCTTCGTTGACACCCTTGGTATAGGTATATTCTTCCCAATAATTGACTTGGTATTCGAAGCTAACTGACCCATCCCAGTTCCAAACCGGGCCTGCTTTCGTGTGTGACTCGGAGCCATCGGCATTGTTCATACTTGTTGTCGTTTCATTAACTGAACCGTCTGCATCCCAATCATGCTTGATGACTTCTTTGTTACCACCATCCACATAGTCCCATCGTTCACGAACTTGCGCATAGGTGGCCGCTTCTAGAGGAACTGCAGCGTCTAGGTCGTACTCTTTAAATTCACGAGATTCGTAATCGTATTCGGTCGTTGTTTCTTCCACCTCAACCATGGTCTGCAACAAGTCCACACCGGACATGTCACCCGCCATGATGGCTTCTGCGAACAAATCAACCGTGCTGTAGCTTAACTCTCGCTCTGGGTCATCAGTAGTGACACTGTCACCACCAGAGTCTGCGGGGTTAGACTCATCAATGTAACGAGTAAACTCCCACTGACCGCGAGTCTCGCCCTCATCTGCGACACCGACATCATATACATGGCTGGTGAAATCAAACTCGCCATCGAAGTTCAAGTCTGCTTTAAACGTTATCTTGGCCGTGAAAGTACCGTCATCAAGGTTCTGCACCGCTTCCTCTGTGAATGTACTGAACACCGTTTTTACACCGGCTCGTTGATAATACTCTGTAGCAGTCGCTTGATAGGTCAATGTGTTCGCGGTTTCATCGACAATTTCCGTTTCACTGCCTTCCACGGTAAAGTCTAAAGCGATATCCATGTTATCTGGCACACCGTAGTAGCTGTCGGTATACGAGTAATGGGTCACCTTACCATCGGGGTTTTCATCTTCCAGTTCCTCGGCGACTCGTTCATCCGATACGCGCTCGTCGACTTTACTTTCAGCTAGTTCGAGGATTTCGCCTGTGTCGCCTTCAGCGATAAAATCCCCCATCAAACGGGCTTTAAGCTCTTCATCGGTCAAGGTGCTATCTTCAAGCTCTTCTTTTAACTCGTCGACTGCATCGTCAATTGCTTGGTTCACTAGGCTCCCAAGCGAAACAAGCAGCGCTGCTATTTTCTCATCACTTAACTCATCGAGGTTTTGATCTTCCAGAACGGCGCTTATTCGAGACGTCAGCTCTTCATGAACTTGGGTAGTAAAAGGGTTAATAACCTGACCATCAAGTTCGCCATCTTCAAGATCATCAAAGTCGGCTTGTGTTAAAGGGGGCATGCCAAGAACAATGGCGTGCCCTTCTTCAGTATCTTCAAAGACTTTCTCTGCTTCATTAGCAGCGATTTTCTGCTCTAACTCTTCCATCGTGGTTGGGGGTTCAGTTCCCACATCGACAGAGTCGTTCGTTAACTGAGCCAAAATTGGTACACCCACTAAGGCGTCCTTTTGTGCTTCTGAAATTTGAAATGAGTAGGTACCATCAAGGCCAGTGTTTGCCTGAGGTTCATCGGCGTCTGGCTCACCATCTCTATCGACGTCCATCCAGACTAAAGCGTTATAGATGTACCCATCCACGACGGTACCATTAAGTGTGTACGTTTGACTGGCGCTCTCATCATTGTCATCACTGCCACACGCAGCGACCGTAGATGCAATAACAACAGCAAGCATAGTTTTGCGAGCTTCCATGTGTGCTCTCCTATCCAACATTTATGGTGCAGCTATTACCTCTCCTCTTTACTAGCTGCGGATTGAACTGTGTCGAAGTTATCGACCCGGTAAATGTTAGCTATTGGTCGCATTTATTTGTGCAATTTATGTACAATCGTGAGCTTATTCACGCTTTATGCAACTTAATTAATAAATCGATCAGTAAGGTAATCACTCTGGCATGTTTTTTATAGAGCCAATTGTCTTAAAAGCTCACAACCATCAAACTAACTGTTATATCAGTATGAAGTCAGACGTAATTTCTGACATGTGACCCCGTCCAATATTTCTACGTATTCAAAAAAGTTTCACATTTTATTTGAGTTCGATCACAACGGATTGGTAGCAATACTATTCAGTCACTTATCCGTTTTTTCTTATCTTAAATTAAGACCTAGCCAGACTATTTTCTGTAATTGATAGCTTTGATAGTGATTTTTACCGTCTATAATCCGTCTTGCAGCTGCTTGATTTCACTAAATTTATTAATTAGCTCATTTCGAGCTTCATGACTCCCGTTAAATGGATTTAAGTCGTTCCTTTGGGTAAGCGAGTTAACTATGAGACGTCAGAAACAAAACGAAATTTCTTGTTGGGTGCTTGGCTTTGTCGCAATGCTGCTGTTCTTTGTTGGTCCGGTTTCAGCTGATGAAGATGACCCAGATTTAGCCGATGCCCGCTTTATCTATCAAACCACATTTGGTCCAACACCTCAGTTAATCGAACAGGTTAAGCGAAGCAGTTACCAAGATTGGATTACAGAACAAATTCTTTTGCCTCCCACTTTTCACAGTGATCTTTACTCCACGTCGTTTAGCAAAGGTGCGCAAGCTAATCGAGAAAATGCGTGGTATCAAACCGTTCTCACCGCGGATGATCAGTTGAGACAGCGAATGGCATACGCACTTAGTCAAATTTTGGTCGTGTCCCGCTATGGAGGAATTCTTTCTAGCAAACCCGATGGTTTAATCAATTATTACGATTTGTTGGTTGAGCATGCATTTGGCAACTATCGAGATTTGCTTTTACATACGGCGAAACATCCAGTGATGGGCAACTATCTCTCAATGATGGGCAGTGCAAAAGAAAATACCGTGACAGGCGCCCTACCTGATGAAAACTTTGCTCGCGAATTGATGCAGCTTTTCACTATTGGGTTATACCAACTCAACCTTGATGGTAGTGTTAGATTTGACCAAGAAACCGGACAACCGCTTGCAACATATTCGCAAGCAGACATACAAGAATTGGCTCGTGCCCTTACAGGTTGGAACAAGTCAGATACTTTGTTTGTGAAGCCAATGCGCGTCATTAACGGCCGTCACGATACGGGCGAAAAAACGGTATTGGGCACCATCATCCCAGCCGGATTGACAGCAGAGGAAGAACTAAATCGAGTTGTTGATCTCTTGATGGCGCACGACAACATTGCGCCATTTGTGTCTAAGTTGTTGATTCAACGATTTGTGACTTCCAACCCAACGCCAGAATACATCGCAAGAGTCGCCTCGGTGTTTAACAACAATGGTAAAGGAGTGAAAGGCGACTTGAATGCCGTGATCAAAGCCGTTTTGCTTGATGACGAAGCCAGAGGTTTAACCGCTCATCGCCCCATGAAAGTCAAAGAACCAATCCTCGTACTTACTAATTTTCATCGCGCTGCGGGGTTCACCCTAACCGCCACGCGATACGATGGCGCAGTGACATTAATGAACATTGCAAACCAAGGACCGTTGCGCTCTCCTTCTGTATTCAACTTTTATTCTCCCAATTACCAACCTTCATCGGATTTCGTCTTTACAGGTATGGTCTCACCCGAATATGAACTGTTTGACTGGTCTGTCTACAGTGAACTGGTCAATTTTATGCTCTATAGCGTACGCAAAGAATCCGGTGCCACTTATACGCTTGATATGGACGAGCTCTACAGCTTGTTAGACAACCACCCCGCGCTAGTAGACGCGATTGATACGCGTTTTTTTGCTAACACAGCGTCTACTGAATTGAAGCAAGTAATGCTCGATGTCCTCGACAACTATCAAACCAACTATGTACCCAAAACCAAACTTGCCTTGGTGATATTCACTGCGGTATCTGGCAATGAATTTTATATTCAAGATTAGGAGCGAATTATGGACACTTCACGTCGAAACTTTATCAAAGGAACCGCTTCTCTTGGTGCATTGGCAACGGTTGGGCTACCAGGTTACACACTCGCCTCACCAAACGACGATTTTCGAGCGTTAATCTGTGTGTATTTAGCGGGTGGGAATGATGCGATTAACACGATATTACCATTGTCTGATTTTCATTATGACCAATATGCGAGTGTCAGAGGCAAACTGTCTGTCGCTAAAAATACGGTCATTCCGATTGGCCTCAATGCAAAAGACAACCAAGGTAATACCGTCCCTTTAGGAATGCACCCTAAACTTGCACGACTATCTGAGATGTTTGATAACGGTGACGCCACCGTCGTGCTCAATAGCGGAATTCTAGAACAACCAATGACGAAACAGGCGATCGAATCTGGTGATGTCCCGTTACCAGATCAACTGTTCTCACATAATTCTCAAACAAACTCTTGGTTGCGCGGTGGCATGGACGAATTTACCAACCTTGGCTGGGCAGGCAGAATGTTGGATGTAATGAGCCCTTCTTCTGAAATAACGCCTCTTTATAGCGTGCATGGTGATTCACTTTGGCTGCGAGGATTAGAACAACGTCAAACGGTATTGAAAAAAGACCGAGCAGTACAGCTAAGTGCCTTGGGCAATCCTTTATACAAAGAGATTTACGACCAACTTCAATCGACACCGACAAACAATCCATTCAGTGGCCATTTCAATCTCATGGTGGATGAGTCGATGACCATGAGCGGTGTTTTATCTCAACAGTTAAATGATGTCGATAACGCCCCTCTGTTTACATCCAGTACATTGGGGAAACAAATGCAGACAGTCTATAAATTGATTGCTAGCCAAGGAGTGTTGAATCAACAACGCCAAGTCTTCTTTGTTAAGCACACCGGTTATGACGTCCATGATTCACAGTTGTCTAAGCACCCTGCATTACTTGGCGATCTCGCCACAAACCTCTTTGCTATGTATCGAGCTATCGAACGCTTGGGATTGAGTGACAATGTCACGACATTTACGATGTCTGACTTTGGGCGAAGAATGACAAATAATGGTAACGGTACCGACCATGGCTGGGGCGGGCATCAGTTATTAATTGGCGGAGCCGTAAAAGGTTCCCAACCTATTGGAACTTGGCCTGAGCTGGTCTTAGGGGGCGAAGATGACTATTCCAAAGGTCGTTTGATTCCGAAAATAGCAGCGGACCAAGTTGGCGCTACACTCGCACAATGGATAGGGATTGGCGACAATGCAGCGTTAGATTATGTGTTCCCAAACATTCGAAGCTTCTCTTCATCAAATCTTGGTTTTATGTCTTAACGCCTGCGAAGAAATAGGTACAAAAAAGGGAGCCTTGTGCTCCCTTTCGCTTATTGCTTGTTTTGACCAGTTAACCGCGCGCGCTAGTTATGCGTCTTCACCACGTGGGCGTTCGTTACAAAGCTTAATAGCACGCTCTAGTAACTCAAGTGCAGACTTGTCACTCTCAGGTAACACAGCGTCGCTTTCTGCAATTGGCGTTACGCGGTCACCCCACTTCAGCACCGCAGCACCCCATGTTAGGCCAGCACCAAACGCTGCTAATAGCATGTTGTCGCCTGGCTTAACACGGCCTTGTTCTAGCGCCTCACACAATGCAATTGGCACCGTCGCTGCCGAAGTGTTGCCGTAGTTTTGGATGTTCACAAACGCTTTTTCTTGCGGGATACCAGAAAGGTCACACAGTGTTTGGATGATACGGATGTTCGCTTGGTGCGGGATTACGACGTCGATTTGATCTGTGGTTAGTTCAGACGCTTTCAAAACCGTTTTCGCCGCTAGACCCATGCCTTTTACGGCACGTTTGAAGATCTCTTGACCTACAAAGTTGAAGTCCCAGTAACCGTTGTCTTCCGCAAAGCGATCCATGCATGTACCAAACTTAGGCACAGAAAGGATGTCGCGCCCTTTTGCATCACAACCAATTTGCGATTGCAGTAGACCGGCTTCTTGCTCTGTACGGGTCAGAACAACTGCCCCGGCACCATCGCCGAACAACACAGCAGTATCGCGCATTGCCCAGTCGATGTAGAAAGAAAGACGCTCAGCACCAATAATGATTGCGTTTCGGTAGTTGCCCGATTGAATCAAACGTGTGCCTGTTTCTAGGCCGTATACGAAGCCAGTACATGCCGCGTTTAAATCGAATGCAGCAGCAGAGCGAATACCAAGGTTTTGCTGAACCTTAGAAGCAATGTTTGGGATAAGAGAATCAGGAGAGCATGTCGCAACAATGATTAGGTCGATGTCACTCGCTTCTACACCTGCACGAGCCATCGCGTGTTGCGCGGCTACCGTTGCCATGTCAGACGTGTTTACGTGGCTGATGCGACGGTTTTCAATACCAGTACGGGTGCGAATCCATTCATCTGAAGTTTCAAGGAAAGTGCTAAGGTCATCGTTAGAGAGCGTGGCTAGTGGAAGACATTTTCCCCAACCGGTAATTTCAGCGTAGTAATTTGTCATCGCAGACCTATTTATTGTTGTATTTTAATGAAATTTCTTAGAACCTGTTCGGGTCCAAATACAGACTTGCCGTCTTATAATTCGGCAGGCTAAAAAATAAGTATACAAATTATGAGGCTGACTGGTAAGTCATGTTTTCATCAAGTTGTCATAAAGGAAGAAGTCATGTCATCGTTTAAAACTCGTTGCCCGTCTTGTGGCGGTTTAAATCGTGTCCCTAATGAGCGAGTTGCAGAAGCTGCAAGTTGCGGTAAATGCAAAAACGCCCTGTTTGATGGCGCACCGATAGAAGGCACTGTCGATAACTTCTCGGCGCTGCTAGAAAGTAACACACCAGTTGTGGTGGATTTTTGGGCACCATGGTGCAATCCATGTGTTGGTTTTGCGCCTGTTTTCTCGGATGTGGCACAAGAACAGACCGGAAACGCTCGTTTTGTCAAGATTGATACCGAAGCGCAACAGCAGCTTGCCGCTCAATTTGGTATTCGTAGCATCCCAACCATTATGGTTTTCAAGAATGGCCAGCGCGTGGATATGATCAACGGCGCCCTTCCTAAGACTCAATTCGATCAGTGGTTAAATCAAGCACTTAGCAAATAAATCCTTCCGCCAGCCTCGCTTACAGGCTGGCGTTTTTATGCAGCATTTCCCCATAGAATTTCGATAAATTTCTTTTGTCGAAACGAATCAAATATATCGTTTTACTTGCCTATTAATTAGCCTCATATTCGCGCCGAATAACCCCTGATTTTTACTTAACTTATAGGCGCAAAACATTGGAAAACACAGCCATTCCTGCAGCATCACCACGAGTCACAGTTCCTGTCGTAGCACTGTCTCTTTATGCAGTGGCGTCAGGCTATTTGATGAGCTTGATCCCTCTTATGCTTGGTGAATACAACATCTCTGCTGATTACGCGAGTTGGTTGGCGAGTGTGTTCTATGGCGGTCTATTGATCGGCGCAATGTTCTTTGAGCGTATTGTTCGCAACGTTGGTCACCGTAAAGCGTTTGTAGGTAGCTTAGCTGCATTTTCACTAACGATCATCGTACTGCCTATTATTCCTAACGGCATGGTATGGCTTGTTGCCCGCTTTATCGCAGGTATGGCGGTCGCTGGCGTGTTTGTGATTGTTGAATCATGGCTAATGTCTGGTGATGAATCGTCTCGTGCGAAACGTTTAAGCCTGTACATGCTTTCTTTGTACGGTGGTTCTGCACTTGGTCAGTTCGGTATTGGTATCCTTGGTGTAAGCGGCGGTGTACCTTTTATCGCGATCACAACGTTGATCCTAATGGCAATGCTAGTATTGCTGTTCATCGATTGTGAACAACCAAACAGCCACGAATCAACCGCACTATCGTTTAAACAAATTTCTAAGCTAAGCCACGCTGCAATCATTGGTTGTATTGTTTCTGGCTTAACCTTGGGTGCAATCTACGGCTTAATGCCTGTAGAGCTAGCAAACCGTAAAATTAGTCACCAAGATATTGGTACCCTAATGGCACTTGTCATCCTTGGCGGCATGTTGGTTCAACCTATGGTGACCACATTAAACAAATACATGGCTCGTACAGTCTTGATGGCGTTTTTCTGTATTTTGGGTATTTTCTCTATTGGTCTGACGTTTGTTTCTACCTCAGCGGTGGTTCTAGCAGTAGCGCTGTTCCTATTGGGAATGGCAACATTTGCACTGTATCCAATTGCAATCAACTTGGGTTGTGAAGGTTTAGAAGAGCGTTTCATTGTATCCGCAACACAAGTGATGTTGTTTAGCTACAGCATCGGCTCAGTTGCTGGTCCTGTGGTTGCTGATAAGTTCATGGGCCAAATGCACGGTTTGTTGGGCTATCTATTTGCAGCTTTGCTTGCGACTTGCATCTACATGCTCATCGCTGCAACAAAATCAAAGCATCAAATGGCTGCAGGTTTGTAATTCAAACCTCTACAAAAAGACAAACAAAAACGAGGGTCAATGCCCTCGTTTTTTTGTTTCTGAATTCTCTACTTTATCGATCATTAGGTGATCATTAGAAATCAAAACGACTCATTGGTTTTGATTCTCCAGTAACCTCTTGCGATAACGTGTTGGCGAAGTGCCGTAGAACTTTTTAAATCGATGAGTGAAGTTGTAAGGATCGCGATAACCCAATCGGTTCGCAATCATAGCGACTGACCAAGCTGGATACTGCAATAAGTCTGCGGCCTTGTGCATACGAAGCTCAATTAACTTGCTTCTCGGACTCATATTGAAAAGCTGTTTAGATAAACGGTTGAACTGTTCTTCACTGATAAAACACTGCTTGGCCATTTCGGCAATGGTCCACGGCAAGTGTAACTGACCTTCAACTTCGTTAAAGAGTGTTTGAACGCGCGATAGCGATGTACTGATTGGGGTTTCAACACTTTTTACCAATCGTTGCACTTCACTGATCAACAACTGACGAAACCCCGTTCGTCCCCCTATTTCGTTGTAGAGTAAGGTCATCAGTGACCATACCTGCTCAGAGCCCCTAAACGGCACCACGGTTTGCCCCAAGTCAGAGAGATACTGCCAAGCCTCTGTATTTTGTGGCAGAAGCCAAACCATCTTCCAGAGTCCTTTGCTTGGATTCATTTCAAATCGAAAACACGTATCTACGGGCAAAATAGTCAGCGTATAAGGCTCAATTTCTTTAACAAAATCCGGTGTAATCAAAACACCGCCACCTTCAATGGTAAACAACAAGGTATGAACGCCCACTTTGTCTCGCTCGACATGGTAACCATCGCGCAGTTCAGCAAGCCCCGCCATAAAGATATCGGCTCGTTTCCATTCGGGGATTTCAGTTAGAGTCAGGAATCGTTCTTTACATGCGGGTGCTAAATGCACATCGTCGTGCCACTCTGTTTTGATGGCAAATTGTTCGATGACGGATTTGCACAGGTTTTGTGGTTTTTCGCACATGTATTTCTGTCCCTATTGGCTTTATATTCCTCACAAATTTCGAGGAGTAACTATGACGAACAATATTGGCATCAAAAACAGCAACAACTCTTTATCTAGCGGGCTACTTAAGCAGATCATCCGCTTGGGTTTCCCTGTCGCGATCCAGAGTGCGTTGGTGGCTATTCTCGCCTTGGCTGATGTTCTCATGGTTAGTGACTTTGGTAAAGAAGCAACCGCAGCTGTGGGAATCGCGTCAAAATGGCATTTTGTCGCGATTATGATCATGGCGGGTTTAGCATCGGCAAACGGCACACTCGTTGCTCAATATTGGGGACGTGAAGACGCGGTAAGCGCCAAAACCGTTACTGGTATAGCGATTCGATTTGGTTTAAAAGTCTTGATTCCTGTTACCCTGATAATCACAGTCGGTAGCGAACTTATCATGCGTCTACAAACCAACGATACGCAAGTCATCGAACTCGGCTCCACTTACCTTTGGTATGCATTTCCTGTTCTGTTACTCACTCATATCATCATTGTTTTAGAAGCGAGCATGCGCTCTTCTGGTGACACCGTCACTCCTTTACTTTTGGGGGCGGTGACGATTGTTCTCAATATCGCACTTAACTTCTGGCTCATCAAAGGTGGTTTCGGTGTACCAGCAATGGGCGTTGCAGGTGCGGCTTTGGCGACAACGATTTCTCGCCTGTTCCAAGTGCTTGCAATGGTTGGTTACATGCGTTGGCGTAAGCATTGGTTATTGGAAGTGAAAGAAGGTTCTGAGCGTCCTTCGCTGTGGCTCTCTTACCGCCGCTTAGCACTGCCAATGACCTTAGGTGCGCTACTTTGGGCTATTGGCACCATGGTGTATCAAATGATTTTTGGTCACATGGGCACGACAGAACTGGCGGTATTCAGCATGTTAGGCCCGTTTGAGTCGCTATGTTATTCCATCTTCTTTGGTATATCGGTCGCGTGCTCTGTGATGATTGGCCAATCATTGGGTCGCAACGCCTTTGAACAGGCTGAATACATGGCCAGCTTTTTCATTAAATCAGTATTTGTGTTTGGCATTTCGATTGGCGCATTTCTGCTGCTTAATCGTGAGTTAATCATCGCCGCACTGAACCTTGATAACCCTGAACTCTATCCTTTAGCTGCGCCAGCTGTCGTGATTCTATGCAGTGCGATTTGGCTACGCATGCTTAACATGATTATCATCAACGGTATTATCCGTGCTGGCGGAGACAATGTATTTTGTTTGCGTATGGACTTTATCGCGATGTGGATGACAGGCTTACCTTTGTGTGCGGTTGCTGCGTTTGTATTAGGTTGGGAATTCAAATACGTTTATGCGCTCATGATCGCCGAAGAAGTGGTGAAACTAGCATTGTGTTACCGCAGGTACACGCAAAAGTATTGGATTAAGAATTTAACGGTAGTGACAACTTCTTAATTCTTATGTTGGCTAGGATTTCTTACCCTCGCGCTCTGCACTCATCCGTTTGTGGCGATTCGACGCATTGGCAGCAGGTTTTTCAGGCACCTCGCGTTTCTCATGCATCAAGTGTCGAATTGCCAAGATTGGGTGTTTAAGCAACATTCTCGGCCCCGAATAACGCATCACTAAACGCATTTGTTCTTTAGGCACTGGCTTGTAACAGTGAATCGGACATTTGTTGCAAGTCGGCTTGTCTTCTCCGTAAGGACAACGATCAAGGCGTACTTCTGCATATTCTAATAATTCACGACATTCTGTACACAACTCACCTTTCGTATCATGGTGATCTTTGCAATAGACCTCAACCATAGCTTTAACGGTTTTAAATTCAGTGGCGAGTTTGCCCAGTAGAATGTCGCTCATTGTTCACCCTTTGATTACAGCGTCATGGTGTAGAGTTGTAAAGTTCGGCCATTATCGTAAGTCTGCTCAATACGTTCAAACTGAAAGCCCAATTTTTCTAGCAAACTTATACTACGAATATTGTCATTATTGGTGATGGCGACCAAGTTTTCTATTCTCATCTCGTCACGAGCAAACTCTACGACTGCTGCAGCAGCTTCTATGGCGTAACCTTTCCCGTAGGCATGAGGTAGATAACCGTAACCAATATCAAACGCCGTTAATGTGTCGCGTTTGACCAAACCACAAATGCCTATAGGTTGTTTATCATGATTGGTTTCTGCCACCAGCAAACTGACGCCCTTGAGTTCTTGCATCCTTAACATGTTGTCTTGAATGTAGCGTTTTGCTTCTTCTAAGGTGCGAATCTGCTTGTCACCGACGAAACGATAAAAGTCAGGCTGATTGTAGAGTTCTAAAATAAAAGACGCATCTTCTACACTAACAAGGCGAAGTGTCAGGCGTTCTGTAATAAGTGTTTTCATAAGGAATCCATTAGGCTTGTAACTTGGTGGAAAAATCACTATCCTGCCCCGCTAAATTAAAGGACCAACACCATGAACCGCAAGAAGAAAATCAACTCGATCTTAAAAGCGAAGTTGAAAAAACAAAATGCAAAGCTTCATAAGAGCAACAAGCCTCGCTACATCTCAAAAGCAGAGCGTGCGAAGATGGAAGCTGAAGAGCAAAACCAGACGGCAGAACAAACGTCTGAAAATGTGGCTGAAACGCAAACCACTGATGAAGCTTAAATAAGAAAAGCCGCATAACGCGGCTTTTTTATCCAAATTTAACGTGCTTATTTGTATTTCGAATACTGACGTCTAGTACTCAAGGCTGTAGTTAAGCGTGAACGTACGACCTCTTCCCTTGTAGTCATAAGCAGAAGACTCATAGTGAGTCGCATACAGGATTTGCGCACGTTGTCCCCACACCGTGGTGTAATCCTCGTTAAATAAGTTTTGGATTCCGAATCCTAACTGCCCCATAGGTAGCGTCACGTTACCCAATAGATCAAACGTTGTGTAGCCGTCTAACTTGTTATTGGCATCATCTTCATAATCAAACATGGTTTGGCTCTGTAGGCGTAACGCGTAGTCGTTTTGATACCAGGCCGCCCAAGCATTCGCCTTTGATGAACTTGCTTTGCCTGCATTTAAATCTTCCCATTTGCCGTCAGTTTTTAGCTCAGACACCACATAGTGACCAGATGCACCGACGAGAACATCGCTAGTCACCCAGTAGTTGATGTTCGCTTCAGCACCGTAGACGCGTTGTTCATCATCGACATTCGTAATCAAAAGTGTGTTACGGTCGTATTTGATTGAGTTGTCGGATAATGAATAGTAACCCGCGGCTTGTAATGAGAGCGCATCTTTATCCAGTCTGTAACCAATCTCATAACTGTCCGTTTTAATACCAGACATTTTTGAATCAGAGACGTTAATACTGTCTTGCAATACATAATGACCATTTGCATCGACCGCTTCATATGTCCCTTGACCATAATACTTCGCGGGGTCTGCTAATTGGAAACCTTGCGAGAAGTTCGCCCAAACTTGCGATTCATTATTGATCTGATAAATCGTGCCTAGGTTAAACAGACTTACCGAATAATCAGTACTGCCACCCGGTACGGAATCAGCAGATGCTCCTACGCCCGCCGCAATTTTCTTTTGCACGCTGTATGCGACAAAATCATCAATCTGGTTATCTATATATTGGTAGCGATAACCAGCTTGCACAGACCAATCGTGGTTAATTTGGTAATCACCTTGAACAAACAACGCATAAGAAGACACATCGACACCAGGGTAACGACCGACTTGAGCGTATGTTTTATTTACTAGGTTGCCAGAGTCATTTGCAATGGTGGGATTAAACAGTGCTTGGTTGCTGTCAAATCGGTCTAGGTAGGCATCTACCCCATAAACTAAATTGAATGACTGCCAAGCCTTCGCTAACGCTAAGCGACCAGAAAAGACTTCGGTTTCTTGTTGAGATGCACTTTGGAAATAGGGAGTAAACGTCTGGTCTTCACTACGGTAAGAAACCTCACCAATTAATTGATGACCAAATACCGCGTCATGGCTGTAGCTGGCGCTTAAGAGCAAACGCTCTGTGCCGTGTTCACGATCTGAATCAAACCCTTTACGTACATCCACAAAGTCGCGCCCGACAATGTACAAACCATACGGCGAATCTTGCTGGCTATCGTAATACTGGGCAACAAGATTAAGTTGGCTGGTTTCAGACGTTTGAATTTCTGTTGACCCCATGACATCGAGCGTCGAATTATACTGAAGTGATCCTTGAGAGATATCTGGTGTGACAATGTGACCGTTCCCATCGTAAAAACCTTGCGTTTCACTGTACACGACGGCGCCACGTGCTGTGACTTTTTCGGTGCCACCAGAAATAGACTGTGCGACTTTGTAATCGAAGTCTTCACTGCTATTAAAACCCGATGTACCACTAACAAAAGACTCAAATGCAAGATCTTCAGAAGCCGCTTTCTTAGTTACGATATTAATCACACCACCTGTCGCGCCAGCACCATAAATCGATGTGGCTCCTGAAAGCACTTCAATTCGTTCAATATTAAATGGGTCTATGGCTTCAAGTTGACGGCTGATGGGGCGAGAAGATTGCAGCGATACCCCATCTATCATCACAAGCATGGCTCGGCCGCGTAAGTTTTGACCGTAGTTGGTTCTTCCGCCGGTACCAATGTCCAATGACGGAATTGTCGCAGAGAGAATATCACCCAGCGTTTTACCCGCACGATATTGTTGAGAAATTTGTTCTTGATCGACAAACCAAACGGTGCCGGGTATATCCGAAATGGATTTAGGAACAACGCTACCTACGACCACCATTTGTTCGTCGGCATTTTTCTGTTGAAGAATAGGTTGGTCAGCGAGGGCCTGTGCTGCATAGCCACTGCTCATCGCGAGCACGATGAGATTAAGAGAAAACTTCCTTTTTATCATTGTCTTTATCTTTTTATAAACTTAAAGAGATGACAATAATACTCATTCGCACTCACATATCGAGCATTGTTACATATGTTATCAATATGTTAGCCCCGCATGTTTCTCGATCTGATTAACTGTTTATTTTTATCCGTTCTTGGGCAGTCTTCGCAGAGTTGTCTTCCTTCACATTTGTAAACCAGACAACAGCTCTTGCGTACTAATTTTAGTGGCTGCTCTTCGCCTACATTATACAAAGACGAGACGTTGGTCGTATTCAATCCAAGCGCCTCTAACCACAAATTGGCTTGGGCTTGAATCATCTCATTAGTAAATTGCGGAAAGTTTTGTTGTAGTCGTAGTAAGCAAGACATAACGCCATCAGACATCAATTGTTGAGTAAACCCGGGGCGAATTCTTGTCCATTCGCTCATTTGAATTTGGTAAAAGTCGTAAACCTCACGTATTTGCCCACCCGCTTCTTTTATTAAGTCCTCAATTTCCCCGTGAACATGTTGTTCATCAGGGAAACGGTAACCCGTGACAAAACCTGAGTGAACGTACTGTCCCATGCCTCTTAGGTTAGGTAGCGTGTGAAAGCCATAAATAGAAATGAATGCCACAAACATCGGTTGCCAACACAGTAAGTCCCATGTTCGAGTAAGCCAATAGGCTTTACCGGCCTCTGGATGCACCTTTGAGAGCGTTTGATAAAGTTCTTGAACAATTGGATTGATGTCATTATCGAGATGGATAGCACCCGGTTCAATAACACCAATACTGCCATGTAAAAAAGGCGTGACCTCTTTAGAGTAATGAAATAGTTGTTGGAAAAATTGCTCAGACATGGCTGTACTTACTGACGCTATCATTTGCAAGCAGTTATACTCAAGCATCAAGGCGAATGCAAATGGTTATCAGTATGATTTATTCCTTTACACTAATAATCAAATAACGATCAACAGGAAAAACTCGCTGCTTTTATTGAGTCCAAACTCAAGCCAACAAGCATATAGAGCAAAATTCAAACAGAAATAACTCCAATCAGTGCACCAAAATGGTCAGGTTTAACCTTAGACACGGACGATTCAAACATTCCAACAACACCCTTTCAATGCACCATTAACACTGACACGGCTCAGCGTGAGTTATTCCCAATTATTGGACATTGCTGTTTCCTATAAAACAGAATGTGAACAAAGCTAAGTATTTTTTCCTTGAATACCGAAACAATAGAAGTCCCTGTTTCTAATAAGGAAATTAAACATGTTGTATCTTGAGTTTCTATTTTTGCTCGTGATGCTGTATATCGGCTCACGGTATGGCGGCATTGGTCTTGGTGTCGTTTCTGGTATTGGTTTGGTCATTGAGGTTTTCATCTTCAAGATGCCTCCAACCTCTCCGCCTGTGACCGTAATGCTGATCATCCTCGCGGTGGTCACTTGTGCCTCCATTCTTGAAGCCGCAGGTGGCTTAAAATACATGTTGCAGGTGGCAGAGCGCGTATTACGTAAGAACCCTAAACGCGTCACGCTTATTGCGCCGTTCGTGACTTACTTTATGACTTTCCTACTTGGTACTGGTCACGCGGTTTACTCTATCATGCCAATCATTGGCGACGTTGCGCTTAAAAACGGCATTCGTCCTGAGCGTCCTATGGCAGCAGCATCGGTTGCTTCTCAAATCGCCATTACTGCATCACCAATTTCAGCAGCAGTGGTTTACTACCTTGCACAATTGTCTGATATCCAACACGAGATCACCCTACTTTCTATTTTGCTCGTTACCGTGCCAGCAACCGTATTTGGTACCTTGTTGATGTCTCTATACAGCCTAAAACGCGGTAAAGAGTTAGAAGACGATGAAGAATACCAAGAACGTCTAAAAGATCCGGTTTGGAGAGACAAGATCCTGAATACAACCGCAACTTCGCTCGATGAAATATTGCCCGTAAGCGCACGTAATTCAGTATTGCTATTCATTCTATCGATTCTCGTGATTGTAGTGATTGCTATGTGGCCGGGAGTTCGAACTATTGTCGACGGCGGCAAACCAATCAGTATGGCGGTGGTTATCCAAATGATGATGCTCTGCTTCGGCGGTATCATTCTGCTTGCGACTAAGACCGATCCTCGCGACGTACCAAATGGCGTAGTGTTCAAATCAGGTATGGTGGCGGCGATTGCTATCTTCGGTATTGCATGGATGTCAGATACCTACTTCCAATACGCAATGCCTCAATTTAAATCCGGCATCGTAGAGATGGTAACCAACTACCCTTGGACGTTCGCGCTTGCGCTATTCATCGTATCGGTTGTGGTGAACTCTCAAGCAGCGACAGCGCGTATGATGTTGCCAGTCGGTTTAGGTCTAGGTTTGGAGCCAGCACTGCTTATCGGCTTGATGCCAGCGGTTTACGGCTACTTCTTTATTCCAAACTACCCTTCGGATATCGCAACTGTGAACTTCGATACCTCAGGTACAACTAAGATTGGTAAGTGGTACTTCAACCACTCATTCATGTCAGTGGGTTTAATCGGCGTGATTGGTGCGTGTTGTTTGGGTTACTTAATAGGACAAATGATCATTCCTTCGTAAATCATCTGAATCAGAAATAAGGGGCGAGTCATTGTACGTTTGCGTACAGCCTGAAGTGACTCGCCCTTTCTTTGATTCTCGAAGCTATACAGCTAGGCGAGATTAGAGAAGAAAGTCTTCATCGATAGCGACGAAGTTATCGGCACAATCGATCAAGGTTTGAGACGTAAGCCTAGGTACGCCATACACTGTGACTCTCTTATTGAAGCGCTGCTGAATTCGCTCAACCAGCAAGCAAAAGTCACCATCACCAGAGACCAATACGACTTCATCTACGTCTTGTGCTACTTCGATGGCATCAAGTGTAATACCCACATCCCAATCGCCTTTTGCGCTACCGTCACGTCGCTGAATAAACGGTTTAAGCATGACTTCGAAGCCGACACCACGCAGGATATGATGAAACTGACGCTGCTTCGGGTCATTACTCGCAATCGCATAAGCTTTTGCACTCGCCACTTCTTTCCCTTGTGTCGCAACATACCAAAACTGGTTGTAATCAAAATTGCTGCGGTACGCTTCGCGGCAGGTGTAATACACATTCTGCACATCAACCAAGATGGCGATCTTTTGTTTGCTTTCCGAATTCATCAAGTTCTATGCCTTATTTGTTTGTGCCATACCCTAAGCGAACTTGCGCCAAAGCACAATGAACTAATTCCACTAAACTTATCGTATAACCTGATAATCGGAGTTTCGCGTTTCAAGGAGGGAAACCATGAACAAGCCTACTATAGCCCTGTTGCTTTCATGCCTCATATCAAGTGCCGCGTTTGGTTACCCTGCCCACTCTCAATATTGGCCACACCGCAGCGTCTTATATTTTGCGCCAGAAAACGACAATCATGTGAAACAGTTTTTGCTAGAAGCTCTAATGAATGAGTGTGAACTTGAAGACAGAGACGTGATAACGCTCGTTATTGCCGAAGACGGTTACACGCAACCATCATGGCTTAAAGAAGAGTTTGATTTGAAAATGTTAGCCAAACTTTACGAAGTGAAACAAGGCCAACACACGGCGATTCTATTAGGTAAAGATGGTGAAGAGAAACACCGCTGGGGAGCGAAAACCGATTGGCAATTCATCAACAATCTGATCGATGAAATGCCAATGCGTAAAAGGGAGATGCAGCAGAAACGCAGTCCTTGCGCGATCTAACGCTTAAGATTAAGTCTTCGGCTACTTGCCGAACCAATCCAATTTGTTGTGCAGCTGAGTAACGCTACCAACCACAATCAATGCCGGGCTCACGGCTTGCTCTGCCATGCTCGATAGCTCATTCAACTTTCCTTGGAACACGCGCTGCTCTGGGCGCGTACCGTTTTCAATAATGGCGCATGACATCTCAGGATCTAACCCGTGAGTGATCAGCTTATCCATAATGTGGTCGCTTTGCTTCAAACCCATGTAGAACACAAGCGTGTTGTTGGATTGTGCTAGCGAACGCCATTCAATTTCGCGCCCATCTTTTTGTACATGACCCGTGATGAACTGTACGCTTTGTGCATGGTCACGGTGTGTTAATGGAATACCAGCGTATGCCGTTGCACCCGCTGCTGCTGTGATACCCGGAACCACTTCGTATTTGATACCAAATTCCGCTAGTTCTTCTAGCTCTTCACCACCACGGCCAAAGATAAATGAATCACCGCCCTTTAGACGCACAACGCGTTTACCTTCTTGCGCTTTCTGCACCAAGATTTGGTTGATTTGATCTTGAGGTACGCAGTGAAAGTCCAATTTTTTGCCTACGTAGATCATCTCTGCTGATGCGTGAGCCAATTCCAGAATGTCTTTCGACACCAATCGGTCGTAAACCACAACTTCAGCCGCTTGAATGGCTTTTAAGCCTTTTACGGTGAGCAAATCAGGATCACCTGGACCTGCACCAACAAGAGAAACAAAGCCGCTGTTTAAAGATGAGTGAGCAGTAGTCATATCAACGCCTATCGAAAAATTTAGATATAAAGAGTAACACTCGCGTTATGCACTTAGGGCTAAAACCACTCTAAGGAGTTATTACTTTTTATAGCTAAACCAATAAAATATGTCGCGAAAGTGAAAGTTAAAAATTGAAATCCAAGTTAAAGAATAGTCCCGCCCATCCAGAAGCGGGACCATATTAAGCGAGTTACCCGTTAATGGTTATTTAGCCATTGCAGGTTGTGCTTTTACTTCTTCTTCAGCATTGATAGAAGGCGCAGTTTTAGCGTGAGTTAGGTACAGTGGAATACAAGTCATTACTAGACCACCAACAATGTTACCTAGGATGGTTGGGATAAGGTTGAAGTTCAACCAAGTCGCGATACCAAAATCCGCACCTAGAATCATACCTAGTGGGAATAGGAACATGTTTACTACTGTGTGCTCAAATACTAGTGCGAAGAAGATGAAGATTGGGAACCACATCATTGCCACACGACCAGATACTGAACGGGCAGTCATGTTGCCGATAACGCCCAGACATACCATTAGGTTACAGAAGATGCCGCGTACGAAACACGTGATCCATCCGTCCATCCCCATGTTTTCAAAACCAAGGCTACGCGCGGTAGAAACAGCGACAAATTTCTTCGCTACTGCGTTCAGTTCTAGAGAGAAGTTACCTGTTAGAGAGATAGCAACTAGGTAAGCAACGATTAGAGAACCGATAAGGTTACCCAAACCGACAAGCCCCCAACAACGGAAGATGCGGCCCCAAGTGATGCCTGGGCGGTTTGCAAACTTAGCTAAAGGAGCAAGACCGAATACGCCAGTAACGAGGTCGTAACCCATCACACTTAGAATCACGAAACCAACAGGGAAGACAAGTGCACCTACAATACCAACGCCAGTTTGAACGATAGTCGTAATCGCAACAACGACCGCAAGTGACAGGATAATACCTGCCATTGTGCCGCGAAGTAGCAAATCGCGAGTGCTGGTGTTTGTTTTCGCTTCACCCACGTTAATCATGGTTTGTACGAATTCAGCAGGTTTAAAGTCTGTAGACATGAATGTGTCCTTATTCAAAAGTTGAAAGTTAAAAATTAAAGATTGAATAGAGAAAGGCTTCCCGTTAACTCAGTAACACCTTGCTTCCTTGTCCCCCGCAGGTGAACATCGAAAAACCTTTACCTATTAAATCTAGATTTCGGTTCATTCCCTCCCCCGAAGAGAAGGGAATTTAACCAAGCTCTTATGCTGAGATTTCGACTTTGCCTTTTGTTACACGCGTTTTGTACGCTTTCACGTTAAAGTGTTCGTCTTCCATGCACGCACCTGTTTTCAGGTTAAAGCGTTGTTTCTTAAGTGGGCTTGCCACCCAAAGCTCGCCTTGGTGCTCACAGATCAAACCGCGAGAGAGCACGTTTGATTGGAAAAAAGGGTCTGTGTTGCTAATCGCTAGCACTTCTTCCGCTTCAGTTGGACGAAATACCGCTACTTGTTGACCATCAACCAGTGCACAAACACCTGTGCCCGGTACGATGTCGCTGATTTGGCAAATCTTTTCAAATGGCATAATCAACCTTCCCTTATGCTTCTGTAATCGCTACGTGTAGGATGTCGCCTTTCGCTTCAGGGTGCTTCTCCGTGAAGGTTGCTGGGCGGTGCTGTTCGCGTTCTTGCACAAACACAACATTGTCATCGCGTTTGTCTGAGTTAACGAAGTGTGCAAAACGAGTCAGCTGTGATTCATCATTGATGGTTGCAGTCCACTCACACTCGTACTCATCGACCAGTTTCGCAACATCAGTTTCTAGCTGAGCATTAATGCCAAGTTTGTCGTTAACAATCACTTCGCGTAGGTAGTCAACGCCACCTTCCATGTTTTCCATCCAAACTGATGTACGTTGTAGTGGCGCAGCAGTACGGATGTAGAACATCATGAAACGGTCGATGTACTTGATCAGAGTCTCTTTGTCTAAGTCGCTCGCTAGTAGGTCTGCATGACGAGGTTTCATACCGCCGTTACCACATACGTACATGTTCCAGCCGGCGTCAGTCGCGATAATGCCAAGGTCTTTACCTTGTGCTTCCGCACACTCACGAGTACAGCCAGAAACACCGAACTTCATCTTATGAGGGGTACGAATGCCTTTGTAACGATTCTCGATGTAAGAACCTAGGCCAACAGAATCTTGAACGCCGTAACGACACCAAGTTGAGCCCACACATGTCTTTGCCATACGAAGTGCTTTAGCGTACGCTTGACCCGTTTCAAAACCAGCATCGATAAGCTTGCGCCAGATTTCTGGAAGATCATCTTTTTGCGCACCAAACAGACCAATACGCTGTGCACCAGTGACTTTGGTGTATAAGCTGTATTCTTCTGCAACAGCGGCAAGCACGCCCAAAGCTTGAGGCGTTACTTCACCACCCGCCATACGTGGGATTACTGAATAAGTACCGTCTTTTTGGATGTTACCTAGGAAGTTATCGTTCGTGTCGTGCAGCTTAACCAGTTGTGGCTTAAGAATGTGCTCACCCCAACAAGAAGCCAAGATTGAACCAGCCAGTGGTTTACAAACTTCACAGCCATAACCTTTACCGTATTTCTCTAGAAGCTCATCAAACGTTTTGATCTCTTCAATGCGGATTAGGTGGAACAACTCTTGGCGCGAGTATGCAAAGTGCTCACACACGTCGTTCTTCACTTCGATACCAGATTTAGCAAGCTCAGCATTGAGAACAGACGTTACTAGAGGGATACAGCCGCCACAGCCCGTACCTGCGCCAGTCACGGCTTTGATGTCGCCCAATGTGTGGTGACCATCAGCAACTGCTTGTGCGATCTTGCCTTTTGTCACGTCGAAACATGAACAAATAACCGCGCTCTCTGGCAATGCGTCTGCACCCAAAGAAGGTTTTTCAGCCCCAGCGTGTGCTGGTAGGATCAACGCATCTGGGTGTTCTGGTAGGTCGATTTCGTTCAGCATAAGCTGTAGAAGATCACCATAGTCAGACGTATCGCCAACCATTACTGCACCTAGCAGTTTCTTGTTGTCTTCCGATACGATAAGACGTTTGTAAACTTCTTGTTCTTCGTTTTGGTAAACGTAACTCTTACAGCCTTCAGTGCGACCGTTCGCATCACCGATAGAACCAACTTTCACACCAAGCAGTTTTAGCTTCGCAGACATGTCAGCGCCTTCGAACTTGCTTTCCGTGTTTCCAAGTAGGTGATCCACTGCAACCGTCGCCATCTTGTAGCCAGGAGCCACAAGACCGTAGAACATTTCGTTCCAAGATGCGCACTCACCGATAGCGTAGATGTTTTCATCAGACGTTTGGCAGTAGTCGTTAATGGCAATACCACCACGTGGCGCAACGCCTAGGTCCATCTGACGAGCCAGTTTGTCTTGAGGTCGGATACCTGCCGAAAATACAATGAAGTCTGTTTCTAGTTCAGTGCCGTCAGCGAAACGCATAACATTGCGTGCGCTTTCCCCTTCTGCGGCAATCTCAAGCGTGTTTTTGCTGGTGTGAACGTTCACGCCCATACGCTCGATTTTTTGACGAAGCTGATTGCCACCAGCAAGGTCAAGCTGCTCAGCCATCAGTTTTGGTGCGAACTCAACCACGTGAGTTTCTACACCCAGAGCTTTTAACGCGCCTGCAGCTTCAAGGCCTAGAAGACCACCACCGATAACCACACCAGATTTGCTTTTCTTCGCACACGCTTCGATCGCTTTTAGATCTTCGATAGTGCGGTAAACAAAACAGTCTTTGCTTTCATGACCTTTGATAGGCGGTACAAATGGGAATGAACCAGTAGCAAGAATCAACTTGTCGTATTTGATTTCACGACCTGTGCTTGAATAAACAATACGGTTTTCACGGTTGATGTTAATCGCACGCTCGCCGATCAACATATTGATGCCGTGTTTCTCGTAGAAGCCTTCTTTTACTAAAGAAAGTTCATCTGCAGTATGGTGAGAAAAGTAAGAGGAAAGGTGCACACGGTCGTATGCGACACGAGGTTCTTCACAAAAAACCGTGATATCCATATTAGAGACATCGGTTTTCTCGACTAAGTCTTCGATGTAACGGTGGCCTACCATACCGTTACCGACGACTACTAGCTTCAACTTGCTCATTGTACTTCCTAAGGGTTAGGTTCTTAACTGTCTGCATTGTTAATTGTGAAAGAAAATTAATACATGATGTAAATCAATTACGGAATTAAACTACCCTAAAGGGGTAGGAGCACTTTTTAACCCGTATTTAAACCTTTGCTTTCGTAACTTAAACAAAATTAATGTAACCCGAATAAAATAAGATCACCCTTTTTGTCATATTTCTTAATAACAAACAAAAAGCAAGCACCAAAATGCTTGCCTTTTCTGTTCAAAAAATTATTTAAATTCAGTTAATTAGACAATACCTCGAGACGTACCTACCCTCCGTCCTTCTTCCATTTCCCATTGAATGCCGTATTTGTCTATCCAGTAGAAGAAGGAAATCGGGAATCCGTCGAGCTTTTCAGGATGATATTCATCCGACGTATTGATCATGGTTACCTCTTCTTGTTGTTTTAAGTAACGGAAGACTTCACCACAGTTTGAAACTTCTAGCGCGACATGACGAGGGCCGCCTAAGTCATAAGTTTTTGGTTGAGGGGGGATGTCTTTTGTCCCGATTGGTGTGTGATATTTCATCAATTCAAGATAGACCGACGCATAAGGATGCTTCACAAACAGCACGTCAACGACAACGTCTTGTCCAGCTAAACCTGCATCTTGGTTAAACTCGGCCATACTCACACCGCGGTAATCCATTTTTTGTCGCTGAGCATCAAGTGCGCGTTCAAAGCCGAGTACTCGCTGGTAGTAATCAGCCGCAGTATCAACATCATCGACAATGACATTGATATGAGATAACCCAAGTACAAATGCACCAATGTCGCGCTCCGCTAAACGCTTGAGCATTTCCGGTTCAGCATCTGGCGATACTTCAACTACATAGTCGACCTCTCGTCCCTGCTCTATCGATTCATTGCAAACCAGATAGGCTTTCTCTTTGTGTTTGTCCGTATCACTTGCCGCGATCTCCAGCTTGGCCTCCCAAGAATGAGATACAAACCATTCTGGATTCACCACATAAGCTGCAGCAACCATATCGAAAGGAATGAACCCTTCTTTTGCACCAAAGAGTAGTTTCCACTCTGTCCACCAAATCATTGAGTGTTGTTCCAGAAAGTGACTTAAACTGCTGGCGTGGCTCATGGCTCTTAGTTCAGAAAAGTTCACCCAGACATCCGCACACACCTCAAAAGGAACCAATGTTAAAGGTACATCGCTACTTAAAAGTACTTCGAAAGCCGCTTCGTCGACCTCAAAGTTGAGATCGCGAAATGGACGCGCTTGATGTTTGCTCGCGACAAAATGCTGGTCGGTACTGCGGCGGCCTGCAACACAAACGATCTTTTCGATGTTGTGAAGCACATCAGGGTAATGTTTAATCAGCAGTGCAATATTGGTTAACGCACCAATTGCCAAAATAGTGAGAGGCTCTTGTTTTAGTTGATCAGCAAGATCGGTAACGGCTTTTGGAACCCCCACAGCAGAGTCAAAGAAGCTTGCACTTCCCTTTGAAACACTCAGATATGTCGGACCAAACTTTTGGATAAAAGACTGTGCGATTTCAGTCGTCACTTCAATATCGTCGCAGTTACCCAATGTAGAGCTTACTCCAACAATATCCACTTCTTGGCTTCGAAGTAACAAGCCCAGTGCATACCCGTCATCGACATCACATGGCTTTAAACCACTCTTGTGACCAATGGTGATATCAGTATCCACCCATAAACGTGTTTGTGAGCCGCAAAACTGTTTATCTTCCCCAATATGATGCATGGAGACTCCTTTCTCTTTGCTATTTTTTGAATTTAGTTTGGCCAGCGTGGGCCGGTGAAAAACTGGACAAATACCAGTTAAATTTGGATAGGCTTCGCCATGATCACCGTATTTCGGCCAGTGTCTTTGGCGGTGTATAGGTTTTTATCTGCAATTTCAAAAGCACGCTCTAGCGTTGCCTGACAGGATTCAAAGGTTGGTTCTTGTGCTGAGAGTGTTATTGGAACAGCGCCAACAGAGATAGTAACTACACCAGATGGTTGATTCTTCATATGTGGTATAGAGAGTGTTTCTACGGCCTGCCTTAAACGTTCGACTTTAGAATTAAGGACGTCAGGATTGTTACCATAAACGAGCAGAGCAAACTCCTCCCCACCCAAACGATAAGACGGCTGGTCTGCCCCAAGCTGTGAACGGAATACTTCCGCCACGTCACAAAGTGCGTTATCCCCTTCGGTATGGCCATAGGTGTCGTTAAACTTTTTAAAGTTATCGATATCACAAAGAACAAAGCAGACGTACTCCATAGTCTTGAGTGAATCTCGAACAAAGAACGGCGCGCTACGTTTATACAAAAACCGAGAACCAACCCCTGTCAGCGTATCAGTATCTGTTTGTTGACGAAGCACACGAAGTTGATTTTTGATCTTGGTGATCAAGCTAGAATATGAGCGTGCCAACTCGCCAATTTCATCAGAACGTCGGATTTCCGGAATATGGGATTGATCTATTTTCTCAATGTCTTTCTTCATCGAAGTAGACAAACGCTTTAATGGGCTAACGATCCACATCGTAACGACATAGATAAGTATCATTGAAATCAAGATGGCAATGAGCGCTTCACGACTTAGCTCTTTGATGAGGTTTAACTTGATGTGGTCGAGCTGGCTTGCATCCAACACTGCCCAGATGTAGCCACCGTTATTGTTACGAAGTGGTAGGCAAACATGCAGCACTGACAAGGTAGAATCGTAATAGAAGTCAGTTTGACGTAGCACATCCTTATTCCAAGGTAATTCTGTCTCCCTGTTTAAACGCTGGCTATCTTGCAACGCATCGAGGTCGATGCTCGTTTTGTTTACCAGATATTGGAGCTTATTCCGTTTTATCTCATCTTCATCAGGCGTCATTGAAAGCATACGAAGTAGATTATCTTTTTGTCCCTTTAAGCTGCCTACTTCGTAATCACTGACATCAATCCGCCATACTTGGTTGGTTTGAGCGAGGTAACGCACAGCTACCTCTTGAGTTTTGTAATCCGATACGCCAGACACTTCGACAAAAAGCAAATCATCGATAGCACTCAAATTTGCCTTAGTAGATGGCATCATTAAGTTTGCGTAATTCCGCCCTGCAATCGATCCAGACAAGAAGGTCATTTGAGAAGAAAGGTGAGTTTTTGCCATGGTCGCAGCATGTTCAATGCGCATATCCCATTCGCTCTGGAACCGAGTCAATGACAAACCAAAGATAATCGACATCACTAACACCAGATGCGAAACAAACAACATCTGGTTAATCGTAAGCCAACCAAAAACTCGCGTGCTCATTTTTGCTACTACTTGTCTTTGTACACACCTAAGACAGGCTCTGCACACGTTCCGTTGATACAGATATCTTGATAGGTCGTGTGACAGCTTTGACAAAAAGAAGGTTCGAGAGATGGATGAGTATGACTGATGTCTTTTCCTTGACGATCATAACTTCCGTATATCGCCATACCGCCAATGTGCTCTGTGACCCAAACGATGCCATCGACTTCAGAAATGGCAACGGCTGTTGGACCATCGGTATATGGTCCGTGGGTTTTATATTGTTCTAGTTTTGCTGGATTAACTCGGATCGTCAGTGGCGAACCCTGACCATTATTGATCCAGCTATAAGCTCGAACAGATTCTTGTATAAAAAGAGAGGTATCTGGAGGTAGAACCGTGTCTGCTGGTAGGTTTTGTGACTCTTTTACAACAGGCCAATCGAGCCACTCTTCTGGGTAACTGGCCATTGAAGCAGCGAAAGTTGAACAAGACGCAGCACTTAACACCAAGGCTAGCATTCGCCTGCTTTTACGACTAAACACGTGTTTTTCTCCCTAAAACAACAATGGGCTCGTCCTGAGCCAAAATCAAACAATGTCATATATTAACAATACGTTATATATGATGTTATCAATTAGCCTTTAGTAATGCACCAAGTTTATAATTAACAACGTTCTGTTAATAGAGTTGAATGTGCAAAACTGGAACATAAAATTGTGGTGTTAAGTCGAAAATGAGGATTACGTCGAATTTGACGCAATAAATATCGGTTACTGATGAGTAAATTTATGAACAAACGTCTTAAATTTTGACTTATTGAGTGAATGGTCAGAGGTCTTAAGTGAAGTGATTATGTATTAAAGAGGAGATGGAGGCGCCTCCCGGAGTCGAACCGAGGTCCACGGATTTGCAATCCGCTGCATAGCCACTCTGCCAAGGCGCCATTTTATCGTTTCTAAGAAGAAACATTGAGGTTTTCGTTAGGGTTAACCCTTTCGATGGTCAATGCGACAGATTCTATTCAAATTTTCTAGAAGCTAAATCAGCCTCAAATAATTTAAATAAACACACTAACCTAATCGTACGTTCGATAATGAGATGCGATGGTACTCAATCGAATGGAGGCGCCTCCCGGAGTCGAACCGAGGTCCACGGATTTGCAATCCGCTGCATAGCCACTCTGCCAAGGCGCCTTACCGATTTTTGTTCTCTGAGACTTTAAAAATCTCAATATACGAGAGATGGTGCCCCAGGCCGGAATTGATGGCCCGACACTCGGCCGGTCAACTCGACGGCGGGATGTTAAATCCACGCACTCAATTTGCGGATGGTGCCCCGGGCCGGACTTGAACCGGCACAACGCGAACGTCGAGGGATTTTAAATCCCTTGTGTCTACCAATTCCACCACCAGGGCAACGCAATCATGCGATGGCAACACCACCTGCTCTAGCGACCTGTGCCGCGAGAACGAGGCGTACTTTAACGGATTCAGATTTTAGATCAACAGATATTTTGTCTTTTTCATTCATATGGTTAAAAAGGCGACTCACATGCACAATCTACGATCATTTTGCGCAATTCATATACACAGCGAATGGCATCTTCCCTAATCCCGGTCTTGCTTGTACAAACAAAAAACTTCAAAACCCTCCTACATTGAATGAATACTGACGCAGTACTCTGCTTTCACAAGCCCTTGAGTAAAAACGCTTCGCCAACCTCTGTTCATTTCTCATCTTCATCTATTTTTCATATTTCACATCTAGAGTTTACGTTGACCAAGAGACAGAAAAATAATGTGAAGCCTTTAAAACGATATCAGTACGAACGCTACGCCGTCCTTTGTAATCTCGCCTACCCCAGAGTCTTTAAACAGACCCGCTATGGGTTTGATCCTAATGGGCAGCGCATCATTAAAAACGAGTTTGGCAAAACCATGATCCGTGTTTTATGGAGCAAGAAGCGTACGGAAGTCGTCGTGGTAATTAAAGGTTCGCATAGCATGACCGATTGGTTGTTGAACTTCGCGATGTGGACACGCAGCTGCAAGCGCTTGGGGCTAAACTATCGAATCCATGCAGGCTTCTACCATTTGTTATTTCAAGAAAGTCAACCTTCTCGAAATGAAGATCGTCTTGGTTTGAGTGTAATTGAACGATTAGAAGCCACTATTGTACCTCTAATTCTACAAGGCAAGCGCATCACCATTACTGGGCATTCATCGGGCGGCGCAATTGGTAGCGTGTTTGCCGATTATATCGAAAGAAAGTACCCGAAAAGCATCAAACGTGTCGTGACATTTGGTCAACCAGCGATTGGTGATTGGACATTCAAGAAACGCTATCGTTTAAGCCACAAAACCTATCGAATCTGTTGCGACATCGATATTGTGACCTTTATGCCTCCGGTGCCTTTTCTCTACTGGCATGTGGGCAAAATGCTTTGGCTTTATAACGGTAGGATTTACGAGAACACACCAACGTTGATGCGGCTTGGACGCTCTTTGGTGAGTTGGTTGATACGCCCTTTTTCTTATCACTTGATGAGTAAGTACATTCGAAATAAAGACTTCTTTGATGAACGGTAATCCATTGCTTCGCTTTCTAGGGATTAAAGGACGGATACAAAAAGAGCCAGTATTAAACTGGCTCTTTCGTCTTGGTTCAGAATTACAAGGACGCAATTTCTTTATCAAGTTGGTATTTGTTGTCGGTAACGATGCGCTCTAATACTTCAACGCGCTGTTTGAGCTCTGCGACTTGCTTGTTCAAACCATTTCGCTCTTCTTCACTCATCTGATTGCGTTCAGAGATCTCTAACGCTTTTACTTCCTTACGATGGTTAAGAACCAGCTTAACGATACCACCACCAAATATTGCACTGAATACAATCGCAACAATCAAAACGTCAGCCATAGATTCCTTTCCTTAATCTGCCTACTGATAATGCTCAGGTATAAAGTTACGCATATGTTTCATGAATATCAAACAAGACATTAATTAAATGCGCGCTATTTTCGAAATCGGTCACACCTGCAATTCTATGAGCCTGATTATTTAACGCCGACCCAAACAGAAACCGAACCGCCGTTTACTGGGAACTCCGCCCATCCACTAGCGTTAGTCCAGACTTCTTCGGTGCGAATACCTAACTTATCGATGTAACGCGTACTCGGTGAACCTGTGTACATCCATTTTGTTCCGCCAGGACCATCACTCATGATAACCGCCATTGATTTCGGGTGTTCCGCATCCCCTTCTCGTGTCCAACCAATCACATCCCAATGATCAAGGTAGGAGTGCTGCTTGCCATAAGCATAATCTTTACGTGCTTTCACCAACTGCTCAATATACGGCACTTTCACCATGTTGATGTCGTGTCCTTTATCACTGTATTGTGCGCCGTAGTAATCCGCGTAGAACACTGACGGATAACCTTCTTCACGAAGCAAAATGAACGCGTACGCAAGAGGCTTGAACCACCAATTCACCGGAGACTCCAGCGCTTGCAGTGGTTGCGTATCATGGTTCTCGACCAATGTTACCGCTTTCACTGGGTTGTCCTTCATCAAGGTGCCATCCATGATTTGGCGCATATCGAAGTTGCCGCCCGAGCGTGAAGCGTTATAGAAGTTCATGTGTAGCGGTGCATCAAACAATGACATGCTGCCAGAAGTCTTAGTGATAAAGTTATGCAGATTGTTCACGTCGTAGTTCCAGTATTCACCAACAGTAAACAGCTCTTTGCCTGTCTTCCAACGTAAGTAATCGATCCACTCTTGTAGGTACTGATATTTGATGTGTTTAACCGCGTCCATTCGGAAGCCATCTACACCCGTCATGTTTAAGTACCACTCGCCCCAGTCTTTCAACTCTTGTTTGACTTCTGGGTGATCCATGTCTAGGTCTGCGTACATGAGGTAGTCGTAGTTGCCTTTTTCAGAACTGACTTCCCAATCCCATGCTTTGCCGTCACCTTTGAATTTGAAGATCGCTTTTTCTTTACCTGCGTCATCCCAGTCGACCCCGTCAAAGTGATACCACGTCCAATGAAAGTCTGAGTATTTATCGTTACGTCCTGGGAAGCTAAATTCGACCCAAGCTTCAATCCATTTGTCGCCGAGTTCAATGTTTCGGTTGTTCCAATCGACTCGCTTGGTGTCGACCCACGATTTACCATCCGCACCGCCACGGTGGTTAAACACCACATCACCATAAATTTGAATGTTGTTTGCGTGTGCCGCGTTAACAGCATCGAGGTATTGGTCTTTGGTGCCGTACTTGGTTCGTACCGATCCTTTTTGATCAAACTCGCCTAAGTCATACATATCGTAAACACCATAACCTACGTCATTGCTACCACCGGCACCTTTGTAGGCAGGCGGCAGCCATAACGCGGTAAAGCCGTTGTCAGATAATGCTGGTGCGTTGTTTTCAACTTGTGTCCAGAGTGTGCCGTCATTTGGCACATACCAATGGAAATACTGCATCATGGTTCCATTTTGTGCCGCCATAACCGGCGAACTGAGCAGCAAAGTTAAAGGTAAAAGTGTGGGTTTAAGGTTGAATGTTTTCATTATTTTTCTCTCACGTTTTAGAACGAAGTTCGAACTTAGAGAGCTAACATGACAGGTAGAAGAGATCCAACTAACCGTCTGTTGTACAACAAAAAGTTCGGACTACAATCATGGAGAAATTATCACCAATCACCCTCTACAATTATTGAGTTGCGTAACATTTATAAAATCAATGATTGATTGAACACAATTATTAAATCCCGATCAAATAACGAGGGAGGAGATAATTAATAAACAGGAGAAAGAGGTATTAAAGCACGTCAATTCCATTGCGCTAAAACGAAGAAAGCCCGTCATAATGACGAGCTTTCGAAAAGAATGGAGGCGCCTCCCGGAGTCGAACCGAGGTCCACGGATTTGCAATCCGCTGCATAGCCACTCTGCCAAGGCGCCTTACCGAATTGTTGTTCTCTGAGATTATTTAATCTCACTTTATGAGAGATGGTTCTCCGACCGGAATTGATGGTCCGACACTCGGTCGGTCAACTCGACGGTGGGATATAAAATCCACACACTCAATTTGCGGATGGTGCCCCGGGCCGGACTTGAACCGGCACAACGCGAACGTCGAGGGATTTTAAATCCCTTGTGTCTACCAATTCCACCACCAGGGCAACGCAATCAATGCGATGGCAACACCACCTGCTCTAACGACCTTAGCCGTGAGAACGAGGTGTACTTTAACGGATTATATTTCTAGGTCAACAATAAATTTATTCTTTTTGATTCAGATGGTTAAAAACACTACTGAATGTATGGGAGTTGAGCGATTCGATTAAAACACACACGCAATCTTAACGACCTCGCCCATAAAATAGAGCCGCTATATTAGCGACTCCCTATCAGCTCTCTCAATGAAAACGTTATGCACAACAGTTACAGTTGCGCTTGTAGCGGTCCATTTTACCTATGCCTGGGTTAAAGGTGTTGGTCGGATCAAGTTGATGGTAGAACGTTTGCAGCGAGTTTTCCGCTTCGTACAGATGCCCTACGTTGTGTTCAGCTGGGTATTTTGCACCACGACTGTTCAGGTGTTCCAACATTAGCTTCTTCATCAGCTTGGTGTCGGTGCCCTTTTTGAATACATAGTCTTGGTGGAAAACATAGCACATAAAGTGCCCATAATAGAGGGACTTAACTAGGTTCTTACTCACTTCCTCAGGTAATGTTTCTAACCACTCCTCATCGTTACGTCGTAACGCGATATCAAGAGCAACGATATCTTCCACTTCCTTGCGGTGAATGGTTTCGTAACGAATGGCTGCACCTGCCGCAGCAAAACGGTGTAGATATGCTTTCTTGCCCTCTTCTGGTGTACATTCGAAGAAGTCACTATCGTGCTCAGCACCCCAAACTTCTTTAAAATATTTTTGTGCTTCGGCAATACCGCCGTCACTCATTTTAAGCACAAGATGGTGCTCGTACTTATCACGGTATTCCAACATCCGCTTAGGAAGATGCTGCGGGAACAACTTGCTTGCGTAATAGAGAATAGTATCTGGCAGGTATTTACTGACTAACGGAACTCGCTCTAGGAAGTTTTCGACCTTAGCTTTAAGCGAGAACATCTTAGGTAGATTGTCTGTGCCCAATAGATCGATAGAAAGGAAAACGTCTTTACCGTACTTCTCTGCCATATTGAAGATGTCACGGTGAAGGTACTCACCCATTTCTGGTAAGTTTTCGAATTGAGTAAGGAAGTCTTTTCTCAGCTTGGTCAGTTTATCTGGATCGTTAGTACCTAAATAGAACACCTGCTCTTTCTCAGGAATAGGATAGCTATCGACTCGAACAGCGAACACGCCCAGTTTACCTGCACAACCACTCGCCTCGTACAGACGACGCTCATCCGCATTAAAGCGCGATGGGATATCAGAAGTCACATCACGAACACGTTCGTCATATTCTTTGTCCGACGCCATGCGTTCATCATGAATCACTTTATCTGGGTCGAAGTTACCATCCTGGATGTTCTGTAAGATCTCTTCAGGCGTCGAGCCTAATCCTTCAATACCAAGGTGGTTTACAAGATTGAGCTTACCGTCCTTGTCGACCTGAGCGAATATGGCAAGCTCTGTATAAGCAGGACCACGTTTAACCAAAGCGCCACCAGAGTTGTTTGCAATACCGCCCACAACGGTTGCGCCCAGAGAAGAAGAACCAATCACCGAATGCGGCGCGCGATTAACTGCTCGCAACTCTTTTTCTAGTGAATGTAAACTTGCCCCCGGAAGGCAAACCGCTTGCTTACCGCCGTCTAACAGATAGATTTGCTTCATCTTGGTAATATTGATCACCACCACATCGCGGTCGTAATCACTACCACTTGGCGCAGAGCCTTCGGTCAGACCCGTCTTGGCTGCTTGCATGATGATGATGCAATTATTGTTCACACATTGTTGGATGACCTTCCACTGTTCTAGCAGAGTCTTAGGAAAAACCACCGCCAACGCCGTGCCGCCTCCTGAGCGAAAACCGCTGCGGTAATACTTGGTTTTGATTTGATCGGTAAGGACATTTTCTTCCCCGACAATGGTGACAAACGCGTCGATGAGCTGCTTCTGTTTCATATCCGTATCTCTAGTTATTATGCCCAGCCAATATAAGTAGTCCGAATCTGAACGTCCATGCCACCAAAGTCCGATAACGACACCCAGACAAAATTAATTACTTTAATTACCCATATATTCAATCACTTAAGTTTCGAAGAACTATAAAATCAACAAAGAAACTTATCGTTTCCAAAAAGAAACAATAGCAAAGTGTATTGTTAACAAATGTGCACAACATCCAAGAAAAGCAAAGTCAAAAGAATCACAAGGCTTTATATACCTAACCTTGATAGAATATTGAGTTAAAACAAAACCACAACATGTGAACACCATGACGTTATCGCAGCGTTATATCACTGTGACATTGTTGATCGACAAAGAAAACAGATAGGTTGTGGAGTTTTAAATTTAGAGCGAATCCCTTCGAACAAAGGAGAATCACTCCTTTGAGAAAAGTTGAACCACTAGAATTGATGGCTACGACGTTGAAAACACTGATACAGATGCTCAATAAAGATCTTAATCTTTTCTGGTTGCTGACGTGTGTATGGGTACACGGCATAAATGCCCAAGCACTTAGCGGTTTCGTCTTTAAACAACTGAATCAGCTTACCTTGCTGCAAGTCTTCATAAACCAGTACCCGAGGTACATAAATGATACCTTGCCCTAGCAAAGCGACGTTACGTAGCGCAGATGAGTTATTGGTACATAGATTCCCATCTACCTTAACCTGATACACTTCATCATGACGCTTGAAAGCCCACTCACGTGCACCTGTCTCTTGATAGGCATAAACCAAACAGTTGTGCTTAGTGAGATCGTCCGGCATTTTTGGTTTGCCATGTTTGGCGACGTACTTAGGCGATGCACACACAATCCAGTTTGCATCAACAAGCTTACGTGCGATTAGGCTTGAGTCAGGCAAAACCCCAGTACGAATGGCAAGGTCAAAACCTTCGTTGACGATGTCGGCGAATCGATTGTCCAGTTCCATATCAATGTTGATATCTGGGTAAGCTTGGTTGAATTCAGAAATGACGGTAGGAAGGATAAGTTCACCAGAGATGGTCGGAACGGTAATCTTGATGTTGCCGGATAGGCTCTTGCCTAAACCAACAATCGACTCTTCTGCGGTTGCGACGGCTTGATAAACGCTGCGAGCATGTTCGAAGAAGGAATGCCCTGCTTCTGTCAGTTTAAGCGTGCGTGTGGTTCGATAAAGCAGTTGAACACCTATCTCCTGCTCTAATTTGGCAATGCGCTTACTGACGACCGACTTAGTGAGTTCCATTTGTCTTGCAGCGGCACTGAATGAACCTTGCTCAACCAAATGATAGAAAATAATGTAGTCGTCGGTATTTCTCATGTGTCTTCACTGCTTCCTTGTCGAGGAAGACATTCTAAAGAGATTTCACATAGATTGCCGCAAGAAAGTTCACACTTGGCTTTTAAAGGCTTCCTCAACGAGAAAGGCGAGCTATTGAGGCTCGCCTTGTTTCTACTAAATTGAGTAACTTTCCTAGATGGTCTGTTTACTTCGTGAAGTGAATATCACTGATTTCAAACTCTACGCCAGCTTGGGTATTTGCCCATGCGGGGAAGATAGTGAACGTCTTAACAGTTTGCGCCCAATACTTGTTATCGAACTTATCTCCAAATGTGGACATTGGAACCGTAACGGTAACATCAGAGTTTAGTGCAAGATTCGCAGCGGAAAGTTCCGGTACAAAAACATCTCCCGTATCGCCATCCGCATTAGCAAGTTTCAGCACTAAGCCTGTTTGATCATTATCAGGCTTTTGTGAGCCAAAGGTAGTGACATTCACTGTGAAGACTAGTGAACCCGCTTCCGCAAAGTTTTCCAAGTTTTGTGCATCAAAGTTGAAGTGCAATAATCCTTTGTAAGCCTCTGGACTAGCACTGTTATACGTGACTGTTGCCCCATCTGTTACCGGGGTTACTGTCATGTGTGTTTCCCCATCAGGAATTGGCCCCCAACCTTCAGTGGTATATTGGTCTGAAGCATTTGCCTGCGCATTGAAGTCAGCGAATAGGTTATAATTGTCACCCGTTAGTGGTGGCAACGCATCTTCTAGCATGTCTTCACAACTTACCGCATCAGAAGGTAATCCATCAGGGTTTGGAACGTAACGGATCTTACCCAAATCAAACTCCACCGCCTCCGTTGCGTACATCAAGAAAGACGTGTTCAACATTTGGAAACTCATGCCAGTATCTTTCAAGCATTGAAGCGGCACTTTGATCGTCGTCCAAGTGCTTTCTGACGGTTCTGGTAAGACTTTGTTAATGTTAACCTCACCGCGACAAGGATACTCACAGTGAGTCGATAGCACTAAGCTCTCTGGCGCTGCAGTTACCATGCGAATATCAAACTCCAAAGTCGAATCAGCATTCATGTAGCTGTTGTAATCAACACCCTTTTCATCTGGCGTTTGCATGTAAATTTGAGCGGCTGAATTGCCAACAAAATCACCAGTCTCTCCCGAGAACTTCACATTGATTGCTGACTGCTGCATGCCATCGTAGTTGATGCCTTTCGTTGTTACTGAGCCGATTGTGGTGGTGTCTTTGCTGATTTCCAGTCCAGACCAACCATTCGCACTGCCTGACATACGTGCAACAAACTCTCCTTTTGCATCTTTACCGAAGATCTCTAATGGGAACTCAGCGATGCCGTTATCTGGCTCGTCCATTCCACAGCCATAATCACGAGGATCAAGCGGGATATCGTTCAAGTCTTCATATAGAGCAGGAACTTCGGTCTGATTTGCATAGTTCAAACCATATCCATATGGGAACAACGGCTTGTGTTCGCCTTCGATATCTTGCTCAATCAACTCACCATTTATGCCATCAATTGGTGTCGTGTAGTTAGGGATATTGAGTGCCTTGCGGTTGATTGTGGTCGAACACTTCTTAGCGCCCCACGAATAAGAGAGCTTACCTTTGAAATCCGCACCATCTTTTGCGAACAATACATCAGTAATACCTAGACCTTCCGTACCCGGCAACCAAGCTGCAACGAACGCATCTGAGTTGTTGAGCTCTTCATTGACATAAAGTGGACGACCAGAGAAGAATACCGTGACCACTTTGTATCCCTGCTCTTTTAGCGCTTTGATCGTATCAAGATCTGCTTGATAAGAGGCTTTTAGCTTCGAAAATTCAAGCGTTTGTGCTTTACTGATGTCACCGAACATTTCTGCATAAGGATCTTCACCGATAACCACAAGCGCAGTAGCTTCTTCTGGTGTTGTTGCTGAAGCATCGGTAAAAACGTTTTCTTCACCAACTTCTTTCTGCATTGCCATAAGCACCGTTTGTGCATTCGGGAAGTCTTTCTCAATGGTATTGCCATCACCCTGCCAAGTAAGCGACCAACCACCTGTTTGTTTGGTGATGTCGTTGGCAGCCGAACCTGTTACCAAGAATTTCGAATCGGATTTCAAAGGTAGGATTTGGTCTTGGTTTTTAAGCAATACTAAGGATTCAGATACCGCTTGGCGTGCAATAGCAACGTGTTCTGGCGCGCTCAATACGGATTGTTCGCCTGCCAGTGAACGTTCTGAAGGCTGTGGTTTTTCCCAAAGGTTTGCACGCATTTTCACACGCAAAATACGCGTCACGGCGTCATCGATACGCGATATTGGAATGATGCCTTCGTTTACTTGGTCAATCACATTCTGATAGAACGCTTGCCAATCGTTGCGTGAAGTCACCATAAAGACATCATTACCAGCGATTACAGCTTGAGGACAATCAGCTGCGCTACAGCCGTTGATCTCGCCTTGTCCATTCCAATCGGTAACGACTAAGCCGTCAAAGCCCAATTTGCCCTTCAAGACATCACTAATCAGGTATTGTGAGCCGTGGATTTTCTGGTTTTGCATGTAATCGCCACCATCCTCAGCACCGTCGATACCAACCATAGGATCGTAGTTGGCATCATTCCACCAAGAGTTGAACGACGACATCACCACTTGTGCACCTGCATTCAAGCCACCGATGTAGCCCATTGCATGAATATTGCGTAGGTACTCTTCTGTGTAACGGTTCTCACCATGGTCAACACCACCCAACGTACCACCGTCACCGACCCAGTGCTTCACGTTAGAGATTACGTTAGTGTCCCCTTTTAAGCCTTCTTCACCACCTTGAATGCCTTCCACCATGCGCTTCGCGTATTCATACACGATTTCTGGATCTTCCGAGTAGCCTTCATATACACGTCCCCAACGATAATCGCGTGGTGTCGCAACGGTCGGTGCAAATGTCCAATCAAGACCTGTCGCAACAACCTCTCTTGCGGTCGCTTTTCCTATTTCTTCAATCAGATCAGGGTTGCGAGCTGCACCTAAGCCAATGTTATGAGGAAATACCGTCGCCATGAAAACGTTGTTGTGGCCATGTACTGCATCTGTCGCCCACATAAAGGGAATTCGGAATCCTCGGTCAGCATAAGCGTCTTCCAACGCTAACCAATATTTATCCGCTTCGTCCGCCCAATCTTGTGCGGTCGCGTATTTATCATTGTTTGGAAAACCGCCACCACCGTTTAGGATTGAGCCAAGCTTATAGGTTTTCGCCTCTTGTGGAGTGACCTCACGAAGGTCCGGTTGTACCATCTGACCGACTTTTTCTTCTAACGTCATTAATGCAAGGATACGTTGGATTTCTGCTTCCATCGCATCATCTTTTTTAATAGCACTGTCGACATCCTTCCATTCCGCAAAGTAAGGAATAGGACTGGTTGAAATGGTGTCACTGTCTGAATCATTGCAGCCTGAGATCATCGCCATTGAAACGAGAATACTGACGATTGTTTTCTTTGTTCGTAGCACGTTATTGCTCCTGAAATATTTTGTTATCCAACGGGACCACACGCCAGAGACGTGCTAGTCACCACTAATTTTTCACTACAGGGGTTTTATTTAGACTACTGAAATAAATGATAAATAATTCTGTGTTAGTCACAGAAATATGCTGATTGGATACACGCATTAGTTCATGAAACAAATAAAGATATCGTTAACAGTTTGATTATTCATTAAACGAGAAGGAGTAAGGCTTGTTGCACTTTTGTATGATATGCATGGTATTTCGCAGATTCATAGAAATGTGATTTGATTTCAAATCTTGAAAAAACGTATTAGTGATAGATGTTCCATATTCAACAATTTAAATTAGTGCCAAATTGCATAAGTTTGAAGCATATTCACACTATGTGGCGTTATTAATTCTTCTCGCATCTTAAGTTCACGAAGTAGCAAAGTAATAGCGCTACCACGAAACCGAGAGAACTCAGAAGTGAAGCTCTACTAAGTCGCAAAGCACGACACATGTGAAACAGTAAAGAAAAAACAAAGTAGTGAATGACGGCGGCAAAAGGAGTTGATGGAACAGGAATTTTAGATACAAAAAAAGACGCCCTAGGACATCTCTTTTTATGAATTTGGAGGCGCCTCCCGGAGTCGAACCGAGGTCCACGGATTTGCAATCCGCTGCATAGCCACTCTGCCAAGGCGCCAAATTGTTTACGCTAAAAGGCTCTGCCCCGTTGCGTTGGGTGCTACTTTACGGATTCAGGAAATATAGTCAAACAAAAATCTTTTATTTCCGCTTCGTTTGCTTTTTTTTAAACCAAACAGTCGATAATTCGATCTAATCGGTGCCTTATTACTAATGGCTTTATTGCATATCACCGAACAAAAAACGACAAAAGCGACCGCTTAAGCCGCTTTTGCTTGTCACTTTTATACTGTTCGATGGTGTTAGCCGTTTGCGACGCGTTTCAATAAGCGCCCCACTACATTTGGATGGTAAGACCAAGTGTGGTCAAACATTGACATTAACGCTGGGTTGCCATACTTCGATAAGCTAATGGCATGAAAGCGGTTCTTTTTCGCTTTTAACGCATCGACTTTTGCAAGCAACTCATCTTGCTGTTTTGGTGCAATGAAGTCTGAGATAACAACCATGTCGGCATTTTTGTATTTGTCGCTGTTCATTAGATCAATAGATTTAATTAACGTTGGCTCCAAATCCGTCCCACCATGGAAGCTGTAAGTTAAAAAGTCAGCGGCTTCACGTAAACCATCCTGACGCGTTAGCTCGTAAGTAATGTGTTCAGTGGAGAAGATGATCACATAACAATCTCGTTGTTCGGCCAGAGCGATTTGCATAAGTGCGTAAGCCATGGCTTTGGCACATTGCTCCGGGAATCCACTCATCGAGCCTGACGCGTCAACACAAACGATAAATGGGCCTTTTTCAACGTCCACCGCTTTATGATCTGGTTTATGCGCTTTCACTTTACGTAGTGTGCGAGACTTACCTTGCGTGCGGTAGTTCATCAAGCGTTTATCAACCAAATGCTTGTAGAACACGACTTCCAGCTCTGGATACGCCAAAAACATGGTTTCGTTAGGTAGCAGTTTGTTGAGATCGTCACTTTCATGAATACCGACGATATCGTCTGTCGCTTCGTCACTCTTTTCCTCAACCATTTGCAGCTCTTCTGCTGGTGCGCGGTTGAGGTCAGGATCATTCACTTGCCCCGCCATGCGACCAAGTTGCTCTGCGATCTCTTGCAAACCTTTGTGCTTTTTAAGGAACTCTGCGTGGCGCTTCATCACGGTTAAATCAGTTTTACTCAACTTAGCGGACGCCATATCCCACAAACGCCCAACGCTTTCTTCGTCACCAGACTCCGTCACTTTATCCATGTTACGCATAGTTTCCATACGTTGATAAAGATCGTTGAGGACTTTTTCTTTGTTCTCTTCAAGCTCAGAGACTTGCGCTTGTTTGATTGCTTCTGCAAGGCTTTGATACCACTGGTCACAGAAGTAATGAGGGAACATTGGGTTGTTCACCCCCTTGTTCTTCTCCATCATGCGACGCGCTTGCATGTAAAACGCCGAGTGCCATTCAAGCTTTTTGATCACGTCATCAATTCGTTCGAAAAACTCGTTTTCATCCCAATAAATCACTTCTTGATAGAGTGCGAGTTCCTGTTGAAAACGTTCTGTCTCACAGACTTTCGTCATGCGCTTTTTCACGTTGCCACGCCATTTAAGTAGATGGTTTTTCACCGAGGATTTCATACCTCGATTTTCTGCCATCATCATGACTTGTGAGCGCGCCATTAAATCGTTAACCGCACTATCAATGATGCCTGAATCTGCCACCATAAGTGCTAAGCTGAGTCCGTCTGCACCTAACATGTCGTCTCCTTAAGAGAAAAACTGATGTAAGTTTTTAAAGCGCTGAATGATCTTCTCGCTTTCACCTTGGATAGACTCAAGTCTCTGGCTCACCTGTTGCAGACTCGACTCCATTAGACGTGGTAACTCTGGATCCACGAAACTGTGAGGTAATGCGCCATGAAAGTTGGCTTTAACCTTACGCATATGATGTTCAGCTTCACTCAATTGGCTGACTGCTTTTTCGCTTTCTGCCAACCATTTTTGGTAAAGCTCAACGTCTAAACCTTGTTGGGTAACCAAGCTCACCAACACACCACGGTTTGCAATGTCACGGATCACTAGGTTATTGGCGGCATCGACATCAAACCGCAGACGACACATATTGGTGTTTTGGTTCACGTAGCCATACACATCGCCATGACCTTCTTTGATCACTCGGTCAAGCTCGTCTTTTGGTACGTATACCCAGCGGCTGTCACCCTTCTCTGATTCAGATACCGACATGTTGCTTTGCAGAATAACCAGCTTAACCAGATTCACCGCCGCGCCTACTTTGTAAGTTTTCGCTTTGGATGTATCGAAGCTCATGGTTTCTTTGCGAAGCAGGCCCGTTGACACTTCAGCGTTTAGCGTCATGCGATATTTGTCTTCAAGTTCATGCTGCACATCAACCAAAGATTCGCGACAGTATTCGATCTCTTGCTCTGCTTCTTGCTGATCAAAGGCATGTTTTAGTGCGAACTCTTGAATCACACTGCGAACGACATCGCGTGACTCAGGGCTATTCCATAAACAATCTTGCAGTAGCAGAAGATCAAGTGGGTTGATTTCATCACGACCATTGAAAAACGCGCTCGCTTTAAGCAATTTGACCGCTTTTTTCCAACGGCGGTCAGACACGTACATGTCTGTTAATGATGCGTCGCCAAACTCAGACTCTACTTTCGTTTCCAACATAGACTTAAGTTGGTATAGCTTTTCGAATGTATTGTCGGTGAGAGTCAGCTTATCGAGCTGTTGCTGCCAGCGGTGGTATTCTTCGTCTGTGATCGCCAAACCCTCTGGAACCTGCGCTTCTTGAGACGTACCCACTGTCAGCATGGATTTGAAGTTTTGTTTATCCTGAATGCGGTTTACAAACACGCGCACCAACATGCGGTCGTAAAGTGCGTCTAAACCACTATCTTCGTCTGGTAGTTCGTTTGATGCTGAAACCAAAAGGCGCATCGGTACACGTTCAATTTCACTGCCGTTTTTGAACGTCTTTTCGTTCACAACAGTCAAAAGCGTATTCAGAATCGCAGGACCCGCCTTCCAAATCTCATCAAGGAAAACCACTTGCGCCGTTGGTAAATACCCTTGAGTAAGACGGACATAACGACCGTTGTCTTTTAGCTCTTGAATGCTCAATGGACCAAACACTTCTTCAGGTGTTGAGAAGCGAGTCATTAAGTACTCAAAGTAACTACTGTTATCAAATGCTTGGATAAGACGTTTGGCGATTAAGCTTTTTGCAATACCCGGAGGACCAAGAAGGAAGACGCTCTCACCCGCTAGAGCGGCAAGAAGACAAAGTTTGATGGTGTGTTCGCGTTCGTAAACGCCGTCGGTCAGTGCTTTAGCCAGCTTGTTGATACGCTCTGAAAGAAGCGCCTTTTCTGCATTTGATGCGAAAGATGGTTGAATCATAAAAGCTCCGGCTGTTGAACTGAGGCTGTATATTTAATTTTATACATTTGTTATCACTTTGTTACAAGTGTATTTTTTAGTGAACCTCGGTTATACCAGATGCTCTTCGCGCGCGTGCGCGGGTAACCATAGTTTTCATTTATGAGACATAACTCACTGAATGTGCTGATTTCATAAGAGTATGAAACCATTTTCTACTTTTGTTTCACGCAGTTTGTGGTTAATGTGCAAAACACGTCAACACGCGGTTACCGCTAGGATCCACAACTGCATGAGCAATACAATTCATAAATGGAAACAGATTTCTCTGGTCGAAGAGGAAGTTAAACTACCAACTGGTCGGATGATCAAACATACCACTATCCAACACCCCGGTGCTGCCGTTATCTTACCTATTACTTCAGATGGCAACATCGTTCTTGTTAATCAATTCCGTCCCTCTCTTAACAAATGGCTGCTTGAATTGCCTGCTGGCACACGTGAAGGCGATGAAGATCCATTGCATTGTGCTCAAAGAGAGTTGGAAGAAGAAACAGGATACAGCGCCGAAAAGTTCACATCGCTTGGTCAAGTTACCCCTCTTGCTGGTTTTTGTGATGAAATCCAGTACTTGTTTGTTGCTGAGCAACTGAACAGGACCAATCGATACGAGTGTGACGACGATGAAGTGATTGAAGTGGTGACATTGTCACGAGAAGAACTCGAACAACAAATTATTCAAGGCATTATTACGGATGCCAAAACTATCGCTTGCCTAAGCAAAGCTCGTCTTTGCGGTTATATTTAGGTCTTTTCGACCGAGGAGAGAATTATGGACTTTCGATCAGATACCGTTACGCAACCTACCCAAGCAATGCGTGAAGCAATGTTTACCGCTCCTGTCGGCGATGATGTGTACGGTGATGACCCAACCGTTAACGAATTAGAGCAATTTGCTGCTGAGCTTGCGGGCTTTGAAGCCGCAATGTTCACCACCTCTGGCACACAAGCAAACTTACTTGGCTTAATGGCACACTGTGAGCGCGGTGATGAATACCTATGTGGTCAGCAAGCGCATAACTACAAGTACGAAGCTGGCGGCGCGGCGGTACTGGGTTCTATTCAACCTCAACCGATTGAAAACAACCCAGACGGTACTTTGCCATTTGATAAGCTAGAAGCAGCAATCAAGCCAGATGACGCGCACTTTGCACGTACTCGCCTACTTAGTCTGGAAAACACCATCAACGGTAAAGTGATTCCTCTTTCCTACCTTGCTGAGGCTCGTGAGTTTGTGAACAAACATAACTTGCAGATGCACCTAGATGGCGCTCGCGTATTCAACGCAGCTGTAGCGCTTGATGTTCCAGTGAAAGAGATTGGTCAGTACTTTGATTCAATGACTATCTGTTTATCTAAAGGTTTGGCTGCCCCTGTTGGTTCGCTACTACTTGGTAGCAAAGAGTACATCGCAAAAGCACGCCGCCTAAGAAAAATGGTTGGCGGTGGTATGCGCCAAGCGGGTATTCTTGCTGCAGCCGGTAAACTAGCCCTTACCGAGCAAGTAGAACAGCTAAAACAAGACCATATCAATGCGAAAACGTTGGCGGAGGGTTTAGCGGAATTGCCTGGTTTCTCTGTTAATCCAGAGTTTGTTCAAACCAACATCGTTTTTGCCAAGCTTGATCCACAAGTGGATATCGCCGGTATCGCAGAAAAGATGAAGGAGCAAGGCATCACGATTACCCCAGGAAACCCAATCCGCTTCGTGACGCACAAAGATATTTCAGCACAAGACATCGATACCTTCCTATCTAGCCTTAAATCTCTGCTTTAACTTGATTTTGATCATTGAGCTTCCCCTAAGGGGAAGCTTTATTCTATGCGCTTTCAAGAACTACAATGAGTGCATTCAATGCTTAGATACGTGCTTCTGACATCTCTTCTTCTCTCTTCCTCTGTTGTGGCGAAACCTTTTGGTAACGTTGATAAAGGCAAACTTAAATCGTCAAGCTGTGTTTACTGTCATGGTTCGAACGGCATGACGACAAACGACGCTTACCCTAACCTAGCCGGTCAGAATGCTCAGTACCTGTATGATTCTATGAAAGCCTATCAAGATGGGCTTCGCTTAGGTCCTTTGGCTGAGATGATGGCAGCCCAATTACGCATGCTAAATGATGAAGATTTGCGCGATGTTGCCGCGTTTTATTCAGAACAAACTCCTCATGCAGAAAAGTGAATAATTATGGGACTTGTGAATCGCCACAAGTCCTAACTCTGTTTTCATTCGCACAACATCTAACCAAAACAATTAACCATTAAATCATTGATAAGCGACTCAACCCTCTTCAGATCAAATTATTGATGAATTTATAGTTCATAAACTCAGTTAATATTGACTTTTTATTCTATTTTATCGATATTTCATGCTTTCTATAATTCGACGTGAAATAGGTTATGTCTCACACACACGCTCTGCCATCGGAATCGGCGGCAACCCCTAAATCATGGCAGATGCCTGATACCCTCATTTTGATCTTCATTGTTGGTATTCTTGCTGCGATTCTTACCTACTTAATCCCTGCTGGTCATTTCGATAGCCAACAGGTGACCTACATGGTCGACGGTGCAGAAAAAACTCGCACAGTTATCGACCCCTCTTCTTTCTCTTATGCAACCGACGAAAACGGTGAATTGGTTTACAACAAGGTTGGACTGTTCGCTTCAGGCGGTGGCATTGGTCTAATGAACTTTCCATTCGAAGGTCTGGTTTCAGGCTCTAAATGGGGCAGCGCGATTGGCGTTATCATGTTCATGCTGGTTATCGGTGGTGCATTTGGTGTGGTAATGCGCACAGGCACAATCGACAACGGTATCCTTCGCCTTATCGATAAGACCAAAGGCAACGAAGCGCTATTCATTCCCGTTCTGTTCTTGCTGTTCTCTTTGGGCGGCGCAGTATTTGGTATGGGTGAAGAAGCCGTTGCATTTGCGATTATTATCGCGCCACTAATGGTTCGCCTTGGCTACGATGGTATTACTACAGTAATGGTGACCTACGTTGCGACTCAGATTGGTTTTGCAACATCTTGGATGAACCCATTCTCGGTAGCAATTGCACAAGGTATTGCTGGCATTCCTGTTCTGTCCGGTATGACTGTACGTATGGGTCTTTGGGCGGCGTTCACCGCGATTGGTATTGCTTTCACTATGATTTACGCATCGCGTATCAAAGCAAACCCTGAGCTTTCTTACAGCCGTCGTACTGACAAATACTTCCGTCAGCAAGAGCTAGGTGACCACGATTCTCGTTGGAACCTAGGTGACACCTTAGTTATCCTTACGGTTATTGCAACGACAGTATGGGTTGTTTGGGGCGTAGTAGCTAACGCATGGTACATTCCAGAAATCGCGTCACAATTCTTCACTATGGGCTTTGTCGTTGCGATTATCGGTACGATCTTCCGTCTGAACGGCATGACGCTAAACTGTGCGGCTGACGCATTTAAAGAAGGTGCAGCAATCATGCTTGCTCCTGCTCTTTTGGTTGGTTGTGCGAAAGGTGTATTGCTTATCCTAGGTGGCGGTACTACTGATGAAGCAAGCGTACTGAACTCGATCCTGAACAGCGCTGGTGGCGTAATCAGCGGTCTTCCTGACGTTGCTGCGGCTTGGTTGATGTATGTTTTCCAATCTATCTTCAACTTCTTCGTGACTTCAGGCTCTGGTCAAGCAGCACTGACTATGCCTCTATTGTCTCCTCTTGCAGACATCGCTGGCGTTACTCGTCAGGTTGCGGTTCTAGCATTCCAACTTGGTGACGGTTTCACTAACGTTATCGTTCCAACTTCAGCGTCGCTAATGGCAACACTGGGTGTATGTCGTATCGACTGGGGTGACTGGGCGAAATTCTGCTGGCGCTTTATGCTATTACTCTTTACCCTATCGAGCATTGTCGTCGTCGCAGCTCACGTGATGGGTTTTGCGTAAACTGATTACCAATATCCCTAAGCACTTAAACGTGAAAACGTAGCTTTGGTATAAAGAATAAGGCGAGACAAAGTTCTCGCCTTTTTTAATTCAAGCCGTATGGCAAACAAGCATCAAAGTAAGATGTTTTGGAGTGACAACTTTAATGGCAACACAATTTCTGGATGACGTAATTCAAGGTCATCAAGTCATTCAATCTCTTGACGTAACAGACTTACCTGCAGGCGAGCATAAGTTTTGGTTCCGTATTGCAACCAACGCCCTATCTCAATGGCAACATTTGCCTGTGTTAGTCTTCAAGGGCGAAAAACCGGGTAAGAAAATCATGATCACAGCTGGTGTTCATGGTGACGAATACAATGGTGTTTTAGCGGCGCAAAAGACCGCTCGTGAACTGATTGGCAAAGACATCGCGGGTACTGTAACTGTCGTTCCGACCATCAACCTGACGGGTATGCTGAACCACAGCCGTGACTTCTTCTCTGCGGATCCAGATGCATCTCCTGCAAACTTAAACCGTTTCTTCCCTGGCGATGCAAATGGCAACGAAGCAAACCGCTTCCTATTTGCTTTGTGGAATAACCTTCTTAAACCGAACGCAGAACTGGCGATTGATTTGCACACTCAAACCACTGGTGCTGCTTACCCGCTGTACGTGTTTGCTGACTTCCGTATTGAGCAATCTCTGGAAATGGCTCGCCTCATTAACCCAGATGCGATTCTTAACGATCCGGGTGACGCTGGAGTACTTGAAACCGTCTGGAACAACAGCGGCATTCCAAGCATCACCATCGAGGTGGGCATGGGTCGTTACACAGAACAAGAGCTGATCGACCGTACCGTGACTGGCATCTTCAATATCCTTGCTCGTCATGACGTAGTGACCGGTGAAGTTGCAGAGATCACGCCCTGCCTAGAAGGCAAAGACATCATCAGCATTCGCGCTGAATTAGGTGGTTTTGTACTACCACAAGTGAAGATGATGGATAAGGTAGAACAAGGTCAATTGGTTGCAATTCAATACGACAGCTTTGGTGATGAGATTCAGCGTTACACAGCGCCGACTGAAGGTACAGTGCTGAGCCACAATATTGAATCGATCCGAGCACCAGGTTCATTAGTTGTTCGATTAATTAAGTAATCCAGAACTCAGTTAAATAAATGCCCCACTTTTTGTGGGGCATGTTTCATTTGTCGCTGTAAGTATTACTTTGTTTGCTCTACGAGAATTAATTCGTCCGACGCAAAGCCTTTCTCTTTTGCTACTTGTTTGAAGCGCTCGACCGTTGCTTTATCGACAGTCGGTGTGCGTGACAGTAGCCATAGGTAGTCGTGATTGAAACCAGAGATAAACGCGTAGTCGTAGTTCTCACCTAGTTCAAATACGATGTAAGACGAATAAAACGGACCGAAGAAAGACACTTTTAAATGCCCTGTGTTTTCACCATCAACGAAATACGCTTTGCCGTCAGCTTGCGTCCATTCTTTATCTTCTTCTGAATAACCTCGGTTGATAACTGTTACACCGCCATCCTCACGAAGCTCGTATTCAGCTGTCACATTCGATAAACCGCGCTCAAAAGAGTTATCAAGACGCGCAATTTCATACCACTTACCTAGATATGGTTGAAGTTCAAAGTTGTTGACGGGCTCCACGCCGTCCGGTTTAGACGTACAGCCAAACAACGTTGCAAGAGACAAAAGTAAAAGTGTTTTAAAAGATTTCATACAGCAACCTGAAATTAAATTAGTGTCTGATTTTACTATAGAAGATAAAAATTAGATCAGAAATTAATGTATCGAAATTCTCCACAAGACAGTCCTACGTCTTGGAAACCTTGCAGTGCTTCAAACACATTAAAGTGGCTCACGACAACAACCTTTCGATATTGACGGTAACGCTCCAGTACTAACTCCGCTCGTGTTTTTAGCTCGTCAACATGTTCATAGCGGGAGTCAGTCATTGGAATACCTGCATTTAAAAGCTCTCGGTATTCGTGCCAGCGTCGGTCTCTCTCATTCAAGGTAATGTAGCCGCCTTCTTTGTCAGCACGCCACTCTCTCAAGTCATGCTCAACAAACAAAGGCAAACCGCGATGACGATTGAGAATTTCTGCAGTTTGAAGAGTACGCGTATAAGGTGAGCTTATGATGATTTCAGCATCATTGAAGACTGGATGATTGAGTTTTTCTTGCAGCTCGGGCAAATGCTCTTGGCAAAGCGGCGCATAATCCTTCTCAAGTTGGGTCATCTGCCGCTCATCCGCTAACGTAAAATCTGGCACGCCATGCCTTACAAATACAATATCCATATTGTGGTACTCGTCCTTGTTAAATTGCTATTGAGAAATTGGAGTCAGTTTTAGATAGGAGTGCACTTCTCCATTTTTGTATTCAATCGCAGAGTGGATGGAAGGTTCACGGTTTCCCACAACAGAAAGTTCATAAGTGTTTTCACCTTTGTAGATCGTGATATGAAGTACACGAGCCTCTAGCTCCCAATGTCCTTTGGTATGAAGGCGTCCAAACAAGGTGTATTCATCAAGTGAACCATCTGCATGCAAATGTACCTCTGTGATGTAGCCACCCGTGCAGCTCTTGATCCAGCAACGATCGCTGACTTCTTCGAGGCGTATTTCTCTTTTGCTTGCCTTCCATTTTGAGAAACGTTCCGACTCCGCAAACGACGCTTCGATATCGGAATGTTCTTTTATGGGCGCCCCTTCAAGCTCGCGTAAGCATAGCTGAATCCAACTAGTTATTTGCATGGAATGTCCTTAAGGTTTCAATTGCCCTTTTTACACCTAAACGTGGGCTGCTTAATACTGGAATGTCGACATCAACTAATGATGCAGCACCTGACATCGAAGCTTGTGCCAATACAATTACGTCATAATCACGAGCCTTTTGTTCTATTACCGCTTTAATCTTGTCGTAATAGCCTTGGTTATCTTGGTCGAGAAAGCGTTCCCAAGCACCTTCAACCACAAACGTATCTAACTGACGGATACAATTACCCTCACTCGTCTCAAGTAACGCCAAGCTAGGCTCAAGCGTTGTCGCGAGTGCCGCGAGTAACAACACTTGCTCATGAGTGACAGCTTGGTCACCCATCGCTCGGTCGATACGCTGAACGTTAACACCCTCCTCTGTAAGCGACTCAGCAAAGCGACCAATTGAGGAGCAAGTACAAACCACCAAGTTTGCTTGTTCAGAAAGCTCTCGTACTTTGTCTTGTACTGATTGCTTCACCTTAGATACGTCCTCTCCATCAACCAGACGCTCCAACAAGTCAGCATCGGCAAAGTGTGCAACTTTTAAATCAGGTGCGAGCTCTGTCATCAATTTGGAGAAAGGTGGAATGTGTACGGGTGAAGTATGAAGAAAATATAGGTCGTATGGCTTCATGCTAAGTTGTCGATTTTTAGTTCAATTTCGACAACTTAGCACAAGGCGATGGGAATTAATGCGATCAGAGTTACTGTTGTGCTTCCCAAAGGCCAAGAAAGTACTTGCCGTAAACCACTTCAGTTTGCATATGCATAATCAGTAGAAATGCAATCAAAGCTAATATAAAGCGATTGAAATAACGGCTGACTTTGGTACGAACTTTTATATCGAATACTCCAATATGAATACCAACATAGGCAAAGGGGTAAATCAACAAAACAGCGAGTAACCAACCTAGGTAGCCGGATATCGCCATTTCTTCGTAACCGATCATAATACCTCCACAATGAATACGACGGGAACGTGGTTAGTATTCATCATCTAACGGAGGCGGAATGTCAGGATTTACACAGCTGCGAGCCGTTGCCAAAAAGTCACTTAAATAAGTTACTTATCTATTTATAAAATCTTGAGAACCAAGAAAATCTTGTGCCATTTTTGGTGAAGTGATGTGGATGAACTCGATAGGCGAACCTTTTAAGTCATCTTTCAATTTTAAATAACGCTTCCGATTCTTTCGGTAATTCTTAACCGACCACCAAATAATCGAGTCTGTACTCAAAAACGCTTTTCTAAAGCTTTCTCTATTGCCAGTTCCTTCCCAAAACTCTTCTTGAGTCCATGCCCTTTTAATAGCACGAGTTATGGAACGATAAGTGGTGATAGAACGTGAATAATCGAGCCAGATGATGGTATCGACTCTTTGCCATTTGTATGGTTGTGTTCGGCTGTAATTCCCGTCGAGTACCCAAGCGCCTTGTTGAGTTACGTCCACGACTTTATCGAAGAACGTCTCATCATCGAGTTCTTTCCAATCGGGAAGCCAGAACAACCTGTCCATTTCTATGTACGTGACACCTAATTTCATTGCGAGCTGCTTTGAAAACGTCGATTTACCGCTTGCACTGCTGCCTACTACATTGATCCTTTTCATTAAATCCTCCTAGGTGACCGTACCAAATTGACAAAGAGCGACGCATTCCAACTATAGGTAAGTCTGGAAAATGCGGAGGCGGGATATTAATGATTACGCTTTAAAGTTCTAGTGTAGGTTCAATAAGATGTGAAGTTACGCGCATAAAAAAGCCTCCAGTGAAGGAGGTCTATACCCAAGTGACTTCAAAGTGCTGATTCAGAGCTTTGTCATTGATTCCCTGTTTACCGAAAGTAAACAAGGAAAACAACGAAGCGGAATAACCAGCTCTTTCCAAGTTGTTTGACGCAGTAATCGGGTCAATGACACACTCCCTGAGGGCGAGTTGACTTGGGTATACCTAAACTAATGAACTAATTACAACTTATCCCATGCGTCTGACCAGTAAACGGTTTCACCAGGTGCATAAGAAGGGTTTGAACACCAGCCCGTGTATGGCCACGGTTTACATTGATACAAGTTGCCATCTGAGCCTGTGACAATGTCACCTGCTTCATACGTTTTTCCAGATTCATACGGAGGGTAACTGCTGCCATCAGAAACAATCACAGTGCGTTGAGCTGTCGTAGTCTGATTTGCACTATCCGTAACTCGGTAAACCAAGTCGTAGACACCTAGCACGTTAACATCTACGCTGCCCTCTACACGAACTTGATCAGTCAAATCACCGTCTTCTGCATCCGTCGCTTTTACGCCTGCCATTGGGTCAAATGCGTCCCCAAGCTGTATGGTCGTATCCGTTACACCTTCAAACTCAGGCACTAGGCTGTAAACAACAACGGTTCTGCTTTGCTTGGTTTCATTGTTGTCGCTGTCTTTTACACTGTAAACCAAAACATATGTGCCAACGGTGTTCACATCAACTGAACCTTCAACAGTAATGCTGTTAGTTAGGTCTCCATCTTCTTTATCAGACGCGGCAACACCTGCATACGGATCAAATGAACTACCGTGATGCACGCGAATATCACTGATACCGCTGAACACCGGTTCGCCTTCACTCGGCGGTGGTGGAGTCTGGCCATGGATAAACGGACCGTAATCCTTCACGAACTTTTCACCGTACGCCTGACCATTCTTGTCTGTGCCCATATCCCAGTTCACCGACCATGTCATTACGCCACGAAGTGCCTGCCCTTGCGCTTTAAGTTGGTCAAACGCGTCGTAAAGATCTTGAGGGTCTTGTACAAAGCCCGTTGCCGCTGCATCAATGTTAGATGGAATACCAAACACCAATTTGTCATGCGGAATTTTGTGGAAACCACGTGTACCGTTCGATAGAGAGTCTGAAATGTAGTAAATGAATTCTTGTTTTAGCGCATCATTGTTTTGTGCAATCCAACCCACACCTTCAACCCAAATGCCATCACCACCTTGGTTATAAAACTGAGGGTTGATCCAATCGTAGTACCCTTCTAATCCAGTAATATAAGGAACGTATTTGCCACCTTCTGTTAAGTATGGAAACTCAGGCGCCATCGTAATTAGGAAGTTTTTACCCTGCTGTTGGTAGTGTTCTTTTACAAGGCGAAGTGAAGCTGGGATTACTGTTTGGTTGTCTGACGCGGTTACTGCAGATTGCTCTAAGTCGATATCCAGACCATCAAAGCCGAACTTATCAGTCAGACGGATGATCTCTTGTGCGAATGCTTGCTCATCGCCAGTTTTCAGCTCAACGTGTGCATCTGCACCACCAAGCGCAATAAGAACGGCGCGTCCTTGTTGGTTTAGTGCGCCAATTTGATCAATAAATTGTTGTTCTGAAAGACCAATATTTGGATCGAGCTTAAAGGTTGGGATACGGCCTTCACTGGTGTTGAACACCTTCATAAAGGAAACGTTAACCACATTGTACATAGGATCAACTTCATCCAGTGTCACACACGGTGCATTACCGCCCTTGTAACCAGCCCCATCGCACCAGTTATGCCAATAACCGACTACGACACCACCATCTGGATTCACCATCTCATTAGCGGATGCTACGTTTGAAAGACCACTCAAACCCAATGCTACTGCTAGATATAGCGCTTTTTGCTTCATCGTGTTACCTCTCATCCATTTTGTTTCATCACAACAATCACTCAGTACTTTGTATTGGCACTTAATGAATTTCGTTTGGATTATATGGCTGAGCTAAGAAAACAGATACACTTACAAAGTTATGTTTTTAATGTCGATTTTATAATTGTGATCTTAATTCACGACGCGAAATGAACCGTAAAGCTGCGCTCGCAATTAAGCGTGACGTTCTATCAAAATCCCACAAAAACTTAACCAATCTTCTTTTTTTGGAGCTCGCTCGCAACGATTTCATCAGGATTTAACCCTCTGCATATCAAAAGTTTGCACAACGTAGACATTGTGCTTTAACACCGAGCTTTATAATGCGTGCTTGCAAACAGAGGTTAATTTTATGAAATTAAAAACCGTGTCAGCTTGCGCAATCTTGATTCTTCTTGCTGGATGTCAGCAAAAAACTCAAGATGAAGCGGCACAACCAACAACCTCGGCAGATGTATGTAATACACAAGGAAATATGCCAGGTGGGTGGAACGAATTTGATGCTACCCCAGACGCTCAAAAGGCAATGGCCTTTGTCCTAAATAAAATGGAAACTCTCTCTTCGTTTAAACAGATCTTGTCCGTTCATGCACAAATTGTGAGTGGTGTGAACTACGCGATAGAGTTTGAATTGAATGACGGTTCAGTTTGGAACGCGGTTGTTTACCGCAATCTTGATGGTGAATATGCGATTACGCAATCACCGAAAGAAGGTCGTTTCTGCGAACAATAAATGCTTCGAAACTGAAAACCCAAAAGCCCGCTATTTTACACCGTAATCTAGCTGGGCTTTTTGTTTATCAATGTTTACCGGTACCGTTTACCTTTACCGATTAAGAATCAAATGCCATCTGAGACTTCACAGAAACTGTAGAACCAAGTCGCGACGGTTCGACATCAATGCGCTGCGCCATTTGCTCTTTCAGCTCGGATACATGAGAAATCACACCAATCATGCGACCCGTTTGTTGTAAGTCGACCAAGGTTTGAATCGCAAGATCCAAAGATTCCGGATCTAAGCTGCCAAAACCTTCATCAATAAACAGCGTATCCAAGCGAATACCGCCACTGTAAGACTGCACAACATCAGATAGACCGAGCGCTAATGCCAACGCTGCCATGAAAGATTCACCACCTGATAACGTCGCAACATCGCGCGTTTTACCTGTGTAGCTGTCCTCTACTACCAAATCCAAGCCTCGTCCTGCAGCACCTTTAAAGCCTTCAGTTTTACGAGCCAAGATATAACGACCTTTACTCATCAGACTTAAACGCTGTGAGGCTTGAATCAATACATCGTCTAATAACACACCAAGGACAAATCGGTGCAGGCTGATACGGCTACCCGTTTTACCGCTTGCAACGTCATACAAGGTACCAAACACTTTATATTCGTCTTCTAACTTAGTGTTCTTGTCATGTAACGTCGCGATGTCATTACGGACTTTCTCTAGACGTTCAAACAGAGAGCGCGTGCTATCAAGCTGATTACGCGCTTCAACATAACTTTGCTGAATGCTGTTTAACTTAACGTTGAGGTCATCTAAATCAGGCAATGCCAAGTCTTTCAATGTTGAACTCAAGTCTGCCAATGTTTGTTCTAGCTTGATTTGGGTCTGTTTGAACACATCAATTTCTTGCTGCCAAATCTGCATCTCGGCTTCATCAACTTTACATGCTATGAATTGCGCTTCATCCTCGAATGCGCTCGCCTGCAAAGCCTGGTTCCAATCAGCTTTAGCTGTGTTCAAACGATCGAGTGCCTCATTCAACCACTGTTGATTGGTTGTCAGTTGGCTTTCAATATTGGTCTTCGCCAGCACGGCTTGTTGCAAATGGTTTTGTGCTGTCTCGAATGCGGTGTTTAACTCCTTAATCTGTTTTTGAATCGCAACAATGTCTTGCTCAAGAACTTCAAGAGATGAGTACTTGGCATCTAACGAAGCAGACAGTTTAGCCAGTTGCTCTTGGTTCACTTTTATCGTCGATTCATTCGCTGCCATCTGGTTTTGCAGATCATTGATCTTACCTTCCCCAGTAACACAACGCTGGTTTAACTCATTGACGCTTTGTTCCAATTGAACCAAGTTAATCGATGACAATTGCTGTAGACGTTCATCGAGCTGCTGCATGGACGCTTGCAACGCGCCTAAATCCATTGATGCGTTTTGACCAAGCTCAACGGATAGTTGCTCAATCTGCTGCTTGTATTGTCCGATTGCGATATTGTGCTGCTCCAATTGATTGTTCAATTGGTTAAGCGCAACTTGCCCTTCTCGCTCTATATTTCGAGCGTTTTGAACTTGATCCTTAGTGACCTCTTCACCAACAAATTGAGCGGGTTGAGGGTGTTCTACACTACCGCACACCGGACACATTTCACCGGTTTGTAAGCGCTGAGCCAATACTGCGGCTTGAGCATTGTGCCAGCTCAATTCAAGTGTATCTGCTGAGCGTTGAAGTTCTACGTATCGCGCTTTTGCTTGGTCAACCGAAGCTTGTTTGCTAGGCGTCAATGCATCCAATTTCGCCAGCTCTTGGTTTAAGCCAGTGAGCTTTTGTAGGTCTTGCATCAAACGTTGTTGCTGTTTTATCTCAGCCTCTACACTGCCAATACTTGCAACATCGACTCGAGCTTGATCTAGTGACTTCTGACCTTGTTGCGCCTCTAGCGTTAACTTCTCTTTCAGAGCGCTATATTTCTTAAGCGTTGCCTCAAACTCCGACTTTTCCGTCAAACCTGCGTTAATGGCTTTCTCTAACTCTGACTTTTCAACCAACTTTCCTTTCATGCCTTCAAGTTGGTATTGCTGCTCTGTCAGTTTTGGCAATTGTGCAGCTTGTTCTTTCGCGGTTTGCAATGCGCCTTCTTTGGATTTTACCGCGTCATTTGCCACAGTAAGATCTTGAGATAGCTTAGCCACCTTTTGCTCAAGCTCTTGCGTTTGCTTTGAGGCATTTTGTAACGTGACATAAGGCAACTCAACCTTGCTTGCCTTCTTCGCATTGCCTAACTGCAATTGACGTGATAAGACAGCATCGCTCTGTTCCAAATGTTGCTTCAATGCAACTTCGGCTTGCTCGCGCTTTTTAAACTCATTGCTCAGCGCTTCGGCTCTTTGCAGTTCCGTTTTTACCGCATTTAATTGCGCCAGAGATTCTTGCTCTTGCTTTTGTACAGATTTAAATTGAACAGATAAGGCTTCGCGCTGCTCTGTCAACTCCGCTTCTGAAGAAACACCAGCTACCTGCAGTGCGCCTCGAATCTGGTTGTCAAACTCGTCTTTGGCTTTGCTAATGGCACTCGCTTTATCTTTCAGCGCATATTCAATCTTCTTGTAGATATCCGTTTGGAATAGCTGACCAAATATCTCTTCACGCTCTTTGGACGTCGCAAGTAACAACTCTCGGAACTTACCTTGTGGTAGCACCATCACTTGGCGGAACTGAGTTTCGTTCAAGCCAATAATATTGGTCACCTCTGTCTTTACTTGCGTTGTTTTGCTAGTGATGAGCTTTTCTTCGTCCGTAATCTCATACAAAGCTGCGGTATGCTTACGCACCGTCATGCCCTCACCACGCGCCTTTGGTGCTTCTTGTTCTGGTGAGCGAATCACTCGATAAGACTTGCCGTGCAAAGAGAACTCTAGCGTCACTTCGGTCAATAACGTTGGCGCTGCCATATCGCAACGCATTTGAATACCTTGGCGCTCGTTACCCGTTGTTTCACCATAAAGCGCAAAACAAATCGCATCGAGAATCGAGGTTTTACCCGAACCAGTAGGACCGTTGATAAGAAACAGAGGGTTAGTTCCCAGCTTGTCGAATTCAATCGTTTCTGTTTGAGCAAACGGACCAAAAGCCTGCATTGTCAGTTTAATGGGTTTCATGTTTGGTCCTTACTAAGCCTGCTGGGAAAGTTGTTTAATGATGTCACTGATCGCTTGATCTTGATCTTGCGATAATTGGCTGTCTTGCGCTTCCGAAAAGAAGTCTCGGAACATGTCTATCTCACTTCTCGCCAACTTCGCTTGCGCCATCTCCTGCTCGACACCAATTAACATGCCCGGTTTTTCTAGGTGCAAAACATTCGGGTAAACAGTACGTAGCTTTTCCATTGGGTTTAAGATTGCGTGCTTATCCATCAAACGTACCAACAAGTAGTCTTCGTTTTTCGGATCGGTTTTGCCCTGCTCTATCACTTGTTCAAGCTCACCTTCAACGATTCGCATCTCATGAGGTGCAGCAAGGTTAATGTGCTCTGCCGAGACAAACCCGTTTTGGTCAATTTCCACCAGCGTGAAACCTTTCTTCTGGTTTTGCTCACCAAAACTGTATTTCATCAGTGAGCCAGAATAACGAATGTACTCTTCGCCTTTTTTCTGCGGCTGATGCAAGTGCCCCAACGCTACATAATCGAAGTTAAGGAAATGCTCGTGACTGACGCGGTCAGAACCACCAATCGAAAGTGGACGCTCAGATTCAGACTCAATGGCACCATCGACAAAGCAGTGGCTGACTAACACGTTGCGTTGCTCTGGTTGGAACTGCTCAGTGATTTTCTCGGCAAGTAACTTGTGCGCTTGATCGTGGGTCGAAACGGGTTCTTGATAGGCAAAACGGACTTGCTCAGGATCGTTATAAGGCATGCCATAAAAAGCCACTTTCCCTGCGCTCTCGGTTTCAATAACAACAGGGGTAAGCATGTCTTCGAAGTTACTGATAATGTGAAGACCCGCATTTTTCATCTGCTCAGAGCCAAATCCCAAGCGCTCTGCACCATCATGGTTGCCAGAAATCAAAATCATCGGCGTGTTTAGCTCACCACAGATTCGCTTCACTACTTTGTTAAGTAGCTCAATCGCAATGGTTGGTGGGACAGAACGGTCATAAATATCACCAGCAACTACCACTGCATCAACAGGGTTGTTTTCAATGTATTGGATTAACTGGTCAAGAACGGCTTGCTGATCGTCAAGTAAAGAGACGTTATGAAACTGTCGGCCAAGATGCCAATCTGAGGTATGGATAAACTTCATTCGAATTCACTTTCTGCCATCTACATGGCGCTATCTTATTATCCCCCTAGGATATCGTGAGTTCGTAAGCTTTTCATGTGGTTTGTGGCGTATGCTGGAGTTAAAGTAAAAACGAGCTAATTGTGCGCACTTAAAATCTACCAACCATAAGCATCTGAGATTTGGCGATATAGTTCCTCATACGCATCTTCTTCATTTTGACATTCAGTTACAGACGTAATTCTTCCTTGACTGTTGTATACAACTTTCCAAGAATCATCTTGATTGACCACACACAAACACTCACCATTTTTCAGTCCATCTAGGCTATAGGATTGATGAGGTACTTTTTTCAATTTACAACATTCATAACAAAGCGAACTAGTGTAGAGTTTTCATTATTCATTTGCGTTTATATCCTTTGCCTAATTTATTTGCACAAACCCGATCATTATTTGGGAGCAAAGAACATGCCCTAAGCACTCGGTTTACCTATCTAAAAATTCTACGTCCAACCGCTCGACACAGAGACAAATAAACTGACCATCCAAATATGCATAATCAGACTCTAAAAAATCATCACAAATCTTTAGTCCAGCGTCTATGGTCCCACCGTTTAGTCTACCTAATAGCTTATAAGCATAGGTACTATCGACCCTTGTCATACTAGTTTCGTCTGCACTTTCCTGCTCTGTTAATTCAAAATCCAACATTTCAAATGTAACGGGATATTCTTGCCCAATATACAATTCATAGGGGCACACCCCGGCAAAACAGGTTAATTCGACACCATTAACTTCAAGCGTAACTTCTTCTTCAATATCTGAGTTTAAGCTAAGAACTCTTGCCTTGTGTGTGATCACTATTCAGCCAAACTGATTGTTTAAAAGATATCTATCTAGATCGATACTGGGTAAACAAAAGAGCCCACAAAGCGTGAGCTTGAGTTTTGCTATGCAGGACGGGTTACTCTCTGTGACTTTTAAGGACATTGCCGACCATTGACGCCATATCTATAATTTCGGCTCCCCCTAAATCCGCCATAACCTGTAAAAATACATGTAGATCTTCTTTGGTCATAGCATCTGGGGACTTCTTGCCCCCCATAAATAGGTAAGGGGTAAACACCATCACTTCTTCTTTACCCACTGGACCATGTTTTTTAATCGCAGACGGAAAGAGAGGTTTTGAACTAACTTCTACGTCTATATATTCTTTATCTTGAAAACCGAAAAAGCTTTGAATTGCAATATTAGCATCGCCTTTAGAAATGTCTTTTGCGTGTCCTTGATTTGTCATTATCCAATTTAAGTGTGTCGCTATATCGAGTGACGCACCTGTTCGCTCTCCCCACAAATAGAGTTGACCATAGGCGCTTCGAGCGATCACATGGTAATTGTCAAAGTGTGCGAACTCTGTATCGTCAAGAAAAGATTCAAGCACATCTTCAAATTCTGCGGGATTGGTGATCCAGAATAGACCATCGTTAAAGCCAGAGAAACCGACCATTTGCCAGTATTTAAGTAGCTGATCTGGAAGTATACCTCGATATGCTTCAACTTGTTGGTCAGTTGCCTGAATATGTTCGGTCGGCTCGCCAAACTCTTCTATAAACATTTCAAAATATTCGTCATTCATCTTATTTAATTCCACGTAATGGGCAGCGCTCCAGCGAAACATTCATTTTGGCATCTGGTCCTAGGTTTTCAAATGCACGTTGTGCTTGCTCATCCATCTGAGTTAAGCGCGACTTTGTGCGCCACTGAGAGCCAATTGAGGAGTTAACCCCTTTATTCCCCATCCTATTCACCTTGTCAGCCCCGCCTGCAATCATATCTGGATCATGCAAAGCCGCAAGGTTATCCATAATCTCAGATGTTCTTTGTTTCGCCGCTTTTTTGGCGTCCATAGGGCTCATCTTCAACTTAAAGCTTTCAGCTAGCGAACTATTCAATTGACGAGAAAACTGCTTTCTGAAATCCTCCTGAGCCATACCCGTTCCCGCTCGTTTCATTTCTTTGTAACGATTGCGATTTTCGATGTATTCCCCCACGGTCAAGTCATTAAGACCCGCTTCTTGATGCCTTAGTTGGCGAGCAAAATGACTTTCCAATTCACGCTCTTTGCCTTTGAACTTGCCTTTAATCGTTGCCCCAGGTTCAAAACAAGGCACTTTAAATCGCTTCATGGTGCTCAAAGACTTCACCATGGCGTTATCGAGTTTTTTCAGCGGCAGTTCATCGACAACTTTTTCCGCATATCTGCCTGGTATTGCGGTGATAGCCATACTCGTTGCAGTAGAGAATGAAGGATTATCGATAAATGCGTTCCCTGCATTTATCATATCTTCAATCCCTTCGACCATCATCGATATTGGATCGATATTTACAGCGTTAATACCCTGTAAAGTCGGATCTGCGATAAGTTCCTCAATCGTTGGCCCAGAAATATTAACCGCTGCTTTTTCGTAGACCATCCTCTCCGGTGCATTATCGTTATGCCCTGCTAGAACTGTATGCGCATCCTCTTTTGCACATAAACCCAGAGGATCAACCCACGAGACAGGGTTTGGTGCGAATTGATAGTGGTTGGTTCCACCAAGCAGCCCTAGGGGGTCGGGTTGGATAAATCGACCTATTTGAGGGTCGTAGTAGCGTGCTAAGTTGTAGTGCAGACCAGTCTCAATATCGAAGTACTGCCCCTGTAAGCGAAGGTTGTTTTTAACCGTCTCGATTGCAACGTGAGCAAATCCAAAGGTATCGTATGCTGCTTGCCAAACTACCTGCCCTTTCGAGTCCACCAAACGTTCTGGGGTTCCGATTTGATTACATTGGTAAAAATAACACTCACCGTTTTCAATAAGAGCAAGCGGAACAAAACTGTTTGGTTGATATAGATACCACCGATAACCCGAACGAGAATACTCGCCGACTAAATGACTTCCTTGCCAAATAAATTCAGTGGTGCCATTTTCACTGATTTTCTTGATTCTTCGGCCTAGTGCGTCGTATTCGAATTGACATAAACGCCCTTCGCTCTCGACAAAAATTAGCTGCCCTTTAGCATCGTAAGTACAGCGCTGCTCTAATCCATTACCTTGACTACTGGTTCTGTTACCTAGTTCGTCGTAGTCGTACCTGACGCCATGGTATTCAACAAGGCGGTCATATTCTAGCTGTGCACTTTCATCATTAAAGTTGCCAAAACTGTCATAGATGTATGACTCCTCAGAGGTTTGCGTCTTTACCCTTTCTAAATGGCCGAGGTCATCATATTGATAATGTTGGGGCCCCTTCTCACTGTCGACGATAAGAGATAAAAGATGCTGTGCGTTGTAATGATACTTTCGCTCCAAACTCTCCCATATTTGACGCTTTAGTCTTCCTAATCCATCAAACTCTTTTGTTTCCCCTTTAGTGCCATACTGAATACGAGTTATTCGCTGTAAGTCATCGTATTTAAACTGTATTGTGGTGTGCGCCCCCCCTTGAATAGAAATGGAACACACCACACCGTACTCGTCGTATTGGTAGGAGATTTCAGTACCGTCACTATAACATTGGGACTGGAGTAAACCGTTATTAAGATATCTGTTGTGGAAGGAATAGCGTCCCTGCTGTTCACTTACCAATTTTGTATCTTTATAGGTATAAGAAGACATCGAGAAGCGATTATGCACGTGGATTAGTTTACCGCCTAAGCTATATTGGAAATGGTTTTCTACTCCCTTTCCGCTTCCAATTGCTCGAATATTGACGACTCGCCCAAGGTCATCATAACGAAAGCTAACTTGGTTAGTCCGGCGCCTAATCTTGCTTAGTCGCTCAGCCTTATCGTAGGTATAACTTGTATGTATTTGGTCGAAGTTTATCGTCGACTGAATTTGTCCATCAGGTGTATATGCAAATTCGTACTTACAACCATCGGAACGCTCGATAGTTTTAAGGTTCCTTTCTTCGTCATAAGAGAACGACATGACGCTTTTATTTTGTTTAAAAACCTCTACAGGTTGAGCAAGGCTGCTCCAATTGATCTCTACTTCCCCTCTCGGTGTACTGATAAGTTTGACACGGCCGTAGTCGTCATATTCGTATCGATGTTCGCGTAAAATTTCATCTTTCGAATTCTGAAAATACAGACGGGTAAGTAGACGATTTTGATTGCGCTCAAAGCCGGAGACAAGACCTTCCGGATAAGCGATTCCATTTACAAGGTCATGTTCATCATAACTGTAGCGAAAGAGACTTTTATTGGTTTTCTTCGCTCTAAGTTGATGCTCATCATCCCACCACCATTGAACACATGCGCCAGCGTCAATAACCTTTTCAACTAAGCGGCCATGTTTATCGTATCGGTATCGCTCTTGTTTACCTTCTTTACTTTGTTGCCAAACCAGTTGGCCGAGCGCGTTAAATTGGTTTTCAATGGTTTCACCGTCAGGCAACTGATGTCTCGTACTACAACCGAATTCATCATAGTCAAAATGTTCCGTTGCACCTGAAGAATGCCGTTTGTTTTTTAGTTGCCCAAATTGATTATAGGTGTAAGTGACGTAGCAGCCATCCGGTGATACTTCATTTACCAAGTGCCCTTTCGAATCATATTCATATACCCAGCGTCTTGATTCAGGGCTTTCACGCTCAAGCAACTTTCCTTGTTCATTGTGTTTGTATCGCCATGCATGACCTCTCGGATCGACAACAGTCGATTGAGTCGGTTGGAACTCAAAAGTATATCGATACGCACCATCATCCGCCCAATTACTTACGCACTTAGCACTCACGCCTCGACCTATCCAGTCAAAATAATGCGAAAATCCTGTTGCACGTGTTCGTCTAGTTAGTAAACAGGTATCACTATATTGATAAGATTCTGTTTGCCGATGTTCATCCGTGGCCCTGGTTAAACAAAAGGTACGGTCATATTGATACTCAGCTAGAGTAGCTAGGGTTGTAGGATGGCGTATTTCAACAAGTAATCCTTGCTTGTTATATTGTAATTCAAGTTTTGCTTGTCGATTGACGTTTACTTGGGTGATGCGGTGATTACGTGAATATTCTAGATTTACCGTTTTCATGAGCCCAAGTCGAATCTCACTAGCTAACCAGAGCTCCTCTACTTGAACAAACTTGACTTGTACACTGCCATTTATCGTAACCAATCGATAACCATTTGGATGATATTGGCAAGTCGAATCGGTATAAGTTTGGTAACTCACCCCTCCTTTAGAAACAGGGGGAAATAAGATGGAGTCTCCCATTTCATCTACAAAGAGCCAGCCAATAATCTGTTCTTTCTCATCCAGTACATCCTTCAGTTCATACTGGAAGATATGTCGCCAACCAAAACCAAGTCCTGTATTTTTATCAGAAAGCGAAGATCGGTAAGTCCGCTGCCACACTAAGCCGAAAGGTAGTCGCACATCAGTTAGTGTTAAGTTTTCTTCGCCCGTTACCAAAGAGACAGGATCACCTGCTTTTGCATGTTTTTTACTGCTCTCATTTTGGGGAGTATCACTACTTTTACTCTCGCTTTTATGAGGACTGTCATCTGTCGACTTTGCTTTTTTATCGTTCGTCTTGGCAATTAGATCAGTAGGTATCTCTGTTGGGGGGTAATAGGTACTAGGCGCTTGTTGAGGTGTCTGAAAGGCGAACAACGATTGCTCAAATAAACTCTCAGCAATACGCTTATAAAGGTCCTCGTCAGTGAGCTCTTTCATCTCTGCGGAGAAATACGTGGTCGCAGTAGACCAAGACGCAATTTCTCTGAGTTCATCAAACGCAGAGTAATAAAAACGTTCGACAAAGATTTCAGCCGCTCTGACAGACGTGAATCGTTCCTGTTTACCAAATGGGGGTTGATGCGAAGAAAACAAATAGGCTTCGCCGTCCAGCGTTGTGAGCTTAACAATCCTTTGTGCGTTCATTTTAAATCTTTACTCACTACACCAATTGAAAATCGTGCCAATGGCATAGCCTTGAGTCTCTATATCCACTTGTAAGACTTGAAAGTTCTCGACATGTTTAACGCGTTGTCGATGACAGAGAGAGAGTGCTTTTAGAAGACCACCACACGCCCCTAAAGGGCCTGTTCGGGAATCGGAAAAGATGTATCGAGTCTCCGCACTAATCCATGAAGACAAAAAGTGAATCGAGTTGAGCCATTGTGGCTCTTCTTCAATTCCTATAGACAATAAGAGTTCATCAAAGCTTTGTTCAGAAGCGTTGCCTAACTGCCGAACGATATTATCTGTCGCCGTATTTAATGGCGTAAGTTCGAGATCTATTGATTGAGTCCGAACGTTAAGCCCCTCTTTAACCGCAACGCAACGCGCCACAACTAATGAATCATATACATCAAACTTGCTGCTTGAACCCTGTGCAAGGTTGATCGCAATAATCCATGGAACTGTGTTTTGATGACTAAGCTCTTCCAATTGACTCAATGCCATTAAGAGCGACGCTTCACCATACGGATAGAAACGAATAAGTGGATTAGCTTCAAGATTAAACAACGACAAAATAACGGAGGAAATACGCTTCAGCACTGACTTGCATGATACCCGAGGAAGTAACACACACACCGGCGCTTGAATGTCAAAACCATGAATGTGATGACTAAAATTCTCGAGTAACGATTGAACCCTATCTTCCAAATTATTGGCATGACTCTTTACACGTATAGCATCATCAGACACGTTAAGTGTGTTGTTAGCATATTGTTCAATAGAGAATTCTCTTCCGTTTAGAACACAAAAAACAGGGTCAAATATGATCGGCATTTATCCCCCAATTAAAACCGTAGTGACGCCAGCGACAATTTTTCCACCATGGGCGGTAGAGTCTCCTAGTCTGGCTGCCGGTTTTCCATTGATCTTAACGCTGGAGGAGCCCGAAGAAACACTATCAGGAGGTCCAACGCATACTAGCTTATCGCCTTGCCTCGCAGCTGGAATACCTGAAATTTTTACGTTTGCAGAACCTATCGCTACAGGGCCGCCCTGATGAGGTACTTTTCCGGTTTTAGCTGGACAGACGTGATGACTTCCTAAGACAGCAGCGGGTTTTCCCATTTGCTTTCTCCCTAGTTCAAAGATATTTGGCCAGCTTTCAGACCGATAGTGGAGCCGTTGATCGAGATCTTATTTCCTTTAATATTGATGTCCCCAGAGCTAGACATTTGTATCGACGCTCCGCCAACTTTAATTTCGATACTCTTCCCAGCGCAAACCGACAAGGCCTCACCAACGTCAGTTTTATGATTTTTTCCAACGTTAAGCGTCGAGTTTTGGCCGATGTCCTGCGTTACATTGTTGGTCACGGTTTCCGTTTTGTTATTTTCAACGGTAATTTCCGCGCAATCTTCTACCAACATTTGAAATAATTTTTCGGCGTGTAAATAGACGTGCTCTTCACCAGGTTTGTCGTCAAAACGCAATTCGTTAAAATTGCTGCCACCTTTCTGCACTGATCGAGATTTGTAACCACTTTGGGATGCTTGATCCGGCAAGCTATACGGTGTTCCTTGGTTACCGTTATACAAAGAGCCCGTGACGATAGGTTGGTCTGGATCACCATTAACGAAGTCAACAATAACCTCTTGTCCTACTCTAGGATGAAAAGCACTCCCCCAACCATTTCCTGCTACTGTCTGAGCAACACGTATCCAACATGAACTGTTTGCGTCATGTTCTCCTTGACGATCCCAGTGGAACTGAACTTTGATTCGCCCATGCTTATCTATGTAGATTTCACCTTCTTTGTTTCCTGTCACTATGGCCGTTTGAAGGCCTCGAACTTGTGGTTTTCCAAACCTAGCTAATGGACGCAATATCGTTTTTGAGTCAACACAATAAAAAGCAACTCTCACGCCTTGGTTGGCGGTACCACCCTGACCTGTCTGATTGAATACCGAAGCTGAAACGGAGACAGAAGACAGCACATACTCTTTACCAATTCGGCTTTTATCTTCATGTTTTTTGAACTTAAAACATGTTCCAACCGAAAATGATCGACAACTCGCTTCCCCCATACATTGATAAACATTTTGTTGCAATGACTCTATGTTATGCATGTTCCTTAATGCGAATTGGTCATTGGTTTCAGTCTCCGCCAAATACTCGTAATGCTCACTGACTGGAACGGTGAAGAAGTTGGTTGACCCGTTAGCAGAGTGCTTCGGATAAGAGCTTGGCTTCAACATATTGAAACCGGACAAATGACTGCTTTTTGTCGTGAGGGACTGAGTTTCATTCCATGAGAAGATATGGCTAGATGCTGCGCTACCAGTTGAGTGCTCTACAATAAATTCTGCCGAAGGGGTGTAGTAACTGATATCGTCAAAAAATTCTATGACATGATCTGAATCCGAATGTAAAAAACAGAACGCGATACCTTCCTCCGCCAAAATTCGCCTTACAAAGGCCAAATCAGATTCTTCGTATTGCACTTTATATATGTATTTGGTGTAAGCTTTAGTAAGCTTAAAACTGAAAGTAATTTCATGCTCAGCAAGAATTTCTGATACGATCTCTTTCACATCTCTATACTGAAATATTCTGCAATTTGTCCGATAATTTGAGAAGCATAACTTTGGTTCGATTATCAACTCTATATTTTTATATTGCTCACCCCTATCAACAGTCGAAACTCGAGTCCCAGACAGTTTAGCCCTAGAAACTACGCCATGAAAATATCTAGGTTGTAACGATACCAATGAATGATTATCCATACTGATCGTCACTTCTTTGCCTATAATCTGATTTAACTCAGCTTGTTGCCCATTAAAATAAGCGTAAGCATGCAATGAAAAAAGCTCTGAAGCAGCCTCTTTATACTCGAAGGAATTCAGAATTATTGCATCCTCACCAAATGGTGTAAAAATTCTAATGAAGTTATTGTCTTGAGTTGCTTTTTTCATTGTACACTTCTTAAAAAATGCGGGGAAAGGATCCCCGCAAATTAATTACATTTGTTGACCTTTAACACCGCTGTAACCGTATACTAGTGGCGCTGATGTATTGTTCTTATCATCAGTAGGTGTCACTGTCATCATCATTTCAGTGTATGAAATAGTGATTGTTTCAATCGGGCGATCATCTTGAATTGAAACAGAGTAATTAGAAATCATTGCATCAGTAAGTTCGATTTTCATGATTTCTTCTACTTTTTCACCCTGCTTAGTAATATGGAATACCGCAGGTTTACCTTTACCAATCGTTGCTTCTTTAAATAGATCTGGTGATGAACGATCTTGCAATTTGGTGATAGTTAAATCGTACAAGCGAGTCGCGCTAGCTTCACGGTCCATTGCGGTACCTGTGAATGATGAAATTTCACGACCAACACTCCAATCTACAGATAGTAGTGTAATTAGATCCTTGTACTGCTCAGCAGTTGCTTCACCTTTAATATCTGCATATTTAAGATACGTGTTAGACTGCATGCTAATCTCCTATAGCATTAATAATTGACATATTGCGTAGTTATTTAATCATCAAATCGTTATTGATAATTAATGACTTATGTATCAAAAACTTTATTTTAAATACGCTCTTTTATATCGTTTAATTTGAAATTAATTAAGCACTATTTTCCAAAAAATAAAGTTAATATGAAGCGAGTCTCAATTTATTTTTACATTGAAACCGCTGTTAAATAAGTGAGACGTTAAGTGATTTAATTTCTCCATTAACGTTAATTTCCTCAAATGTCTTACCATTAAGAATAGAACTCAATATCTCATGGGAAATTTTTGGTAACAGCGTATTTTCAATCGTAGTTTGTATTACCCTAGCACCACTCCCTGACTCATTGCTATTATTAACTATATCATTTATTAATGAATCACTAAACGTTAATTTGGCATTGTAGTTTCTTTGAATTCTGTCGGATATTTTCTGTAATTTTAAAGAAGCAATATTACTTAATACTTCTTTATTTAACGGCAGATATGGAAGTACGTTGACTCGCCCTAAAAACGCAGGTTTAAAATCACCCAGAAGATCCTCCCGTAGCGCCTCTTTTAAAGCTGTTGGTTCTGGGGCTAACTCAGGGTCTTCAAATAGAGACATTGTCGTCTCCGTTCCTGTATTGGCAGTCATAATGATAATGGTGTTTTTAAAATCGATATCTCTTCCTTCACCATCTTTGATCATGCCCTTATCGAAAACCTGATAGAAAATATCTTGCACACCCGCGTGCGCTTTTTCCATCTCATCCAATAAAATCACACTATAAGGTCTACGTCTTACCGCTTCTGTGAGAACCCCACCCTCACCATAACCGACATAACCAGGAGGTGAACCTAACAATAGAGAGACTTTATGTTCTTCTTTAAACTCAGACATATTGATTGTCGTAACATTATCTTCGCTACCATACACTTTTTCCGCTATCGCCAGCGCAGATTCTGTCTTACCGACTCCACTTGGGCCTGTAAGCAGAAAAACGCCATTAGGTTTCGATTCATCAGTGAGTTGCGCGCTCGCAGTTTTGATAACCTCTGACATGACTTCGAGTGCGTGATCTTGCCCTACCACTCTATGACTTAGTGTCTCTTTTAGTGTAAGAACCGCTTTGATGTCATCATCTTGCAGTTTTCCTAAAGGGATACCAGTCCAATCTGAGATCACCTCAGCAATTAAGGCTTCGCTAACGTGTGAAAAGACAAGTGGCTGAGAGTTTGAGCTTAAGTCTTTCTCAATACTTACTAAGCGATTCTTGTCTTCTTCATTAGCTTCACCTTCCTGAAGTTGAATCTTATGCCGTATTAGTTTTGCTTCATCGACCCATTGTTTTTCTTTTTGCCAAATTTCTTCTAATTCAAGAATCTCACCATGTAGAACATTAATTTTTTCTTTAATATCAGAAATTTTATGGTCATTCGCCGAACCGAATTGAGACTCTTTGTACAGTTGGTCAAGTTCCAACTCTCTTATTTGAAGATCTTTTCGTTTACTATCCAATGTTCCTGGCGTGGATGATTGGCTTAGAGCAACACGAGAGCATGCGGTATCAAGAACAGAAACTGCCTTGTCAGGCAATTGACGACCATTTATGTATCGTGCAGAAAGTTGAACAGCAGCTTCCAAAGCTTTATTTGTGATATACACGTCATGGTGTTTCGACATCACGTCCAACAACCCTCGCAACATTGCAATTGCAATTTCTGGCATAGGTTCATCGATCTTAACGACTTGAAAACGTCGAGTTAGTGCTGCATCTTTCTCGAAATACTTTTTATATTCCGCCCATGTTGTCGCCGCTATTGTCCTAAGCTCGCCACGGGCCAACGCCGGTTTCAAAATATTTGCCGCGTCGCCTTGACCTGCTTGCGCTCCCCCACCAATCAAACCATGGGCTTCATCAATGAAAAGTATGATAGGTGTTTCCGATTGATTAACTTCTTTAATCACATTCTTTAATCGGTTTTCAAATTCACCTTTCATGCCCGCGCCTGCTTGCAGTAGTGCCATATCTAACGATTTTATTGAAACGTTCATTAATGCAGAGGGAACATCGCCATCGATAATTTTTTGCGCCAATCCTTCGACAACGGCAGTTTTTCCGACGCCAGCTTCACCTGTCAAGATTGGATTATTTTGTCTGCGGCGTAGCAAAATATCGATCATTAAACGGATTTCGTCATCTCGACCGACAACGGGGTCGATTTTCCCTAATTTTGCTTGCTCTGTAAGGTCAACAGTAAATTGGTGAAGTGCAGCGTTTTTGCTCTTACTAATCCCTTCGTTAGAGGCGAGATGCTTTGATTCAGATTCATTAACATCCAACAATGTGTTTACATCAATTTTCATTAATTCTGAGCTAGGCTGATTCAACATTGCAACCAAAGTATCATCCGTTAAGTAAGCTCTTAATAAATGGATACAACTCAATTGCTCTTGATTAAATTCAATCGTCGTAATCATCATTGCATTTTGCATGATGGTAACGGTATGTTCAGACAACCCAGGGACCGAATCGCAGCCTGTTCGATACTTTTCTAACTGTTCGAGCAACTGTGACTCCACTCGGCTAGCATCGATATTTTGGCTACGAAAGGCGTCCGCGTATATCCCAGACGGATGTTGGATAATACTAATTAACCAGTGCGTCATTTCAATACTATGATGAGTACGAGAGCTGGCCATTGCGGCAGCATGCTCTAACGTTTCTCTTGCATGCGGAGATAGCCTCTCAACCAACGCTGATAGTGATAATAAAGCCATTGTGAATCCTTTAAATGGTAATTGTTATTCTGCGGTCTTTTGTACGCTTATGCTTCGTCAATACAGAACCAATGCCCAATTGACCGACTTGTTTTGAGATACAAACCTGAGGAAGGTATTTATGTTGAGTCGTTAACTTCCATTTAACTCGCTTATGCTTACCAAGAAAATCGTGTGTTATAGATTTCATCGTATGCACACAAGATGTATTAGGGAAGAGTTGCTTCACTTGTTTCGTCGTGTTTGGGAAGAATTCAATTGTCACGCCCGCATTGATGTTCCAAGCTTTAGATCCTACTGAAGCACCACTGCCTAATTGAGCGAATTGACCTTCCGGCATGCTTTGAGAAACCAGTCGAGTTTGGTCTTCTCCCGTGAGGTGCAACCATTGCCCCTGAAATTCATGTAAGCGGACATCACATCCTGAGAGGCTTTCGAGCATTCCTTTAAGTGCACTTTTACTACGATTCGATGAAGCAAACACCCCTGCAAAATGATTAGCAAGATGCTGGGTTTGCCCTGTCACCGACTCTAACATGCTACAAAGAGGCGATCGTCGTCCTACCGAATGAGCAGTAACCTGTGAAGTAAGTTGAGTCAGTTGCCAACTACGGTAGTAAAGAGACAGTAACCGATGATTAAAAATGTCATAGAAATCGACCATTGCGTTGTCTCCTTCTTTTTGACGATTCAATGCAAGTTCGCTGTAATGCTGTGGCAAAACACCTTGCTCACCCGTTAATCCGATTAAGTTTGTCTCTAACCTTAATTTGCTCTGGCTGATCGCTTTCACAGCACACAACTGAGAATTCTCATAACCTAACGCAGGATTGACCTTAATCGATATCTTTTCGTCTCTAGGTAGCGCATCGGAACCTAACTGTGCCTCAACTCGAAATACTTCTTGTTCAATCAAGTGTAACGCTTCAAACAACGAACGCTGTTTCAATTGACGATAAAAGTCTTCAGTCTTCATAGCAGAACCTTATCGCCGGTAAGCGATGGCCATTGATAAAAGCGTTTACCTGTCGACTTCAACTTAACTTCTAGTTGAGTAAAAATATTCACTTCAGCGTACTGAGAGAGATAGACTGATAACACACAGCCTAAAAAGAATATTTGCTCTTTAAGGAGGATTTGGTCTGATACAGTAAGAATCAATTTAACACCATGGGCAAACCCCATTTTCCCTTGCTCGCTCACTCTCCCGGCCACTTTTTCAAACTCGAGTTTCACAAGCGCATCAATCAGAGCCTTTGTTTCTGCCGTACCAGAAAAAGCATATAGGTTCAGGGTCTGTTTGAGCACTGCCAGTCCATCGTCTTGTGTGAAATGATTCAGTGTGAGTAGCTTGGTCAGTTGCCACCGCGTACTTTCATCCATTTCAGGCCTCACTGTTTCAGATAAAGACACTAAACAGCGTACTGACTCAAAGTTATCGTTAACGTCAGGTAATGATACTTCTGGTAAACCACCACCAAACGGAAGTTTTTGCGGCAGGTTCCGATTGCAACACTCCGCTTGTACGTACATAAGCCAATTTTCACGGCTCTCTGGGCTAAAGAGTTGATGTTTTTTATCCACAAAAGACAGATACGTTTCTCGCCCGGGTTCGTCGTATCCACCAGCCCAGTTTTTGTCCTCTCGCCTCATTAACCAATAAATGTCACTATTACCCATGTAGTGCGTATGTTCACCAGCATAATAGCAAGGCAAATTTTCATAAGTCTTATTCCAGTTTCTCAACGTCACATTGGTAATCGAAACAACTTCATTACTCTCTGCTTCTTGGTATTGAGGCGACAAATGGTAATCGTACTCAGATGGCAGTAAACGTTTAGGTTCCATGGTACTTTGAAAGAGGTTAATGACTGGAGTACAGCCCAGCATTAGGCTTTCGTTGTCGACTTGTTTCGGTAACCAGTCGTCTGTGGAGTCAAAGAAAAAACAGAGGCTTATCGATTCGCCTAAATCAAGTTTATTGAGTTCTAAATCAATCAGATCAAAGAACATAAATTTTTCTGGGAAGTGTAAGTATTCAACCAACATTCTTGACGCTGAGAAGCTTCTTTTGCCATAGGGCACAACTTTATCCGAATCCGAGAACCCCACAGATTTCAGATGCCTTTTCGTATACGATGCGACTTCTTTCCCTTGAACGGATACCGACAATCCAACAAGATTTTGGAATAACATTTGATACAACTTCTGTGTAAGTTGAGGTTGGCCATTGAGGTAAAACCTCAAGGTGTCGATGCCCATCAGGTTAATTGCACTTTCACTATCATTGGCATGAAGTTGAACGTTAAGCATCGAGTTTGCCACTTGCTCCCATCGAGACCCCATAGGTTTCACAGGCGCATTTTCAAATGAGCAATCATTTACGCGTAATGGGTACATTCGCGTTTCATAGCATGTTCTAAATTCACATTCTTTAAATCTTGGAGCGCCGATGACAACACGTTCACCAGAGACAACATCAAAATAGGCATTGGTGGATTCCGAGCACGTCATTTTCACAATCGACATGGAAGGAATTGGCGCGTGAAAATCTGGGTAGAGTTGCCCCAGCAGTGATTCTGTGAATTGAGGGTAGCTGTTGTCTAAACTTTGGCGAATTCTCGCAGTTAAAAATGCGCACCCCTCAAGAAGTCGCTCTACATGAGGATCCTCGACTTGTTCTTCACTTATTCTCAAACGAGATGCGATCTTAGGGTACTGCTCACCGAACTCCTGTCCTTTATGGCGTAAGTAAGCCAACTCGCGATTGTAGTACTTTAGGAACTCTTCACTCATTTTGTTCTACTCAATTTCATACCAAGGCTCACCGGTTCAACTTCTGAGTTAAATGTGACTTCGTGGGTATTGCTTCCAATTAGGCAGGTTGCGGTAATTTTTAACCTCAGCGTTCGATCTGTGGCGCTTTTCTCACCTAAAATACTCACCAAAGGAGACTCTAGACGCGGTTCAAACTCCTTTATTGCATCGCAGACAATTTCACAAAGCTGATTTTGCCCTTCTTGGCTGCTGTATGGCATTGAAGAAAAGTCTGGCAGACCGTAGTTTAAAATGGAGTCTCGAACTTCTAAAAGATCATCAGGAAGTTCACGCCAACCAATTCGACTATTCAACATGGCTTCAACATCCCTTAATAAGTTATTAAGTAAGGACTGAGAACTTGCTGGAAAGTCTTTCTCTTCACGAACATTCGGATCTGAGTCGATTAGTTTGTCCAGTAATGACGCCTCTAAAGCCATCGCGACCTCTAAGCTGTTAATACGGTTTCTTCAAGTAATTTCAAATCAAAGAGAGGAAGTGCAGTTTCACCCACTAACCAGCACTTTTGACCCAGCCCAACGAATAACTCTTGCTCTCCAACTTGTTGCCAATCCGTTTCTCTACCTAGTTTTTGGGCATCGGTTTGAGAACCAATGTAAGTCAAAGGCGTATGACCCTCGCCTTCACCTAGACCTTCTATATCGAATTCAACGGGACGCCAAATCGTCTCTAATAGTGAAGATGGTGTTTTTAGTTCAAGCTGTTTTACATTGGCGATAGGCACAAGGAAGTAATTGCCTGCAGTCGAAAAGAGCTCTATGTATCCACCCAATTGATCATCTATGTCTCGAACGTCATCATAAATATTACCGCCCTGACTAAATGATTTTTTGACGTGTTGTTGTTCTATCTCAGACGCTAAGTTGTAGGCATTACGTTGGTCATTATTTTTTAGTGCTAAGTTGAATTCAATCAATAACCTATTCAGCCCTTCATGGTCACTGACAAACTGAGCCGTTGCTGCTCCATGAAAAAAATCCTTACGGGCTTGAGCTGCTTTAACGAGGTGACGTAGTTGACTGGCTCCAGAAAGATATTCTGGGAACAGTTTAATCGCTTGCATCAATTGTTCGTCCGCCCGTTCAAAATTACCGTCAATACAAAGAAGCTCGATGAAAGAACTACGAAGAGTTGCATCTTTAGGAGAAGCTTTTATATTCTCGATGAGTACTTCTAGTGCTTCTGTTAAATTGCCTTCTGCGAACGCGCTTTTCCATTGTGTCATTTTGATTCCTTACACCACCTTTTCTGGTGATAACTCCGTTATTAATTTGATCGCCGATACCATTTGATCGAGTTGAAAATGAGGACGTAAATGAATCACCGAATAATAATGCCCCGGCGCATCACGCTTTTCTTTCACCGCGATACTTGCCTCGTTCAGGGGGTACTTAGCCCTAAGCTCATCGGACGCCTCATCAGAAGCAGTCGTGTATTGGTGTAACCAATGCTGAAAATCTCGTTGTATTGCAGACGAATCTTGGTAACTACCAATCTTGTCCCGTCCCATCACTTTGATGTAATGAGCAATTCGAGATACACAGAGGGTATACTGCAACATCGATGATAATTTCGCGTTTACGCTGATGTGCGCTTCTTGGTATCGCGGTGGTTCATGTAGAGAAACATTCGATGTCATCCCAATCATGTCTGTTTCCGGTACAGGGGTAAGTGACATGAAACCGTTATCTGCTAAAACCTGCTCTCGTGACTCAGAAAGCTTTACGTTTAAAGGGCTTCTATCACGTGAATTTTTCACATTAAACTGAATCTGACTACGCGTTGGAGCGAGAACAAGGCCTTGAGTATAGTCGCCTTTTTTTATTCCTCTCATGTGAGTAAACCAACCGTGTTCCTGATACGTTCTTATTGCAATGGCACCGAAGCTATATGCTGCGCTTCCCCATAAAAGTTGTGTTTCTGAGTCGTCAATTCTCTCTTCAAACTGAAAACTTTCCGCTCGTGTGCCATCGCTGCCATGCGGCTGGCGAAACAAGACATTTGGTGCAGTGATACCGATAAATTTCGACTCTTCTGATTCTCGTAGCCTTCGCCACTTCCCATATTCCACTTGTTCAAATTGAGTCGAAATATCACCAATCGCTGAAAGCTCAGAAAAACGATTCACCCCAAAAACACCCGGTGTCGCTGACAATATAAAAGGGCTAAATGCTGCAGCCGCTGATTGAGATACCTTACTCAATACAGATAAATCACGATCAAAATGGTTAGTAACAGGGTCGTGACGAAGCTCGTAATCACCAATGACTAACCCAAAAGGCTCTCCACCTGGTGTTCCATATTCGTTTTGATACAGAAGTTTAAACAATGCAGACTGATCAAATTCGATCGCTTTTAATGCGTCTTTACTGATTTCGTCCCATGTTACTGAAAGGAGCTTTACCTTAACTTCTTCTGATGATTGCCCATCGACCTGAGCACATAAATAGCGAAGGCCGATCCAACTGCGCTCTAACTTCTGGAAAGCACAATGATGGATTATCTCATTGAGTTGTTTTTCGAGTAGCTCATCAATCTCGTCTATAGCACTCGTCAGGCTATGTCGAAAACTCGCCATGTTTGGACTTTTAGTACCTTCCAACCATACTTTTGCCGAATGTAGTGAATCCATTGAGTCGATAAATTTATTCATCCAATGGCTATCAAGTTCCGCACACCCAAGGGGACTAAATTCGTGCTTCAATTCACTTGGGTCTAAGAAATTTAATGACGTATGTTTGCGCATGTATCAAGCCTATTCCGCTAGAAAGTGTGGTTGGCCAAGACAGCCAACCACAACGTGCTTAACCACCCGATTGCGGGATTTTTGCCACCAAACGAAGTGATGTGGTGAGCTCTTCCATTTGTAGCCAAGGTTTCAACCAAGCCACAGCATTGTAAGAACCTGGTGCACCCGGAATCTCTTTGACTTGAACACGAGCATCTGCCAACGGATATTTTGCTCTGATCTCTTGACCACCACCTTCAGAAGCATTGACGTAACTTAGGATCCAGCGGTTAAGCCACGATTCCACGTCCTCAGCCTCCATGAAGCTGCCAATTTTGTCACGGGCCATGACTTTCAAATAATGCGCAAAACGTGACGTTGCCATCATATAAGGTAGGCGAGCCGAAATAGCCGCATTAGCAGTGGCATCCGGCGAATCATGGTTGGCTGCTTTTTGGCAAGTTTGAGCACCGAAGAACACCGCATAATTGGTGTTTTTGTAGTGACACAATGGTAGGAAACCAAGTTTACCTAGTTCCGCTTCACGTCGGTCTGTAATGCCAATTTCAGTTGGGCATTTCATATCAGGATCGCCATCATCACTCATGAAGAAGTGTGTCGGTAAGTTATCCACTCGACCTCCCCCTTCAGCACCACGAATGGCAGTACAGAAACCATATTTAGAAAACGCGTCTGTAAGCTTTGCCCCCAACACGTAAGAAGAGTTCATCCAACAGTAATCATTATGCTCAGCATTAGTCGCGATACCTGAAACTGAGTCGACTTCAAACTCCTCGAAACCAAACTCTTCCACCGGAGAAGTCGCTTGACCATAAGGTAAACGAGCTAATACTTTGGGCATGGTTAAGCTTACAAAGCGTGAGTCCGCACTCTCTCGGAATGAACGCCATTGTGCGTATTCAAGAGATTCAAAAACTTTATCTAAATCACGTGGCTTCGAAAGCTCTGTCCACTCATCAAAACCAAACAAAGCTGGTGAAGCGGCGGACAAGAATGGAGAGAAACCTGAAGCGGCCACATTCGACATTAAACGAAGTGATTCAATGTCTTCTGGATGGTTAGTAAATTCATAGTCACCAATCAAAGCGCCGTATGGTTCACCGCCGGCACTACCGAACTCAGACTCATAGACCTTCTTAAAGATTTGGCTTTGGTCGAACTCTACCGCTTTACTCAAGTCTTTATGAAGCTCTTTCTTAGTAATACTGATCATACGAACCTTTAAGGTAGAGCTCGTATCAGAGTTCATCACTAAGTAATTGAGACCACGCCAAGAGCCCTCTAGTTTTTGTAACTCAGGGTGATGCATAACTTCAGACAATTGCTCTGAGATTTGCTGGTCTAGCAAATTAATGGCTTCACGGAATGTCACTGTTAAGTTCTTATTCCAAGTTACAGTGCCTTTCATCGCTTCTTCTGCCAGCGTTTTTATCAGCTCTTGCGCTCGAGAGGATTCTGTCTGCTTCGTCGCTCCGATCGCTTGTTCCAAAAATGAAGACGCTTGCTGGCTAACTGTTGGATCTAGTTGCTTTTCAACTTGTGTAGTCATTACTGAGCTCCTTCTGGATTATCTGAAGGAGCAGGCTCACTAAGTTTGAGTTCACCCGCTAGTTTAGTAAGGTTCTCAGTGTTGTTCAGAACATCCTCTAGAATGTTTTCTAGCTCCTCAGAACGGTCGACTTTCGTCATTAAATCACGGAGTTTGTTGCGCGTTTCCATTAACTGACGCAACGGATCCACTTGATTCACAATCGCCGCAGGTTCAAAATCTTGCATCGATTTGAAACTTAAATCGACCTCGAATTGAGAATCATCGTTTGCTAATTTGTTCGCGACTTTAAACTTTACTGATGGGCTCATCTTTTTAAGTACATCATCAAAGTTGTCACGATCGATCTGAATAAAACGACGGTCTTTAAGTGGTTTCAAGGCTTCTGTATTTTGGCCTGCAAAATCACCCATTACACCGACAACAAAAGGAAGCTCTTTTTTTAGCGTTGTCCCTTCGGTTTCAACATCATAAGTAATGTGAACACGAGGCTTCCTCACTCGTGACAGTTTCGAGTGGATACTCGTCATACCGTTCTCCCTTTCTTAATTTTCATTTTGTTCTGCTATGCCAACTAAACGGAAATAACTTTTCTTTGCATCCCCGTCGGATATCAATTCCGCCAGTAATTCAGGCAGAGGCATTCCACACCAACGAATAATCTGTTCGATGGAGTAAGAAACTGGTGAATGTGGCTCACTCTCTCTAAAGAAGTCAGCGACCTGTTGCAATTGTTCAATGGCTTGCTCACGAGACTGCATATTAGTTGTTAGTAGTGCTTGTGGTTGGAGAGGTGAAGACTGTTCTTGCACTTCGATTTCACCGTCATATTCATTTAGTTCTGCAACTACTTTAGGCGTCTTAAATCGGCTACCTAACAAATGCTTAAGTGCCGAGTGTATTGAATCTAATTTTTTTGATATGTAAGAACTTGGGGTGACGTCACCAACCGCTTCATCAAGTTTTTCGCTGAACTGACTGAAAGCAATCATTGCAAATTCCAAATCACCAATCAGTTGCTGGTAAAATTCATCCGACGTGGCTTTTACGGTTTCTGCAATTTTCGACATCTCCACTGCACCTTGGTCAACTTTTGAACGACGCTTGTCTTCATCTAACCGTTCTAGCTCAACAGCTTGTTGGTACTCCCAGAATGCATATGCTTGTTCTATACCCACATCTGTTAGCGGCACCGAGGCAATTGGAAAAATCAATGTACCTTCATTATCAATGCCATTTAGTCCGATGATCGAGGAAGTTCGGGTTTCCATGCCATCTTCATCCGGCATTGGGTACAATTGATCCCAGTACTTTTCGATGTAAGTCGTTGCCAATTGGTATCCAAGGCCTAATCCACGAAAGCCATGAATTCGAGTTAATGCTTCAATAAGCCAAGCTACGAATTCCAAGTCTTTAGATTGTGAAGCGAGAATATCAGGAACCTCATCAACAAATACACGCCATAAGTTGGTATGAGTAAGGATGCTTTCCTCTTCGATGATGGCATTTCGCTCTGCATTACGTGCCGCCATTCTATGATCTTTTAAACGATAGTAAGCCGACTGGGGGGAGACATCTTCGCGAGGATCGATACCAGTTGGATTTTCCTCAGAGATAGGCTCAAGAGCTACATCGTACCAATCAAACATATCACTCATGCAACCTTCCTCTTAAGAAGACTGGAATCGTCGCGTCTTCGTGTCGTGGCAATTCAATTTCATTCTCTGCTTTACACACTTTCACCAACGCACACGTGACATTGTCACTCGCACCACGTACTAAGGCTGAATGCATGAGGGCTAATCCAGCTTGATTGACAGAATCTGCATACAAGGTTTTGTGCATTTCTTCGTTGGTCAGTTCTTTAGATAAGCCATCACTACATAGCAGGAACTGGTCACCGTCCGCGAGCTGTCCAGAGATTTGATCTATGGTCACTTCTTCATCTACTCCCACCGCACGAGTTATCACATTTGCAAGCGGATGAGACTCTGCGTCTTCAAATGCGAGTAGCCCCTGCTCAACCAAATCCATCACTTGGCTGTGATCACGTGTTCTTTGTGAGAAAGTACTCGCTCTTAATTGATAAATACGACTATCACCAACCCATAAACAATGGTAATAACCGTCTTGCACTAACAGCAAAACGAGTGTGGTTCCCATTGTTTTCCCCTCTAACTGGGCTTGTGCATAATGGTAAATTTCTCGGTTTGCTTGCTGGACCACATATCTTAGTTCATCGATTCCAAACGAGTCTGAATCTTTTACATAACGCGCGATACGATCGACCAGCATCTGACTTGCGATATCGCCAGCACTGTGCCCCCCCATCCCGTCAGCGACGACCCAAACACCATGATCAGACATATCAAGCAAAGCGTCTTCGTTGTGCGGCCTCACCTTTCCAGGATGTGTTTTGGCAAACGTAAAATAGTTCCAATCCATTATTATTCCTACCAATTCCACTTGTGCCATTGGCCGTCTAACATTGCCGAGAACTGCCCTATAGAAGGGAGCCCTGAACTTACAAACATACACGGTTCAACCTTGGACGATCCCTCTGTCCACCAAAAGCAAGGCGCTTTGTTTTGCTGTTTTATTAACGCACTAAGCAATGCAGTTGATGTCAAAGCTTCGTTTTGGGAAAACACCGTTGAGAGCTCACTTCGATACATTTCGGATATCGGTGAGACTTCAATGTCAATTTTAGAAAGCGTGTCGCTAGGCTGATTCAAATTTTGTGTCCATGCATCAAAAACGAAAGCGTCGTCAAGAACAGCGAGTGCTAGATCTTGACTATCTCTCCCCCAACCATTGTTCGACCAATACTGTGTCGCATCTCCTTTGACCGCGCGAGCAACAGTAAAAAAGAAGTAGCGTCCAGAAGCATCAACACTTGGTATCATGCTACCGATGTAAGTCGCCTCTTCCATATAGCTGACATCTAGAGCAAAGTTCCACACTGGTGACGTAAGAAAACACTCGTCCCACTGTTCACCAAGCTGCTCTCGACTGACCGCAATAATCGCTTGCTGCCAATCATGCCAACGATTGGTAAAAGATTGTGGCAATCCATGCTTAACAAAATCACCTTTCACTGGCATTTTGCCAACATAACCCCAGCTTGGACTTATAAGGTTTGCGGACATCGGAATCTCTCCATCTCATTCGACCAAAACGGATTAATAGCACTTGTCGGGATAAGCTCTAACTGAACCTTGTTCCCTTTTAGGTCAATCATCACGATATTGTCTTTTCTTGATTCAGGCCTTGCTTTAAGCGACTGATCTAAAAGCTTAAAGATTCCCCATTCACCTTCATAGGTATGCGCAATTTCGCGATTGGATTCAGGTGGTGTAAACACGATTCGAGTTTGATCTTGACCTGCTGGCCAACTTAGCGCTTTCGCTCTTGCTGGCCCGTGTTTATAGACGAGATCTTGAGTTCCTAACTCCAGCACAAAACGCGTAATATGCTGGTCGAGATAGACTGGCTTCATTCCAAAATCGACACGTAATGAATTATCGGATTCAAAAAACGTTTGCCTGATTCGCTTAGCCCGTTGAAATACCACCAATGTTTCCTGTCGAACGCCAATCTCTTTCTCAAATGTCCAACGTCTTGAGGAAGTATCAACGAAAGGTTCTAAATACTCGTTGAAGAATGAGTCCATTGTCCCGCCATACCCAAAGAAACGCTTAAAGTCTTTTAATCTCACTTCTTTTGCCGCATTTGGAACAAATGGATAACGACCAGCGATTGAACTACGATAAGGTTTAATGACTTGCGTTAACCACAATTGATTAAGGTGATCCTTAGATCCGCTTTCTGCAAACTTAACCGATTCCTGAGACAATTCTCCTAGCCATTGATTAAACGGTTTAGGCAATAACTCTTGTGCTCGTTCAAATGACGACGCCACATCCTGTGTTACTGTGCCATCCAAAATGCTCTTGTACGCTATTTTTTGATTGTTTCCAGAGCTCGATAAATCTGACAAGTACGACCTTAAATTAATCATGGCCTGCTGAATATCAGCATAATCCTGCTCACCCAAACGGAGCACAGCTGTAAAATGCTGTTCTACTTGTTTACCCGGTAAAGCGACATTAAAGGTGTTTTCTTCAGGTAAATACATATCTAGCTTATCTGCGGTATTAGAGAACTTAACTTTTGCTACTTTACCAGCGACCTCAGAAGCGGCTTTTTGATTGTCAGACAATACAACCTTCGTCAGTCCAACTTCCTTCTGAATCGCACGCAATAAAGATTCAATAGGCCTTTCTACGCCAGCTAAGACTCTTGCTTGTTCAGAGGCAAACTCTAAGTTGGGCGCTTGCTTTAATTGAATGTCTTGAATCAAATCCTTCCATTCATTGACATAATCTTGGTAATACCTGTTTTGTACACCTTCAATAGCGCTCGCATGATCTATCTCGTGAGCTTGTAAGTCATCACCATAGACCCAATTTTCTTCCATCAACCCTTTCACCGTTCGGTTGATTTGAATTTGAAAAATACTATGGAAGCCGTTGTAGGTATAAAAGCCTGAAATACCCTGAGACAAAGGCTTTCCGCTGATACGCTCGAATTGCTCCAGTCCCTTCGGGCCGAGGACATCAGTTAAACGAAATGACGGTACATGGCTCTTTGAAAACTGAATTTTCATTCTTTGGTACGCACGTTCTGGCAATGACATCTCAGTTAATATGTCCCTTGCACTAGCAACAACATCATCTTGAAAAACAAGACCGCGTTCATTACTCTCCAGCAGATGTTGTGTATGAACCATAAGGCGCCCTCTTAACGCCTCATTAAGCACTCCTGGATATTGGCGTTCAAAATAAAAACGAAACCACGCTAGCACTTCTTCTTGCTGATATTTATCAGGGTTAAACAACATTAGGTAGGTTTTTAGAGTTTCATAGAGATATTGTCGATGTGCCTGGTTGCTCTCCATCTCATTGACTAAGCTGCGAGTAACCATTGGGGAAAAATGTTGGGCCAAGGCTGCAATGTAAGCGCTATTCGCGGCTTGAGAAACTTTGTCCCCCTGATAAAGACCAAATTTTTTAATGGTGTCGCTCTCTCCGTACTGGCTCTGTTTTCCAAGAGGTAATGTCATAATACGATCTAGCGTTTCCACAGCACTGATAATATCTGATTCGAAATCCAGACTGTCGGCACCAATCATGGCGTTAACATGGCCAGTCTGACGATTAGTCTCTTTAATAAGTTCTTTATTCCATTGATAACTTGTGGCCCAAGCAACAGTGGCTCCCACGAGCGTAATCGTACAACCGATGTATACCCCTTTATGGAGCCAACTGGACTTTCTTTGGTAATGACGATTCACCGTCCCTAACAATTGTTCTTTGAAAATCACACGGTCAAATAGACTCTTAACAAAAAAACTATGTGAGCCGGTACTGTGTGAGGTTAATGGCAAATTGCCCAATCCCAGCCCATTTGTAGATTCACTCATCAATCGATTCATAGGCGCCCCCTCTTGAACCGAGCTAACCATGAAAACACCTCGAATTAAGGCAGGTTCCTCAAAGCTGTTTTGTGAAAAGATCTCGGCTAGAAATTCGTCTAAGTTGGCCTGTATTACTCGTAACTGCTTCGGAAACTCAAATATTAGCGCTCGCTTATCGAGATCGTCTTCTGTTTCGAGAATGCGTAACATCCGTGCATCTAGACGTTCCAGCATCTGATGGAACTCTCGGTTAAACAGAGAAATCACTCCGCGTTCATCATCGCATTCTTGAGGGAACATAAAACCAAACAAATCGTCACGTTCTTCTTTACTCAAATCCGAGAAATACTCATTAAAGCCAGCAACGAGATCCATTTTCGTCAACAAGACATAAATTGGGAATTGCATACCAAGTTGGTTTTTAAGCTCTTGTAAACGAGATTTAATGGCTCTGGCATGAAGACTTCGTTCAGTACGAGTTTGAGACATGACACTTGCTAAACTGACCGTGACAATTGCGCCGTTGATTGGTCTTTGTGTACGGTATTTTTTCAATAACCCCAGAAAGCCATGCCATGCTTTTGAGTCAACTGTCTCTTGGCTATCTTGAGTAGTGTAACGACCAGCGGTATCAATCAATACGGCTTTGTTCGCAAACCACCAATCACAATGTCGTGTTCCCCCCACACCCGCGACCGAATCTGACCCTGTAGAGTTAGCTAACGGGAATTCCAGCCCAGACTGCTTCAAAATCGTGGTTTTTCCAGTACCCGGAGGACCGATTAGTACATACCACGGTAAGTCATATAGGCTACGTTTACCTTTATGGGTTTTAGTGACAATCTTGATCGCTTGCTCTATACGATCACGCATTAAATCAACTTCGGTGGCAGCTTCTTTGTCTGATTGACTATCAAGTTCAAGCAAAGTCTGGATACTTTCATCCTCTTTCACTTTCTGTTTATGCTGCTTGGTCAGGTTGAATACTCCCCAAACAAACACCAAGATAAGAATTGTGACTAAGCGTTGGAAATCTGTCTTTAGTGGCTCATAGCCAGCGACAATAATTAAAGGACCGACCGCCCAAATAAAAATGGAACACGCCGCAACGCCAATAAGGCCGATAAACCAGCGCTGAGTGAAGACTCTGCCTACTTCTCGGATACTCATATCTCTCACTTTTCCTAGTTTGCGACAATCAAGTCAATTTCGATACGACGGTTCAACGCTCTATTGTCAGAACTGGTGTTTTCCACCAAAGGTCTCGCATCACCTAACCCTTCAGGTAGCACTCTTCCTTCCAGCCCACTATTTGCAATCAACTGGTCTGACATGGCAGTGGCTCTTGCCAAAGATAGATGCCAATTAGAAGGATATTTACTGGTGAAGATAGGGTTATCATCCGTATGGCCGGTAACAAGAATTTTGCCTTCTGTCGCTTCAAGAGTACGTGCTATTTTGGAAACAACGGGTTGTATGTAAGCAACAACATCTGCACTTCCTGACTCAAATAAGTCTTGCGCTTTCAACGATATTCTTACGCGGTCGGGTAACGCTTCTACCGTAACCAATCCTTTATTCATTTCCGTCGCAAGATACATAGAGATACGATCCGCCACAGGTTGAACCTTCGACTCAAGCTCCGCTGACGAGACTTGCCTATCCGGCTGGATCAAATTAACCAAATTCGAAAACGTTCGATTGGAAGCACTATTCAAGTCATAGCTAAGGTACATAAAAACGCACACTAAAATTGCCGAGGTAACCGAGCATACAACCCACAATGGTGCTCGTTCTGACATTTGGGAACCTGTAAGCGTGCGCTTATCAATATTGGCACTCATTTCTTTTGCAGTACCACGCCCATAGGACTTAAGAATGCTCATGATTTGCTTTCTAAGACGTCGATGATTTTCTAAGCCATTTTTCTCTAAACGGTATTGCCCGACAAAACCAAGCGACAAGCAAACATACATCAACTCTAACAAATCGAGCTGCGACTCTGGCTGAGACAGTGCATTATCAAGATGTTTGAAAAAGGCTTCTCCACCCTGACTGCTCGAATAAAATGAACTCAATAAAGAATCATGACTCCATGTAGATTGGCTTCCCCAATGGGTATTCAATACCGCCTCATCAATTGAGCAACATAAACAGTACCGTGCTGTATCAATGGTTTCTAATTCAACGTTATGTTGGCGCAGTCGGTTTTCGTAGTCTCTCAGTTTCTGTGCGAGTGTTTCCTTTAGAAACAACACATCCGAATGTGAGGCCGTTGATCGAATTTGCCCTACCATTGATAAGATACCGTTGGCTTCAGCCAAAATTGGGTTGAGTCCAAAAGCAACGACTGAGTCGTTATTAACGATCTCAGGGCTTTTAGAGATCACAACCGTGCTATCTACTGGCTTTACGTCTGGTTGTTTTAAATTTGGTCGCCCACCCGGTGTGGGTTTGATTATCGTTTGTTCCATAATGACGAAGCCTGTTATTGGCTAATGCTCCAAAGTTCAATGTCAGCATTCGGGAAGTGACCAGAAAGTTGTAGCGCGATGCCGCCACTTTCTCGCAGCCTCATCCAGAACGGTCCCTTTTTCACAACCTCGAAGTACACATAGCCCGTTTGATAAGGTATTTGTCTTGGAACAACACTCAAAGGCGCAACACTGATACCGTTGATTTGATTGTTAATGAGATCGCGTATTTGCTCTGCAGGCCCTAACTTAAGCTGAGCAGGCACTAAGCGTCGTATTTCATCGGTGGTTGTATCAGCCTTAACCGCGAGTACAAACTGGCAAGACTCCAGTAAGCGTTTATCTGGCAGAGGTGTCACTTGGATGCCATATTGACGTATTTCAAGTGGTAACTTATTCGCCGTTTGGTCTAAAACGACACTTAAGTACTGGCTGAGTATCTGATTAATCTCATGAAACACACTGGAAAGATCGAAGTGATCGTATTTTTTTAGTTCCGGAACACGTTTGTTCTTACTCGAAAACGTCGATAACTCACCGATATAACCATGCAGTAGTGCTACTAAATCTAAAGGATGTACCTGTTCTAGTTCGGAAAAGTGACGTAAAACAACTTCATAGCGGTTCAACATCTGCAGCATAATAAAATCGACCGCAGAAGCGGAAGCCGCCTTACCCTGAACCAAACGCTGAGACACAACGTCTGCACGGATCTTTGTCATTGCAAGTACGTTACGTAAACATGTGGTTATAACAGCACTATTCAGAATATTTATGTGTGGTGGGATGTATTCTTCATCAAGAATGACTGCCCCTTCATCGGATACTTCTTTGATTTTGAAAATCGGCAATTCAATAAAGCCAGACTGCTTCTCATTACTTGCTGCTAGCTCCAGATTAATCGCGGTTACTTGAATGCACTCTTCATCTTCCCCAGTTAAAACATCGACAACATCCAAATCTTTTAGAAGATAACGTGAAACCAATTCCTCACTTTTATCAGAGACCAATCGTTGTTTTAAGCTAAACGCCGGGACAACGATTTTGACCAACGTTTGATGGGTGCCTTTTTTTACGAATAACGGCGTTATGCTCGCATCACCTTTTTTCCATTGAACGAGAGTCATGTCTGGCAGGATCGCATCGATCTTTTCTATCTCAATAACCCCTTCTTTTAAAGCGGTAGAATTGATTAGGCTCGATGATACGCCCCAATTGTATGCGTGCTGTAAGTGAACTAGCCCTTTGTATTCGTGAGCAGTTGCTCGTTCACTTTGCTGGAAATGTTGAGGACGCAAAAACATCCCCTCACACCAAGCGGTATGGGAAAAGTGTGTCATTGAATAGTCACCAAGATTATTTCACGAACAAAGACAGGTCTTCTAAGTGGATTTGATAGGTGTTGTAACCTGTCTTTTCAACTTCGATCACTTGCCTCCAATTCGAGTTTTCGATGTCTCGAAACGCAGCCACTAAGCCGAGATACTCTGTCTGGGGAGACATACTGGCTTGGTAAACCTCCTTTTGACCTGGCGTTAGGGATATCTCAAATTTGTTGACTAAATCGGGGCCCAGAACTTTGTCATAGCTTTCGTATATCGAGAAAAAGTCCTGACTTTCAAATACCGTTGGTGATGTAAGTTCGAAAATATATATAACAACTGGTGACGGCCTCCCATTGGAATCTGGATTGATATTATGGCTCGCCGTTATTTCTAAATCTGCATAAGGGTCAACCACTAAGTTTGCCGCTGAACACCCAATGAGAGTCACTGTTAATATCAGTAATACTATTCTTTTAACTAATTTCATAATTAGACCTTAACTATCACGTCTTAGAGCGTTTTCATAATGCTTGGCAAAGTCATCTAAATAAAAAAGATTCTCTTTATTCACAACGTCGTTGGTTAGTTGGTTATAAATAACCTCGAACCTTTTCCAACTTTTATAATACTTTCTTGTCGGAATCACTTTATTAAACAAACTATCATTAGAAAGTGACTCAGAATATATTAAAGATGGATCAACTAATGACATAACACTTATTACCGTCCCATTCACACCTTGCATTAATGCTTGTTCATGGTTTTCAATATCCTTAAATGCCTCTTTTATTGCCGAATCAGGCGGCATAAAACTCGCTGTTTTCCGGTTATAAAGATTATGCATAGCGTCTTCTAAATTGGCCGAGAATTTGAGTGGATTATTCTCAGATTTTCTAAATGCGGTATGATTTAAGCGATTAGTCTGTTTGAATTCAGCTCGATTGTGTAAAGTCTCCATTAATCCTGTAAGCATTAAAGAAAAAGACTCTCCTAGCTGCTGAAACCACATCTCTCTCTGCTCGTCAGGTACCATATTCGGACTAATACCCAATCCGCGAATGAACGCGTCAGCCTCATTACAGGCACTCAGTTTTTGGCGAGTTTTGTTCGGTTCTTCTGTGACGAGACGTGATATATCTTGTTCTTGCTGAGGAGGAATCGAGGGCTCAATAAAGTCATCCATTAAGCCAATATCTAACTGATACTCATTGGAAACACAGTCCTCTAAGAGTTCAGAAGCGCTTATGCCAAAGTCACTATGATTGAAATTACTGCTAGCGCCTTCGTTAAAGGATTCATTTGATTCAACACTTTGAACTGGCACCTGTTCTAAACACTTCTCCTGAACGCTAACCTGAATTTGATAATCGCCGAGGGTCACCACATCATCATGAGCTAGAGCGATTTCATTGCCCTGTCCGATTGGACTGACTGAGTTGTTCACGAATGTACCGTTGGTCGATAAGTCTTTGATCAAATACTTGTCACCAAACTTGATAATTTCACCATGCTTACCTGAAATGACTCTTTCTGGATCGGGAAGTGTCCAGTCACATTGTTCAGAGCGGCCAAAGGAAATTTTTTCGTGTTCGCCGCTTGCGTCAAAGATGAACTCGCCTTCTATCTCAGGAGTGAACTTATGAAAACTCGTTATGGTTAAAACCAACGTCATGTAAACCTCGCCAAAGGGACTGCTTAATATTTGTGTTTCATTCTTTATGTTTAGATCGTTTGTTTATTAACAATTAAGTTATTATCGACCCATAAAATAATATTTATATTTCAAGAACGGAATAATGAATTAATTTTCTAGCAAAGCAATCAGGTATTTTTACTCAGAACAAAATATACAACGAGGTTCAAATTTTTGACACTTCAATTTACACGCGTCAAAAAACCGATGTTAGCTTGACCGAGAAATCAAAAAGTCATCATTTTTCATGAGTTATTAGACTATATATTTTCACCATCATTTATACGGAGCCTCTGTGATGGAAGACCAAAGTAAAAACAATTCTATAAATAAAGATACGAGCGGTGATAAAACAAAAATTGTAAAGACTCAAAAAAGAGAAAATACAGTTGATAAGATTGTTGACTCAAATTATGAAGGCTCCGCCCAATTAAATAATGAGACAAATACAAAAATGTCTCAAAATCAAAACACTTATTCTCTAGATAATAAAATAGACAATACTTCATGCAATCAAAGAGAACCTTCAACATCGCAGTCTTTAGTTGGTGAAACCATCAAGAGTCGCTATGAAATTGAATCGCTTATTGGGCACGGCGGGTTGTGCGATGTTTACTTGGCAAAAGATAAAATCCTTGAGTCATCAGGGACTGATAAACCTTACGTCGCATTAAAAATTCTTCAGGAGGAGTTCTCTTCCCAACCTGAAACCGCACGAATGTTGATTCGAGAAGCACAGCAAACTCAAAAACTCAGCCATCCTAACATAATTCGTGTTTACGACTTTGGCGTTGATGGCGACGTGTATTTTCTCGTCATGGAGTATGTGGATGGTGAAACTTTAGAAACTCTGATTCAGCGCTCTCGCCCTGATGGTCTTAAATTTAAGGCCGCGCTGTCTATTTTAAATGAAACTCTGAATGCTCTCGCGTATGCCCACTCTCTAGGCGTGGTTCATGCCGACCTTAAGCCTGCGAACATCATTCTTACCTCAGAAGGAAAAGTTAAACTTCTAGACTTTGGTGTATCCAAAACTCAACAGTTAAAGCACGACCAATATGCCGCTAAACGTAAAACCCAAGAAAGTGATACTCTGGGGTTTACGCCAAACTACGCTTCACTTGATATTCTCTCAGGAAACGATCCTCAGTTTAGTGATGATATTTTTGCTCTTTGTTGCATTACCTATGAATTATTGAGTTGTAAACACCCTTACGCACGCACACCGGTTGACGAAGCACTAAAGAAAAATGTTCGCGTCACTAAGCCCGCTCATTTCCCGCTCACGAAATGGTCTTTAGTCTCGAAAGTGCTAAATAAAGGACTCGCACCAACGGACCTTAGTGCAGAACTCCTTAAACAGCACATAAACAAAACGAGATGGCCAGTTTATACAAGTGTCGCAGCATCGCTTGTCGTCGCAACGCTTTTAGGGTTGGTATATCAAGATCAACAAGACCAGCTCACTCAACTTGAGGCTGCATTAAACCAGCAAACAAAGCATATTAGTTCAGCACAAGCACTACTCGATACCGCGCCAGAAAACACGAAATCTCTTATCGATTCACAACATGATCTGCATCCGGTGATCAAAGCGGGCTTTTTAAGGCTGTATAAGCCCTACCTACTTGGTGCTTACGAATCAAAGATTGATGATGTACTTAACTCTGATGTTAGTACTTATCCCAATTACGACCAGATTGAGGAAATTCTTCAACAAGCTAAAGTCTACTATCCTGACTCCCATAAAATTGAAGTGCTTGCACTGGATATTCAATCGAGTAAGCATTCAACGTTACTTTCTATCGCGAGGCAAATTAACAGCCAGTTAGAGAAATCAAGCTACACCCAAATTGAAGGCTCCAAGTCAATTTATGACCTAAAACAAGAATTACATCAAATTCATCAAGAGTACCCGTTTGTGCCAAGTTCACTTGCAAGCGAGGTCTTCGGCCAGCACTTAAATGAAGCGTTACAGCTAAGAGATGCAGCCGCACTTGTCACTTTAATCAAAGTTGGAAATACCTTTTTTGCCGATTCTGATGAGCACCGCCAAAACATCGCAATCAGTAATGCGATGAAAGATGCAGTTTTAGAAATGAAACTCTTTGAGACAGCAAAAGACAGTCAAAATCCATTGCCATTCCCGGCCGATGCTGCTCGCTTACTCTATCAAGAAGAATTTGAAGGGCTCTACTACCGTTTGAAGCAAGCGAGAACAACCGTCAATCTCGACAAATTGGTTAAAGATATTGACCTATTTTCTGAAAACTTTCCGACGGGATTTCAAGATATTAACGACTTAAGATTTCAAACGGCGGATAAGTACCTGCAATTCTCAGACATCCTCTTGAACAAACGGAAGTCGACAAGTGCAAGAAGAGCGATGAAAAAAGCGAACGAGCTGCTAAGAAGAATAGAAACGGACTCTGTGCAGAGTTAATTCACGCAAATGTTGATGGGGGGCATGTTGCCCCTTTTTAATCTTAGAAACAGCTTGCCTTTATGCAATCCGATGACTAATTTTATTTTAGAGTGTACTAATCTGTAAAATTGGAAGAAGTTTGACCGCAGGGAAGATTGAAGTCGAGAACATTGGTATTTTGGTGATAGATGACTGCTCAACCTCATCGACGTTGATCAGGCATCAACTTGTTGCGCTTGGCGCAAAAATCGCCAACATCACTTGTGTAAACAGCGCACAAGAAGCACTCGCCGCGGTCAAAACTCGCTTCTATTCTTTCATTGTGATGGATTACCACCTATCGACGAAACTGACTGGCTTAGATCTGATCAATTTAATGAGCCGCGCAAAACTCATTTCAGAGACGACAGCGGTATTGATGATCTCTGGCGACGCTACTCAAGAGACTGTTTTGACGGCTTTGTCTGGCCGAGTTCGTCACTTACTCACCAAGCCACTGCAAACCAAAGCGTTAAAGAACAAAATGCTAGCAGCGCTGCAAGAACAACATCAACTGGCAGACGTGGGAAATCAACTAAGTAAGATTGAAAGACCTACCCTCGCCGATATCGCTCAACTGCATAAAAAGCATACACAAAGCGTGTGCGTGGAATCTTTACTTATCGATACACTCATAGAAACGAAGCAATTTGATGTACTCGAAAACTTTCTACCTTTTTGTACAGAAAAGGAACACGCAAGTCGTATCTGTGCAGAAGCTTTCGTACAGCACAAGAAAGGAAATATTCGTGAAGCAGTCACTATCCTTGCTGATTATGTCACACGAAACCCACTTTGCTTGCGTGCCATAGATAACCTCGTGGGCCTTTATGAAAGTCTCGGCCAACAAAATAATGCGTCTATATTGGCTAATCGCGCTTTTGAGCTCACACCAAGTAGTAGTATCAGATTAGTAACCGTATCAAGAATCCTTGCCAAACTAGGCCAAATTGATCGGCTGTACGATGTAGGTTATATGTACGCTTCAAATGTTTCTTCTACAGATTCACAATGGCTATCAGCGATGAACGCCTATGTCGACATCATCAGCGAGCACTTTAAAACACTCCGCTCGTCGAATGAGAAGAAACGTGTTCTTTTGAAACTTAATGATTTTTGCTTGCTGGCCGAAAAGCAATTGAATCGAAACCAGCAGATTGATCTCGCCGCATTCAAACAAATGATGCAATGTAAGTTACTTTTGCTGGAATCACGACCAGAACACGCGCACAAAAAATTGATGCAATCTCTGAGCTATTACTACTCTGTGCCAAGTAAAACCCCCTTATTGCTGTTAAAGCAAGCGATACCATTGATGGACTTTTTTGGTGAATTTGCAATAAAGCAGAGCTTACTTACCTTAGTGGCGGCTAAGTCTGGCATTCCTTTAAAAGGCCACCCCCAGCACAATTCGAAAGAACCAAAGTTTCGACAAAAGTATCCCTTTTCAACTGAGCTGAGACTAAAAGACCTTTCCGACAACAACATATCAGCACCTAATATCATCTTGGATGAAAGTATCGAATTTCTATCGCAACGACCACTCCCCCCAAACTGGTCGAACTGGTTGAAGGATTACCTTTCCGGCTCCTACTCAACTCAATTACCTTTGCCTTTTAACTTACACATACCACAGTGGAGATGAGAGATGATTAACTTCGAAGTACTTAACACCTACATGGATAACGATGTCGATATTATCTTTGCTGTTTTCTCAACCTACATGGAAGACTACGAAGATGGTTTAGACAGAATTAATAAACTCAATGCAGAACAAAACTGGTCGGAACTATTCCTTCTTTCTCATAGTTTGAAAGGCATACTTTCAAGCTTTGGAGAAGAAGCGGCAGTCTCCGCTCTTGGTAAAGTTGAAGAACACACACGTGACAATATCGCTCCCGATAACGCAGATATCGCTATAATTAATAAAGAGCTTGTCACCATTAATAAACAAATTAACGATTATTTAGTCAATATGGACTAAGACCATTAGAAAATTATAAAACGTCAACGGGGAAAAGCTAGGCTATGAACACAAACCACTTCAAAGATTTGATTGACTCCTTAAAGGATCTCACACCAACTCAAAAAAAATACTTGATAAGTAAGACACGGTTATCTTTGGAACAGAGTGATATTTTACAAAAGAAAGATCTACTCACTCCTGAGGAACTGGAAGCGCTACTTGCTCCTATGCCAACGACAAATACTAAATAAATGCGATTAAGTTAGTGAGATAGTAAGATTTGCACATCAACAGACCAATGAATGAGAGTCTGATTTTCATCGCTAAACTATCGACAGAGTAAAACGCTAAAGGGCAAGCACCAACTACGATGCTTGCTCTTTTCACATGCCTTGTCATATTGGTTCAAGGCTGATAATAGCGAGCATATCTTCGCCATCTTCGTCCATACCAACTTCCATAAAACCAAACTGAGAGTAAAACGTTTTTGCTATGGGGTTGTTTGGGTTGTAACAAATTTCAATCTGACGGAGGCTTTCAGTCTGTTTGATTTCCTCTAGCGCCTTATGAAGAGCTATACGCCCTATGCCTTTCGCTTGATATTTGGCATCAATCATAAAACGCCAAATAGAGATTTTTTCTTTTGTTTCCCGAACCCACATAAAAAAGCCGACAACTTGTTCATCTTGGTAAATGGCACGAGTTACGTGCGTATCGTTATAGAATGATTCCACCAGCGACCACATGTTACAAGCGACATAAGACTCTTGCTCTTTAGTAACATCGAGTTCACTGACGGACTCATAGTTTTCCTTTGTTATCTCGCGTAGAGATACCTCCATCAAACACCTTCCCTGGTCCTTTACTAGTGTGACATTTGAGCAACTTGGATATTTCTTACATGTAGCCTAACCAATCCAAATAACCCATTCCCGGCGGTTCACCTTTTATGATTTGATGTAAAGATCATCCAGTTGTTCAAAAGGGACACCATAGTTTTTTGTACTTTTGAATTCTTGACTAAGCGCTTTTAGCAGTAAAATAAGTATTTAGTCAGTTTCATTGTTGTTGCCTCGTTTCGAGTCGAATTCATTCTTCAATTTTGACTTTTGTTCAGCCTTTACTTCTGCCCAACTCTTCCCATTTTCAATGGCAGTCACACGTGCTTGGTATTTTTCAACGGCGCGTTCAATCACAGACCGAGCGTCAATGCCCTGTTCTTTTTCTAAGGCCATCAGAAGATTAAGATAATTCCACAACACGTCTCCCAGTTCGTCCTCTAAAAAGCATGTTCTCCCTTTGACTTCCTCATCTCTCACTTCTTCCAACTCCGAGTATATCCCTTCGAAGTAAGTGACGGAGCCCTGATACCAAGTATTGTTTTCATCGTAGTTTGACTTACGCTGAGCAATCTCAAACAAGGCGGTAAACTTGTCCATTATCTCTCCGCTATTGAGCTTGCTGTTGAATTCGTTCAAGCTCTCGAATGTCGATGAGATCCACTTCTCTTGAGAGAACACGCTTGTAATCGATTAACCTTGTAATATCGATCACTGAAAGCTTCATTCCATTAAAATCACAAATAACATTTGCTGCGTAGTCAATTTCCAGCGTCGCCCACTCTTTGTTTTTTGAGCTAAATATTCGCGTTCCTGGGCTAAGGCCGATTTCAATTTTTTGTTGGCCATAAATAAGCTGTAAGTACTCAAGATCCCAGCCTTCTTCCTGATAGTGCTTAAGTGGCTTACTGATATAAGGCGCAATATGGGGAAGCAATTTTTCAGAATCTTGTTTCTGGATGTACAGATCGATATCCGCAATAGGTCGTGATCCACCGTGCAAATGGGCAGCAAAACCGCCGACGATTTGATAAGTAATCTGGTTAGAATCTAATATCCCTTTTAGCCACGTCATGGCCTTTAACACGGATTGATTCATTTTCCCTCCTAAAATCTATTCCCAATACGTCTGTATGAAGCTATTAGCACTCTAAATAATCTGATTTGAAAAGAAAAGCCAAACTTATCAGTTAAATACATAGATAAAATGCAATCAATAAATCATTTACGTTAAAAAGCAGTTCAATAACAATAAATTATAAAAACAATAATCAATGATAATTTTATGTTTCAAAGGCAACCTTATATATTTAGGCTCATAACGTCGCCATTAGGTACTTAGCAATAACAGAAAAGTTAAGCGCCAAGCGAAAACAAAAGAAGGCTATATATGAAATTTCTTCACACTATGATCCGTGTTGCTGATCTTGATAAATCCATTGAGTTCTATACCAAAGTGCTTGGTATGGCTGAACTGAACCGCTTCGAGAACACTGAATACCGTTACACATTAGTTTTTGTTGGTAACGCAAACCAACCAGACGGTGCAACGATCGAACTGACTTATAACTGGGATACAGACAGCTATGAACTCGGAAACGCGTTTGGTCATATGGCTTTAGGTTGTGAAGATATCTATTCGGCATGCGACAAAATCAAAGCACTTGGCGGCAATATCACACGTGAGCCAGGTCCGATGAAAGGCGGCGAAACGCATATCGCTTTCATCAAAGATCCAGATGGTTACCAAATCGAATTGATTCAAACGAGCAAATAACGAGGCTTATTATGAAAGATGTACTGTTCCAACCTGTTCAACTTGGTGCTCTAACACTTCAAAACCGCATCGTTATGCCGCCAATGACGCGTTCACGTGCTAGTCAACCGGGTAATGCTGCAAATGAGATCATGGCAGAGTATTACGCTCAGCGCGCATCTGCTGGTTTGATTGTCGCGGAGGGCACTCAAATCTCACCAATGGGTCAAGGTTACGCTTGGACTCCTGGTATTTATAGCCAAGAACAAATTGCTGGTTGGAAAAAAGTAACGAATGCCGTTCACGCAATAGGCGGCGCTATCTTTGCCCAACTTTGGCACGTTGGTCGCGTAACCCACCCTGACAACATCGGGGGTGAACAACCAATTTCTTCTTCCGCATTGAAAGCAGAAAATGTGAAAGTATTCATCGACAATGGTGGCGACGAACCAGGTTTTGTAGATGTTGTCGAGCCACGTGAAATGACCAAAGCAGATATCAAAGCCGTTGTAGAAGAATATCGTCAAGCTGCGCTTAATGCGATTGAAGCAGGTTTTGATGGCATAGAACTACACGCTGCTAATGGTTACCTTGTTAACCAGTTCATCGATTCAGAAGCTAATAACCGCACAGACGAATATGGTGGTTCCATTGAAAATCGTCTTCGTTTCCTTGGTGACGTTGTCGAAGCGATGATACAAGCTATCGGCGCTGAACGTGTGGGCGTTCGACTTGCTCCATTTACTTCACTCAACGGTACGGTAGATAAAACCCCTGTACAAACGTACACTGCCGCCGCTGCCTTACTTAATACGCTTAACGTTGTGTACATCCACATTGCAGAAGTAGACTGGGACGACGCGCCAGATACACCAGCTGAATTTAAAACTGCAGTTCGTGAAGCTTACAAAGGCACCATTATTTACGCTGGTCGTTACAACACTGAAAAAGCGGCAGCAGCACTAAAAAGTGGTCTTGCAGATATGGTGGGGTTCGGCCGTCCATTCATCGCAAACCCTGACTTACCGAACCGAATTAAATACGACTACCCGTTAGCTGCACACGATCCTGCAACCTTGTTTGGTGGTGCCGAGAAAGGCTTACTTGACTACCCAGAATATCAAGTAAGTTAGCGTTTCCGTTCATAAAAATAAAAGAACCCCGCTCTTTAGACGGGGTTCTTTTGTAAGTCGGATCAGCGTGACGTCGAAAAAGAAGCTAAGACTGCCACATTGTTTATCTTCTTTGGCATGTCGTACAACCACGACATGCTGAGCGTGTCGTTTTATCTAATAAACTGCGCTGTACTTTGCAGTAAGCATTTTTAAACGCACGACGGGCAGAAAACCAATCGTCCGGCTTGCTCATAATTAAATAACCATTAGACCGCTTTACAAGTTCGATACGGTGTTTGTCTATGAAGCGACTATCAAAACCAATATCAAAGTACTCTAGCGCTTCTTCTATACAGGTAAAGCTAGCAATTTTTGTCTGAATATCGCTTTCACTCATTGACTTATTAATTCTAAATCTTTTGCTAATAACTGAACACTGAGTGTAGTGCGCTTTTCAATTTCAATCTTTGATTTCATACAGTGTCTACCCTTATCTCTGCTGCTTAATAGGCTGTATTATTGCTGCGAGGTAGACTTTACATTTGATAGTACCAATTCTCGCCCATCCGCCATTATGCGTCGCAAACGTCGAGACTGAGGGTCTTGAATCAAGGAGCGCACATTAAGTGCTATCGCCTTAGAGTAAGACTTAGCTTCTCGATAATAATCGGCATATCCTTCTAAGATTCTAGCATTCGCTTTTTTAAAGGCTAAAGGAGAAATGTCATAGAATGACGCACTTTCTCGATACGTTTCTAGAATGCCATTCACACAAGCCAGTTGCTGTAATTTACGATTTTTGGTATTCGTGATGGAACCTTGGCGAACCAGATAGCCAGCTTGAATTGAATTCACCACTCCCACTTGGTATTTTTCACAAATTCTTAGCCACAACTCCCAGTCCTCGGCGTAAGGCAATTCTGCTTTGAACAGAGGAAATGCCTCCACCATCTTTGCATCCAGCATAACGGTGGACGTACCGATAATATTATTGGCAATGATCATATCCAATGGTTTGCTAAGCAGTAGAACGTCATCAGTCTCGTCTTGGAGTTGGTTCCAAAACCCAAAACAATCACTAAAGGGTTCATAACGCTCCGAGACATGAACATAGTTACTAAAACTCAGAGCTAACTCAGGATTGCTTTGATGTAAGGCGACCTGCATTTTTAACTTGTTAGGTAGCCAAAAATCATCAGCGTCGAGAAAGGCAATGTACTCACCCGATGCTTCTTTTACTCCCAAGTTTCTCGCCTCAGCCACGCCAACTCCATCGGTGTTAAGGAACCTAAGCCTGTGATCAAGCAGCGACTCAAGGTAACGCTGAGTTCGAAGGTCACCGCCGTCATTAATCACGATAACCTCAAAATTACGGTGCGTTTGATTGAACACGCTTCCAAGCGCTTTGGGGAGATATTCCAAACATTGATAGGTTGGAATAATCACACTGACTTTATCCATGCCATTATGCCTCTTCACCTGTCAGAACAATTCTGACCGATTAAAAGTAGCAATATCTAGACCATTCTAATTTCGGATTAAATCCTCATAAAAGAACGGTTATACCCAAGCATGGACGGTTTTTCTCAATTAAAGACTTCAAATTGAGAACGCCTTAAACTTCACCGTCATTTTTATTCTCAAAATAGAAATTTATCCCTAATTTATTGATTTTATGTCGATGATTGTTTGGTTTGTTTTTTGCAATTCCCTTCTCGACCGTGAACGAAAAGAAGCGAGCCATAAAATGAAAAAAATCGCGTTTATTACACCTAGCTACCCAGTTTTGAGTGAAACCTTCATTCAAACTGAAGTGGACGCCATTCAGGCATGTGGCCACGACGTGACAGTTTTTACGTTTGAAATCGAACCTTGCGAATCTTTTTTTACTTACGATGTTATCGAAATTGGTAAGAATATTAAGACAGAAGGCCTACAGCACCTTCGCGTTCAGGGGCTGTTCAAAGCATGTCACTTTGCATTCAAACAATCTGGTATTCCGAAGAAGTCGTTAATGGGTACAGGGCTTAAATTAGCATTCCAACTCGCTGAGCAAGGCATTGGTCACGTTCATGCTCACTTTTGTCAGCACACAGCAGCACATGCCATTGTCGCCGCTAAACTGCTCAATATTTCTTGTTCTTTTGTTGCTCACGGGCATGACGTTTATGAGTCTCCGTTTGATGTAAAAGAGAAGATCAACGCCAGCGACTTCGCAGTCGCTGTTTGCGATGACATGTATAACGACTTTCAAAATATGACCAACGGAAACGTAAAATTGCTCCACTGTGGTGTAAAACCTGAGCAATTCACCCCCGAAAAAAAGACAGACTCAGAACAATTACGATTGGTTTTTTTAGGGCGATTCGTTGAGCAAAAAGGTCTGCAATATTTACTTGAGGCGCTGGTCCCTATCGCCAATAAGCTCAATGTCCATCTTGATGTCATCGGCACGGGCCCTATGAAAAAAGAGTTCGTTTCGATGACTAGTGAACTTGGTTTGACTCATTGCGTCTCCTTTTTGGGCGCAAAACCACACAGCTGGGTAAAGGACAATTTACCAAAATACGATTGTCTCGTGGCTCCGTTTTGCTACTCGCGTACTGGCTGCGTCGATACCGGGCCTCTTGTCCTCAAAGAGGCAATGGCAGTTGGCACACCAGTGATCACCTCAAACGTCATGGGATGCAAAGAAATCGTCACCGATGAAACTGGATTTTTTGTAAAACAACACAATGTTGACGACATCACTCAGTGCATTAATGAGTTTGCGGAGCTATCTCTGGAGAAGCGTAAAGAAATGGGCAAACGCGGACGACAACGAGTCCTCAAATACTTTAATGCTTATCGACAAGCTCAAAGGCTATCCCAATGGATAGAACAACCTAATTAAGATCAAGTCATCCCACCCAAGGATGAACAACAAACGTTGGCTACATAAATGGAGAAGATCATGACTTACCGAGCAGAAATAGATGGATTGAGAGCACTAGCGGTCATACTCGTTATCTTATTCCACGCAGACATCGAAGCTTTTGCTGGTGGTTTTGTTGGTGTTGATGTTTTTTTCGTGATCAGTGGTTATCTCATTACTACCATAGTCATCAATGATTTAGACAAAAATAAATTCAGCCTTGCCGATTTTTATGAGCGACGTATCCGCCGTATCTTACCGCTGTTGTTACTGGTTATCGCAGTGAGTTATGTATTGTCTTGGTGGTTATTTCTCCCTCAAGCGCACAAAGAAGTCAGTGAATTTTCTGTTTCATCCATTTTGTCCGCTTCTAATGTTTTACTTTATTTGAAGGGTCACAATTACTTTGGTTTAGAGGAGCAGGCCAACCCACTCTTCCACACTTGGAGTCTAGGCGTTGAAGAGCAATATTACATCGTCATTCCATTACTACTGATGTTGCTCGCCCGAAATAAAATCATATCGTACCTTGCCTTCTTTATTGGTGTCTTTTTATTGAGTTTAATGACGATTTGGTATGCGAGTGGCGATCCCGATTTCGCGTTCTATATGATTTTTTCGCGAGCATGGGAACTGGCCGCAGGATCAATGATTGCCCTCATCATGAGAAAAACCAACGTAACACCAAACAATACGCTCGCAGTCATCGGTGTGGTTTTAGTCATGGCTTCAGCCTTGTTATTCGATAAGTCCAAAGATGGTGCGGGCCTTATGTTAATAATTCCTGTCATTGGTACATCGCTGATCATTCTGTTTTCAGCTAACCAAAATACGTGCGGTAAGGTACTTAGCTTAAAATGGATCGTCTTTATCGGTTTAATCAGTTACAGCCTATATCTATGGCATATCCCACTGTTGGTATTTTATCGTTATGTACTAACGGCCGGACAAGAATTCAGCTTCCTTCTTTATATCGGCATGCTATCAATAATGTCGTACATGACTTGGCGATTTGTCGAGAAACCATTTCGCAGCCGAAGAAAAATCGGCATGAAAACACTCACCGCTTCACTAGTATTGGTGACGGTACCCCTGCTTACATTTGGCTTTATTGGGCATACAAGCGGTGGTTTCCCTGACCGAAATGCATTTTTTGAGGCCATGCGTGTCAATAATGGCTACGGATTAGCGTGCAACGGTAATACAAATGTAAACGACGCCTGCTCTTCTTCATCGCAGCCGACAGTCGCGGTTTTAGGAAATAGTCATAGTATGGTATTTGTTCAACAACTAGCACGTGAAACGCCTGCAGGAGTGGTCCAACTTACTCAAGATTCTTGTGCGATTGGCTATATCGACGTGATTCCTGGCGTTAGCGGGCAATCTTGTCACGATTTCTTCACCAACGCAGTCAAAACCATTCAAAACACGCCTTCTATTCGACAGGTCGTCATTTCCTCTAACTTCGGAAAAGAGCTTTCCAGTAAAAACTATCAAGCTTCGCTGACGCAATTATTGAAGGGATTAGAAGACAAAGAGATAGTGGTATTTGGGCCAACACCTTCTGCGCCTTTTGCTATTGGCGAGTGCTTATGGAAAATCCGCTTATTCGGCGGTGAAAAAGGCACAGAGTGCGACTTTGCCCCAAAACAAACCCATCCGAAGAATATTGCGATTCTTGCTCAGTACTTTGAGCAGTTCGAACACGTTGAGTTTGTCGACCTAACTGATTACATATGCCAGAGAGGCAATTGTGTCATGAAGATCGACGCGAATAACGCGATGTATACCGACGCAAGTCATTTGTCCTATAAAGGAGCTGAAGTGGTATTAAGCAGCTACCAAAACGACACGAGCGATAGTCAACAGCTGGCCGCCAAAAACTAACGCATACGCCGCTCACTCAAATTCGGGGTAAAGACCAATAAAAAACGAAAGCTCAACGTTTACCCTATTAAGCGTTGAGCATCTTATTTAAATATTCGTGGATCAAAAGCAAATTCGAGCTTTTCTGCTTTCCTGATGATCTCTTTCATCTTGGGATGGTTTGGATTCACAACATAGTTGTTATCGCGGGGAGAAATGGTCGAGGGTACTTGTAATGCCGCGAACTCTGGATGCGGATCATTTAGAAATTGGTCACCAATGTACTGAGTGGATTCACTGGCGGGTATAGATCGCCAAGCTACCGGCAAGTCTTCTTCATCCAAAGCAGCAATCAGATATTCGGGCATCTCGATACGATACAAGTCATAAAGTCTCGTAATAGCAGGATCGTTATTAACATGGACAAATACTTCTAAAGAACAAAGTGACTCAGACTCCGAAAAATAAAGGGCCTCGGTTCCTTTTGAGTTCCATCGCCCTCCGTAAAGCTTTGCGCCAATCGGACTAAATGGAGATTCGGAAAACTTCTTTTGCGTCAGTCGATAGAGCTTCATACTACGAGAATACCCCGTGCTCTAATCGCCCTATCAAGTCTTTAACTATCTCGAAATCGACCGTGGTAGAGACCATGTCGAGTGGGCGTTTTCCTCCTAAACCATAGACGTTTTCTCGCATCCAGCCCAAAGCGCGCTCTTCATCATCAAACAACTCCGTTGCAAGTTTGAGCAGCATTGCTAAACGGTAGATTGCGTCGCTCTCTTGCGTATTAAAACGTTCTTCATTTTTTAAACGTCGTTTGATTGTGCTGACAGGGATAAGCGTCACGTGCTGAAATTCGCTTTGAGAGAGCTTTACGCGCTCAACGATATTCCGATAAACCTTTGGCTCAAAACCTTTATGAACCGCATCTGTACGACCGGTTTCGGCATCTTCAATGCCCAGCATAAACCAAAAATTTGCCTTAGATGGCAGCTTAGGTTTAAAGCTTTTTAATGTTGCTGTTGCCATCTTGAACTCCTAAAGACCAAATGGTCTTATTATTATGGTCCAAATGAGCCAACTTAGCAATCGTATAAAATGCGTTCAAAGTAGGCTTACTCGTATAGATTTGAATTACGCTGTATCTCGATCACTTTTCCATCCCGTTCAACTCTGCAGTGGGTAAGATCGTGCGCCCTTTGCTCGATTGATACATCGACAAGCAACCACCCTTTTTCCCTCTCTTCGGCAAAGAGATCGCAGAAACAAAGTGTGATTTAGTAGGTACACCCTAAGACGCTCCTAACAATTCAGCACCATATTGCTTTCTATTCCTTAAGTAAAAGCTCTAATCGTTCATAAAGTTTAGCATCCGATTCAGTGATAAATTGCATCATTTCCGCAAATTCGACTTTTAAGCCTTAAATATCAATTAAACAACCGTTTAAAACAATCGTACTAAAAAATAATTTGTTACAACCCGCTATTTGCTAATACTTAAGCCACATTTTTAACGTGGACATCAAACGCAACCAAGTGCTTTCGTGAAGCTTCTCTACGATACAAATTGAACTTAACTATAACATTTACAGGTAGTTATAAGCACATTCATACCCCGTTGGTTATATGAGATGGAAATAACAGATCTTGAAATTCAATGTTACAAGTATGTTAATTATTTTTATGCTTGAGATGAGTGTTTCGTGAATAACCTACTCACCCTCTTTATGGGTACATAAGCACTTTTATTTAAAACGCATCCTAATAACACATGGAGTTTCAGAGTGATATGAATACAAGGAATGCAAAACTCGCGCTTGCTATAGCGATAGCGCTCAGCTCCCCTAAGTTATACGCTGCGGGGTTTCAGTTATCTGAGCATTCTGCTGCGGGTCTAGGACGAGCCAATGCAGGAGAGGCAGCCATTGCCGATGGCGCATCAGTTGTCGCCCACAACCCTGCTGCGATTACGATGTTTGACTCATACGAGCTTTCTATCGGCGCCGCTTACATCATGCCAGAGGTTCGAGTCACCGGTAATGGTGCGTCAGACGCTTTTAATAATCAGCTAACCAACAATGACGTTGTTGATAATGTGATCGTTCCATCGTTTTATATTGCCGCCCCTATCAACGATTCATGGTCTTGGGGACTTGGTATATTTACCGACTTTGGCCTTGCCACTGAATATCCTGATGATTATCTAGCGGGCCCAATTGGCGGAGAAACCAGTTTAGAAACCGTCAATTTTAATCCAACTATCGCCTACCGCATCAACGATGAATTCAGTGTTGGTGCTGGAGCAAGCCTTGTCTATGGTAAAGCCAAGCTTACTCGCACCCTTGGAATCCTTGCTGATGCCATCAATGCCGATACCGGCGCTAATTTTACTCGCAGCGACGTCGCGAAATCACTTGATGGTGATGGTTGGGGTTATGGTTTTAATTTAGGCGCGCTGTGGGAGATAAACGAAAAACATCGCTTTGGCTTAAGTTACCGCTCCAAAGTTGATGTAGATTTTGAAGGTGATTATTACTCAGATATTCCAAGCTCGATTTCGATGCCACGTCAAACAGTGACTGGTGACTTAACCTTAAATTTACCAAGCATCACTGAGTTCTCTGGTTTCCATCAGATTACAGCGCCACTTGCTATTCACTACAGTGTGATGATGACGGGTTGGAGTGTATTTGAGGAAATTCGCGCAACCGTCGATGGACAAGAAGTTCTGCAAAAAGATGAGAACTTTGAAAACGCCTTCAAGTATGCGTTAGGGGCAACTTATCAGCTCAACCCTTCTTTCACTCTTCGCGCAGGTATTGCCTACGACGAGACACCTAACGTGAACGATAAGAGCATCAGCTTACCAGATTCCGACCGAATCAATTATAGCTTTGGTGCAACCTACGCTTTCAATCGAAACAGCCGAATCGATTTTGGCTTTACCTTTATCGATGCTGAAGAAGTCACGTTTACCGAGCCACTTGAACCACACGCTCTGCCGGGTGTTGATATTGCCTATCGTTCAGAGGGCGATGCCTACATCTACGGCATCCAATACAACCACTCTTTCTAATTATTCCTGACTGAGTCAATAAAACTAATTACAGGGAAGCAAATCATGCATGGAATAAACAAAACGGTTGTCGCTACGCTAATAAGCTCCACGCTTTTAATTGGTTGTAACAGTGATGATTATGACGAACCGCAATCCTCAAGCGGGTATGAACTGTCTGAATACGGCACACCTGAGTTGTGTGGAAATGGACAAGAATGGGCAAGCGCAGCAGAAGTCACTGCGATTGAAAACCTTGTTGAACTGGCCGAGGACAACAGTGTTGTGACCTTACCTGCTGGCTGTTTTAAAATGAATAACCAGTTAACGGTCGATTCAAAAAACAACCTCATTTTACGCGGTGCAGGTCTTGATCAAACTTACCTCGACTTTAGTAATGTTGATGGTAAAGACGGCATCGCAATCAGTGGTGGTTCTAATATCACTGTCTCTGATTTGCAAGTATCAGAAGCGTCAAAAAATGGCATAAAAGCCGATGGTGTTGAAGGTATCATTATTCGCGATGTTGCCGCGGTCTGGCTCGAAGTGCCACGTGCCCGTGATGAAGATGGTAACCTACGTGGTACTTATGGTATCTACCCAGTAAAATCCCAAAACGTATTGATTGAAGACACTTGGAGTTACGGTAGTGCCGATGCTGGTATCTATGTGGGTCAAACCATTGGCGCAGTAATACGTGACAACGTAGCGGAAAAGAACATCGCGGGTATCGAAATTGAAAATAGTTCGAACGTTGATGTCTATGACAACCTCGCTTTAGGCAATACGGGCGGTGTCTTGCTGTTTGACTTACCGGGAGCAACTACGATCGGTCGTTTAATTGATGATGTTCGTATCTTCGATAACGTGATTCGTGACAACAATCTAGAGAACTACGTTGATACCACTTGTCAAAGCGGACTTGGTGGATGTGGCGTAGTTGGTATTGTCCCGCCAGGTACTGGCGTTGTGATCCTATCTGGCCGTAACAGTGAGTTTTATAATAATACCATCTCCAACCATGATTCGATGGCGCTGGCCATGACCAGCTATCTATTGGTCAATGGTGACCCTAATGCCTACAGTCCGCTGAATGGCACATCCGAGGGTAATGCGGTAATGCAGGGTTGGAATCCGGTTCCGACCAATATGTATTTCCACGACAACACCATTACTAATACAGGCGCAAAACCTAACGGCTCGCTCATTGAAGATATGATTTTAGCTTATACCTTAAATCATCAAGCCTTCCCTGCGTTGTTCTACGATGGCGCGGGTGAATCACTAATTCGCTCCCAAATGTTTGCGCCTTTACGCGATGCTTTAAACAGCATGACAGGAACAACAGACTGGAACTACCTCACGGAGTTTAATGACGCAGAAAGTAATTGCTTAGTCAACAATGGAGCGAGTGTAGGTGTATTGGTTGATAATATGGACCCTACTGCCATTGCTCGCTACGCCGAAGATCCAGCCAATGCCGATTTCTTATACGAGAATGAGCAATCGACGCTACTAACCGCTGGCTGTGATTCTAAAACGCCATTAGACATCAATACCGTCACGATTAATGGTGTTATTTATGGTTACAATCAAACAGAAGACGGGGCTACTGACCCTGATAATCCAGATACACCAAACGGTATTGTAGGCAACGCGAGTTGTACTGTAGAAAATGTGTCTGGCATAAACTGGGATGCCATTAGGCGAGAAAGCGCGACCTACGGTGAAAACTGTGTGAGTCTTTCTCAATACAATCTGTTTGAAGATGCCAAAGATCCAACGCAAAACCTGAACTTGGCTGCATCAGCCAAAGGTACGCTGTATGAGATGAACGTTGAGCTCTTTACCGACTATGCACGCAAATACCGTTTTGTTGTGATGCCAAACGAAGTCTCCGCAAGCTACCGTGAGCGAGAGGTATTCGACTTCCCAGTTGGCACAGTATTGATCAAAACCTTTGCTCTTCCTTCAAGCACCGATAATGCGCGTGGTGAAAACGAGGAGATGATCGAGACTCGCCTGTTGATTCGTCGTGACAGTGGTTGGATTGCCCTACCTTACGTATGGAATGAAGACAAAACAGATGCTTACCTGACTGCAGTCTCTGTTCCGTTTGAACGAAGTGTGGAGCATAACGGTGAAACGCTTAATTTCACTTATGAAGTGCCAAGCCGAAACGAGTGTACCCTGTGTCACAAGGTTGAAGCCGACGTGTCCGACCCCACTGGCAATACGCAACCTAAGGGGTTCTCTCCAATTGGTCCGAAGGCTCGTAACCTCAACAGCGTACAGGACGTTTCTGATAGTTCCCCAGTTAACCAGTTAGTACATTGGGAGACATTAGGACTATTCACAGAAGCCTTGCCAGATACACCTGAGAACTTACCTAAGACCCCTGTTTTTAATACGGAGACTGGTGCAAGTAACCTGACGAATACAGAACTACTGGATTATGCCAAAGCATACTTAGATGTGAACTGTGCGCACTGCCACCGTACCGAAGGTAAAGCTGCAAGCAACCCATTCAAGTTTGAATACTGGCGTGAAGGTATTGGTGAGATGGGCATTTGTGCTCGCGGTATCACCTTCCATAAAGGCCCATCGCCATATGTAATTGTGCCGGGCGATCCAGAAAACTCCGTATTGCACTACCGTATCAATGTCGACAACGGAAACATGATGCCAGAGCTAGGTAGACACGTTGTCCATGATGAAGGAGTTCAGTTGATTGCCGATTGGATTAACTCGATTGATACAACAGGCTGGAGCTGTGTAGAGTAGAACTATCAATGGCTACCGAATGTTTAGGTAGCCATTAAGTTACATAGTTTAAGCTGCAAGACTGTATATTCTAACCCCAAACAAAAACCGCCTCACGAGGCGGTTTTCTTATTCCTAAGCGTTCAAACATCAACAACGTTAACGCATAAAGAACTTTTGTAGTGCTTTGATTGCCGTAGCACGTCGCTCCATCAGCATAGCAACACGAGGAAGCCAAGTTGGCGTAGTTAAGATCGTTTTAGCATGGCTAAAGGTTCTAAAGCCTTCCTCACCGTGGTAGTGACCGATACCAGATTCACCAATACCACCAAATGGCGCGTCTTCTGCGCCAACGTGCAAGATGGTGTCATTCACCCCGACACCACCACTGTGGGTATAACGGGTAATATGTTCAATCGTGCGTTTGTCATCCGACATGATATAGAGCGCAAGTGGGCGTTGATTCTGGTTGATATAGCTGATGACATCTTGCATATCACGGTAAGGCTTAATTGGCATAAGGGGACCAAAAATCTCCGCCTGCATAATAGTCATCTCTTCTGAAACATTGGTGACCAGATGCGGGTATAATCGTCGGCCTTCTGAACTCGTCTCGGGCACGGTATGTACTTCTGCACCCTTGGCTTTAGCATCTTCCAACACAGCCTTTAAACGGTCGTACTGGCGTTGGTTGATGATATGAGTAAAGCCTTGCTCGTTTTGACCTTTTAAGTAAAGCGCATCAAAACGTTGCAAGAAGAGCGCAACAAACTCATTGACTCTTCCCTCCGGTACAAAAGCATAATCTGGAGCAACACAAATTTGCCCCGCATTAATGCACTTACCGAACAAAATAGCATCGACCGCTTTATTTAAGTTCGCGTCTTCCGCCACGATAACCGGAGACTTTCCGCCAAGCTCCAATGTAATTGGTGTTAAGTTCTCTGCGGCGGCACGAGCCACTGCACGACCAACATTAGTTGATCCAGTAAACAGCAAGTGATCAAACGGTAACTTGCTGAATGCTTGAGCAACCTCTGCTTCCCCTTCGACAACAATGACATCATCGGGCAATGCTCGACATATCTCAGTGATCACTTTATTTGTCAGTGGCGTAAATTCACTCAGCTTAATCATGACTCGGTTTCCGGCTGCAAGAGCCGTTACCAAAGGGGACAAGCTAAGAATGACCGGGAAATTCCAAGGAGAAATAATGCCAACAACACCAACAGGTTGGTACTCCACCGTAACTTTTGAGGGAGCAAGCAATAAACCAGCATGACGACGGCTTGGTTTACACCATTTGTTGAGGCGCTTTAGGGTGTAGTTGATTTGAGCAACGGTCGGTAGTACATCTGTCATTGCCGTATCAAACTCAGAGCGGTAGCCAAAATCTTCACTCAACGCTTCAACTAAATCTTGTTGGTTATCCAAGATAGTCTGCTTGAGAAGATTAAGCTTTTGCTTTCTGGCGTCTAAGCCCGGGAATGGTTCTGCGTTATACGCCGCTCTGACTTTATCCAACTTCTGCTGTAGTAATTGACCCACTTCGACGTCGACGATCGCGTTCATGTTTATCTCCTTGTGCACCCGATAACGGGCAATGTCGCACTTATGTACAGTTCAACGTTAACACAAGGGCAACATTCTGACTATTAACGCAATAAGGAAGTTAGAGTTCAAACTCAGATTATTTTGCTTAAAGCGCAAGCTTCATTTTGTAGTAAGGAATTTCAGATTTGTAGAAGCGTTCACCCTCAACTTGCATCCCAAACTTTCCATAGAAAACCAGAGCAGATTCCCTCGCATCACACCAAAAATATTCAACGGGTGACAACTGTAAATTCGCTAAAATATATCGAATCAGGGAAGAGCCAATGCTTAATCTTTGAAACTCCGGTAACACCGCAAATTTGCGCAGTCTTGCTTTGTTGTCATCAAGATAGATTGAGGCAATCCCAACCAAAACATCATTCACAAACGCCCCAAAGTGTTCAGCGTCTTCATCACCCTCTACTATGCAATGCTCGATAGCTTTCTGGGGCCACAATACCTTATGGCGAATAGGCATTGCTTCTTGCCAAGTAATGGGACGAATGCTTATTTCCATCGCTCTATTCCTTTGCTATTTGTTCTTTCTTTTATATCGCCACATTTACTTTTAGGCTATGTTTATCAAGCATTAATTTCAGCTAGTTTCAGTTCATAAATGCCTAATCGTTGAGACGGATCCAACGTTTCAAAATCATGATCAACGTATTCTTTTAAAGAGGCTCCCGCTCGTTCCGCTACTTTAATGCTCGCGATGTTATCTTCCATACAGTGAAACTGAATCAAGCTCGCGCGCCCTCTTCCCTTCACTAACGGAATGATGACAGAGAGCACTTGATTGACGACACGATGACCACGCCCACTTTCTGCAAGCCAATACCCCACCTCGGTTACGCGTGTCTCTTCGTTCACACCTTTAATACCGAGAACGCCGACAAATTGATTATCCAGTAAAAGCGCAAACCAGTGTGCTTCGCTTACACGACTGTTGATACGTTGAGAAATGTAACGCACGGCTTCGCGTCGATTCTTTACGAACTCTGTCCATGGCAGATAACGAGACAGGCTGTCGCGGCTTTTATTGACAACTTCAAGTAACGTATTGGCGTGCTTGGTCATTAATGGCTCTATCGTAATACGTTCAGAAATTTGCAGCGGTTGGCTCGTTTCATACCCTTCGTACATCGTTTTTCCTGTTTGAATCTAGCTCTGTTTAATAAGAGTAAATGGTGTTGGTGCTTTATCTACATAATTTTGCCACACATGATCATAGAGTTGATGCTGATTCGCAAAAGGAGCAAGTTGCTTTGCCTCTTCTAACGAACACCAACGATAATCGGTATGTTCGTGGTTCAATACCACTTCTTGGTTGGGTTTACAAAACATAACAAAGCAAGGGATGACCATGATTCGGTTCTTATGGGCTTCATAAAACTGCTCAAGAAAATCCGCACTGTGAAGCTCGACGTCGTCAATTTGTGTTTCTTCCTTGAGCTCTCGAACGATCGTTTGCCAACCAGTTTCCTCTTCTTCGATCCCACCAGCTACATGACACCAATAACCACCTTTGACTCGCTCTAATAACAACATTTTCTTGATGCCGTCGAATTCGGAAATCACAACACCAGATACATGCGTTGCTTGAATAGGAATCATCCCTTTCTCCTTATGTATTTATTGTTTCTATATCTGAACGAGACAGTCTACCTTGCTTCAATAAGATCCGGAGCCTTAATCACAAGGTGCTGATCTTTTTGTCAGTCTAGTATGCTAAAGTGCGATCTCCCTCAATAAACGAGCCGTAAGATGCCTAATTCAATCAATTCGATTATTCCCATTGGTGTGCGCTTTATGGTGCTCTCTGCCTTTGGTTTCGCTCTCATGTCAGCCACTGTTAAGCATGTCAGCTTACATGGCATACCTGTATTTGAAATTGTCGCAGCGAGGGCTTTAGTTTCACTCGTGATCAGTTACCTAGATGTAAAACGCAAAGGCATATCAGTTTGGGGCAATAACAAACCCTTGTTGTTTGCGCGAGGCGCGGTTGGCACGATGGCGCTCATGTGTGTGTACTATTCCGTTACTACGCTACCCTTAGCAGAAGCGACCATTTTTCAGTACATTCATCCTGTATTTACTGCACTGCTCGCGGTCTTCTTCCTTAAGGAGCGCATTCAGTTTTCGACTCTAATTTGTATTGTGCTGTGTTTATTGGGTGTCTATGTCATGGTCAGTTCGGAAACGGGCCCTAATGCTGAACATGCCCTTCCGATGTTTAGTGTTATGATCGCGATATTAGGTGCATTTGGTAGTTCGATTGCGTACGTGATTGTTCGGAAACTCAGTCAGACAGAAGACAGCTCCGTTATTATCTTCTATTTTCCATTGGTTGCGCTTCCAGCATCTATCCTGCTCATCGGAGATCAGTTCGTGATGCCGGATTTGTACTTGACCTTGATGCTCGTTCTCGTTGGTGTATTTACCCAAATTGGCCAACTTGGTTTAACCAAAGCCATGCAAACTCAGGAAGCCGGTAAAGCCTCCGCCTACTCTTATGTCCAAATCATATTCTCAGTACTGCTGGGGATCGTGTTCTTTGGTGAGTTACCGTCCGCTTGGACTTACTTAGGAGGAGCACTGATTGTTACGGGCGCGCTTATCAACGTATTTGGACAACACTTAAAGTTGCCATTTATGAAACGCTAACAAGGCAAGAACCTGCTTTAAAATGCGAAAAGCCAGAGTCTGACTCTGGCTTTTACTTATCAATGATTGAGAACTTAAGCCGCAAACTTTAAGCCTGCAATACCAGCAACAATCAACAGTAAGCTTATGAGCTTGACCAATGTCGCTGGCTCATTAAATAAATAGATACTGGCAATCGCCGTTCCTATCGCACCAATGCCCACCCAAACACCATAAGCAACACCAAGTGGTAACGTTCTAAGCGCAATACCAAGCAACCAAAAGCTTAACGCCATAAAACCGATGGTGAATACTGATGCGCCAAGTTTGCTGAAGCCTTCAGAATATTTAAGCCCAACAGCCCATGCGACTTCGCATAGACCCGCAAGAAAAAGAATTGCCCAAGCCATTGAGAGATCCCTAACAAATGGGGCCGTCCCCGATAGTGATGAGAGCGGTGAGGTCGTCCTCACTTCTGGTACGTGCACAGTATAAAGAAAAACGTCTCTCACCTAAACTCAGTTTGTATGCGCACAAAATCCACTTCATTCAATTAATTAACGCTATAAATCCATTCCAATTAAATAAAATAGACATCGTTATTTAACAGATTGTATATAACCTTCTACTGTTGAAAATGATGCACTTATTGCATTAATCACACAAAACCTGATCATTAGTGCAACTACGCAATCGTTTGTGTGACGAAGATCGCTTACAAAAGCTACTGATAACTTTAGTATTTGCGCGAACCCAATTATAAGGTATTGCATACTAATGAAATACATCAAAACCCCTTTAGCTCTCCTAATCGGCGCTGCGTTACTTACTGGCTGCAACGACGACACTGAATACGTAGATGTTCAACCTAAAGAAGTAAAGATCGCCACTTATAACCTCTCTTTTGATCGTAGTACTTTTGAAGACCTCGTTGCAGAAATGCAAGTTGAACCAGCAAAGCAAACTGAGCTGGTAACGGCTTACCTTGACGGCACAATCGCCGACGAAGATAAAACAATGGCTGAGAAAGTCATTCAAATTCGTAACGTCGCAGCCATCATTCAAAAAAAACCGACCTGATGTTCTGATGATGGCGGAATTCAATAATGATGGAACTGGAGAAGATAAAGTCGCACTGGAAGGTTTCCAGAAAAACTACCTATCTATCGCACAAAGCCTTGAAGGCGCCGGTGGCGAAGCTAACCTTGAACCTATTGAGTATCCTTATGCGGAATCTTACTCAACCAACACAGGCTTAAACAGTGACCTTGACCTAGATAACAATGGCACTGCGGGCCAACTTCCTGGCGATGCATGGGGCTTTGGTTTCTATCATGGTCAATACGCATTTGCACTGATGTCTAAATACAAAATTGACACAGAAAACACACGAACTTTCCAAGAGTTCAAGTGGAAAGACATGGAAGGGGCAGAAATCCCAACCATCACTATCTGTGACGGTTCACAAACGATCCCTGATGGCATGGCCTGTGGTGACGATTGGTACACAGCAGAAGAGTGGGATGTTGTTCGTCTGTCCTCTAAAAACCACGTAGATGCTCCGATTATTATCCCAACAGAAAAAGGCGACGAAGTTGTACATCTTTTGATGTCTCACCCTACTCCACCGGTATTCGATCCAGGTAAAAACAAAGTTCAAAACGGTGCAGAAGTTGAGTTCTGGCATCACTATGTACAAGGTAAAGAATACTTCTACGATGATGCAGGCAACAAAGGTGGCTTAGCTGAAGGTGCGAAGTTTGTGATGATGGGTGACCAAAACCTTGACCCATTGGATGGCGATGGCTTTAGTGAAATCATGCAAGACTTCCACAATGATCCGTTGGTAAACCAAGATGTGATGAATGGCGAGCTTTACCCAACAAGCTATGGTGCAGCCGAGCACGCGGTAGACAAAAACTCAACACACCCAATTCCAAACCGCATTACGTCTACATTCGGTCTTGGTGTTGACTATGCGATGCCATCAGCGAACCTAAATGTGGCTGATTCTGGTGTTTACTGGGCAGCATCATATGAAGAAGGTCGCAAGCTGTTTAACGACGACCGTATCGGTAAGTACGGCAATGGCAAAGATGTCTCTTCAGACCACCGTATGATTTGGATTAAGGCCCAGTTCTAAAAACTGCACTTAGAAACGAAAAGTCATAATACAGGAGCCTCGGGTATGCCGAGGCTCTTTTGATCGTGCTCGTACAAAATTACCAATGATAAGTCAGCGATACACCAACGTCTTCACTCGTCACCCATGGGACAAGCTGCACATTTTCATCATAAGCATCAGTGAAGACATACGCGCTCAACGTACCTAAAGCTGCACCAGCAAGAACATCACGCCAATAATGTTTTTTGGCCTCCACACGCCCTACACCCACCAGTGCTGCAACACCATATGCAGGTAAACCAGCTTCCCAACCATAACGTAAATAAAGGTTTGTTGCCGAAGCAAAAGCGTTAGCCGTATGGTTGGATGGGAAACTGTCGTTACCACTTTTATCCGGACGTTCTGCATCTATAGTGGCTTTACCGATCAAACCGATGCCTGAAGCAGCACCAATGCTGAACCCCGCTTGCCAAAAGCCTTCCCAATCCCCTTTGTAAGCAGGGACGGCCGCTGCGGTAGCAACTAGGCCATACGCACCAATGTCAGTCAGAATATCCCAATCTTTTTCACTCATTGCATACACAGACTGAGACCCCATTATGGAGGCCACACCAACCAAACGTACAATTTTCTTCATTAATACAACCAATTATGATTCAACTCGGGCGAAAACTATCACAGCTATCGCGACTCTTCGACCCGAAACTGTAACAATTCATCCGTGAATTGATTGTGAAAAAAAAGCCAACCATAAGAGATGTGATTGGCTGTATATACGTGTGAACAATCTAGTTCACTAACAACGTCAGTTGGCTAGGTGACCCTCGGCTTAAAGGGTCACTCTAACTCAAGCATTAGATGTGTCAATTTTCAGTTACAACTTAACCAATTGATATTCAACTAATATCAATTAATCACCATGAATAATGATCCATTGAGCATTACTGAGAATGCAATATGCGAACGTATTTTCGCAAATAGCAACCAATAAGGAAAAATTCAGGGTTTACGAGCCAAATCTCTCGCTAAAATTAACGCCAAACCAAACACTTGAAGAAACAAGCCAATACTTTTATACCAAGCCATGTTTTCCTCCAACTCTGACATCACTTCACTGATCTCCAAGTTTTCAAGGTAATAGCCATCAATTCTATTTCGATCGTTACCTTGAGCGTGATTAATTTCTGCCATCAGAGTTGGAAGTTGAGTGATTTCGATTGGGCTGACCTTTTCACCAGTCCAAGCAGACAAATGCGCTCTGAGTACCTTGTTCATTTCTTCGGAGACGCTCTGGCTTTGAGCTAAATGTAAATGCAATAACAGCACTTCCCGTTTTCGCTCTAGCGTTTCAACCCTGTTCCAAGCAAGTTGAATCGAATAAAGATTATCAGCTTTTTGATCAGCAAGAAGGCTTGTCTCTTTTCCAAGTTTATCCAACACCACACTGGTTAAGATAATTGCTGCTATGTTCAGTACTAAGCCAACCAGAACAAGCAGCCAAGCTGGGGGTAAATACGTTGATTTTTTTACCATAAGTGATCGTAGGGCAAGTAGATTAAGTTAAGTGCGACTAAACCAATCATAGTCAAGAAGGTTAACTTCATCCCGGTAACACGACCTTTCAGCTCTTCTCCAAGTATCCCTTTTGCATGAATGACGCGGCCAATGACGAACGTGATACCAGCAAGGTGTATCCACCAGACTGGTGCGCCATTGTATTCAAGTAATGCCATGAGAATGAGGGTGATGGGAATATATTCGCTTGCATTACTTTGCGCACTGCGAGCAATTTGAAGCGCTTCAACGCCCCCGTCAGCATAAGCAATTTTGTTACTTCGTCTTTGTTTGATGACTTGAAAAGCAAGCCAGATGAGCAATAGCGTGAGGACAGAAGCGTAGAGAGCGGTAATCATGACAATTCCTTCTTTAGAGTTCATTATGGGTTAACTATATATTAAATATAAGCTAGCCCTATGAATCTAAAGAAGGAATCAATTAAAGTGAGTGGTCGGCAAGCTTTTTGCGCTTGGCAAGTTTGGCGATCCCTTCAAAGATAGTAAATAGCAGCCCTACCCAAATAAATGCAAATGTCACGGCTTTTACGCTATCGAATACTTCTCCAAAAAATACAACGGCTAAAACAAACTGTAAACTCGGCTCGATGTATTGCATTAAACCAACCGTTGATAAGTTAGTAATACGAATAGCAATGGAGTAGAAAATTAACGGTAATAGCGTAACCGGAGCACTCCCCAAATAGAGCATAAATGTTGTTACATCAACCGTTGATGCTAGCTGACCAAAGTTCCACTGTTTAATAAATAAATACGTTAAGGCAAACGGTGTTAACACAATGGCTTCGACAAAAAGCGTTGTACTCCAATCATAATTGATCTTTTTCTTGAATAAGCCATAGAGTGAAAAGAACAACCCCATCGTCAACGCAACTAAAGGTAACTGACCATATTGAATCACCTGGTAGATAACACCAATTGATGCCAGTAATATCGCAATAAACTGCCCTTTTGAAAGCTTATCTCCTAAGACAAACACCCCAAGGGCCACTGAGACAAGCGGGCCTATAAAAAAGCCTAAGCTAGCATCAATAACACGGTTATTCGTTAACGCCCACGTAAACGCCACCCAGGATATACACATCAAACTACTGGCAACAAACGTGTACCATAGTGATTTTTTATCTTGCCAAATTGCCGTCCATTTAGGCCAATGGCGGGTGATCGCCAAAACCATAATAAAACCAACCGGAACTGAACCAATAATGCGCAGTGCCAATAGTTCATCCATTGAAGCATTAGGTAAAAAACGATAGTAAATAGGCAGTAATCCCCAGATTACAAAGGACAACGCTGCCATGAAATTGCCGTAACGACTGTTGTTCATAACTAACTCGACAAAGAAAAGTGACGCGATTCTATAGTGAGAACGCGTTTTGTAAAGCGAATTTGACCTTCTCGGATAACTACAAAGAGAGACCTTGGATCACCGCAGTAATACCACTAACAAAGCACAGTGTGAGAGCGCCAAAACGAATCTTTTCTTTTGGTAAAGACTGCGTTGTTTTTACCGCTAACCAGTAACCAAGTGCGGCCGCTGGTAGCAAGGGCAAAGTAATCACCAGGTGATGTAAGTTAAAGAAACCCACAGGGATCTGAACAATCAAAGAGATAATAGAACTGAACACAAAAAACGCTGACAGGTTACCACGTAACTGATTTGCTTCTTGATGTTGCAATAAAAGCGCCATTGGTGGTCCACCAATAGCAGAACTCGTACCAAATAAACCAGAAAAGAATCCAGCAAAAGTCATACGACCTGGCGTAGGTTCAATACGAAATGGCAACACGCTGACGGAAACGGCAAACAGAACCAAAAAGCCAATCCATAAAGTTAATGCTTCTGTCGAAACGAAAAACAGTAAGACGCCACCAGCAATTGATCCGGGAACACGTCCAATCAGTGCCATCTTTAAACCGCCAATTTCGACGCTGCTTCTGTGCTTCATCGCATTCATTAACGAGATAAACAATGCAACCAAACAGATAGGTGCAGGCACATACTCTGGAGCCCAGAGAATGAGTAGTGGCGCGGCGACAATAGCAAGGCCAAATCCAATCGCGGTTTGAACGTAAGAGCCTAAGAAGATCAGCCCCATAGCAAGCAAGTTTGTAGAATCGAATTCCATCGATGTCATTCTTATATTTGATTTCATGATTAGAAAGCAGAATGAATATCAGATAGTAATAATTCCCCCACTCTCGCCCTGCGTAGGATTCATCAAAGCGCACTAAAACACAATCAAAATGTGTCAACATTTGAACTTCTTAGTCTCAGTTTCTACGACTTTACAATTCATACAGATTTGCAACGCTAGATTTACGATTTCCACACTATCCAGCACAAATAAACGGAACTATAATCACACTCCATTTTAGAGTGGATGTACCATATAAATTCACCATTTATGGAAATTAATAGTCTATAGCACCATATAAATTAAAAACATTAGACTATCGTATCAACCTAATTAAAAGATGATTTATGAAAAGAAAATCAGGTTTTACTTTAATTGAGCTTGTTGTTGTTATCGTTATCCTTGGTATTTTGGCTGTCACCGCTGCTCCGCGCTTTTTAAACATTCAAGACGATGCTCGTGAAGCTCGCTTGGAAGGGATGAAAGGTGCGATAGCTTCTGGCCTAGGGATCGGTTTTGGGAAAATGGCTGTAGCGGGTTTAGAGCACTATCGTTACGTCTCAAATATTGGTCCTGACACCGGAATTACACCAAACACACCAGCAATGGATCTTCCGTTTCCTGGCTGTGAGGTCAATGGAAGCAACAGTTGTACTTTTCGTTATGGTTATGCCGACGCCGATGAATCTAGTCTAAGTATTCTCGTAGCAGAGTTAGACGATAGACACGGTGAAAGTGATTGGCGTGTCGAATCTGACGAAGATGAGATCACTGCCTATATCTACGCTCGAGACGACGGTAAATCAGATGCGACACAATGCGCAATTAAATATACGCCGCCAGTCAACCAAAGTGGGGAATATACGTTAGAGATTTTACCTTGCTCTAAATAACAAAAAGGCTGCCAAATTGGCAGCCTTTTTGTTCACTGTCGGATAGACTACGCAAAATTAAACACGTGTTTATCCATCATATTCACCATACGACCTATCTCAGGCTTGGTGATGGTGTCATTCGCACCAAGAGATAATGCCTTCGCGCGGTTGTCTTCACTCATCAAAGAAGAGAACATCACAATTGGAGTTTGGTTGTACGCTTCTGTATCACGCAGTCGTTTCACTAAGTGCATGCCATCCATACGAGGCATCTCAACGTCAGTGACGACAGCATCAAGCAACTCACGCACTGGTAAGTTTTCTTCTTTCGCCACTTCAATCAAGCTCATTAGCTTTTCATACGCTTCACCACCATCTTTACAAGTGATCACGTTATAACCCGCAGAAGCCAAGGTATCTTGAATCAGAGAACGAATAAATGCAGAGTCATCCACAACCATAATAGTTTTAGCATTACGTTTGCCAACCATTCGCTGGTTCAAATCAACCGATTTATCGCCCGTCACATCGTATTTTTCCATGCTCAGTTCTGGGTTGATGTCAGCAATGATTTTTTCGAAATCGAGAATCATGATTAAGTTGCCATCTTTACGCACAACGGCAACGACACAATCTTGCTCCCCAGCTTCTAGAAACTGGCTTGGAGATTCAACATCATTCCAAGAAATACGATGAATACGAGAAATACTGTCGATCAAGAAGCCATTAGTCATCTTGTTAAAGTCAGTAACGATAACAAACTTACGTTCTAAATCACGGCGTGTCGGGACACCTAACCAACCAGCAAGATCAACAAGAGGCGTAAGCACTTCACGAGAAGAAAAGACACCAATCATGTGCGGTTGGGCGTTCGGATAATCAGTCGTCTCTGGGACGCGAATCACTTCGCGAACCTTAGCGACGTTAATGCCGTAAAAACATGTTTTTGTGCTGCCATCTGGCATTTGTTTTTCTAGATGGAACTCAATGATTTCAAGTTCATTGGTGCCACTTTCAGTCAAAATGGTGCTGGTTACGTTACTCATAAACCCAATTATCCAAAATACGCATCAAGAAAAAGAGGCTTGATGCAATGCCACAGAGAATCACTTCACAGGCGAAAAATCCAAGAGTCCTTTTGTAGTCGTTGAGACAGAATTTGTAAATAATCAAAAGGATGCGAACTGCACACTTCTCTATCAAATGCTGAAATTTTGTCTCATTTTTGAACAAAACACATTCAACGACTCAATATCGCAGTTTACTCACTACTGTTAACGGCATAGCGACAGAAAAGTTTAGTGTTAATTAATGTGATTTAATCACGCTGTCGTTGGCAACGCGATGACGTTCTCCATACACGCCTTCTTCACTTCTTACACCGCAGCTGATGATCATGGTGATCTGGTCACTACCACGTAACCCAAGAAGCTGCTTTACTCGTTTTGAATCAAAGCCTTCCATTGGGCACGTGTCGTACCCCTTTTCACGCATCGCATACATAAACGTCATCGCGGCTAAAGAAACACTCTTGTGCAAACAAACACGAATATCCGACTTACTGACTTCGCGAACCATTGGCTTATTGCGCCCCAACCACCAACTGTATAACTTGCGCACAACGCCACGAAGGCCAAATGCATCATTGTTGTAAACCATTGGAATCAGTTTTTCGTAATACTTAAGAGCGCGCTTAGCCGCAGCGTCGTCACGGTTTTCAAAAGCTTGACGCACAGTCTCTGCGTTGCGCTTGGCGCGCTCTTGCCAGTTATGAGTCGTAGCAACAAACACAACCAGTTCATTTGCCGTTTTCGCTGCATTTTGCCCCATACAAAATTCTGCAAGTTGTTCGCGTTTTTCAGATGAAATAACACGATGAAATTCCCACATCTGCATGTTGCTGCTGTTTGGGCTTAATGTTGTCAGCTCAAGGGCATCCGCGACATCACTGTGGTTAAATTCAGCACTGGCATCGTACTTACGTACAGAACGACGGGAGTGAACAATGGATTCAAAAGAAGGTTGGCTCATAACAGACTCAAAATAGAACAAAAAAGGGATCTTTACGTAATCGTCTTCCTCCTGCAAGCGCAAATACAAAGGCAAACACAAAATCGCGTCTGCCCTTCTTATTTCATTGCAGTTTAAAAAAGCGAATCTGATCAGAGAGGTTTATCGACATCTTCGCCAATTCATCGGCGGCTTGGTTGCTGTCTTGAATCATATTTACCGTCTGGTCAACTTGATCGCGAACAGAGACAACACTTTGGTTGATCATTTCTGCGGTCGCAGATTGCTCTTCTGTCGCGGCTGCAATCTGTGTGTTCAATGCATTCGTTTGATCAATATTTGATGAAATACTTAAAAACGCATCATTGGCAGAAGCCGATTGCTGCACAGTTTGTTCCAACATGTGCTGGCCTGCATCGATAGATTCAACCACTTGAGAGGTATTTTGTTGCAGCGTAGTAATACGATTCCCAATCTTTTCGACCGCTTTTTGTGTTTCCTGCGCTAATTGACGAACCTCATCAGCAACAACGGCAAAGCCCCGACCTTGATCGCCCGCTCGTGCAGCTTCAATCGCAGCGTTTAACGCCAACAAGTTCGTTTGTTCAGCTATGGTTTGGATAACTTCGGTAATGTCTGCCACTTCCGCAGTACCATTAGAAAGCGTCCCAACTTCTTGACTCATGCTTCCCATCTGTTCAGCAAGTCCACCAACTTGTTGCATCGCACTGTTCATAACACTCTGCCCTCTGTCGGAGACCTCCGATGCAATTTCTGCTTCCCGTGACGCTCCGTTTGCGCTTTGTGCTACCTCTGCAATCGCCACCGTCATTTCATTCACCGCTGTCGCTACTTGGTCAGTTTCCAATTGCTGGGACTGCGCATTGCTCAAGATTTCGGAATTTACTGCAGAAAGTTGCTCTGATGCCGAAGCAAGAAGATCGCTACAAGAGATAACTTCAGAAACGGTTTTATACAGCTGCTCTTCCATGTTATGTAACGCAACAAGCATTTCAGAAACCTCATCACTGCCTTTTGCATGCTGCTGCTCTACACTAATTTCACCTCGGCTCAATTTCTCCGCTACTTGCTTTGCAAAGATGACATTGTTCGTGATGTCTTTAGAGATAAATAGACACAAAAACGTCACTGCAGGTAAACCAATCAACAATGCCAAGGCTACATTCATCGTCGCTTGTTCTGTCGTTTGTTGAATTTCTTCCTTTAAAACATTCTGGTCATTAACTGCATCCAATTTTATTGCGTTGATTTGGTCGGCAATTTCAAAACCAATATCTTTAAGTGCATCCCAACGTTTATTCCTTGCTCGAATGGTTTCTGCAACACTGGATAACGCAGTTGAAAGGTGTCCAGTTAATTCGTTGAGTTTGTCTTGATCAACAAAATGAAGCTGTATCATGAATCTCTTCCAGTGATCCAGCTTCGCTTCAAATTGCTCATAGTCTTGCTCGCTGTTGGTTAACAAGTATTCCGTTGCTTCTTGAGTAAGCGCCTTAAACACCAAAGTCGCATCTGCTATCAAACCTCGCTCAGTTGTGTGTTTGTTCAAACGGCGCATGAGTTTGTTTTCTATCTCTTTTTGATAAGAAACTAAAGCATTCACATCGGTATTTCTTTTCGCCATTAATTGAGAAACTTCTCCCAAGTGCACCATATACTGTTCAAGCTGAGACGAAACCTTTTCAAAGCGCAACTTACGTTCATCATCCTCCGAACTTAATGCTTGCTTTTGCGCCTCGTCTTTAGCCAGATTTAACGCCTCCATTGCTTGATTGAAAAATAGGCGATCTCGGTTTGTTCGATAGGTTAATGCATTAACTCTTGCAGTTAGAAGATTCGCTTCGATTTCAGTTGCTTCAAATGCACTGCTATTAATCGATTGAAAGTGAATAAAGTTTGTATTGATTTGGTTGGTAGTAAGTACACCGACTGCGGTTATCGCAAAAAGCACCAAAATAACGGTACTTAAAATCAGGTAAAATTTGTGTTTTATTTTTTTAATCCTATTTAGCATTCCGCCTACTCCATAAGAACAGCAAGGAAGAAATAGTAAAAAACACGTTCCTTTACCGCAAATTAATGCCTTTCATGAAAAGGTGGCATCTCATTGTATTTTATAGGGTTTTAAGTTTTTGTAAGCTTTTTCCGACCCCAAAGAAAGAGACGGACGTCAATGCAACACTGCGAATCTTTCATCCTGCATCTAATTGATTTCATTATTTTTACTGCGACACCATCTCACAATTGAGACGACAAGTTTCAAATAGTGAAATTGTCATTTTCACCCGCTCGCCACAGATTTTTCCTACAATTCTTCCACATTAAATGACTGCTGAAGGGATGCGGCCAGTAAATTGAAATATAAGGTGAGGCATAAATATGAATAGCGTTCTTATTATCGACGACCAACCGTTATATAGTGAGGCTCTGGCTTCTCTCGTTCAAAGCGCATTTAAATCCGTGAATGTCGTTGAATCAACAGACAGCGCAGAGGTAATGGAGTTGATTCGTAACCAACCAATTGATTTGGTTATTCTGGATGTTGTGCTAGGTGATAGAGATGGTATGCGTTTAGCTAAGAATATTCTTGCAACTGGCTATCAAGGAAAGATCCTGTTTATTTCATCCCGTGATTATTCAAGTTTATCTAAAGCGGCCTTTGAGATGGGTGCACACGGTTTTTTGAATAAGAATGAGGCGAAAGCAACCATCATGGATGCGGTTCTCAGCGTAACACGCGGATATTCGATGTTTAAAGCGACGCACAACCAGTCCTCAGGTAACGTCACTTTATCGAATCGAGAAGCGATGGTTTTCCATTATTTAGCGCAAGGTTACTCAAATAAAAAGATTTCTGAGCAACTGTCATTAAGTGCGAAAACCATCAGTACTTACAAAACACGCATTCTGAAAAAGTACCACGCAGAATCCGTTGTTGAACTGCTCAACACCCTTCCTCAAGAAGAGTGCGGCAGCTTATGCTGTTAGACATTGACATACTTCGAGATGGCATCCGTCAGTAGCTGATGCATTGAATTGTAGCGATGAGTTTGTTTCATCTGTACCACCACTTTAGGGCGACCATCTGGGTAAAAGCTCTCTGGTACAGAGATAAAATTGAAACCGTTAATGGGTCTTTGGTATTCAAGCAAAATTGTCGCTGCACCTTGGTGTTTAATCGCCTGCAATAAGCTTGTGATATTTCCCATCGTTGCCACACGGTTAATGTTTATTCCGCTTTTCTCCAACGCGCGCTTCGTCACTTGTTCTCGATCCTTCCAACCATTCATTTCTAATAAAATGAAAGGAAGATCACACGCTTTCTCTAAATCGCTAATACCGAGCTCTTCCGGAACAACAACAACAGCTGGCGCATAACCAATAAATTGCTGATGGATTGACTTAGGATACTCTTCGTTGAAGTAGTGCAATTGCATGTCTACTTTATCTTCCAAGATATCTTCAATCGTGTGGTCGGTACTGCTTGATACAGTGATGTAAGCATTAGGGAACAAAGACATCAAATCCCCAAGCAAAAGGTGTCCAAATGAGTACTGAGCGGATTGAGGCAAACAAATCGTAATGCTCTTTTCGTATGAAAGCGGGTCAAACTCACGTCGAACTAAGCACGATTCAAGTTGATCAAGCGCCCCTGTAATTTCAGGAAGTTTACGCTTTAAATAATCCGTCGGTTCAAAATGATGTGCATGACGGATAAACAACTCATCCTCTAATTGTGTTCGCAAACGAGTGAGGTATTTACTGATCGAGGCTTCACTTTTACCCAATGCCTTAGCAACAGGTTTAAGTTGACGATGACGCTCTAACAGCACCAGTATTTTGAGGAGATTTAGGTCGAGATCTTTATTCACAGTGTGGTTACCAAGTAGAATCAAAGATTAAAGTTGTGTTTTTTATAATTAGTTTCGGCCAAATACAAAGAAAGCAGCCTTTGAATTAGCTGCTTTACTATAGAAGACCAAAGTCACGTTTTGGTCAAGTTTATCAAACTCTTATCTTTTCAATTAATAACAATATAGTCATTTACACTGATTTTCCCGTTTAAGACACAGTTTCAGAGTAACTACGATGCCGTTTTGTTTCATAAAGGTCCTCATCCGCGCGCATGATCACATCATTTAACGTCTCGTGTTCGTTGCTCATGGCAAGTCCGGTACTGACGCTTACATTAATATCTAAGCTTTTTAAACGGTTCTCTGTCACGGCATTTTGCAGCTTTTTGGCCAACATCAAAGATTTACTCTCGCTGCATCCTGGTAGAATCGCAATAAACTCATCCCCTCCAGTTCGAATCAAGTAGTCAGACACTCTAAACACTTTCTTCATCGCATCCGCAATAATCACGATCACCTCGTCACCAACATGATGACCATATTTATCATTGATGCGTTTCACTCTATCGCCATCAATAGCAACCACAGTAAACGGAGTCATTTTTATCTTATTCTTGAACGCTTGTTCCTTGAACACCTTACGATTGAACAAACCAGTCAATTCATCTTTGGTTGCATCACTGATTGCATTGGCTAATTGAATTTTGCTTTCTTTGGACTCTTGCGCCTTTGAATAGTATCCATAAATAGATACAAACATGATTAGGAACAGGAATCCGAAATCGATCAGTATTTTACTGAAAGGAAATTGATAAACGATTAAGTTGTTGTTATCCGCAACGTAGCTTTGTGTATATGCGAAGTCTGACCACGGGTAATGTGGGTAGTAAACAACGATGTGTTTGTTGCCGTTGTTGATATCCACTTTTAGGGCTTTCCCTTCGACCTTGAGTGAATCGAGAAAAATTTGCTCTCCAAATTCACCAACAATCTCGCCTTGGTAGTAAACAGGGCTAATCACACTAAATGCCCTACTCTCCGAATACGTCGTTTTAAAAGGTTTAGAAATGAGAATGCGATCGGTTAGCTGATCCTTCCATGCCGCGAGTACGCAAGAGTACGTTTGTTTACACCAATCAATATCAAAAGGTTCAGACAAGTTCTCAAGCTCTTTAATCGGATTCTCGAGAATCAATTTGCTCGCGGTATATGAACGAAAGTAAAGCACGACATCAATTCGTTCATAAACGTTTGCTAAATACCCTTCAGCCTCGTGCAGTACTTTCCGCGCAATCGTTTCGACATAGTCCAGTTCGCTGCCCGGCTCTAACGCGTAGATCGCATCTTGAAAACTGAATTCCGTCAGTTCATTAATCTCATGAGCTGTGGAACCTTCATAACGTGCCAATTCAGATTCCATCAATAGACCAAGTAAGGTGACTTTTTGCTTGGTCTTGGATATCCCTTGAGTGTAAATCTTAAACTGCTTCACTTCATGGGAGATCAACATCGCACCGATCATGGTCATTGAAGTGGTAAACAAAAGCGCACTAAAGAAAAAAGACAAATAAATATTTTTCAGGTTCATCCCTTACCCTTTAAGTATCAACGACTTTTGAAAGCTCCACGATGTTCTTCACGTTGAACTTATCCATGACTCTGCGCTTGTATGTACTAACGGTTTTGTCACTGATCGACAGAACATCGGCAATATCTCGGTTACTTTTTCCTTGTAGAAGTAACTTCATCACCGCGCTTTCTCGGCTTGATAACGTTGGGACATTTCGATGCTCTTCCACTGTTTGTTTGAACTTGAAGAATGAATACCCTTTCGCAACCGCCTCTATAGCGTCTTTTAAGATCTCGTGATTTTCGGATTTACAGACATAACCATCGGCCCCTGAACGGAATGCCATTTGACTATACATATGGCTAGTCTCAGCAGAAAAGAAAATCACTTTTCCGCTAAAACCATGGGATTTAATACGTTTATAAAAGTCGTAACCATCACAATCAGCAAGGTTCACGTCTAAGATAAGCAGCCCGATATCGCCTTCTTTAAGCATTTTTAAAGCGTCTTTTGAGCTTGTTGCCGTCATCACTTCATTGGCGATACCTAGGCTTTCAACAAGCGATTTAATGGCGATACAGACAAGTGGGTGATCATCAAAGATCAGGCAGTTTATTTTGTTCATCATTCTTTTAATTCAGTATTGTTATGGCTTCTAAAGGCATTGGTTTATCGATGTAATAACCTTGGCAAACATCGATCGTGTATTGGCGCATGGCTTGCAGCGTAATCTCGTCTTCCACCCCCTCTGCGACGACGCTAATGTTGAGACTTTTTGCTAGTGCACATATTGCGAGCACGATGTTTTTCTTTTTCGGGTCATTCACTAACCCCTGTATAAACGAGCGGTCTATTTTCAGTTCGTTAAAAGGCAATTGAGCGAGTTTTTCTAGCGATGACGAGCCAGTACCAAAATCATCGATACTCACCGTCACGCCATTCATTCTGAATTTGAGTAAGTTTTTGTAGAGTGCGGCGCTGGTCTGAAAAGTATCACGCTCGGTAATTTCTATTGTAAATTGGTCTGGGCTGATGCCGTTTTCGTAACATCGCTGAATAAACTGGCTTGCGAACTCGCAATCTTCAAGATTATCGTGGTCAACGTTGATTGAGACTTTTTGAGTGAGTCCACGATGCTTAATGTCGTATAACGCGTTACTAAACACGGCATCAAACAACTCGGCGGACAAATGACAACGTTCAACAATCGGCAAAAAACAATGTGGTGGTAAAACACCATAGATGGGATGAAACCAACGAGCCAGAGCTTCAAATCCGATAATGTCACCACTGTTCGCGTCCGCCAGCGGTTGGTAGTAGTTTTTGATGCGTCCCTCGCCAAGCGCAAACAAAAACTCTTGGTCTTGAACGTCTACGCATTGGTTAAATTTGGTGCTTTTGACTGGTTCTAGGTTCACTTGAGTCAGCATATCGATGACTTGCTGCTCTTCGTATGGTTTCAATAGCTTTCCAAGCACTTCAAAACTAAAGCTTTCACACATCGCACGCACGGCTGTCACTATCGTCAGCTCCATCGCACTGACTAGAACAACTTTGCCTTTGTAGCCAATTTGATTGAGCATCTCCATCATGTCGATGCCATCTTTCTCTGGCATCTGTAAATCACAAAAGATGACATCTAAATTGTTATGTTTCGCATGTGCTATCGCATCGTCGACCTTATCATAAGCAGCAACATCAACACCGTTACGTAATAACATCTGCCTTAACAACGTAATCTGTAGAGGATGGTCATCGATCACCATCGTGTTCAGTGGTTTATTCATGAGCTTTAATCCAGTGTCCTGCGAGGTTAACTTCGTGTTCTATCCGGTCAATAAGTCCTGTGACGTGCGAATCGAAATCCACGTCACTTGCCTGTTCGGCTTCAACACATAACTCAGCTAAGATAGTGACGCCTATCGCCCCTAACGCCCCTTTAATACCGTGAATAATTCGTTTCTTCTCTTGTTTACTTTCTGCCGCTTTTAAATTAGTTACGTCTTGCGTCATCGAGCTTTTAAAGACATTAGCGATCTCTTTTGCATCCTGTGCTCTAAACTTCTCTAGCCATTCAGGCCAAAGATTGTTTTTTTGTTCACTCAAGTAAGGCAGCAATTTCACCTTAAGCTGCTCAAGGTCGTATGGCTTAAAGAGAATGTCGTCGATCCCTATGGTTTTCGCTCGTTCGTTTGCCAGACGGGAATCCTCTGCGGTCACACCAATAACTGGGATTTTAGAAAGCTCCTCATTTGCTTTGAGCTTGTTCACCAATTCAAAACCATCCATCTCCGGCATATGGAAATCGGTTAATACCAAGGTAACGAATTCGTCCTGATTTACGTATTGCCATGCTTCTAAACCATTGCTCACAATTACGGGTTCTATGCCGAGTTCTCGTAGCTGCATGGTTATGACACTTTGGTTTATTGGGTTGTCCTCTGCGACCAAGACCGTACCGTGCTTCCAAGAGACCTTATCTACTGGCTTAATCGGCTCAACTGTCGGTGTACAACCTTGGCTCAACAGACTTAACAACGTATCTGGATATTTTGCTTCTACTGCGGTTAGTGAACATATGGCGTCACAACCGCAGTTCAAATTAAGCCCTTGGTACTTCCCTTCCTCAGAAAATGTTCCAGCAAGGCTTGGGGAAATATCGGTTGCTTCCATTCCCCATACTTCACACCAATCGCGAATATTGGCAGGCAATGTCGGCGAGTAGCTATATACAATAGAAGGTTGCGCTTTGGGTTTGCACAGCTTAACAGGCAGTTTAACCACGATGGTCGTCCCCAGTCCCGATTCAGAGTTAATCTGAAGGTCTCCGCCCATGCATTCCACAAGGCCATCAACAATGCTTAGCCCTAGGCCTGTACCCCCAAATTTACGAGTGATCGTATCGTCCGCTTGAACAAATGGTTGAAGAATCCCATCCAACTGCGCTTCCGTCATACCGATGCCGGTGTCGGCGATTTTTAGAATCAGTTGTTCTTGATTGAGCGCAATGCTAATCCGTATCTCACCATCAGAAGTAAACTTGACCGCATTTGATAAGATGTTCGTCGTAATTTGTACGAGTCGAACCGCGTCTACTTTTAACCAAGGGTTGGTAAAGGGTTTAACCGTCACTCGGTAATCCAACCCCTTACTCTGCGCTTTGGGTTCAAAACTACGCACAACATCGCATAAGGTTGTAATGACGTTGGTTTTTACTGGTGTCACTTTTAATTGTCCTGCTTCAAGCTTTGAATAATCCAGGACCTCGTCCACCAGCACGTTGAGGTGATTAAGAGAACGCATGGCTTGCGTGATGAGTTCTTTGTTGGTGTCGCTTCGAGTTTGACGCTCTAATAAGTCGAGTAACCCATGCGCCGCAGACAGTGGCGTTCTTAGTTCGTGGCTCATGGTCGCTAAGAAGTTTTCACGTGCACGCACTGCCGTTTGAGCTTTCTCTTGAGCATCGATCAAGGCAAACTCACGTTCTTTTTGTTCGGTAATATCTTGAAGAACCGTTAGGACAAATTTTTTCTTGCTGCTTGGTGAAAGGATGGTTTTTCGCTCGCGGTACACGTGCTGAATACCAACTTTGCAACCGGTAGATGCGCTAGTATCGGTAATGCGTTTACCTTCGATGACTTCTCGCAGTTCAAGGGCATTATCGACCAACGGTTTTGCGGTTTTTCGATCGAGAATAGTGCAACCATTGCATCGCCGATTGAGGAACAAAGAGCAGTTACTCATTTGAATCTGGTTGTCTTCACCATGGATGAATACAATGCTGTTTATCTCTTGAATGATCCCCATCAACCACTGCTTTTCTTTCTCTTCATTAGTGGCATTGAGCTCAGCAAGGTTCACTTTTAGTTTGAGGTGCGCCAATACGAAGTAAACGACGGCGAGAAGCACCGCAAAAATGACCGCGACAAACAGTACAATGGTGGTAATCTCTTCTTCATCATAGCCATAGACAAGGTTGAAATTGCGGTAAGTCCGGTTCAACTTGTCGATCTCTTTGGCATCAATCGTATCTATGATGCTATCCAAGATTTTCTTCAACTTGGTATTATGGTTGGCAACGGCAAAGGCAATCGACAACGTCAGGACATCCTTTTCGCTGATCAACAGTCCATCAATGTTATCTTGCGCAATCATGCTGTGAACAATATCGTCAGGCACGTAAGCCACATCAATTTCGCCGTTCTTGAGATCACTAAGAAGTAGCTTCAAGTCGTCATAACGAGTAAAGCGCTCTTCCTTCCATGAATCTAAGTTAACCAGTCCCTGTTTTTTTAAACTCATCAAAATGCCTGACTTCGCATCGTGAGGAGGATGATTCTCCACATCTAGCGCTTCAATCGCGACAAAGTTGTTGTGCATAAAAGGCTTAGTAATGAGCCAATCAGACGACCGAACATGATCAACATAAGCGACAGGAACAAGGTCAGAGGAAAACGCAGTCAATCCACTATCTAAGCTGTTCGTGGGCTCTATGTATTCAAATTTTAGGCCCGTTCTTGAACGAATTAGGTCGATGAAATCAGGCAGGAAACCATCTAGGCGAGCCGTGTGTGGATTGCGATAAAGAAACGGGAACGCTTCTTCGCTGCTGCTGTAGGTAATAGCTTTATTACTATCGAGATCACGACGGTACTCGACTAATAGTTTGTCGTTAACATGATATGGGTTCTTCGACGCGACCGAGCGAATATTCTTTCCGCGACGTTCCCAGCTCAAGATCTTATTGATTCGGTCAACCAAATCTTGGTTTGATTTTGAAGTGATAAAACTGACTTCTTCCTCGTTGAGCCAACTCGGAATGTCTACTGCCCCTTTTACAATATCGTTTTGGTCTAAATATTGATTAATGGCGACATACGTTGAGATAAGTGCATTTGCACGACCACTGCGTACAGCTTCAAATGCTTTTAGGCGCGTTTTTACTTCGCGTACTTTGGTTGCACCCGCCTCTCTAATGTAGTCACAATAGACACTTCCCTCGACACAAACCCACTGAAGCTCTCGAGGATCACGTTGATTATAGTTGCTATCGCGGTACCAGACCGCAATCGTGCTGGAGAAGAAAGGTTCTGAAAATAAGAAGTGGCTAATTCTTTCTGGTGTTTTGCTAAAACCTACCGCGCCATCAACCGTACCATTTTCGATGTCAGTTAACAGGGCAGGAATCGTGCTATAGGAACGAAGCTCCAATTTCAGTTCGAGGACCTTGGCGATGTTAGTCAGATACTCAAGGTTGATCCCGTAGAAAGCACCGATTTCATCCCCTATTTGGGGATTTTCTGAATGCTGAGCAATAACGCCAATAACAACCGTTTCTTTTGGCTCATCCGCGGCAAACGAAACTTTTGAAGACGCAATAGCAATGAATGCGAAAATGAATACGATGTTTTTTCTAAAAATGCTAAGCATAACTGGCTTCCACGACTTGGGAGCTCAGACTAATTTGCACAGCTTAAATGTCAAATTTCGAAACTTAGCGAATTAATTTTATCCTATTGATAATATGATAATTTTTAATAATTAGTAAGGACATTCTTACAACATTATCCACCTTGGACTACAACGAAATTGCGTTCACCATCTCATCATCAACAGAACGCCTTTCGCTCAAAAATCAAACAGAATAACATGCGCTATATTCTGAAAAGATAAAATGGACAATGACGTACATTTAAAAGCCACACCTCTATTTGCTCGTACTTGAAGCTCGATCGCATAGTGTGTGGCTATTAAGTTAATCCAAAATACAAGCAGGCTCTAAACAGGCTTGGTACTGATTCTTACCGCCCTTTTTCGCAAGATACATAGCCATATCCGCAGCGTTAATTTGGTCATCCAACGTCGAGTTATCTTCTCGCGCCCAATAACTCATACCGATACTTGCAGAGATATAGCAAGTGATATCGCCAAAGTAAAAGGGCTTCGCTAGGCTTTCTATGATGCGATTCGCGATCGGCTCACAACTCGAAGCCTCACGAACCGCAATCAAAAATTCATCGCCAGCAAGACGAGACACAAGATCCCTTCTCGCCACACAGTTGACCAAACGTTGAGCAACGGCTTTCAATAATTGATCGCCAACCGCATGACCGTATTGGTCATTAACCGCTTTAAATCCATCTAGGTCTAAGAATAAAATATGCTGTGAGGCACCCACATCATGCTTTTCCTGGAGTCGACGTAACGCTTTTGAGCGGTTGGCTAAGCCGGTTAATGGGTCATGGTTTGCTTGATAATTTAAACGTTTTAACTCGATGTCAATCGTCAAGTCCGTAAATGAGACCACAAACGCTTCTGCACGTCCATTTTCACTCTTCAAAGCGCGAACCTTCAGCTCACACGGCATCACACGCCCTTGTTGGTTTTTTACATCAACGTGCGTTTTGTAGTGACCCGTTTTCAATAACCTTAATTTAATCGCTTTCGTCACTTCAAAAGGTGAAAACAATTCTAGACCTTTTAATGCATTAACCTCACCAAACCACTGTGTCGCAGATTGATTTTGAGTTTGAACGCTTAAAGCTCGATTCAATACCAATATGGCGTCTTGGTTTTGATCAAACATTAGATCGAGTAACTTACGTCTTTGCTCCGATAGCGTTTGCTCCGTAATGTCTTGAAGCTGAATCAAGCTACTCTTTTCTGTGTCCATCGGGTTACAAGAGATCAAATAGCGCTTAGTCTTGTCAACACTACGAACTTCTAACCCTTTCACTGTAGTATGCGTATCGATTGCAAACAGGATACGCTCTACTTTCAACATAGGCTCGAAGTGACTCATCAAGAGGCTTCTCGCATCCGAATTTGATTCCATCCCTTTTAGCTCTTTTGCCGCTATAGGGTTGAAGTACGTCACCTGGTGATTTGACGAAACTACGAGTACGCAACGTTGCATTGCGTCGAGTGCACTATGGATATAACGGTTTTTATCTTCAACACGCTTTAACACTTGCGCCACTTGTGATTCACGTTCAGCCAGACTCATGGTCATTTCATTAAAGCATTCTGTTAGCTTACCAACTTCATCTTGATGATAAACTGGCAATGTTTTTCGGAGGACCCCGACACGACTCATATGCTCAACAGAACGATGCAACGACAGCAATGGCAATGAAATTAATGAGTGTAGTAACTTTGCCAGCGCCCACGCACACAACGAAAGTAAGAAAACGATAACGCCAAGCGATAACCACATTTTCCGTTCGTTTATTAATAGGTTCTCTAAAGAAACCCATATTTCGAGTGCGCCCAACTTCTCATCACCTAATAAGACATCGTTATGACGCATCACAACGTTGAGATGTGAACAAATCACCTGACGCTCTTGCCAGTGGCAACCTGCTGGCAGATCTTCTATCGACGCAATTGTTTTGTCATGCTGATTGATCACGACCGCGGAAATAATGTCAGGGTCGAAACTCAGGTTGGTCAGTTGCTCTTTTGCCGTGTATGCATCATCAAACATCAATGCCGCTTGTAGCGTGTTCGCCACCCCTTGGCCAAGAATATCAACACGACGCTCCAACGCCTTTTCTTGTGCAAGTACCACGTATTGAATCGCGAGCGTACCAAGACCAATGACAATAAGAGTAATCATTAGCCATGTAGGCAACATCATCTTATGCCTTAAAGGCAAACGAGCGAGACGAGAACGGATCATGGCGCGACCTCATCTTCAACCAATAAGGAGATACTCAATAGTTGGGCACGCAGTTGTATCTGTGTTGGCGCGACGTGACTACGAGATACCATAGGACGAATACGATTGTTTACCTTAACAAAGGCGACCATGCCCCCTATTTTCACGAACTCTTCGCCATTACTGATCAACAACGAATGAGGGTATTGATCGCGCAACAGTAAGATTTGGGACTTCTTTGCTTGCGGTATGTACAAGATATGGCAGGTGTTCGGCGTCACCGGATTTGATAAATCATAGTAACGAGATAACTGCGGCTTACGAGCAACGATGTTTTTAAGGTGCTCGCCAACAGAGTCACTTTCAGACACACAATACTCAACTGGGGCGATGGATTCTCCCGTCGCTATCCAATCGGCGAGCAAAGCAAAACGATATAAATAAACGGCTTTCAGATCCGCATCATCGTATTGAGCAAAGGCAAACGTCGCGCTGAGCAGTGCCCAAATCGCTATTACCCATTTCACTGCTGAGCTTCGCTCAAACCGTTTTACCATTGAGCGTAGTTCCAATCGAGCGTTAGCCAGTATTGCGTTCCATTAGCGAAAGGGTTGTAGTTGTTGGGAAACTCTTTGCTTTGGTCTGCACCTAGATTTTCTACCGACGCTGTAATTTGTGGCAAACAATCGTTGTATTGCCAACTTACCGATGCATCAAAGGAAACCACTTCCGGCCAATTGTAGTCTTTATTCGCTACGTTAACCGGATTCAAAGCCGACTCGTAATCATCGTGTAACTTAGATTCAGAAACATACTGACCAGTCACACTGACCCACCATTGTGGCGTGATGTCCCACATTACCTGTGCGTTAACAAAATGATTCGGTTCATTTTCAATCATACGTTTCACGGCCTTGTTGTTAGAGCAAATAGCGCCCTCACAATGGCCAACAATACGCTTGTAACTGTAATTGGCGTTTATTTGAATGTCTTGACGAGGTTGCCACTTCACAGAAACCTCTCCACCAAAACTTTCACTCCAGATCGGATCAACTAAGCTGGATGTGTATTGCTCTACAACAGTACCAACCGTGCCCGGTGATGAGCCACCAGTAACAATCGCTTGTGTCGCAGAATCCGTTTTATAAACACGAATATTTTCATGACGAGTATAAAAGCCACCAATATTGAATTGCAGTTTGTTCTCATCCCACAAACGGTATCCAAGCTCGTAGGTCGAGACTGATTCTACATCTAGGTCTTCATTCCCTTTTAATAGGTAACTGTAATAGTAGTCATAGTAATTACCGTCGCTGAACTGTACGTTTTCCATATAATGGTTTTCACGCATATACGTGTTCAGTTCCAATCGTGACGGCGTCACTATTGCTTTACCCCAACCCGCCCACAATCGTTGGTTATTCGCGAGCTCATAACTCAAACGCACCTGTGGTTGTGGATCGACATGATGAGTAAGGTTGTTGTATTGCCAGCGATTACCTAATGTCAGTTTGGTTCTCTCGTCCAACGGAATACTCCAGTTGGCATACAGACCATACGATTGGTTGAGAAAATCTGGACTGTCCGATAAGCGCAAATAAGGCATCGTCATTTCATCGTGTTTATCGAAAGTTCCAAACTGTTCATCAATAAGCCGAATATTGGCACCAACAGTAAACTCGGTTCCCCATAGATTTGAAAAGGTATAATGGGAGTCTAGATCTGTTCGGAAAAATCGCGCATTATCGTGTGAAATGTCGTTAGAGCTATAGGTTAACCAAACTTCATTTTCCCATCGGTCTCCGCTAGGACGATCAAAAATATGATGGCCCCCAACAAAGTACTCTTGCATGGTCATTTCGGTTTCATAAAAGTTGACCGGTTCTGCTCCGGGCATGACAAAGTGAGGCTGATAATTACCCCAGTTGTAGTCTTCGCGAGAGCGAATACCACCAGCTTGTACACTCAACGTGTGTTCATGCTTTTGATAATCTAATCGGCCACCAAAGCGTTCAGTGTATACGTTAAAATGTTGCAGCGGAGCCACGCGAGCCTCATCACTTGTCCAAGGCTTGTGATCAACAAACTCACCATAAACACTGTAGTTGGTGTACTCACCAATTGATCCTGCATGATGCAATTGATATTCACTGTAGCCATAATTACCAAAGCTTGCTGACACCTTCCCTTTTGCCGAGCCTTCTGCTTCTTTAGTGATGACGTTGATGACTCCTGTCACGGCATTACCACCCCACACTGTCCCAACCGGGCCCAGAACGATTTCTATTTGGGCAATGTTGTCCATGCTAACGGGAATTAAATCCCAATTAACACCGGATGACATTGGATTGAACACACTGCGGCCATCTACCATGACCAACATCTTGTTGTTAAGTGTTTCATTATTGCCACGCACACTGACCCCCCAATCGTAATTGGAGAACTTGGCGACATGAAGACCAGGTGCCAAAGATAATGCGTCAGCCACAGAACGAGCACCAGAGCGTTGGATCTCTTTGGCTGTAATCACATAAACCGAAGCTGGCGTGTCCGCAAGGGATTGAGAGGTACGAGTTGCCGAAACAACTTTTGTGTCTGCTAACGAGCACAGTGGCATCTCTAGCAGGGAATCAAGATCATAGTTAGCATCAGCTGGAGCAACAGCTACAAAAGTGGATGCAATCACGAGGTTTAACGACAAACGCATATGGGTTTTCTCAACGTTTGAACGCTAAATATCAATGTTATGGGGAAGAGGTTCAAACGCTAATTTACAGTATATCTATATGAGTACAGTGTACCATTTGCCCTAGTGTGGTTCATTTTAAACCAACGCCAATTACGCTGAGTTATTTTTGTCGAGACGATTAATTGATGTGCCAGATAGTGAGTATAATGGGTGTTGGATGTAGAGAGTAAAAAGCGCCGAATGGCGCTTTAAGTTCACAATCTAATGCTAGACATTCTATTCACGGCAGGACTAACTAACAAACTGTAGTCCCATCTCCCAATCAGAGACTTTAACAAAATTAAGCGTATCTACATTGTGTTTTTTAAATGCCTTAACCACACTTTCGTTGACCATTATATGAGAGTAATCGCTATACTTAGGCATAAAAACCAATCGCTCTTTCTCGGCTAAAGCATCCAGCTTATCAGTATCTAAACTGTACTTGTCAATAGTGTGTCTTGTCTCTTCAGGATCAAAATCATCAATATCGCATTCTTCTAAGTTCAACACATCCATTTTCTCAAACACGTTAAACACCCAGTACTCTTCGTGATATTTCCCCGAATCATCAACAATAACTGCTGGGAACAACTGGAAATATTCGTTTTCAACTTTGCCTAGTGACTTTTTAATTTCGTCCGTTATGACCGGGTAAGTAGAATCTAAATGAACTTTTTTTAACGGTCTTGATACGCCACGAGCTGTATCTTCTTCACGATAACCGTTTTCAAAAAACATCGGTTCGCTACCACTTAATTTAGTAAATTCATAGTCCCTCATTGAAGAGTGCTTTTGAGGCTTTAGATATAAGGTGTTTTCATCATACTTCTCGAAAACAATATAGTACTTTTCGTTGTAATGGTTCATTTTCCTACCTCTGGAATCCATCTTGTACCTCTGAATTTGATTGTTTTTTTATTCCCCCTCACTGCCAATGGATTATGATGCAAAGGCTTTAGTACATAGAAGTAAAGGTTGTGCCACCGGCAAGATCTTTTTATTTATCTATGTTGCTGGAAGGGATAGGAACGATCGGCTTGCCGTCCTTCGGAAAAAACACTTAAGAAGGTGTGTTTACATGATTTATAGATTAAATCTAGTATTAAATGAACAAGCGCCTTTCGGCGCTTATTGTATTTGACTTAGCTGGAAATAGATCACAAGCTTAACTGTCTATGCATTACCGTTACTGGTTTACAGTCAATTAACGTTTTGACTAGAGATTCAGATAAATACAACCCACTTTCATCATTCGATAATATTTCATGTTAATTACCTATCTGCGTTTTGTTTCTCTCGAAGATGAGAAGAACCAGTATTGCTTTTTGCTACAGAAGTACACCTACTTTGTCATATAAGCGAAGATTCAGAGAAGCAACAAACCTATAAATCACCGAAGTCATCATCACTAAACATTGCAGCGGGTCCCCACTGGTCAACCCTTATAAAACCAACACCGGTAAGATTTGCCGCTTTAAGAGCATCGACAACTGTTTCATGGAACAAAAACTTAGGATCTTCATCTAAGGTAAATACCAAACGCTCTTCAACGGGGATTTTGTCTAAAACCGTTTCATCTAACGACAATGCTTTTAAAAAAAAGTCATTTTTTACATATATCCCATCAATGACTGAACGGCCTTGATGTATAGCTCTATAGTTATTCCAAATATGCATCATAAAATAATTAGGCCAGACTTTGTCACCGTTAGTCACTTCTGTTGGATAAAAATCGACCCCCTGAAGGTCAAATGGTAATAAAGCCTGTCTAAATTTTTCTGATACCATTTGTTCTGAAATTTCATGGTAATCACAAGGGGAGAAATTCTTCTTGTTTCCTTCAAATACTCTAACCTTCCCTACGCCTGTTACTTCACGTCTTAGCGAACGTGTAGCCATTAAATGTCTTAATCCTTTATCAGATTCTTCAGTCTGCCCAAGCATATGAAAACCGGCATGGCCAGACTCACACAGTAAATAATACTGGTTATCGTATTTCATGTATTTTCCTATTCTAAGCATCTTTAGAAAGTGTTGGCTTTGTTCATGTCATTTGATCGGACAGGCAACATACGCCCTCGCCTTCAAACTTAACGGTTGGTGAGGCTGAGATGAATTTTGCTTCGGCTTCTATGGTGCCGGATGCGACGCCTTTTTTATCGCCGCCCGCTTCACCAATACTTTTTGAGAAATGTGCATCTACATAATTTTTCGATTAAATCTTATGCCAATGAAAAAGCGCCTTTCGGCGCTTATTGTATTTGACTAAGCTGGGAAATAGCTCACAAGCTTAACTGTCTATGCATCACCGTTACTGGTTTACAGCTAATTAAAGCATCAACTAAAGCTTCAGATAAATACAACCCACTTTCATCATATGTTATGTGAGAAATGCTATCTGATGACTGCCCTTTCGGAACAGCATGAATGAATTCATACCCATAATTTTCTTTTGATGAGACACTCACCATTGCGTGGTGTGACTCAAATACTTCATCTAGGTCCAAATCATCACTTACATATAGCCCTGGGTATATTGTAAAGTCGAAAAGAAGGTCTGGAGTTTTAAGTAAGCTATCTACTTTTACATTATGTGAGAAAAGCTCTGACCCTAAGTATGTTTGTTTTATCCAGTTCATTTACACCACCTTCACTTCATTAAAAGCAACGCCGGTAAAGCCATTGGATTCAAACAATTGCTTTACTCTTTCATTAGCAATGATATGGTCAGGGCACTCAGAACAACGAAAGATGTCATGCATAACATTAACTTTACTCAGCTTGTCTTTATCCAAAACTGTAAACATCAGGTCTTCATAAGCTTCATAATCTTCATTGAAGTCCTCCGCCTCGGACTCGCTGATATTTAAAACTGGATAACGAGCAAAGACATTCATAAACCAGTAATCATTGTAAATAGTACCATCTACGTCCACCTCTGCCGGAAGTAACTGAATGCCAGTAATTTGTTGCGATAACAGTTGTTGAACTACTTTTTTATGAGGCAAAAAGTCAATTGCTTTCAACATATCAGACATTTGACGCTGCTCGTAAACTTCATCAACACTTACCTTTATAGGAGTAGTGTAAGCCTTAATATTAGGGTTGTAGATATCATGGACACGATACCAAACCTCTTCTGTAGAAAATGACGCCTCATCTTCTATAAACTTCCACATCATTCGATAATAGTTCATCTATTTACCTATCTTCGTTTTATTCACTCTTGGCAAAGGCGCTACATTACCGCTTATATCACGTAAATCATGGCTTGTTTCACTTAACCTATGAATACATGCCCCATGCGTAATCAACTTTTCTGATTCTTTAAGTTGGTTACGGCATCCTTTGTTACCAGAAAGATAGTCATCTCCCCATTTTTCCGGTCTAGAAATAACCCCTTCTTCAGGCCGTTTACCACCAACATTCTTGTTCATCCTCTCAAGAACTTTTTTAGATATTTCTTCAACTAATTTATGCAGCGTATTCCGATCCCCCTTACACGCTTTGCCTGCTTTAATTTTGGTTTCAAGCTTCTTGAGACGGGTTTTCACAGATTGTGTATATGGATCAGGGTGGTTACTATTGTGAATCTGGACACCTAAATCACAGCCAAGTTCTGGAAGCATAGGCAGTACAGTAATATTATGCTTTTCATTAAGATCATATCCAACTTGAGGTAAGAACTCAAAAAGGAAGTGGTTTCCCTTCATTTCATTAACTGTAATAATGTGATGCGCAGCAAGAATACCGCTTGGTGCGCTCTTTCCATATGCCTTAGTCCCTTTAATATGACGTGGTCGAGTGTAGGAACCATTCTGTTTGTCATAGACCAACCTGTACCAAGGGTGGTTATATTGACTGCCATACCCTAAGAATTTCCACGGATTATGCTTTTGTTCTTCAGTTGTGGCATTTTTAAAATTTCCACCTCTTTTTGTATACCCATAGTTTGGGTGGCCTTTTTCATAGAGCTCTCCCTGATAGCCTTTCTCTGCACTACAGTACTCGTCGCCCTCATCGGCCGTCTTCTTGCTTTTCTTCTTACCACGCTTTTTGTCTTTAGGGCGAATAGGCTTTCCACACAGTGAACATTTCCCACGCTCCAGTTTAGTCTCATCGTCTTCAGGCTTCTCTTTATGGTTATTTTTCGAATGCTTTTTGCCTGCAACCACATTATTCAAAGCTTTTAATAAAGGCTCTGCTACTTTACCAGCCGATCTCGCTGTCGTTGCACCTGTCAATAAGACAGCCATTGCGGGGCCACCGACACCGCCAGCGGCAGTACCGGCAGCAGTCCCGCCAACTACTATTGCTCCATCAATACCCTTTTGGGTCGCTAGGGATAGGCTATATTTCACCGCTTCATCTGCAGGTAATGCGTCCAGATATAGCTGAGGAATAGTTAGCAGATATTCTCTAATTTCCTGATCAGAAATGATAAGAAGTAGTCGCTCCATCGCTTCAGTTGCTTCTTGTAAGTACAGAGCCCCTCGATCAACTCGCTTTAACGCTTCTTCTAGCTCATCAATATCACCGGTCGTAATGGCATAAATTAATACGCTGAGGTCAATATCGAGCGCATCTAGGTAATCGCCAATCTCGCCAAAGTCAGGCACATAGTTTGTTACACCATCTCCCACCCCTTCGATTGATGACTTAGCCATTTCCCAAACGTATTCTGTCGTCGACGCACTGTCTAACTCGGCTTTTCTCGCTCGAAGTTCGTTTAATTCTTCTTCAGTTTGCGCCTTCAGCTCTTCAAGTAATTCTTTCTGAGGACTTGGTTGGGTAGCATTGTAAGCAATGGTTTCTTTTACAAGATAATCGGCATACTTTTTGATTTCCTCTTTTAGTACGTCTAACTGTGCCGGACGATCCGCTTCGGCTTTGGCTGCTTTATCTCGGTCACCGAACTCAATTTTCGGCACTTCGTGCTGAGGAACCCCATAAACACTTGCGACCCCTTTACCATTAAGTAGGCCTTCGAAGACCTCACCACTACTATAAGTGAGTTTATAAGGTACATTCGATACTGGTGTTTTTTCTTTGTCGTCGTAACACAACTCCAATGCAAAAGGTACTGGTAATGTTCTTTCTGCGTGTACGACATCTGATACTTTTTCGGATTGAGTCGTTTGTCCATTAGAAAAGTTATTCACGACTTTTGGCTTTGCACCGTTAGAAATCAGTTTTGAACTTTTCTCTTGCAGCTTCTCCATACCTGAAGCGGTGATATCTGGTAGTTTTGCTTTTACTTCGTTGGCACTTTTTGCTTGAACCTGCAACGTATCGTAAGCAACTTGATACCCTTTCATCGAAGCGTATTTTGACAGAGTATCAAATCGTTGAACGACTTTGCTCAGTATGGTGTCAAGCTGCCCAGAGACTAACTTTGTCCAGTCATCCCAGTTTAATTCTTTTAAATACTTCTCTGAATCACCGTAACCTTGCTGCCTCAAAAGAGCCAGTATATTGTTGTGCGATTCATCTTCATGTATGGAATGTAATAAGTTAAGCGTTACACCGTTTTTATCAATGATTGGCGCGACTTGAGCTATCAATTCGTTTGCTACTACAGAATAATCATCGTTTGTGCCAAATAGTAGCGCGATATTTTGCGAGATATCATTCGCTTCTTTCTCTGTTAACTCATACTCAAAGTGCGCTCTGACTTCCGTTGCTAACAGTGAGATAAAGTCTTTATCTGAACCTAAGTTTTCGTCAAAAACACCCCAAGTACTACGGACGCTGTCGACACTTCTAGGCTCCCAAAACGGGAGTTTTTCTTTTGCACAATGGGCAAAAAGTTCGTCATCGCTCCACTCATATTTATGTCCATTTAAGCCACGAGATGTTTTAGCTTCATATTTTCTTGAATCTTCCTCGTAGACGACATAGCACTCACCTGGGGGTAAAGAGGACACACTACTGCGCCCATTAGAATCAAGTATTCCACTTCCTATTTCAGCATTATTCCCGTCAAAAACCTTAAACTTCGCATTAGCAAGAGGTTCTCCATCAGGATAGCGGCACTCTATATCCAGCGTATACGTCCCTTCCTGCACTTCCGTCACAGAAACCGATGGGTTTTGTGCGCCACTAATACACATGGTGTTGGCTTTGTTCATGGTCATTTGATCGGACAAGCGACATACGCCCTTGCCTTCAAACTTAACCGTTGGTGAGGCTGAGATGAATTTTGCTTCGGCTTCTATCGTGCCGGATGCGACGCCTTTTTTATCGCCACCCGCATCACCGGTACTTTTTGAGAATGTACTGCCTTTGATTGCGACACTGTTGCCGCCATCCATAGAGATAGTCGTTGTACCACCTGCAAGGTCTGCCGATTTAGCATTGTTGCCATAAGGGATAGGAACGATCGGCTTACCGACCTTCGTTAAACAAACATCTGGGAGCGTTGCATTCGCTTCACCACCTGAGCCTTTATGAACTATCGAAAGTCCATTTGCACCAACTGTTACGCCCATAACCAATCCATTTGAATTTTGTTGATTGAATAATAAAAGAGATCGCACAATGCAATCTCTCTAAATGACTAGTGAATTCCACTAAATCGCCAGTGATATTCACGATAAAGTTTAAAGCTGGCAGAAGATCTCAATTTGAGATCTTCTGGTTATTGATACATTTCCAACAACTTTTGAAACTTAAGGTCGATCACCATGTAGGTCGCGACATACATGACCGCAAAGGTGATCGCGCTCACCCCTAAAATCAGCTTGGGTGAAATCACCCTTTTTAACGGCTTCTTAAGGTATTTGGCTTTAAGGTTGACTAAAGATACTTTCTCTTGCTCGGCTAAACGTTCATCACGCACGAGTCGATAGATAGTGCTGCCGATTTCCGCGAGTTTTTCGTTGCCTCGCTCTTCGCGTCCGTACTTACCTTGGAAGCCAAGTTGAAGCAGTAAATAGAGGAACTCGATGACGTGTCGGTACTTGCGAGGGTCTGCTTTTAAGCGCTCCAAAATCACGAAGAACTTGTCACCACCAGAGGTCTCATTATGAAACTCTGACAACAAACTGTTCTGGCTCCAATGACTGTTTGCTCCCCACTCCTGACGACAGACAGACTCATCTATTGCTGCGCACAAGCAGTAGCGGATAACCAAAATGGATGCGCGATCCAATTCCATTTCGTTGAGCTTACGTTCGCCCTTTCTGATCTCACGAGCCACCTGTTCACGAAACGGCATTGGGTCATCTAGCCATGGAATCGACGACATACAAGACAGACTCGCGATCAACCAAGAGAATTGGTCGACTAACGGGTTGATACCCATACTCTCGATGTTGAGGTCTTGAACGGCGATATTGCGCGACAAATCAGGCGCTGGCATCACCTCCATCGGTTTGCCAGGCTCTGGTTGAAATAGAACGACGGTTACATCGGTTTCTGCATAACTCATAGACGTACTGCCCAAAGTTGCAATGACAAGTTAGCGAAATCACCCGCGACATGAATCGCAATCGCCGCTGTGTTTTTCAGTGCTGACCACTCTTCGCCCGTCTTATCGAGTTCGAAATAGGTGTAACCCGCATGGTAAGGCAGCGCACGAGGTACAACTGGCATTGGTTTGATCTCGATACCTGGTAACTGCAGGTTAATCAGATCACGAATATTATCGATAGAACCGATCTTCGTTTGGCTAACAAACTGGGTATGTAAGATATCCAGCGTAACATCGGCTTTAACGGCAAGAATAAAGGTCGTAGTATCGATGATCTTGCTGTCTGGGATTGCTGCTGTTCGAATGCCGTAATTCTGATCTTTTAGTGTCAGTGGCATTGCTCGTTGCTCAGACATCACACTTAACGTCATCTTCGCACTATCAAGTGCACGTGATAGACAACTGGTTAAGTCACCGTGATTGTACTTAGTAAACTCAATTGGTCGACGCGTTGCTGAACAAAGCGTTGAAAGCTCACCTTCCGCTTGAAGGAGAATTCGATACAGCGATTCTGGATGTACTCCTTCTGCACTCGCAAAGTGCCAAAATAACGGCTCGTATCGGTTAAGCGCTTGGAGCAGCATAAAATCAGAAACTGAGGATACGCCTTGCTGGTCGACAACACCTAAACGCTGAACGATAGACTCTGCGCGGTGTTTCAACATAGAAGCAAATTCAGTCGCGAACTTGTTCAGTACGGTTGAAGCATGAATATCAATACAAGTCGGAATAAAGCTCTCATCTAAGATAACACTGCCATCTGGCTTTACTTCTGAAATTTTTAGGATCGGAATCGATGTGTATGCGCTCTTGTCTTCATGGTCATACATCAAACAGAAGTTAAGCTTACCAACTACGATGTTTGCCATATCTTCTGAATCATAACAAGCGTCAACCGCTTCTTGAGATTCCATCGTGTAACGTGCGCCGTCTTTCTTCGTTCCGAACAGTTCAGAACGTTCTGACGGTAATGGACAACAGAGATAAACCACTTTGTCGGCAATCGAAGGGTCAACGTCTTTCACTTCTGGCAATTCTGCCAACAGTGGCAAATCAAAAGGCGTTCTGTCTTGCAAAATACCTTCTGCCCGAGTGATGCCAATCTTACCAAGCGCAAGTAACTGCGAGTTAATTTCTAAACGCTTAATGCCCCAATGCAGGGGCGAGGCGTTTGAACTCAACATACTAGAAAGTTTACTTTGTGAACGATCAAGCTGTTGAAAGTGCTGCGGCTTCATGAACATTCCATCTTGCCAAACAACTGGATTGTATAAAGACATGCTTTTATTCCTTAAAAGTAAACTTGTTCAATGCCGCGAGTATTATCAGAAATCAACTCACTGCCTTCTAACTTGAGCTTCAGGTAGTACTCGCTCTTCTCTTCAATGACTTCCACTTTTCGCCATGACGAGCCATCAATATCACGGAAAGCGACCGAGAAGCCGACAGCGCGTGTAGCTGGATCAAGCGTTAACATCTCATGGATTTTGTCGCCTGGCTGGATTTGGTATTCGTAACGCTTGATGTATTCGTCACCCAATGACGCTTTATCGTTCTCAAACAATGCAAAAAAGTCTAGGCTACGGAAAAGTACTGGTGAACTTAGCTCATGAACGCGAAGGATAACTGGCGATGATTGGCCTCCCTCACGTACGTTTAAAACCGACGACGCCTCTATCACTAACTCAATAGAAGAAGTTTCTGGCGTGATGCCTGTTGATTCTTTTAACTGATCCCACATGGAACATCCGGATAGCAATGCAAATCCGAGTAATACAGCGATACTACGCATGGCTTCCCTTAATCGCTTTGTTGTAGTTCTTTTTAATAAGACCTTTCAACGATGTTTCGTTGAACTGACGACGGTTCTTCGCGTAAAACTCCAAATACTCGCCCCAGAGCTTAGATTTAGTTGCAAACATCGATTTGCTTGCTACATCATTTGCAAACGTGACAGGGTCATTCGTTTCTGATTGCTCAATCAGCAACTCATTGAGCGCTTTATTAAAAATAATTTGATGATCATTAAGTTCATCAAGCATCTGTTCGACTAGTTCGTTTGGCGCGAGTAAATTCTGGCTATTTAACGTCAACATGAGCTCGGCAAGATTCGACTCTGCTTGGCTCAGCCCTTCCTCTTCTTTCAAAGATTCCACTTCGTGAAGGTCTTTTTGCAAGTTATCGATACACAAGCGTAAGCACGTACCCATTTGCTTAAACAACAAGGCTTCATTACTTATCAAGTCGGGGTTGGTGATACCTAACCCTTCGTAGAATGCTTGGCTAATATCATTATGGGTTTCACTTCCAGCCCCATCGAAAGACGAATTCGATACAAAGCCAACTTTTGTTTCTGACGCTGGCTGCTGACTTTTATCCGTTATTTGTGAAGAAGGGATAAATGCTTGCGTGACCTCTTCCCATTTTTGTCCAACCGGTTCGCTTTTAGGCGCACTCTGTTGATAGGAAGCATCACCGTTCGCCTGATGACTTGGCGAACGGTCACTCATCAATGACTCTTCAGCATTAGACGAAGTCTCTTTACGGTAAAAATCGTCTGGAGCTCGCTGCGTGTTTGCTTGGGGCTGTGAATCGCTCTTGGTTTGAACAGGCGTTGATTCGTTACTTTTGGTGCCTGCACCTAACCAATCTTCGGGGATCAGGTTAGGTAAATCCAATTCGGAATGAATACTGAAACTGTCGTCTACGATTTGACGCGTATTTTCGATAGAACTAGGTTGAGGTTCCTGATCTTTTTCTTCGTTTCTGATTAAGTGGTCATCATCGCGTTGCATGGAAAACTTGAGGTGCGCAATAGGGTCGTGGCTATCAACATCGTCTTGTTTTGTTTCCATGAACAAGTCTTCTAATGCGCCTACTTTTTCTTCCTCTTCGACTACCGCCTCCCCTAAGTTAACAAGCGGGTCGTTAGAAACACGCTCAGGAGCAATATCGGCAGCAATGTCTTGTGAAGCAGTAACGTGCTCTAGCGACACGCCAATTTCGTATTGACCCAGAGAAACAATGTCACCGTCGACAATCGAGACTGGCTGGTTTTTCAGTATCTTGTTGCCATTGACCATGGTTCCATTTGTACTGACATCGCTGATGTAATACGTATCACCGTAAACACTGATCAGACAGTGCGTTCCTGAAATAAAGCGATTGTGATCCGCCAAAGGCAAGGTACAACTGGATGCTCGCCCTACTGAGCCGCCACCTTCCGGCATTTCAATATGCTTCGCACCCGTGTATTCCTCTGGGCATTTCGAAATGAATAGGACTAGCTGATGTAAGCGCATTGCTAAACCTTAAAATAGCAGTGAAACAGAGAGTTCAACGCCACCCAATCCATCATTTACAACAGGAAGAATGTAGGAAGCTTGCGGAATGATTTGAATGTGGGCGTCAGGGTTGCTACCAAGTTTGATTGCGGTACCTAACGTAACGACAGCGCCAAGTTCAAATTGGTCAATGTCTTCGATGGCTTCATAACGGAAACCATCCTGATCGACTTTCCAACGATTTGAATATTGGGAATACCCTAAAGACAGGCCGGCACCAATATAAGGGGTAAAAATACTCCAAGAGCTCAGTGCATATTGAGGCACAACGCGAAACTCATAGTTTGTGACCTCTTCGTAGACGCCATTTGCCGGAGCATCAATGTCTTCTGCGAGATAATTAAATCCCAACCACCAACGCCAACGGTTGTTGTTTTCATCGATTGGGCGCGTATGCACCAAGCCATAACGTAAAGCCTCTTGATCGCCGCTAGAACCTTCGTCGTAGTCGTGGCTTTCCACCATAAGCATGTTTACTGAACCGCCATATCGTTCCCCTTTCGCTATTGCAAAAGTAGAAAACAGACACATGGCTGAAATCAGCCCCACTTGACTTGGTTTTAGCATTTCGTCCCTCTAGGTAAGCCTTGTAATAATACTTAGAGGCGAAAGATATCAACTCTCTTTTCTTTTTCAATAAGGTAAAAAATAGCGCCATCAAATAAGGCAAAACGCCTATAAATTAAAGCAATATAACTATGGATATATTCATAAAGGCGGCAAGGAAAATTTGAATATATTTGGTTAGATAATGAACTTTACTAATTTAGTTGCTACTTATATTTGGGAGCCATCTATAAAACGAGCAAACACATCAGGCTACATTTAATAAGCAAACGCTATTAAAGTGACCACTAAACAAGTTAATCTTAATTTTAATAATACAACACTGCTTCAAATTTAAGACCATTCTCATAATCAATACAAATGATAAAAGCCAATTCGCATCGAATATTCTTACTATAAATGGAATGCACATCACCTTTACAAATGCCAAATAAATCAACACCTGACAGCAAAAATGTGAACGAATGTCACACTAAGTTAAATTACATTGATTTACATATTATTTATTATTCAATTTCTTTCTTTTGCCTATAAAATCCCACAAAAAAAAGATGATAGTGCAGTATTTATATTTTAATCACTGGTTACTGTCTTTATATATACTCAGTTGGAATTAGACATTATGTTTTTCAGCGACTTCACCAGAAGGCCGATCGATGAAAGTAATCCCAGCGGCTCAAACCCTAATGGCTTAGATGATTTTGACGAAATAAAGCGTCAAATAAATAACCTAAATAAGGTCACTGGACGTGTTTCATGGAAGACGGTTCAAACGCTCTCAAAGAAGATTTTAAGTACACAAGGAAAAGACTTTCGCTGTAGTTGCTACTTTACTGTCGCAGCAACGCATAATGAGGGTCTAAAAGGGCTTGTTGAAGGGTTAAACTCTTTACTCGATTTGTGTGTGGTGTATTGGTATACCGCTTATCCAGAGCATTCGAAAGCTAACGCTCGCATGGGCGCTATCGAATGGATGGTTGAAAACACCGAAAGACGCATCAACAAACATAAAGTAAGGCAAGAAGAGTTACCTCTAATTGAGGCTGCTCATCAGCTTTGTTTAAGGATTGAAGAAGAGCTTCGCCTTCACTATGGCATTAAAGCGCCTTCGTTTGGTCGTATTCGTCGTATTTTGAATCAATGGATTGAAGAGCTTAAAGAACAAAAAGCAAAAGAAACCAAAACGATAGAAGCAAAACAGGCGAAACCCGACAGTACAGGCATAAAGATTGAAATCGCACCACCAGCAAAACCATCAGTAACCAAAACTCAATCCCAAAAGGGCGAAGAGAAAGACGTTGAGACCTCTAAGTCAAGCAAGGTGATGGTTTACTCGATAATCGGTTTAATGGTGACGGCTTTTGCGTCGCACTTCATTTACAAGCAGCACCAGTACCAAACACTTAAAGGCCAGATTGAACATGCCTCTTTGAGCGAACTCACCACCTTGGTTGATTCACTAAGCGTTAAAAACAAGGAATATCTTACTTCTTTAAGGTCAACGACGGTCGATCGTCTCGACGTTCTAATGACAGATTGGACGATTGATCCAGTCAAAGTTAGTAAGGTAAATACGATAGATAAGCTCACCAGTGAGTTAACGATACTTTATCCAGATTCGTCATCTGCACAGCAACTTCGAGAGAATTTTTTAGAGCAACGTTCTCGTTTCGAGGCTGAATTCGATGTCATATACAAACGGTTTGCCTATGCTAGGACCGTATTTGCCAATGTCGCAAAGCAGAACTCAGATAAAGATTCAAAGAAAGCGTATGAGTACAGTAATTCACTTTTTCCGCTTCTTGGTCGAATTGAATACGCAGAAAAGAACACCCAGCAAAAGGAAATTGATCGCTCACTCCTTTTACTGAACACCTACCTATATAAGATAAACCAGTTACAAACTGCGGAAACCGACAACAAATAACAATACAAGTAAAAGAAGTTATAGGCTTATGTTCAAACAAAAAATACTCAGAAACCCGATCGTGGTTTCGACCTTTGTGGCACTGTTATTTGCCGCAATACTGGCTGGGGTGTATTTATTCTGGCTTGAAGACGCAGACAAACTTTATCTCTGGGTTGGTCTTGGTGTTATTGCCACTTTCTACCTTATTTTTCAATTCACTTTGTGGTTTAAGAAAAAGAATAACGCTAAGGCTCAACGCCTAGAAACAGAGGAAGAAGCGCTTTCCATGGTGATTCGCCCTCTCCTTTCTAACGCGGGTAAAAAACCAATCTATCTAATGATTGGTAATAAAGGGTCTGGACGACGTCAATTTTTGTTTAATTCCAGTGCAATTAAACCAATGGACAGAACACGCACGGCCAAAAATGACTTCTTCGAATGGTATGAGTCTGACGGTGCGGTGTACATCAAACCTGATCAACGTTTAGTTTTCCAAGAAGTGTCGAGTAGCGATGCTTCACTGTGGAATACGTTCACTAACGAAGTGATTCGTCATCGCCCTAGAAAACCTTTTGCTGGTTGTCTGTTCTTTATCGACTTTGAGTTCCTGATTGTTTCAGAGCCAGAGCAAAAAGATTACACCATGACAGCATTACTCCAACGTATGACATCAATCAGTGAGAAAACATCCTCTGCACTGCCTGTGTATTTGATGATGTCTAAACTGGATAAACTGGATGGCTTTAAAGAGTACGTTCATTTCAGTTCACTGAAAACGCGTGTTGAGTTCCTTTCTATACCGTTGAAAGAAGCAAAAGGTGTGATCACTGAGTACTACAAAGACGGTTACCGTAACCTTGTTAAAGTGCTGGAAAGTAACGCTCTGGATTCTTCGGCAAACTCAACTGAGATCGACGAAAAACAGGCAATCCTTTCTTTTCCTAAACAGTTTGAACTGGCTCAGTCTGAGGTTAGCTACATCTTAGAGCGCCTCTGTGAATCGAACAGTGGTGTTTACTCGTTAGACATCCGTGAAATCTTTTTCTGCTCAAGCTTACAAGGTGGTCGTAAATACAATCTGCTGGCGAAGAGTTGCAGCAACTACTTCAACTTACCGATCATTGCCTCTGAGCATACTCAGTTAACAGAAACTCCTTACTTCTCAAGGTTCCTGATCGATTCTCAGATCCTTCCAGAGAGCGATTTTGCGGGTGAGAACAAAACCTACCTACGTTTGATTCAACGACAAAGTCATCTTGCGATGTTTGTGTCTGTTGTCATTCTTGCTGGCGGTGGCTATTTCTTCGTTAAAACACTCGACAGTAACTTACGAGTGATTAACCAGTTGCTTGGTATCGATGACACCGCTCAAGCAGAGCAAGAAGCAAGTTTTAATCAACTGTTAGTCAATGCGACTCGTGCGATTCAGCCGTCTTACAGTGCTTGGTTAGAAGGCTCAAAAGAACTAGATAACGAAGTTCTACCACTGAACATCAGCCGTTTAGATAAAAGCACCAAGATTGCTTACGAGGCACTATTAAAAGAAGTGGCTCAACAATTGATGCCCGTTGTCGAAAAAGGTTACCGCCTACAACTGACTCATAACCAAGATGACTTTAGCCGCTCACTGCCTTTGTTAAAAGGCTACTTGATGCTAAATGACCCGTCTAAACGCGACATTCAATTCTTGCGTCATCAAACATTGGCCATGATGAATGAGCTAAGCAGTCAACCTGATGTAGTAAACCAGGCGATGCGCTATCTAGATGCCTACTTCCGTACTCAGTTTGCTCCTGTCGACATCAGCATGGACATCGTTCGCGCAACTCGACGCTCTTTACTTGCAAACTCAAACGTAGACTTGGTTTACGCTGGCATTTTGAATCAAGCGGATGCTATCGACCTCGGTACGCTTGATCTTCAACGAGCGGTAGGCTTTGAGTTTAACAATGTGTTCAACGAGCCATTAGCCGACAACCGTCTAATCATCGACAAAATCTACACGTCTACTGGTTTTAGCACCTTCTACCGTCCGCGTGTGGATCTAATGTCGCAGCAAGTCATCACTGACAACTGGGTACTTGGCCTTTCAAACCATGTTATCCCAACGAAGACAGAGCAAGATGATTTCAAGACACAAGTACGTAAGAAATACACAGACGATTACATCAACTACTGGCGAAATGCACTGAGTGAGCTCAAGGTTCAGCATTACAACAACGTTGGGGATCTAACAAACGCGATTGACCTTATTTCAGGCCCTTCATCACCGATGACAACCGTGTTGAAACAAGTGTATGCCAACACACAGTTCTCACCGGTTGGCGAGAAAAACGCACTGATTTCACAAGTTAACCCTAAGTTGTTAGAAGTTGCTGATTCTGCTTCGGAAGCGGTTGAAGAAGCAGTGAAACCAGATTACTTGCTTATGAAGCGTGTAGAACAAGCGTTCCACTTACTCAACCAATTGCAAGTCAGTGAAACACCGAACTCCCCTACTCCATGGGATGAGACCATTGCCGCATTGAGCCGCGTTCGTACTTACATGAAAGACATTGCTGACGCGCCAGACCCACAAATGGCCGCACTAGCAGCGGCTCAACACCGCATGAACAGCACAGAAGCCGATCCGCTTATCAAACTTAAGCAGATTGCTCAAAAATCACCAGAGCCTGTACGCAGTTGGTTGTTGGATGTTGTCCAACAAAGTTGGTCAGTGATGATTGCAGAATCTTCAAAAGGCATTCAAACCCAATGGTACAGCGAGATTTACACCAAGTTTAAGGAGCTAGGGCTTGGTAAATATCCATTTGATCTTACCGCAACAGAAGAAATTTCAATCGAAGATTTCGAATTGCTGTTTGCATCAGGTGGTTTGTTAGACACCTTTATTCAGAAAAACTTTGCGCCGTTTTACGACACAAACTTATGGACACCAAAGCAAGTAGATGGCGAAACCATGCCACTGTCACCTGCCCTGCTGGTGCAATTGCGTAATTACAATGTGATCCGAGATACATTGATTAATAAGAGCACAAACCGAGTTTATATTCCGTTTAGCGCCAAAGTATTAGACCTTGATTCTAGTGCGATCAGAGCCAGCTTGAAAATCGCTGACACTGACATTAACTACTATCACGGTCCGAGCCGAATTCGTGAGATGGAGTGGCCACCGCAGAATGGTGACCTCAATATTAGTATCACGATACAAGATGTAACCGACGAGGGTAAGCAGCACGTTCTAAATAAGAGTGGTCAGTGGGCAATATACAGATTGCTAGGTGATTCGACCCTGACAAACACTCATAACGGTAGCTTCGTCAGTGACATAAAAGTGTCAGGAAGGGATTTGAGCCTACGTATCACCCCATTGACACAGAAAAACCCATTCACTCTGGCTGAGCTGTATAACTTTACACTTCCAGAGTCGATTTAATAACAATATAAAAACCAGAATAGGCAGAACACATGATTTCTAACATGACTTTACAAGGCTTAGATAAGTTGGATCGCAAAATCCTTTCCAGTCTGTTATCAAACGGACGCGAATCAATTGCGAACCTATCTAGAAACATCGGTTTGTCACGTACTGCTGTTGCAGAAAGAATTAACAGGTTAGAAAAGACGGGGATCATCAAGGGCTATACCGCTCAGATCCGAGTAGAGAACGAAGGTCGAAAGGCGGCAAGTTACCTGCTCATCTCTTGCGAAAAAGGCAAAAAAAATGAAGTAACAAGTGCCTTAAAAGAGATTCCTGAAGTTCGTTTAACCAGTGTTGTTGGTGGTAGCTTCGACATTATTGCTCTTATCGAAGCGCCAGACCTTCAATCAATCCACCACTTGTGTAACGAGATTGAATCATTCAGTGGGATTCAAAAACTTGATACAACGGTGGTTCTGCACCAGCCAATCAGTCGCTAGGCTGAGTTATTTGCTTAATAAGTAAAATAGCTCTCAAACGAAAAAGCCGCTCAATTGAGCGGCTTTCTTATATGCTTCCAATCACGCGAATCTTGGCGTCTTTATCACTAGGGTTACCAAGCCAAAAGGTTTGTCCCAGGCTGTTCCCTTCACCTTGACCGAGATTGTTTTCTGGTATTGAGTCTAAGTTAACCGTTAGCTTGAGGTCCCAAGACATTGGATCTCGCAAAATAAACCGCATCAGTCCCACCAGTGTATTGTGCAACTCGCCATCATAAGAGAACTTTCTAAACGTCTCAAAATCAATGTTATCGATACAAAGGTTAAACTTACCGTTCAAATCCGAAATGCTTTGCCCTAAGTGCAAACTATGACCTAGCACACAGTTTGCTCGGTTTAGTTTATTACGTTGGCATTCTGCAATCTCTACTCGGCGATGAACCCACTCCTCGATACGGACATTAGGTAAAGAAAAGTAGTGGGCAACAATACCGGAGATAAGCTTAGGCGAGCGCGTACGTGTTGAGAGTTGGTTGACGTAGGAGAGAATTTTCGCTCTATCCAGCTCCGCAACATCGCAATCTTGCATGACACCAGACAAACCAGCTAAATGTAGAATACGCCCTGAGAACGCATCACTTGCACCGCTCTGGTACTGGACGTGATACCGGTATTTCTTCCAGACGCGGTACAGCAAGCTCGTGTAGCGGTTGTGGAAGAAGTCGAAAAAGTCTTTAACTGGGTTGTCTTCTGGGTCGCGGCCTGCAAGTTTTTCAGTATAAGACGCAGGCAGTGGCGAACTTGAACCATGTAAACCGAGAAAATTCGTCTCTACGCGCGAGTATTGCTGTCCATTTCTTTCCATATGAGCGATAAAGTCCATATCGCTCTTGGGAAATGACAAGTTTGGTGAAACACTAAACTCAATGCGCTCTTGATGAAAATACTTGTTTTCACCCACGGCGACAAAGTCAGTTTCTGGTTGCAGTTGGTAATGCTTCTCCAACAACAAAACCGCTTGGTAGAAGCTAAACTCATTCGACTTATCAGAGAGTGTATTAATCATAGAATCGTCTGCTGTCCAATTAGGCTCGTCCAGTTATAGACTTCACCGCTGGCTTCATCAAAAACTTCCAACTCTGTAAACGAGTTCACACTGGAATACAGTCGGATGAATTCGTTCAATACGTTCGCCATTAAGAACATATCCCCTTCGTTCACAAAGAACTTCGAATTCGTTACGAGCTTAAACTGATTGCCTCTTACTGATACGCCGCGGAACACACGATCAATCGGTTTCATTTCAGAGGAGATAATGCCGTCGAGTCGGTGAATCGACGCTCGGTGTGCTTGTCGGTCAACACGAGAGTGGAAATCATACGTAGACAAAAGCACTTTAAGTACATCGATATTTGCCAACGACAAATAGTTCAGTGACATATTAGCAATAAGTTGCCATTGAAGCTCACCGTTCACTTGCGGACTGACTGACTGTGTTGGTTTAGTAATGTTTTTAAACGTCGCATACGTCGGCGATTTATGGGTGGCATAGGTAATGTCCCCAACAGACAGGCGCTCAGCTAAGTCTGCATTGCTGCATTGCAGCTTCATCAGGACCGTTTCAGTTCCCAAATCGGCAATGTTGCCATTGTGCGTATGGAATGAGATATAACGCTCAAGGCCACGACCGCTCACTCGTTCGCCTACTTTAGATTTGTAGAACTCACGCTTGTCTCGCTGGTTGATTTGGTGCTCAAACGATTCGAATTCAATTAATGGTTTACGACGACGTTCATCCTTGCTCCAGCTTTCTACCTGTTCAATAGCATACACCTCGTAGTGTTCTTGGCTGTTGCTTTGAGGACGAACTTTGTATTCATTTCGGCGATGCTCTAAACGAATCGGATCACCATCTTTCTCGAACAAGTTAACGGCTGGCGTACAATGCAATCTTAAGTGCTTATCTTTCAAAACCACTTCAGAAGGTAAAGCACGCTTAAAATGGAACTTCACCTTGACTGTACTGCGCTGTGGAATTCCTTTTAGCCATTCTAGACCTTTGATGTCAAAAAACATGAACTTGTCTGGAAGAGAGAAGAATTCTTGCAGTAAGCGATAACCGGCAAACGAGTTTTTGCTGTAAGGCAACAGCGCTTCATCTTCTTCATGTCCAACTGGCACGACATATTCAGGGCCAAGGCGATGTTTGTAGCCACCACCAACATCCAGCTCAACGTAATCTAAATAGCGGAATAACCAAAGAAAAACGGTGCGCGTAATATGAATTTCACCATGAAGGTGAAGACGTAACGTATCTAAACCAATGCGCGATAGTTCCAAACCATGCTCTGTTGATAACGTTACATCAATCGAAGAGCTTGTGCGGCTGTTGGTTTGTTCAATATTGGTCAGCGTAATAGGGTAAAGGTTGACGTCATAACATGTACGGAATAAACACTGCGTTCCTTCTACCTGCTCGCTCGCCATTTCTGCGCCACGTTTTACCACGGTTTTCTCAGTGACACTACCAGTGTGAGGTTTGAGTTCACTGATGCACAGAGAAGGAATAGAACGCATATAGTGCGGCCACAGCAACGTCATAAGAGATTGTGTCAGCTCTGGCAACTCATCATCAATCTTTTCGCGAATTCGCCCCGTTAAAAAGGCAAAACCTTCCAGTAGCCGCTCAACGTCTGGATCGAAAGTGCCTTCTGAGAGGAAGTGCGTTAACTTGGGGTGATATTTGGCAAACTCACTACCCGATTCGCGCAAATACGTGAGTTCATCTTGGAAGTATTTACTGTTACTCAAGTGGCACCTACTAAACGTTAAATTGGCCGTCAGTTCCCATGTAGACGTCAATAGACATTGGGACTTTACCGCCGTTATGGGAAACCTCACCTCGAATACCAAACCCAAGCTGTAAAGGATTGTGGTGGTCTTCTCGGTAATGAACCTCGACATTCAGCAATCGCGGTTCAAAGCGTTCTATGGTTGAAGTGATGTTGTTTTGAATGTGTCGAACGAGGTTTGTATTGTTGGAGAGTACGTCGTTAAAGTCAGGTAAGCCGTATTCACTATCTATCATCGCATTGCCCGAATGCGTGTTGAGCAAATCCGCCAAATGCGAGTGAATGGATTCGATTAAATGACGATGAGAAACGACTTTCTCATAGCAGTTTTTGGGCTCACCAAGCTCGATGCGCTCTAAAAGACGATAACCTTTTTCCATATCCGGTCCTACGAAAAAAGCAGCCAGTCTTCACTGGCTGCTTGATATTATCAGCAATGGGTTATTGGTCTAGCTTGCCAACTAGTGACAAGTCAAAGCTTGCGCCCATGTACTTAAAGTGAGGACGTACAGACATTGATACTTTGTACCAACCTGGATCGCCTTCTACGTCTGATACCTCAACCTTCGCAGCACGTAGTGGACGACGACCACGTACTTCTGCTGGCGGGTTTTCCTGATCAGATACGTACTGACGAATCCACTTGTTCAATTCGATTTCTAGGTCAGAACGCTCTTTCCAAGAACCGATTTGCTCACGCTGTAGCACTTTGATGTAGTGTGCTAGACGGTTGATGATGAACATGTAAGGCAACTGTGTGCCCAACTTGTAGTTCATCTCTGCTTGCTTACCTTCTGGCGTATTCGCAAACACTTTTGGTTTTTGAATAGAGTTCGCCGAGAAGAATGCCGCGTTGTCAGAACCTTTACGCATCGTTAGCGCAATAAAGCCCTCTTCTGCCAGTTCGTATTCACGACGGTCAGAAACAAGAATCTCAGTTGGGATCTTAGTTTCGATTTGGCCCATCGCTTCAAAGTTGTAAACCGGTAGATCTTGAACCGCACCACCACTTTGAGGACCAATGATGTTTGGACACCAGCGGTATTTAGCGAAAGATTCGCTGATCTTAGACGCCATAGCGTACGCTGAGTTACCCCATAGGTAGTTGTCGTGGCTGTCTGTTACTTGCTCGTCGTAATCAAACGCTTTGATTGGGTTATCTTCTACCGAGTAAGGCGTACGAAGCATGAAGCGAGACGTACACAGACCTAGGTAACGTGCGTCTTCGTGCTCACGCAGGCCACGCCATTTCGTGTATTGTGGGCCTTCAAATACAGACTTAAGGTCTTTTAGGTTTGGTAGCTCTTCGTAGCTGTCTAGGCCGAAGAACTTAGAAGATGCAGACGTGATGAACGGTGCGTGAGACATCGCGCCCACGTTCGCCATGTATTCCATCAATTTGATGTCTGGAGATGATGCAGACAGGTCGTAGTCACAGATTACCGCGCCAACAGGTTTACCACCAAATTGACCGTATTCACGAGTGTAGATCTGTTTGTATAGACCAGACTTCACCACTTCTGGTGCGTCTTCGAAATCGTCTAGTACTTCATCTTTCTTCGCAGAGATCAGTTCAATCTGAATGTTCTCACGGAAGTCAGTATGGTCAACTAGGTACTTAAGACCACGCCACGTCGATTCGATGGCTTGCACTTCTTCGTTGTGAAGAATGGCATCAACTTGCTTTGACAATTTTTGGTCGATTTCAGAGATCATCAGGTCAACCAAAGATTGATCGATTTTCTCTGCGGTCGAACTGCTTAGTAGCTCACTGATGAATGCTTCTACGCCGCGTTTTGCAACATCAAAACCTTCATCACTTGGCTTTAAACGAGTTTCGTTAAGAATGCTATCCAGAAGTGACCCTGATTCAACTAAGGCTGCTTCTTGTTCTGGCGCTTGTGCTTCTGCAGACATGATATCCCTTACTCTTCTTTCGCTTCTTGGTCGTTGCCAATGCTTAGTTCATCCAACAGTTTCTTTCTCGCTTCTTCATCTTGAAGAACCGATGCGATCTTCTTACGGAACGCAGGAACGTTACCTAGAGGACCTTTCAATGCAACCAAGGCTTCGCGAAGCTCGAGCAGACTATTTAGCTCTGGTACGCTTTTCGCGATCGCTTCAGGAGAGAAGTCCTTCATGTTTTCAAACGTTAGATCAACACCGATTTGCGCACCTTCTTCATCAGAAAGGCGGTTTTCAACGTTTACTCTAACGTTTGGAGACATGCCTTCTAGCACTTCGTTAAAGTTGTCTTTGTCGATATTGATTGGCGTACGTTCTTCGATTGGCGTCTCATCTGCACGTGCAGTAAAGTCACCAACCACCATCATGCTCAGCGGCAGTTCAACGTCGTCTTGCGTATCACCAGTTGCTGGAACATAACGGATATTAATTCGCTCTTTAGGAGCCACCGAGCCGTCACGTGACATAATTAGTTCCTTATCTAACTCTGTAATCAGTCATAAATTGCTTTCCACTGTTCATACTTGGCAGGTAAAAGATCCTTGGTTCGGAATAACGGATGGAGTGTTTTTCGAATTAGGTCTTTTAGTTGCAAAGATAAGTGTGGTTCCCAGCTCTCAAGATTAAATTCCTGATGTACGTCCCAACCCTTCTCAAGATACGGCAAGCACAACGGGTATAATCCAACAGACTGGTAAGCTGTTATCAATTGTAAATACAGCAAAAATTGCCCACGTCCCGAGCTATCCAGTTCGAGTTTGCGAGCAAGTTCTGCAGCACGCTCCCCTAGGTTTTCTAGGGTGATATCCTCCATTAGCGACGAATCGTCCTCGGTAAGCACCACGGTCTGAATGACCGCTGGCGAGCCCGATGAACCTGCAACTTGAGTCGATAACCAAGCCAAAGTTGCTTCGTCCGCAAATGGTATAGAATTCTTAAATGAAAGGTGTTCAATGCCTTCCAGTGATTCAACGAAACGTCTCACCTCTTGCTTCACCGCCGTTGCGGCATCGTCAAAGCCCAGATTGGTGAGCATTGAATAGACATAGAAGTGGCCCGTCAGCCAAAAAGGCGCGTCGGTTAGTGTGCGCTCTAAACGCTTAATCGTATCGATATCACTTTCTTGGTTGGCCTTGTCACGATACTCCGCTTGTTGATCGGAAGAGACCGCTAAACTGAGCGGTGTTTCGTTGTTTTGATGATCGGGTAAGTCATCAATGTCATCCCAAGTCAGATGACGATAAATTCGATAGGCAAGTGGATCGCTCGCGTTGGAATAAAGCATGACCTCCGCAACCTTCTTCAAGGTGCGTTTAGAAGCAGTTGGTGAGGAGAAATCCGTATCAACATCAACCTCCGGCGCCGCGGCTTTTTTGGCCACTTTCGGTTTAGCTACAGCCGATACGCTTTGACTGCTTGATGGTTGCTCCGCTACTGGCCTAGGGGCTTCTTCTGCGTTTTCCGCTTGCACAGATTGAGCGGGCGCACTTTGTTCCGCTGAAGATGTCGTACCCGCCTCGTGAGAGTCCGCTCCAGCTTGTTGCGATAAGATATTCAGCTGGGTACGAATCTCAAAGAAATCCACCTCTGAATCTTGGAAAACATCATCAAACTGGCGCTGTACGTCTTCAATCGTACTGATACAACGAGAGACAAGCTCCCAAGGTTGTGTACTTTCCGCTAACTTACCACTTACCAGCTTAAACTGATGGTTTAACCACTCAACGGCGCCATCTCTACCTCGCTTTCTGGTTGGGTAAAGATTCGCACCAAACTTCGTTAACGCCCCATTAAGCAGCTGCAAGCCCTGTTCAAAACCTTGCAAGTCTGACTCTTCTGTAAGTGCACGAATGAGATAACAAATCGCCTTAAGATCTTTGCTGTGATGTTCAAGAACCTCGGTAGCATGCGTTTTGACGACACCCCATTCCACAGTTTCCCCAAACAAAGAGCCAAACTTCTTCACTTCGGCTTCCATCATTTCGTAGCAAAACTCGTAACGCGCGTCTTCACCGATTGGATTTGCGTCTGAAATTGGCGTAAGCAAGCGTTCAATATCAATCACTGACATCACTAACCTCGCCCTTCAGATAAAAGATAATCTTTAATGGCTCTTTCCACAGCGATCGCGCCACGTGCTGGTTTAGACAGTTGATGGCTTTTGTCGATGGAATCTGATGCCATACCGTTAAGTAGCTCGGTAATCTCACTGAATTTTTTGGGTGCGTTACGCTCTAGATCCGCCAGTGAGTCATGCAGTTTTTGCTGATCAAAAATGGACTGTTCTGTCACTGTGCTAAACAAGATGAATTCACTTCTTGCGACAATCAGATCTTTCACTTTTTTACTGAGTTCTGGCGTATTACCAAAGTAAGCTTTTGCGGCTTTTGCTTCGTCAATCGCTTTAGTGTAGTAATGGTCCTTCGCATGTTGCTCAATGGATTCATTAATGCTTTCTAAGACTCGTTTCGGCAGTACCTGGCTGTAGAAATAAGCTTCTGACTGATTGAGCAACCAAGCCGCTTTCATTTCATCATCTGCTTGCTTCGCTTCACCCGATAAAATCAAATTAGCGATTTGCTCATCTTTGCTGCCCGCAACGGCAGACAGTTTCATTGAATCAACCGCAGCAACGTTCAAACCTGCCATCACTTTGGTCAGGGTTTTATCAGCATAAGGAAACAGCGCACCATCATCGACAAGCTTCTCACGCAACGTAACCAACTCTTTGCGAATATCGACTAAGGTTTTTGGTAAGTCATCCGCTAAGTCTTGATAAGCGGTCAACTGGCTTTGGTTCTTCTTGTACAACTTAGACAGTTTCATCTGTTGCACTTGGAAAGCTTCACGATATGGCGCAGTAGTCACCACGTTCTTTTCCATATCATTAAGAGCGAATTCAATATCCCAGGGTGGCTGCGCTAAGAAAGAGGCCGTCTGTGCTGGCTTGATCGTACTAACCAAAGGTGTTTCAGCCTGTGAAATCGATGGCTCAGACTTAACAATGGTTTTCCATTCTGGCTGGTTTTGTTGGTACAAGTAGCTGCCAGTAATCGCAATCACGCTGAGCACCAAACTCGCCTCTAAAATTTTGAAACGTCCATAGCCAGACTTATCTTGCGGTTTGCAATGCGTCAGTAATAAATCTGCATTGCGTAAGCTACTAAAAATTGGCGCGTTTGATTGTGAATCAATCGACTGCGTATCAATACGTGCGAGCTGTTGGGCAAATGAGATGGCTGTATAGCCATGCCCTCTCGGATTATTGATGACTTGCTTCAGCAGCTTCCAAATGTGGTTGGGAATGAGTGCAGGTCGCTTGCGATCTTTTAACTGTTTATGCCAAGCATCACCAAAAATAGCACCGATAAATAGATGTCCGGTTAGTAAAGCTAGAGAATATACGTCGTCTTGTGGCTCGGTTGTGCCTGTCTCTAGATAAAGCGGCGAAGCGTAACTCAGACTGGCTTCGGCATGTGTCTCAGTCTCACCAATATAACGAGCCGCACCAAAATCAATCAGCTTGACGTAATCGCCCTCACTGACAAGCACATTTGATGGTTTGATATCGAGATGGCAGATGCCTCTGGTGTGCATAAACTCAAGCGCACCTGCCAGTTGATACACGAGCCAAGCAATGTGATCGTGACGAAAGCCCTTAGTCGAGTGACGTTCCATTTTTTCTGCGAGAGATTCGCCTTGAATCCACTCATACATCAAATACGGACGTTCGAACTCGTTGCCGACTTTAATAAACTCAGCAACACTTGGATGCTGGGAAATCTCTAGTCGACTGGCTTCATTAACCAACATTTTGCTGGCAACTTCTGGCGCCTCTTCATTGACGACTTTGCAGCAGATTTGTTTTTCTGGCTGGCCTTTCTTGGCGAGATGGTAAACCGTAGTTCTACCATTTTTTGAAGGCAGCGTGTCTAGTACATCAAATTGCGAAAAAAGAACGTACTCAAGCTTTGGCTTATTTTTTTGCGCCAATCTTTGCTCGTTCTGTTTCTTTTTCTCAATGGCTTTAACAACCAATTGATCAATATATCCTTTGGCTGCTCCCTGCTTATCAGACACTCTGCACTCTTTCATCGAACAAATATTATTAGAGCGAAATAATATTTGCTGAAACATCCTTGTTTCAAGGCTGGTATTTAAAACGAACAGTAAGTCTATTACTTTAGTGATAATTACTAATTTATAAGTCGCTTTGACTTACGCTTTCACTACATTAGTTCCCTTGTTTTGGCATCTTAAATACCGATCATAAAAACTTTGCCTATTTCACTATTTATAAGTGTGTGATCCAATTAACAGGCTAATAATTGGAGTAGCCCTTTATCACCATTAAAGTCAAACATCAGCAATGATGTAGGTTGGTTAAAGTGGTGGTTTTTAACAGCATAAGCGACCAAAGCAAGCGAAGATGAGCTTCCCATCGTTCCCCATAACTCATTGATAAGTTGAGGTTGTTCTGGATAAGTAAAGCGTTCCGCCTTTGCACCCAAAGCGAAACCATAATCTTCAGTGTGAGCACGTAAGTTTGACATATCCGAAAAAACCTCACCAAAGGATGCCAGTTTTTTACTTGAACGTTGAACCAACCGAAACATCCCTCTTCTATCTGACGAATTTAATTCCGTATCGATATAGCCTAATTGCGCTTGGGGGTTGAGTTTTAATGTTTCTACTGTATTTCTTCGACACAGAATCAACCCCGCACCACCTTCACTTGGAATAACGCCCCATGGATTATTGGTACTCATAACCATTGCTTCACTTATTAACGAGTCAAGGGAGCTCACTAACGAATCGACACTCACACACATCATGGCGTCGTATTTATCGAGTGATTTCATGGCTTGTAGCACAAAGCTAGGCCCGCTTGCATGCACTGCTTGGACCACAGAAAGAAAGTCAGAATAGTCACTTTCACCAAGCCATTCCTGCACCTTTACTAGAGAGACAGAGCTTGGCACGGCGATCAATAATGGAATCGGTTTCAAAGAACGCGGTAACTGCATCAATAAAGAATCGAGTAGATAACTCGTTATCTCACACGTTTTTTCAAACAACTCAGTGTCTTTGGTGTATTCGATTTTCGCGTAGGTAAAGCGCTCAATCCCGTCTTCTCCAACGATTTGTTCAAATCTGGCTAAATCAGCATGAGCGACACTGCTTGAGATATCGAGGTTCATGCCCATCGGCGTCATCACTTCCATTCCTAAGACATAACGGCCTGTCGAATTATGCATGCTCACTTACCTCTGCCAGTTTCGTGATGGACGTTGATACCAACAGGTGCTCTTTCCCCTGACAAGGAAATGCGGAGGTATAACTGATTGAAATCGTTTTCTTTTCAGCATCGACAAATAGGGTATACATCGACATATCGGCTTGATAAGTATCTTGTTTGAACGTAGCAAGCGCACGGTATTTTTCTTTAGGGATGCGAAATGAAACCGTGTCGTCATGACAAAAACCACTCATCATCAAACGTTCACCACCGTGAAGGAAACCTTTACATTGTTGGTCAACAGGTGCGCTTTGGAAAAAGCGTCTATCGAAGTCGACCGGTAACATTGGTTTGCGGTTTTCAATCCAATCGTCATCAAACGTACCCGCCAACTTTTGACGAGATTCAAAGAACGGAGGTATCGGCCCAAAACCGGCCACACGCAGTTTTTTACCTGTCGCACTCCAATCTTCTTTTGGATAAAACACCGAAGGCACCTTTTGCTCAACTAATTCTTTACTGGAATCGGCAACACCGCCGCCAATACGGTTCCGTAAGTCACCGCCAATGGCACAGGTATAGTCAATGTCTTTTTCGATGAAAGGAATCGGTTTGCTGAGCGTAATACTGCCACCATGCTCTACCCATACACGTTCACCGTGAATAGCAAGTGTCTTGTCGATATGGCCATCAATCAACACGCGGCACTCTTGGTAAGTCACCGGTTTCTTCGCATAGCTGCGCGCCTTTCCGTAGACCAGTACGTCAGTATTAGTTTTGGTATAGGCGAATTCATGGTCCATTTTCATTGCCGAGAAGCCTTCTTCTCCCAAATATTGAGGATCATCAAAAATCTCGCTTTCGCCCAACTCATGCCATACTACACCATCAAACTGCCAAGTACGCTTCGCGACAACAACCCACACTTCATCGCCGTTTTCATCACGCTGAAAGCGCCCTTTAAGCGATAGCTCGGGGTGCGCTTCAATGTCCCATAACTGCATTGCTATTCCTTAAGTTGAATCGTTCGCTCGCAGAAGGTGCTGCTTTTAAGTTGTTGAAGTTCCAATCTTGTTGGTGAATTGGCATCGCCATATCCCAAGGCACATAAGCCCTAGATTGAATACAGAGTTGTCGCCATAGCCAATCACGAAACATCACGTCTATATTGGCATCTTGCATTGCTGCCAAAGTAGATTCGAAACTCAGTGAATACCCCAAACGACTTGGTAAGTTTTGAACGTACTTGTCGTCTTCAAGCCACTCATTGAGTAAATCGACAATCTCTTCCCACTCATACTCAACACCTATTTCTTGAGGAGTAAGAGGAAGGAGCTTTCCGTAGACGACATACAGGGCTTGAATCCAAACCTCGCCTTCATCTTCTTCTAGTCGCTCTAACTGCTCGATGATCTCAGGCACCAATTTCCAATCACCCGTTAGTGCAAAATCAACAGGCGCCAGCGATGAAGATATATCAAAGGATTCAAACTCTTTGAGCTCCAAAAGTTTGGCGAAAGTCAGCACTTGTGCCGAAGGCAATCCACTCGGGTCAATACCAAAACACTGGCGGAACCAAGTGCTTCTATCACGTTTGGTGATCAAGCGTTCGAACAGATACTGCTCACCATTCGCATGCTCATTAATCCACTCAATGCCCTCTTCTACATCTTGTAATGCCAACAGGGGTAATGCGAGATTGGAACTAATGATTTCCGCTTTATGCCAGCGCTTGATCAGAGCAACGCTTAATGCTTGCCTTACACGTAAGCATTCAAAATAAAACGCGCTTGTTTTCGAGTTACCTTCAATCAGCTCTGACATCACACTGTCGAGGTGTTCAACGGGCGATTGAGTCACAAACACCATCGCAGTGTTGCTATCTAACTCTTCAAGTACCGATAAGCCAACTAATAGATTATCAATATCTGAACCAAGTTCATTCTGTAGCGCGAGCCAAACATAAATTTCTGGTTCTTGGTTTTTTAGTTGATGGAACAGCCCTGGGGTAAGTCGATAGAACGAGAGATAAACCTGTTTGAGCTCTTCAATCTGACGTTCTATCAATTTGAGATACTCAATCTCTCGGCTTGGGTAACCACGTTTGTGGATTTGGACACGTTGTTTGAGTAAAAAACCGAGACTCTCGGATGCTATCGATAACTTTTCATTACAGAAACCCAGCCAAGATGCCGGCAATTGGGAAAGCTCGTTGGTCGCCTTCTCTGCTTTTGCTAAAGCGCTTTCAACGAGCTGGTTAGTTATGGGGGCATTTAGGTGTTCAACACCGATTCTTTGTCGCATCTACTTATCCGTTATTAGCGTGCGATAACGCGATTACAATTAGTTAACACGAAACAGTTAGTTAACTCGAAACAATTAGTTAACTCACAGTAAGTAGCTAACTCGAGGTAACTAGTTAATTGCGATCGTTCCGCCTTGAATCTTTTGAGCTTTTTCTGCTTGTGAGGTGACGTATTTCGCTTTCGTCGTAATTCGGCCATCACGCCCACTGTAGCGCGTTTCTGTCTCACCACTTTTGACGATCAGTTCTTGCTCGGTTTCTATCACCATCTTTTTCGCTCTCAACACGAACTCGTCAGAGTCATTCAGAATAGAGAAAAAAATGTCCGTCACGAGAGGCAAGCTTAAGTCGTCGTTCATAAATTCGATACGGCAACTCAGTTTATTATCTATTGCCATTTGTAATTCACTGCGACGAAAGCCACGCCCTAACCTTGCAGTGAGCGGCTGATTGAATGGATTACCATCAAAATCGACACGGACACTGCCCGTTGACTCGTTAATGGCGACTATGGTTCCAAAACGCGAAAAGCAAGCCGGTGATTCGGCTTGCTGTTTCGTGATGGTTTCTGCAATAAGAGGTTGTTTTTCCATCATTAGTTAATCGCTACGTTACCACCTTTCACGACGACTTTATCGCTGCCTTCAATGGTGATTGAAGAACCAGAAAGCTTGATTGAACCGTCACTGTTCATCACTAATGAAGAACCACCGGTTTTCAATACAATCTTGTCACCACTGATGATTTGCGTCGCACCATCGGCTTTGTAAGACGTGTTACCTTTCACCGATACGGTTAAGTTACCACCTACCGTTTGATTATCGTCAGCACCAACATCAGAGCTCTTAGAAGCACCGACAGTCAGGTTGCTGTTTTCACCCACATCCAAGTCGTCATTCTTACCGATCTTGGTTGTACGGTTATCACCAATTTCCAAATCAGAATTGTTTTTCACATACTGAGTTTCATTGGCGTTGTAAGTCACAGTGACGTCTTGTTCTACCGTCTCAGTAAAGGTGCTGTTTACTTGTGTTGTCTTGTGGCCATCAATAGTTTCTTTATGGTCACCATGCACTTCATTAGTTTGGTGACGCGCGACCTTTAAGAACTCATCCTGACCGATGTCTCGGTAACGGTTGTTGAGTACCTTCGTCGACATGTCTTTTTGAGCGTGAATGTAGACTTCTTCTTGGTTCGCTTCATCTTCAAAGCTCAGCTCGTTGTAACCAGTGCCTTTGTGCGTTTGAGTACGGAACGTGGTACGCGTTTTGTTTTCTGGCAATGAGTACGGAGGGAAATGCAGGCCATTGTACACCGCGCCTGTTACAAGCGGTCGGTCTGGGTCTCCCTCAAGGAAGGTAACGACAACTTCATGGCCAATACGTGGCAAATAAACCGCACCCCACGTTGGAGCAGCCATAGATTGGCTTACGCGAATCCAGCAGCTTGCGTGCTCATCGTTATCGCCGTAACGATCCCAGTGGAACTGAACTTTGATTCGTCCAAGCTTATCGGTGTAGATCTCTTCGCCTGCTGGACCAACCACTACCGCCGTTTGAGGGCCGTCTACAAGCGGAGCCGCCAGTTTAGGAGCTTTGAATACCACGTCGCGAGGGATGCAAGAGAACTGGTTGTAGTACGTAGTTGGCATACCACTTGTTTCGTCCTCATGCACTTGTGGGTCTTGTCCTGTGTGCATCACTGATAACATGATGTAATCACGGTTGATCGCCGAACGAGGGTGATCACTGATGTTGAAGCTGTAGCCGGATGCCAAACGCATCACATCACTGCTTGCTTCAACTTGTTGATTATCAACAATGTTCTCAGACATCCACTCAGTCGTTCTCACCTGCCCCATTGCAGGATCAACATAACGACCCGGATAATCAAACTGCTTGAGATCTTGGTCGAGATCACCTGCATGCGTCATCTCTTGCGGGATCTTTGGCTGCTCGTAGTTGTAGTCCGTGTACGTAACCTGACCCGTTCGCACGCGGTTAACAAGCTCTAGGTCAGAGATGTGCTCGCGGTCAGCAACACCGCCGCCATCAGCGTGATAAACAATCGGTCCAATATAAGAAGCGTTGATAGGAGAGCTCACCAAAGGCGCAATAGCATCGTTGCTATCCACAATCACCATGGTGTGGTTCGCATCAGTGTGATCAAAGTAATACCACATACCGTGTTCTGCCATCATTCGCTGAACGAACTGAAGGTCAGATTCACGATATTGCAGTACGTATTCTTTCGGAGGATAAGTACCCGAGACTTCAAATCGATAGTCGGTAACTGCGCCATCATCAAGCACTTCCGTGATGATGTCTTTCGCAGATTTCTGCTGGAAGATTCGACAGTCTTGACGCTGAGATAAGAACCAAGCTTGAGGAACCAGAACCAATTGATAACGAGAGAAGCGACGACCCGTACCTAGGTAACGAACTTCGTTTACTACCCCGTTGAATACGCGTGCAGCACCTACACCCTGTCCATAAAGAGTTAACGTGCCAGCTTTACGAATCAAGGCATCAAAAGAAATATCTGGATCAAGTGAAAGTAATGAGAGACTGATGTGAAAAGGCTTCGAAAGCTCTTCATTCACTTGAAAGCTTTCTACTCGAAAGTCGTGCCCACACCCTGGCACTTCAAATTTAAATTCTACGTCATTCACCATATCTTTTACCTGATACAAATAATCGAATTAGGGCCAACAATTGTTGGCCCTGAATCTTTACGCAAAAAGCAATTATGCTTCGCGTGGAGCACGCCAGTCGTCGTTACCAGCTGTACCACAGTTTTCGTGAGTTACTTCGATTGCACGGTAAGTCAGCTTAAGAACTTCTTCTGTCACGCGGTCTGCTGTTGCAGCGTCTTGACAGTGGTTCATACGAGTTTGGATATCTACAAGTAGCGCATCAATCAGTTTGATTGAGTAGTAGTGCTCTTGCTTACCTTGAACTGAAGTACGGTAGAAACGAATCACACACTCAGGAAGTTTTTCGCCAGAAACTAGTGCGTTGAATAGTAGCGGAGAAGAACGGTCTTGAACTTTAGTTACAACAACTGGGCGGTGTACACGTTGACCAGTTGGCTGACCGCTTTGTGGGTCACGTGGCACTGTTAGTACGTGATCAAGTTCTTGTACTAGGAACTCATCAACGTGAGCTTCTTGCCATGTGTTACCTACAGAATCTGCAGAGTAAGTATCTTTAGTGATGTGACCTTGAGTTTCACCTTTGATAGACATATATGCTGGAGTTGGCATCGTTATTTCCTTTTCTAAAATCTGTTTTGTTTAAATCACCAAATCGCTTATCACCGCGACTACTTAGTATAATCAAACTCCATGCCAACTTTTATAAACCTTACAATACAACCACTTAGATAAAAATGGGCTTTATTTTTCAATTTATTAAGTACAATTTATTGGATAAAAAACCAAAAAGTTGGAAATCGATAATAATAAATTGTTTCAATAATAAAAAGTGAAAATAACCATATATCAAGAACAGAATAAAGTTAATAAAACTATCCATTTAGTCATATTAACTAAGAATTAATTCAGTATGACAAACCAAGATAATCAACCGTAAATATTCCCACTAATTTTGTCATTAAAATCACCAACAAACGCTAGGCAAAATATCTTGATAAAAAAAGAGTGTTATCACTTTTAGTATAATAGCCGCTACCTCTTTTCCTCTAAAGAATAAAATGGCTATGATAAATATAAACCTTTCTTCATTAATTCAGCGTCTCCACCCTATTGCAAAAGTGGCATTAGAAGACGCAGCTGCACTTGCAGTTTCTGAAAAAGCAACCGAAGTTCAAATCGAGCATTATTTACTGAGTCTATTAGAAAGGCCAAATAGTGATTTTGACGTCTTATTAAGTCATTTTGATTGTTCTGAGAACTTGCTAAGACAATCGATTCGATCCACCCTCGACACCAACGCCAAGGGAAATGGCAGCAAACCTGTTTTTTCTGCTTTATTAATCGAATGGTTACAAGAAAGTTGGCTGGTTTCTTCTTTAGATCTATCCGAAACACAAATCCGCTCTGGCGCCCTACTCCTTACTCTTGTTAGCAATCCTCTACGTTACGGCCAACACGGTTACGCCTCTATCCTTGAAACCGTAAACCCTGACAGCCTTAAGCGTAATTTTGCAGAGCTAACAAGCCACTCTATTGAGGCGCAAGTCGCGACTTCCGAGAAAACGCAAGCTCGTGAAGATGGTTCAGCACTGAGCAAGTTCACGACCGACTTTACGGGTAAAGCACGCAAAGGCGAAATCGATCCTGTTTTCTGCCGTGACCAAGAAATCCGCCAAATCGTAGACATTCTTGCTCGTCGACGTAAAAACAACCCTATTGCTGTTGGTGAGCCGGGCGTTGGTAAAACAGCAGTAGTAGAAGGCTTAGCACTTAAGATTGTACAAGGTGACGTACCAGACAACCTCAAAGGTGTTGAGCTTTACGGCCTAGACATGGGGCTTCTACAAGCTGGCGCAAGCGTAAAAGGTGAATTCGAAAAACGCCTAAACGCGGTATTGGATGAAGTGAAAAACTCGCCAACCCCTATCATTCTTTTCATTGATGAAGCGCACACCCTTGTTGGTGGTGGTAACCAAGCGGGCGGCAGCGACGCTGCAAACTTGTTAAAACCTGCCCTAGCACGCGGTGAAGTGAAAACCATCGCAGCGACAACATGGTCGGAATACAAGAAGTACTTCGAGAAAGATCCTGCCCTTGCACGTCGTTTCCAATTGGTGAAACTCGACGAACCGTCTCCTGAGCAAGCAGCATTGATCATTCGTGGTCTTCGCCCTGCATACGAGAAGTCACACAATGTTTACGTGCGTGATGACGCCATCACTGCTGCGGCAGCGCTTTCTGCGCGTTACATCTCTGGCCGTCAACTGCCAGATAAAGCGATCGATGTGCTAGATACGGCGTGTGCACGAGTGAACATCAGCCTGAATGCTATTCCTGCTTCTGTTGAGACCCTTCAGCAAGAACTTGCAGCTCAACAGCGCGAGCTTGAAGCACTTGAGCGTGATGCTCTGCAGCAAACTGGCGACAAGCACAGCCTTGCTAATATTCCAGACCTAAAACTGGCAATGGAAACAACGAAAGAAGAGCTAGCAGAACAAGAAACGCAATGGCAAAAAGAAAAAGAGCAGATCCAAGAGATGATTGCTCTACGCTCTCGCTTGCATGAACTGGTCTTTGGCGAAACAAATGAAGAAGAGCTTGTTGCAGATGAAGAATCAGAACAAGAGCAAGACGTTTCTCCATATGCAGAGATGGATGAAGAAGCAGTTCGCATTGCAATTTCGGCCTGCCAAGAGCAGTTAGATGCAATCCGCAATGGCAACCCATTGGTTCACTTTGAAGTGGGTCCAGATGAAGTCAGCCACGTCATCTCGGACTGGACCGGAATTCCAATGGGTAAGATGCTTCAAGACGAAGCAGAAACCACGCTAAAACTGAAAGAAAGCCTAACACAAAGCATCAAAGGCCAAGAATACGCTATCGATGCACTGTCTGAAGGCATTCAAACCGCAAAAGCAGGATTAGGCAACCCAGATGCACCGACAGGCGTATTCCTGCTGGTTGGCCCAAGTGGTGTAGGTAAAACCGAAACTGCTCGTGCGATCGCTGATCAAATGTTTGGTGGTGAGCGGTTTATGACGACCATCAACATGTCTGAGTTCCAAGAGAAGCACACGGTATCTCGCCTAATTGGTTCCCCTCCGGGTTACGTAGGTTACGGTGAAGGCGGCATGCTGACAGAAGCGGTACGTCAACGTCCATATTCTGTTGTACTTCTTGATGAAGTTGAAAAAGCCGATCCAGAAGTGCTGAACCTGTTCTACCAAGTGTTCGACAAAGGTACGCTGAACGACGGCGAAGGTCGCACCATCGACTTCAAGAACACGCTGATCATCATGACCAGTAACCTTGCGACGCACGAGATTGAATCTTTGGTTCATCAATCCAAAGACATCGATGCAAACATCATCGCAGAAGCTATCCGCCCGACTTTGAACCAACACTTCAAACCGGCGCTGTTGGCGCGTATGTCTGTGCTTCCATTTGTTCCGCTGTCTGATGAAGCAATGACAGAAATTATTCACCACAAGTTGAACAAAGTTTCTCAGCGTCTACAGAGCCATCACAAGTTATCTCTGAGCTACGAAGAAAGCTTGGTTGAATTCGTACTAGGTAACTGTCGCCTTGCTGAAACGGGCGCACGTAACATCGACGCGGTTATCAACCGTCAGTTACTTCCTCAGCTCTCGACACAGCTATTGGTGCATGACAAGGATGATTCACATACGCAAATCGAAGTGTCTGTCGATGAGCAAGGAACACTAACCTATGCGTTCATCTAACCATAGCGAACTTAGCAACGCCCTACTTGCGATCAGCCAGTCTTTGGCTGATCGCAGCCAGCTTACCCAAACCTTGGATGCTGTGTTGACCGCTGCGAGACAAATGACCCTCGCAAAACACGGCATCATTTATGTTTTGGACCAGACTGGTCAGGCGTTGATTCCAAGTACCGCTCACCATAACGATAAAACGATTGTTTCCCACCCTTGGGAGGCATTGCAGATTGATTCCGCTAGTGAGAACGACCCATTTAACTTTGCCATTCGCAATGGTGAAGTGGTATTGATTAACGAGTTGTATAAGTACAACGGTTATGACTGTGACAGCATCTATCAAACTGAGCAGACGCTAGGGCTAAAAAGCGAGAACTTACTGGCTTGGCCTTTAATTGATAGCGAAAGTAAGACCATTGGACTCTTGGTCTTGCTCGATTTAAGTGTTATCGACAATGAGGCGGCATTGACTGAGTTTTGTCGCATGGCCGCAAGTAATATTCGCCAAGCCGTTTGGTTAGAGCAATATGGGCAAGTGATTAAAAGCCTCAGTGCCGATAATCAAGCCCTCGTCCGCGAGAACACTCAGCTCAAAAAGCGTACCCAAAAAACCTATCAGGGCCCTATTGCCGAAAGCGAAGAAATGCTCAATGTCTTGAATCGTCTTGATAAGGTGCTATCTCTTCCTGTCGACGTTCTGTTGCGTGGTGAAACTGGGGCCGGTAAAGAGGTAATCGCGAAATACATTCACGAAAACTCTAACCGAGCAGAACAGCCTTTGATCGTTCAAAACTGTGCGGCTATTCCAGAGCAGCTATTGGAATCTGAGCTTTTTGGGCATAAGAAAGGTTCATTTACGGGCGCAGACAAAGACAAAGTCGGCCTGTTTGAAGCAGCCAACGGCGGCACGCTATTCCTAGATGAGATTGGCGATATGCCAATGCTACTGCAGGCAAAATTGCTGCGTGTGCTGCAAGAACGTAAGGTTCGCCCTGTCGGTGCCAGTAAAGAGATTGAAGTCGACGTGCGCGTAATCGCCGCAACCCACTGTAATCTTATGCAGCAGATCAAAGATGGGGGGTTCCGTGCTGACTTGTTCTATCGCTTGAATGTATTCCCGATTACGCTGCCTCCCTTGAGAGAACGTGAGTCAGACATTATTCCTCTTGCAGAACATTTCGTGCAGCACACGACCAAGACCTTGGGCTTACCGCAAGCGCCGGGGTTAAGTGCCAACGTGCGTAAACAGCTTCTTGCGTACTCTTATCCGGGTAACGTACGTGAGCTGAAAAACATCATCGAGCGCTCAGTACTACTGTCCAATTTTGAAACCATCACTCACATCGAGTTTGGTGAACAAATCCCAGAAGACACGCCAAGTGTTGAGGTAAAATCGGCATCACCTGCCCCAGAACAACCTGCCTACGAACCAGCACAAGCGGATTTAGAACACGCGGCAATCGGCCTAAAGGACGTTGTCAGCCAATACGAACGCACAGTGATCATCGATTGCTTAAATGCCTGTAATTGGCACACTAAGAAAGCCGCCGAGCAATTGGCGCTCCCAATGAGTACCCTCAACCATAAGATGAAGAAATACGATATTTCTGCAGCTGGTTAAGCGAGAAGCGAGAAGCGAGAAGCGAGAAAACCTTACTTCAATTTCCATTGATAAGAAAAGAAAAACCGCCCGAAGGCGGTTTTTTTTGTATCCAAGTACTAATTCTCTACCCAGCTATCAATCATATCGATCCTCGCTTCGAGCAAGCTATCAAAATGGTCGTTGTAACTCATCCACTTCTGAAGGTTGATATGTGGTTTAAATTTAATTTCCTTAGAATGATCAGCATACTCAAGGTCTGTTTTGAGCTTATTAAGCTGTTTAGCAGCCTCAACTTCGTCTTCTTTGTACTTGAGTTTGATCCAGTTACTTGGAATTCTAGTCACACCACTATCGACCATGTGCATTCCATCACCTTTCTCTAAATCTAGTCCTGCTCCAAACGGAGCATTGACTTGTATACCAAAGTTGATGCCTTTCCTTGAACTGCTTGGTGCAATCATCGGCCTTAAGCCATTTACTTTGTGACCAAATAGATTGATATAAGAAAGCTCTTCCACACTGGCAAACAAAGTGGTTTCTTCCTCCCTTGCACCACTCCATGTCGACAGTGCTATATGTTCTAAACTTTCTGAATTCATCTTAACCAGATCTTCTTGAAGATCAGATAGTGACTTAGGCATTTTTTCGATTTCAGATCTTTCAAAGATAAAAGAGTCACCCACCTTTTTCACTGTTCCGAGTCGTGCGACTGCTTTAAAATCTGTCACTGGACATAGGTTTGAGCCAGGCCATAAGTTTGGATCATAAGAAAATTGAACGTGAATTGGGATTAGGTTTTTGTCAAAACCTTGCTCCTCTAAATTATAAGGATCACACGGTTTTGAGCGAATCAGAAGAGTTGCCGTCGTTTCTTTATTCCAGTCAAACGCAGTAACTTTACCACTCATGCGCTTATCAGCTTTTAGGAGAGGGTCATCCCCATCTTTCTTAGCAGAGGCGTATTTTAAGCCACTTTGCCCTAAGTAAAGGCTCACTTTTGCCCCATCAAAAACCTGTGGATATCGTACTTTCTTACCCTCAGGTGGCGTTAAAAATGTCTTCTCATAGAAGAGACCATCGCCAAAAATAGCGCCGCTAAAGTTGATAAAGTCTTTTGTTAACTCATATTGACGAGATGGTGACAACGTTACGTTAAATTGGTCGATGGTTCTCTCTTTGCTATCTGTCGAACCAAACGAGCACAGCACATTGACACGCTTTTCTGTCTTACTTTGACCTGGCACTTTTAGCTCAAAAAAGTAGCTCAGGAATTTGAAACCACCCGAGACGGTCGAGCTAGCAGCTGTATCAAAGAGACTCTTCAATGCAACATCATCGTAGTTAGCAACTGGTCGAATACCAAATACACGTGTAGTACCAAAGAAATAACTTGGCTGAATAATGACGCCAAGCTTCTTCGCATTATTGTCATCGCCAAAAATCACTTTTCTCTCTTGTTCAGAAAAGTTCACAGGTGTTAACTCTGATACATATTCTATGTGAGTAGAGGCAACACAATCACTCCACTTCCAGTTTCCTTCATTTGAACTATGTGAGATGACATCAAGACAAATCGGCAGCTGACCAATAACGTTGCTGTTATCTTCGCTCCCAACCCCATCTTTTACCAGCGCTACGACCTTAACATTGTCATAGGGTGTCAGCATTGCACCGTTCTCTCGATAATATTGCTCAAACGGCACCCAATCATCATATTTTGGAACTGAATCATTACTTTTATAAGGACGACGAACAAAGACTTCAACTCTCTCGAAGATACTGTCATCTAATCCTGTTGGTGGTTTATCCCCTAGTAATGCTTCGAAATGGCTGTCGTCTTGACTTGCTCTGTAATGAATTGGGAAGTAATGGTTATATCGCTGAGCTTTCTCAGTCACCAAGTCGGTCAAATCATCGGATGAATAATGTCGATAAACATTAACACCTTGAGCGTATATTTTGGCAACCGAAGCGCTACCAATTTGGTTGTATGATTGACTGTAGCCATTTTTCTCCATCCAAACTTCATCTAAGTGTTCAGCACCCAGCAGTGAGATATCAACACTCCAATCATCATTGAGGATGAACTCATCAATATAGCCCAGCACATCGAGGTCACTGAACTGATTGATTTTAGGACCACTCAGCACATCAGCGTCACTTAATATCCCGCCACCGCTAAAAGCAGGATTCGCATTGACAGCGTGAAAGCTCTTAATCAAGCGAATCAAACCATTCAACGCAATCATTCGCTTCATATACGATTTTAAGTACACTCGTGTCGCATTGGGGATATCTGGCTGTGCTAAAAATTGGTTAAACGCCATAAGATCTTGATGACGGATGGCATCAACCTGCTTAACGCATTTTTGATATTCAGTGTTTGGCTTTAAGAGGTCCATAATGGCAGTAGCAAGCTTTACACCTTCCACCCCAGCGGCAATAACTTTTGCTGGCGGGAAGGCCATGGCCGCCCCACCAATTAATGCATTCAAACCGGATTGGATAAACTCCAGCATCGCCTGATCTTCGTTCATGTCCTTGGCAATTTTTATCTTTGCCGCCTTTTCAACATTCATAAGGCCTGCGCGACACGGCGGATATTCCACAGAACGGCTAAACGCGAGATAGATTTCAACCCGACGGTTTTTTACTCGCTCTTCAATCGTACGGTTGGTATTACCAGGTAACGAAACTGCATACCCTTTTGCAACAATTTTGAACAAAGGGGACCAAACGCTTCGAGCGTCCGGAGACATCGCATCAAGGATTGCCTCTTTGACAGAAACAGCACGCTTTTCCGAAAGAGCCAAGTTGTAGGCTTCTGACCCCATATTACAGGTATGGCCTGTTATGACAATTTCGAAAGGGTTACTGATTAACGCCTGTAACTGCTCAGCGATTCTTTTGTGCACACTACCTTTTTCAGTGACTTGGTAAGAATCGAACTCAAAAAATGTCATGTTCAACCGAAGTAACACGTCTTCTACACGCTGGTCTAGTGAAACACTGCCTTCTTCTACAAACAAATCTGGCATTTCATTTCTTAGTTGATTGACAGCATTTTGATACTTCTCTTCCGTTCCCTGAAAAGCTTGTGCTTTATCTGCCTGTACAGAAGCGGTTGTTGCCATGTATTCCTGTATTTTAGATAGTAAGTCTCCGTGTGCTGAGCCTTGAGCTGCTTGACTTCCGCTCCAATTGGCATAGCTATTGACGGCATCGTAACCCAGCTCCGCAATAGTTAGCGGTTTATCTAACATGTCTAACACGTTCGTTCCGATCCGCCCTGCGCCAGTAAGGTATGGCAAAATGGAAGCGCTCCATAACGGAGAGACTCTATCCATCTGCGCATGAAACTTCTGACTAAACCACACTATTTGTGCATTAATGCGGCCATTCATAAAGTGAGCAGATTGGGTCACTTCGTTCGGATAGTAATCATTTAGGTCCTTTACCGCTTTGATGAAAGCTGTAGACGCTTGTGTTACACCTAGTGTCTTTGTTGCTACTAGGGCAACTTCCCTAAATTCGATTTTTTCACTTTCTTTGAAAAGCTCTGTAGCTGATGCCGCAAATTTACTTAACGTCACCCAACTGATGCCATCTTTTAACACACCGGAGGTGGTCTCCAAACTGCCTTTTACCGTTTGAAACGTCGCCCACGTTGAGTTTGGTAAACTGGTTTTGGTCTCCTTTCGTTCAATCAGTTTTTCCGGACTGTCGTAAGGGAATGCTTCTAAATCGGCGTTCAAATGAGGGAAGAATTGCGGGGCATGATTAATCAAGGCCTCTTCAACGGAGATAGGATCACCATTAACAACAGCAGTGCGACCAGCGGTTGTGTGAATATCCAAAGCAAGGGCATTTTCTTTTAGACTGTAACTTTTTGGTATACCTTTCGCATCAAGAATAGTTGCGACCTGTTTTCCATTGTCTTCATCGATTTTCTTCGAGAAATCTACATTTATTCGAAGTGACGTATTTTGACTACTCAGCGATAAAACACTTTCCGAATTAAGCCAAAACGTCGCGACATACATGGACTCTTTTTGGGTAGCTTTACCGTCTGTAGAATATTCATAAGAGACATCTTTAACCGTCGATGTAGGTAAAAAACCACTATCCTCTTTTTTAGAGCCTTGAATATTAATACCTTTTGGTAAATCGGCTAATGTCACTTCAGCGCCAATAAAGTCCACTGAAGAAAAGACAACCTGAATTGTATAAAACTGCGGAACTTCAACTACGTGTATCTGTTTAGAGTGGCTCTTATTGTACCACTCTGCGTAGTTATTAAAGAAACCACTGCTTTTGTCAAATTGGTCCGAGGGGGGAGCTAGGCAATCTTGCTCGACACTAACGCGCTTAACGCTTAGATCGGTCACACAAGCAGGTTGCCCTTTTTCATCTTTTATCTCCTTAAGATCTTTGTAAGACAACAGGTTGTATAGTTTAGTTAACCAAGGCTCCTGATCTTTACTTTCTTGGGCCGCATTCGCCATCTGGCTTAATGGCACCAAATAGCTTGGGAAAAACAGCACATCTTGCACAGCGCCCTTGTTAATCGCGGCTTCCACACACCCCTTTGCCAAAGGAGCCCTAAGTAACTCAGCGCCTATCTGATCAGCATTGAATTCGCGAGCCGCTAAAATATTAAGCTTACCCAACTCATCACTAACCGCGATCGGATTTTTACTGCTGGTAGATATCTGTTTGTTAGTAGTACTGTGGTCTGCAACAAACTCCTGTTTAACTTCCAAGCTAGGAATGACCAATGTTTCATGGGCTAATGGGAAAAAGCGCCCAACGGGTTTGCCATCCCTGTCATGCAATCTCCCCATTAGATAAAGGCCCGGAATATCGTAACGTTTTACCATTTCTTAACCCCCATATATTCTCTAACTTGATCCATATCTTTAAACAGCGCTTTCATATCGTAAAACTGGGCACAACTCTTAAAACCAGCCCGACTGCGGGCACAGTGTCGACGTAACTCTTCTGTAACGTCTGGTAAAAGTTCATCAAATTGCGCTTTGGTAGGGATAGGAGGCATAAAAGGACGCAAATCCATATTCTCAAAGTCTTCGTAAATATCCGCCGGTATGTAAAAGTTGATTCGATTTAATTTCTTGTAGTCAAACTCGCCACTACCGATTTTTAACGCGTAGTAATAGCTCAAACCATCAAACATCCCAACTTCTTCAGGTTGCTTTAATCTCACCAATCGATTTCCGTACGCTCTGGCGTACCACTTACCGCGTTGAAGGGGATACCTCTCAGGAGAGTCTTCTAGCTTTTCATTGGGAGTTTGAAACGAAAATAGTTCATATGGTTTTTGGTCACCACACATCATATAGCTATATATCGGACCGCGTGTATAACCCTCTTGACATTGATCTGCTACATACTTTTCTTGATTGATAAACGTCATTTCTGGAAAGCTAAATACCAGCTGTTTTACTTTTCCTCGTTCACCGCGCCCATCTCTTTTTGCAACGCTATAAATAAACCGCCTGTTCAGTTGATCGATAATAAAAGCGACGCCATCTTTTGATGGGTTCCAGACTTCGCCATTAACCTCGAGCTCCCCTTCAAATATATGCTTAGGTTTTTTGGTTTTTAAATCAAGAAAGTATGGATTTCTATCTTGGAAATTTAAATAGTAATATTTACTGCTATCAAGGGTAAATGTCCCTGAGTGGCATGCATCCATTTTCGCCAGAATTTCTCTATCTTTAAGATCGTAAACCATACAATGTCGGCTACCAAAAGATGAATAATTGAACGCTAAGTATCGCCCGTCGGCGGTGCGCTGCGTGTTGCCCCCTACAGGTAGTTCGCCTACATCACCTCGACTCAATAATAGGCGTACATCACTACCATCTAAGTTCATGGTGTACATGGTAGAGTCGGAGCCATAGTTGAACATTACTTGGGGTTGAGTGTGCTTTGCATTCCACTCTTCTCTGGGTACACCTTCAAGGGTTTCTATGTCGATTTGCCATCCCCGAATTTTTGAAATCGTATCCCTTTGATTGCTATACGATGTAGATTGTACTATTCCGCGAAGGTTTGAGATGTAATTCTTATCCATTGAAGGCTTGCTTTGCCAATGCACAACACCAGCCCCAGCTACTAAGACAGCAACAATGGTGCTGCCTATTATGATTTTTTTCATATTTCGCTTATTCTTTTGATTATTTGATAAACCGAGGTTTAGCGTACTACCCCCGACGTTTCAATTTAATTGGCGTTGATAAGTTCTAGCATCATGTCTAGTGTTTTCCTTTGACGCTCTCTTTCTTCATTAACTTCATCAGGCACTCGCTGTTCTTCGTGCTTAGAAATCATCGGTAATTTTGGTGGTTCTGCGGTGATCTCTTGGTATGTCAGCCCTTCAAACATCATCACCGCGCTGTCTTGCCCCCAAGGTGCGAAAGCACAAGTGTAAACTTTCCTTTGGGAGGCATACCTGTCACTAAGGCACTGATATAACCATCCTTACTGGTTAACTCAAAGGGCTCGGTCACTCGCCAGTCACTTTCAGAATCTTCCATAATGGCAACTAAGCCGTCATACGAAGCCAACGAGTAAGGGTCTAGCTGTTCTACCAATGGGCCATCTACCAAGCCAACTTCCAAGCGGACGAGAAAACCACTGTTTTTTCCATCCACATAAGCAATAACCGTATTACTCTGGTCGTAACTACGAACGATGGCTTGTTGGTCACTCAGCCATGGCATGTCGTCTTCGGTCACTTTGTGGATGGCTGCGCTGTCTACATCGGAGGTGAATTCTTTTGCACTGAATGACTGTGCGTCACTGTAACTGCTTAATTCATCTAATGGCGTGCTGGATTTCTCTAGCAAAGCAGCATCCGATTCTAATGCCTCAATTTGAGCAAAGCGCTTTTGCTTTGGTGAGAAAATGATCTTGATTCCATTTTCTCCCTGTTGGACTTCACCTGATATTTTGTAAGGTGCCCAGAAATGCGCCATGGCAAAACCGCTTGCGCTTCTTTGTATTACCTGAGGTGTGTCTTTTTTCTTTTCTTCTTGCTCTAGCGTGCGGTAATACTCGACGTCAACATCTTGGTAGTAACCTTTCTCGTTTATCGCCATCTCTCGCCAAAGCTTCCCTTTCCAAAACACATAAAGGAAACCACCACGCAGGTCAGAAGCTTTTGCTTTGTCGTTGCTGCCATCTAAATAGGCCAAAGGTCTCACCGGCACCAACACGTTATCCCACTCATCCATCTGAGTTTCTTTATCAACGGGTTGCAGGTCTTCGGCGAGTTTAAGCAAAATTGGCTGAGGCTGGTCGGTACAAGGGATTTTGATATAAAGCGTTTTGCCTTCAGCATCCAGATCTTTAAACGTAGCAAGGCTGCGGTGTTTGTTCTCGGTATCGGCCTTGCCTACAGTCACTTTTTCTTTTTGAGCGTCGGTTTTACCCAACATCAAACATGCTGCATTGCTAGACCACTGCCCTGCAAACTCAACAACGATTTTTTGATCTGGGCTCGGCTCAGAAGGTACATGCGTGTAACTACGAACTAGAGCAACATCGTCAGTAACCTGCTTGTAACCCGCTTTAAAAACTTTGCTTTCATTCGAAGCTGATACAGAGTCAACAAGCGATTTAAGTCTAGGGAAGCTTTGTAACTGAGAGTCCGTTAATGGCGACCTACGAGCAAAGGAAGATAATGAGACCCAACTGCCTTTCCCAAGTTCGGATCTAATCGCTGCTAGTAATCCGCTGGTCGTTTTTTTAGAAGAAAGAGAAATCTTTTGCGCAAACTCTTTAGGGAGGTTTCTAAGGATGTCATCTGAATTTCGCAAACGCGAAAGCTGCCCTATACACTCGTCTGGTGTAAGAACATAAGATAGCTCGCTGGAGGAAAGCTTCGAGCTAGGTATAAATTTGCAAACTAAATGCATTTGAATTCTCCACAACCAACATCGTAAATATGGTTGCGGTGACATTTAAGCTGATAAGGCTTACAAGTACGATTTGGTGCGCTAATGCTACTAATTTAATTTATAATATTCAATCACATAGAAAAATCAAAAAATAAGCTAAAAGCCACACAAAAGACACATTCGCTAGCAAATAAGTCACTTTAACTACAGATAAAGACAAAGAAACTAGACATTGAAATCAAAAAGAAGGATTAAAATAAAAGGAATTTTTTTATTTTTGGGCAGAAGTTAACAGTTTCTATTGGGCAAATGACACCTCTGAGAGAGATTCTGAAGGAATGACCTTCCTCAGCAACAACTGATAATGAATTGCTACTGAGGAAGTATGAATAAAAAGGTGAGCGCGTGTCACACTCACAAAAAAGCGCAACTACTTTGAAGCAATGCTAGGCTGGTGTCGCTTCATCACAGTCACAAAACGTCAGGTAGTTCACACTACCTAATGCAGAACTCTATACTTGGGGTATAGCATTGCGTGTAACTATATAATATTAAGACATATTCTCAACGTGGCATATTCACCACAGCATCTTTCAAATAACCATCACAATCACACTAACCGCTCCCAAAAACAAAATTGGCATAGGCATTCTAGATGTTTCACCTTGTATAAAGCCCGCTAAGTCATTTGTCGCAATTATTAGAAAAAGCCAATCGTTTGACTTAGATCACTTAATACCAAGTAAAAAGAAAGCGAGCTTAATGCTCGCTTTCTTTTAGGCTGCTTTCTGGGAGGGAAACTCCGCGGAATATCTTTCCCAATAATCTGGAACAACAAGCGCTGTAGTACTAGAGTAATTGAATGTCGTATTCACCTCATCAGCGGTCGCAGAGAGTGAATTGGTACCATTTGCATAAACGGCTATTTCTCCATCTTTTAAAGTAGACAAATCAAGATCAACGGTCCATGTGCCATCAAGTGACACTGTTGCACTGCCTAGAACTTCCAAGCTATCGGTATCAACCGCTTTAAGTGCTATTGTGTCCCCCGTCTCGAAACGAGTAGTTATGCCATTGACAGTTACTGTTGTATTTCCCGATACATCACCGGTGGTTCCGATCGTGATCGTTGGGGTAATTGGCATCGAGTGGCTACTGTCTTCTGCGCCTGTGTTGCCCGATAGGTCTTGGTAGTCTTTCACCACCAAGCCTACGGTCAATCCTGACGTGGCAGGCACGACAACGTCACCAGTCCAGACTTTCGCATCCCCTGTCTTGGTCAGCGTGACGGCGGAACCACCCAGCTCTGCACTCGCTGCTTGCAGCGCTTTATCAAACTCCAGTGTGACCGCGACACTTTGCCCTTCCAACTGGTGTGTTGGGTTAAAGGTCGCGCTGGTCAAGGTTGGCAATGCCTGCGATAGCGTTAAGGTGCTCGTTTCTGTGACCTCGACGTTGGATGCGTTAGTCCCCGTCACCACTACGGTGTAGGTGCCATTTGTCTCACCACTGATGTCCATTGCGTTGCTCGCCCAAGCACCGCCGTTTTGCACTGTGGCATTACTGCTCGCAATAGCCGTTTCACTTCCTTGCGCTCTGATTTCTACGCTCACGGTTTGGCCATCAAAGCGTGTTGACGTCCCCGCAATCTGCAATGAGGCCGCATTGCTACCATCCACATTGCCTACTGGCGTGATCGCTAAGGTTGGGGTAATTGGCATCGAGTGGTTGCTGTCTTCTGCGCCTGTGTTACCCGACAGGTCTTGGTAGTCTTTGACCACCAAGCCTACGTTCAGCTCTGACGTTGCTGGCACGACAACGTCACCCGTCCAGACTTTCGCATCCCCTGTCTTGGTCAGCGTGACGGCGGAACCACCCAACTCAGCACTCGCTGCTTGAAGCGCTTTATCAAACTCCAGTGTGACCGCGACGCTTTGCCCTTCCAACTGGTGCGTTGGATTAAAGGTCGCGCTGGTCAAGGTTGGCAATGCCTGCGATAGCGTGAACGTCGTCGTTTGTGTCGCCTCGACATTCGATGCGTTGGTCCCCGTCACCACCACGTTGTAGGTGCCATTTGTCTCACCACTGATGTCCATCACGTTGCTCGTCCAAGCCCCGCCGCTTTGCACCGTGGCATTGCTGCTCACGATAGCCGTTTCACTGCCTTGCGCTTTGATTTCTACGCTCACCGTTTGGCCATCAAAGCGTGTTGACGTCCCCGCAATCTGCAATGAAGCCGCATTGCTACCATCCACATTGCCTACTGGCGTGATCGCCAAGGTTGGGGTGATTGGCAATTCATATGACGTATTATCCTCGCCCACATTACCTACTAGGTCTTTATATTGACTCACCACTAGGCCAACACCGAGTTCTGGTACGTCTGGGACATTAACGGTTCCGGTCCAAACTTTCTTATCAGCAGGATCAGACGTTAGCGAAGTAACATTGTTCGTTCCCAATGTTGCCGTGGCCTCTTGCAACTCTTTGTCAAACTCTAGCTTAACGTCTACTGCCTTTCCGATTTCTTGATGCAGAGGATCAAACGTTACTTTAGTAAGCGTAGGTAACACACCTTCTACCCCCAGAATCAAACTATCCCCTTTTCCGGGGATATTGTTGATGCTCTTATAGCTTCCATCATCGACCCGTATGGTTATGTCTTTATTTTCTCTTTCTGGTGTTATGTATGTGACTGTCCAAGTTATGTTGTCAGTGGTACTCCAAGATAAAGGTTTTAACTCACCGCCATTATTCTCATCTAACTTTACGTCTGAAATATCGAATTCTGTGACTTCTTCAGTAAAAGTAAACGTAAGCGGGACTTCGACGCCACCAGCCAAAGGTGTGCTTGCAGTCGTCGATATTGTTAGCTCAGGGACTGTTGCTGCTTCTACTTTGTATGTTGTCGTTTTTTCCGTTTGATTGCTGACTGCATCAGACGCGATTACTTTTATCGTGTAATCTCCTGGCGATAACAAGTAGTGGAACACATAAGGGTCGCCATCGTTAGTAGGTTCCGTGATTGACTGTGGCCCTACTGCTAGACCTGAGCCGTTGTCAGCCGTTGATGTTACCGAACTTAAGTTTTTATCAGTCACATCAGCAGTTACATCCAACTTATATTTATCATCCGTCGGCGTCATAGAAACTTGATCCGCAGTGATACCAGTGATGACCGGTAACTCATGATCAACAACGGATTCGATACCTTTGGCATCATAGGTCTTATTAAAAAGCTTAAAGTCTGTAACAGCACGTCCCATTGAGTCAGTGACTGTCAGTTTGTACATGTATTCAGCTTGGTCATCAATTGCAAAATCCATGGTACCAGTCGCGCTTGACAACACGATATTGCCGTTGAAGTTAAGCGGGTCTCCGGTAGTTGGCACCATATCAATGGAATATCGAGTTGCCTTGACATGCTCCCCCTCTGTAGACGTAATCGTGAACGATTGACTTTCTTTAGTGAATGCTAGCTTGCCTCCCAGCAAGCTAGTCATGTCATTAAATGAGAGAGTAATAGTCGGCGCTGTCAGATCGATATCGAGAGTCTGGTTTTCGGTCCAACCCACTTTATCCGTAGCTTGGATGCTAACTCGAAGCTGACTTAACCCTTCTAATTCAGTTTTCGCAAGTTCAAAATAGAGATGTGAGTTATCCACATCTGCCTCTTTGTTGAAAACATGACTCGGGTTCGTTGTTGTATATTTGACAGTAGCGATACCGCTGCCTTCATCTCTGATAGAAAACAGAAATCTAACCAAACTAGGGTCTGTAGGTGATTCACTGACAGTAACATCGCTATCAATTATTGGTTTGCTGTTATCAACCATCACGTCAACTTCGGCTTTACTTGAATACTCCCATACATCAAACGCTTGAATGGACGGCCTGATCGGCTGACCATCTAAAGTGTCACTAAGAGGCGCTTTAAACGTAGAGCATGAGAAGTCATCTCCGCACTTATTAAATCGTGAGAAATTATCAGGGTTATCTTTTAAGCTGTATGGCTGCCCTTCCACTGTAGCAATTACATTTTCTAGGGTTGAATTAGCCCCAACCTTCACTTTGAAGTCCATTGAAAGTTCTGAACCTCGGATAATACTATCCTTTTTTGGGCTCGTGATTTCGATCAGAACTCCTTCTGGCGGTAACAACAACTCCAACGCGTAATCTGACGCCGCATTACCTGCTACATCAGAAAGATTCTTGATGGTAAATAGATATTTTGATTCCGTTGCCGAAAGAAAATCTGAGAAAAGCTCAGTATAAGTGCACGTAGTGAGATCTGCGCTAGTAATACAACTTTTCGGCTCAAACCGTTTGTTTAGGCTGTTTCTTACCAGTACAGGACGCTTAGTTAGATCAGTATTCACTCCGGATAAATCATCCTTAAAGCTCAGAGTGATACTTAAGATTTTGTTTCCATCAGCATCGAAACCAACATTGTTGCTACCAAGCTGGTAAGTACCTCCCGACTGGTGATCTTCATCATCAGGAACGGTTGGCGCATCGATATCCATCATGCTAAAGCTAAATTTGCTAACCGTCTCTTTATCGTTCTGACCAACAGTTCTGGTGATTAGAACAACAGGGTTTACGGACATATTCACATCTGTCGTTACATCGCACTTGTAATTTTCTTGCGGATTGCTGATCACACCAGAATACGCATTACTTGAGCCATCATCAGGGACTTCGGTCGACGTATAGTTTTCTCTGACCCAACATTCAAGAGTTTTCGCCTTAACGACACCAACTGGATTAAAGACTACACTCAGAGTTTTTCCAGAAATATGAGCTTGGAAGTTCTCAGGTTGAGCAACTGATAGCACCACCCCTTCACGTTGAACGTTTATGGTTTCGGATCTTTCAGTTACTGGGCGATCTCCGGTGTTGTATAAAACATTGTTGTACACTTTAAATTTCAACTCGTAGCTACCGTCATTAGAAAGCTCGGCAGAAGTTAGCCTGCCTTTCCATTTTCCAGACTCCTCTTCGCTGAATTGTATACTGTTTGTTGTATCACCGTACTTATAAGTAGCTTCTACTTGAGGAATGCCACTTGCGTCTTCAGCATCGATGGTAATGATCACCGGATCATTACGTGTAATTAATCCATTTGTAATCTCTGTCCCATCTTCATAAGAAAACGACACACTCTTTATGGTAGGCAGCTTATTTTGAACCTTAATTTCAAAGTCTATTTCCGTGGTATTTCCACGAACATCAGCACCCTTCAGTCTTATAGTTCTAGTGGAGCTATCACCGTCATTTTGTCCACCTAAGTTGACCTTCATATCCTCTTCGACTTGAGTATCGGGATTAGAAGGTGTGTCGATAAAACTATTGAATTTCAGGGTATCTTTGTTCACCCCTTCAGTAGATGGCGCACCTGTTTCATTCAAGTCTTGAGCATAAAGAGTAAAGACATAATCACCGCGATAGTAACTTTCAGGCTTAAACCCATTCAGTTGTAAGTCAGGTCCTTCCCGATCCAAGATTATGCTTCTTGCCTCTGTATCGGAATAAAAGCCATATTCATCTATCGCTTTAACAAATAGATCAGCTCTATTGTTCTCATCGATCGTAATATTGCCACTTTGAGTACTATTGATCTCAATATCGAAAGGCTGAGCAGGGTCTTTAGGTTCAATTGAACGTATCGCTTCACTGCTTCCAACCTGCCAAATTTCTACATTGCTCACTTTTGAATCATCTTTCACAGAGGTTAAGCTAACTTTAAAGTTCGGACCTAACACTCCACTCTTGCCAGAGTTGCTATCAACCACCCAAGGAGTAGCAAGCTCAATCTCAGGGCCTTTATTATCTACTTGAAAAATGAACTCACCAGTTGCTTCCGCTTTAGGATACGCGCTGTCAATCGCCTTGACATAGAACGTATTTGTCTCTTCATATTTAAATGCGTCAGCAACTAGACGTACCTCTACATTCGGTTGGGTACCAAATAGATAGGGCTCTTCACTTTCAACTGGTTCAGTTTCATAATGCTGCAACGTAAAACGCTTACCAAACTGAGTTTTCATGTCCACTTGTACTTCACTCAACGGACTTAACTCACCGGCGTCAATATCAGGAACCCACGCTGAGTTTCCTCCCAACCGTTGGTCAATTACCCCACCGTTTACTGCAGGTGCTTCCGAGTCAATTAGTACGTCGAATTTAGGCACATTCACGGTTTGCTGGTTAACTAGGTTTCCTAGGTTATCTTCAGCATTAACATTGACTTTCCAGTTACCATCGCCAGGATAGATAACTTTGCCTTGGCTCTCACAAAGTACTCCTGTACAAAGTTTTACAACAAATGCATCTTGTTGATTGCTAGCGAACTGCTCGCTCGAGTATTCAACGGTCGCGTTGTTCGAATAGTTCACAAATGACAAGCTTCTTTTGTCTAATTGGTCACCAACTACATCTTCGACTTTGAAGGTTAACTCATGCACAGAGTTCGCGTTCAGGTAAACATCTTCCCCTATAGGGTTTTTATCTGGACCTATAGGCGGTATGTAACTCGCCTCGGGATAGTCATTGTCCACATACAAACGCTCAACAAGAGGCTCGGCCTCAGTATATCCATTACCTTTGGTATCGAATGCCGTTGTCTCCAATGCAAACTCGATGATATCGGTGAGATCTGTTGATTCTGTATTTAAGGTAAAGAAGTACTCTTTTCTAAATTTATCGCTATCGCCAGATTCTTGTGGTTTAAGTTCCAATGGAATAGCAGTATTAGGGTCACCCATGGCATACCACATACTTTGGAATTTCGGGGCTTGCTCACCTTCCTCTACAACCCCAGATGGATCTTCTAACACTACTCTAGATACCACTTCACCCGCGACATAGCGCTTGTTGCCAACCATTGTTTCTCGGCCAGTCTCTATTGTTAACGTTTGTTTTGGAGGATAAATATCAATACTGCCGCCACCACTATCAAAGATATTGTCTTCGCCAAGTTTAGGATTAGCCGTAGAAATATCATCGGCATAAAGTTGAGCAATATTATCTGGGATGCCGTATTTTTCAGTCATGATATCGTAGTAAGACTGAGCAAGGTCTTTGCGGTAGGTATCAGAGTCGAACTCGTAATCATCCAATTTGATTTGATTCCCACCAGCGCCAATTCCGTTTGCTTTACCATCGTAGCTAAGATCGTCATAAATAGCGGAAGCGAAATCAGAAGAGTTATTGCGAGGTGTGTCCTGAGCTAAGTCATCAATTGCTTCAACAAGGAAACGATGCAGGTAGTCGTTAGATAGATCGCTAGGAATTGGCTCCTTCAGCATCTCGTTTGTAGCGTAAGCCGTAACAGTTGGATCGAATCCGAAGAATGAATCATTACCGCCCGCTAAAGCGTATTTCACATCCGTAAGAATTTGCGAGGCGCGTTCTGATGTTTTGTCACCAGCTTCTACCTGATTCCAACGATAATCAAACAAACCTGTCTGGTAAGTGGCAAGCTCGGTCACGTAATACGTATTCGAGCCGTCAAGTTCAAAATATGCGCCGATATTGGCATTGTTTAGATTAACGCTCGCTTTGGCGCCTGCATCATCTTTCCATTGATAGTAGTGAGGGTCCGTCCCTTCTACACCAATTAAACGTACTCGCATGAATTGATAATTGACAACGTCCGTCGTGGCTTCACACGAAGCAACATCAAGCGCGCTAGTTTGATCACTTTCTGGCTGCTGAATGGTGGTACAACTTGCTAGAGAGGTGAATTCACCATTTGGGTTCAAACCTTCTAATTGCACTCGTGCACCAATGAAAGGGGTCACAACCGTCATCGTAGGTAGGTCAAAACTGCTTCGGAAATAAACTTCCTGGGTCGCACTTTCGTTGTCGGACTCGTCGATGGTTTGAATCACCAGTTTTTGACTGGCGTTTTCTGAAACGTTTTTAAAACCATCACCAAGTACCTCTTTTACGAAAGGGACGTAGTAAATAACTTCATCGACTCTGCCTTCGCTATCTAAAATAGTTTCGTGAGGAATACTCGCACTGATAGTGTCCGTCGAGGCCAAGGTTTGTGTTGTGTTTTGAAATGCGTAGTTGTTGTCATTGTTTTGGCTTACGTAGTACTTCACGACTAGTTTAAGCTTGTCGGCACTTGAGCCCAAAACAGTATCAGAGTTCACATCGGAAACTCGAACTCGTACGTAAGGGATCTTATTCTGTTTTAACAGGTTAACGTTAAAGTTCGCGAAATCAACGCCATCAATTGATTTCAGGCCAGAAGCAGCATAGACATAATCGATCTTCAAGTAGTCTCGGCTCGACTGCACGTTGTCTGAAGTATAGGTATCTTGCGTGTAAACCCCTTCGTACGTAGACCGTTCTCCATCTAGACTGACATTGACGTAATTCATCGATGTCCCTTCAGGGTAAGTAATGATTTGAGCAGGGGCTTGATCGTCACGGCTTACTGCATGCTGGTATTCACCGACGTTGTCTTTGGTATCGGTCGCCTTGATATCGAACGTAGTCGTAGATAAGAAATCGTCTGTCGAATACGGTTCGTTAAACTCACAAGCGCTGCCCGACTCTGCCGTCACAGGAGAACAAGACACATCTTTCGGTAGCCCGCTTTTAAATGAAACGCTGACCGACTTAATGTCTTGAGACGCTTCTTTTACTATGCCTTTTAATACGTACTCTTGAAGTTCATTGTTGATAGCGCTTGCAGAAGTAACAGAGATGACTGGTGCATCATTATCCCACTCAAAATTAACGTAATGACCTGAATTGCTACCAGGAACAAGTTCATTGCCTAAAACGTCTGCCGTGTAAAACACCAAACGAGCAGCAGTCACATTAGAAAGGCCAGTGTCTGAGTCAACCTCAACGGCATCAATTGCTTTTGTATCGACACTTACTTTGATGTTTGTTTCTCGAACACCGACTTCAAATCCGCTTGCATCAACCGAACAAAACTCACTGCCAGAAGTCTGTTGATCGTTACATTTGAATTCGCCTGACCAAGCACCATGTAATTGATATTCCACATAAGCAGAAACAGATTGAACACCGATATCGTCATTAAGTCTAATATCTACGCTATCTGTTCTTGCTAATACATCACTATCGGTGCGAGTTATGGTTGGTGGTGTTGTATCGATTTCGGTTTCATCGCGTGGTGGAATAACACCATCGGTCGTACCATGACTTCCCAAGTCATTAATTTTTTGACTAAAAGCAACGTAATCATCAGCATCCGTCCCTGAGATATTAAGCTCTGGGTCGTTCACTACAATCAAAACGTGTTGAGAAAGATCTTGAGTGTAAACGTCGCTGGTAATTCTCTGCTGACCAAACGTAAGCGGCGTCACTGCACCTGTCGAGTCACTGATTTCTAAGCCGTCTAGAAGACCATCAGCGATGACATCACGAAATTGAATGTCAGCAAAATGCATTGAAGTATAGACGTTGTCCTCAGACTGGCCATATCTTTGAATCAGGTCATAAGAATATGAAGAGTATGCTGTTAACAAAGCTCCGTACTGGTGACCAGGTGTAGCAAAACTACTTTGGCCGCCTTTCGTTATATCAATTGGAGTGGTTTCATTGACGTTAAACCCGTACATACCATTGATACTATCTATAGCTTCAGAGACCGCATCCGAGCCAGACTCCCCATCGGAAATCTTATACTTAGCTAAACCAGAAACGATATTAGTCAGTGGTGTGAGCATTAACTTTTGGTCACTGCCTTCACTAAAGTTCACCACCCCTTCTAACCGCAGGGTTTTATTAGCACTAGAAGATACAATTTCTTTTGTGAGAGGATCGGTGTAGCTACCTTGCTGCGCGACAACATACAAAGGCATCGAAGAGGATTCGAATTCAAGCTTATAATCACCAAAGGCATCAGAAGTCGTACCCGCAAGCAATCTGCCGACTTTTCCATCCTTGTATTCAAACACCTCGATCTTGGCACCGTTGACTGGAGCGTCAAAAACGTTACCTGAGATGCTTCCTGTATTCCTAGCTGGCGGTGTATTGTCACCACCATCCCCACCACCACATGCACTCAATAAAAGTGAAGCAGCCATGAGACCTAACGTTGGTTTTAGTGTATTTTTAGTGAACATAGTAATTTGGCAGAGTCTATTTTGCCGAGATTATATTATTGTCTGGAATTTTCTCAACGTGACAAAATAACCATAAAATCAAACATAAACGCTAAGAAAATAGGCAGTTTTAAACCTCTTTAGCAGCGCTACTTCACATCTATCGTTATTTAATTAGTAAAAACACAGGAATTAGCTATAACGGCGTGTAAGATTTTATTTTAAATATTATACTCCCCTCAATTTTTCGGCTCTAAGCACAGTTTTATTTTAATGACAAGTTTAATATTAAGACAACATGCGCAAAACTTTGCTCTACCCCTTGTTATCATTGCGCTCGCGATCATTACGGGTGTGTCAGTTACCCATCAATTACTCTCCCCCAGGAATGAGATTCAAGCCATTGTTCCTAAAGTAGTAATTCACAGCAACATTCGCCAAATATACAAAACTAACTTTCGTCGCACGACCATTAAAACGGGCCGCATTGATTACTCGTTTGTAACATCTCTGATAAACGCTGGATTATCTAAAAAAGAAATAAAATCACTACTGAAATTAATTGAAAACGAATTTGACATTATTGGCTCCGTTCGAAAAGGCGATAAATTCTCAATAAAAACCCGAACTAATAGGTATAACGAAAAATACATTAGTTCTTTTTACTATTCCGGTAGTAAAAGAGACTTTTTCGTTATTAGTGATGGCAACAACAACGCATACGATGAATATGGCAATAAGTTAATACGAAAGCCTTATTACTCATTTCCACTAGCGAAAAAGCACCAAGTTAGCTCTGGTTTCGATTTAAAACGAAAACACCCAGTCACTGGATTGATTGCCCCACACTTGGGCACCGATTACGCAGTCCCAATTGGTACACCGATACAGAGTATTGCGGACGGTGTTGTTGTTAAATCACGGTATAACCGCTTTGCGGGCAACTACATTAATATTCGTCACACCAACGGCTCAATGTCTCGTTATCTACATCTATCTAGTAGCGACGTTCGTGTGGGTGACAATGTCACTAAAGGACAAACCATTGGCCGAACAGGTAATACGGGAAGAACAACCGGTCCACACCTGCATTTAGAGCTAATCGTTGATGGTGTTCCTGTTGATTATGCTCGTCGAATCAGAACCAACCCTGCTCCCCCCGTAGACATGCAAATGATGTTGGCGGCAAGAAAAGAGCGTGTAGAGCTCATTAAAGAGTTACATAAATACGCCTCTTAATATCGTTTTGGTTTCTTTTTTCAGTTCATCGCAACACAGAACTTGGCTAGTGAATACCTAAAATCTCGTCACTGTCTGTGAGCTTCGATTCGAAAGTGACCAAATCGGAGCGCCAGCAGTGTTTAAGTCGTTAAATATCTTCCTGTCACTCTTGCTCTAACATTTCCGCTCCCCCAATAAAGTGTTAAGATCATCACATGCTCGCTGTAGTGGTAACGAGTGGTGATAATTAGCCCCACTCCCTTAACATCTTCATACGTGATGTAAATAAGACGAATAACCCACCAGCATAACCATGAAACAATAAGGCGATTTTTCAGATGGTTAACAACTCTATCCAGTGGTTTCCGGGCCACATGCATAAAGCCCAAAAAGAGATTGCAGAAGCAATCCCTCAAATAGATGTCATTATTGAAGTGCTTGATGCTCGTATCCCTTTTAGTAGTGAAAACCCTATGATCGCGGAGCTCAAGGGAGATAAGCCAGTAGTAAAAGTGCTGAACAAACGTGATCTCGCGGATCCAGAGTTAACCCAAGTTTGGATTGACCATTTCGAGAAAGAACACAACGTAAAAGCGATTGCCATTACTACCTCTCAACAGCCCGAAGTCCAAAAAATTATGGAGTTAGTACGTAAGCTTGCTCCACATCGCGAAGAAATCGGCAAAAACATCCGCACCATGATCATGGGTATCCCCAACGTTGGGAAGTCGACCATTATCAATGCTTTGGCGGGTCGAACTATCGCAGTAACAGGCAACCAACCGGCGGTTACACGTCGTCAGCAACGTATTAACCTTCAAAATGGTATCGTTCTTTCTGACACCCCGGGGATCCTGTGGCCAAAAGTAGAAAACCCACACAGTGGTTTCCGTCTGGCAGCAACTGGCGCAGTAAAAGACACGGCAATGGAATATGATGAAGTCGCCTTCTATACCGTTGAATACTTAGCCGCTCATTACCCTGAACGACTAAAAGAGCGCTACCAAATTGAAGAGCTTCCTGAGTCTGATATCGAAATAATGGAAGAGATTGGGCGTCGTCGCGGTGCTTTACGTGCGGGTGGACGTGTAGACCTTCACAAAGTATCTGAAATCCTTCTTCACGAGCTGCGTCAAGGCACTCTAGGTCAAATCACTCTAGAGCTTCCAGAAATGATTACTCAAGAGCTAATCGAAGTAGAAATCGAAACCGCGCGTAAAGAAGAAGAAAAAGCCAAGCGTAAAGAAGAGCGTCGCAAGCGTTACCTTCGTAACAAACGCTAACCAACACTTGTTCAATACTCATCATTTTGAAGGCGCGTATTTATCGCGCCTTTTTTGCATCAAAAATATATTCTTCTTTTCGTAAAAGTCAGACATTCGTTCTCACATTTTGTGGAACTAAGACCTCTAAAAGCCCCCCCCCTTTTTTCTCTTTGTAATTTGCTTTCTTCGTTAAGTTTTGTAGGAAATATCAAACAAAATCATTAATTTTTATTACGTAAATTAACGGTTATTTTTCAAGCACGATCTTAGTTAGACCCCCGAATGGTAAGGAGTTACAAACCTCACCCAACCCTTAAATGCCGAGTTTGCAAGGACACGCAAAGTTATGCAACTTGACTAATGACAGTTCATTCATATTCGTCAAACTATATAGCTGTCAGCGCTGGCGTTTTTCTGTATTACGAAGAGAACTTATTATGAGTGATAAATCGAAAACGAAACCACTTCCTTCTTTTGTTGAGGAACGCCTGGATTTTTACCTTCAAGATTTGATTGAACAAAACGAGAACCAAAAGCACTTGGTTCTTGGTAAACGTCCAAAAAGCAACGCGGTAATCATGCAAAGTAATGACTACCTAGCGTTGTCTCATAACGAACAAATCCAGAAAGCACATCGGGATGCGATCGTTGAACACGACGATAACGTGGTGATGTCAGCAATCTTCTTACAAGACGAGTCCTCTAAGCCTGCTTTCGAAGCATTGTTAGCCGACTATGTTGGTATGGGCAGTTGTTTACTTTCCCAATCGGGATGGGCTGCTAACATTGGTTTGCTGCAGACCATTTGTCCGCCTGAAACACCGGTCTATATCGACTTCTTTGCGCATATGTCATTGTGGGAAGGTATTCGGGCAGCAGGAGCGCAAGCGCATCCATTCATGCACAACAACATGAACCACTTGCGTAAGCAGATCCAGCGTCATGGCTCAGGCGTCATCGTGGTAGATTCGGTCTATAGCACGATTGGTACGATCGCCCCACTCCACGACATCTACGAAATGGCGCGTGAGTTTGATTGTGCTTTAGTGGTGGATGAATCCCACTCATTAGGAACACACGGGCCTAACGGCTCTGGCTTGGTAAAAGCGCTGGAACTCACTGATAAAGTCGATTTCATTACTGTCAGTCTGGCAAAAACCTTTGCTTATCGAGCAGGAGCGATTCTCGGCCCAGAAAAACTCGCGAAAACACTTCCTTTTGTTGCTTATCCAGCGATTTTTAGCTCGACGGTATTGCCTCAAGAAGTGATTCGCTTGGAGAAAACGTTGGACGTCATTAAAGGGTCCGATCATAAACGTAAAGACCTTTTTCAGCGCGCCAAAGAGCTCAGAACTGGATTAAAACAGATTGGGTTTAATATTCGGAGCGAATCTCAAATTGTTGCCTTAGAGTGCGGTAGCGAACGAAATACTGAACGTGTGCGTGACTTTCTCGAAGACCGTGATGTTTTTGGCGCAGTATTCTGTCGCCCTGCAACAGGAAAGAACAAAAACATCATACGTTTCTCGATCAACGCCGATATGACACCACGAGACATCAACCACGTGCTTACGGTATGCCAGGAGGCGTTTAACCATCCAGAATTAGAGTTCGTATAATAAGAAAAGACAACGGCCCTTTTGAATGGAAGCTTGTATATTGCCGCTAAAATAAAAGAGCTCAGCGTGTTGCTGAGCTCTACTCGTTATTGATTTCAGTTAGATCCAGTTTGCAATCTTATCGAAGAGTCGGTTCTTATCTGCGGGCTTAACAATAAAATCAGACATCCCGGAAGAACCAATCTTATCTAATGTTACCGGAGAACTATCACCAGTATGTGCAATAATAGGTACAGCCGAATACGCTTTATTTGCCCCTCGAATACGTCGTGACGCCTCTACGCCATCCATTACTGGCATCTCAATGTCCATCAAGATAAGGTCGATGTTATCGATATCCAACGCATCTAAAGCCTGTTGTCCATCTTCTTTTTGGATAACATCAAAACCTTGCTTTTCTAACAACATTGCGGTGAATTTTCGTAAAGATTCATTGTCATCAACTACCATTATCGTGCGCTTATTTGTCGCATCTAAAGGGCGCACTGGCAGTGCTGTGACAACATAGCTCGCATCATAGAGCAAACGGTCAATAGTGGCTTTGGTGTTCAATAGCCACGCTTGGGTTTCGACCCAGATCGCGTCAAAACTCACATTACGAACTCGTTCTATTGGATGGTGCTCAAACAAATAGACGATACGAGCTTCTGTGAACGATAGCAAAGACTCAATTTTATCGAGGTGACTTCCCCTAGAATCCAAGCTTTCCATATCAACAAAAATAAGGTCAAACTCGAACTCATATTCTTTCTTCTTGAGGGCTGACGCAATATCCAAAACGGTCAATTCAAACCCCATAAAGCGCGCAATATCAGTAACTTTTGCAACCAATATGTTTTGCTCCGTAACCATTAAAATGGTCTTCAGTTTGGTCAGCTCATTTTTAATTTCTTTAACCGAGCTTGAGGTAATCAGTGGAAACGTCATGGTGAACTGAGACCATTCACCAACTTCTGATTGGCATTTGATGTCGCCGCCGAACGAACGCATCACTTTCTTACAAAATGGCAATCCTAATCCATAATTACCTGATTTACCGGTCGTGTAAAAATCTCTGAAGATGCTGCGAATCACCTCGCTCGGAATACCTGAACCGTTATCCGTGACAACAATTTGGTTCACGACCTCATCACTGTACATGGTGACGTGAATATGAAAATCTTCGGAACTTCGATGATGAAAGGCATTCTTGAATAAGTTGTACATCACATACTTCAACAACGTGTCACTACCCAAGAAATCAAATTCACTTCTTACATCCAAAGAGATAGCAAAACGGTCTGTCGAACGTTTATAGCTGAAGCTCTCGATAGCACTCTCCACGACAGTTTGTGCCGAGTGTTTCTTGAATGTTGATCGAGAGACACGATTTTCATCAATCGAGGTAAGCAACAAATCAATCGTCTCGTTTCCAGAGTGAATGATGTTCATTGCGTCATCGCTCACTTCCCGTAACAGTGTCACATCTTCATCACTTAAAACATATTGCTCTTTCCTCCCCTGTTTAGGGTTGGGCAGCACGGATTGAATAACATCAATCGACGTTAGTAAGCCACTAAGAGGGTTGCGCATTTCATGGGCGATACCAGCCCCAAAAGACTTAGCCAAAGATACCTTTGCTTCGTGCTCGACCTGATTACGGAAGTAAAACAAGTTACCAAACAGGTAAATAAACAAAAAGATTGGCACGTGAGTCCAATCCATCGTGAGTTCTAAATGGAAACCTTGAGCAGCCCAAGCAAAAAACGTCGCTAGTCCAATCCCGGCAAATGTTTGAGCAAACATTACTCGCGTAATATGTACCAACAAAATATGCAGAAATATCGCCGACATAAAGGACATGACCCACACGTTGGACCAATTATTCATCAACAACATGTAGAAAAAGAAGCAAGGTAAACAAAGTGTGACCGCAACTTGGTAGTAAGCAGGTAAATATCGGCGCCATTGAAAAGGCATACGATTACGAGCAATGATGCCGAAGAACAAAACGGAACACAGTAAACGTAGCGGTAGATTTTCATAGGGTTGCGGGAACATAAACTCCCACACCACGTAATAGATTGGGAATCCAACAAAGCCCATCCATCCTACTAGCGTTAGGTTTGGTTCTGCGTACTGATAAACTTTGCGAATCGCGTCCATATTGAATACTTTATTAACTAAGCCTTAACGTTGTTGACTAATTTTATGGTTTGCTTTGTTTTCATTCTATTTGCCCTTCAATTATATATTACTTAAGGAGCATAAGCAGTGAGACTTCAATCAAATATTTCGCGACGCTCTACTTTAAATTTAGCTCGTTATATTCACAAAATTAATAATTAAGCAAATTTGAATATTAAACAAACAAAAACGCGAACTCGCGCAATGTCTCATGCAGGAAAGCCGTGCAACATCAATTTCTAGAAAGAACACGCTCTCACCGGCTCAACTTATCAAACAAGGAAGCCTATGCAACCAATAGCAATCAAAAATGTCGTATTCGATGTTGGAAATGTACTCGTTAGATGGTCGCCAATCGAAATTGTTAGACTCACTTTTGGCAATGATGCCGATGTGGAATGGCTCGTCAAAGATCTGTTCACAAGCTCAATTTGGATGGACTTAAATAAAGGCCTGATTAGCGAGTCGCAAGCCAAACAGCGTTATCAACAAGAGAAGCAACTTTCAGCAACAGATTGTGAACGACTCTTTTATTATGTAAAACAAACACAATTGCTTATTTACGGCAGTGTCGATTTACTGAAACGTTTAAAGGCTGCGGGTTATGGCGTCTATGCATTAACCGACAACGTGGTTGAAATTGTTGAGTATCTCAAATCAACGTATCAATTCTGGCCGCTGTTCGATGGCACGACGGTTTCTGCCGAATTGGGGTTATTGAAACCTCAACCAGAAATCTATCAGAACCTTCTTGAAGCTCACCAACTTGTTGCTTCAGAAACGGTGTTTCTTGATGATATGCCTTATAACGTAGAGGGGGCAAAAGCGGTTGGTATGGCTGCAATTCAATTTGAAAATGCTCAACAATGCGAAACTGCCTTGAAACAGCTTGGATTAATATTCTAATCTTCTGCTTTCCTGTGAGCCATAAAAAAGAGCAGCGAATTCGCTGCTCGTTCATGTTTGATACGTGAGTAATGTCTAAGAATAAATTACGTTTTCTTCAATCCCGCTCACTAAGGATTGAGCACTGGACCAACGGAATACTTTTTCCATGACCTCATTTCCACTAGGCGCTTTCCAACTGCGCTCTTGACACTCTTGCCCACCGATATGCTGATAAAATTCTACCGCGGGTTCATTTTGTGAAACTACCTCAAGATATAAACCACTATCTTTGAAATATTGTTGGTGCCACTCCGCAACCGCAAGTAAAAGCTGTTTGCCGATCCCACGCCCTTGATAACCACCATCAACATGTAGCGCTTCAATGAAGCTGCCACGTTCAAAGTCATGGTTACCGAACACACAAACAAAACCAAGAAGAAGACCACCCTCTTCTGCTAATACGATGTGTTGGTTAAATGGAGGGTTTGTCAGACGCGTTTGCCAAATCAGTAATTTGTCGTCACTCGCTTCGCTATCCAAATAGCCGTCACTCAGAATGCCACGGTAATGTCGCTTCCAACTGTCCACGTGTAACTGCGCGATGCGTTCATAATCCTTATATTCCGCTAATCGTAATTCCATTACGTATTCCTATTTTCTTACATTTCTTTGCTTCTCTATCGAGCTTTGGCATTTTCCACCTCATTCCGGTCTTATTATTGGCAGATTTTACAAATCTAACGCCATAGCTCATTGATTAATACTACTCATTATTCGTTTAAAAGCAAAATATCCCACCAATAAGCGCGATAAATCATAAACATTGTGCAGCGATAGAGCAGTCACAACTCGATACAAAGTCGTCTAACTTTAGTTTGACTTACACGTGTACGCTGATATTCTAGCGAACAGTTGTTAGCTCAAAGTTAGGGACACATCGTGACGCATAATAAGCCGCCCATTATCTGGTTGAATCTATTGATATTTTCTGCCAGTTTTATACTGACCTTCGTTGTATTGCCTTGGTATGCATACCATTACGGATTAGGTTGGGAACATCTGATCTGGGGTATCATCGCCTTTAGTTTTACCAATCTCTCCATTACCGCGGGTTATCACCGTCTGTGGAGCCACAAAACCTATGAAGCTCACCCAGTTTTACGATTCATCTTTGCCATCGGTGGTGCTTTCTCTCTTCAAAACAGTGCAATGCATTGGTCTTCTGATCATCGTGTTCACCACAAACATGTAGATGACAATGACAAAGACCCGTATTCAGCGAAACGCGGATTTTGGTATTCGCATATTGGTTGGATGCTACGCGACTATAATAAATCGAAAGAAAACGAGTACACCAACTGTCGTGATTTGAAACGCGATAAGGTCGTCGTGTGGCAGCATAAATATTATGTTCCACTCGCAATCCTGACCAATATTGGCTTTCCTCTCGCATTGGGTTTGATATATGGCGATGTATTGGGAATGTTTTTAATCGTTGGAGCAGCTCGCCTCTTCCTAAGCCATCACACTACCTTCTTTATTAACTCATTGGCGCACGTTTGGGGTAAGCAAACCTTCACAGACAAAAACACGGCTCGTGATAACGGTATTTTGGCTTTCTTTACCTTTGGTGAGGGATACCATAATTTCCACCATATCTTTGAGAACGATTACCGAAATGGTGTGTACTGGTGGCATTACGACCCAACGAAATGGTTGATAAAATCATGCTCTTGGCTGGGGTTAACAACCAAACTTCGTACGACATCGACTTTCCGTATCGAAAAAGCGCGCGCAACTCAGTTGCTGAAAAAGGCAAAAGAAAAGTTAGAAACGAAACCGAATAGCCAATCGATTCGAGACCAACTTCAACAGGAATTCGATGCACTTGTACACCACATGCAAGAATATTATGAAGCGCGAAAAGAAGTGCTTGGTGAGAAAACAGCAACGGTAGTGAAAAAGTACGAACGTTCCGTATCAAAGCTGAAATACGAACAAATTAAGGAAGAATTTGAACGTCAACAACGCAGTTGGAACCTCTTAGTGCGACGCTACTCATAACGTGTTACTCGCGCTTCAATATAAAGACGTCAAAACAAAAGCTCCGTTCATCCGGAGCTTTTTTGTTCAATCAAGCCCCTTTAACGTGATCTAGCTCGAACTATCGCTTTTCCTACTTTTTAATCATTTCGTACGATTTTTATTCGACAAATCGTTCATATTTTCCTTTCTTTAAAATCAATAAAACCAGTGCATAACACCTAAAAAACGTAATTTAAACAATATAATCCAGCGCAATTATTTATTAATCTATTATTTGTTTTAGATCATGCTAGCTCTAATTTAGTCTCGTGCCACAAGAAAGAATTCTGTAAATTCCTTGTCATAAACTGAAACAGTTTCTTTCTTTTTTTCATAATATCTGGAGACAACCCTATGTTAGAGCTCTTAATTGGCTTGGCAGTGACCATTGCTGTGGGTTATTTCATTGTCAAAGGCTACAAAGCCGCTGGCGTGTTATTAACCGCAGGTATCAGTTTGCTTCTTATAACAGGTCTGCTTGGCCATGACGTTCTGCCATCAAAAATAACCTCAACGGGTAATATGGTGACGGACTCACTAGAGTACGTAAAATACATGCTTCAATACCGTGGCGGCGGCCTTGGTATGCAAATCATGCTACTTTGTGGTTTTGCGTCTTACATGACACACATCGGCGCAAACAATGTTGTAGTAAAACAGTTCTCTAAACCGCTTTCTGTTATCAAGTCTCCTTACGTCCTTTTGGTAGCGGCTTACATCGTGGCATGTTTGATGTCTCTTGCAGTGAGTTCAGCAACTGGCCTAGGCGTTTTGTTGATGGCAACTCTGTTCCCGATGATGACGGCTATGGGTATCTCTCGCCCAGCAGCGGTTGCAGTATGTGCTTCACCTGCGGCAATCATTCTTTCACCAACATCTGGGGACGTGGTCATCGCTGCGGAAAAATCAGGCCTAGCGCTTGACGTGTTCGCGGTTCAAACCGTACTGCCTGTGTCTATTTGTGCAATCATCGTAATGGCTGCAGCAGCTTTCTTCTGGAATAAATACCTAGATAAGAAAGACAACACACCAATGGAAAAGATTGACGTATCAGAAATCAAAGCTGATGCGCCAGCGTTCTACGCAGTTCTTCCTTTCCTTCCAATCATCGGTGTATTCCTATTCAACGGTCGTACGATTCCTGGACTGACTCTAGACATCTACACTATCGTGGTAGGTTCTATCTTCTTAGGTGCAGTGATTCACTATGTGGTGAACAAGTTCGACGGTGAGAAGTCACTTGAAGATCTCGATTCATGCTATGCCGGTATGGCAGACGCGTTCAAAGGTGTAGTCATGCTGTTGGTTGCGGCGGGCGTATTCGCACAAGGTCTAATGTCTATTGGCGCTATCGATAACCTACTACACCTTGCAGACAACGCGGGTGCGGGCGGCATTGCGCTCATGCTTATCCTAACGGGTTTAACTGTTGCCGCTGCGATTGCGACGGGTTCTGGTAACGCTCCATTCTACGCGTTCGTAGAGCTTGCTCCTTCACTGGCTGCGAAGATGGGTCTTAACCCTGCGTTCCTAATCATTCCAATGCTACAAGCATCTAACTTAGGTCGTACTATCTCGCCAGTATCTGGTGTAATCGTTGCGACTTCTGGTATGGCAAACATCAGCCCATTCGAAGTTGTGAAACGTACATCAGTACCAGTTCTAGCTGGTCTGCTTACGGTTATCATCGGTACGATGGTTCTTGTACCAATGACGGCATAAGCACCGACTGTATAACAGCGATTAACAAAGGCTCGGCTTCTATGTCGAGCCTTTTTGCATCGATTCAACACACCTCGTCAACACTTTTCCTCCCTCTGATACTCCGTATTGAATACGCAATGTGTCTCTTATTTACAAAACACAGCACATTATAAGCCAGACTAATTTGCTTAATATCTCAGCTACTTATATAACGTTCCAATACATTCAAAAAATGGAACTTACTATGACTTCACTTATTGTTTTTATCGTCATCATTTTGCTTATCGCGGTGTTTGCGGTCAGCATTTACAACAAGCTAGTGACGCTACGTAACCGCTTTAAAAACAGCTTTGCTCAAATTGAGGTTCAGTTAAAACGTCGCTACGACCTGATCCCAAACCTTGTTAGTACAGCAAAGGGCTACATGGAGCATGAGAAAGAAACGTTTGAGCGAGTGATTCAAGCTCGAAACCAAGCCATATCCGGTTTGAAAGCAGCCAGTAACGCACCAGACAGCGACGCAGCCATTAGCCAATTAGCACAAGCAGAAGGCATGTTACAAAATGCACTAGGCAAGTTAAATGTGGTTGTAGAAGCGTACCCAGAACTGAAAGCCAACGAAACCATGAGCCAACTGCAAGAAGAGCTGACCAGCACAGAGAATAAAGTCGCTTTTGCTCGCCAAGCTTTTAACGATGCAGTGACCAGCTACAACACCTACAAGCAAACTTTTCCACCCGTTCTGTTTGCCAATATGTTTGGCTTCCAAGACGGTAAGCTGCTGGAGTTTGCAGACAGCGAAGCAATCCAAGAAGCGCCAAAGGTTGAGTTCTAATGGATTTCTTTGACCATCAAGATACCGCACGTCAACGTACCGGGCTTTTGGTGTTTCTGTTTTCCTTAGCAGTATTAATCATCACTGGTTTGGTCAGCGTACTGTCGATTGCCATTTATTACGGGGTCACTGGTGAGCCGTTTGATCAACGAACCGCTATCACCTACACCTTGCTGTGCTTTGGGGGCGTAGCCTTAATTGTCGCAATCAGTTCGATGTTCCGCTTATCTGAGCTTTCTTCTAATGGCGGACGCGGCGTTGCCGAAAGTATTGGGGGGAAGCTCATTTCCTCGAATACAACTGACACAAAACACCGTCAATTACTTAATGTGGTTGAGGAGATGGCAATTGCATCTGGTATTCCCGTCCCTCCTGTTTATGTAATGCAGGAAGAGCGAGGTATCAACGCATTTGCCGCAGGCATGAGTATTGATGATGCCGTCATTGGTGTTACACAAGGCGCGCTTGACATCTTTTCCCGAGATGAGCTGCAAGGCGTTATTGCTCACGAATTCAGCCATGTGTTAAATGGCGATATGCGATTGAATACACGCTTGATAGGCGTCTTGTTCGGCATTACTTGTATTGCGCATTTGGGTCACTTGGTTCTCGACAATACACACTACACTAGCCGCTCATCAAGAAGCTCCTCCGATTCTGATAAAGGCTTTGCTGTCATCATGTTGGTCGCGATTGTATGTTTAGTGCTTGGTTGGGTTGGTACTTTATTTGGATCAATGATCAAAGCAGCTATCTCACGACAACGTGAGTTCTTAGCGGACGCGAGTGCGGTTCAGTTTACTCGTAATGACCAAGGCATTTCAGGTGCTCTAAAGAAGATTGGCGGTCACGCATCTGGATCTAGCTTAAATGCACAAGCGAGCAGCCAAATGAGCCACATGATGTTTGGGCAAAGCAGTTTGTCTGGCTTCACCGGCTTCTTCGCTACTCACCCACCTCTGGAAGAGCGAATCCGTCGCATCGAACCTAACTGGGACGGCAGCTTTTTACACAGAAGTCAGAACCACGCTTCAGCGTTTGGAAATGAACAAGTCAGTGGGTTTTCGTCCGATGCCGACTTTGGTTCTACGCACCTTGAAACTCCAGTTGAAACAAAAACTTCTTCAGAGCTAAGTGAAACGGGTAAACTGCTTATCAGCCAATTGCCCCAAGGCTTGGTAGACATTGCGCGTGAACCCTACAGTTCGCGCTTTATTGCATTGCTTCTGATCTTTGATGGTAGTGATGTGCAACGTGAGATGATTAAAGGTCATATTCCAATGGTCTCGCACGCAAAGCTGTTACCGTGGCTGGATTACGATTTGCCCCTACATTTGAGGCTTCCTCTACTAGAGCTCGCTCTCCCTGCGCTTAAATCGATAAGTGAAGGTCAGAAAAGTAGACTTTGCCAAGTGTTGCGTGAATTGTCTCAAACCGATAATCATTACTCACTAGGTGAATGGTGCGTCATTAACTTGTTAGAAAAGCAGCTTATTGCGCCATTTGGTTCTACTCGCCAGAACAAAACCTTTAAGCAGCTCAAAGAAAGCGTTCACTGGTTACTACGTGAATTGGCATGGGTCACCCATTCAGAGCACGAAGGCGCGCAGCGAGCATTCAACGCTTCGCTCAAATCGCTAGGGTTTGCAGAAACCACGCTAGTAGAACCAAATAACGACTGGCGCTTAAGTCGCGCAGCACTGGAGTTGTTGCTGCAACTTAAGCCACTTCAACGACGCCAGTTTGTTAAGGCGTGTCGTTTGGCTATTGAGTCTGACGGCAAGATTACCGTCGCAGAAGGCGAATTGTATCGAGTGATAGCATGCTTCTTAGAAGTGCCAGAACCGCCACTGACTGTGACGCTTTAACTGCACAAAGTAAAACGCCAGCAATGAATGCTGGCGTTTTATATTCGTAAACGGTTTTACGCTGTCGCGACTCTAAAGCGCTCTGGAATCTTAGTAATGCTTTGACGGTAGCTGAACCACAAGTAGGTTACCGCTAACGAGAAGAACAAGTAAGACAAAGCAAACACGATTGGAGAAGTAATCAACTCAGCTGACATCCCCCACATTACACCAACTACGGTAATCGTCAGCTTAGACAACATGCCACAGATCAATAAGAACAAAGCAAGCTGTGGGAAGCGGGAGCTACGGAATGCGAAGAAGTAGCAACTGCCAACGGCAAGTGTTGCAATAGACAAACCTAGCATGAATGAATGGATGTGATCTGCTGATGCAACACCTGCAGAAACAGAAGCCATAAGTAATAGGAACAATTTCATAAGTCACCTCACTACAAGTAGAGAAAAGCATCCTTTCATTAATGAAAACTCATTTTGCGCCCTATTTTGCTTATCTATTTAGCAATTACAAGCACAATTTTTGTTCAATTTATGTTCACTCTATCCTTCCGAATTAAGTTATTACAAGCAGTTAACATTCTCTAATTTATAAACCCTTTAGTTCCTGCACTTACAGAAAACAGTCTCTATTTTGCCCACTTTTGTTACAGAACATTAACACTAAAATATTTTGAAACTTTTTGCTTAAACTGTGAACCAAACACTCAGCTTCACGCTATCCACCTTGTTTCACTTAGGATCTCACTACCAAACCAGCGATTCTTTACGTTAGATCAACATTTTCTTCATATATAAAACCATCCCATTACAAACATTTTTAATGCTTCAAATTATTTTTAGTGACAGGGGTAAAAAGAGATTCCAATCACACATTTATTGGTTATAATCCGCGCTCATTACGTTATGTGTTGAAAAACGCAAACTTATTTTGAGCAAACCTTATCTTTAAACCGACCCCTCTTTGCTATTTGCCTAGGGGTATTACTGAGAACAAAAATGAGCAAGATTGATAAAGCTATGCGCATCCTGTTAGCAGGATTCTGTATCAACCTTTGTCTTGGCATCCTGTATGCTTGGAGTGTATTCAACAAAGCACTAGTGACAGAGTCAGGCTGGAGCGCAGCAGAAGCATCTGCACCTTACGCGACTGCAACTATTACTTTCTCTATCTGTCTTCTTGTTGCAGGTATTCTTCAAGACCGTATGGGGCCACGTTTGATCCTTATCCTAGGTACTGTTCTTACAGGTCTAGGCATGATTGCGTCTGGTTTTGTTAACTCGCCTCTAATGCTGAACATCACTTTCGGTGTGATCACTGGTGCAGGTATCGGTTTTGGTTACGCGTGTCTTTCTCCTTCAGCAATGAAGTGGTTCCACGCATCTAAGAAAGGTATGGTTAACGGCATCATCGCAGCAGGTTTCGGTCTAGCAGCTATCTACCTAGCTCCTGTGACTTCTGCGCTGATCGACAGCATGGGCATTCAAACAAGCTTCCTAGTTCTTGGTGTTGGTATCCTTGCTATCGCTGTTCCTCTAGCAGCAACAATCAACAACCCACCAGCGGATTACACGCCAGCAGAGCCTAAAGTAAAAGAAGGTCAAGCACCGAAGGTTGTTAAGAAGTCTGACGACCTAACGTGGAAAGCAATGCTTAAAACGCCACAGTTCTACTCTCTATGGATCATGTACGCGTTCGCAGCTTCTGTTGGTCTAATGATCATCGGTAACATCACGACTATCGCAAGTGTTCAAGCGAACCTACCAAACGCAGTTTACCTAGCGTCTATCCTTGCGGTATTTAACTCAAGCGGTCGTGTAGCAGCAGGTATGCTTGCAGACAAGATCGGCGGCGTACGCACTCTTCTTCTAGCGTTCGTTCTACAGGGCATCAACATGGTTCTGTTCGCAACGTTCAAGACTGAGTTCACGCTGATCATCGGTACAGCAATCGCGGCAGTAGGTTACGGTACGCTTCTAGCAGTATTCCCTACTCTAACGGCTGAATTCTATGGTCTGAAGAACTACGGCACTAACTACGGCGTGCTATACACAGCATGGGGTATCGGTGGTGCAATCGGTGCTGCTGTTGTTGGCTTCTCGATGACAAATGGCGAAGGCTACACACTGGCTTACACAGTATCAGCAGCAATGATGGCGGTATGTATCGTACTAGCGTTCATCACTAAGCCACTGACTGAAGCAAAAGTAGCGCAGCTGAAAAACGCATAATCATTAGGTCTACAGGCCCTGAGATCTATTTATACAATAGATTTGCAGAAATTGATTCGAAAAAGGCTTAACCTATGGGTTAAGCCTTTTTTATTGCTAGTTGGTTATGGAAAACACGGTCGAACTCGCCCCAGATTACTATCTCAATAACTTCTTTAAACTCACGCAGCACGCCACCGAGTGGTACTGTGATTTGCTCACTTCAGAAGAGCATCTGTGGTTATCAGTTTTTGAAAGCTTATCCAAACCCGCTCAATGTCTTCTCGTACGCTTGTACAGTCGCAAAGGCTGTTGGTTTCGTAGCGACAAACTCAACTATCAAGAAATCGAGAATATCGAGTCGGCTTTGGGTGAATTGGCTGGTCATGATTTTGTCTCGCTCTCACCTGACCTAACGATACAGGAATTAGCAGCGAATCTACTGACCAAACCGGAAGTCTTATCGCTCTACCCTCAATACCCTAAGTCCCTTAAAAAAGAGGACTTGGTGGCATGTTTAAGTAAGAGCAAGTTTGAACAATTCGAAGATCTAGATTTCACGGTGATTAAGCTGAACTCCGCGCATATGATTGATGTACTGCTAGCCCTATTCTTCGCGAATACTCATCAGGACTTAAGTCAGTTTGTCCTTGATGATTTAGGTTTGAATCAATTTGAAACGTACCAACTTAGTGAAGCTCGACGATTCTTTGAAAATAGAGAACAAATAGATCGCCTGATCGAACTCAGTCAAATCTCCAACCTTTATTGGCAAAGCGATAGAAAACAAAAAGCAAACCTCGATGTTCTTATCGAAGCAATGCCAGAACGAGTTGAACATCGCTACGTCGAGCGTAAACGCGAACACATGATTAACGACATTGCACGTGATTACGAACGCATAAACGAACTTGAGATGGCAATTGCGCTGTTTGAGAAGACCACACTCGCGCCAAGCCGAGAGCGTTGTGCTCGCATATACGACAAGCTAGAACAAAACGATTTATTTGGTGACATTGTCACGGAAATGCTCACTCAGCCTATTGATGTCTCTGAGTTTGAGGTAGCACAGAAGCTCGAACAACGCGTTAAACGTAAACAAGGCTTGAAAGTCCCGAGAGCCACCAAGCCAAAATGCAGCGAATACCACATCGAATTGGATCTATCTCAGCAACGGGTGGAGCTGGCAACCAAAGCGCATTTCGAAAGTTTAGGTTGGACCGTTTTCTATTCCGAGAATACTCTACTTAACAGCCTGTTGGGCTTAACCTTGTGGGATGCGATTTTTGCACCGATAGAAGGCGCATTCATTAACGCTTATCAACATCGACCATTGGATTTGTATCACGCCGATTTTGCCGATAAAAGAAAGCAGCTTATCGACAATGCGCTTGAGCAAGTTCAACAAGGGAAGACGCAGGCGCTGATTGATACATACCGAGATAAAATTGGTATCAGTAATCCCTTCGTCAGTTGGGCATATGTGAACGAAGAGTTGTTATCCCTTGCTCTTGAACACATCCCTAATGCCCTGTTGGTCGAACTGTTTAACGTGCAGTTAAGCGACCTAAAACTCTATCGAAACGGTATGCCGGATTTGATTGCATTTAAAGATGGGAAGTTTGAATGGATAGAAGTGAAAGGTCCGGGCGATAAACTCCAAGATAACCAATGGCGTTGGATCAAGGAATTCAATCGCCTCAATGTGCCGTTCTCAGTCTGTTATGTATACCCAAGTGACTTCAAGATGCAGGATTCAGAGCGTTGTCATTGATTCGAGGTCAAGGAAAACGACGCCGCGTAATAGCCAGCTCTTTCCAAGTTGTTTGACGCAGAGATCGGGACAATGACACGCTCCTGAAGGGCGAGCTGTCTTGGCTTGTATACTTTGTTGTCGATTCTTGATTTAGAGTGACTAGATCTTTAAATCGCCGCCGCGTCTACAAACCAAGTCATTCTCGCTGAACCTGCATCTCGAGGTTACTTGGGTATAACAGCACAAGCTTAGAAAAGAGCCAGAATGGTCTTAGCTACTTACTTTGGCGTTCTTCTGCCCTTTCTTCTCTTTCAATTGATCAATCACGTAGCTTGGTGCGACTTTCTCTAGTTCGCCCAAGCACTCATCTGTTTTCGGGTTGTCGTAACGAACATAAATGTCGCAAACCGCATAAAGCTGTTCCGGCGCACCAGAAATCAAATACGCTTGCTCAAAAGACTTCACCGATTTGTCTAGGTTGTAGTCTTCTTGCAGTACGCCATTGAGATACCAGTAGTAGCTGTTATCTTTCGCCATGTTGGCCGCTTTTTCGATTTCTGTCGCTGCATTCTTCTTCTCATCCAAACGCACCAGCGTCAGCGCTTTCGAGTAATGCAAAGACGCATTATCAGGATGAAGTTTGATCGCAGAATCCAACGTCTTTACCGCATCGGCATCGCGCTGCTGCGCTCGGTAGTTGTCGGCCAAGCTTAACCAAATTTGTGGATTTTCAGGCTGATTGGTCACCAAAGCTTGATAGATTTTATCCGCTTTATCCCATTCATGGTGCCAACGATAGACATCCGCTAACAGCAGTTTCGAGCCGTCATCTTTCTTGTGCTCTAAGTAGCTGATCAGTTCAGCAACCGGAGCTTCAAGCGTTTGCTGTTGCTCGCTGCTCACGTTAGAAAAGTCACGCACTAAGTTGGTCGCAGCAGTAATACGGACCATCGCCTCTGGATCACTCAACAGTGGCTCAATCATGCGCCAGCGATGTTCAATCGTGTAAGGTTCTGCTCCCACAATCGCGGCCTCACGAACCGCTGGGTCTTGGTCTTGAAGGCTGCGTGCAACTGCCACTAGCGCGTTTTGACTTGGGTACTTCGCCAGCTCATGCAACGCTTCAATGCGCTTTTCTACTGGCTGTTTCACGTCTTGAGCTTGATAAGACCACTTCGCAACCACTTGCTGTGGCGACATCTGTGCCGAGTTTGCTTTTTGAGAGCTTGTCACGCTGGCAGAAGAAACTTGGTCCGGTGCTAGCAAGGTTTCATCCTGCGCGGCAACAGATTGGCTTACGGTGACGCCTAGAGCGATGGCTAATAACGTTTTTGAGAATGTCATATCAATCCCTTAAAATTTGGTTTCGAATACAGGACGCTTCGCCGCTTGTTGGCGTAAAACGGCATCACTGTATTTGCCATGTGCCACAGGGTTACCCGTTGCACGAAGAATGTATGCCATTGCCTTATCAGCATGAGAGAAGAACTTTTTCCAACCTGCACACAGGTAGTTCAACCCAGGTTCACCGTCTTTGGTGCGAATGAAACGGTTTTTCGGACACTCGCCGTAGCAAGCGAATTGGTAATCACACTGTTGGCACTGCTTGGTTAGCGAGCGAGTCTTGGCAAAGCCAAACTTTTGCTGCTCAGGACCATACGCCAACGTGTCTAATTTTTCGTGGTGGATGTTGCCAATCTTGTATTCTGGGTAAACGTAATGGTCACAAGCAAAAACATCGCCGTTTGGTTCCATTGCCAAGCCTTTACCGCAGATTTCACCGAGTGTACAAAGCGGGTTTCTGCGACCCATCCACGCCTCGACACTCGCTTCAAAGTATTGAACGAAGACTTTACCAATGTCGTTTTGTACCCACTCATCGAAAATAGCGATAAGGAAGTTACCCCAAGCCTCGTCCGCGACACACCAAGATTCAACGACCGAGTCTTTGTGACCAGGAATAAGACGCTTGTCGCCTTGTTTCAACTGCTCTTGCGGCTCCCATGTTTGAGGTGCGGTAGTACGGAACGTTTTTTGTTCCACGATGGGAATAAACTGCATTTGAGGAGAGCGAACTTCATCACGTAGGAATCGGTACACTTCAATTGGGTTACGGCTCGTTAGGTTATTCACACAAGTCAGTGTCGCGAACTTTACTTCATGAGCGTGCAAAAGCTCCACAGCGTTCATCACTTGCTTGAACGTGCCTCGCCCTGCTCGGTTGGTACGGTAAGCATTGTGTAACATCTCTGGTCCATCGATACTCAAGCCGACCAAAAAATTATTCGCTTTTAGAAATGCACACCAGTCATCGTTCAGCAACGTACCGTTGGTTTGCAAATCGTTGGAAATTATCACACCTTCAGGCTTGTACTTCGCTTGAAACTCAACAATTTTCTTGAAGTAATCCAAACCCAACATCGTTGGTTCACCCCCCTGCCAAGAGAAGATGATTTCTGGTGTGTTTTGCCCTTCAATGTATTGGCGAATGTAAGTTTCAAGTGTTGCTTCATCCATTACTGGCGTGCAGCCTTTTTTATACTCAAGTAAGTCCTGCTTGCTGAGATAGTAACAGTACGTACAGTCTATGTTACATGCCGCACCAATTGGCTTTGCCATCACATGTAAACGCTTAGACGCTTTACCATTGAACTGAGGACCTTGAGTAATATGCATGAGTCACCTTTAGCGTAATGAAAGTTAAGATGATACGACCATAACAACGCCATTTTCACCTTGATGACCTAATCATAAATCTCATTAATACAAGAGGCTTGTTATACCGTTTATAACCTTTTTTCATAGCGTTTATTGCTAATCTTCATCATGACTTTTTTGGCGAGAAACTATTGATGAAATCATTTAAAAGCAAATCGTTAACCGCACTTTCCATTCTATCATTCAGCGTATTAATGAGTGGTTGTGCGACTCAATCACCGCACCCTATCGCGCTCAACATTGATCAAGATATGGTGTTGGTTGAAGGCGGTTCATTTGTCATGGGATCGGACAGCGACTCCGCCAAGAAGGCAGAAACCCCTGCACGCGAAGTGAGCGTAGATGGCTTCTATATTTCCAAATTCGAGGTCACTCAAGAATTGTTTGAATCTGTCATGGGTTCTTCAATGAGTTACTTCCAAGGTGCAGACGTCCCGGTTAACAACTTGAGCTGGCAGCAGGCGAATTACTTCATCGAGAAGTTGAACGAGCTGACCGGTGAAACCTACCGCTTGCCGACAGAAGCGGAATGGGAGTTTGCCGCAAAAGGGGGTAACAAGAGCCAAGGTTTCACTTACGCAGGTTCAAACAACATTGCTGATGTGGCGTGGTATGCCGACAACTCCAAAAACCAAGCTCATCCCGTTGGTCAAAAACAACCTAATGAACTTGGTCTGTATGACATGACAGGTAACGTTGGTGAGTTCGTGATCGACGCGTATGACGATACTTTCTACCGCTATGGCCCAACCGAGAATCCAAACAACGCTAAAGATGAAAAAGCCGGCCTAGCACACAAGTCCGTGCGAGGCGGCAGCTTTGCTTATGATTCTGATGAATCAGAGAATTTCCGTCGTGATTTCGCTAGCCAGTCTATAATTATGTCGGACATGGGACTTCGCCTTGCTAAAGATGCTGATTAAGCACGATTACGCATGAGAAGCGACGTTACTGCCCCTTTGCGCATTCTTACCAATTAACACGTCTCTTGGTTAGGGAAATGGTTAGGGAAAGAGGCTAAATCCACGTTGTTCTCATTTACGTTTCACCTCAAATGTATACAAGCAATACATTCAAACTTAGGTAAATAATAATATGAAGAAACACATCTGTGCCCTTGCAGTCTTATCTGGTTTATCGTTCTCAGCGATGGCTTTAGATTGCGACCCAAGCTTGCTGCCTTCTTGGAAAGATGGAGCAAGTAAGACCGCCATCGTAAACTACATTGACCAATCTTTGGATACAACGAAATCGACATTCATCCCTGAGCAAGACCGTATTGCCGTGTTCGATAACGACGGTACGTTATGGTCAGAGAAGCCATTCTACTTCCAACTGGCTTATGCGCTAGACGAAGTGAAACTCATGGCAAAAGACCACCCAGAATGGAAGACAAAAGAGCCGTTCAAATCCGTATTGAATGATGACATCGAAAGCGTCTTTAAGGGTGGTGAAAAAGCGCTACTTGAGATCGTAAAAGTCACCCACAGTGGCATGACAGTAGAAGAATACCAACAGAAAGTTTCTGAGTGGTTGAAAGCCGCAAAAGATCCGCGTTTCGGCAAAGCTTACACAGAGCTGACTTATAAGCCGATGCGTGAAATGGTGACCTACCTGCAAGAACACGGCTTTAAAACTTACATTGTCTCCGGCGGTGGCGTGGACTTTATGCGTGTTTGGGCACCAGAGGTTTACGGCATTCCAGAACAACAAATCATTGGTAGTGCACTGAAATACAAGTACGACTACAACGACGGTAAGCCAACCGTCACTAAACTAGATGAGATCCTGACCATTGATGACAAAGCGGGCAAAGTTGAAAATATTCAACAAATCATTGGTAAGAAACCAGTACTCGCTATTGGTAACTCAGATGGTGACCACGCAATGATGCAATGGGCAACAAGCCAACCAAACTCTATGGCAATGATCGTTCATCACACTGATGAAGATCGCGAGTGGAAGTACGACCGTAAATCGAGTGTGGGGCACTTAGACAAAGCGATGGATGAGGCCAACCAACGTGATAACTGGCACCTGATCGACATGAAAAATGAGTGGTGTACGGTTTACTAAATACGCCTTTGTAGATGAGAGACTCCCCTTCATGGGGAGTTTTTTATTTATTTTCAAACGTTAGGCTTTTCTTCACGATCACTTCACGACTCTTCACACATAATGCCTCTCATCAAAACGAAGAGGTAAAACAAAAATGACAAGAACACTCCTGACAATCCTAGCGGCAAGCTCTTTCTCTGTTGCAGCAGCGCCCTATGTAGGTTTGGAATATGGATTCGGCACGACTGACCACGATTTTGAGACATCTTTTGACGCTGACGGTGTGAATCTAAACCCTGAATTGGAAGACGGTATTTTTGGTGGCTTTGTTGGCTACTCTATCAACGACTCTTGGGCAGTAGAACTGGGTTACAACCAATTTGAACTAGAAGATAGCCGCTCAAAGAACCTAGGCATCCAGAATATTGATGGAAAAGACTACCACCGCGAAATGGAATGGGATTCATCCATCAAGGCAAAACAAATCACGCTTGCTCCTGTGTTTAGCTATGCATTAAACGATAAATGGACCACCAAAGTAAAAGCGGGTCTGAGCTACACACAATACGAATCGAAAGCCGGTAAGTACGAAGAGCACGAACTGGTTTCAAATGACGATGTGGAAATGAGCAAAACACTTTTCCACAGCACAGAAAAGAATAACGAGTTGGGTGCCGTCTTCTCTGTTGGTGCGGAATACAAAATCTTCCCTCAATTGACCATCGGCGCAAACGCGAAGTACCAACTTGATAGCTACGCAAACACAGCATCGATTAACGTAGGTTCAACCTACTACTTTTAATATAGGAAGCCTCTAGCATGAAGAAACTGATCTTAGCTACCGCACTCGCTCTTTTATCAGGCTCTGCGTTGGCCGCTTTTACTGGCCCAACGACATCTGCCATTAATACCGTCAAAGAAGCGCAGAATGCCGCTGACGATAGTTTTGTTCTGTTAACGGGGAACATTGTCCAAGCCTTAGGTGACGAGACTTACTTGTTTAAGGATGAGACGGGCGAAATCCAAGTTGAAATCGACAACGAAGATTGGATGGGCCAAGACGTATCACCACAAGATAAGGTCGCGATTCGTGGTGAAGTTGATTCAGAGTGGACAACAATGCAAATCGACGTTGATACTATCCAAAAAATCTAAGCTCTCCGCGCTAATAACGACAAAGCCACCTCACTTAGGTGGCTTTTGTGTATAAGTTTAAATTTATTATGAATCGACACATAAGCAAGGGCAATTCGGTGGAAGTACCAAGTTGATGCTTCTAGCTTGAACATCAAAACGAATTTTACTCGAGCGGTAAGGCTCACCATCTAAGTTGAGCGGCAACAACTTAGGAAAATCGATTTCCAACCAACTTGCCTGAGTGTGTTTAACGAATTGCCCTAGTTCGGTTGGATTTTGAATTTCCTGAATGACTTGCGGCAATTCATGAGGCAGAAATGGGTGAACGAGAGTGATGTCCATAACACCGTCGTCAATGAATGCATTTGGGGCGAGCTCTTGCCCTCCGCCAGCCAAACGACTGTTACAGAATGCACCAACTAGGATTTCCCCATTATAGCTGCCTTGTTTTATCGTGACCGTACCATCGTAGGGTTTAAAACCGAGCGCTTTTACCAAGCCCGTCAATGTGTACGCACCGCCCCCAAGAAAGTTCTTCAGCTCTACGGGCGTCTCTGCGGTAATTTCTGCACCAAACCCTGCAGCCGCAACATTCATAAAATAACGATCATTGGCTTTTACGCTATCGACTGCCACAGCATCACCGTTTATCGCCAGCGCTAATGATTCGCGAATCGTCGTGGGAATTTGCGTCGCCGTCGCAAAGTCATTCGCGGCTCCCATCGGGATAATCGCCAGCTCAGGCCGGCGATCTACTTCGATTTGGTTTAATGCCGTTACCGCTTCATTAACAGTGCCATCGCCACCAGCCACAACAATACGCTTAACGCCTTCATTGACCGCTTCTCGGACCAAACGCGCCATATCTTGAGATTCCCATGTCACGCGAACTTGAACATCTACACCCTGCTCCCGCATGCGGAAGATCTCGTTACGCAACTCTGGAGTACCCGCTTTTTTACCATTTAAAATGGCACGTATTGCCTTCATACTTACTCCTCGTTATCGAATCGCTTTACCCGCTTGTTTGATTTGCGTTCTTAACCATTGGTGGGCGCTTTCATTGCTGCGACTCGAATGCCAAATTGCACAAAGATCATGCTCACTGTCACTAAATGGCAGCGGGACCGCTTTGATATTATAGGTTTTAGAAAAATGGTTGATGGTCGAAAACGGTAACATTCCGATGTACTCACTCCCATCGATCACTGGCAACATTTCCATTGCCCCTGCGGCGCGATAAACAATATTGCGACTCGCCAAGTCTTCAATGTCTTCTCCCGTCAACAAACTGTTTCTAGCATGCCAACGAGACACCACAACGTGCTCTTCTGCCAAAAATTGCTTCACCGTACATGTATCTTGAATTCTAGGGTGCTCAGCATTGCATACCACCATCAAACGCTCGGAAAAAATCGGTTCCATTTTCAGTACGGTGCGCCCACGCGGCGGAAGATCAATGATCAAGTCATAGCGCTGTAGGCGCAGGTCACTCTCATAATCTTCAGTAAAAAGTGGGTGAACTTCGAGCGTAATTTTTGGGGCATGCTCTCGAATCTGGCGCATTAATTGTGGCATCAACTCATAACTGGCTACCGAAACACAAGCGATCGAGAAAATACGATTAGAAACTTTAGGATCGAAACTACTTGAGGCGGAGAGTGTAGAAGTGAAGTTTTTTAGCGCCGCTACCATGGCTGGATAAATATCCATCGCGAAACTGGTCGGCTCAACGCCAGAATTACTGCGGTGGAACAACGGCTCATCATAGATATCACGCAAGCGTGCAAGGGCCTTGCTCACAGCGGGTTGGCTTATATCTAATCGAGCAGCAGCCTTAGATAGGTTCTGCTCTTCATAGATTGCCACAAAAATGGGGATGAGATTTAAATCAGTACTTTTCATTTCGCCAACATAAAACGGGGAGTTAGTTTTATTTTAGCTAACAGTCTGATCTGAAACGAGTCAAAGCACTGGATTTGAGCGTTTATGCATGTTTTCGACAGTTTTGACCCTCCACTGACGAAGACAATTCTGAAAACCGCTCAAGATTTTCCTAGATACGGCGTGAGAAACTCGCTGGCCGCTTCGCCACACAAACCGACCTCGACGTCGACACCACCAGCCTTGAGCATATCGATACCACGACCTGCATTGCGAGGGTCAGGGTCTAACATGGCAACCACAACTTTCTGGATACCACAATTAACGAGTGTCGCAGCACAAGCTGGCGTTCGCCCAACAAAAGAACAAGGCTCTAATGTCACATATGCCGTTACTTCGCTCAAGTCACCTTGATAAGCCTTTAACGCTTCAACTTCAGCATGGTTGCCACCAATCGCTTGAGTGTACCCCTCTGACACAATCTGACCGTCTTTCACGAGTACACAGCCGACAGGTGGGTTTGGTTGACAAGCAGGCAACGCGTTGCGAGACACTTCCAACGCGCGAAGCATAAATTGTTGGCTCATTTGATGTTGATTCTCAATATTCAAAATTTGGGTGATGGATTCTAACGCCAGCATGCTTTCCTCGCTATATAAAAGTGTTTGCAATATTGATACGTTTTGTCTCATCAAACAATTCACTCTCCTCCCTTTTTCCATAAAAAACGGGGCGAACCGAAGTTGCCCCGCTTTAATTAGACCCAATGAAGTCAACCTCCTGAACGACGAGTTGACTTGGGTACTCACTCTTCAGACCGCATTCCGAAGTGTTGGCTAACGAGTTCTCATCGTCAGTTCAACTGCACGAAGTTGTGCCAATGCCTTGTTCAACTCCATGTGTGCCTGTGCAAAGCTGATGTCGTCCATGTGCGCACGAATATTTTCTTCCGCCGCTCTGCGGGCTTCTTCCGCCCTAGCTTTATCAATATCCTTACCGTGTAACGCGGTGTCAGCAAGCAGCGTAACGACATCCGGTTGAACTTCAACTAGCCCACCAGAAACGTATAAGATCTCTTCTGGTTTCGACAAATCCCCCACAATGCGAGCAACGCCTGGCTTGATTTTACTGATCAATGGAGAATGGCCCGGACGAATACCGAGTTCACCATCCGCACCAGCAACAGCAAGTGCATGAGCCGGACCAGAGTAGAGAGTACCTTCTGCACTCACCACATTCAGTTGAAACGTACTTTGGGTAACCGCAATGGCCATAGTGCCTCCCGCGCTTTACAGTTTGTTCGCTTTTTCAAGCACTTCATCAATGCTGCCGCAATACATAAACGCTTGCTCAGGTATATCGTCGTATTCACCCGCTAACAACCCCTTAAAGCCGCGAATTGTATCGGCAAGAGAAACGTAAACACCTGGGTCACCAGTAAATACCTCTGCTACGTGGTATGGCTGAGTAAGGAAACGTTCAATCTTACGAGCACGTGATACCACTTGTTTGTCGTCTTCAGACAGTTCATCCATGCCTAAAATGGCGATGATGTCTTTCAATTCTTTGTAGCGTTGTAATGTCTGCTGCACACCACGAGCGATGTCGTAATGCTCTTGACCTACTACTAATGGGTCCAATTGACGAGACGTCGAATCTAACGGGTCAATCGCTGGGTATAAGCCCATTGCCGCGATGTTTCGGTTAAGTACCACTGTCGCATCCAAGTGCGCAAATGTGGTTGCAGGAGACGGGTCAGTCAAGTCATCCGCAGGCACATAAACCGCTTGGATAGACGTGATAGAACCATTTTTAGTCGACGTGATACGCTCTTGAAGCACACCCATCTCTTCTGCCAGTGTTGGTTGGTAACCTACCGCAGATGGCATACGACCAAGCAATGCAGAAACTTCTGTACCAGCCAACGTATAACGGTAAATATTATCCACGAACAACAGTACGTCACGGCCTTCATCACGAAAACGCTCTGCGATGGTCAAGCCTGTTAGCGCAACGCGTAGACGGTTACCCGGTGGCTCGTTCATCTGACCGTAAACCATGGCTACTTTGTCCAGAACACCCGCTTCCTTCATTTCATAGTAGAAGTCATTACCCTCACGAGTTCGCTCACCAACCCCGGTAAAAACCGACAAACCTGAGTGAGCTTTTGCAATGTTATTGATAAGCTCCATCATGTTTACAGTCTTACCAACACCTGCACCACCAAACAGACCGATTTTACCGCCTTTCGCGAACGGGCAAATCAAATCGATAACTTTAACACCCGTTTCGAGCAACTCAGTGCTACTTGATTGTTCTTCATAGCTCGGTGCTTCACGGTGAATCTCGTAAGACACTTGCTCGCCAATAGGACCACACTCATCGATTGGATGACCCAACACGTTCATGATACGACCTAGGGTTTCTTCACCAACAGGAACCGTGATCGGATGGCCTGTTGATTCGACTTCCAGCCCACGTTTAAGGCCGTCAGAAGACCCCATTGCGATACAGCGAACCACACCGCTGCCCAACTGTTGCTGCACTTCCAGCATCAGTGAGCCATCGCTGCCATCGTTTACTTTCAGTGCATCGTAGACTTTCGGGCCTTCACCTTGTTCGAACTCGACATCTACCACCGCACCGATGACTTTGACGATTTTGCCAATACTCATAATCTAAACCTCAAATTCTCTCTCTAAACCGCTTGCGCGCCGGATACAATTTCACTCAACTCTTGAGTAATCGCCGCTTGGCGCGCTTTGTTGTAAACCAGTTGTAGGTCTTCAATAAGTTGCGCTGCGTTATCAGTCGCGGCTGACATTGCCATCATCCGCGCGGCTTGCTCACAAGCGATGCTCTCAACCACACCCTGATAAACCAGCGATTCGACATAACGTTGAATCAAGTGGTCGAGAATGTCTTGAGGAGACTGCTCGTAGAGGTAATCCCAACGAGCTTCTTTATCACGTGAAATGTCTTCTTTCGGGAACGGCAGCATTTGCAGTACCGTTGGCTTTTGCACCATGGTGTTTACAAACTGGTTGTAAACGAGGAACAAGCGGTCGATTTTGCCTTCGGAATAGTGCTCCATCATGGCGTTAACCGCGCCCAACATGTCTTCTAGTTTTGGTGCATCACCAAGGCCAGAAGTTTGCGCCATTACTTTCCCGAGGGACTGGAAAAAGCTGATTGCTTTCGAACCAATGAGCGTCGTATCTACTTCAACGCCCTTCTCTTGCCAGTCCTGCATTTCTGCCAATACTTTTTTGAACAAATTACTGTTCAGGCCACCACACAAACCCCGATCGGATGAGATGATGATGTAAGCCACTCGCTTCACTTCGCGTTCTTGAAGGAAAGGATGGCTGTACTCCAGCGTACCGGACGAGACGTGACCGATAACCTTACGCATGTTCTCCGCGTAAGGACGGGACGCCTGCATGTTCTCCTGCACTTTGCGCATCTTGCTGGCGGCGACCATTTGCATTGCACTCGTAATTTTTTGCGTGCTACTCACGCTAGCAATTTTGGTGCGAATCTCTTTGGTATTTGCCATAACGGACTCCTGTTAGTGGTCCTACGATTGCAGCGCAGTGAACTCTGTCAGCAAGCTGTTCAATTCACTCTCAATCTCATCGTTGTAATCACCAGTTTGGTTGATTTTATCGAGTAGTGGTTGTGCGTTAGTTCGACCAAATGCCATCAGCTCTTCTTCATAACGAGACACTTGATTTAGTGCCACATCATTGAGGAAACCTTTCTCTGCAGCAAAAATCGCCAACGCTTGCTCTGCGACCGTCATTGGTGCGTATTGTTTTTGCTTCATGAGTTCAGTGACTTTCTCACCGTGGTCAAGCTGACGACGTGTCGCTTCATCTAGGTCAGAAGAGAACTGAGCAAATGCGGCCAATTCGCGGTATTGCGCCAACGCGGTACGAATACCACCCGACAGCTTCTTGATCACTTTGGTTTGCGCTGCACCACCTACACGAGATACCGAAATACCTGGATCAACCGCTGGACGTAAGCCTGAGTTGAATAGCTGAGTCTGTAGGAAGATTTGACCATCAGTAATCGAGATTACGTTGGTTGGTACGAACGCCGATACGTCACCCGCTTGGGTTTCGATGATTGGCAGTGCGGTTAGAGAACCTGTTTTGCCTTTTACTTCACCGTTAGTGAATCGCTCAACGTATTCTTCGTTAACACGTGCTGCACGTTCTAATAGGCGTGAGTGGAGGTAGAAAACATCACCTGGGAAGGCTTCACGACCTGGTGGACGTTTTAGGAGTAGTGAGATTTGACGGTAAGCCACCGCTTGTTTTGATAGATCATCATAGACAATCAGCGCATCTTCACCACGGTCACGGAAGTATTCGCCCATGGTACAGCCTGCGTATGGCGCTAGGTATTGCAACGCTGCCGCTTCTGATGCTGACGCTACCACCACAATGGTGTTTTCTAGTGCGCCATGCTCTTCTAGTTTGCGAACTACGTTAGCAATGGTCGATGCTTTTTGACCAATTGCGACGTAAATACATTTAACGCCCAGTTCTTTTTGGTTGATGATGGCATCAATCGCCATCGCGGTTTTACCTGTCTGACGGTCACCGATGATCAACTCACGTTGGCCACGACCGATTGGCACCATAGAGTCTACCGCTTTGTAACCGGTTTGGATTGGCTGGTCGACAGACTTACGGTCGATTACGCCTGGGGCAATGACTTCCACAGGGTCCATACGTTCAAACGATACAGTACCTTTGCCATCAATGGGCTGACCAAGTGTGTTCACCACACGACCGAGAAGTCCGTTACCCACTGGCACTTCCAAAATACGGCCTGTGCCTTTTACTTTCATCCCTTCAGATAGGTCCGCATAAGGCCCCATCACGACCGCGCCGACGGAATGACGTTCTAAGTTGAGTGCCAACGCAAAACGATTGTCTGGCAACTCTAACATCTCACCTTGCATAACATCCGCAAGGCCGTGAATTGTGATGATACCGTCACTGACAGAGACGATAGTGCCTTCATTTCTCGCTTCACTTTCGAGTTTGAAGTTATCAATTCGCTCTCTGATTAATTCACTAATTTCATTTGAATTTAATTGCATTTCTATACCCCGTTACACATGTAGGTTGGTCGCCAATCGACTGAGATTGGTAAGAACACTGCCGTCATACACGGTCTGTCCTGCTGTGATTACCACACCACCTACAAGGGATGGATCCAGTTGTGTTTCTAACGTAATGGCTTTACCGTATTTTTCGGTTAATGCTTGTTTAAGCCTTGCCATTTGTTCCTCATCCAGAGGTTCTGAAGCACGCACTGTTACTGTCATGGTTCGCTCGTATTCGGCTTTCATTTCAAAGAACTGAACCGCCACTTCTCCCAGCGCTTTTAAACGCTTGCTCTCTTCCATAATGCGAAGAAAGTTCTCGAAACTTTGATTTAGCCATTCGCCACCAGCGTGAAGAATCAAATCCAGTAACGGCTGTTCCGAGCCTTCTTCACTGAGATCATCCAGAATCAGAAGTGTGTTTGGTTGTTCCATGATGACTTGAGTAATGGCAAACATCTGTTGCCAGTCATCCAAGCACTCTGCGTCACGAGCGTAATCAAACGCCGCTTTCGCGTAGGGTTGAGCCACTATTGTCAAATCGGACATGTGCCCTCCTACATTTCGTTGATGAAGCGGTTCACCAAGTCGCGGTTAGCCGAGCTATCCAGATTGCGATTTATCAGCTTACTGGCACTTTCAATCACCAGATCCGCCATTTCATCTTTCAACTCTTGGCGAACTTTGCTGCGCTCGCTTTCCACTTCTGCTTTGCCTTCTGCGACAATGCGCGCTTTCTCTTGCTTTGCCAGTTCAACGGCGTCTGCAACCATTTGATCTTGACGTTGCTTGCCTTGGTTGATGATGGCCTGAGCTTTAGAGCGAGCTTCTGTCAGTAGCGCTTCACCATTCGCTTTTGCCAGTTCCAACTCTTTTGCTGCTTTTTCAGTTTGTTCAAGACCTTGAGCAATTTCAGCACGACGCTCATCAATCAGTTTTACAAGTGGTGGCCAGACATATTTCATGCAAAGCCAAACGAAAATCACGAAGGAGATCGCCTGACCAAACATTGAGGCATTTAAGTTCATAGCACCCTCTCTTCTATAACGTTATGAAATTGATTAATTCGAATTACGCTACAGCGAAGATGATGTACAAACCGATACCCACACCAATCATTGGCACCGCGTCCACAAGACCCATCATGATGAAGAACTGAGTACGAAGCATTGGGGTTAAATCAGGTTGACGAGCGACCCCTTCAAGGTATTTACCTGCAAGGTTACCGATACCCGATGCGGCACCCGCTGCACCAAGACCAATCAGCAATGCACCCGCCACGTAAAGAACTGCGCTAACGATATCCATAACAACTCCTAGAATTGAATTTTTTAATTAAGAAATAAATTTTTTGATTTAGTGCTCTTCAACAGCCATTCCGAGGTAAACCACGGTCAGAACCATAAAAATAAATGCTTGAAGCACAACAATTAGTATGTGGAATAGTGCCCAAGGAACACTAAGTGCCCATTGCATCCACCATGGCATTAACGCAATTAGTATGAATATCATTTCACCTGCGTACATATTGCCAAATAATCGAAGACCTAAAGATATTGGTTTAGAAATTAATGTTACCAATTCAAGAACTAAGTTCACTGGGTATAACAGAGGATGAGAAAATGGTTGAGTAGTTAACTCTTTAATAAACCCTTTCACACCTTTGTTTTTAAACGTATAACCTAAAACCAAAATAAATACGCCTAATGCCATCGACATCGTAATATTGACGTCGGCTGAAGGTAAGTCACGGAAGTGCTCGACACCTACTGAACGAGTCAGCGCTGGAATCAAATCAACCGGCAACAAATCAACGGCATTCATTAATAATACCCAAACAAATATTGTCAGAGCTAAAGGGCCTATAATCTTGTCTTTAGCTAGAAATATTTCTTTTACGATATTATCGACGAACTCAAATACCATCTCGATCAAACACTGGAATCGTCCCGGAACTCCTTTCGTTCCTTTCGTCACCGCAAAGCGGAATGAAAGGATGAAAACAAGTCCCGTCAACCAAACCATGATCATGGAATCAAGGTTAATTCCAAACCATCCGTTTCCGGTGGTGAGAAAGGTCAGGTGGTGCTCAATATACTCATGAGCGGACTGGACAGTATCCATTTATGCCTTCCTTTCGAAGCGGTCTCTGAACAGCGGCGTTAAGAAGTGACCAAACATCGTCACACAAAAGCCTATCAGGACCACGATGTTGCGAAGAGCCATAAATCGAAACGTCAAAACAAACATTACAATGGTGTAGATGACTTTGATATTTCGACTCAGATGCATGAGGTCACGCAAACTCTCTTCTGGTTTCACCCTAGATTTAATGGACGCGAATACCATGCCGAACAGAGATGGTAGAATCGCGATGAGCACCCCAGTAATCGCTGACTCAGCACTTAGAGATCCACTTCGCATGTATTCATACGCGATGAATACCAGACCCAAAGTTGCTTGAGCAATAAGAATCCTTTTACCAGCTACCAATATTGGATCGTCGTGAATATTAGCTTCCATAAATCACCCTTTAAAATAATTTCGAATTAAACTTCTGATAATTAAACTTCACAAAATACATCAGCCAAGTGACGACAAATTATATTCTGATAAAACCTACTCACAGAATTAATTTAACCTGATAATTATTGTTCACATATTAATAAATCAAAACGGAACCACTCCGTATTTCCGTTTCCCAAGAAATATACACCGATAATTTTAATAATCTGAATCGAAAAACTTGCAAATTATCATTCCATTTTTGAAGTGTTATTTTATTTGAACATTCCAAAAATGAAATATACATTGATTAAGCCGTCTTTATCAGGGTTAAGACGAAAAGCTTGTCACATGGAAGTGACACTCCATCACGAAAGGAGTTAAAGTGATTTATAGGTTATATAATTTTAAAATATACCGACATTAATATATAGCCTACTAATAAACCTGTTTAATATTGCAATGAAATAGCTTTTAAATAGAAACTTAAAAGATAAGAATTAAATATATGTGAAATGTATTATTTCTTTGCGTTATTTGTAGCACGTTAAAATAGACATTTCATGTACTTATTGCGATTAAAAAGAACAAAAAAAGGACGCTGATTCAGCGTCCTTTTTCGTTTTATTTCTTATTACTTGCCTGCTTATCGAGTTGCGGCAAGGCTTTGGGTATTGCCCACTTCAGGCGTTTTGGCTTCAGTGCTTGTATCCCTTTCCAAAGCGCATTCATCAAGCTTGCGTCCTCCTGCCCCTCTTGTAGGCGCTGTGAACGCTTCTGCCAAATATCAGTGTCACTGGCTTTACTCATTTCAAGACCACCTGTGTTGCTTCTCAACTGCTTATACAAGCTTGCTCGAGCAGCGCCCCATCGATTCGCTTTCACCATTCGTTTGAACACTAACCATGGCGGCGTAGGACGAGAACGATAATAACGGTGAATGCTCAAGGCGGCGATAACGAGAACAAATAGCGTCACTGCGCTGCCAATCAACCAGCCAGAATAAGCTCTAACAAACGATTTGAATGTATGCTTGGCTTTGAAGGTCTTACCCTCAATCACTACCGTTTCTAGCTTTTTACTCTTGCTATTCCACCATTGGAACTTGTGTTCAGGTAAGGTGAACTCACCGCCCTGTTGGATCACATACACGCTTTCTTCTATACGACTTGATTGGTAATCGCCACGTGTTTGCTTATCGTCTAAGCGGTTTGGTTGAGGATACGCTTGATAGCTGGCAGTAGAATCATTGGATAACAAGTCTGGAAGCAACACTGACAAACTGTCTTGTGCATTGATCGTTATGGTGCGAGTGATCGCATCGCCGACTTTCAGCTCATCGTTAGACGTTGTCCATTTCTGATCCACACTCACCTTAGTCGCGGTAAACCATGCAGAGTCATCACTTAGCAACCCAGAAGGCATAGACGCTTCGAACTTAATTGGCTGCGTATAAAGCGTACCAGCCACTTTCGAACCATCAGGCGCAGAGACCTGCACACCAACAGCGACAGGTGGAATTACAAATTGCCCCGAGGCTTGTGGATACAAAGTTATTTCCCAACGCTGACGAGACCACGTTTGCCCCCCTTTGCGCTCGGTATAGTTAGTTGCTAATTGGTTACGCTGCTTCGCAATCACGTTGGGGATTTCTACGCTGCCAATGCGTGTACCACCAGTGAACCAACGAGGCGTTGCAACTTCGATGTACAAGATCACCTGCTCATTCACACTGAACTTAGGGGCTTCCTTCGTATCGGCCCCTGCTCCCTGCTTGCCAACCCACGCTAATAACTCTACGTCATTGCTGCGCTGCAAGTCTTGAATATCTTGTGCGTTCGCCAAGCCAGTAAAAAACAAAGTAAACACCATCAAGATAGTGCTTAGACGCCCAACCACGGAGTCAGCGCCAAGTTTGAATGCATTCATCATTGTGCTTGCTCCTCTTCTTGTTGTGGTTGCGGTTGTGGCTTCGGCTCCGTTTTCAAGGGTTCACGCAGTTGAATTTGGAATTTAGCGCGCAAGAAGTACTTAGGATCGGCCTCTACGCGTTTTAACCACTTATCCGCCAGTTCTTGGCTGCCAAGGATTTCGTTCGCATTGAGTTTCTCTTTCAGCATTAATTCAGCCGCGGTTTTTTCGTCTGCCCCATCTGCCGTTTGCGGGTTGTCACCCAGTTCAAACGACTCTTCGGGTCCGTCTGTTGTCCCCGCTTGGCTTTCACTGGTACGGTTAATCTCTTCGACAATGCCACCAATGACTTTTAGGTTGTGCTCGACGTCTGGTCGTAATTGCTCACTCAAGGTGTCTTTGTCTGCCAGTGTTTGCAACAAATTACGCGCGGCCAAATACTCACGTTGACGCGCCAACGCACTCGCAGCGTTGTATAAGCCATAGTCTTTTACCGCATCTGATGGGTCGTTTTGCATCTCCAAGAAAGCGGTATGAGCCAGTTTGTATTCGCCTGCGTAGTAATAAGCTGTCCCTTTACGCAACGGATCCGTAAAGTGCTTTGCTGCCTCAAGGTATTCGTTTTTGTTGAACAAACGCTGTCCTTGCTGATTTGGCGTGAGCCATAAATCCCACCACCATTGAGACGCTTTATCCCAGACGGTTACCTCTTGTACCACTTCAGGTTTATCCGCTTTGAGCGAGACGGTTTCCGCCATGGCTTTTGGCGTCATAAACAAAGACGTTGATACCATCGCCACCACACACCATTGCACTAACCAGCCTTTGCGGAACCACAGCATCATAATGAGAGCAATTGGAAACAATAGTTGATAGCCCATGTCTTTCCAAGGCATGGATGATTCGCCATTGAGTTGCATGTTTCGCTCAACAAAACGGTTCAGCTTGTCTATATCGCTGTTGTCTACCGTCACTTCAACAAGGCGTCCACCAGTCGCGCCGGCAAGATTATTTAACGAGTCCAAGTCGACAGGGTTGTTAGAAACAATGTCCGAGTTACCCGCTGCCAAGATAAGCAATTGATAAGACTTGTCGGCAAAGTAGTTTTTGTAAGCGGTAATGGTTGCCGGGTTGACACCATCCGTAACCAACAGAACCGTAGAACCCGGTTGGCCTTGTAATTGTTGGTCAATCAAAGGCAACGCCGTCTCAGCAAGTTTACCTTCAACTGGCATGATTTCTGGTGTTATCGCCGCTAGAAACGGTTCGAATACTTTGCTGTCTTGCGTCACAGGCATCGCGACATGAGCAGAACCCGCATACACAACCAACCCAGTGCTGCCACCTTTTCTTGCTGCCAATAGGTCACGGATCTTTTGCTTTGAGCGTTCCAAACGGCTTGGAGGAAGGTCTTTTTGCAACATTGAATCGTTGTTGTCTAATACCACCAGCATGGAGGCTTTATCCTCGCCAAATGGAGAAGCTTGGCGCTCCCAAGAAGGTCCGGCACAGATGATGATCGCAATCGCTACTATCACCATAAGCAGCTTGAGTGGCAGTTGTTTTCGCCAACCATAGTCGCCAATCGTTAGTGCTTTACGTAAATGCTCAGGAAGAATGTCTTTCCAGCTTGGTTTGGATTCTTCTCGCCACCTTAACCAAAGCAAAAGAAACATAGGGATGAACGCCAATAGCCACATTGGACGAATGAAATGGAACTGTGTGAAGAACTGTTCTAGCCCCATACTAGTGAAAGGAGAATCAAACATGGCGATCTCCTTTTACGTTGTCTGCTTGTGCAGAAGCTTCACTGGTCACTGATAGTCGACGACGCTTAAATGTTGCCAACGAGAACGCGGTTAAATACATCGCAACCACCAAAGCCATTAAGTAATGATGCAAGCTTTGCTTGGGACGGTAAGTGGTACTTTCATAAAGCTGTGGCTCTAACTTACCAATCTCATCATAGGCTTTAGCAAGTTCGTCACGGTTGAGCGCTTCAAACGCCTCACCACCGGATTCTTTGGCAATACGTTTGATCGTATTCATATCTAGTGCAGTTTCACCCACGGTTTGTGGATCACCCATGGCAATCACGTGGATACGTACATCTTTGGCTTTCGCGACTTTCGCCGCATCAATCGGCTCAACGAAGCTTCCGGTATCATTACCATCTGTCAGAACAATGGCGACTTTCTCTTTGTTCTCTTCTACGTCGGTACGCGACTTTTCACTTTGCTCAAACACCTTAATCGCCAAGCCAATTGCATCACCTAAGTGAGTACTTTGCCCAGCCATCGCCACATCCGTTTGGTTAAGCAACTCTAACCACACTTTTTGATCGGGCGTGAAAGGGGTTTGAACAAATGCCGCATCGCCAAACAAGATTAACCCTAAGCGGTCGCCTTTGCGCGTTTTGGCAAAGTCACTCAATACTTCTTTGGCTGCATCGAGACGAGAGATCTTTTCACCGGTTTTGGATGTGAAGTCTTGCTCTGCCATTGAGCCAGACAAATCGACGACGACCATAACATCGCGGCCTAAGCTTTCACGCACCTGTGGCTCGCCAAGTACTGTCGGCTTTGCCATTGCGGTCACGACCAAAAGCCAAGAGATGATGAGCGTTGCGCGCTGCCACCAGCTCGGAGTGAGTTGGCTTGCGCCTTCTGACGGCGTTTCACCAATCGCATCCACAAGCTGACTAAAGAACGGCACTTTGATGGCCATTTGTTTGGTGCGGTAAGCTGGGACGAGGAAATACACTACCAAAGGCAGCGGCAAGATGATGAACCAAAGCGGATGCTCAAACTCAAAACTGCTCATGCCAAGCCATGAAGCAAGAAGATCACCCATGGCGACCTCCTTTTAATGCACGCGCTTTGTAGGCAAGCGTGCGCTTTTCAATGTTGTGAGCGTTCTCATCGTGCTCTTTCACCCACTCAGTTGCACGTTCAAAAAGTTGTAAACGCTCTGTTTTTTCCAGTTCGACACTTGGGTCAACGATACTTTGCAGCCATCGCTTAGATATTTCATCATCAAACAATTTGTGCTTGGGGTTAAGCTCATCTAACTTGCGCAGGAACGCGGTATCAAACAAGCGAGCATGAGAGCTATCAAGATGGATTAAGACGATTTTCAGAATCGAGAACAGCGCTTTCGGCATGCTGGCGTCATCTGGTGTTAAACGAGAAATCGCTTCAATAGCTTCTTTACGGTAACGGTTATCCCACCAGTGGTGTGCCAGTCGGTAGCCGACATACATGAGTACAATCGCACCCACAATTGCAAGGATCTTCCAACCAATGGTTTGTGGCACCCAGCTGACGCTTTCTGGCACCGCGACATCATGCAGTTCACGCAGAATATACGTGCTTGGAGGCGTGTGTAAGTCTGTCATTTACCGGCCTCCAACGAGTTTTTGGAATTGAGTAATGTGGTCACCTGTTGTATCGATTTCGATATGAGGCAGCTTTTTGATTGCCATGAGTTGTGCCAGTGATTGACGTTGTAACTGAGCTTTCTCAACCAAACTGGCACTGGCGGCATCGACTTTGGCTTTGCTGTCTAAGTTGAGCTGGTAACGACCATCACCAATCACCCATTTCACTTTCGCCAAATTTTGAGGAAGCGACTGCTCTAGAGGATCGCTTACCATCACCGCTAACACGTCATTATGCTGTTGAAGCTGCTTAAGGTGATCAAGGTGGTGCTCTTCGCAATCGCGCCAATCACTGATGAAAATCAGCGTGGATTGTTTTAGCTTCATCCGTTTAATGAGCTCAATCCATTTACTGAACGTCACTTTGTCTGAATCTAACGAGTCCACATTTAAGCGCTGGTTGGCCTGAGAGAGTCGCTTCAGTTGAGCGAGCAAATCGTTTTGCGAACGCTGGGCTTTGCTGTGGTATAGAGCAGAGTCAGAGGCGATAACAAATCCGACTCGGTCACCGTCTTTCAATACTCGCCAACCACACATAGCCGCGACTTCAGCAGCGACTACAGATTTCATGACCTCGGTAGAGGCAAAAAACATCGCACTGCGCTGATCAACACAAACAATCACATTGCGGTCTTTTTCTTCGGTGTAACTGCGCACATGAGGCTTGCCCGTGCGCATAGTGACTTTCCAATCTAGGTTTCGGATGTCGTCCCCTAGCTGGTAGTGACGCAGTTCTTCAAAGTTCAAACCACGTCCGCGGAATAAGGAATTATGACGACCAGAAAGCACACTGCCCGCTTTCAAGTGAGGCAGCAGGCTGAAGGATTCGGCTTGCGCTTGTAAACGTACTAAGCGTGAGTAATCGCAATACAAGCGAGGATCGAGCCCTTGGGATTGAGGAGCAAGCGTTGGCTTTGCCATAGTCCCTCCTGCTTATCCGATTTCTACACAATCAAGCAACTCTTGCACCACTCGCTGGTGATCGACACCATCGGCAAGTGCATCGTAAGAAAGTGAGAAGCGATGTCCCAGCACCGATGGCACCATTGCACGCACGTCATCAGGCGTGACGTGGTCACGGCCTTGCAACCAAGCATAAGCTCGCGCACATTTGTCTAACGAGATAGATGCACGAGGACTCGCACCGATTTCGATCCATTTTTGTAGCTGGGAATCGGCGTAACGCTCTGGTTTACGTGTCGCCATTACCAACGCTACGATGTAGCTTTCGACTAATTCAGACACGGCTATAGAAGGAAGTTGGCGACGCGCTTCAATCACTAATTCAGGCTCGATGTGTTTTGGCGTCACTAGCTCATTACTGGTTTCTGAACCCAACTCTTCACTGCGTACCAGACGAATAATATCGCGCTCGGCTTCATCTTCTGGGTAATCAACAGTCACTTTCATGATAAAACGGTCCATCTGCGCTTCTGGCAATGGATACGTCCCCTCTTGCTCCACAGGGTTTTGCGTTGCAAGCACCATGAACAACTCAGGCAAGACGTGTGTCTTATCACCCACTGTGATCGTACCTTCTGCCATTGCTTCTAGCAGTGCGGCTTGTACTTTTGCTGGCGCACGGTTCACCTCATCCGCTAACACAATGCTGTTGAAAATTGGACCCGGCTGGAAGTGAAGCTGAGGCTTGCCATCCAGCTCTTGGTACACTTCGGTACCTGTTACGTCTGAAGGTAATAAGTCGGGTGTAAACTGAATACGACCAAAGCTGGTGTTAAGTAGGTTCGCAAGCGACTTCACCGAGCGCGTTTTTGCCGTTCCCGGTAAGCCCTCTAAAAGTACGTGACCATTGGTCAATAACCCTATCACCAAAGCCTGAACCACATGGCTTTGTCCAATGACGCTTTTTTCAGTTTGTTCGATTAATTCATTAATGGCTTGTTGTGCGTGGTTCATAGTCTACCTATTGAGTTTACGGGAGCCTGAGCGTTAAAAGTTGAGTATAAGACTGAAAGTAATAACTAAAGGTTATATTCGCTATATTCACCTGAGTTGTAAGACTTTATTAACCTTGATATGCCAACCAGAATTGGCAGCGAATGGTCAAAGAACATTTTTATTCCCGGACACAAGTAGTTTAGACCAGCCTCACCATTCGGCGCGGTAAGTAGCCGATTTTTTGGGCATTCTCCCCAGCAATACTGCAAATATGGGCAATCAAGGCAGTATTGCGGCAAAGAAGACTTTTTCGCCATGCCAAAGCTATATTGACGAGTTGAGATTGCAATTTCATTCAGAGATCGGTCATGAATGTTAGCTAGTTGGTATTCCGGATAAACGTAGTGATCACAGCTAAACACATCCCCATTGTGTTCAATCGCTAGGCCTTTGCCGCAGAACTCTGCGCTAACACACAACTGCGAAGGCATCCCCATTACTTGCGCGACAGCGGTTTCGAAAAGGTTGACCAAGACTCTGCCAAGATCGTTGTTCACCCATTCTTCAAATACAGCAATCAGAAACTCGCCCCACTCTTCTGCATCGACCGACCAGTCCGTAACCACTGACATCAAATGTCCCGGCTTTGCTAATTCGCTGCCAAGTTTTGGAGACATGTTTTCTTTCCAGAAATGGGGAGCGGTTTGAGTGAAAGACCGAGGTTCAACACAAGGTGTGAATTGGATATAAGTGACGCCGAGTTCTTGAGTGAGGAAGCGATACACTTCGAGCGGATATTTGGCGTTAAAGCGGTTTACTGTCACCAAAGCATTGAATGACACATTATAACGCTTCATCAGCTCAACGGCTTGCATGACGCGTTGAAAGGTCGGTTTTCCACTTCGGGTTTTGCGGTATTTATCGTGGATAAATTCAGGGCCATCTATCGATAAACCAACTAGAAACCCGTGGTCATTCAGAAACTGACACCAAGCCTCGTTTAATAATAGGCCATTGGTTTGAAGGTCGTTTTCGATGCGAACGCCTTGTTTAGCGTATTTGTTTTGCAGTTCGACAACCTTCTTGAAGTAATCCAACCCCAACAGTGTTGGTTCACCACCCTGCCAAGAAAACACAACCTCCCCACCATCTTGGCTTTCGATATAGCTCTTTATGAATGCCTCAAGTGTTGCATCTTCCATTTTTGGTTGAGTGCCTTGATTGAGTAATTCATCTTTGTGCAGATAAAAACAGTACTGACAATCGATATTGCATTTTGCCCCGCCCGGTTTCGCCATCACGTGAAAACGTCGTTCGACTTTATCACTATTAGATATAAACGCCGTTTTGAGGGGAGTTAATGCCATTTGAGTAGTATGAATGTGAGTTTGTTTTTTCATAAAGAACGATCTCGAAAGCAGAAGAAAGTCAGCGCCCAAGTTGGGCGCTGTATTTAAGGACAATAACTAGGGTCTATAGACCTATGGACAAAACGTTATTTCGGAACAAACGAGCCCGGAGCCATACGCGGCGGGTACTCTTTGAAGGTTTCCATGACCTCTTTTACTTTTTCAACCGCAGGCATCATCAAGAATGAACGTTCGTACATCCAACGGTCGTAACCCATACCAGTATCGCCACGCTCAAATGGGTCGATACTCAAATCATAGATTTGTGGTACACGGAGTTTAGTAAATGGTTTCTTCCAGATATCCAAACCAGTTTCGTTTTCTTGAATCAAGAAGTGATATTTGTATTTGCCATAACGTAAAGCCAGTAAATCGCCGTCATCACTCCAGTAAACAAATTCGTTACGAGCAGACTTGTCCGTTTTACCCGTTAGGTAAGGCAGTTGGTTGTAACCGTCTAAGTGAACGTTGTAGTTCATATCGCCCACTTTCTTGCCTTTCAACAGTTCTTCTTTGACGTTGCTGTTGCCCGCCGCAGCCACCAATGTTGGTAAGAAATCTTCCAAAGACATAATGCCGTTAAACGTCGTGCCCGCTTGGATATGACCTGGCCACTTGATTACTGCAGGAACGCGGAAGCCACCTTCCCAACCGGTGTTTTTCTCACTACGGAATGGTGTCATACCCGCGTCAGGCCACAAGTTGATCATTGGGCCGTTATCTGTGGTGTAAACAATGATGGTGTTGTCATCAATGCCAAGCTCTTTAATCTTATTGAGCAAGTGGCCAATTTGATCATCGTGTTGCTTCACACCATCGGCGTAGAAACCTGCGTCTGTTTTGCCTTTGTAGTCGTCTGGAACGTGCGTGAAGTTGTGCATGCGCGTGGTGTTAAACCACGTAAAGAATGGCTTGTCGGCTTTGACTTGTTTCTCGATAAACTTCTCAGCTTCATCTAGGAACTCGTCATCAACCGTTTCCATGCGTTTGCGCGTCAATGGACCCGTGTCTTCAATCTTGCCATCCGCATAAGAGTGGATCACACCACGAGGTCCAAACTTCTTCTTGAATTCAGGATCTTGTGGGTAGTCTACGTTCTCCGGTTCTTCTTCCGCATTTAAGTGGTAAAGGTTACCAAAGAACTCGTCGAAACCGTGGTTGGTCGGCAAGTGTTCATCTCGGTCACCAAGGTGGTTTTTACCAAATTGACCCGTTGCGTAACCAAGGTCACGTAGCAGTGTCGCAATAGTTGGATCTTTCTCAGAAATCCCTTCTTTCGCTCCTGGCAAACCAACCTTAGACAAGCCGGTACGTTTTGGCATTTGTCCCGTGATGAACGCAGAGCGACCTGCCGTTGAGCTTTGCTGAGCGTAGAAGTTGGTAAACTTAGCACCGTCTCTTGCAATGCTATCAATATTTGGTGTGCTGTAAGCCAGCATGCCACCGTTGTAAGCACTCAAGTTCCAGTAACCGACATCGTCACCAAAGATAACGAGAATGTTAGGCTGTTCTGCCGAGTAAGCGGTCGCTGATGCCGCTCCGATCGCAAGCGTACAAGCGTTTAATACCAGCTTCTTGACGCGTTTTTTATCGTGGTTTGCCATAAAAGGGCTCCATAAATCCGTTGCTGCGAATCTTGGTAGAAATCAGATACCAAGATTTGATTAAGATAAAACTTGTTATTTGACGGATAAATAGAGTTCAGATACGTTGATATATAAATTTAGTTTATGGGTAACAAGATGGACTTAAACTTGATTCAAACTTTTTTGGTGGTCGCTGAGTATCAGTCCTACACCAAAGCGGCCGACTATTTAGGCCTTACGCAACCTGCGGTGAGCGCTTCGATTAAACGGCTCGAACAAGTGGTAGGAAAACAGCTTTTCGTCAAACAAGGACGAGGGATCGCACCCACTTCAACCGCGTATCAACTCATGCCGCAGTTTCGTCAGGCAGTGAGCATCGTAGACAACGCCATTTCAGAAAGAACCACTTTTCAAGTCTGCTGCTCAGAAACCTTACTCCACAGTTTAAATCCGATTGAAAACGTTGTTTTCCACGAGTCTCCACCGGAAAAGTACTTGTTGTTTGAACAAATTCGACAGCAAAAAATGGATTTAGTGATTGATACCATTATCACCAAAGACTCCTCTTTCGTGATAGAAAACGCCTACGATGAACCCGCAATGATCATCTGTCGTCAAAGTCATCCAAGAATCCAAGGGACACTGAGCCGAGAAGATTTTTATCGTGAAACTCACTGTATATTTTCAGGCAAGTGGAACAACACTTCTGGCTTCGAGCAACTGGCAAAAGAGCCGATTCAGGAGCGAAATGTAGAGATCGTAACGTCATCTTTGGCGGGGATGGCAATGTATGTTGCACAACGAGATTGTCTAGGCGTTGTTTCTCGATCGTTTGCGATGAAATGGAGTAAGGCACTCAAGTTACAGATCCTTGAATGCCCGATTGAAATCGACCGTATCCCCTATAAATTCGTCTATCATAAGCGTGATGAGCACAATCCCGCTCATCAGCGCTTAAGGGAACAGGTCAAGCAACAACTTGAGTTTGCCCATGCCGCTCCTATTGATTTATAGAGGCTCTTAAACGCTGAATCACATCAGCTGGCGCAAACTCTCCTAGTTGCTTCAAACACTGCTCAAAAGCAAATGCAACAGAGCCATCTTTGTAGTTTCTAGCCAGCACCTCACATTCCGCAAACAAGTGCTGTGGGTTGCCTCCCACTTTGTAAGCGGTGTTCAACGCTTTACTGGCCGCAAGCACGTCTGAGTTCTCCAGAGCGAGCCCATAAACATACCAATACTGGGGGTTTCGCTCTGCGGTTTCCGCCGCTTGTTTTAAGTATTGGTTTGCTTTCACACTGTCACCCACTCGCAACCATGCTAGACCCGCGCTGTAAGGCAAAGCACTCGATTTCGGCTGAGCTTCAATCCCAGCCATCAAGGTTTCTAATGCTTTTTTGTCATTGCCCTGTGCACGATACAAATCGGCTAAGTTTGCATAGCTGTTCTCGAAGTAAGGTTCTATTTCAATCGCCTTTTGGTAAGACGCAATGGCTTTATCTGTGTCACCAAGGTCTCGATAGACGTTCGCCAGATTAGTTCGTCCAAAGCCTCGATCCGCATTGAAACGCTGGATTTCCATGTAGTCTTCCAACGGCTGACGAATCTTATCGCGTTGCAGCGGATTCATTTCCGGATAATGACGAACCAGTGCACCTGCGGCTTCTGCACGTACTGATAAAACTGGATCGCTCAGTAATGGTTCGAGGATTTGCCAGCGATCACTGAACTCATAACCAGAAGACCCAGCAACAGCCCCAAGACGAATCATGTCGCTTTCATGCTTCACCGCTCTTGCCAATGACACTAAGGTGTTTTGCCCAGTATTGCCGCCCATTCTCTCCAAAGTTGATGCACGAATAATGTCACTCAACGATGAGTCTTGAGCAGAATACGCTAGCGCATCAGGCGCACCACGATGGCCAATAGAATCGGCGTAGAATGCCACTGCAAAGTGTTTTTGATTGCGGTATTTCGAATTCGGGAACCACTCACCTATTTTCTGATCCGCCCACTGATTGGTTTCGTCTTCATGACATGATGTACAGACGTTTGGCGTATTGATGTGCTGGCTCAGATCTGGACGCGGTACATGCCAACTGTGGTCACGGCGAGGGTCGACTTGCATGTAAGTCGTTTCAGGCATGTGGCAAGTGGTGCATTTGGATGCTTCGGTATTTGCCTCATGGAAGGTGTGATTCTCCGGCATGTAGTCAGACGCAATATGGCATTGTGCGCAAACGGCTTCTTCAGGAATTTTTAACTCGGCAGTATGAGGATCATGGCAGTTGGTACAAGTTACCCCTTTCTCTGCCATGGCAGACTGCAAAAATGAGCCATAAACGTAATCTTCATCGTAAATCTGACCATCGTAATAATAGAGCTCCGGTGTAATTAGGCTTAGACGATATTTATCCAAGAAGGAGCCTTTAACATGGTCCGCACTTTCATTTAACTGTGTACGACGGCTATGACACTGCGCACAGGTTTGAACTTGATGAGTCATCGCGATTTCTTTTGGTTGGAGCGTGCTGTGCCCTTCTTCGTAGACCCACTCTTTTACTGCCATACCTAAATCTCGATCAAAGCCATAATGATTCGCTGAGGTGATGGTATTCCCAGATTTTTCCGCTTGTTTGGCAAGTTCTACGTGTTCACTGGCTGGGCCATGACATGCTTCGCAACCGACATTGATTTCTGACCATGTTGTTGAATACGTATTGGCAGTTGCATCGTAGTTTTTTTCTAGATTGGTTGAATGGCAATCAGCACACATGAAGTTCCAATTCTGACCCGTGTTCGTCCAGTAAAACTCATCTTTGGGGGTGGTGTCGGGATAAAGATGGAACCAGCGCTGTCCGCCTTCTTGCTTGGCTCTCGAATCCCAAGCGAAAGGAATTAACTGCACACGCCCGTCTTCAAATTCCACCATGTATTGTTGAAGCGGCTCCCACGCAAAGGTGTAGCTGATTTTGTAATCATGCCACTCACCATCAGGCCCTTGGATATTGACCCAATATTCACTCCCTTTTCGATAGAAGCGATTTGGCTTACCTTCAAAAGTGAATGTGTGGTCATCAAAATCACCGAGAACGGATTCCGCATCGGCATGACGCATCGCCATATCGTGATGAGAACCTTGCCACGCTTCGGTTTCTTTCTTGTGGCAATCAATACACGCTTCGCTGCCTACGTAAGTTTGCGTTGAAGAATTGATTGATTGTGGTGCGACCGACACGGTTTCTTGTGCAGAAGCTGACCGTTTAGATACTGTTTCCTGTGCAAACAGAGAAAAACTGACGAGCGCTGCTAGGCCGATCAAAGCCTGCTTCCAACTTGCCCACTGAGTCATAACTGTCCTTGTGTGATTCTTTTTATTCTCTAATCAAAGATAGAAGTGTTTTTCCTTTTTAGACAAGCAATTACATGCGTTTTAAGAAAAAATTAAACACAGTGCAAAAAAAAGAGGCTCCGAAGAGCCCCACATTTGGTTGCAATCAATTTATTTGTTGTGACTTTCCTGCAACTTCTCCATCACTTGATCAAGTGAGAAGCTTGCTGCTTTTTGTCGCGGTGGAAATTCTTCGAACGTTGCCAAGAATTTACCTACATAAGCCTGTGCTGGAACCAGCATGTATGCGTGGTCAATCAGCCAGTCGTAATAAGTGTTAGACGTAATGTCCGCCACTTCGTATGGGTCCATGCGTAGGTTGAAGATCTTAGGCACACGTAATGGCGTAAACGGTTCAGCCCAGATACGTAGTGTGCCTTTTGCGCGCTGCTCTAGGAATACGATCTTCCAGTTGCGGAAGCGAAGTGAACTCAAATCACCATCATCAGTGAAGTAGAAGATCTCTTCACGTGGGCCTTTCTCTTCTTTACCAGTTAGGTAAGGCAAGAAGTTGTAACCATCGAGATGATTCTTAAATGTCTTATCACCCGCCGTGTAGCCTTTCAGCAGCTTCTCTTTGATTTGGTCATCACCAGCCGCCGCCACCAAGGTTGGCATCCAGTCCATGTGGTGCATAATTTCGTTAGAAACGCTGCCCGCTTCAATCTTACCTGGCCAACGTACCATTGCAGGAACACGGAACGCACCTTCCCAGTTGGTGTTCTTCTCACCACGGAATGGGGTTGTACCCGCATCTGGCCAAGAGTTCATGTGCGGGCCGTTATCGGTTGAGTAAAATACGATGGTGTTGTCTTTGATGCCCAAGTCATCCACTTTTTTCAGCAGCTCGCCTACTTGGTTATCGTGTTCTACCATACCGTCGGCATAAAAACTGATACCAGTTTTGCCCAAGTTTTCTTCTTTCACGTGTGTGCGGAAGTGCATGCGTGTTGCGTTCCACCAGACAAAGAAAGGCTTGTCAGCCTTCACTGCTCGATCCATAAAATCAAGCGCCGCATCTAACGTTTCTCCATCCACCGTTTCCATACGCTTACGCGTTAGAGGGCCGGTATCTTCGATTTTGCCGTCAGCAAAGGACTTAATAACCCCACGAGGACCGAATTTCTTACGGAATTCTGGATCTTTCGGGTAGTCCACATTCTCAGGCTCTTCCTCGGCGTTCAAATGGTAAAGGTTGCCAAAAAATTCGTCGAAGCCGTGATTGGTTGGAAGGTGTTCGTCTTTGTCGCCAAGGTGGTTTTTACCAAACTGACCTGTCATGTAGCCAAGTGGTTTAAGCATTTCTGCAATCGTTGCATCTTCCGCCTGAAGACCTAAATCTGCACCCGGAAGGCCAACTTTACTTAAGCCAGTTCTCAATACCGTTTGTCCGGTAATGAAGGTAGAACGGCCTGCAGTACAAGATTGCTCGCCGTAATAGTCGGTGAACATCATGCCTTCTTTCGCAATGCTATCGATGTTCGGTGTTTTGTATCCCATTAAGCCAAATGTGTAAGCACTGATATTAGATTGACCGATATCATCGCCCCAAATGACCAGAATATTCGGTTTCTCTGCTGCGATACTGCTACCTGTCGCGCCGATAAAAGCAGCGGCAAGAATCGCTAATCGGCGTTTCACGCCATAATTCGCTGTCATATAAACCTCTGTATGTAATAGAAAAGTGCATCCTGCACACAAACGTATAGCTCACAAAACAGACGAATGCGAATCAAATAGCATAATTACACTTTGGTTAAAACTAAGGTCTTATATCCCTATTTAGAAAGCGGATTAACGTGACCTGAGTCTCGCTTCAGTTTTCCCTACAAATCCTAAGGTCGAAACAATCAACTGATAAAACAACAAGTTATTTCTCTACATAACTTATGGTTATAAACACTATAAAGCGACATTCTTCAATTGCATCATTAACTTAATAGCCAACGAAGCATGGGCGGTACCTAGGCTTCTTTTCCAACTTACAACCAATTTGGAGTTTTTATGGCTAACCAAATGAGCAAGCTGGCTGTCGGTCTCGGCGTACTGGCAACCTCAAGCGCAGCAGTGGCAGCAGACAAACCAAACATCCTAGCGATCTTTGGTGATGATGTTGGTTACTGGAACATCAGTGCATACAACCAAGGTATGATGGGTTACGAAACCCCGAATATCGACCGTATTGCAAACGAGGGTGCACTATTTACTGATCACTACGGTCAGCAATCTTGTACTGCAGGCCGTGCAGCATTTATCACAGGCCAAGAACCGTTCCGTACTGGCTTGCTTACAATCGGTATGCCAGGCTCTACTCACGGTATCCCTGATTGGGCACCGACCATTGCAGACCTACTAAAAGGTCAAGGCTACATGACGGCTCAGTTTGGTAAGAACCACTTAGGTGACCAAGACCAACACTTGCCAACTAACCACGGTTTCGACGAGTTCTTCGGTAACCTTTATCACCTCAATGCTGAAGAAGAACCAGAAACTTACTACTACCCGAAAGATCCAGAGTTCCGTAAAAACTACGGCCCTCGTGGTGTAATCAAGTCTTTTGCTGACGGTAAGATTGAAGATACAGGCCCAATGACGCGTAAGCGTATGGAGCACGCGGATGAAGAATTCCTAGAAACGTCACTGGCGTTCATGGAAAAAGCCGTGAAAGCAGACAAGCCATTCTTTATCTGGCACAACACCACTCGTATGCACGTTTGGACTCGCCTTCAGGAAAAATACCAAGGAAAATCTGGCATCAGTATCTACGCCGACGGCATGTTAGAGCATGATGATCAAGTGGGTATTCTACTGGATAAACTGGATGAACTAGGTGTCGCAGACAACACCATCGTAATCTACTCAACCGATAACGGTGCAGAAACTGTATCGTGGCCTGACGGCGGTGCAACACCATTCCATGGTGAGAAAGGTACCACTTGGGAAGGCGGTATGCGCGTACCTCAACTTGTTCGTTGGCCTGGCGTAATCGAACCGGGTACTAAGATCAACGAAATGATGGCGCACCAAGACTGGCTACCAACTCTAATGGCTGCAGCCGGCGTTCCTGACGTGAAAGAGAAGCTAGCGAAAGGCTACAAAGCGAACGGTAAAGACTGGCGCGTACACATTGATGGTTACAACTTCATGCCTTACTTCCAAGGTAAAGAAGAGAAAGGTCCTCGTGAGTCACTGCTTTACTTCACTGCTAATGGTGAGCTAAACGCAGTTCGTTGGAACGACTGGAAACTGCACTTCGCAACCCTAGAAGGTAACATTACCGATGCAGTTCGTTTCTCTCCAAACTGGCCGAAGATCATCCATTTACGTGCTGACCCATTCGAGAAAGCACCGCACGAATCTGGTATGTACCTACGCTGGATGGCAGACAACATGTGGTTGTTCGTACCAATCCAAGACGTTCTTGGTGAGTTCTTCAAGACGCTGCCAGATTACCCAATGCAGCAAGGTCAGATGATGAACCCAGCGTCGATTAGCTACCAATCTCTTGGCCTACAAGGCAAGATGAAGCAGCTAGAGCAACTTCAGCAAGAAGTTAAAAAAATGAACTAGTTTCTTTTGCAACTACCGAAAAAGCCCACCGATTCAGGTGGGCTTTCTTTTTGTCGCGACCTTCCCCACTTAAGTAAAACTTCTAGACATGTCGCACTTTGAAGGCTCTTTATAAATAACTGATAGCTTTCTCATTCATCACATTGATTTTAACCAAGTCATTATTGATAATAGTTCGCATTATCGATAATAAGTGATATATCAACATGTTTAGCCCAACGTCAGTCCCCGTTCAGCCAAAGCCAAACTGGTCATCGAGTTCATCCGCTCCTGCTCCTTCAATCTTATTGGTCGAAGATGACCCAGATCTCAACCTTCAACTCACCCGACTACTAAAAGAGCAACGCTATCAAGTCATCTCGATGTTTTGCGGGGATGAAGCCGTTAAGGCTTTTCAGCAGCAAGACTTTGATTTGGTCATACTCGATGTCAACCTCCCTAACCTCGATGGCTTCGAAGTGCTTAATGTCATTCGTTCTCAGTCACAAACACCCGTAGTTATGCTGACTGCATTTGGCGCAGAAGAATATCGAATTCAGGGCCTTAAATGCGGAGCGGATGATTACATCACCAAACCCTGTAACTTCACCGAAGTGAGTTTACGTATAGAAGCAATTCTACGTCGCACCCAACTCATCAAGCAGCCCAATTCAGCAACGCAACTCAGTGAGAGAGAGTTACTCCTCGATAAACAAACTCACACGGTAACGCTCCATCATCGTCCTGAGATGAACCCCATTCAACTGACACCTATTCAATTTAAACTGCTGTGGACGTTAATCGAACACCGCGAAGAAGTGCTGAGTAAACCCTTTCTTTATCAGACCGTACTAGAGCGTCAATTTAGCCAATATGACCGAGCCCTAGACATGCACTTAAGCCGTGTGCGCAAACGTCTCATTGCAGAAGGTATGTCGAACGACCGTATCCAGACCGTGCATGGCAAAGGGTATATTTTCAAATGAAGAAAATGTTGTTCTGGCGACTGTTTGTCGTCTTATCTCTCGGTGTGGTGATCTTCTTTTCTTTGATTCATAGCGCTGCCATTCTTTCTAATGAAAAGATGAGCTACCTTAAGAAGTCCCACCGTCAACAGATCCTCGATTGGGGCTCTACAGCACAAACATATATCGACCAGCAAGATTGGCAAGGTTTGGACACTTGGTTAGAAGAACTCGCTGCGAATGAGTCTACTTGGGCAACGGTTCTGCAATCACATCTAGACGTAAAAGGCGGCAATCCGCTCAATGAGCGCTTTTGGGAAGGCTACGGCATTGGTCGAAGTGTTGAGTGGAAAATCCACCTCGATTTTCCAGATAATCCAATCATGGAAGTGCCGCTTTCTCCTTTTGGGTATCATTTTCTGATTCTACTACCCGACCGAATGCGCCCCGGCACTTACATGTCCCATGCGTTTTGGTTGTTTCGTTTTGTGATTCCATTTCTCTCTTTACTGGCACTGACGGTGTATTTGTACCGCTACGTCATGCGTCCATTACAGCAGTTCCACCGAGCAAGCCAAGCTTTCAGCCAAGGGGATTATTCGGCGCGAATTGGACAGACCATGAAGTTAGGCAACGATGAAATAAGCCAAGTCGCGCGCACTTTCGACAAAATGGCGGAGCGAACCTCAGATGTGATTCAACACAACAGAAACTTAATCGCCGACATGTCACATGAGATACGTACCCCACTCGCTCGTATAGAAATGGCCATAGACTGCGTCGATAAAAACATTGAGCGCGAGCAAATGTTGCAACGCATTAAGAGCGATACTCATAAGATGCGTAGTACAGCAGAAGACACCCTCACCCTTGCATGGATTGAAAACGAACAACCAAACCTCAGAACAGAAGCATTTGACTTAGCGGAACTGGTTGAAATCATCGTTGAAGATGCACGATTTGAATACCCCGATAGGCACGTGTTCCTGCAGCAAGACGAACCACTACCTATCAATGACTCCAACCAAATGGCACTCAGCCAATCGTTAGAAAACGTCATTCGCAACGGTTTACGTTACACCCAACCCAATGAAGCGCTAAAAATTGAGGTGCGAAACAGTAGCGAGCTTTATCAAATCGTCATTACCGATTCTGGGCCTGGTATCGACCCAAGTTTGTATCAACAAATTTTCAAACCTTTCTTTAAGGCCAATAATCAAGTCGCATCACGTAAGGGCTTTGGTGTTGGGCTAGCGTTAGCGAAAAGACACATTGAAGCCGTTGGCGGCAAGATCGTTGCCTACAATGCGCCAGAGCGAGGTTTAGTGATGGATATTACCTTGCCCAAACGACGTTAAGCCTCACGCGGAACAAGGATTGTAACAGTTGTAAAAGTCGTTTACTCAGCGTGGAAGAATCACCAAAATCTCACTCGATAATAATTCTCATTAACAATGGAGGTTACGGTGTCTGCTTCAACCGTATTTAAGCTAAGCCCACTTACCATCGCGCTTTTAGTGGCGTCACAAGCGACTTACGCCAAGGATGATATGGAAGTTATCGAGGTGACTGGTCACACACCGGAAGGTGTCGATATCTCGATAGACTCTGACCAACTAGCTAAATCCCAAGCTCAAGATCTTAATGATATTTTCCGAAAGGATGCCGAAGTCAGTGTCGGGGGCTCATCAGGGATCTCTCAAAAGATCTACGTTCGAGGTCTAGAAGATACGATGCTGAATGTGTCTATCGATGGTGCAGAACAATCCGGTAACCTATTCCACCACCAAGGTCGATTATCTATCGAGCCAGAGTTGCTTAAGCAAGTCGATGTGAGTGCAGGCGCTGGACGAGCAACAGACGGCCCTGGTGCACTTGGCGGCGCAATCAAATTCACCACAAAAGATGCACACGATCTACTCGCTGCAGACCAAACCTATGGTGCGATGTTAAAAGGTGGCTACTACACCAACAATGAAGGCTACAAAGTATCGGCAAGTCTTTATGGTGAAGTCGCCGATCAACTTGGTTTGTTGGCATCATTCGGTTACACCGATGGTGACAACATTCAAGATGGCAAAGGTGAGGAGCAGCCTTATACAGCGCTAGAACAGCAAGTTGCCCTCCTTAAGCTATCCGGTCAACTTAATGACGAACACTACCTCTCAGTAAGCTACGACTATCGTAATGACGATGGACGACGCTTGAATCGCCCGCACTTCCAACCAAGTTTCAAAAACGAACCTTTAGACCAAGAGACGGACCGCTCGACATTCACCTTAAACCACAAATACAGCGCGAGTGACCTATTCAATCTCGATACGACCTTCTACTACACGGACAGTCGTCTTGCCCACAAAGATCACCCACGTTGGGGAACGAGCGATGGCTCAATTCAAACTTCTGGCGTGAAGATCTTCAACACTAGCAAACTCACCGACCATACTTTGGTTTACGGCCTAGATTACAAGAAAGACAAATCAGAATTTGAGACCAATTACGATGGTAAAAAGGATGATGAAGAGAAAGGCACTGTCTACGGTTTGTTTGTTCAAGACGACTGGATGCTGACAGACGCTCTCATTCTCACCGCTGGTGCTCGTTATGATTGGTATGAACTGACCGACAACATGGACCAAGACTTTGACTCAAGTGGTTTTAGCCCTAACGTTGGTATCAATTACAACGTCTTTGAAGGTTTGAACCTCTTCGCGAGCTATGCGGAAGCGTTTCGTGGGCAACAAATCAAAGAGTTATTTGTCATCGACTACCGCGAAAATGATCCAAACCGTAAGCCAGAGGAAGCACGCAACCTAGAGCTGGGTGCAAACTACCAATATGACGAATTCTTTGCTGGCTTAACCTTCTTTGACAGTACCATCAAAGATGTCGTCACCAATCAAGGGGCCGTGTACACCAATGTTGGCGATTTAGATAATCAAGGCATCACCGCTTACCTAGGTTATGCGATTTCAGATGTGTCAGCTCGCTTGAGCTACAACCAATCACGCCCAGAACTGAATGGCACTCCACTTTCGGATGATGACTCTACCCTAGGCACATCTATCGGTGACACTTGGGTGCTTGATCTGATCTATCAGCCGATGGAAACACTGGAGTTTGGCTGGAATGCTCGATTTGTTGAACGTCTAACCGACGTGGCAGATCCAACCGTTCATCCAGAAAAGCCAGGCTACGGCGTACACGATGTTTACGCATATTGGATGCCACTCGCTGACGAAGAGTTATCTCTAACGCTGTCTGTGAAAAACGTATTCGACAAATACTACTTTGACCATGCGTCGTACATGGAATACATCGGTAGCCCTGTCGCCCAAGGCTACGCAAGCCCGGGACGAGACTTCCGCTTTAACGTGACTTACGCGTTCTAGGTTTGTCTCTTACTTCAGCATTGAGCTAACAATAACAACTCGGAAATCGGAGCAATTTGCTCCGATTTTTGGTATTTGGCGGCTTATTTTGCTTTAATTAACGCAAATTCAATTTACTCAAAATAACTCAATGAATTTACGTTTAATTTTTACACTGTGTATCGCCACTCTGTTTGCAGGTTGTGCGACCTATGCGGGCCTAAACTACGATAAACTGTTTGGCCCTGAAGAAGTGCGTGAGCGTACTGTTGCTATTGAAACGCCCCAAGCGGACTTCTTTCAACATGAAGTAAAACCTATCGTCGATAATCGATGTGTGGTTTGTCACGCCTGCTACGATGCCCCTTGTCAGTTAAAACTCTCTTCCGTAGAAGGCATCGACCGTGGTGCAAGCAAAGCTTTGGTTTACGAAGGCACACGCTTGACCGCAGCAGCCCCAACTCGCTTATTTGAAGACGCGCAAACTACGCAAGAATGGCGTGATGCTGGCTTCCATCCTGTGCTCAACGAGCGTGAGCAGAGCATGGCGGCTAATAAGGATGCAGGTTTGATTGCTCGTATGTTGCAACAAAAGGAACGTCATCCACTCCCTGATCAAGTTCAATTAGAAGGCTTCGATTTTTCTATCGACCGTGAACAAACGTGTCCGACGATAGAAGAGTACGCAAAATACGAACAAGACAACCCGACATGGGGAATGCCTTTCGGGATGCCGAACTTAACGGCGATAGAATATCAAACGCTCATGCTTTGGCTGGAAAATGGCGGCATCATGAATGCGCATATCCCGCTTACCGAGCAACAAAAAGCTGAGGTTCAGAAATACGAGACGCTGCTGAACAAGAGTTCTCGCAAAAACCAGCTCGCCGCTCGTTATATTTACGAACATCTTTTCTTATCGCACCTGTTCTTTTCTGAGCTGGACGGTGAGCAACCTCGCTTCTTTACTCTCGTGCGATCTTCGACGCCACCGGGAGAGCCAGTAAAACGCATCACAACGCGTCGTCCGTATGATGATCCGGGGGTTGAACGTGTGTACTACCGAATCATTCCTGAGCAAGGCACTATTGTAGATAAGACGCACATGCCGTTTGCGCTGAACAAACAACGTATCGAGAACTGGAAAAAATGGTTCATCGATGGCGATTATGAAGTAGCAAAATTACCAAGCTACGAGCCTGAAATCGCCGCAAACCCAATGACCGCATTCATCGATTTGCCTGTGAAGTCTCGCTTCAAGTTCATGTTGGACAACGCTCAGAACACCATCATGGCTTACATCAAAGGTCCGGTATGTCGTGGTCAGCTGGCATTAAATGTAATTAATGATCGCTTCTGGGTATTCTTCCTAGACCCAGACAAGGCCGACATTCCTGAAGTGAACGAGTTCTATCGCTCACAAGCAGCGAACCTAAAACTTCCCGGCGAACTTGAAAGCAATACTGTGCCGGTAACCAACTGGGTGAAATACTCGCGTCAGCAAGCACGCTACCTAGAAGCCAAATCTGACTTCATCAACAAGTGGTTTAAGAACGGTGAGCACCTATCGACCGACGTAATTTGGGACGGCAACGGTACAAATCCGAATGCAGCTCTTACGGTCTTCCGTCACTTTGACAGCGCGTCAGTGGTGCAAGGTTTAGTGGGTGAACAACCGAAAACGGCTTGGGTTTTGGACTATGCCCTGCTTGAACGTATCCACTACCTACTTGTTGCAGGCTTCGATGTGTACGGTAACTTTGGCCACCAGCTGATTACCCGCATGTTCATGGACTTCTTACGCCTTGAAGGGGAAAGTAACTTTATTGCCCTACTTCCTGCTGATATGCGCCACCAAGAACATTCAAGCTGGTATCAGGATCAACCGCGTCAACTAAGCGACTTCTTACAACGCAACGTGGCACCATTTAGCCAACCGACCAGTGTTGTGTATCACACCGACGATCCTAAATCGGAGCTATTGGATATTCTGCGCAAGCAAGTATCGCCTGTCTTGTTGCCACGATACGACATCATTGATACTGCGCTTACCGTAGAGAATGAGCAGCAATTGGCGAGCATCAACCAAGTTCGTGGTGAAGGGCTAAAAACGGTACCGCAAATCACAATGCTAATGGTGCGCAGCAAATCCGGTGAGGATGAGCTTTTCACTCTTATTCATAACAACGCTCACATCAACATTTCTAGCCTGTTTGATGAGGAGAGCAATCGAGACTTCACGAACGATGACATGACCATCGTTCGAGGCGTGGTTGGCAGCTATCCAGCAGCGTTTTTCTCAATCGGAGAAGATCAAGTAAAAGAATTTGTCGATCAATTTAGCACCCTTAAATCCGAGGATGATTACGTTAAGTTACTGGATAATTTTGCTATTCGCCGAAGCTCAGAAAAGTTCTGGCCATTTAGCGATCGTATCCACGATTGGTATCGTACAAAACAACCGATCGAATTTGGTTTACTTGACTATAATCGTTTTGAGAATCGATGATGATTTAAGGGGGTTCTCATGAGTATCCGAGACAACATCGCCGCTCTCGAGCAACAGATATACGTTGCCTGCTCAGAGGGGGATTACGACACGGTCAACATGCTTGAGCACCAACTCGAATACTTGCGTGGCAGAATGGAACATCCGTTCGAAGATGATCCTTATGCTCTAGACACTCGGTTCGAGTGGGAAGATGATCTGACCGAATAGAAAAAACCTCCGGCGCAAACCGGAGGTTTTTGTTTTTAGCCCACGAGCTAACCGCAAGACGCAAGGCGCATCACACGCCTTTTATTCTGCCATCAAACGGTCAAGTGCAACGACCGAATCGGTCACTTGCTTCTTAATAATGTCTTGCTCGCTTGAGTACACTTCTAGTGGTTCTGATGCAATTTCAATGCTTTGGCAGGTATTCATCAATGCCGTCAAACCTAAGCTGCCTGCACTGCCTTTCAACTTATGAGCAAGATCTTTTACTGCTCGGCTATCGCCATTATCCGCAGATGTTTCCATCTGACTCAGTACGTCAGTACTGGTTTGTCTAAACAAGTCGATGATGTGCAGCATTTTCTCTCTGCCCAAGATCTTCATGTCTGACTGAATCACATTCGGATTGATGATAACCATTGCTGGCTCCTCTGCTGTCGGCTCATTGATGACCGGTGTCTCGTTAATATCAGTGATTGTTATCGTCTCATCCTGAGGGTCACACTTGCTCATTTGGGGCAGCAAAAGCTGTTTGCCATCTAACATGTCTTGAATAAGCGTAGCAAGTGCTTCTTTTTCCATTGGTTTCGGTAAGTAGCCATCGAAACCCGCTGCTAAGTAGCTTTCTACTTCTTCAGCAAATACGTGAGCAGAAACCGCAACCATTGGTGTTGGTGCGAGTGCTTTCTCTGCTGGTTTGTTACTTTCTATTTGTTTCAGTCGATGAATCAAGTCAGTGCCATTACAGTCAGGTAAATTAATATCGACTAATGCGATATCGAAGTCCTGTTTTTGCATGATTCGTTCCGCTTGCGCACCATCTTCCGCCATGACGACTTCATGCCCCATGCTTTCTAAGAAACCTTCCGCAACCACCCGGTTTACCGGATTATCTTCGACAATGAACACCTTCGCTTTGATCTTGCACCGTGCACTCGCAATAGAAACGGTTTCAACTGGTTCACTTTCCTCCAAAGGAATCGAGAACCAGAAACGGCTACCATGACCTTCATCAGAGTCAACGTCCAGACGTCCACCCATGGCTTGAATAATACGGCGGCTAATGGCTAAACCTAAACCTGTACCACCAGTTTGATTTAAACCACCTTCCGCTTGGGTGAAGGCATCAAACAACGTCTTCTGGTCTTTTTTCGCAATGCCAATTCCGGTATCTGAGACTTCAAATAAAACTTGTGATTCGTCTTCTGGATTCAGGCTGACGTAGATATCAATCTCCCCCTCCTCAGTAAACTTAATCGCGTTACCAACTAAGTTATTCAACACTTGGTTGATACGTGTCACGTCACCTTTCCAATAACGACCTACATCGCTTTCAATATGGTAAGAAAAGAGCAACTTCTTCTCTTGTGCCTTACCGTTCATTAGCTGGAAAGTGTCTTCAACGATCTGATGCAAGTCGAAACCTAAACTTCGTATCTCTAAGTGCCCGGCTTCGATTTTGGAGTAATCTAAAACGTCATTTAAGATCGCCAATAGAGTTTTACCACTGCGGTTGATGATCTCTGCATAACGCTTTTGAATTGGGTTTAGCCCTGAGTCTATTAACAGGCGAGCGGTTCCAAGCACTCCATTCATCGGTGTCCGAATTTCATGACTCATTGTTGCCAAGAAAGCAGACTTCGCACGGCTAGCTTGTTCGGCTTGTTTCCGCGCTTTCGCGTGGTTAAGCACCTCTTCATTTAAGCGACGGTTTGCTTGTTTCAACTGAGAGGTACGTTGCTCGATCAACTCTTCTAGGTGCTCTTTGTGTTCTTCTAATTCTCGCTTAGCTTGCGCTTCGCCTTCGGCCACGACTTTAAGCGCTTGCGCAGTGTTACGTGCCGTAATGATCGCCTGCCCCATATGTGCAAGTTCGTCTTTGCCTTTTACTTCTAACTCAACCGCCAAATTACCTTGTGCAACCGACAATAGCGCTGCCGAGTATTCCCCCAAACGCTTAACCACCGAGACATACACGACACGCCACAAGATCAAGACAACGATGATCAATCCAATGATAGAAATCACCGTTAGGGACCACTGCGCGAACTTCAAGGTATTCGTAAGCTCATCGACAGCCACACGTGTCGTTTGGTTTGAGTCATCCACCAGCTTGTTGACGGTACCATTTAGCTCAGAGAAGAGCTGTAACGTCCCCTGCATTAACTCTTGAGACTGCTCGTTGTTTTCGTATTGTTGAAGCAGGATAGTAAACACAACTTGTCGTTTACCCAACTCTTTTAGTAGTTGCCCCATCTGCTCTGAGCGAGTCGGGTCTTCTACCGCCAATACACGTCGCTTCATGATTTTTAGATTGTCTTCAAACTCAGTTTGGATTTGTTGAATACGATCCACATTGGTGAGGGTGCGAGCTTCTTCAATCTGGTTGAGCATCTTAAACGCCAATAAGTGCAATTCATGCAGTCGCTCAGTCAGATCGAGATCGACTTCTACGAGCGCATCCAAAGCTTGGTAAACTTGAGCTTTTTTGTTGGTTTCAAGAAGGTCATAAATATGAGTGACGTTAGCAACCGCGATCGTACTGGTGTTTTGAACTTGGGTGCGAGTCAGTTGCTCAAGCTCTTCACTCAATAAGCGCATTTCTTCTACGCGCGTATCGATCTCTTTGGCGAGCCACAGTTTTCTTTCTACTGTCACACCCAATTCAGCTAGATTATTGATGACGTTTTGAACGTGATTTTCTAAGGTTTCGAGTAAATCAGCGTCAAACGACTCGCCACCCAGTTCTTTGATGTGAGTAAGCAGCGATTCAAGCTGATCAAACAGCACTCGTCCCGCCTCTTTACGCTCTTGTTCATTTTGCGCATTCGACAACATTTGCACCGATGAAATAATGCGAGTGCTGAGCTCCGAAACTTGTCGAGCTTCAATCATTGCCGGAATGGCAGCGTCCACCACGTTCCTTTCTGTTTTTGCCACCAGAGAAAACCCTGATACACCGATTAGCGCAGACAGCATGACCAGCATTGCCATCGCAATGAAAGACAATAACAGTTTGCGACCGATGCTTGCGGTAGCTAGCAACATATTTTCCTGACCTTAATATTCGTGTTCGGCGACATATTACGTTATATTTTGCAGTGTTTACTTAATCTATGCCAACGAACTTCATTTCATGGTTATAAATCAGCGCTTATTTCGCACAATTTTCAAGCATTCAGCTCTCGCAATGTCACTTTTCGCTTCAGTGCCAGCTTTTGCGACAGAGAAAGTCTGTGCTATTTACCCTCATTTAAAGGACTCATATTGGTTATCAGTAAACTATGGAATGGTTTCCGAAGCGGAAAAACTTGGTATCAACCTTCGTGTTTTAGAGGCTGGTGGTTACCCAAACAAAACTCGCCAAGAGCAACAACTGGCTTTGTGTACCCAATGGGGTGCAGATGCCATTATTCTTGGAACGGTCGATCCACAAGCTTACGAACACAACCTGAAAAACTGGATAGGCAATACGCCCGTGTTTGCGACCGTAAACCAACTTGAACTCGATCAAGAACAAAAACAGCTACTTCAAGGTGAAGTTGGTGTTGATTGGTATTGGATGGGTTACGAAGCAGGTAAGTTCCTCGCAGACAAACATCCGAAAGGGTCAGGCAAAACCAACATCGCTTTATTGCTTGGACCAAGAACACGTGGCGGAACAAAACCGGTAACAACGGGGTTTTATGAAGCGATCAAAGACAGCGACATTAACATCGTCGATTCCTACTGGGCAGATAACGACAAAGAGCTGCAACGCAATCTAGTCCAACGTGTGATTGATATGGGCAACATTGATTACATTGTTGGCAGCGCCGTTGCGATTGAGGCCGCAATCAGTGAATTACGCAGCGCGGGTAAAACCGAGGACATTGGTTTAGTTTCGGTTTACCTCAGCCATGGTGTTTACCGAGGTTTGTTGCGTCACAAAGTCCTATTTGCACCTACCGATAAAATGGTCCAACAAGGCCGTTTATCAGTGATGCAAGCCGTGCATTATTTACGTCAGCAACCGTATGAGAAACATGCGTCACCAACCATTAAAGCGCTAACTCCGAAGACTCTTCATGACGACACAATTGAAGAATCGTTATCTCCGTCAGAATATAGGCCGACATTCAGCGTTAATGCAGTTGATTGATAGATAAAAAACGTGTTTTATTGGACAGCAACGAATTTAAAATCATAAAAATGGAAATAACTTGATGCAAAAAAAGACTCGTACCATGCCAGCGCACAAACATGTGGCATTGGTTGCCCACGATAACTGCAAGCCTGAGCTACTTCGTTGGGTTAAAGAGAATAAAGAGAAACTGCAAAGCCACTTCTTGTACGCTACAGGCACGACTGGCCACATGCTAAGCAAGGAAACCGGTCTAGCAATCAAGAGCATGATCAGTGGCCCAATGGGCGGTGACCAACAACTTGGTGCTCTCATCTCTGAAGGCAACATCGATGTACTCGTCTTCTTCTGGGACCCACTGAACGCCGTACCGCACGACCCAGACGTAAAAGCGCTGTTGCGTATTGCAAGCGTGTGGAACATTCCGGTCGCGACAAACCGCGCCACAGCTAAGTTCCTATTCAATTCACCACTGATTGACCAAGAAGTGGACATTGAAGTGCCAGACTACGACGCTTACCTAGCAGAACGTACCTAAGCTCTAAACGTTAAATCACACATAAAACAAAGGCGATACTGAGTATCGCCTTTGTTGTTTCTAACCGAAGAGAAACGCTTCTAACGTAAAGTCTTTTTCTAACGAGAAGTGACAATTGGATAATCGCCGTTCACCAATTCTTGAACAAACCCAGAGCCTGCACCGGTGTGCGTGATCCATACTTTCTCTTTAGCACGAGTCAGCGCAACATAGAACAAACGACGCTCTTCCGCATAAGAGAATTTGTCTTTTGACTCCGTCAATGCGCCATCAATGTGGGCTTGCTTCTTCTTAGCAGGGAACTGCCCTTCGTCAACAGACAAGATAATAACAAAATCAGCTTCCCTACCCTTACTTGCATGACACGTCATAAAGCGAATCTCAAGGTTCGGAAAACGCTTCAACCAATCGTCATATAGATCGGGTTTGTGATAATGGTTTCGCCCTAACAGCAGTACCGATTTCGTTTTCTTCGCTTGCTGGTTAAGTTGATCTAGGATCTTCTCAACTTGATTGCTTGGTGCAGTATGTACGCTCTTTTGTTTACGTTGCTTATGACTATTGAGTGTTTTCGGCAATTGCGATGGGTTTTCTTGGATGAACGTGTTCGCAACGTCACCAATTTGATTGTTAAAACGGTAGGTCGTATCAAGGTGATGAACCGTTGAGTGAACAAAGCGATCTTGGAACCCAGTTGTTAAATCCACATCCGCTCCAGCAAATTGATAAATCGCTTGCCAATCATCCCCCACAGCAAACAAAGTCGCGCCGGTTTGCTTCTCTGTCGATTCACACAGAGCTTCAATCAAAGCCAGGCGGTCTGGAGAGATATCTTGATACTCATCTACCATCACAAAACGCCAAGGTGAAATGAACTTACCTTTGGTCACATAATCCGTCGCACGACTGATCATGGTAGGAAAATCGACCTGGTTGGTTTCTTTGAGCATTTTTTGCCATGCACTAAAACATGGCCAACACAAAGCCAGTTCGCTATTCAAGCGCGTGTAGTCTTGATGATTCACTAGCTTCTCTTGCACTTGCTTTTTGGTCAAGCCGACCGCAGCAAGTTGCGAAAGCTGACTGTCTAACCAAGCAATCAACTTAGGGTTTTCTGAATGGCTACCTAGCTCATCGTCACCTTTCAAATAAGCAATCGGCCATTTATCCAAGTGCTTCTGCCAACGTTTAAAGTTGGTTGGTGTCATCCAATGTTTCTTAAGCCAGTCAATACACCAAGCCGAGCGTTGATTATCGTCTAAAGCCAGCGGACTAATTTCGACCGGTTGAGGCTCGACTTGATTAAGAATACGTAATCCAAGCTGGTGGAAGGTGTTCACGCGCACGTTTTCTGCCGCGAGGCCAACCTTATCAACCAAACGCTCCTTCATCTCTTTAGCCGCATCACGGCCAAACGCTAACATCAACAATTCTTCTGCTTGCGCTTGGTGACTTTGTAGTAAATATGCCACGCGTGCCGTCAATACACTCGTTTTACCAGACCCAGCACCCGCTAACACAAGGTTATGATCATCATTGAGTAAGACGGCATGCTGTTGGGAGAGGTTCAGAGGTGACGACTCAATACGGTTAAACAACACTTCCCAATTCGGACGTTCATTTTCTAGCCAATCATGGTTACGTTGGCTCAAAGTTTGCGACGTTTCAGAAATCCACGGTTCGATTTCAGCCATGCGCTTTGGCATGCGCATTTTCGCTTCAAGGAGACTGGTTTTAATCTCAACCAATTCGTTGTTGAGTTTATCGACCCAATTTTGTACTTGAGAATGCGGTAAGTAAGCAGGCAAGTTTTTAAGCTGATATAACTCGCCTTCCCACTTAGGCAGAAATTCGGCAAGCTTACGGCATTGAGTATTATGCCAATCCTGATATTGACGCACCGCTTCTACAGCAAACTTGCGACATTGTGGCCAAGGTAGACCTTGAACTAACCAGCTTTGTTGTTTGCCATCTTGCTCATGAGCAAAGAATTGCAAAGAGCTCCATAAAAGACCTCTTTTGACCGACACTTTGCCATTCCAAATCGTAAACGGGATGTGTTCTTCACTACCCACTGAACATAATAAAACACTGTTTTCTTTTATTTCGACTTGGTAATACTCATTTTGAATAAAAAACTGTGCTTTATTAGAGGCAGTAAGCTGCATGAAAGGTGCGCCTTTTGATATAGAAGTTCCCGTTTTATATCATTTTAGACGGTTAAATTGTAGCGATGGATGAAGCACAAATCGCGTTCTGTCGGTATTCTTAATTAAAATTCACATTACTGTTGAATTTGTGAACAAGAGACACGCTTCCATCACAAGCCTCCTTCAGTAAGTCAATGACAATTCTGTTGATTTCCTGAGCAACTGATGATTTTTATTAAATTAGGTCATAAACACGCTATAGTGAGTTTGTTAAAATTCTCTCGTTTTCCACCGGCTACGAAAGGCGCATCGTGCAAGCAGCTTTAAAACTTCGGCTCTATTGGGCAAACAAAACCATCAACTATAGCATTCTCATTTTGATCACCTTGCTTGGTGTGGTGATACCTACTTGGTATTTCGGCCAAAACACCTTGATCACTCCGCTTATCTTAGGTGTCATTGCCGCAGCTCTGGCAGAAAGCGATGACAGTTTTACAGGTAGGGTGAAGGCGTTATTGCTCACTTTCATTTGTTTTGCCGTTGCTGCCTTCTCTATCGAGATATTGTTTGATACACCGTGGGCGTTTGCTATCGGCCTGTTTGTCTCTACCTTCGGCTTTATCATGCTCGGTGCCATTGGACCTAAATACGCTAGCATTGCCTTTGGCTCTTTGTTGATTGCGATCTACACCATGCTAGGGGCGCACGAAAGTACGAATATTTGGTTCCAACCGCTTCTGTTGTTGACAGGCGCTGCGTGGTACTACTTTATGTCGATGATCTGGCAGATGTTCTGGCCGCTTCAACCCGTTCAACAAAGCCTCGCGACTGTCTTTCTTCAAATTGCAAACTACCTAGATGCCAAGGCAAAGCTGTTTCATCCAGTCACCAATCTCACACCACAACCCATGCGTATAGAAGCAGCAAAACTCAACGCTGCGACTGTGAATGCACTGAATGCTTGTAAAGCGACGTTGCTTAGCCGTTCTAAGCGCGGCCATATCGATGGTCCAAGTGACCGCTTCTTGAACATCTATTTTATCGCACAAGATATCCATGAACGCGTCAGTTCAAGCCACTATCGTTATCAAGATCTTGCGACAGAATTTGAGCGTTCTGATGTTCTGTTTCGCTTCAAATACCTGCTTGAATCACAAGCACAAGCGTGTCGCGACATCGCCCATGCTATCCGCTTGGGTAACGAGTATACTCACACAGACCAATCTATTTTGGCTTTGGCAGAACTGCAAAACTCACTAGGCTATTTAGAAGAGCAAGACCAAAGTCACTGGAAACGCCTATTAGCTCAGTTGACCTACTTGTTCAATAACTTAGCGACTGTTGAGAAGCAACTGAGCAACATCAATAACCCAGATGCTGAGCGCCTAGAAGAAGACGTGCTCGATGACACCAACCCACACACGTTTAAAGCAATGTGGCAACGTATTGCGGCGAATCTACATAAAGATTCGATGTTGTTCCGTCATGCGCTGCGTATGTCAATTGCTTTGACAGCCGGTTACGGCATCATTCAAGCATTTGATATCGACCGTGGTTACTGGATTCTATTAACCACCCTATTTGTTTGTCAGCCGAATTACAGCGCAACAAGACAAAAGCTGACTGCTCGTGTGATCGGCACATTAGCGGGCTTGTTAATTGGTGTCCCGCTACTTACCTTCTTCCCCTCCCAAGAAAGCCAGTTAGTATTCATTGTTTTCTCGGGTGTGATGTTCTTTGCATTTCGTATTAACAACTACGGCTATGCGACGGGGTTTATTACCTTGTTGGTTTTGTTCTTGTTCAATCAGTTAGGCGAAGGCTACGCCGTAGTACTGCCACGTTTGGCGGACACGTTGATTGGTTGTGTTTTAGCAGTAGGTGCCGTCATGGTGATTCTGCCAGATTGGCAATCCAAACGTTTACACAAAGTGATGTCCGATGCGATTGATGCCAACAAGCAGTATCTCGGGCAGATCATCGGTCAATACCGTATTGGTAAGAAAGACAACCTCAGCTATCGTATTGCTCGCCGCCAAGCACACAACAATGATGCAAACCTTTCTTCTGCCATCAGTACAATGTTGGCGGAACCAGGTAAGTACCGCACTGCGGTAGACGAAAGTTTCCGTTTCTTAACGCTTAACCACGCGATGCTAAGTTACATCTCAGCGTTAGGCGCCCATCGCACGAGAATTGAAGATGAATCTATTCATCAACTTGTACTCGATGCACATCGCTGCATTCACCAGCATTTGGATGTGCTGCATCGCCAACTTCATCATCATTGTGAAGAATGCGACCTATCATCAATCAATGATGCAGATCTAGAGCAAAGACTGAATGAATGGCGTGATGAAGACGACCATTCAGCCCGCATGGTGCTACAGCAACTGCATCTGATTTACCGTATGCTGCCTGAGCTGCATTCACTCGCTTCTAAGTTTGCCGTTCGCGTGAACTAACCCAACCTAGAACGAACTAAGAATATTGAACTAAGTAATCATATTAAAGAGGTAGACTATGATTCTACCCCTTTATGATTAGCGTGCTTATTCATAAGAAAAGTCTTACAAGGCACTTGACGCTTACTGACATTACTCGGACAAAAAAACACCATTCAAAAACTAATCTAAGAATGTTAGAACATTCTTTAATTGTGACCATGAAGGTCGCTGAGGTGGGTGGATGAAGGAGAAGCCCAAGAAATGTGAGGAGATCGAGATGACTACTCAGCAATTTAATGAATTAAGAAAAAAGATTAATGACCTGACAGCGAGCCAGTTAAAGTCGCTTCAAGGCGATATTAATCACTCTCTGAATAAAAAAGAAAGCCCACTCCTGTCGAGTGAAGAACGTGAAATGCTTTCAAAACTGTTTGCTTAATCAAACAGATTAACAAAAGCACTTGCACGAATTTACAACACTTCCTATGCTAACAAAAGCATAACAAGTGAGAGAAGCAGCATGCCAATATCAGGAATTCAATCCGGATATCAAATGATTCAGCTATCGCAAAAGATGGCTGAAGACGCTGCCCATGACATCCAAAAAGACTTTGTGAAAGAAAACGACCTAGACTTCAATAAGGTCGAACTAGTCAAAGATTCCGAACTCTCATTTAACGCTCCTAACTTTACTCCCTCTTCAAATGCCGTCGAACCTTTGGTTAATTTGACTCAAGCCGCAAGCTACAACCGAATCGGCGCTTCTGTCGTTGATAAAAGTAATGAAGTGATTGGTAGCCTTCTCGATATACACGTTTAAGCATCCAAATTTCCAGTATTAGCTCCATCTGATGCACAAGTATTTGGGTTAATTTGTTTGTATCCACTTGCTTTCAAAAACATCACCTTTCAGATACAAAAAAGCGCGATAACTCATTGAGCTACCGCGCTTTGGCTTTATGTCCGTTTAACCGTTAGACAGAATGTTATTATTGAGTAGAGATTCAACGATCTCATTCGAGCTGAGCCCATTGAAGTCAATCGCGTCACCTAAGTGCTCAACTACAATGGTCTGATGCACATTCGTATCGGTGGTAATGTTCAACGATACCGCTTCTGTCGATGCGTCATAATCCGCTGAGATATGTCCTAACAGATCATCCATATCGATCATTGGGCTGTTCAGGTCAGAGATCACTTCACGTAAATCAATCATGTCTTCGTTCACCGTAAAGTCAGTGATGGTATCCACTGCCCCTTCATCAACCGAATCCACTGTCCACTTGAAGGTATCGCTGCCGTCACCACCAGTTAGGATATCTGAGCCTAGACCACCGATAAGCACATCATCACCATCGCCACCCACGATAAAGTCGTCACCTTCCCCACCGATTAAGTTAATGCCTGTGTCTCCACCAACTAGGTAGCTGTCGTCTGTTGCACTTGACTGATCAATATCGTCGTTATCACCGCTCACATCCAAGCTAATTTGGACAGGTGCAGACTGGGCTTCATCACCATTAGATTCTGTTGATATCGCGGTAACCGAAATATCGTAAGAACCGGTATCAATACCACTGTTGGTGTCCGTCGCCACAATCTCTAGCGTATCAATTTCATCGCTTGGCACTGTCCAAGTGGTACCATCGAAGCTAATGCCTGATGGAGAAACTCCACTTGTCACCTCTGCACTAGCAGGTACACCCGTTAGTTCCAGTGAAAGTACCTCGTCAATGTCAGTCAACGCCGCCATGATACCCACAATTGCAAGGCCTTGACTGCTCGCGGTTTGGCTAGCAGCAATTTGACGAACGTAGTTAAACTGAGGATCGATACCTAACGTTGGCGCATCAGCCACTGGGGTCACATTGATAGTGAAATCTTGATTCGCCTCCAATGCTGTACCCGATGCATTTTCAAAGTACACACCGTTGTCTTCGACTTTAACCGATAAGGTGATTGAAGCAGCATCCACGTCTCCTGCATCCACAAAAACGCCCTCAGAAGCATCTGTCGCGCCAAGAACGGAGTTAATGTTATCTGGTGTACCCATTAGGATAATTTCACCAAACATTCCCGCACCTACAGTGACACCACTACCTGCCGGTGGCTCAACACGAACGTCACCTTCTGTCACCGCTAGAGTTACCGTCATGATTTCATTCGCCTGTGCACCAGTAAAGTCGATGTCGCTTACACTAATACCAGTAATTTTCTGGCCATCGGCTTCGTTGATCGTATCCGTTACCGACGTTGCTGTGATTTCAGGTGCGTCATTGGTCGCTTCAACATTCAACACTGCTGTGCCCGCAATTGTGATTGGGTCTGGCGCACCGTTAGTGGTTCCGTCATCTGTGATTTCATAAGTGAAGTTAACATCACCAAAGAAATCTGCAGCAGGTTCAAACGTCCATTCTGTCGCATTGACTTGCGTTAACGTACCCGCCGAAGGATCCGCCAAAGCAACATTACTAATGATCAAGTTGTCCGATTCAGGGTCACTCGCATTACTCAGAAGTTCTGTCGCAGTAATCGTCACCGCGCCACCATCTTCTTCCGTACTACTTAGCGTTACCTCAGATGTTACCGGAGAATCGTTCACCTCGGTGACTTCAAAGGTTGCTGTTCCTGACACTGTCTGAGGATCAGAAGCACCGTTCGTCGTACCGTCATCGGTAATGGTGTAAGTCAGGTTCACCGTGCCGTTGTAGCCCGGGGCTGGTGTAAATGACCATGTACCTGAGACGTTATCGAAATCCAATGTACCGCTACTTGGGTCGACCAATTGAACGCTACTCACTGTCAACGTGTCGTTCTCAATATCAGAGGCATTCGCCAACAAATCAGCTTGGGTAATCTCCACCGCCGCACTGTCTTCAGCAATATCAGAAAGTGTCACTTCAGACGTGGTTGGTGCATCGTTTACTTCCGTTACATTGAACGACGCGCTGCCATTAACCGATTTAGGATCGGATGCACCATCTGTCGTGCCATCATCTGTAATGGTGTACGTGATTTCAACTGGACCGTTATAATCTGGTGCTGGGGTAAACTCCCACTCACCAGTACCGCTGTTGAAAGTAATGCTGCCCGAACTTGGATCGGTTAACTGAACATTGCTAACAGTGAGGTTGTCGTTTTCTACGTCTGTCGCATTCGCGATAAGATCCGCTTCAGAGATAGAGAACACACCACTGTCTTCTGCAATATCCGGTAGCGTCACTGGCGTAGTTTCTGGGGTATCGTTCACCGCCGTCACTTCAATATTGAAGTTGCTGCTGTTGGTATTTAGGGTGTCATCTACCCCACCAATCACGATACCTTCATTGCCTTGGTCATCGACAGTCACGTCCACCTGAACGTCACCAAAGAAGTTCAGGTCCGGATTAAACTCAATCAGGCCGTCTGCAATGGCATTGTTTAGATCGGCCACAGTGCCTTTCAGTTCAACGGAGTCCGTACCATCACCGCTCACGGTTAGGTTGTAAGTAGTGATGAGCGTTGGGTTGAGCTCCAAGATACCGCTGTCTACATTGACATTGAGCACGTACTCAGCGTTCGGATCATCTAGCACCGCATCAACATCTGTAATGCTGAAGCCATCAAGCAGTAACGGAGTATCCTCTTGCGTTTCAACATCCACTGTATTCACGAACTCTGGGCGATCGTTAACAGCTTCTACCTCGACATTAACGTCGAACTCTTTTGGTGTGCCTAGGCTTTGACTTCCATCTAAGCCAGTATCAACGGCCTGCACTTTAAACTCTAATGTGCCATTCCAAGAGTTGTCGTTGCGATCGCCAGAGTTAAAGACCACTTTATCCAGATCTTGAGCATCAATCTCTAGAACGAACACACCGCCACCTTGATCGACAAATGCAGTGCCGTCGGTAAGTTCAATGCTTGCACCGTCTGGCACATTCGCGATCTCTACACGAAGTGTTTCTGGATCGTTCTCTTCATAATTCGCACCATCACCAATTGACTCTTGGTTATCGACCACAAGAGCATTGATATTGATTTCAATGTCTTCACCCTCATTACCTGAAACTAAGGTATCTGGGTTTACATCAACATCATCACCAATTGGATCAATGATCACTTTGAAGTTGCCAGTGTGTTCCGTAGGTACTTTAAGCAACTCTTCCTGTGTGAAGGCAGTAATGCCAATATCAACTTCACCACTGAAGTTTTTCGGTGGTTGGATTTGAATTGAGCTCAAATCAACAGATGTTTGTGTCAAATCATTCAGTTGAATACTCCACTCACCACCACCATTGTTTTTCACCGTGTAATCAGGAGAGCTAGAAGTCACAATAAAGTCGGTCGGTAATCCAGTAAGCTTCAAGGAAACAAACTGTTCTGAACCATCATCATCATTTAGACTCACCGATACGCCGGAGCCTGACTGCGTCAATGAAATAAGAGTATCTTCATCGCCTGTGACAACGATAGGTTGAGAAGGATCTGCACCACTTATCGTAATGTCATCAACCACTGGTGTGATTTCAAACGACACGTTATCAGTGAAGGTGCGAACATCGGTATCGTCGCCAGGGTTAGCAAGCGTGGTTTGATCGATGATTGCGGTGTCCGTGATCTCCCCTTCGATATTAATTTTAACGGTATTTTGACCGCCACCGACTGGGTAATTCTCTTTAGGCTTGAACAACACTTCATCCAATGCACCCGCAGCAATTTCAGCAGCACTGAACTCGATACTTGTGCCTAATGGGTTGCCACTCGCGTCAACAAACTCACCTAACGTCGTGTCATCAAGCGTGAGCTTAATGTTGGTGAGCGTCTCTCTGCCCGCTTGCAAGTTATTTCGGTTATCAGCAAAGTCGACATTCAAGTTGAGCTGAATCAAGCCATCTTCGTAGCCAATACCATCGTTGGTTGGGACATCATTGTTAAGATCGTTCACTGGTTGCTTGTCAGCATCTAAGCCTAACGTACCAGTAATATCGACTGTCACATCTGGTGTCACATTGCTATCAAGAGGTTGATCACCCGAAGAACCTGGGACATCCGCAACTGGCAAGATCTGAACAGGTAGTGACTCTAGCGTAGTGTTTTCATCACCCGATTGAGTATCGGTGGTAACGAATAGAACTGGCAGCGTGAAATCACCAGCCCAGTCTTCGGCAACACGTAGGGTCAAACCATCGAGGCCAGTAATGTTGCCACTCGCATCAATCGAAGCTTGGAACACGTATTTGCCGTCAACGAAGTCAACATCAGTGCCACCAATAACTAGGCCTGGAGGTACACCAGGTGATGAAGGGTCAATAACAAGCGTTAGGACATCTTCTACGCCATCGGCATTAATGGTGGTGACTTTAGATGACAATTGCGTACCCAAATCAACAATATTGTCTTCACTGCCATCAATTTGAACCGTGTTATCAAGGTCAATTTCAGCTGCAACGCTGGTTTGAGGCGTGATGTCTGTTGGGAACTCAAGTGTGATGTCAGTTTGACGTTGAACTGTTGCGTCCTCTTCGACCGTATCTTCACCCAAGTCGTTCACTTGTGCGTAGATGGTTAAGCCAATTGAAGAAATACCGTTGTTATCGCCGTCGTCGGTGTCATCATTAGGTGTAAGATCCAAACCTGCTGGCGCAATAATCGAGAAGTTATCTTCATCAGTGATCGTCCAGCGACCACCACCTTCATTCGATGCACCAACAATGACTAGCTGATTCAAGATTTCTGGGTCAGTAATACTGAATTGAACCACCAATTGAGTCACGACTTCATCAGAAGAATCATCAAACTCCCGATATTTGATGATGTTAGCACCAGCTTGGCCACCAGCACTGGTGTTAATCGTGAAATCGATATGGCCTTGAGCGTCGGCACGAACCACATCTGTCGTTGTACCACCAGACTCTTCAACCAGAAGGCGAGTTTGATCAGCAACATCACCTGTTAAGTTCTCTGGTTCAACAACCGGATTCACTTGAACATTGACTGTACCGTTGATCACGGTAGATGCGATGCCCTCACCCGGATTGCCTGAGTCGACATACTCTGCATCAATTTCTTTCACCGTCACCTGTGTACTCAAGCTAAAGTCAGTACTTGAGTCCTGTTCAAGCTGAACTTGAATATAGCCATCTTGAGTGATTCTGGCAGAGAAGTCTTGCTCTGACTCGTTAGTTCCCGGAGTGAGCGTGATGCTGCCACCTGTCACGGTTTGCGCGACACCGTCAACATAAACAGTACTGCCATTTGGGAAGCCGCTGATTGTTAGGCCAGCAAAGAATTCGTCCGCATCCGGGCTTTGCGTTGCTGTCGGCTCCCAATCAATATTAATGCGCGTGTCTTCATTGCCTTCAGAGCTAACGACATAGTTGTCTTGAGCATCAATCACAGGGGCAACTTTAACGCGGATTTCACCTGTTACCTCACGCGTATGACCATCGTTCTCAGTCACGATAGTGGTTGCTGTGATGGTAATATTTTCTGTCGACGACGCTTCAGGTCGAATAACGATGCCCGAGTTGACGTTAGCATTGGTAATGTTTGCTTCGTAAATCGGTTGGCCTGCTCCATCGTATCCAACAAACGTCAAGTCGATAGAGGCACCATCGTTATCAAACAGTTCTACACCATCAGGGATATTTGACAGAAGCACTGTGATCGACTCTGAACTATCAGCAGGGTTATCTTTCAGCTCTCCAGATACCACACTAAAGGCCAAGCCAACTTCTCCATTTTCGTCGATTTCCGCTTCGATACCACGAACGGTACCATCGTCAAAAATATTCCAAATGCCGGTTTTATCATTCAGCTCGATGTCTGGGATATCCGCTACACCTTTCACCGCGACAATCACCGATTGCGTACCCAAAGAACGAATATCTTGAGCGGTGCCCGTTGATAGAGAGGCGTTGTCTTTCACAATACCCTCTACGTCAAACGTGAAGTCTTCGTTACTGTGTAACGGAGGAAGCACTTCAACATTAGCAAGGCTTGATTCTGGAATTTCGTAGTAAAGAACATTACCGCCACTGTCTGTAACTGTATTGATTTGGCTTGGATTTGCGGTATCAAGCCAAACTAACGTCACACCATCAATGGAGAAATTGTCTATGCGTACAAACAGCTCTTCTGACCCATCTATATCCGCAGAAGGTGTCATCTTAATCACTTCGCTCAGTTGCAGTGGATCATGATCAGTCACTGGATCTACGGTGTCTTGAGTGCGAGCATTGTCCTCGAAGATATTAATTCGGTGAACCGTGAAGCTACCTTCATCCGCAATAGGATTCACGTCTATAACAATTTCTTCTGTATCAGAACGCGCTGTTTCTTTACCGGTTAACGGATTCGTTCCTTCGGTTGTGATGGCAGTGACATCGAGCTTGATTTGACCCGAGAAGTGCTCCGAAGGATCGACTTCAACCTCATTGATACGGCTTGCGTCAACAAGGTATTTGCCACCCGCTTCTGGAATAGGTGTACCATCTGAGTAAACCAACGTCGCATTATCTCCACCCTCGGTAAAGACGAGCTCGTATACGATGGACTCTGGGTTGCTGATATCTTGCGTGTTCGCCTCAATGTCTAACTCAACATTGTTGCCATCTTCATCAACGGTGTAATCGAAGGTGCTGCTAGCGTTCCACGTTGCAATATCTGCAACCGCATCAACTTCAATATCCAAGCGACCATTAATCGTATGGTCTGGCGTACCGTTGTTAAGAATTTCCACACGGATACGAGGATCGATACCAGATGCACCGGTTGATGAATGGCGATCTGGCACAAAGTACAAGTTATCTAGCGAGACAAGCTCACCGTTGAATGACTGCTCGACATTTGATGCATCAAGAACAACCGTATTACCGACAGGCGTTAATTCAATGTAGTTACCGCTACCGTCTCGATAATAGAATGTACCATTGTGCGTGTTCGCATCACGAATGGTGATATCGCCTAAACTTTCCGTACGGTCAATATCGTGCAAGTTAACGACAAGATCGACTTTCGCCGGTGTTACATCCAAGGTCGATAGGTTATCTTGCGTATTCGCCGAATCCACACCAGCAACAACACCGCCACGGCCTTGATCCTCAAAGGCTGTAACGGTAGATGTATCAATTTGCGCGTTACGGTCGGTGATTGAGATATCAACATCTGCATCACTAGTATCACCGTCACCATCGGTTGCAACAACGTTGATGGTGAAATCAATAGAATCTGTTTCTGTATGGTCAAGATCGTCATTCGGGCGGAAAGACACGCGGCCGTCAGTTCGAACAATCAAACGACCGATTTCGGTATCCACTCCGTCAAGAACTTTGTGAACGAACACAACTTGGTTGCTACCGTTCAAATCAACAGAATCCGAGTCAACACCGTTTTGCTTGAAGTAAATGCCTGAATCATCAGCCGAGAATGACGTCACTTGCGCGCCGTCAGCACCAAGATCATCATCGCCCTCTACAGGGTCTCGGAATAAGCGAACCGTGCGGTTTCCTTGTCCCTCAACACGTGAAATAGACGCATCGTACAAGGTTGGAACATCATCAGTAATTGTCACTGGTAAGTTAATACCGGCCGTATCACCATCGACATCAGTCGCGAAGACAGGGAGATCGAGTATAAGTGTATCTTCGCCTTGGGTTGAGTGGTCTAATGCACCCTCAAGCGTAAACTTGTAAGAGCCGTCAGCGTTCAAAACTAGCGTGAACACTGAGTTACCATCCGGTGTTTGACCTTGATAAGTAAAGTTGTTGTTGCTTACCGCGGTTTGAACTAACGTTACCGCGAGGCCACCTGAAGTGACTCCTGAGATTGGGTCAGAAGTAAGATCCAGCTGGTAAGAGACAACCGTATCTGCCCCTTCTACCGTATCGAAATTGCCCGTTGCTTCTAGGCTGTCTTTGTTGGTTGCCTGAGATCCATTCGCGAGGTCATCCTCGTCAACAGCCAAAGCATCTGCTGATGTGATTTCAGGAATATCATCAACAATGGTGATTGGAAGGTTCAGTGATGATGACGTGTCACCATCAAAATCTGTAACTGTAATTGGAATATCAATGACAAGGTTGTTTTCACCTTGAACAGCGTCATGGTCGATCGGTCCCAACAGTTCAAATTGGTAGCTGTCATTATTCGCATCAAGAGACAGCGTGAAGATCTTGTTTGAGGTGCCCGTAATCACTGCTTCGTAACTGGTTACACCACCAACCGAGCTCACCACATTCAACTCGATACTACTACCGTTCGAAGTTAAGCCAGACACAACGGCATCGAGGTCAGAAACTTGGTAGCTGACAATCTCATCTGCACCATCAACGACTTCAAATCCACCAGTCAATACCGTTGAATCGCTACTTGTCGTGTCTGAGCCACCAGCAAGGTCATCTTCATCAACGGTTTGTTGGCTAGAGTCTGTCACTTTCACAATCGCTGGAACATCGTCCACCACGGTGATCGGCAAGGTGATGTTATTGGACACATCGCCGTCAAAATCGGTCGCGTTGACAGGGAAGTTGATGACTAACGAGTTTTCATCGTTACCCGCAGGATGATCAAGTGCACCCAACAGTTCAAATTCATAACTGTCTGCTGAACCATTTAGTGTCAGTTTAAAGACGGTGTCCGTCGTACCTTGTACATAAGCTCGGTACTCAATCACACCATTTGAATTTGAAAACTCAACCAACTCAAGCGGTTGACCACCTGAGGTAAGTCCAGAAACAGGCGACGTTAAGCTATCCAACTGGAAGCTAACGATAGAGTCGGCACCATCAGTAACGTCAAAGTTGCCACCAATGATATTGGATTCTGGCGTGTCGTCCGAACCTTGGCTTGGAATATCATCCTCATCCACAGACAAGGTACTACCAGAGCTAATAGCATCAATGGTTGGTTTGTCATCTACGATCGTCACTGGCAAGGTCGCAGTGATGGTATCGTTGTCGCCATCTGTAATCTTCACAGGTAGATTCAACAAAATCTCATCAGAGTTAACCGCGTGATCTAACTGACCAGATAACTCAAAGTCGTATTTACCATCTTGATGAAGTGTCAACGTGAAGACCGTCACTCCACCCGGAGTTTGTCCCACGTATACAAGCGCGTCAGCAGTTGAAGCGCCAACGTCTTGAGAAAGTGTTACCTCTTCTCCACCCGATTTCAGGTTCGGGATAGGATTTGAGCTTAGATCCAATTCGAAAGCATCAATACCATCTGCGCTAGTGACTTCGAACTCACCTGATACCGTTAATGGCTCTTTCGTTCCATCAGAACCAAGAGGTAAGTCATCTTCGTCGACACGTAGACTTTCAATATTGGTAACAACTGGGACATCGTCCACAACGGTAATTGGCAATGTGAAGGCTGGTGAAGTATCACCATCATTATCTGTCGCCGTCACTGGGAGGTTAATAACAATCTCGTTTTGCTGATTACCATCTGGATGATCAAGCGGCTTCTGTAAATCGAACTCGTAGGTGTTGTTCGTTGCATCCAACGTCAGTTCGAACACCACTTCAGCAGGATTGCCAGCGACACCTTGGTATACGTTCACGCCATTTGCGCTAGAAGACAGAACTAAGGTGATAGCGTCACCATCTGAAGTCAGTGACGCAACAGGCGTGGTCAGGTCACTCAGCTGAATAGAAGCAACTTGGTCAGCACCTTCGGTGATATCAAAAGTACCTGAAATAACAGTATCTTCTGCACTTGCAGCATCTGTACCTGCTGGTAGGTCATCTTCATCAACGGTTTGTTCGCTGCCTGCTAGCAAACCATCAATGGTCGGAACATCATCCACAACCGTAATTGGTAAGGTGATGTTGTTCGACACGTCTCCATCAAAGTCAGTCGCGTTTATCGGTAAATTGATGACCAGTTCATTTTGGCCATCAGCATTTGGATGATCGAGAGGAGCAAGCAAATCGAACGTGTAGCTGTCATCAGAGGCATCGAGGGTCACACGGAATACCGGTGTCGTCGTGCCATCAATACGAGCTTCGTAAACTGAAACGCCACCTGCGTTTGATACTTCAACCATAACCAGAGATTGACCACCAGAGGTCAGGCCTTGTACTGGCGTTGTTAGGTCAGAAACGCCGTACTCCACAATGCCATCAGAGCCATCAGTCGCGATGAAGTTACCTGCAATGCTGTTCGACTGCGTACCATCAGATCCGACTGTTGGGATATCGTCCTCGTCAACCGTTTGCACACTTGTTGCTTCGATGCCACCAAGTGTCGGTTTGTCATCAATGATCTTGACAGGAATTGTCTCAGCAGACGTGTCGCCATCAAAGTCTGTCGCGATGATTGGGAAGTTGAGCGTTAACTCATCACTATCAACAGCATGATCGATTGGGCCTTCAAGCGTGAAGTTATAAGAGCCATCAGTGTTCACTGTCAGCGTAAAGACTGCTTCAGTACCCGCTGTCGCCTCGTAAGTAAAGCTGCCATCACCATTTGCGGTTTCAGTCAATGTAACGGCCACGCCTTGTGATGTGAGTCCTGCAACTGGTGTTGCAGAAGCATCAAGCTGATAGCTCACTACTCGGTCAGAGCCTTGTGTGGTGGTGAAGTTGCCATCGATTGAAATCGGGCCAGTTTGATCTGAACCAATCGTGCCTAAGTCATCTTCATCAACGGTAATCGCATCGACATCGGTAATAGTCGGCTTATCATCCACGATGGTGACTGGGATCGTTTCTGTGGTTGTATCACCATCAAAATCCGTCGCGATGATTGGGAAGTTCAGCGTCAGCCCATCACTGTCTGTCGCATGGTCAATTGGCCCCTGAAGCGTGAAGTTGTATGAACCATCCGTATTAACGGTCAGCGTGAAGACAGCATCGGTTCCCGCAGTTGCTTCGTAAGTGTAGCTACCATCACCGTTTGCAGTTTCCGTCAGCGTCACAGCCACACCTTGTGATGTTAGACCATTAACTGGCGTTGCAGCAGCATCTAATTGGTAGCTTACTACCCCATCAGAGCCTTGCGTTGTAGTAAAGTTGCCATCGATTGAAATTGGATCTGAGCCGTCAGAGCCAATCGTCGCTAAGTCATCTTCATCCACACGGATCGCGTCTACGTCGGTGATGGTTGGTTTATCGTCAACGATGGTGACAGGCAATGTTTCTGTTGAGGTATCGCCATCAAAATCTGTTGCGATAATCGGGAAGTCGATTTGTAGGCTGTCGCTATTCACCGCATGGTCTAGTGGGCCCTGCAGAGTAAAGGTGTAGCTGCCGTCTGGCTTCACCACCAATTCAAACACGGCATTGCCATCTGCTGTGGCAGTGTAAGTAAAGCTGCCATCGCCGTTAGCAGCTTCAGCAAGCACGACAGGCTCACCTTGAGAGGTTAATCCTGCTACTGGGTCTGCCGTTGCATCAAGCTGGTATTTAACAACGCTGTCCGAGCCTTCAGTTGTACTGAAAGAACCCGACATGAACGCATCATCGTTTTGGTCTGAGCCAATTGAGGCGAGATCATCTTCGTCCACCGTGAGTGGAACAACGTTGTCAATGGTTGGAACGTCATCAGTAATCGTGACTGGAATGGTCGCGGTCGTCGTATCGCCATCAAAGTCTGTTGCAATGATTGGGAAGTTCAGAACTAATTCATCGCTGTTTAACGCGTGATCGACCGGCCCTTCCAGACGGAAGTTGTATGTGCCATCAGCATTCACGTTCATGGTGAAGACAGGATTGCCATCCGCGGTAGCCACGTAAGTAAAGCTGCCATCGACATTCGCAGTCTCTACCAAAGTAACAGGCTCACCTTGGGAGGTTAATCCCGAAACAGGATCAGAAGTTGAATCAAGTTGGTAGCTCACCACTCGGTCTGAGCCTTGAGTAGTAGTGAACACGCCTTCAACAAACACAGCGTCAGTTTGGTCTGAGCCAATGCCTGATAAATCATCTTCATCCACAGCCAGAGGCACAACATTATCGATGATTGGCGCATCATCCGTGATCGTGACTGGAATGGTCGCCGAAGTCGTATCACCATCAAAGTCGGTGGCAATAATTGGGAAATCAATCGTCAGGCTGTCGCTGTTGGCGGCATGGTCAATCGGGCCTTGCAGCGTAAAGTCGTACGTACCATCTGTTGCGACATTCAACGTGAAGACAGGATTGCCGTCAGCGGTGGCCACATAGGTAAAACTGCCGTCACCATTCGCGGTTTCCACCAAGGTAATCGCCTCACCTTGAGATGTCAGCCCCGCAACAGGATCTGCTGTTGAATCCAGTTGGTAGCTCACCACTCGGTCAGAGCCTTGTGTGGTCGTAAACGCGCCTTCAACGAACAGATCGCCGCCTGGGTCTGAGCCCACACCGCTAAGGTCGTCTTCATCGACACTCAACGCATCCACCGCTGTAATGGTCGGTACATCATCAACAATCGTGACTGGAATGGTTTCAGTAACGGTGTCGCCATCAAAGTCGGTTGCGATAATTGGGAAATTCAGTGTCAACTCGTCACTATCAACAGCGTGATCAATTGGCCCTTCTAGCGTGAAGTTATAAGAGCCATCAGTATCTACTGTCAGAGTAAATACTGAGTTGCCACCCGCAGTCGCTTCATAAGTGAAGCTACCATCACCATTTGCGGTTTCTGTCAGTGTGACCGCCACACCTTGCGATGTTAAACCGTCAACTGGTGTTGATGAACCATCTAACTGGTAGCTCACCACTCGGTCTGAACCTTGTGTAGTGGTGAAGTTACCATCAATAGAAATTGGATTGCTTTGGTCTGAACCGATTGACGCTAGGTCATCTTCATCAACCGTAATGGCATCTACGTCAGTAATAACTGGCTTATCGTCCACGATGGTGACCGGGATAGTGGCATTTGTGGTGTCACCATCAAAGTCGGTCGCGATGATTGGGAAGTTGAGCGTCAACTCGTCGCTATCAACAGCATGATCGATTGGGCCTTCAAGCGTGAAGTTATAAGAGCCATCAGTGTTCACTGTCAGTGTAAAGACCGACTCGGTGCCTGCTGTTGCTTGATAGGTAAAGCTGCCATCGCCGTTTGCGGTTTCAGTTAGCGTGACTGCCACGCCTTGTGATGTGAGTCCAGCCACTGGTGTTGCAGAAGCATCGAGCTGATAGCTCACTACTCGGTCCGAGCCTTGTGTGGTGGTGAAGTTGCCATCGATTGAAATCGGGCCAGTCTGATCTGAGCCAATCGTACCTAAGTCATCTTCATCAACGGTAATCGCATCAACATCGGTAATGGTCGGTTTATCATCCACGATGGTGACTGGGATCGTTTCTGTGGTGGTATCACCATCAAAATCCGTTGCGATGATTGGGAAGTTCAGTGTCAGCTCATCACTGTCTGTCGCATGGTCGATTGGACCTTGCAGCGTGAAGTTGTATGAACCATCCGTATTAACGGTCAGCGTAAATACTGCTTCAGTTCCTGCTGTCGCTTCATAAGTGTAGCTACCGTCGCCGTTTGCGGTTTCAGCCAGCGTGACGGCCACACCTTGTGATGTTAGACCATCAACTGGCGTTGCAGCAGTATCTAATTGGTAGCTTACTACCCCATCAGAACCTTGCGTTGTAGTGAAGTTGCCATCGATTGAAATTGGATCTGAGCCGTCAGAGCCAATCGTCGCTAAGTCATCTTCATCCACACGGATTGCGTCTACGTCAGTGATGGTTGGTTTATCATCAACGATGGTGACAGGTAGTGTTTCTGTCGACGTGTCGCCATCAAAGTCTGTTGCGATAATCGGGAAGTCGATTTGCAGGCTGTCGCTATTCACCGCATGGTCTAGTGGGCCCTGCAGAGTAAAGGTGTAGCTGCCGTCTGGCTTCACCACCAATTCAAATACGTCATTGCCATTTGCTGTGGCAGTGTAAGTAAAGCTGCCATCACCATTTGTTGTCTCAGCAAGCACGACAGGCTCACCATGAGAGGTCAACCCTGCTACTGGATCTGCAGTTGCATCAAGCTGGTATTTAACAACACTGTCCGAGCCTTCAGTTGTGCTGAAAGAACCCGACATGAACGCATCATCGTTTTGGTCTGAACCTATTGAGGCGAGATCATCTTCGTCCACCGTGAGTGGAACAACGTTGTCAATGGTTGGAACGTCATCAGTAATAGTGACTGGAATGGTCGCGGTTGTCGTATCGCCATCAAAATCTGTAGCAATGATTGGGAAGTTCAGTACTAGCTCATCGCTGTTTAACGCGTGATCAACTGAGCCTTCTAGACGGAAGTTGTATGTACCGTCAGCATTCACATTCATGGTGAAGACAGGATTGCCATCCGCGGTAGCCACGTAAGTGAAGCTGCCATCGGCATTCGCAGTCTCTACCAAAGTAACAGGCTCACCTTGAGAAGTTAAACCTGCGACAGGATCAGAAGTTGAATCAAGTTGGTAGCTCACCACACGGTCTGAACCTTGAGTGGTCGTGAACGCGCCTTCAACATAAACAGCGTCAGTTTGGTCTGAGCCAATACCTGATAAATCATCTTCGTCTACAGCCAGAGGCACAACATTATCGATGATTGGTGCATCATCCGTAATGGTGACTGGAATGGTTGCCGAAATCGTATCACCATCGAAATCGGTGGCAATAATTGGGAAATCAATCGTCAGGCTATCGCTGTTGGCGGCATGGTCAATCGGGCCTTGCAGCGTAAAGTCGTACGTACCATCTGTTGCTACGTTTAACGTGAAAACAGGATTGCCATCTGCGGTCGCCACATAGGTAAAGCTGCCGTCACCATTGGCGGTTTCCACCAAGATAATCGCCTCACCTTGAGACGTTAGCCCCGCAACAGGATCAGCGGTTGAATCCAGTTGATAGCTCACCACTCGGTCAGAGCCTTGGGTAGTGGTAAACGCACCTTCAACGAACAGATCGCCGCCTGGGTCTGAACCCACGCCGCTAAGGTCATCTTCATCGACACTCAACGCATCCACCGCTGTGATGGTAGGCACATCATCAACAATCGTGACTGGAATAGTTTCAGTGACAGTGTCGCCATCAAAGTCGGTTGCAATAATTGGGAAATTCAGTGTCAGCTCGTCACTATCAACCGCGTGATCAATTGGCCCTTCAAGCGTGAAGTTGTATGAGCCATCAGTATTCACTGTCAAAGTCAATACAGGGTTGCCACCCGCTGTCGCTTCATAAGTGAAACTACCATCACCATTTGCGGTTTCTGTTAGCGTTACCGCTACACCCTGCGATGTTAAACCGTCAACTGGTGTTGATGTGCCATCGAGTTGGTAGCTCACCACTCGGTCTGAACCTTGTGTGGTGGTGAAGTTACCATCAATAGAAATTGGATTGCTTTGGTCTGAACCGATTGACGCTAGGTCATCTTCATCAACCGTAATGGCGTCGACGTCAGTAATCACTGGCTTATCGTCCACGATCGTCACAGGGATCGTGGCATTTGTGGTGTCGCCATCAAAGTCGGTCGCGATGATTGGGAAGTTCAGTGTCAACTCATCGCTATCTACTGCGTGGTCGATTGGCCCTTCAAGCGTGAAGTTATAAGAGCCATCAGTATTCACTATCAGCGTAAAGACCGCTTCACTACCCGCTGTTGCTTTATAGGTAAAGCTGCCATCACCATTTGCAGTTTCCGTCAATGTGACTGCCACGCCTTGTGATGTAAGGCCAGCCACTGGTGTTGCAGAAGCGTCAAGCTGATAACTCACCACTCGGTCCGAGCCTTGTGTGGTGGTGAAGTTGCCATCAATTGAAATCGGGTCAGTCTGATCTGAGCCAATCGTACCTAAATCATCTTCATCAACGGTAATCGCATCGACATCGGTAATGGTCGGCTTATCATCCACGATGGTAACGGGCAGTACGATTTGGCTTGTGTCACCATCGAAATCGGTAGCAATGACGCTAAAATCAAGGGTTAAGCTGTCGCTATTTGCCGCATGGTCGATTGGACCTTGCAGCTCAAAACTGTACGAGCCGTCGGTATTCAAAATTAATGTGAAAACTGCACTGCCATTTGCCGTTGCGCTGTAGGTGTAACTGCCGTCTGCATTTTGCGTTTCGGCAATGGAGACGGTTTGCCCTTGAGATTGCAGGCCATTTAAAGGATCAGCATTTACATCCAACTGATACTGTACGACGCCATCAGAGCCCTGAGTCGTCGTGAACTGACCTTCAACCAGCGTTGGCTGTGATTGGTCAGAGCCTACCGAACTTAAGTCATCTTCATCGACGGTAAGAGCAACAACGTTGTTAATGGTTGGCACATCATCAGTAATGGTTACCGGTAGAACAAGTGAACTGGTGTCACCGTCAAAGTCCGTTGCGACAATAGTGAAGTCTAGCGTTAAGCTATCGCTACCCACAGCATGATCGATTGGACCTTCAAGGGTAAATGAATAAGAACCGTCAGGGTTCACTTGTAAGGTGAAGATAGCGTCCCCTTCTGCCGTTGCAGAATAGGTAAAGCTGCCATCTGAGTTGGTTGTTTCCGTCAGAGAGATAGATCGACCCTGTGATTCCAACCCATTGAGTGGATCAGTGCCGCTCTCTAATTGATAACTTACAACACGGTCTGAGCCCTGAGTCGTCGTGAAGCTGCCTTGCGCGAGCACAGAGTCGCTTTGATCGGAGCCGATGCTTGATAGATCATCTTCATCGACGGCTAGTGCATCAACGCCATCAATCGTAGGAACGTCATCTTGAACTTGAATGACAATTTGCGCCGCTTCTGGTGTGTTCGAACCTTCGGTAATCGAGGAGCGGTCGCCATCTGCATCTACCGCGTAAACTGGCAGTGAGAAAGTAAGCGAGTCATCGTTAGCACCCGTATGATCGAGTTGTTCATACAAGTTGAATTGGTATTCGCCCAATGTAGGCGCATCAATCGCCACATCAAATACGGTGATACGCACGCCATCCAGCTCGATGAAGCCTTCGTAAGTGCGCACGCCGTTACTCTCGGACGCAAGTTCCAGTTGAACAACCTGCCCTTGAGATTGGAGTTCTCCACCAACATTAAACTCTGTAGGTTCCAACTCATAGTGATCAATGATGTCACTTCCGACCGCTGTCGTGATCGACCCAGTACCACTTGTTACTACCGCGCCTTCCTGTGAACCTTGGTCACCCCCCGCCTCGTCTAAAGACAATCCCGTCACGTTTTCAATCACTGGATTATCGCCATCAAGGATGGTCATCGTAAAGGTGTTGCTTGCCGTATCTTGGTCAAAGTCGACGATTGTGGTTGGCAAAGAGAGCTCAATCGTATCTTCACCGTTTGTTTGTTCTAACGGCTTAAATTGCTCAAATTGGTAGGTACCATCAGTATTCAAACTGATGGTTAAGACGGTTTCATTCGAGCCCGCAATGGACAAGATGATAGTACTGCCGTCTTCAGAGAGTACCGCTTCTGTTGCCTGATTATCACTCAGTAGGCCATCGAACTGACTAAGTCCTTCTTGATTAAACGTGACCGTTGCCAATTGATCACTACCAATATCAACAAAGGTGCCAGTAATTGGTGTAGAAGAAGATTCAACGTTTTCAAAAGTAACGTTTTGCGGCGCAGGGTCATCACCATCAATAACGGTTGTCGTAAAATCGATAGGCGCTTGAATGCTGTTCCCACCAATATCTGCGCCAGTAATATCAAAAGCAATATTGATTTGATCACCGACGATCGATACTTGGCCATCAGCAACAGACGCAATATGGTCAATACCCTGGCTAATCGTGGTAACGACCTCTAACTCTAAATCACGGCCTAGAGATGTCGCTTCGATCTCGATACGAAGCACTTCGTTACCTTCTTGAGTACCGATAATGGCATTTTGCGCTTCGTCATAAACGAACGCCACTGGCTGACCACCAGAGGTAATATCACTGTTAAGCTCACTTAACAAAGACTCTAAAGAAGACGTTTCGGGTACAAATGAAGTAGTATCAAGTGCGAGATCCCCTGCTTCAACCAGCACACTAGACGAAATGGTTTGCGGGTAGCTTGATAGAGAAATTGAGCCTTCTGTTACTTGAGAAGAAAGAGACTGACCGCCGTCAGCAAAAATGGTGATGTCGAGGCCATCAATATCATCGTCGGTTTCGGTATCACCGCTTGGAGCCGATGTCTCGAAGAAGGTTGATGCGAGTACTTCAGGATTGTTGTACTCAATGGTAACAAAGCCCGCATTCGCAGAACCGGAACCACCACCTCCGCCAGGGCCTGCAGCGGTTGCTTCTAAAATGGCGGTAGGGTCGGCACCTTGCAAAATGGCTTGTTGAATCGCAGCCACGTCTTCTGCACCAAACTCAGCGTTTGCCGCTGCCGTTGGGTCAACATTGACTTGTCCGTCAACAGACGCTTGAACGACCGCTTCCGTCGGTACGGCTTCAGGTGTCGGCGCTGGAATGCACGCCACACAATTTTCGTCCACTAAATAGAGAGAACCTTCCGCTAACACTTCAATTGAAGCGCCGTTTTCAGTGATAATGACATCACCCGGAACCAGTGTATCTCCAACGTTAACCGCTCTGACCTTCCCCTCAAGGTCTAAAGCGTAAACATCCCCTTCGACAGCGTCTACAATGACGGCTTGCGGCACAGCTTGTGTACTCATCTGACCCCCGCTAAATGGTTAACGTCTTTACGTTAGACCTTTATAAATTATTTTAGTTTATCGGAATGTGATTCACATTTTCTCATACGCTGATTTAACTAACTATTGAGTCAATAAACAATCATATTTTGCACTTTCGTTAATCAGTCGAAACGAAATCAGGATATAGTCACAATTATGTGACACCTTAACCAAGGTAAAACCCCAACCAAGCATATGAAAATAATAGCTTATTAATTAAAGTTTAGTTAGTTTGCATGAAAACTAGAAATTGAATCAGCTTAATGACTGAGAACAAGGCCGCCGGTGCCAATCAAAAGCGGTAGAAAAGCGAACAAAATGTCAAAACTAGAAGAACGCTTGGCGAGCCTGATCAGTAAGGGAGAAGAGAAGAACATGACCATCAAGTATTGGATTGCATAGTCAGAAGGAATCACAAGCAACATGACAACGTGCGTCATAATATGAATAACCACGCCCCACGAATGAGGTTTGGTACGCATCATCAAAGCAAGCGAATACAGAAAACTAATAGCAACAGGCATAACTCAATTCTTTAATTAATAATGATTCTCATTTTCAATATTATGTCATTGTTGTCATTGCTTCAACTTTGTTTTGTCTATCATTTGAATCGTTATTATCAATCAACATAATAAGTAAAATTATCAACAATTTCTTTCCTAAACGTTTGCGTAATCGCTAACCTTCTCTTAACCTTGATTTGAGGCTTTCATCACGATTTTTCCATTGCTATAGTTCACCCATCAGAACAAACAAGACCATTCGAGGCATGGAGCTTCCTCGCTAATCTCAAGATGAGAAGAATAGGTACCGAAAACATTCGGCAGATTTAAGAGGGTCAAATAATGGAGATGAATATGGTTGAGATTTTAGGTTACGCGGCATCAATCATGGTTGCTATTTCGCTGACTATGAAAGACATCGTTAAACTACGTATCCTAAACTTCATCGGCTGTGCACTGTTCACTGCATACGGTCTAATGATTGATGCATGGCCTGTTGTGCTAACAAATGGTTTTATTGCATGTGTTAACGTGTACTTCCTTGCTAAAATGCAGCAGGAAAAAAAAAGCCTAGCGCCTGAAGAAGCCTAGTAGAAATGATTTTAGAAAGCCCGTAAGTATCATGCTTACGGGCTTTTTGTTTTTGGTCGCGAGTGCCGATTCGCTTTCGTTAGCGTATCCAGTTTAACTCCAGAGTTTCGCGGCGGGAGAACATTTCTACATGAACCGATACAACGCCCTTCACTTTTTCCAATGACTCTTCAGAATCCGCCTCACAAGTTATCAGTAAACGCTCCCCTTCTAACTTAAACTCCGTATTTCCAACAGGAAATGTCACCAAACCTTTTTCATCATTCCAAGTCGCCGGCACTTTACGCGCAAAGTGGCGACACAAAGTCACGAGATATTTCGCCGCATGCTCGCTTTCAATTACAGTGGTTTCTTTGATCATTTCAGTCCCTTGTCCCTTTCATAAAAAAGGCTCTCGTACGAGAGCCAAACATCTAAGGTTGTTGTTATTGCCCTTAGAGTTAGAATTGATAAGCGGCAGACAACTTGTAGTTACGCCCAGGTTCGTAATCGTCTAACGTAATCCCCCTTGCAGTGCCTGAGCGAGAGGCGTGGGATGTGTAGAGCTCATCAAATACGTTATCAATACCAAAGGTGACCGATAGCCCATCAACGTCAGAAGGTACCCATTGTGCGTACAAGTTGTGAACATCGTAACTGTCTTTCTTAGGTTGGCCGTCAAACACGTTATCTTCCTCGAGCACAAACATTGAGTTCCAGCCGAAAATGGTTTCTAACGAATCAGATTGGTAATCCAGCGTTAAAGCGATACTGTCCCCCATGTCAATACTACGGCCATTACCACCAACTACTGGGCCGCCCGTATCTTTGTTCTTCGTATCCGATTTAGAATAAGACAGCTTGCTGCCGAAGCTTTCGTAACCGTAGAAAGCGCTTGCTTCAAAACCTTTGATCTCGACATCACCTTCATTGTAAATAAGGTATGTTTGAGTCGCTCCTTGATACGCTTCTGCAATGTAGTCATCAATATCGGTTTGGAACACGGTTAGGTTTGCGCCAAATGTGTGTTCATTTACCGTCTTATTGAAACGAACACCACCTTGGGTATTGAGTCCCGTTTCTGGTTTCAAACCATCTTGTAGGTAAGCCACATCTTGGTAAGCAATAAAAGTTTCCATCAGTTCTGGACCTTTAAAGAGCGAACGAGAACTTGCAAACAGTGTCCAGTCTTGTGTTACTGCCCACTCTGCCGCTAGTGCCCATGTCACTTTGTCGTAATCGTTGTTAGCTGTTTCTGCTTTGCGTTGGTAGTCGTCAAATCGTAGGCCGGCCGTGATCGAAAGCGCATCCGAGATAAAGAATTGGTCTTCGACGAACAAAGCTGTAGAAACCGCAGATTCATCCATGAACTTGCTACTGCCATAGTAACTTTCAGAAGTTTTATCCATGTAATCAAGGCCGTAAGTCGCGCGATGATCAAAGTTCCCCATAGTGAGCAACGATTGGAATTTTGCACTTAAGCCAAAGTTCTGGTTTTTCGCGGTATTGTTCGATAAACGGTTTGCTGGCCAACGCGGCGCCATGACAGATTCATCACGGACGATTTCGGTTTCAGTGTTATATAACGTGACGTCCCCTTGGTGTTGCTCACCACGAAGCTCATAACTTAATGTGACCGTGTCACGATACATATCGTATGAGATTTCTAGTCGGTGGATATCACCAAACTCATAGCCGAGCTTACCTAAGATGTTGTAAACATCTCCTTCCGCACCAAAGGTTTTATTGCCATCACCATCTTTAAAGTCATCACGTGTTACGTAGTGACCATAGACCATCGCGTCCACGTTTTCAGACAGTAATCCATAAAGTGTTAGGGAACCTTGTTGGTTGTCGTTAGACGCATAACCGCCGTATACGCGAGCACCAAAGTTTTCATCGTAACGCAGCAGATCACGAGCATCTTTAGTCTCAAAGTACACTGAACCACCAAGACCGCTTTGAGTAACTGAGTTATTACCCACTTGGATATCTGCTGACTTTAGAATGTCTGGGTTGAGTGTAAGGTTCCCAATATGGTGGAACATGTTGGCATGCTGAGAGGCGCCGTCTAAACGGATATCAAGATCGGTTTCACCAAGACCACGAATGGTGATACGTTGATTGACAGAATGTGTACCGCCCACGTCAACGCCGGGAATATCACGAAGCAAATCAGACATGTGGTCAGCTTGTTTTAGCGACATATCGTCGGCAAACATTGATTCGGTGTTACTGGATACCTTCGTACCCCATACCACTACCTCTTCGAAGTGAGAATCTTGATCTTGGGCTAAAGCGGGATGAGCAAGCGCCACCCCGACTGCTAGGCATAGGCTTGAAAGCTTAATTGGTGAGCTAACTGGGCTTTCCATAAACGTCTTCCTAAATATAAATGATAATAATTCTCACGTATGATAGGGTCGCTATTGATAAATACAAAGACGAATCACTTATGCGAAATCGCATAGGTGTTATGAGGAAACGTCAAATGGCGGAAGAGACCAAAAAAAGAACTAAAATTGCCAAAGTGGCTCTAACCAAAAAGCTTGATCAGACTGAAAAACAGATCATTGTAACCCAAGGTCAAAGTAATCAAACCCAACTCGCGGAAGGCCAATTCCTCTCCTACCAATACAACGACCAAATCTTTGTTCATGGCGGACGTTGCATTGAATTAGTCGATTCGAATATCGTTTCAACCGCACACTCTGCCCTACTGATTACCATTTTGTTGGAGGGGAAACTCTCTTTTGGTTACGACGACCTCCAATTTAATTTTGACGCAAGCAAAGGCCCACAAGGCGTGGTTGTTAACCTAGCTAAGCTTGCAAACTTCCGCCGCTCGCTGATTCAAAACAACCGAATGAATAAGATTAATATTCTTATTAAGCCACCTTGGTTGGAATCGAGAATGGCGGGACATTGCGGTCACAAGCGCTTTATTGAAACTCACCAAGCCTTTTACACGCTGGAGCTTAATGAGACGTTAATTGATTTGACACGAGCTCTCACTCAACATGAATCTCCGACAAACATGAAAGATCGTATCGGGGTAGAGAGTTTGATCTACCAAGTGCTCTCCCACTCGATTGGGCAAATGCCAGACGACTACTGCGCAGAGTGCGAAGAGAAAAAGCGTTCTGGCGATGCTCGAATCGAGGATGTAGTCAGTTATATAGAAACACACCTCGAAGAAGATTTAACCTTAGAACGCTTAGCAGAACAGTTCTCGATGAGCGTCTCTAACCTCCAGCGTCGCTTTAAACAATCTTTTAATATGACCATCAACGGTTATATCCGTCACCGCCGCTTAGAGATCGCTCGTCAGCACTTGGAGCGTGGATTAGTCACCATCACAGAAGCAGCATACGAGGCGGGTTATCACCACCCATCGAACTTTACCAACGCCTTCAAGAAAGTGTTTGGTGTTCCGCCGCACGAGGTCGTAAACAGCCATTGATGGTATCCATATATACCCAAGTGACTTCAAGATGCAGGATTCAGAGCGTTGTCATTGATTCGAGAGTAAGGAAAACAACGCAGTGTAATAGCTAGCTCTTTCCAAGTTGTTTGACGCAGCAATCGGGTCAATGACACGCTCCCAAAGGGCGAGCTGCCTTGGTTTGTATACTTTGTTGCCGATTCTTGATTTAGAATGACTAGATCTTTAAATCGCCGCCGCGTCTACAAACCAAGTCATTCTCGCTGAACCTAGCATCTCGAGGTTACTTGGGTATAAACTCCACAAAATAGGTTTGCTCTCAAAGCCATTTGGGAAGATAAACACTTGGCGTTATACTCGCGAGAAAGGTTTTCTGAAATACAGAGGTCATCATGAATATTGGTGCAGTTGCGAAATTAACAGGGTTGTCTTCTAAGTCGATTCGTATGTACGAAGACAAAGGCATCATCTCGTCACCGGCTCGCAGCGATTCAGGCTATCGCGAATATTCTGACAAACACATCCAAGAGCTCAACCTTGTTTCTCGAGCGAAAAACGCAGGATTCTCACTGCAAGAATGCAAAGAGTTCGTTCAACTGGCGCACAACCCAAATCGCAAGAGCAGCGAAGTGAAAGCGCGTACGATGGATAAGCTTCATGAAGTTGAGCAAAAGATCGCTCACTTGTTGGAGATTAAAAAGCAATTAGAAGGTTGGGTTTCATCTTGCCCAGGCGATGCCGAGAGCCGATGTCCAATCATTGACGAGCTCACCAAGTAAGCTCGCCAACCTTTCTATTTCGTTTTAATTTAATGGATATAGCTTTAATGGTAAGTGCACATACGCTTGCCATTAAGCTCAATGATATTAAAAGGTGTCTCGTAGATATCTTCCAACGTGGATGCCTGAATCACCTCCTCCACTTTGCCAGTGGCAACCACTTTGCCCTTCTTCAGCGCAAGGATCTCGTCGGAGTAACAAGCCGCAAAGTTAATATCATGAATCACCACAACCATGGCTTTATTCATATCGTGAGCAAGGCGCTGAACGACTTTCATGATCTGTAGCGAGTGCTTGATATCAAGATTATTCAATGGTTCATCGAGGAAAACATAATCCGTATCTTGGGCAATCACCATCGCAATAAACGCCAACTGTCGTTGACCACCACTCAATTCATCTAAGAACTTATCTTGAATTTCTTTTAGGTCTAAGTAGTCAATTGCTTGGTCGATGATCGCATGGTCATCTTTGGACAAGTTGCCTTTTGAATAAGGGAATCGCCCAAACGAGACCAATTCTTTTACGGTAAAGCGCATCGTAATCGTGTTTGCTTGGCGTAACACCGCCAGCTTTTTTGCGAGCTCTTTGGTGTCCCATTCCGCAATCTCTTTGCAGTCAATCATGACACTACCGCCATCTCGCTCGGTCAATCGTGACGCCATGGACAGCAAGGTACTCTTTCCTGCTCCGTTTGGACCAATAATCGATGTCACCTTCCCTTTCTCAAATTGGGTATCCGCACCATCAACCACTTTGTTAGAACCAAATGCTTTGGTTAATTTATCTATAACTATCATGTTTATACGACTTTGTTTTTCAGCAGTAGATACAAGAAGTAGATACCACCAATAAAGTTAATCACCACGCTCAGCGTCGTTTCAAATGAAAATAGGTTTTCTATAATCCACTGCCCCGACAACAAGGCACAAATTGCCATCAATGAACAACCGACTAACAAGGTACGATGCTGGTAAGAGTGGAACATTTCACGGCTCAAGTTCGTCACCAATAAACCAAAGAACATGATTGGCCCGACTAAAGCCGTCGAAATGGCAATGAGAACCGCAGAGAGAATAAAGACATTGCGCGTCACTTTAGGGACTTCAACCCCTAGACTCTTAGCGTTGTCTTGGTCTAGCCAAAAAACATCTAAAGTGCGATGCATGCGATACAGCAACCAGCAAGCGATGAGTAATATTGGCGAGCTGAGATACACCAAGTTCACCTTCACATTGTTGAAGCTGGCGTACAGTTTAGATTGCACAAACGCAAACGTATTTGGATCCATAAGAAGGGAGAAGAACACCGCAATATTGCTAAACAACTGCCCAAAGATCAGCCCCACCAACAACAAAGTGATGAGATTGCGCCCGCCTTTTGAAAAATAAAAACCAAACAGCAACAGCGAAAATCCCACCATGACCAGCACAGCAATCGAGAAGTTGATGTAGACATTCAGAACAAGCGCGCTTAAACCACCAAACAACAAAACAATCAGCACTTGCGTTAACACATACAACGCATCAAACCCCATGATGCTTGGAGTAAGAATCCGGTTGTGGGTAATGGTTTGGAACACCAACGAAGATTGAGCAATCGCAATACCCGCCAATACCATGGCTAACACTTTAGGCACGCGTCGCGACAAAAAGTACTGGTAGTTATCTGCCGTTAAGCCAATACCAATAAACAAAAACGCAAAAAGCAGGGCGACGGCTGCCAATAAGAACAGTTTCTTGGAATCACGCACTTTGCTTACCTCGTAGCAACATCGCGATAAACACCACCCCGCCTAAGATGCTGATCACGATTGAAATCGGCATTTCATGAGGGAAGATGATCAATCGGCTAACCAAGTCACACGCCAAAACGAGTATTGCCCCATACATAGCAGTAAGCGGGATATTGCGTTTAAGATTGTCGCCATAGAAGTAACTGACTAAGTTTGGAACAATAAGTCCAAGAAACGGCAGTTGACCAACGATCATCACAACGCTGGCAGACATTACCGATACCAAAAGTACACCTAACGTCACCACTTGCTGATAATTAAGACCAAGGTTTACTGCAAAGTCTTTACCAATGCCAACAGCAGAGATACGCGCAGCAAATAGGTAACTTAAAAGGGCGACGGGAACAGCAATGTAAAGCAGCTCAAAGTCACCACGTAAAATGTTGGCAAAATTCGCTACGCTCCACGCTGAAAGACTTTGTAGTGCATCGTATTTGTAGGCAATGAAAGTAGTAACGGCGTCAACAACGTTACCAAAGATGATGCCGACGAGCGGCACAAACACGACACTTTTGAATTGGATGCGTTGAATGAACTGGACGAACATCAAGGTACCCAGAATAGAGACTGCAAAGACAAGCCAAAGCTGTTCGCCATTACCAAAAAACACCACACTCATTACGTAACCGAGCATGGCACACTCAATCGTGCCCGTTGTTGAAGGCGCGGCAAATCGGTTTTGGCTAATTTGCTGCATCACTAATCCAGCGATGCTCAGCCCTGCTCCGGCAAGAAGAATGGCAAATAGACGCGGAATTCGGCTAGTAAAGAAGAGTTCTATTGCTTTTGCATCGCCCGAAAACAACTGTTGGGGTGTCATATTTGCCACCCCAACAAACAACGATGCGACGCTTAGAACAATAAGAACAAGCAACAACTTTTTCAAAGTTAACCTCAGCTAGCTTTTTTACAGATCGATCGTGTGTTTGATTTCACTCACCATCTTTTCCGTTGCTGTTACGCCAGACATTGCTAAGTACCATGCATCAACATCTAGGAAGGTTATTTTCTTGTTCTTGTAAGCCGAAGTTGCTTTAACCAAATCGTTATCCAACGCTTTAGCGAGGTCATTGTCAGACTTTGCATGAAGTGAGTTTCTATCAATGACTAGAATATTTTTCGGGTTAGCTTCGCGGATAAACTCGTAAGAAATGACGTCACCGTGCGTTCCTGTTTTGAGGTTCTTCACTGTTTCAGTAAAGCCAAAATCTGTGTAAATCGCGCCAAAACGAGACTTCGCACCGAATGCACTGATGTTGTCTCCGATACTCAAAATCGTGAGCGCATCATTATTATTGGTTTGGTTGTATTCGCGAATCGCCTTGAACTGTGCATCCAAGTTTTCGATTTTTTGCTCAACCTTATCCTCTATGTTGAAGATCTTACCAAGATTACGCCATTGTGCTTTTGTGCCCTGCCAGTAATCTTCTTTCTCTCCTGATGCAAAAACGACTGTTGGGGCAATTTCACTTAACTCATCGTATTTCGATGAACCACGAGGACCAACCAAAATCAAATCTGGTTTTTGCATATAGATCGTTTCGAAATCTGGTTCAAACAAACTACCAGCAGAGGTGTAATTGTCTTTATTGTATTTCGATAAGTATTTAGGAAGATGCGAGGCATTCGAGACTGCAACAGGATCGATATTAAAGCTATCGAGCATATCAAGAGGGCCAAAGCCAATCACAACCACACGCTTTGGTGATTGTTCGACTTCTGTCGTTCCCATGTAGTGATCGATGTTGACGGTTGCAGCAAAAGCAGGTGAGATTGTGAGCAGCGAAACAAGAGCCGCACTGACGAGTTTTTCCATTATTTTAAACCTTAAATGAGATCCATTATCATGCGCATTCGCAATATATCGTTACTCACATAGGCATTCAACCGATTATTTAATAACTTTACATTCGTTACACTTCTAAATTGGCTTAATAAATCAACAAATTACACTGTATCTATATCGGATTTGAGACGGTAAGCTCAAAATAATAATTTTCATGTTTATCTCGTGATCGAGTGCTTATACTTCAAAACAAGTCTTATCAAAAAGGATTAGAAAATGAAGAAGTTAGCATTAATGGTTTTTGTCGCAGCGCAACTGATGGCTTGTACAGAGGTGGGCAGTGAAGCGTGGTGTAACGACATGAAAGAAAAGCCAAAAGGCGAATGGACTGCTAACGAAGCGTCTGATTTTGCTAAAAATTGTGTTTTTAAATCAGAATAAACACACATTGTTCTGATTGAATAACAGATCAACCAGATAGCCCGCAGCTTTTATTTTTAAAATGGAATCGTGCGGGCTACTCGTAGGCATCAAGAAACGCTTTTAGTGCAAGTTCATCAACAATCTCTAGCCCCTGTTCGCCCTTTCTGATCAAACCCTTGTCCATTAAATCTTTCACCGCTCGGCGATAAACACGCCCGGAAGTGCCAAATCTTTCGGCTTCTTGGTTTACTTTGCCAAATCCACCCAACAAGGTATTAGTCTGTTTTTGCACCAACAAATCATAAGCAATGTTGTAAGTAATTGGGTGTAACAAGCGATTGGTGTAGATGTCCATCGAATCCTGATAATCCTCCGCCAAAGCAGAGGCAAAGAAGAACATCATGTCAGGTTGTTGATGCAACGTCTCAGTCAGTTTTTGAATACAGATGATATCCACTTGCATGTGTTCATCAGCTACCACATTCCATTGGCAAGGCGTTTGGGTGAAGTACTCCATTTCACCATAGATATGATAATCGCAATTGGCTTCACCCAGTTGGAAACGACGTCCATTAGCAGCAATGATGCTCATCGAAACTCGACCGACTGGCACAACATAGAGATATTGAAGTTGTTCACCTTGGCGAAGGATCTCTTCACCAGAGTCAAAGTATCGACTGCCGATTTGGCATTGATAGATTAAGTCACGAAACTCGGCACTTTTCTGTTCTAGATAGCTTTTGAAACGTCCAGTCGGATAAGGGCTTATTTTCACGTGAGTTTCTCTTTAATGACAACAATCTCAAATAGATTGTACTCGCTAGAATCGTTTGATGACAGCCAATAAAAAAGCGACACCAAGGTGCCGCTTAATAAATTAACTAAGCTGTGATCTGGTTAACCCTGTGCAATTAAGGCTTCAAGAGCAGCGTAAGACGCTAAACGCTCCCCTTCCATCATCACTTGCGCTTCATCTACGTACTGCCCTACACCTTCTTTCACATCCTGCTGATACAAAACCACATTGTTCAGAATGGAGGCTACATTCAAACCACGCAGCCTACCGACGGTAAACAGAGCTGAGGTTTCCATATCCGCACCGAGAATGCCTTTCTTGTTCCAGTACTCGCAGATCGTTTCTTCGTCGTCGGTATAGAAGCTGTCATGAGAACGAACCACGCCTAAATGATAGCACGCCTCATTTTCGGCTAAATAGCTGTCCAGCGCTTTCAGTAACGAAAAGCTTGCGTAAGCCGGATAAGAAGAGCGAACGTACGCTTTCGAGCCACCTTCGTCTCTCACTGCGCCTTCAGCCACAATCAACCCACCAAGTTGAATGCCAGATTGCATCGCGCCAGCCGATCCCACTCGAATCACATCTGTCACACCACACTGTTTTAGCTCTTCCACCGCAATGATCATCGATGGAGCGCCGATACCCGTACTACACACTGATACGCGCTGACCTCGGTATGTCCCCGTAAACACTCGATACTCACGGTTTTCAGAGACCAGTTCTGCGTTATCAAATAACGCGGCAATACGGTTTGCTCGATCTGGCTCACCACACACGATCACTCGAGGTGCTATTTGAGTGCTGTCTACGCCAATATGAGGTTGTTTCATCATTGGTTTAACCTTGAGCTGTCGCTTGAGTTAGGGTCTTCTCACCGTTGCGTTTTGCGCTACGTGCCCACTCTCTTGTACCGTTTGCTGCGATGAACATGAGAATTGCGTATTGAACCGACATTGCGTACACACCTTGTGTCGCGTAAATACCAACGCTGATGATGTTGATTACGACCCAAAGAATCCAGTTCTCAACGTACTTACGTGTCATCAAGATTTGCGCCACGATAGAAAGCACGGTCATGGTTGCATCCCAGAATGGGAAAGCATCTGGCTCTAAGACAGGCTCAGACAAACCTGCACCGAACACATTTAGCGTATCAACGGCAATGTTAGCCAACGCAAAGAAGAATGGGTCGATGTAAATCGTTAACATCGCAATCGCAACAATGCTTACTGAACCTGTCGCGATCAGCTTCTGTTTGCTTAACCAACGAACCTCAAGTGTCTCACCTTGTGCATTTGGTCTTGTCCATGCATACCAGCCATAGATGTTGGCGCAGAAGAAGAACAGTTGAAGCAGAAGCAATCCGTAAAGCTGAATCTGGAAAAAGATAACGGCAAAAAGTGTTACGTTCAGCAGACCGAACAAGTAGTTAATGGTTTTTTCTTGGCTCGCAAACCAAATACAAAGCAGACCGAAAACCGTACCAAACGCTTCGATCCAGCTCATTGCATAGCCACCACCAATGGGAATATTAACAAGGGTGTTGTTGATGTCTAACAGGGCAAATAGGTCCATGAAGGTGTCCTTTATTATTGTGCTTGGGATGCGCTCATCTTATTGCCTCGCAGCAAACAAAAAGGAGGACATTTGTCCTCCCTTTGATGTATCCGATCATAAATCAGATCAATAATTGTTTTAAAGTGCTTTGATGGCACTTGTCACCTTAAATTGTTTACGACTCATGCCCTAAATAGCGCTTTTTGAAAGAGGACGCAGAGGCAAAAAATGCAGTTGCAATGAACGTAAAAGCGATGCCCGACAAATAGACGAATTCTTCGTTTGCGAGCAGTTCATAAACACTGACTACAAATACGAACAATACCAACATTACATTGATACGATGAAACCAAGGTCTCTTAGTTGAATACTGTGCGTATCTCTTAACAAACATAAAAAAATTCCATTCACCACAATAATTTATAAATCTATTTATAGACTCTTCTAATAATAAGCTTTCCTGTGAATTTCTACACGATGTCTTTCACTTTACGCGCAAAAAATCACACTTTGATGGGCTTATTATGTAAAAAGAAGGCATTTACTTTCTAAATCCATTCAGAAAGCTAACCATTATAAGTTTAGATAAATAACTAATTGAGTACGAATAACTTCTTTATTCGGAGAGACACTTCACACTGTTACGCTCAACCAATGTAGGTTCAAGCTGTACAACCTGAGCTTCATCAGATTTATCATCCAGTTTTCGCAATAAGGTTTCGACTGCAGCTTGCCCTAGACGGTATTTCGGTTGGTGAATTGTTGTCAAAGATGGAGACATGAATTTGGCGATATGGATGTCATCGTAGCCAATAATGGATAACTGCTCTGGAATTTTAATGCCTAGCTCGTTAGCCGCGTTAATTGCGCCCATTGCCATCATGTCGTTGGAGACAAAAATCGAGCTTGGTAATGGACCACGTTCCGCCATTTTCTTGAAGGCTTGATAACCACCCTCACATTCAAAGTCAGATTCAACAATCCAGTTTGCATTGAATTCAAGCTCAGCTTCGATCATCGCTCGCTTGTAGCCTTCGTAACGCATTTGCGCTTGATGCTTGATTAGTGGACCTGTAATACAACCAATCTCTTGGTGGCCGCAGTCGATAAGGTATTTAGCTGCAAGATAACCACCACGAAGTGAGTTGTCTTGGATCTTATCGCTGGTGAACAGCATAGGGCCCCAATCCATCACTACAACCGGAATATCAGGGTAACGTTCGAATACATCAATACGCTCCCCTTCTAACGATGAACACATCAAAATCAGGCCATCAACGCGCTTTTGCAACAGCGTATTGATAGATTCACGCATTCGCTCGTTATCACCTTCAGTGTTACACAGGATCAGACTGTAACCTTTGTGGTAGCAACTGCGCTCAACACCTTTTACGACTTCACCGAAAAATGGGTTGGTTGAGGTGGTCACTAGCATACCAATGGTTTTGGTGCGGTTCACTTTGAGACTACGCGCCAAAGCAGACGGCGCGTAGTAATTGAGTTCTTTGGCAGCGTTGTTGACTCGTTCGGAGATCTCTTCGCTGACAAAGCGAGTTTTGTTAATAACATGGCTCACAGTTGAAGTGGAAACCCCTGCCAGTTTTGCGATGTCTTTCATCGTTGCCATGTTATTACTCCTAGATTATTGGTGTTGAGCCAGAAACTCCTCAACCTCTTTGCGGGTTGGAATGGAGGTTTGCGCGCCAAAGCGAGTTACTGAGATCGCGGCTGCTGCGTGGGCAAACTTAATCGCTGATTCTAAAGGTAAGTCTTCCAATAAACCAGTGACTAATGCCCCATTAAACGTATCGCCCGCCGCAGTGGTATCTGTTACTTCTACGCGGAAGCCAGGAATGATTTCACCACGACCGTTTTGACTCAACCACACCCCTTTCGCACCCAGCGTGATCATGACGATTTCAATGCCTTTCGAATGCAGGATGTTCGCCGCTTCTTGTGCACTGTCATCGTCTGCTACCGTCACGCCTGTTAGCACTTCCGCTTCCGTTTCGTTTGGTGTAATCACATCAATGCAAGACAGTAATTCATCTGACAGCTCGCGAGCTGGTGCAGGGTTAAGAATCACGTTGGTCTTGGCATCTTTCGCGATTCGCGCTGCTTTCTCGATGCCGCACATTGGCGTTTCTAGTTGCATCAACAAGTAATCAGCCTGACGAATGCGCTCTAGATCGGGCTCAATCGCCTCTGCAGTCAGCTTTGCGTTGGCTTCTGCTGAGATACAAATGCTGTTCTCGCCACTGTCCGCCACTTGAATCATGGCAATGCCCGTTGGACAGTTTGGCTGCATCTTCACACCAGTGATGTCGATGCCATCCATTTTGAAGTTCTCACGAATGTTGATGCCGAACGAATCATCACCCACACACGCAATAAAACCGATGTCTGCGTTTAATCGAGCTGCCGCAACAGCTTGGTTGGCACCTTTGCCACCTGGGATAACTTGATAGTTGCGACCATGTAGCGTCTCGCCTGGGCGAGGGAAAGAAGGCACTTGAAGAACATGGTCAGCGTTTACACTACCTAACACCACTAACTTATTCATACGGTTATCCTCGGTTCTGATTGAACCCTTTATATTTGAACAGGAGTAATAGGTTTACGCTCTTTGAAAAAACGTAAGCGTATTACGATTCAACTAGATTTGATTTTCTAACGTACCGCTTTCGTTGTTTGGAATGACCCAACACACTCATTGGGTCATTCCGTTATCTTCAACAAAGAAGAATCACTGAGTCGGGAGCTAAACTTACTTAGTCACGACTTTAAGCGGAACAGGAATGTACTCCTCAACCTTCTCGCCTTTCAATACTTTCGCTGCAGTTTCTACACCCAACGCACCAATAAGATCTGGTTGTTGTGCGATCGTCGCAGCTAGCTTGCCACGGTTTACAGCAGCGATACCATCATCAGTACCGTCGAAGCCAACGATCATTACGTCTTTACCTGATGCCTGAACTGCGCGAAGCGCACCCAGTGCCATCTCATCGTTCTGAGCAAATACTGCTTGAACATCTGGATTCGCTGCAAGCAAGTTTTCCATTACGTTCAGACCTTTAGTACGGTCAAAATCAGCAGGTTGGCTTGCTAGTAGCTCCATGTTGCTGCCCTTCACTGCTGTCATGAAGCCTTCACCACGCTCACGCGCCGCAGACGTACCTGCAATACCCTCTAGTTGGATAACTTTCGCTTTCTCACCTACTTTTTCCATGATGTAGTGACCAGCCATTTCGCCGCCAACTACGTTGTCAGAAGCGATGTGGCTCACTACGTCACCACGGCTTGCTCCACGGTCTAGTGTCAACACAGGGATCTTAGAACGGTTCGCCATACGAATCGCGTTTGACACAGCGTCTGAATCTGTTGGGTTAATCAGAATTGCTTTTACGCCGCGAATCGTCAGGTCTTCGATGTTTGACAGTTCTTTACTCGGGTCATTTTGCGAGTCCAGTACAATCAAGTCATATCCCAGTTCTTTCGCTTTCGCTTCTGCACCGTCTTTCATCGTTACGAAGAACGGGTTATTCAGTGTAGAAACTACAATCGCCATTGTATCTTGAGCGTGCGCCGCTACCGATACGGTTGAAGAAAGAAGTGCAGCAGAGATAAGAGTTGCGAGTTTTTTCATCGTTCTAGTCCTTTGTGTAGGGTGAGCCAGCACACGTCCTCTGGCTCGATTTGTATTCAGGATTTAGTGGAGCTCTTTATTTTAAATATCAATTACTTGTTTTTGTTGTCTACCAGTACTGCTAGCAAGATAACCACTGCTTTCGCAATCATTTGGTAGTAAGAAGAAACATCGAGTAGGTTCAGCGCGTTGTTTAGGAAGCCGATGATCAGAGCACCAATCAAAGTTCCCATGATACGACCTTTACCGCCCATCAAGCTGGTGCCGCCAAGAACAACCGCTGCGATTGCATCTAGCTCATAACCCATACCTGCTGTTGGCTGCGCGGAAGAAAGGCGAGACGTCACGATGATGCCAGCAAGCGCTGCCAACATACCGCAGATGGCGTATACACCAATTTTCACACGGTCAACGTTGATACCAGAAAGGCGTGTAGCTGATTCGTTGCCACCAAGTGCGTACACGTAGCGACCAAAGCGAGTATGGTTCAATAGGTACCAAGCCGCAGCAAAGACAATCACCATCAACCAAACAGGAACTGGGATACCAAGTGCGTAGCCTGTACCAAACCATGCAAATGCATCTGCTGTGTCGGTAAAGCCCGTTGAGATAGGACGACCGTCTGTGTAAACCATGGTTACACCGCGTAGTAACGTCATAGTAACCAGTGTTGCGATAAAGGCTTGAACCTTACCCTTGGCAATGATGATACCGCTGATCGCACCCAGTGCCGCACCAGCAAACAGCGCTGTCGGAACCGCAATAAGCACCGGCACTTCTAACGCAATCATGCTCGCGGCAAACGCACCACACAGCGCGAGTACAGAACCAACACTTAAGTCTATGCCTGCGGTCAGAATAACCAACGTCATACCTACCGCGATGATCGCATTGACTGAGGTTTGACGAAGAATATTAAGAATGTTGTCTACCGTAAAAAAGTTCGGGTTCAAGAATGACACAACAACAATCAAGAAAATCAGTGCAATCAGTGACTTTTGCTCAATCAGCCATTCTTTGGTGAACAACTTTTTGCTGTTCGCTTCGGTTGGTTTGCTCATGGTCTTAGTACTCATGCTGCTTCCTCATTGATCTTTCTGCCTACGGCACAAGCGAGTAGTGTTTCTTGGTCGGCGTCTTTCGCATCGAACTCGCCAGTAATACGACCTTCGTGCATCACCATGATGCGGTCACTCATGCCCAGCACTTCAGGCATCTCAGAAGAAACCAAGATGATGCTCATGCCTTCGGCTTTAAATTTGTTGATTAGCTGATAGATTTCTTTCTTCGCACCCACGTCGACACCACGAGTTGGCTCATCCAGAATCAGAACTTTAGGTTTGGTCATTAACCCTTTTGCGATTGCCACTTTCTGCTGATTACCACCAGAAAGGTTACCAATGATTTGGTCTCGTGTTGGGGTTTTGATATTGAACAACTTAATGAAGTCTTCAACCGCCAACACTTCTTCGCCATGTTGGATTTGGAAACCTTTGGTGAGTTTATCCAGTGCACACAGAGACATGTTCTCCTTCACGGATAAGCCCAGCACCAAGCCATCGCCTTTACGATCTTCAGAGATGTAAGCAATGCCATTCGCCAAGCCATCTTGTGGGCTTACTGGGTTAATAGTCTTGTTGTCTAAGTTGATAACGCCACGCTCACTTGGTAACGCGCCGTAAATCACCTTCATCAACTCTGTACGCCCCGCGCCCATCAAGCCTGACACACCAAGGATTTCACCACGTTGAAGCGTGAAGCTAATGTCGTGAACGCCCGAGCCCGTCAAACCAATCACTTCAAGACAAACGTCACCATGCGTCACATCGATACGTGGATATTGTTCTTCCAACTTACGACCAACCATCATTTCGATGAGTCCATCTTCGTTGGTGTCTTTAACTTGGCATTCGCCGATGAACTTACCGTCACGCAACACAGTAATGTCATCACAAATTTCGAAGATTTCTTTCAGACGGTGTGAGATGTAAACGATGCCGCAACCTTGGTCACGAAGTTCGTTAATCACTTTAAACAGCGATTCCGTCTCTTTGTCGGTCAAAGCATCCGTTGGTTCATCCATGATGATGACTTTAGATTCAAAAGACAGCGCTTTCGCAATCTCCACCATTTGCTGTTCACCAAGGCTCAAATCACCAAGCAAAGTTTTTGAAGAGTGCTTTACGTTAAGGCGTTGAAGCAACTTGTCTGCTTCTTCATACATTTTGCCCCACTGAATACGCCCCATAGAGCCGGTAAATTCACGGCCTAGATAGATGTTTTCGGCAATCGTCAGCTCCGGAATCAAGTTCAATTCTTGGTGAATGATACTGATGCCCGCTTCTTGCGAGTCACGCGGGCCTTTAAACGCCGCTGGCTTACTTTGATATTGAATGCTTCCTGCATCCATATGGTAAATACCGGTGAGTACTTTCATCAAAGTTGACTTGCCAGCCCCGTTCTCGCCCATCAGCGCCATCACTCGACCCGGGTATACATTAAGGCTGGCTTTATCCAACGCCTTAACGCCCGGGAAGGCTTTCTCGATGTCGCTCAGTTGTAGAATGGCTTGAGTCATAATTTGTCCTCAATTAGTTCTGGCTTAAAACACCACGCCGGCTTGGAAAATCACGTTCGCGTAAGGTGTGCACTCGCCTGTTCTAACAACAGCGCGGCTTTGTTCTGTACGAGCTTTAAAGTCTTCATGCGATACGTAGTTAATCGCGATTTGTTTACCAGTTAGCTCACTTTCTTTCGTCAACTCAGTAACAAGTGCATCATGGTGAACTGGGCTAACTTTTGCGAATTCTTCAGCAATGATGACCCCCTCAATTTGGGACTCAGATAAGATCACTCGGACGGTATCTAGAAAGCCAGGAACTCCGTGCGTCAACGCTAAATCAATACGTTGTACATGATCAGGAATTGGCAAGCCCGCGTCACAAATGGTGATTTCGTCGGTATGACCAAGCGTCGCCACCAAGTAAGAAATTTCTGAGTTAATTAGGGTACTTTTTTTCATCTCATCGACCTTTCGGTTACACGTTCATACAACTGTGAGTGTCTCTCTTGGACTAAATTCCATATTGACAAAACACTCATCGAAACGTTTCGATGCAATAATAAAACGCCAAGAAGAATTGACCAGTCACAGATCGATAAGGTGTGAGAATGATCCGTAATTGAGTGCTAACTGATTAAGAAAAAGATATTGCGGTCACACTTCCCTATCGAAACGTTTCGATGGCTTATGAAAATATGAGAAAAGTCATTGAACTGTTAATTCCGAGAGCAAACTCATTCACAACAAAAATGTGTTGAGTCAGTTTGAAATAACGAAAATATGTCTAAAGTTTGAGACTTATTCTGGTCAATCTCGTAAAAAAGCGCACACAGCATCACAAATATACGAAGGTCGTCTGACTTTAGAAAACCACCCACTTACAATTTGAAAAACACAGAAATACTATCGTCATCCGTTCGGAACCTTTAAGTAGGGAACGTTTGTAGGGACACAAACGGAAGTTGAAGAACCATAATGAAACTAAGCAATAGAGTTGTTTTGCTTGTCGCGCCAGTCATTCTTATTAGCGCGTTGGTGTCGAGTTACATCATATATAGCATTCAAAAAGTCACACTGATTAAGCGAGAAGACAGCTACATACAGCTGCAAATGGAGAAGCTCGCAGGGCAATTTCGTCAGGCCAATATCTTCCTTAACAGTTACGCCTATACCCTAGGGAAAAGTGAAGTTTTACAGGATTACTTCGTTAACCACGAAGACCCGTACCGAGAGCGACAGCTATTCAACCGTCTCGATGAAACCGTTGATGTGCTAAGCCATGGTTATAATGGCGATGCGAATATGGCGATCCTCGATGGCAATCAAGAACTGCTTTATTACACTGAGAACCAATTCTATGAATCCAGTGGTCGCTTTGACCCCAAGATCCTTGAATACGTAGAAACGAGTTACGCGCAGCATGGCGAGGTTAGCCACACTGGCTTTATCTATAACTCCAGCGGCCAGAGCATTCTGCTTCAATACGAACTGTTTGATCAACGAACGGGCGAACACCCACCAAGCTTTGACCCACAAAATGCTTTCTTCGTTGTGGTTTCAGTCTCTCTAGAAGCATTCAATAACATCAAGCACGAGATTGAGTTCGATACCCATAGCGTCATCACCTTTTCTAACAAACCGATTATTCTGGATATCCCACTCGCACAAACCATCGAATTGCTACCCCATTTTTATGCGGTGCTCTCTCCTGCAGAGTACTTAATGTGGAACAAAGTCGATAAAGTATGGCTAGAACTGGCGCTATCATTTGGCATTGCGTCTTTCTGTACAATCACTCTGATTGTACTGATTCTCTACCGATACGTCCTAAGTCCTGTTTCTCGACTCGATAGACAGTTACGCGAAATTGAGTCAAACAAACGCAAAAATATTGAGAAGCTGAATACAGATGACGAAATAGGACGTTTGTCATCCCGCTTCTTCGATATGTATGAAGAGCTAAACAATATCTATCACAAAACAAAACGATTAGCAGAAACCGATCACCTGACTCAGTTAGCAAACCGTCACCGTTTTCACGAATTAGCGACCCGCGAACTGGCGGAACCATCAGAACAATTGTGGGTGATTTATATCGACCTTGATAACTTCAAATACGTAAATGACAAATACGGCCATGAGTTAGGCGATAAACTGCTACAAGTATTTTCCAAACACATCAAGAAAGTCTGTCAAAAGTTCACTCAACAGTACAATAGCCCATGCTTTGGAGCTCGCTTGTCTGGGGACGAATTTGCGATTCTCCTTAGTGCAAACCACAAAGACAGTAACATCCCAGATTTGTTTGCAACCGAACTACTCAAACCCATCCACAATTTGAGTCACTCATCCACAAACTCATTTCCTGTCACCTCAAGTGTTGGTATCGCCCAATACCCAAGAGATGGTGCCGATGTCGCTAAATTGCTTTCTAGTGCAGATGCCGCGATGTACCAAGCAAAGCGCGCAGGTAAAAATCAGTATGCGTACTATTCTGCCGCTCTGAATATTGAAGCGCAGCGTCGCAGCCAAATTGAGCGTGCACTGCGTAAAAACAACGTTGAAGACGAGTTCCATTTAGTCTTCCAACCTTACATGAACAGCAATGCTAACGAAATTGAAGGCTTAGAAGTTTTACTACGTTGGGAGGCGGAAGGCATTGGTTCAATACCGCCAAAAGAGTTTATTCCGATAGCAGAACAGACCGGATTATTTGAGAAAATTGACCGTTGGGTCTTCGCAAACGCGATGGAAGAATACCACCAGCTTAAGAGCATTTTTGGTAAAGACATCATTCTATCCATCAACTTGTCGTCTGCCGAACTCAATTCGCTCTCTATGGCAGAGTTTATTCACGATAAAGCGAAACTAAATGGCGTGCCAGCACATTGCATTGAGTTGGAAATTACCGAAACCTTCGCTGCGGACCAACAAGGTACTGCCCTACTCGACGAGTTGGCAAAACTGGGATACAAACTCGCGATCGACGACTTCGGTTCGGGCTACACATCACTGACACAATTGGTGCAATACCCAGTGCAAAAGATCAAGTTTGACCGAGAGTTTCTTTTAACATTAATGAACACCGATAATGGACATGTCATCAAGCCAATCATTGAGCTCTGCCATGCACAGAATAAAAAAGTCACCGCAGAAGGCATCGAACACAACGTCATGCACGAATGGCTTTCATCTTATCGGTGCGACTTTATGCAAGGCTACCTGTTCGGTAAACCAATGGATAAAGAGCAGTTAAATCTCTGGTGGAAATCCGCCAATGACCAGCCATTTTCTCAATCAGATATCGCTTAGTCGAATGAGTACTCCATAAGCCAACATGACGACGTGCAAAACTCAACAAAAAAGCAGCACATCAAGTGCTGCTTTTTTAGTTTTTAGATAAGAAGTAGAACACTACATTCGCTTAAGCATGTTTAGCGTAATGTTGGCAGAATTATCCGCAGTTGCCTTTTTAAGATCCGAGTAGACAACATCTGCCGAACCATCCGCTTTGTCTGAAATCGTACGGATAACGACGTAAGGTACTTTGAACGCATCTGCTACTTGGCCTAACGCTGCGCCTTCCATTTCCACAGCCATGGCGTTGTATTCTTGGTAGATACCCGTCACTTTCACTTTGCTTGCAATGAACTGGTCACCAGATGCGATAACGCCACGGTAAACACTCTCTTTGCCAAGCGTATCAACGGCTGCATCAAATGCATACTTTTGCAGTGTTTTATCTGCGTAAAAGTAACGCTCTTCGTAATCAGGCAGTAGACCTTTCGGCATATTGAATGCGGTTAGATCGACATCATGCTGAACCAAACGCGTAGAGACCACGACATCTAACGGGTCCAATTTAGGGTCGCTAGCACCAGCAATGCCCGTGAAGATCAGTTGGTCAACGCCGAAAGACTCAATCAGAAGTGTGGTAGTCATTGCTGCATTGACCTTACCTACGCCAGATTTCGTCACAACAACGGTTTTGCCCTCTAACTCTCCCGTGTAAAAGCGATGGCTACCAATTTTCTTTACTTGTTGGTTTTGGATTTTTGGCAATAGCGCTTCAACTTCGACATCCATCGCACCGACAATACCGATGGTCGAACCTGCAACCGAAGGAAGTGAGTACGCAGCAAGCATTAGAGCAAGAGATTTCTTCAACATGGGAATCCTGAAATGTAATACGCGCCACCAAAATGTGACGCGACGCAAATTATACAATACATTCCCAAGGTGGCAATCGTTTGCATCAATCAACTAATACTGATTGATTAAGAAATTCTCAATTAATGAGAACGACTTAGCCATTTTTACTTTTTAAAGGAGAAACAACTCGATCTTTAACCCGAATCGTCGGCATAAAATAATCGCAAGCTGCACGGTTCGCATCCGTTGGATGACCCCAAGCACCGCAAATATCAGCACTGCTCTTCTGTCTCGTAAACTGGCGACATTGTCCGCATCGATAATTCATAACTCTTCCCTGAGCAATTTAATCCTGTCGATCAATTCTGTAGAAAATTACGCTTCATTCAGCGCAGCTTCTACCGCGGCCTTAGCGTGAATCTCTGTTGTATCGTAAAGCTTAACGTCTGTGTGTTGAGGTTCAACTAACATCGCAATCTCAGTACAACCAAGAATGACCGCTTCAGCGCCCTCTTCAACTAACTTATCTATAATAGTGAGATACTGTTGACGAGAATCCTCACGCACTTCTCCTTTGCACAGCTCGTTATAGATAACCTCATGAACAATCGTTTGGTCATCTGAACTTGGAACGACAACATCAACACCAAATTTATCGATGAGTCGCTGCTTATAAAAGTCTTGCTCCATGGTAAAACGCGTACCAAGCAAACCAACCTTCTTAATGCCATCCGCCACCAGATTCTCAGCGGTCGCATCTGCAATATGAACAAGCGGTACATTGACAGCTTGCTGAATTTGGTCCGCGACTTTATGCATGGTATTAGTACAAATCAGAATGAAGTCCGCACCGCCTGCTTCCACCGATTTTGCTGCTTGCGAGAGAATCGTAGCCGTGTCGTCCCATCGACCTTGATGTTGAAGTGTTTCAATTTCGGCGAAATCGACACTGTACAAACAGACTTTTCCTGAATGTAACCCACCTAGACACGCTTTCACTTCACGGTTAATGATTTGGTAATAGTTCGCGGTAGACTCCCATGACATACCACCAATTAGGCCTATCGTTTTCATTTTCTTCCTCAATCAACGTGTACTTGAAAATCTTCACTGTAAAAAGCATCAAAGACCATTTCAATATCTCTTGGTAAAACTCGGCTTTGTGAAAGTGGTGGAATCTTATGCTGCGCGAAGAAATCGATTTCCGAAACTTCAATGTTCTCTTTAGGTTCACCAGAAACGTATTCACACAAAAAGAACATCTTATAGATGTGGAATGGATAAGGCGGCTGATAGTCATGCATCGCTCTGTCTCGAATCGCAATCAGTTTCGGGTTCGCAACCACAAAACCAGACTCCTCCAACACTTCGCGCACCACCCCACTACTTGGAGTTTCACAAACATCAGCCCAACCACCAGGTAATGTCCACCCTCCGTCTTCGCGCTCTTTTACGAGAAGTATCTTGCCATCTTTTATCACCCCAGCACGTAGGTCGACTTTGGGTGTTGGATAGCCCGCTTCAGGGATAAATAAGTTTTGAATATCGGCAACGGACTTATCGCTGATGTCAGCAAACATCTGATGAGCGATGTCTTCGACCATTTTGAATCGTTCTAGATCGTAAGCATCTTTACTGTATGCTTCCCCTGCTTGAGCAATTGCTTGTAGTTGCTTTGCCCAATCTAACCACTTCGACATACACATCCCTTTTTCAACTTACCTTTGCAGAAACTAGCATAACCAACTGAAAGCAAAGTTTATTTTTGATCAAGTTTTCGCAAAGTATTTATCCACTATATTTTGTTTACAAGATAATTCGAATATTTTCGATATTTACAATTCAATCAAAAATATTATTACTCGTCACAATTATTATTTATGGAACTTCATTTATTAAACATCGTTCTTAGCGCTGTATTTAATCGAAGATATTCACTTAATGCGACGCGATCGACTTCCGTCGAGACTGGTGCATTTATTATTGGATACCAGTTAACAGACTCCGCTTCTAAACTCTGAATATCACCTTGCCAATTGGTCACCACATAATAGTGAATCAATTGCAGTTCTGTAGTTGGGTGATATAAAGAGCATAAATAACCAAATTGAAGTGGCTTGATGTTGAGTTCTTCTTGCAATTCTCTAAACAATGTTTGTTGTTGGGTTTCGTTTAACTCCATATGGCCACCGGGTATAGCTATTGCCCCAGGGTCAGATTCCTTATCCTTTGCTCTAGTTTCCAGCAACACTTGTTCGCCCTTAACTAAGATAAATGAGACACACTCATGAACTTCCATCTTCATCGTCCTTTGATAACCGTTTTTTAGCAAACTAACATAAATCATTCCGATGATGTGAACAGCAATACTCAATAAATTGACCACATACAACAACCTAGCTGCACGTATAGTTGAATATGCGGAGTTAAGCATTCGCTTAATCTATCAATTGTCTGTAGTTGGGTAATGATTTGTTACGACTAGGATCACAGTCTAAAAAATTTTTGCACAATGCTAAGTATGAAATAAATACATTGAATTCAAACGGTATTTTTATTTCATTTATAATTAAACGACGTTTTATTAGCACCACTGCTTAGTAAATCACGGTAAACACAGTTTTATTAATTACCTAAATCGGCTAGTATTTGTCTTGAAGATTTTTAAAGTCATCGATTAACCTCTCAATGTTGATTAATATCAGCGAGTTAGTTGGCGGAACTCTACCAAATACCAAAAATGGTTCGGTAATACGTGTCACTACGCATAATAGGAAACGTTGAGAATAGAATTAAATTGATGTGCATGCTGTATTAACGATTGCAAGACGCAATCGCTGAATTTGCTACACCAAGAGTTTTATTTAGTACAAATGAAAAAGCTATTTTTATTATTGATATGGACATCGCTCTCTGTTTCGCCATTTGCCTTTGCTCATCACTCTGGCACAAAAACAGAAACCAAAGCCACTCAACAACTGGTTGAAAAAGCCTATAAGCAGGCCAATCTAAGCGGAGTCATTGATTACAAATTATTCAATGATGCATTTTTGGCTTACAAGAAAACCCCAGATCGTAAGAAATCGCTTCTTACTATTATCGACTACAGTAAACCATCTACTGAAAAGCGCTTTTATGTGGTCGACTTAGATAAAATGAAGCTGATCTTCAACACCTATGTCTCTCATGGAGTGAACAGCGGTAAGAAAACAGCAACCAAGTTTTCGAACGTCGTAAACTCTCGTAAGACGTCTTTGGGTACATTCTTAACTGACACGACTTATTATGGCTCTAACGGTTACTCACTTCGTCTTGACGGATTGACATCAGGCGTGAACGATAAAGCACGTGAGCGCTACATTGTGGTTCATGGCGCAGACTATGCGAACCCTTCTTTTATCCAAAAGAATGGGTACCTTGGCCGCAGTTGGGGATGTCCAGCCCTGCCACAGAAACTCTCACGCAAAATCATCGATACCATTAAAGGCGGCAGCGTCATTTACGCAAGTGCTTAGTCGTTGTTTATCTATCTTCAAGAAAGGGAGCGGATTCGCTCCCTTTTTTATTGGTCATAAAAAACTGTTCATCTTCTCAGCATCTGGTTAGTATACGCAATCATTGACCTCGTGCGGTCCTCTTTACCAGTAGCACTAGGTCCATTAGGTTTCGTTTTGGTGAGGTTGTAGGGTTCGTTTTGCGTCATCTATTTCGTCTTATGCTGTTATTGTCACTTGCTCTATTCTCAGGGCAAATGGTTGCCGCACACGCACATGATATTTCGACTCAGAATTTCAATACATCACAAAAACTCGCTAAACTCAGTCAGCAAGATTACGCATCGCTAAAAGCTCCTTTTCTTGAAAAGCATAGCGATAGTTCCTGGGGGAAAGACGGTTACTTTCGCTTTTTAAAACGTGATTTTCTTGGGCTATTGCCTTGTCGAAGAAATTCGGGCGATGACGGTGAGTTGCCATTAAACATCAAACCTGACTACCACTTACTCGTCGCGTTTTTGTCTCCGCCGTTGTTGGCTATCGCATTAAAAGCAACGCCTCTCCCAGATGACAATGCTTTAGACGGCAAACTTCCTTTTCACCTATCAGGGTGGAAACAAGCAAACTTGTTGTACGTTTTCAAACACGGCCGCGAATCTATGCTCGCCGTTTGACTTCACTGACTTAAAGAAGGAATGCGTCAGTGTTAGCCAAGGATGATCTCATCTATCCATTGAATTAACTCGAGATCCTTACAATGAAAAGATTCGCAATCACCGCCGCTATGGCTTTAGCACTTGCTTCATTCACAACATCAGCAAGTGAGACATCAAAACCAGAACAAATGACTAATGAAGCGCTTCTAGAATGTGCGAACGCTTCGAATGCTCGTAATGCCGTGCCAGAGCATAGAGCGATGTTTAGACACTATCTCATGGCTAAACGCGGTTATACCTTTAGCCAACTGTCTTCTGCTGAAACTGAGTTTAAAGCACAAGGCATGGATGAAACAAAGATGGAACAGTTCTACAAAACTGAGTGTAAGGAAGCAGGCGAATACCTTTACAATATCGGTTACTGATTCGCGCTCGTTGCAAGCAATGTAAATACAGAAAAGGCGCTGTGATAGCGCCTTTTTTGCTTTTCAAATTTCTTATCAGAACAATTATGGCAATTGTGGAGTTGTTTTTGATTTGCTCCAAGCCTTGCGAACTTTTACCAACACAAAACTCATGATAGCGATGGTCAATGTAATCACAGGAGCAGCCATTAATCCCATCGTCACAATCTTGTTGAGCTTTTCTGGTAGTAATGGCAACAGCAACCCCAAACCACATAGTAACAACGTCCACAAGATGGCACTCAGCCATGCAAAGTAATGGAATTTACTCACGCGATTCACGCGAAGCCCCATCATCAATGGAAGTAAAGAGCGAACTACAGGAATAAAACGTGCACAAAACAGTGCAATCAATCCGTGTTTGCCTAAGAGCACGTCAACTTGTTCCAAACGTTTCGCTGGCACAGCATTCACCCACCCCTGTACTTTCGGCAAGCGATTTAACCACTTTCCTTGCAGGTAGGCCGCCCAACTGCCCATTGCCGCACTCACAACAATCACTAGCATAATGACGACAGGATCTAACACACCTACCGCGGCTAACGTGCCGGACAAAACCACCACGCTATCACATGGAAATGGAGCGGCTGGAATAAAGCCACTTTCTAAGAAAATTAGTGCTGCAACAACAAAGTAAATCAGCCCTGCACTGCCTGGGGCCATTAAAGCCGTGAAATCTTGGTGCCAAAGCGCAAGTAACACCTGAACAATTGAATCAAACATAAATACTCCTAAACATCATAACGAATTTGCGAAAACAGACGATTAGGCACTACCTCGCATGCATGAAGCGGTAAATCAGGTTCGATTCTTGCCGACCTCCAATTCGATACTTTGAACGAGGATAAATAGTTCGTAGGATTGGGGAAACAAAGGCCGAAAGAAAACGATTCGTAGACTCTGTCGATACCGTTAACCAACGCGCGGGCAATACATCGAGCTCATCATTATCTGTGGTCGAATTAGAATGATTAACTCGCAATGCATTGCGGCTGAGTAAACTTGCCGTGACTTTGCGCCTTGGAGAGAAAGGGACTTCCTCAAGATGGGCTTCGCCTTTGGTAAGAGAAGAAGTAAAAGCAATCGCATGGGAAAGTTTTGGTGACGGTTGTTCCTGACTCAATTCAAAAGCCATCAGCGCAACAAAAAGCCCTAACACACAGACTAGGTAAGCACGCACAGAATTCACCTAAACCACAACGATACGCTGTTTTAACTCCATGCGTGCCAATTTGCAATCTAAATTCTCAATCGATAATAAAAAGAGAGTTTTGCAAACCTTTGCTAGGGCAATTTGATGTCCATTTAACCTTTATTTAATAGTCGCTTAATCTTTACCATACGGGTAATTTTCAAACATTTTTGTCACTTCTTCCGAAATCAATTCTTCACGTTTTTCAGTGCTCATCGACTCCGTAAGTTTACGGCTTGATACCCCTTTCCATACCACTTGATTCGCTTTGGTATCGACTAACTCCACCACTAACTTGCCATACTTCTTTTCTTTGTAACGCTCAGGACTTGAGGTTACAACGCCAAAACTGTTCCAGCCGTAACCCACACTGAAAGAGGAACCAGAAGAAACGAGCTCCGATTCTTTGATGATGTCGTGGTGCACATAAAGGTCACCACCATTTTTTACTTGTGATAACCCTTTCGCTTCCAATTGAGAAGCAAGACCTTGCTCAATACGACGAGCATCTAGGCTTGTTGGAGCCTCTGATTGTTCTCCAAAATCAAACGTTTTGTAGGATGAAAAATCCGCTTGTTTATCGACGTCGGTCGTCACGGTTGTACAGGCCGTTATCATAAACACGAAAGACGCCGCCAATAAACCTTTCCACATACTCATTCTCCTCTCTATTTTGCCGTATTTATCGGCCTTCATTTATTGCAACTGGGAAAAAATTGAATCATTTCAACATTTAGTCTTGACCATGATTGCCAAGTGTTCAAATTCGAGAAACAATAGAAAGCGAGAACAGACGAAAATTCTGCCCGATTGAGTTTAAGAAGAGCGCTCCGCCACGACTGTAAAAGCAACAAATCGAACGCTTTATAGGCAATTTGAGAGTTATTTACGCATTGAGCAACCAATTGATCAAAAAAGACTTTTCTTTTGTCGTTAATGTGGCATATTGGAACTGTCCTATCGATGCGCGGGCATCGTATAATGGCTATTACCTCAGCCTTCCAAGCTGATGATGCGGGTTCGATTCCCGCTGCCCGCTCCAAGCTTTCCCTTAAGCTAGTCTTTTTCTCAGATTTCCAAAACTATCCTTTAAATTCGTACTTCACTGCTATCATGCTGCGGCTGTAATCGATCTCTTGTATTTGCTACCTAAAACTGCAGGCATAAAAAAGCCCCTGCAAAATACAGGGGCGTGTCTTCGTTATAATGTTCCCCATATCTTTGGGGTTAATCCAACTGAAGTGTCGTGAACGTGTCGTTTTTCAGCCCGCCACCAGCGCGTTTCTTCATGGTGACTTCGACCGATCGCTTCCCTTCATTGACGCGATAACGTATTGCTTGAGCGAGGTATTTGTCATTTCGCTTCAAGTCTTTAGCGTCAATCTTTAACGTACGATTTTGACGATTTACCGTGCAGCGGTAATCCCAATCATTTTTACCATTTTTCAAAGCCAGCAAAATACGATGACCTGACGTTCCCGCCGTTTTAATCCCGCGGGGCTGCTTATCTATCGCCAGTGCTAACCCTGCTTTACACAGCTGATCGGCACTAAAAGCAGTTGCTGCGTATGTGTACCCAGAGCCGAGCATAGCGGCGGTCATCGTTACAATTGAGAAAACTCGATTAAATGTCACCGTCCGTTCCTTAAATCTTACAAAACACCGTACGCATTAAAACAACATTACCGAATGCTGTCAAGAATAAATGGTATGGCGTTTAGTTAATCATAAGAAACGGCTATTCCAGGGGGTCAGACGGAGGCGCAAACAAACACCGCCAGCGCTGACGCCAAGATAAATTAGGACGAGTCACTTCTTTGAACATGTCTTTCCATTCCGCAAACGTCACGGTAATAGGATTAAAGCTGTTAACAGGTTTTGAGATGCCATAACGAACCGTTTCAACTTCTGGCTCGAATGTACCAAACATGCGATCCCAGATGATCAGCACGCCAGCGTAATTTTTATCGATATATTGACGATTCACACCATGATGAACACGGTGATGAGATGGCGTATTGAAGACCCATTCTAAAGGACCAAGAGAACGAATCGACTGGGTATGAACAAAGAATTGCAGACCGAGATTAAGCAGAACAACAAACACTACCCACTTAGGATCAAAACCAATAATGACCAGTGGCACCCAAAACAACCACATGCCGGCCAATGGGTACATCAGGCTTTGACGAAATGCGGTACTGAAGTTCATGCGCTCTGAACTGTGGTGCACCACGTGTGCCGCCCACATCCAACGGATACGATGACTTGCTCGGTGGAACCAGTAATAGAAAAAGTCTTGCAAGACCATTAAAAGTAAAAACGTCGATACCGTCATTTCGATATCAAATAACCGCCAACCAAACCACCAAAGATAGAGCTTAGCTATCAGCAATCCAGTCAGAATATCAGTAGCTTGGTGCAGACCAGCAAGGACAAAGTTACATGCAACTTCAGGCAAATAGTAGCGTGCGCTTTCAGGCAACTTCCCTCCTCGCTGCCCAATCCAATACTCTGCGGCAATGCAAAGGAGAAAGATCGGTGCGAGCAGCATCAATAATAAATCAGGGTGTTCAGTAATTCGTGACCATTCCATCGTCTCTTCCTACCACTTCGCGTAGTGATCTTCGGTGAGTCCCATCACCTCATCAAGTTCGTGTTTAATGCCATTGCCATCAATCAAATAGCCAGAAAAGTAGCCGACAAACTGACGAAAGTTACTCTTCAAAAACCAGAAATTCTTTTTCTCTGAGCGCTGATTTTTAGGTTTGAAGGTCAAGTCGATGCGCTTGTCTTGTGACGTAATTCGCCATGACGCTTCTTGATGCATACGAGAAAAATCGAATTGTACAGGTGGCATCAAATGCCGTTCACCATCAATCCAAATCACGTTTTCACAATACCCGGTTTCGTTAACTCCAGCAGCAAAGTTCAGCCCTATCCGTTTGTCTTCACTGTGATGATTAATGCTCGCCCATCGCCAACTGGTTTCCCTTCGCATATACCCGGCAGAGAAGTCATACCCAGCAACTGCGTTGGTTAGATCTTGTGGTTGCCCTTTCACACTCATTTCACCTTGGACAGCGAGCACGTTGTGTTTTTGGGTGTAGGTCCAACCTGAATACGCGGTTGGCGTGCAGAGCATCAAAGGCAAGCTTTCTGACTCAGGTTTTAACCTCAAGTCAGCTTGAATAAGGTCTGTTGAAAGCTGTATGTGCCAGAGTCCATTTTCAATCTTGAATTGAATGGCATCATTAGCGAGATAGGCTTGACTGTTCCAACTTGAAGGCTGTGTTTGATAGCCCATGTTGAGCGGCTTTAGCCACTGCTGTTCAACGAGCTCATGAGTTTCTGTATCAAACACGTAGCAAAAGCCAGACGCCAAATAGCGAATGTCCGCAATGGCCACGCCGATGATGTATTTAGGCGTGACGATCGAGACAAATTGAAACTGTTTGTAATCAAAGCGCTGACGCCAACTTGACGCAGGACTGTCCATTTCATTGAGGTATCGGAAGAGATCAAGTTGTAGCGATTCAGGTATCGCGTCTAGGTGACCAAATTGAGGTAATCCATTGGCTTGAATAAAGGGATTCAAAGGCGTTTGCACATCCATGCTCGCTATTAATCAATGACACACTATTCGATATTAACATTAATTTAACAAGAAACAGTTTGCGCCACTGCACAACATTGGTTCAGTTCTCGGCTTCAAATGAGCTGAAATGTGAAACCAGTCACTCATATCGAGCATAAAATACCGTTTATTAGAGCTTTCAGCTAAATCAAAAGCGACGAAAAGCAAAGCCATTTCGGCACTCTTTCATTTTGAACTGAAATGACGAGAGAGTATCGCGGCATTGAGTGTTTTAAATGATTTCAGTCGTCACTTCCGTTTTCACCGAGTTCGCAATAAAACAATGCTCGTGTGCCATATGATGCATTTTTTCTAGCTGCTCGCGTGTTGGTTGTTTCTCACCTAAAAATACGATTTTTGGTTTAAGCACCACTTTGGAAACCCATTCCTTGCCATTTTCGCCAACAGCAAGCTCACCTACCGCTTCATCGACATAAGCATCCACAACATAACGACGCTTTGCCGCTACAGAAAGAAAGACCAGCATGTGGCAACTCGAAAGTGCGGCAATGAAAGCTTCTTCTGGATCAACATTCTCTTCTATCGAAAACGGTAAAGGGACAACATGAGGAGAGGGAGACGCGGGTACTTGTAATCCTCCATCAAACTCCCATATATGGGCACGGCTGTACTGGTTGTCACTGAAGATTTCATCAACACTGCGCTGCCATTTAATTCGTGCGGTGTGCTGGCTCATAACGGCTCCTTGTAATCAAGAGTCCTCAGTAAAACATACTAATAGATTCAGTCACAACCTAAATGAGGGGTGCATAAAGTATTCATATCACCTGATTGGAATCATTGATTTGCGCTCTCGATTTTTCAATCAAACGTTGACCTTGATGAACATTGACCTGCAGCCGGTTAATCAGTTTTTGCAACTGTTCAATCTCAGGGGTTTGTCGATTCTTTACCTGCGTTTCAATTTCTAATGCTTGATTTGCCAATGTATCAAGCCCTAGGTTCAATGCCATGCCTTTCGTTGTATGTAAGGTACTATGAAGTGAATCTAAATCTTCGACCATAAAGAATTCAATTAGCTCATCAACGGCGGCTTCAAAATCGCAAACGATGCTTTTCAACAAATCCATCAGCGCTTCAGGCTCCTCTCTCAAGATCTCAATCGTCTCTGAGTGGGTAAGCTCTTCCTCTGTTAAGCGCAGCTTTTCGATTGGCTCGCGATGCAGTTGAACGACATTCTCGGATTGTTCAGCCTCCCCAATTGTTTGAACAGGTAAACGTGAAGAAAACTGCTTCAACGCATCCGTAAAGCTCTCACGTTGCAACGGCTTGGTTAATACATGGTCAGCACCGGCTTCAATAAAGTTATCATGAGCCTCTCTAAATACATCGGCGGTGTAAGCAAACAATAAAGTCCTCACCCCTAGATTTTCTCGGATGAAACGCGTGGCTTCGATACCATTCATTTCTGGCATATGATTGTCCATCAAGATCAGGTCATACTGGTTTTCTTGTGCTTTCTTCGTGGCTATTAAACCGTTTTCAGCGATTTCTACCGTATGCCCTAACTTCTCACAAAAGCCTTTTGCGACAATCGCATTAACCCGATTGTCTTCCGCCAACAATATACGAAGGTTGCTTTTGCTCTCTCCCTTCGACTCCTCCTTCGCTTGCTCTGGTTGGAGTACCGACTTTTCTTCCCAGGGAATGGGAATATCAACAAGGAATTGGGTGCCTATTCCCTCAACGCTCTTGATTTTGACTTCACCGCCCATAAGTTCGGTGATTTTTTTCACAATCGCTAAACCAAGACCTGTACCACCAAACTTACGAGTGGTAGACGTATCGGCTTGCTCGAAGGAGTTGAAGATGCGATCTTGCTTGTCTGCGGGAATACCTATGCCCGTATCGTTCACAGAGAGCACCAGACGCCTTCTTTCTTGATCCAGCTCTGAACGAATCAATACGTGTCCGTCATGAGTAAACTTCACCGCATTACCCGCCAAATTAAATAAGATTTGGCGAATACGGGCACAGTCACCTTGAAATTCGACCTGATCGGGCACTTCATTTTCAATAAACAGCTGTATGTTCTTTTCTTCAATTAGAGGCTGGATTGCACTGCATACTGGTGTTAAAACTTGCGACAGATTAAAAGGAGCCTCTTCCAAATCCAGCTTATTCTCTTCTACTTTGGAAAAGTCCAAAATATCATTCAGAATGGTCATTAAGTGCTGGCCAGAGTCAAGAATGACCTGAACGTGCTCTTTGGTCTTAGGCTCTTGAGTCTCGCTCGCGATGATCTGAGATATTCCTAAAACACCATTCATAGGCGTTCTCAACTCATGACTCATGGTTGCCAAGAATTGTGATTTAGCTTTTGCTGCACGTTCCGCTTTATCTGTCGCTTCCGTTAAATCATCATTGAGATGTTTGAGCTTATTCACACGGTGTTGAGTTTGCAGCACAAACACCGCCACGAGTAAGACGATAGAGAGCAAGACAAGAAACCACGTCAAACGTGCTTCACGCTGAACAAATTCCAACAGTTGATGCTCGGAATACTCAACAAATTCAAAATAGTGACCTTCTAATATTTTGTTGGTCAGCAACTCAATCTTACGTTCACTTTGACGTAGACGATTCAAAAATAACGATATGTTCTGACTTTCTGGGTTGTCCCCTTGCAACGCAGCATTAGTAAGAAAGTCAAAGTAGTGTTCTTCAAGCCAAACGTCCTGAGTATCCGCCCCGAATTGATCCTTATAAATGTTGTGTAGCGCCAGCAGTTCATATTGATTGGCGACCTGAACCCCTATCAACATATCCAGTGTCTGGGTGGCCTCACGCACTTTTCCATCAAACTGAACAAGGATATTTTTGACTCTGTTCTTTGTTGAGGTGAAATTAAACCAAATAGATTGTTCAAAATCTTCACCCAATTGCTCCGCGGCAAGTTCCAACTCGACGAGATTTTGCGTAATCTCGTAGTCCTTCCTTGAGCTGGTCTGGTAACGATTAACGACCGTGTCCCGCTCTTCAATTAAGTGATGACCAATCTCAGACAAAGAAGCATGTAGAACTTGAGTATTTTTGGAGTTCACATGAGTCATGTACGCTAATACCATCATGACGGCAATGATCACAAAAAGTAGTACGTTAAGTATTCTGAACTTACTCATTTTCAAACACCTCCAAAATCGAAGGCCTTGGGGCGGTTAATGCATTGAGAAACGCTTCGATGTCTGCCACCTTTTCATCACTCATGGTCACGCCTAACTGAGTTTGAGACATAATCTGAATAGCATCGGAGAGTTTGTCGACTTTGCCATTGTGGAAATAAGGGCTGGTTTGGCCGACGTTTCGCAAGCTCGCAACACGGAAATAGAACTTGTCTTCTCCATCAGTAGTCCTTAAACGACGTCCTGTGTCTAAATCAACATCTGGCGTTTGGAAGTAAGTAAACCGTTGAATCATCGCACCACCGACGTTTTTACCTTGGTGGCATTGCACACATCCTACTTCTTGGAAAGTTTGCCATCCTCGAATCTCCTGCTCATCAAGGGCATGGGAATAACCTAGTAGATAAGAATCAAAAGGCGAGCTAGGAGTTTGTAAAGCTTTCAGGAACTCAACAATCGCTCCTTTGATGTTTCGTATGGTAATCTCTCGCCCATCCGCCCGTTTAAACAATGCGTTGTAGGTTGAATCACTTTTCACGTATTGCTCAATGTCCTTCCAATTCGAGTCCATTTCTAGCGGGTTTAATACCGGCCCATCGATTTGCGCCATGAGTGAATTAGCGGTACCGTCCCATAAAAAGCGATAATTAAGAGACGCATTAAATACAGTAATAGAATTGCGAATACCTAAACCGTTTACACCAGTTGAAACCGCACTAGGTTCCGCGCCATTCGTTTGTAAATCATGACAAGTTTCACAACTGATTTGACCATTAGAAGAGAGCTTTGGATCACGAAAAAGCTGCCAACCAACACGAGCAAAATCCATATCGATACTCGGCTCTCCCTCAATCGGCTTCACCAATTGTAAGTCTTGTTTAGCTAACGTCCCGCCCGCATAAAATGAAGCGCTGATTAATGCTAATAAACATCCACACACCCCTTTAGTGGTAAGCCTTTTATACATATTAAGAGTATCCTTACCCAGCCCCTTAATATGAACTTAGTTGCTTTTCCATTTTTTTCCATTACTAGAGATAGGGATATTGAGCCTGCCCTCATAACCCATTGATTGTTTGTACCCCCAATACCTTTACTTACCTGTTAGGCAGTATCAAGCGTGCGTTGTCGACAAGATAAACAACCTTGATTGGATGGATTTGGTGAAAACCTATACTATCCGTTCCCCTTTCGGCTTGAATTTCGTGATCGGACACACAAAAATAGTGAAAAAAATCGCATCGATTGCAATGTTACTTTTTACCCTATCGTTCAGTGCATTAGGCAGTGATTTCCTTACTCTGGAAGACAGGAAGTTTCTCGAAACTCAACAACGAATAAAAGTCGGCGTTTTAGAAGGCGATTGGCTGCCTTATTGGGGCGATCTTGATTCAAAAGAAGGCATCAACATCGAATATGCAGAAACCATGACGCATGATCTGAATGTGGAAGCCGAGTACGTTCCCTACCGAACCCTTAATGCTTTGTTCGATGCGCTAGAAGCAGGAGATATCGATCTCACTGTTGGCTTTGTCGCAACTAAAAAACGTGCCGAGCGCTTTTTGTATTCTGCCCCGATTTTCCAAACCCTTCGCTTGGTTTGGCTCAGAGACATCGAACTAGAGAGTAAACCTCTACACGAATTAAAGTGGGTATGTGTAAAAGACTCCAGCGCTTGCGACCAAATCGAAGCTTTGGGATTCGAACACGTTCATACGGTTCGTAATACCATGATGATGACTACATCTTTGAATACTGGCGCAGCCGATGCTGCAGTGGTTGGTTTATCGACCTTAAACTCTTATGGATTTAAAAACCCTAAAGGCGAACTGATCGGAAAAGTGGTTTACGATAGCGCTTTGGCGCCCGGACAAGTTACGATCTTTACGGCGAAACAGTCTAAACAGTTGATGTCGATCGTTTCCAAGTATATTTCACACTCCAAAGAGTCTAAACACAGCCGGGTTCATATCGAAGCCAATATCAATATTCTACACAACGAATTAATGCTCGATATTCTAGAACAGCAGCAAGGTCATCAGACGGTTCGTTACACGATCCAAGATAATGTCTATCCCCTTTCTTATCTAGATCCGGAAACAGGTCAAATTAAAGGCTATGTTCATGATTTGCTAAAGTTAATGGAGCAAAAGAGCATGATTAAATTTGAGTATGTTCCACCTAACGGTCGTGATGTGGATTTGATGTTGGAGGAACGTATCGTCGATTTACTCCCTGCTCGTAATATTGCGTTAACCGACAAGAAGCGCTTTATCACAACAAGATCCTTGGGCTTTCTACAATACGGCTATATTGAGTCACTCAATTCGTACGCACGTGATGCTGTTGCGATTTTGGACCGCTCAGGTAATTTTTATCCGCACTTTTTAGATTACTCCTCTTATGAGTATTCATCTGTGTATCGTGATTTCGATTACCTAATGGAAGCCTTCGAAAATGGTGAGGTTTCGCACGCCTTCGTCAATCAAAACTTAATCGACAATCATTTTTATGAAGGACAAGGGGTCAAGTTCAAAGCTGCAACGCCGCCCATCGATATTCAACTAAAGATAAAACTAGGCATGGAGTTACGAAAAGACTCAGAATTTCTGCGTCGAGTCTTAAATACCGTCTTAAAGATCACCACAGACGCAGAGTTGGAGCAATTGAAAGATCGCCATAACAAGGTGACAGTGAATTACGGTTTTGACAAAGAAATCGTAGCGATTTGGGCGCTGGTTGGCACATGTGTTTTGCTGCTTGCCGCGATCATTTACATCGTCAGAACTGGCGAACTCACGCGAAAGATTCGCCGCAAGGAATATGAGACCCAAATCCGACAACGTCAAAACCAATGGCTGTCTTCGGTTCTGGACCATATCCCAAATATGATTTTGATTTCTGACGACGACCATAAACAGGTACTGGCGAATAAGCCGTTCCTTAATATGCTTAATCGTTGTAATTCAGACATCAGCATTGCGGAGCCTGAACGCGCTTACTTTTTGAAGCAGTTAAAAGACAAGGAATACCCATTGTCAGATGCGTCAGGCACGCCTGTTTTTCAATTGGGGAAACAGCACTTCAGGGTTCGTCGCCAACACCTAATTCATCCGTATGATGGGGTGCAATATCAAATGACGGTATTTGACGATATTACTGAGTTAAAACAAAAACAGTGCGCGCTTAAAGAATCAAACATCAAAGCAATGCAAGCGATTGAAGCACGAGATCATTTCCTCGCCGTCGTAAGCCATGAGCTAAGAACGCCAATTGCAGCAATGTTGGGCTTAATGGAGCTCCTAGAACCCGAGTTAAAACGACGAGAAAGCAAAGAATTGCTTAGGAACGCCATGCTATCGGCTGAGCGTTTAAAGTTGCATGTGAACGATATTTTGGACTTTTCAAAAATCGATGCAGACCAGTTGCAGTTAGACATTCAAGTCGGAAACAGTTACCAAGAACTTGGGCCAATGTTGCGCAGCTTTGAAAAAGTCGTAGAACAAAAAGACCTAGCATTCCATGTGAAATGGACGCCAAGCCCGTATGCTTTTGTTGAGCTTGATTGGTTGCGCGTCAATCAAATTATGAACAACTTGCTAAGCAATGCAGTCAAATTCACTGAACAGGGCCACATCACGGTCAGTTTAAATATTGAACAAGACGCGTTGAAGTTGTCGGTTTCCGACAGTGGCTGCGGAATGAATGACAGTCAGTTGGCTTCTCTTTTCCAACCTTTTGTTCAAGGAGACAAAAGTGTCAGTCGTCGCTTCGGTGGAACAGGGCTTGGTATGTCTATCGTATACAGCTTAGTCAAGATAATGGCCGGACATATCGAAGTAGAGAGCCAACCCGAAATTGGAACAACGGTATATATCCAACTACCACTGAAAAGCGAGGCACTTGAATTAACCGGACTTGGCCCTGTTTACACTGAAAATGCGTACATTCAGAAATGGCTAGAGTGTTGGCAAGTCACCTTGGATGAATTTGAAATGCGACATCACGAGATCAAAGCTGATTCAAACTACAGCAGCATCTACCCCGACTTGATTCACCAAAAGCTGGACACGAGTTCGATGGTTTACGACGCCCTTGAAGAGCGGCCAGGACAAGACTGGAAGGGACGAGTTTTTGTCGTTGATGATGATGTGATCAACCGATTACTTTTCAAAAGACAGTTTGAACGACTTGGGATTGCCTGTGATGTAGCGAAAAGCGGTACAGAAGCGTTACGACAGCTTTGTGCCATTCACGATGATACACAACAAACGCCAGTCAGTTTGATCATCACTGATTGCCATATGCCAGAAATGGACGGCTATCAGTTAACTCAAACACTCAAACAAAACAACTCGCTGAAACATATCCCTGTCATCGCTTGTACCGCGGAAAACTCAAGGAATGTCGTGGAACGAGCAAGAGAGTTTGGTATAGAAGAAGTATTATTCAAACCTTATAGCTTGGATGACCTACGTGACTTGTGTGAACAATATTTGGCATTGGAAATCACAGAAGAAGCAAGAAGCGCGTGGCTAAGTGCTTATAACCAAGAAGAGAGTATCGAAATGGCTCAAGTGGTTTGTGATGCACTATCTAGCGACATCGAGCTGATTGAATCAGGCAAAGAAAGCTTAAAATCAGTAGCGCATCGTATTAAAGGCTCGGCGGCAGCATTAAATCTCAACCCGCTACAAAACTTGGCCAAACAGTGTGAAACGTTAATTGGCACACCGCAGGAGGTACAGGCGAAACATGCCCTTCTGCAAGAAATGAATTCGATTGTAGCCATCACTAAACAATGGCTAACGCTTTGTGAGAGCAATAAATGAACGTGTTGATTGTTGAAGACGACATTTTACAAGCAACAAATTTAAAGATTTTGGCAAACCGCTTAGTTGACGGACAAGTGAGCCTAGTCCATAGCGGTTCAAAAGTGTCAGAAGTGTGTGCTGGCGGAAACATTGACCTAATGATTTGCGATATTGACCTGCCCGACTTAAATGGTATCAACTTACTCTCAACATTGTCTGAGGAAATCAAACCAAAGGGTGTGGTGATATTAAGTGCGATGAGCAAAGACATTGTCGAGATCACTTACAACATGTGTTTATCCGCCAATTACGTATTTGTGCGTGCCATGACCAAACCCATCTCTTTTGAACAGTTACACGAGATTGTAACTGCATTTCAAAAACAGATGCAGCAATCGGAAGTAAAGCGACCTCAGATTCAACTCAATAATGAAGAGATTGAGCAGGCTTTTAATAACGGTTGGTTTGAAAACTATTACCAACCTCAATACACCACAGACGACAACACGCTTGTTGGTGTAGAAGCCTTGGTTCGCTGCCATCATCCGGTGCATGGCTTGCTTGCCCCTGTTGCATTTTTGGATCAAATAAACCAACGCAACGAACTCGATCGTCTATTTTGGCTCGTGCTTCAAGAAGCACTACGTGATATCGCACATTTGGGTAAAGCGATTCATTTATCGGTCAACATGAACCAGAAATCACTCAGGGAGCCTATGAGTGAACGCTTTTTTGCTTTATGTACTGACTATGGCGTTGCCCCTGAACGCATCACCTTGGAACTGACGGAAGATGAAGTTTACGACTCAGGTGTGATCTCGTTGGCCAACCTCGCTAATTTACGTTTACGTGGCGTTGGTTTAGCTATTGATGATTTTGGGACGGGTTATTCATCATTAAGTCAGTTGGCGGTCTTGCCGTACACCGAGCTCAAAATTGATCGACAATTTATCAGCAATTCTTTGTCCAATTTCAAGAGCCAACAATTGACCATTTCAAGCCTTCAACTGGCGAAGTCATTGGGCTTAAAATCGGTTGCAGAAGGGGTCGAAGACGAAGATACCTTGCACTACTTGAATCAATTAGGAGTGGACTTGTATCAGGGATTTGTCGCTTCTAAAGCGATACCACTTGAAGCCTTAAAGAAGCTTGTATAACGCCTTTGTTCATTGCTACTGACGAACCAGCAGCTTTGTTTAAACCATTAGACGATTACATAAAGAAATGAGCAGTAAATCTTTCTCTGAATACAATATCCTGATCGTTGACGATGCGCCTATTGTCGTCCTTACTCTTCGTAACATGCTGACTAAACTTGGCTTTTCGGATAAACGTATCTTTACAGCACGCTTAGCAAGAGGGGCAATTTCGATTGCGCACAAAGAGCACATCGATCTCATTATTTGTGATTACAACTTCGGTCGGGGTATGAATGGCAAGCAGCTTTTCGAAGAGCTAAAACACCTCAAATTGCTCAACCATGACACGGTGTTTATCCTTGTTACTGGTGAGAGCTCTGCCACTATCGTGCGTGCCATCATTGAGCTTAAACCCGACGAATACCTGCTCAAACCTTTTAATTCCATAACGCTTAGAGAACGTATTTCAGCCGCAATAAAGCGTAAAGTCACTTTGCGCGCACTCTATGAGGCTGAACTCAAAAACGATGCTCACTCAGGGTTAGAGGCCTGCGATGAGTTAACACCATTTAATCCCGAATATTTCTTCATTATTGAGAAGTTTCGTGCTGACTTTCTAACACGCCTCAAACTACACCAAGAAGCCAAACACGTTTACGAACGAGTGATTGAGCGTAAAGACGTGAATTGGGCAAAGATTGGCTTGGCAAATACCATGGTTGCGCTGGGTGAAGCAGACGAGGCAAAAAGAATAGTACTCGCCTTGTTAGAGGAGTCTCCGAACAACGTTGAAGTCCGCGAATGTGCAGCAAACTACACAATGCTTAACCGTGAGGTGCCAACTGCGATCAAACATTTGGAGCTTGCAAGCAGTTTGGTTGAGGGGAACTCGGAACGCGAACTTGTCATCGTGAATTTATGCTTAGCTGAGCATGACTATCATTCTGCTCTAATGCATTACCATGTATACATGGAAATCAACAAAGATACCTACAGAAACAATACCTACGCAAAGTTAAACCTGATTCGAATCCTTCTTTATTGCGCACGCAAACTCGAGGGAAGAGAAGACTTATTGGCTCAAGCAAAGAACTTATTCAAATCCGTCATGTCTGGGCCGAAAAATAAAGCATTAAAAAATGAATTGGATTTGATTGCGGCACATATCGCGATTGAAGAGAACCAATATGTAGCAGCGTTTAAAGTGCTCAGTGATTTATATCACCGCAAACCATTCGCGCATTTTTACGCACAGTTTCATCTCGCGTGGCTATTACATGAAATGAACTTTGAATCCGAGTTTACTCATGCAATCACATGGTGTTTTGAGAACTTACAAACCGATTCTAGTGATACCATTTTGTCGAGTAAAATTACGCTTGGTCGCTCATTGGAAGCGGACAATGTTGAGCGACAGGCGTGGATGCAGGAACAATACAAAAAGATCCGCGCGGCAGAACAAGATTATCAATCTCTCATTGATGCCTTGATTGAATTACAAGCACACTGCCCTTTACTGCGTACTGTGTGTATCAACATCATCAAGGTGCTGACTCGTGCATGGCCAACCAATAAGAACGCACTGCAAGTCGAAATCCTAATCAAGAAGTGCGATAACATCGTTAAACAACTTGTCTCTAGCGAAGAACTAGAAAGAAGCGGTTACGACAAGTTTCTTTTCCTAGCTCAAGATCGATGTCAGCAGATGTCCGTGGTGAACACACCACCTTCACAGCCAGAACTGATAAATTAGACAGCAAAAAGGGGCGCGACGCCCCTTTCATTTCGGATTACAGGTTGAAGAAACGGTTAATCCAAGTCACCTCACCGAACGCAATCAAATCGTAGATAGTGAAGAACACTGCACAGATAACGGCAAGCTTCACCAATCGAATCGCAATTAACATCATAACTTCCTACTTACCTTCTTGTCTGAGTGTCGTTGATTCCTCGCAGTTTACTGGTTTTCTTACGAACCACAACGCATGAAAACCCAGATTACGTGAGAAAGTGTGTATCACTGCTAAGCCTCACCCTTGTAAATTTGCTTATACATTTGGAGACGACGGATAAATCTATTCTCTTGTCTACTCGTATCTATACTTTAAATAGTGTTTTCAATAAGTCCCAGTGGTAACACAAGGAGGGCTGTATGAAACAGATACGATTGTGGCTTCTTCCCCTACTCTTGTTTGCCAGCCAAGCGCTAGCGAACACCGTTTGGGTATTGCCTGTAAAAGGTGCGATTGGTCCTGCCCTGAGCGATTATCTGTCGCGAGAGATTGAAGAAGCTCAACAAAACGGCGTTGACCTCGTCATCCTAAAAATGGACACACCGGGCGGGCTTGATAGTTCAATGAGGGACATCATTCACGCCATCACCACCTCTTCCGTACCCATTGCAACTTGGGTTGGTCCATCAGGCTCTCGGGCAGCCAGCGCTGGCACCTACATTCTGCTGGCCAGTCATGTCGCCGCGATGGCAGAAGCCACCAATTTAGGCTCAGCTACGCCAGTCTCTTTGGGCGGTGCACCACAGCAACCTTCGAGTGCCGACGACAAAGACAGTGACGAATCGAATGATAAATCATCAGGAAAAAACTCTGATGAAGTGCCTGCTAAAACCGCAATGGAAAAGAAAGTCATCAATGACGCCAGAGCATATATCAAAGGTTTGGCTCGCTTGCATGGCAGAAACGCAGAGTGGGCAGAGAAAGCCGTCAGCGAAGCTGCAAACATAGACGCTTCAGAAGCGCTAGAGTTAAACGTCATTGATTACATTGCTAACTCGCCCGAAGACTTGGTTACCACCATCAATGGCACAGATGTCAAAGTGAACGGCAAGCCGTATAAGCTGACGTTAGATAACCCAACTTGGGTGGAGCGCGTCCCCGACTGGCGTGCGGAAATGTTGGCGGTGATCACCAACCCCAACGTGGCTTATATCCTAATGCTCATTGGTATTTATGGCTTGCTTCTAGAGTTTTACAACCCCGGCATCGGCTTGCCCGGCGTGCTCGGTGGGATTTGCCTATTGCTAGCCATGTACGCATTGCAAATGATGCCAGTAAATTACGTTGGTTTAGGGTTACTGCTACTCGGTATTGCTCTGATGATTGCTGAAGCCTTTAACCCGAGCTTTGGCATACTCGGCTTAGGTGGTGTCGTTGCGTTTGTTCTCGGCTCAATCTTCCTAATGGACAGCGACATCCCCGGCTTCCAAATCGCGCTACCGCTGATCTTCGGTATCGCTGTTTTCTCTGCAGGATTAATTGTGATTACCGTTGGCTTGCTTCTTAAAATTCGCAGTAAAAAAGCCACCACTGGGCTAGAAACCTACCCGGGCAAACTCGCTGTTGTGAGCGATGATTTTGTTGATGGAACTGGGCTTGTCCAACTGGATGGTGCTTTGTGGCAAGCCAAAGCTGACGCACAGCTCAAACAAGGAGACCACGTCACCGTGGTAACTATAAAAGGGTTGACCCTAACCGTGAAACCCAGTGACCGCCCTAAGGAATAGGAGGCGCTTATGATGCTCTACACTGTTGCCGTTATCATTGTTTTATTGGTTGCACTGGCAACGCAAATGTTCAAGGTGCTGCGTGAGTACGAGCGCGGCGTGGTGTTCTTTCTTGGTCGCTTCCAAGAAGTGAAAGGACCGGGTTTGATCATCTTAATTCCTTTCATCCAACAAATGGTTCGTGTCGACTTACGTACCATCGTTTTGGATGTCCCAACCCAAGATTTAATCACCCGTGACAACGTATCGGTCAGAGTCAACGCCGTGGTTTACTTCCGAGTTGTCGACCCACAAATGGCAATTAACAACATTGAAAGCTACAGCGATGCCACCAGCCAACTTGCTCAGACAACGCTGCGCTCGGTGCTAGGTCAACATGAGCTGGATGAGTTGCTTTCTGAACGTGAGCGCCTCAACAAAGATCTGCAATCCATCCTCGACCAGCAAACTGACGATTGGGGTATCAAGATAGCAACGGTTGAGGTGAAACACGTTGATCTGAACGACAGCATGGTGCGCGCCCTCGCCCGCCAAGCCGAAGCAGAACGTAACCGCCGAGCGAAGATCATCCACGCAACTGGTGAGTTGGAAGCCTCCAACAAACTCAGAGAAGCCGCCGAGATGTTAAATAAAGCACCTAACGCGTTGCAGCTTCGATACATGCAGACGCTCACTGAAATCACCACAGACAAGACATCGACCATTATCTTCCCGATGCCGATTAATCTCGTCGAAGCGGTCTCCGATATCGCCAAAGCAGTGAAGAAGAATCAAGGAGAGTCGGAAGAAGGGAAAGAGTAAGCCTAGTAGCCGCTATAGAGGCAAGTAGAAAAAGGAAAAAGGGAGTAGCTGTGTTCTACTCCCTCTATGAAATCAACATTGATTGAACTTACGCATCGGTGCACTCTTTCTTCATAATTGCCAATCCTGTTTCAAAGCAGTGACGCCACGCGTACTCGACCCTTTCATCAAAGTCAGGATCACATTGAGCGACGGTTTCTAACAGGCTTTCAAACCAGACATCGATATCTTCAGGGGCGACGCCAATATTGTTGTGTCCATGCTTATTGCCGTATTTACGCATCATGTCACGAGCGTCTGTTGAAGTATCTGCCATCATCACAAACACAATAGACCCTTTAAGCATCCGGATTTGCTTCTTCATGTCCACGCCATCGAACTTTTGTCTGAAGTTTTCACCTTTCGACCAAAAGTTCTCATAGAACAAATCAAAGAAGTCCTCATGGGTAACGCAGCGTTCGTAGCTGTCGTTAAAAACCTCGATTACGTTCATACCCTAGCCTCCAACCAACTTATCTATTTTCATTATGAATGCAATTTAATAACCCTACCAAGCTCGTTGGAATAGTTTTGTGGTTTCTGAACGTCGGCGTGCGGAGAATGCTAACCTGCCTGATAGCCGTTCAAATTCGATTTTCAATAAAAAATAGAAAGTGATTTAAACGAAACACGTATTATCAATTCGATAAAAGTCGATATTATGGACTCACTTTCGAGGTACGCATGGTTGTCGATGCTAAGCGCATCCTCATTTGTCTAATAATATTAAGAGGATATAAACGTGTCTCATCAAATCATTACAGACCTAAACAACCGTTACACAGCTAAAAAATACGACGAAGAGAAACGCATCTCTCAAGAAGATATGGCAATCATCAAAGAAGCAATCCGCCTATCTGCGTCTTCTATCAACTCTCAGCCTTGGAAATTCATCGTAATTGAGAGCGACGAAGCGAAACAGCGTTTCCACGACACGTTTGCTAACATGCACCAGTTCAACCAACCGCACGCGAAAGCAGCATCCCACACTATTCTGCTAGCGTACGATCCAAAATTCACTAAAGATAAATTTGCGAAGCGTGTTGATGCTGAAATAACTTCTGGTCACCTACCAGCAGACATGTACGACATGTTCATGGGTGCTTACGCATTTGCTGAAGCAAACACAGATGAAAACGGCTACAACGGCGGCTGGACGAAAGCGCAAGTTTACATCGCGCTTGGTAACCTACTGCACACACTAGCGCGTCTAGGTATCGACTCTACTCCAATGGAAGGTGTCGACCCAACACTGATCGGCGAAGAGTTCAAAGCAGAACTAGATGGTCACGTATGTGAAGTTGCACTGGCAATCGGCTACCACAAAGACGGCGAAGACTACAACCACGGTCTACCAAAAGCACGTCTACACATGGATGACGTAATTACTACTCTTTAATGAGTATCGTCTCCTAGCTCCTTGGTTCCTAGCCTAGAGCCTAGCTATCTAAATCATTGTTCAAATTGAAAGAGCCGTACTTCTTAGTGTCTTAGTCTAAGAGTACGGCTCTTTTTTTGTTTTGCTGAGGGGAATCAACAAACGTTTGAGATAAGAAACAGCTAAGCCACTTGCTTGGACTTAAAATTACCAAGCAGCGCATCGTACAACTCATTGTCACTCAGTACGCCCACTAGCTTGTTCTCTTCTACTAACAAGATAGGTTGATTGCTGCGTTGCTTTAGTTCAATCGCCTCACGCATGCTGATGTCTGGGTTAGCTTGAACGACCGTGCTTTCGCCGATGTCGTCGAGTGTGGTTGAATCGCTTTCCCAATTCACCAACGACTTATCGGAATCCACTAACGTGACGCCTTTCGGTTCTTGCCCGACCCAAATCTGCTTATCTGCACACACCAATACGCGGTCATTCTGCTGCTTAAGCTCAGTGCTGGCTTGCATCAGTGAACGACCTTTCAATACGTTAAGCGGATTAGTGTGAGCCACAAAATCTGCTACATAGTCGTTTTCCGGCGCAAGGATGATTTGCTCAGGCTTGCCGTGTTGAATCAGTTTGCCCGATTCCATAATGGCGATGTTGTTGCCGATTTTCAGCGCTTCGTCTAGGTCGTGGCTCACAAACAAAATCGTCTTGTTGAGCTTCTCTTGCAGTTGAATCAATTCATCTTGAAGCTGAGCGCGAATCAAAGGATCGAGCGCAGAAAACGGTTCATCCATTAACAAGATGTCAGTATCCATAGCAAAGGCGCGAGCTAAACCAACGCGCTGCTGCATACCACCAGAAAGCTCATGAGGAAACTTACTCTCCCACTCGCTTAGCCCAACCATTTCTAATTGTTCACGCGCTTTTTTACGACGTTCCGCTTTGCCAATGCCCTGCATCTCAAGACCAAACGCCACGTTATCCAATACCGTTAACCACGGCATAAGCGCAAACTTTTGGAACACCATAGAAACGCGGTGAGTACGCAAGTTACGTAGAGTTTGTTCGTCACAATTGGCAAGCTCTACCATGTCGTCGCCATCTTTGATTTTTAGTGAACCACGAGAGATCTCATTCAAGCCATTAACGGCACGAAGCAAACTTGATTTACCCGAGCCGGAAAGCCCCATCAATACACAGATCTCACCTTGTTTGACGCTCATTGAGACCTTATCAACACCAACCACTTGTCCGCTTTCATCAATGATCTCTTGGCGAGACTTGCCTTGATCTAATAGCGCCAATGCTTGATCTTGCTGCTGACCAAACACAACGTCGAGGTTTTCAATCGTAATTGCATCCATGTTATGCCTCCTTCTGGTTTGGTGCTTTGCACAAACGGTCGAGAATAATCGCGACCAAAACAATCGCTAAACCCGCTTCAAAGCCTTGAGAAATGTTCACGGTGTTCAGAGCTCGTACGACTGGTTTACCTAGACCATCGGCACCGACTAGCGCAGCAATCACCACCATAGAAAGCGACAACATAATGCACTGGGTCACACCCGCCATAATGCTTGGCAATGCTGCTGGGAGTTCGACTTTGAAGAGCAATTTCATGCGGCTTGCACCAAACGCTTTACCCGCTTCAATCAACTCTTCTGGCACTTTGGTGATGCCAAGGTAAGTCAGACGAATCGGCGCGGCGATGGCAAAGATAATGGTGGAAATCAGACCCGGTACGATGCCTAAACCAAACAGAACCAATGTAGGGATCAGATACACAAACGTGGGTACGGTCTGCATTAAATCGAGTATCGGGCGCAACAAGGTGTACAACCACGGGCGATGCGCCGCCATGATGCCAAGCGGAACGCCAATTAATACGGAAATCGTTGTCGCAGCGAAGACGAGAACAAAGGTTTCCAGCATTTCTTGCCAGTAGCCGAGGTTAAGGATAGTCAGTAACGCCAGCACAATAAACACGACTAGAGGAATGCTGCGGTGTAGGAACCACGCAATCGCTGCGGTCATGATGATAGGTGCTGCCGGTGGCATCCATTTGAAAATATCCACCACGAATAGAATGATGGTTTCGAGAAAAATAGAGATAGCATCAAAAAAACCGGACGCGTTCATGGTTAACCAATCCACGCCTGTTTCCATCCATTCGCCCAACGGAAGTTTGTTGTCCGTAATAAAATTCACAATAAAACCTTTGTGTTAAAAGGCGGGCGTCGCTGCCCACCTTTTCCTAAAGAGAGGAATGATTAAGCGTTTGTTTTTAGGTAAGAAGTAATCGCTTGTTTTGCGTCTTTACCATCCAGCGTCTTCACGCCTTCTAGCCACGCTTCAAATTGTTGTGGGTTGGCATTCAACCATTCTTGTGCTGCTTTCGCTGGCTTCTGTTTTTGGTTCAGAATCGCTTCCATCAACTGGTTTTCCATCTCTAGACTGAACTCTAGGTTCTTAAGCAGTTGACCCACGTTTTGACACTCAGATAAGTAGTCTTGGCGCACGTTGGTGTAGACATTCGCACCACCGTAGTTAGGACCAAAGAAGTCGTCACCACCAGATAGGTATTCCATCTCAACATTGCTGTTCATTGGGTGCGGAGCCCAACCTAAGTAAACGATCCATTGGTTACGGCGCACTGCGCGAGACACTTGAGACACCATGCCCGCTTCGCTTGATTCCACTAGGCTGAAGTCTTTCAAGCCAAATGCATCGCTGTCGATCATATCTTGGATAAGGCGGTTGCCATCGTTGCCCGGCTCAATGCCGTAGATGCGGTCTTTAAATTTATCGGCATTTTTTGCCAAGTCAGCAAAGCTTTTCACGCCAGCGTCATACACGTACTTTGGCACGGCTAGGGTGTATTTCGCACCTTCAAGGTTTGCGCGAACGGTTTCCACTGTGCCAGCTTCACGGTATTTGGCAATATCACCTTCCATGGTTGGCATCCAGTTACCTAGGAATACGTCAATGTCGCCGTTTGCCATTGAAGAGTACGTCACAGGTACAGACAGAAGATCGGTCTTGGTTTTGTAGCCCAAGCCTTTTAGCAGTTCAGAGGTAACAGCTGTGGTTGCGGTAATGTCCGTCCAGCCTACATCGGCAAATCGAACGGTTTCACATTGGTTAGCGTAAGCACCTGTCGCCATTGCACTCAGCGCGATAGATGAAAAGATTTTTGTCATCGTAGACATGTTTAAATTCCTTGTAATGATTACTGACTTTATGAGATTGAGCTTAAGTCTCTTTTCGGCGGACGCATTCTTTGCGTCTCTTGCCAGTTCGGAGCAATCCAAACCGGTGTGTTATTCGATTCTTCGAGTACGTTCCCCAAGATCATGTCCGCGGCACGCTCTGCGACCATGATGGTTGGGGCGTTTAAGTTGCCATTCGGAATGGTTGGGAAGATGGATGAATCCACCACGCGCAAGCCTTCAATGCCGCGCACTTGGCAGGCTTCATTCAGAACTGCCATTGGGTCATCGTCTGCACCCATTTTGCAGCTACACGAAGGGTGGTAAGCACTTTCCACGTTTTGCTTCACCCACTCATCAATCGCTTCATCGCTGGTGATGTTAAGACCCGGTTGGATCTCTTCACCGCGAAACGCATCCATTGCTGGTTGATTGAGGATTTCACGCGTTAAACGAATACAGTCTCGCCAATCCTGCTTATCTTGTTCCGTCGAGATGTAATTGAACTCGATCTTTGGTTTGTCATTTGGGTTGGCGGAAACCACTTCGACACTGCCGCGACTCTCTGGCTTGTTTGGACCAACATGCACTTGGAAGCCGTGACCATCAAATGCCGCACGCCCGTCATAACGCATTGCTGCTGGTAGGAAATGATATTGAATGTTTGGCGATTTCAAGCCTTCACGAGAACGGATGAACGCGCACGATTCAAAGTGGTTGGTCGCCCCCAAACCTTTGCGCGTCAGAATCCACTCGGTACCAATCAAACCTTTGCTGATCAAACCTAACTTGCTGTTAAGCGTGATCGGTTGTTTGCAGTGATACTGGAAGTAGACTTCAAGGTGGTCTTGCAAATTTTTACCCACACCTTCTAGAGCGTGTTTCACTTCAATGCCCGCTTTCTCAAGCACAGTCTTAGGACCAATACCCGAAAGTTGCAGCAGTTGTACCGAGCCGATGGAGCCTGCACTCGACACCACTTCTTTGTTAGCAAGGCACTGTTTGATCTTGCCGGATTGCTCGAACTCAATGCCGACCGCTTTCTTGCCTTCAAGCAAAATGCGATGAGCGGTCACGCCTTTCATCAAGGTGAAATTACTGCGCTTTTTTGCACGGCTTAAGTAAGCATTAGAAGTAGAAGCGCGCACACCTTTGTCTACCGTCATGTGCATAGGACCGAAGCCCTCTTGCTGATAACCGTTGTAATCTTGCGTTTCTGGGTAGCCTGCATCTTTGCCTGCTTCGATAAATGCTTGGTAAAGTGGATTCAGCTTCATGTCGTTGCCGTTACACGTCCCAACAGGACCACTGTCGCCACGGTATTCGTCTGCGCCGCCTGTCCACGTTTCCGCTTTACGGAAGTACGGCAGACACGCTTGGTAGTTCCAGCCTTTTGCGCCTTCTGATTCCCATTCGTCAAAGTCACAAGCATGACCACGAACATAAACCATGCCGTTGATCGAAGAGCTACCGCCCAGAACTTTGCCGCGTGGACAATGCAGTTGGCGTCCGTCTAACCCCTCTTCCGCTACAGTTTCAAACTGCCATGCGTACTTTTCGGTGTTCATTGGGTAAGACAGCGCCGTTGGCATTTGAATGAAGATGCTCTTGTCTGAGCCACCCGCTTCCAACAGCAAGACTTGGTGCTGACCGCTTTCACTCAGGCGATCCGCCAAAACACAGCCTGCCGAGCCAGCACCGACGATGATGTAATCGTAGTGTTGTTGCATTACAAATCCTCCAGACTGATTACGCGTAAGGGCTGTCGAAATCACCCAAATGCACTAACACGCTCTTGGTTTGGGTGTAATGCTTGAGGGTTTCAACGCCATTTTCACGTCCAATGCCAGACAGTTTGTAACCGCCAACGGGCATTTCAGCTGGAGAATCCCCCCAGGTGTTAATCCAACAAATGCCAGCTTGGATTTGATGAATAACGCGGTGCGCACGAGAGAGATTTTGCGTGAACACGCCAGCTGCAAGTCCGTAATCGGTGTTGTTAGCACGAGCAATCACTTCGTCTTCGTCACTGAACTTAAGCACCGACATTACGGGACCAAAGATCTCTTGCTGCACATGCGGCATGTCGTCTTCGCAATCAGTGAAAACCGTTGGCACAACAAAATTACCGCTCGCCAAGCCATTGTCTGTGACTTTATAGCCACCGGTTAGTAGCGTTGCTTGGCTTGCTTTCGCTTGTTCAATTGCGGAAAGGACTTTTGATTCGTGCTCTTTGGAAATTAGCGCGCCAATTTGAGTCTGCTCATCAAGCGGATCGCCAACCACCAGCAGTTCAGTACGCTTCTTAAGTTGAGCGACAAACTCATCATAAATACCTTCATGAACGAACACGCGAGTACCGTGCGTACAAACCTCACCTTGGGTGTAGAAGTTCGCGACCATTGCAGCAGAAACCGCATCGTCTAGCTTGGCATCATCAAAAATGATCATTGGAGACTTACCGCCAAGCTCCATTGTGACTTGCTTTAGCGTATTGGCACTGTCACCCATCACCACTTTGCCCGTACCGGATTCGCCAGTGAAAGAGACTTTAGCGATGTCCGGATGTGCGGTGAGCATCTGCCCTACTCGGTAATCACCTTGAATAACGTTGAACACGCCATCTGGCAATCCCGCTTCGCTGTAGATTTCTGCTAGTTTGAGTGCGGTTAACGGGGTTTCTTCTGATGGTTTAAAGATCATCGTATTACCCGCAGCAAGCGCAGGGGCAGATTTCCACATCGCGATTTGAATTGGGTAGTTCCACGCACCAATGCCCGCACAAATGCCCAGAGGCTCGCGGCGAGTGTAGAAAAACTGCGATTCATTCAGCGGTTGTTGTTCACCATGCATGCTAGGTACAAGACCTGCGTAGTACTCGATCACATCTGCGCCCGTGGCAATGTCTACGCAATTCGCTTCTTGAATCGGTTTGCCCGTATCCGCGACTTCTAATGCTGCCAGTTCGTCGTTTCTTTCACGAAGTAGCGCCACCGCTTTAAGCAAAATGCGGCTTCGTTCTGTCGCCGTCATTGCAGACCAAATCGCAAAACCACGTTTGGCAGATTCAATTGCTGCTTGCATGTCTTGCTGGTTAGCCTGCTTCACATTTGCAAGCGGTTCACCATTGGCTGGATTGTATGTGGTGAAGTGTTCTTCTGAGCATCCTAGGTGCATGGCACCATCGATGTAGTGTGCTTTCATATCCATTTGAAGGTTTGACTCTTTATTTTAGTTTTGAGTAGAACGTGAGCTGTTTGTCGAGATAGTCGTTGATGATGACGCGCGCTTTCTCGGCATCGATGCCTTGCGGGTTGAGCGTTCCGCGCAGCCAAATGCCATCAATCAGTGACGCAATACCATGCGCAACGAGCTCTGCTTGGTCTTGATCCAACAAAGCTTTTAATTCTTTTTTTAGATGAGAAAGGAGACGTCGTTCATTCACTCGTTGCAGACGTTTGAGCTGTGCGTCATGCATAGAGTACGACCAGAATGCCAACCAAGTTTTTGCCACTTGGTTCTCGGCTTGGAAACCCACAAAGTTGCCGTCGATGATGGCATTAATACGTTGATGATGCGCATCAGCTGGCAGCTGGCTTAAGTTCTCTTTGATGGTGGCAGAAAGCTGGCGCAGGATCTCACGCATGGTCTCTTCTAACAGACCGTGCTTTCCACCGAAATAGTGATTAATGATCCCCGTTGATACCCCTGCTTCTTTGCTGATCAACGAGATACTCGCAGCGTGCAAACCTACTCTGTCGATGACCGACATCGTCGCTTTGACTAGCTGCGGTTTTCTGATTTCAGGCATCCCAACCTTGGGCATTTTGCATCCTTGTTATTTTTTAATTGAACGGTTAGTTAAATATAAAATGCCTCAAATTTAGTTCGAACTCAAACTAATTATCTAGAAAAAATGGTAGGTACAAGCGAATCATTTCGACAACAATCATTAATTAAACATCTGTAAAATGAAGTTTAAATCGAGATTGACACCTTAACGCAAAAGAAATAAACCATTAAATTTCAGACATTAAGAAAAGAAAACCGAAATTTAACGAGCAAACACTTCATGTTGAGCGCTTACACCTCAAAAACATAAACAAACAAAAATACATCGACATCAAATAATTACGACTCATTTTAATTTCATGACTATCAATTGGACAAAGAAACACCATTGCTTCGTCAAGTTGTTATAAAATGTAAACCGCTTTCTGATTATCTTGTTACTGTTTGCGTCATTTACATGAACGCTTTTGCTCTTTTCGTATGAACGATGTGTTCAGAATATCCATCAGAGCTACACACTCGATTTCGCCCTAGTGTTTTTGCTCGATACAAAGCCTTGTCTGCTCGACGATAGCTCTGCTCAACAGAACGATTGATCGTCGTAATTCCACCACTTATCGTGATGCCCAGTACGCTTTTTGATTGAATGATTTCTTTGAGACGGTAAATCGCTTCAAACGCGCTGCGCTTATTAGTCTCTGGCATGATGATCGCAAATTCCTCTCCGCCAACACGAGCGACAATGTCTGTCTCTCGACACTGCGCTTGCATCAACTCCCCAAGTTCTTTAATCACCTCATCACCCACATCATGACCATGTTTGTCATTGATCTGCTTAAAGTGATCAATATCGATAATAGCCAGTGTGGTATTCGACACCGCATAACGGTCAGCAATACTGGCGTGACGTGCTATCTCCTTGTCAAAACGACGACGATTCCAACAGCCCGTTAGTGGGTCTTTTTCTGCAAGATTCTTGAGCTTATTCTCCAACCGAACTCGATGGCTGATATCTCGGAAGCTAAGTACATATCGATCACTCATTCCCATCCCCATTTCATAATGCGTGATGTGAGTATCTAACGTTAAGTGGTCACCAAAACGGTTCGTCACTTTGATTTCACCTTTCCAGTTTGCTTTTGCTCCTAACTTCGCAATCGCGTCGTTCAAACAACTGAAACCATACTTCTTCAAATCTTCTCCATTCAATTGTTTGGCCGTATGTCCTGTTAACTTGGAAAAGCTTTTGTTCGCAAAGTCGACTCGTAAATTTTGATTGAGGATGACGACACCAATCACTGAGTGCGCGGCAATACTCGCGATCTTTTCGTCAATGCGTTCGCTTTCTAAGTGGTAGTTACGCAATACCATCAGTAACCCGATGACAAACAATAACAATGCCTGCCAACTGTAATCATGTGTGAGCGTGTAAATCCCCCAGCCAGTCAGCGTCAATAGATAAACAAACGGAAGTAACTTGCGCTTGGTATCGTTAGTAAATTTTCTCGCATTCATAATGCGTGCTCCGAATGATTCGATGAGCAAAGATTATTGAATTCAAGTTGTTAAGATTTACCAATTTGCGCCACACCTCTATCACTAACAGGTTTCTGACAAACAAGCGTTATTGCTCACTTTTCGCTAATGTCGCTTAATGGCAATTTTTAGAGGTCGTTGCCCTTTATCTTATTCATCAACTTGATTGAATTAGGAAAGAAAAATGAAAGCACGCAATGCCCTTTTGATTTTACTCACGAGCACTATTGGTTTTAACGCTCATGCGATTACCGACGCAAGCAAGATTGGCGCAAACGCAGGAGCGATGAGTTACTGTTACGATCGTGTCGCCTCTGGCAAAGACAAATCGAAATACCGTTTATTGAAGCTGAAAACCTTAGAAGAATATCAAGACCTAGACAGTGGTGACCGAGCAAGAGCATTGGTCATGAAGAAAGCGGCAGAAGATGGCGAATACCTTGGTGACCCACTAGATAAGTCTCGCTGTAACAGCCTCAGAAAAATGTTGTTTGTAAAATACTAATCACACCAGCCCCTTTATTGAAGCCATCACTCTTTAGTGGTGGCTTTTTTGCACCTGTAATCCACCTATCAAAAATTCACCACAGCTATTTATAACCACCATAATCAATATTACTTTTTTATCTTTACGTGCAAAGTGGCGCCAAATGGTAAGTCCCCATCCCTGCTTATTTCTACTATATCGCTACAGGGTATGCATTGAGCGACAGGAGTCCCCACTTAAAAAATGAGAGACCAACATGACTTACGCAGAGTTCAAACAAACAGATTTACACACTTGTCTAACCGTTGCCGGCGAACTGGTGCTGTCCATAGGTAAAGTTGCCTTTAAGACCATAAAAATTTTATTCAAAGCCTTTACTTGGTTGGCAATCAAAACTTATCGCTATGTGATGAAGTAAGCTCGATTTGATTCTGTCACTTTATCTTTATCTAAACCGCACCTTTTTGAGGTGCGGTTTTTTGTATGCCATATCCCTGAATTCACGTTCCTATCATCACCTTGTGCCCCTTCTCTCTTTCTAAACTTTAGTACCTAAGACAAGGCCATTGAAGGCCAAAAATAAGAAGTGAAATTGTGTCTATTCATCGCTCTTATGCCGCTATGTTTAAGGTTTTACCCATTACGCATAGGGTACTAGAACATAACCAAACTCAACGCGAGGGGAGCATCGAGGCGCTCTCGCTGGACAATACAAATTAGCCTAAAAGGAGACGTTAGTTTCATGAAAGATGATACTGGTAGGAAGGTTTAAAGGGCTAGAACGGGTCAAAGGATTAACCCAGAAAGCTTTCGCTAAATGGCGTCCAATCTTTCCCCAAACGCAAAAAAGGCGCTCAGTGAGCGCCTTTGGTAAGGAGGTATTTAGCCTATAGTGTGTTCTTATACACAACACCGTCTTTCATGATGACTTTCTTAGTTTCATCTTGTACCACGCAATCTACACCTTCTAGTGGATTGCCATCGACGATAAGCAAGTCTGCATAAGCACCTTCCACAATTTGACCTAACTTACCTTCTTGATACGGATGTTTGTAAGTCGACAATTCAAATAGACGCCCACAGTTTGAGGTAGCCATGCGAAGTGCTGTAATCGTATCGAATGTGGTTTCAATAGCGCCCAGCTCTTGCATCTGACTTTCATGAACGTTTGCTTTACCAACACAGTCAGTACCAAACGCTAGGTTTTGAATATCGTATTTCTTGATAAGCTCAGCAGACTTAAACATTGCTTTACCAACGCGTTCTGTCTTGCGGTAAGTCTCTTCGTTTGGCAACGGGATCTTACGTTCTGCAATCAATGATGACGTGAAGTATGATGGAACAAGCCAAATGCCTTTCTCTTTCACAATTTGAGCAATTTCTTCATCCATAATAGTGGCGTGCTCAAAGGACATGACACCGGCCTCTGCGGCACGTTTCATCGCTGGTGCTGTGTGAATATGAGCCGCTACATAGGTACCATAATCGCTTGCCGCTTCCACCGCCGCTTTCATTTCATCTAACGTGTATTGCAACGTATCCAGAGGATCAAACGTAGAGGATGCACCACCACCTGCCATCACTTTGATTTGAGAAGCGCCCATAAACAACTGCTCTCGAACCGCTTTCAATACTTCTGCACGACCATCCGCGACTTTAAATGCGCCCGACTTCATTAGTGGTGAGTCTTCATGACCGTTCGCTAAGCGTTCTTGTGCTTGGTTTTGACGATAGTCCGAGTGACCACAAGTTTGCGAAATCGCGGCCATACAAGGCAAAATTCTTGGACCTTTCGCATAACCTTTATCGATACTGTTCTTCAGACCTAATGTGTTGCCTGCAACATCACGAATGGTCGTAAAGCCACGCATCAACATCTCTTCAGAGATTCTCGCTGAGCGAATCGCGATCTCTTCTCGAGTCATGCCATCCAGCTCATTGAAGCCCGCTGAAAGCGTAATGTGTACGTGTGCATCAATTAAACCTGGCATCACCGTTTTGCCTTCTGCATCGATGATTTGCTCAGCATTCGAGTCATCCACTTTCCCGATTTGTGTGATTAAGTTATTTTCAATCAGAAGGTCCACGTTCTTCAGAAGTTGCTCATCTACACCGTTAAACACGTTTGCATTTTTAATTACGATACTCATGGTTTCTATCTCCGAGTCAGTTGTCTCAATACAGGTGCATCATATCGAGTGGACCGAAAATAAAATTGCCATTTTGCGACAAGAAAAACACTCAAGACTTAAGTTGGGTTTCGTGATAGATTCCGTCGCCATTTAAATATGCACTACCACCCTTATTAACTATCGCGCGGACAATCCACGTTATGTTTTCTCAATCAGTCATCGAACAACTTAAATATTACGTTTACTTCCTACGAGACCCACGCAACGGCATCGTCTTCTATGTTGGAAAAGGCAGAGGCAATCGAATCTTTAATCATGCAGAATGTGCATTAGAAAGTGATAGCTCTAGCGACAAACTTGACACAATTCGAAGTATTTTAAATGCGGGATTCAAAGTAGAACGCTATGTATTGAGGCATGGATTAGACGAAGTAACGGCATTTGAGGTTGAAGCAGCGCTCATCGATTTTATAGGACTAACCAACCTGTCTAATTTACAAGGGGGTCATTACTCCAGCGATTTTGGCATTAAAACGACTGATGAGATTATCGCTATGTATAGTGCCGAAGCGCTCGAGACCTCATTACCCATCGTACTTATTAACATCAATAAAAAGTACTATCGCGAAATTACGCAAGAAGAGCTTTACGATGCAACAAGAGAAGCTTGGGTCATTGGTAGCAAACGAGATAGAGCAACTTACGCAGTAACAACCTATCGTGGGTTAACTCGCGAAGTTTACAAGATCAAATCTTGGTATCCAGTCGATATTGATGGAAAAGAACGTTGGGGCTTTATTGGAGAATTAGCCAATGAAACCGTTCGAGAACAGCTTCGTTACAAGGCCATTTCTTCGCATTTCCCGCAAGGCGCTGCAAACCCGATTAAATACCTAAACTGTAATGCGCCTTTATCTGTTGTCAGAACTACGCCGCCACAAAAAATAGTACAAGCTCCTATTGATGCAACGGAAAAGAACTTGAACCTCATTGTGCATATTCAGAAAGGCAAAGAAAAACATGGTTATGAATGGGGAACACGCCAAGCATGGAAATGCGGAGATAAAGCACATCGGGTAAAACGTGTAATCGGTGTCGTAAAAGGTAAAGTCGCTTGTGTAATCGATGGAGTGACAGCTCAGCTATCCACGCCAATGATCAACCCAAACCACGATATAGGCTGTGAGGGACGTTATGCATTCTTAAATGGTATCTGCGTCAACGAAAATGATCCCCATGCAGAAGAACGATGCGAATTGATGTTCAAAAAGATATCGGGGCTTGGGCAAGGCCACCGTTATCTCAACGATGAAGAGTTGGAATCACTCACAAGCGAGTGATCGAAGAGCCGCCATACGCGGCTCTGTCTTACAACACTGTCAAACATGAGTTCTAGATTCAGTTACGTCTAAAAAAGGAATGCTATTACCTATTATCATTTCATCTTTTCTAAAATCAGGCAGATTGCACAAGTTACAACTTGGATCGCAATCCACCAGACATTCGAGCTTTTCTTTCACCTTCTTCAATAAAACGGGGTTAGAAATCGATTTGATTATATTGTGTCTGAATAGGTAAACACCCATGCTACCCTTCTCTTTTGGCGGATAGTACTTTACTTCTTCTGCGTTAAAGACCAGCTTGCTGAATGCAATTAATGGTTGAAAATCGACGATGAAAAAGTACGCGTAATCTTTCTTACTGGAATATCTAATCAAGTAATAGCAAAGAGCTTGAACAATCAATTCAAAATAGTGCGCCGAACTTGTAAAGTACCCCACACCAATCAAACAGCTACGCTCAGCTTCTTCCTGTGGGAGCGTAATAAATGAAGGTAGCCCATTAATACCTTCAATGTTCACCATGCCGTACCAATGGCCTACCGTTGCCTCTTGGTCATTTTTAATTAAAACGCATTGATACTTCACATCACTCGCTTTCTCTTGAAGGTCCTGATAGAACCTTTTGAGAGGTGAAATGTTATGGTTAAACTCTTTGAACATGTCAGAGTATTCATTGATCGTCAGACTTTTTATTTCGCTTTTAGGAGGCCCAGACACCTTGCGATAAGAAAGGTTAGAAATCGAAAAATCTAGAGCTCGAACTAAGGTGCTGATGACAAGATCATGTTTGTTCGAGTAACGAACCTTAGACAGATCCATTCGTAACAGAACCTCTATTAAATCTATATCCAAACACTTGGCAATATAGAACTGTTTATATATTGGCGGGATACTTTTACCGGTAAACCATCGGCTTAAGGTAATAGAATCAAGGCCTTTAAACTCCTCATAGTAGTTATTTTGTAACAGCGCGATAAGGTCCTTTCGAGAAATATCTCGAGTATCGACCCACCGACTCAACTCATTTTTAAAACAATAAGTCATATAACTCCCCTCCCTGTAAAACTCAAAATGCCCATTGTAAAAAATGGACATTCATACCCAAGAAACCGGTATCTTGAAGTTACTCGGGTATCAGTTAGATATCGCATTTAAATCTTTGAATACTTCTATAGGTATTCTCTATCAAATAACGCTGCCAACCATAATTTGAGATTATTTAAATTTACCTAAATTAGAAATACATGCAGGTGAGTATCAGATTTTTCTGACGTGACATAGAGAACCTCTGAAGGCTTAATCGAATATCGGGTCCTCAATATCGCTTATTGCATAAAAAAGAAGCATTGGAGTGGTATTTATTTACCTTTCAGATAGTTAAGTCGATTCAACCCTCGTACTGCCTCTCTCGTTTCCTCTCGCTGATAGGCCGTCTCTGTTAGAAAACACATGCCATGCTCTCTACCACGACATCGGCAAAAATCAGACCGAAGTAATGCCCAATACTTATTCGTGCTGCCCTCAGGTGCTTTTGTAGCAGCTTCCGACCAAAGCTCGCACGCCAACCCCATTCGTATTCTCTTTCACTCTGACAAGCTTGCTTTGCCAACTCTAAATACATTCTGTTCGCCATATGTCCACTCACGTTTTATTTTTAAAAAGAACATGTTATGAGGTAATAACTATAATGGGATAGCATTGAGAAAGGATTTAAACACAGCAAGGCAACTGTCTAAGCTATCCCCCTTTAAGCAAACTAATATTCACCAAAAGAAGACAAAAAAGAGCCGTAAATACGGCTCTTATAGAAGTTTTTTGCGACGCAGAATAGTATCGTTGTCGTTGTTAGCTCATACTCACCATGCAAATAAACTTGTTCGTATCAAACGCTTTATCAAGCTCTTTATGCTTATCTGATGAATAAACGCTGCCTTTATTCGTCCAATAATCTCCAGAAGAAAGGTTGGCGTACTTTTCAAGGTATTGATAAGCAGTAGTGCTAGGTAAACGGGAGGATAGCCGTTCACAATACTGGGTAGCCTGCTCTCTATTTAGGAAGATATCGTGAGACTTTTGGTTGCCTTTAAACTGGGGCAAAAGGTAAGTAAACGCATCGTCTTTATACAGCACTTTATTGGTATAGCGTTTCACATCTTGCTTCACAGCAGGCTCCATTCCGGCAACGGCGTTTTTTGGTAAAAGGCTCTCAGAGAATTTGCCAGAATGCTTGTCTCTAGTTGCTTCATCATCAACCTTACTCACCTCTTCCATTACTGAACGAGTTGAATGGAGGTCGGTTGCGTTGGCCTTATTTGGAAATGGAAAGAAGTAATCACCGCCATTTTTAAGATTCAATTTAAGCGATTGTGTCTGATTGCTATTTACGGCGCGAACACTGTAAACCCCCACGTAATTACCCGTCACATCTACTCTATCACCCGACCCGACTTCTTGATCGTTGATGTAGAACACCGTATTTTCTGAGTTCGAACGGAACACAAACCGCACTCTATCTAGGTTTAACGCCTGTCTAAGCTCCACTTCTGTATTTACACTGTAGGCATGTTTGTAACTCGCATCCGCGGTAAAGGAGAGATCGCCATTTAGTCTTTGGTTTGCATCTACCACTCTAAAACGCGTAAGTTGAATGCGCGACAAGCCACCTTTACTCAACACAAATGCATTTTTGATAGAAGGAAGATTGCGGTTCACGCATGTTGATAGGCTTTCCGATACATTACACTGTAATTGGCCTTGATAAGTATCGTTAATCACGCGTTTCGAATCGTCCAAATGTCGAGCTTTGATCTTCTCATACAAAGCCAGCAACGCGTCGTTTTTCTTTCGCTCAATATGACTGGCTTCTCGTTGGTCTTGCGACAGCTGCTGTTTTGTTTCTGCAAGCAACTTGCCGGCGGTCTCAATCTCTTTCTTCATTGAGTTCACTTTGGATGACATGTTACGTAAGGTGAGCATCAAGGATTCATCGTAGACGCCATCGACCAACTTGTCTGTTAAACGGTTTGAATCAGATTTGATCATCTCAACGTTGTTGACCAACTTGATCTTGGTGGACTCAATTTCAGCATTCAATTTATTGTAATGCGCAATATTTTCATCAATATTGAGCGCGCTATATTCTTGCTGATAAGCCGACTTGATGTTGTTTAGCTTATCTTGCTCATTAAAGTTAATTAGCTCTGAGGCAGCAGTAACACCACTCCATGCTAGACCCACCCATATGACTAATACTGTTTTAGATTTACCCACTGCCACTCCAAATTGACCCACCACGACACCATTGTTGTTAATGCTTCACCTTGCGTTTTAGGCAAGGTGAACACTCTGCGATTAAAACCTATTCCGTTGGCTTTACTTCGTCTGGTTTTATTTGATCTGGTTTTGCCTGATCATTCTTAGAAGCCCATATTTCTGAGCGTCTGTTTTGTGATCGTCCCTCAGCGGTTGAATTCGACGCAATCGGCTGAGTTTCACCAAATGAACGAACAACAATACGGCTTTTATCCACGCCTTGCGCAATCAAACCGTTAGACGTTGTCAACGCACGCTGTAAGCCCAACGATTGGTTGTAGCCTTCAGAACCCTTGCTGTCGGTGTGACCATCTACCGCAATAGCACTATCGCTATTTTTCAGCGAACCTGCGAGTTGATTCAGAGCCTTACTGCCCATCGGAGTTAAGTTGGATTGGTCAAAGCCAAAATGCAGACGCGCAACTAAGCCCTTGCCTTGTAGATAGTTGTTTTGATTGCCAATCCAAGTCGAACATCCAGATTGTTCCAACCCCAACTTTGATTTACCCGCCAATACTTGTTTTAGCTCGTTACTGTCGGATTTTTGCTCTATCTGCAAAAAGCCCTGTCGATGTTGACCAATTCCGATAACATCATCCACAGTGACACTATGTTGGTACTCGCTGAAGGTATTGTCGCAATAAACACTAAGCCCTTCTCCAGCCTTTACTGCAAAGCTTAACGGCATCATTGATAACGCGATTACACCAATCACTAACTTTTTCATATTTTCCTCTAGTACAACTTAGTTATTCCGCTTGTTTTTGAGCCTTTGCGGATGAGTTCTTCTATCTTTTCAATCAATTCATCTAAGTCAGATACATCGATGATGTCTTCACTTGGATTGACAACACAGTCTTGAAAACCACTTTGTTGAGAAGCACGAAAATCGATACCAATAACACCGATGTATAAGCCCGGAATCTCTGCTCTGGCTTTGTCGCACATACCGTTGTCTACTAGCCCTTTCAGAATGCCGTTGTTAGGACTTTCCTGCCCATCACTCAAAATCAGCAGCATCTTGATTTTCTTGTTGTACGCTTGCTGCTCTTCTTCATCTGTACTGTTTGGGTCTCCATCATGAAGAACCTGAGATCCTCTTAATATGCCTTGAAACGCAGCAGTACCGCCATCTGCCCACATCGACTTAATTGCGTTCAAATCGGAAAGCTTGTTCGATAATCGAATGTTGTAAAACTGCGATGAATTGGAGGAACCATGTGCGTTAAATAGACGTGTTCCACTCACACTATAGAAATTGGGCTTTAATCCCGATTTATCAGTAAACATGGTTGAAACTGACGCCGGAAAATCTACATAGTTGTAAACATCCGCAACGGCATAACGGTCCAAATTGATGACATCACGAATACGCTTCGCATACTTTTGATTATCCGATTTGGGGTTTGAACATCTTGATTGCCTGCTCGCACAGTTGAGTACCTGATTTTGCGAATATGTACGCCAATAATCCCAATTAACATCGTTATAGGTATACGGCGATAGATAAGCGTTATAACCATCTCTGTAACTTAATTGGCTAGTCGCGCGAGCTTGATTGCCCCCGACAATTTCTCTGGTTCGAACATTAAATGGAACAAAACCTACTCGATTAAGCAGCTTGTCTCCGGTTGTATCTTCTCCCGGCTCGTCACAAACATCTTTCCACTCTCCATCGACATACTCTTTACGAGTAGATGTACAAAGAATCTTGTTTGATATTTGATCGATTGCGGTTTTCAAATCATCAATTTTTTTATGTCGACTTGATCCCCACCTTTCGTCCATCGAGCCTGAAAAATCAGATACGAAGACAATATCGATGTTGTTATCTCCAAGGTAAACGGGGTATTTTCTGGCTAACGAACGGCCCGCTAAATCCTGTTGCTCATTAAAAGAAGGAACAAAACTACTCGCAAACCATGAGTCGTGTGTCGTCCTTGCGTTCACCGTATATTGAATGTATTCAAGCACCCCAGCCCCTTCATCTTCCGCCTGATGAAATCGCTGGGCAGAAAGGCTGGCTGATTTAATATCTCGCACATAGTTTTCGACATATTTCGTTGCCAGTTCACGAGCTGCATCGGCCTGGTCTTCAATGGTCACCGCCATCGCAGCAGCCTCTGCTGAGTCTCTTAATCGGCTGGACTCTTGAACATAACGTGTTCCCTCAACAGCCCAAAAAGTGAACCCCATGATAGGAACAAGCAATAAACCCATCCATATCGCGGCGACGCCTTTTTGTTGTTGGAGACTTTGATGCTGGTATCGCTGCATTTTCATTTCATTATCTCCCTGGCATGATTGAAGAAGAGCCAATCTTGACCGTTGTCCCGGTGCCGCCATTGAAAAAAGGTTTGAACCAAGAGCTTTGCTCTTCGCATACACTGACTCGATACAGTGGGTATACGATGCCTTTTTCAACCGGAGCCAAATCTGCATGAGCAAGAATTGAGTCCGTTTCGCAACCTAATTTATTGAATTTGCTACTGGTAAAAGCAGCCACATTCGCCTTATTCGTCAACGACTCGATTTTAATCGCCACATTATCTGGCGTTGTATCTAGCATCCGGCTCGCCACTTGAGTCAGGTCTTCTAAATCTGTATTGGTGACGGATAAGTTTTTCCCTGCCAACACATCAGCATCAAAGTAACGAGTACGTTCTTTGATCACATTGACTAAGGCAAAGCTGGAACGATCGAGCTTTGCGCGCACAAGTAGCTGATAACTGAGATCCGCCGCAAAAAGGTAAACACCCCACAATGCGACAAGAACAAACACAAGCTCAATAGTAAATGCGCCTTTTTGGTGCTTGGTAGAAGGTAAAAATCGGTTACGGAGTGTCATCTTTCCACCCTTCATGCTCTAAGTTCAAAACCATGGTTCGAGCAATGTCTTTATCAGCAGCACCAGTTAGCTTTATCATTGGAGAGTAGTGATACGTAACCGTGATTTCGGCTAGGTCATAATTGAAGTTCAGACCTTGATCAGAATGCCCTCTATTAGCAATAAAATCGTCATAGGTTTTGTAGTACCGACCTTGAATAGAGAATCGGGTACTATCAATTAAGAAATGCCACAGGTTATTATCGGCTTCTATCAACGTTCGAAATTTATCTTCATACTGTTGGTTAATACCTTTTCCCTCATAGATCTTTGTGTTTCTTATGGTTTCTCTGAGAGAGTACTCCGTCATGTTTACGACATAGATTTGATAGCTGGACTCGAAAATAGCAAAAGTGGCAAAGAACAAAACGAGCGCACCCAAAGCAAACTCTATCGCCGTCACCCCCTTCTGCTTGCAAAGACTTCTCATCACTAACTCCTAGCCTGAGTCAATTCAATCGCGATACTGTGGATCTCTTGAGCTGAAAAATCACCTTTAAGCAATTTCTTTGCTGCGTCCATTTGTTGTGCTTTCATAAGTGCAATAGCAAGGTTCGCTTTGACCACTTTATTTGCTGGATTGTCTTTTAACACGGGAGTGAGCGTCTCAATTGCTTGTTGGTACTCACCGTTTGCCATATGTATCATCGCAATATTGTTCTTGATCACGACATCGTCGTATCCACGTAAGCGGGCGTTATTCAGCTCTTGATAAGCATCTTCATACTTACCCGCTTTGGTGTAGGATACGCCGAGCAAGACATGAATTTGTCCTGCCTGATTACCAGCACTGACTGAAGATAGATAAGCGGCAATGGCATTTTCAGTGTCGTTTTTTGCATCAAACACCTGCCCTTCTAGTTGATACAGACTAGGATTCTCAATACCCTCTTTTCTGAGGTGTTGAACGTAGAAGTTAGCTGATTCAAGATCCCCTTTATGGAAGTAAGCCCACGCGAGGTTTTCTTTTACCGCAGGATCTTGCGAACCTTGCTCCAGCTTGGATTTATAATGCGTGATTAAGCCGTCGTAATTCTTCACTTTTTCCATGCTAGTGACATCATCTAGTTGCTGGCTCTGCTGTGAAGGTGTCGATTGACAGCCTGCTAATACGCTTAACGCGAACAAAACGACAGAAATACGTTTTGCAACCATTAGTTACCCCCAATATTGATCGACATTTGCATGACACTCGGAGCGAGTATCAGAATGACGATCGGAAACATAATGAATAAGATCAAAGGCACACTCATCTTCGCCGAGAGTTTGCCAACCTTTTCCTCGACCGTAAGAATTTGAACTTTTCGCATGTCCTCTGCGAGATCACTTAATACTTGAGCCACGGAGGTTCCGTATTGCAAATTTTGAATAATAGTCAGGACAAAGCTTCGAACTGCTGGTGTTGGTATCCGGTCACTGAGATCATTAAGCGCCTTTTCTACACCGTGTATTTTGGCTGAATCGGAAGTGCGTTTAATTTGATAGCAAAGGTCTGAATCAAACTCCGCCAACTCCTTCCCTAAGTACACCAAAGCCGCTTCTATCGTCATACCGGTTTGAACACACACCGACATCATGTCTAATAAATACGGTAACTGAGATGACGTCTTACTAATCAGAACTTTACGTCGAAGCTGCAGCAAGGTATCAGGTACAACTATCACGCCAATAAGAGCAAAAATGACCACGATAAGCTGACTGGTCGTTGTCATATCCGACAGTAAAACCCCACCAGCAACCAAAGCAAGTGCCAACAACTTGGCCGGAAAATAGAACTTGGCCCACTCTGTATTGTAATACCCAGCTTCAATCATTTTTTGTTCTAATTCGTGTCGATACTCTTTACCGAAACGGACAAAAAAACGGTTAACGCGAGAGGGGGCACGCACTGCATCTCCCCCGATGTAAAATGCCACTTTCTTGCGTCGCTGCTCAGTACGTAGTGAATCAACGATTAAAAAGAGTAACGAAACAAACAGCACAACAAGAGAAACCAATAACATCATGCGCGCACTCCTTTGACTAACAGCCAAACAATGAATAACCCGAACAACTCACTGCCAAGCACATAAAAGAGCACGATTCGGCCAGAAGGGTCATACAAGACATAATCCACATTGCCAGGATTTACATAGTTAAGAATAACCATAAAAATCAATGGGATTGCTGCCACAATCTTGGCCGAAATCCTCGCTTCAGAGGTCATCGCCATTTTCTTTTTCTCTAACGTCCTAGCATCCACCAAGACTCGAATTAGTCTTGCTAACACCCCTTTAAGCTGACCACCACGCGCAATGTTTGCTCTAAGCGTCACGGTAAAGAAGAGAAACTCCGGATACGGGTAATTCTTGCAAGAACGTTGAAGTACCACTTCAGGAGATTCACCTAACTTCAACCGGTCACCCATTAACTTGAATTCACGACCAATTGAGTTGTCCATCACCTCGCCGACGTAACTAATGGCTTGCATTAGACTGTCGCCAGCCGTTACCGCGCTCATCAGAATATTCAGCGCATCCGGGAATGTGTTTTCAAAATCTCGACGTCTTCTTGCGACCAGATAGCGATAACCAAAAATGGTAAGCAACAAAGATAAACCGAGAATCAACACTGTATTCGTCATCAACAATAATTTAACGACGACGTACCAAGATGCAATCAGACTGCCCGTGATATACAGCGCTATGTACAGAGAAGATCTCGGCCCCAATACAGTTAATGTTGGTGAAATGGACTCTTTGAACTTTTGCCAGCTTTGCTTTCGTACCAATGATTTAACGTTGATAGCATTGAAGTTTTCCGCTTCAGCTTCTTCAATATTGAAAAACTGGTTAACCTTTTTGACCTTCGAATCCCTGATCAAAAGCAGTACAACCGCAAAGAGGATGAGCGAGATCCAAAGCATGCTATATCCCCTTAAATGCAGCCATCAGCTCGTCATATAAGCCGAAGAATTGGGATTTTTTCACAAGCTCAGATCGTTGCATGATGCCACTGGTCACAAAGTCGCCTTTCACCGTTTCCCCGAAATGCGCATCGTCGTAACGGAAACGATAGATCTCTTCCATCACGACGCTATCGCCTTCTAGGCCAACAATTTCAGAGATACTGGTAATTTTACGGGAGCCATCACGTAACCTATTAACTTGAACGACCATTTGAACGGCACTGACGATTGTTCTTCGAATCGCGTCAAGAGGTTGGTTCAAATTCGCCATCATCACCATGGATTCAACACGAGCAATCGCATCTCTCGGTGTGTTAGCGTGCAACGTAGACATCGAACCATCATGGCCAGTATTCATTGCTTGCAACATTTCAAAGGCTTCAGACCCACGACACTCACCCAATATGATTCGGTCTGGGCGCATACGAAGTGCGTTGATCACCAAATCGCGTTGCGTTACCGCACCGGTTTGTTCCACGCTGGAGGTTCGAGTTTCTAATCGGACCAAGTTCGGCTGTTGCAAACGCAGTTCCGCAGCGTCTTCAATCGTGACGATGCGTTCATCTTCTGCAATGTATTGAGACAATGCATTGAGCAGCGTGGTCTTGCCTGAGCCTGTACCACCTGAAATTAGCACATTCATTCGACAGCGAGACGCAATCATGAGCACTCTTGCCATATCTGGTGACATGGTTCCAAAGCCAATCAAGTCCTCAAAACCAATGTTCTGCTCCCTGAATTTACGTATCGAGATTGACGTCCCATCCAACGCAATAGGTGGGATAACAATGTTGACACGGCTACCGTCATCGAGTCGGGCATCAACCGTTGGAGACAGCTCATCAACACGGCGACCAACACGTGAAGCAATACGCTTCGCAATGGCTAAGAGTTGTTCTTCATTTACAAATGTGACTTCTGACTTTTGAACTTTCCCGTGTCGCTCAAAGAAAATATGGTTTGGTCCATTCACCATAATATCGGAGATAGACTGGTCTTCGACCAAAGGTTGCAAAGGCCCTAAGCCAAAAAGCTCATCAATTAAGCTTTTCACCAACCCAGACTTCATCATGGAAGTGATCGGTCGTCGGTAGCTGTTCGCAAGGAGGTCTACCGCGGCTTGTATCTGGGCCTCAAGATCTCGACGGCTCATTTTCTGAACCGCTTCAGCATCTAACGCTTCAAATATTTGGCCACGAAAAGCGAGATATAAGTCTTTGTTAGAACTCATTTAGCACGCACCTTCTTTAACCACGATCCCATGCCTTTTTGATCAACAGGTTGGCCATTGATCAGCTTTACCAGTAACTCCATAGAGCGACTGACGTGGCGATCATGTTTATGGCCTCGCTTACCATCAATGATGATGTGTGAAAGCGATTTGCAGTAAGCCACTTCTAGGTCAACATCCGCTCCTAAGTATTTAGTTAAGTCAGGCTTCTGCAATACATAAGCATTTTCTGGTCGATGGTAGTTCACGACCGTAATAACACGAGTGCGAGATGCGAGTGTGAGCTGCAAATTCGACATTTTTTCAAATAACCGCTTTGCGCTTCTTACCGAAGATACCGATGCGTCTAATACCAAAACAACCACGTCGAAGTTTTCTACCAAGAGTTGAGGTTCAACTTTGAAATCCACGCCACCAGAGAAATCTGCGATAATGAAATTGGTATTTCTTGCCAAAAGGTCACAAAGCGTTTGGTTATAGTTAAGGATATCGGTCTGACTCATATCCCCATCAATCGCTAACAAACGTAGGTTTTTTCGTGCATTAAACAGATAGCTCAATGCACCTTCTTCATCCATTTCATGCAATGGCGCGGTAAACTCATCGATACCGCGGGGTTTAAAGTCTTTTAAGCCCAATAAGACATCAATATTGGTATCAGTGTATTGGTGATCAACAAGGATGGTATCCGTGCCCTGAGTAGACAGTAGTGAACTCAACTCTGTTGTGATAAATGAGGCACCAACACCACCTTTTGCTCCCACAACTGCAACACGTTTTGCTTTGCGTTTTTGGCTGACACCCGAAAACGTCTTTAGGTTCTTGCTAACATGATTTAAGAAGTCAGCAAATTCCTGTTTGTTCACTGGCCAAAAAACATAATAGAAGCCCATATCTTTCAGCGAACGCAGCGTCGAAATAGCATCCTCTTTGCCAATTACGACCACGCCTTTATGCGTAGGCAATTTGCTGGCAAAAGATTTGGCGTCTTCAACAACGTTATTGGATTCATTAAGCTCAAGGATAACAATGTGACTACTCTGCTGTTCCGTTAACTTAGTTAATCCAGCATTGGCTTTGACACATTCAGGGTCATTCCAACCTTCAAATCGAAACACTTCCTGAACTAGGTTCAAACACTCTTGTGATTGATAAAACAAAGTACAACCAGCAACGCCAGTCGCGGTGGACTGAGTAGGCTTAGCCTTGGTGCTTAACGCTTTGGTCAGATCAAACATGTTATTCTCCCACCAATCTAGACTTGTAGGACACTTGTTTTAGACGCATCGACTCTACAAAGCAGTCAGGTTGACCTAGTTGGACGTGAATTTGTGCAGGCGTACATTGCTGAGTCTTCATGCGCGTTAACGTTACTTGAATGCTGAGATCATTCGGTAAATGAGGTGCATAGCGGAACGTCACTCTTTGCGGCGCGACAATGTGTGACGGATATTGGCTAAATATCTGCTCTAACATCGTCTTGCTACGCGTTGATCTGTAATCCACCACGTAAGTTGCCTCTTTATCCATCGACTCAATATCGTGAATCAGTTGCTTAATCTGCTTGGTGGTTTCCGCTTGTTTTTTGATCGCAAATTCGAAATTGTGGTGTTCTTTGTACACCAAAGCTTCAGCACCGTTACCACCCAAATAACGCTCTGAAGCGCAACCAAAGAGGGATGAAGTCAATAAAGTAATGAGTACGAGTTTCTTCATTGAATGAAACCTCCTTCAGACAATAAGCGAATCGTTGCATCCGATGTCACTGGGGAATTACCCTCGGAATCAATATTCAACCAACGCGCCAATGTTGATGTTTTTTTGATATATGGGAGTTGAATGTCTTTTGGTTTCATTGGCTCAACCAGATTTACCGTCGCCACGATGATCAACTCAGTGCGTTTTCTGTCTGTCGTTGCCTTACGGAATGCCGCGCCAAGTACAGGGATATCGCCGACAAAAGGAATCTTCTGCATTTTTTCTAAATCCGTGCTGCTCATTAGCCCACCTAGAATGAAGCTATCTCCGTCTGCTAACTCGACCGTCGTTAACGCTCGACGCGAAGCCAGCTGTGGTACTTTTATACCAGCCGCCTCTACATAGCTTTCTACTTCGCTGACTTCTGGGGCTAATTGCATTCGGATCTTATCTTGGCTAAGTACCTTCGCGGTAAGGTCCAACTTAATGCCGAACTCTTTAAAAGTGATGTTGACATTGCTGTCCGTCGATACGATGACCGGCACCTCTCCACCAACGAGGAAACTTGCCGATTCGCCGGAGAGTACGGTTAAATTAGGTTCAGCTAAAACTTCAGCAATTTGGTCATTGCCTAATGCTGTAATCAACGTGCTTAAATTTGCGGCGTCAAACTGATCAAAAACAAACTCACCGACACTAGAACCCACAGAGCTCCAGTCAACGCCTACTGTTTTTCCAAATGATTCGGTGACTTGAGCAACGGAAATTTTGACGTTCACTTGTTGAGTCGTCGCGACTTCAATGCGTTCGACGATCCCTTCCCATGTCATATTTCGCGCGAAAACCATCCCCTCTGGCTCTTCATAGTCGGCACTTTCAGAGCTGAACTCCAACTTCTCGGTTTTGTCCCATCGCTCTGTCTTTTCGCGGCCAAGTAGTGTTGCAACCAATCGATAGATGTCATCACGCGTTGCTTCGGAATCAACAACACCACTGACGGCAACTTGCTCACCAACAGACTGAACCTTGACCTTAGCATCTGGAAAATGGAATTTAAGCTGGCGCCTGACTTCGCTTAAGTCCAAATCAACAATAATGCGATCAGAGAGCAGCACATCATCATCAATCCCGTACACAATCAATCGTGACTGCCCTATTCCATTAGCGAATACCACCAATGTGTTGTCATTGATGATTTTATAATCCGCAATATCAGGATTACTGATGAAGACCTTTCCAATTGGTGTCTTAAGCTGAATATGTTGTCCATCATTGAGCGTAATGGAGCGATTCGCCGCATAAACATTTGTTACGCACAGTAAGCCCATAAAAAAGAGCACAATAGAACGGCAAACTGATTGCTTCATTTGAGGTTGTATTGTCATTACAGAGCCTCTCTTGGGTTGTTGACGTTACCACGCAACTCGTCAATACCAGTGTAATTATCAATAATATTGCGCACTTCTGCGTACTCAGGCTGCTTGTAGGTTTGGCTTCGGTATATTTCGATGTGCATAGTTCTTTGGGCTAACGCAAGTTTGGCTAGGTCATCAGGTCTAACTTCAATGACGACAGTCGTTAAACCATCTTCTTTACTCGGGGCTCGTGCAGTAACAGAACTGTTTTCCCCTTCTCCATCACCGATGTTGAGCACTTTAATATGCTTGAGGAACATTGATGCTTTCACGCCTCTGAAGCGCTTTGGCTTATCAATATTTCCCGCCAAGTTATCATTTGGAGAGCTCACCGTAAGGACATCAATGTATGAACCTGGTCGGATATAATCATTGATTAGATTCTTGTTGCTCACTTCGAGTGGATACAACGTCATTCCCTCCGTGACGAGAAGATCGATATACCCAGGCTGACCAGAAGCGACTTGGTATTCTGGCAACACAACTTCGCCAGGATTCAAATCTCGATTCAATAAAACGGAAGGGGAAAAACTGATTTCAGCGTCTTCTCTCACACCAAGCGTCAATGCCTCGCTAAGTGGGAGCTGTCGTTTTATGACGCCTTGAGCACTTATCGCATGCCCTTTTTCATACGCTTCTGTGGTCGTCCAGACAGCAACATGCTCTTCTTCTTTGTTATCTGCCAATTCAGCGGTAGTTGCTGACTGAGGTTCGCTTTTGAACAAATCGACAACGCCTAGCGCGCCAACTATCAAAGCAACAATAGCAACAAGTAATACCAGTCGAGATCTCATAACGTGCCTATTTTTGGAGGTTTATATGTGTGGCGTATTTTGAGTTAAAATTACTAAGTAAAATCCAACGCTAATTGCTATTCCATATGGGATTCCCTCTTTATTATTCGACGTGTTGCTTATTAGCTTTTGACCTATCAAATAAATAACAGCTAAAAAACCACCAGCAAAAGCCGTCGAAATATAGGCCCACGGCAAATCATGTAAAGGGATTGAAAGAGATAAGACAGCGGCATACTTAATATCACCCGCTCCAATCGAAATCAGAGCGTAAAGTATTAACCCTACCCCTAACACCAGCAAAAAGGTTGTTATTTGAATATCTAACGGTGAAAAAAAACTTTGCAACAAGAGGAGTATGAGCAAGGTGTAATTATGTATTCTTCGGCAAATAAAATCGACAAATGAAACATAAACACACGCAATTGCCAATACTAACAAATACCATTCATGACTCAAAAATAAGACTCTCAGGTTAACTTTTCTGGTTTATTTTCAAAAAACATTTATTAGATAATCTGAATTAACGATGCCAGACCAATGAAAACCATAGGTCTGGCATAAATATCTATCGATATTATCTACATAAAACCAAAGGGTAATATGTTTAATTATGGCGTTGGTTTAGTACCAGCAGTTTTGATCGTATCAGCAATCGTATCAAACGCATTACCCAACTCCTTAATGAAGCCGTTATCACCTACCGCTACGCTAACTAGCACTGCCATTGCAACACCAATTAGACCATATTCAATCGCCGTTACACCACGCTCATCGTTTTTGAATTGCGACAAAAACAGGCCTGTTTTCACGTACAATTTAGTAATCATGTTTTGTTCCTATGAAGTGAATTTACAAATGCAGCCCCATATTAATTAATACTTCCATTCAACAGAAAATAGCCCTTATTGATAAAATCGATAGGCAATCGAAAAAACAACCAAACAAAAAGCAAAGGAAGCCGAACAAAAAACACACAAAACCATATTTTACAAATGGTTACCTTAGTAAAGCGGAGAAGAATAACAAAAATCACTTAAATTAAAACAATGCAAATGATGAGAGGTAGATCATTTATAGAGTAATAAACTATCTACATGATAATTGATTCTATCAAAATGATAGATTTTTGTAATGAATCCTTATGCAAGATAGTAATATGGCAAGAATGAAAGCTGCACTCTTAAATAACTATGCTTTATAAAACGTGTTGAAATACGAGCATCATCACGCTATTGTGTTGCAAATATACAAATTACAATTCAAAAAACTAAAATTTGCTTGCTTTTAAAAGGTTGGTCGAATCATGAAACTGCATTTCGAAAATATTGTTTCGTTTGTAGCTGTAGTTGAAGAGGGTTCATTTAGTTCTGCTGCTCGTAAGCTTGGTAAATCCCAATCTACTGTTAGTACTGCTGTTCAAAATCTTGAATCAGACTTAGGCTTCAATTTATTTAATAGGCAGTATTCTAAAGTCTGGTTGAATGAAAAAGGGAAACGCCTATTTCATTTATCAGCCCCTGTTGTTTCAAAGTACCGCGAATTGATGACAACAGCTCAACAAATGAATATCTCGGAACAAATTGTTTACCGCGTTGGAATAGATCCATTGGTATTCAATCAGGAAGTAAAAAAAACACTGTTGGATTTCTCAGAAGCATTTCCTAATGTGGATCTTCTGGTTGTCACTAAACCAAGTTTTGTATTAGGAAATTACATTAACGAAGGAAAAATAGATCTTGCCTTAGGAAACCCGTACCACAAAACGGGAAACGACTTTAACATTGATGAATTGTTTCACGTCAATTGTTGGTGGGTAGCTCACGAAGACTTAACGCACATTGGTGGTAGTCCATCACAACGCGTTCTTTTAATGGATGGGTGCGAGGAGTTACTCAATTTATCAAACATCGCCGCCTATAATTTGTGGAGACTTGATGATTTAGGGACCATCCTAGACCTATGTAAAGCCCAAAAAGGCATCGCATTTTTGCCGGAGTTTCTTATAGAGGGGAACATAAAAGAAAATAAGCTAAAGCTGATTAACGACCACCCCGATTTTTTTGGCAAAAGAGTCATTGCCTCCCTTTTCTGGCCGCTACATTCTGACTTTAGTTTGTTTAATCAGTGGATCAAAGGGGAGTTGCAAAGTAGCTTAAGAAACCAACAAACGTTCGTTGCAGACCTGGCACAATAACGCTCCGTTGAGCTTTTAACGAAACTCACTTTCGAATAAAAAAGAGCCGCAAACTGCGGCTCTTAGTTTATTTAGTATTCAGGCAAAAACTTATTCTTTACCAAAGACGTTGCTTTCTTGCTATTGCACACGGATGAGCGAAGTACGTTTGACACGACTCAGTGCTTATCCCCCCTCCCCAAAAGCTATAACAACGTTGTTGAGAAGAACTTATCAAGTTTAGTGACGGCTTGATCAACATACTTGTTTTGATCGTAAAGGTCGAAATGTTGCGCCCCTTTAATCTCAAACAACTCAGCGTCAATGCCAGCGTCTTTACCACGTTTTACCGCCACTTCGCTAAAATACGCCGATAGCGCTTCAGTCCCAACGACAGCCAAGAAAGGAGTGTCGCCAAGTAACGCCATGTTTTCTGATGGATTATAAGCGTAGCGTGTATCTAGAGACATAGCAGCGCGCATTGGCGAATAGTTCTCGGCACCGCCACCACGCTCAGGGTTACGATAGTAATCAGCAGCGCGAACCCAAAACTCATTCATTGATTTGGCCTTTTCTGCTGATGGAATGCCATCAACAAGGACGACCTCACCTGTTTCGTAATACTTTTGACGTGCCTCGCTCGCCATTTGGATCTGCTGACGATATTGCTCAACTGGGTCACCCGTAAGTTGGTCCATATACTGAGTTGCACCACCCATACCATAGTCAGTAAAGTCAACAAAACCACTCACTGTCGCAACAGAGTCTAAACGGGTATCCTGCATTGCAACTTGTAAGCTGTATCCAGCACCAGAGCAAATGCCTAACTCACCGATGCGCTGAGGGTCAACGCCTGGAAAATGACTCAAGAATGTAATGGCATTCTTAATATCTTCAACCTTCATGGGCGCATTTTCCATACCGCGAGGATAACCACCGCTTTCACCGTAAGTACGGTGGTCAAAAGCTAGGGTAATATAACCTTTTTTGGCCATTTTCTCGGCGTAAATACCTGCGGTTTGCTCTTTAACCCCACTAGCCGGCGTAATCACTACTAGCGCTGGATAGTTTTTGCTCTCGTCATAATTGGGTGGCAAGAACACATTGCCAGCAATACGAACATTTTCACTAAGAAAAGCGACTTTATTTTTGCCATCGTGATAGTCAGCACCTAAGAAGGTTTCCGCAGCAACAGATGTTGTTACTAAAACGGCACTCGCAACTAACGAAAGGGGGATTAATTTAGTAGTTTTCATATCTTACTCCATAGATTTCTGAGATTTGCAACGTTCCCCGCTGCAACAGATGTATGTTATGAAAACCATAAGTGTTGATATATAGCACTCAAATCAATTCACTATTGCTATTAAACAACAATTAAAAAGATACATTTATAGAAATTGTCACAAGTATCCGTAAGTAAGGCATGACTTAATCCCTGGAGAGATAGCTTAAAGCATGACAATTCTGGCTAACCATAGCCTGTCGCCGTTTTTATTCGACTTTATGCGCCCTGGGTTGAACTAACCGGTATTCTCTCGCCAGCATCACTTCTAAACAAAAAAACCAGCATTGATTCAATCAACACTGGCCTTTGTTTAGCTAGACCGATAGATAATTAGTCCACAAAATATGGCAGTTGTTCTTCAGTCAAAGCACTGTCTTTCGCAAAGTCAGTATGCTTCGTTACCTTGCTCACGTTCCAGTTAGATAAGTCTTGGTTAAATACCTTAGCCTCAGCAAACATGCTTTTCATACGCGTCACATTAGATGTGTCCCAATGACCTATATCTTGGTTAAAGGCTTGGGCTTTATAAAACATAAAATCCATATCCGTCACATTCGACGTACCCCAATCACCTATATCTTGGTTAAAGGCAACTGCGTGAGAAAACATGCCATACATCCTCGTCACATTAGACGTATCCCAAGCACCTATATCTTGGTTAAAGGCATCTGCGTTAGCAAACATGGAATTCATCATTGTCACATTCGACGTATCCCAAGCACCTATATCTTGGTTAAAGGCTTGGGCTTTATAAAACATAAAACCCATATCCGTCACATTCGACGTATCCCAATCACCTATATCTTGGTTAAAGGCATCTGCGTGAGAAAACATGGATTTCATCTTCGTCACATTAGACGTATCCCAAGGACCTATATCTTGATTAAAGGCATCCGCATCATAAAACATGTTATCCATATACTTCACATTTGATGTGTTCCAATAGCCTATATCTTGGTTGAAAGCTTCGGCTCCGCTGAACATAGAACTCATAAGCGATACATTCGATGTGTCCCAATAGCCTATATCTTGGTTAAAGGCTTTTGCACTATAAAACATGTCTCTCATCCCAATTACATTCGATGTATCCCAGTGACCTATATCTTGATTGAATTTGTAAGCCCCCCTAAACATGCCACTCATCCCCGTTACATTCGATGTATCCCAGTGACCTATATCTTGGTTAAATTTCATCTTACCGAAAGAGTTAAATTTACCGAACATGTAATACATTGAGGTAACTTTTGACGTATCCCAGTGACCAATATTCTGGTTAAATTCATATGCACCACTAAACATACCGGACATACTCGTTACATTCGATGTATCCCAATCACCGATGTCTGCATTAAACGATTCACGATCCGTAAATACGCTGGCCATATCCGTCACCTGTGTGGTACAAAAACGAATTGAGCCTTGTTCTAAGTTATCTAATAACGTTTTATTTTTAATTAGAGTGTTATCCACCACGACATAAACTTTCCCGTTTTCAATCATCACGGAGTTAACGGCTTGGTCTGGGCATTTTACCGAGATATCAGCAGCAAAAGCGGTTTGGCTGGCAAGCGCGGTTGCGCCCACTAGAAGTGAGGTAATGGTTCTTTTCATTGTATTTTCCTAGGATTGAATAGACGTTATTGCGTAAAGGTTGGAAGGTTATCTTCAGACAGGCCACTGCCTTTGGCGAAGTCGATATGGCGTGAGACGCGCTTGACTTTCCAGTAGGTTAAGTCTTGGTTAAAACGCTTGGCGCCGGAGAACATGCGATCCATATTGGTAACACGGGAAGTATCCCAGCGGCTGATGTCTTGATTGAAGTGTTGGTCTTTAGCGAACAGGTCGCTCATGTCCGTCACATGGCTGGTGCAGAGTAGGATGTTGCCATCCAGAAAGTTTTGCCAGTAGTCTGAATTGCGGATTAGCGTGTCATTGACGACCACAAACAATTCGTCTTCTTGAACCATCACGGTTCCTGGTTTGTTTGATTCGCAAGTCACCGTTTCTGGTTCACTGGCAAAGGTTTGGCTACAACTTAGTAGCGCGCAGGCGGAAATAATCGAACGTAACTTCATGATTAAGATATCCGTGTCTTATAAAACGAATCTCGATCATATAAAAAGCACTTTTATCAGTTTCACTAATAGAGGCTTTAAATTGACTAAATCAGTAAAAATGCATTCCCTAGCCCAATAAATACCTCACATTAATAACAGAATTCATTATAAAGAGAGCGCTTTGTGAGACGTTCCGATAATTGTGCTGAATGTCATCAGTGTATTTTCCAACCTTTACTTAATTAACGACTATTCACCGTATCAGTACACTTATTAGGTATTTCGTTTTCTTGAGCAAAAAAAAGAGCCGCAAACTGCGGCTCTTAATCTATCTATTTCTATTTAAGCAAAAACTTATTCTTTACCGAATACGTTGTTTTCTTGCTCTTGTACGCGAATGAACGTAGTACGCTTGGTTAGCTCTTTAAGCTTTGCTGCACCTACGTAGGTACATGTTGAGCGAACACCGCCTAGGATGTCTTGGATAGTACCGTGAACGCTGCCACGGAATGGTAGAAGTACAGTTTTACCTTCAGCGGCACGGTAGCCAGCAACACCACCAGAGTGCTTGTCCATCGCGCTCTTCGACGACATTCCGTAGAATTTCATGAACTGCTTGCCGTCTTGCTCGATCACTTCGCCGCCTGACTCTTCGTGGCCAGCAAGCATACCGCCTAACATTACGAAGTCAGCGCCGCCGCCGAATGCTTTTGCAACGTCACCCGCACATGAACAGCCACCATCACCAATGATCATGCCGCCAAGGCCGTGTGCAGCGTCACCACATTCGATGATTGCAGAAAGTTGAGGGTAACCAACACCTGTTTTAACACGAGTAGTACATACTGAACCTGGGCCGATACCCACTTTAACGATGTCTGCGCCCGCTAGGATTAGCTCTTCACACATGTCGCCAGTCACTACGTTACCTGCAGAGATAACTTTGTCTGGGAATGCAGCACGTACACGTTGTACGTACTCGACTAGGTGCTCCGAGTAACCGTTCGCGATATCGATACAGATGAAGATAAACTCATCAGAGATCGCCATGATGTCTTTGGTTTTTTGGAAGTCTGCTTCAGACGTACCGGTAGAAACCATAACGTTGTTTAGTGTTGCTTTATCTGCTGTTTTCGCAAACTCAGCCCAGTCTTCTACTGTGTAGTGTTTGTGAACAGCAGTCATTACACCATGCTCTGCTAGCGCTTTCGCCATTGCGAAGCTACCAACCGAATCCATGTTCGCCGCAATTACAGGTACACCAGACCATTGACGGCCACTGTGCTTGAATGTAAAATCGCGGGTTAAATTTACTTGAGAACGGCTCTTAAGGGTTGAACGTTTCGGGCGAAACAGTACATCTTTGAAACCTAACTTAAGTTCTTGTTCGATACGCATTGTGTAATTCCTTGATTCATATGTATATGTGTCATCTCAGAGTGCGTAGTGAAGTCGTTGGCAGACGAGTTCACTGTTCTTCGGACACAAAAAAACCGGAGCGTTGGCAGACGCTCCGGTTTTCAGCATTATAGGTCGTGATTTATTTCCTACAAGTCTGATATTTGAATTTTTTTTGTGATACCATCTTGGAAATCGCATATCAAAAACACCCCACCACTCTCCAAAATCATAACTTTGTTAACAATATCAAACAGTTAAAACCACCCTTCATTTAATCCTTTGCGCAAACCTTTGCGTTAAACAACGAGAATTTTACCGTTCAACCTCTCATAAACGGTCAAAACTACACCAAACGATACTTATTAGTCGGTTCGTACAAGAATAATTTTCTAATTTTTTTCACGTTTCACATCACTTTTCTGCCACTTTTTTGAGTGTATCACGCACGCACTAGCTCTCTGTGACGTTTATAGCGCATCGAAGTGATTCAATAACATCACTTGCTAATAACCCAATTTCACCTTTTTGTTGAACATTAATGTCCGCAGCGTAACTATGGAGCATCACTCCCAAACGTGCAGCAACAGCAATAGGTAACCCTTTGGCAAGCAGTGCGGCAATGACACCGGATAACACATCCCCCATACCGCCACTGGCCATTCCCGGATTTCCGGCAAGACAAATGTACATTCTCACACCATCATAGATAAGCGTACCCGCCCCTTTAAGAACAACAACACCACCATAACGTTCATGAAGTTGTCTTGCGGCGGCAAAACGGTCTTGCTCTATGTCCTTTGTAGAGACATTAAGTAAACGTGCTGCCTCTCCGGGGTGTGGCGTCATAACGCGTTGCTCATCTCGTAAAACCACCACGTCATTACGCTGATTCAGCATCGCAAGAATATTGAGTCCGTCTGCATCAACGACTTTCAGTTTGTGCTGCTGAGATAAGTATTGATAGGCTTGATGCGCCCATTCATCCTCACCGAAACCAGGACCGAAAACCAAGACATCCGCCCAACGTGTCCGTTTAATCAGTTCGTTATCTGCCTCTTTTAACTCATCAAAAGTAATAGCCTGACTCATGACTTCTGGCACACCAACTTGCAGTGGCAACAATGAGCTTGGATGTGTGACAGAGGCGGTTAACCCAGCCCCTGTTCTTACCGCGGCGGAGGCACATAAACGAATAGCACCGGACATCCCTTGATTGCCGCCTATACATAAGAGCTTGCCATTATTCCCTTTGTGGGCTGTGGCTTTTCTTTTTGGTAGTAGCCTTTTGATGGTTTGATGGTCAATGCCCAACGCACTTTCTTCTTCAATCGACTCAAACTCAACGTTTACACCCAAGCCAGAAAAATGCAGCTCACCAACGTAGTCTCTCGCCTGCCCTGTGCATAAGCCTTGCTTCACACCAATAAAGGTCACCGTATGATCCGCTTGTATGGCATCTCCGAGCACAGCACCGGTGTCCGCACTTAAACCAGAAGGAATATCGATGGAGATGACTGGACAGTGGATTTGGTTTATGTGATCGATATAACGACGATATTCGTGTCTCACTTCTCCATTTAACCCCGTTCCTAACATGGCGTCTATAATCACATCGGCTTCCAATAACGCGGTGTGCCAATCATCCCAACTGTTGATTTCACCATCAACCGTCTGCCAGTCTTCAAACGCTCTTAAGGCATCGCCTTTTAAGGCTGTAACATTTTCGAATTGAAATACTTGCACTTTGAGCTGTGCTTGTTTTGCCAATGTAGCAAAGACATAGCCATCGCCCCCGTTGTTGCCTTTACCACAAACAACCAAGACTGTTCTTGCTCTGGGGTACAAATGAAGAAATCGTTCATATACTGCCATACCTGCGCGTTGCATTAGGCTATACATAGAGACGCCCGCCATTTGAGCTGCGATGACCTCTCCTTTTCTGACTTGTTCTGCAGTGTAGAGTTTAAGAGCGAGATTAAAGTCCATTTTGATCTTCTACGTATTGGGGGAACACGATTTAAGTATACAAAAAAGCCGAGGCGAACCTCGGCTTTTACCATGCTTATTTTTTCAAGCTTACTTTTGGTCTTTCACCATCAAGGCTTCTGCGGTCGCATCTTGAATCGACAGGAACAACGAATTGATTTTCCCTGTTGGGGTACGCATTGGATTTAGCGTCACGTTTTGGTACATAAACTCGGCCTGTTGAGTGACAGGACGAACGTTGCGACATCGGAACAAATACGGACGCTGACGCCAAGTAATAAAACTGCGACAACCCAAATCGTAGACAGGTTTCGTCTTAAGCTTAAACCACTCTTGTGGGATTTCAGGGAAAATATCGAAGATAGAGCGGCCAATCGCATCGTGTGATTGCAAACCACTGTGATGAGTCATAAACCCGTTCCACACTTGCACGTTATATTCTTTATCTATAACGACCAAGCCCATATCGACATTCTGCACCATGTCGACCATCCAATGGAATTGTTCAAATTCTGCAGGTAGATTCAGCATTAGAAGTCCTCCATCAAGTACGACAGTTTGTTATCCAGCAACGGTAATGACTCATCCACGAACATAAACAGAAGATCACAACGAATTGAAGTGCCTTCGATGTTGTAGCTCACTTCAAAGGTCATGGTACGACTGAACGCGCCCGTGGTTGATTCGATAATAGAGTCAATCGAGATATGCTGGCCGAGCAAAACTGGAGGACTTTGGAAAAATCGAACTTCAGATTGCTCGCCTAAACCATTCAAGAAAGAACCAACCAGAATGTTGGAGATATCCATCAGCAGCTCGAGCTCTTCCAACTCTTCACTGTCTGCTGGCACCTTCATCAGTTTCTTAAGATCAGAAACACTGGAATCACTCAGGAGTACGAGTGCTTCACCCGCGATCCCTTCACCACAAAAACCTTGGCACACACCAGAGACGTTGTCTTGTGATGCCAAATCACGTAAAGCCATGTGAAGCTCGCTGACTTCGAAGATGTTTACGTTCGGTAATGGAAGTTGAACAAACACATCGAAATGACGTGCTAGGGCATCCGCTGCCCGGCCAATAGAAACGTTTGCCACTTCCATATAAATATCGCGGCGACGTAAAATCGGCAGCTCAAGCGTGATAGGAGTGATCACCTGAGGGCGTTGATCGGGTTCGACAAGCTCTCTTAACGTCGCCTTAAGCTCATCTTTTCCAATTGGCTTTTGAATAAACGCTTTAGCACCAAGCGCGAATACACGCTCTTTCGCTTTTGGTTGGATATCACCAGACACAACGACGACGGGCGTCTGGATGCCAAGGCGCTTCATATTTTCTAATGTTTCAAACCCATCCATCTCTGGCATGGTCAAATCTAGAAACATCAGTTTGAATTCTTTTTGCGCGAGTTCTTCAAGCGCGTTTTTACCGTGAATGGCAAATGTCACGTCTGCATTTAATGTTGCTGGCAGTGATCTTGCCATCTGTTTGCGTGCTAACGCTGAATCATCACAGATGAGTACAGGAAAAGACATTCAACCACCTTTAAATATTCAACAATCTGCGCAGGAGTCTATCAGATTGTTCGTGCGATACAGACAAAGAGTTGTCGTTTTTTGTTTACTGGGTAAGCATACGCAATATGAATAGATGAGTGAACCTGAGAAAGCAACTATTCCTAAATTCACGGCACATTTAGTGACATAAAACATGAGTGATTAAAACTTCTACAGCCCTTGATACGCAAAGGGTTGCGCTACCTAGAGCAAAATAACTCAAACCGAAAAGGAAAAAGGCACCCTATGTTAGAGTGCCCTGCCAATAGTTCATTTGTATCGCTTTGAAGTGTGCTTTCTATGGCACACCGTGACCTTTTGATGCAACCCAAACTCGGTACCACTGCTCACGAGTCAATTCAATGTCGAGCGCATTCACCGCTGCTTGTACACGCTCAATCTTACCTGAGCCAATGATTGGCATCGGTTTTGATGGTAAGCGACGAACCCAAGCGTAGATCACTTCGTCGATGCTATCTGCACCGACTTCTTCACGAATGGCTTCCAGCTCGTTACGAATACGAACGGCTTGTTCGCTGTCGCCGGTAAAGATAGCGCCGCCGCCTAAGCATGACCAAGCCATTGGACGAGTACGAAGTGCTTGCATTTGGTCGAGTGTGCCATCGTGAGCAACCTCGAAGTTAAGCGGGTTAATTTCCACTTGGTTAGTCACAAGAGGCTTACCTAAACGCGATTGCAATAGTTCGAATTGACGAGGCGAAAAGTTAGACACACCAAAGTGCTTCACTTTACCGACTTTATGTAGCTCAGTGAATGCTTCTGCGACTTCGTCTGCATCCATCAATACGTCGGGACGGTGAATCAACAGGACATCAATTTCATCCACTTTTAGTCGCTCAAGCGAATTATTCACCGATTGATAAATGTGCGCCGCACTTGTGTCGTAGTGGTTGATCTTACGCTCTGGCGTTTTGTCACCACACAAGTTGATATCACACTTAGTGACGATTTGAATTTGCTGACGAACACTTTTTTCTAATGCTAGAGCTTCGCCAAACAACGCTTCACATTCGTAATTACCATAGATATCTGCGTGATCGACGGTGGTAATACCTAACTCAATATGTTGCTTTAGGAATGACAGACGCTCTTGAGCCGTCATGCCCCAATCTACTGCACGCCAATATCCTTGAACCAGTTCAGAAAACTCTGGACCGTTTGGTGCAGTCACTACTTTTGCAACCATGGGTTTTCTCCTTTTCTTAATCTGCTTTCATCCTAGTCTTGTTTTACCGTGGGCTCAACGGGTAAACTTTCGCAATTCGAACTGGAGTACGAATTATGTCTTTTGCCCAACGATTAGCGACTTTAATTGGCGAAGAGAGCATCAGTGGTTTTGCTCGACGCGTCGATGTTTCTGAGGCGATGATTCGGAAATATCTGAAAGGCAGTGAACCAAGTTTAAGCAAAGCCAACCAAATCGCGATGCGTGCAAACTGTTCTTTAGAATGGTTAGCTACAGGTTGCGGTTATCTCTATCGCCAAGCAGAAGTAGTAGATATTGCCGCTTACAAGCTGGCGTTCCAATATGTCATGAATGGAACGATCTCTCAGGTTGAAGAAGCACAACATCGCAAACTGATTGCTGGTTATCAGTACTTACGCGCACACAAAAAGTCAGATGGTTTTCTTGACGAATCGGCTATGGCGACGTTTCTTGCCCTACATAATGAATCTAAAGGCGAATGATGGTTAACTCTAGCATCTCACCATCACTCGTTAAATTAGCCTTAACTTTTGGCAACGATGCTTCAAATTCTTGAGCCCGTAGCCAATCGAGTGTTCTAGGTGCGTCTTGAGGATATTGATTCATAAGCAATACGACGTCCCTATCTACCGATTCAGGCGATTGCTGTTGCAGTGCTTCACGTACATCATAATGCTCGTCCCCTATACCAAGCGCACTTACCACAAAACCGTCTTTTCTCAAATTCAGAATAAGATCACTCAACGTTTGCGCGTCATATGCCGCTAAAAACGATAAAGTCATGCTCTGATTTCTTAAGGTTAGCTCACCATAAAGCGCTATATTGTAATAATAAAACTCATCTAAACACATGACCGTCATTTGATTGAAGGCATCACATTCATACCATTCACCACCTTGCTTTATCACTTCTCTTACCTCTGTCAACGGCTTATCGGACAACAATGCCTGCCACCAAAAGCCGTTCGCAAATGAAACATGAGTGTGGAAAAAAACAATGAGTGAAAAGCAAGTGACAGCAGATAAGGAAAGACGCGACATGATTGAGTTTTCTGTTCTTCAGTGAGGTTGAGACTCGAAGATCATTACGGTTTGAAAGAAAAATGACAAGGTCATAGGTCGAAGTTTGGCAACAAAAAAGCGGACCTTCTAGCCCGCATCAATCTTGTATAAAGCCTGAATAGCGTAATCCCTCACGCTGAGAACCATTACAAAATACAAGATATCACACCCTTTATATTAATCAACACTCCATACTGTATTTTAGACAATACAGAAATTTAGTAGCAGGCATTAAAAAGGCGCACTTTTGCGTGCGCCTCTGCCTCGTGACTCAATCGTGAGTATGCGAATCGGGAAGTCTATTGATGCATCCCGAACAAATAACGAGGAATTTCTGTAGGGTTTGAATCCATCCAAATTGTGTGTAAAACCTCACATCCCTCCTTCTGAAGCAGTCATGTTGCTTTACACTTAAAGCATGGTTCATTTTGCTCAGAAAACAAGGCGACCCAATAAAAAAATGTCGTCATATATGGGATCAATAGCACAATATTTATCAATATTTGGACAAAGGAGACTTGAACCGCTCAATAGTGGAAAGCTAAATTGCATCTTTATTGATTAGGTCTAGACTCTCGTCAGCGTATAATTTCTTTCGTCCCTTCCAACTTTATTTTCAGGAGAATCTGTTAATGACCAAACGCGAGAGAATTGTTAAATCTGTGTTAGCGCACGTACCGAAAGATGCGATTAACCAGTTTGTCTCTCGAGGGTCAACGCCAACATCATTTTCCGTCCTCTTTATGGCCGCAATCGTTGGTACGTTAGCAGGTCTTGTCGGCACCTACTTCGAAATTGCCGTTCACTTTGTTTCAGAAACTCGTACCGAGTGGTTAAAAAGCGAAATCGGTAGCGTACTGCCTTTGTGGCTTGCTGCCATTCTAATCAGTGCAACCTTGGCATTTATCGGTTACTACCTTGTTCACCGTTTTGCGCCTGAAGCATCTGGCTCAGGTATTCCTGAGATCGAAGGTGCCATGGATAACATTCGCCCTGTACGTTGGTGGCGTGTTATTCCAGTGAAGTTCTTTGGCGGTATGGGTGCGCTTGGTTCAGGTATGGTTTTAGGTCGCGAAGGTCCTACTGTACAAATGGGTGGTGCCGTTGGTCGCATGGTCACTGACATCTTCCGTATTAAAGACGACGATACACGCCACTCATTATTAGCCTCTGGTGCTGCTGGTGGCTTGGCTGCTGCCTTTAACGCGCCATTAGCAGGCATTATGTTTGTGGTTGAGGAAATGCGCCCTCAATTTCGCTACTCGTTGATTTCTATCCGAGCGGTGATCATTTCAGCGATCATGGCAAACATTGTATTTCGCGCCATCAATGGCCAAGCCGCTGTTATCACCATGCCGCAGTATCAATCGCCAGAGTTACAATCACTGTGGCTATTCCTACTGCTTGGTTCTCTATTCGGTGTATTTGGTGTCATCTTCAACAAACTGGTGACTATCGCACAAGACAGCTTTGTTGCTCTACACAAGAACGACCGTAAACGCTACCTAATCACAGGGACCGTCTTGGGTGGTGTGTTTGGCTTGCTACTGCTTTATGTTCCTCAACTTACTGGCGGTGGTATTGGTTTGATTCCGGACATTACCAACGGTAACTACTCAATCTCGATCTTAGTAATGCTGTTTGTTGGTCGTGTTATCACAACCTTACTCTGTTTTGGTTCAGGTGCTCCAGGCGGTATCTTCGCACCAATGTTGGCGCTGGGTACGCTATTTGGCTACGCGTTTGGCGCAAGCGCAGACATGTTATTACCTTCTCTCACAATTGAACCTGGCGTGTTTGCCATTGCCGGTATGGGAGCGTTATTCGCAGCGACAGTGCGCGCTCCAATCACTGGCATCTTGCTGGTTATCGAGATGACAAATAACTACTACTTAATTCTGCCTCTCATCATTACTAGCTTAGGTGCGGTAATCGTAGCGCAGTTACTTGGCGGGCAACCGATTTACAGCCAGTTGCTACATCGTACGCTTAAAAATGACAAGCTACGTCAGCAAGACCTACCGGAAAACCAAGCCTAACTTAATATCGGCTCCAAATTATCTTCCACATAAGATGTTAGTTTGGAGCCAGTAATTCTGCGTTTTTACATCTCTCTACAAAATTTCCCTACCAAACTCACAAAATTCCCATTCTCTGATATTTACTTATAATATTTAAGGGTAACGACTGATGAATATTGTTAGTATTCTCGCCTCAAATTAGAGTGATTCATCCAATCTCGGAGTAGTTTTGAACTGGAGAAGACTTGTACAGTTTTACAGTGTCCCGCCTTCGCAAGCGGCTTTGGCACTGGGTATGATCGGGCTTGGACAAGCTTGGGCTTTATACATTCCTGACATTGGCGAACCGATAAGACCATTTCTTGCTGCACTTGGTGCATTGCTCCTCACTCCAGTTCTCTTAAAATACGCCACCAGCCCTCGTCTGTTTATGGCGGATATCAAACACCCGCTGAGTGGTAGTTTAATGGCACCGATGAGCATGGCCTTACTCGTACTGTGTGACTACCTAGCGGCAGTAGCGCCACTTATTGCTTATCCATTGTGGTTTGTGGCGGTCTTACTTCACTTTACGATGATGATGTTGTTCTTTGGTTTCCAGATCATGAACTTCAAGATGTCGAACATCGTGCCAAGTTGGTTCTTATATCCTGTTGGTTTGATCAGCTCTTCCCTTGCTGGCTCTCAATTCGGCCATAATGTATTTTCTGAAACCTTGGCGATGATGTGTATTGGCATTTACTTCTTCATGTTGCCATTAGTGTTATATCGATTGGTGTTCTTTGGTTCTCTTCCGCGTCGCGCACGCCCAACATTGGCGATCATGGCAGCTCCGGTGAACTTGTCTTTAGCGGCGTACTTGGTCAACTTTGGCGAACCAGACCCAATTCTGACAGGCGCATTAGCAGGCATCGCCATCACCATGACGTTGTTGATTTACCTGTGTTATTTCCGTTTGATGCGCTTGAAGTTCCAGCCGTCTATTGCTGCAGTAACCTTCCCTTCTGTTGTTAGTGCTATTGCGATGCATCGCCTCACCACCTTTTTTGCTGAGTCACATCCCCACTGGCATTGGTTGCATGATTTTGGATTCCTAGAGTTAAGCATTGCGACGGTACTTGTCGTTTGGGTTTCTGCTGGTTATGTAAAAATGTACTGGCCAGAACTGATAAGAACGCCTTCAAAACAAACATAAAAAAACGACCTCATTGCGAGGTCGTTTTCTTTTGTTCTTAGCAAGCTCATGCCCGATAAACATTACTCAATACAGATAGGCCGATGTATTGAGTTAGCCGATAAACTTGGCCATAAAGTTGCTGATATTGGTCATGCTTGATGCCGCCATCACCACGACAATCGCAACACCTGTCAGCGTTAAATAGGCTGGGTGTTTGTAGTCACCTACGATGTCTTTTCTGCGTGTCGCCACCAACACCATACCCAATACGATTGGCAGAATAATGCTGTTAACAAGGCCAGCCAGCATTAGCAGCAGAATCGGCATGTTCATCGTAACAGTGCCAAGCGATGTGATAATAATGAAACCGACACACCATGCTTTCTCGTTGCGAGCCACAACTGGGAACAGTGTTTTGATAAGGGAAATCGCCATGTACGAGTTACCCACAACCGAGGTAATCGAAGCAACAAACAACACCAAACCAAAGATAAAGTAGCCTACCTCACCCGCACCTTGACGGAACGCGTCTGCGGCTGGGTTTGCAGAGTCCAAAGTCGCGCCTGTTGCAATCACACCGAACACTGCCATAAACAACAGGATGCGAATCACCACGGCAATTGAAATACCGGCCCATGCTGCTGTTTTGATAGCGGGTACGTTCTCTTTACCTTGCAAGCCGATGTCAACCAATCGCTGTGCGCCTGTGTAATAGCCACCGACTGCGCCACCAACGATCGTTAGCGTCGGTAATAGCAGGCTGCCAACATCAGTAGGCATTATTGCTGCGCTCAAGGTCTCCCCCATTGGCGGTAAACTGGTCATCGCAACGTACGCAATTAAGATGATCATAAACAAGCCAAGGTAGCGTGCCATTTGGTCCATGCGCTTAGAAGCGTTGTGCACCACAAACAGAAAACAACCAACTACGCCTGTGAAGAGAGCACCCCAAGTTGTATCCACCCCCGTCAGTACGTTAATACCGAGCGCAGAGCCACTTACGTTACCGAAGTTAAATGCAACCGCGCCAAGAGCCAGAAGAATGCCCACCACGTAGCCCATACCCGGTGCTACTTTGTTGGCAATGTCTTGAATGCGCATACCAGACACACCTACGATGCGCCATAAGTTCATCACAATACCAAAGGTGATAAACATGGAAGCGAATACAGGGAATGCCATGTCGATTTTGTAGATATTGGTGAAGACCGCTGTTTGGGTTAAAAAGCCAGGTCCCACAGACGTGGTCGCCATTAAAAACGCGACACTAAGAATTGCTTTCTTTTGCCAACTGTTTTCCGATGCTTGAATAGAAGCTGGAGCAGCCGGGTTGATGGTGGTTTGTGTGGTCATGCCAAATCTCAATTTTGTTGCCTTTCTACTATTAGAAAACAGAAAGACAACTGACCGAGATCAGCTGAGCTTGAAGAATCAAATTGGGCAGAACGAATAGAGAAGTGAAACCTTCGCAACCGTTTGCTGGGCGCGGATATTAAGTCTATCGCCTGTGACTGTCAACACAGAAATCGATAAATGATTTTTGTCGTATTCATTCTCAAATCATTATTTATTTCAGGCAGATACAAAAAAGGATGGCGTTTGCCATCCTCTTAGAATAGTGCTTTGTTACTTAGCGTAAACCGTGCAGAAACTCGGCACGCGTTGCTGGGTTGCTTTTGAAGATGCCACCCAATGCTGTTGTTGTCGTTTCGCTGGTTGCATCCATCACACCACGAGATTTCACGCAGTAGTGTGTTGCGTCGATCGTCACTGCCACATCATCGGACTCAAGCAACGTTTGAAGTGCAACAAGAATCTGCTGTGTCATACGCTCTTGTACTTGTGGACGCTGGGCAAAGAAGCGAACGATACGGTTGATCTTTGATAAGCCAATGATCTTGCCACGTGGAATGTAAGCCACAGCAGCCTTGCCATCAATGGTCACAAGGTGGTGTTCACACGTGCTAGTCACAGTGATGTCTTTCACGCGAACCATTTCGCTCACGTTCATCTTGTTTTCAATCACTGTAATTTTAGGGAAATTGGTGTAATCCAGACCTGAGAAGATCTCATCCACGTACATCTTCGCAATGCGATGCGGGGTTTCTTCCAGGCTATCGTCGGTAAGGTCAAGTTGAAGTAGACCTAAGATCTCACGCATGTGGTGTTCGATCTTCTCTTTCTTCTCTTCACGACTTACGTTGTTTGGACGCATTGGCGTTTCCAAACCGCGTTGCTCTAGCGCTTCTTTTACTAACTTCGCTGACTCGCTAAGACCTGACATTCCACTTCCTCTTTTGTTACTTCCGCTTTAATACAAACCCAACCAAAATTGCATTCATATTTTTCGCTTTGAGCTGCTCAGTTCGTGTCTTTACACCAAGGCACATCAAATGAAGTTACTGAGCTGATTTTATTGACCTCCACAAGGATTTTACCCCTTTTGGATGGCTGACAAGGATACTCGGATTTTTGAATAATTACACCCATATTTTATAGGTGGACATTCTTACTCAGTCCCCTTTTTATGGTAAAGTTGCCACAAAACAAAAGAACACAGGATTTTCTCAATGGGCTGCTGCGACGCACCTGGCTTGATGCCAATTGAAGAAGCGATGGACAAAATGCTATCGCGAATCAAACCTATCCAAACAACGCTTTCTCTTCCACTTGCTGACGCACTCGGTTTTGTACTGGCAGAAGACATCTTGTCTCCTATTCACGTACCGCCATTCGATAACTCAGCAATGGATGGCTACGCTATTCGCATTCAAGATCTTGAGTCATCTTCTGTATTGCCTCTGGCAGGTAAATCATTTGCAGGACAACCTTTTGAAGGTGAATGGCCTCAAGGTACCTGTGTTCGCATCATGACTGGCGCAAAAATCCCACAGGGTTGTGATGCCGTTATCATGCAAGAAAACACAGAAGTAACGGATGCTGGCATTCAATTCAACCAAACTGACGTGAAGCCGCAAAACAACATCCGCCCAACAGGTGACGACATCAAGCAAGGCGACATCGTACTGGCAAAAGGTGCGCGTTTGACACCTCGCGATATTCCGATGATTGCGTCTCTTGGTTTAAGCCATGTGACAGTAGTACGTAAGCCAAAAGTTGCTTTCTTCTCTACAGGTGATGAGCTTAAACCACTGGGCGAACCGCTAGACAAAGGCCAAATCTACGACAGCAACCGTTACGGTATTAAACCGCTTATCGAGAACTTCGGTTGTGAAGCGGTTGATCTCGGCATCATTCCAGATTGCCCAGAGACTCTAAAAGCGACCTTTGAGCAAGCGCAAACATTGGCAGATGTGGTCGTGACCTCAGGCGGTGTTAGTGTGGGCGAAGCGGATTACACCAAAGACATTCTTGAAGAGCTTGGTGAAATCGGTTTCTGGAAGCTAGCAATCAAGCCGGGTAAACCTTTCGCGTTTGGTAAGCTGAGTACAGCTTGGTTCTGTGGTCTGCCGGGTAACCCGGTTTCTGCAGTTCTTACTATGTACGTGCTTGTTCAACCAATGCTGGCAAAACTTGCAGGCCATACAGAATGGAAAGCACCCGAGTCTATTCCAGCAACAACCAAAACCGCCTTTAAGAAAGCGCCAGGTCGTACCGATTACCAACGTGGTATCTACACATTGGAAGATGGCAAGTTTGTCGTTGAAACAACGGGTAACCAAAGCTCTGGTGCATTCCGCTCAATGAGCCTAGCCAACTGTTTTGTTGTCTTGGAACGTGAACGCGGCCGAGTTGAAGTGGGCGAAACGGTTCAGATTCAACTATTCAACTCAACCCTTTACTAGGAAGTCGTTGTGGATATTCTTTCCGATCAGGAAATGCTGCGTTACAACCGCCAAATCATTCTTCGTCAGTTTGACTTTGATGGACAAGAAGCACTCAAACAAGCATCGGTATTGATGCTTGGTGCTGGCGGTTTAGGCTGTGCATCAAGCCAATATTTGGCGACTGCTGGTGTCGGTAAAATCACGCTGATTGATGATGATATCGTCGAGTTGTCTAACCTTCAGCGCCAAGTGCTACACCACGATGCAGATATTGGTCGTAAGAAGGTAGAATCGGCGGCCGATGCACTACGTGAGCTTAACCCGCACATTATCGTAGATACCATTGCAAAACGTCTTGATGATACCGCGTTAGAGAGCCTGATTAAGCAGCACACTATTGTTGTCGATGCATCAGATAACGTCGAGACGCGTAATCAACTTAATCGCCTATGTTTTGCTACCAAAACACCGCTAATTTCTGGCGCGGCCATTCGTATGGAAGGCCAAGTGAGTGTGTTTACTTACGATGATCCAGCACAACCATGTTACCAGTGCTTAAGTGCCCTCTTCGGTAGCGGTGCGTTAAGTTGTGTCGAAGCCGGAATCATGGCTCCTGTTGTTGGTATTGTTGGCGCAGTACAAGCGATGGAGGCGATCAAAGTGATTGCTGATTACGGCCAACCAAAGAAAGGCAAAATTCTGATTTTGGACGCGCTCAGCATGTCTTGGCGAGAAATGAATCTGATGAAAATGCCAAGCTGCCCTGTATGTAGCTAAACCATTCAATGCAACATTGATTAGCCCGCTCATTGCGGGTTAATTTTTATCGCCCTAAAACGAAAAAGCCGCCCGAGGAAGGGCGGAAAAGTCAGCGTAGGCACTGAACAAAAGGAGCGTTAAGGATTAAATTTGACTACGTTAGGCTCACCTCATTCATTGGGCTGCTTTCATATTCATTTCGTAGGTCTATCCCTGTCCGATATTCAACAATGTCTTCTATTGTCAAAACTGGCATCTCATGACGTTTTGCAAAAGCAATGGTTTCAGGAAGCTTTGCCATAGTGCCGTCTGAGTTGGTCAGTTCGCATAGCACACCGGATGGAACAAGGTTAGCAAGATACATTAAGTCAATCGTCCCTTCAGTATGCCCTCGACGAGTCAATACACCATTGGTTTTGGCAACCAAAGGAAACACGTGCCCAGGCCTTGCAAGATCATCTGGTTGAGCGTCAAAGTAGATCGCTGTTTTTACCGTTGTCACACGGTCTTTTGCTGATACACCGGTTGTCACACCTTGTTTCGCCTCAATAGACACCGTAAAAGCTGTTTGGTTTTTACTTCGGTTATCTTCGACCATAGGAGGCAATTCCAGCCAGTTCGCTCGTTCTTGAGTTAAGCATAGACACACAATACCACTGCACTCTCTTATCATTAACGCCATTTGTTGATCAGTAAGGTGCTGCGCTGAAAAAATGAGGTCACCTTCGTTTTCTCGGTTCTCATCATCCATTAACAAAATACCGTTTCCATTTTTCAATGCCTCAATCGCCCTTTCGACTCTTTGCAGCGGATTACCAAACTCTTCTAAAAGTGATGTAGAACTCATGATTTCTTCTCCTTGAAACTTGTTATAAGTAAGCGAATGCGTCAGCGTATAGTTGGTCGAGTTCCGCGCCTCTTTCCTTACAAAACCAATTTCGAGCGACTTCCACCATCTTCCCAGGACCACATAAGTAGATATCGAACTCAGATAGATTGCGAAAATCATTCATCACGCAATCGAGCACTTGTCCATGCTTTGCATATTGAGGTGAATTTGAAACTTCAGTAATAGGGACATAGCTGACATTTTTGTTTTCTAGCGCAATATCAACGAGCTCATCATGCACGTAGAGATTGTCCATGTCCTTTGCTCCCCAATAGACATAGATCGGTTGGGTAAACCCGCGCTGCAGACTGTTTCTTAAAATGCTCAGCGTGTATGACATGCCCGTCCCACCAGCCACAAGTAACAGTGGTTTTACACTTTGGCTTCGCAGCCAAGCTTCGCCTCTTGCTTCACTCACTTCTAACTTTTTACCGCTGAACCAAGCATTAGTCAGCTCTTCCATTACGAGAATATTCTTATTGCGCAGTTCTGAGCCTCCAATATGAAGTTCCAGAAACCCACCTTCAGACGGGCAAGAGGCGATAGAAAACGGCAGGCTGCCGAAGCTTAAGCTGACGTTAATGTATTGGCCTGCTTTAAAATCAAAAGGTTGGTCCGGTTTTAAAACCACACGGAAGATACAGCTAGTCAGTGGTTCTATCTTTTCTATCGTACATAACATGGCATTTATTCCTTCACGTCCTTCACTGTAATGGCTTGAGACAGGCTAAGTGCACATCCCTTTAGCCCTCTCGTATTAACTCGTCTGACGATCTCAACCGTTGTGCCAGGCCTGTCACCCTGCTCTTCTCTTACAATTCCGATATCATCAGTGACCAAAAAACAAGGGTAGCTCACCGCTGATGCATCCATATAACTCATTAGGCCCGGCTCTCCATTAGGCACGGGTTTGAGCGTAATAGGGTTCAACGCTCTAGCGAACACCCAAGGAGGCACTCTCTTTTTATGTTCGTTGTCTTCAAAAAAGCAGGTATTTAGCTCCACTTGGTTGAAGGTATCTCGGATCTGCTGCGTGCTATCTAAGCCAAAAGTGTCTAGCAGAAGCTGATTAAAGGCCTCTCGGTCGAGTGATTGGTCTTGGTGCTTCTTCCAGCCCCCACCGGTAATAATATAGAGCTCACTGCCACCATTGAAATCCTGCCCTTGTTCACGCATGAAGTGGCAAAGCAAGTAGATAAAATAAGGAGGACCAATAAGACAGATTGTCTTACCCTTTTCTTTAATCCGCGCCATATTTGCTAACGTGGCTTCGAAATCGATTTCATCTTCGCTCACCGTAAAAGCCGTCGGATAGAGCAGCTCCACCAAGCTCATCACGTATTTAAACCAAATATTATTGGCGTTAAAACGGTCAGGGCCTAAGTTGACCAGTTCCATTTGATGATCGAACCAGTCACCGACATAGTTCATACCGAAATTGACCGAACCAAGCAGGCGCTCTATGCTCAGTCGGTCTCTAGCAACCACACTTTTTATTCCACTGGTACCACTGCTTGTGAATCGATTTTCAACGTCAGTGTCATCAATCGTAAGCAACGTTCTTAGTTTAAAAATTGAAGTTGGGAAAACGGGAATATCATTAAGGTCAGAGATATCGCTTGTCACGCCTAATGATTGACAAAAATGGCGATATTCCTCGTTATTCTGGTAATGATGTCGGTACGCCTCTGTGACGAGGCGAGAAGTCAATTGCTTTTGTTGCTGCAAAGACCACTGCTGCGGTGTACCCATAAAAATCAAGTCATCGATTTCTGTGCTTGCCGCGATATTTTCCTGCTTGACCGCTAAAAGTACGTCCATATAAATGCCTATATAAATAAGCGCGATTGCGCATAGAGATGGAGAAAGGGGCGTCAGTGTAGCCCCTTTATGCGTTGGTATGATCTTAAGCGTGGTATTTCACTATATTGGCATTCACTACATCGATGACCGCTCTTTGCTGCGTCTTATCTACGATTGACTCAAATGACATCAATACATCAGAAGCACCACAGCATTCGATTGCGATACGTGCTGCTTGTGTACTTTCTTCATAAGTACCAATTGCATTTTCAGACAACAATTCGGACATTTTTGTGGAGAAGTCACTATTTGGGTAAGATTCGCGAACATACTCTGCTAAGTACTCATGCGTTTCTGCTCTTGCTTTGTCACCATCAGGATTCTGGTTGACTAAAAGAGTCAGCTTATGACGTACGCTCGCAATATCCACACCGTGTTCGTTTGCAATATCGTTGTAAAGCATCGCGTATTCTTGGCGTAGTGCATTGGAGTCATCCCACTTAAACACAAGGGCGAGACCTCGCTTCGCTGCCCATTCAACCACTTCTTTACTTGTGGCATTCACAAACTGAGCGGGACCGCCTTCGGTATAAGCATGTGGATTTACAGAAATTTTTGGGAAACTGAAAAAATCGTTGTCTGGGTGGCAATAACCCGTTGAAAAAGCATCATTGATGATTTCATAACATGCTTCAAACACCTTAAATTGCGCATCGGTCGGACGATTGAAGAAACGCATATCAGTACTTTTTTCGCAATCACTAAATCCAAAAACAAAGCGCCCTTCACTCATTTGATCAAGCAAGCAAGCCTCTTCGGCAACGCGGACAGGATGATGAGTGGTGATGACATGATTCAAAGAAGCGACTTTGAGATGTTGAGTCATACCAAGTAAAAAACCCGCAACCGTCAACGGTGCCCCAACGGCTCCATAGTTCGAAAAATGATTTTCATACACAGCAACAGTATCAAAGCTAAGCTGGTCGGCGTAATGAGCGGTATCTAACATCTCTTCAATGACTTGGTCTGAAGAGCGTTTTGAGTTCAAAAAATTGAGGAAGAATAATCCAAATTTCATGTCCCTTTCCTTATCGAAAATAATTATTACTGTTTCTCTTTGAGGTATGGCATCACATCAGATTGAAAGAGCTTCATAGATGCGATGATTTCTTCTTCTGAACCGTTAGCTTCAAAGCCGCAGCAAATGTTGTTGATGCCCGTAGCATCAATATCCTGCTGGATAATTGCGATGCATTCTTCAGGCGTGCCTACTGGATTGATTTCGTAGCTGTAATCAATACGACGATTCGTGTCTTTATGACCTTTCAAAACAAAATCGCGCCATTGGCCTTTGTTAAAGTCGTACCCTTTGGTCTGATTGGAGTCGTCAAAAATGGTGGTGGCATTCACGTAAGAGTCATACCAATGGCCAAGGAAGTTTCGGCAAATGTCTTTGGCTTTCTCTGAGTCATGATCAACCGAAGTAATGTAAGACAGGCAGTGGTCAATTTGGGTAACGTCGTAGCCATGCTCCGCCGCGATTTCATTGTAAAGATCGAGCTGGGCTTTCTTTTCATGCGTGTTGATGATCCAACTTAAAATCATCGGTAGACCGCGTTGTGCTGCCCATTCCGTTGTCGATGCTGACTCTGCTACCACATAAACTGGAGCTCCGCCTTTAGTATGTGCTGCTGGATTCAGTTGGACTCTGGGAAACTTGATATGCTCGTTGTCTGCCGCCATGTAGCCTTCGTTAAAACCTTCCTTCATCAAGTCATACCAACAATCCATCAACGCACGGCTGTTATCCATGTCAGTACCAAATACACGAAAGTCTTTATCGTACAACCCGCGACAAATACCAAAGCGGAATCGCCCTTTCGACATTTGATCAAGCAAGTTCACGTCTTCAGCTTGTCGAACAGGATGTGCCGTTGGTAATACAATCGCAGCGGTACCAACATTAAGGTTTTGAGTCGCACCAAGTAAGTGCGCGGCAGCCACATATGGGTTACCTAATAACCCGAACTCGGTAAAATGATGCTCTAGTAGCCAAACGGTATCGAAACCACAACCTTCAGAGGCTTTGCCAAGATTAACCAATCGCTTCATCACTTCTGTCTGATCTAACTCAGGTGGTTGGTAAGTGAGAAGGAAATTTCCAAATTTCATAACGTTTCCTTATTTATTGGTGTAACGGGTAAGCGTTAAGCCATTTCTGGCGAGCGACTTTCGATTTCTGCTTTTAGACGGCGCTCATTGACCGTCGCGATGGTGAGCTGCTCGAAGTCAGGCTCGACAAAATCAACATCGATTTCTAAACGACCGCCATCCATCGCGATCGCGGCTTTCGTCACGGATTGATAAAAGTTGCGGAGGACGACTAAGTTCTCACCTAAGTCGTGGGAGCTCCCAAGCAGGGAGTACAGTTTGCAATTGCCACTACTGATCTTTCCGAGCATACCGTACACTTCCTCTTGCTCTACCCAATCATCGTTGTTGGCAGTAAAAGCAATTAACGGAACGGACGTATTGGCCACCTTGGCAAGCGTAGATTCCAATGTATCCCAGTGATGTTCAAAACAATCTCGAACAAACACTTCAGAGCCAAGCTTGTGCCCTTCGAAATCAAGATCGTTTGGCAGCTCATCGATAGGTAAGCTGAGATAATCAAACCCAAGTGCTTTTTCCAGCGTGTCACGCAGATTAACGACACCAACAGCAGTAATGAGGAAAGACAGTTCAAGATCAGCAATGACCTCATACGCCACACGAGCTGACAAACTTGCCGCAATGAGGCCGATGTTCGACATGCCCTTTTGTTGCAGCCAGTGATAGACCGTGCATAAACTGTTTTTTCCGGTGGTCATCGTAAACTCATCGATGGTACCTGAACTCAAACCGACATGGTGAAGTGAGTCATAACGGAAAACATGGAACCCATTTTCAGACAAGTATTCTGCGAGACCTGCGAAATGATCCATTCTTCTGGCAAACCCAGAAGCAATAAGAATGGTATTATTTTTTTGGGGCACACTTTCATTCGGTAGTGTTTCCCAGACATGAATTTCCTGACCATTATTCACGCTCAGCACGTGAGAAATAGTCTTGCATTGGTTTTTCATTATAAATTTCCTTATTTAAGGGACGAAAACCAAGAACTTATCTTCTTCAAGAAATCGGGTTTGCTCTATTTCTACAGATACATCCTTGGTGGTGAAACTATATGGCCTTTCATGAGACACAAATCGAACTAAACGTTGTAGTGGTCGCATCGCATCATGTGCGCCGCCTGCTCTAAATATATTGTTCATTCCGGATTCAACTATTCGCTCAACACCTTTTTGAGCAAATATATCTCGGTATCTAATTGATGCATCCCAAGGGTAAAACGAAATTGTTTGAGTTTTATGCTTAGCGATATAATCAACAACATCTTCAACCTTGTTTATTTTGTGAATATAAACACAACGACTTAAAGGATGGTTATATTCAACACCAGCGTCTGATTCTATAATCATCCACTTATTATCTGGTTCCGATATAACATTGAGACCTGAGAATTGACACTCCAGCCGAGTAAAGGAAAATAAAGCCTCTTCATCAAAGCTTTGCTTGGACTTAGGGAGTATATTTTCATAAAGACATAGTTTTTCTACTAACTTATCTTTAAAAGCTTCGTAGTTATTCCCACAAAAATATATATTTTGAGTAGAGAAGCAAGCATTTTGGTCATAAAAGCAAATATCATGAGCGACGCCGGAAGCGGCCTCATCTAAGTTGGTCGGTTCATCTAAAATGGTAAAACTTTTTTTAGGACCAAACTTCAAAACATCAATGTGTGAAGGCGAATGCTTAACGGCCCAATCAATTGCATCCTGCCCGCCCCAAGCAACAACTGCATCCATATGACTAATTAGCTCTTCCGCAATTGTCGTATCTGCCTTATGGGGCCAATAGACGACGGAGAGTGACTTAGAAATAGGGTGTTCTGGGTTCACATCAATGAAGCTCATTGCTAGCGCATGGGCAGTAAACGGATCAGAAGCCGACATTCGAACGATACATTGATTCTTGGTCAAGATGCCGCGCAATATCGATGTCACACCAGAGAGAGGGACATTACCCGCAAGCAAATGCATGACTCGTCCTTTCGGAAAGGCTTTTACATAGCACTCTCCTTGAGGCAACCATTCATCCTGAATATGAGCAGACCCAAGTTCTGTATTAATAATGTCGTACAAGGCACTTTTAGAGCAGAGAATCATCGCGATCCAATTTGCCTCTAACTTCGCCATTTGTGGTGAGTAACCTAAATAAGTAATTAGAGTCCTAATATATGCCCTTCTTCTTGAATATTCTTCATTCTTCCAACGTTGACCTACTGTATAAAGAAAATTGATAATATTATTTACATTTAGATCACTCAAAAAGTCATAATGAAGTATTTGTGACAAAATTTCATGATTTAGAGAATCTATCTTTACTTTTTTTTCTTCAAAAGTGATCTCATAACCTTTTCCTTCAGTAGAAACTATTTGACCATTTATAATCAATGGCAAGTGTTTTTCCATATCAAAAGCTCTCCTTCTAATTTGGAAAAACATTAGTTCTTAGAATTTGAGATTGAAAGAACTTTCATGTCAAAATACAAATAATATTACATCAATCAAACTAATTAGATTTTATATAAACTGATGGCATTATAGTTTATATTGATTATAGTTATTCATAACATTTAAATAGGTTATAAATTTCAGTTATTTCTACTGTTAGACTCATCAAATATTTGATAATGATAACCATTAACTCATGCATAAATACAACATACTTTAATTAGAATCTTTTCTTGTAAAGCAACCTAGGCCAAGTTAGCTCAGGCGCTTAAACAAAAGCACATATGCAAAATATGCAAAACAATGCATAAGCTATAAAATTAGATACACAAAATCACACCATACACACCACAAAGACCATGTATTAAAAAGGGGTTTAGGTGGTAAGTTTGTTCAAAGTTACCTCGCCACGCATTAAAACCTAAACTTAAGCATCGCTACATTTAACGATTGCCCCAGAGTGGTTTTAAATTTTCAGAAATCGACATCAATTAAATTTTCATTTTGACTTTCAGATTAGAAATTGCAAAAAGCGGAAAACTTAATTATTACATATCAACAACTTAAAAGTTGGCACATTCCTTTCATTGCATATATCACGAACCAATGAGAGGGCGAATTATGAAAAGGACATCACTACTACTTGGGTCTCTAATAGCGAGCGCTTATGCACAAGCGGCGCCATTTGACACATGCCCAAGCAAAGCGTACCTATTCCAATCAACCCCGGTTCAAATCTATGGCGTCAATTTGGTTACAGGTTCTACGACTCTTTTAGAGGACGACACAGGTTTGGCTTCGGGCATTAACGGTGTAGGCTTTAACTTCACTGACCGTTATATCTACGGCTACGACACCACAAATAAAAAGATTGTTCGTCTTGGTCAAGACTTCCAAGCAGAGACGCTTGATGTTTCTGGTCTTCCTACCGACCACACGTTTTACGTAGGTGACGTTTACAACCACGTCTACTACTTGTACCGCAAAGGCAAAGGACTTTTCTCCATTGACCTTTCTCCGCTCGATTCTGATCCAAATGCGACATTGAGCATCGTGAAAATTAGTTCAACAGCGACGGTGAACCTAACCGACTTTGCATTCCATCCAGGCGACGGTTCCCTTTACGGCATCGACAATAATTCTGGAGTGCTGTACCAGTTCAACCCATCGAATGGTAATACGACTGCGATAGGTGATACAGGCGAGTTAGGCACATTTGGTGCTGGCTACTTTGATGTAAACGGCAACTACTACGTGTCACGTAACCAAGATGGCAAAATCTATCGTGTTGACCTTTCGGAAGGCAACGCAGCCAATATCGCAGCGGGCATTGTTCCTGCGGTCGAATTTGTTTCTAACGGCCCAAGTTCAAGCCAAAATGACGGTGCTCGATGTGCCAATGCGCCTGTGATTGACGAAGACGATCCGATCGACTTTGGTGACGCACCGGACACTTACAGTACAACGCTTGCTTCAAATGGTCCACGTCACGAAGTCGATGACGTTACTTGGCTCGGGTCTGTTGGTCCAGACGGTGATTCTGATGGGCAAGCAGACGACAACGCAGTTGGTGCTGCCGATGAAGATGGCGTTGGTTTTGTTGCAGCACTCGATCCTGGTTTGAGCTCCGTTGTCGAAGTAACCGCATCAACAACAGGCTATCTATCCGCTTGGTTTGACTGGAACCGCGATGGCGACTTTGATGATGATGGCGAGCAAGTCTTCACCAATGAGCTTCTCGCGGCGGGTAGCAACTCCCTTCCATTTGTTGTTTCTACCGCTGCGACCGCCGGTTCAAGCTGGAGTCGTTTCCGTTTTAGTCAACAAACTGACCTTAACTATGATGGTGGTTCAACATCAGGCGAGGTGGAAGATCACCCAATCACAATAACGGCTAATGGTTACGCTGTGGAGCACTTCCCAGCAGTAGACGATTACGCATCCGTTGCTTATGAAGACAACTGGCCATATACAGCGGACTATGACATGAATGATGTCGTTGTTGACCTACAAATCACAGAAACCACGTTGGCTGGTCATGTCGAAAACATCAAAATCTCGGGCAAATTGGTCGCTTACGGTGCCACCTATAAAAATGGCTTTGCTATTCGATTACCTGGTGTATCACGAAGCAGTATCGAAACCTCATTGACAACACTGACATTTGATGGTGTTGAGCAAGCGTCAAACGGACTGGAAAGCATCTCTGATGAAGCAATATTTATCATTGGTGAAGACATGAGTGTTCACGCCGCCAGCAGCGGTGGATGTACTTTCTTTAGAACCGAATCTGACTGTGATACCAATACTGCACTGTTGGATTTTACCCTCAACATCTACTTTACAGAAGGTTCTGATCGCTCTGCGATAACCGATATGCCATACGACCCGTTCATCTTTGCAACACCAAATACTTACCATGGCGACGGCATTACTTTCCAACCAGGTCGTAAATGGGAAGTGCACTTACCTGGACAAGCACCAACTGAGCAATTCGATACATCCTTGTATGGTCGAGGTGTCGATGCAAGTTTGAATGGCTCAAACAACTACTTCAAAACAGCAACTTACCTTCCTTGGGCTCTACTTATTGTAGAAGACTGGGAGTGGCCTTTAGAACGAATTGACATGGTTGAAGCCTACCCTGCATTCCAAACTTGGGCTGAGTCTGGAGGTACAGAGAGCGAGACCTGGCACCAATCACCAACAGCCGACAAGTGCTACAACCGTCCATAGGGAGATAATATTATGAAATACTTAACCACAATCATTATGGGATTAGCACTAACGGCATGTGGCGGTGGCGGCGGTGGTGGAGGCGGTGGTAGCAGCGACGATGATAGTTCAACACCACCACCAGCACCACCTCCAACAACAGTGACGGTTCCGGAAGAAGAGACCACCATGCAGGATTTAGTGGTACCAGAAGGCTTCAACTACAACCCAGTGAAAGAAGGCACACTTAGTGTCGATATCAGTGGTTTCTCTTCTCAACGTGCGCATTTAAGCTTGTATAAGGACTTCCAAGAAGACAGCGCAGGTAACTACAAAGCCAGTTACCCCAGCAAAGTGGCTTCTATACCCTTGAGCAATGGCCAAGCAGATTTTGATTTCAATATCTCTGACAGCCAAGGTGATTTACTGGTCGAGATTTGGTTTTACGATGGCACTGACCCAATTCGACGAGTTATTTCCACCAGTGATACGAGCTTAACGTTGTAGTCTCTGACCAAACCGAAAGGTAATAACGGTACGAACAACAAGCTTTACCGCATAATTGTCCATACTTTAACTTAAAAATCGCATCGTTCTTTTGAACATGCGATTTTTTTATTGTAAAACAGAAGGATTACTGAAGATGCGGGAAAACACGTTGGACAACCCCAAAACCTACATTTTTGTCTTTTCAGGTACCATACTGCTGTTAGTTTTTGTGCTTTGGTTAACATCATCAGAGAAAAACCAAACCGTCACTACAACGGTGATAAGTAATACATTAACTCAATCGCTTGACGGACAACGCCGATACTTAACCATCGATTTACCTGAACAAGGTCAAGCACCTATCTCGGTCCCTGTAACGGTAAATTGCCCAGTAGGTTCAACGGTGACATTCAACCAAACCACAGGTTCTCTCTTCGAGCAGCCGCTCACATTTTTGAAATGCGAATAAGCCTATTCTGCTCATTTATACAACGGCTTCATGCCATGGTAAGGAAGCACAAAACATGCAAGCACTGATTACTGTCAATGAATTACAACCACTCTTAGATAAACCAAACCTTAAGCTCTTAGATGCGAGCATTGCTTTTCAAATTCCATCCGAAACAAAGAAAATTCAGAACCAATGGATTTCTGGTACGCAGCGTTTTGATTATGACAATAACTTTTGTTTACCGAATTCCCCCCTTCCCCACATGATGCCAACGGAAGCTGACTTCAATAACCGCGCACAACAGTTGGGGCTGAATAACGATGATCTCATCGTGATCTATGACAACTCAGGCACGCTAGCAGCACCAAGAGCATGGTGGATGTTAAAAGCAATGGGGCATAACAATGTTAGTGTTTTGAATGGCGGTTTACCCGCTTGGATTGACGCGGGTTTCCCCGTCGTAGACACACTTGTACAACCCAAAGAGCTAGGTAATTTTTCTGGCAAATTGGATGAAAAGGCATTTTTAGATGCCCAAGCGGTTCTTAGCCACTCAAATCACCAAAGTGCAAATATTATTGATGCTCGTTCCAAGGCTCGTTTTTTAGGTGAAGTGCCAGAACCTCGAGAAGGTCTACGCAGTGGGCACATTCCGCATGCGGTTTGCTTGCCGTTTCAAGAACTATTAACGGACGGTCACATTAAGCCAAATTCAGAGTTGCAACAGATATTTAGCGAACTAACAATAAATAATGATAAATCAATCATTTTCAGTTGTGGTTCTGGTGTCACTGCGTGCATTTTGTTACTAGCAGCGTATCAACTAGGCATGCAAAAACTATCGATTTATGACGGGTCATGGACAGAATGGGGCGCAGACCAATCCCTACCTATCGAGTGCTAATTTAGGAGCTATCAAAATAATATGATCGGATTAAAGAAGAACATTTGGACGCTGTACATAACGCTTTTCGCAATTAGCGTCGGTTTGTTTTCTTTATTTGGTCATTATCACTACGAATCCACCCTCGATAAATACAAAGACAAGCAGCTCTTACAATTGGAGCTATTTGCTTCATCGGTCGATTCACTCTTTAAAGCACAAGAAACCCTTCTTGAAGTTGTCGGTCATCAGCTTGTTGAGCAAAATGACTTCACGCGCACCGCCTCTCTTCAGATGCGTCCGCTGCTAGACAATCTTATGAGTATCCACCCAGCAATCGCTGCATTTGGTTTAACAAACCCTCAAGGAGATTACCTTGCAATAAGCTCCAACTTAGATTTGCAAAAACTAAAGAACCTCAATCAAAATCCGCAAACCAAAGACACATTCATTGCCGCACTTGAATCTAATCATATGGTCGTTGGACGCACGTATTTTATGCCTGCTCTCGATTCATTGGTGATCCCAATTAGAAAAGCAATTCGTGATAAACAGGGACGAGTCACTGCTGTAATGACGGCAGGCTTCAAAATGAATTCTTCCTTGGTCTTTAGAAATGATATTCATGCCAACGAGCACAATCGCGTTTCCCTAGTACGTGAAGATGGCTACTTAACGTTTACATCCGCAGAGCAGGCGACGGTTTACAGTTATAACCATCCTGCTGATGGCCATAAAAAATCAATCGTTTTTGAGCAAGTAGACAAAAAATATGGCTGGAGCCGAAATACTGTCAAATCACTAGCGAGCGCGGTAAATATTGTTGCAGATGACCCTAGAATCAATCAACTCGTGACGTTAAAGTATTTGCCTGACTATAAACTTTGGGCTTCTTCATCTACTGATCTCAGATATATCCAAAGTGGATTCTTTGAGCAATTCGCTCTTTATTCCATCGTATTCATTTTCATTCAAGCTGGTTTTTATGCGCTCGTCCGCTCCATTGCGAACAACGAATTGGCGACGCGAGAGAAACTCTTATATCAAGCGCACCATGACCACCTCACTCTCCTGCCCAATCGTGAATATTTGCGAACCCACATCGGTCGCTGGCTAGGAGGGGCTTCCAACCCTTTTACTCTGATGTTTATTGATGTCGATAACTTTAAATCGGTCAACGACACACACGGCCATGAATTTGGCGACGAAGTGTTAAAACAAATCGCTCAGCGCCTAAAAACGTTTGAAGCGGAAGGACGATTGATTATCCGAGAAGCCAGTGATGAGTTCATCCTTCTTGTCAATCTCGTAGATAAAGCCAGCATCAATACGCTTGCTAGCGATCTCATCGCTTATCTATCCGAACCTTACATTGTTAAAGACAACCAATTCTTACTCAGTTGCAGCATTGGTATTGCACTTTACCCATCCCATGGCAACAACCTAGATGCACTGCTTCGCTCAGCCGATATTGCGATGTACCAAGCGAAAAAAGAGCGAAACACCTACAGCTTGTTTGACCAACAGATGCATGTAAAGCACTTGCACAAAATGCGCATCGAACAGCGTTTAAGACTAGCCATCGAGAGACAAAGCCTGTTTATGGTTTATCAGCCTCAACTGAACGTAAATGGGGAGGTTTATGGCGTGGAAGCGTTGATTCGCTGGCAAGACGAAGAGCTTGGTTTTGTACCACCCAATGAATTTATTCCTTTGGCCGAAAGCTCTGGTTTAATGGTTCGCCTGGGAGAGTTGATAATAGAAAAAAGCCTTATTGATATGGCGAGGTTGATGGCAACTTCACACCAACCGATTCAAATGTCGATCAACATATCGGTCAAGCAATTTATTCAGGTGAACTTCGTCGACAATCTCCTTGCATCGATTGAAAAACATGGTGTTGACCAAAATCGAATTACGTTGGAGATAACCGAAAACTTATTCATTGAGGATTTGGACAAGTTCGCACCGATTTGCGAACGCTTACACCAATTAGGCTTTAAAATTTCACTGGATGACTTCGGTACAGGTTACTCTTCTTTGAGTATGCTGAAAGCCCTTCCAATTGATGAGGTAAAGATTGATAAAAGCTTTGTCGATAACATCGAAGAGGATGAAAAAGCCCTCAACATGGTGCAAAACATCATCGCCATTGGTAAGAATTTTGGTATGAAGGTCTTAGCGGAAGGTGTAGAAACAAAGCAACAACGTGATCAGCTTGCTGTTTGTGGTTGCGACCTAATCCAAGGCTACTTCTATTCCAAACCACTGCTTTTTGAGGCGTTGATAGAATTTGCACAACAAAGCAGCAATGAAAAAGCCGTCGCAGAATAACAACGGCTTGTTTTCATTATTCCGCTAGTGTCATCGTAAACCAGCGAAAAAGATGCCTTAGAATGCTTACTTCTGCATTTCTTTATACATCACTTCGACGAGCTCACCTTTCGGATCGCCAGACAACTCCCAAGTAAAAATACCGCCGAGTTTTGCTTGTTTAGCCCAATCTGCTTTGGCTTTAATTGAACGCTGATCTTCAAACGAAATAAAAACTTTCTTATCTGGATTCCACAAATAAGGAGCTTGTGATTGCTCGTCATATTTGTATTCGTAACCTTGCTTAGCACTGTAGTTCTTCATCAAATCCCAGAACATGAAATAGCCATTCTCACCAGTACCAAACTGCGCACCTTGTTCTGAAACCAAATCCTGTGTTGGCAAATCACCGGAGAAGTCTTTAGTCCCTTGCCAGCCGCGTCCATAGAAAGCAGCACCAATCACCAACTTCTCACTAGGGATACCCAGTTCAATCATCTGGTTAATGAAAACATCTGCGCCCATGCCCCACCAGCTGCGTTCGGTAGCGTGCAAGTTAGTCGTATGTCCAGTTTGTTGGCCCCAACCACCTAGGAAGTCGTAAGTCATTGCGAACATATTCGTTAGGTAAGGTTGTGCCGCTTTCCAATCAATGCCTGCCGCTTTTGAACCAACGCCCACTGCCGTAGAAAGCTCATATTCGCGTTTTGTTTGTTTCGCTAATGCATCTAAGTCACCACGCATGGTTTTTACAAGATAAGTGAATGCATCACGTTCTAACGCTTTCTGCTCATCGGTCAGTTTGGTATCAGGGTTCCAAGGAGATGTGGTTAAACCGCCGCCACCTGGGTATTCCCAGTCAAGGTCGATCCCATCGAAGAAATCGTATTGAGCAATTAACTCGACGGCCGTTTTTGAGAACTGATCCATCGCTTGCTTGTTCTTCGCCATTGCGTGAAACGGTTCAGACATGGTCCAGCCACCAAAAGAAGGCAGAATTGTTAAATCAGGATATTGCTTCTTAAGCTCGGCGAGTTGAGCAAAATGCCCCTTGTAAGGCACTTTGACAGAAACTGGGCCAAAATCTTTCTCAAGCGCGGCTTCGGTATCAACAAGAATCGCGGTGTAAGGTTCTTTGCCTTCACATTGTTTGGCAACGAGCTTTTGAACCGTTTCCGACGCGCCAGTATGAGGACCACACATGCTTAAAAATGCGTAAATAATATGGGTAAGGTTGTCCGCTGGGATGTCTTTCACTGTGTATGGGTTATCAGCATTCGCGTATTGCCAATCAGCGAAGTAGCCTGCAACGACCTTTTGCTCAGCTTGAGCAACCCCAGTTAACCCCGTAAATAGTGCAGCTGCGAGAAGTGTTTTTTTCATGGTTTCCTCCAGAGTAATCAATTCCAAATTACTCCTGAGGAATATTTTTAACTTGCAAACGAAATCAGGCTGCGAGTGATCTATAAATCCTCGCAGCCTGATTACATAAGTTGCATATTATTTGTGCTAAACCTCTGATGCTTCGCTATCGTGCATTTGCTCATCTAAGTTCAAAACGGTAAGTGCGTTACTCACACTCGTCGCGATAACATCAATAACTCCAGTTCTCAGTGCTCCTAGTAGCGCAAGAGGTTTACTGTTTTCTGCAGCAATGGCGATGACTTCAGCAATGGGGCGGAATTCATCAATCCCTAAACCTATCACTCGATCGCTCATGACAGTGTTTGCCACGTTCCCATGAATATCAAAGAAATCATATCCAGCAAAGTCTCCGACAACACCTTGCATCAATCGTGATTGCACGACTTCATCTGGAGTAAACCAACCAAGGTCAACCATGTAACTGTTTTCACTCATATCACCGATGCCGACCAAAGCGACATCGGCTTTACGTGCAAGATCTAGCGTTTGTTTGACCGTCGCGTTTTGCATAAACGCAACTTTTTGCTCTCGGTTTTCTGCATAAGCTGGTGCGTACAAGGTTTCAGAAGTGCCACCGTATTTCTTCGCAAACTGTCGGCAAATATGGTCGGCGTTAAACATACCACCACGCGGGTGAATACCACCGATGCCACACACGAATTTACAATCTCGCGGGGTAATTACACCAACGTGATGTGCGACAGAAGACACGTTTCGCCCCTGCCCTACAGACACCACCATGCCATTTTTGAGCGTGCTGGTTAAATAGTTAGAAACCAAGCCCGAAACCTGCAATCGTTGTGCTTCTTCATTCGGCTGGTCGAGCGCAACCAATGCTCGCTTAACACCAAATCGTTCAATTAGACGTTGTTCAATTTTGGCACTAAATACTGGGTGATACTTTACGGTAATTTCGACAATGCCTTCATCACGTGCCTGCTTTAGCATTCGGCCAACTTTGGCACGTGAAATCGCGAATTTTTTTGATATTTCTTCTTGCGTCGCACCATCCTGATAATAAGCAACGGAGATCTCCGTCAACAAGTCTGTGCTTTCAATAGAAATATCTTGGTTAGAACTGCTCATGGTTTTCTCGCCCTTTTAGAGGATCGACATTGTATGCGGTAGTGAGCATCTGCTCATTGACTTAGCATATGTTACCTAGCAATTCTAACGTTACATTTGCTCACTGCAATAACATTTTCTCAGTAGCGATTTATCACTTTTAGATGGCTGTTCAAGCCTTGAACAATAAGGGCAAACGTTTAATTCGTTCAACGACTAAACATCCAAGAAAAAAACGTTGATGAAGTTCACTATAAGTCAGCTTCCCCGATTGACTTTCAGCATGGATAGGATAAATATGGACACATCATTTACTCAGCTACCGATCATATGTTCAGAGCAAATGTTCGGTACCGAAATTTTCCGTAGTTGGTTGAGCAGATGTCTCGTTAATTATGATGAGACGATTGGCCGACTCGCTTGCAAATGCACAAGCTGTGGTTCAGATAACCACACTTAAGCCCATTTATATAGGATGATCGATTATGAGCAACAAGTTAGAGCAACTTCGTAAACTAACGACTGTAGTAGCGGACACTGGTGAAATTGACGCAATCAAAAAGTACCAACCAGAAGATGCAACAACTAACCCATCTCTTATCCTAAAAGCGGCTCAAATCGAAGAGTACGCGCCTCTGATCGATGCTTCTATCGAGTACGCAAAAGCGCAAAGCAATGATAAAGCACAACAAGTTCAAGACACTTGTGACATGCTTGCTGTAAACATCGGTAAAGAAATTCTGACAACGATTCCAGGTCGAATCTCAACAGAAGTAGACGCTCGTCTTTCTTACGATACAGAAGGCAGCGTGGCTAAAGCTCGCCAGCTTGTGAAAATGTACAACGATGCAGGTATCACTAACGATCGCATCCTAATCAAACTAGCTTCTACTTGGGAAGGTATCCGTGCTGCTGAAATCCTAGAGAAGGAAGGCATCAATTGTAACCTAACACTTCTATTCTCATTCGCACAAGCTCGCGCATGTGCTGAAGCTGGCGTATTCCTAATCTCTCCATTCGTTGGTCGTATCATGGACTGGTACAAAGCGAAAGAAGGTCGTGACTTCGAAGCATCTGAAGATCCAGGCGTAATTTCAGTAACTGACATCTACAACTACTACAAAGAGCACGGCTACAACACGGTAGTTATGGGCGCAAGTTTCCGTAACATCGGCGAGATCCTAGAACTTGCTGGTTGTGACCGTCTAACTATCGCTCCTGCTCTTCTAGCTGAACTAGAAGCGGCTGAAGGTGAAGTAGTTGAGAAGTTGGTTGACTCTAAGGGCTCGAAAGAGCGCCCAGCGCCAATGACTCATGCTGAGTTCCTATGGGAGCACAACCTAGACGCTATGGCAGTTGAGAAAGTTGCAGAAGGTATCCGCAACTTCGCCGTTGACCAAGGCAAACTAGAAGACATGATCGCAGCTAAGCTGTAATCACACAGAATTAAAAAAGGGGAACGTTTGCGTTCCCCTTTCAATTTCCAATTCCAATATTGAAAGACTGGTAGTTATTATGGACCGTAAAAATCTAGCTAATGCTATTCGTGCACTAAGCATGGATGGTGTACAACAAGCAAACTCTGGCCACCCAGGCGCACCTATGGGTATGGCTGACATCGCTGAAGTACTTTGGCGCTCTCACCTAAACCACAACCCATCGAACCCAGAGTGGGCTGATCGTGACCGTTTCGTGCTATCCAACGGTCACGGCTCTATGCTGATCTACTCTCTACTGCACCTAGCAGGCTACGAGTTGTCTATCGATGATCTTAAGAACTTCCGTCAGCTTCACTCTAAAACTCCTGGTCACCCAGAGTACGGCTACGCACCAGGTATCGAAACAACAACTGGTCCTCTAGGTCAAGGCATCACGAACGCAGTTGGTATGGCGATGGCTGAGAAAGCGCTAGCGGCACAGTTTAATAAAGAAGGCCACGACATCGTTGATCACTTCACTTACGTGTTCATGGGCGACGGCTGTCTAATGGAAGGTATCTCGCATGAGGCATGTTCTCTTGCTGGTACGCTAGGCCTAGGTAAACTGATCGCATTCTGGGATGACAACGGCATCTCTATCGACGGTCACGTTGAAGGTTGGTTCTCTGACGACACGCCTAAGCGTTTTGAATCTTACGGCTGGCACGTTATCCCGGCAGTAGATGGTCACGATGCTGAAGCAATCAATGCTGCTATTGAAGCGGCAAAAACAGATCCTCGCCCTACGCTGATCTGTACTAAAACCATCATCGGTTTTGGTTCACCAAATAAATCTGGTTCGCACGACTGTCATGGTGCACCACTAGGCGCTGAAGAAATTGCAGCGACACGTAAACAACTTGGTTGGGAGCACGGTCCTTTTGAAATTCCGTCGGAAGTCTACGCAGAGTGGGATGCGAAAGAAGCAGGCGCAGCTAAGGAAGCAGCGTGGAACGAGAAACTTTCTGCTTATGAAGCAGCATACCCCGAGTTGGCGGCTGAGTTTAAGAGACGAGTAAACGGCGACCTACCAGCGGAATGGGAAGAGAAAGCAAACGCAATCATTGCTGATCTTCAAGCTAACCCAGCGAACATCGCATCACGTAAAGCATCTCAAAACGCACTAGAAGCGTTTGGTCAAATGCTTCCAGAATTCATGGGCGGCTCTGCTGACCTAGCGCCTTCTAACCTAACCATGTGGTCAGGTTCTAAGTCTCTAGAAGCGAACGACTTCTCTGGTAACTACATCCACTACGGTGTACGTGAATTCGGTATGACTGCGATCATGAACGGTATCGCGCTACACGGTGGTTTCGTTCCTTACGGCGCAACATTCCTAATGTTTATGGAATACGCTCGTAACGCAATGCGTATGGCTGCTCTGATGAAAATTCAGAACATCCAAGTTTACACGCACGACTCTATCGGTCTTGGCGAAGATGGTCCAACTCACCAACCAGTTGAGCAAATTGCATCTCTACGCCTAACGCCAAACATGAGCACATGGCGTCCATGTGACCAAGTTGAGTCTGCGGTAGCTTGGAAACTTGCGATTGAACGTAAAGATGGTCCGTCGGCTCTTATTTTCTCTCGTCAAAACCTAGCGCAACAAGAACGTACAGCTGAGCAAGTTGCAGATATCGCGAAAGGTGGTTACATCCTGAAAGACAGCGATGGCAAACCTGAGCTGATCCTTATTGCGACAGGCTCTGAAGTTGAACTAGCAGTGAAAGCAGCTGAGCAACTAACGGCTGAAGGTAAGAAAGTACGTGTTGTATCAATGCCTGCGACAGACACGTTCGACAAGCAAGACGCGGCTTACCGTGAATCAGTATTGCCATCAGACGTGACAGCACGTATCGCTATTGAAGCGGGCATTGCTGACTTCTGGTACAAGTACGTTGGCTTCGATGGTCGTATCATCGGTATGACAAGCTTCGGTGAATCTGCACCAGCTGACCAGCTGTTCGAAATGTTTGGCTTTACTGTAGAAAACGCAGTAAACACAGCAAAAGAACTGCTAGCTTAATCGCTTAGTATTATCAGTTTTCTCTATTGCGAATGTGAAAACTGAAAAGCCCCGCTCTCTGCAGCGGGGCTTTATTTTATCTATCGATTATCTATCGATAACGAATCCTAAAGCATCTAATCCAAATTACTTCTCTTCAAACTGAATCGCAATTCGATAGAAGTCTTGTACTTGCTCTTTCAATTGTTGGCTGTTTTGCTCAACGGAGTGCGTCGCTGCTAAGTTCTGCTCTGCGGTAGAAGCAATCGAATGAATGTGCTGATTCACATCGCTAGATAACTGGAGCTGCTTATTCGCGGAATCAGCAACGTTGACCATTAATCCGCTCATGCTCTGCATCATTTGCTCAACTTCAGACAGGCGTAATGCGCTCTGTTCAGCGACCTGTGAGCACGTGTCCGTTTGATCTTTATTGGCGATAATGTCTTTTTGCCAGCTTTGAATCGTTGCCAGCATCGCTTCAATGGAAGCTTGAATTTGATCAGTCGCATTGGAAGTCCGTCCGGAAAGGGCTCTCACCTCGTCAGCAACGACGGCAAATCCACGTCCTTGCTCACCCGCTCTTGCTGCTTCAATGGCAGCATTCAACGCAAGTAAGTTAGTTTGGTCAGCAATCCCGCCAATCTCTTCCATCAATTGGCTTACCTTCTGAGCTTGGTCACTCAACTGATAAGTGGTCTCCGTGGCTTTTTCTGCTTGTAAGCTCAACTGTGACAAATTGATATGAGTTTGATCGATGGTTTCTTTCGCCATTAGACAAGACTTCAGTGTGTCATCAATCAATAGGTGCGCATCATGGGTGCTCGATGACACTGAATTGGCAGACGCTTCCATCGAATCCGCCGCATCGCGAACTTCATGAATGTCTTTATTTTGCTGTGTCAATGCTGTGAGTACTTCCGCCGTAGTATGACTCAGCTCTTCTGCGCAATTTTGTAGTGGCATTGCTGAATCGGTCATTCGACCAAGTACCGTACGAATACGAGCCGACAGCATTTTGATATGAAAATCAGCGATAGAAAACGGCTTATTACCTGAATACACCAAACGACTTACACTGTCGTATTGCAACTGAAGTTTCTTAAACTGTTGTGGCGTATCAATGAGTTCTTGACGGAAGAGCAATGCCAGAACCCCTGCAGGCAGTAATGACGCCAGCCAAGCTAGAGGACCATCTAGAGCTAAAGCGAAGCTCGTCATTGGCGCAACAAGTGCACCTAAAAGAATGCCATAACGCAGTGTTTCATTGAGCTTTAACGACCAAGTTCTGCCAGACTTCTCTGCTTTCAACAGCCCCTGATACGCTTTAGCCGCAATATCTACCCATTCTCGCTTAGGTTTCACTCGAACCGATTGGTAACCTACAACTTCGTGTCCTTCATAGATTGGCGTTACATAGGCATCCACCCAATAATAACCGCCTGACTTAGTTTTGTTTTTCACAATACCTCGCCAAGCTTTTCCTTGTTTCAAACGTGTCCACATATCGCCGAATGCCGCTTTAGGCATATCACTATGGCGTACAATGTTATGGTTTTGACCGAGTAATTCTTCAGAGGTGTATTCAGCAATTCGGCAAAACGCATCGTTGCAATAAGTGATCACACCTTTTAAGTTTGTGGTAGAAACCAATTCATCGGTTTCTGAGAAGAGCGTTTCTTGAGCTTTGAGAGAAGATTGGGCTGACATAGATAGACTTCTATAATTATTATTAATTGCGACAGGTTGTATACACGAATGTTGTTTTTATTACAAAATGCTAGAGAAAAAATCTTACCGATGCGACATTTCAAGCCTAAAAAACTTACTTAGATAACAATAATTAACCAGCAAATCTAAACAATGTGAACTTCTAGACAAAAAAGACCCGGTTATAATGACCGGGTCTTATAAATTTCTATTAACGGTTACGCAGCTTGAGACTGAGTATCGTTATTCGCTTTAAGCACGAACACCACCATCACGAAAATAACGAACGGAAGTACATATAGGTTTAGATTTTGCCATCCCACCGTCGACTCCAACCAACCAGAGAGCAATGCAGTAATCGTCACGCAACTGAATACAAAGAACTCATTGAATGCCTGAGCTTTGCTTTTGTTCTTAGCCTCATAACTTTGGCTAAATAAGCTTGTTGCGGCGATAAACATAAAATTCCAACCAACCCCAAGTAAAATCAACGCCGTGCTGAAGTGCCAGATTGAAAGGCCATGCATGTTGATCGCAATACACGCAATAAACAAAACGCCACCAGCTAATATCAACTTCTTAGCCCCAAACTTCTCAATCAAACTTCCGGTGAAGAAAGCCGGCACAAACATGCCTAATACGTGCCATTCAATAACACCTGCCGCTCTCGTGAAATCGAAACCACAACCAATCATCGCAAGTGGTGTCGCGGTCATAAGAATGTTCATTACTGCATAAGCCACCGTGGCTGCCATCACGGCAATCATGAAGTTTGGCTTTCTAATGATCGCAGTAATCGAATCTGGCTTAGTATCAATTGACTGTTCGTGAGCCGGAGGGAACTGAATAGTTTGTAGCAATATTAAGGCCGTAACATAGAGCACAATCAAAACAGCAAAAGCACTGATATAGAGCCCGCCATCCGACCATTGTTGTGAATAAACCGCTAAGTTTGGTCCTAATACAGCCGCCAATACGCCACCAGCCATCGATATAGAAATTGCTCTATGCCTTGCAGATTCATCACATACTTCAATGGCAGCGAACCGATATAAAGTGCCAAAACCGATGCCAATACCCAACAAAAAGGTAGCAGTACAAAAAAGAGTGAAGTTTTGTTGTGACAATGCGTAAGTCGCCAACGAAGCACCAAGAATACCAATGACGTTACCGAGGCTAAAGCCCAGTCGTCGTCCCAGTTTCCCCATAATTAAAGAAGCGGGAATCGTTGCTGACATTAACCCTAAAAATTGCAACGCGACAGGTAGAGTAATCATGCTTGATGACGGGGCAATTTGTTTACCGATCAGGGCAATAACTGAAATCAGTAAGATGTTTCCTGTCATGAGCAAAGCTTGGCAAAGTGACAGTAACCAGACGTTTCTGTTCATCTCATTCCTTGAGTATTTCTAATCTATGCAAATACATTAGCGGATTTGGTCCATAAATACATGAGATAGTTGCATACGGTTAAGTACAATGAACGCGCAATTATGACAACCAATAACTCCAAAGCGCTCAGAAATGAAAAAAGCCAGCGCTGTGCTGGCTTTCATTCATTTCAAGCTTATTGGCTTATTTTGCTCGACGAGCTTTAATAGAGTCTGATAGCTGGCGTAGAACCGTCTCAGTATCTTCCCAACCAATACAAGCATCGGTAATCGATTGGCCATAATTTGCGACCTTACCATCCACAAGATCCTGACGACCTTCAACAAGATGCGATTCAATCATCACACCAAAGATCGCGTCTTCACCACCAGCGATCTGTTCTGATACATCATCAGAAACCAACATCTGACGTTTGAACTGCTTAGAGCTGTTGGCGTGACTAAAATCAATCATCACTTTCTTAGGTAGACCCGCAGCATCCAGTTCATCCTTAATTTGAGCAACGTGCGCCGCGCTATAATTCGGCTCTTTACCACCACGAAGGATGATATGACAGTCTGGGTTACCTGCTGTTTCTACGATTGCAGAATGGCCGTATTTAGTAACAGATAAGAAGTGGTGAGAAGCGCTTGCTGAGCGAATCGCATCGCTCGCGATCTTAATGTTACCATCTGTACCATTCTTAAAGCCAACAGGGCAAGACAGGCCAGAAGCAAGTTCGCGGTGAACCTGAGACTCTGTCGTTCGCGCACCAATCGCACCCCAGCTGATAAGATCCGCAACGTATTGTGGCGTGATCATATCAAGGAACTCGCTCGCGGTCGGTAAGCCCATATCGGTCAGATCAAGAAGAAGCTTACGGCCAATGCGTAATCCGTCATTTAACTTAAATGTGTCGTCTAAGTACGGGTCGTTAATAAGTCCTTTCCAACCTACCGTTGTACGTGGTTTCTCAAAGTAAACACGCATCACGATTTCTAGTTGGTCGCCGAGTTCATCACGCAACACTTTTAACTTTTTACCGTACTCTACCGCCGCTTCTGGATCATGAATTGAACAAGGGCCAACAATGACAAGTAAACGGTCGTCTTTGCCTTCCAGAATGTTGTGAATGGCATTTCGGCATTCAAAAGTAGTCGAAGAAGCAGTTTCAGTTGCCGGAAATTTTTCTAATACTGCAACGGGTGGCAATAGCTCTTTTACTTTATTAATTCTTACATCATCAGTTTGAAACATTACTTCTACTTCCTAGTTACTATCCCTGACCCACTATTTTGACCCAACTTTACTCAGTGCAACATTGTTCACAAAGCAAGCAATAACAAGGGCTGTAGGCTCATTTAATTGTGTCGATGGAAGTAACTTATCGACTTAACAGTAGACTTGCAAACACTTTTTATAAAAAAATGCAAATTAACACCCAATGTTCACTTCAAAACACAGCGTAAATTTAAGTTTACGAAAAAAGTTCAATAAAATTAGTTATTTTCTTAAAAATTTAAAAATCTTGTCTACAATGTAAGAAATATCAGAAGTTTGTGAGGGAATTCGCGACTAAAAGTGTAGCAAGATCTAAGATATTGTTGCTTGATGTTAAATTAAACGACTATTAGACTAGTTTCTTATAACTACCTAGTTTTACTCAAATTGTTAAAACAAAGTAGAAGTTAATATGCAATCAATACAAGGAAACATTATGAACAAAGTAGCAATTGCAGTAGCAGCAGTGGTAGCTGGTGGTTTAATGAGCTCTGCTCATGCTGAGATGTATATCGGGGGCAAAGTAGGCATGACTACTTTAGATGATGCTTGTTATCTAAACAGCCCTTGTGATGATGATGCTTTCGGTGCCGGAATGCACATCGGTTACGATTTCACCGATATCATTGCACTTGAGTATGGCGTTGATTACTTGGGTGACTACAAAGCTAACTTCAAGTCAGGGGCTAATGCTGTAGATACTATCGACGGCGATCTATGGGCACTAACACTTGCACCTAAATTCAACTGGCATCTAAACGACACGTGGAACCTATTCGCGAAAGTTGGTGGTGCTTACATGATTTCTGGTGACGAAAAAGACATCGTGCCTACAGGTTCACTTGGTGCGGAATACACCATTGACCGTAACTGGAGCGTTCGTGCGGAATACCAACGCTACCAAGACATCTCAGACGACGTTCTAGATGATATGGATGCTAACTTCTTCGGCATCGGTGTTAACTACAAATTCGCAGCAGCACCAGTTGTAGCGGCAGTAGTAACAGAAGAGGTGATGGAAGAAGAACCAGTAATGATGACGAAGACGCACCAAGAAGAGTACGGTACAGGTACGTTTGAATTCGACAGTGCAACACTGACTGATTCAGTGTCTGAGCGTCTCGATAACTTCGTTAATTTCTTGAACGAATACCCACAAGCTCAAGTTGAAATTACTGGTTACACAGATAGCTCTGGTCCAGCAGCTTACAACCAAAAACTGTCTGAGCGTCGTGCTCAAGCGGTTGCTGATTACCTAATCGCAGCAGGTATCGATGCAGATCGCTTCACAGTAACTGGTATGGGTGAAGAAGATCCAGTAGCTGACAACAGTACTCATGAAGGTCGCGAACAGAACCGTCGTGTTGTGGTACATGTACCTGAGTTCCAATACGAAGAACTGTCTCAACCTGAATAAGAGTTCCTACTCTGATTTAGTCTAAGGGATGCTTCGGCATCCCTTTTTACTTGCTTCAATTCCTCGCTTTATGCGTCTCATGTTAACGACATTAATCAGGCACCACATAGCTCTCTAGCCTTAACCATTTCCACAACTTAACGCTTAGATCTTATCCAAGCGACACACTCAAACCATTTTAAAACCTTCTTCTTGAACAGCTTTGCCGCCTGAACAACTCAAGACTTAAACAACCCTCAACACTCTTTATCTCTCACCTCGATTCCAAACGAACTTATACTGTCAAGACGGCCTAGAGCTTTCTTTTCGATATTCTTTTTTTAGGTTCTATTGACCTTTCGGGCTAACTTTTTGCAAAGAATGGTTTGCTGTTTATACAAAACAAAGACTTCTTATGTAGCTGGCCTACATAAGAAGTCGACAACGTAGTAGAAGTACCACCGCACCGAAGATTGGTGCGGTCAGTCAGTCGTTAGAAGAAGAGTTTTACACAGAGAACAATGAGCCTAAGTAATGGTCAGCTAATAGTGCAACGAACAGAGCAAGCAAATGGTAGATAGAGAATTTGAACGTTTCCATCGCACTATTAGGCTGTGGAGAAAACTTCAGCTTCCACGCGTGGTACACAAAGCCCGCATTGAGTAATAAAGAGGAGAATAGATAGACAAAGCCGACCATGCCGACTAGGACCGGTAATATACAAACTAACGTCAACAACACAGTGTACAGAAGGATCGAAGTTTTGGTGTATTCAATACCATGAGTGACAGGCAACATCGGGATATCCACTTTTCGATAATCTTCTACCCGATGTATTGCCAATGCCCAAAAATGGGGTGGCGTCCATATAAAAATGATCATCACAAGCAGCCACGCGTTGGCATGTAATTCGCCAGTAACCGCTGTCCAGCCTAACAAAGGCGGCATTGCGCCCGCAATCCCCGCAATCACTATGTTCTGTGGAGTAGCGCGTTTGAGATACATGGTGTAAACCACCGCGTAACCGAGCAAGCTTAAAAACGTCATCCAAGCTGTTAACGGATTAACCAGTGCATACAGAAGTACGAAGCCAACAACACCTAACGTAACAGCAAACAACGCGACTGATAACGGATTCGTGTCACCAGAAGGCAGAGGACGCTTATGAGTTCGAGCCATTCGCGCATCAATTCGGCGATCAATGAGGTGATTAAACGCTGCCGCGGAGCCAGCCATTAAGCCAATTCCGATAAGGCCAATCGCCGCTTGTAGCCAAGGAAAACTGGCCACCGGCGCTAAACTCATTCCGACAATGGCGGTAATCAACATAAGCGCAACGACTTTGGGCTTTGTTAGTTTTAAATAAGTTGAACCGAGCTTCTTCTTACCACTTTCTAGCGGTAACGCGATTTCTTTACTCATAGCGAACTCCTTTCGCTTGATGACTCCAACGAGCTTTACCCTGCCATAGGTAGAACTGACTAACACAGATAAGTGAAAGCATGACCGCTGCGCCTAAATTGTGCGCAACTGCCACATAGATAGGAAGTTGGAACACAACATTGCTTACGCCCAATAGGATTTGGCAAACCAAAGCTAAGCCAATCCATACACCCAAGCGCTGAGAATGGTGTGAGTCTTGTTTTAATAGTAATACGCAGTAAATCAGCACAACACATGCAGTAATGATGGCACCAATACGATGGCTGACATGAATTGTCATTCGAGCTGGGTAATCTAGAACACCAAACTCATAGTTATCAAACCCTGTTTGCCAGAAAGAAAACGCCTCTTTCCAAGATAAGTAACTGGTCCAGTTCCCCTCACAAATCGGTAAAGCGGTGCACATAAGAGCAGCGTAGTTGGATGATGTCCAACCACCAAGCAGGACCTGTGTTAACACTACGCCAAAAGCGATCAAGGAAAAGGTTCTCACGTTTTTTGAAGATGGCGAAAAGTAGAGGCTGTTCTGAGATTTAATCTGACAATAGAACACCGCTTGGAGAGCAAGCAATGTAAATCCGCCCAGTAGGTGCAACATAACAATCACTGGCATGAGTTTTAAAGTTACGGTCCACATTCCCAATGCTGCCTGACCAATAACTAAAACGCAGAGTAGAATCGGAATCGTCGCATCAACACGTTCAGCCCTAACGGCAACAATCGCCATCATCAAAATTACGAGCCCTAAGGTGCCCGCAAAATAACGATGAATCATCTCCAGCCAAGCCTTTCCGTGCTCCACTGCACGTTCTGGAAATAACGCATTCGCTCGAGAAACTTCAGCATCGGTTTGAGGAACGAGTAGTTGACCGTAACATCCCGGCCAATCTGGGCACCCTAAACCTGCATCAGCAAGGCGTGTGTATGCGCCCAGCATAATGACAACGAGGGTAAGACAAAGACTGAACTTCACTAAACGTTCTAACGCCATATCACTCTCTCCCTAACCTACACGTGATAGCTTCAATAGTTTTCGTAGATCCGCCAAAACGTCTTTACTTAACTGAACCAAATCCTCGTTGGCTTCCGGTGTATAGGCCATCACAAGTTGCCCTAATGGATCAACGATAAGCATTTGCCCTGCTTGGACTTTTTCCGACAACGAATCATTCATTTGCATCACTATCATCGTTTCGCTCGCACTTGCTGACTGCTTTGATGTCCAGATAACTGGGACGACTCGCTCTTGGTACTTGCCCAACGCAATATGACTCTGCTGCATGAGGTGAAGTTGTTGCTGACACTGTTCTTGGCAATCAGAAGGCAACACATAAGCCAATTGCCACCCTTTTTCACTCAGAGGCGATGTCTGCCCCAATTGTTCAAATGTGGTATAGGGCTCCACCAGCTCACCTCTATTAGTCACACCCGTTTCATACCAGCCTTGACTAAGCACTACTTTGGCAATAATTGCCGGGAGAGCAAAAAGGACAATTAGCGACAACAGTACAATTCTTCCTCTCGTGACCGCTGATGTCATACCTCACCTCCTTGTGAGCGTGAACTTTTGAACCATCGAATGAAGATCATTACAGTGATAAGCAGAAATACACCCGCCATAGCAAACCATTGAAAGGAGTAACCAAAATGCTTAGCACTGGTTAATGGCAAAGGATTCCATGGGAAAGAATACGGCCATCGGACTAAATTGTTTGGCTGTACGACGGTCGGCATTAATTCGACATTAAGTAACCGGCTCAGTTGATTGATGTTGAGGTTTTGCACGCGTATCGTATCGCCAACTTCTGCCATTAAGTCGGAACTCAAAGGGTTCATCGATTTGCGATATAAACGTCCAGTAACCTCGTAAGGGGCTTGTAAAGTTTCTACTTTAGGTAATACAGAGCGTGACGCGCCCCCTTTAACAAACCCTAATTCTAGGAGAGTCAATATGGTTGGGTCTTGGGTCAAAGAAACGACCTGAAACGCTAAATACCCCACCGCCCCTTCATACGTTTGGTTATCTAAAAGGATGACCGGAAGTGCCTCCGGAGTCACACTGGCTTTTACCTTAATGCCAATCACACTCTCCTCACGCCAATCATTGCTCTCCAGTACAGTGCGTATATCCTGATAAGGTGCATTCGCTCTTGCCAAAATAGCTTGTTCTAAAAGCTGCTTTTCGTTACCACGTTCGAGCTGCCAGAAGCCCAGTTTGACCAATAGAGAAAACACGACCACAGTTAAACAAACAGCAATCCAAACCCATTTCGATAACATCAAAAACGAAACCGGAGGTGCCATGTCCACCGTATTTCTGTTCAAATTAACGCTTGTCCTTTTGCTGCTTTTCATCATCTTTAACCTCGCAAAAGCGCTTATCGAAATGGTTCGCGAAGACCCAGAGGACTCATCGAAAAAAGGTAAACCAATGAGCCATTACCTCGGTCGTCGTGTCATGTTTTCTGCGTTAGTCGTGATACTCCTTCTGATTGCTCTAGGGGCAGGATGGATCGCCCCTAACCCGCGTCCTTACTAGTTTTACAGGACATAAACAAAAACAAACAAACACAGCCAAACCACATCTACAAAGTGCCAATACCAGCTGCCCGCTTGGAATGCAAAATGGTTTTTAGGCGAAAAGTGGTCCTTGGCGATGCGGAACAGCAATACGATGAGGAAGATGGTACCGAGGCAAACGTGCAAACCATGGAAGCCCGTGAGCATAAAGAAAGTATTGCCGTAAACGCCCGATTGCAGTGTCAGACCAATATCTTGATAGGCGTGCGCATACTCGACCGCTTGATAATAGAGGAAGAACCCCGCTAAGACGATGGTGATCTCCAACCAAACAATCAGTGCCGTTCGCTTATCTTGTTCTAAGCTGATGTGTGCCATATGTAACGTAATCGAAGACAATAACAACAAAATCGTATTAGTTAATGGAATGCCCTGCCACGGCATTGCTTGGGTCGTATCACCACCCGGTGTGGTTGTGAGTGGCCATATCGCCTCGAAAGCTGGCCACAACACTTCATGAGTCATGGCATTGTTATCTGCGCCACCTAACCAAGGCACGGAAATCATTCTTGCGTAGAACAGAGCACCAAAGAACGCACCAAAGAACATGATTTCCGAAAAGATGAACCAGCTCATCCCTTGTCGAAATGAACGTGTAATCTGAGCGCTGTATTTCCCGGACAGTGACTCTGTGATGACATTGCTAAACCACCCGGCCAACATGTAAAGCAAAAACAGCATACCAACCGCAAGAATAATGCCTCCTAGCGTCCCAACCGTACCGTCACTTTGAGTGCCTTGAACGGTCATTCCAGCACCGACAGCGACAAGGAATAACGCAAATGCCCCTACAATAGGCCAACTGCTTTGTGCGGGAACATAATAGGTATCAGGCTTGTTACTCATGAGTTCTCTCCTTACAGACGCGCTTTGGTTTGAGGCGTTAAGGTCTGTTTCTCACTCCCTGAAAGGCTAGCTGTCGAAGACTCGCCCGATTGAGGAGGAAATTTGTAGAGTGTGTAAGACAAGGTCAATGTATGAATTGAATCCGGCACGTCCGGCTCAATGTAGAAAATCAAAGGCATACTCGCTTGTTGCTTACCTTCCAATGGTTGTTGATTAAAGCAAAAACACTCGATCTTATTGAAGTAAGCCGCACCAGTACCCGGCGATACGGAGGGCACAGCTTGTCCTACTAAATCTTCACCACTTTGATTAAAAGCAAGATATTCAGTTTGAATCACTTCGCCTGGGTGAACATCCATGGATACGACTTTTGGTTTGAATTCCCAAGGCATATCTGGGTTGACGTGTGCCATAAATTCCACACGAATGGTTCTGGAGATATCCGCTTGCATGCCTGTTGGCTGAATCGCTGCTACTTTACTGGTTTTTCCGTTAATACCCAATGCATCGCACATGATGTCGTAGAGTGGGACAAGAGCAAAACCGAAGCCAAACATCATTGCTGTCGCTAACAGCAACTTGATAGTGAGTTTCTTATTGGATGAATTACTTTGCATCTCAATCACCTCACGCTTTTCTTAATCGACTTTTGGCGGTGTTATAAACGTATGATGTGGAGCAGGACTCGGCACCGTCCACTCTAAACCTTCTGCTCTCTCCCATGGTTTTGCTGGCGCTTTTTCACCGCCGCGAATGCACTTGATCACCAGCCACAAGAAGATCAATTGAGACAGACCAAAGGCAAAGCCACCTATCGATACAATTTGGTTTATGTCTGCAAACTGGATGGCGTAATCGGGAATACGTCGTGGCATCCCAGCTAAGCCCAAGAAATGCATTGGGAAGAACAGTACGTTAACCGAGATAATCGAGCACCAGAAATGCCACAGACTCAGCTTGTGGTCATACATATTGCCCGTCCACTTCGGTAGCCAGTAATACGCTGCCGCCATAATCGAGAACACCGCACCTGACACCAATACATAGTGGAAGTGTGCTACGACAAAGTACGTATCGTGGTATTGGAAGTCCGCAGGCACAATTGCCAGCATCAAGCCTGAGAAACCACCTATTGTGAAAAGAACAATAAAGGCGATGGCAAATAACATCGGTGTCTCGAACGTCATTGCACCTCGCCACATGGTCGCTACCCAGTTAAACACTTTCACCCCGGTTGGCACGGCTATTAACATGGTGCAGTACATGAAGAAAAGTTCGGCGAATACTGGCATCCCTGTGGTAAACATATGATGCGCCCACACTAGGAATGAAAGCAGCGCGATACTACAAGTTGCGTAAACCATCGAATGGTAACCGAACAACTTCTTGCCACTAAACGCAGGGATGATTGCCGAAACAATACCAAACGAAGGCAAGATCATGATGTACACCTCTGGGTGACCGAAGAACCAAAAGATGTGCTGGAACATCACCGGGTCACCGCCACCAGCGGCATCAAAGAAGCTGGTACCGAAGTATTTGTCGGTCAAAACCATGGTCACCGCACCGGCTAATACGGGCATCACAGCTATCAGCAAGAACGCCGTGATTAGCCAAGTCCAGACGAACATTGGCAACTTGAACCATGTCATACCTGGTGCACGCATGTTTACGATAGTCACGATGACGTTGATGGCACCCATGATGGAACTGATACCCATGATATGGACTGAGAAAACAAACAACGCCGTACTGTCAGGGCCGTAGGTTGTAGAAAGTGGCGCGTAGAAAGTCCACCCGAAATCAGGACCACCACCCGGTAAGAACAAAGAGCCGATCAAAATGAGGAAAGCAAAAGGTAAGATCCAAAAACTCAAGTTGTTCATTCGCGGTAACGCCATATCTGGAGCGCCAATCATCATTGGGATCATCCAGTTAGCTAAGCCGGTAAACGCAGGCATGACGGCACCAAATACCATCACCAAACCATGCACCGTCGTCATTTGGTTAAAGAACTGAGGGTCAACCAATTGCAAACCCGGTTGGAACAACTCAGCGCGAATGACCATCGCCATCGCACCGCCAGTGAGGAACATGGCAAAACTAAACCATAAATAAAGCGTACCGATGTCTTTGTGACTGGTGGAATAAAGCCAACGCGCTAGCCCTTTTGGTGCGTGATGATGATCGTGGTCGTCTTCAATCGCAATGGTGGTGTTTGCAGTAGTTTGCGCTTCTGCAGGAGCAGACTTCACCGCTTTTTCAATTGGCTTACTCATATTTCCTCCTTGGCACTTTCTTGTGCCTTAAAGGCGTTAACATCGGATGCTTGAACGGCATCGCCGGTGTCATTTCCCCAAGCATTACGTTGATAGGTGATAACCGCAGCGATCTCTTGATCGCTAAGTTGGTTCGCAAAAGCTTGCATCGCTGTACCTGCGCGACCATTTACCAGTACGTCGATGTGAGCAATGACCGGACCTTTGGCGATCTCGCTGCCTTTAATCGCAGGGAACGCCCCCGGGATACCTTCACCGTTAGCTTGATGACATACTGCACAGCGCGCGGTGTAAATCGACTCACCTTGTCCCATCAAATCTTCTATTGAAAGGTCTTGCGTCAATGCCTCTTGTGCAACAGCTTTCTGCAGAGCAATTTCTTGTTTCTTGTCTGTCATCCATTGTTCGAAATCATCTTCCGCCATCGCGTGTACGACAACTGGCATAAACCCATGTGCTCGGCCACAAAGTTCTGCGCACTGACCACGATAAACACCCGGCTCATCAATCTTGGTCCACGCTTCATTGATAAAACCTGGAATCGTATCTTTCTTAACTGCGAAATCAGGCACCCACCAAGAGTGGATTACGTCATCAGACGTCATTAAGAAACGAACTTTACGGTTGATTGGTAAAACGAGCGGGTTATCCACTTCGAGTAAGTAGTGTGCGCCTTTCGCTTCGATGCCATCAATTTCTTTCTGACTGGTAGCAAGAAGGCTGAAGAATTCGACGTCCTCGCCGAAGTAGCTGTAGTGCCATTTCCATTGTGAGCCGGTGATCTTAATCGTGAGGTCAGATTGGCTGGTGTCTTCCATGGCCACCAGCGTTTTGGTCGCCGGAATTGCCATCGCAATGAGTATGATGACGGGGATGATGGTCCAGATAATCTCCACTTTGGTGCTTTCATGGAAATTTGCCGCAACTGCTCCTTTTGACTTTCGGTGCCGGAAGATGGAGTAGAACATTACGCCAAACACAACGAAGGCGATGGCACAGCAAATGTAGAAGATCAGCATATGTAATTCATACACTTGCTCACTGATCCCCGTAACACCCCGTGTCATGTTGTAATCATTTTGCTCTGACCAACTGGACGAAGAAAATGTGATAAAAATCACATTCGCTAATAAGGCTAGAGTAGTTGCTAATCTTTTCAAAAGATCTCTCCTCTGCTCAGCCGCTGCGCTTGCGCGAGCTTCCTTGCTTCCCGATGCAAATATCGAACAAATTTACAAAAAATCATAAAAACTACGATTTCAGCACTCTTTGTTATATTTATGTTAAAAGGCTAGTTATAGTTCAATAGTTCTTCAAGAAATTAACCGTGAATAAATTTCGTGTAGAGAGAAAAATAAATTCGGTTTATCGATTGCCCTCTTTGAAATGTAATTGAGAACCATTTACATTAGTAAAAAGAAAACATTGGGACACTTTCCGAATTAAAGTGTCTAAACAAGTAGGCTCCCCCTGCTAAGGAAAGATGAATATGACAACACAAATTACTCAGTGGCTAGCACGAGACCCTGACCCTAAAACCCGCGAAGAGCTCCAGCACCTAGTCGATACAAATAATGAACAAGAACTGACAGATCGATTTGGCTCACGCTTAGCATTTGGTACGGCAGGTCTGCGCGGTAAGGTTGGTGCTGGTCCAAACCGCATGAACCGCTTAGTGATTCAAGAAACGGCAACTGGTCTCGGTCACTACCTGATTGAACAAGTAAAAGGCGCCGCTTCTCGCGGAGTCGTGATTGGCTATGATGGTCGTCCAGATTCCAAGCAGTTCGCACACGATACAGCCTCCGTTCTTACTGCTTTAGGTATCAAGGTTTACCTAACCTATAAAGTAGCGGCAACGCCAATTGTTGCTTTTGGTGTGCGTGAATTGAATGCTGCAGCGGCTGTCGTCGTTACCGCAAGCCATAACCCACCTGAGTACAATGGATTTAAAGTCTACTGGGAAAATGGCGCGCAAATCATTCCACCACACGATTCTGGTATTGCAGCCAAGATTGATAATGCGACAACAAAACCGCTTCCTCTAATGTCACTCGACGACGCGAAGCAAAAAGGTCTATTAGTTTGGCTTGAAGACGAGTACTACCAAACGTACCGTAAGACAATGAACGACAACGCGCTGCTTACACCAAACAGCAACACAGACATCTCGATTGTTTACACGGCAATGCACGGTGTCGGTGCGGACATGGCAGAAACGTTGCTCGCAGACGCTGGCTTTAAAAAAGTGGCAAGTGTTCCAGAGCAGCGCGAACCGGACGGCACGTTCCCTACCGTAAACTTCCCAAACCCTGAAGAAGCAGGTGCAATGGACATGGTGATGGCACTGGGTAAATCTGTTAATGCCGACATAGCTTGCGCGAACGATCCTGACGCAGACCGCTTTGCCGTGGCAGTAAAACGCCCAGATGGCGAATACCAAATGCTAACGGGTGACCAAGTGGGTTCATTGTTTGGTGACTACTTACTGCAAGGTCAACCAAACGCGCTTGTTGGGAATACCATTGTGTCTTCTCGTCTATTGAGCAGTATTGCGAAAGCACATGGCGCAGAATACTACCAAACGTTAACTGGCTTTAAATGGCTAACCAACGTAGCAATGACACAAGAGACAGATGCAAATCCGTTCCTATTCGCTTACGAAGAAGCATTAGGCTACACCGTAGGAAATAAAGTATGGGATAAAGATGGTTTGTCAGCACTGGTCGCTTTCTCCCAATTGACGGGTAAATTGAAAGCACAAGGCAAAACGCTGTGGGATAAGTTAGAAGAGCTATACCGCCAACATGGTTTCTACTTCAACGCTCAACGCAGCATTGCACTTGACCCTAAATCACCACCAATCGGTGACAAGCTTCGCGCAAACCCACCGACAGAGATCGCGGGTAAACGCATTGAAGTGATCGAAGATCTGAAGTCATCACTTCGCTTTGTGACCGATGGTCCAACAGAAGCGATTGACTTGCCTGCAAGTGACGTATTGGTTTACCACCTAGAAGACAAATCACGCGTGATTGTTCGCCCTTCCGGTACTGAACCGAAGTTAAAGTGTTACTACGAAGTGATCAGCGACTTCCCAGCAGAGATGGATTACGCGCAAGCCAACCAAGTAGCAGAAGCGAAGATGAACGCATTGATCGAAGCACATCAACAAAGCTTGTAATTCAGGTTTGAAACATTGACTCTGTGACAACAGCAAATAGCAAATAGCAAATAGCAAATAGCAAATAGCAAATAGTAAAAGAGGCGCATCGAGCGCCTCTTTTTTTTTGTTCAATTCAAACCAAATCAAGCAATCTGTTTTTGCAGGAAATGTTTATCAATGCCTGCTGCTGGGTAACCTGAATACTGCCCTACTTTTTCAAAACCCAATTTCAAGTAAAAATCGAGTGCTTGAAAGCTATAAGTATCGAGGTACAAATGCGTTACTCCAAGCGGTTTCACTTGTTCTTCCAGCAGAGAAATCAGTTTGCTTCCCAATCCCGAAGTACGTGCCTCTGCATCGACCCAAAGATATTCAACGAACACAGTGTTATTGAACATTTCGCCCGTGAGCCCACCAATAACCCTACCCTCGTCATTGCGAGCAAAACAACCAATGGCGTTAACATCACCATCCGGTAGATGCATGTGGTTATACGCTCGGATGCCATCACGGATAAAGTCAAGATCGTTTTGTTCTGGGTTGAGTTTAAATTCAAGTTTCATACTGCCACTCCTTGGAAATCAGTGTGATACTAAAACAAAAAGCCAGCGAGTGCTGGCTTTTGTATAAAAATCTGATTGTTCTTACATCGCGAAGCTACTAAGCATCCAAACTGCCAAAATAATAAACACTAATCCCATCAGCTTGCCTTGGTACATACGGAACTTAGCGTTTTCAACCAAACCTTTCCCCAATGTTCCAGCAAGAGCAACCAGCAAAATGTTGAATAATAGGCCTAATACATTCAGCACTAAGCCTAGCGCCAACATCTGTTCACCAGAAGATGCCGTGATATTACTAGATACAAACTGTGGCAAAAACATCACGAAAAACACCAACGCCTTGGGGTTCAGTAAATTGCTCATTAAGGCACGCTGATAGTAAGTCGATGCCATTTTGTTTTTCTGGTCAAGCTCTGGTGCAGTAGATACGTCCGCTCGTAGACAATCCCAGCCCATTTTGAGCAAGTACGCGCCCCCCAGTAGATGAAGCACTTTTAATGCGATTGGACTCATTGCAATCAAGGTCGACACGCCCATTGCCGCTAACAGCGTTAAGATCACGCCGGACGTCGCGTTGCCTAAGCTCGCAAACAGACCAACTTTTTTGCCATAGCTCATGCTAGAACTGGCAATCAGCAACATGTCAGGTCCAGGTAACAAAAGAAGTGCAACAACAGCAGTGAGATAAACAGGGAGTACAGATAAATCGATCATGATTGGAACTGGATTTTTAAAACAGGCGGCGAATCTTATACCAATGATTGAACAACGACCAGACCAAATAACTCCATTGAATATTAAAATCAGAAAATAAAGAAGGTTTAATGCTCACTTTAAAAACAATTAACCTTTTTGGAATTTATTTTTAATACTGATAGCAATTTTGTACAAAAATACTCAGGATGGTTCCGGTAAACTCCTGTTGACATTGTCCCTCCATTTACGCTTGAGCAATTCAGAACGAAAATGAAAGAAAAGAATAAGGAAATCGCGACTTTTAAGATTGCTCAAGAACTGGGCGGCTTGGAGCTGCTCGACGCAAAGTACGAAAAACAAAATTTCTCTCGCCATAGCCATGAAGGCTACACCATTGGCGTGATTGAAAAAGGTGCGCAACAGTTCTTTCGTACTGGCGGAAATCATATTGCACCGCAAGACAGCATCATTCTTGTCAACGCCGACGAGGTGCATAACGGTCACTCAGCGTCAGAAGGCGGTTGGGAATACAAAGCCATGTATCCCGTACCTGAGCAGTTTCAAACGCTCGGGGAAGAACTTGGCGCACCCAATGTCGCGCAGCCCTACTTCCCCCAACCCGTTGTTTATGATCCAGAACTCGCTAATCAACTGCGGCTGGTATTCGATACGCTAGAGAAATCCGATAACCGCTTGCTAAGAGAGACACTTGTCTACGGTACGTTGGTCAAACTTGCCAGCAAGCACAGTACACATCGAGCCCCTCTTCAAGATGCGACCAAAGCGCAAAAGCAAGTACATCTGGTCAAAGAGTTTCTTGAAGACTTCCCTCAAGCCGATGTCTCTTTAGAAGAACTTGCGAAATTGGCGGGATTAAGCCCTTTTCATTTGTTGCGCGAGTTTCAAAAACAATTCGGCTTTCCGCCGCACGCGTTTCAAATTCAGCAGAGACTCCGAATGGCGAAAAAACTGCTCAAGTTAGGACAAAAGATTTCTGATGTTGCTCAAGAGTGTGGCTTTCACGATCAAAGCCATTTGCATCGTCACTTTAAAAAAGCCATGGGCGTAACGCCTGGGCAGTACATCAAGCATTGTTAGCAATTTTGTACAAGGCAGCGTGCTGAGGTCAGCCTACCTTAACAGCATGTTTTTCTATTTAAGTTGAAGTTATGGATACTACTTTGCCAACTCATCAAAATTCAAAATCCTCGCTCTTTTTACAAGGCACCGTCGCTATGATGCCATTGAGCATCGCTGTATTGCCTTGGGGATTACTAGCCGGCTCATTTGCCATTGATACTGGCTTACACCCTTTGGAAGGTCAGGCGCTTTCCGCCATTCTGTTTGCAGGCTCCGCACAGCTCGTGGCTATGGGGATGATTAAAGCAGGCGCTGGCTTGACGACTATGTTGCTGACTACCTTTTTTATTACCTCTCGCCATTTTCTTTATAGCGTTTCAATGCGCAGTAAAATTTCGCCATTGCCATTAAAGTGGCGTCTTTCACTTGGCTTCTTGCTCACTGATGAGCTATTTGCCATCGTCGGGCACCAATCCGATAAACAATTTGATCGATGGTACGCCCTTGGCGCTGGATTAAGCTTCTACTTATTTTGGAACTTCGCAACGCTTGCTGGCATCGTTGCCGGCAGTTTGATACCTGAATTGAATGAGCTCGGATTGGAATTTGCCGTTGCTGCCACTTTTATCGCGATTGTGGTGCCAACGATAAAAAGCATTCCCGTGTTATGCAGTGTCTTGGTGGCATTAGTTAGCTCAGTGGCGCTGAACTACTACCAAGTAGAAGGAAGCTTGATGTTCGCGAGCATTCTCGCCATGTTAACGGGCTATTTTGTGGAACAATTTACGACGAAAGCACCAAACCTTGAGAGTGCACCGGAGGAGCGCCAATGATCTTTTTGTCTATCTTAGCCATGACGGCCTTGGTATTCACTAGCCGTTATCTGTTCTTAGAACCAAAATTGCCGCTTAAGTTAGGGGTTAGAACTCAGAAAGTCTTGAGCTATGCAAGCCCTGCAGTACTCACCGCGATCTGGGCTCCTATCGTGTTTATACCAGAAGGTGAACTGAGCGTCACATGGCAAAACCCATTTCTATTGGCTGCGCTATTAGCCGCTGTGATTGCATACCTCACTAAGAATGTCTTGCTCACCACCATAGTGAGTATGGTCGCGTTCTTATTGCTTCGAATTTGGTTGTAAGCTCACGACTAAGCAGCTACCCACTCAATCTCTAACAAGGTGATGTCTCCACACTTCAAACGCCCAAGGAAGACATCGCCTTGATGCACTTCTCCCACGCCCTTTGGTGTGCCTGTCATCACGACGTCGCCATCTTCTAGTGTTGTATAGCTCTTCAGCTCATCGAGAATACTAACTGGTGGGTAAAGCATCTGTTTAACGTGCCCTTTTTGAACATGAACACAGTTAATCAAAAGCTCTAAGTTGAGATCGTCTATATCGACACCGTTAAGAGAGTGGAATCGACTGAATACCGCTGAACCGTCGAACGCTTTGGCGCGTTCCCAAGGTAATCCTTTTTCTTTGAGGGTAGATTGTAAACCACGCTTGGTTAGATCCAAACCGAGCCCAACCGCACTGTATTGACCATTTTTGATCAGAAAACAGATTTCTGCTTCGTAATGCAAAGGCTCTTGGTGGAATGAGGTGAGTTTGGTTGAAACAGAAGTCGCCGGTTTATTAAACACGACCATTTGTTCTGGCATGGCATTATTGAGCTCTTGAATATGCTCAACGTAGTTACGCCCAACACACAGAACTTTACCAACTTTGACTTTCTTCTCTTCAACCTGAATGACGCTCATTGCTCTTCCCTGCAAAACAAAACGCACATGATAATCTAACTGCTTGAGTTGCCCCCACTAGTTCCCACTCTTGAATGTTAAAAACAAGACATTCAGCCCGTTTTGCTCTCTCGCCTTCAAGGCGAAACTCTCTCATTTATCAAACATTAGAGATGAAAAAAGCCAGCACGAGGCTGGCTTTTATAGTAACTAGGACAGGTTACTATTATAGGTAGTAACGAGCACCAAGTGCCCATTTGTCGTCTGTTTTACGATCGTTAGCATCGTTTAGGTCGAACTGGTAACCAGCGTAACCAACAAACTTAGAAGTGAAGTTGTATTCTGCTTGAACAGCCATCTCTTCACGTGCAGTTTCAGTTTTGCTGCGGTTAAACTCTTTACCTTCAACCATTTCGTAGTTGATGCTTAGGTTTAGGCTGCTTGGTAGAGCGTATGCTAGTAGCGCTTCGTACGCATCACTGTCTACAAGGCGAGCGCCGTTTGTGCCGAAGTTCATGTTCTCGTTTGAACCGTATACTGCTGCTACGTATAGGCCTTGACCGTATGAACCGTAAGATGCAGATACTAGGTGAGATTCAGCAGATTGCTTGCCTACAAAGTTAGCTTGTTGGATATCACCACCGTTGTAAGTGTAACCAATTTTCGCGCCCATGATTGCGTAAGAAAGTGCAACTTGCATACGGTCATCGTATTCTGCACCGTCAGTCTTAGCACCTTGCCAACCTAGACCGAAGTTGATTGCACCAGCTTCACCTAGCTCGATTGCGTTGCGGTAAGAAAGCATCTTGTCCGCACGACCAGTACCTAGAGCACCGTGGTCATCGTAGATAAAGTCGTTCGCAAATGCGATTGGCATATCAGCAACGCCAGCTACATCGTAGTAAGGTGCCCATTGAGTACCACCAACTGCACGGCCGTATACGTCGTGAGTTAGACCTAGGTAGCCAAGACGAGTAGTGAATGACTCTTCACCGCCATCTAGGTAGTTAAGAGCCCACTCACCGCGAGCGTCAGCTGTGAAGCCGTTGCCTAGGTCTTGAGTTGCTGTGAAGTTGATACGTGGAGAGTTAGTACCTACATCTGTGTCGCCTTGCTCTGAACCGTTTAGGTTAACAGATACGTGACCACCGATAGCGAAAGTAGTGCCGTCGTTGTTGTAAAGTTCCACTGCTACTGCTTGTGTACCGAATGTTGCTGCAACAATCGCTGCTGCTAGGAATTTTTTGTTCATTATAAAATCCATGTATTTATTCATTAGTTTATAAGTCAGTCTTATACAAAAGTGGACTGGGGCATCTCTTCCACCAATGTCGCGTCACTTTTGCTTAACAACTGTTGCTCACTGTATTTCAGAAGTTCCCAAGAGCAGAGTGAAAAGATGTAATAAAAAAGAAAAATGGCAAACGTTTACCCATAAGCAGACAACAATTTAAGAAAACAACACCCAAAAATAGAAACACTTTGTTACATTTAAGCCTAAATCACTATCTAAGCTATTGTAATTGTGTGATTAACGCAGAGTTTAACGAGGATTTTTGTTACATTTCAAAAAGAAAATTATGATTAGGAACTTTTTTAAAATTAGGCTGTCCACTTAAAGGAGCAGAAACATAAAAAAACCTAAAACCTGTTTTCTATAAGGTTTCATCAATATCTCCCCTGTCACTCATTTGAAATAAAAATGCAATAGAATCATCACGTAACAGAAATCTATCTTTCATTTTCGCGGTTTACCTTAAGCGTCATCGACACAAATCGAGCAAGAAAGCTCATCGATTACAACTAGGGTAATAAGAAAATGAAAAAGGCAGCACTAACTACCGCGATTCTAACAGCATTGGTATCAGCACCATCATTTGCAGCAACCGTGTATAAAGACGAAGGGACTGAATTGAAAGTTGGCGGTCGCGTGGAGTTTCGTGGCGACTTCATCGGTTCTGACGGTGCAGAAGTTGACGGTACTATGGAAGATGCATCTCGTGCACGTCTAAATCTAAAAGGTAAAACAGATATCGGTAATGGCCTATCTGCTTTTGGTGTTTACGAAGCTGAACAAAAAACAGGTAAAAGCGAGTTTAAAAACCGTTACATGTACGCTGGTGTAAGTGCTGATGCAGGTGATTTTTCGGTAGGTCGCCAAGACATGGCTGCTGTTATCATCTCTGATATGACGGATATCACTGAGTTCTCAGGTGTTCAACAAGTTATTGATTCATCCTCTGATAAGCAAGACAGCGTATTCGCTTACCGTGGCGAATTTGATGCTCTACAAGTTCAAGCAACTTACCAAGCCAACTCTGGTGACAGCCAAGACAAATACGGCATCTCGGGCCTTTATTCTCTACCAATGGGTCTAGACCTAGGTCTTGCTTACTCTGGTGGCGATGTAGATAAAGATAACTCAGAAGACCAAATTCTTGGTGGTATCGCCTACTCTCTTGAAAACTTATACCTTGCAGGAACTTACTCTCAAGGTGCCATTGATGACTCTGAAGACTTTACCGCTTACGAGCTTGTAGCAAGCTACAAATTAGCAAGTAAGTTTACTGTTGCTGGCCTTTACACTTTCCAAGAGAACGATCCAAATGGCGCAGCAAAATATGACGCGGTTGATGGTTTTGAGCTGGTTGGTTACTACAAACTTAACAGCAACTTCCGTACTTACCTTTCTTACTACATGAACCAGCTGGATGAAGAAAAGAATGGAGAAGGTAAAGTAACTGAAGGTGAAGACACACTACGTCTAGGCGTACGTTACGACTTCTAATAAAAACTTGTCCTAATAGCGAGTCTTTTGGCCGGCACTCTTGTGTCGGCTTTTTTGATCGTACTCACTAACCTGCCCTCTTTTAATGCACCTAATCCCGAAGTTAGTGCATTCCCTCTAGGCTTTCTCAAGCTATGTTCATCTAGGCCTTTAAAATCAACCAATTAAAAGTTGGCACACTAGCTGCAATAACTAAATCGAGCAAATGCATGGCAGCGTTTGTGCTTCTCGTTCTTTGTACCTACTTCGGTAGGCACGTCCTTTAAATTGGTAATGTCGCCTCCCTCTGGGAGGCATTTTTTTATTGGCTACCCTATGAATAGAACGTATGATTCTGGCCATTCTTTAAAAACGGAAATATCCAATTGAATCATCATCCTGTCCAAGGTGCATCTTGGATGCTCACCGCGGGTTTAGCATTCGCCGTCGTTAATAGTTTTGCTCAAGTTGCGAGTATACACTTTGGAGTGTCGTCCACGACCTTTGCGTTATTCCAATACGCGATCGCCTTTTTTGCGATCTTGCCTTATTTACGCACCCTAGGCATTCGTCAATCACTGCGCACAAACCACTTTGGTTGGCACGCTCTACGTATTTTCCTTGCCGTTATCGGGATCCAACTATGGCTGTGGGCACTCGCGTATCCAGTGCCAATTTGGCAAGGTATTGCGTTGTTAATGACCTCGCCTTTGTTTGCTACTATAGGCTCAGGTCTGATACTTAAAGAGAAAGTTGGGGTGGCGCGTTGGATCGCTACCTTAACTGGCTTTATTGGCGCAATGATCATCCTTGAGCCTTGGTCTGACTCTTTTACCTGGGCGACACTGTTGCCAGTTGGCGCTGCTTTTTTCTGGGCTTCTTACTCTCTGATGGTGAAAAAATTATCAGTCAATGATCCACCGTCAACAATGGTGGTTTATCTACTGTTATTGATCACACCATTTAATATCATACTTGCGGTGCCAACATTCGTGATGCCAGAAGGGTGGGATGTTTGGGGTATTCTCATTGCGGCTGGCGTGTTAACCGCCTTAGCGCAATGGGCGGTCGTAAAAGCTTATGCCGTAGCAGATGCGTCTTTCGTTCAACCTTTTGACCACGCGAAATTACCACTTAATGTCTTTGCCGGTTGGTTAGTGTTCAGCTGGGTTCCACCAGGTCGATTATGGTTGGGTGCCGCGATTATCGTTGGCTCAATTGCTTTCATCACTCATTGGGAAGCAAAAAAAAGAAAGTAAATTGAAAGAATTTCTTTGGTTTTGAGTTCTATATTTTCAGGAAAGGAAATGAGGATTATCGTATGACACAGCCAATCAAAATGACACTTTATCGTTGGGCAGGCAGCTGGGGACCATTCAAGGTTAATATTCCATGTGGCGAATGCACCCTAACTAAAGACATTCTTGCCGATACTTTTGAAAACGAATTAGCGGGTGTCCCCGTAGAGCTAGAAGTTAAAGATTGGTTGTCCCATTGGTGGGAACCACTAAAACTTGGTGCTTGGCACGCCCCTATCCTAGTTGTTGAAGGAAAAGTCGTCAGCCAAGGGGAAGCGCTAAACCGAGGCGTGCTTGTTCAATCAGTTATTGCTGAGTGGACTAAACGCGATCAACTTAAAGGCAATATTGTCTACGGCAAAGCGACGTGTCCTTACTGCGTTAAAGCCAAAAAGTTGCTGGATGAGACGGGTATAGAATACACATACTATGACGTCGTCAAAGACAGTGCAGCCCTTTACCGAATGATACCTGAAGTGAAAGCCATCATTGGCGAGAAAACACCTGTAACGGTGCCGCAAATTTGGTTAGATGGAGAGTACATAGGAGGCGCAGACAACTTGGAAAAGTGGTTAGCGGAAAAGGGATTAGATAAAGTGCCTAACAACGTTGTTGAGATCCCAAGTCAAAGCGCATAATTATCACCTAGCAGAAACACGACATCTCTAACAAAGCAAAAAGCCCTGATATCAAATCAGGGCTTTTCCTATTAATTCGCTAGCTTTTTCATTACTCGAGCAAACATTGAAGGTTTCTTCTTCTTTGTTTTACCGTAAAGCGCTTTGTGCATCGCGTCTTTTGCGATCATTTGACCAATGTAAACGCCACCAAGTTCGTAACCCATGACCTTCTCCTAAGAAGTAATTGACTGGTTTATGTTGTAATTTTACACCACAAACCACCAAAAACAAGATAAAGATCACAAAATAATTGTAATTTAATTACAAGAAATTTAATCCTAGCGAATCAAAAAAGTGATTAACGCTTGGGCTGTTGGTACGTTTTGCCTGCTGCTTTGTAAGTATCTTTTTGTTTAATTTCAAAGAAAGTTTCAAAGAACCAAGCCGCAAATTTGATCAGGTGATCGCCTTCATTCATGACATGCTCAACAAATTCTTTCTCTTCACCAGACTCGTCAGCTTGGAAGGTAATATGGTAAATACGTTTTTCACCATCGACCTCAGCAAGGCCAAATTGACCACTTAGTGATTCCGCTGCTTGAGCGACCTCTTCTTCTTCAGATGCTTTTAGTAGTTCAAGAGCCTGAGGCAAGTTCTCTTTTTCGCCAATTTCTTTTAATAGCGCTTCAAATTCGTTTTGTTGCATGGGTTCACCTAACGATTAACGGGCGTTTTCCTCGCACAACGCTTTTGAGTCAGCATCTGCGAGCCTAATTTGCTGCGCATTTTAGAAAGGAGCACGTAAGCTTGCAAGCAGATTCAACGCGAGCTTTCTGGTTGAGCCAAACCACTGGTAGGCTTCTGAATTTGACTCAGTGCCAAAACAACACAGCTTAACCCTGCAATCAACACATAGAAAACACCTAATTGATATTGGCTCGTTACCCAATACTCCACCAAATATCCGCCAAACAAACCTGCTAGACACATTTGTATCGACCCAGATAACGCAGAAACCGCGCCTGCTTGTTGTTTGTGTGGGGATAACAACAAACTGATTGAAACCGGGAACGACATTCCTTGCGCAAAACTCAAGCAAGTGAAGGCAACTAATAGTGACGTAACCGTAAATGGTAAAATCAGTAGCATCACTCCTGATGCAGCAACGACAACAAAGCTCATCAATAGGATCTGCTGCTCTTTGTAGCGCGAATTGATGAAGTTAAGCACCAAACTACCCATTAACAACCCTGCTGAAGGGACAATCATCAACGAGCCATAGTCTGCAGCAGTTAATCCAAGCTCTTGCTGCATCAAAAATGGATATAAGGACAACGTCACCAGAGCAGAAAGATAACTGAGCCAGTTGTAACTCGCGCTGCCAATCACTTGTTTATTAGTCAACAGCGTTAAGTAATTCAATATGACTCGTTTAGGTTCAAAACGGCGCTTGGGATAAGGCAATGTTTCTGGAAGAACGATTAAGCCCAGCGTAAAAATCGCGATTAAGTAAAACAATACGAAGACAAACACTGCATGCCAACTTAAATGATAAGCGATCCAACCACCAAACAAAGGCGCAACTATCGGCATCACTGATGCTGTGACCGAAATATAGGAAAGGGCCTTGGTCAGTTGTGAGCCATCGTAACTGTCTCGTAATACTGAGCGCCCAAGAACAGAGGCGCTTCCCGCACCTAAACCTTGTAATAGCCTTCCAGCTTCCAAAGCGACAATATGGTCTGCAAACGCAATACATATGACCGTACCTACGAGATAAACGCTTTGACCAAGAATGAATACTGGCCTACGCCCTATTGAGTCGGATAGCGGGCCATAAAAAAGCTGAGAGACACCAAAGCCAACAAGGAATAACGTGACAAGGTTTTGAATCGCATGCTGCGGAAGCTCAAGGTCATGTCCGATCATTGGCAAAGATGGAAGATAAATGCTGACGCCAACTTGACCGGTCGCGATGATCATCATCGCCAATAATAATGGTGTTTTACGCAATATACCCTCCTTACATCATGACAGTTTCACGACAGACAGTGTATATTTGTTACTCTAAGATGATAATAAACCAAAATGGAAAAGAATTATTTCCTATGGGGATAGAATAAAATGGATTGGATTCAAAGTGTCAATAGCTATATTCGTGTAGTAGAAGAAGGAAGCTTCAATGCGGCAGCCAGAAAGCTCAATACCACCAGCTCAGCCATTAGTAAGCGTATCCAGTGGCTAGAAGATAAGATTGGTGTACAACTGCTCAAGCGAACAACACGCTCCATCAGCCAAACAGAAGCTGGCGCCCTATTCTACGAACGAGCCAAAGTACAGCTAGACTCTTGGCAATCTGTGCTAGACGAAACACGCTCAGTGAATCAATCTCCAGCAGGCTTACTTAAGATTGGAGCAACGCTGGCCGTTGGCTCTAAGTTCCTTGTTCATTATCTGGACGATTTTCTTGAAAAATACCCCGACATTAAACTTCAACTTATCACAACGCTACCAGGTCAAATCCCCGAACTGAGCTTAGATTTATTCATCAGCAGGGAGTTGGAACATCTCAATTCTTTAAGTTTTAAAGCAACGCCATTGTTCGAACACAAAGCCCAGTTTTATGCCGCGCCTAGTTACCTTGAAAAACACGGAACCCCACAAACGGTTGAAGAACTATCACAACATAACATGTTGATTTGGGGTGAAAAGCCAACAAGAGAGCTCAAAACCAACCGTGGAAAGCGTATTAGCCTTTCAGGAAATTTCGCGACCACGAACCCTGAAGCTCTTTTCCATGGCGCTAAACGCGGAATGGGAATTTTACTGTCCAATAATGTAATGATCAAAGAAGAGCTTAAGTCCGGAGCATTAATACCGATACTTCCTGATGTCACTGCTGATGAGGCGACGGTCTACGCTTACTATCCAAAACTGGATTATCAACACACCCGAACTCAGCTGTTTCTCGACTACCTTAAATCACGCTTAGATGAAGAAAAGCGCGCCTAATCTACTCACTCTTTGATAACAAAGATATTGGAGAGTCACAAGAGGCGCGTTGGTCTGTCGTGAATGTTTTGAGTGATATGATAAGACGTTATAACGTTGCTTATTAAAAACAAATCACAACGTCTAATCATGCAAAAACCATCTGCTAATATACAATCTTAAGCACTCCGAGATTTCAACAAAAGAAAGATAAAGTAGCTGCCTCCGATAATCGAAACTAACGTACCTGCAGCAAGTTGAGCGGGGAACACCACGACTTGCCCTAGCCAATCAGCAAACAACATTAGGGCTGCACCGATTAAGAAAGACAATAAGATCTGCTCTCGAACCAAGCGAGCACCAACCATAGCTGCAATATGTGGAGCCAGTAAACCAACAAAAGCGACCGGCCCCATGGTGGTTGTGACCATCGAACATAAAATCGCGACGATACACAATAGAGCCACATAGGCGATGTTGATGTTCAGCCCTCTTGCACTTGCAAACTGACGACCAGTAGCAATTAATGTCACCCAACGACTCAACAATAAAGCTACGCCAATACAAACGGTGATCACGATAGCCATGATCATTGCTGCATCAGGTTCAACACGATACGTAGAGCCTGCCAACCAAGCCAATAAGGTGTATTTCCCCTCACCCACTCTTGTTAAAGAGAATTGCACTAGAGCCTCTAACACCGCGGTCAGCGAGATACCGGTCAGAATTAGGATAGACGGAGCGAACTGATGCTTCTTACCAAGCAAAAGCAACAAACAAAGTGCAATCGCACTGCCCAAAAACGCAACCCAAGGGCTTAGCGAGTGAATCGAGTATCCCATAAACAGGCTACTGAAAATCAGCGCTAACACCGCACCTGCCGATACGCCAAGAATGTCTGGGCTCGCAAGCGGGTTGTAAACGAGCCTTTGTAAAATCACACCTGCCACTGCCAAACCGCCACCAGCAAATATTGCGGTTAACATTCTAGGCCAGCGAATAGACCACTCAAACGCATCTGGGATAATGAAATAACTCATATCTGAAGAAGGTTGTGACAATGCACTTAACGCCAGTAAACCGGAGATCATCGCACCCAACAAGAAATAAGCCAAAGGTGAAATAAACTTTGGTCCTTTAGACATTGAGAAAAATAGCTGATCTTGGGCCGACATCTGCTTGCGAGCAATAATGATCAAAGCTGGAGCGCCAATCACCGCGGTTGCTGTTCCTGTAGGAATCATATCCAAAGACCATTGCGCCAAAAAGATCGCCAAGCTGTCGGTCACACAAAGCAATAGCGCACCTAATACGCAGCTAGCGATGAGCTCAGATTTCGCCTTTAAAAAGCCCAAATGTCTCGCGATGTTTGGCGCAATCAAACCAATAAAGCTGATTACACCCACCGAGGTAATCGACACGGAAACCAGCCAAACGCCAATCACCATTAGGACAAAGAAAGTCGTACCGATGTTGAGACCACGCGCAGCAGCCCCTTCAGTACCAATCGAAAGCAGAGTCAAAACTCGTGGAGCCAACAGGAAAATAGCAAAGATTGGCAGTAACTTAGGCATCAACCAAAGCACTTGCTCCCAACCATTTTGCCCGAGATCACCCGCGCCCCATACGAACAAGTTCTGAGCATATTGGTCGTTAAGCAAAATAATCGCAGTTGCGAATGCACCTAGCAGTAAGTTAACCGCCATACCTGCCAAAACAATTGGCAAGCCGCTCATGTTTTTGATGCCAACAATAGAAACAATCAGTCCCATTGCAAGCAGCGCGCCTATCAGCGCAAACCAAACCGAATATTGCGCAACCAACATTGGCGCGACCACGTTCAGGATGACCAGACCAAGCCACGCCCCTGATGATGTACCTAAGGTAAGCGGAGACATCATGCGATTTTGCGTTAATTGTTGAAACAAGCTACCTATGGTACCGAGTGTTCCACCAACCAAAATCGCCATCACCAAACGAGGCAAGTTAACATAGACTAACGCCATCAACTCAAATGAATCATCGACCATTTTATTGAATGTAGCGATGTCACTGATCTGTGAGACTTGTTGGAACAACTCTCCAACAGGACCAAATTCTGACTGGCCTAACCATAAATGAACAAGAGCGGTGAGCAATAGCACCGCCCCCATCATGAAACCACTGGATCTCATTACTGCTCCGCTAGCATCAACAACGATTGCGCCATGGCTTCAGCGTTATACAAAATAGACATAGCACCGCCGTAGCTCCAACTCGCTGCTACTGGGCTAAATTGACCATTGCGAACGAAAGGCATGCTCTTCCAGACCGGAGAACGCTCTAACTTGTCTTGATACGGGAAAGGTTCAAAGTAAAGTGCAATGCCGTTCTTCACCTTCTTAAGTTCAGTCATACGCTTTTGACTGATCCCCCACTGACTCGCCGGAAGATCCAACGCATTTTCAAAACCTAGCTGCTCAAGCGCGTATTGCGGAATCGAGTTATCGCCGTAAATGTAAACCGACGTGGTGCTCGCAAAACGGAAAGAAGTGACTTTTGGCTTGTCTCCCGGGTACGCTTTATCTAATTCAGCCTTAAGAACCTCAAGACGCTGATCCATCGCAGCCAGTTTCTTGTTCGCTTGCTCTTCTTTACCAAGCAATTGGCCTATCTTCTTGAAGTTATCGATAGCTGCCGCCGCATTACTGTGCTCTTCACTGTACGTTTGGTAGTAAAGTACTGGCGCGATTTCTGAAAGTCGCTCCTGAAGATCTTTCTGAGGTGAAGCGATAAGAATTACATCTGGGTTTAGCTTCTTCAAAGCAGAAAAGTTAGGCTCAGTTCGAGTGCCAATGTCCGCCACACCTTCTGGAATCGCAGGTTGAACAACCCAATCGCTATACCCTGCAATATCAGGTACTGCTACTGGTGTTACACCGAGTTCAATCACTTGCTCAGCGACGTCCCAGTTAAGCGCTGCTACTCTGACAGGTTGAGCTTCAAGTGTTTTAATCCCCTCACTGTCTTCTACTTGGAAATCCGCCATCGCATTAAACGATAAAGCACTCGCTAACATCGTTAGAACGAGTTTTGTATTCAAATTTTTTACTTTAGAAAAATGGGAAGCGATTGATTTTAAGCTCATATATTTGCCTACTTCATCTAAATTCGAGATTTCTACAAACGACAAAAGCAGCCCAGAAAAGGCTGCTTTAAAATTGGGAGCGCTAACTTAGTTAGAATTCATAGTTTACGCTTAACTCAACTGACTGCTCGGCACCAAACCAACAGTTCGATTGATCGTAACACGCGTAATATTCTTCGTTGAAGATATTGTTCACGGCTAGGTTAGCTGTCGCGCCAGATAGCGTTTCACTTGCTTCACCCAGATCATAGCCAACAGATAAATCGACTAAAGTGTATGAAGGAACTTTCCCTTGTGTATTACTCGCATCCATTTGCATCTCACCAACGTAACGAGCACCTACGCTAAATCGAGAGCCCGCTAACATGCCGTTAAATACGTTGTAGTTAGCCCACATATTAGCTGTGTGCTCAGGTACATAGATTGGCGTCGTACCTTCTAAACCGTTGCTAGAGTCTTCGGTAATTTCCATATCGACATACGTGTATGAAGCCGCAATATCAAAGTTTTCTGTCGCAAACCAACGTCCTGATAGTTCAGCACCCTGCGACACTACTTCACCGACTTGGATTCTAGGGCCATAAACGTCGTTAGGATCGGTCATCAACATGTCTTGCTTAACAATATGGAATAAAGAAACTGTTGCTTCTTTGGACATATCGTCAGACAGGTATTTCACACCAATCTCTGCTTGTTGTGCCGTCTCTGGGTCGAATTCATTACCCGCTTTATCAACGCCTGGAGCTGGTTCAAAACTCGTCGCGTAACTTGCGAATGGTGCAAGCCCATTGTCAAACTGATACAAGCCACCTAAACGGTAAGTAAATTGCTTATGATCAGACTCATGGGCGTAGTAATCACTCTCTGATTTGTAGTGGTCAAATCGTCCACCTGCAATCAGCACCAATGCGTCTAGACGAATTTGGTCTTGAACATAAAAACCCAACTGACTTGACGTCGTATCATCCAGATATTCACCCGTCTTAGTCACATCACTACGATCCAGTAAATCATTATTAGGATTTAATGGGTCAAAGCTATTAAAGCCACTGCCATTCGCACTGTAAGATGAGTAGTTAACATTACCGTCTAGGTCTTGATAATCGATACCAAGCAATAAGTTATGCTCTACTGAACCAACGTCAACAATACCACTCAATTGGTTATCAATAACAAAACCTTTAAAGCTTTCATCTGTTGAGTATAGAGCTCGAGCCAATTGGTTTGGTGTGCTTGGGTCGTAGCTCACATGGTAAGTATTTTCTTGGTACAGAGATGCATCGGTATAGCGAGCATTCTGTAGGAATGTCCAGTTGCTATTAAACTCATGGTTGATTTTATAGCCGACCATAAGAACTTCACGCTCAAACGTGCTCCAGTTCTTGTCACCCATAGAAACAGATGGATCGCTTGCTTTCAGCACATCTAACGGCATTGCCGAGTTGATGCCCATTGAAGGATCGTTTTGGTAGTAAAGGTTAAAGTTGATTAGTGTGCTGTCCGTTACCTGCCAGTCCACTGAAGGTGCAATGAGGTATCGTTCTTCTTCTGCATTCTCAACTTGGCTATCTTGTTTGCGAGCAAGTGCGATCAAACGGTAAGAAAAATCACTGTTACCAAACTGGCCTGTTGTGTCGATAGAAGCTTCTTGTAGATTGCGAGAGCCTGTTGCCACGCCAACCTTAGTCGATGATTCGGTTTGCGGGGCTTTAGCAATCATGTTCACCATACCACCCGGTGGCATCGCACCATAAAGCACAGAGGTTGGTCCTTTAAATACCTCTACTTGCTGCATCGCAATCGGATCAATCTGCGGTTGTAGGTTCCAACCATTCAAGAATTGAAGTGAAAGGCCATCGTAGTAGTTAACGTTATTAGTATTAAAACCACGAATAGAGTAAGAATCAAACATTGCTACCGAGCCACCTCGGTTTTCAGTTACAACACCCGGTGCATAACGAAGGGCTTGATTCAAAGATTGAACACCTCGTTGCTCTAACTGTTCTTCATCAATAACGGTAATACCTTGAGGCGTTTCCTCTGGCTCAAGTGCCGACTTAGTTGCGGTATTACGGTAAGCTTTTCCTAAAACAGTGATAGTTTCTATATTCGAATCTGTCGCTGTAACAGCTTCTTCTGCTAAAGCCTGCGTGGAAAATGCAGTCAACAACGCAACTGCCAGTGATGAATACTTAAAACGAACGTGAGTGGTCATGATTCCCTCGGTACCAATGCTTAACTTAAATAGTAATAAATCTCATTTGCATTGTATGTATCTATAAAAGGGATAATTAACAATTTGGTGCAAGTTCAAAAAGAACTTGGCCTATTTTCAGTAAAACTAAGACAGTTGCTCATTAAAAGCACAATTAGCCCTATTAAACGAGAGGCTCTGTAGAGAGTGCGTTAGGTGGGATATGACTACGATTTAATAATAGGAACCCAGTATTCCATTACCGCATCAGTCGAATGAGCTCGATAACCCAAGGGATACACTTCAAGCTCATAGCCATCGATGGCTCGATAACCAGAACTTGGCAACCAGTTAAGAACAAACCAGCTTAGAGTATGTCGAAGATTCTCAATAGGACCGCAATGTTTCACTACAGCGTAGGTTTGCTTTGGAATAGTTAATACCTCTAATTTATCAGAGATAATGCTCGGCAATTGCGGAATCGAAATCTCGTCGTGGAGCTCAATGCCAGCCCAGTAGTAAATATTGGTACCATCAAAGCAAGACTGGGTGAGATCGACAACGCCAATAAATTGAAAGGCACCCGCGTCTGGAAGCGTTACTTCCCCTTCTAAACGTGACCACAATTGAGGAACTTTCTGTGCGAAATCTTGGGTCAACGAAAACAAACCACTGATTTCAGAAGTGATGCCTTTAACAAGGAATGACTCTCTTTCATCAATGCGTACCTCGACAAAACTGAGTGGGCCATTATCAGCTGCGCTCATCATATCCGATACTTGTATTGGTTTACGAAGCCCAGCTCTTTTGCCCGCTTTTCTATATTGACTAGGACTTAAGCCAAACATCTGCTTGAACGAGCGGCTAAAGCTAATTTCTGAATTAAACCCGAGAGCAAGAGCGATATCAATGACTCGCTTCTTGCTATCCAACAGTTCTTCTGCCGCTTGGCTTAACTTAAGCTCTCTGACGTAGTTTGCGACGGTAAGCCCAGTCTCGGCTTGAAACACTCTTTGCAGCTGCCAGCGAGACCAACAGCTCTGTTTCGCAATATCTTCTAGCGATAGTGTCGAGCTTAGGTTCGCATGAATATAAGCCAAGACACGGCTGATACGATCAAATGCAGGTGTGTTCATAGTCACGCGTTAATAATCTCGGTAGTGGCAACAATATAGTAGATACAGAAATACTTTTTATCATTTAAAGAGCCTTTTATCACTTAAAAATGACTAATGCATAATCAATTGATAGCTCCCTTAGCGTGCAAGAACTCCGAGGAGATGCTCCATATTGTATGGTTATCCTCGATAAGGTTAGCTATGATAACGCAACTAATTCTCATTCATTGGTTTAAGATGCTTTCCCAGTTGCACAATATTATTACTCGTCGGAGAGCCCCTTCTCTACACCAGAAAATCTTCGCTTACTCTAAGCAGGTCACACCTTATCTAAGTGGAAGCTATGGTTCTCTGAGCAGCAAAAGTATCGCGATGACCAATGATAAGAGTCATATCGAAATCAAACGCGTTTACGATGGTCTAGCGGCAAATCACTCTGAAGCTGGTAAAGCTTATTGGTTAACTCGAACTTGGGATCTAGTGTGTTGGCAGCCCATCTATGTCACTTTCGTTTCTATTTACGGCCTCCACTCTCTACCTGATATCAAGAATATTGGTCAATTTAGGTACAAAGAGTTCGTCACAGGTTATCGCTTCTTTAACGGTGACCATCAACACGGTTCACCCGAGGAACTGATACCTCAGGCTGGTGCAGCCATACTTGCACTCACCGAGTTTTACCGCAGTCAGATAAATGAATGGACACGTATCCGACCAGGGTTCACCAACCATTTGTTAGCGGATCTACTGCTAAGCAGTTTGATCAAATTGCAGCAGCATGAGCCAAGCCTAACCAATGATTACATCACCGAGCAAGCCAAGCTTTGGTTAGAAGCATGCCAATTACCGGACAGTCATTTAGACAGCCTCAAGGTCGATGCTAATTCAGGGATGCTTAGGCTGATAAGAGTCAGCTGTTGTCTAGTCTACAAATGCGACTCTGGAAAGTATTGCGACGATTGCCCAAGGCTCCCAGAAAACAAAAAAATCGCTTAATATCACCATCTATTATTACAGAGCAGCAGAGAGCATTTGCTTTTATCAGCGGCTTTATTGGTCGGAGACAGGACTGACATGTTTCAGCTTTCAAATATCAAAATCGTTCGTGATGAGCGAACCATTCTCGCAATCGACGAACTTTCTATTCCGACGAATGAGCTCACCGTAGTTCTTGGTCACAATGGTTCTGGTAAATCTACGCTGGTTAACTTGCTCTCAGGGCAAATGGCCCCAGACCACGGCACAGTGAAGTTAGACGATACCTCTCTTTCTGCCTTCAAAAGCAAAGACCTAGCCAAGAAGATTGCTTATTTGCCGCAAAAGCTCCCTGCTTCTGCAGGCTTAACGGTAGCGGAGCTGGTTCGTTTAGGGCGCTTTCCTTGGCGGGGAGCGTTAGGTCGTTGGAACTCTGAAGACAAATCCATCATCCAACAAGCAATGGAGAGAACGGGCGTCGTCGAGTTTTCACAGGCATTAGCAGACGATTTATCCGGCGGTGAACGCCAGCGTGCTTGGGTATCGATGTTGCTTGCGCAGCAGTCTCCCGTATTGATCCTCGATGAGCCAACATCAGCACTGGATGTTCATCACCAATTCCAACTGATGGGTTTACTGTCAGAGCTGAGTAAAAAAGAAAACGTTGGCGTGGTCGTGATTCTGCACGAATTAAACCTTGCTCTACGTTACGCGACACACATCGTTGCTCTGAAGAAAGGTCAGATAGCATTTGAAGGCAGCGCCGATAAGTTACTCGATGAACAGGCACTGTCTGCACTGTATGAGTCCCCGATTCGACTGATCGACCACCCGGTTCCAGCCAACACTGCCGCAAGTGAGAAGGTAGCGGTCGTCTGCGAATAGCTCAGTTTATTGAGCTAATCTACTGAAAAATCAAAATGCCTGTAGACAAACGCACTCGATCTAACTCTGCAGGCTAATCTCGATATTGATTCTCTGTATTCATTCGAGATGAGTGTTCCTTCAAAAATCACTCTACATTCAGACTCGTCATATAATGCAGAAACGCCATCACAACCAAAAAGACTACCACTTTTGTGAGAGCTTGATTCAATTCCTCCTAACCTAATAGTTGAAAAATACCTTTCTTGAGCCATCAGAATTTGAAAAATCACACGAAGTAAACAATAGTTAACGTGATGCATATCGATTAAATGAGAAATGATCGTGTAACAAAACCAAAAGAAACACGATACGGTTAATGACAACGTCGGGTGAAGCCTTCAATGGATCATGAACAAATTAGTATCCAAGTAATTGATGAAATTCTGAATTTGAACGGAAGCGCTCTGCTCAATAGAGTAACGCTGGATCTTCATCAGCAATTTCAAAGCCACTGTACATGTGTGGTTGAGATAGCGCATCTCCAGCATTGCGCGGTTACGCTTTCTCATTCGAGTGACGGAACCATTACTGATAACATCAGTTACGGGCTCGCAGGTACACCTTGTGAAAAAGTGGCACAAGACATTGGTGAAGTCATCTTCTATCAAGAAGAGGTCTACCGTCTCTTTCCTGAAGACCAAATGTTTCAAGATGCTGGTATCCAAGCTTATATTGGACTGCCCTTAAAAACCCATGCTGGAGAGGTGCTAGGGATTTTGCTCTCAACCTTTACCCGAGCGGTTGGAGAATCAGAAGCAAAAAACATCATTGAGCATCACCGCTTTTTTTCTAACGTCATTATCCATAGCCTACGTGAAAAATGGATAAGTGAACGGTCAGACAAACTTCTAAACCAGCTGAGTTATGAGGTTTCACACGACAACTTAACCGGCCTACTCAACCGAAGTTGCCTAGCGGATACACTTGAAACCTTAACGCAACTTGCTAGCCGTCCTTTTAGTCTTGCCTACCTAGACATCGATAACTTTAAATCCATCAATGACATTAACGGCAATTACATCGGTGACCAGATCATCAAGTTTACAGCCAATGCCATACAACAAAGTCTCACCTCTCCGAATAATGCTTTTCGTGTTGCAGGTGATGAGTTTGCCTTCATTACTTACGATGAAGATCCCGTTGCGGTATGTCAGGAAATTTTGGACAAGATAGAATCAGGCTATGTCGACAAATCCAATCGCATATCTTTCACAGTTAGCATTGGTATAGCTCGTGCCCCTGTCCACATGCTCAATAGCGATGACTTGATACTTAACGCGAGTTTGGCGCTAAAAGACTGTAAAAAGCATCGTGATACGCGAATTCAGCACTATGACACGCATTTAAGCGCGTTGTACCACCGTCAAACACAATTGATAGAAGCATTGCGAGACCAATTACGCTTAAGCATCGATGAAAACGAAGAACTCTATGTAGTGGTTCAACCTATTGTCGATATCACCAGTGACCGTTGGGACTACTTTGAAATATTGGCGCGTTGGAAAAGCAGTACTTATGGCGGCGTCTCCCCAGTCGAATTTATCGAGGCTGCTGAACAATCCGGTTTGATCATTGAACTAGGCGAACGCATCGTTGAGCTAGCCTGCCGAGCAAAACAAAAGCTCGAAAGAGAGTTGGGTTACACCGTAAAGCTGTCGGTTAATTGTTCTGCTTATGAGCTGGTCGATTCCAATCGCTATATAAACTACTTAACTAGAGTATTGGAGAAATACAATCATCAAGCTTCAGACTTTGTTATAGAGCTCACGGAGACGGTTCTGTTATCACAAAGTGGCAGAGAACAGATGGTTTTAAACTCACTTAGATACCTTGGATTCAAAGTCGCACTCGACGATTTTGGCACGGGTTATTCGAGTTTGAACTACATCCATAACTACCCGATTGATAGCATTAAAATCGATGCAACGTTTGTTCGCAACATGCTCGCTAATACCACATCAGAGCAAGTGGTTTTACTGATTGCACAATTGGCACAATTACTCGACGTCGACTTGATTGCAGAAGGGGTCGAAGACGATCGAGCATTGCAGAAGCTGATTGAGATGGGCTGTCATCATATTCAAGGATACTTCTATTCCCGACCACACAGCGTCGAAGAACTGGTTTCGATCATCAACGACAAACAAGTAAAAAGCGCATAAAAAAGACCAAACAATGTTTGGTCTTTTTTATTCAATTAGAGAACGGCTTTCTCTTTGTCTTTAAGTAGCTTATCCATTTCATTGCGATTCGCTACAAACGTTGCCATCTCTTTCTTCGGAACCGAACTTGCCATCGGGATATTAGCGCGCATTGCGTTCACCGGACGACCATATTCAATCAATTCGTAATGAAGGTGCGGACCAGTCACACGACCCGTTTTACCGGATAGACCGATACGCTGTCCACGTGAGACTTTCTGGCCTTTCTTAACCAGAATTTTGCTCAAGTGCAGATAGCGCGTTTTATATTTACTGCCATGCTCAATCACCACATAGTTACCCGCATAAGGGTGTTTACGTGTCATGATCACCGTACCATCACCTGTCGCTTCTACAGGAGTACCAATAGGCACAGCCCAGTCGGTACCATTGTGAGGAGCAACGCGGCCGGTTACTGGGTGTAGGCGGTTCGGGTTAAAGCCAGAACTAATACGCCAGCTGCGGCTAACAGGGTATCGTTGGAAGGCACGTTGTAGGCTTTCACCTTTCGCATTGTAGAACTGTCCATCAGTATGAAGGTAAGCCGTCACTTCACGGCCACGGTTGTAGATCTTAATCGCTTCAATTTCGTTTTTACCCGTCGATACGCCATCAATACTTTGAGAGCGACGCACAACTTCAAAACGATCGCCAGCACGCAAGTCTTTACCGAAGTTCACTTGCTCTTTTAGCAGGTTAACGACTTGGCTGATTTCAGCTGAGCTTAAACCCAAACGATTTGCAGAAGAAGAGAAGCTACCTTGAATCACACCAACAAGAGGCTCTTGGTGCCATACACCTGGAATGGAAATATCAGAGAAGTCGTAGCTACCATCGCTATTGCGTTGATAAACCACTTTGTCTGCAATAGAGAATTGCAGCTCCATTTTATCGAGTTCACCCGTCGATTCATCACGCCAAAAACGCAGTGTGTTACCAGGTTTTAACGTATCAAGGGCAAGGAAGTTTAAATCCGTTTCCATCACTTTCATCAGCGAACTGTAGCCGAGGCCTAATTGACTGAAGATGGTACTCAGGTTATCACCTGCTTGGATTTGATATTCAAAATTGGGTGGCGTGACAACAACAGCTGTCTTCGCATCAAGAATTTTTTCAACAACCTGCGACTCTGGCAGGTTTAAAGCGATGGTTTTGGTAAGGGAAGACTCTTTGAGAGAGTTGGAAACACCAATCGCAACTAATACTGGCAAGGAGTACAACAGTAGCGCTTTACGACTTGTCAGATTCGGCAACCGTCTTGTTGTAATTTCATTTGTAGACACGGGAATTACTATCTCCTTTATAACAAGGCTCATAGCTTATGCATTCCCGCATAAGAAATCACTAGGTAATTACGAGATCTAGCGCAGAAAACACTTATTTTTTACAGAAGACAAAAAAATTCATTACTGTTGCATATGTAGGTCATTACCTACACGCTTGAGTGTCTTCGATATCAATTGTTCTGGTTGTTCTGCCATCGCTTGATCTTCACCGTGTTCTAAGTAAGACAATGATATGTGTTTGTCGTCTTTCCATTCGAGTTTCGACATTTGAATTCGATCACCAACAAACACACTATTGATCAGTACAACACGACTTGGTACGGGGTCGAACTTAAACAAGCCCAGGTAATAAAATACCCCTGAACCTTGTGTCGTCACAATCACTGGTGCGGCAACCCATGTAGTCTTACCAATCTCTCGCTTAGCAATAAAATCAGTCGGTACAAGCACAGACCCTTTCGTCGCACCAGCATCATAATCCCCTTTTAAGTAGCCATGCTCTTTGTCCCACTCTTGCAAGAAAGTGACCGCCCCTTGCTCTGGGACTTGGACAGTCCATGGGTTTCGTGACTGAATGCCCAATACCTCTTCAACGATTGGGTTGGATTGAGTCTGCACTTGGGGGAATTTCGCCATGATCTCATCATCTGAGAGACTGAAGCGATATATACCAGCGATGATCACAACAGCAAGCAAAACAATCGGGATAAGAAGAATGAGAGGAATGGGTAAGATTCTTTTACGAGCCATGAAGACTTCCTTGTGTTCTTGTTCTCTTAATTATGCTCGAAGTATATACCAATTCACCCATGAAGACCTCAACGCCTACTCGTTCGATTTGACTCAAGTGTTTCAAAATTAAACTAAACTGTTTGATGAGCAACCAATTGGGGACAACGATGACAAAAATCACCCACTCTTGTGAATGCGCCTGTGGTCTAGTTCAACTGCGCTGCACCGCAGAACCTATTCGTACTTCCGTCTGTCATTGCTTTGAGTGCCAAAAACGCACGGGAAGTGTATTCGGCGTTCAAGCCCGCTTCAACAAAGACCAAGTCATCCTCGATGGTGATGTCATTAACTATACTCGTGTTGCTGACTCAGGTCATCAAGTTCAATACGAATTCTGTCCAGCATGCGGCACGACAATGCGTTTGAAGCTATCAGATACTCCCGAGTACGCCGTGATTCCTATGGGGTTATTTAACGATAAGGAGTTTCCAGAGCCTACTGTCTCTATTTATGAGCAACGAAAGCACGGCTGGGTGAGCTTTGATTGCACTATGGAACACATTAGCTAAGCATCTCTTTCAACAAACATGGTACTAAACAATCTAAATTCAAGAAAAGCATTCAACAAAAGTTGAGATTTTATTGAGAATGATCAACCGAGTTTTCGCAGAAGTACTTTCGTTCCGCGCTATGAGCGCTATAATCTGCCCCTAACATTTGGTGAGGTTTTATTGTGATTTCCAGACTTCCTCGTTGGGTGGAATATGGCGCGTTTTTGCTTGCTCTTCTCGCAGGCTGCGTCAATGCCGTGGGTCTCCTAGGCTTTCAACATCAAGCGATAACACATCTTTCCGGAACCGTAACTCAGCTAGGGAATAGCTTATTAACCGATGCAGACAGCACTATTCACCTGCTCTTCATCGTATTTAGCTTTTTGATTGGTTCAGCGTTTAGTGGGTTCTTTATCGAAAGCAGTGCACTTAAACTCGGCCGTCGCTACGGCGTTGCACTCTGTATTGAAGGCAGCCTGTTACTTCTCAGCTTAGGCTTTCTAGTTCAAGGCAATGTTTATGGTCAGTATCTTGCTTCTGCTGCGTGCGGCTTGCAGAACGCTATGATCACCACCTTCAGTGGAGCAGTGGTTCGAACAACACACATGACCGGAATTATTACCGATCTCGGCATTATGATTGGTGAAAGCTTGCGCGGTCGCCAATTTGACCGTCGTAAAGCCAAGCTGTTTATCTTTATCTTCTTCGGCTTCTTGTTAGGTGGTACTGCCGGAGCAATGCTGTTTAATTCGTTTGAGCTTTATGCATTAGCGTTCCCAGCGATTTTGGCTTTCATCATTGCTATCGCTTACTGGAGCTATCTTTTCCTTATTAGTCGTAAACAAACTGCTTAATGCGATTGTGGCGGTTTAAGCATTTGCCTTAAACCGCCTCCTCTTATTCTTTTCTTCATATTTGTCTTTTACTTGAAAGACGCCACTGGCTGATCTTAACCAGTGTTTTATCCTTCAAATCCATAAATTAAGTAGTACTACTAACAGAAAGCATTGTGATCGCCTTGAGATCCTAATCACATTTGCTAGGCTTTTTATTGCTCGAGTCACACTGTGCTTCATCATAGTCTGTTAACAGCGGCTCACGTGCTACAATTTTCTAACACAGGCAACAAATTCGTATACAAGATTCTAGTTAAGTACAGTTTGACCATAAAAACGGCTGAATAACTAGATGTATTTAATGAATAGTATTGCAATGGATGCAGTTTGCGGGTAACCTCCGCACACTGTGATTAAATACGGATGTTTAGTGAATATTTATGTCATGGAATATGGCGAGTATTGACTAGTAGTAACACGAGACAAAACATGCATAACAACACCAATGCTGCTGAAGCACCTAAGGGCAACTTTTGGATGTTCTTCATCCCATCCCTAATCGGTCTTCTACTTTTCATGGCACCAATTTCTTACGATGGTGGCCTGACAATTCCTGTCGCGGTAATGGCAAAAGTCATTCCTGCAGTTCTTGGCGATACCTTAATTGCTATCGTAACGGCAATTGTCGCTTTCATGGCTCTAGCTTCTGTTCTTTGCAAAATTTTTAAGCCAGCAGCAATCCTACGTAATGGTTTCTTAAACGGTCTATTTAACCCTTCCCCACTTTGGTTAATCGTTCGACTATTTGGTGGTGCAGCGGTTCTGATGACGTTCTTCCAAGTGGGTCCTGAAGCGATCTGGGAAGAGAATACTGGCGGTTTAGTTCTGACTGGTCTTCTACCAACACTGTTTGCAGTATTCATTTTTGCAGGCCTACTGCTTCCTCTACTGCTCAACTTTGGTCTGCTTGAGCTATTCGGTGCGCTACTAAGTAAAGTGATGCGTCCGGTATTTAACCTTCCAGGTCGCAGTGCAATCGACTGTATGGCTTCTTGGTTAGGCGACGGCAGTGTGGGTATCCTGCTGACAAGCAAACAGTACGAAAACAACTTCTACACCCAGCGTGAAGCCGCAGTTGTAGGTACAACTTTCTCTGCAGTATCTATCACGTTCAGTTTGGTTGTTCTTGCTCAGGTTCAATTAGAACATCTATTCCTGCCTTTCTACGGCGCAATCTGTTTAGCAGGTGTTATCGCGGCTATCATCATTCCTCGCCTACCGCCATTGAGTCTAAAGAAAGACCGCTACATGGATGGCAGCGAGCCTAAGAAAGACGCAGACGCAGTACCTGCAGGTCACACAACTTTCTCTTGGGGTATGGACCTTGCGCTAAAACGCGCTGGCCAAGTGACTTCTGTACAGTCGGTATTTAAAGAAGGCGTACATAACGCAATCGACATGGTCTTTGGCGTACTTCCTGTCGTTATGGGTCTAGGTACAATGGCATTGATTATTGCTGAATACACATCGGTATTCGAAATCCTAGGCCAGCCATTTATCCCTTACCTAGAACTACTGCACATTCCGGAAGCAGCGGCTGCGTCTCAAACGATTGTAGTGGGTTTTGCAGACATGTTTATTCCAGCGATCCTAGCGGCTTCAATTGATAATGAAATGACGCGCTTCGTGATTGCAGCGATGTCAGTAACTCAGCTTATCTACATGTCAGAAGTAGGTGCACTGCTTCTAGGCAGTAAGATTCCGGTAAACATCGTGGAGCTGTTCGTTATCTTCATTCTACGTACGTTGATTACGCTTCCTGTTATTGCCGGTGTTGCTCATCTTATTTTCTAAAATCGCATTTTTTAACAAAGGCTCCGCATTGTCGGGGCCTTTTTTGTATTTGTCGTTCACCTTTGTTATTTCCGTTCCAACTTAGCCCCCTCCTTCCTGACAAGAATCAATATAAAGACATCTAACTTTCAACACAAAGTTATAAATATCACTTTAAATTCATAAATTTAAATGAGAAAAACAATCTCGTCAGACTTGTTTATATAAGGCTCAATGATACTATTCTTATGTTTTTAACAGTTTAATGACGAAGTCTTACAAAGAAGATCAATCTCACAACTTTTGAACACGATCTGGCAATTGTTAAGAAATTAAACAAATCGCCTTCAGGTTTCTGACATATCTGTCGATAACAAAATTACAAACACAATAATGTGTTCACTTCTGCCGAATGTACCCAATAAATAAGAGGTACAAGCAGAGTAAACCAGCCGGGAGACTCGAGAGGGAAAGTATGAAATTCAGACATAAAGTTGTCACCGCCTCCTCAATTTTATTGCTTGTGACTGTGGCATTGCTGTCGACACAACAAGTTATGACCATTCGTTCGCAGATCGAAGAAAACATCGACACGAGCGTGAGTGAGATCCTATCTAGTGTGGGGAACACGGTAGAATCTGAAATAAGTGCAAAGAAAGAACTCGCTCAATCCATGACCGAGATTCTAGAAATTAATCCAACGGATCACGACTACGTGAAAGAAGTGCTTGAAAAACAAATGCCAAAATCAAGCTTCTTGGCAATCGGTTACGCGTACGACAATAACGGTTTCGTGATTGAGAACGATGACAACTGGGAAGCGACACCTGATTACGATCCTCGAGTTCGTCCTTGGTTTGTCTCAGCAAAAGCACAAGGTAAGCTTGTCGTCACCGATCCCTACGTGGATGTTTCTTCTAAGAAAGTGATCATCTCTATCGGTACCCCAGTTCGCGAAGCTGGCCAGTTTTTAGCAGCTATGTTCTATGATTTGGAGCTAACAACCCTTTCTGACTTAGTCAACCAAGTAAACCTATTCGATGCGGGTTACTTATTCCTTGTGACCGCTGATGGCACAACAATTGCCCACCCAGAAGCAAAGTACAACGGTGAAAAGCTATCTAGCTACCTCCCACAAGTCGAGCTAACGTCAGGTGCTCAACATATCGAGATGAACGGCGACAAGTATATGGTCAGCCTAACTCACATTCCGAGTGAGAACTGGTATGTGGGCGCGGTTGTTGATGAAAGCATTGCTTACTCAGCAATCGATACTCTACGTAACAGCGCCATTATTTACTCGTTGATTGCCGTAATTGCATCAATTATCGCGCTTACTCTTCTTATCCGCACCTTAATGCGCCCTCTTGATGAGCTGAACAGTGCCATCCAAGCGGTTGCCTCAGGCAAAGGCGATTTGACGCAACGTTTGGACACCAATACTGACCAAGAATTCTCTGAGCTCGCGAAAGGCTTCAATACCTTTATGGAGAACTTGCAGCATCAAATCATCGAATCGAAAAGCATTTCTGATCAGATCTTAAGTGGTACTCAAATTACCGCAGAAGGAGCGAAAGATTCCGCCGTAGCGATTCAGACTCAGCTGCAAGAACTTGAGCAACTCGCAACAGCAATGCACGAGATGTCAGTGACGGCAACAGAAGTCGCTAACAATGCGCAGGGTGCAGCAAGTGCGGCTAAAGAAGCGGACGATGCGACCGTGCAAGGATCTTCCGTCGTAAATGAATCGACTGAAACGATCAACCTGCTTTCAGATAGCATCGACCAAGCGGTCGAAGAGGTGCAAGGTCTTGAGTCGGCGACAGCAAACATCGAGACGATTCTTAAAGTGATTAACGACATCGCAGACCAAACTAACCTACTGGCACTAAACGCAGCGATTGAAGCTGCACGTGCGGGAGAGTCTGGTCGTGGCTTTGCCGTTGTTGCGGATGAAGTTCGAACACTGGCACAGCGCACGCAAGAATCTACTACAGAAATTCGCAGCATGATTGAACAGCTTCAATCGGGTGCATCTTCTGTTGCAAGCGCAATGCATCAAAGCAAATCTAGTGCCGTAGAGGCCGTCGAGAAAGCTGAATTTGCGAATGGCGCATTACAACGTATTCGTGATGCAATCCAACGCATCTCAGACATGAACCTGCAAATCGCCTCCGCTGCCGAAGAACAAAGCTTGGTTGCCGAAGAAATCAACAACAACACAGTCAACATAAAAGATTTATCGACTCAAGTTGCTGACTCAGCAAACCGCACTAATGAAGCCATGCAAGCACAGCATGACGACGTTCGTAAGCAAGATGAGATTTTAAACCGATTCACGGTATAGCCTCTCCTCTTAACGAACCACAATCTTCACCAAGCAATAGCAAAACAGCGAGCCAAACTGCTCGCTGTTTTTTTGTTTTCTTACAAGGCCACATGTATATAGCGATCTTTCGAACGCTTGTAATAAAAATCATCCACTTTCAGGTAGGTAAAATTGCCAATCTGAATGTAGGTGCTGCGTGGTGGAATGTGTTTGTAATGGTAATAGTGATGCTTTGGTCGCTTGTGCTTCACCACCACAACCTTTTTGTGTTTATGCTTATGTCTGTGCTTATGATGATGGTGGTGATGCCCATGATGATGTCCGTGCTTGTGGTGATGTTTAGGGTGCGCGCTCGCTTCAGCACTGAACATCCCCAAAGAAAACATCATTCCAACGATTGTGAAAGAAAGTCGCTTCGACACTCTTTTCCCCTTTGCTCTATAACTTGCTGCCTATTTTAAAGAGCCCATCAACAATCCATGTCAGCCACTGACGAGACAGTTTCACCTCTGAGTAAAATATCATTACGATTTATCAAGTCGTGGTTAGAGCATACACATAGTTGATTCAACGCTAACAATTCTGCACAAAAAAACCGCTTGCCCAAAATAGGACAAGCGGTTTTTAAAAATGGATTGTTGTACGCTTGCGAGTCTATTTATACCGCTTGAGCAAACAGCAAGAAACAACCGAATAGGAAGATCACGCTCATGCCCACCGTACCACCACCTGCTTCGTACACATTGTTGTCTTCTACTGGGACACGACGCACTTTCATCGTCATCGATAATGGAACAAACACCGCTAGGAATACAAGGATGATGCCTGCGTAGCTAAGGATCGCTAAGAAGTGCTCTGGAGCAAATACCGCGCCAAGCAACGGCAGAATAAACGTCGTCACGAATACTACTGGCTTACTTGCTTTCAGAAGGTCCGCATTTTGGTCGTAAAGCGCCATTGCTACACCCAAGAAAGACGTCAGCAGGGCCAAGCCAGTAAACATAGACAGAATGAACTCAAGACCGGTGTACTGTTGACCGAGAACAGAGATCAACTCAGACACGTTTGAGAACTGGATAAGTTCGTGTGGTGGCAAGTTACCCACGACTGCAAACAACCATAGTAGGTAACACACAAGTGGAATCGTCGAGCCCACAATGATCATGTTGCGCAGTTGGTTTTTACTCGCTTCTTTGTTGTAGGTTACCAAAGAAGGAATAACTACCATGAAGCCAAAGCTTGTGAAAAGAACTGAGCTTTGCTTGATCAGTGCCATTTTGTCGGCGTTCACTACTTCACTTAGACCTTCAAACGATACGTTTGGAGCAAGGGAGAAAAGCGTCAGAATCAGAGCGACAATCATACCGATAAACAAGCCACGGTTGAGTTTATCAACGACACCTGTACCCGCTGATACAATAAGACCGACAAGAACAGTAAAGCCAACTTGGCTCGAAATAGTAGAAACAGGAATGCCCATTGATGCAGTGACTTTCTGTACAAGATCGCCAGCACCAATGATGTAAGCCATTAACAAACACACAAGTAAGGCGTAAAGAAGACCATTCGTTACAAACTGACCGCCTTTACCAAGGGTTTCACGAGCAATCGCGTTCATGCTAACGCCACCACCTACTTTACAGCTTGCTTCCAACAGAAGAAGTGCAGCGTAAGTTGTCCCCGCCCAGATGAACAGCATAAGAAGAGTGCCCCAAAGGAGGCCGAATTGAGCAAGCACCATTGGTATAGCAAGCATACCAGCGCCAAGAGCAGTACCTGCAACGATCAGGGAGCTGCCGACAAGTTTTAGGTTCACGGTTAATACCTCTAAATTTAATCCGTTTTAGTTATCACTTATCGCGGTTTTGGTTAGAAACGCGATCAACAGAAATGTCCCCGCCTTACGTCACTGAAATTCAGATCACAAAAAACAACACACGCAGGTTCGACTCTGCAAGCGCATTTGTGTGTAAGGGGAATCATTTCCGAGCAGAGTTTTGATTCACGGAACGTCTTATTTTGGGTTCGAAGCAAAATCAGCACATCCTTTTTCGTCAATCCCATTCTCTGCTAAATGGATTTGGTTCGGGAGGATTGTAAGGCATAAATAGGACGATTGAAAAGTAAAAGCTCCATCTTATAGCCATATATTTTAACAACTATCGGCAATTGCAACGGATATGTTGCAAAGTAGCTTGTTATTTAGCCTTTTGTTGTATTGGCGAATGAAACTTGAGCGTTCAAGCTCATTTTTGAGGTGTACATGAAAATGTACACTTTGTTGGAAGGCATTAGAATCGCAGAACATAGCCTAGATTCAGCAATATCGTTATTATTCGCTACGTACCGACACGATTCGGTTCACATACCTCTAAACACTGATTTACGGTTCGAAGCTTTTGGTAAATGAGTGTTCTGAATGCTGGGAGTGGTTCCCCAGCATTTATATCCTTTCTATTAGATTCCTTTATGTTCCCTAAGCACAATTGATGATTTTGCGCACATATCCGCTTACCTACTATGTCGCCTAAGAATCAGAGTTCGTTATCCAACGCATCAATAATGTATGTCATGGCTGCAATGCCCATATCCGCCACTGAACGCTCCATCGGACTCAGGTTCTCATAGGTTTGCTCCAATTCTGCTTGCTCAATATAACCTCGATGCAAGAAGAGCTCTTTGTACTTCATTAGTCGTTTCTGCGATTCACGTGTGAGCCAGGTTACGTCCAATCGAATATCGCAGCTGCGATTACGAATCTCAGCAAGCAGTTGTTCTAAAACGCATTGCATTTTGCGAATGCTTACTTCACCAGAAATTGATTTATAAAGCTGATATTTTTCCATTTTCTGAAACTGACTGAAATTTAGTAATTTTTTTGTGGAACGTCATTCTTATCGCTATATCAACTTGGGTAAATACGAGGTGGTTAAACTGGTCCGGATATTGCGTGCTTCAGGACAAAACTGTCCTTTAAGGAGCGCCTATGCATGTAGACCCACTGATTGAAGTACTGATCGCTCGACGCAAAGAGAGAGGTATGTCGCGTGAGCAAATGGCAAAAGTCGCAGGGATGAGCGAAAAGACCTACCAAAGAATTGAGAGAGGCGAATCGGATTTAAAACTCTCCCAATATCGCTCCATTCTGCGGGCTCTAAACCTAACAGATTTAGATGTCGCCCTCGATGCTAGAGGGGTCGGTAACATCTCTGCAAGCGATGTTGCCTCAGCAGCGAGATTACTGTCACCAGAGGCACAATCCATGCTGACTAAGCTGATCTTCTTGGTGTTAGAACAGAAAGCCAACGAAAGCAAAAGCTCAACGAGAACATAAAGTCGTGCCCTAGACTCCTCAGTCAAACAAAGCTATGGTGAGCTAAACTTTAAGATTAGAGCTTCGGTACTCCAACCATGGGGGAAAGCGTTATGAGAAGCATCTGGGTCATGATCACCGCCATTCTCTGCTTGCTAGGGGCAACAAGTCTGTCTGCGCAGCCGCAAGTGAAACCCGCGGTAAAACCGATCACGCAACCGGGTAACAAACACGATTTGCGCCCTGTGAATCGTCCTCATAGGCCAATCAAGCCGCCCCACTATAATCGGCCACCTTATTACCGTCCGCCCTACTACAGACCACCCTATTACCACCGACCACCTTACGTCGTTAGGCCACCGCGTTACCATTCGTCGTTTATCTATGTGAGGCCGGGTTATTGGTATCCACCCTATCGCGGACGTTATTACTATTATCATAGCGATCTCGTTGGCATAGCGACTTTCGCCATTTTTGCAGGCATCACCTATGCCATCGTTCAAGACTCGTATTACCGCAGGAATGGAGACCGCTATGATTACGTCCGTTACCCGCCAAGTGGTAACTACACGATTGTGAATGGAAACACCATCACGACGTCTTCTTCAACGTCGTCAAACTATGCGTCATCGTCAGGGCAAATTGTGTCTTCTTCGCCAAGTTCGAACACGCCGCGAGTCACTCATGTGGTTCCGGCTACAAAACCTGAACCTAGCCCTTACAAGCTTGGAGAGATCGTAGATTCATTGCCTCACACGAAAGAAACGGTCGTCGTCGACGGACAGAGCTATTTCAAATACAAAAATACGTGGTTTGCGCCACTCAGAGCCGAGCGTAAGTTTGTTGTGGTGGAATCCCCGCTGTAGTGCTTTATGCGTCACCCTAAACGAACTAAACCCGCACGCTGCGGGTTTATGTTTGTTTGTAGATAGCCGTTTGAGTCGCTCGCTTTTCAATAGAGCGCTTCGAACTCTGGAATCCTCGCTTTACCTCTCAGTAATAAGAAGTTCAGAAATAGGCTCGTCGATGTAGTGAGTATCTTCTCTTCTTCCACACCATGTTTTTCCAGCAAAGCAATCGCCAAGTCTAACTTAGAGATCTCTTCACAGAAGTGAGCATCCGACCCTGTGCTGAAGTAAACGCCAATCTCTTTGCCCAGTTCGACAATGCGATCACAACGGGAATCACTGCCCTTGCGGCTTTTGCCTGTCAACGATGTATTGTTCACTTCAATTGCGACATTGTGTTCTTTGGCACAGCGCAAAACCTTTTCCATATCGAATGGGTAATTAGGGTTACCTAAGTGACCAAGAATATCCACTCTGCCGCTTTTAATCGCATTTATCAGGGCTGCGGTATGTTCAGCTTCGGTCGCGGGCTTGAAAACGGGCTCATGGAAACTCGCAATCACCCAGTCAAGATGTTGGTCAGAGGAAGGTGGTAAGTCTATCTCCCCTTTCACATTCAGCGTGTTGGCTTCTACGCCACGGAGAATACCTACATCGTGTAAAAAGCGGGGCAAAATTCTTTGATTGTTGAAATACCAGTAGTGAGGGGCTCCTGGCATCTCGGGAGCATGATCGGTGGTACAAAGAAGTTTTAGCCCCTTATTCTTAGCAGACAATGCGTTCTCTAAAATGGTGCTGTAAGCGTGTCCACTGGCAATAGTATGGGTGTGGCTATCAATCACGATATCCATGGTGACCTCCTGAGATTGTGGACGAACTATCGAATTTCGAACGAACCGTTTTGATTGAGGAACAACGATAAATCTGCAGGAATCGAATGATTCAATACTTTATCAACGTTGACCGCATCGGAGCGTAAGTAGAACTCCAAGGCGGCTTCTGGGTCTGTGCCACCACGAATCTTACGATTGACTAAACGCTCTTGTAGAAACTCCGCTTGAGTATCAATAAACACCGTAAAATCGGCCAAGCGATGCAGCTCTTTCCATACTGGTTCATCTAGCAACAACCAGTTGCCCTCGACGACGACAATATTGCGGTTAACCTGAATGGCATCATCAACCGGATCATGCAGGTTGCGGTCATAGTAAGGCCATTTACTGTCTTTGACTTTAAGCTGTTTCAGCTTGTCGATAAGCTCGGTGAGATTGAACGTCTCGTAAGAGCCTTTAATGCTGCGCAGAGGAACAATTTCACCATTACGCTCAATGGTGTTGCTGTCGAGGATTTCGTTCGGGTAGTGAAAACCATCAAAAGGCAGAACCTGAAGTGGCTCTTGATTTTCATCTTGTTCAGAGAGGTGTTCCCAGAACGCAGCTAGGGTCGACTTACCGCTGCCCGGAGGGGCACACAAGAACACAACAATGCGTTCCTGCTTCTCATGATATAGACGGGTAAATTTTTCTATAAGAGGTTGATGGATTCGCCTTACGTCGGCATCGGGAAAGGTAGCTTCGGTTTCAAAACCACTGACGTTTAAATTCACTTTCATGGTGAACCCTTATTGATTGATCTCCCCTTCGATTCTTTCTATCAACATTTCACATGACAGCTTTAACACTGTTTTGATGAGAGATTCGTATCTCATTTGCGAAAAGGACTCAAACGAAGAGAACTTAAGCTGATTGATCGACTCAAGATAAAAGCTGTCTTGCTGAGAAGAGAGTACCGCTTGGTTTTTGATGAAATCGTAAATCACGTCATCCGCGAATTCGACTTTCTCCGGTTGGCTAACCACGTACTCCAAGACCTGATCGTACAATCCGATATCGGCGTAAGTTTCCAAAGAGATTTTGCCCATCGCAAACATCAGCTTCGATACCACATCGGTCGTCACCAACGGACCGTCTTCTTTCAATAAAGGATCCACAGCATACTCCTTCACGAGATCGTCTTGGACGAACACGCTCGGAAGTAATGCTTTTAACTTGAGGTTAATTATTTTGTTAGAAACCTGAAGAAACGCCGTGGCATTTTCGCACTCGTCCAGTTTCTCCAGTAATTCGTCTTCACGTGACAACGTATTATGACCTCTCCATTATGTGGCAGCGCAAAGGCTACCACACAAATTCGTTGCAACTAAACCGTTAAGCTCACGTCATAAAACTCAAGTAACGCTTTTTCTGCATGTGCGTTCCACACATAGTTATTCGCGTTCAAAATTGCGTCTAATTCGGCGAAGAACGGGTCTTGGTCTGCCAACGATAAGAAATCATCAATCGCGGTCAATGGCAGGTCGATGTGTGGGTAAATCAACTTCTTACCGCCCGGAATATCCAGCTGATTCAAGATCGTATGTGGCGCAGCTTGCAGACCACCAACATGGGTGATCATGAACGATGGATTGATCTTACCTTGTGAAGACAAGTCGATAGATTCCACCATATCACCGGTCGAGCCACCAGATGTGCCAACAATGTGCGTTGATTCGTAATGCACGTTGTAGAAGTTAAACGGTACTTTGAATTTTTTATCGGTAGGGCCTGCGAAGAAGTTCAAGCAGCCATCGTTGCCCAACAGCTCATCGGCTTGTTCTAGCACCTGCGATACCGCTGCATACACCATCACGTCGTCGTAGCCTTTGCCATCGTTCAGCGCTTTCAGATAAGTCACAGGGTCATCGACTTGAGCTGTGTTCACGTAATGCAGTTCAACGCCCTGCTCTTTTGCTTTCCCAACCGGAATTAAGCACTCAGCTCGGTCTAAGCGTGCAGCGTCGATGTCTGTTACCACAATCAGTTTTGGCTTCACAGGTCCGTTAATCGCGTAGTCAATCGCGCCAATGCCCATTGGGCCAGCACATGCAAGTAGCGCTAACGCTCCGCCCTCTTTGATACCCATATCGTGCTCGTACACGTATTGCGTAGTGTGGTAACTCGCATGGTAAGCACCGATGATGCATGACATTGGCTCAGCTAAAGACGCATCTGCAAAGTAGTCACCGTGGTAAGGCAGCACACAGCCTAAGTCGATAGCGATTTTAGGGATGATGGAATACGTTGCGTTGCCGCCAAAGGTTTCATAGCTGTAACCCGCAGAGTAACCAGTAGGCAAACCCATTGCTGGTTGTAGAACAAAGTAATCGCCTGCTTTGTATTGGTCTTTTAGGTTCTCACCGACTTCAACAATCACACCTGCGTATTCATGACCCGTCATCACCGGCACTTCATCGATGTTCTCAGGTACGCGTTTGTGTTTGCTACCCAACAATGCCGCTTTGTAAGTGGACAAGCAAATGCTGTTTGAAATGTTTTTAACCAGAAGTTCATCGGCTGAAATGCTTGGCAAATCAAAGGTTCTTAGTTGAACGTCTTTCTCGCCACAGATAACCGCTGCCGTTGTTTGTACCATGATTTCTCTCCTAAATGGGGCGGTAGGTTCCGCCCCATACTGCATTGTTAGGCTGGTTGCTCAGTGGCGACCGCTTGTTGCTTAATCGTATCCATCAGCTCATTGAGCGCTGGGTCATTGAGGAAGTTCTTAATCGTTACCACTGGCAAGCCTGTTGCTTTGATGGCTCGACTTTCTAAGCTTTCGTGCGTCACGACAATGTCCGCTTCACTTGGAACTTTTTCGATGGCGAAGTTCTTCACTTCAATATCAATCCCAGCTTGAACTAACTTGCGTTTGAAGGTTGAAGCCCCCATCGCGCTTGAGCCCATCCCCGCATCACAAGCGAATGCGACAAATGAAATAGGTTTGTTTACTTCTTGTGTCGCAGCAGCAACTGGTTTGATTGTGCCTTCTGCTTTCATGTCTTTCATATCAGAGACAGACTGTTCAAACTCGTCTTCTTTGTCTTCTGCTTTGCTCATCTTCAGAATCGCACTTGCGACAAGGAAGGAAACAATCGTTGCTGTTGTGACACCTGCGATGGTCGCTAGGAAGCTGCCTTTCGGTGTGAGTGCGAGGTAAGAGAAGATTGAGCCTGGACTTGGACCTGCTACCAAACCTGCATCAAGTAGGTTGAAGGTTGCGATACCTGTCGCTGCACCCGCAATCATCGCCAAGATCATGATTGGCTTCATTAACACGTACGGGAAGTACAGCTCATGAATACCACCGAAGAAGTGAATGATGATGGCACTTGGCGCAGAACGTTTAGACAGACCTTGACCAAACTTCGCGTAAGCCAGAAGCATACCAAGACCTGGACCTGGGTTAGATGCCACCATAAAGAAGATAGATTTACCTGTTTCAGCTGCCGCCTGCAGACCTAGTGGGTAATAAATACCTTGGTCGATAGCGTTGTTGAGGAACAGCACTTTCGCAGGCTCGTTGATAATAGCAAGCAAAGGAAGGAATCCCGTTGCCACCAAGGCTTCGATGCCTGATTTCACAAACAAGTTTGCCGCTGTTACTGCTGGGCCAACAATCTCGTAGGCAAACAGACACAGGATCATGCCCACAATACCTAGTGAGAAGTTGTTCACCACCATCTCAAAGCCAGAAGGAATACGGTGTTGGATTCGCTTATCCATTTGTACCACAACCCAAGCACTGAGTGGGCCCATGATCATCGCGCCAACGAACATTGGGATGTCCGCACCAACGATAACACCCATGGTACCGATGGCGCCGGCTACCGCGCCGCGTTTATCACCAACAATTTGACCGCCGGTATAACCAATCAACAGTGGTAATAAGTAAGTAATCATTGGACCAACGAGTTCCCCAAACGCTTCGTTTGGCATCCAACCTGTTGGGATAAAGAGTGCAGTAATAAAGCCCCAAGCGATGAAGGCTCCGATATTTGGCAGCACCATGGCGGTCAAATGACCCCCGAAGGCTTGCACATTGGCTCGCATGTTTGCTTTCACGTTATGTTCCTTTTAGTATGCTTTTATTATGTCTAACACTTGTTCCTTAGATGAAGCTTGTGCCAGTTTTGCAATGTTCTCTTCGTCCACAAACATCTCGCTCAGCGCTTGAATCACCTCAATGTGGGTATCAGAATCTTTTGCAGCTAGGGTAATTAGAATGTTGGCAGGACCAAGGTCCGAACCAAAATCAACTGGTGAAGGGAAAATATGAATGCCCAAGCCCGTTTTTAGGACACCGGTTTCTGGGCGAGCATGTGGCATCGCCAGTCCAGGGCACAACACATAGTAAGGACCATTTTCTTCGGTCGATTGGATGATGGCATCCGCGTATTGCTGAGAAACGTAACCTTTGTCTTCTAGGTATTGCGTTGTCTTTTTAACTGCATCTTGCCATTGGTAAGCGCGGTCATTAATAACATCTACTAGTTCGTGGTCGATTAATTCATACAGCATTTTTAAACCCTATCAACAGTTCGGTATCGATGGGTTAATTATCAATAAGAGTAGTAGAACCGCGCAAGCACGCTTCTTTTGTGCAACAAATCACAATTAAATGGCTGTCAATTTGTTTTAATGGACGTAGCTCAAAAATAGACAAAGAAAGTTAGCAACAAATTTTCTTTAAGCAACATGTCAATAGGCATAATTTGAACCTCCGCACCTATCCAAACATTTCTAGAAATTAGCAATAATTTATCTCGATCACATTACGACTCTTGACTCGCTATTTATCGTGATTAAATTCAAACTTCATTTTCCACTAATTCGGCGCTAGTGAGTTTCAAACAGGGATAATCATCACACTTGTTTGCTAAAAGAAATCGAAACGTTGCTAAGTTTCAACAGATAGTGAGCGGAAGGTCGGAAGAGAAAAGACACAAAAAACCCGCCGAGTGGCGGGTTTAAAATGAAATGCGTAATATCGTGCTTACGACTTATGACGTTTTGCCACCAGCGTAAACTTGTAGTCAGTCGATTTGAAGTAGTTGCGGCTGTATTCAAACACCACATCCCCTTGCAAGAAACCACGCGTGCGCTTTTCGATGATCGGCTCGGCCGGATCAATATCTAGCAACTCTGCAATGTCTTGCGGTGGCAATACCGGGATGATTTCTTGCTCACTGCGATCAATCACCATGCCCTTCTCTTTCTCGATAAAGTGGTACTTAGAACCTTGCATCACTTGGTAGGTGAGATCAGGGAACATGTCTGTCGGCAACCAAGTTTCTTCTACTGTGATTGGGTTGTCATCAAGGTAACGGACACGTTTCACGTAAAAGACTTTGTCATCTTCATTAATGTTCAGCGCATCCGCCATCGTGAGCGATGCTTTAGTAATCTCGAACGCGACCACATCACTGTGTGTCACCGCATTTAGGTGCGCCCACTTCTCTGCAAAGCTGGTCTGTTGGTAAATATCGTAGTTAACCTTGTTCTCTTTCACATAGGTACCACTACCCTGCACACTCTCCAGTTCACCATTTTCAATCAGCAATTTTAACGCTTGGCGAACCGTGACTCGGCTACAAGAAAATTCTTCGCGTAACTGAGCTTCGGTAGGAAGAGCGGTTCCTACTTTGTATTCGCCATCGCTGATCTTCTCGCGAATCGCATCCGCAATCTGGCGATACATTGGCAGTCTTGCCATGTTTACCTCTATAAAAACAATACAAATGACCATTCAAGTGAACTTGTTTGAGACAACTCAAGAACCGAGCACACTGGAGTGAACTATCATTGCAAGAAAGACTTGGTTTATGAGCTCTATAATACGAATTCAGGTCAACATGACAAGCACTTGTTCGCATATCGGCATACAAAAACAAGCCAAAGCAATACAACAATAATACATATTTTAATTCAACTGCGATCCTGATCACGGATCATTTGTATTTAAAAGGTATTATTCACATCATTGTTGAATGCACAACAATGTCGAATGTGACAATGGGACAAAAGTTATGAAATTAACCTCTCTTACAAACCCATCGCTGATAAACCTACAAACGACGTTCGAAAGTCGTGACGCAGCGATTCGTGCACTTGCCGACCAGCTAGACCAGCAAGGCAAACTGCATAACAAGGAAGAATACCTACAAGCAGTGTTTGCTCGTGAAGAGCAAGGCCCGACGGCGCTAGGCGAAGGCTTAGCAGTACCGCACGGTAAGACAGATGCAGTAAAAGAGGCGGCGTTTGCCGTAGCCACACTAAAACAAGACTTAAAGTGGCAAGGTCTGGATGAAGACGAAGACGTAAACCTGATCTTCCTAATCGCAATTCCAAATGCGGAAGCAGGTTCAACACACATGCACCTGTTGACCGAACTGACCACAACGTTAGTGGATGACGATGTTCGTGAAGCAGTGCTCAATGCTACAAATGTAGAACAAATTTTCGCTTTGCTTGATGGTCAAGCAGAGCAAGAAGAAAAACAAGACCAATTAGATACAAATGCACCAACCATCGTTTGTGTGACGGCTTGCCCTGCGGGTATTGCGCACACTTACATGGCAGCAGAATACCTAGAGAAGACAGGTAAGAAGCTGGGGTACAACGTGCATGTTGAAAAGCAAGGCGCAAACGGTATTGAAGATCGCCTGACTGCTGAACAGCTCAACAGTGCAACGGCAGTCGTTTTCGCGGCTGAAGTGGCAATCAAAGAGTTAGAGCGTTTTGACGGTATTCCTCGTGTAGAAGTGCCAGTTGCTGAGCCGATCAAACACTCTGAGCGCATTCTTAACGAAGCAGTTGAAGCAGGCAAAGCAGGTCGAAGTGCAGGCGCTGCAGTTGCAACCAACGACAAACCGAAGAAGCTACCGCTTAAAACTGAACTGAAACAGGCACTGCTATCAGGTATCTCTTACGCGGTTCCACTTATCGTTGCAGGCGGTACTGTACTTGCTGTTGCCGTGCTATTAGCACAAATGTTCAACCTACAAGATTTGTATGCAGAAGAAGGCTCTTGGTTGTGGATGTACCGCAAGCTAGGTGGTGGTCTACTGGGTACATTGATGGTTCCTGTACTGGCGGCATACACCGCTTACTCATTGGCAGATAAACCAGCGCTTGGTCCAGGCTTTGCCGCAGGTATTGCAGCGAACCTTATCGGCTCTGGCTTCCTTGGCGGTGTTGTCGGTGGTTTGATTGCTGGTTACGTGATGCGTTGGGTAAAAGAAAACGTACGTCTAAACCCTGCGTTCAACGGCTTCCTAACCTTCTACCTATACCCGGTTATCGGTACTTTGGTTGCTGGCTCGTTGATGCTGTTCGTTATCGGTAAACCTGTTGCTTGGCTAAACCAAGGTTTGACGGACTGGCTAAACGGCATGTCTGGCACCAATGCCCTACTTCTAGGTGCAGTAATTGGTTTATTCGTATCGTTCGACCTTGGTGGTCCAGTTAACAAAGCCGCTTACGCATTCTGTCTGGGCGCAATGGCAAACGGTGTATACGGTCCATACGCTATCTTCGGTTCGGTGAAAATGGTCTCAGCTTTCACGGTAACGGCTTCAACCATGCTTGCACCTCGCCTGTTTAAAGACTTCGAAATCGAGACGGGTAAGTCAACCTGGTTGCTTGGTCTTGCGGGTATCACTGAAGGTGCGATTCCGATGGCTATCGAAGACCCAATCCGCGTTATTGGCTCATTCCTACTTGGCTCTGTCGTAACAGGCGCAATGGTAGGTGCTGCCGGCGTAGGTCTATCGACTCCAGGTGCAGGTATCTTCTCAATCTTCCTACTACACGATGCAGGTCTAGGCGCCTTCACAGCTGCAGCAATCTGGTTTGGAGCGGCGCTGATTGGTGCAACTATCTCGACCATCACTCTCATCATGTGGCGAGCACACGCAGTAAAAAAGGGCAAATTTGCCACTGAGGCTGCCGCTCAACATTAATTCGAATTATTTATAGATTCGCTCAACACAAACTTTGGGCGTGGGATTTCTGCGCCCTAAATATTCGTCGGCAAGCATAAACGCCGTAAAAACGAATAGAAAACAATCAAATTTAAAACAAATTAACGGCAATTATTGCCTAAGACGGTAAAAGTTATGACTACATCTCGCGTTCATATTACTCCTCACATGCACTGGGATCGTGAATGGTACTTCACTACAGAAGAGTCTCGCATTCTGCTAGTGAACAACATGGAAGAAATCATGACTCGTCTGGAAAACGATCCAGACTACAAATACTACGTTCTAGACGGTCAAACCGCAGTTCTGGAAGATTACTTCGCAATCAAGCCAGAAAACAAAGAGCGCCTACGTGAGCTAGTACAAGCAGGCAAGCTGATTGTTGGTCCTTGGTACTCTCAAACAGATACGATGCAAGTATCTGGCGAATCTATCGTACGTAACATGCTTTACGGATTGCGCGACTGTCTAGCGCTAGGCGAGCCAATGAAGATTGGTTACCTGCCAGATTCATTCTCTATGAGCTCTCAGCTACCAGCTATCTACAACGGTTTTGGCATCAATCGCGCGATGTTCTGGCGTGGTTGTTCAGAGCGTCACGGCACCGATAAAACCGAGTTTTTGTGGCAATCAAACGATGGCAGTGAAGTCTCTGCGCAAGTACTGCCACTGGGCTACGCGATTGGTAAATACCTACCGCAAGACGAAGAAGGTCTGCGCGCGCGTTTAGATAAATACTTCCCAGTGCTAGAAAAGTCGTCGGTAACCAAAGACATCTTACTACCAAACGGTCACGACCAAATGCCTATCCAAAAAGACATCTTCGAGGTGATGGATAAGCTACGTGAAATCTACCCAGACAAAGAATTCAAAATGAGCCGCTTTGAAGAAGTGTTCGAGCGTATTGAAGCCGAGCGCGATCAGCTTGATACCATCAAAGGCGAGTTCAACGACGGTAAATACATGCGTGTTCACCGTACTATTTCTTCAACGCGTATGGACATCAAACTGATCCACGCAGAAGTAGAAAACAAGATCGTCAACATTCTTGAGCCATTGGCGTCTATCGCATGGACACTGGGCTTTGAATACCACCACGGTCTAATCGAGAAGATGTGGAAAGAGAGCATGAAGAACCACGCTCACGACTCGATTGGCTGCTGCTGCTCAGACAAAGTACACGCAGAGATCTTGAACCGTTACATCCTTGCGGACGACATGGCGACCAACCTGATCAACTTCTACAAACGTAAGATTGTTGACCACATGCCAGCGCGCGAAGGTTGCGACAAGCTAGCACTATTCAACCTATCGCCATACGCTCGTGAAGAAGTGGTGAACACCACCATCACTATCCGTGCGGAACAGTTCAACCTGTTTGATGAAAACGGCACGCCAGTTGAGTACTTCATCCAAGATCAACGCGTGATCGACCCAGGTAAGATTGACCGTCAAATCGTTCACTACGGTAACTACGACCCGTTCATCGAATACGACATTCAAATCAAACACACTGTGCCAGCGATGGGCTTCACTACCCTACACATTCAAGCGAATGAGAAAGGCACGCAAAAAGTGGCTGAGCAGAAAGAGTTCCTTCTTGAGAACGAATTCTACCGCATCAACGTCAACCCAAACGGCACTCTGAACATCTTCGACAAAGAGACAGAGCACCTTTACGAACAAGCGCTGCGCATTGAAGACGGCTCTGACGATGGCGACGAATACGACTACTCGCCTTCGCGTAAAGAGTGGCTACTGTACTCAGACGAATTCGACGCAGAAGTGAATGTGAAGCACGAAGGTTTCCAATCTGTGGTAACCATCAAGCTGCGCATGAACTTGCCAGAGAACCTACAACAACGTGAAGAGCGCACAGGTCAAAACGGTTACCTAGACGTGAACTGCCAAGTGGTTCTAAAACAAGGTACACGCCGTATTGAAGTTCGCATGGAGTTGGATAACCAAGCTGACGACCACCGCGTTCGCGTATTAGTACCAACACCGTTTGTGTCTGAAACCGTAGTAGCAGACAACCAGTTCGGTTTGATCACTCGCCCAACGAACGATCCAGAAATGGCGAACTGGGAAGCAGACGGCTGGAAAGAAGCACCAGTGCCGGTTTACCAGCTAATGAACTTTGCCGCGGTTGAAAACGCGCAAGGTGGTATGGCGCTAATGAGCAACGGTCTGCGTGAGTTTGAAGTGATTTCAAGCCAAGGCAATGAAGAGCGTGACACATTCGCCCTAACCCTTCTGCGTGGTATCGGCGTGTTGGGTAAAGAAGAGTTGTTGCTTCGTCCGGGTCGTCCATCTGGTATCAAGATCCCGACGCCAGATTCACAAGTACGCGGCAAGATCGTTTGTGAGTTCGCACTGTTTGGTTTTGCGGGCAACCACATCGAAGCAAACGTTATGGCGGCGGCGCGTGACAACGTGACTCCAATCCAATGCTACAACAAGATCCCTTACAACGCGATGAAGCTGAACGTAGGCGAGCAAAACCTACCGCTAACGCACAGCTTGCTAAACAAATCGCTTGAAGGCGCGGTACTGAGCGTACTGAAGAAGGCAGAAGACGAGGATGCACTCATCCTGCGCGTCTACAACCCATCAGAGAGCGAAGTGATTAACGACACAGTGGCATTTACTTCAGAAGTAACGTCATGGAAAGAAACACAGCTAGACGAGAAAGTGCTATCAAACGAAGTAGACACAGCATCGTTCGGCACGCTGAAGCCGTGTCAGGTTAAGTCTTTCCAAGTGAAGTTCTAATCCGGTTCTCGGGATAAGGCCATCGACTAGATAGCCCGTCCAAACCGACTCAGGCTTGCTCTCATCGTGGAGCAAGCCTCTCCTCTTCTTTCGTTCCAATCAAGAGAATATCGCCATGCAACACGCTCTATTCAAACTGGACAATGTGATTCAAAACTACGCTTGGGGTAGCCACACCTCGATTCATGATTTATTCGGCATCGACAATCCAGCGAACGAACCACAAGCAGAAATCTGGATGGGTGCTCATCCAAATGGTTGTTCAAAACTTGCCGACACCAAACAACTGTTGTCAGAAGTCATCAACCAAAACAAAACGCAATCGCTGGGTGATTACACTGCGGCGCGTTTTGGTGAACTGCCATTCCTATTTAAAGTGCTTGCCGCTGAAACACCGCTGTCTATCCAAGTGCACCCTAGTAAGCATAAAGCGGAAATTGGCTTTGCTCGTGAAAACGAACAAGGCATTCCACTTAATGCTGCCAACCGTAACTACAAAGATCCAAACCATAAGCCGGAGTTGGTTTATGCGCTGACGTTTTACAAAGCGATGAACGGCTTCCGTCCAATTGAGCAGATCTTATCTCTGTTTGAGCAAGCGAACATCTCTGCTCTAGAGACAGAAATCAACGCGCTGAAAACCACACCAAACAGTGAAGGTCTCAAAGTGTTCTTCTCAGCAATTATGTCGTTAGGAGGCGAACGCAAACAGCAGGCTTTGAATGAGCTTTACGCAAGCCTAGAGCGCCCTGCGAAAACCGCTATGGCACGAGAAGCTTACGGTTATATTCAAGACTTCCGTCAGCATTATGCGGATGATATTGGTCTGTTTTCACCATTGATGTTAAACACGATTGAACTCGCTCCGGGCGAAGCGATGTTCCTCCATGCAGAAACGCCGCACGCCTATGTTCAAGGGACTGGTTTGGAGATCATGGCGAACTCAGACAACGTGCTGCGCGCTGGCTTAACTCCTAAGTACATGGACGTTCCTGAGCTTATCGACAACACCATCTTCAAAGCGATTGACCCAGAACAAATCAAGCTCGCACCAGTACATAAGCAAGGCAAGCTTAGTTACCCAATTCCGGTGGATGATTTCGGCTTTGAAGTGATGGCTGTTGAAGGCACTGCAACGACTCAATTCGTGCGTAGCGCAGAGATTTTGTTTTGTATCGAAGGGGAAATCTCGGTTTCTAGCCAAGACGATCACATCACATTGAAAGCGGGTGAATCGGTTTTCGTCTGCAGCAACTCAGTGAAGTACGTTTGCCAAGGTCACGGCACCTTAGCTCGCGCCTTTAACTGATTGGCGAAATGAACTGACAGCTTATTGGATAGCGGCTTCCTGTTCTCCAGTAAGCACGCTCCTAACCTAGGTTTGCGCTGATTTTGTCAGTGGTCAGCAATAACCACCTTGTCACGCTCCACTTCGATCACGCTTTTCGAAGACGAGCAGGCATTTACCGTTGATATTCATGGTCAACTCCATCATTTTGACCATCCCCACCAATGTCTAGCGAAGAGCATTGGTGGGATTTTTTGTTCACAGCGCTTTTAATACTTCCGTAGCAAGCGCTTCATCGTCTTGCTCAGCCAAACCACTGATACCAATTGCACCGACGACTTTCCCCTCTTGTTCTACAGGTACACCACCCATAAAGCCAGTGATCTTTGGGTCAGTCCAATAACTCAACTGCTTACCTGTTTCACGAGCCCAAGCGCCCAAATTGCCACTAGGCTGACGGTCTCTAGCCGAGGTGTAGGCTTTGTTTTGTGCCAACAAACCTGCTTGCACGCTCACATCATCCATTCGGGCAAAACCGAGCAACTCACCATGCGTATCAACCACGGCAACCGCAATGTTTTGCTTGCGAGCAGTCGCAATTTCCAATGCCGTTTGAATCAGAGTTTGAACTTGTACGTATTTCATTTTTCTCTCCTACGGGATCTCATGACCAAGGGTTTTCTCGAACAATCCATACCAATGGCTGCGCGACAGCGTGACGTTCTCTACTTGAGCACAAGCGCGAATACGCTGTGGGTTTGCGGTACCAATAACAGGCTGTATTTGATTTGGATGACGCGTCAAGAAGGCTAAAACAATCGCCTCGGACGACACGCCATATTCAGCTGCTAGCGCCATCACCATCTCCGCCGTCTGTCTAATATTGTGATCATCAGAATGTAAGCCACGCTCTGAGAATCTGCCCTGCGCCATACTGCCCCACGCTTGCAGTTGGATATTGTGCTTACGGGCATGTTCCAGTGTTCCTGCAACGTAATCAGATGCAGACGAAGGAAGCCCCATGCCCTGCTTGATGAAGTCAGACTTAGCCAGACTCATTTCTAACTGGTTCGCCACAATAACTTCGCCCGTTGCTTGTTGGAGAAGATCAATTTGAGCACTGTTCATATTAGAGACACCGAAGTGGTTAACTTTGCCAGCTTGTTTCAGGGCTTGTAACGCTGTGCCAAGTTCTTCAAACTCAACCAAAGGATCAGGACGATGCAGCATCAAAACATCAAGATTCTCCACGCCAAGGCGCTCAAGAATGCCCTCAACAGAAGCCGTCACCCATTTAGCAGAGAAGTCATACTGCTTAACACCTTGCTCATCTCCTAAACGGATGCCGCACTTGGATTGCAGATAAATTCGTTCTCGTAACGTTGAGTCATTGGCTAAGATGCGCCCAAATACTTCTTCTGCCTTACCGAATTTGTAGATATCCGCATGATCAAAGAGATTAATGCCTACCTCTAATGCTGCCTCTACAGCGGCATAAGCTTGGTTTTCATCTTGGGCAGTTAATGGGTTGCGATTCCACTCCCCTCCAAGCCCCATGCAGCCGAAGACCAAGCGGCTAACGTTAGGTAAGGTTTTGGCGAGCGGTAGTGTTGGATTGTTCATCGTTGTTCTCACTTTTCCGATTTCTGCATTTTCAATTTCTTAAGTTAACTCGAACCATCTTACCGTTCGTAAAAATTAGTTTAATACCGTAAAATCGAATTCATTATCCTCACTACCGAACAATTAAAGCGAACAATTAAAGCGAACAATTAAAGCGAACAATTAAAGCGAACAATTAAAGCGAACAATAAAGACGAACAATCGAGATGGCAGATTACAAAAGAATTGAAAAACTGATGCTGTTTGCCGAAGTGGCTCAAACACTCAACTTTTCTAGGGCAGCGGAGCAACTTGGCATTTCTAAAAGTTACCTGTCAGAACAAATCAAGCGATTGGAATCGGAACTCGCTACGCCTTTGATTGTTCGAACTACACGCAGCGTGAGATTGACGGCAGAAGGTGAATCGATCTTTGCGCAAGCGGAAGATCTCAAACGACGCGTAATGGAAATGGAAAAGAGTTTAAGTCAGCAATCTGAGCAAATAGACGGTCTGATTCGGCTTACCGCTCCCAAGATGTTTGCTGAAGCGGTACTGCATGATTTGTGCGTGGCGTTTCGCGCTCTTCATCCAAACATAGAGTTCGAGATCCTTTCTAGCTATCAAGCGTTTAATCTGACGGAAACCAGCGTCGACTTTGCGTTTCGAGCGACAAGAACGCCACCCGAGAATATGATTGCGCATCACCTTTTGGACTACTATCACTGGCTGGTTGCTTCTCCTCAGTATCTGCAAGAAAAAGGCTCACCGGAGACGTTAGTGGATTTAAAACAGCATCAATGCTTAACCACACTGCATCAAAAAGAATGGCCTTTAAAAACGGGAACGGTTCAAACCCAAGGTTGGCTTTCAAGCAATGAAAACCGCCTACTCAAAGAATCGGCCCTGTCCGGCAATGGCATCGCTCGATTAGCAAGTTACTTTGTCGAGCAAGACGTTGATAATGGCCGACTAGTGCAGGTTCTATCGGAAGAAACGGACCACCAGCACAACGCGGTTTACTTAGTGTATCCGCAACTTATCTATCAATCAGCGAAAACCAAGGCCTTCATTGAATTCGTGAAGCAGCACTTTGCTAAATAACTAAGGCAGTTAATCCGCTGACCACACCGAACGAATATCTGGCCAACCCCAGTTAGTTAGGGCAACGTCTTCTAACACACCTTGGAAGCGCAAAGTTTGCGTATGGTGGAACATAGGTGCAATCCAGTATTCGCTGACGAGTGTGGAAGCAATAGGTTCGAGCGCTTTGAGGTAACCTTCTAGCGATGTATACGCGCGCACTTTCTCTAATTGCTCATCCAACCAAGTCGCATTTTCTTCACCCAAGGTGTGGTGCAACACGGTATTGCTAAAGAAGTTGGTAAACGCCGATGCATGACGGTTGTCATCCAAGTTGATGTTCGTCACCACCAAGGTTTCATCCAATGTGCCGTTCTTTGCTTTTTCGCTTAGCTCTCGGTAGGAATACATCACAATGCCGACTTTGCTTCCCGTCCCTTCAAGTAGGTTAGCAATTGCACGCGCACATCGTCTCAATGCCGTGTAGTTGTACCCTGCGATGGTGATATGTTTAGGCAGTTTGCTCTCTTCACCAAACGGTCTTAGCACAGGCTTCCACGTTGGCAACATGTTGTATGCAGATACGCTGCCAAACACAATCTTTTCTTTGCGCATCACATCAGCAAGTCGCTCCGGTTGAATCAACTCTGCGATATAACGACGCTGCGCTTGAGACAGAGGATACTTGGCATGTTGATTAAACAAGGCAAATAAACAACCATCCTCGGTGCGACTGCGCTGACTCGCCGGAGCCACTTCCGCATCTTGTGTCGACATGTAATGCCCGCACATGCTGTCGGCAAGCTCGTCGTCCGCTTTCTCCACCTGTTTCGGCGGTGTATTTGCGGCTAGGGATGGGTTCTCCATTTTCTCATCATTGACGATCCAGATCGTCACCATGTCGGTCAGTACTCGACAGGCGTAATAGCCGTCAAACGCTTGCAGTTTTAATCGATGAGCACTGTGTTCAATCACAGAGAAAGGGCCACTGCCAACGACCAAATTGTTATTGGCATCGTTCACTTGGCTAACGGGTTGGATGCCGTACTTCACGCCAGAGATAAGCCCGGCAAAACCCAAATCTGGCTTACTCAGGGTAAACACTACTTTAAGAGGGTTTGGTGCGGTGATATCGGTAACGTGAGCCAGCTCTTTCTGGTAATACTCCAACGAACTCAGTTTGGCAAACAGACTAACAACTGTATCAGCATCAATGGGTGCGCCATTGTGAAAAGTTAAGCCTGGGCGCAGGTAAAAGGTCCATTCGAAACTTTTCTCGTCATAACGCCAATGATGAGCAAGTTCTGGCTTCACCACTCCGTTGTAGTCACTGGATACCAAACAACAGTAGATTTGACGCAAGAAGAAGCGCTCACTGCTTCGATGCAGTTGATGAGGAACAATACGCTCAAACATACGTTTGTAGGTGAGCTGAATGTTGAGTCGACCTTCTTGAACAGACGCTCCTGAAGTCGTTTTGAGCAAACGTCCAAACGCCGCTTCATCTTCATCGAGAATCACCAACGCTTTTTCGTATTTACCCAGTTTGATTCGCTCCAGTGCGAGGCTTTCTTTTAACGCACTCAACTCGATGTTCAGCAATAACGTTGAACGCTGATTTCGTCCCGCTTTTGGCAGCCAACTCAACCATGCTTGCTCCTGCATTTGCGACAGTAAGCTGCGTGCATGGCGAGGAGAAGTGAACAACAAGTCAGCGACTTCCTGCAATGTGGTTTTGGCTTCACTCCCCACGCCAAAGGGAGTGAGTCGTTGGTAGTAGCGGAACAAGTTGAGATCAGACACCGCGCGCCCTCAAAAAGTGGATATAGGTTTATTTTACTCAACTTATCCGAGAGAAAATAAGAAAACTTCCAAACACTTTGTTCCCCTTTTTACCCTCACGAACGCAAAAATCGGTGAGTTAGCGCACCTTCTGGGGCTAACTAGGAATAAACCACAGAAATCTACTCTCTTTTTCAGCTCCTCTTTTCTTCGCATACTGACCCTGTCAGCAACAAGGAGGAAACACTATGCGATTCCAAATTCGATCAGCAAAAGACATGCCTACAATGGCAACCTATTTCCGAGAGCGCGTTGCGCATTCGGACAACAAGCTTGAAGTAATGGCTCTGGTAACAATGAACGATTTCTTCAACTGGTAAACGAACCTTAAGCAGAACTTAGCTCCTGATACTACACCCCCACTTCGTTGTATCTTTAAGTTCTGCTTTCCTCTTCTAACTGTTTCTTTTTCTTGCCATTCATTATCTAGGTTACCAAAAGTTAACTAGTTGAAATGCCGCAAAACTGGGTCTACATTGAAGTCTCACCCCTACACAATCGCTTTTATTGAGACGGGGAATCCATGGATATATACCACCAATTCGGGAGTCATTATGGCAACTTCAGTGAAACTTAAAGCGGGCGACAGCTTCCCTTCTCTTCAAGCAACCTTGCTAGATGGTTCAAGCGTGACGTTAGGTCAGCCGCAAGGTGATGCGACTTGGCAAGCCGTATTCGTTTATCGTGGTAAACACTGTCCTCTTTGTACCAAATACCTCAATGAGTTAGAGGGCTACAAGCAAGCTTTCGCAGAAGCTGGCGTTGATATTCTTGCGGTTTCAGGCGATTCACAAGAGCAGCTTGAGGGACATCTAGAGAAACTCGAAATCAGCTTCCCGATTGCTTACGGCCTAACCGAAGAACAAATGAAAACATTAGGTTTGTACATTTCACTGCCTCGTTCAGAGCAAGAGACTGACCATAACTTCGCAGAACCAGGCCTGTTTGTAGTGAATGAACACGGTAATTTGCACGTGGTGGATATTTCAAACAACCCGTTTGTTCGCCCTGAGCTTGGCGCGCTATCACGTGGTTTGGCTTGGATTCGTAATCCAGACAACAACTACCCTATTCGTGGTACGTTGGACTACTAAGCGAATTACGCCCAATCAGCCCCAAACAACAATCAAACATAAAAAATGCCAGCGATATGCTGGCATTTTTATTGGCTTAAACCGTTAAGCGATGATGAGATACAAAAGGCCGCGTTATTTACGCAACTCAATCTGGTGAGTCTCAGACCAAATTCGCAAATCATCAAGAATCTTAAGTGCGGTACGGCCGAACTCTGTTAGCTCATAGCTTACTGCAATTGGGCGATCGCTGATCACTTTGCGCACCACCATACCTTCCGCTTCTAGCTCTTTAAGGCGTTGGTCGATCATCTTTTTGCTTGCGCCGCCTAACATGCGTGCTAGGTCATTGAAACGAACTGGGCCATCTTTCAAATGAAAAATCAAAGAGCCTTTCCATTTACCACCAATTAGGCGCATCCCTTTCTCGATAGCACATGGCTCCGCACATACGTTCGCCACTGACTTACGACCTTTGCTATCTACACTGATTCTGCTTTCCACAATACACCTCAAGATACGCACCTAATCTAGGTAACGAAAAGTAAGCTAGATACATTTAGTGCTTTAGAGTAATAAAAACGTCACCTCGCCGCAAACAAATAAAAATGGACCGCATGCAGCAGTCCACCTTAATTCATCGATTACTCTAGGATAATTAGAAGTTTTCGTTTATATGCGCTTCGAAACGAGCAAAATCATTTTCAATGTCGCCATTCTTCATTACGTCATAGCAAGCAAAAGTCGGTAGTGCAGCCATACCAAAGAAGCGGAAGTTAGCGTGCATATGAAGCATTAAATCGTCCACACTTTTACCTTGGAATAGGTATTCGTTCTCATCATCAAACGACTCTTTTGGCGCATTGAATGTCAATGACAGCATGTATTTGCTGTTTGTTTGAGTGCCACCCGTACCGTAGTTTTTCTTTGGGTCTTCTGCACTACGTCCATCGAAAGCACATAGCGCGCCCCCCATGCCAGCAGTAAACACGTCATCCATGTATTTTTTGAATGACCAAGGCACAGACATCCAGTTGATTGGGCTTTGGATGATCACGCGATCAGCCCATTCAAAGTGTGCGAGTTGCTCATCTACGTTGATCTCATCTTGCATTGTCACAACGCGAACCTCATGGCCTTTTGCTTGCAGAAGCGTCTGTGCCTTGTCGACAAGAGAAGCGTTTAAACGACCTTCTGAGTATGGTGATGGTTCGTGTGCATTGATGATCAGTACGTTGCTCATGGGATTACCTTTAAATAAGTTCACAAGATGACGCAATAACCATTGTGCGTCGGATGTGGTTTATTATGGTAACCTAGAAATATAGTGCAATTAGTTAACTTTTAGTAACCTACGTAATTTTTGATTATATCACTGTTTTTAAAAGATATATTTTTTCAACTTTTTATTCATCGTTATTTTCCGATTAATTTTTTCATCGATTTGTTGCATCTTCCACAGAGCAGGCGTACACTTTATCGCAATTCGACGATTAACTATTAAGGCCAGCGAATGAGTGATAAGTGCAACGACACGTGCGAAGTTGTTTTTCAGACAACACAACAACAGCTCGAGAAAGAACAAACTCTAGCAGCACAAGCAAAAGCTTTGTCACATCCAGCACGTTTGCGCATTCTGCATATCCTGCACACTCTCGATACCATGGGCGGTTGTTTGAACAGTGATTTGGTTTCTGAACTGGGTCTTGCACAATCTACTGTTTCCGAGCACTTGCGTATTCTCAAGCAAGCAGGCTTTATCAGCGCGGAGCCAAACCCACCTAAGGTTTGTTACCGCATTCAACGCGACGCATTTGATAAGTTCAATCTAGGATTTTCCAAGTTATTTGATTAATTGACTTTGCACACTGGTCAGGTGTGCAGAGATAAACTATACCTTTAACTATCGCCTTTCGACGATAAACGAATAAAGAGACCACTATGACTACTCAAGTTTTAAATAGTGCCAGCAACAAAATGAGCTTCCTCGATCGTTATTTAACGGTTTGGATTTTTGTGGCAATGGCAATCGGTGTAGGTATTGGCGCTGCTTTTCCGCAGGTTGCTGAATGGAATGAATCAATGTCAGTGGGCAGCACAAACATCCCACTAGCGATTGGTTTGATTTTAATGATGTACCCGCCTCTGGCAAAAGTAAATTACAACCTATTAGGTACCGTCACTAAAGACAGAAAAGCGATCACGCTGTCTTTGGTCATGAACTGGATTGTCGGCCCTATTTTGATGTTCATCCTTGCATTGACTTTCCTAGGTGATCATCCGGGTTACATGGTTGGTATCATTCTGATCGGTCTTGCTCGTTGTATTGCGATGGTATTGGTATGGAACGATATCGGTGGCGGTAACAAAGAATACGGCGCAGCCCTAGTTGCACTAAACAGCGCTTTCCAAATCGTGACTTACAGTGTGATGGCATGGTTGTTCATCACTGTATTACCACCAGTCTTTGGTTACGAAGGTTTCGTGGTTGATATCTCAATGATGGACATCGCGGAAAGCGTTTTGATTTACCTTGGTATCCCATTCCTAGCGGGCTTCCTAAGCCGTAAATGGCTGGTCGCTGCGAAAGGTGAGCAGTGGTACAACGACGTGTTCATCCCACGCATTTCACCAATTACGCTTATCGCCCTGCTTGCGACCATCGTACTGATGTTCAGCTTGAAAGGTGAAATGATTCTTGAACTGCCAATGGATGTATTCCGTGTAGCAATTCCACTGGCTATCTACTTTGTGTTGATGTTCTTTGTCAGCTTCTTCGTCGGTAAGAAAATGGGCATCGACTACGACAAAAATGCGTCGATTGCTTTCACTGCAACAGGCAACAACTTTGAATTGGCAATTGCGGTTTCTATCGCGGTGTTTGGCCTAAACTCAGACCAAGCTTTTGCTGGTGTCATTGGCCCACTGATCGAAGTGCCTGTATTGATTGCTTTAGTGAACGTAGCACTCAAAATGAAGCAGAAATACTATAAATAACCAAAGGTTATAATCCTTAAAAGTATAATCTCTAAGAGCGCCTATCGTTAACGCGATGGGCACTTTTTCATTTTGGTGCTAGGCATACAGACCTTTACAAAATCCAATTTGCTAACTCAAAGTTTTGAACAATGTTTTAAATTAGGAATTCATATAGGAGTTTGAGTAATGAATTTAGAATATAAAAAACTGAAGTGGCATGCTGTTCTCAAGCTTTCACAACAGACGATTAAATGTCTAGAAGAGGAAAACAGCACAACTTTTACTGATGTCGACAAAGTACGCGCGAACGTTCATGCAGCAGAACTACTGCAACAACTCTTGTCCGATCTTGCGATTGCGGATTCTAAGTCTTCGAGCACATTGAGCTCAGTAAAACGCGCTTAGCTGTATTCAGGAGACATTAATTGACGACCACCGTTTTGATGTAATCACTCGGTGTTAGGCCGAATTTACCTTTAAAACGCTGGCTAAAACGCCCTTCAGATTGATATCCACATAATTGCGCCAGCATCGCAACGCTGTAGTGACCGTTTTGCATTAAGTGCAACGCATGATTTAAGCGAACTTCTGCAAGCACTTCCCGATACTGAGTACCCTCTTGCTTGAGCTTACGAATCATGGTCGCACGGCTCATGGCAAAACGCTCAGCCACCAGCTCTAAAGTGTGTTCCTCTCCCGGAGAATGCGACAAATAACGGCTCAGCTTCTGGCTGAATGTTGTATTCGCACTCGCAAACAAACGATGCAACACACCACGCTCAGCAAGTTGCTGATACAACCCCATTACCCAGAAGGTTTGGGTCTCTTTACTAAGGGTTTGTTGGTCAAACGAGAACAGAGCATTGAGCGTATCTTCTAAGGCTTTATCGGATTCTAATGTTGGCTTTTCCTCACCACTATCAATGCTCGCGCTAAGTTCAAGCATTGATTCTGACGGCAAACAATGGAAGCTAAACATTCTAGAGAGAAACTTACCTTTTTGCGGTAAGTTCTCAAAACTCAGCGATGCAGAAGCCTCACAAAGCAGCAGCTCAGAATTGGAAAGATCCAGCGCCGATTCTTTCCAGAAAAGACGCTTACTGCCTGTGATGATCTGAATAATACTTGGGGAATGGATCTTCACATTACGCAACTTCTGTAACTGCTCGGCACGAAACAACGTGACTCGATATTGATGGATCATCTATTCCCCTCGTTTTTTATCATCTATCTATTACGGCTTAACGTGTGTACGTCGCCGTCAGTTTTGCTTTGTCTAGTGCCATGCTGTTAAGCGTAAAACCAACCACAGCAGCTGGTGTGTTTTCATCTAGGTTTAGTTTCTCTGTTGGCAATGCCCAAACCGTAAATTGGTAGCGGTGCATGCCGTCTGCTTCTGGTGGGCAAACGCCACCAAAACCAACTGTTCCGTAGTCAATACGCGACTCTTTACCGCCCAATTTTTCAATGTTCACTGCGCGTGGCAGTTCGCTTACTGAAACTGGAATGTTAAACGCAACCCAGTGCCAGAAACCACTGCCAGTAGGTGCATCAGGGTCATAAGCCGTGATTGCAAAGCTCTTTGTTCCTGCTGGCGCATCCTTCCACATCAATTGTGGGGATTGGTTACCACCATTACAGCCCCAGCTGTTGTATTCGAAGGTCTTCGCCATAGGATGACCTTCTTGAATGTCTTTACTGGTTAATTCAAATGCTTGCGCTGAACCAACCGCCAATAAGCTTAATGCCAAAACCGATGTAGTGATTGCTTTCATGATGATGCTCCTATTTCTTAAGTTCGGCATAAGTGTATGCCCAAAAAGAAACAGCAACCCACCATTAAGTATCAATAGCATTCATTTTAAGCTAATCAGTGATACTTTTCGTAATATTTTCAAATTCGTGCTTACTGGCGACCTATTTGGTGTCTACCCAAGTGACTTCAAGATGCAGGATTCAGAGCGCTGTCATTGACTCGAGTTCAAGGAAAACAACGCAGCGTAATAGCCAGCTCTTTCCAAGTTGTTTGACGCAGCAATCGGGGCAATGACACGCTCCCAAAGGGCCCTCTTTGCAAATAGTAAGGGACTTGGCTTGTATACTTTGTTGTCGATTCTTGATTTAGATCCACTAGACCTTTAAATCGCCGCCGCGTCTACAAACCAATTCATTCTCGCTGAACCTAGCATCTCGAGGTTACTTGGATATATGCTCATTAGCCCAAAGCAAACAAGGAAGCGTAAATGGAACTGGATATCTACGTGGTGGACGCCTTCACCGATACGCAATTCAAAGGCAACTCTGCAGCGGTGGTGCCGTTAGAGGAATGGCTTGCTCCAGAGTTGATGCAAAGTATCGCGACAGAAAACAACTTATCGGAAACGGCCTTTCTAAAATCCATTGGCGCAAACCAATATGAGATTCGTTGGTTCTCTCCGATTACTGAAATCGACTTTTGTGGGCACGCAACGCTAGCCTCGTCGTTAGTGCTGTTTGATGAGCTTGGCATTAGTGGCACGATTGAATTTCATACTCTGGAAGTAGGAACGCTCACCGTAGAAAAGAATGCGCAAGGTAAGATTGAAATGACGTTCCCTGCTCGTCCTCCAAAAGCCGTTTCTGATATTCCCTCGGCATTAATTGAAGGCTTAAGTTGCGATGTGGAACGCGTACTGCTTAGCCCCCAAGCGTACTTCGTGGTAGTCGACAGCCAACAGGAGGTACTTGAGGTTCAATACCGTTCAGAACATCTCAAGACTCTCGCTCCTTACGATGTGGTCGTTACTGCGAAAGGCGATCAACAAGACTTTGTATCGCGTTACTTTTGGCCTGCAAATGGTGGCGATGAAGACCCCGTAACAGGCTCGATTCACGCTGGATTAGCACCGTTCTGGGCAGAAGAATTAGGCAAAACATCACTGGTCGCTTACCAAGCTTCTCAGCGCGGAGGTATTCTTCATTGCGAAGTTATTGGCGAACAAGTAAGAGTGTCGGGCGACGGCGTGCTTTACATGAAAGGTAAGATTTTTGTGTAGACCTTTAGCTTGTCTTTAGCATTAGCCCAATATAACAAAGCCCAGCGTTATTGAACTATATAACGCAGGGCTTGAGGATAACGCTGGACTTGATGGTTTGAGTAGAGTGATGTCGAACTACTGGAACTTCTCACCCGCAGCAGCAACGAACGCCATTTCTACCAACAGTTCAGGATTTTCCAATTCAACTTTGACGCAAGCACGGCTTGGTGCGCAGCCCTCAGGGAACCACGCATCCCACACTTCGTTAAGCGCATCGAAGTTAGCAAAATCCGTCACGTAAATCGTCACAGATAGAATACGCGATTTATCGCTATCGACACTTGCTAGCATTTGCTCGGCTTGGTCGAAGATCTGCCGCACTTGCCCTTTCATATCCGCAGTGGTGTCAGCTTCTGCCACCTCAACAAAGTTGGCAATACCGTTGAATACCGTTACATCAGACCAACGTTTGCATGGATTAATACGATGAATTGTCATGTTATTTCTCTTAATTACGACTTCTCAACCAAACACACAGGCGCACCGATGTCGCACGAATATCCGGTTGGAGTGATAGCGCCAGTTTCCGGATTCCTGTGAAAGCTAGCGACATTATGTGAATGTTGATTAGCAACGAGCATCCACTGCCCGTCACGGGATAAAACAAAATCTCTTGGGAACGCGCCACCACAATCGGACGCGGCAATTTGAACCGGAGTATTGCTCGTTACATCAAATGTACTGATCAGATTTTGCGCACGGCATGAGACATAGACAAAGCGCTCATCCGCAGAGAGACGAATCGCAGACGCCGCTTCTTTGTTCTCTTCATCGGCTAGCAGCTTCACTTGCTGAGTCAGATTCCACTGCCCGCTTTGCTTGCGAAGTACCACGAGCGTTTCAGACAATTCGCAAACAACGTACGCGACAGATTCATCACGAGTGAAGACCAAATGACGAGGCCCAGAACCAACAGGCATAGCGATACTTTGAGAAAGTGAAAACTTAACTGCCTCACCATCATTGTCGTAGTCATAGAAATGAACGCAGTCTGTGCCTAAATCGACCACTGCCAATTGAGCGGAGTGTTTTAGAAAAGTGACTTGATGGGCATGAGGGGAAGTTTGACGGTCAATATTGGGTCCATTGCCTTCTACATACAATTCTGCAATGGATTTCAAAGGTTTACCTTGCTCATCAAGTTGGTAAACACTTACATTGCCGGAACCGTAGTTTGCAACAGCGAGTAACTGTTCTTTAATGTCGATATGGCAAGGGTAGTCACCTTCAATTGGCAATCCATAGCTGTCTGTTTTTTCAGCAAATATCAGCTCTGCACCTGCCAAGCGATCGACTTCATTAAAGGTATATAAACCCTCTCCTCTGAGCGCAAGGTAAGAAGGGTTACGAACCGTTTTCACCGCGTCTGGAACAAGTTCATTGGTGAGCGTTAATGCACCAGTAGCGGTATCGAGAGAAACACACGCAATGCCCTGACTTTGGCTTGGTGAATCGGTATAGGTGCCTACATAAAAATGTAAGTGACCATTTACTATCATGGGAAACCTTTAGGAGATAAAAGAGTGCTTAACCGATAAGATGCCGCCTGCGTTACCAGACGGCAATCCCTTTTAGTTATCAATCGGTTAAAGTGTGAAGCAACTGCTCGGTTGGTACTACGATGGCGACAATCGTTTCATCAAAAATAATCGCATTTTCATTGATGATGCGTTGATGCGCTTCAGCGTCAGATTGGCTAATGTCACTGCCCTGCTTGGCGAGCTCAATCAAGGTTAAACCTAAATCGGCAACTTTGATTGCGGATTCTGCAACTGGCACCGTTTCTACTGACGCCACGTTGGCCGCGAAAATAGGTTTGGCTTGCTGCGCCGCTAACTTAACGCTTTGATAATGCATCGCCAACGCATCCAATGCTGCTGTATCACCTTGAGCATAAGCCGCGACCAAATCTTGCATCTCATACACTGCTAGGCTTTCTACTGGCAGTGCATCCGCAAAGCGGTTTAATCGCTCATACTGATTGTATAAATCACCTTCAATTGGCGTAGAGATCCATTTCTCCCAATGACGAGCGTAGTATTGAGCTGGTTCGATGTACTGCGCAAATGTTTGTAGCGGAGTTTCGTCCGCACCATTAGCAAGACGTTTTAGCATCATATGGGCATCGGCGTGATGGCGTAGACCAAGCGAAATCTCAGACCATGTATCCATCACCTTCATGCGTTTGTACATGCTGTGCTCATCGGTCAGCTCCTGACTCGACCATAGACGCTCAGCAATCGCGTAGCTTCTAGGCCATAAGCGTTGCTCGATGGTCATTGAATCGAGGTTCTCACCCCAGATGGTGATTTCTCCACCTAAAATTAACTGTTGTTCTTTCTCGGTCAGTTCAGCCGGATAGCCGCCATTCGGCTTAGGAATGACACTCCCTGCCATGTCGCTGCTCGCGACCAATTCTCCAGTCGCAGGCCAACGAACATTGCCAATCAATTGGTAACTGGTGTCTTTCAACTTGCCATCCGCGAAGTCATAGTTGAATTCGGTGTAAGACATAAAGTTATCGAAGTGCCCTTTAAACTTCACACCCGGCACGTACTCGATGATGAACACCTCTTCGCGAGACTTACCGTTGTAATCGGTAAACGCACGGTAGCTACCGTCTGTCGCTTCTATAATGGTTAGATTACCTGTACGTGGACCACCTTTGTTGCGTGGTTTCACCCAGTCATAAGTCGCGAATTTCTCACCTTGATGAAGTTGATCATCAACCGTGATTCCTTTCGGCATTGGATCATTGCGGTAGTGGTAACTGGTTGGTTGTGGCTGGTCTAGGTAATAGCCTGTTGAGAGAATACCTTGGTAGCCCTCTTTTGCTGCTCTACCGATACTGTCGTGCCCTTGCCAACTTTGAATCACAATCGAGGTTGGAAGGTCTTTGTGCCAGATTTCATCCCAACCTGTCATCTTCTTGCCACGTGCTTCCAGCATCTGTTCAACCTTGGTGTTCAGATACGATTGCAGACCACGCTCTCCATCCAGATTGTTGTCTTTGATGAATTGCTGAATCTTCGGGTTGTCTTTCCACTGTTGGTAATTTGGTTCATCCCCGCCGATATGGAAGTACTCATCTGGGAAGAGCTCAACCACTTCGTCAAACACGCTCGCCAGCATCTTGTAGAGTTCAGGATTGGTCGGGTCCATTAACGGCTCAAACACACCCCAGCCACGTTGGTGCGGATAAGATTGCTCACCCATACCAGACATTAATTCAGGGTAAGCGTGCGCCACTGCCGAAGCATGTCCCGGCAAAGAAATTTCAGGGATAACTCGAATGCCAAGGTTGCGCGCGTAATTCACCACATGGCGGATTTCATCTTTGGTGTAGTAATCACCATCTGCGGTGTCTTGCCAAAGCTTTTGGTAGTTATCGAGCTGGATACGAATCGCTTGGTCATCCCAAATATGCCAATGGAAGACGTTCATTTTTGCTGATGCCATCGCATCGAGTTGACGAAGAATCACATCGAGTTCGATAAAATGACGGGATGTATCGTAAGAAACACCGCGCCAAGGAAAACGTGGCTCATCTTGAATCGACACCGCAGGCACAAAGTAGCCAGTCGCGTCCGTAGTCACCAACTGCAAGAATGTTTCTAAACCATGGAAAGCACCGTAAGGGCGTTCGGAGCGAATGATGATCTGACTATTACGCGATTCAAGTTGGTATGATTCATCACTGTTAATGTCTTGCACCTCGGACTTGGGCGCATTACGAATATCAATCACCAAGGTCGCGTCTTTTTCCGACTCAGCATGCCAGTTCAACATTGGTAAGCCGGTTTGGCGATATAGACGATCCATGGTGCGCTTAGCATTGAACTGCACGCGCGGGGAATCGTAGCCTTTGATGTAAATGCTGAAGGATTTATCCAGTGTGATTTTACCCTGCCCCAACTCTACATTTTGTGGGTAAGGCATTAGGTTAAGATCGGTGTTGGGAGTCATCGCCATCGCTGCCGTTGGAATTGTGATTAAGCCTGAAATGAGTAGTGCTAATGTACCTTTGTTCATCCGCGCCATCCTATTGTTACTAGGGTCTGTTGATCTTTCGCGGTTAAATTTTGTTCGGATGGGGACGCCTAGTCAAAATCGTTTTAGGCGCGGCAAGGAGTGTGCCGCCTAGTCATTCTAAGCAAATACTCCTTAACAAAGCATAAAACGATTTTAGTCGGGGGCGCCTAGCCGAACCCTTTGGGCAGCGTTTGTTGGTCATTTCTACTGCGTTATCGACTTCTCATGTAGGCTAGCTACATAGCAAAGTCTCTGCCCTGTATAAATATCCAACAATTCGCTGCAAAAATCAGCTCGGAAGTTCAACAGACCCTATAATTATTCAACCCAAGTCACGCTATTTAATGGGGTCTGGTGACTTGGGTAAAAGAGCTCTATTTGAGTTACGCAACCAGCTCTACTGCTTCACGAACCAGCTTGCCAATTTCGTCCCACTGTTCGTTTTCAATTAAGCTCGGTGCCACCATCCAAGTACCACCGCAACAAACCACACGGTCGATAGCTAGGTAATCATTGACGTTGCTTTTACCGATACCGCCTGTCGGCATCAGACTCACATCAACATAAGGTGCAAGTAGTGACTTCACCATCGCGATACCACCGCTCGCTTCTGCCGGGAAGAATTTGAGGAAGTTCAAACCCAGCTCAAGTGCTTGTTCAACCTGACTTGGGTTATTCACACCCGGTACGATTGGCATGTTGATTTCTTGACAGCGACGCACGGTATTGGGGTTCAAACCCGGCGCGACAATAAACTCTGCCCCCGCGTCTTTCGCTTGGGTAATCTGCTCTGGCGTCAGTACCGTGCCAGCACCGATGCACATTTGCGGGTAGGCATCGCGCATGGCTTTAATCGCATCGGCAGCGGCTTCTGTTCGAAAGGTCACTTCCGCAACTGGCAGACCGTTTTCTACTAGCACTTTTGCCAATGGAATCGCGTGCTCAACCTTATTGATTTGAATAACAGGAATAACTTTGAATTGCTGAAGTTGCTCAATCATTGCTTGGGACATAATACGTTCTCGGAAATTATCGAATTAGATGAGTCATGGCGTCGTTTGGAATGACTGCGCCAGGATATTGAATAACGGTTGCCGCTAGTGCGTGACCGAGTTGGGCAGACTGCTCGCAGCTTTGTCCGGTCAATCGTCCTGCAAGGTAACCTGCAGCGAATGAATCGCCAGCAGCACAGGTGTCGATCACTTTGACGACATTCTCGGCGCCTACGTAAGCGCTTTGCTTGTCATCACCATGCGACCAAACCAGTTTGCAAGGCTCGCAACCACGTTTAATCACGATTTCTTGGCAACCAAAGCGAAGGCAGCGCTGCTCGGCACTTTCCTCTTCACCCCACACCAAGACATCATCGTCTTCAGTGATAAGCGCAATGTCGACTAAAGGCAGAATTTGGCTGTACCAATGTTTCGCCTCTTGTACAGACCAAAGTTGAGGACGAAAGTTATTATCGAAGACAACCTTGCCTCCATCTTGTGAGAACTGACTTAATGCCTTTTTAAGCCTTACTTTGCTGTCGTCATTTAGAATCGCAATACTGATGCCACTCAGATAAAGATAATCCAGCGCTCGGTTCGCAATCGCGGCTTCTAATTTGTTGAGCGAAGAAGTAGAGAAGTAACTTTTAACGGCTGCGCTGTCACGCCAGTATAGAAAGCTGCGTTCGCCTTCTTGGTCGGTCTGCACCACGTACAAACCCGGTAGTTGAGCTGGGAAGATCTCGACAAGATCAGTCGCAATGCCCTCTTGTTGCCAGTTTTCCAGAAGCTCTTGAGAAAGTACGTCCTCCCCAAGACCGGTCGCGTAAGACACTTGGACAGGTTGTTGAGCCGTTAGTCGAGAGAGGTAAAGTGCGGTATTGAGCGTGTCGCCACCAAAGCCTTTGCGAATTGGGTCGCCGCTTAGTTCAATCATGCATTCGCCAAAGAAAGCAATTTTAGTCTGGGATGAATCGGTCATCGTTCACCTACTTTGGATAAATTTAGAATGGTGGCTCGGGGGAGCCACCAGTTTGTCAGGAGCTTATGAGCGAGTCTCTGTTCGAGCCGAAACTCTTTGCTGTTAAGCGTTTTGATTTGCCGCCGTTGCGCGGTTTTGCAGAGAAGCGTCTTCTTCCAGAACACCATCGTCAGACAGTTCCATTTCCATCAGTGCACGCTCGTCATCGAGGATTGCTCGTGCCATTTCTGGTGAAACTTGGTTAGCTGGAGTCACTAGGCTCACTGCCACACCAGCAGTTAGGGCAAATAAGCAAGATGGAATCACTGGGTTACCCCAGAAAGCAGTCAGGTCAGGGCTCATCATGACTGCAAATGAAGCAATGGACGCACCTGCCAATGTTGCCAATGCACCTTGCCAGTTGTAACGCTTCCAGAAGCGACCCAACATACCGCACACGAACATGCCAGACATAACCGTCGAGATCATCTTAGTGATGTAGCCGATGATGTCGTTCGAAGTTAGAGCGAACAGCAATGCACAACCGATCACCACAACCAAAGCCAAGCGAGAGTAATTCAACATGGATTCTTTGTTTGGCACGCGACCGGTGAACATAACGTACACATCACGCAGTAAGATAGACACGCCCGCAATCGCATCCGAACTCGCACTCGACATAGTTGCAGATAGACCTGCAATAAGAACGATAAGACCAACGCCTACTGGCAATACCGTTGCCGCGATGTATGGGAAAGCAAAGTTTGCGTTGTTCAGTTCAGGGTCAATCGCATGCGCCGCCATACCAATGACTGCTGGAATGATGGAGAAGAACAAGTACAACACACCAGACGCTACGAATGAACGGCGGATGGTTGATACATCCTTGCCTGAATAGATACGTTGGCGGAATGAAGGCGTTGCAAGTACACCCACACCAATCACAACAGCAAGAGAAACCGCTGGGATTAAACCAAGCTTATCAATCGCAAGGAAACTCACCGCTTCTGGGTCCATGGCAGAGTACAGGTTATCCAAGCCGCCAATGTGCTGCACTGACAGTACCGCCATTAGGATGAAGCCAACAAACAAGATGATAGCTTGAATGGTGTCCGTCCAAACCACCGCAGTGTAGCCGCCAATAACCACGTAAATGGTAAACGCTGCTGCGATGATCATCTTCGCAGTGCTCAGCTCAATATCGGCAATCCACGCTAGGTACATACCACCACCAAGGATGTGTGCGCCCAACCAGCCGATAGAAGCGATAAAGATAAGCAGACCAACCACGTTCTTCACGATGCGGTTTGCACCTACGTAGTATGCGAGCTCTTCACTCATGGTCATAAAGTTGAGTTTACGAACTGGCGCAAACCACAGTGCCAATAACAAGATACCAATTGCGCCGCCAATGCCGTAAAGCGCACCAGCCCAACCGTTTGAATAACCAAAGCCCACCGCGCCCATACTAGAGCCCGTGCCAACCATAGTTGCTACCGTGGTACCTAATACGAGGAACAGAGGTAAGCCTCGACCACCGAGTAGAAAGTCTTCACCTGATTTTTGATTGCGAGAGACAAACCATCCCAACCAAATTAAAAATAAGACATACACACCGAAGCCGGTAAGAAAAAGTGTACTGTTCATTGAACACCTCTCATATCAAAATCCATCTTTCAGATTGATATAATTCCAGCAGCAAGTATTAGATTTTATTCCAGAAATTATCTAATTTTATTTTTATAGCATTTGCTAAATATATTAGGCACTACTGCTTTATGAAATTATATTTATGTAGGGAGTGAGAGTGCCCAAAAGATAATAACAGGAAAGTAATTATTTCCGGCACTCTATTTTATTTAATTAGGTAAAGTGTGATTTCTATCTGCGATCTTCGCGGTAGCAAGTCACATCGACTTCGACTTTCACGTCCACCACGAGATCACATACCATGCAAATACGTGCAGGTGGGTGAGCACCAAAGAATTCTCTGAACACTTTATTGAACGATTGGAAGTAACGCGAATCCGTTAGTACCACTTTTACGTGTACCACGTCAGCTAGCGTGTAGCCTGCTTCTTCCATGATGTCGACACAGTTTTGAATCGCTAGGCGAGACTGGTCAACGATACCGCCTTCTACCACTTCGCCGTCAGTCATTGGTGTTTGACCCGATACGTATAAGAAGCCACCCGCTTCTGTTGCACGTGCAAATGGTAAATGTTGACCGCCAGTACCTACGCCGCCTTCTACACCATAACGTTTAATTGACATAATATTCTCCAGTGATAATGCTTAATCTATAAAATTAATTCATTTAATAAGTTATTGATGGGTATTATTTCTATAAATAAATACGCCATTTCTATTTTCGGTGACTTTACCTTTTAAATAAGATAGTTCGCCATTTACAAATACAGATTCAATACCTTGCGCGACGGAAATTGGATTTTCGAACGTTGCAGTATCTTTAATTGTATTTGGGTTAAATAAAACCAAGTCTGCGTAAGCGCCTGTTTTTATTTCCCCACGATCTTTCAATTGGTAGCGTGTTGCCGACATACCCGTCATCTTGTGAATCGCTTCTGCTAATGGGAAAAGCTGTTCTTCACGGCAGTAATGCCCCAAGACTTTCGGGAATGTGCCCCACAAACGTGGATGTGGGTGCGGGTCGTTTGGTAATCCATCCGAGCCCACCATGGTCAACTTATACTTAAGTACACGTTTGACGTCGTTTTCATCCATGCAGTGATAAACCGCGCCCGCAGGTTGCAACGCTTTTGCTGCTTCCATAAGAGGCAGCTGCATCTCGTCAGCAATGTCTTTCAGCATCTTGCCAGCGTGTTCAGGTTTGCTTTCAGACCAAGTGATGAAGATGTCGATTTCATCCGTCACCTGTTTTAAATCCAGCGTCGAAGAACTGGCAGAATATGGGTAGCAATCGCAAGACACGTCTTGATGCTCAGAAACCTTGTCCATCAAATCCAGCACTTCTACTGTGCGTCCCCAGTTGCCTGCGCCAGCACATTTCAGATGAGAAATCACCACTGGCACTTTGGCGTACTGCCCAGTTTCAAAGGCTTCTTCCATTGCGCTGATGATTTCTTCAAACTCGGTACGCATGTGTGTGGTGTAGATACCACCGTGATGGCCAAGAATTTCCGCTAGGCGCATGACTTCATCCGCGTTCGCTTGCTTGGCACTCGCATAAGCAAGACCCGAGCTCAAACCCAATGCGCCCTCTTCCATCGCTTGTGCCAGTGTTTGGCGCATTTGCTCGATTTCTTCATCGGTAGCCGTGCGCAGTAAGTCGTCCATCACGTTGTTACGTAAAGTTGTGTGACCGACTAACGCAGCAACGTTGACCGCAGGGTTCGCCGCTTGTACCGCCTTCGCATACTCCGCAAAAGTTGGGTATTTGAAGTCTTCCTGCTTGCCCAATAGGTTCATTGGGTCTGGCGGAGTATCACTGAGTACCGCAGGGCTCGCGCTAATTCCGCAATTGCCTACGATTACTGTCGTCACACCTTGGCTGATCTTTGGCAAGCAGTCAGGGTAACGAATCACATTGGTGTCATCGTGCGTGTGCACATCAATAAATCCCGGAGCCAACGCAAGACCCTGACCGTTGATAACCTTCTTTGCAGAAAGCTCGTCTAGCTGCCCTACTTGCTCAATACGATCTTGACGAATCGCAACATCAGCAATGAATGGTGCTGCACCCGCACCGTCAAATACCTCTACGCTTTTGATAATGGTATCGAACAACATACTTCACTCTCTTCGTCCGTCGTTAACATGATTCCATCTTAATAATTCTTGAAATTTAAACAGTGAAGAAACACACAAAAAACTCAGATTTGTTTGATACTTTCTAACATATTATTTATGGTAGTTAGCAACAAACACTTAATATCAATCACTTAGACCATGTTAGAAGTAGGTACGCCATGAAAGACAATCGCCAAAAGTGTGATAAAAACTATCATAATGAGTGTGTTACCACGCCAGGTTACGGAGAGAAGGCTCAACCTGTTGCGTGCAATTCCGATGGGTTACATAGCTTGATCCATGAAGAGATCACCCTGCCCGTTGCGGTGATCAAATCTTCATCATTGAAGAACAACCTTGATTGGATGCAGCGTTTTGCCAATCAGCACAAAGTGAAGTTGTCACCGCACGGTAAAACCACCATGACTCCCGCTTTCTTTCAGCAGCAATTAGAAAACGGCGCTTGGGGAATTACCGTCGCCACGCCGGCTCAGGCAGAGATTGCGGCGCTAGGCGGAGCGAAAAACATCATCATGGCGAACCAACTAGTCGGGCGCGCGAATATGACCATCATCGCCAACTTGATTGAAACCCACGGGGTCAACTTCTATTGCTGTGTGGATTCAATCCGAAACGTCAAAGCGCTTGAGCGTGCCTTCGCTGAATATCAGTTGCCGCTCAATGTACTGATTGAGTTTGGTGTCGAAGGCGGTCGCTGTGGATGCCGAAACCAACAAGATGTGGTTGAGCTAGCCACACTCATCCACCAGCAACCTCACCTTACGCTCAAAGGTATCGAGGTTTACGAAGGTGTCATTCATGGTGACAATGCTGAGCAGGACATCCGTGACTTCCTCAACACCACATTAGAAATCGCAGCCCAACTACAAAACGACAAGTTGATTGAGTCTAAACCTCTGGTCACAGGCGCCGGCTCTGCTTGGTATGACGTAGTTTCTGAATGCTTTGCCAACCTAGAAGATTTTGACGCCATCATTCGCCCAGGTTGCTACGCAATTCATGACACAGGCATTTACCTAGACGCACAAAACAAAGTCATGCAGCGCGCTGAAAACAACCAAGGTGCCGCGTGTGACTTAGGTGGTGATCTGGAATCAGCACTAGAGCTTTGGGCTTATGTGATTTCTCGCCCTGAGCCAACCAAGCTAGTCGCCGGCTTCGGTAAACGCGACGTGGCGTTTGATGCCGGATTACCAATCCCCGAGCGTGCTTACCGCGATGGTGAGTCAATCTCTATTGAAAGTGCGGTAACGACCGCGGTGATGGATCAGCACGCGTTCATCGAAGTAGACGCAAACAGCGACCTTCAAGTGGGTGATATGATTGCCTTCTCAACCTCTCATCCATGTCTAACGTTTGATAAGTGGCGTGCCGTGGCGGTTTGTGATGATGAGTATCAAGTCACTCATTGGGTGAAAACCCGTTTCTGATGATGAGCTTAGTGAGGCTTTTCGTTATACTTCATGCCAAACCAGTGGAGGCGGCACAATCGTCTCCATGCAATAGATAGGAACACAGCTTGAGTTTAGAAGTCGATATTATCTCTCAAATCACTGAACGTTTCAGTGCGCTGCGCGATGCCGAAAAGAAGGTCGCGAAGTTGATCATGGACGACATTCAAACTGCCGCCAACGCCAGCATTACTGAACTGGCAGAAAGCGCAGAAGTGAGTGAAGCCACCATCACCCGTTTTGCTAAAGCTGTTGGCTGCAAAAACGTGCGTGATATGAAGATCAAACTGGCACAAACCTTAACGGTTGGACAACGATTCATCCTTGAGCCGCCTGACCAAAGTGGCTACCAAGGCATTTATGAGTCGATCAAGCAATCCCTTGATGTAAACCGCAGTTTGATTGTTGAAGAAGATATCGACACTGCTGTGAACTGGCTGCACAACGCAAGACAAGTGATCTGTATTGGTATGGGTGGTGGCTCAACCATTGCAGCACAGGAGATGCAGCATCGTTTGTTCCGTCTGGGCTACCCTGTTGTGGCGTACAACGATGGCTTGTTATCGCGCATGATTGCGGCGACGGCAGACGCGAATGATGTGTTGGTGATGATCTCAGCCACAGGCTACACCCCTGCCATTATAGAAACCGCACAATTAGCCAAGCAGTACGGCGTGAAAGTCATTGTGATTACTCCGAAAGACACGCCTTTGACTGAGCAAGCCGATTTGGTTCTGCCTATTGAGCACCAAGAGACGGACTTCATCTACAAGCCATCCGCTTCTCGCTACGCGATGTTGGCTTTGGTTGATGTACTTTCGATGGCATTAGCCGTTAATCATAAGCGACGCTCGCGCGATAAACTTCGCCGACTCAAAGTTGCCCTCGACTCTTATCGTGGCGGTTTGGAAAGACAGCCTCTTGGTGACTAAGCCAACGTAGTCTAGATAACTAAAAACTCGCTCATAAAACTCAAACAATGAAGCCCGATGTTCAGCATCGGGCTTTTATTTTACCGAGATAACACTTCAATTCGGTACGATGTCTTGTTTTAATATTTAGGAAAACTTGCTAACACATAAATAACGAAATTCATCAATAAGAAAATTCTGATTGAATGTAAGGTTATCAAGATTAATACCAATTCGTACTCGAAATAATTTATAAGTTAATTAATTATTTTCCCCATCAATATTGATTAACTATTAACTTATTTTCAAACGAAATATGAACATTAAGTTTCCATTTTATTTTGGTTTCCGATAAAACTATTTGAGACTTTCATCACACTAAATTTCAAATCTCAGGAATAGACTCCGAGCCTTTCAAGCCCCCCCAATTTGCAGTGAGTCTATGAAACTTTCTAACCTAAGTATTAAAAGTAAAATCAGTGCGTTGATACTTGTTATCTCCGCTGCCGTCATTGCGTTATCTTTCTTCTTTACCTCTCAAATAAAACTTATTGATGGCAAGATGACAGAATTTTCTGACACCACAGTGCCAAGTATTTTATTGGTGAAAAACATTGAAATCGAAATTGGCACCTTAAGAAAAGACGAATTCTCTTTGCTGACCAATGTAAACCATCCTGAATTTAACACTTGGCTTAAAGGTTTGGATGAATCAGAAAATAAAATCGACAACTATATTGAACAATACGGTAAATCACTTTGGGATCAGCGCGACCGTGATGCTTATAATGAAGTATCGAGTGCATGGTCAAAATACCGTAGCTTCAACGACAAATATTCAGAGCTATTAACCACAAAACGCATTGATGAAGCCAACGCTATGCTGCTGGATGGTTTTTCAACCTTCCAAGCACTTTCTAGCTCGATTAAAGATCTGGTTGAGTTAAACCAAACCTTCATTAAAGAAGACATCAACAGCACTCACGATGTGGTAGCAGACGCCATCACTTATAGCATTATCGCGATTGTTGCTTTATTGGCATTGAGCTTTGTACTCGGCCTATTCCTCACAAAACAAATCTGCTCTCCACTGCAATACGTGGTTGAAATGGCCTCTAAGATTGCTTCCGGCGACCTTACCTACAAACTTCCACGCAATAAAATTGGTAACGACGAGCTCGGTTTATTGGCAGACGCCTGTGAAGATATGCAAGCCAAGCTATTGAGTCTGGTCGACAGCATCTCTTCCACTACCGCTCAGGTGAGCACCGCCACCGAAGAAGTGAGCGCTATTTCAGAACAAACCTCTTCAGGCATGGATGAGCAGCAGCAACAGCTTAACCTGATTGCGACCGCCATGAACGAAATGCAAGCAACAGTGCATGATGTAGCAAGCAACACAGAAGCCGCTTCAGAAACTGCAAACAGTGCCTCTCAAGAAGCCAAAGAAGGCTTAGAAGTGGTTCAAGAATGTATCGAGCAGATCAACGAAGCCTCGGTCGCGATTCAATCTGTTGGCACCATGGTAAGTGAGCTAGAGCAAGACGCATCGAACATCAGCGTGGTGGTTGACGTAATTCAAGACATCGCAGAGCAAACTAACTTGCTTGCTCTCAATGCCGCAATTGAAGCTGCCCGAGCGGGTGAACAAGGCCGTGGATTTGCCGTTGTAGCTGATGAAGTTCGTACGCTAGCGAGTCGCACGCAAGCATCGACAGAAGAGATCGTTGCCATCATCAGTAAACTTCAGAATTGCTCGAAAACCGCTGTATCGGCAACAAACAACAGCAGCGATTTGATTCAAGTGTGTGTTGAGCAAGCTCAGCGAGCAGGTACGACGATTGGTCACATCGAACAAAGCGCTGACAACATCGCTGAAAAGAGCATCCAAATCGCGAGTGCATGCAGTGAGCAAAGTTCTGTGACTGAAGAGCTGCATCGCAATGTTGAACACATCAACCAATTCTCTAGTGAAGTCGCAACAGGCTCTCGTCAAACCGCGATAGCATGCCGAGACTTAAGTGAACTGGCAGTTGGTCTACAAGAAATCGTCAGTCAATTTAAAACGGCTTAAACAGCCATTAAAGGTTGCGTTAACTTTGTCCTAGCGCGCTCTGTAAAGCCCGATGCTCAACCATCGGGCTTTGCTTTCTCTAGCCGTTTCTTTACGCGTGCACGGTAAACCTGATCCTTGTCTCGATTCTTTAATTTATCTTTCCTAATCCCAACAACATCACGGTAACCCACTATATTTGAATGAGAATATTCTTAGAGACGCATTCAAGAGTGAGGCCAGTTTCAATAATTAATCAATTGATGAATATTGAAGGAATTAACTTCCTAGCCGGACAAAACTGACTCACGTTACACTGAATGCAGTCCCACACTCTTCTATAGCTTGATACGATTTCGAGCTCACCTTCTTAGAGGAAGCGTCGCATGATGAAGCGAATCATTCTTGGCACCCTAGCCCTGACTCTTTTAACTGCTTGTTCCAAAGATGACGGACAGCAAGCCCTTGGCACACTAGAACGTGACCGCGTAACCTTTACTGCAACCTCTAGCGAGATAATTCGTGCCCTACCCATCAAGGAAGGTAGCCAAGTCACCGAAGGAGAAGTGCTGGTTCAGCTCGATACAAAGAACCAAGAAGCCGTTTTAGCTCACGCCGTAGCCGAACAAGCCAAGGCTGACGCCTATCTTTTGAAATTGACCAATGGTGAGCGACCAGAAGACATTGCTGCAGCGCAAGCACGTGTTGCCAGAGCGGAAGCTCAATTGGTTGAAGCGCAAAAGAACTACCAACGTAAAGCAGAGTTAGTTCGTAAGAAACTCATCAGCCAATCAGAAAAAGACACCGCTTTAGCAGCCAGAGATTCTGCCCGTGCAGAGCTAGACTCCTCACAAGAAGAGTTCAGCAAACTGACCGCTGGCTCTCGCCCTGAAGATATTGAACAAGCGAAAGCCGCACTCATGGCAGCAAAAGCCGATGTGGCACTACAAGAACAGAAACTGGCAGAACTCACCATCACGGCCACGCGAGATGGCTTGTTAGATAACCTACCGTTTAACCTTGGCGAACGCGTCCCTGTCAATGGCGTGGTTGCTGTGATTCAAGCCAGCCGCGTCCCATATGCTCGTGTTTATGTTCCTGCCAACTACCGAGTAGACTTTGTGCCGGGCAAAACGGTTAACGTGCATGTAGATGGCGTTGAGCAACCTTATAGCGGCACCGTTCGTTGGGTTGCGACTGAGCCTTCATTCACGCCCTATTTCGCGCTCACCGAGGAAGAACGCTCGCGTTTGATGTACTTAGCAGAAGTCGACCTTCAAGACTCAGCACAATCCTTGCCTTCAGGTATTCCAGCGCAAGTGGATTTGGTGGAGTAAGCCAATGACCGAATACGCGATTCAAGCTGAAAATGTAGTGAAAAAGTTTGGTGACTTCACCGCCATCAACAACATCACGCTTAATGTGCCCAAAGGCAGTATTTATGGTTTTCTTGGCCCCAACGGCTGCGGTAAATCGACAACCATTCGTGTGTTGACGGGCTTGCTTAGCCCAAGTGAGGGCAATGTCGATGTACTCGGGCTAGAGATCCCAAAACAATCTGAGCTTCTGCGCCTCAAGATTGGCTACATGACGCAAAAGTTCTCCCTCTATGATGACCTGACGGTTCAAGAGAATCTTGAGTTTATTGGACAAATCTTTGGTATGGAAACCAAGGCCCTAAAAGCTCGCATCGAAGAACAACTATCCACCTACGGACTCGACCAACTGCGCAAACAGCGCGTCGGCGGAATGAGTGGCGGCCAGAAACAACGCTTGTCTCTCGCCGCAGCCACCATGCACAAACCAGAACTATTGTTTCTCGATGAACCCACATCTGCGGTTGACCCAGAAAACCGACGCGATTTCTGGGAGCAATTGTTTGATCTCTCTGACCAAGGTACGACGATTTTGGTCACTACGCACTACATGGACGAAGCAGAACGCTGTCATCGCCTAGCGATTATGGAAGCGGGCGAAATCCGCGCCGATGGTGAGCCAGAAGAACTCATGGCGCAAATGGGCGTTAACATCGTCGAAGTCAAAGCGGATAATTTACGCGAGCTAAAAGAGAAAGTCATTCAGCGCGAAGAGGTACGCTCAGCCGCACAGCTCGGCATTCGCTTACGCATTTTGATCCACCAGCACATCGAACAACCGATCGAATGGTTAACTCAAACCTTTCCTGAGCTTGATGGCTGCGAGATGAACATTGCTCGTCCTAGCTTGGAAGATGTGTTTGTCAGCGTGACGGGAGAAGGTCGCCAATGATGAAATCTATTGCCCGTATGAAAGCGGTAATGATCAAAGAGATCCGTCAGCTTTCACGTGACCGCATTACCTTTGGCATGGTCGTGATGATCCCGTTGATTCAGCTTTTGCTGTTCGGCTTTGCCATTAATACCGATATTCGCAACATTCCCGTTGGCGTCGTCGATCAAAGTGGCAGTACTGCCGGGCGCGTGATTACCGAGTCCGTCAAAGTCACGCAAGTGGTCGATGTGGTAGAAACTTTTGCTACCGCTTCAGAAGCCGAGCAAGCCATTCAAGACGGTTTGGTGCGCGCGGCTTTGATTCTACCTAGCGACTTAACCCAACGTATGGTGCAAGGCAGAGAGCTTGGACAGTGGATTGTGGATGGTTCAGACACCATGATCAGCTCAGCGATTCTCTCACTACAAACCATGCCGTTAACGGATTTTGATTTTGAGATACGCCCTGCCCCAACCAAAACCTTTGAAGTTGCGCTGTATTACAACCCGAGTCGGCGTTCGGCGGTGAACATTGTCCCCGGTTTATTGGGCGTGATTCTGACTATGACGATGATCTTGTTCACCAGTGCAGCCATTGTTCGAGAACGAGAACGCGGCAATTTAGAGTTACTGATTACTACGCCAATCCACTCCATCGAGCTCATGGTGGCGAAGATCATTCCCTACATCTTTGTTGGTCTGATACAGGTGTTTATCATTTTAGGCTTGGGTCACTGGATATTTGGCGTGCCGATAAACGGCGCCATTAGTCAGATACTGTTTGGCACACTGTTGTTTATTGCCGCGAGTTTAACTTTAGGTTTGGTGATATCCACCATTGCGACGACACAGCTACAGGCAATGCAGATGACGGTGTTTATTCTTTTGCCGTCAATTCTTCTATCCGGATTTATGTTCCCGTATGAAGGAATGCCCGTCGCGGCACAATGGATATCAGAAGCCCTGCCTGCCACCCACTTTATGCGCATTATTCGTGGTGTGGTGTTGCGTGGTGCAGATTTAATGGAGCTATGGCGAGATACTGTCTGGCTACTGGGCTTTACAGTGATAGGTTTAGTTGTTGCGTCATTACGCTTCAAAAAATCACTCGATTAACCCACCAGATTCCACAACTAAAAACGCCTCCAAATTCGGAGGCGTTATTGATCAAAGCGAGTAGAACATCAATAGTACTCACCGAGTGAACAATCGTGCAAATCGGAGATAATGTAGTTTCTCAACGAGTTGATTTTAAAATTAAAAACCACTTGTTTGCATACGTTCCTACTGCGGTCACTGTAAGTAATATAGCCTTCACCATAAGCACGTTTGCCACTGGTTGAAGTGATGTCGGCATCCAGCTCTAAGTGTGCTTTGTGTGCATCGACACGTTCCATCATCTGTGGAACATCAAGCCACTCTTCTCGATTGGCCATTTGGATCAGCATTGATTCCGCCTGTGTTTCCAGCTTTTGCGGATAAACGTAGAAACGGTTATAGGCAAAATAGGCGCTCATCAAAATAATAATTAACACTGCTGAGGTAGTTCTTGTCATGCAAGTTGCCTCTTATCGTTATGAATTTCTGCTTTTCTCTATAATTTCAGTATAGGAAGCGGATGAAGTTTAGGTTAAAGAATTCACCCAAATAACAGGCGACGGTCAGAGTCGGTCAATTCCATGACAAGCCGTCGCCTGATTTAACCTAATTCTAAATAACTAGACACCTTGCAGCTCTTTAGTGCTAAAAGTTACTTTTACTTATCAATAGGGAATAGCTTGTTCTCAAAGACAGTGGCATAAATTGGTACGTCTTTTAGCTTGTTGATGTCGATTTTATAAGGGTCCTCTTCGAGTACCGTAAAGTTGGCAACCTTACCTACCTCGATACTGCCGAGGGTGTCTTCCATTCCCCAAGAGTACGCGGCTTCTATAGTGATGCCTTTTAATGCGGCTTCACGAGATAGGGCCAAGTCTTTGCGTAATACATTGCCATTGTTGGTTTGACGGGTAGCGGCGCTCCAAGCAAGTAATAGAGGATCAGCCGGAGCCATTGGCATATCTGAATGCAATGAGACTGGGATCTGCTCTTTCTCTATGGTCGCCAGACGCACCATGGCATGAGCACGCTCTTCACCTAAGCCGACTTCACCAAAACGGTCACCAAAGCCAGTGACGTAATATGGATTCACACTGATGATAGCTCCAAGTTCTTTCAGTTCCTTGACTTGCTCGTCGGTCGAATTGGCAAAATGAACAATCGTAAAACGGTGATTCTCACGTGGGTATTCAGCTTGACGACGTTTCAAAATTTCAATCAGCTTTTCAACGCCTTCATCACCGTTTACATGAACGAGGATTTGGTAATCTTTCTCCCAGAACAACTTGGTAATGTCTTCGACTTCTTGAGGACTTTGAATCCACTCGCCATGGTGGCCATCCAGATAACCGTCTTTCATCATCATTAACTGAGAGATGATCGCACCATCAAACAGTAGCTTAACTTGATTTTTAAAGAAGCGAACTTTGCCTTCATCAGGGAAGGTTTTGGTGATTTCTTCAACCGCTTGAACCACACCCTCTTTGCCCTTCAAGAAGTACGGTGACTTACTCTCTGGTGTAAAGAAGGAGTACATTGGCGTTTCATCAGCCCCCAAGATCTCTTTATACAGACCCACCATATCCTCTGGTATGAACGCGCCAGGTTCGTTGTAAGCTGTTACCCCTTTCTCGTGCAGCATTTCTACCATTTGCTCTAGTCCGGCACGGAATCTTGCTTCACTACCAAGGTCTTTGTAGATACGCGGTAACAAGTAAATCAGTGCACCACCTTCCCAGAAATGCCCATTTCCCAGGTCTGACTGAGCGGCTACCTCTTTACCTTGCTTATCAATATCTGTTTGGTTAAGACCAAACTTTTCAATAAAGGCAGAGTTGACGTAGAACTCATGTGCCGAACGATGCCATACACCGATTGGACGTGTTTTCGAGATCTTATCAAGATCAGCGCGCGTCAATTCACCATGGAAGAAGTTGTTGTAGCCCCACGTCCACAATACTTCATTTGGATCCTTCATCTCTTTTTCAACGGCAGTCAGCGCGGCCAGATACTCTTCATGTCCATTCACCGCAGGCCAAGTACGGCTTGGTAACTGCCACTCTTCAGGAGCAATGACTGGCATGCTTAGCGTAAGTGCACCAAGGAACGGATGCAGGTGCTGCTCAATAAAGCCAGGCATGATCACCTTGTCCTCTAAGTCGACTTTATCCGCATTTGGGAACTGCTTCAGCGCCTGCGCTTCTTGTCCAACAAAGACAATCTTGCCGTCATCGTCCGCTACAACTGCCTCTACACGAGGTTGATCTTCATCCATTGTGATGATGGTATCAGCCAGATAGATCATTTCACCGCTTTCCACAGGCGCAGTTGCTTGAGCTTGCTCTTCTACCTGAGCCTCAGGTTTTGGCTTTTGTTGTGGTTGTTTCGCTTCTTCTGCTGGGCTGCATCCTGCCACGGTACCAATTAACCCTAGGATGACACCTGCCACTAACGTTCGTTTGAATGGTTTCATTTCTAACCCTTATATCACCAGTTTATTTACTGCTTTAGTTATGGAATCCCGTTCCAAAAAAGAAAGAGGAGCATGGTGTATAAAGTAAAGACCGCTTTTGTCAGGGGTGAACCGATTTCGCTCACAATCTTGAGAATGAAACAGTAATTAATTCATAACGTTACCTATCACCGTCGTTACCAAGCGATGATCAGAACCATTTGGATGACTTGCCGACTTGCGAGAACAAATGGTCCTCTCTACGTTTTCCGATTTAAGCCAGAGGTGATCAATCCCTATCATGGCAAAAGCAGCTACAGGCAAGCCTTTCACTGATGTTGGCCAACTGGCAACAGGTTGAGTTTGGAAACGAGAAAACAGCCCATTAAACCTAGGGCTTGCAGCAGAAAGATTGAAATCCCCTATCACGATCATTTCTGGTGTTGGGTACAAATCAGTAAGGGTTTCTATGGTTCGAATCAGGGCATTACGGCGTTGCCATAACGGCTCAGTTCTTGGCGAAGGAGGATGCGCCGTCATTAAAGTAATAGGGTTGTCCGCTTGCCATGTTGCTCGAATCACCTCTTGACCATCTGGGGTGTGATAAATAGAAACTGGCTCCAAAGGATAACGGCTCAAAATCATCTGATTTGACGGATAACCAACGCCGCGCTGGCCGCCGTAATAGAAAGGATAAATATCGTCGAGAAGATGAAGTTTCTCCCCCACTTGAGGCGAGAGCTCTTGCATCACCACCAAATCTGCAGGGTGTTTAAGCAAGTAATTGATGAACTGATTGATGTCCGGATTTTCGTAGAACAGGTTGAATTGGACTATCGCCAGCGGATTTTCGCAGGTTTGGTTGTTTGTGATTTGAGTGGGTAAGAGAAACGCAATAGAAGCCAAACCAATCAAGGTAGCAGCAATGGCTTTCGCCCAGTGACGACAAACCAAAAGTACCAAAGCAAAACCTAGGTAGACGAATAAAAGGAGAGCGGGAATCGAGGTTAGATTCTCCGCCCACCAAATATCATGATATTGCCTTGTCACCAGCCAAATTGAAGCAGGTAGAAACAACACAATCCATTTAATGACTCTCAGCACACGCACGGCTCATTTAGCGATTACATATCATAAGCTTATATGTAATCGCCCAACTCGCCAGTACACTGCTGACCTGTATCTAAACAGATCGGCTTAAATGGAATGAACCGCTTCCGCTGCAGGCTCTGTAAGTAGCGCTTTTTCGCTCACTTCGACTTTAACCGCAGCGACCTTGAACTCAGGGATCTTCGCATGCGGGTCAGTTGCCGTTGTCGTTAGGCGGTTGACTGGCGATTCAACAAAGTGGAAAGGAATGAACACCACACCTTTTTGAATCCGCTTAGTCACAAAGGCATCAATCTCAATGCTGCCGCGACGTGTAGACACTGTCAGACGCTGACCATTACTGATGCCAAGTGCTTCTGCGTCTTCCACGCTCACCATTGCGCGAGGGCCAGCAAGATTATCCAACCCTTTGGTTTTGCGCGTCATGGTTCCAGTATGGAACTGCTCAAGTACGCGACCGGTCGTTAACACAAGTGGGTACTCTTCATCTGGCAGCTCAGCCGCATAACGGAACGGTACACCCACCATTTGCCCTTTACCACGAGTAAACTGGGTTTGGTGCATGATGCGAGTACCCGCAGGGTTGTTCTTGTTGCTCGGCCATTGCACACCGTTTGGCGTAATCGCATCCCAACGAAGACCCGCGTATTGAGGTGTCACGCGTGCGATTTCATTGGTGATATCAGACACGCAGTGGTAATCCCAATCACTGCCCATGGCATTGGCAATTTCTTGAATAATCCACCAATCTTCTTTCGCTTCACCCGGTGCCGTTACGACCGGATTCACACGCTGTACACGACGTTCTGTATTGGTGAAGTGACCCGCTTTCTCTGCAAACGAGCAAGAAGGCAGAACCACATCCGCGTATTGCGCAGTTTCCGTTAGGAAGATGTCTTGAACTACCAAGAAATCGAGCGCTTCTAAACCTTCAATCACATGCGCTTGGTTCGGGTCACTCAACACTGGGTTCTCACCCATGATGTACATACCACGAACGTCACGATGGCAAGCCGCGTCAATGATTTCTGTCAGGGTTAAACCTTGCTCAGAAGGCAGATTTGGCGCGTTCCATTCAATCGCAAACTTCTGACGCACAATTGGGTTGTATACCTTTTGGTAGCCTGGGAAGCTGTTTGGCAAAGCGCCCATATCACACGCGCCTTGCACGTTTGATTGACCACGCAGCGGGTTGATACCACCACCTTCAATACCGATGTTGCCACACAGCAATTGCAGGTTGGCGATAGAACGCACGTTGTCATGACCTGTCGTGTGCTGAGTAATCCCCATCGAGTAGTACACAGCCGTACGATCTGCCGTACCGATCATGCGCGCCATTGCTTGAATGTCTTCGGCTTTTACGCCCGTAACCAACTCCACTTTATCGAGATTGTAAGCTGGCGACATCACTTCTTGCAGTAAGGTATCAAAACCGTCGACACGTTCTTCAATGTACTCTTGATCGTACCAACCATTCTTGATGATCTGCTGCATGACACCGTTTAGGAGCATCACATCCGTACCCGGACGGTGCGCCATATACAGCTCAGCATGCTCTGCCATATCGACACGTTTCGGATCAGCCACAATCAAGCGAGCGCCGTGGTGACGAATTGCTTGTTTGATGTGTGAAGCGATGATCGGGTGTGCCGATGTAGTATCCGAACCGATAATAAAGATCACATCCGAGTGCTTAATGCTTGGAATGTCATTGGTCATTGCACCACTACCCAGTGACGCCTCAAGACCGGTTACACTCGATGCGTGACACAAGCGCGCACAGTGGTCGACGTTGTTAGTGCCTAGTTCACGACGGACAAATTTTTGGAACGCATAGTTGTCTTCGTTGGTGGTTTTCGCTGAAGAGAAACCCGCCAATGCGTTGCTGCCAAAATCTTGCTTGATGCCAGAGAACTTGCTCGCAATCAGTTGAATCGCCTCTTCCCAACTTGCAGGCTGCAACCAACCGTCTTTGCGGATCAATGGCGTGGTAAGACGCTCTTCACTGCCAATGAAATCAAAACCAAAGCGCCCTTTCACACACAGCATGCCTTGGTTCACTGGCGAGTCACCGCCCTTCACGTAACGAATCGTATTGGTTGCTTCATCCACGAACATAGTCAACTTACAACCCACACCACAGTATGTACAAATGGTGTCGACCGCTTTCAGATCTTCAGTACGGCCTTGCGAACGGTCACGACTATCGACCATTGCGCCCGTTGGACACACTTGAACGCACGCGCCACATTGCACGCAGTTCGAATCGCCCATCAGAGTTAAACCATTCTTGTTACTTCCAAAGTGTGGACGATCGTCAGGACGTAATGCCGGACGACCTTGTTTATCGCACACAAAGTTCAGTACGCCGTGTACAGCTTTGTCGCGACACGCTTGGATACACTGACCACAGCTAATACAGCGGTTGGCATCAAACTCAATAAACTCAGAACTGCGGTCAACTTCGTACTTATGACGCAAATCTTTCGCACGAAGATCTAACCAATCTTGGTGTGACTTAATCTGCAAGGAGAAGTCAAAGCTTTGCTCAGCTTCATATTCGGTGGAGTAATCACGCAGCGCACAATCGGTATTTGCCTGACAGCCACATTCAAGACAGCGCGCGGCTTCCTTCATCGCTTCTTCGTTATCAAAACCCAACTCCACTTCAGCGAAGCTTTGCTCGCGTTGTGCTGGAGTCAGCTCTGGCATGATAGAGCGAGCGACTTTCTGGATGGTCTCGAAGTGAAGCGGATCGACTTGAGAGAGTTTCTTCTCTTTGCGCGAGTTGAACGCCGCCTTTGGCATATCCGCCATATCGCCATTCAAAAACAGGTCAATGGCTTTTGCCGCAACGCGACCATCACCCACCGCTTCAACTGCCGTTGCAGGACCGCGGCGGAAATCACCAATACTGAAGATGTTGCCCGTGCCGGTGTGCATGGTCTTTTCATCTGCATCAGAGGTATTCCAGCGCGTAAGTGGAATCGACAAATCTTCGCCCTCGAGGAAGCTCAGATCTGGCTTTTGCGATACTGCTGCAATCACGGTGTCGAACTCTTCGGTGAAGAACTCGCCGGTTGGTTTAGGGCTGCGACGACCAGATGCATCCGGCTCACCCAACGCCATGCGCTCTAGACGAATCGCATTCACGCGTCCGGTTTCATCGGCAAGGTTTTCTGCAGGATTGGTCAAGAAGTGGAATTTCACCCCTTCGTGTTCCGCTTCAACAATCTCGTAGTCTTCTGCCGGCATTTCGTCACGGGTACGACGGTAAATCAACGTGGTGTCTGCACCAGCACGACGCGCAGTACGAGCACAGTCAATTGCCGTGTTACCACCACCGATCACCGCGACTTTCTGACCCGTTACATAGTTTTGCTCAGTCACGTAATCTTTGAGGTAATCAACACCTAAGTAGCAACCTTCAAGGTCACTGCCTGTGTAATGCATTTCGACCGCTTGAGACGCGCCGACCGCCAAACACACCGCGTCGTATTCTTCGCTCAATTGAGAAAGCGTGAAATCCACACCCAGCTTTTGATTGGTGTGAACTTGCATACCGTTGCGGCACATCAATTCGATTTCTTTATCGAGAATGTCTTTTGGTAAACGGTATTCAGGAATACCGTAACGCAACCAACCGCCCGCTTTTGGCATGGATTCAAAGACCGTAACGTCGTAGCCTTCATTCGATAAGTAGTAGCCAGCCGTTAGACCACCAGGACCACTGCCGACGACGGCAATGTTCAAACCTTTACTTGGTTTCTTTTCTGGCACGTAGGTTTCATGCGCAGACAAATCCGCATCCGCGGCATGACGTTTTAGCTGACGAATTGCAATAGGCTCATCGACTAACGAACGGCGACATTCGCTCTCACAAAATGCAGGGCATACGCGGCCAATCGATAACGGCATAGGAAGCGTACGCTTAATCACTTCAATCGCTTTTTGATGATCGTTCTGTGCGATGTGATAAAGGTACGATTGGATATCCACGCCCGCAGGACACGCGGTTTTACATGGCGCTTCACAATCGGCGTAATGGTCCGTCATGATGCGGTTAAGTGCTTTTCTGCGGTGCTCGCTTAATTGTTCTGATTGCGTGACCACATTAAGGCCGCGGTAAACTTCGAGTTCACACGCACGCTTAGTACCGCCATTTTCGACTTCAACTACACACAAGTCACACGGTACTTTTTCATTACTTTTGTTCATTCCGCACAGCGATGGGATCTCGACCCCACACACTTTTGCTGCTTCTAAAAGGGTTAGACCCTCTTCTACAATTCTATATTTTCCATCGATGACAATTTCTATCATGCAACCCCCGCAGCAAAGCAAATCCAAATCTGCACAAGTAAAACCATGCATTCTATAAGGATAATCATTTGTAAGACAAGTTAGTGTGATGTAAAACTTATAAACCACATTTTTCACGTGTCATAAAAAGCGAGGGCTTCTTTCGCTAACTTTCAACACTCGGTGTTTAACAAACGTTTTACTCCCTCGAAAGTGCGAAAACTGAAGGGTTGGCCTATTTTGATAATAAGAGTAATAAATGATTGACCTTACCCTTAGGTTAACCTTTAGAATCGAAGGGTTTTCATCATTTTCATCAAACACATGGGAAAGGGTATGCACTTAAAATCGCTGCATACAATCTGGTTAACTCTCTTCACGACGCTAGTGCTATTGGTATCTAGTGTGGCGAACAGTGAGCCGTTGATGAATATTCAAATGATGTCTACTGGCATGGCTCACCATCCTTCTATGATGAGTGACAGCGAACACTGCGGTATGCCTGGCATGATGGACGTCTCCATGACTGACGCCTCTATGTCCGAAGATGGCGATGCAAGAGAAACCAGCATGAACTGTGGTGGAGGCTCCGGCATGGTTCATACCTGCTGTACTGCCGCGTGTACGATAGTTTTCGTCCCCCTACCGAATCCTGCCAATAGCCCAATGCCCGTCGTCTATCGCGCAACTATTACTCCTGAAGTTGCTTCCCCAGTCGTACACGTCAGCCGCGACCTATACCGACCTCCTATAGCCTAAATCCATCCTAGCATTCGACCCTGCGCGTGTATCGCAGGTTGTTTTAATGCGCCTGAACGATGAGGTAACAAGGCTTTACTGTTCCCGCAATAAAATCCGCACCTCCATCGTTCCGGCGAACACTGGATTTAGATTATGGATATCAAACCATACCGCTTAGCTGCACCTATTTTTATGGTGGCTCTGGTCGCTGCGCCAACCTTGGTTAACGCCGCTGGTAAAGAGACGCACGCAGCGCAAAATTCCGCATCAAGTGAGCGAGATTCAACGACCAAGCTTGCCCAACTGATCAACGTCGCTTTGAGTAACGATGGCAATCGTAAGCAATACTCTGCGCAATCTGCTGCCATGCGTGAAACGGGCGTCGCGAGTGCGACCTTGATGGACCCAAAACTGAAAGTGGGTTTTGGTGGCTTGCCTGTCGACAGCTTCAAATTCGATGAAGACCCAATGACCAACATCTCCGTTGGTTTAATGCAACAGTTTGAGCGTGGCTCGACGCTTGATTTACAGCAGAAGAAAGCCAATCAACAAGCCGACGGCCTTGGGCTTCAAGTTCATGCTCGTGAGCTTGAGGTAGCCAACAGCATGACTCAACTTTGGTTAGAGCTTGGTTACCAGCAACGCGCGGAGCAAATCATGCTTGAGAACCGCAAGTTGATGAAGGAAATGGAAAGCTTTATTCAAACCAACTATTCGATTGGTAAGAGTGAAGCGCAAGACCTACTCAACGCTCAATTACAAGTCAGCAAGTTGGATGAGAAACTGCAAGCCAACGCACAAATGCAACGTCGTCTTATCTCTCAACTCTCCGAATGGTTGGGATCAGATTGGTTGGCAAACGAACAGGCTCTGCACGCGAGCAATCAATTGAACTGGGAGACACTGAACAGCAAACTTGCTGCCAGTCAGGGTTCCACCAAGCATTATCAGCAACTCAGCCAACACCCGATGGTTAAGATGGCCGACGTCAGCATTTCTGCCAATAAAACGCAGGTGGAAATTGCTGAGCAAGCCTACAACCCACAATTTGGCGTCGAAGTAATGTACGCCTACCGCCAAGCCGACAACATGATGGGTGAGCCCGCCTCTGATTTGGTTAGCGCTTACCTCACCATGGACATTCCGCTGTTCACAGGTGACCGCCAAGATCGCAATCTTGCTGCCGCTCAATACCAAGTTGGCGCGGCACAATCACAAAAGGACACCTTACTAACGCAAATGAATGCCAAGGTGAACACTTTGCTGGTTGATCGCGGCAACTTAACCCAGCGTTTAGAACGTTATCAATCCACCTTATTGCCTCAAGCGAAAGCGCGCATTCAAGCCGTTGAGCGGGGTTATCAAAACAACACAGCGCAGTTTAACGATGTAATTTCTGCCACCACAGACGAGTTGGCTCTGCAATTAGAGCAACAACGTCTGCTGACCGATCTCAACATCGCAAACAGCAATTTAGCCACCCTACTCGGTGGTTTCGACTATCACGTCGAGCAACCAGAACTGTCTGAATTTAAAAAATAATAAGGTAAAACAATGAAAACATTACAAGTTGCAACCATCGCGCTGATTGTTGGTGGTGCTTTGGGGTTTGGTGCTAATCATTTTCTTACGGGCTCGGCTCACGACATGAGTGCGATGGGTGGCAAATCTGCTGCAAGCTCCAATGATCCACTTTACTGGGTTGCCCCAATGGATCCGAATTACAAACGCGACAAGCCGGGTAAGTCCCCAATGGGCATGGATTTGATTCCGGTTTACGCAGAAGACCTATCCGGTGAACAAGATGCACCGGGTACAGTGACTATTGACCCTTCGGTAGAAAATAACCTCGGGGTTAAAACTGCAAACGCGACACTGCAACAGTTGTCACCACGCATCGAAACAGTTGGTTATATTGCCTTTGATGAAAGTCTGTTATGGCAAACCAACGTTCGTGTGGCAGGTTGGGTAGAAAAACTCTACATCAATGCCGTGGGTGAGAAAGTGAAGAAAGGCGATGTTCTTTTCACGCTCTACTCTCCTGAACTGGTTAAAGCACAAGAAGAATTGCTGAATGCGTACCGCACTGGCCGCAAAGGTCTTGTAAAAGGCGCGACCGAACGCTTGGTAACGCTTGGTGTTGACCGTGCTCAAATCAAATCCATTACTCGTAGTGGTAAAGCATCGCAAACCATTGAAATCAAAGCTCCTGCTGATGGCGTTATCGCGAGCTTAAACGTGCGTGAAGGTGGCTATTTGTCCCCTGCTCAAGCGGTGATCAGTGCAGGTCCTTTGGACAATGTTTGGGTTGATGCAGAAGTATTTGAGCGTCAAGCGCACTGGATGACAGCGGGTTCTCAAGCCACGATGACCCTTGACGCGATTCCGGGCAATGAATGGCAAGGTGTCGTGGATTACGTGTACCCAATCCTCGATCCGAAAACACGTACGTTGCGTGTGCGTCTTAAATTCCCTAACCCAGATGGCGCATTGAAGCCAAACATGTTCGCCAATATTGCCTTACAACCTGTCACTGACGACGCAGTGTTAACGATTCCTAAATCATCTGTTATCCGCTCTGGCGGTATGACTCGCGTTGTTCTGGCTGAAGGCGACGGCAAATATCGCTCAGCTCGAATTGAAGTTGGCCGCGAAGCTGGCGAACAAACCGAAGTATTACAAGGACTTAAACAAGGCGATAAGATCGTTACTTCATCTCACTTCATGCTCGACTCTGAATCAAGCCAGTCGGCGGATCTGTCTCGCATCAATGGTGTAGAAGCAGCGGCGGAAACAGCATGGGCCAAAGGTGAGATCACAGACGTAATGAAAGATCACCGCATGCTGACCATCGACCACCAGCCTGTACCAGAATGGGATTGGCCGGGCATGGTAATGAACTTCACTTTCGCAGATGGCGTTGAGATGGGTGACTTGAAAAAAGGTCAGGCTATCGAATTTGAAATGCAAAAGACGGAGTCCGGTCAGTACCAAATCATCGACTACAAGGCAGACAACAGCGTCATTGTCGCAGAGGTTTGGCTAACTGGTGACATCACAATGCTGATGGCTGATTTTGGCATGATCACCTTAAACCACCTACCGGTTGCAGAATGGAACTGGGATGCTGGCGAGATGAACTTCTCTGTGGGTGAAGATGTTGATCTATCGGGTTTTGAAGAAGGACAGAAAGTTCGGTTTCTAGTTGAAAAACAAGGATCTGACTACGTTCTTAGACAGCTAGTTCCTGCAACAACAGCCGTCGAGGGTTAATTATGATCAATGCTATTATTCGTTGGTCACTGAGCAACCGATTCCTAGTGTTGGTCGCGACCTTAGCCCTTGTATTAGGCGGACTTTACAGTGTAAAGAATACGCCTGTTGATGCGATTCCGGATCTTTCTGATGTGCAAGTGATCATCAAGACAAGCTATCCGGGTCAAGCTCCTCAAGTCGTTGAGGATCAAGTTACTTACCCACTCACCACCGCCATGCTTGCCGTGCCGGGTGCTGAGACAGTGCGTGGCTACTCCTTCTTTGGTGACTCTTACGTTTATATCATTTTCAACGATGATACCGACATGTACTGGGCACGTTCACGCGTTTTGGAGTACTTGAGCCAAGTAGCACCAAAGCTGCCACCGAATGCAAAACCAACCCTAGGTCCTGATGCAACGGGCGTGGGCTGGGTTTACAGTTACGTATTACAAGACAAAACTGGTAAGCATGATTTGGCCGATCTTCGCAGCCTACAAGACTGGTTCTTGAAGTACGAGTTGCAAACCGTTGATGGCGTTTCTGAAGTCGCGACCGTGGGCGGTATGGTGAAGCAGTATCAAGTGCAGATTGATCCCGCCAAACTGCGTGCGTACAACCTCACTCTGCAACAAGTGAACATGGCAATCCAAAACGGTAACCAAGAAACCGGCGCGTCCGTTATCGAAGTTGCGGAAGCCGAACACATGGTTCGTACGACGGGTTACCTAACCAGCATTGAAGACATCAAATCACTGCCTCTCAAAGTCACCGAGAAAGGCACGCCGTTGCTATTAGGTGATATCGCAGACATCAACCTTGGCCCACAAATGCGCCGTGGTATCTCAGAGCTGAATGGCGAAGGTGAAGCGGTAGGTGGCGTTATAGTGATGCGCTTTGGTGAAAACGCCAGTGAAGTGATTGCGAAAGTCAAAGACAAACTCGCCGACCTACAACGCAGCTTACCAGAAGGCGTGGAAATTGTTGCAACCTACGATCGCTCTACCCTTATCGATTCAGCGGTAGAAAACCTATGGAAGAAGCTTGCAGAAGAGTTCATCGTCGTTGCGATTGTGTGTGCGTTGTTCCTGTTCCACATTCGTTCTTCGTTGGTTATCGCTCTGAGCCTACCGGTCGGTATTCTTAGTGCGTTTATCGTAATGCATTGGCAAGGCATCAACGCCAACATCATGTCTTTGGGTGGTATTGCGATTGCCATCGGTGCCATGGTGGATGGGGCAATCGTGATGATTGAAAACGTTCACAAGCACATTGAACGAACGCCACTGACCGATAAAAACCGCTGGCAAGTAATTGGCAAAGCCGCAGAAGAGGTCGGCGCACCGCTGTTCTTCTCGTTGCTTATCATCACTCTTAGCTTCGTACCGGTGTTCGCCTTAGAAGGCCAAGAAGGCAAGATGTTCTCGCCGCTTGCGTTCACTAAGACTTACGCCATGGCAGCAGCAGCAGGTTTGGCAATCACACTCGTCCCTGTGCTTATGGGCTACTTCATTCGCGGTAAGGTGTTACCGGAACACAAAAACCCGGTTAACCGTGGCTTGGTCGCGCTGTACCGTCCGTTGTTGAACACTAGCTTAAAATACCCTAAGACCATGATTGTTATCGCATTAGGTCTGATGGCATCGGCTTACTACCCAACCAGTAAACTGGGTAGCGAGTTCATCCCGCCGCTGGATGAAGGCGACTTGATGTACATGCCAACGACCTATCCGGGTATCTCGATTGGTAAGGCGCGTGAGCTTCTACAACAAACCAACAAGCTGATCAAAACCGTTCCAGAAGTGAAAACCGTATGGGGCAAGATTGGCCGAGCTGAGACCGCAACCGATCCAGCGCCACTCACCATGATTGAAACCGTGATTCAGTTGAAGCCACGCGATCAATGGCGTGAAGGGGTAACAACCGAGTCACTGCGCAAAGAGTTCGACAAGTTGGTTCAGTTCCCTGGTCTTACTAATGCTTGGGTAATGCCGATCAAAACGCGTATCGACATGCTGGCAACGGGCATCAAAACCCCTATCGGCATTAAGATCGCCGGACCCGATCTGAAAGTGATTGAGAAGATCGGTTCTCAGTTAGAGCCAATTCTTAATGGCGTACAGGGCACGGCATCGGTTTATGCAGAACGTGTAGCAGGTGGTCGTTATGTCACGATCGACATTAAACGTCGTGCCGCAGCGCGTTACGGCTTAAGCATCAAAGACGTTCAACAAGTGATCTCCACTGCGGTTGGCGGCATGAATGTGGGTGAAACCATCGAAGGCTTGGAGCGTTACCCAATCAACGTTCGTTACCCACAAGACTACCGTGATTCAGTGGTTAAACTGCAAAACCTACCATTAGTGACACCAAATGGCGCTCGTATTGCGCTGGCTGATGTAGCGGACATTCGTTACGAAGACGGCCCTCCGATGATCAAGACGGAAAACGCGCGTCCAAACGGCTGGGTATTTGTCGACATCGATGGTCGTGACCTTGGCTCTTACGTCGTAGAAGCACAACAGGTTGTTGCTGATCAATTGGAACTTCCTGCGGGTTACTCGCTGGCTTGGTCTGGTCAATACGAATACATGGAGCGTGCGAAAGACCGCTTGAGTGTCGTGGTACCAATCACCATCGCCATCATTATGCTGCTGCTTTACTTCAGCTTCCGTCGTGTCGGCGAAGTAATGATCATCATGCTTACGCTACCGCTCGCTATGGTCGGTGGCTTATGGCTCATGCATATCCTCAACTACAACTTCTCGATTGCCGTTGGGGTCGGCTTTATTGCCCTAGCAGGCGTCGCGGTTGAAATTGGGGTCATCATGCTCGTCTACCTCAACCAAGCATGGCACTACAAAAAACTCGATGCGGAAGAGAGCCAACAGAAGCTTGAGGCGAAAGACCTAACTGATGCAATTCGTGAAGGTGCAGGCCTGCGTGTCCGTCCAGTAATGATGACGGTACTGACAGTAATTATTGGTCTGATTCCGATCATGTACGGCGAAGGCACAGGGTCAGAAGTAATGCAACGTATCGCCGCACCAATGATTGGTGGTATGGCATCGGCACTGCTACTGACGCTGTTGGTACTTCCAGCCATCTTTAAGCTGTGGAAACAACGCGAGTTGCGCTCAGGTAACTCAACTTCTAGTCAAACAAACACGCAAGCTGGCAACCAAATCGAAAACGCCGACAACACAGATCACACCGGTAACAAGGCTTAATCCCTACCTTCCTCTCAAACATGCCGTTTGAGGGGAAGCAACCAAGTTATTAATGAATTAAAACAAGGACATAAAAATGAAAAAGACACTAATCACTCTTGCTCTAGCCCTAACAACAACGACTGCGTTTGCCCAAATGGATCATTCAAACATGGACCACGCGAACATGGACCATAGCAACATGAAGCATGAAAATATGGACCACAGTAAAATGGACCATTCAAACATGATGGATATGCCGGGCATGTCGGCAGTAGGTATGCCAGCAAAAGGTGCAAAGCCAGACAAGGTCGTACACGTTATCTTGGGTGATGACATGACCATCAAGTTCAAGAAAGACGTTAAAATTGAGCCAAACGATGTGGTGCAGTTTGTGGTGATGAACACAGGTAAGATCAACCATGAGTTCACAATCGGTTCTGCCAAAGAACAGCTAGAACATCGCGAAATGATGAAGACAATGAGCGGTGATCACATGCACGACTCAGGCAACTCTGTAACGGTAGAACCGGGTAAAGCGAAGCAGTTATTGTGGCATTTCCACGGTGACAACAACGTTGAGTTCGCGTGCAACATTCCAGGGCATGCAGAGGCGGGCATGACGAAGAACATTACGCTGTAAATCGTACTTGCACATCAAAAAGGAGCTGACATTTCAGCTCCTTTTTTCTCTGAATCCATGCTTACGCAGTGGCATCAGCTCAGAAGTTATAGGCTGCCATGACTCGAACCGCCATCTCATCTTCCTCCGATAAGCTGATGTCCTCGTCAATTTTGTAGCCTTCAACAATAAGTCCAACGCTGGCAATATCGACTTTAACACCTAAGGTTGGTTCAAAGTTGTTTTGGCTGTCTGTGTCGACATACTCACCCGTCTCTTCTTCAAAATACTCAATCTCGACATTGTTGTAATTCAACCCGATACGCGGCGTTATCGCCAACACGTCATTCACGCGAATTTCGTAGCCCAATGCCGTATGTAATCCCCAAACTTGCTTCTCTGCCCAATGCGTGCCGAAGTGCTCTTGCTCACCACTGTCTATCGGTGCGTTGAAGCCAAGTGACCAATTGATATTGGGTAACACTTCTGCGCCCATCTCTACACTCAAGACCTCATGCTTATCCAAAAACGTCACGCCACCCGCGATAAAGGGTTCTCTCTCTTCTGCAAATACTGGAGCACTTAGCAAAAGCACCAAAATGAATAAGCCAACCAGATCTTTAAGCATGACACCTCCGAGCTATGAATACGTCGATTTACCACTCTCAGAATACGTGGATTACGTGCGCATTTTTGACGGTTAAGAGACTCAAATTTGAACCTTAAATCAACACACAATGTCGTATTAATCGATGTGTTTTTTTTATTTAAAGGGCTCTTGTGAAACACTCTATCGACCTCAATCTATACCGCTTTTTGCATTTGATCTTTGAACAAAAATCGATGCCTAAAGTGTGTCATACACTCGATATCAGTAGAGCAACATTTAATCGCCAATTAGCCGATTGCCGAGTGTTATTTGGAAATGAGTTGTTTATCGCCAATAAGGGGCTTTACCAACCTACGTTGTTTTGCAGCCAACTTATGAGTCTTATTGAAGAACCGCTTGAACAGCTAGAGTCAGCACAGACTCAAATCAATGTACTTGAAGCCGCCTCTCAACCAACGCAATTTCGTTTCTTCGTCCCTAATCCTCTTAGTGCTCTTCTAACCACTCCTTTATTAGAGTTGCTTGAGCAACATGAAAATGTTGACGATTTTTCTATGGTTGACTGGAATTTAGACGGCATTGAGTTTCCCAAAGCAGGGTCACTTGCAGTTGGGATTTCAGGTTACCCTTCGGTGATGAATGAGCGTGTGGTAGAAAGAAAAATTGGCGAACTTGGCCTGTATCTCTATACCTCAAAGAGCAATCCACTCTGGCAAGCAGAACAAATTGATATTCTGCGCTTACAAAGTGAAAAGTTAGTACGAGTATCCATGGGCGCGCTCGATGACGCAATTTACTATGAGAGAGTGAAACGTCAGTTGGGTTTCGCGCTAACCAAACGCCTCACCGTCCCCTCTGTTCATGCAGCGTTGGACTGGCTAACTAAAACCGATTACGTGATGATTTGCTTTACTTTGCCTGACTCAGTGTTACCACAAAACATCAAAAAGATTCCGTTGATTCAAAACAATCAACAGATGTATTTCGATATTGGTTTGCAATTTCACCGTGGCTATTATCAACACCCAACGATAGTGAAATTAGAAAAGCACCTATCCGATATTCTCAACGATTTGTAACTTCAATGGTCATTACTGGCATACTAGACATACAAAAAAGCCGCCCGGTACAGGCGGCAAAAAAGCAGTGTGTGCAGTAAAAATAAAACGACAAAAATATAAAGGTCGATGAAAAACGTTAGAAGTTGAAGCTCAACGTAGCGCGAACCACATCTTCTTCAAATTCTTTACCATTGATCGGGTTAACCGCTGAGTCGTTGATCTTACCGTAATCAACTGTTAGACCAACCATACGCCAGTTAACCGTACCGCCAACAGAAGCGTAAACACTATCAATGTTCATACTCTGGCCAGAGTGAGTGCCACCATTGATATCAACGTCCGCATTAAAGTAGTTGATACCAAGCTTAGGAATGATATCGAACTCAGCAATTTCAAAGCGGTAGCCAATGTTCGCGTACATGCCCCAAGCGTCTTGATCGTTCTTTACGGGTATATCAATTGCGTCAGAACCAACAAAAATACCACCGCCGGTGACAATGTTGTTACCCACATCGCGGCTGTAACCCAAGGTGTACATTTCGTGGTCGCCAACGAAGGTCGCACCCGCTTCAATTGAGTTGTTGCGGCCTTCTGCCAATGCGTGGCCAGAAGCGGTCACTGTTGCCAATGTTGTTAGCGCTAGAATGCGTTTTGATGTGATAGTCATCTTTACTCTCTCGGTTTGGATTTGCTTATTACCCTACCCATTTCCGGTTATCGAAATTGAGGCTTAAAAAGCTCACCGCTGAGCTAACTCATGACTAACAATCTTGACACTTAGCGCATAATAAATAGCTCTTCGTGATAACTCTGCTCAATATTAAATTGATACGCATCTAGCTCTTTTTTCAGTGTTTTTGAGAACGCTTCTGGTCCACAGAAGTACATTTCATACTGGTTCAAATCACCACACTGAGCCGCAATACGCTCAGCATTCAAACGTGGCGATTTCATGGTATCTATCACATGCAGTTTGACGCTTGCTTGGTGCGCTAAATGCCACAGTTCATCGACCAACTGACCGTCGATACCGCGACTGCAGTAAAACAAATGAACGTCGCTAGTTTGCGCTTGCACTTTCAATGCTTCCAAAGCAGCAAAGAAAGAAGCAATCCCTACCCCACCAGCAATCCAGATTTGAGGTTTCTCTAAATCAAATTCCAAACGTCCGTAGGGCCCTTCTACCATTACAGCATCATCCGCTTTTACGCCCTCATACAAGCCGGTAGTAAAATCGCCTAGCTCTTTGATTAGGAAACGTAATTCATCACTTTCACTGCTAGAGACGATGGTGAACGGATGCGCATCTTCATCACCAAAACGTAAGTAAGCAAATTGCCCCGCTTTGTACCCTTGCCAAGACCCATTTGGTTTCACGACCAATTCCATCACTTCAGCTAGAGGGAAATAACGTGTCGACGCCACAACCGCAGAATGTTTATTACGGCGACCAACAAAGCCAAACAAACTGTAAAGTGCGGCAACCGAACCGACGACTGCAAAACCAACAGTAAGATAGTAAATAGGCTCGCCCCAATACGCGCGTTTGAGCAGCAGTACGGAGTGAATCGCAATCAGTAGATACGCCACCGACATAAAGCGGTGCGATAGTTTAAAGGGTTTGTATTTCACTGCGCCCCATAGAGAAATCACCAGCAAAACCAACAGCATGTAAAAGCCCCACTCACCCATGCCTTGAGCAAGGTCGCGCAGACCATGAACCCAAGCTTCGATTCCAGAGAGGTTACCCTCCGGCCCTGTACCTGTGTGTTTCTCTGGTCTTGCTAATACACCAGACATGACTAACCATTTCGGCACTTGATACCAAAGCCAGTGCGCAAGACCTAATGCAACGCCACCAATGCCGAGCCATTTATGCACTCGATACGCTTTGTCCATGCCGTGCAGCCAGTTTTCAACCACAGGAAGACGCATTGCCAACACCATGGTGATCGACATCAGCATCAAAGACAGAATGCCTGAATATTGGATCATGGCAGATCGCCATTCAAAGACATTGGTAGAAGAGAAAAGCTGCGGTTCCATCGCAAACCATAATACGGACATCGCGGCGATCATTGCCCAGATGAGATTGCGGAATGTTTTCATGATTGATTACTCGGTTAATCGACAACTTTACTTTAGCGCTTCACATGTAAAGCAACGTCAATAAGAGTAAAAGCGGGTAAAGCTCGACATATGCAAGGATTCCTACAGAAAAAAGACAATAATCTAACAGTCATTAGAGTATTCACTCGTTATAGTTCCGGTTAAATTCGCCAAGATGCGAACTGGAATAAATAACACTAAGAAAATCAATAATGAAAAAGCTATTTCTGCTACTCGGATTGTTAGTCTGTTCGAGTGCAACATACGCCGCCAAACTGAACGAAGACATCTCTGCCATCGAACAACACATCGCGGGTCGAATCGGTGTGGCGATTTGGGATACACAAAGTAACGAGCATTGGGATTACCGAGGCGATGAACGCTTCCCGATGATGAGTACCTTCAAAACTCTTGCCTGTGCCACAATGCTGAATCAAATGGACACCGGAAAGCTAGATAAAAACGCCACTGCGAAAGTCGAAGAACGTAACATGGTGGTATGGTCACCTGTCATGGATCGTATGGCAGGTCAAACCACCCGCATCGAACACGCGTGTGAAGCAGCGATGCTCATGAGTGACAACACCGCAGCAAATATCGTATTACGCAGCATTGGTGGTCCACGAGGGGTCACGCTCTTTTTACGCTCTCTTGGCGACAAAGCGACGAGGTTGGACCGTTTTGAGCCAAGACTGAATGAAGCCAAACCAGGTGATAAGCAAGACACCACAACACCTAACGCCATGGTAAACACTCTGCACACTCTGCTAGAAGGCGATGCGCTATCTTACGAATCTCGCATCCAACTTAAAATTTGGATGCAGGATAATAAGGTTTCGGATCCACTTATTCGTTCAGTCCTACCGAAAGGTTGGTCGATTGCCGACCGCTCTGGCGCTGGCGGTTTTGGCTCTAGGGGCGTGACAGCGATGATTTGGAAAGAGAATCATAAACCGATTTATGTCAGCATCTATATCACAGAGACAGACTTGTCATTGCAAGCAAGAAACCAAGTGATTGCTCAGATCAGTCAATTGATTGTCGACCAATACCAAACTTATTAGATCTAACTTAATGATTTTAAACGGAGCCTTTGTGCTCCGTTTTTTTTATTTCTCGATTTACATTGACACAAGTAGAACGATCGCTCTACCCTAAAAGTAGAACAATCATTCTACTCATGAGAAGACGCTATGTTGAAAGAACAGATCGCTGCCAGTTTAGAGCAAGCTTTTAGCGAGCTTGGATTTGCCGAGCCTAGTGTGGCACAGCTCAAGACTGCCTGTGGCGTTAGCCTACGCACCTTGTACAAGCATTACCCATCTAAGGAAGACATGATCGTGGCCGCGTTAGAACACCGCCACCAGCGCTACTTAAACTTCCTGCTGGATAACTCGCCACAAGCCGGGCTAGAAGCGACTCAACACGTATTCAACAAGCTCAAACAATGGATGGAAGACTACGCACCGCATGGTTGCATGTCGATGAATGCGATTGCGGCATTTCCCGAGCACGACATCATCAACCAAACCGTGAAAGCGCACAAAGAAGACGTTCGACAATTTTTGGGTAAACAGAGCCTTCGCCAAGACCTCGCCACGCAGCTGTTCTTATTGCACGAAGGCGTCTCCAGCGCTTGGCCAGTACTGGGTAACGAGGCTCTGAACTCTGCGCAACAAGCTGTTTTAAGATTGCTAAAGGAAGATTAATCATGACAACGCTACCAACCACAATGAAAGGTGTTCTATTGACCGGTCACGGCGGACCAGAAATGTTGGAACACCGCCAAGATATTCCAGTCCCAACGCCAAAAGAGAACGAAGTGCTAATTCGAGTATCCGCAGCGGGCGTGAACAATACCGATATCAATACGCGTATCGGCTGGTATTCAAAAGGTGACAATGACAGCGAGGATGCAAGTTGGAGCGGCAATGCACTGGTTCTCCCACGTATTCAAGGCGCTGACGTCTGTGGCGAGATCGTTGCTGTGGGTAGTATGGTGGATGAAGGCCGCATAGGTGAACGCGTGTTGATTGAACCTTGCCTAAGCGATGTAAATGGCGAAACCATTAATCCACCTTGGTACTTTGGCTCAGAATGCGACGGTGGTTTTGCAGAATACACCGTGGTCTCAGCTAAGCACGCTTACCAGCTAAAGACGGATTTGACTGACGTTGAACTTGCTTCTTTCCCATGTTCGTATTCAACGGCAGAAAACATGCTCACGCGCTCTCGTGTTGCCAAAGGAGATCGTGTCCTGATTTCTGGTGCTTCTGGCGGGGTCGGCTCTGCGGCGATTCAACTTGCCAAAGCGCGCGGTGCTACTGTTATTGCCATCACAAGCCCAAGCAAAAATGAACAAGTGCTGGATCTGGGCGCAGATGAAGTCGTGCCACGCAATGCAAATCTTGTTGAAGCACTTGGCAGTAACAGCGTCGATGTGGTGATTGATTTGGTTGCTGGCGAGCAGTGGCCACAGTTCCTCGAAGTCTTGCGCCCGAAAGGTCGTTACGCGGTATCAGGTGCCATTGGCGGCGCGATGGTTGAGCTAGACGTTCGCACTCTGTATCTCAAAGATCTCAGCTTCTTTGGTTGTACCGTCCTTGAGCCTGAAGTGTTTGGAAACTTGGTTCATCATATTGAACAAGGCAACATCAAACCATTAGTCGCACAGACGCTCCCACTTGAGGACATCAACCAAGCGCAAGCGGCATTCCAAGAGAAGGGCCACGTAGGCAAGATGGTTCTTACCGTGAAGTAATTAGCTACCTCTACACTGATAGAGCATATTAATAAGCCCCTCTGCAAGTTCATCGCAGAAGGGCTTTTTCGTTCAGGTTAGATCAACCGACGACCGGAGCTTAATGGGTTACCAGTAAGCAGGACTATCCAAACCTTGCACGCAAAAGGATGTACCTTGGATTGGCGTCAATTCACCGGCAAGTGATTGTGCCAACCAACCATGTGGAAAGCTCAAAGTATGAGGCGCTTTGAATTGCGCTTCCGTCACTTGTTGGAAACCAACGCGCGAATAGAAGTTAGGGTCGCCGTAGGTAAACACCAACTCGATACCTTGCTGTTTCAAGTGTTCAAGGCCAGAGTTGATCAGGGCTTGTCCTACGCCTTTACCTTGGCATTCTGTTAGCGTTGCCATTGGCGACAACAAGTAACCCACTTCACCATTCTCAAAGCTCAATGGAGTAAATAACACGCCTGCGATTAAACGTTCACCTTGTTTTGCCACAAAGCCTTTTAGCTCCTGTTCTGGGGTTGTTGTCAGTAAGTCACCGACGAGTAAGCCAATGGTTTTGCCTTCTGCTTCACCTTCAGAATCAGAAAAGGTTTGAGTAAACAAAGCGATCATCTCGCTGCTCATGCCTCTCTCATATTGAGAAAGTGTGTAGTTCGATTTTTGAGTATTTTGATTTGTTGTTTCGTTCATTTTTCTATCAATCTTTTTGTAAGATATACATCTGATACGCCACTTCATTTCCACGGCGTTTAACGATATCTAATTCAACTTGTATGTCTTTTAATGCTTGTGATGCTGGCATCTCAGCTTTCAAACTTTGCACACGCTCATCTAAAGGAACGTAGTAGTTATCCCATGCCTGTTGGCTAATTGGGAACGTCTCTAACACTCGGTAGCCTGCTGCTTTCGCCTGCTCAATACGCTTCTCGACACTGCCCACATCTGGGTATTCTTTTTGCCAAAACGCCACCGTATCTTCGCTTGGTGTATCCGTGTTCCACACCAAATCACTCACCACTAAGATACCGCCGTCTTTAAGCAATAGGCGCCATGCTTTGAATGCGTTCTCCACCCCCATGATGTAAGCACTGCCTTCCGCCCAAATTAGATTACTCGTCCCATCTGCAAATGGCAGTTCTGTCATGCTCGCACACACCGTGGTGATATTGTCATTTAGACCAAGAGCTTGTGCTTTGCCTTGCAAGCGTTGCAAAGACGGCTCGTCGTTATCGACTGCAGTGACGTGTGCATGTTTTGCCAAAGTACGAGTCGCAATGCCCTGCCCGCAGCCGATTTCCAATATTTCATCAGGCTGAGTTGGTAATAGGCTCAATGCTTTCAACGTATCTTGCTCTGAACCAGGCCCCCAAAACTCCAAGGCTTCATATACGCGGAAGAAGTCCGCCATGTAGTCGTCGTGAGTATTCATATCTTTTGATAACCAACGTAAGTGAAGGGCTTCTTTCTCGCTAAAACCTTGCGTCATCAGCCATTTCAAGTGCGCATCCGGCGCGACTTCATCCAACGATTCATGCCAATCGGTTAACGGTTTTTCGCCAAGCAGCGCTGCCAAGAGCTGTCGCGATTTCTGCTTTTGCTCAATCTCTTCATCAAGCTGTTTGAGTCTTTCCAGCATCAACTGTCGATCTACTTTGGCTTCCAAACAGGCTTTACACTCCTTGAGCGTCAGTCCGCCACTCTGCAATTGCTGGATCAAACGCAAGCGTTGTAGATCCGCATCGCTATACGCGCGGTAGCCGTTGCTTAACCGTTGCCCTTTGATGAGTTCAATCTTCTCGTAATAGAGCAATGTGGTGCGAGACAAACCCAGCATTTCTGCCAGTTCCGATATCCGATACATGTAATTTTCCTCAGCGCTGATGAAAGCATCTTAAACTGTAGAGTTATAGACAGGTCAACATGAATTGTAGAAAAAGATACGATGAAAGATAAAACTCGGATAGAAAAGCATCAGGTTACTAAAAGGTAACTGGTTGAATTCATACTCTTGGTCTCCATATCCACTTTATAACTCGAAAAAGTAAGGTCTGTTTTATGGAATCAGTAATCAAAATCGACGTAGTGTCAGATGTGGTTTGCCCTTGGTGCATCATCGGCTACAAACGCTTAGAACAAGCAATTCAAGAACTAGGATTGGAAGACAAAATTGAGTTGGAATGGCAACCGTTCGAATTGAACCCAAACATGCCAGCAGAAGGTGAAAACCTACGCCAACACCTAGCGAAGAAATACGGAACAACGCCGGAAGACAGCGTTCGTGCGCGCGATAACCTGACTAATCTGGGTAAAGAAGTGGGATTCGACTTTGACTACTTTGATGACATGAAGATGGTTAACACGCGAGATGCACACGTACTGCTGCAGTGGGCAGAGCAATTTGGTAAGCAAACTGAACTGAAGTTAGCCCTGTTCGCGGCCTTCTTTGGTCAACGCAAAGATGTCTCTGACCGAAACACACTGGCAACGATTCTGACTGACATTGGTTTAGATGCAAATATGGGCATCGCCACCCTAGACGATGCAAGTAATGCTGACTCTATCGAGTATCAAGAAAGCCAATGGCATCAACTTGGCGTGAGCTCAGTACCAACAGTGGTGTTCAATATGGAAAGTGCAGTGACAGGCGCTCAACCAGTTGAAGTCTTCAAGCAGATCCTGAGCGAATACGCAGAAAAACTGACTAAGTAACAGGTCATAAGAAAACGCCCATAATACGTTCGCATTATGGGCGTTTTTGTATTCTGCTCGAGGTTTAGTGTTATTTCACTAATCCTTGTTCAACCAAGCTCGGGAAAACCTCATTGCGGAAAATAGTGCTTATCGCGATGTCATCCACGTTTGAAGAATCTACCCATTGGCACTCTTCGATTTCGTTACCGGCAACCACCTCGCCCGAATAATCGTTAACGAAGAACACATCCATGACCAAAGTAATGTCGTCTTTATCGTGTGCAGGCGCTTCAAAGCAACCAAACAACGTTAAGGCATCTTCCGCCACGACAATGTTTACTTCTTCATTCAGTTCACGGCACAACGCTTGCTCTGGTGTTTCGCCACTATCCAGTTTTCCGCCCGGCGCATAGAAGGTGTCTTTGCCTTTTGAGCGCAGCACTAACAACGCGCCGTCTTTAATGATGATACCTGCTGACTTGTGCATCTTGCTTTCCTTCTAAGCGCTAGAGAAACTTCTCGATCATAACTTCATTAATGTACTGGCCGTTAACCTTGGCATGCTTCTTTGCGGTGCCGACCACTTCAAAGCCATGTTTTAGATACGTTGCGAGCGCGTTGGGGTTGTCCTCTCGAACATAAGCAAACAACTTTTCATAACCTTTGGATTTAGCATCGGTAAAGGTGGCGGTAAACAGCGCTGAAGCGACACCTTGTCGACGGCACTTGGCATCGACGAACGTACCAATAATGCCAACGTGAGCGAATGCCTTGGTATAACTGGCGAAAGGCTCTACGTTTTGGAAACCCAGTACGGCGCTCTCATCCTCATCCGCTTCTTTTACATTCAATGCCACATTGAACACACCCGTTTCAGGAAAGCTTTCAATGAAGCCTTCTTCCTCTTCTGGGGTGAAGGTGGTATCAAGGATTGTGTATAAGCCCTCTTCTATGATGGGATTGAGAACTTCGGTAATGCCTTGAGCGTGCTGTTTTTGTGCCTTTGTGACGACAACTTTCATAGTATTTTTCGTTCTTTTTATAGGGATGAAATAGGAGCTCGATTATCTTCTATCTTGATCGTAAAACCAATGACCTAGCGATCGTTCGATCAGTAAATACCCACTGACTCATCCTATAGTTAACACCCTATAAATAAACCACCGCTTCGATGTTGTTACCATCGGGATCATAAAAAAACGCTGCGTAGTAATTGGGCGCATAGTGTTCACGTAAACCTGGCTCTCCATGACAAGTAAACCCAGCTTCGATACTTGTTCTATGAAAAGCCTCGACGGACGCTTTGTCATTCGCTTTAAACGCAATGTGGCAAGGGGCACTTTGGTCACTCTTTTCTATCAGAAAACGCGTATTGGGTTCACCAACTAATCCAAAGCCTGCCGCTGCTTCGTCCAACCATTTTAGTTCGATGCCCAGAGGGGTAAGCACCTTGGAGTAAAAAGCGACACAAGCATCAAAATCCACAACTTTGATTTCAAAATGATCAATCATATCTATCCCTACTTGATTGAATTTGTTCCATAAAAAAGACCACCTTAATCAAAGGTGGTCTCGATTGCGAAGTCTATCGTTTTATCGGTGACAAACTTGTTGGTTATGCCCTAGCTTAACTTAAAGGACGGCCTTCGTAATCGCCCGTCAGTGTTTTTAGGAACGCTTTGATGGCATCCACTTCTTCATCCGACATTTCCACTCCGACTTGGTATTTACCCATGTCGTAGATGGCTTTTTCTAGCGTATCAGCATGACCATCGTGGAAGTATGGTGGTGTCAGTTCAATGTTGCGCAAGGTTGGCACTTTAAACTTGTGTTTGTCTTCTTTGCTACCAGTGAAGTTGTAACGACCAAGGTCTGCGTCCGTCATATCAGTACCACGCTCAGCAAAGTAGTCCGCTTTCATACCCATGGTTTCAAACGTTTCACCACCCATCGCTTCACCTGCGTGACAAGTTTGACAATCGTACTTCTTGAACAACATTAAACCGTATTTCTCGTGCGAGTCCAGCGCTTGAGTATCACCCATCATGTATTGGTCGAAGCGGCTATTTGGTGTGGTTAGGGTTTTCTCAAATTCGGCAATCGCATCCGTAATGTTGTTGCCATTAATCTCACCTGAGTAAACCTTTTTGAACATCGCAACCATTTCTGGATCTTGGCTTAACTTGTCGACGATTTCATCCCAATCCACAGAACCCATTTCAATAGGGTTAAACGGAGGACCACCCGCTTGGTCTTGCAGATCCGCAGCACGGCCATCCCAGAATTGCAGTTTGTTGTACACAGCATTAAACACGGTTGGCGCGTTGATGCCACCCACTTGGCCATGAATACCAACAGATGTTACGAGTCGGTCCACGCCGCCTGTATCAAGGCTATGGCATGACGCACATGAGACACTATTGTCTCCTGATAGTCGCGTGTCGTGATAAAGCACCTTACCTAATTCAGCCTTGTCTGCATCGGTTTCGAACGTGGTGTAAATTGGTTGTAGAACTTTGGTTTTACGTTCTTCCGATACCGGAGACTGTGCATGACGCTCTGCACGCTTCTCACGAATCCACTTCAACAAGGTGTGCTTTTCGTCTTTCGACATGCTCGCTGACCAGTGCATCGTGAGGTAAATCGCTGGCGGCATTGAATCGTCGTACAACACCTTTTCTAAACGAGCTAATGCGACTTCAGAGACCAAATCATCTTGTTTGACATCATCAAACAGGTTGGTCATATCAAAGTGACGCATGGCCACCTTCACATCCGCTTCCATGATTTGTTTTGCTACTGGCATTTCTGAGTAGAAAGGCATTTCGCTGTTTGGCGTATGACAATAACCACAGCCTTTGTCTGAGAGCACCTTCATTGCTTGATAATCTAGCGTCGATTTATCCAGAGAACTGAACTGCACTAACTGTTGTTGAGCCACTTTTTGATCGTCTTGCTTCACCATGTAGACAGTACCTAAGTAAGCCACTAAGCCTGCTCCAACGATCCCTAGCGTAATTTTCTTTTTATTCATAACTTTCCCCTAATCCGTTGCGGCGAAAGTTATTGAAATACCGATATTTTTAAAAATGGGAAAAAGGAATAGATATTAATCGAATATTTAGATGAGAAGCGGATTTAACATCTAATAGTTTTTAAAACAGACACTTGCCGACGAACGTAAAAAATACAACATAAAAACAACAACTTAAAACTAGAACTTTTATTGATATGAGTCAAAAATGACGGGAGCTCCAATATATTAACCAAACATATTAAATTCGATTAAAAATAATTCAGAACGAAATAAAGTAAGAATGGTGGAAGGGGTAAAGGAAAATAATATGGGCACAAAAAAAGGCAGCTCGTAAGCTACCTTTTTTGCAAGTCAGCAAATTAAATTATGCTTTCTTAACGTCTTTAGCTGGGTAAGTTAGCGTTGCTTCGCCAGCTTTAACGCGTACGTAAAAACCGCCGCTGCTTAGACCTGTAACAACCATTTCACCAAGATCGATACCTTTAGTAGCTACTACTACGTCACCGATTGAAAACATATTTAATACCCTGTTTATGTAGATTATGACCTTAAGTCGTTGGCGGTATTTAAGCTGAAATCGCCCCCTTAGCCTAATCAGGTTTTTTGTCGTTATGATTAACATTTATTATTGTTATAAGCCTTGTTTTTCAAGGCTTTGTTAAGGTTTGATAGAGATCGCTTTTACGCATTCAGCTTCGCATAAGTAAAGGGGAGATTTCCCCCTATTACGCTATGATGAGGTTAACCAAACCAAGTCATTCTCGCTAAAACTTAGTTTCTTGAGGCAACTTGGATATCGAATCCTATTGGGAGAAAGACAATGAAAAATGGACTCACAATTCGCGCTTTAGAACGTTCTGATTTGCGTTTTATTCACGATCTCAACAATAACCGCAACATCATGACGTATTGGTTTGAGGAACCGTATGAGTCGCATGATGAATTAGAAGAATTGTACAGAAAGCACATTCATGATGATGCAGAACGTCGCTTTGTAGTAGAGGATGAGCAAGGCGTACTTATTGGCCTAGTAGAGCTAATTGAAATTAACTATATTCACCGTAGCGCCGAGTTCCAAATTATTATCGCCCCTGATCATCAAGGTAGAGGTTACGCGGAAGAGGTCATTAATCGTGCACTTGATTATTCGTTTTCAATCTTAAACTTGCACAAAATTTATCTGTTGGTGGCGCTCGACAACGAAAAGGCGATTCATCTCTATGAGAAATGTGGCTTTATTGAGGAAGGTCATTTAGTGCAAGAGTTCTTCATTAATGGCAGCTATAGAGATGTGAAACGTATGTACATTTTGCAAAATCAATTTCGTACAAAATTTGAAGTTGACCAATAAGCGCAAATCCCTTTCACACGGTTGGGTGAACGAGATTGGACATACCACTCGTGAAGTAGCGAGTGGTATGACACATGCTCGATTATTCAAACTGATATTGGTATGAGAAGATGACACGCTTGTCAGGGTCATCGAGATAAGTGTTGTTGTCCATGGCAAACGTCATCACATTAAAGGAGTGACGTTTCTGCACCAGATAACTCATGCCTACTCCACCAAAAACGCCTTGGTAATTATCCCCTTCACTGTTTTCCGAACCGTAAGATCCACCAGCAAACCCCATCAAGGTCAATTGCTCTGTTAGGGGTTTCAATGTGAATGCTCCCAGATAACCGCTACTGCCTGAAGAGTTCATCATGTTGAACCCATTCTCGGGGCTAGGTGTGCCAGTAAAACCAGGGGCTGAACATGCACTGTCCACTGCGCCATCACAAACTGGCACATCGCCATCGTTATAAGTGTAGCCAGCCATAGGGAAGATCTGAAAGCCTGCTGGCTCGATGCCAAAATAGCTCAAAGGTACAAAGGTTCCAACGCTGTAGTTGGTTTGATCGGCACCGTTGGTGTATTCATTCTTACCAAAGTTGAAGTTCACGATACCCACCGGAAAGAGCCAAGAGCCGCCCACGCGCCACTCACTTGCATCATCATTGATGCGAACGTTAATTTTACGCGCTTCATCTAATGCCAGCGAGCCAGAAAATGAGATGTTCTGGTCATCAAAATCATAGTTGTTGGAATAAGATGCACCAAACTTAGTGATAACCTTAGTAGGGTCATCGGCTAATTTGTTTTTGTTCTCTTTGGGAACGCGTTCACTAGCCAGAGCCGACGAGCTTAAAACTAACGCTGCACATGCCAGCCAAAACGTGTTGTTCATTTTAAATTTCCTCGACGAATTCGCTATCGTCTTTTTACTTTGTGCTTTTTATTCAGTTGAATTGATGCGGTCCCGTTACAAACAAAAACGGCGGTAAGCCTAGGACGTGCTTACCGCTGCTTTTCGTCGTATCGCTAATCTAGTGATTGCGTTAACGCCGGATTATTGATTTTTCCAGCTGTAGCCGATGCTCAGGAAGTACAACGCTGGGTCATCAAAGCTTGCAATCGTGTTACCCGCTCGACCTTTCACTTCTGACGATTCAATCAAGGTCGCTTCAAAAGCAACTGACACCGTGCTTGCTTCATCAATCTTGTAATCAATGCCCGTACCTAGACGGTAAGCGTTGCCAGTTGGGATAGTCAGATCACCGTTGGATTGGTCTGTGTACATGCTTGAGTCAAATGCGAAACCTGCATTCCACATCACTTTGCTATTAACCTTGTACTGTGTACCCAAAGCAATCTGGTAGGTGTCTTGTGTTTCTACATCCATCAGTGTTTGGTAAGCACTCCAATCTTGCCAGTTCAAGTTACCCATCACCGCCAGTTTGTCGTTGAGCTCATGGTAAGCACTGAATACCAACTGCTGAGGCGCAACGGCACTGGTCGAGAAGTCTTTATCATCGAATTCGAACTCAGTTTCATTCGAGTAAGACAGACCTAAGCGAGTACCTGAATTCAACTCATACAGCACACCAACGCGGCCATTGACTTGAGTGTCTGTATCTTCAATGCCACCAGCGATTGCCGTACCATCAACTTTGACATCCATATCTAAAATGCCGTAATGGATGCCCAATGCAGCACCTACAGACCATTGATCGTTAATACGGTATGAAGCAGAAGGTTGAACCGTCACGGCCTGAGTAATTGCATTAGGAATATCAATACGGCTGAACAGCTTATCGTATTCCAGACCCAAGCCGTAGTTGCCGTACATACCAATACCAAGCGTCCACTTATCGTTCACTTGTTGGCTATAAAACGCAGAACCAAGTGGCACGTAACCAATGATGTTACCTGCGTCACCGCCACCAAATGTGTCCAGTGTTGTGTCGCCATACAAGCTGATCAAATGGCCCGAAAATGACTGACCCGCCACGTTAGACAGACCTGCGGGGTTCGCCGCCATGACCGAGGCATCCTGCGCTCTTGCCGCCATACCCGCAGACGCTAAACCAATATCTGTGGTGGAAGTCTCATACAAATATAGACCTCCTGCTTGCGCTGCTGCACACGAGATGAGGGACCCCACAGCAACGATTTTGGTAAGATTTTTCATACTAAAACCTATAAGTATATTTAAAAGAAAACCCATGCTGACAATTTGGTTTTATCTCAACAAAAACTCTTTTCATTGCAGCAACATGGGGAGGAGCAATTGGAATTTACGCGCTAGGTTCCTCCGTTTTAGTTGGAACATTACGCTTAAATCGTTCGCGCAATGACTGCATCATCACGAAGAAAACTGGAGTCAATAATGTGCCGACAAAGGTTGAAAGGATCATGCCGCCGAAGACAGCGAAACCTAATGAATGACGTGAAGCAGCGCCTGCACCAGACGCAATCACTAACGGGAAAACACCCCAAATGAATGCAAATGCCGTCATTTGAACCGCTCGGAAACGAATTCGAGCTGCTTCTTTTGCCGCATCAATAATCGATAGCCCTTTCTCTTCTCGAAGTACTTTGGCGAATTCCACAATGAGAATGGCAACTTTCGCCGACATCCCGATCAAGATAACAACGCCTATCTGTACATAGAGATCGAAAGACTGACCAACCATGACCAGCGTTCCCATTGCACCTAGAATGGCTACGGGTACTGCCATCATTACCGCAGCAGGAATCGTCCAACTTTCATATTGAGCAACAAGGAATAGGTAGGTAAATAAGAGGGATAGAGCAAAAGCAATAGGCGCAAGGTTGCCTGCCTTTTGCTCTTGATAAGTCATGCCTGACCATTCGTAAGAATAGCCGCTCGGCAAACTGGTTTGTGCTAGCTCCTCTATCGCGTTAACGACATCACCAGAACTGTAACCTGGAGCAGGAGCGCCATTCACTGTTGCCGAACCAAACATGTTGTAATTTGATAGAGTATCCGGGCCAAAGATCGGCTCTACTTTTACTAACGTTGCCAAAGACACCATCTTTCCAGAACTAGAGCGAACATATAGATGGCTAATGTCATCAACGTTGTCTCGGAACTGCTCCTCTGCTTGAACCTTTACTTGGTAAGAACGACCAAATAAATTGAAGTCCGAGATATACGCACCGCCTAACTCGGCTTGAAGCGTTGTAAATATCTCATTCAATGGCACTCCCATTGAGATTGCTTTATCACGATCAATGTTGATGTAACGCTGTGGGATGTTTGCGCGGAAAATGGAAAACGCTCGTGCAACCTGCGGCAGTTGGTTTATCTTTGCTACAAACTCTGCGGTAGTTCTTGCCAACTCCTTCGGAGACCGACCCAAGTTATCTTGCAAAACAAGATTGAAGCCATCGACCGCTCCCATCCCTTTAATTGCAGGAGTCGCAAATACAAACGAGGCTGCATCTGGCGTAGAATTCAGCAACTGATTCACTTTTGCCATCAGAGCACGTTGATGCAACACAGGATCTTGTCGCTCATCCCAATTATCCAGTTTAATAATTAACATGCCGGAGTTTGGGATAGCGGCCATATTGATGACGGAAAAGCCTGCCACCGAGACAACATTCTCCACGCCATCCATCTGTTTAAGCTCATCGACATATTTTTTCATTAAAGGGGCGGTGCGTTGCAACGCTGCAGCATCAGGTAACCTCATCTCAACCATAAACACACCTTTGTCTTCATTTGGAACAAACGACGACGGGACATTCATAAATCCATAGGCAAGCGCACCGATTAACGCTCCATAAACTCCAAGACTGAGAACAAGACGACGGCTCAAAAAGCCGACTAAGCCTTGATATCTGCGAGTGATGGCATCAAAACCGCGGTTGAAAGCACGTAAAGGTGCGATAGGCTGCTCATGTGTTGATTTGAGCATCAGCGCACATAATGCAGGTGTAAGTGATAACGCATTGACTGCTGAGATAAGAACCGAGACACAAATCGTCACCGCAAACTGATTAAACATGCGCCCTGAAATACCTGGCAGTAGTGCAACAGGTACAAATACAGCAAGTAAAATAAGTGTGGTTGCCAGTACAGGTCCCGTCACCTCTTTCATCGCTTGAATAGTGGCAGGCACAGGAGCAAGGTGCTCCTCATGCATTACACGCTCAACGTTTTCTACCACGATAATGGCATCATCGACGACGATACCAATTGCCAATATCAGTCCAAATAGGGATATCGTATTTATCGTCATCCCCATAAGAGCCATTACCGCAAAAGTAGCAATGATCGACACTGGAATTGCTAACGTGGGTATGACCGTTGCACGCCAATTTTGGAGAAACACATACACGACTAGCGTAACTAAAAGAACCGCAATAACGAGGGTCTCATACACTTCATCGATGGACGTTTCTACATATTCGGTAGAGTCGTAAGCAATATCGTAAACAAGATCATCAGGAAACGTCTTTTCGTACTCTTTCATTGCCTGCTTGACTTCTTCCATGACTGCCAACGCATTCGCTGTAGGCAATTGGTACAGCGCAAGTACTGCTGCAGGGGCGTTATTCATGCGACCATCAGCCTCATATCCTTGAGCGCCAACTTCCACACGAGCGACATCTTTAAGGCGAATTAAAGTCCCCTTTTCACTTGCTCGAATCACAATGTTTTCAAACTCAGCGGCAGTCGTCAGTCTACCTTTTGTCTGCAAAACATATTGATACTGCTGATCTCCCGGAGCAGGCATTCCGCCAACCTTACCTGCGGCAACTTGTATGTTTTGTGTTTTGATTGCTGTGATGACGTCACTGGCAGAAAGCTTCAAGGTCGCTAGCTTGTTAGGATCTAACCAAACTCGCATGGAGTAATCTTTTTTACCCAGTAAGGTAATATCACTCATACCTTCAATACGCTTCAAACGTTCAACTACGTTTAAATCTGCATAGTTGGAAAGGTAAATGCTATCGAATGATTGATTTGGTGAACGAAGAGTAATAACGCCAAGCATGTCCGACGACTTCTTTTTCACCGTTACACCGATTTGGTTTACTTCTTGAGGTAAAGAGGAGGTCGCTTGGGCAACTAAGTTGTTCACTCGAACCTGTGCCATATCACCGTCAGCACCTACCCGAAAGTAAACCTTCAGCGTGTATGAACCATCGTTACCTATGACGGATGACATATAAATCATGTCTTCAACACCATTGACTTTGGCTTCGATAGGTTGAGCTACCGTCTTTTTAACCACATCCGCATTTGCACCCGGATACATGGTTGTTATTGAAATTACTGTCGGTGATATTTGGGGATACTCAGAAATCGGCAACACATTTAAAGCGATCATCCCCATCAAGGTCATCGCCAATGAAATGACCAAAGCGAACTTTGGTCGGTGAATGAAAAATTTACTTAACATCGTGGCTAACCCTGTCGCTCAATATCATTCACAGTGCTGCCTGGACGCACTTTTTGTAGACCGTTCACAATGACTTTTTCATTTTCAGACAGGCCTGATAGAACAGCATGGTTCACACCATAAACTTGACCCAACTCGATATTGCGACGTGAGACAACATGATCATCTGCAACCACCATAACGTAGCTACCAGCTTGATCTTGTTGAATCGCTGATGACGGAACTAGCAACCCATCAATCGTTTTGTTACGGAGTTTGATCGTCAAATTTCCGTATTCACCCGGCATGAGTGAGTAAGTTGGATTGTCAAACTGAGCCTCAGCCTGAATTGAGCCTGTTTCTAAATCGATCTTATTCCCAAGTGCATAGATCTTTCCTTTGTGCGGATATGTTTTGCCGTCGGATAAAGATAGCGTTACATCAACATTAAGCTTTTCGTCGTGGCTTCGTGCAACATCAATTGCATTTCTTACACGTCGATAGAGTTTTTCATCCACATCAAAGCCAAAGCGAATCGGATCAATTTGAGTAATCGAAACGAGTGGAACAAGTTGTATTTTTGAGATGCGGTCGCCAACGCGAAAGTTACTGAATCCCACACGCCCAGAGAATGGAGCACGAACTGACGAGAATTCCAAATCAAGCTTAGCTGAAACCAGAGTCGCCTTTGCCTCTTCCACCTCTGCACTAGCCGTTGCTTTATCTGTAATCGCCTCATCAAACTGCTGCTCACTGATGCTCTTGTCTTTGATCAACTTTTGAGCTCGCTGTGCATTTCGGTTAGCTTGAAGCAAGTTAGCGCGCGCCTTTTCTAATGATGCTTCGGCATAGGAAAGTGCGGCTTCGTAGGGTCTCGAATCGATTTCAAATAGAAGCTGACCTTTTTCAACCATATCTCCATCTTTGAAATGAATCGCGGTCAGCTCTCCTCCCACTCTCGGCATAATATCAACATCGTTGACAGCTTCTGTTCTGCCGATAAAGGTATGGTAAGGGGTGATTGGTGTTTTAGTGAGAGTGAGCGTTTCGACTGATGGGACTGCCTTATCTAATGTTTTCGCCTCATCAGTATTACACCCAGAGAGTAAGGTAGTCGTAATAAGTAGAGAGAGTAATACTGCTTTATTTTGGACTTTCATAATAGACCTACTTAGGAAAAAGTGAGCTTATGAAAATACGCCCACTCGTTTATTCCTGAGATATAAATATAATTATTAGAATTGGTAGTTATATTCGATGCGGTGATCACCATCGCCAAAGTCGACTTGCTCATTCCAGTTAGCGAAGTAACGAATATTTGAGCGTGGTGTTATTTGGTAAGAAATCGCAAATTCATGCGTTAAGATATTATCCTCACCTGCATAATACGTGTCTTTATAATCACTTGAGCCCGACAAGGTGTGCATATACATCGGGTTGTAGTTGATCCAAATTTTGTCGGTAATATCGATTTTCGAATACATACCGACCACAGTAAACGTCCCCGGAATCTCGTAGCCGTTGTCTTCACCACTGAAATCGTTGGCGATCGTTACACCTGCACCTGCTAGTGGGTAAAGCTGGACGACACCAAGCTTAGGCAAGGCCTTGATGAAGCTGTACGATGCATCTAACTTGTCAGCATCCACGTCGTAGTTCACATCAAGCTGACGTCCCAATCCTTTCGCCACTTCAACTTGGAAATTACGCAGGCGGAAGGAATCAATACTGTCATCCACTTTGCTGTACAACGGATCATCTTCGTCTCGAATGCCAAACAGTTCGCCACCAATACCTTTGACTTCGATAACGTTCATTGCCATCGTGCCCGGTTGTGACGCTTTATAAGTTTGGCCTATTTTGATGTTTGCTCCTTTGTCCGTAATACCAAAACCTGCTTGGGTATAAACCGCAAGAGGATCCGACATATCTTGTAATTGTTCATCTGAATTTGTCTCAGCAAAAACGGGGGACGCAAACTGGATTACTGCTGCCATTACAACAACAGATGGTTTCACCAAATTCATAGGATTTTGTCCATTCTCATGATAATTAATTGTTTTGCGTCATCGAGTCATCACAAACAGCAAACGTTCAGAAGCAAGCTTTGGAGGATAATATTTCTAAATGCTATTCTAATGATGGCTAAAGGATTGACGCTGTGCGTAAATTAAGAGAAATGGTATAGAAAGTTCAATCACCTATGGTTATATGAGTTATAACCTAAACTTTGGTAAAAGAAGAAATAATAAGAAAACAATGGAACTAGAAATAAACAAGCATTGACAAAACAAATAACAAGTTGTTTTTAACATCACTTCTTCATGTGAAATCTTTCTTTGATTCTATAAGTTAACAAAAAAGAATCACTATTGATAATAGCTAGTAAATACGTGAGGTACAGAAGTTTTTTATATCTATGTAAATTTCCTATTTCATATTTATATTTATATTTATATTTTACAGTTGTGGAGCATTTTATATTAAAATAATGTTATTCTCCCTTTTGTAAAAGTACCGCTTAATACCCTACAGATAAATAATGAGGAATGTGAGAACTGTCACTCTTACTTTACCCCTTGTATTCACATAAAAAACGCAGCCCGAAGACTGCGTTTTAATTCCAATGTGAATGAGCTTAAGTTCTTCGGTTAATCCGCCCTCTCGCTTACAACTTTTCAACGCCCATATTGAACAAAGTAAAGCTGTAAACATCGGCGGTTTTCTCAATAACCTTGCTGGTCGGTGTACCTGCACCGTGACCTGCGTTGGTTTCGATTCGAATCAAAGTTGGGTTTGTACCCGCTTGTTTCGACTGTAGTTCAGCAGCAAATTTGTAAGAGTGCGCTGGCACCACGCGGTCATCATGATCACCGGTTGTGACCATAGTTGCTGGATACTTAACGCCGGCTTTGACGTTGTGTACTGGCGAGTAATCTTTGAGGTAATTGAACATCTCTTTACTTTGTTCTGCTGTGCCGTAGTCATAAGCCCAGCCCGCCCCTGCCGTGAAGGTGTGGTAGCGAAGCATATCCAATACACCCACTGCTGGCAGTGCCACTTTGAACAGCTCTGGGCGCTGCGTCATCACTGCACCAACAAGCAAGCCGCCGTTCGAGCCACCGTTAATCGCGAGCTTGTCTGACGAGGTGTAGTCTTTATCGATAAGGAACTCAGCTCCGGCAATAAAGTCATCAAACGAGTTTTGCTTCTCTAACTTGGTGCCGGCATTGTGCCACTCTTTGCCGTACTCACCACCGCCACGAATGTTCGCGACAGCGTAGATACCACCCATTTCCAACCATGCTGCTCGGCTTGGGCTGAAGTAAGGCGTTAGGCTGATATTGAAACCACCATAACCATACATGATCGTTGGCGCTGTGCCGTCCATCGGCGTGCCTTTTTTGTAGGTGATGATCATTGGAATCTTGGTACCGTCTTTCGATTTGTAGAACACCTGACGAGATTCAAATTGTTCTGGATCGAATGGTGCGTTCGATTTGTGGTAAACCTCGCTGTCACCGTCTTTGATCTCTAGGCGATAGGTCGTGCTTGGCGTCTTGTAGTTGGTGAAAGAGTAGTAGACTTCAGCATCTTCTTTCTTACCCCAAAAGCCGTAAGCACTGCCGATGTCTGGTAGCTTGATTTCACGAATGAACTTACCGTCCATGTCGTATTGTTTGACCATCGAAAGGGCATCAACAATGTAGCTGGCAAACAGGTAACCACCCGCAGTTGATGGGCTAAGCACATTTTCAGTTTCAGGAATTAAATCTTTCCAATTCTTCGGCTCAGGATTGCTCGCATCTACCGTCACCACTCGTTTGTTTGGAGCATCTAAGTTAGTGACCAAATACAGCTTGGTGTCTTTGCTATCAATCACCCACGTATCAGAATTGGTGTCATCCAAAATGGTTTGCAGCGGACTGTCTGGCTTGGTCAAATCTTTGAAGAAGAGCTTATTGCCAGACGTTGAAGTGCTTGCTGAGATAAATAGGTAACGTTGGTCGTCCGAAGTGTAACCACGAACGTATCGGTGCTTCTCTTCCTCTGTACCGCCGAAGATAAGCTTGTCCTCACTCTGCTTAGTGCCTAGCTCGTGATAGTAAAGCTTGTGTTGGTCGGTTTTTGCCGAAAGCTCGCTGCCTTCTGGCTTGTCGTAACTTGAGTAGTAGAAACCTTTGTTCCCCAGCCAGTTTACGCCGCTGAACTTAATATCCACTAACGTCTCACCGACAGGCTTTTTGGTTTCAGCATCAAGCACAATCACTTTGCGCCAGTCGCTACCGCCTTCTGAAATGCTGTAAGCGACTAAAGAACCATCTTTGGTGAAGCTCACATTCGCCAACGAGGTCGTGCCATCTTCGCTAAAGGTATTTGGGTCGAGGAAGACTTCAGGCTTGCCACCGTCAAGTTGGCGGTAAAGCACATCTTGGTTTTGCAAACCGTCGTTCTTGTAAAAATAGGTGTATTCACCTTCTTTGAATGGACGCCCTAACTTTTCGTAATCCATCAACTGAGTTAAGCGTTCTTCAATCTGGTGACGATAAGGAATTTGCGCCAAGTAATCGAACGTGACTTGGTTCTGCGCTTTCACCCAATCTGCCGTTTCTTTACTGCGGTCGTCTTCTAACCAGCGGTATGGGTCACTGACTTTGGTGCCAAAATACTCATCCACCACATCGACTTTCTTTGTCGTTGGGTACTTCACCGCCATTTTGTGTACGTGTTCAACCAATTCCTTTGTTGAGTCTTCGGCATAAGCTCTCGGCAATATGCCCGTCATCGCAAACGCAGTCACCAGTGCTAAGGTTTTCTTTTTCATAGACTTCCTTTTCTGTTTTTGTTTTGTGTAATGCATCAAGCATCTTACCCATATCGAAGTATGGATTCTAATGGCTTTGAGAAAATTGCTTAGTAAAGGTTTAAGGTCACCAAAGCCAAACTAGCTGCTTAGCTTCGGTGATTCCCCTCAATCTGGAGTTATAGACAAGAGCTTGTTAACTCAGTTCAATGTTTCGAGACACACCCGACTCCGCGGAAAAATCTTGGTCGTGACTGATAAGAATAAAGCCACCTCGATACGCGCTTAGTGCCTGAGCAAGCATGATTTTCGAATCCAAGTCGAGGTGATTATCTGGCTCATCCAAGAGCAACAAAGGCTGCGTTGGTTGATGACTGACAATCAGCATAGCGAGCTTCATTTTCTCGCCGCCACTCAATACGCTGCCCAAACGAAACACACTGTCTCGGCGAAAGCCAATGCCTGCGAGTAATGTTCTGGCATCGATCTCTTTCATCCCCTCACAATGTTGCATTAGGTTTTGCAACATGGAGAGTTCAGGCTCTATCGCACCAAAGTGTTGGTCGAGATAATAAAGTGGCGTATTGATTTGTAGCTCACCACTTTGCAATGAGAACTCACCCAAGAGTGTTTTCAGTAAAGTCGATTTACCGCATCCGTTTTTGCCCAACAAATGCAATTTATCATCCGCATGAACTTGCGCAGTGATGGGTTGAGCCGAACCAAATGGCAACACACCTTCTAAAAGCGACAAGACTTTTCGTGAGCGACTTTGACTGTCTGCCAAATACAGTTTTTGCCCTTTGATTTGCTCTTTGCGCATTCGCAAGCTTTGCTCTTTCTCTTGCAGATGTGCTTGGCGAAGTTGCTCGTTTTTATTACGACTGGCGGCTCGGGCTGTGGCTTTGTCTTTCATACCATCCAATAAGATCTTCGGCTGGCTGCCATCCTTTCTTAGCTTGTTACCTTGAGCCGCTCTTTGTTCTGCTTTCTCTCGATTGCGCTGAGCTTGCTCTTCCAATTGCTTTTTTTGTTTATCGACAGCAGCTAACTGCCGTTCCACCGCTTGTAGTTCGGTGCGCTTTTGCTCGGCATACACGTCGTAATTACCGCCAAACACTTGTAAGCCTAAACCGGATAGCTCCCAGATTTCCTCCATCTCGCGCAACAATTCTCGGTCGTGACTTATAAGCAGACTCGCTCCTGAGAAATTGCGCATCGAATGAATCAACCACTGCTTGGCATGTGTATCAAGATGGTTCGACGGTTCATCAAGGATCAGTAATTCCACTTCGCTTTCGAACAATTGCCACAGTTGCAAACGCGCTAACTGCCCGCCACTCAATTGCGAACAAGGAAAGTCTAGCTGTGGCGGCAAACCCATGGTTTCTAACTGCTTAGCAAGTTGGATGGGCAAATCCCATTGTTCACCTACCACCTCAAACAGATATTCCGAGCAATCGCCCATCTCGATCTGTTTGAGCGCGCTTAACACGTTGTCCTTTGCTAAAAACTGGGCAATCGACAGCTCTCCCCCCAACAAGTGAGATGGTTGCTGGCGATACACCGCAAAGGACCTTGGTAAGGTTACTGTACCGCTAGTTGAGGTTTGCTCACCGCTGAGTATCGATGCAAACACCGATTTTCCGACACCGTTACGTCCGACTAACCCAACACGGCGTTTGGTCATTGAACATGAGATTTGCTGAAAAAGCGTTTCGCCGTTACCAAATTGATGACTGATATTGTAAGCCTGTAAGACTGGCATAATTTGCCTCCTGTATAACAGGGACAACAGCCGTAGCTTGAGATAAATCTAGAGATGAGATCGATGCAAATACACGCGCCCATAGAAGCGCTTCAAACAGAAAAATGGTAACTGCAAAGAAATATCGGAAAGTGAGCTACGCCTACTAACCCTGTAAATCCAAAAAAATAAAATGAGAGTTGGATGACAGGTTTAGTTGTTCATGTTGGCGTAATCTCCTAGAGAAGTGATGAGCAAAGTCTAAAGGTTTTGTTGTATAAAAAGCAAGCGACTTCTGTCACAAGCCGCTTTCAGACCGAGAGCTCGTTTGGGTGCCCTAGCTTACAAGGGCACAAACCTAGGACTATGCTTCAAAGTAAATTGCAGGTTTGATATCAACCAAAGGCGTGCCATCTAAGCAGTCCAACCCACGCACTTTAATTACTCCCTCGTCGATAGACTCAATCGGTATTACCGCCGCGCCAATAGGGTTTGGTCTGTGCGGAGAACGTAACGCAAATGTGCCCTTCTTCCCTTGCAGCATTTCAGGTTGGCGGTTCGCATCAGCAAGCCAATACAGAACCAGTATTTTCTGCCCGACTTCAAGCCCTACGAGCCCTTGGTAATACCGAGATTTAAGTTGAATTTCACACACAGGTCCATCTTGTGGCTGAATGTTATTTGGGCACTGAGAAACATCAGTATATGGCGTGCGAATTTGCCCAATAAACTCAAGTTGTGGGGTTTGAATTGTGTTCATATCAACCTCTATTTTTGTTCTGACTTCATCGCTGAAAAAGCGTAAATGGAAATGGTGACCAAGATGATTGAGCCACCAAGAATGCTTGCCATGGCAGGGGTTTCATCAAAGAAGAGTAATGCCCAAAGTGGTGCTAGCACGGTTTCAATCATCAGAATCATGCCAACTTCAGGTGCCGTGATGTAACGAGTCGCAACTTGTGAAAGCACACGCCCAAACGGCGCAGTAAATAGCCCCATCAAGCCCATAATCAGCCAAGTATTCGCGCTGTAAGTTGAAGGCGTTGCCCAAAACAGCATTGCCATCGCTAAGAACAGCCCACCAAAACCAACGCTTGCCATGCGGCTTACGTGCTGATGCTTACGCAGCTGTACCTGATTGAGCGACAAACACACCACGGCAAACACTGCTAAACCATCGCCAATCCAGTTACCCGATTTAAAAGAGCCGGATACCACAATCGCAATACCCACCATCACAGCAACAATCGCAATCCACGTCGAGCGCTGGGTCACTTCACCCAAAAACCACCAGCTAAACAATGCAGCCAAAGCTGGTGCTGCACTTAGAATCACAAAGGTATTCGCAACCGTGGTGAGCTTAATGCTCATCACCAAACCAGCAGCACTGCCGAGCATCAATAAGCCAGACAACAATACATGCCAGCCGCTCTCTTTCACCGCTCGAACCAGACCGCGCTCATCGCGAAGTTGGATAAATATTGGCATCGAAATCGCGGTAAACAAGCCAAATAGAAATGCGGTATCCACACCACTCACGCCCGAGAAGCGAATAAAAATTGGGTCTAGGCTCATCAGCAGTGCACCAACCAAGGTGATCATCACCCCGGCAAAGCGTGCGCCTTTGGCGTTTAGGTTATTCATAAATGCCGTCGTCATCGTCTCTCTCCTCACAAAATAAATCATACTCGCAAGTATGGTTTTATAATTTCGGAGTTGCGTCAATAAAAATCATACCGTATAGTATGATTATCAAATCAAGAGAATCTGAGCATGAGCAAGATCGAGCAAAACCGAGAGAAGAAACGCCGAGCTATTTTGGAAGCCGCGAAAGAGAACTTTTTGTCCGAGGGGTATGTGTTAGCGAACATGGATAAAATCTCCGCCCAAGCAGGCATGACAAAGCAAACCGTGTATCGCTACTTCCCATCTAAAGCAGCGCTATTTGAAGCAACATTGCGCCAGATAGGTGAAAACATGGATGGTGGCTTCATTAGTCACCTACAAAAGGATGATCTGCGAGAAGCGTTGAATTCATTTGGTGAACACTTCGTTTCTTTCCACCTTTCTGATGAACACTTGGCGACCTTCCGCTTGTTGATTGCAGAAAGTGCCAAAGCGCCTGAGATCACGGCGATCTTCCGCGAAGTCGGTCCGGACGATACCGATGCCAAGCTCACTCAGTTCTTCCAAGATCGTTTCGATATCAAGGAACCGGAAACACAGATTCGCCTTTGGACAGGCATGCTGCTGTCGATTCGCTCTGGCGTTTTAATGGGAATGGAAAAGCCAACGCAAGCCGAAATAAAGGAGCACGTGCAAGAAGTGACTGAGTTTTTGTTGGCAGCAATCGAGCATCAGAAGTGAACTAAAATCCATCGCTCGCCGTAATAGCCAAAGAGTGAAAACACCAATGGGAAACGGCTATGAATCTTTTGATTGAATCGGTCGAGGGTGGTATCTACCTCGCTTATAACGTAGAAAACCAAACAAGATCTTTGATCTTGAACGAGCACAAAAGCCCACTCACATTCGCCAGCCTCTGCGAGGCAAGAGACCACTTTCGAGGAGAAGGATACTCCTCTGCAAAACTGGTTCACCTCAACGCATCCGATGAAATGTGTGGAGAGAGAATACGCTGTGACATGCCACTAGAGATTGAATTGAGCTGGTATTAGTATCGGCTCTTTTTTCGCCCTCCCCTCAATATCCTCTCGCTCTTAGGCTGGTGATAATTTGCCAAAACTTTGAGCGATTTCGGGATCTTATCAACACATTTTTTGTTAAAGGCGTACTATGCTATTGGTAGTGTATTCCACAAGAGGGCGTGGTTATGAAATACAAACATATCCTAGTCGCACTGGAACTGTCTGATGAGAGTACTGTGTTGATTGACCGAGCGGTATCTATGGCGAGTTATCTCGGTGCCGAGATTTCTTTTATTCATATCGATGGTACTCATGGCGAAATTTATCGTGAGCTTGTCGATATTAAAGCAAACCCAGACCAAAGACCGTTGAATGAACATTCAATGGAGTGCTTGAAGTCCTTTAGCGATTACATGGAGCAGCCATTGAAGCACTTCTTCGTTGGCACGGGTGACTTGGCGGACAAACTGGAAGTGACCATCAAAGAACAAGAAGTTGATCTGCTTATTTGTGGCCACCATCAAGACTTCTGGAGCAAGATCATTTCTTACTCAAGACATCTGATCAACAAGTCTCCGGTCGATATTCTGGTTGTGCCGATTCACGACTAGTTTGAATGAACGATCTAAAAAGCCGCCAACGATGGGCGGCTTTTTTGTTGTTCTTGTTGGCTCAATTAAGGCTCTATTTCACCAATCGAATACAGCACCAACTCTTCTGGGTTGTTCCCTTCCCCTAACGAGTGAATGTCTTCCCCTTCTTGCTTCAGCTCATTAATCAGCTTGAGCGCTTTATCTTGCTTCACCCCAATAATGGTTGGCATTTCAGAGGCAGAGACACCAAAACGTGTCGCAACAAGCAAGTTTCTTACTTTGGTTTTATCCGATTCAAACATGGCAGGACCTCTTTATTTTCAATCATCTAAGCATAGCGAATCGCGATGAAAAAGCATCACGCAGGTCGAATCAATAACGGATTTTCCTACGAGTTAGACAAGCACGGCAAGCAAAAGCTTAGTTACTGAAAACCCGGTCGAAATAATTGAGTGGCGCCACCTTAGTGTTGGCTCTTCGCTGCCATTTACTTTTGTTCGCCACCAGCCATTTTTGTTCGGAGTTGGCTAAAATTGCTTGGCTGACCTTGGCCTCTCTCAATTCATGTTCCATCGCGAACAACTGAGTATCAACTTCTGTGCGACCAAAATTGACCATCTCTGAATGAGGCTGCGCGATTTCGGTGATACCTGCACAGCCAATAATTCCGATGTCTGCGGAAAACTGGCCGTAAAACTGCTCTGCCGAACCATCCACCACGTCGCGATCGTTAGTTCGAATACGACCACCCGGAATCCAAGTTTCGATGTTCTCAAAGTGAGAAAGAATATGCGCCGCTTCGAAGTTATTGGTCACCACACGTAACTCACTGTGATTAGCTAGACGTTCGGCAACCAAAGTAATCGTAGTACCAATACCTAGAAACAAAGTCGTTCCGTTTGGGATAGCTTTGACTACTTCATCGGCGATGATCTGCTTTTCCTGTTGATTGGTGACTTGGCGAGAGGCATAGCTGCGATTGCTCAAAGTGGCAGGCAGCCCGACACCACCATGATGGCGTCGGGTGAGTCCGAGTCGACAAAGTTCATTGATGTCGCGACGAATGGTTTGCGTTGTGACTTCGAAACGTTGGGCAAGTTCTTCTATCGAGCAATATTCTTGCTGATGAACCAGTTCAATGATGCTTTGTTGACGGACGTTTAAATTATTCATTCAGTGCGAGTTCTCGTATGGCTGAAGGCACTTTTACTTTATATCGTTGAGGCGTATCTGTAATCATCATATCCACGCCCCAACGCCAATGTGCTTCAACTAATTGAGGAAAGTTTGGTGTATAGCAGAAGAGTTGATAACCATACTGCTTGATTTTATGAGCTTGCAATTCGGTCAGGAAGCGGTAATCACAATGCACACTGTATGCATCGATGTGTTGTAGCACGACAGCGGAATCATCTGGAATCTCTTGCCATAGCTGCCCTCTTCTCACTTCCGGCAGGTAGTTTTTCATCATCATTAAGGCTTCTGTGTTAAAGCTAGAAAACAGAATCGCGTCCGCTTCTACACCTAAATGCTCAATCACCTGCGCAACCTTTTCGCACAACAGGTCGATTTCGTCACCGGAGTAAACCTTCAATTCAATATTGAGCTTCACACCCGCTCTTGAAGTCAGCTCAAGCGTCTCTTCTAAACTAGGGATAGGTTCGCCTGCGAAGTCATCACCGAACCACAAGCCTGCGTCGAGCGATCTCAGCTCGTGCCAAGTCAGATCTTTGACTTTGCCTCGACCGTTCGTGCAGCGGTTGACCGTTTTGTCATGGATAACGACAGGAATGTTGTCCGCACTAAGCTGAACGTCGATTTCAATCCATTCACAACCAAACTCAATGGCGCGCTGTATTGCCGATAACGTGTTTTCTGGAGCCAAACTGGATAAGCCGCGGTGTGCTGTTATTTTCATTTTTTATTCCGTCTTTTTCATTTGTTTTCAAATGAACTATCTCAACCCTCAATGACGCTTTGATTACAAAATGGTGACGAAAACATTGTTCAAATAAGTTCATTTTTTTGTAACTAGAACGTCATTTGGCTCATTTAATGTTCATTTGAATTTTTTGGAGCGGATTCATAATCAAAATGAACATTCGCAAGGAAACACCTGTTCAAATCATCCAATGAAAAGGAATCATTATGGCTATTAAACACCTCGCCGGACTTGCAGTTGCAGCGGCATTCATCAGCACGCAAGCACAAGCAAAAACAGAGGTTGAGTGGTGGCACGCGATGGGCGGCGCGCTAGGTAACAAGGTTAATGAAATTGCAGCAGACTTTAACGCAAGCCAATCAGAATACGAGATCAAACCGGTTTACAAAGGCAGCTATGCAGAAACCATGACCAGTGCTATCGCGGCGTTCCGAGCAAAAGAGCAGCCAGCGATTGTACAAGTATTCGAAGTGGGTACGGCGACCATGATGGGCGCAGACAAAGCGATTTATCCTGTTTATCAATTGATGGAAGACACCAAAGAGTCGTTCAACTCTGATGATTACCTTGCCGCCGTAACGGGTTACTACACCACAAACGAAGGCAACATGCTTTCTCTGCCATTTAACAGCTCAACGCCAGTGCTTTACTACAACAAAGACATGTTCGCAAAAGCTGGCGTAGCAAACCCACCAAAGACATGGAAAGAGATGGAAGAAGTTTCTCGTAAGCTGCTGGCATCTGGTGCGAAGTGTGGTTTCAGCACAACGTGGCAATCATGGACGCAAATCGAAAACTTCGGTGCGCGTAACAATGTTCCTGTTGCCAATAACAACAACGGCTTTGCTGGCTTAGACACTGAGTTTAAATTCAATGATTCGGCGTTTGTTCGTCACATTGACCAAATGGGCAAATGGTCGAAAGAAGGCATCTTCAAATATGGCGGTCGCCAATCTGATGGTATGCCACTGTTCTACACCCAAGAGTGTGCAATGACTATGGGCTCCTCGGCAGGTCTGGCTGGCATTAAAGAGAACATGAAAGACGTTGATATCGGCGTAGCGCAACTGCCTTACGATTCAGAGATCGTCGCTAAACCACAAAACACCATCATCGGTGGTGCATCACTTTGGGTACTTCGTGGTCATTCAAGCGAGGAATACAAAGGCGTGGCGAAGTTCTTCTCTTACCTTTCTAGTGCAGAAGTCCAAGCAGATTGGCACCAGTTCACTGGTTACCTACCAATCACTAAAGCGGCTTATGAGCTAACCAAAGAACAAGGCTTCTATGCTAAGAACCCAGGCACAGATACAGCGGTTCTACAAATGACGTCAACCGAGCCTACAGAAAACTCGAAAGGCATTCGCTTTGGCAACTTCCTGCAAACTCGCGACATCATCAATGAAGAGCTAGAAGCAGTGTGGGCAGGCAAAGCAACGGCACAAGCTGCGCTAAACAATGCAGTTCGTCGCGGTGACGAGCAGCTACGTCGCTTTGAGCGCACACAGAAGTAACGAACATTAATAACGAACAATGGTGCGCTGAGTCTTATTCAAATAACCGCTCAGATACGCACTCTCCCCGCCCATCTTGGGTGGGGAATTCGTTCACACACCTTGCCTGTTTTACTTTGGTATTTGTATGTCCTCACCTGTTGTTTTTAAACACAAATGGCTTCCGGTTGCGCTGATCGCACCTCAGTTGGTGATCACCTTGGTGTTCTTCATCTGGCCGGCAGGACAAGCCATTTTCCAATCTTCTCAACTTGAAGATGCTTTCGGCATGAGCCGTGAGTTTGTGGGTTTGGAGAACTTTGAAAAGCTCATCCATGATCCCCTTTACCTAGATTCGTTAATGACCACGCTGCAATTTAGCATCAGCGTTGCGGTGCTCGCGTTGGTCAGCGCACTCGTTCTTTCCGCTTTCGCCGAACAAATCATCCGTGGCGCGACCATGTATCGCACCTTCTTGATTTGGCCTTATGCGGTCGCTCCGGTTGTCGCAGGTTCGTTATGGCTATTTTTATTCGATCCAACCATCGGTGTGATGACCGAACTGTTGAACCTGTTTGGCGTAGACTGGAATCCAACGCTCAATGGCACCCATGCGATGTGGATGGTGATCATCACCTCGACGTGGAAGCAAATCAGCTACAACTTCCTGTTCTTCTTAGCAGCGCTGCAATCCGTGCCGAAGTCTTTGCACGAAGCCGCAGCCATTGATGGTAGCGGTCCGATCAAACGCTTTATCACCATTAGCTTCCCACTGATTTCACCAACCAGCTTTTTCTTGTTGGTCGTGAACTTTGTTTATGCGTTCTTTGATACGTTCGCCATCATCCACGCGATGACACAAGGCGGTCCGAGTAACAGCACCTCGACCTTGGTTTACAAAGTCTACAACGATGGCTTTATCGGGTTGGATTTAGGTTCATCGGCCGCGCAGTCCGTAATCCTGATGATCTTGGTCGCTTCCCTGACTGTGATTCAATTTAAGTATGTTGAGAAGAAGGTGGCGTACTGATGGTAGAAAGAAGACCGTTTTTCAATCTGTTTTGCCATGTCATTTTGATTCTTGGCATCATTTCGATTGCGCTTCCGGTTTGGATTGCAATCGTAGCAACGACCCATGAGAACAGTGCATTCGCTACTGGCACTCCACTTTGGTTTGGAGATTTGGGTTTTAGTGTATTTACTGACTTGTTGAGTAACGACACTCAGTACAACAATAATACTTTGCCGATTGGCAGCATGCTGCTGAACTCTTTCATTATGGCGATGTGCATTACCATTGGTAAGTTGAGCATTTCCATCATGTCTGCCTATGCTGTGGTGTTCTTCCGTTTTCCGGGACGAATGCTGGCGTTCTGGATGATCTTCTTCACGCTGATGTTACCCGTTGAAGTTCGCATCATGCCGACGTTTGAGGTGATTACAAACCTCAACATGCTCAACTCATTTTACGGCTTAACCATTCCGCTGATTGCCAGTGCGACAGCGACTTTCTTGTTCCGTCAGTTCTTCTTAACGATACCGAATGAGTTAGTGGAAGCAGCACGAATTGATGGCGCAGGACCGATCAAGTTCTTCTTCGATATCTTGTTGCCTCTGTCGCGTACCAACATCGCGGCACTGTTCGTCATCACCTTTATTTATGGTTGGAACCAATATCTATGGCCACTGCTGATCACCACTGACGTGCAGTACTACACCATCGTGATGGGCATCAAACAGATGCTTGGAGTAGTTGATGGTGTTGTGGAATGGAACAAAATTATGGCCACCACCATTATCGCCATGTTGCCACCCGTGATTGTGGTAATTGCAATGCAAAAAGCCTTTGTTAAAGGTCTGGTAGATTCGGAGAAATAAATGTCCACGTTAACTCTTTCAAATATCGCTAAATGTTATCCGAACGGCTATCAGGCGATCCAAAAACTTAATCTCAATATCTGCGACGGCGAAATGGTCGTATTGGTTGGCCCAAGTGGCTGCGGTAAATCCACCCTACTTCGCATGATTGCAGGCCTAGAAGAAATCAGCTCTGGCGAGCTCAAGATCGACACCACAATCGTCAACGACCTCGAACCTGGCGAGCGCGACATTGCCATGGTTTTCCAGAACTACGCCTTGTACCCACATATGACGGTGTACAACAACATGGCTTATGGGCTGCGCAACCGCAAAACACCGAAAGCGGAAATCGAGCGATTGGTTCACGAAGCAGCAAAGATGCTAGAGTTGGATCACCTTCTTGATCGTAAACCGGGACAGCTTTCTGGCGGACAACGTCAGCGTGTCGCGATGGGGCGTGCAATTGTACGTGAACCAAAGGTGTTCTTGTTTGATGAGCCTCTATCTAACTTAGACGCCAAATTGCGTGTTCAAATGCGTTTGGAAATTAAGAAGCTGCAACGTCGCCTCGGAACTACATCGGTCTACGTTACCCACGACCAAGTAGAAGCCATGACACTCGCGGACAAACTCGTGGTGCTCAACAACGGCAATGTAGAACAAGTGGGGACACCGCTAGAGATATACGACAACCCTGCTTCTCTGTTTGTCGCGACCTTTATTGGTTCACCATCCATGAACATCTTGGATGCCAATGTTACCGTCGACGGCATTACTATTGGTGACGCACTGCTTCCTACATCCACAACAAACTTGGATTTGGGGGTAGTAAAACTAGGTCTTCGTCCGGAGCATTTACAAATCAACCAAGATAAACCATGGTTGCAAGTAGAAGTGGAATTGATTGAGTCGCTCGGTGCTGACTTGCTGCTTTACTGCCGCACAGAAGGCGGTGATTCACAAAAGCTGGTTGTTCGAGTTGAGGGACATACGCCGATTCAAATCGGGGACAAACTCGGTTTAGATATCAAGCCCAAGCACCTTCACTTATTTGATGCCAATACCGAAAAGCGCATTGATTGCTCACTCAAAGCGGCGTTATCAACGCCAGTTAAAAGTACGATAGATGACAAACAGACACAACGAGGAGTGGTGAATGCCTAATCCACTATCAGAGCTCAATACAGAGTATCTGAGAAATATTGAATGGTTGTTGACCGACGTAGACGACACATTAACTTGGCAAGGAAAGCTGCCGCCAGACACTTTAATTGCGCTCGCAGAGCTAGAGCGCGTGGGTGTAAAAGTGGTCGCTGTAACAGGCGCATGTGCTGGTTGGTGTGACCAAATGGCAAAGATGTGGCCGCTGCATGGGATCATAGGTGAAAACGGCGCTTTTTGGATGAGAAAAGACGCCGCAGGATTCAGAACTACCTTTGCGCGCCCAGCGGAAGTGATGCGAAAAGAACAACGCACATTGCAAGAAACTATAAAGGGCATTTTGACGGAGTATTCTGAAGTTGAGTTAAGCCAAGATCAGAGCTTTCGGTTCTGCGATGTAGCGGTCAACATTGCCCAGGATCGTTCCCCTGTTGCGGCTTCAATTACGATGGAGATCCTCAACCGTATTTTGCATCTTAACGTAGAATCTAACCCAGTCAACGCGACCCTAAGCTCCATTCATATCAATGCTTGGATAGGAAGCCACAGCAAACGAAGCAGCAGCGAAGCCTACATTAAGCAATTTAATCAGGGGACGTTACCCAATTTGAATCGAGTGACGTACGTAGGAGATTCATTAAATGATGAAGGGATGTTTGAATGGTTACCTGTGACTTTCGGTGTAAAGAATATTCGCCCGTTATTAGATAGCTTAACGCATCAGCCGAAATATCTTACTTCTGAATACGGTGGGTTTGGTTTTGCACAACTCGCGAGCCTGATTGTACAAGCAAAAAATGGCAGCAACACTAACGAATAAACCGCTTGTGGTGTCGTACTATGAATAAGAAGGCGTTGATGTTTCTTTGGTAAACAAACCATGGATAAATTGGCGCTCTTCTTCGCTAAGTTCTACCGCTCCTTGCTGCCTATTTGCATTTTTAATCAGCCTATCAATTTCATTTAATTGCGATAACGTTAAGTTATCTAGGTGGCGCTTCAAGGTTCTAAACTGCTGTTGTTCCATAACTCTTTTCTTATCTTTTTCCAAAAAAGACACTCAATCCGGATATCATCCATGGAGGGGGGAAATACCACGGATTGAGTGAAAGAAGGAGTAAAGACTGCGGCGGATTGCATGAGAAAATCAAAATTCCCAATCTTATATAACTACTCCAACGAGAAAAATAATATCGCTTTTTGATGTATTTATAATTAGCAGTTATGAACTTTCTTCACCACAAGTGCTTAAAAAACTCCCACGAAGAAACGCATCTCAAGCCCTTGGTAGACTTAGCATTTATCCATGTTAAATGCTCCGCGATGCTCAGAATGGAAAAGTCCGCAACAAAAATTGCTTGTGGTTCTCACTAATTATTTTTGTTTGTCGCATCCAAGAGCAGCCCATATTATCCGCAACACAAGGGATGACATTCCTTTCGCTCTTTAACAATCAGATGCTGCATACCGATTAATCCCAATCTTTATATGTGAAAGTACACCTTTAATTTCCCACTTTTTGCTTTTACAACCACTGAGCAGAACATCTCAAGCTGTGTTCTGCATAACAGTCTATTCATGTAGGAATTTATCGTGGATAAATATCAAGCTGCATACGCTAAGCGTCTAGAAAAACTAAAGGGCAATCGCTCACCAAAAGCTATTGCTCGCATTTCGGCGTGGGATGCATTTTTTAACAAAGAATATGAGATGCAAGATCTTGAATCTCAAATGGCAGACTCTGCGCGTCAACGCTACGAGCAATCTGATGTAAAAAATGAAATCAGCTTTAGTTCATTCAAACGCGCATTCTATAAAGAGTCGATCGTGATTTACGATTTGACCGATGGTGCATCAATTCAAAAAGTATTCACACCACTACTTGTGCTGGCGACAGCGTGGGTTCTGTTCGTGTGCTTTAACCAATAATTGAGCATCCAAGATCAATAAACGATAGAAACGCAATGGGCAGAGTGGTTGTCACTTTGCCTCCAACAGTTGAGAGTTTAGGGATGAAAGGAAGAAATATTGCAGCATTTGCCATTGTTATGGCAGCACTAGCATTCGGTTATGGTTTTAAAACTTATCAAGAAGCAAATGGGGTGATGTACCCTACCTTCAAAAAGGAGTTTAGCCTCTAATGCCTAAAATTACGCTTCTCTTACTCGCAACAACTGTTGGAATCGGTATTACCGGTTCTGCATTCTGTGTTGGCGTGACGTACGCATTTACACAACTGCCAATCGAACAAATTCTATCGAGCTTATAAAAAAGTAGAGCACTTCGGTGCTCTACTTTTTGTAATTTGGTGTTCAGGGTTTGTGTTAGAAAACGAAAAGCCTAATCAAAACTCTCTGTTCATTTTCTGCAAGCACGCAAACAGAATGGCTTGATGCTCGGGGTCGATATTACGCGTTAAGTCCTGAACCAAATCTAGATGCAGCTGATTGTGGTGGTGGTGAATTTCTTCGCCACTCGGTGTTAACTTCACGACAATAGCACGGCGGTCTTCTGGATGAGGACAACGTTCAATCAACTCCGCCTTCACTAGTTTTTCAATTTGAACCGTCAATGTACCGGTCGTAATCCCTAGCTTCTCCGCCAGTTCTTTCATACGCAGTGCACCATGCCCACCCAACACTTCAATCGTGTGGATTTGAGCCAGTGAATAACCAGTGCCTTTCACTACAGATTGCTCCCAAGAAGACATTTTGTCATAAAACTCGGTAAGCGTTTGATTCAGCTTTTCTAATTCGCGCATCACTCAGTCGTTTGAACTTCCAAAGTAAGATGATGAATCTTATCAAACTTAGCCAGTATTTGCTTAAATTCATCCAGTGTTTTATCACTCTTATTCTTCAATGCAATCGCCGCAGAATAATGATGGCCACTGACTTTCCAGATATGTAAGTCGACAACCTCCGCATACGGATCTATAGACTTTCTTATCTCTTTACGATAGTTCTTATCGATACTCTCATCCAAAAGTACTGGCGCGGTTTGCTTCATCAAGCCCAACGTCCATTTACCAATCACAACAGCACCAACAATACCCATCATGGCATCTAACCACACCCAGCCGTAAAACTTACCGACAATCAGCGCCACAATCGCCAACAAAGACGTCAATGTATCCGCTAGCACGTGGAAATACGCAGCGGTTAAGTTGTGGTCGTGATGATGTTCGTGATCGTGTCCGTGGTGATCGTGATGGTCATGCCCATGATGATGGTGATCTTGCAAAAGTAGCATGCTTGCAAGGTTCACCACTAAACCAATCACCGCGACCATGATCGCCTCGTTAAATTGGATACTCTCTGGATTAAAGAGACGATGAATCGATTCGACCATCATCATCAATGCCACAATCCCCAACGCAATCGCACTGGTAAAACCGCCAAGTACACTGACTTTACCCGTACCAAATGAGAAGCGGTCATTGTGCGCATTTTGTTTCGCGTAGCGGTAAGCAAAGAGAGTAATACAAAATGCCGTTGCGTGTGTGCCCATGTGCCAACCATCTGCCAGCAATGCCATTGAACCAAACATGGTTCCGGCAGCAATCTCCACCACCATAGTGGTCACGGTTAGAATCAATACGTAGAGCGTGCGTTTTTCACCCTTTTGGTTGTGAGAAACGAAATCATGTGAATGTTGCGATACAGCCATTGCGACACTTACCTTCCAATTTTAGTTTGATTATCAAATTATTTGATTTCAATTTAGTTTGACAATCAAACAATGTCAATGCGGAAAATAAATGATGTTGAAAGCACATTGCCCGATGAGCCGCATGAATTGCAGAGAAAGGCATTTTTGAAAAGTCAGGATAGATCGTCAGAAAAAGAGAAAAAGGAAGAAGAGAGGAAAAACAAAGAAGAGCGTTGAACCTTATCAGGTTTAACGCCCAAGTTATGTGATTCTATCGCATCTCGCAGGCGAGAAGCTTGTCTTCAAATTGCTCATCAATCCTATCGGCAATCAATTCGATTCGGCTTTCTGCACAGTCATCCAGTTCCACTTCCGTTAAACCATCAGGAGTAAGGTTGTAACCAAAAATGCCGCTATTGGTGATGAAGACCGCTTTCATACGTTCTACTTGTAGATCAACCAATAATACGATGAGCTGCTGGCGATCAAACACTTTCTCAGGAGAGAATCGCCAACCAACGCTTTGAAAGCCTTCACCTTCATTCATCGCTTTCAGCAAGCCACTCTCTGGCATGGGCATCTCAGAAACCAATGGCTTTTCATTCGCATGATGATGGTGATGATGCGGAGGATTCTCATGAATAGTGGTATTCCCTTCGAACTCGGCAGATGGAATCACACCATGCTGCGCAAAAATCACCTTCGTGTTCGGACGACCAACATTTTCAACATACACCTTTAGTTTTTCCGAATCGCCCTCTTGATACAGATCGAGTTTGTTACCCACCACGGTATCGGCAATGGCAATTTGTTGGTTAAAGGTCTCATGGTCGGTGTAACGAGCATCAGAAAGCTTACGCGCATCCACCAACGTAATGTTCTTTTGCAATGATAATATGGTTCGGTAATGCTGCGTCGACAGTACTTGCAATACTTCTTTTGGATGACCAAGCCCAGTTGGCTCAATCAGCAGGCGGTCTGGCTTCGCTTCATTAAGCAGTTGGTTTAGCGCGATTTGCATTGGCAAACCGGCAGCGCAGCACATGCAACCACCTGGGACTTCACGGATGAAAACTTGTTGCTGCCCATTGTGCTGGCCTTGAACCAAGCTGCCATCCACACCGATTTCGCCAAACTCATTCACCAATACCGCCCAGCGTTCATTCGCTGGCTTATTCGCCATTAAATTCAGAATCGCCGAAGTTTTTCCCACTCCGAGAAAACCAGTAATAATGTTGGTTGGAACCCCTAAAATAGGTTGATTATCAGAGCTCATTGGCGATTCTCCTATAACCTTGAACCAACTCATGGTTGGCAGATACAACAGACTCCGAAAACGCCGAATATTCTGGTGGCACTTTCGAGATGCTGTTCAAGTCAAAATCAGCGCCGATATTGGTCATCGGTGGTACATGGAAATGCTCTGGCAAGTCTAGACCATCCACCACACAGTTATGACGAATCACGCAACCTGCGCCAATCACGGCGTTAAAGACGACCGAGTTGAAGCCGATAAAAACATCGTCACTCACTTCACAAGGCCCATGAATAATGGAACGGTGCGCAATAGAAGAACGCTCGCCAATGGTCACGGCAGCGCCCGCTTTCGAGTGAATAACCACACCGTCTTGAATATTGGTATCACGCTTAATCACGATGGCTTCCATACCGCCTTGTTCATTGACTTCATCAGCCCGAATTACCGCATAAGGACCAATAAAAACGTTATCTTCAATGATCACTTTGCCACAGATAATAGCAGTCGGATCGATGAATGCATTTTCCGACACTTCCGGCATGTGACCTGTTGGATTTCTTCTTAACATATTGATTTCTCTTTATTCGGCGTCTTATTAAACACTCAAACTACAACGTCTAACTTCAAGCATTACAGCTTCTACAAATCAAGTTTAAAAAACAGGGAGTACAAATAAGCTTTCAAAAATGAAGGTCAAAAATCAGCCCAGAGATAAACCTAGCACCGACGTTCAAATGACAGTCGCATGCCATATTCCTTTGGTTCAATCACTCGTTGGTTGGCATAAACCACACCGCCGTTTACCCACGTTGTTTTGATTTGTGATGAGAACGTATGCCCAGCAAACGGCGACCAACCGCAGTGGTACAAGCTGTTCTCGTTCGTCACCGGCGTTGGTACTGCTGCATCAACAAGAACCAAATCAGCAAAGTAGCCTTCGCGAATAAAACCGCGCTCTTGAACACCATAACGAATCGCAGGGTTGTGAGCGGTTTTCTCTACAACTTGCTCCATCGTCATGTGGCCACGACTCACTTGATCAAACAGCGTCAGTAGTGCGTGCTGCACCAAAGGTAAGCCAGCAGGTGCTTGGTCGTAAGGGACTTGCTTTTCTTCCCAAGTGTGTGGAGCATGGTCCGTCGCGATAATATCAATCTGGCCTGTGCTTAATGCCTTTAGAAGCGCTTCACGATCGCTTGGGTATTTCACTGCTGGGTTACATTTGATTTGGTTCCCACGCTCCGCATAATCCTCATTGCTAAACCAGAGATGGTGAACACAAGCTTCTGCTGTGATGTTCTTATTTTGAATGGAGCCAGCCTCAAACAAGGCAAGTTCTTTTGCGGTGGTAATGTGTAAAACATGCAGTTGGCTATGGTGTTTTCTCGCTAACTCAACCGCGTAAGAAGAGGAGGCATAGCAAGCTTCGTCATCACGTAACACTGGGTGATCTTCGATTGTGAGTTCCGACTTTTTTTGCAGCAACCTTTGCTTGTTTTGAGCAATGTTAGGGCCGCTTTCACAATGGGTGACAATTAACACAGGTGAATCACGGAAAATCGCGTCCAAAGCTTGCGGCGCTTCAACTAATAAATCCCCTGTTGAAGCACCCATAAAGACTTTTACACCACAATGCTTACTTGGGTCGAGCAACTTAATTTGGTCCAGATTGTCTTCTGTCGCACCGAGGTAAAACGAGTAATTTGCAAGTGAGTTGTTCTCGGCAATTGCAAACTTCCGTTCTAATGCATCAATTGTGGTTGTCGCTGGGTTTACGTTCGGCATTTCCATGTAACTGGTAATACCGCCCGCGACCGCTGCACGAGATTCTGTCGCTATCGAGCCTTTGTGGGTTAAGCCTGGCTCACGAAAATGCACTTGGTCATCAATCATTCCTGGGATCAAATAACAGCCTCTCGCATCAATAACTGCATCACCTAGGCGAGCCATAATATCCTTTTCTATGGTTTCAATTCGCTGATCGACAATCCGCAAATCTGTTTCTGTAATCGTTCCTTCATTTACCACACGGGCATTCTTAATCAGCGTTGCAGGCATGACGTTTCGCCGGTTCCTTTTTGTTAGGGATGAAAAAATGAATGACGCACAAAGTGAGTTTTGTGCGCTCATGGTAGGTAGAGTGAGCTCACACCTCTATTTGACACAATCGTCGCAGACACAACTGATTTCCAATTGAGGGCTGATAACCGTAAAACCTTCTTGTCGCGCATTCGATTGAAGGCCAGTAATCATGGCAGGATCGATGGTTTGCTCGCTGATTTTGTCGCATTTAGAGCAAATCAGAAATTGAGGGATACCATGTTCGTGGTCGCACAGGATATGAGAACAGACAATGTACTTATTAGAGACCTTTAGCTTGTGCGCCAAATGTTCACTTTCAAGGAAATCCAAAATACGATAAACCGACATGGCCTGAATATTTTGATCAAAATGCGTTTTGCAATAGTCCATCAACTCATACGCTGACAACGCTTTGTTAGAATGAACCAGTGCTTTTAAGACGAGCTTCCTTTTTGATGTCAGTTGCTTGCCTCGAGCTTTACAGATTTTCTCTACATGCTTAATAACCGCGTCGATATCGCCCATTACCCACCTCACAAAACATTTATGCCACCCAATATATTTTATAATAATTGTTATGTTATAACATAAATTAAAAGTTCATCAAGCTAACACAGAAGTATCCAAGATAAGGCAGAGGTCCACGAACCAACAACGCTTGGCCTAAGGGCGATTTGGGTATATGAATTAGATCCGTTACTCTAGAAGCCTGATATCCCAAATCATAACAATCAAAACGGATGGCAAGGATGGAACAAGTTGGCTCTCGCGCTCTCATCGTAGAAGGCGGCGCAATGCGCGGCGTATTTTCCTGCGGCATACTCGATCACTTCATGGCTCATAACTTCTCACCCTTTGATAGCTTTTGGGGGGTATCTGCGGGAGCAAGCAATCTAGCGGCTTACCTTGCAAATATGCCGGGGCGAAACCTTAAAATTTATCTCGATTACAGCCTACGTAATGAATTTATCTCTCCAACGCAGCTTGTACGTGGCGGAGACATGATGGATTTAGATTGGATGTGGGACATCACGCTCAAAGAACTCGATATAGATAGAGCGGTACTGTCTGCTGATGCTCGCCCTTTCTTTTTAGGTGTCACTCGCCAAGACAACGGACAAGCAGAGTACTTAACCCCAACAATTGATATGCTCGCGGAAACAATGAAGGCAAGCAGCGCATTACCTGTTTTGTATCGCAACGGTGTCGCGTTGAAAGGGATAAAATATGTCGATGGTGGGGTCGCCGACGCTATTCCTGTCGCAGAAGCCATCAAGCGCGGGGCGACCAAAATCATGGTCTTACGGAGCAGACCTGTAAGTTATCGAAAATCCAAACCAAAGTTTGAAAAACTCACCGCGCGTCTATTGAAAGATCACCCTGCGTTGGTCGAGCCAATGCTCACTCGCCATGTTCGTTATAACCAGTCTTTGGAATTAATAGAGAATCCACCAGCAGGTGTTGAGATCATCCAGATTTGCCCTCCGGAAGGTTTTAAACTTAAGCGCTTAAGTCGCTCTCCAGAGCCACTACGTAAAGCTTATGAGCTTGGCATTGAATTTGGTCAACACGCCATTGAACGCTGGAACAAAATTAGGAACTAGGTAGCACGAATCAAAAACTAAACAGATAAAAAAAGCCACACCGACTAGGCGTGGCTGTTGCAAATTCGATGGCAGTGGATATCGTCTTTGCTTGCAGTTGAACTCAATAAGGGAGTTCCAAATCATTGTGCGCTTTTTCCATCTTGCTGAGCGGCCAAACAGCATGTTTTCCTTACGGTTTAATAAGTCTCAAATAAACCTGCGTTGTAATCTTGAATCGCTTGTTCGATTTCTTCGATGCTGTTCATTACAAAAGGACCATAGTGTACAACTGATTCATCAATCGGCTCACCGATGAAGATAAGCGCACCGCTAGCCTCATTCGCGTTTAACTCAGCCGTATCACCTTGAGACAGCAAGGCCATTTCCCCCTGCTTAACAACACGGTCACCAAGACTTACGTTGCCTTTGTAGGCATACACCATCATGTTGTGATGCGAGGGCGTTATAAGATTTAAACAGTCCCCGGCGGCAGAACGCCAATCAGCAACCGTAACGGGCACACCCGTTTTATCGAGTGGACCTCGAATCACTTCACCATTTATATTCAGATCGCCGGACAACACTCTCACCAAACCTTGTGTTTCTTGGTGATACTCAGTGATCGTTTCAGGTTGAAAATCATGGTATTGCGCTGGCGTCATTTTGTTGCGCGCTGGCTGGTTAATCCAAATCTGAAATCCATGCAAAGCGCCATCTTGCATGATTGGCATTTCACTATGAATAACGCCACGCCCTGCGGCCATCCATTGGGCTCCACCGGAACGAAGTTCACCAACATTGTCCATATGGTCGCGATGCTGGAAATGGCCCTTCATCATGTACGTTAGCGTTTCTATGCCACGGTGAGGATGTGGAGGAAAGCCACCAATATAATCCGCTTGCTGATCAGACTTCAGTTCATCCACCATCAAGAAAGGAGAAAAGCTGGCGTTGTTGAATCCGGCAACTCGACGAATCTTTACACCATCACCATCCGCGGTTGCGTGTGAACGGATAACCTGACGAATCTCTCTCAATGTACTCATAATCTTGCCTCCCTTATTGGTATGCTTCCATTGTAGAAAGGGCGGGAGAAAATCATGAGTGGATGAAGTTGTTCTACTCCATCGATTTTTTCGAACAAAAATAAATTCAAAATAATGGTAGCTATTTTTCAAACACGCTGTATAGTGACGGCTGGCTCTTAGAAGAGAGCTGTTAATGCTACATTTAGTTTAAGTTCCCTCTCAGTAAATTCTTGAATCCCTCAATTCAGACACCTGCGTAAAACTTCCTCTTGATTGCACATTCAATAGCTTAAAAAAGATCCACTAAAACTCGTATATTATTGTTTAAATTCAGAGGTTTTTATGTCTAAAGTAACTGGTTCAGTAAAATGGTTTAACGAAACTAAAGGTTTTGGTTTCCTATCTCAAGACAACGGCGGCCAAGATGTATTCGTACACTTCAACGCTATCGTTGCTGACGGTTTCAAAACTTTGACTGAAGGTCAGAAAGTAAGCTTCAATGTAGAAGATGGTAAAAAAGGTCCTCAAGCGACTGAAGTTACTCCTCTATAAGATAGCTTTTCTTGGTGCAGCATCTCCTTGCTGCACCAAACTCTCCTCCCCCTTCAAAAATTCCTCACACTTAACACTCAGCAATATTCAATAAAATTTGCTCGGTTTCCTGCTGCCTAAAATAAATGGGTTGCGGACATGATATCCATCACTAGCACACTGTATCTATCGTTAGAACACTATTGTAATCGTTGGTATATCACTTACTTAAAATTAGGAAAAATTATGTCTAGAAGAACTGGTCGTCAACGACACTGGTATCAATTATCAAATAAAGAAAAAATCACAAAGAAACAGGAGAATAGATGTTAGAAATTGAATTCCGTTTAAAACAACCCGACATTTCTTGGAACGCCAAAATACATCAACTTAACGGTGACATTTTAAGGCGCCATATACTGCCAAAGCTTCAATCAACTTGTTATCTCATTGATTTTAAATACTGTGAGAAGAGCTACTCAGGTGAAATACTGTGTGACTCAGGTTCAAAGTTAGGAAGTTTTAGTATCAAATAAGTCTATTTTGATGCATTAATTAGTAATGCGAATAACTAGGAAGGTATTCAAATGGCCAGAAAAAGTAAAAAACAAATAGAACAAGAAAAGAAAGAGTCTGAACAAAACGCCGCTGCAGTAAAACAACAAACACGCCGACGTATTGAGGACATTATGGAGCAAAGAGAATTTGATAAATTGTTTGATCTTTAATGTTTAAACGAATAAATGAAATCCCTCCATACTCTTTTCATTACTCTTACCTATTAAAAATATCGATGTGCAAGGTATCGCCACCCCTTCTCAGTTCACAATGAGCAAAGCACAGAAACCCGATATTAAACACCAAATTTCTCGCAAGGTGTCATTCAGAATTAGCCTCTGAATACTCGATTCACAGCTCGGTGTGTGCTGGAACCGAAACACCCCGCGATGAAATAACCCCTACAACGCCCGAAAGACTAACCTTCTTCTCCATTTCACTATCACCCATCTGCTTTCTAACAACGCTAGCCAACCCCGATTTTTTGCGTATAATCGCAACCGTTTGCTTCGTATAACCCCAATGATATGGTTTGGGGGTCTCTACCAGCTCCCTTAAAGTGCTGATTACGAAGAGTTGAGATCACTGTGGATCTTACTCTTTGTAATAGCGTTCGATTTTTTCCAATCTATACCTATTCTTAGAGTAACTGCATCCACAACAACCATAAGAAAAAGTGGGAGTTTATTATGAACGCATTTATTCAAGGTCTTCCAAAGGTAGAGTTACATTTACATATAGAAGGTTCGCTAGAGCCAGAATTGTTGTTTGAGCTAGCAAAACGCAACCAAATCGACATCCCATTCGAATCACCTCAAGCACTGCGTAAAGCCTACGAGTTCGAAGATTTACAATCTTTTCTCGATATCTATTACCAAGGGGCAAATGCGCTGCGTACAGAGCAAGACTTCTACGATTTGACTTGGGCATATCTAGAACGCTGCAAAGCCGACAACGTTATCCATACTGAAATCTTTTTCGACCCGCAAACGCACACCGACCGCGGTATTGCATTTGATGTTGTCATTCATGGTATTTTTCGCGCCATGCAAGACGGACAAGAAAAGCTCGGTATCACCTCACAAATCATTGCTTGCTTCTTACGTCACTTATCTGAAGAAAGCGCGATCGAAACGCTGCAATCGATCTTAGAACATAAAGATAAAATCATTGGTGTTGGCTTGGATTCTTCCGAACTTGGTCATCCGCCAGAGAAGTTTAAGCGTGCATTTCAACAGGCAAAAGAAGCGGGCTTGCTGACGGTCGCTCATGCTGGCGAAGAAGGTCCAGCGCAGAATATTGTTGACGCACTAGAGATGCTAAGTGTCAGTCGAGTAGACCATGGTGTTCGCTGCGTTGAAGATGCATCGTTGGTCGAAGCGCTTATCGAAAGCAAAATGCCTCTCACGGTGTGCCCGTTGTCGAACATTAAGCTTTGCGTGTTTGATGAAATGGAGCAGCACAACATTGTTGATTTGCTACGTAAAGGTGTCGCGGTAACCATTAACTCGGATGATCCGGCTTACTTTGGCGGTTACATGACGGATAACTTTTTGGCGGTCAGCAATGCACACCCGATGACGAAGCCAGAGCTAGCTCAATTCACCATCAATGCGATTAATGCGAGCTTCATCAGCGAAGCACTTAAAGCCAAATACCGTGCTCAAGTCGCTGATTATTTAGCGAATCACTGATTATAAATACAAACCAATCAGGGCTAGCTATCTAGCCCTTATTTTGTTGTTTGAAATACACCTTTACTACGTACCTCACGATGTATCTCGTTCGGTTTTAATACAGTTTCTCCCTGCATTTTTTGCAACATAGAGCGCCTTGTCTGCTCTGGCGACCAGTTCATCAAAACTGTCTTCTAACCCTAATGTGGCAATGCCCGCACTGAACGTCACTTTCGAAACAGGGCTGAAATCTTCATCCTTAAGCGCCTCTAAACGGTTTTGTGCCCATTGCAGTGCCTTTTCTAAAGATACCTCGGAAGCAACGATGACAAACTCCTCCCCGCCCCATCGTGCCAACATACCTTCCTCTAAAGGGGTTTGGGCCAGAAAATCAGCAATATGCTTTAGTACGTCATCCCCAACATCATGCCCAAATGTGTCGTTAACCTCTTTAAAGTGGTCAAGGTCGAGCAAAATCAATGAGACAGACCAGCTGTGCGCTCGTGCCTTTTGAAGCTGCTCGTTGACTTTGGTGATCAGTGCACGACGGTTAAATAAGTTGGTGAGTGGATCATGCATGGCCAACCAAGTGAGCTTGTGGTTATTTGCATTGAGCAAATTGACCGAGTACGCCAACTCTTGGTTCGCAGTATTGAGCTCTTGTGTTCTGAGTGCGACCACTTCCTCTAGCTTTCTATTGTGCTGATGGATTTCATCAAAGGTGTTTTTAAAAGCATTGGAAAGCTGACCTATTTCATCTTTCGAATCGTAGCCAGAAAACGCGGTGTAATGATTGTTCACTGCGTTTTCGACATCGTACGTCAGATCCAAAATCGGCCTTGTGATGGAATTGGTGAGATAAAACACGATAGGCATGAAAACAACAATCACCACCGATGAAGTAATCGCAACATCTTCCAGTAGCTCATTGATATCGAGGAAAATATCAGACTCTTCCGTTGTCACAAAGAGCGTCCAATTGGGCAAAGTATCGATTTTAGCGAAAGTCACGATCTTGGCTTCATTGACCTTTCTGTCGTAGTAGTGGCCGTGTCCAACATTCTCCCAATTGGTTTGCACCGCAATGTCAGCAAAGCCTTCAAAACCAACTCGTTCACCTTCAAAAATATTGGCGTGCAAAATCAGAGAGCTGTCGGGGTGAGAAACCACTGTCCCGGTGCTATCAGAGATCCAAGCATAACTGCTGTTGCCTAACTTCACTTTCGACAAACGCTGCGCGAGATAGTCGACAGAGATAGACACACCAACAATCCCTTTCCAGTTATCCGCTTCGTCATACACGGGCACACCAAGGGCCACAACGGGCGTTTTGACTAGTAAGCCAACGTGCGGTGCTGTGATGTGATAATCTCCGTACTTCCATCGAGCGTCTTCTACAAATTCTGGCCACTCAATTTTTATGGCTCTACCCTTGTAATCAATCAGGTTCCAATGCTCATCGACGAAAAGCGTATTGATCACAGACTTCTTAGACATGCTTTTGAGCCACTTAAGCTCTTCGACAATAAAGTCGATATCCCCTTCTTGAACACGTTGGTGACCACTAATGGTGTGCAATGACGCCACATGTCGTTGCAGTTCTTGACTGATGACGTCTGAATGAAGGTTAGAAAGTTGAATGGAGTTTTCTAAGGCGACACTAAAGATCCGTTGCCGCTCTTTAAAGTACAAAACAGCGAAAAGAATCAGGACGAAACAAATCGTCATTACGGAATACGTCACGACAAACTTGGTTCTTACACTTCGGAAAGCAAACCCCGCGATATCCACAAATGTCCTTATTAGATGTGAGGATATGCATATAGTCTAGTTTGTTAGTAAAGAGTCTGCTATGTGGTTTAGTATGAAAAACGGTCGAAATTTAATAGTTTATTGAAAACTTCTTCGCTGCCAATGCACATTGTTCTCTCAACCATTTATGACTTGGATCGTTGGTACGAGATGAATGCCAATACATGGCAACATCGATAGGCTCTTTTAGAAAGTCGATCTCTAACGCTTTCAATTGATACAACTCTTTGTACTGTTCTAACAATATTTGAGGCATAAGGGCGATATAATCGCAACGTTGTATCACCGGCAATATTTCTATAATACTGCTGCTCTGCCAAGCAACGTCACGCTGAGCTAATATCTTTTCGTCTTTAATCCCACGTCCAGTCAAATACCCTCCTTGTTGATCAAGTTGAGATAAAGTGACGTGCTTTTCTGCTAAATATTCATCCACGCTAATGGTATTGCCTAGTAAGCGTGGATGGTCAGCCCGGCACGTTACCGTCAACTTATCAGACATCAACACTTGAGAACGTAAATGAGGATGCAAGTTAGTCTGTGCCTCAATCACAAGATCACATTGCTGAGTTCGCAAAAGGTTGGTTAAGTCCATGCTATAGAGTGGTTCAATCCGCGTCATCGCTTTTGGCGCAGTATGACTAATCATTGCAGACAACTCTGGTAACAAGGTAAAACCGAACACACTCAACGACGAGATCACAAAACGCTTATCACATTGGGCAGGGTCAAATCGAGAATGTTCAGGCAACATATACGCAATACTTTCAACTGCACTGGCAAGCGTTGGGTAAATATCCAGAGCATACGCCGTCGGTGACACACCGTGGCTTTCACGTATAAACAGTGCGTCGTTAAACATCTCACGAAGCCTGACTACCGCTTGGCTGACCGCTGATTGGCTAATACCCAATCGTTGCGCCGCCTTGGTGTAACTTTTCTCTTCGACAATCGCCACAAAGGTCGGCATAAGGCTGTAATCTGAGTGCTTCATAATTTATGTATTCTCGCCAATTTATCCAGTGATATAGCCATAACTTATATCACATATAACTCAACTTATGGCGTTTTTTCATACAATTTCGCGCACGTGATGAAACAAATAAAACAACCATCACTCGCTCAACGTTCTACCCTCCAAACATCGACAAAAGGTATAACTATGAACGTCATAAAAGCCATAGGTCGCGTGATATTTGCGATTTTTATGGTGCTATTAAAGTTCTCGATCTTCATGGCTCTGATGCTTTGCGGTGCTTATTTGCTTGCACCTATAGGTACGATCAATTCAAAAGACATTGATATGAGTTTATTTACCAACACGCCCAACGACACCATGATGGTGATCTTTAACTCTGAATACTTCAGCGGGTACCTGTTCTCTGTCACCATAGCCCTTGTCCTTTTTGTTATCTATTTGCTATGGCAGATCCATGAAGTTGCAGTGCACCGAGCGGAAGAAAAGAACAGTTCTCACATTCAATTGGTTTTTGCTTTGTCTTTATGTGGTTTATTCATCCATAAAGCATGGTGGGTATTGGCACTTATCATTGCGTTCGCTAACTGGGAACACATTGGTCAATCACTTAGCAACATTATTCGCAATAGCCGCCTGTCAACACAACCCCAAACGCCAGCAAAAGCAACGGAGGAATAACCGATGAAAGAGGTAATGATTCCGTACATTTTGATCATGTGGATTTTGGTCTCTACTGGCGCGATCAAATGGACACTTAAAAGCGCGTTTTGGATTATTTCTGGCGGCGCGTTCATTCTTGTAGTGCTGGGGATTCTATCCCGTTTGTGGGCTCCGGTTGATCTCACTTACTCATCCACAGTCAAAGCACCACACTCCGTATTGTCTCCCCTATTTCGTGAGCAAATCGACCACATCAATGTGCAGCACAACCAACGAGTCAAGAAAGGCGATGTGATTTACACCTTAGTGGATACCACTTCGCAAGCCGACGTCGAGAAGATTAAGGCTGGGATTGTGCAGCAAGAAGAGACCATCGCTCAGTTGAAGCGTGACATCGTGCGTGGTGAAACTTCACCAGAAATCTTCAAAGGCCGCGATCTGGAATACTACGAATCACAATTACGCGTCGCCAAAGCGTCATTAAAATCACTCCATGCTGACCTTGAGAAGACTGTCTTTGAGCAAGAGCGTAAAACGGTACGAGCGCCTTATGATGGCCAAGTAGCCGTTGTTAACGTCGCTGACGGCAGCCGTGTGGGTAACATGCACATATACGACACCTCACGTAAGTTTTTAGAAATGCGCATCCCTGACCAAACTTATCGTTACGTTGAAGCGGGGCAGTTTGCTGAGTTTTACGTCGACGCATACCCTGGTGAAGTATTCCGTGCGCGCGTGCACAGTATCACGGCGGGTACCGGAGAATCTTCTGTCTCTCCTCTGCAAGGGCCGCAAAGCGTTCGTCAGCACGTGGGAGCAAACACCAGTAGCCATGGTCGAACTGTGATTTTGGAAATCTTCGAACCCGAAGGCAAATCCATCCCAATCGGTGCAACTGGCTCAGCGTGGATTGCCGCAAATAAACCACACAGCCTGTTTGGCTTCATTGATGTAATTGGCGCAGCAACGGTTCGCCTTCACTCTTATAAGTCTTACTTGAACGCGATGTAGAGAATAAACAAACCGCCCACAGAGGCGGTTTGTTTTTATGAAGTCAATGATGCCCCTACAATTCGTCTGTGGTTAGCAAACACTTTTGGCGCTAGACTGAGTGAGCTATATAAAGCTACCCAAATAAGGAAGAAAATGATGATTCAACAAGGCCAAGTACTACCTGCCGCAACGCTTAGCGAACTGACTGCGGATGGCATGGTAAATCACGAAGTAACCGAACTGTTTGCCAACAAGAAAGTCGTGTTGTTTGCGGTACCAGGTGCATTTACGCCAACATGCTCTGAAGCTCACTTACCTGGCTACGTTGTATTAGCAGACCAACTGAAAGCGAAAGGTGTTGATCTTATTGCTTGTGTATCGGTCAACGATGCCTTTGTCATGCAAGCTTGGGGCGAAGCGCAAAATGCTTCTGAGCTACTCATGTTGGGTGACGGTGATGCAAGCTTCACTAAAGCAATTGGTCTAGAAATGGACACGGGCGGCTTTGGCGGTGTTCGTTCACAGCGTTACGCAATGATCATTGAAAATGGCGTAGTAACAACGCTGAATGTTGAAGAGCCAAAAACATTCGAAGCGAGCAAAGCAGAAACCATTCTCGCTGCACTTTAAGCTCAACGCTAAGATCACAAAACGGAAGCCTCTGCGCTTCCGTTTTTTCTATCTGAACTCACTGATTTTACTAGCTCAGCGCTACACATTTAATGAAGATGAAGTTCGGGAACGTCGCCAAACGTTGATAATGCTCCTGAGAGATTTCACGAATCTTTTCATTCACCTTACCTTCTGAAATCGCCAGCATCGCCATGTTACTGCCCGTAATCGCATCGGTAATGTCTTGTAATGAACGGCGGTAGAATGCCACAGGAACCGGTTCTCCTACCGTATTCCACATATCTTCAACCAGCTCTTTATCGTAGTAATTACCAGAAGCCGAACATTCGAAATCCGCAAATGGATGATGGGTTGAGAAGACAAACTGACCACCGGCTTTTAGTACTCGTTGAATATCGTTAAACAAGGGACGAAGATCTTCAATGTAATGAACCATCAGCGGGCAAATGACTAAATCGTACTGCCCGTCCGCCTCTTCAGGTAAACCAAGCGCCAAGTTTTGCGCGTAAGCGGTGACCGAGCTACCTAGCTTTTCTTTTACGATATCTATCATCTCTTGTGCAGCGTCGATGCAGGTTACTGAGCTTGCGCCCAGCTCAAGAAGAAGCTGCGCGTAAATACCAGAACCACAACCTAAATCCAGCACCTTTTTGCCTGCCACATCACCGACTAGTTCAAGGGTGTTTGGACGCTCAAAATGCGCGTTGTACAGGTTATCTTGCGCGGCTAAATCGTATTGCTTTGCGTAGGTGGTGTACATTTCTTGCTTCATGGTGACTCCAACGAAAAAGTGGGATGCGAAGACTAGAAAATACTCGATATGAAGTAAAGTGAAAAGCACGTCAGATCAGTGATCTTGCGCGTACATTGAAGAAGTGGCGTTCTGAAAAATAGAAAGAGCCTTACCGATGTATCGAAAGACTCTGAATTGTGTGCAAACCCCTAATCGAATCGAAGCCTAGGTATTAACGCATTCGCACCACACTGGTCTCTTGCTTGCGCTGCATTTCACCAAACGTCAGCACAAACGGGGAAGATTGCTTAACGCGGCTTGGCAACGAAGACAGTGCGTTATAAGCGTCTTGCTTGGTTTTGAAATCCCCAACCGTCACGGTATACCATCGTGTACCACGGCTATTTTTCCAGTTCACCCAAACCGGATGTTTCGGATCGATATAGCGAATGTACTCTTTGACATCCTTTTCTTTTTTGAGTGCCAGTACCTGCATCGTGTAGTGATTTGGGTTGAGGTATCCATAAGCATCTTGCGATGACATAACACCAACACATTGCCCAGAATCGACTGGTTGATGCTGCGGCAGCACACAGCCAGTAAGGGAAAAAGCCAAGGCCAAAGATAAAATCTTGCGCACACGTAACTCCGTTTTTTTGTTCTGAATGTTTCTCTTAATGAGTGCTCAAAACAAAAAGGCGACCATTTCGGCCGCCTTAGTAAATCAATTTGCGTGTAATCGAGATTTAGAACCAGCTCGCGACCAAGCGCTTAAACCAATCCATTAGACGTTTGAAGATACTGCCTTCATCAACGGGCTCTAACGCCACTAGCTCAGTTTCTTTCACGACGTCACCGTCGACCTTATACAAAACCTTGCCAACCACTTGGTCTTTTTGAATCGGGGCAATTAAATCGCCGTTGTATTCAACTTCCGCTTGCAGCTTATTTACATCGCCTTTTGGTAGCGTTAGATAAATATCGCGATCGACGCCGACTTTCAATTCATCTTGATTGCCCATCCAAACGCGCGCTGTTGATACTTCTTTACCAGCTTCAGTTGGTACAACCGTATCAAAGAAACGGAAGCCATAACTCAGTAGTTGTTTGCTTTCTGACTCACGTACACTTGGGCTTTTTGCGCCCATTACAACCGCGACCAAACGCATGTCACCATTAGTTGCCGACGTCGCAAGGCTGTAACCTGCGCCACTGGTGTAACCGGTTTTCATGCCATCCACACTCATGCTGCGATCGCGTAGCAAGCCATTCCGGTTGTATTGGGTAATGCCGTTGTAAGTAAACGAAGTCTCGCTGTACAACGGGTAGATATCTGGTAAATCACGAATGATGGCACGGCCGAGAGTCGCAATATCACGAGGTGTCGAATACAAACCATCACTGTCCAATCCGTGTGGGTTGGTAAATGCAGAGTTTGATAAACCAAGCTGATTCGCCCAACTGTTCATCAATCCAACAAACCCAGCTTCACTGCCTGCAACGTGTTCTGCGATAGCCACACTGGCATCGTTACCCGATTGAACAATCAAACCACGATATAGATCAGACAAAGAAACAGAGGTACCCACTTCAATGAACATTTTTGAAGAGTCTGGGAAGTTTTTTGCCCATGCATTTCGGCTGATCACCACGTCGTCATCCAGACTGATGTTGCCTGATTTAACCTCCTGACCAGCAACATAGGCGGTCATCAGTTTGGTCAAACTTGCGGGGTTAAGACGCTTATCTGCGTCTCTTTCTACCAATACAGTTCCGGTGTGGTAATCCATTAAAACGTAACCGCGTGAGCTAAGCTCCGGAGCATTAGGAACAACGGTAGGTGCAGCAAAACTAAAAGTAGATACTGCAGTCAGAGCAGTCGCTAACGTAGCATTGATTAAAGTGTTTTTTCTCATAGCAGCTTTCTGTGGCTTACAAACTAAGTGGAGTATATTGAAACGCTGTTCAGTTACAGCAGCTCTGTTACGATTCGTTACGTTTACTCGATGTTTGTCGAAAAGAATGCGATGTCCGTAGAATATTGCACACAAAACCGGCATATAAATACGCTAGTCAAGCATATGAGACAACTAACATTTATCACCATTCAAAATACCAAAGCGCTAATAGCAAAGAGCTGAACTTTCCATCTTAGCCCCGTCCTTTTAGCCCTTACTCTCTGTGCTCAAGACCCAAAAAGATTACACATCAAAACATTACACCTCATAACTTTTCAACCCTAAATGCACGGTCAAAACTCGCATAAAAGGACAAAAAAAAGCGCAAATTTGCATATTTTTACATAAAACATTATTATCTCGTCGCATTTTTTAATTTGAACTCAAAATAAATGGAGAGCGGTTTTGGTGTTTTTCTTGAAAAAGGACAGCACTTTTAAAAAGCGTACATGTTGTATTTATGGATAATGCACTAAAAAAATATAGTATCGACACCACCGACTATCAGGTTGGCCAAGACAACGTTCAAAAGTGGGGATTCGATATCCACAATCCAGTATTCGGAATTAGTGCTGGTCTTGTTCTTCTTTGTCTTGCTTCTCTTCTCATTGTTGACCCTGCGACTGCTCGTGATGCCCTAAACGGCCTAAAGAACGGCATCATTTCAGATTTCGACTCGTTCTTTATGTGGTCAGCAAACTTCTTCATCTTATTCGCTATCGCGATTCTTTTTTCTCCCCTCGGAAAAATTAGAATCGGCGGTAAAGACGCCATTGCAGAACACTCAACCATTTCTTGGTTATCTATGCTTTTTGCTGCCGGTATGGGTATTGGACTGTTGTTCTGGAGTGTTTCAGAACCAACCGCTTACTTTACCAATTGGTTCGGTACTCCTCTCAACGTAGAGCCTTATACCGAAGAAGCAAAATCACTTGCGATGGCCGCAACCATGTTCCACTGGGGCATCCACGGTTGGGCGATCTACGCAATTGTTGCACTCTCACTGGCCTTCTTCGCTTTTAATAAAGGTTTACCACTTTCTTTGCGCTCAGCGTTTTATCCAATCTTTGGGGACCGCGCTTGGGGTTGGTTAGGTCACGTTATCGATATTCTAGCGGTACTCTCCACTCTATTTGGTCTAGCGACGTCTCTCGGTTTAGGTGCACAACAAGCAACCAGTGGCATTAACCATGTATTTGGTTTAGAAGGTGGCATTGGTACGCAAATGATTGTTATCGCATTCGTTACTTTTATCGCAGTACTTTCTGTGATCCGAGGTATCGATGGAGGTGTCAAACTACTGAGTAACATCAACATGGCGGTGGCTTTTGCACTGCTGGCGTTCGTGATGTTCATTAGCTTCGATATCGCGACAACATCCATTTGGGATACCACTGTCGCTTACGCACAGAATATCTTTGCACTCAGCAACCCTGTTGGTCGTGAAGACACTGAATGGATGCACGGTTGGACTGTTTTCTATTGGGCGTGGTGGGTATCTTGGTCACCATTCGTGGGCATGTTTATCGCACGTGTATCGAAAGGACGTACCGTTCGAGAGTTTATCTTCGCGGTTATCGTGATTCCAACCACAGTAACCTTAGTTTGGATGGCCGTATTCGGTGGTATCGCACTCGACCAAGTCGTCAATAAAGTCGGTGAATTAGGCGCAAATGGCTTAACCGATATCTCACTGACGTTGTTCCATGTGTATGACGCCATGCCATTTAGTTCAGTCATTTCAATCCTGTCTATCGTTCTGATTTTGGTGTTCTTTATTACGTCATCAGACTCTGGCTCGCTGGTTATCGATAGCATCACCGCTGGCGGCAAAATTGATGCACCAGTACCACAGCGTATTTTCTGGGCATGTATTGAAGGCTCTATCGCTGCCGTCATGCTTTGGATTGGTGGTAAAGAGGCACTGCAAGCACTGCAATCTGGCGTTGTCGCAACGGGTTTACCATTCACCTTAGTCTTATTGGTCATGTGTGTGAGCTTGATTAAAGGCTTAAGATCAGAATTACCGGCGTATCAAAACGCAATGCAGAAACCTTCTGTTGCTTAGCAAAAGCTTTATATCATCAATATGAGAAACGAGCGTCCATTTGGCGCTCGTTTTTTATGCTCGTCACCGTATTGTATTGCGAATCAATAAGTTCCGTTCTTACACATAAAAAAGCCCCAAACGCAAAGGTGTTGGGGCGAATAAAGCAATGAGTTATTGGTCAAGGGATTCTAACTCACCACTGGAACGGACTTAGTCCTATGACATCCTTTGTTACGCAGCTTTATTTCAAGGCGATCACTTATTACTTTGCGTACGCCTCTCGACGAAACAAAAAAGGAATGCCGAAGCATTCCTTTTTACTCATTCAGAAAGGGCAATTATTCAGGCTTCTTCGCCAGCGCCGCATCAATGTCTGATGCGCTGTGACGCTCTGCCACATGCTCCCACTCTTCACCCCATGCGCGGTTAACAATGCGACCACGTTTTACCGCTTCACGCTCATCAATCGCTTTTGCCCAACGCACGACGTTTTTGTAGCTTGCTACATCTAGGAATTCAGCCGCATCGTAAGCACGACCCAAGACTAGGTTGCCGTACCAAGGCCAAGTTGCGATATCAGCGATGCTGTACTCATCGCCACCAAGGAATTCATTGTTCGCAAGACGCTTATCCAGTACATCTAGCTGACGTTTTGTTTCCATCGTGAAACGGTTAATTGGGTACTCGAACTTCTCTGGTGCGTATGCGTAAAAGTGACCAAAACCACCGCCTAGGTATGGCGCAGAACCTTGTAGCCAGAACAACCAGTTCATGACTTCAGCGCGCTTTGCACCTTCTTGTGGTAGGAAGTGACCAAACTTCTCCGCGAGATAGAACAAGATGTTACCAGATTCGAATACGTTCACTGGCTCATCACCGGAATGATCCGCTAGTGCAGGGATCTTCGAGTTTGGGTTCACCGACACAAAGCCAGAGCCAAACTGATCACCATCACCAATCTTGATCAAATACGCGTCGTATTCTGCTTCCGTTACACCAGCTGCTAACAGTTCTTCAAACATGATCGTGACTTTCTGACCATTTGGCGTACCCATTGAGTAAAGCTGGAATGGGTGCTCGCCAACAGGAAGCGCCTGCTCATGTCTTGCACCAGAATCTGGACGGTTAATACTTGCCCATTGGCCGCCGTTTTCGTTGTCGTTTGTCCAAACTTTTGGTGGAGTATATTCGTTAGTCATTGTTATCCCTTATTGTGTTTGAATGCATCTTCAAACTGACGTCCTAATCACGCCAGCAAGCATAATCAAATGTCCCCATCGCCAAATACGATAAAGCCTATTCAAGATATTAGGTCGAATTCGCCAAATAAAAGTCCTTCAATCTCTTTTAGTTAGAACCTTTGGTTATGGGAATTTCTTTCACGCTATAAGTAAAAAGTACACGTTAATGTGAGCTAGGTTCGAGATACCAACAACGAGGAACAAATCAGCTTCAGCGGTCCATCCATCATCTCAGTCTTAATCAAGCTTGCATCGTGACAACAACTGATTGAGAACGCGAACCCATGTAGGTAATCCGCCAGCAAGTCCAAACTGTCTTTCTCCACTTGCGGGGATAAACCCAAAGGCTCAACAATGATTCGATAACGCTCGGTAAACACTTGAGCTGGGCCATGGGATGTCATGCTCAACATGGTTTGCAGCAACCCGTTGTACTCACGTAGCAGTGCAATGTAGCTAACAGACAAGCTTTTGAGTTCACCTTGCCAATCTTCATTCATTTGAGGTTGATAAATCTCCTCCACCAGCGATGTGGTTAACGCTTCAAGCAAGGCATTCTTATTTTTGAAGTAGTGATAGATCGCCATAGGATCGACATTTAATTGCGTCGCTAACGAGCGAATGCTTGGTACCTTTCCATCCTTTTTCATCAATAGCTTGGCCGATTCTAAGATGCCTTCTGCGCTTAGCTGCGACTGCTTGGCGGCCGGTCTTCCGCGTTTCTTTTCGTTGACAGACATTTGATCTTCCCGATAAACTCAGCATTATTCTACATTGTAGAATTAATTTTAACCTAACCTTTAACTTGGCTCAAGCACCAACATTTTAATGAGGTACTCATGGCAAATATCGTATTTATTGCAACCAGTCTGGACGGTTACATCGCAGATAAACAGGGCAAACTAGAATGGCTACATTCAGTACCAAACCCAGACAATATTGATACTGGCTTCTTCTCACTGATGGAACGCATTGATGGCTTGGTGATGGGACGCAATACCTTGGATGCAGTGCTGAGCTTTGATTGCGATTGGCCATACAGCAAACCGGTGTTCGTACTCAGCAACACCATGACAGAAGTGCCACAAGGCTACGAAGACAAAGTCTTTTTAGTAAAAGGCGAGCTAAAAGATGTGCTTGCTGACCTAAATGCAAAAGGTTTTAACGAGCTTTACATCGACGGCGGTGTGACGATTCAGAACTTCCTAAAAGAAGATCTTATTGATGAAATGGTGATCACGCGCTTCCCTATCCTACTTGGCGGCGGCGCACCTTTGTTTGGTGATTTGGAACGACCACTCAACTTCAAAGTGACGAAAAGCGAGGTTATTTTAGATACGTTAGTGAAAACGACTTACGTGCGTCAAAGGTAGTTTGGGGGTGAGTGAATCAAGCTCTTGACGATAACGTTAAGGGCGATTTTTGTCTTCAATAGCGATGTTCGATGGAACTCATTTTAGGACATTTTTGAGTTAGAACTGCTACAAATTAGAGCAAGTATAGTAAGTACTCGACCACAAAAATGTCCTCTGTAAACCTACCAGTCTGGATTTTATTTTTGAGCATTTTTCTAATAGAAATACGGCTCAAATCAATTCAGTGGCATTGGTAAGTCATAAAGGTGTTTTTTTGTTTTTTTGATAATCACTGTATTTTTTTGCGATCCATTGATGCAAATGCAACCCGCTATTACGCTTTAGCTGCACATCGATCACAGCCAAAATCAGTAACCCAATTATCGTTCCCATAATCATCTCCAAGCTTATCTATTCTAATTAGTACTAGTTTAAGTGCTTTTCATTAATCCATTGATTTCATAAGCTTATCCATATTTAGACCACCAAGCTCCTCTAAGTTATCCTTAATCTCTTCATCTATTGATAGATGGCGCTCAACTTTCTTTATTTCCTTCTCAAGAAACTTTTCAACTTCTTGAGATACGTTGAACATCAACCCCTGTTCACGTGCTGCTTTTCTAGCTCGTTTAAGACGATAATCTAAGTCTGATGAAATTTTAATGTTTAGCGATACTTTGGATTTTTTTTTCTGTAATTGCATGATGATACTCAATTTCAACTTAATAATACTATAAACTTTTCTACCTTTTTAGCAAGAAAAGTTAGTATTACCGATGACTGAATTGGAGTCAGAGCTGAATAAGATAGTTGTGTACGAATAAGATGTGTAAAACACCGAATGGATCACCTCTGAGCTTAGAAACGCCACAAGCACAAGATAGCTCATAGAAAGACGATGCTTTTCAACAGACAAGCTTTGGGGATGACAACCACGACATGTCTGGGACACACGTAATATTATGGCAAATGGAACGTTAAGTTGCTTAAACAGTGGGAAGCGATGAAACATACTCGTCGTGCGCAGGCTTATGGGGCGAGGTAATAACCATTGTGTGACGGGTCTTTTCCGTCCATACTCCTTGATAATCAGTTGTTTGCCTAGTCAACTTTTGGCAAGAAACCAAGTCAGTTCGAACGTTTAAGCGTGAAACAATGCTATATTGAAAGCGTCACATCACCACGTCCCCACAAAAGGAATAGTACCATGCCGACCTATCAGGTCACTTACTTCAACGCGAAACACGACGTGATGGATAGCGAAGCTATCTTCATGAAAAGTCTAACAAACGCCAAGCGCTCAGCTGAGCATCATGCGCCAGAGGGCGCAATGCGAATTGAGATTAAAGATTTAATGGATCAAATGCTAAGTCGAATGACGCTTGATGATGGCTGGGTAGATAGCAGTGAAGACTGACGTTTGCTAGCAATCATGATTCGTTTGGAACGTCATGAATAAATACACAGGTTTGATTCGTTTTTCGTAGTAGCCTTTGGCACAGTTTAACTTGTTTGTCTGACAACGCTTGCTCACGATTAAGTTGATCTCGTAAACCTGTAAGCATGTCTCGGTCCAAGTTACTCAGCTTTTCGGAGTGTAAGAGGAGTGTCGTATTGATAAGTTCAGAGAGGTTTCTTGAGCTCATAGTCCCCACTCCTTATCCCATTCTTTTTGTTCCTCAATCTCTTCTATGCGTTTGCGAACACCCATTGTTTTCAACTCTTCCGGTATCCGCTTAACCCTTTTCCCTTTCGGATTAATACTAAATTGCTTCTGCTTTTGTGTCGGTTTAGGTAGCTTGCTCATATATCATCCTATTTTTGGTGGTTTACTGAATTTCGCACCGCGTTCATATTGGCTATGAAAACAACAATGATACTACACAAGTCAGAACATAAGTGGGCAACAGTAATTCAATGATTTTTCTAAATGAGATCAACACAGATTGAACCAACGATTGCAGAAAACTGAGGCTCAGGCTTTTAAAAATGTAGTGATTCTAAGCAAAATAATTTTAGTTAATTTTATTCAAGTTAGAATAAAGCCATTTCAATTCATTATTTTTTATTGATGTATCGTTCAGCGTTTGCAAAAAGTTTATCGCATGCTTTTTTCTGTGCTAAATATTCTGATGAACCTTCAGTCATAGAATCGAGAATTCCTTTCGCTTCTTGGTATTCTTTTACCATAGCAGCGAATCGTTCTTCGAAGTTGTTTTTCTGTGTTTTCTTGCTTGATTTTCTTACTGGTTTTCTCATGTTACTTCTTACCTTATCGATCCCAACGTTTATTTTTATTCGTATTTCGAACCTTCGGGATCTTTATTAAACGTAAAGTAAAAAAAGTCTCCTCGACAGAAGAGACTTTTTAGAAATGTCTTACACTAACGTAACGTTACCCGCTTGAGGGCCTTTGTTACCTTGCTCAACAACAAAAGAAACCTTTTGGCCTTCAGATAATGTTTTGAAGCCTTCACTAACAATTGATTTGAAGTGAACAAACAGGTCAGAACCGCCGTTATCAGGAGTGATAAATCCAAAACCTTTAGATTCGTTAAACCATTTTACTGAGCCAGTTGTTTTATTTGACATAATATATCTCGATACATTGATTAAGTTAAAAAGAAAGCTACTAAATAAGGAATAAAGAATAAGGTATCGCAGGATAGATATGACGAACTTAATCGAAAAAACTGAGAAGATCTTGAACTAAATATATTATCAATAACTCACCGTTTGAGCTGCCGACACTATACACCAAGTAAAAATAATAGATATGCATTTCTTCATTAAATTTTATTCCCTATAAATTCAATAACTTGAAAGGTAAAATTTAATCTCTTGCTCTAAATGTGCGAGAATCATTCGCACAATCGTAACAACGCTAATATTCGATATCGGAAAAGTGAATGTTTCTCGCTTCTGATGAAGAAATCGCATACCCACAACCCAATATTGTTGTCCCACAAAAATGTATGGTCCGCCCCTTTATTACAACTACAATTAAGTCATAACAGAGTTGGTTTGCGCTAATGTATTCGGAGTCCTTGTTGGGAGCACTAGCTTCCCAGCTCCACGATGATATCTGCGCCAGATTATCCTGAAAAAGCCTAAAGCGTTTAACGCTGTTTTTTGTGTCAGGTTCTTAATCTGGTCGATTGACCGTTTTTGTCATCACGTTCATTGGCGTTGCAAACTTGGTTATAGCTGTACAGCCTTAAAAGCTTGGCGGTGGTACAGCACCGCCCAAGCTATTTTTGCTAGCTTGTTGGCGAAGGTAGTTTGCCGCGATAACTAGAACAAAAGAAAGGCGCCCTTCCTGATATATCAATGAAGGGCTTTTGATCTTTGAATCCACATTTGATAGCCGCTAATTGACCAACTGCCGCATTACTTTAAGAACAGGAAGTTGTTCCAACTCTTTTAAGTGAATCAGATAGGACTTGGACATAGTCTCAAGATCAGAGATTTGCACCATAGTAATGTTTGGGTGCGGTTGAAACTCATGCAAACCGACATAGCTAATACCGAGCCCGTAAATACTCGCCTCTCGAACACCTTCGCGACTGTCAATTTCAAGCTCGCTATGGGTGAGAATGCTTTTTCGCACCAATTCATCTTCAATGATTTTTCGGGTGGTAGAGCCGGATTCTCGATGGATAAGTTTTACCCCCTCTAGCTCTGCCAAAGTTATCGATTTACGTTCAGCCAGCTTGTGAGTATTTGGCACCGCTAGCACCACGGGTTGCTCCGCTATTTTGGTTGAAACCAATTTAGGATTGGGATCACGATACGCTAGCATACCGATTTCGAGTTCTCCGCTTAACACACCGTTCCGAATTTGATCAGATCCTCCAGTACGAATCTTCACATCAATATTTGGGTAGTACCGTTTAAATCGTTCAATCAATGTTAACACCGCGGCAGGGCTGACGGCTCCCATCGTTAATTGTCCGACTTTTAACGAACCGCTTCCCTCAAGCAGCTTCTTGGCGCGCTCTTGTAGTGAAAAAATCAGCCGAGTCTGCTCATACAATTCTTTGCCGGTGCTGGTAAGGCGATTGTTATTACGTTGCCTATGCAGCAACACCACATTGTATTGCTCTTCCAGTTCACGAACCTGAGCGGTAATCGTGGGTTGAGAAATATTCAGTGCTTCTGCGGCTTTGGCAAAACTGCCTAGCTTCGCCACAGTGTGAAATGAGCGTAATTGCGTTTGTTTCATCGTCTTCCCTAACCGGCATTACTCTTAATAATTCCGTTTTTATCCTGTTGTCGCTCAGTCTTATAACCACAAAAACGAGCTTCGATTTTTTCTATGTTAAGAGTGATTAAATAGTATTTTCATTAAACATTAGTGTCATTTTCATAAATTAAAGTTTGCACATCGAAACGGACAAGACACGAGAAACACAACGATGTGGCAATTTCACAACCCAGTCAGTATTAGCTTTGGAAAAGATGCGCTACCTGTTTTAGAAACGGCGCTAAATGGGCGTAAGTACGCAATCGTCACTTACGACCATCCTTATTTTGATGCGCTAGCAGACGAAATTCTAAGCTCTATCGGTGGCGGCCAAGCTACCCTCAATCAGGTCTCTGAAAACCCAGATATCGCCGATTTACCTATCATATGTGACGCATTTTCACCGCACCAAGCAGACGTCGAAGTGCTAGTTGCAATTGGCGGTGGCTCAGTAATTGATACAACTAAAGCCTTGGCTGCCGCTAGGTCTAACGCAAGTGTCATTCATCGCGTTCTAACAGAGGGAGAATCTGTCAAAGACCCACTACCGATGATTGTATTACCAACGACCACAGGAACGGGCAGTGAAGTGACTTGCTGGGCAACCATTTGGGATAAGGCATCAAATAAAAAGTTCTCACTGAGTGACCCAAGTTTGTACCCAGAAATAGCGATTTGCGATCCCAAGTTAACCCTAGAGTTGCCTATCTCGCTGACGGTCCAAACTGGATTGGATGCACTTTCTCATGCGATGGAGAGTATCTGGAATCATAACGTGAGTCCTGTGTCATTGATGTTTGCTCAGCAAGCGATCACCACGATTCGTTCAACACTACCAGCGCTAGTTGACGCCCCCCAAAACCTGCAGCTTCGCAACTTAATGATGCAAGGCTCACTCAATGCGGGTTTAGCATTTTCGAACACCAAAACATCCATTTCTCACAACCTTTCTTATGCGGTCACGCTGCGCAAAGGCTTACCTCACGGTATTGCTTGTTCATTTACTTTGCCTGCAGTCCTCGCTTCGTTTGCACATTCGGATTGTGAAACATCGGTGCACTTACGCACGATCTTTGGCACCGATCTACAAGTGGCTGCACAAGAGCTAGAAGCATGGATTCACGCATTAAACGTAAAAACTCAACCAGAAGATTATGGCTTTACACGCTCTGAATGGAAGCAAGTGGTGGAAGATGCCCTGCAAGGTGAGCGTGGCAAAAACTTTTCTGGCTGTTCCAACCAACTGATGAATATTTTCTTTTAAAGGTAACGGATTATGAACATGAAAAAATCGCTGCTGAAATGGTCGATTGCGGGCAGTACTGCACTTCTGTCTACGTCGGTAAATGCGTTAGATGATCTCAAAATGGCGCTCATCCCTTCGGAAGATTCACGTGCCATGATCAAACAAAGTAAAGCCCTGATAAATGGTTTGAGTGAGCAACTGGGCGTTAAAGTAGAGGGCTTTGTCGCAACAGACTACAACGGGGTGATTGAGGCACTGAGAGCTGGTCACATCGACATCGCTTATCTTGGTCCATTCTCCTACGTGAAAGCGGCAGAAGTGGTTGATGTAGAAGCGTTTGTCGTGGCAGAAACAGCGAAAGCGGGCGATGTGTCGTATCACAGCCAAATCATCGCGCCAGCGAATGCCGACGACATCAATCAGCTGTCTGATCTAAAAGGCAAAAACTTCGCCTTTGTCTCGCCAACGTCAACATCTGGCTACGTATTCCCTTACGTTGGCCTGAGAAATGAAGGGATTAAGCCTCGCGAATTCTTTGCCAACGTGGTGTACACCGGTGCTCACGATGCCAACATTCTAGCCGTAAAACATGGCCGAGTGGATGCAGCCACAGTTGCAGATCGCATTCTTAACTCAGCAGTCGAGAAAGGCATTATTGGCAAAGACGAGTACAAAGTGATTTGGCGTTCCGAATCTATTCCTGAGTCACCAATGGTGTGGCGCAACGATATTCCAGACGCTGATAAAGCACGTATTAAGCAGGCGTTTTTATCGATGAAAGCGGTGCAGTTTGGAGACCAAGGCATTGTTAACCGCTATATCGAAACCAATGATGCAGCCTACAACCCCGTGCGTGAAGCAGCCAAATTCAAATAGCTGAAACGCTAAGGAACCATCATGTTAAAGATAAACAACTTACACAAATCCTACGGCGATAATCAGGTACTAAGAGGCATTGACCTTGCGATCAACGAAGGGGAATTTGTGGTGATTCTGGGACCATCAGGCGCTGGCAAATCGACACTCTTGCGTTGCATCAACCGTCTAACTGAAGCGACAGATGGAGAGATAGAACTGAACGGCCGCAATATCGCCCACGTGAAAGGCAAAGAGCTGCTCAAAATCCGCCAATCAGTAGGAATGATATTCCAGCACCATAACCTCACAAAGCGCCTGTCGGTACTAAAAAATGTCTTAGTTGGCCGCATGTCTAACCTGCCATTTTGGAGCTGTGCAATGCAGCTGTTTCCGAAACAAGACATCGATATTGCCAAAGAGTGCTTAGACCAAGTCGGCCTTGATGACAAACAAAATGCCCGTGCCGACAGCTTAAGTGGTGGTCAGCAGCAGCGTGTTGGCATTGCAAGAGCGCTGGCGCAAAACCCAGAGCTTATGCTCGCCGACGAACCCGTGGCAAGCCTAGACCCGAAATCGTCACGCAAGGTACTGACTTACATCCAAAACAGTTGTAAACAGCGCAACATAGCCGTGCTGTGTAACTTGCACCAAATCGATTATGCGATGGAGTTTGGCGAGCGCATTGTTGGCTTATCAGAAGGAAAAGTCATTTTTGATGGCCTGCCAGAAGACCTGACCCCAGATATCGTTAGCCAAATATATTCCGGTTTAGAAGACGACAGCATTAGCCAACTTGTACTTCGCATGGCTGAAAAGCGCCGTCAGCAACGTATCCAAGCAGAAAAGGTGGCTTGAAATGAAATCTAGCAACTTACAGTTTATTGCCTCGCCGCCAAAGAAAGGTTGGTGGATTCTGATCCCTATCGTTGCGGCCACTTACGCGCTGCTGCATTGGTCGGCCATTGGTGCCCGCATGGATGTATCTTCATTGATGCAGGGGTTACCGTGGATTTGGGACTTCCTATCTCGCATGTTACCGCCAAACTTAAGCTACATCAGCGACAGTCTAATTGACCCAGCGATTCAAACTGTGCAAATCGCATTATGGGGAACCGTGCTCGCGGTAGCACTGGCGCTGCCCGCTAGCTTTCTTGCGGCCAAAAACGTCACACCTAACCTAGCGGTATACCATTTCTCGCGCCAAGTACTGAATGTATTACGTGGCATTAACGAGCTGATTCTTGCACTTATCTTTGTGGCAGCAGTAGGTCTGGGGCCTTTTGCCGGAGTACTGGCGCTTTCACTGCACGGCGCAGGTATGGTGGGTAAGTTTTTTGCCGAAGCGATTGAAGAGATGGACCAAGGCCCAATCGAAGCGATGAAAGCATCGGGCTGTTCTAAGCTGCAAATCATCTTATTCGCTGTGTTGCCACAAGTCTTTCCGAACTGGATCAGTGTCATCTTGTATCGCCTCGAAGCCAATATTCGTATCTCAGCGGTACTGGGCATGATTGGCGCAGGCGGCATTGGCTTCGAGTTGATGACCTCAATGAAGATGTTCGAATACGGCGATACAGCGGCCTGTGTACTTGTGATTCTTGGCTTAGTGTTCTCGACTGACATTATGTCAGCAAAACTGCGTCAAATGATTCGATAAGCCCCCAACAACTAATACAAAGAAGACATTAAGAGAAAAGACAATGAACAAACAGATTGAAGCGGTTATCTTTGATTGGGCAGGAACCGTGGTGGACTTTGGTTCGTTCGCGCCAACGCAAATCTTCGTGGATGCGTTCCAACTGGCCTACGATTTTAACATCTCGCTGGCAGAGGCTCGCGGCCCAATGGGGATGGGGAAAATCGACCATATTCGCACGCTCCTAAACGATGAAACAATCAGCGAACGTTGGTTAGCTCAGTTTGGTGAACGCCCAACCGAACAGCATGCACAAGAGATTTACCATACCTTTATGCCATTACAGATCAAGCAAGTAGTGAAATTTGCTGAGCCGATTGACGGTGCACTTGAATCAGTGGCGTTCTTACGTGAAAAGTCGATCAAAATCGGCTCATGCTCTGGCTACCCAAAACCGGTGATGGATGCGTTAGTTCCAGCAGCTCGCGAGCACGGCTACGCGCCAGATTGTGTGGTTGCGAGCGATGAAATTGCAGCAGGTTCTCGTCCGGGCCCTTGGATGGCACTAAAGAACGTTATTGATTTGGGCGTAACACGCGTCAGTAATTGCGTGAAGGTTGATGATGCCGTCGCTGGTATTCACGAAGGACTAAACGCAGGCATGTGGACGATTGGTCTGTCTGTATCAGGTAACGAGTTCGGGGCGACGCCAGAAGAGTTCCAAGCAATGACAGCAACAGAAATCGAACAACGAAAACAAGCCGCAGAAAAAGTGCTTTACGCCGCTGGTGCGCACTACGTTATTGAGACTATTGCAGAATTGCCACAGGTGATAAATCAAATAGAGGCGAGAATTAAAAACGGAGAGTATCCAACTTATATCGATTGATTCACCAGCCCTTTAAAAAAGCCAACAGCAATGACTGTTGGCTTTTAAGCTGTCCTAAACACTAAACCATCTGCATGGTGAAACGCCACACGTTGCGAGCTGCTTTCTAAAAATTTGCTAGTGACCTATCCAAAGTTGATAGAAGTCGGTTTCATCATGTTTCGGGTTCCGACGCGCGAACTCCCAACCATTGCGCTTATAAAAAGTGAGTGCTCTCGTGTTCGTTCGGCTTACAGAAAGTACCGCACGCAAGCACCCCGCCTGGCTTAACGTTCTGACGATATACTCTTGCACTTTAGGGGCAAGCCCTAATCCACGGAAATTCGGTTTTAGATAAATAAGGTGCACATAGCCCGTGTCCGGCTCGGGCGAAAAACTACGAAACTCGAGTTGCCCAGCAAACTCGCCATCCACAAATATATGAATGTAGAACCAACCTGATGTCGATAATCGTTCCGAGACTCGCTCACGATAACCACTGATGAATTCCTCGAAGCCATCATAGTGTCCGAAGCTACAAAAGTACGCATCCTTCCTAGATGCAACACATAGCTCGAAATCGTCATCCATGTTTATCTGTCGAAAAGTAATTTCCATCCTTACCTTTTTCCTAAATCAAATATAACGCCTAACTAAACAGGGAATAAACGGCGTCAACCACGCTTCCGGCGTCCCCATAAGGTACTATGATCAGGGATGAAAACCTAGTAGCAACTCAATCAATATGCAATAAGTTTAAATTATTGAAAATATTATTCATTTACCATTAAGATGGATAACCTAACACGGCACAATGCCCATCCAAAATAAGACGAAAAGTTGTCCAGTCAACGTCATACAACAAGGAGAAGTTCATGATTGTCGTAGCGAGGTTTTCTTTTCCCCATGAAGCACATATCGCCAAAGCAAACCTTGAAAGTGCTGGTATTCAGAGCTTTATCGCCGATGAGCATACCGTGAATACACAATGGCTCTACTCCAACGCTATTGGTGGTGTTCGCTTAATGGTTTCGGAAGAGGACTTTGAGGAAGCAACCGAGATCCTGAGTTGTGACTTTTCTGAAAGCCTTGAAACTCACTCCGTAGTCGCTGGAGAGAAAAAAGACCTTTGCCCTCATTGTGGAAGTAGTGATCTATCCGCCCACACAAAAGGAAAGCGACCTGCATTTCTGGTGTTCATATTGTTAGGGTTTCCACTGTTTTTCTATAAACAAGGCTACAAATGCAATCAGTGTGGTGAGTTCAGCGAGCAACTTTGAGCCATGTTATGAAAGCTATCCTCCTCAACTTAAAGCAGCAGTATTCGATAGGATTAAGAAATCATGATTGAGTGTAAAAAGTTTATTTTTGATGTCGATGCAACGTTAGTTGATACTCAGGCCGTAATAGACAATATCTGGAAAAAGTGGTGTGAGACCGTTGGTGTCAGCTATGTTGATATGAGCCAATACATCCACGGAAGAAAAATTGAAGAAACCTTGCACTGTATATCCCCAAGTTACGCTTGTGACGTACAAGTAGAGAAAGTAAAAAGCATCGCATTGTCTGAGATGACAAAGGCACAGGCGATATCCAATGCCCATTCATTCATTTCCAACCTTAGTCCTAATGCTTGGGGTATTGCGACAAGCGGGCCAAAAAAAGTGGCGACCACCAGTCTACTAGCGTCAGGCTTTGATCTACCTAAAGTGATGATATGCGCCGAGGACGTCCTTAAGGGCAAACCAGACCCAGAACCGTTTATTAAAGCCGCTCATGCACTGAATGTCACTCCGTCCGAATGTGTGGCATTCGAAGATTCCCCCTCGGGCGTGTTATCAGCGAAAAGAGCTGGATGCTTTACGGTCGCGCTACTCACTAGCCATAGAGAAGATGAACTAAAAGATGCAGACCTTATCTTGCAAGGCTTTGGGCACCTAACGGTGATCAAAAACCACAATGGCTCTTATTGTCTAGCGGCTTCATAAAACGATTCCGATAACTGATACACAGACAGGTTCAGCAGCTAATAGCGCCACAAATTCCTTATTTACCAATTTATAAACTATGAAATATCAAGCTAACACTCAATAAATTTTATAAAATTTAATCAATTTGAGATCTTGTGCTGCACAGTGAAACAAAAAATCCAAGCGAAGTTTTTCACACATTCACGAAATTGATAGGTTGATCCCTGTAGGGTAAATACTCTATTAGTGATAAAAATTAAAATAAGGACTTTTTATGAGACCATCATTCTCGATCAGTATGGCGCTTGCTACCACAGTGGTTGGCTTCCATTCCTATGCAGACAGCATCAACACAACTACCTCGTCATTAACCTCAACCAACGTTGCTGAGCAAAAACAATCGTTAGCATTGCAGATCAGTGCCAGCTACGCCGATCTTGAGTCTTCTTTGAAAGCTCAGATCACCGAAAAAAGTTTATCGATGCCGATAGACAAGCTGAATTCAGCTCAGCCCTACTCGACCTTCTCTAGCGAGATGCAAAAAGCCGATCTTAGCTATCGCAAGATGAAAGGTATCAATAACTTCAGTGACTCCGTTCTTGAAATCCGCATGGCTGATGAAACCATGATTGACGCTTGGAAGGATGGTAAGAGCCCGCTGTTTGCATTCGAACCATCCGGTGACGATGCCGATTGGCAATACATTGAAGCGTACGACGTGTACGGGAAAGTTCATGAGTTAGACGTCTACCAAATGCCGGACGTCCCTGTTTTCGTGATTGACAGTGATGGCGCCAAAGAGCTCAAAGCGGGCCTGATGGCGATGCAAGCAGAGCTGAACCAGCTTGGCATGACTACCCAAATTAATGCCGAAGGTAAAAACAGTGTCGACAACCCTCAAAAACAGCCTCTAATCGGCAAGGCTCGTCACTCTATATCCGAATCAGAACCGGAAGAACTGAACACGACTCAGCTTACGAAGATTCGTTTAGCGGTGGATAGAGAACCTTGGATCTCAGGTAAAGCCGAAATCTACGCGATCGTAACGGGCGTTGATGCCAGCCGTTTAGAACCGCAGATTGATCTGGTCGAAATGCCTTATCTGGATTACGACAAGCAAACCTATTACCCAAATCAAACCATCATTTTTTGGCCTCGTTACCGCTGGGGTGCAGCAGACATTATTCTGATGGAGCACGATGACGGCACGAACTATAAAGAGCTTGCAAAACTGCTGGTCAAAGCCGCAGAAGAAGTACTGAAGATGATCCCTGATCCAGAGGTACAGGGCTATGTGATCATCCCGCAGATCACCAGCAAAATCATTGAGTTGATTCCAAACAATATCTTGGTTAACGATGATGACTTTGTAGACGTGTACTACACGCTACTGCAGAAAACCCCTTATGTTGACCGCCCTGGCGCAGGTGGCAACGCAGTGGCATCTTTCACCCCAGTCACCATACTGCCTACTGAGTAAGTTTAGGTTCATTACTTTGGCTAGTAGGACTCGCGGTTCTGTATTGAATGGCACCTAGCCAGATAGGTAGAATGAAAGAAAAAGCCCTTTCTAGGAGTAGGAAGGGCTTTTTATCATCTATTTGAGTGTTTGATAGAACACGTTTTTGGACAAAAACGTCTTAGAGTTTGCGCACTAAGCCGATGGTTTCGGATAAGTTGAAATTGGGAAAAAGTGGCTTGTTACAGTCTAAAAGCTAGATGGCTATTCCACTCTCGATCTAAAATAATCTCAAACTCTAGTGGCTTTAGGAAAGCGAGACATCTAAGACAAATACATCTATCAGCCCTTTGATTTCTGGTGGTAACCTTTCTTCAATACTTAATTTGAGATCCTGTGCACAAGTAATTCCAATATTTTTACGCCCAGCAATAGCTTCATTAGCACCAAACCATATGACAAGATATATACCCTGCTGTTCTGCATCAGGGTGAATTGAATAGCGTTGATACAACTGAGCGGAAGCTGCTGTATACAAGTCCTTGTGCCATTGCCCTTTAGCTTCAATTACGAGTAGTCGTCTTTTACCTTCAATCATTTTCGCTGCTGTTATATCAATTCTATTTTGATTTTTAGTCTGATATTCAGACGAAATAGCAATACTTTGGGGGGAAAGTACTAAGTTCAGACGTTCGGCAATTATCTCAACGCAACTAACTTCATTTCGGTGTATAACTTTCCCGTTATCATCTTTCGTATAATATCGCGTAGCAGCATTGAATTCCCCTCCATCTATATCCTTCTGATAGTCTTCTAATTTTTGAAGAACAAGTTGTCGTAATCCTTCCACTGTAACAACAGCGTTATTGTCCAATAAATCCACAATTTTTTCTGGAGTAGGTGGCTCGAAATCTCTCAGTGACTTTTTCCTCAGCTGCTCCGCTTTTATACTTTTCAACTCTCTCTGAATATCACTAAAAGTATGATCTTGAATAAGGCGATTAAGGACAGGAATTGCTTCATCAGGTGTATCGCTACCTATTGACCAAATAATTTCGGTAAGGAAACGATATGCAGTTTCTCCTTTTGGACTTCCAGTTCCCCAACAGCTAGGGAGGTGAACCTTTGGCCATTGATGAAAGAAAATTATTAAAATTAATTCTATCTTAGTGGATGTCAAGTTTGGCCAGTAAGAGGAACTATCTCTATTCATTCTACCTGAGCGGCCCTCAAACAGAAGCAGTGAGTTGCTATCGCTTTTAAGCCAATCAAAATATGGCTTCGCTATTTCTAAATCCAGAAAATAGAATGCTCGAACGAACCAAAATTTGCGCCTTTGTTCGATATTTTCATCATCTGTCTGTTCAGGAAACTTAGACAAATAATCAGAACAGCGAGTTCGAATGATGTCATTAAGCATATTTCTATCTCCAAACTGCGTTGCGAGATCGAATAGCGTATCGAGTGTGGAAAAACCTAACTCATCGAAACGTTCAAGCCATTCAATTGACAGCTTTGCCCGCAAGGGAGTGAATATTTCATCATACTTCAACATATCTACTCTCGGATGAGAGCACTGAGAATTTGCCAACTGAGGTTCGACATAAGAACGAAGAAATTGTTCAGTGGATTCATTATTGGTGAACAGTAAGCGATCAACTTCCGCTTTTAGAGCGTTATACTCGGTTTCATCAACCGCATCATAATGAACATTGAAATGGGTCTTTAGTACTAGGAGTAATTCTGGCTTAACGCTATTTAGATTTCCGTATTCACGCATTATTTCGATGCAAGATGCGAACAGAATCGTTTCAACATATGACCACTTTGAGGAGCATCGCCATTCAGCTAGCTTGTTTATGCTAGGAACTTCTGGTTCAATGAATTCATGGCAACTTTTAAGAGCATTCTTCACAATTTCCACGTCGCCAAATTTCGAAACAATATCTTCTGGAGCGATAAGCACGGTCTCGGCAAAATCAACCAAAAAACTCCAATGATGACCACTCTCAACTAGTTCCCGATTTTCTTGGATATATTGAATGTTTTCAGCATGGATATTTTTTTGGCGCTGTTTATGGCGGCGAGACATTCGATTACTTCTAGCTTCCCATCGCTTATATTCTTCCTTCACAAATAGCGAATCAGCTCTATTGCATTTAGCCCACTCTCGCATAAACATCGGCTTCTCCAATGCCTGAGTTCGCATGTGGCGTCGCAAATCATCTGAGCCTTTTTCCTCTGGTTTTCGGTGTCTATCATGTCTCACAATAAAGCTTACCCATAGTTCAGGGTTATCTGTGTCAAATGCTAGATCAACAATAAACTGATAGTCTTCTTTAAATAAGCGGAGACCTGAGTGTGATTGAATACCGAACTTATGTCGTTTAGTCTCAAATATTTGGTCACTTCCAGTTAACCCACTGAAAACATGCGTAAGAATACCTTGCCGTAACTCGCTATTTTCGTATAGTACTTGAACAGAACGACTGTCTTTTGGCTCCATACTTCTATGGAAGTTTAAATTTTCAACCCAGCCCCAAACACGCAGTGGTTCATATGGTGGTAGCGCCGTGTCAAAATAACGGTCGAGCATATATCCGACAATCTTACTTATCCCGTTTCGACAATCACATTTATAGGATTTTAAGCCACAGGTACAGGTAAGGTCTCGAGTTAGTGTATCTAACAGCTGCTCAACGATTTCTTGATTTAATCTGAAAATTATAGACTTTATAAAATAACGAGCTCCAATCACTCGTTCAAATCGAAGCTTATTGCTTGGATATAAATTTGCACAAGCCAAAAAGTACGTTTCAAGAAACGCTAACTCAAACATATTTAAATCAAGGAGCTCCATTCCTTTAGCCGCCACCTCAAGTGACGCTGGAGTGGCTTCAGATAAAAGCTTCGTCAAGTCTGATTCATACGCATAAGTAGTACAGCCCAAAAGACATTTAATTGCATAAATGCGATTATACTTGTCTTCTTGAGAATCCAAGAGGATCTGACGCAATTCATCTATCAATAGATGGGCGATAGGAGATTCAATCAATAGTTCAAGAATTAGATTACGTAGGTGCCCATCGCCTTGGCTGTTAAGCAGTGCTTTGATATCTAAGATAATATCTTCTGTGAAAAAGCCTGCAACACTAAACCGACGCCAAAAATCACTTCTCCTAAAATATGGATCCGTTTCCTCGATTTCCTTCAGTTTAGTCAAAAGTAATTGCTTTGATGACGGTGCTAGCTGAGAGGGGTCGCCGTTTGCAAGGACTGCGTAAGGGTCGAGTTCAATTGCAGCATGCTGGACAGCCTTATTCCCCAAAGCAGCCATCCAGCCCAGTAACCCACGAAGTTCATCTCTTACGGTAGAATTGGGCGCAATAATTGGTAGGCATTGGTGTAGTGTTAGAGCATCTGCTGGGTCTGCTATTCGCTTTGTAAGGTGGGCGGCTGCACAATACTCAGCTACGATTTTGTGGACTGGACGGTGTTGGTCAGTACTATCCCCTGGTTTGAAAAGCCGAGTAGCAAGGATATTGAAAACTGATGGTTCATTACCAGCAAGTGATGTAAGCAAAGGATATATGCGGTTTTCTTCGATTTCGCTGACGCTTACTCCTTCTGCTCCAGACAATAGCAGTTTGGCAAATACCTCTGACGAGATATCGACTTTTTGACTTGCGGAAAGTGATAGGCTGGTTCTTGAGGACGTTTGACTTACTTCTCTAGCTAAACGTTCCACTGCAAGTTTGAAAATAGATTGTTTATCTGCAAAGTTTCTCTCGCTTTCAAGATAAGCGTCAGCAAACATTTTCAAGAACTGAGGATTCGGCAGGAGGGCTTCCAGATCAAATCTACATACTTCTGAATAGAACCTAGTGAAGTCTTCTCCTGGAGCATGGTGCTCAAAGATCGCACGTTGCTCAGAATCACCGAACTCGCAAAGCCTAACCACCAATGGTTCAATTTCCAAAAAATTCTTAACTGCATTTGTGGCAGATATATCCCACTCACTAGATCTGCTAGAAATAACAACATGACTAGGCTTCGCTCTCGTTATCTTTGCCAGAAGTTTATGTATGCCACTTTGATCAATTTTGGCCAGTTCATCAAAAGCATCAATAACAAGTGGTGTATTCTCATGTCTAGCGCCTAATTGTACGAACATGTTTGCGGTAACTGAAGATGTGCCCAACTGTTGAGCCAAACTTCCAAGAAGTTCGGTTTTACCACCTCCAGGTTCGGCTAACACGACAACGTAATTTGAGACAGCTAAGAGCTCTACTTCTGAGAAAGTCTTATTTTCATTTGAAAGTCTACGCTGTAAATATAGCTTCGAACACATAGGCAGCAGTCATTTTCCTGAGGTAAAAGGGTGTAGAATTACTCGAAAAATCTAACAGAGTTTTTAGGTAATGTCTTTAAGCAATATGCGTATAATCAGTCTGTTACAGGTAGTCAACATAAATCAAGCTTGCAGAGTGTCGAGTTACTTTTCAACAATTTACTGACACTTTACTCTCCAGAGCTCCCATTAGATGTACTGAGTTCTGTCTTATCCATTAAACACACATTAGTTTTTATATGGAAAACTCAAATGAATAAAGCTCGCATGAGTATTAGCACTAACAAACTATGGGACAACTGTTAGCCAGCAACTCAATTGACTCCTCCCCAACAAAAACGCCCTTCACGTAAGTAAAGGGCGTTTGTTGTTTGAGGCTGAGTATTGAAGGTTAAAGCACTAACCCGCCGTCAATCTTGAGTACTTGGCCTGTGATGTAGGCGCTCTTGTCGGAGGTTAAGAAGGAGACGCCATTGGCGATGTCTTGTACTGAGCCCATTCGACCTAATGGGGTTTTGCCCTCCATCATTTGAATCACTTTTTCTGGCAAGTTCTTGGTCATATCGGTGGCGATAAAGCCTGGTGCAACGCAATTGACGCGGATCTGCGCCCCCTTTCTTGATAGCTCTTTAGCCCAGCCTTTGCTCATCGAGATAACACCGCCTTTGCTTGCGCCGTAATTACTCTGGCCGATGTTACCATCCGTACCCACAATAGAAGAGATGCTGACAATGCTGCCTGCGCCCTGCTCTAGCATCACTGGCGCGACGTGTTGAGTGAGCAAGAACACTGCTTTTAGGTTTACGTCGATAACGCTGTCCCAATCTTGCTCTAGCATGTCTGGCAACAAGGCATCACGCGTGATACCGGCGTTGTTAACCAGCGCATCGATTCTTCCATGCTGCTTTACGATACTGTCTACCACTTCGCTAACAGCTGCTGCATCGCACAAGTTGACTTGATAATTGCTTAGCTGCGCCGACTGACTCCATTCCACAGGCGATATATCTAGCCCGACGACGTGGAATCCATCCTCCAGTAATTGCTCACAAATCGCTTGGCCAATACCACGAGCCGCACCAGTAACAACTGCTACTTTTTCCGCTTTCATCTTGGTCTTCCTTAAATGTTGAGATTACAAATTCGCTTTTCCCTAGCGTTTTTTGTTTTTATGCCTAGCCGCGTTACAGCTGCGCTTCTCATACGCAGGGTCTTTCATATTTACTTCAAACTATAGGAACAGTCTGGGAGCCGGATGTGAACTAATCAAGACAACTTGATGATGGTTTGCAAAATAACGGGTTTCCGTCACCGTTCTGTCGATATGGCGGTGTAACAAGTGCGCTGTTTGTTGAATAACTCGCCTTTCATTTAGAGCTCATAAAACTAATTCTTAGATTATGCAGCAAAGTCACAATAAACCTATGGGTATTACATTCTTGTTATCAAAATTCTCGATTACGATTTAAAGATACGGCGTGCTTTTAAATATGGACGTAGCAAAGGACGCCTTACCTGAGAAAGATAACAAAACCTACGGGAGATAAAATGAATCAGGCTTACATAGATGCAGCAAGAACGCTGCAACAGTGCACGTTCGGGCCATCCCAACGTGACATTAATGATCTTGCTCAATCGGGAAGCATTGAAAACTGGGTCGCTCAACAAACACTTATTACACCGTCTTCTTGGCTGAAGCATTTTGAGCAAGATGAGCTCAACGTACCGGACTTAGGGCAAGGCTTGTATTACGCCAGCAGCTGGACACGCATGACAGTCGAAGGCGATGATATCTTGCGTCAGCGTATTGCTTATACCCTGTCTCAACTGTTCGTAGTCAGTGTGAAAGATCCGGCATTTAAAGCTGCTTCTAAGCGTCGCTACATGTGTAATTACTTCGACGGATTGCTCGATAATGCCTTCGGAAACTTCCGCGATGTGATTCGCTTTGTGTCGAAGTCGCCAATCATGGGTGAGTACCTGACTTTTGTGAATAACGTTTCTAACGAGCTCACTGCCCCAGATGAAAACTACGCGCGTGAACTGTTGCAACTGTTCACGCTTGGCCCAGTTAAACTGCGTAACAACGGTGAAGTGCGTTTGGATGCCGAAGGTAACGAAGTGCCGTCTTATACGCAAGAGGACATCGAAGAACTGGCGCGTGTCTTTACCGGTTGGAAGTTCATCGATATTCGCGGTGACGATAAGTACAGCCAGCCAATGGAACCGCGTGGCGAGCACGATATAGGTGAGAAGCCCATTCTTGGTAAAACCTTCCCTGGCGGTGTCGGTGCAGAAGAAGAGCTGGAAGCGGTGATCGAACATTTGATGAACCAAAATACGCTCTACACCTTTGTGACTAAGTTCTTCATCAACAAGCTTGTAACCAGTAATCCAAGAGCAGGTTATATTCGCCGTGTGCGCCGTGCGTTCAAACGTTCTGATGGCGACATGCAAGCCTTAATAATCGCGATTCTGACGGATAAAGACGCGCTTCGCTCTGGCAGCACGGTGGGTAAATTGCGTGACCCGCTTTCTGTGTTTACCCATGCGATGCGCGCGCTACAAGTGAAGCGACGTGACGGCGTATTGATGTGGCCAAAACAGTTCAATTGGTATAGCCGAACGCTGCCGCTGTCGGCGCCTTCTGTGTTTTATTATTACCAACCTGATGATGCGCCAAACCACCCTGATTTTAATGGTCTGGTGGCACCAGAATTCAATGTGTACCAATGGCATGACATCTACCAATATGGGATTCAGTTCCGTGAGCTTGTCGCTCGTTTCGAGGAAGAGGCCAAAGATTGGTACATGGATGAAGTGCTGTTTACCCGATACCTTGCTTTTGATGACGAAGGCGTAGTGGATTACCTCAACGAACATTTGTTTGCTTATCAAATGAGTGAGCAAGCTCGTCAATGCTATCTCGATTACCTCGCCCAGTGCCCAAGTCGCCAATCTAAATGGCGCAAAGAGATTAAGAATCTCGTTATGAACGCACTGCTTTCACCAGAATTCATCACACAGGGGTAATCATCATGAACTTAACACGACGTCGTTTTTTACAAGCAGGTTCCGCTGGTGTTGGGGTTTCTGCACTTAACCTTGCTGCTTTTCCTGCCTTTGCAGACTCTTTCAATCAGTGCAAAAACGGCTATCGCGCCGTTGTGGGTATTGACCTTGCGGGCGGTAACGATGGCTACAATATGCTGATCCCTACTGCCGCACCAGCGAACAGCCAATATCGTGCACTGCGTGGCAGCTTAGCTTTGGATGAGACGAGCTGTATTCATTTAGATGCGGTCAATGATGAAGCCAAACTGGCATTAAACCCTGCCATGGCTGCGCTCAAGACCTATTGGGATAATGCTAACCTTGTACCTGTTGTGAACCTAGGTCCACTGACACAGCGCGTAAACAATGTGATTTATGGTGAGAGCACTCGCCCTGCTCATTTGTTCAGCCACTCTCATCAATCCACTATGGTTCAGTCTCATGCGACCAAGTCTCTGTCGAAAGAGGGCTTTGGTGCTAAGACTTCCACCGAGCTCGGCACTATGCTGCGCAGTCTAAATGAGCTGTCACCAATGTTTGATATTGGCGGCACGCAAGTGTGGACCAACTGTATCGAGGCGCAATCTAACTCGGTCGGCTCTCAACCACCGAGCGATATTTTTAATGACCAACGTTCGCGAGATCTGTTTGATCAACTGCAAAATACAGGCAGTTACGGCAACGTTTTTCAGTCTCACTATGCTGGTGTTGCGGTGGACTCGACCAGAATGTATCAGGAGTTCAGTGCCATTTTGAACGCCGAGATTACTGAGGTATTCCCAGAAACACGCATCGGTAATCAGCTAAAAGCGGTCTTTAAACTGCTGCTGCATAAAGATCAGTTCCAACATCCTGCGCAGTACTTTAGTTGTAAGTTAGGCGGGTTCGATACTCACTCTGCTCAAATTAGCCGCCAAACGGGTTTGCTGCAAGAGTTGGCAGAAGCGATGGCCGCGTTCCAATTAGCTTTGGAAAACAATGGTTTGTTTGATCAGGTAACGACGTTCACTCATTCAGAATTTGGCCGTACTTTGATTCCAAACGGTACGGATGGTACGGACCACGGTTGGGCAAGCCACGCATTGGTGATGGGCGGCGGTGTAGCCGGAAAAGCGATCGTGGGTGAATATCCAGACTTATCTGAGACAAGCCCTTACTTGCTCTCGCGTGGGCGTGTGATTCCAACCATCTCTTCCGATCAGCTTCATGCGAGCTTAATGGCGTGGTTAGGACTGTCTGAAACGGGAATTAATCAATTATTCCCTGCGCTGGATAACACTTTGACAGATTCAATCCAACCTCAGACTCTCCCTCTGTTCAAATCTTGCTAATATAGTAGGAGATAAGTAACTAAGTAATCAGTTAATAACTAGCAAGGTTACTAATAAGAAAAAGCAGTGCTAAACAAAAGGCTCCGTTCACGCGGAGCCTTTTTATCATTAAGCCAAAGTACAAGGTCAACGTTCGAGCAGGTTCCTCAGCCTGTTTTCATGCTGTTTCTTCATGAACGGATTGCGCTTTTTGCAGCCAAGGCTGAAGCAAAAGATTGAACAACATGCCTGCAATGAACAAGGTGATCACGATACTCGCCCCACTTGGTAAGTCATAATACGCTGACGCCGCGATGCCCGACAATATCCCCACGATGCCAATACTGATGCTCGCAATGAAGAATCTCGTTCCTTTTAACGCCGCGGCACACAAAGCCGGAATCACTAACAGAGCAAACTCTAAATAGATGCCCGTGAGCTTGACCGTTATTGGCATCAAGATAGCAAAGATCAGGTAAAAGCCACTACCCTGCATAAATGCAGGTTTTAGCCAGACCAACAGCAACATCGCTGCGGTTATTAATGCCAAGGGCCACACATCATCCCATGTCGACCACAATAACTGCCCGTTAAGAATGCCTTGGATAAAGTCTGCACCATGCGGATCTTTACTTACGAGTAAGATCGCCAATGAGGCGGAGACCACAAACAAGCTGCCGATCATCGGCTCCAAATGCTGTTGGTAACGCTTCTCCATTATGGCAATCAAACCACACAGCAATAACGACATCACCCAAGGGCCGACCATCTCGCCGAAGAAAGAACCCGAGAAGAGCGCGTATTGGTTCAGCCAATAATGACTGAGTGCAGCCCCCAATGCGGCAACTTGTGCCACCGCCAAATCAATGAAGATGATTTGGCGTTTTAGCACTTGTTGACCAAGCACCACGTTACCGACTAACGCGATCAGGCCACACAGCACCGCGGGCAATAACCATGCGTACTCTGTCATGGTTTAGCTCTTCACCGGATCGGGCTGCACCAGCACACCTAGCAATTCGTCGATGACTTGGTCGTACATTTCATCAAGACTTTGTCCGTTAGAAACCGTGAGCGGTAACTGGATCAGAGGCTTGTCTGTCTGCTGCTGTAACCAGTTCGCGGGGCGTTTATCTTGGTGCGATGAGAATACAATCGCATCAAAGCTATTGGCCTCTAACTTGGTTAATGATTGCAGATGAGAAGTGGTTGGCGAGATTCCCGGCTTCGGTTCAAGGTCAGCGATTTGCTCCATGCCAAGCCAATCGTAAAGATAACGATAGGTAGCGTGATAACCGACAACTTGTTTGCCTTTTAACGGTGCCGCTTTCTCATGCCACTCATTCAGCTTTTTGCGCCAATGAGCTCGGAACTTCATGCCGTTAAGTTGGTAGGCTTGCGCGTTATCTGGATCGATGGTTTTCAAGCGTTCAGTGATCGCCCGTGACAAGGGAATCATGTCATTCGCCGCAAACTGCACATGTGGGTTTCCGTGCGCATGTATGTCCCCCATGCTGCGGTCAACATGATCATGAGTGTCTAACATGCGCACGAAATCGGTCGCGTAAACCATGCTTGATGCGCCATTTTGCACCGCGCTATTACTACTGCGAACTTGCAGCATTGGCAGCCACCCGACTTCTAGCTCCGCACCAGAACACATGGCCATGTCCGCTTGGCGCATTTTGGCAATTAAAGAAGGACGCGCTTGCACGTAATGGGGATCTTGCTTAGCGGTCGTCGCAGAATAGATGGTGGCGTCTGGCGCATGGCTTTCAAGAAAGGCTTTCCATTCAGGCTCGCAGACGAAGATGTTCAGCGCCAAAGCAGGCGAAGAGATGATGGCAGCCCCCGCCGCCATCATCGCTACACTGCATTTACTGAGCGTAAGCTTAGAACGCATGTGCACCGTGCGCTCCAAATGTCATCACGTATTGCAGAGTGAATACGTTGTCTGTCTCGCTGTCTTGGTTGTCGATACGAGAGTATTGCGCTCGGATTGTACCGAAGTGAGAAGAATCCCACGCGATCATCGCATCCATTTCTTTGTCTTTTAGAGCCGTGAAGTGCATGTGGTCACCGTGTGCGTGGCCATCGTAGCTTTCTGCCTCACCGTAACGTAGACCTGCAGACCAGCTTGGGTTGAAACGGTAAACACCTGACACGTAGTAAGCACTTAGGTTATCTGGTGATTCTGCATCGTCTTTGAACTTACTGTCTACCACACCGTCTAGCAGCATGTATTCAGCAGATAGTGTGAAGTTGCTGTATTTGTAGTTGCCGTCTGGTGCCCACTTCCATACAAAGTCTGCGCCGTAAAGGTTAGCGCCAGTTACCGCTGCACCGTGACTATGGTCGTGTCCATGCTCGTCTGCATGACCGTGGTCGTGATCTTCAAACTCAGTCACTTTGCCGTTTTCGTTACGTAGGTAACTTAGGCCAAACTGCCAGCTTGAAGACTCAGAGAAGTCGTCACCCAGTTTCAACGTTGTCGTGTAAACACCCACTTCAGAGCCATCTTCAACAGAAGACATCTTGCTACCGCTTAGCGCTTCTACACCAAACTTCACGTAAAGATCAGTGGGTAGCACGATGTTTGCGCGTACACCATCATCGTAGTAATGCGAACCAAGGAAAGTACGATAAGCGATTGGACGCTCTACGAAACTGTCGGTATGCATATGCTGGTTGTTTAAGTAACCAAAATCAGAAAGGAATCGACCTGCACGCACATTTAAACCGTATGGAAGAGCTAGAGTCTCGATGAACGCTTCTTCAAGCATCAGCTCGGTTTCATCACCGTGGCTTTCTAGAACCGCCGTTAGTGCACCGTGGAATTTATCATCAATGTTTGCAGACATGTTCAGCTCAGTATGACCCAGGCCAAAACCTTCTTCACGCTCTGAGTTATGACGCTGGCCATCTTGATAGTAACCGTCTAGTACCACGCCAATCTGAGGGTTCGAAAGCGTATCGGCGAAAACTGGGGAAACAAACAAACTACCAACCGCTAAAGAGACCAATTTTTTATTCACAACGTTTTTCCTTATTTTGTTATGTTATAACACCATCAAATATTTCGCGGATGTTATAACATAACAAGAATTAAAAAAAGCGAAGCGTGTAACAATTTGTAAAATCATTTTGTGTGAACATTATCAATAATAATCATAAGGTTAATGATTGTTGACCATCACACGTCCAGTTTGCTCATCACATCTCTCCGCCTTACCTCATGTTTGTTCAGCGAGCTAAAACGATAAAAATCAGAGCCGCCAAACAGACAAGACACGTGTAGTTTGAAACTGTGTATACCCAAGTAACCTCAAAGTGCTAGGTTCAGCGAGAATGACTTGGTTTGAAGGCGAGGCAACAATTTGAAGATCTAGTGGCTCTAAATAAAAAATTGTTAACGAAGCATACAAGCCAAGGCAACTCGCCCTTCGGGAGCGTGTCACTGACGCAATTTCATCGTCAAACAACTTGGAAAGAGCTTGCTATTACGCTGCGTTGTTTTCCTTGAACTTGAATCAGTGACAACGCTCTGAATCCTGCATCTTGAAGTCACTTGGGTATATATTTATTCCAAACATGACTGACACCGGTAACAAGCAATGTTAAACATGGATTTTTCACAACGGTTGGTGATTAACACCGCACAACAAGATTGGATTGCCAGCCCAGCATTAGGCGTTTGGCGAAAGCCACTAGAACGAGAAGCCAAAGAATCTGGGCACACCACCAGCGTGGTGCGTTATGAGCCAAATTCACAGTTTTCGCCCCACCCTCACCCATATGGAGAAGAGATACTGGTGCTCGAAGGGGTGTTTTCTGACGAACATGGCGATTACCCAGCGGGAACTTACCTACGAAACCCTCCGGGAAGCCAACATGCCCCATTCAGCAAAGATGGTTGCGTGATCTTAGTGAAACTTAATCAATTTGATCCTAACGATCTGGAAACGGTACGCATCAATACCAACCAAACCGAGTGGTTACCGGGTATTGGTGGATTAGAGGTGATGCCATTGCACAACTTTGAACACGAGCATGTGGCATTGGTCAAATGGCCTAAAGGTGAAAAGTTTCAACCTCATCGCCATTTTGGAGGGGAAGAGATCTTTGTTCTGTCTGGTGAGTTTAATGATGAATTAGGTCACTACCCCCAGCATACGTGGTTACGCAACCCACACATGAGCGAGCATTTTCCTTTTGTTGATCAAGAGACGATCATCTGGGTAAAGACAGGGCACTTACCTGTCGAGTAGCGTTTAGAACCAGTATAAAAACGGCATAAAAAACGGCTCGAAATTCGAGCCGCCATCCATGGAGTCACAGTCTTAATTATGCGCTCATAATTTTTGTGTAAAGCCAGTCTTTTAGCTCCGCACGATTATGTTTAAGTGTGTTCATTTCATGGTCGTCGAGTGGGTTTCCTCGCAATTCTAGTTCGCGGATTTCTTTATCGAGAGAGTTGTAGCTTTTAGCGTTTTCAGCAAACGAGGCGTCACTTGCTGTCAGCTGATTGATGGTATCCAAATGTTCTGGGAATTCATGAGTTAATGAGTGATTTTCGCCTAACATAAAGACCTCTTGGGCTGAGTGTATTTTAGTTAATCAAGCTGCTCAAATCTTAAGCAACGCTTGAAATAACCATAGCATTTCGTGGGCGGTTAATTCGTCGTATCGCCCACAAAAAGATAACAAATTGATTTTCAATTTTGCGTATAAAGTGTTTCCCTCTTTACCTCGATAGTTTAATCACTCTGTTCACTCTATGATTGTTGCATAACGACTTCATGAGGAATCTCAATTATGCAAAAAATCATCCTGATTACTGGCGCTACAGACGGCATTGGTTTAGAAACAGCAAAGATGTTAGTGGCAGATGGTCACCACGTGATTGTTCATGGCCGCAACGAGGCTAAACTACAAAACGTAGAGCAAGGCTTAATTGAGATGAATGCTGGCAAAGTGGAAAGCATCGTTGCTGATCTGTCTTCAGTCAAAGCCGTTAAACAGATGGTTGCAGAAGTGGCAGAGCGCTTTGGCAAACTGGATGTGATCATCAATAACGCAGGCGTATTCGCGACACCTAACTCAAGAACTCAAGAAGGTCTTGATGTGCGCTTTGCCGTTAACACCATTGCACCGTACATGCTGACAAAAGAGTTACTCCCACTACTTGGCAACACAGGTCGTGTCGTAAACCTATCTTCTGCGGCACAAGCACCAGTGAGCATCGAAGCCTTGATGGGCGAAAAACCACTGTCAGACGGTGAAGCTTATGCTCAAAGTAAATTGGCACTGACAATGTGGTCACGCGTTATGGGATTGCAGTTGAAAAATGTCGGCCCTATGGTGGTTTCCGTCAATCCAAAATCATTCCTTGGCAGCAAAATGGTGAAAGACGCTTACGGTATCGCGGGTAATGACATCAGTTTGGGCGCAGACATTCTAATTCGTGCCGCACTATCGGATGAATTTGCTCAAGCGCACGGTTCGTACTTCGACAACGATATCGAAGCTTTTGCCGCTCCTCATCGTGATGCGTTGAATGACATCAAATCACAACAAGTGGTAGACGTGATTGAAGCAATGATTGCTAAACTCGCTTAATTCAACACAGTTGTTTCCTGTTAAACACCTAGCTTCGGCTGGGTGTTGTCATTTTTACGTACTGGTTTCTGTTTACTGATTTCTGGCGTTTCTGTTTCTCACGTTTTGATCTCGCGCTTATAAAACTGCCATCATTGTTCATTTTCAATAAAATCTAAAAACTCATTTGATATAAAGGCCAATTATCAACAAAGCCTTCTCTTGTTAATCTTCAGCCATCGGGAAAAACGCCAGACTCAAACGCGTTTGTTCCCATTATCTTTCGCGAATGATGACATCGAATCATCCCGCTTTTAACTGGAGATCCAACTATGAACTATGAGGGCAAAGTTTACCGACCATGGCCGGAATACCGCAGCATCTTAATCCAAACCACATTGGGTTGTAGCATCAACACCTGCACGTTTTGCAGCATGTTTGATGACAAACGCTTTAAGGTACGCCCTATTGAAGACGTGTTTAAAGACATTGAAGAAGCGCGTCTTATCTACCCACATGTAGAATCGATCTTTTTGATTGATGGTAACGTTATGGCGGCACGTACGGATTACTTGCTTAAGATCTTCGACAAACTGCGTTCAACGTTTCCTGAATGCAAAAAGATTTCTCTTTATAGTGGATTGAACGATTTCCGCCGTAAAACCATTGCTGAATTGAAAGAGCTGAAAGATTCGGGTTTAGATATGGCCTATTCTGGCCTTGAATCTGGCGATCGCGTTGTTCTTGAGCGCATTAAAAAACGCATGTCACCAGAGCAAGCGATCGAAGGCATGGCAATGGCAAAAGAAGCTGGCATTGAAGTGTTGCTGTCTTTCATCTTTGGCCTAGGTGGACGCGAACGTTCAAAAGAACACATTATTGCGACAACAGACATCTTGAACCAAATCAATCCTGAGCAAATTGCGCCTATGGCACTTGCGATTCAGCCAGGTACGGTAATGGAACAAGAAGTAAAGAATGGCGAGTTCATTATGCCAACTCAACTTCAAGTGCTTGAGGAAGAGAAATACCTACTCGAAAACTTGAACATTGATACCTTCTACTGGGGCGACCATGGTAACAACATCGTTCCACAGAAAGGTTGGTTGTTGGATTCACGCGAGGATTTTCTGAGAAACATCAATCACGCGATTGCATCTAACCCAATGGCAAAAGACAACGTCATCCAGACCTTCTCTTGGTAGTCGTTCTCTTTCCCGCTAGATAAACACAATAAAAAACGCTTTCCGATTGGAAAGCGTTTTTGTTTATTTCTGATGGGTAGCCAGTTCGGTTTCCCAGTAAGGTGGCTGCCCGTAATGCTCGGCAAAGTAATCAATAAAGGCACGAACCTTAGGTGCGATCAAACGTGAGCTAGGGTAAACCGCCCAAATGCTGGCGTTCATCACCAATGGGTAGTCTTCCAAGATTTCAACCAACTCACCGGCTTGAAGCTGTTTGTAGACACTCCAAATCGAGTTGATCGACACACCAAGTCCATCGATACAAGCATCACGCATCGCATCGCCGTTATCGGTTCTAAAGCAGCCCGAAGCGCGCATCGCATAATGACCATCTGGGGTTTCAAACACCCAATTGTCTAGCCCCATTAGCGTCACGCATTCGTGCTCAGCAAGTTCTTGCGGTGTTTTCGGCGTACCGTGCTTTTCTAAATACTCTGGTGAAGCAACAATGATACGGCGATCCGGTGCTAGTTTACGTGCCACCAGCGTTGAGTCTTTCAACTCTGCAAGACGAATCGCGACATCGAACCCGCCTTCAACCATATCAATGATGGAATCGGAGAAACGAAAATCCACCGTTAGCTCTGGATAAGCCGCCATAAAGCCTTTGAGTGCCGGCACAAGATGCAAACGCCCAAACGATGCTGGAGCCGTGACTCGAAGCGTGCCAGTTGGTGCGCTATGACCTACTCCGACCGCACCTCGTGCCGCTTCTACCGTTGCAAGCACTTCTTCCGCGTGTGGCAAAAATGCCTGACCTTCTTCCGTTAATGAGACCTTACGTGTGGTTCGGTGCACAAGGCGAACGCCTAGCCCTTCTTCCAACTTATTGATGTGGGCGCTGGCAACGGCTGGCGATAATCCAAGCTCTTGTCCTGCCATGCTGATGTTGTGCGTTGATGCCAAACGAACGAAAAGCTTGAGATGTTCTATATTCATTTCATTTTCAACTTATTCTATAAAGTCCGACGTCAATGCCGGGCATTTTCATCTGACACAATAGTAAAGCATTGAACGTGAAGCAAAGCTTTTTAAAAGAAATTGTTAGAAGAAACTGATAGGCAAGTAGAAATCTAATTCAAACGCTTCTTCATGATTTAAAAAGTGGTTTTGATGATAATGCACATACGCAGGAGTTGAGCGTTGCTTAAAGCCCGAGTTTGGCAACCATTTCTCTAACACCATGCTGATTTGAGGCAGCAACTCACCATACACACCAGTCAACCTGAACACCGCATGTAAGCCACCCGGAATCGTCATCTGGTTCACCACTCCGCGATACTTAAGCGGTTTATCAATGGCCAAGCACGCCACATAGCGACATTTGTCCAGCTCTACCCACGCCGGGTTGGAATGATGCAAACCATATTGGGTAGAGAAGTCCCGGTTCTCTGAGTTGGCCCACGCTTTTAACACCAGCCAAGCATTGCGAATCGAACGGTTATAACCCTCGTGACGAACATAAGCCGCAAACCGCTGTGGCACTTCGACAACTTTAGGATCTGGTAAAGCACGCTTGGCGACGCGATGATAACCCGCAGCGACTTCTGGATCTTTGAGATACGGCTTTTCCGCGACATGCAAATCATGCTTGCGCCAAGCACCGGGCGACATATCAAACGTGGATTTAAAGGCACGGCTGAATGACGATACCGAACTGAAACCGCACTTATTGGCAATCTCTAATACCGACGATTTGGTATCGAACATCAACTGGTTTGCAGCGTATTCCATTCGTGTTCGCCGAATGTATTGATGAATCGATTCGCCAACCACCTCTTTAAAAATCCGATGGAAGTGCTGCTCAGAATACGCCGCTACGTCAGCCAGCTCTTTAGCGGATAACTCTCTGCTAATGTCTTGGTGAATGTAGAACAGTACGTCATTGATTCTGGAAACTTGTTGTTGGCTCATATTCTGTCTTTTGGCTTAAATAGCATAAATGGACATGTTTAACAGCATAAATGGACACACTAAAGTAAGCAATTCCCATGTACTATTTCTCGCATAACAATGAGAAATACGAGAAACACAACACATGGAAATCGCACAGTCACTACAACAAGTAAAGTCATCGTACATTCGAGAGATCCTCGCTGCCGCTAGCGATAAAAACGTCATCTCGCTTGCTGGCGGTTTGCCAGACGAGAAGACCTTCCCAATCGATTTAATGAAACCAACACTGGAAAATCTCGCAAACATGCCTGAGGTTTTCCAATACGGTTCGACGGCCGGTTACACACCTCTGCTTAATTTCTTGACGGATTACTTCCAGTTGCCAGACACGCACAGCGCAATGGTAACGACTGGCTCTCAGCAAGGTTTGGATTTGATTGCGCGTGCTTATGTGAACCCGGGTGACAAAGTCGTAATGGAAGCCCCAAGCTACCTTGGTGCGATGCAGGTGTTTGGTTTGGTTCAAGCGAACATCGTGACTGTTTCTCAAACAGAGTTCGGTCCAAACCTTGAAGAGCTAGAACAGTGCTTCGCTGAGCAAAAGCCGAAGATGTTCTATGCGGTGCCAGATTTCCATAACCCAACAGGCGTATGCTGGGCACTAGAAACGCGTCAAAAAGTTGCAGAGCTTTGTATTCAATACAATGTGGCATTTATCGAAGATGCACCGTACCGCGAGCTGCGTTTCTCTGGTGAAGCTTTGCCTTTGGTGTCTGATTTCTGTCCACAGAACTCTATCGTACTGCGTTCATTCTCTAAGATTGCATCGCCAGGCCTTCGTATTGGTGTGGTTACGGGTAAAACTAGCTACCTAGAACCGCTGATTAAAATCAAACAAGGTGCCGATCTGCACTCAAGCGTACCGATGCAAGCCCTACTGCACGGCTTGCTTCAACATGACAACTTTGCCACCCACATCACCACCATCTGTGAATTGTACAAGTCTCGCTACGATGTGATGTATGCAGAGCTAGAAAAACAGCTTCCATCAAGCTGCGTCCTCAAGCCTGTTGATGGTGGTATGTTCGTATGGGTAGAGATCCCAGAATGCGATACCTTTGAGCTGGCAAAATCATTGTTGGCTAACGGCGTTGCCGTTGTACCAAGTCCTGTATTCTACCCAGAGGGCTCAGCAGTCAAAGCAGCGCTGCGCTTAAACTTTACAAACGCTACACCAGAAGAATTGACAGTTGCCGTGACCCGTTTGGCGGACGTATTAAACGCACTGTAGTCAAAATTACGCCTTGATTTCCAAACACCTGCCTTTGAGATGCGAATTAAGTCTCAAAGGCAGCGTTTCAAAAAGTTCCCAAAAAAATTTATTTTTTTCTCTCAAAATCAACTCTCTACGTTAAGTGTCTGTTTTCTCTTGATCCTCGCACCATCGCAAAAAATAGATCTCGATCACGGATTTGAAGCTTGGAAAAGTTACGTCTATCTTTCAGAAAAAAGACATCGACCTTGTAGCATCATCGACGAATTCAAACACTTTTGATCGTGACGGCTTATCGCGATTTAGAGTTGGGCAGAAAATCCAACTAAACAGTCTTGTGAAGATGAACGTGGCGAGGACGCAACTACAACCATTCTGAATGTCGCTATCCCAACTAAGTTGGGCAACAAACGTTAGCTGAGCGCATCATATTCCAGAGGGGTTATCAGGATGAACAATCGACCATCGAAAGGACTCGTCATCACTGGCTTGTCCGCCATGCTATCACTCGTTGCTGCAACATCTGCAAATGCAAGCAACTCACCGAACTGTAGCGACGTTCTCGCCGGTAATAAGACCGCTGCATCGCAAAAAATGACGGTGTTACTTGGGGAAGATATTACTCAAGCTAACCTTGTAACTACCGTCGTTCCAGAGAAAAACAATCCATTCGTGACCGAAGCATTAGTCTCTGTGGCTAACGACGTATCACCAAACGGCCCATTACCTAAGCAGTCGCTGGCAGAAATCAAACAAGTGCGTGCCAACATAGAGAAGGCCGGCGTTGAAGTAAGCAAGTTACAAGGTACATATGAAGTCGCATTCGTGAGCTTAATTGATGGTCACTGTCAGTTCTCGACCAATAACATGACCACTCACGCGAAGATCGACTTCGATCACTTAGAGGGCTTGTCTGCTTACTCTATCCCTGCCCTACTGGCGATGGTAGATAAGTCTTACGCGATGGCAGAAACACGTATTGCAGAGGAAGAAGCGCGTATCGCTGAAGTTGAACGAGAGAAACAAAGACAGAAAGAGCTGGCAACCGCTGCGGCAGCCGCTCGTTATCAAGATGCGAATGTCTTAGTCAAAGTCGAAAAATTTGACGGCTCGAATGTCACTTTCTCTGTGACCAACTTAGCAACACAAGGCGATTTACAGCCAAGCTTTAACACCTTCAGAGCGTACCAAACCGATAAAGGCGAGTTGATTTACAAATCCGAATCACTGTTGAGTTTGGTGGATGGTGAAGGTAATGGCCTAGCAACCATTGGTATTGCTGAACTTGGTCCAGAGGGAAACAGCGACCTGACGATTTCTCCTGGAGAAACTCGGAAATTCATTACCAGTGTAGAATCTGAAGTTGCGCCTCAAACTCAGCTAAGCTTGGAATTTCCTGCCAAAGTGCTCAATACCGATGACGCATTCAGTGTATCGTTTACCGATTCCGTTGCTATGGCGACCGCAAGCTTGAACTAAAATTCAAGAACGGCCTGTCCTGTCGTTCCTTGCAGCCCCTTTAAAATTGGGGGGCATAAAGCAAAAAAGCAGACTGTCGACAGTCTGCTTTTTATTCGTTTGTTCCAAGCTTAGTTTTGGCATTGATACGCGTTAGCGAACATAGTGACCGAGCTTGAGAAACCCAGAGGTTGATACAAGTAAAGCGTGTCTGCACCCAATTCCACTGCTTTTATGCGCATTTGGTTTAATGTGCCCCAAACCATGTCTTTGTCTGCATGGAGCCAGTAATCGTAGAAGTGACCTTCTGAGCCCATTACTGTACCAAGGTGTTGGCAGTTTTCGATTGCATTTACATCATCCCAAATCACTTTTACTTGCTCTGATTCTTGTGTTGGGAACGTCACACAACCAGTTAATAACGTTGCTAATGCTGCACCAGTCATTAACTTTTTCATAATTTCATCGCCTTAGAATTAAATAGACTGCGGATTCTATTTATCGTTTAAGCAATGAACAACAAAAATTTTTTATGCTTTACACAAGCATTGATTTTCTTGATGCCTTTAATGCGCGAGCATCACGAATATTCAGCGTCATCAAGGTAAGATTGATGAAGCCAGCAAGCAACTCAATCCCCTGAATAATGTAGAACATGGTATCAAACTGACCCATTCCCGCTAAGTACTTTAAGTAAATTGCAGCAGGAACCAAAATCAGCAGACCATTCAAGGCGACAAAAGGCATGCGTTTTTTCTTCGCAGCTAAAGGCCCTTTTTTCACATTCGGTGCCATCTTAGCACCAGTAATTCCAGTGATTGCCATTAATGGTACGACTGCCCAAATCGCATAAGAAATATAGGTTTTTACTGCCAAAATGGTTTGGTGGTTACCAAACAACTCCACCAGTACGGTGCTAGTGAAAAAGCTCATGATCAATAGATAGGCACTGATAGAAGCAAGTCGATGAACTAAAGCGAGTTTCTTTTTCATAGCAGTATTCTCTTTTTTGATTTGATGTGAGTAGCGGTACAAAACAAAGATTACATAACAATAATTGCAAGCGCAACATTTGCATTAAAAACAAATTATAAACCTGACTCGATATTTGCGCATGAAGGTTTTAACTTAATGTTTTTAATGAACATTTACTTTCAAACAAAAACAGAGTTGTGATTGGATTTTGTGAAGGAATTGGAGTAAAACTGAAGGGTAGATGAAAAGAGGGACTGAATTTGGCTTCCAAAAATAAACTGATCCGCTATCAATGCACTGAAGTCTCAGATGTTTTCAGTAAAGAAGATGAGCTGATCAAACTCGTGCAGACGGATCAACTCTCTCAAGTCCTACTGTTATGGCAAGTGAAGAGCCCAACACTGGTTCTTCCGGCAGGAAAAAAGTGGCCAATTTCGGATGAGCTTGAACAAGGCCTTGAAGACACAAACTGGAAGCTATTCTCGAGAAAAACGGGGGGCGCACCAGTCCCACAAGTCCCAGGAATCATTAATCTCTCACATATTTATCATTGGCCAGAAGGTCAGCCATACGACATCAAAAAAGCGTATCTCGACTTATGTTCTGTCCTAGAGGTTTTCTTTGAACAACTCGGTGTGAAGGTTGATGTGCACGCAACACCAAACTCATATTGTGATGGGGACTACAACCTAAACATCAATGGACAAAAAGTGGTCGGAACCGCACAACGAGTCTTACTGAAGAAAGGAGGCGGGCAAGTGGTGCTCTCTCAAGCCTGCATTCTTATTGATGCGGACGTAGAAAAGATCGTTGAACCGGTAAAACTGTGCAATCAATTGTGTGGCCATGCCGATCATATTCGCGGTGATGTTCACACTCCCCTATTTAACCAAATTGAACAAAGACCGAGTGTGGATGCCTTGTTCCAGCTCATCACTCAAACTTTTTTAGATCGCGCCAAGCAAGACTAGACTCTCATAATAAGCTCTCATCTCTTTTGAGAGCTAATCACAGAGCGTGGGAAAGTCTCTCCGACACTGCATCTCAAATAGTGCTTTTGCTTATGTCGACCATAAGGGTTGAGCCTTATTTACCACCAGCACTATATTATATACCCAAGTGACTTCAAGATGCAGGATTCAGAGCGCTGTCATTGATTCGAGATCAAGGAAAACAACGCAGCGTAATAGCCAGCTCTTTCCAAGTTGTTTGACACAGAAGTCGGGTCAATGACACGCTCCCGAAGGGCGAGTTGTCTTGGTTTGTATACTTTGTTGCCGATTCTTGATTTAGGTCCACTAGACCTTTAAATCGCCGCCGCGTCTACAAACCAAGCCACTCTCGCTGAACCTAGCATCTTGAGGTTACTTGGGTATAAGTATTTAATGTTATAACAGAGATTAAATTTAATTATGTCTCAATCACTACACCTTAATTATTAAAGCCTACATTAACATCCTCTTCATTAAAGCTTGATAATACTTATATTGAATAATATTCACCTTATTTTTATGCAACTAATAACTACACATTATTTATATGGTTAATTTATTTAAATTTTTTAGCCACAATATAATACCAGCTTAATTAGTAACCGCTAATAGCTTATGTGACCGTTGTTCAACTTATTTATATATAAACTATCTAATTATAGAAATATTTTTACAAGCTATGCTTTCTGTGTATTTTATTCAAATGGCAAATATACCAACCCCTAGTTATTTGTCTCATATATAAGAACATTTTACTCAAACCAAAACACAACAGGTAAAGAAATGAATACATTTGTAAAAGTTACTGCGCTATCTGCTATCACCTTTTCATCAATGAATGCTTTTGCCGTTAGCGATACTTTCGACGCAACGTTAGAAGTAAAACAAGCGATCACTATGACCAGAACGTCTAATCTTGATTTCGGTATTATCACATCAGACCGTACAACAGATGTTGTCATTGCCCAAGGTGATGCGGGCGCTGCAACATTCACTATCGACGGCGGCGCTGGCGAAGTGGTTGATGTTGCTATCTCTGGTACTAACCTTGTAAATGGCGCAAACAACGTTGCAGCAACCTTCGACTTCTCTCCTGCGTTGACACTAACAGGTGGAACTGCTGAGCTTAAAATTGGTGGCACAGCACAAGTATCAACAGCAACGCTTGTCGCAGGTACATACTCTGCTAGCGTTCCAGTTGATGTTACTTACCAGTAATCAATAGTATTGTTTAATGAAATGGCGGCAATATTTTAATGCCGCCATTATCAAAATAAGAATATCATGCCATTAAAAGTCGCTTTTTATTTAGGGTTATTTTTATTAACTCATCAAAGTTGCTTGGCATTGACGATCGTCCCAGAAAATATGGATATCACTTTCCCAGGAATATATTTATCTGGACGAGGTCAAAATGCAGTTTCCAACCCAACCCACAGTCAACTTTACGTTGTCCGTTTTTATGTAGACGGTGAGCCGGGACGAAAAATTACCGTCACCGTACCTAACAACCAATACCTTAATCATGACAAATCATCTCGAAAAATTAAGGTTCGTCGAATTTTTTATGGGTGTGGTTTATCTAAACGCGGGCGCGCAAAAATAAACAGCAACGGAAGAAGCAAATTGTTGTGTATCGGCGCAAAAATTCGGATAGGCGCAAAATTTCCAGCAGGCAGCTACTCTGGCACCATTCCTTTTGAGGTTAATTATCGATGAAGCACCTAGTTCTATTACTCACGACAATATTTGTCTCATTCCCCAGCTATGCGCAATTGCTGATTGCTCCCACCCGTTTGGTGCTGAATGCGGATCAATCAGTGACAGAGAAGATCATCGTAGAAAACAACTCAGACAAACCCATTAGGCTTGAAATTAAGCCAGTTTATCGCCCTATCACTTCGAGAGGTGTCACCCGCACCGACAAAGACATCGCGCAAACGGAAGATATTGCAAAGTGGATCAAAGTATCTCCGCCGATCATTCGAGAGTTAAAGCCAAACCAAAGACGTACGATTCGCTTGAGGTTTAGCGCTTTACCAGCAGATAAAGACAACGGCGAATATAGAGCTTACTTGTGGTTCTCTCCTATCACTTTGGTTCAAAGCCAAACCGCAGACGCTCAAAGCTCTGGGCCCTCTTTTGCTCTCGACTTCCGAGTAAACAGCTACATCCCGGTTTACGCACAACGCGGCGAGGTTCAACAAGACGTATCCATCCAATGTAAACAAGGTGAGTTACGCATCCAAAACAAAGGCAGATATCAATTTAATGCGATGCTCAACACCGATAATCATCAAGAGAGGCTGGTATTGCTTCGACAATCTGAGCTCGTGAAACGACTTCCGGCCAAGAGTAAGATTCTTATCACACAAGACCAACAATCACTACACGAATGCACCTTGTAACCTCCCTTACATCGATTCACGTACTAAGCCCAATCTAACGAGAATGAGACTACGTTACATTGGGCTGTGTTTGTCAATGATCTTCGCCCTATCTTTTCCGTTATTCGCCAACGAACCATCGCAGTTAGCCTTGTATCCTGCTCACATCGAGGTTCGTTTGGGTAATGTGGGGGACAGTTTTTATCGTGTTATGATGGATGACGAGGAACAGCCCTACCTGCCTATCGAGAGCAGTATTGCTTACTTATTGGAAATGCACGGAAACTGTGTTCATAAGCGTTGTGAAATACACCTACCGCAAGACGTGGCACGAGAAACCCCCGCTTTCATTATCGACCTAAGCCGTCACGTATGTTACCGATCAAATTCAACGCAACAGCCTATCCAGATCCTTTTTTATGAAGAGGAATGGCTTATCCATTGGCGTAGCCTTAATGACTGCTTACCCGTTAAAGCTCGTTGGTATATCGAAGACTACCAACTCATCATCGACAAGGGCTATAAATCCCCCTCTGAATTAGAGGAGGAAATTCAAAAACTCAAACGTGATTCTCGAGATAGAGCCAAACGACTCGAACAGTTGACGCGACAACCCTCAGTCAGACCGCTATCAACGTTGGGCTTTTCCACTCGCCTTTCCGCAACCGCGTCATATGAGAGCGATAACAAGGAGGGAGGACACCTGCTCTCCGATTCTCTATTGAGTACAGAAAATTGGATTGGCCAAATGTCTGTAGATTCACGAGAAGATCATCCAGTGGCATACTACAACATCACAATCGCTCAACCAGACAACCACAACCGAGTTGAACTTGGACATGTGTTATTGGATGGTGGTCTCTACTCGAATCCTGTGATTCTCGAAAATGGCTTTCACTACTCCAACCACAAAACGGTGCCAAAATTTGGCAACCTTCAATTGGAAAGGACAACCCAGCCAAACATCAACATCGATCTTTTAGTCAACGGGGTTTATCAAAGCTCATACCGCTCTGATGATTTTGGTCGCTTTGTGATAGAAGAAAGTAACATTGCACCGGGCGATACTCTCACTTTCCGTTATTACTTGGCCAAAGGTGTTTGGCAGCAAGAGGAAGTAATTATCGCAGGTTTGGATGGTGGCTTCCTTCCAAAAGGGCAATGGGGGATAGATCTCATCGCCGACTTTGAAAAGGCAAAAGTTGGCGCAGGTATTTTGGAATATGGCATTGATGATTACCTCACTTTTGGCAGCACCGCGTTAATTGCAGACCACGACACGCTCTTGGCTTTCCAAACACGCTATCTCCCACGCCACTGGCTTGCAATGCATGTGGGTTGGATTCCTGAATTACAACGTTTTCCTATTGAGTTGGATATGCAGTTTGGTCGCACACAATCGTTAAGCTTAGAGCTCAACAAGACGGTGAATTTCACGCGGAATTCCGAGTTGTATGACGCTTTAAAATACAGCTTTTCAGGCCCTTACTATAACGCCTACCTTGATTTAAGACGTGAAGATGATAAGTACCAAATCTCACCTCAACTCAGTGCAAAAGTTGCACGTAACCTTTTTCTCCGCGTTGAATCCAATTACACACGCGACCAGATAGAAGATATCGACGACTTTTTACATACTATTGAGCTCGCCAAGAATGGCTTTTCTGATACCTCATGGCGTGTAAAAGGGGCATGGGATAAATCCGGTTCTCTTGAACAAACTGAAGCTTCGTTGCGAAATATTTGTACCGATTGCTGGATTAACTATGGGCAGTATTTTGAAGAAGTGATGTCGAACCTGTCTGCCAGTTATACCAATAACGATGTTGAATTATCCGCAACGTTAGAAGCACGCGTAAACTCAAGCTTCAAAATAAAACTGTTCGGCAACCACGAACATTATGGTATTGAGCTTACTACGGAGGCCGGGATTCGCAGCCATTTCGACGACAACATTGCCGAAATATTAGATTGGAGCAAATACAGTTATGCCAAGCTCGTCGGCACCGTCGTCGATCAACAAGGCAACGTGATCCCAAATGTCAATTTGCGTGTGCTTGACCAATTCGCGATGAGTGATGAAAACGGCGAGTTTGTTTTCCATCAAGTTCCTGCCCACGATAACCTTTCTATCCATGTTGATGAGAGCGCCCTCGACCTCAACTTAACAACGCAACACAATCCCATTCTAGTCAATACTCGCCAAGCGGGGGTTACACAAATATCCGTGGTTTTGATCGCCTCTTTTGGTATTGATGGAGTAATCGAAGGCTCACTTGAAGACCACAGCTATCTCCATTTCAAACACATTGCCAACGATATGGAATTCTCAAGTAAAATAGAGAAGGATGGCTTTTATATGGTCGAAGGACTCACGTCCGGACTCTATCTTATTACTCTAGAAAACGGACAACAAAAAAGAATGATGCAAGCCCACCTAGACAATGAATTTTGGATAAGTGAGCTGAACTACCAAGTCTCTGACTTTCACTGAGACATTGAAAAACAACCAAAGCTTATGATTCAAAAGAAAAATATAGTAACAGCCCCAATAAAGTCCCACCTCCACCTATTTTAAAAACACAGAGAGGTCATCCCCAGCCGCTGTCACCGATTCGGAAGTGAGATCTGGATCAAGTATTCATCGGTAACAGAAATAGTTGAAGCCGACGCCTAAAAGCCTCAGAATGGCGCACTTTTCGCGTCGCACATAAATTCGACGCCTTGTTATCTAACTCAACAATTGAGAATCATACATATGGGTTTTACCTCGTTAGGTCTATCTGCTCCAATCCTTAAAGCTATTCAGGAAAAAGGCTACGACACCCCTTCGCCAATTCAGGCTCAAGCAATTCCTGCAATTCTGGAAGGGAAAGACGTCATGGCAGCAGCGCAGACTGGTACAGGTAAAACAGCGGGCTTTACGCTGCCAATCCTAGAACGCTTGTCAAACGGCCCTCGCGTTCGTAGTAATCATGTTCGTGCACTTATTCTTACACCCACGCGTGAACTTGCAGCTCAAGTACAAGAAAACGTGTTCATGTACAGCCGTCACCTATCGCTAAACAGTGCTGTTGTGTTCGGTGGTGTTAAGATCAACCCACAAATGCAGCGTCTACGTAAAGGTGCTGACGTATTGGTTGCAACCCCAGGCCGCTTGATGGATCTTTACAGCCAAAACGCGGTGAAGTTCGACCAACTAGAAGTACTCGTATTGGACGAAGCGGACCGCATGCTGGATATGGGCTTCATCCGCGACATTCGTAAGATTCTTGATTTGCTGCCTAAGCAACGTCAAAACCTACTGTTCTCTGCGACATTCTCGAATGAGATTCGTGACCTTGCGAAAGGCCTTGTGAACAACCCAATTGAGATTTCAGTGAACCCTGCAAACTCTACAGCACGCACTGTAGAGCAAAGCATTTACCCATCAGACGTGAAGAAGAAAGCGCCGATGCTGGTAAAACTGATCAAAGATGGTGATTGGAAACAAGTACTGGTCTTCACTCGCACTAAACACGGTGCAAACCGCCTGGCGAAATTCTTAGTGGACGAAAAGCTACCAGCGGCAGCGATCCACGGTAATAAGAGCCAAGGTGCTCGTACTAAAGCGTTGGCTGATTTTAAATCTGGCGAGATTCGTGTACTAGTAGCAACAGACATCGCTGCACGCGGTATCGATATTCCTCAGCTTCCTCAAGTGGTTAACTTCGAGCTACCAAAAGTGGCAGAAGACTACGTTCACCGTATCGGTCGTACAGGCCGTGCTGGTGAAGTGGGTAAAGCGATTTCTCTAGTGTGCGCACTTGAAGCATCAGAGCTTTTTGCTATTGAACGTTTGATTCAACAACTGCTTCCACGTAAAGAGCTAGCGGGCTTTGCACCAACCAATGTGGTTCCAGAATCTAAATTGGATACTCGCCCAATCAAGCCTAAGAAACCGAAAAAGCCTAAGAAGCCAAAAGCAGAAGGTGAAAACAGTCAAACCGCTGAGAAGAAAAACAGCGGCGGTAACAACAAACCAAAGCGTCGCTTCAACAGCGACAACAAGAGTGGCAAAGGCGAAGCAGGTAAAGGCGGCGCTGGTAAGCCAAAAGGCAACCGTGACGGTCAAGCTCGTTCAAACGGCAAGCCAAGCGGTAACAAGCCGAATAGCAACCAGTCTGGAGCGAACAAACCGGGCGCAAATAAAAACGGTAACGGTGGCAAACCATCAGGTAACCGCAAGCCTAACAGCGGCAAGCCAGCTGGCACAAAGCCTTCAAACGGTAAACCGTCAGGCAACAAGCCATCAGGACAACGTCGTAAGCCACGTCCGCAAGCAGCAAAATAATAAAAAACAGCCCCTCACAATGAGGGGCTGTTTTTTGGCAGTATGGTGAATAACAGGCTTAGATTAACGCCACTCCATTTCACCACTTAGCACTTTCGCACCCAGTTCAAGATCGCCTTCTGTTGCAGCAAATTGTGGGTACTTAGCCTTCATCGCTGCCGAAATCTCGCTTGATGATGGCGTGCCCGATTTTTCTAACGTCTGCTCAATGTCTGCGATATAGTTCATGGTGAATTGAACACCTTCCACACCTTTCGGCATATCACCAAGGTAGTGTCCCGGAATCACGGTCTTTGGTTTCAGTGCTTTCATGCGCTCCAACGATTGAGACCATTGAGCACGCTCTTGTTTCGACTGAGTGTCCGCCATCCAAACATGAACACCACTGTAAACCGATACACCACCAAATACAGTTTTCTTCGCAGGCACCCAAAGGTAAGCATCATGAGTATTGATTTCTTTTACTTCAATGCGCTTACCTTCAAGCGTCAGAGTGGTGTCATTGAGTACAGTAGGCACAACAATTTTTGATGGTGCCCCCTCTTCCAAAATAGGTCCCCAGTACGCCAGTTTCGCGTCTTTTGTTCGTTCGATATGTTTAACAACCGCTTCGCTCGCAACCACTTTGACATCAGGGAATTCCGCAACAATAGGCTCTAAGCCAAAATAATAGTCTGGGTCACCGCTGCTGATGTAAATCATCGACAGTTCTTTACCACTCTCTTTAATCTGTTCCACCAACTTTTTTCCATCTTTGACGCTAAATTGCGCGTCAAACAACATCAGTTCTTTTTCACCAGAAACAAGCACAGAGCTTGCAGGAAAGATCGCATTTTCACCGGGGTTGTAGTGGGTAATCGTTAAGTCCGCAGCCGACACATAGTTCGATGCCGCTAGTGCGGTGATCAGTAGAGTAATTGAACGCTTATTCATCATCTTATTCCGTGTTAGAGAACCAACTCATGCGGCTCGTTTCATGTTGAGGTCATCTTATTTGATTGGTTTTAGATGAAATAGACAGCAAATTAACTTTCACTATTGCGAAATCCGGACATATACTGTGACGGTGATTTTCTTAAGGTGAAGCAACAGAATGGACAGACTTGAGGCAATGAATGTCTTTGTCACGATCGTAGAGCGAGGAAGCTTAAGTGCTGCCGCTGAGCATCTCGATCTTTCGCGAACTAAAGTGACACGTTATTTAGGTGAGCTCGAAAAGTGGATGGATACTCGTCTGCTCCACCGCACAACTCGAAGCCTCAGTTTAACCAGTGCAGGGAAAGAGACGCTTGAGATTGCACGAGAGTTACTTGCACTTGAAGAATCCCTAAGCGGAATCCGAAATCAAAATCGAGTGAATCTAAAAGGTCAATTGCGTATTACCGCGAGCTATTCCATTGTGAGTAGCTTCCTAATTGACGCAATCACAAGCTTTGTTGAACAGTGGCCTGATGTGGCGATTGATATTGTGTCGACAGATGAAACCGTAAACCTCGTGGAATCACGCATTGATCTTGCCATACGTATCACCAATGAGTTACCTGCTAATGTCGTAGCAAAGCAATTAGGTGAATGCCGCTCGGTGATATGTACGTCCCCCAAATACATAGAACAAAAAGGCGCACCGTTAAACGCCCAAGACCTAGGACACCACAATTGTCTTTCCTTTAGCTATTTTGGTCGTTCTGAGTGGATATTCTCTGGACCAAACGGTGATGAATCAGTCTCCATCAAAGGCAATATCAGCGCGAATACCCCAGAAGTACTGCTTGCTGCCGCCTTAAATGGTAACGGAATCAGCTTACAGCCCTACCCAACAGTGAAGGATATGCTCACTGAGGGTAAGTTGATTCAGTTGTTACCGGAATGGCACCCAAAAACGTTAGGCGTTCATGCCATCTATGGCACGCGTAAACAAGTCACACCGTTATTAAGAGCCTTTATCGACCATCTCTCCACTAGCATGTCGGAATCCAAACGCTGGTAAGCACTTTTCTGAACACTCACGTTACAACGAACATCCAGTGGTTACTTAAATAGAAAGCCGCTGATAATCTCAGCGGCTTTTTCTTAGAACTTCAATTCACGTTATTGAAGCGGTGTGATGCGGATATCAGCAATCTGCGCTTCGTTCATCTCTCCATCTACACCACCTGAGTAAATGTAGGTTTCATTAGATTTCAAGTAACTCATATTGAAATGGTCTTTGAGAACCAGTCGGTATGATTTGCCTTGTTCCAAGGAAACTTCAATCGGTGTTGAGTAACGCATACCTTTGTTCTCACCAATATGGCCCATTTGAATGTAACCTTGACCAACTGACTGGCCAGATTCGTCGAGAACTTCAAGCTCTTTCACTGCGTTAGTAATACCGGTGTTTAGTTGGCCTAGGTTATTGTTATACAGCGCCGCCAACTGGTATCGCCCACTGGTAGGGACGGTGAAAGCCCTCAGACCATTTACATCACCACTATCTTTGCTGACAGTGACCACTGATACATCTTCTTTTAGCGGTTGGTAATCACCCTCGAGTTTGACGCGAATATCTTCGCCAACACAAACAGGTTCACTTGGGTTAGAACGGAAGCCTTGTTCATTAATACCCTCAGCCAAATAACACGCAAAACCGCTTAAGGTATCGCTGTATTCTTTTCCGTTAACATTGCTTTGGATCAGTTGACCATTGCGGTACAAGTTAATGTTGTAGTCACTAGTTACACCAATCGTCACATTATTATTGGTGCGAGCGACATCGAGCTCAGGCTCTTTTGGAGAAAAGACTTTTTCGCTCTCCGTTGCGTAAGGTTTAACTCCATCAACCACTTTTATACTGCTGTCGTCAGCAGCAAGGCTACCCAAGGTGACTTGGTAGTGACCATTATCATCAACCGTCACCTCTTCCACTGGATAGTAACCGTTTGACTCATCTTGTACTTCTGGCAAGTGAACCGTCACAGAGTAGCTTTTACCCTTGAAGCTAAAGTTCTCCAATGTAATCTGATCTGATTGAGCAAAAAGTTGATTGCGAACCCATCCTGTAATGAACGGTTTAACTTCCAATTGCCCTGTTTCAGTGTGAATACCAAAGATAGTTTCGACCACCATATTGAGGTAACCACCTACCGACCATAGCTGGCGCTGCGAGTTGATCACAGGGCCATCTAAAGAAGCATCTGCACCATGATCACTGTGAATAATGAACGATTTGCCAGACAACCACTCCAAGTTTTCCATGTTTGATAGGTTCGTTGCGGTACCGCGAACTAGGGATTGAATCGCATTGTTAGCCGCTGCCACGTTTTGAGTACGATGTGCAGCACGCAAGCTATATGCGGTGACAAATGGCCAAATCGCACGGTTGTGATAAACCGGAACACCTGGCTGTTGAGGGAAATAAACTGGCACACCAAACTCACTATGAGGGTAGTTTTCCATGATTTGCTTCGCTTGTTCATTGCTTGCAATACCGCTTATGATCGCCAGCGCTTCCCCGAGCATGTCATATTTGTCGACAGCAATATCTTGCCCATTATCGAACAAGTAACTCACGTACATACCACGCTGTTCATTCCAAAACTCAGTATTGATTGCCGTTTTTAACTGCTCAGCCCAATCTGCGTATTTCACCGCGTTTTTTGAGTCAAATTGTTCTGCCAACTTCGCCGCTAAGCGCATTGCTCGATAGTGAACCACGTTTGTTGATAGCGCCTTGCTACTACCAATCGCATTAACATCATCTGGCGTCCAAGTAGAATATGTCTGTTCACGCCAGTCCAAGAAAGACTGTTCACCCGTGTAAAGGCCTGAGTCTTGATCAAACGCCGCTAAACGGTCAGCTTCTAGCGTGTTGCTAACTGCGTTGTAAGCGCGCTCTGCAAATTGGTTGTAAGCTTCGCCATCCAGTGCCGACAGTAAACGTTCTGCCCCTAACGCCCATGTTGTTCGATCGGTACTGATCGGCCAACTGCCACCAGTGCCTGTATCTTGGACGATTTGCTCACCATCGTATTGTTGATCTGTTGAGTCTCGGAAGGCTGATAACTTGAATTCCAAACCGTTTTCAACACGCGTAGGATTCATCAATGCAAGGGAAAGGTCGGCCGCATATGCCAAATCACGAGTCCAAACGTAATGCCACTTGGCACCTGTCTCAAACACTTCTGCCTTTATTGGTTTGTTGTAGTTGTAATTGCCGTCTTTGATCTCAGACACCGCAAGTTGATCGAGCTCTTTCATAGTCAAAGCGAACAGTGCATCAAACGCGAGATCGCCAGATACAACACGCGGCCCTTCTTTCTCCGTAATCACCATGCCTTGATCCAGAGCGTCTCGCAGTTCCGTCGTAGTTGAGATGCCAAATTCACGCAGTTCTGCTTTAGGATCCTTGACTGAAAATGTCACAGTTTCATTACTGTCATCATAGTTTCGGAACAGTTTTAGTTCTTTATTTTGATGCCCCTCATGCACCATTTCAGGATCCAAAATAGCATCTGAGTAATACTTCTCTGCCTCTTCCTGCGTGGCTTTTGTTACGGTCATCGTCGCGCTGCTTTCATCCGCAAAACTCACAGAGAACTTATAGTAACCTTTATCTTCAAACGTGATTTCCGAATTGCAGTCGTCATTCATACATGCTTCATTCGTTTCTGGTTTTGGTAAGTAATCCTGAGCCTCATCAAACATCGCAGGCTGTTCAAAATGAGTGTATTGGATTTGCCAGCCAGGATCGGCAATCTTGAACTGGTTACTGCCTCGCGCTACACGCAACACCGTTTCATATTCATTGTTCCCTAAATAGTTCAGCTTCGCGTGTTCTGCAGTCCCCCAATCGCCATTCAATCCGCGTAAGTAAAGGTCTTCCGAAATAATCGGTTTATCGACCACCTCCGTGGTATCAGAATCTGAACCACATCCAACTAACCCCATCGTTGCAGCAACAGCAAGCGCAATAAAACTTGGTTTCATGTTCACCCCTTAGATTGTTATTTTGGCGACAGTCTAAGGAACACGCTCTTCAGAGAAAAATAGGTAACAGCGCCAGCTTTATAGACAACATCTATATGTTGCTCACCAATAGTGATTTAGATCTATGAAACACTAATAAATTCAATTATGTCAGATAGCAGATTTGTGATTTATAAAAGAAATTGTGCACAATACCCCCAAGAAACCTTGTTTCAAAAAGGGGAATAACAATGGACAAATCTCTACAGCAATTTTTACTGATTGCTCGTTGTCAAAGCATAAGTGCCGCCGCAAGGATGGCCGGACTAAGCCAACCGACAATGACGAGTAATTTAAAAAAGCTGGAAGAGTCTCTTGGCGTCACACTCTTTGAACGCCACCAAAGCGGCATGGTTCTGACCGAGTTTGGTCGTATTCTCTATCGTCATAGCGATGCAATGCAGCACGAATATAATCAAATGATGCAAGGCATTGAAGAAAGGAAGCAGTATCAAGTCGGCAAAATAAAAATAGGAACCGGAGATGCGTGGTGGCCTTTGTTCGTAAAACAAACCTTAGATGAACATTTGTCTCATCAACCATCGGCATCTACACACGTCGAATTTGGCAACCATCTAGGCTTAATGGATTCTTTGATTAATGAGCAAATTGAATTCTTCATTGGTCATGAAATTGTAGGGTTGTCGTCAAAGTGTGATGTTACTTTTATTCCTTTATTTCAAACTGTTGACGCCTACTTTGTCTCTCCCAATCATCCACTTTTGGGTAAAATGGTGACGAAACAAATGCTCCATGAATACCCCGCCCTATCCGTCACCTATGATGCAAAAAAGTTTAACCATGTTTTAGACAACCCAATTCCCAAGCAAAACGAAAGGGAACGTCAGCAACTTGATAACCGTCCAACTTACGAAGTCGATTCGTTACTTGCGAGTATTGATGTACTAAAAAGTGGCATAGCCGTGATGTCTTATACCAGCCACCTGAGCGATTACTTACAATCGTTAGGGTTGAAAATCTTAACCGTGGAATCACAGCCCAAGCCGGGTACTGTCGGCATCTATCGCCATAGAAGGGAAACCTCAGAATCTCACTTGGCTTTGATTGCACACATCACTAAGCTAGCCCAAAATTTAAGCTAATCACTATTGAGGTAACCCAATGACATACGATGAATTTAATCAATTCTGCGGCTCATTCACTGCCACTTCTCATGTTGTTCAATGGGGTGATGCGCACGTTTGGAAAGTAGGCGGAAAGGTGTTTGCTATTGGTGGCTGGAGTAAAGACAAGCAGCCTGCATTTACGTTTAAGACTTCCCCTTTAAACTTCGATTTTTTAAGTGATTATGAGGGCTATATTCCTGCCCCTTATTTCGCAAACCGTGGAATGAAGTGGATTCAGCAAACGGAAACCTCCGGACGCCTAGACGAAGAGCTAAAGTACTATTTGTCAGAATCTTATCGATTGGTTGCACTTGGCTTGAGTAAACGAAAACGCGATGAACTCGGCATTGAACTGCCACCAGCGAAGTAATGCCGATGCTTGAAGATAAACTTGCTCAGTTTTTAGCAGAAGATCCACTTCGCATTCAAGCATTGGAGTGTGTTCGCTCACTGGCTTTACCAGATTGCTACATTGCTGCAGGCTTTGTACGAAACCTAGTTTGGGACAACCTTCATCAAAAGCATAATCCAACACCATTAAACGATCTTGATGTTGTTTATTTCGAGTCGAATGAGTTGGACGAACAAGCCTACCTCAAATACGAAACGCAGCTAAACGCCTTGATGCCAGAGTTCAACTGGCAAGTGCGCAATCAAGCAAACATGCACCTAAGAAATGGTGATACACCTTACCAAAGTACCTTAGATGCGATGAGTTACTGGCCAGAAAAAGAGACGGCGGTTGCGGCCAGATTGAACGAAAAGAACCAGATAGAGTGCATTTCTGCGTTCGGATTTGAGTCTTTGTTTGAAGGCCAGATTACTTACAACCCCAAGCGAACATGGGCGCTGTTTCAATCTCGGGTAGAATCCAAAAACTGGTTAATCACATGGCCTAGATTACGGGTTGCCGTCTAAGTCTTGCTTATTCCGGAAACTGGCTATGAAAACGCTCAATTAAGAAGTCCAAAAACAAACGAAGTCGCTTGGGTTGATACTGGCGGCTCAGGTAAATCACGTTCAAATCCGCGCCTGCAGAAGAGGTCGATGCGTTGAAGTTCTTCATATAGCCATTTAACACCGTCACTAAACGCTGCTGTTTGATGTCCTCTTGTACGTCGAGAATCGATTTCAACGCAATCCCCGCCCCATCTAATGCCCATTGACGAATCACTTCGCCATCATCAGAAAAACGCTTCGGTACGACAGTTACAACGTTGTGCTGCTCTTCATCTTGAAAGTGCCATGTCTTCAACTCTTCATTGCTGCGAACCATGGCTAAACAATCGTGCTGTGCTAAATCTTGTGGCGTGATCGGCGTGCCTTTCTTTGCCAAATACTGAGGAGAAGCGCAAAGCACTCGGCGACTGGACGCCAGTTTGCGAGAGATAAGGTTGCTGTCGGCTAGCTCCCCATATCGGATAACGATATCCAAACCGGACTCAGCTAAATTGGATAAGTTATCGTTCAAATACAGATAAGGGATAACATCGGGATAGAGCTGACTAAATTCCGACAGAATTGGCGAAATGTATTGCTTACCAATATCACGAGGAGCTGAGATTTTAAGTGTGCCGCGCACTTCTTTGGTGCCAGTTTGGAGCAAGTTCTCCGTCTCTTTAACGCTGTCGATGATTTCCAAGCATGCCTGATGGTACATAGCGCCAGAGTCCGTCAGTGAGATATGCCTCGTACTACGATTAAGTAATTTCACCCCATAACGGTCTTCCAGCGACTGCAATCTTGCCGTTACTGTTGCTGGCGATAAGCCGAGCTCTCTGCCAGCCGCCGCCAGCCCTTGGTTCTTCACTATGCTGACAAACAGCGTCATATCCGAAAACTTGTCCACATTCCCTCCTAAAACCTCATTATTCGACTGAGCTGAATAATAAATTCAAATATTACCCAATTATCAATTTTCTTCCAATCAATATACTGGCTCCAACGAAACGAGATTGGAGAAACAAATCATGAAAACAGAAAAAACCGTTTACGTCGTACTCGGTGGCACATCAGGTATTGGTGCTGAACTTAGCCAACAACTTGCAAGCGAGAATGCGGTTGTCCACGTAGCAAGCCGCAAAACAGGGTTAGACATCAGCGATGAACAGTCGGTTTACCACTACTTCGAAGCCATTGGTGCTTTTGACCACCTGATCGTCACAGCAGGCTCTTATGCTCCGGCAGGCAAAGTGGTGGATGTAGAAGTTTCCCAAGCAAAATACGCGTTCGATACCAAATTTTGGGGCGCAATCAACGCGGCGAAACATGGCGCACGCTACATCAAGAAAGGCGGCTCAATTACGCTAACGTCTGGCATGTTATCGCGCAAAGTTGTTGCTAACACCTACGTCAAAACTGCCATCAACGCAGCCATTGAAGCGACCACGAAAGTACTGGCGAAAGAATTGGCTCCAATCAGAGTGAATGCGGTCAGCCCTGGTTTGACTAAAACTGAGGCGTATCAAGGCATGAGCAAAGACGACAGAAATGCCATGTACCAACGCACACAAAATAGCTTACCTGTAGGCAAAGTTGGCGAAGCCAGTGACGTTGCAAAAGCTTACTTACTTCTGATTGAAAACAGCTACATGACTGGCGCCGTGATTGATGTTGATGGTGGCGCACTGCTTGGCTAACAACACACGCTTAGCTAACCGCAAATAAAAACAAGGTGCCAAAGCCATAAAAAAGCATGGCACCAATGGGTTCAAACGAAATAAAAAAAGAGACTCCCCATGAATAAAGAAAAAATGCCACTGCAGGTATGGATCTTAACGCTTGCAGCTTTTGCTATCGGTACCGCGGAATTTGTTATTGCAGGAATCCTTCCTCAAGTCGCCAACTCTTTGTCCATCACGGAAGGGCAAGCGGGTTACCTAATCAGTGCCTACGCGCTTGCCATTGTGTTTGGCGGCCCATTACTTACGATTTACTTAGCGCGCTTTAACAAGAAAGCCGTACTGGCTGGACTAATGGTGCTGTTTATTCTCGGCAACGTAATGTCCGCTTTCGCACCGAACTACTTTGTGTTGATGGTCAGCCGAGTGATCACGGGCTTGATTCAAGGTCCTTTCTACGGGATCGGAGCCGTGGTGGCGACCAACTTGGTTTCAGAAAAAATGGCAGGCCGTGCGGTCGGACAGATGTTCGCGGGCCTAACACTGGCTAACGTTTTAGGTGTGCCTGGCGGTACTTGGATTGGCTTGCAATTCGGCTGGCACACCACTTTCCTAACTGTTGCCGCTTTTGGTTTAGTGGCTCTGTTCTTCATCACTTCAGTGATCAAATCGACTGGTCATGGCGAAGCAAAAGATGTCAAAGCGCAATTGGCTGCGTTCAAAAACCCAATGCTACTTATCAGCCTTGCGATCACCGTATTTGCTTGGTCGGGGTTTATGACTTTGTATGGCTACATCGCCCCTATCGCCATGCACATCACTGGCTTTGGTGAAAGTGCCGTGACTTGGATTTTGGTTATCGTTGGTGTCGGTCTGATTGTCGGCAACACCATGGGTGGTCGTTCATCAGATAAAAACCTACAAAAAGCGTCCATGTTCTGGGCTATCGCGATGATTGTGTCACTGGTACTGGTCGGCCTAGCTGTCGACAGCAAAGTTCTGTTTATTGCCACCGCCTTTGTATTTGGTATTGCGTCATTCGCTAACGTGCCAGCAATGCAGCTTCGAGTAATGAACCACGGTGGTGAAGGTCAAGAGTTAGCAGCGACAGCAAACATCTCTGCGTTCAACTTAGCCAATGCCTTTGGTGGTTTCTTAGGCGGCATGGTGCTCGATAGCCAAATGGGCGCAGGTATGATCCCTTACGCAGCCATCATTGTTCCACTGATTGGTCTGCTATTCATCGCCAAGGCGAACCGCAAAGAAAGCAAACAAACTGAGCTAACACCAAGCTTCAACAACTAATTTCATCCCTACTGGTAGCCCTGACTTTACGCCTCCCGAACAAGAGGGGCTACCCAATACGAATCGATAGGAAAACACTATGAAACTCTACATTTACGAACATTGCCCATTCAGTGCTCGCGTCCGCTATGTTGCTGGCATGCTGAATATCCAACTCGACGTCATCAATATTGCTTATGACGACGACAAGACCACAACAGACCTGATTGGAACCAAACAAGTACCACTTCTTATCAAAGACAATGGTGAAGCGATGGCAGAAAGCCTAGATATCATTGCTTACTTCCTTGAACTGGCTACATCAAGTGAAACAAGTCACCCATCTCAACAAGCGCTAGATTGGCAAAAAATCGCGTTTCTTCCACTGCAGAAGGTGGGTTACCCACGTTGGTCAAACATGGATTTACCAGAGTTTGCCACTCAGTCTGCACAGCTCGCTTGGCGCGCGAAAAAGGAAACGGAAGCACTCAATTTTGACGCACTTCTGCAAGACACACCAAACATTGCCAAAGAGGTAGAAGCGCTCATCGAACGTGCGAAAAGTGTGTTGAATCTCGATTCCTACCAGCATGTGACTTTGGTAGACGAAGCGATCTTATTTTCTATTTTGCGCGGTTTCTTCAGTGCCGCAGAAATCCAATGGGACAACATCGTGAAAGATTGGATGGAATCGGTAAGCAACAAAACCCAAGTACCACTACTTAAGTAAGGAGTCGATCATGAGCAAGCTATTTGAACCAGCACAGCTAAAACAACTGGATCTACAAAACCGTGTAGTCATGGCACCAATGACCCGAGCGCGCACCAGCCAACCGGGAAATATTCCAAACCAAATGATGGCGACTTACTACAAGCAGCGCGCTAGCGCAGGCTTAATCATCTCTGAAGCCACCCAGATTTCAGACGATTCGCAAGGTTACTCGTTCACACCAGGCGTCTACACTGATGAACAAGTGGCTGGCTGGAAAACCGTCACTCAAGCAGCAAAAGAGCAAGGCGCAGCGATGTTTTGTCAGTTATGGCATGTTGGCCGCGTATCACACCCTACATTCCAAAAAGGCGAACAGCCTATTGCCCCATCAGCACTAAAACCGGTAGAAACCCAAGTGTGGATTGCCGACGAACAAGGCAATGGCAATATGGTCGACTGTGTAGAGCCACGAGCGATGACTCAAGCGGATATTGACCGTGTAGTGAGTGATTTCGCTCATGCCGCGAAACGGACGATTGAAGCAGGCTTCGATGGCGTTGAAATCCACGGCGGTAATGGTTACCTGATTGACCAGTTTCTACGTACCAATTCAAACCACAGAACCGACAACTACGGCGGAACTCGCGAAAACCGACTTCGCTTTTTGTTAGAAGTGGTCGATGCAGTGAGCGAAGCCATTGGTGCCAACAAAGTGGGAGTACGACTCGCACCTTTCATCACTTTCAAGGACATGAACTGCCCAGACATTGTGCCAACCATCCTTGATGCATCGAAACAACTTCAAGCTCGTGATATTGCGTACTTGCACCTGTCTGAAGCGGATTGGGACGACGCACCAGTGATTCCAGAAAGCTTCCGCATCGAACTACGCGAATACTTCACCAACACGATTATCGTCGCGGGCAGTTACACCCAAGAGCGTGCTGACGAGGTACTTGAAAAAGGCTATGCGGATTTAGTGGCGTTTGGACGCCCGTTTGTTTCTAACCCAGACTTGGTGGCGCGCTTACAGCACCAACAACCTCTGGCTGAACTGGATGGCTCCACACTCTTTGGTGGTAATGAACAAGGCTATACCGATTATCCAGCGCTTGGTTGAGAGGCTTTACCCGCTTCTGATAGCGATTCATAGCGTGCCGTATTTCTCAGATTAGTCAGTTGCTATCCCATAAAGGGAAAAGCGCAACGCAGCTCAACGTTTTCTTAAGTTTGAGTGTAATAAACTGACTGCATATTCAGAATGCAAATTTAGGAGAACGCTCGTGTCTGATGAAAATACAAAACAGGAAGTGACTGTTGTTGATATTAAGATGCCATTTATGTCGATGGTGATCTTTATGGTCAAGTTCGCTATCGCTTCAATCCCGGCGATGATCATTCTAGGGATCATCTTCAGCATTTTAGGGATGATATTTGGCGGAATGTTCGGTGGCATGTTCCACGGTTCTGGTCACATGTAAGCGCAATCACCGCTGATGTGGTTCTGTAAACTCGGCATGAAACCACGCTGTCTCTTTTACCAAAAAAATCACTCCCTATTTTCTATTACTAGTTACAAGTAGATAAAAAATAAGTAAGGGAGTGATTTCTCGATGATTCACCTTACAAGGTTTGCTGAAGCGCTTGTTTAAGTTCCGCCTCTGCTCGCTCAATCACTTGCTGAGCCTGCTCGCGTTGCGCTCTGCCTTCCTTCACTCGAGATAGTGTATTGTTCAACGTTTCTATCGTCAGTTGATTCACGGTCTCTAGAGAATCGAGATCGAGAATGCCACGCTGGTAGTTTTCTGCAATTTGTTCTTCTAACGCCTTCAGTTTCTCCGCGTTTTGCACATATTGCTTATTGGTGTAATCCTTCACCGCGCGCGTTACCTTTAACGCTTTCTCTTTTTCGTAATTGGAAATCGCAATCAAGAACTGGCGCTTCCACAATGGGAAGGTGTTGTGAACGATATCTTGAATGTCTTCCATCAGCATTTTATTGCCTTCTTGAGACAATCGAATCTGGGGCGCAGTTTGGATGGCAGCAAGGCGAGTAAGCTCAAGGTTATGCACGCGCTTTTCTAAACGCGCAACAGCTTGGGTCGCATCCCGATATTTCTGAGCATCCAACGCGTCGCCACTTTGCTCAGATTGTGCCAGTAAGCTTGGTAACACATTCTGAGTAAGTTGATTTAACTTATACCTACCAGCGGCGATGTACTGCTCTAATCCGCCAAGCAGATCTAAGTTATGATCATAGAGCGTATCGAGCTGGGTAATATCATGAGCCAACTTCATCTCTTGTGCTTCTAAACGCCCTGAAAGCTGTTCCAATTGGCTTTTCACTGAATCAAAACTTGCCGAGAATTTTTTGAATGAATCAAAAAGCTCACCGACTAGAGGAAGTCTCGATAACAAGCTGGTTTTGCCTAGATTTGAGAATTCAGCGCTGTCCATGGACGATACCATTGCATGCAAAATATCGCCCGCTTCACCGCTGTCGCGAACACGGACTTGCTCTAAGACTTCGTCAGAGAAAGCGGTGATTTTTTCTAGTGCTTCTTTACCAAAAGTGATCGTCGCTACACTGTCAAACGCATCAAATTGCTCTGCTAGCGCGACGATTTGAGGAGTAGCGTCCACCTCAAGTACCTGATGTTCAGAATTCATCAATTCGGTCATGGGATCTCCCTATATTTATGACGGCTTATGACAAGGGAACTTTTGCCATAACGTTTCAAATTGTCTTGAGAACGCAGAAACAAACCTGCGATCGTCGGTAAGCGTAATATCTTCCTGATTGTATTTAGAAGCACTGCGTGTCCAGTTAAAGCTGCCATTGATCAACCGCTGTTGGTCGAATATCGCGAACTTGTGGTGCATATGATATCGAGTGGTATCAATTTTAACCGCCACACCTTGTGCTGCAAGATATTCAACATCACTGCCTTTATCGTACATTTTGTCGTTGTCGGTCACGATTCGGACCGCCACGCCTCTTTTATGCGCCGCAAGGATCTGATCGGTTAAGTCATTATCTGCAATCGTGAAAACGCAGATATCCACTGAATGACGAGCCAGTTTCAGCTGTTCAATAATGCCGGATGCGCACGCTCTACCCGGTGAAAACCAACTCGACGCGGTATCTGCCGAATTCGCACTCATTACATTGTCTAAGACTTTGACTACTCGCTCTAACCAGCGAACCAAAGCGGCTGCATCACCTTGGTTTTGTATTTCTTGTTGTACAAGCTTAAAGCTCAAATTCCGCAGGTACGAACGGTCTTCATGACTTAATACCGAATCCTGCAGCTCCGATTGGAGCTCTCTTCGCTCACTATCATCTAGGCGGTAATCTTGTATCGAGGCCTCCAACCATGCAGACCATTTCTGTCGATTCATTTAGTTGCCCTCCTGTTCATGGTTACCAAAGCGAGCAACGTGCTGATTCAGCATGGCAAGTTGCTGCACCACCTGTCCGGCTCTGTCTTCGGAATCACCCATCATTTGCTGACGCTGATACCCTTCTTTGATTTCAGACCAACGAGCTCGCTGTTCATCCGTCATGTCACCACGTAGCTCTGCAAGCTTAAGTAGGTTCTCTTCAGTGCCCGCAGCCAGCGTTTGCGCTTCACCCTGATAGTGATCTTGAAGCAGCGTGTTCATCTCTTGGTCGGTCATCACTGACGAGATTTTCTCCGCCAGTTTATTCATGTTTCGATACGAGCCTTGCAGCTTGAACGGAGGTTCGACACGATACTGATCCGCTGTTGCGGCTGACTTGATGTACTGCTGATTCACCTTCAGCACAATTTGCTGAGCCATGATCAGTTTTTGTAGGGTTGTCACGATCTCGCCAGATTCGATTGCTGAGTACGAATGGCTCATCTCACTCAGGGCGATATTTTCTCCCTCTGCCATTCTGACAAAGCGGTACAAATCATTCAGGTCTCGGGTTGCTAAAGGCGCAAGAACATTGTTGGAGGTGAGCGAGTTTTCGATAAAGCTTAAGTCGAAGATCGATTTTTGGTCAGACAGCATGTCACCGAGGTTGTAGATGTCCGCACGGTTAGCCAACATATCTGGGATTCGGAACGCTTCACCACTCTCGGTATACGGGTTACCCGCCATGACGACAGCAAACTTTTTGCCACGCATGTCGTAAGTTTTCGTTTTCCCTTTCCATGTACCTTCTATGCGGCGAGTACCGTCACAGAGTGAGATGAATTTCTGTAAAAATTCAGGATGAGTATGTTGAATATCATCCAAGTACAGCAACACATTGTTGCCCATCTCGAACGCGAGGTTAATTTTTTCAATTTCACGCGCCGCATTTTGATCAGGGGCGTCGGCTGGATCGAGGGATGTCGCTTGATGACCGATGGATGGGCCATTGATCTTCATAAACACCAAACCTAATTTGTGCGCAACATACTCAATTAACGTCGTTTTACCGTAACCAGGCGGAGAGATAAGAAGTAGCATACCCATCAAGTCAGTACGCTTTTTGTCGCCTAACGTGCCCATTTGCTTAGCAAAGTTGTCGCCAATAAGAGGTAAGTAACTCTCACTGATCAGCTTGTTGCGCACAAATGACGTTAATGGGCGAGGTTTAAACTCACTAAGACGGAAATCTTCTTTGGCAGAGCTCAGCAACTGGGTACGCTGGGATAGATAAGCTTCAAAGCTAGGAACTACCGAGCTTCGATGATGTTCGTTTCTTTGAATAAAGTCATCCAACACGAGCTCTACACTGCCTTTGCTAATTCGAGTGTGCTCTCCCAGTAATCCTTCGACATGACACACCAATGAAAAGTCGACACTGGCTAGCCTTTTCTCTGACAAGGTATTCACCACAGCAACCGTCGCCGCTTCGCATGCGAATGCCTGACCGTATTGCTTTTTCGCAGTGTACGCGCTTAACCACTGATGATGATCGTTAAATGATTCGGTAAAGCTGAGCGGTTGAGGTTGCCAGCCCAAACTGCGTCTAAATTGCAAATAATCTTCACAGAGAGAAAGAGAATCCTGGCTCACTTCAATTTGCCAATCTTGCTCACTCAATAGCTGCGCAAGGTAGTCAGCGGCTTCATGTTGATCATCATTTAGGGAATCAACCAGTTGTTTTTGCAGCTCTTGATACGCTTGCGATGCATTTAAATGCTCTCGTAATAACTTCGCGTTTTGCGCCTGTTGTTGATAGTGATCTATTTGATCAGCATCTTGCTCTAATAACCATAAGATGGCTTTCGAGCGCGCGGTTTGGCTGTAACGCAGTAACCCCGCTTGCTGATAAACAGGCAGCACTTTACGTAAAATGTTGACCGCATCATGATCGTGGATACCTTTGACATACCCTTCTCGATAACGTGGCGCCGCAAAGCGTTGAACGAGTTCATTCAACTTATCTTCTTTCAAAGCTTCATAAAGCGTTTCTAGGCTCTGCCCATCTTGATTGATAGAAGCTTGATGCAAGATCAAATACGCCAGATATTCCGCTCGATAGACATCTTCACTTTCTGAGGCTACGTCTAAACGAGAAACGGTTTGCAAGTCGAGGAATGCTTTATCTTCAACTGCTTGGTAAAAATCCGTACCGGAAATGTGTAACGCCAATTCACCACTTTGATCGACCAAACTAAGGTCAAGTGGTTGCTGGTTCACACTGAACCTATGCTTGCCCAAACGCAGAACGGTTCCACCTTTCTCGAAGATGTCTTGGTTATCACGTAGCGCACGCAAAGATTGGTCTTGAAGCGATTTCAATTTTGCGTCAACACTGTCAGCTTTCACACTGTCGCCAAGCTCACGAATAGTCTGAGACAACTGTTGTAGCTTAAGTACCATTGCATCAGTAGCAAAGTAGCTATTTAGCCCTGCGACATCATCAAATCGTTCAACGCGCTTTTCTACGCTGCTCATAGTGACATTCGCCGCTTGGAGCAAGTTATGAACTCGACGTTGTTGACCCGCTATGAGCTGTTGCTTGTGGTTATCCAGTGTCGATTGGATCTCATCACGCTTTGAATATATTTCGGTCAAAAACTGGTCGAAATCTGCAAAACGCGACTCTAACTTATCCAATTGCCCAACGAGCTTAGCAAGCTGGGTATCACAATCATCTGGCGTTAACGCTTGCTCCATTGCACTGCTCACCGACTGGCTGAGTAGCTTAAATTGAGCACTAAATTCCGCTTGAGCTTCTTCGCTTTGTAAGCCTTGAGATTTTGCTCTTAGCTTGGCTGAAACAGTGTTAAGCAGCGACGTTACTTCTGTCGTGAGGTCTAAGATCCGAGTTGCTTGTGTCGGGTCTTCGGTTTCGATATCCGTGACTTCTTCTGTCACTATCTGGAGCTCATGACGAAGCGTTTCCACTTCTTCATTAAGCTTCTGAATCTCCGCCGTTTTGGTTACTTCTTCGAGCTGTAATTCAACTTTTTGAATTTGCTTCTTGAAAGGGACGTACGCTTTTTCGTCTTGAAGAAGGGTGAGCAAGTGCAGGTTAAGTGACTCGCGCTGTGCCTGTAATTCTTCAAGCAAACGGTCAACTTGAACTTCATCAATGTAATGTTGCTGACGGAGCGACATAGTCACACCGACTTGCCCTTTTACTTCACTAAGCAAACTCAGTAATGTGTTCGCTTGCTCTTTTGGGGCCAGTTTGATTTTGCCAATGAGCTCGGAAACGGCCAATTTTTGCTCATCTAGGCTGCTTGAAGCATGTTTTTGTAACTGTTGAACTTTGGCAAACTCATCGATGATCTTATCGGTAGTCCCCATGAGTTCATTGATCGCACTGCCTATTCCGCAAGCGTAATCATGATTGAGCCAAGTGTAGTGATCGAGGGTCGAGCGACACTGCTTGATAAGTACTTCATAGGCCGCTTGAGTTACTTCTTCACTCTGCGCTAATTGGCAAATCGAAAGAACAGAAGACAGCGCTCGAACCAACTCCGTATTACCAAGATTGAACAGTGGACTACTGCCTTGGGTTTGCGCGTTGACTTTCGCATAGTGCTCTGGGGTAGAAAATGGCGTATCCCAAATTCTCATCGGGTGGATGGTCGACGCCTCTTCATTCTCAGACAATTGAAACACTAACCAGCGGCCATCTGGGTATAAGCTGTAACCGTGGCTCTCCATTGGCGCTTCAAATTTCTTCTCAATCAAGTTGTAGGTGTACGCGATGTAATAACCTTCAACGGCGTTGAAAAAGATATAAAGAATATCCTCACCATTCGGTGACGTGATCTGCTGGAAGAACTTGAGCTGGTCAGCGTCAAAGGCGAACTGTTTGTCTTCACCATTAGATAGAACGTAGCCATTGGCGTATAGCACGCCATGATCTTCAGGTAGCGTTTTTGCGCTTGCCCCTAATGCATCAGCCCTTACGACGGACTGAGTCACTGAATTGTAGAGGAAGTATCGAGCGTGTTTTTCTCGGTTTGGCTTTACTCGTAGTGCAATTAAGTCTCCGACAAACGCGTAATCGATATGTGCGTCAGCCACGCTTTGGTGTGGGTCTTCAACGTCTTCTCTATAGATACCTTTACCATCTTTGGTATTGTCTTCCACCTTGATGGTTAAGTCCCCGCCAACACATTCAACAAACAACTTATCTTGAATAGACACATGCGGATGATCGCCAAGCACGTGGTCATCTCGCGTTGTTGGGATCCAATCAAAATCATGTTGAGGAACACTGGTTAAGGCGTTCTGACCTAAGGAATCAATGTACTCGATAGAATGAGCGTTGATCTGAAAACGGAAAACTTTTCTGTCTTCTGGACGCATGCCAATTTGGAAGGCGATATAAAGCGTGCTTTCTTGACGAGAGATTTGAGAAAGCTTTGCGTCTCGGTAGTAAGTAAACAGTTCCGTCAATTCATGGGTAAAACGGGAATCGGATAAAAAACTGGATTCAAGTGGAAGCGGCTCAACACGAAATGTCCCTTCATTTTCATGGAGGTGATAAAGCCCAAACACATCATCTAATGAAGGCGTCGCTTTCATCCCAACTTGCACATGATAACCGAACAATAAATGCTGGTTTACCTGAGCCATATCGATTGGAATGCACTTAGCATCGGTTTGAACATTGACCTTGCCGATCAATTTAAAATCTTGGCCGCCAAACGTTTCTTGGCGTTGCTGATTGAAGGATTGGGAGAGAGACTTTAGCTGGCTGCCTTGCTGCAACAAACGCGTCTTTAAAACATCGTATGCACCAGCATCACTCACCGCTTTTTGAGTCATATCTGACATGCTAATACCTATAAATCCCGCTTACGAAGAAGCGGGATTTTTTAGAGAGAGTGAAAATTATGATTTATCGCTGGTTGTCGTATCTAGGGAGCTTTGGATTTTCTTCATTAGCTCCGCGGCGCCACCTTGTGAATTCAGCAAACCCGCTAAAGCAACGTTACTCAAATCACTACTTTTCAGTTCCGTACTCTCTAACACGTCTTTGATGTCTTGCGGCAAGCTACGGTTGCCATTTACGTAATCTGAGACCAGTGGGTTAAGAACCTCTGATTCGTTAAACTTCGCATCAACGACAGCAGCATCCATGATAGTGCGGCGGATTTGCTCCATCCCTTCACCACCAAACAAACGGATATCTGCCTTCGATAGCGCCTCGCCCAAGGCTTGAGCATTCGCTCCGACCACAGTCTTCTGAGCATCAATACGCGCCAATTCAAGGTCTTTCTCTTGCTGTAACTGCATCACCCACTTGTCGTGTTCACGTGTGTGATCATCATATTGCTGAGCCGCCTCGAAACGAGCTGTCTGAGCTTCTGCTTCTGCCAGGCCTTTAGCACGTAGGGCTTGAGCTTCGGCTTCACCGGCACTTTGCAAGGTGTAAGCTTCTGCTTCACCCGTCTCTTTTATCGCAAGCGCACGCTCACGCTCTACTTCCACTTCAGCAAGACCTGTTGCACTAATCAACTCTTTCTCTGCTTGTGCCATGCGCTCTTTCGCTGCGGCTTCACGATCTTTCGCCACAAATTCTGCTTCCGCACGTTTGGTTGTGACCACCTGCTCCGCTTCAGCTTGGCGAGTCTTCACTGCCAATTCATTTTCCGCGTCACGTGTCTTCACTTTCATCTCAGCTTCGTTTTCGATCAAGATACGTTCAGAACGTTCACGAGCTGCGTCTTTCTCTGCGCGAGCTGCAACCAATAGTTCGATCTGAGCAGATTCCGCAACCGCTTCTGCTTCCGTCAGCTTGATGCGTTTTTCACGGTTTACACGCTCATTCACGCGCAAGTTTTCCGTTTCTTCCTCTTCGCGCGCAATCTTACGTTCGATTTCAACGCGCTGAGAACGAGTCTCTGCGACAGACTTCATCGCTTCTTCGACCGTCGTCTCTTTCTGCATTTCTTTTTCAGCGACTTCCGCTGAAGTGCGAACTCGTTCAGTCTCGACGGAACGATTGAGCTCTTCTTGTTGAATTGCCACTTGGCGCTGGTTTGCAATACGTGTCATTTCGACTTCCATCTCGACACTTTCGCGTTTCTTAGCAACTTCTTCCTCGGTTTCAAGTTCAGCTAGCTTAGTAATTCGCTCATATTCTTCACGTTTTTCAGCAGCCAACGCCTCTTCTTGCGCTTTGATAATATCGATTTCACGCTGAGTACGAGCTATGCTCTCTTTCTCTTGTTTATCAAGCTGGAGACGATTCGCTTCGGCCTCAACGTTTTTCTTCTTGATGGTCGTTTGCTCATCCTGACGAATCGCGTTAGTTTCCGTGTTCTTTTGCGCGGTAATAGCAGAGATTTTACGAATGCCTTCTACGTCGAGAATATTGCCTGGGCTGTGCGCATCTAAAGCCGTTTGGTCGACTTTATCGATCACAACATCATAGATTTTAAAGCCATCCATTTCGCTACCGATTACATCAACAACGGCATCACGAAACGCACGACGATTAGTTAACAGCTCTTCGAATTCAAACTGTTTTACCGCCGTTTTAAGAGCTTCAGAAAACTTAGGTTGGAAGTGCTCTTTTAAGCGGTCTAGGTTAGAAGCATCATGAGCAGTAAAGAGTTTAGCAACACGAACAATGTCTTCTTCTTCATGATTCACACCGATATAGAAATCGACTTTAAGGTCCGCACGAATATTATCTCGGCAATGCAGGCCCTCATATTCTTCGCCTTCTTGGTCTTTACGACCACTTCTAACGACAGAGATTTTTTTACGAGTAATATCCATGAACTCAAATTTATTGATCACTGGCCAAACAAAAGTACCAGTTAAAGAAGCGCGAGTAGCATGCAGTCCGTTTACAATAAGCGCGTCGCCTTCACCTCGAACTTTTTTATATCGGGTGGTAAGAAACACAAGAATAATCAAAAAAATCCCGATACCAATCCCAAGGAATATCAGACTTGGAGAAATCTGCATAGCTGCTCCTTAATTTTCTAGCTACTGATTAATAATGTAATATTTTTTTTGTTTATTTAGAGAAACGATTACGACATCGTTACCATATTCAATGGGTGCATCCGACTCTAATATTCGGGCATCCAGTAAGAATTCACTGCCATTATGATGGACAATAATTTCACCGCGCTGAGCATTCACTTCACCACTGTGCACCTTTGCTTTCATCCCTACAAAATCGACCTTTGCAAACGCCTTACTCTTATCAAAGAGTGGCGCTAATGGGCTTAATAACTTGGCACTAATATACAAAGACAAATAGAAGTTAACGGGGATAGAAACGACTTTCGCAATCATCGCTGTAGTAGTGCTAATGTATTGATCTATAAAAGAATAAAAATAGAAAGACAGAATAGTGGCAAAGAAGAAACTCACGCACAGGCCCACCGCTAGTGGGACTTTAGATAATATAGGGGGCAATAAGAGCCCACCACTAAATAGATTTCCCGATTCAAATAAATCGATATCTGCGACCGCCACATCTACAACATTAAAGATGAGATCAATGCACATAATCAAAAGAAGAAAAACAAACGGCACAAAGAACACATTGGTCGGAAAGGACAGCAATATATCGATCATTACAAATAATAGATTTCAACGGTGAGGGTTATCGAGTTATGGTAAAGGATCATAAATTGAGTTTTTTTCCTCTGCCTTTTTTTTGTGACTGACATCGATAAAATTAAAACCAATAAAATAAAAATCAACTACATCAATGATTACTAATATTATCAGCCTCACAATAAATCGAAGAATAAATAACAATAAGCACACTAAAGTAAAGGCCGTTGGAATTATCTAATAATTACTCAATTATATTACAGAATGATAGTCTCTTTATTTCTACTATTTTTTATCGAACCAAGTTCTATATTTTAACCATTACTCATTTCCATTGTTCTCCTTAGATTAGCGAACTCAATATCAATGAGAAGGACTTCCCCCTCTTCCTTTGCGTCTTCTGACTGGTTAAAATGCACAAAATTGCGCACTAACCGGATAGAACATGGCAAAACTTACCCTTCAAGAGCAGATGCTAAAAGCAGGCTTGGTTAACGAGAAAAAACTGAAGAAAGCTAAGAAAGGCTCTAAAAAATCACGCGTTCAAGCCCGCGAAGTAAAAGCGGCGGTTGAAGAGAACAAACGTCAGCAGTTAGAACGTGACAAGCAACTTAGCGAGCAGCAAAACAACGAGCGTTTGAGCAAAGAAGTTAAAGCGCAAATCATTCAGCTAATCGAAATGAACAAGCTTGATTTGAAAGATGGTGACATCAAATACAATTTCACTCACGGCACGCTAGTGAAATCTCTCTATGTCGATTCACTTGTCCGTGATCAGTTGATCAAAGGCATCTTGGCAATCGCCATCGTTGGTGAAAGCTATGTGGTCATTCCTCGTCCTGTTGCGAACAAGATTGCTCAACGTGACGAGTCTGTGATCATCGAACAGAAAGAACCAGAAGCGGATATCCCTGCAGAAGATGACCCGTACGCAGATTTCGTAGTACCAGACGATCTGATGTGGTAATGCTCCATTTCATGGAACCAAAATTGAAAAAGGTCGCTGTAATAGCGACCTTTTATCTTGTTAGACTTCGTTATTCTGCAAGTAACTTCGGCCAGTTTTTATCCCCGCTCGCAATGTTGCCCGGAATGTCCTGTTGCCAAGAGGCTTGAACGGATTTGCTGTAGTTTAGGTAGAGCTTTCCATCGTGAATATTCCACGCATTGGGGTCTATCTTGGCGGTATAGCCTTTGCTCACTGCCCAAGCACAATAGCCGCCATATTGCGGTGCAAATTTCTCAGGTTTTTTCACGAATGCATCCCGATTTTCAGCCGATGAAAAGTACCATTTGGCATCATTCCAACGATAAGTGAAATCGCTGTCACCTTTGACTGGTTTTGATTGAGTGAAGTAGGCGACAGGGTCATAACCACGAATCGCTTTACCGAGAAAGTCGCTATAAACAGGATCAAGAGCGAAAGCAGGAAGCGTCAAACTCCCCCAAATGAAGAATACACTCAACAGTTTCAATATCAGCTTCATAACCTTCCCTCTCTACGTTATCCGATGTTTGATAATCAATCGCTTACCTATATAGACAGGGAATAGGAGAAGAAACTTTCAGGTTTATAGCATCTCAGCATCGAAACGCGCCGTTCGAGCTTGGGCGATGGTACAGTTGGTTTCCGACATTAGCTCCGCCAAAGTAATGTTTGGATTCTCCAAGACGAATCGAATCAGCTTGGCTTCCAAAGGTTCAAGCTTGTCGCTGTGCTTGGCAAGACCAACTTCCATTTTGTTGATCACAAATCGCATTGGCTCAGATTCTTCTGCCTTGATATGATCGAGGAACGCTTTCAAATCCAAAGCCTCACCTACAATTTCCCAATTACGCGAGCGTCGAATACGCTTCAGCTCGCACTTGTTCTCTGCGGCGATAGCTTTGGCTCGCTTAGCATGATCACCACCAATTCGGTGAATCAAAGATGGTAGAGGGATGGAGATAATCTTGTCAGTCATCACAATAGTGGCATGGTTAATTTCGTTGCCTATGATAAACAGCTCGCCTCATTTTTTCATCGAGAAAACTTAATCGTTTTCAAAGCGTGGTGATTTTAGTCGAAAATACAAGGTTTATTCTTGCTCGCTCAATAAACTTTAAAGATTCTGACACCTTTTATATTTCAGCAAGAGGTGACATGAAAAATGAAAGGTGTTTTAAGTCCTTATATATCTGGCTATCTGCGTTTAAATGGCAAGCCCGTTGAGGGCATCAATATCGAAAGGACGATTGTTTTCAAAGGTGTTGTATCTGACTCGACACAATCTAATGCGGAAGGGTACTTTGTTTTTGAAGCCGTGCTATTAGATTCAAAACATCAACATCAGTCATTGCAAGATATTCGAGTAAAGCTGGATCTTAGCACCCAATTTCAAGGTAATGAGATAACGATATGGCAATCAAAAGTCCATTCATTCCACCCGTCTCCCCTTCTGTTCATTTCTCTTGAAAACTTGACCTGCAACTTGGACGCCCCACTCAAAGTCTTCACTTATCCGACAACAAAAACGGAACCCATCACTAATGAAATCTATAGTGTTTGTGAACTTAACGTGCTTAACCTCGAAGAACTGTATTAAGCTTTACCCCACCACAGACACATTCTCAGCTACCCATTTAAGAAGCTGTTTTGCGGCTTTAGACAGCACTTGGTTTTGGCGAACAATATAGCCAAAATCGGTGTTGGGGAAGCTGGGTAATGGCGTCACTTTTCTTGATAGTTTCAATCTTGGATCGAGGGAGAAATCAGGCACAATTGCCGTTCCGAAACCGGCTTCTGCCCAATCAATTTGAGCCTCTACACTGCCCACTTCCATGACTCTATGTTTTGGCAGGTTTAGCTCTGGCAGAGACGCGTCAATCAACTCACGCGTTCGGGTATCGTGACCGAGCAAGATAAGTGTTTGGTTCTCTTCGCTGTTATCTCGCCAATCGAAAATGTTATCGCCGAAAGCACACCAATGAATCTGGGTCAGCGACGTAAAGTGCAGTGGTTGACTCTCTTTCTGCGCAATAACAAAACCGATGTCAGCACGAGCACTTTTTACCAAATCCACCGCTTGCGATGAAGTGGTGTTGAACAGTGCTAAGTCGATACCAGGATACTCGTTTTTGAACTGCTGGAATGGCTTGATAAGTAACAGACGCGAGACAATGTCACTCGCCGCAATCGAGAGCGTTCCTTGCGTTAAGTCATTAATGGCATTGAGATCGGATTGGCAGATTTGCAGCTCATTCAACATGTGTTCGGCAGTGTCTAATAACCGCTTACCCGCCTGAGTCAGTTGTACAGGGTTGCGTTCTATCAACTTGGTACGAGTGGCTTGTTCTAGTTGCTTGATGTGAAGACTGACATTTGGCTGCGTCATGTGCAGTTCAATCGCTGTTTTTCCGAAATGTTTTACTTCTGCCAAGGTGACAAACGTACGTAACCAGTTCAAATCCAACATAGAAAATTACCCGATATGACTTTCTTATCAAGTTAATGAGTATAATTAATTTCTCTTATTCATGCGAGCATCCTAAGATTTTCCGGTCTGTTTTTGGAGAATGAATTATGTCGTCTATCGTTGTTGTGGGTGCAAACTGGGGTGATGAAGGCAAAGGCCGCATCGTTGACTTTTTGGCAGAGCAAGCTTCTGCAAGCATTCGTTTCCAAGGTGGTAACAACGCGGGTCACACCGTAGTTAACGACCTAGGCACGTTCAAGCTGCACCAGCTACCAAGTGGCGTTTTCAACCCTGACTGTTTGGCAGTTTTAGGTCCGGGTATGGTTATCAGCCCTGCGTCGCTGTCTGAGGAGATTGCGGAAGTCGCGGAAGCGGGCGTTAAAGTGAACATGTGCATCTCTGATCGCGCAACACTGTGCCTACCTCTGCACGCACTAGAAGATACGCTAGAAGAACAACGCTTAGGCGACAAAGCATACGGTTCAACTCGTCAAGGTATTGCACCTGCATACGGCGACCGTGTGATGAAAAAAGGCATCCTAGTTGGTTGGTTGAAACAACCAGAAGTTCTAGTAGAACGCATCAAGTTCTGGATGGACTGGAAACTTCCACAACTACGTGCACTTTACCCAACGTTCGAATTCGAGCAAACCGCAGAAGAGATGGCGAACTGGTTGCTAGAAGTATCAGCTCCTTGGCGTGATGCTATCTGCAACGTAACGCTTCCACTAAAAGAGCTGCAAGCAAAAGACCAAACTCTACTGTTCGAAGCACAGTTAGGTGCAGGCCGTGACCTTGTTTACGGTGAGTACCCATGGACAACATCTTCAAACGTTGTGTCTATGTACGCTGGTATCGGTAGTGGTCTTCCTGCTCTGCGTCCAGAGCGTGTTATTGCAGTAGCAAAAGCGTTCAGCTCATCAGTAGGTACTGGTACGCTAATCACTGCAATGGAAGAGCAAGATGCATTCCGTGAACTAGCGGGTGAATTCGGCGCGACAACAGGTCGTCCACGTGACATGGGTTACTTTGATGCAGTCGCGACTAAGAACGGCGTTGAGCTTCAAGCAGCGACTGAAATCGCTCTGACCAAAGTAGACTGTCTAACGGGTCTTAAAGATCTAAAAATCTGTGTTGGTTACGAAGGCGAGCACAGCGAAAACCCAATTTGGCCTCAAACGGCTGCTCTAGCACCAATCTACGAGAAGATGGAAAGCTGGAGCGAAGACATTACTGGTTGTCGTAAATTCGAAGAGCTACCAGTTGCGGCACAAAAATACGTTCTACGTATTGAAGAACTAATGGGCGTGCCAGTGAAAATGGTTTCTGTTGGTCCTGGTCGCGAGCAAATGATTATGCGTTAAGACGTGGATTAACACGTCTATATCCAAGTCACATTAAGTACTTGGTTATATTAGCAAGCGGCTTTTTATCTTTTCCGGGGTAAAGCCGCTTTTTTTTTAACTTATTTATCGTTAGATACATCGAACCAGTGTTGCAGAAAAGAATGCTTGTAGGTTTCTCGTATCAAATACCTAAATCACTCATCGGCCTGACAATCGAACCGTGTTGTTGAGCCAAAAAAGAAAATTCAACTTCCTGCCCACAGCCGCAGTGGAAGTCATATCCCTCCCCAACTAAGAACGGTGTAGTTCGGTCAATAAACCAATCTTTCGATTGTTGAGTATGCAGCTCACCACAGCACGGACAAGTCACTTTAACAGAGTAAATTTTCGCGATCATTTCTCTAACCTCTTGATAGTGGAATATCACACAACGAAAACGTTTGCCGAGACTAAATTAATCGAAGTTATTTGTGTTTTCGTTAGGACATTGTCAGAGCACTCGTGAAAAAATGTGCGTTTCCATCGCATTTTGTGTAAGTCATTTTTTGATGATTATCTACTGAATGAAATGGTAAAAACCGCTCTAAAGCGTTCATGCATGCACATGCATTAAGCTTTAAAAAAAGGTGAATGAAATCGACATTTTTTATTTTAAAATAGTAACTTAGCTATATTTTATAAGATAGCGATCACAGTTTACGCTGACCAAATCCTAAAACTGAGACGGTTAAGATAGTTTTATGTCATTACCTGCTTGCACGATTTAATTCTGTGACCAATCAATTCTTTAAAACAATGTCTAAGAAGTGGAATAATAATTTTCAGTTGGTCGGTGTTGGCCTACTATCATTTACGATTTCAATGTTGGCTTTTATCCCCCTCGCAAATCAACATCATAAAAAGCTCACAGAACAAGCAGTTTCGGCGATCGAAACTGAGTTGCGCGATAATGTGCAGCAATTGCTCCCTTTGTTAGATGACAAGTACTTCCTTAAATCATGCGACGAACTAATTCATGACTTACGAACAAGCATCTTTAGCTTAGGAATGGCGAAAGATATCTCTACGTTCGATCAGAATGGCAATGCTCTATGTACCAGTAGTGAACGACATCCTTCTTTTCGTATCTATTCCAGCATATTGAATCGTTTGGGAGATAGCGACATACATGCTACGTTATCATTTACTCAAAGGGCACTTACCAACAATCAAGCCTTGATCCTTTTCTTCACTGAACAAAAAGATCGAGGTATCAGCGTCGTCTTTCCAAAACAAGTCTTGCAAATATTGGTTGCCGATATCTTCCGCTTTGGTGACATGCATTATCGTATCGACATCATTGATAGAACGGCGATAAACACCATCACTCAAAATGAACTTAGGCAAGAGCAAGCCACATCCAAACTATTACCATTTACCGTCTACTCAACAATAGGCTTTCCATTTTATTGGCAATACTTGGCAAGCAAACTCTGGATCGGACTATTAGGCATGGCTTGTGCTCTGGTCATACACCTATTTTTCTCATCAAAGAAGTTTGCCAAAAACAGTTTAGAATTCTCACTAACACAAGCTATAAAAGGCCGTAATTTGAGCGTGCACTACCAACCAATTGTCGATCAGCGAGATAGAACTGTAATTGGTGGAGAATCATTAGTCCGTTGGAACGATCCAGTACAAGGGTTTATCTCTCCGGGTATTTTTATTCCTTTGGCAGAGAAAGTCGGTTTGATAGACCAAATCACTTACTTGGTTTTAGATAATGCAATCACCATGATCAGCGAAAACAAAATCATGTTCAGTGAGCGCTATATCAGTGTAAACGTGAGTCGCTCTTTGATACTTCGAGGAGATTTTATTAATGAAGTCGAGTCTCGATTGAAGTATCACTATCTAGCCAGTGAACGTTTGGTGTTTGAAATTACCGAAGAGGCTATATTCAATGATGACGAATTTTTGACCTTGCGTGCACACTTGGACCGCCTATCAAGGCTCGGTATCCGTATTGCTGTTGATGATTTTGGTACAGGTTACTCAGGCTTAGATTTCATCACTCAGTACCCATTTGATATCATAAAAATCGATCGTGTCTTTGTGAACAACTTGAGTAACGGACATACCATCCAGCCTTTGCTCGAAGCCATTCATACTCTTTCGCAAACCTTAAATATGTCGGTCATAGTCGAAGGTGTGGAAGATCCTTCTCAACTGAGAGTGTTACATGAGCTTGGGTTCTATAACATTCAGGGGTTCTACTTTTCAAAGCCTATACCAAAACAAGACTTCCTTGAGTACGTACAATCAAGCCAGTCATCCCAGTTGCAAAAACTTCAACCTGTATTTAACTGAAGCACTGACCATTAGAACTACACGGAACTTTGGTTAGGCGGAACTGCCCTACCACTTCCTGTTCCCGACCAGTGGTACAACGGCGCTTCTTTATTTACTAATAAATCAATTACGATTAATCAATTGTTGACCAGATTACTGGAAAGGCTCACTTGTTAATCAAGCACGTCGATTACGTTAACCATCTGATTTGATATTCTTTAAGTGCTTGGTTGATCACTATTTTTATCTGTAAATTGGTGAGGTTGTGCTCAAAAAATCTACCGTACTGTTTTTAGGATAGATAACGCTTCCCCCAACATCTAACCCAAAAACAGGTGATCCCTATGAAGAAAAATCTTTTCCGCCTCAGTGCGATAACACTTGGTTTGTGCTTCAGCTCTTTATCATTTGCTCAGTCGGATCTTCCAAATATAAAGATTCTTGCGACTGGTGGTACGATTGCTGGCGCTGGACAATCAGCCACTGAATCCAGCTACACAGCTGGTAAGGTCGGAGTAGATTCTCTGATCAACGCGGTGCCTAGCATGACAAAGATTGCAGATATCTCTGGTGAGCAGGTTGTCAGTATCGGTTCTCAAGATATGAATGACGAGGTATGGTTGAAATTAGCGAAGCGCGTCAATGAATTGCTCGCGCAAGATGATGTCGACGGTATCGTCATTACTCATGGTACGGATACATTAGAAGAGACAGCCTACTTTCTTGACCTCACCGTAAAAAGCGACAAACCCGTCGTCATTGTTGGCGCAATGCGACCTTCTACCGCGATGAGCGCAGACGGCCCAGTGAACCTCTACAATGCCGTTGTGACCGCAACAGATGAAGACTCACAAGGCCGCGGAGTTTTAGTCGCAATGAACGACACCATATTTGATGCCCGTGATGTCACTAAGACCAACACCACTTCGGTCAGCACGTTCCAATCACCGAACTTTGGTCCACTTGGCTACATTCATAACAGCGACGCGAAATATCAAAGAAGTCCAGAGCGCAAACACACTACTGAAACCACTTTTGACGTATCTAAACTTGATAAACTGCCTCAAGTGGGCATTGTTTATAACTACGCCAACGCGTCTAATTTGCCAGTCAAAGCGTTAGTTGATGCGAAGTTTGATGGTATTGTCAGTGCTGGTGTGGGCAATGGGAACTTATACCATAGCGTGTTTGATGAGTTAGAAAAGGCGAGTAAAGATGGCATCATGGTTGTTCGCAGCTCTCGCACGCCTACTGGGTCTACTACCTTGGACGCAGAAATAGACGACGACAAATATGGCTTCGTTGCATCTGGTACATTGAACCCGCAGAAAGCTCGTATTTTATTGATGTTGTCTCTGACACAAACTAAAGATTATCAAGCCGTGCAAAAGATGTTTGAGTTTTACTGATCACCTAAGTAAAAGGTCAATAGAAGCATGACATAATCTGCAACCAATGAGGGGGCGAATACTATGCCTCCTCAAGGCTTACTCACTATCTCGTTGATATGAATTGCTCTCTGACATCAACGGAAATCTTTCATATATTGAGCAGGAGGTTTACCTAATAATTTTTTGAAAAAAGTGATGAACGCACTAACCGACTCATAGCCTAAATCTTCGGAAATTCGCTGAACACTTTCTCCTTTCGACAGTTTTTGTATCGCGACAATCGCATGTAATTGCGCTCGCCATTGACCAAACGTCATACTCAATTCTTGTTGAACCAACCTTGCTAAAGTGCGCTCGCTCATCGCCAATGATTTCGCCCATTGACCAATGTGTATTTGATTGTTCGGATCATCAATCATCCAATACGCTAATTTATTGAGTCTCGGCTCTCTCGGAATTGGAAAATCAAACCGCTCTGTCGGCATGCTAATAAGTTCATCGATTAAAACTTGAGCTAAACGCCCAACTCGTCCTGCTTCATCATAATCTTTCTCTTCGCTGGCAAGCTTTATGACTAACTCTCGCAATAAAGGAGAAACCGATAAGGTGCACGTTTTATTGGGTAAACCTTGAATAACCGGATCGACAAACAGCATGCAAATATCAGTATTTGCCGCAATATCATTATTGTGGGGAATGTGGCTCGGAATCCACACCGCGCAATGATTTGGCACCATCCAAATCGCATCTTCTATCTGACTCTTTACAAATCCGGTCAAAGGCATGATCAATTGCCCCTTGCGATGCTGATGGTAAGGCACTTCATCTTGCTCGATTTCATGCATCCGTAGCGCAACCACTTTTTGGTGATAGTCATCGGAGTCAAAGTAAGAGCTAGGAAGGGGGTTCGCCATATTTGTCTGTTTTTAGCAATAATATGTCAATATCAATAAATTCAGATTCTAATCGAAGACGTACTATGACGCCACTATCTAGGAGGCGACATTATGTCACATAAAAATAAAGTAAAGCTCAATCATCCTCTGCTCCTGATTCTTGGCATTATGCTTATCGCGAGCACGCTAAGAGCACCAATCACCGGGGTTGGTCCCATTCTTGATTTCATCTCTAAAGACTTAGGACTTTCCCCCACTTTCGCTGGCTTTATTACAACCTTGCCTTTGATCGCCTTTGCAGTATTTTCTCCAGTTTCGTCAGGCGTTGCGCGTAAAGTAGGGCTAGAACCAGCATTGATGTTTGCGCTCGTGGTTATCTCTTTCGGGATTATCCTACGCTCACTTGGGGCAGTTACTATGCTTTACCTTGGCACTCTGTTGATTGGCATTGGTATTGCTTTTGGGAATGTACTTTTACCCAGCCTACTGAAAAGAGATTTTCCTCATAAGGTCACGACACTCACCTCTATGTATGTCTTGATGATGGGCGTCGCATCAACATTCAGTGCAAGCGCAGCGTATCCGATCATGGATTGGGCAACCAAATGGCATATTGACCAAATCCCACACTGGGGATTGTCATTGGCTAGCGTCTTGATTTTCCCAGTTCTTGCGATTGTGCTGTGGCTACCGCAAGTACACCAACATACTCGACCAACGGCAGATACCACTACATTGGAAGGCCATCATTACCTTTGGCGCACACTCGCAGCATGGCAGGTCACGGCTTACCTCGCGCTTAATTCTTTTATGATGTACATCTTCGTAAGCTGGTTACCAAGCATATTGCTTGAAAAAGGTTATTCAGAAAATGAAGCCGGCGTCTTACATGGGGAGCTTCAACTTGCCACTGCTGTTCCTGCTTTGGTTCTTATCCCTCTTATGGCCAGAATGAAAGACAAACGCGGTTTAAGCAGCATGATTTCAGCTTGTGCTGCATTGGGGCTTATCGGGTTAATGCTATTGCCTCAGCTTGCTGTGGTGTGGGTCATTGCGATCGGGTTTAGTCTTGGTGGCGGGTTTATTCTTAGCCTGTCTTTTGTTGGCTTACGCACGCACGACGCACACCAAGCGGCTGCGCTGTCCGGTATGGCGCAATGCGTCGGGTATTTATTTGCCGCCACCGGCCCGATGATTTTCGGCTTTTTGCATGAATCCTTTCATTCTTGGCAAGAGCCTTTGATTTTCCTATTTGCGATTTCCTTGGTATGGACTGGCATCGCTTTCATTGCAGGCAAACCACAAATGATCAAAACCCGTTAAGGCTCCCAGCTTACTTAGTATCAACGCTATGAATTGAGGCAAGATCTCCTTAAAAAGACACACCCATAAGAAAACAAGGTGCCGATATTGGCTATCGGCACCTTGTTAAGTTCTGTCCTCAAGTAATATCCGGAAATGTCCTTAAAATAGGCGACGTTTCATTCCTGCTCTTTCTAATATACGCGTGGTGATTTCTTCCACCGACAGCGATGACGTGTTGATGTAAGGGATAGCTTCTCTTCTGAACAGCGCTTCTACTGTATCAAGCTCCAACTTACATTGCTCAGTGCTGGCGTATTCGCTGCCTGACAAGCGGTTCTCGCGGATTTCATTCAACCGTTCAGGGTTGATGGTTAAACCAAACAGCTTATGACGATGGATTTCAAACTCCGGTAATAAACGCATCATCTTGACGTCTTCGGCGATAAACGGGTAATTCACTACGCGCATACCAAATTGCATCGCCATGTATAGACTGGTGGGCGTTTTACCACTTCTCGACACACCCAGCAAAATAATATCGGCCTCTTCTAAGCCTTTTAAAGTGATGCCATCATCATGAGCAAGCGTGTATTCAATCGCAGCGATTCGGTCGAAATAAGTATCAGAATCTTTACCAACACTGCGTGAACGTTGCAGCTTTGGTTGTGGCTTCATTTGAATGTCGTCTCCTACTTTCTGCACAATGCTCTCTAACACGTCATAACAATTTGCAGGGGCTTTGCGAAGCAATTCACGAAGTTCTGGTACCACAATTGAGAAGAATACCAATGGTTTAACGCCTTCTCGCTGGTAGGAAATTTCAATTTCTTTAATAACATCGGCAACTTTGTCTGGCGTTTCGACAAAAGGAAAGGTTTTTTCATTAGCAATGAAAGGAAACTGACCCAGAACAACATGCCCTAATGTCTCACATGTTATGGCCGTTCCGTCAGAAACATAGAATACATCACGACTTTGGCTATTTATTTGCATTTTTGTTTATTTTTTCAAATTCATTTGAGTAGGATGGTTTACATAATATTAATAAATCAATTTGGCTTGCAATTACGTTCCCCACAGCTTTGAAAATTCCTTGAGAATTTTTTTCAGCCAATACGTAATCGTTTGCCTTTAAGTCCCCCTACAATTGCTGCAATGTTTCTGGAGAAAGACATGCAAAAGAACACCCTCTGGTTCAATGGCCTATCCATGGATGATGTCGACAAAGTCGGCGGTAAGAATGCTTCACTTGGCGAAATGGTTTCTAACCTAGCCAATGTTGGCGTATCAGTACCAAACGGTTTTGCGACCACCTCTTATGCGTTTAATCAATTCCTAGACCACGAAGGTTTGGATGAACGTATTCACCAACTACTTGATGAACTAGACGTTGAGGATGTAGAAGCACTGCGTGAGACAGGTGCAAAAATCCGTCAATGGGTATTAGAAGCGCCATTCCCTGCGGATCTTGAACAAGATATCCGTGATAACTACAAAGAACTGACAGACAATCATCCTGAGATTTCTGTTGCCGTTCGCTCTTCTGCAACTGCAGAGGATCTACCGGACGCGTCATTTGCTGGTCAGCAAGAGACGTTCCTAAACGTAAAAGGCATTGATGCAGTATTAGAAGCGACCAAGCACGTTTACGCTTCTTTGTTCAATGACCGTGCAATTTCATACCGTGTACACCAAGGCTTTAACCACCGTGGCATTTCGCTATCGGCAGGTATTCAACGCATGGTGCGCTCGGACAAAGCCTCTTCTGGCGTTATGTTCACCCTAGATACGGAATCTGGCTTCGACCAAGTCGTATTCATCACCTCTTCTTGGGGCTTGGGTGAAATGGTGGTTCAGGGTGCGGTTAACCCTGATGAATTCTACGTTCACAAACCAATGCTAGAAGCGGGTCAACACCCAATTGTTAAGAAGACCTTTGGCTCTAAGCAGATCAAAATGATCTACTCAGACCGTCAAGAAATCGGTAAGCAAGTTGAGATCATCGACACGTCAGTAGAAGAGCGCAACGCCTTCTCTCTGAATGATGAAGAGATCAAAGAGCTAGCAAAACAAGCGATGATCATCGAAAAGCACTACAAACGTCCTATGGATATTGAGTGGGCAAAAGATGGCATCGACGGCAAACTTTACATCGTACAGGCACGCCCAGAGACAGTATGCTCTCAAAGCGAGCAAAACGTGATTGAGCGTTACGAGCTAAGCAACAAAGCAGATGTGTTGGTTGAAGGCCGTGCAATTGGTCAACGTATCGGTAAAGGCCCAGTGCGCTTAGTCGACTCTTTAGACCAAATGTCATTGGTCCAAGATGGTGATGTGCTGGTGACAGACATGACTGACCCAGATTGGGAACCGGTGATGAAGAAGGCGTCTGCGATTGTCACTAACCGTGGTGGCCGTACTTGCCACGCAGCGATCATCGCACGTGAGCTTGGTATTCCTGCAATCGTTGGTTGTGGTGATGCAACCAGCAAACTGACTGACGGCGAGACCGTAACAGTGTCTTGTGCTGAAGGTGAAACGGGCTACGTTTACCAAGGCGAGCTGGATTTCGAAATCAAACGCTCTGCGGTCGATGAGCTTCCGCTGCTTCCAACCAAAGTCATGATGAACGTGGGTAACCCAGACCGTGCATTCGACTTCGCTCAAATTCCAAACGAAGGTGTGGGTCTTGCGCGTCTTGAATTCATCATCAACAAGATGATTGGTATTCACCCGAAAGCGTTGCTGAACTTCGATGCGCAGAGTGATGAGCTAAAAGCAGAGATCACTGAGCGTATCCGTGGCTACAAAGATCCAATCGATTTCTACGTTAGCAAGCTAACCGAAGGCATCGCGACTATCGCGTCTGCATTCTGGCCAAAACGCGTGATCGTTCGTATGTCTGATTTCAAATCGAACGAGTACAGCAACTTGGTGGGCGGTAAAGGTTACGAACCGCATGAAGAGAACCCTATGCTGGGCTTCCGTGGTGCGTCTCGCTACATTTCTCCAGTGTTTGAAGACTGTTTCGAGCTAGAAACTCAAGCAATCAAACGCGTTCGTAACGAGATGGGTCTGAAGAACGTTGAAATCATGATCCCATTCGTACGTACACCAAGCGAAGCGGCATCGGTTATCGACCTACTGGCTAAGTTCGACCTACGCCGCGGCGACCAAGGTTTGAAAGCCATCATGATGTGTGAGCTACCGTCAAACGCCGTACTTGCTGAAGAGTTCTTGAAGTACTTCGATGGTTTCTCTATCGGTTCAAACGACATGACTCAGCTTACGCTTGGTCTTGACCGTGACTCTGGCGACGTTGCTCACCTATTCGATGAACGCAACCCAGCAGTGAAAGCCATGCTGCAAATGGCCATTGATGCGGCAACCAAAGCAGGCAAATACGTCGGTATCTGTGGCCAAGGCCCATCAGACCACGATGACCTAGCGGAATGGTTGATGGAACAAGGCATCAGCTCTGTGTCATTGAACCCAGATACGGTTATCGATACTTGGTTGAAGCTAGGTAAAGTGAGCAAGTAATACGCTCCTTTCCAACTCGCAATGCAAAGCCCTCAAGCCTCGGTTTGAGGGCTTTTTCTTTGTCTATCATGTCAAAGCTCTGTGAGTTCGTGACGACAATCCCAACCTAAACGGCGTGCTAATTTTCCCTCTGAGATTTTTCACCTAGAATGAAAGAATCTGATTTCATAAAAGAATGGACCTATGAAAAAGCCACTTGCACTTGTTACCGCTTTAACGCTACTCGCCTCTCCGGCTTACGCAGATTGGGACGACATATCTAACAGTCTCTCAGACCTTGGTGACGCCGTCTCTGATACTGCAAAAGACACTTGGGATGACACCAAGGCGTTCTCAAAACAAGCTTGGCAAGATTTCACTAACTGGTCTGAAGATGCGATCAACACCGCGGGTGAATGGACTGATGCCAGCATTGACACCAGTAAAAAGTGGATCGATGATGCCGATAAGAAAATCGATGAATTGATGGAGGGTGATACGCCAGAAGAAGCGCGCCAAGCAATTGATTTAATGGCAGATAGCACCTTACTAAAACTCTTCAATGAGAAACCAGAAGCGAAAGATCTCTACGATAAAGCTTACGGCTATGCTGTGTTTGATTCACGCAAACTGTCGCTGATGTTCCACACTAACTCCGGCTCTGGTGTTGCAGTCAACAAGTCAACGGATAAGCGCACTTACATGAACATGTTTGGTGCGGGTGTTGCCCTTGGTGTTGGCGGTAAGTTCTACCAACAAGTGGTGTTGTTCGAACATGAAAAAGATTTCAACACTTTTGTCGAAGAAGGCTGGGAAGCATCGAGTGAAGCCTCTTTAGTCGCTGGTGAGGATGGCGAAGAAATGACTGCGCAATTCAACAGCGGCGTGGCAGTGTATCAGCTCAACACCACAGGCTTGTTGGTTGATGCGAACGTTTCTGGCTCGAAATACTGGGTCAACAAAGAGCTGACCGATTCGCAGTAATCGCTTGGTTACAATGAATTATTGATGGGGAGCACAACGCTCCCCTTTTTGATCACTTTGGGATATCAGTCTGTTGCGTTATGCTTATCTCAACCTTTATCGCACACTCGAATTCCCATGCCTAACGACGCATTCAACACTCAACTTGCAGAAACAATATCTGCTCTTAATTCACCAAGCTTTACGCCTAAACTGATGCGCGTTATTGCTTCGTTATTGAGTTTTGATTGCGCGGTGATCCTCGGCTACCGCGAAGGCAAACACCCTATCTATCTGTATGATTCAATTGAGAATGAGCGCGAGCTTTTGTTTCAGCGTTACCTCACCACCTCTTTTCAAAACGACCCGTTTTACCAGAAGCTTAACGCCAACAAAGAGCAAGGCATCTTTACGCTCAAAGATGTGGTAAGCAAAGACGTCGCGCGTAACGATCTCGATTACCAAGCCTACTGTCAGCAGTTTTACCATCAAACGGGCTGGAAGGACGAGCTCAGCATGCTGATCGAAATCGAGCCGGCACGTTGGGTGATGCTCTACTTCGGTTTTATGCAAGACGACAAACGCTTCACCAAACCTCAAGTCACCAAGCTCAAATCTTACTTCGCGATTATTCAGTCTTTATGCCAACAACACTGGAAACAAACCGAGTTTACACTCGCCGAACCAGTCTTCAGTTCTAACGCTTATTCAGGACAAATGCGTGCCGCGATTGAATCCGCACTGACATCTTTTGGCCAAACCGTCCTCACCAAACGAGAACAAGAAATCGCGGCATTGATCGCGCAAGGCTTTGACAGCAAAGAGATTGCAACGCAGCTAGATGTTGCAGAAGGCACAGTTAAGAATCACCGTAAACGCATCTACGCGCAGCTAAATGTCGCGTCATTAAGCGAGTTCTTTCAGTTGTTTCTCAACCACCTGATCACTCTATCAAGATAACAAACCGTCCCTTTAGGGATATATCTCGATTCCGCATCGCCTTTTAATCTGAATACAACCAAACCAGATAAAGATAAGACGATGACACTGATTGAAGATTTACAAGCTCGCGGTTTGATTGCCCAAGCGAGCGATTTAGACCAAGTTCAACAACTGCTATCTAAGCCACAAACCTTGTACTGCGGTTTCGATCCAACCGCAGGTAGCTTGCACATTGGCCACCTTGTGCCACTGATTATGCTCAAACGTTTTCAAGATGCAGGACACCAAGCCATCGCCCTGATCGGTGGAGCTACGGGTATGATCGGCGACCCAAGTTTTAAAGCCACTGAGCGAAGCTTAAACTCAGAAGAAACCGTAACGGGTTGGGTACAAGATCTGTCGAATCAAATTCAACAGTTGATGAATAACCAAGTCAGCAAGCCAATGATCATGGTAAACAATGCGGATTGGGTGAAGCAGATTAACGTGATCGACTTCTTCCGCGACGTAGGTAAGCATTTCTCCGTAAATACCATGATCAGCCGAGAGTCTGTTAAACAACGTTTACAACGTCCAGATCAAGGCATCTCATTTACCGAGTTCAGTTACGCACTGCTGCAATCTTACGACTTCGCAGAATTAAACCGTCAGTACGGCTGCCGCCTACAAATCGGTGGTAATGACCAATGGGGCAACATTGTTAGCGGCATTGACCTCACTCGCCGTCAAAATGGTGAGCAGGTCTTCGGTCTAACCTTACCTTTGATCACCAAATCTGACGGCACTAAATTTGGTAAAACCGAAGGTGGCGCAGTGTGGTTAGATCCAAGTAAGACCTCGCCTTACGCTTTCTACCAATTCTGGTTATCCGCGGAAGATGCCGATGTTTACCACTTCCTGCGCTACTACACCTTCTTGAGTTGCGATGAGATTACTGCGATTGAAGCACAAGACAAAGAGAGCAAAGGCAAACCACAAGCACAGCGTATCTTAGCGGAGCAAATGACGCGTTTTGTCCACGGTGAAGAAGGCTTAGCAAGTGCGGAGCGAATCACTCAAGCGCTATTTAGTGGCAATGTGCAGCAGCTAAGTTTGAGCGAGCTAAAACAGTTGGAACTCGATGGCTTACCGAGCATGCAAAGTGCTGAGCAAGACTTGGTCGAGCTTCTGGTTGAATCAGGCTTAGCCAACTCAAAGCGTATTGCTCGTGAACTGATTGGCAACAACGCCATCAGTGTGAACGGCGAGAAAGTTGACGCAGAAAACCCAAGCTTGAGCTTCCCGCTGTTCGATCAGTACTGGTTGCTTCAGCGCGGTAAAAAGCACTTCTACTTGGTGAAACGCATCGCCAATTGATAAAAATTAGCGATCATAGTTACTTTCGCCATAAAGACTTTGGGAATTGTTCCACGTGTTTAAAGTTTGGCTGCATTATTTCTGGTTACCACTCAGCAAATACATCGCTTAGCGAAAAGTGGGAGGCGTTATGGCGATCTTTCGAATTTGTCACGTTTGAAACGCTACCTCTTACGTGCGACCAAGAACAAACAGATATCTTTAACGTTAGAGCTAGCCGCTTTAGTTTGACGAAATAGCCTCTGTCATGAGGCTGTTTTACTTTTTCCTCGAGCACAATGTGTCGCATTGCCACAGAATCAAGTGCAATCAATTGACTACAAATTGAATAGGCGTATAAGTTGTTGCTACACAACGCGTGTGGAGGATAATATGTCGATTGAAAGCGTTGTTAGCTGGGCTAACAAGTTAAAAAAGAACCTTTGGTGGCGTCATGCAATCAGATTGGCTGCTGAGAAAGGTGAATTAAGGACGAATGACTTACAGCTCCTTTTCACCGTTGCAAAGATGGAACATGGCCTAGAGGCGCAGAACGAATCTTATCCAGGCTACATTGCGCCGCTCGACCTTACAGGTTTTGGTGAAGAAGGACAGGCTGTAACCTTAAAGAGTGTTGGTAAAGTTAACCACGTCTCTGCTTTGGTATCAGATGCTCTTCTTGAATTTAACACGAGCGGATTAACAGCCGTTTACGGCGATAACGGTTCAGGTAAGTCGAGCTATTCGAAAATTCTGAAAAATGCTTGCCTAACTCGCGGGGAAACTCCAAACATCTTGTCGAATATCTACTCTGATGTTACCGGCAATCCTGAAGCTGAAATTTCCATTATTATTGATGAAAATCTGCACGAGATCACGTGGGCAAAAGGCAACGCTGCGCGAGAAGACTTGAAGTCTATTCGCATCTTCGACAATACGTCGGCAGCACACTACATTTCTGGTGAAGACACCATCGAATATAAACCTGCAGGGACTAAGCTCCTTTCGCAGTTAATTCGAGCATGTGAGTACGTCCGAAAGGAAAATGAGAGAGATAAACAGCCTTACAATATTTCTCACCCTATTCCTCCATATATGTCTGGTGGAAAAGTGGCGGCATTTCTTTCGACCTTATCTTCAACAACCAAACCAGAAAGTGTTGACGCTCTTTGCCTCACGCAAGAAGAAATTCAATCCATCGAAGTCCATCAAGCTGAGTTGATTAAGCTAAAAACTCAGACGCCAGAGCAGATTCGCAAGTCATACGCCGACCAGCGAAAGACAATGCAGCCTTTACTTGATCACTTTAACAAGCTTAAAGCGAAACTAGATCAAACACACTTTGATGCCATCAAGAAGTCTTATGATGATTACAAGACTAAACAAAATGCAGCTGAGCTCGCTCGCACTCAGGCTGTAGATGGACACGCAATCGAAGGCATTTGCTCACCAGAGTGGAAAGAGATGTGGACTCACATCAGGATTTTCGTGCAAACACATAATGCAAAGCATGTCTTTCCACCAGCTGCGGGGGAACCCTGCCCTACTTGCCTTCAGCCTATTTCTGAAGAGGCAGCAGAGAAACTGAAGTCTTTTAATGATTATCTAAAAGACCGAACTCAGGTTGAAGCAGATAAAGCGAAAGGCTCATTCGACGCTTACATACAAAATCTAAAACTACTTAGGTTTGACCTCCAACCATACGAATTGTCTCTTAACATGATCCGCGACTATAAGCCTGAATACGCCAACAAGATCATTGAGCTCAACAACAAGCTGGAGACCCTCTGCACCAATTTAGTCAAAACGGAGCCTGATTTTACTCAGTTGGAAATTGAGTTTAGTCCGATTGAATGGATTAACGGTCAAATTGAATCTTGGAAAAAGAACGAAGCTGCGGTTGCGACAGATGATGGCTTGACTCAACAGGTTAAACAACTCATTGATTTGATTACAGAGCTCGAAGAGCGCAAAAGCTTCACGGCGATTAAGCAGAACGTCATTAAAGAGATCGACCGCAAGGGGATGGTCATTCTGTTTGATAACGTGAGCAAGTCTTGCCATACAACATCTGTCACAGGTCAAGTTACTAACATCGCAAAGAGTGGTGCGATTGGCAATCTTGAAGCGGCATTCAGCAGCGAACTGAAAAAATTAGGCTTCCAGAACTTCGCTGTTGGCACGAAAACTAGAGGTTCCCAAGGTAAGCAGTTGCTCAAACTTAACTTAACTGGCAAAACAAACGGAATTTCTGATGTCGCGAGCGAAGGTGAACAGAAATGCGTAGCACTCGCCGGTTTTATGGCAGAGTTAACAGTTGATGACAGAAAATCAGCGATTATTTTCGACGACCCTATCAACTCTCTCGACCACAACTGGCGTCGCTTGTTCGCTGATCGTATCGCTCAGGAAGCTTTGGCGCGTCAGGTTATCGTGTTTACGCACGATATGGCTTTCTTGAAGATGTTGGAGGAGTCCACTGGAATAGCTCAAGCTGAATTGAACATAATTTCTATCCGAAAACTGGGTGATATAGCTGGTTATCCACTCCAAGAGCCTCCTTGGGATGCCAAGAATACAGGCGCTCGAGTTGGTGAATTAAAGAACCTTGCACCTAAACTCAAAAAAATGGAAGCATCAGGTGATTTCAGTTACGAAATGTACGTTAAACATGGCTATGGTTTAATGCGTGAAACCTATGAACGTCTTGTTGAAGAGTGGCTACTGAGAAAGGTTGTTGAGCGATTTGGCCGCGCGGTTAAGACTCAGAGTTTAAAAGAGATTGTCGACGACGTAACCTCTGAGGATAACGATATAATTAACGCTGCAATGTCTAAGTGCAGTACCTATATGTGTGGTCATGACAACGCGACAGGTTTAGCAGTTGATTGCCCTCGAGCGAGTGAGTTTGAGAAAGATGTGAATGATCTGGATGCATACTTCAAAGCATTGAAACAACGACGAAAATAATAATAACTAGAGCGCTTCGGCGCTCTTCTTTTAGGATAAGTTTTGAGTTGAAATCAGAAAAGCTCTAGATTTAATTCACGACAGGTGGAATGTTTGCATTAATTTGATGTTGATTGCTCTTGCAAGCGTCAAGGGTTAACGATTCCCATCTAACGACCTACGACCTCCGACCTAGCTAGACCAACAAAAACGCGAGCCAAAGTGCTCGCGTTTTTGATTCCCTATTTTGTGAAGCCAAAAGCTAACTTTAGAGTGGATGCCCGTTATAGTGTTGTTCTTCAAACACAACAAAATATAACAACAGCTCAAAACCATGGTCAGACACATTCTACTCATCAAATTTAAAGCATCTGCCACCAGCGAAAAAATCCAACAACTTCGAGAGCTATTCGAAGCCATGCCAACGAAAGTGGAAGGTGTAACCGACGTTGAATGGGGCTTAAACAACAGCCCAGAAGGAAAGAGTAAAGACTACACACACGCCGTGATGATGACATTTGCTGATGAAGCAGGTCGTCAGAACTACCTACCTCACCCAGAGCACGATGCATTGAAAGAGGTATTTAGACCACTGCTTGAAGACATCATCGTGTTTGATTACGAAATCTGACTCTCTCAGGTGAATGTTCGGACAATTAAAAAGCCACCACGACAATTTTCATCATGGTGGCTTTTCGGGTTATTTCACGTGTTTAAAGTTTGGCAGAATCGTTTCTGGTTTCTGCTCAACAAACGCCTTGCTTGGTGAGTAAGCGCGGAAATACACAAACCAGTTTTCATCTGGTCGAGTTTGTACCCAGTTTGCTTCATTCACACCTTTTGGCTTGGTTGGTGAAAAGTGGAACGTGTAGTTACCGTCTGCGTCTTTCACTGTGCCCGGAACGTTTGAGCCGACATCCGCACGTTGAATATCATTATCGATGATGGCGCGGTTTTCCACGTTGTACACCGTAATGGTCCAGAACAAATCGGCGTAGTTCACATCGCCATCTAATGTCAGCGTGTAGTGATTGCTACCATTTAGGCCATAGCCTTCGCCGTCACGATAGTTATCAAGGTATATCTGACCCCAGCCACCATTTTCAAAACCATGCATCGCAATGTCGTTCGTCACCGCTTCATAAAACCATGCCGCGCGACCATCGAGATCCATGCCATAAGCGCGATCTTGGTTTGGTGTTGATGCTGTTGCGACTTCCCAACGGTTCCCTTCAGGCCCATATTCCGATTGATGTAAACGACCCGTTTTGTTGAAGTCGATATTCTTAGTCATGGCCTCACCAAGCACTACCGCTTCTTTCATTATCTTCACTTGCTCGGCATTTGGCTCGAAAGGTTTACCCTTCTCAATACCCAATGGACGCAACATGTCATGCATCATGCGATCGCGTTCTGCAACAGGTTCTGTTTGAATGGCTTCGTTGAGCACTTGCCAAAACTCCATACCATGTGGGTGTTTCGCATCGAGACCTTTTTTCGGGAAGTTAACACCTCGATCGCTAAGGGGTTTGCCATCCAGATGCGTGATAGACATCGACTCCAAGTCCGTCATGCGCTGTTTCTCGGTTTTCGCCATTAAACGCACACCAAAGAAGACATAGTTGGTATCCGATTCAAGTACCACCGCATCTTTTGGTAGGTTCTTCGGTGTTTCGCTGCCCTTGGCTTTTATCACGTATGTGCCTGGTTTAGTCATCTGTGCAATGCCAATCTGCCACATGGTATGCACCGCGCCACGCAGTTCATCGGTCGGGATGTTCACCACTACGGGCTCTTTCTCTACGTTAAACCATGTAATCGCGTAAGGCGTTGAGGTGTTATAAGTTAAGCCGCCCAATTTGGATTGATGTGATGCCACATAAGTAATTTGGCCATCTTCTGAGCCCATTTTTTCATACGCCGCCTTCCACGCGTAGTTAGACGTCAGCGGAATAGACCAAATGTAAGCTTGTGTCGCGCGCTGAAAATCCATCAGATTAAACAATTTCTTTGAGCTTTCTTCTGTTGGAATGCCATTGAGCACGCTGGTTTCAAAAGCAAAATCACCAGAGCGGGTGTGCATGTTCTCAATCTTGATGTTGTTGTCTGCGTTTGCGCAGCTGGTTAAAGCGGCAAATATCAAACCAGAGATAAGGGTTTTCGTTACTTTTTTCATGTCTATTCTCTACTCGTCGTTTCAGGCGGTATCGGGAGGATGAGGTTGAAATCAGCCATTTCTTGACCAACTCAATGTGGCGCAGTATAAAAACAAGCCAAGACTGAAAATTGACATTTTGAGAATATTTGAGTGAAAAACGAATATCGATTGAGCGCGTTATACCTCTCTGCTTTTCCTAGATTGTGCAGACGATATGGTGTGGAGCCTCAAACCTTAACCTCAAAGCTCAATATTCAAATCTCAACCTTACACGATGAAAACCAAGAGCTTAGCCACCAGCAATTTGCAGAACTGCTGAACTTGGCCGCCAAAGAGACTAAAGACCCGCTGTTCGCCCTAGAGCTCAGTACCTTGATTGACTACCAGTCTTTGGACATCGCTATGTTGCTGATTGCCAGTCAGGAATCTCTCGCAAACATCTATCCGGTCTTATTTGGCCTATACAGCTATCAGCAACGTGCTTCTCGCCATCAACTTGATATTCGTGAAGACATTGCTCGCCACTTTACTCAGTTCTTATTCGAACCCAATGTCGATACAAGCCAACACGCTTTGCTTTCTATCGGAGGCATTATTACAACGTTCAAGATGGTATTGGGCGAACGGTTGAAGTTGCATCAAGTGCATTTTAAAGCGCGCTACCAAGGTGAATCAGGAGCACAACATCAAACACAAATAGAACGTCTTGAACGCTTCTTTGGATGCAAGGTGATATTGGGTAGTCAGTTTGATGGTTTTGAGTTCCCCAAAGCCCTACTCGCAGAAAAGCCCGATTTGGAGATGACCATCACCAATCAAATGCGACGCAAAGTCTCTCATGGTCTTCAACATCACAACACGCTATTGGAAATCACCACCAACTCTATTCTGCTATTGCTTCCTCTCAGTGATATCAGCAAAACCTTGGTCAGCAAAATGCTCGGCATCCACCCCAGAACGTTGCAGAACTTGTTGAACAAAAATAACCTCACCTACCGAGATATCGTGAATTCAGTTCGCGACACCGAGAGTAAGAAGCTGCTCACCAACAGCGAATATCCAATCCGCACCATTGCTGACATGCTTTGCTACGCTTCTGCCGATTCTTTTATCCGACAGTTCAAACGCACCAATGGCATCACCCCTTTGCAATATCGAAAACAGCATCGCGTGTGACGGTTGGCAATCCGAGCTTGCAATTCGATTTAGTTATTACCTGAATTACATCAATTCATTTCTTTCATCACAGGCATATCGATAAAGTGAGGTCATCTGTTAATGACGACCTCAAGGTAAGCGACATGAAAAAGACCATCTTAGCGACTCTTATTGCCATCACCTCTATGCAGACCATGGCAGCCGTTAAAGTGACCGACGAAAACTTCGCCCGTGCAGAAACTGACCTGTACTTCACTCAACAACTAGAGCGCCAACCAATCAATGTGTTTGACCACAACCGAGACAGCGTCACCGTTGATAATCAGATGATCATTCGCTCAAATACCGACTTACTCTACTCGACAGCCGTGGTCGATGTGTCGAAAGGGGCCACTTTCCGTTTAGCGAAAGGTGATGCTTACCAAATCATGCATTTCTTCAACAACAATCACGACAACCACATGGCGATTTATGGTGGTGACGAGATCTACATTGATTCGAAAATTGCAGGCTCGGATTACATTTACATCTTAATGCGTACCGCTACGACGGCTGGCATGGAAGAAGCACATCGCTTACAAGATGCCGCCGTGATTAATGCAAAATCCGCAAAACCATTTAAGCCAGCACAAGATTGGGACAGCGCCTCTCGCGACGCGGTGCGTGCGAAATGGGAGAAGCAAGTCAACACGATTAAGACTGAAGAAGCCTTCACTACTGGCATTACTGCAACACCAGATAACAAGCAATTTATGATTGGTACCGCTGTGGGCTGGGCTGGCTTACCAGCAGAGTACGCGGTGTACTCTTCACGAGCAGGTACTGGCAAAGTTGAGTGTGCTGACATCACCTTCGATAAACCGTCACTGAGCTATGAAAAAGGCGGTTACTGGTCTATCACCGCATATTCAGGCAAAGGCTGGTTGATGACGGATAACAACAGCGCAGACTCAACCTCCGCTGTACCAAACAAAGATGGCTCTTACACCATTCACTTCGCACCGAAAGGCGAGACTTGTGGTGCCGCGAATAACGTGATTGAAGTGAACGATGCGGGCTGGAATTTCGCGCTGCGCGCTTATCGTCCAAGTGACAAAGCCAAAGCGATTGAGGAAATGCACAACTTCCCGAACGTGACGGCAAAATAACGCAGAACAGGCTTAATCTCTTCAGACCAAGCCTCTGAGAACACACCTCTAAGAACAAGCCTCTCGATGGAGAGGCTTATTGTTTTTCTTGGATGATGGTTTGAGAAGTGGTGATGATTTTTCGTTTGAGCCACTGATGCATCGGGTGCATGCGCTTATTGTGCGATTCCACCAGCACAATATTTTTAAGTTCATCTGGGGTGTGATTAGGGAAAGAGACATATCCAAACTCACCGCGCAGATAATGGGCAAGCTGTCGAGAACAAGGCAAGATGATCTCACTCTGCTTAACTACATCGAGCAAGGTATGCAAATAGGAGCTTCGCGCTTTTACTTTCAACACTTCACTTGAAAGGTGCTTAGCAATAAAGGGCTGAGTATCATTCCAACCCGGCACCACCAAACTGGCGTATTCTGCTTGATTGATTTCAGCTTGAGACAAGGTCTTTCCTGCCAACGGGTGGTTGATTTTCACTAACCCAACAAAATCATCTTCACCAATCACTTGGTGGGTAAATTGCTTATTGGTGTCGATTGGCGAGTAGTTGATGGCCGCTTGAATTTCGCCATCGAGCAACTTTTTGAGTGTTTGAGAGCCCCAATTCACTATGTTTACTTGTGCGTTTGGTGCCTCTTCAATCACCGCGAGACACAAGCGTGCACCGAGCCAATTGGAGATAAAGCCATTAATCGCAATGGTAATGTTCCCTTGGTAGTCGGTAGGCTCAAACGTTGGCGAGTCAAGAATCACCTCATCCAAACTCTCCATGATCATCGGCAGCTTGTCACCCAACTCAAGTGCACGAGGCGTTGGCTTTAAGCCAGAGTGAACACGAGTAAACAACTCATCATCAAAGTAATCACGCAGCCTTCCCAACGCTTTGCTGACTGCAGGTTGGCTCAACGCTAATTGGTCACCCGCAATACGCGTGTTCTTGGTTTCAAGTAACACCAGAAAGATGCGAAGTAAGTTGAGATCCAGTTGCTTCATCGTGATTCATTCCCTAATACAACCCTGTTTAATATCGGCTATTCATTCCGAATCGGTGCGACATGTCATCGTCCATACGACCGCCTTTCCAACCACCCGAACCAAGTAGATTCAGCACGTCTTGTGCGGTGTAATCTCCACCATCAAAAAAGTCATTCGAGACATCAGCACGGAAGGAACTAAGCTCAGCTCTAACTTCTGCGGTCAGTTCTTGAGGATCGGCATACAGAGCCAAAGCGATCTGTTGTTGGCGCTTGCTCAACTCGCTTGTGCTGCTTTGTACTTGTCCGATAGAGAAATACTCGCGACTTCCATAGCCCTTAATCAATCTGGCAGAAAGCAACTTAATGACCTTCTTGATTCGACGACGTTGAATGACTCTTAGCACATTAATTCCCTATTTCTCTTTTCAAAAAAGTATCGGTTATCAAAAGTCACGTTATATTTTGTGCATAACGTGATGATGCTTTAGAGTGTCACGGTTTAGTACAGTGTTCAATAAGCATGGAGCGCCAGTGTGAAAATCGACGATCTTAAACTCTTCATTAAAGTGGTCGAGCTAGGAAGCTTTACCGCCGCCGCAAACGCATTGGATCTGCCGCGCGCGAATGTGAGTCGACGAATTGGCGAATTAGAGCAATCCTTAGGCGCTCAGTTATTCCATCGCACCACACGCAGTTTATCGCTAACCAATAATGGCGAAGCCTACTACGAGAACCTGCAAAAAGCGCTGACGATGCTCGATTCGGCGAACGAACAAGTCAGCAACGACACCAATGAAGTTCGCGGCCGCATCAAACTCGGGTTACTGCCAGAAACCGACGAACTGGTTCGCCCAATTCTGTTTAACTTCCACGATAAATACCCTCATGTTGAGTTGGATATTCGCAACATCAACAATGGCTTTAGTGACATGTTCCAACAGGGCTTGGACATCGCTTTTCATGGTGGCGCCCTATTTGATTCCGACATCGTTGCCCGTAAGCTTTTGACACTCGACCGTTGTTTAGTCGCTTCTCCCAATTACCTTGAAACACACGGCATGCCAGAGAACCTAGAACAACTGAAGGAACACCAGTGTGTCTGTTTTCGTTGGCCAAATGGTGAGGTGGACAATGTATGGCACTTCCAAGAGCAAAGTGTACAACTGCATCCGAAGCTTATTTCCAACAACATTGGCTTTATTAAGAACGCGACGATTTTAGATCGTGGCATCACCTTTATGCCCAAACTGCTGGTGAAGCGTGAATTGGAATCCGGCAGTTTGGTGCAGCTATTGTCACAATATTCTGTCACTGAAGAATCGGGATGGTTGCTTTACCCTCAGCCTAAGACATTGAGTCAGGCAAGCCGACTACTTATTGACCACCTCATTAAAGAAGTCCCAAAACTCGTTTAGCTGAATACATTGTCTCGTTTTTTGAGACAGTGAGTCTCATTGCCGAGTGATTATCTGAACATTGTACAATTGTATGATGGCACCAAAATTATGGAGCCATCGTATGAATCGTCTATTCAAAACTACTGCATTAGGTGCCGCGACATTGGCACTGTTTGGCTGTAATCAAAGCCAAAACACGTTCACCGAACCAGAGTCCCCTCGCCCAATTCAAGTTGTTGAAGTCACGGGTGAAAATACGGCATTGAACAAATCGTTTAGTGGCATTGTTCAAGCAAAAGAGACCGCCTCCCTTTCTTTTCGCGTTCCTGGCACGGTTGACCGCGTTTTGGTGAAGAAAGGCGATCATGTCGAGAAAGGACAGGTCATTGCTACGCTTGATCCTCACGATTACCAAGTTTCTTTGGAAGAACTTCAAGCACGTATGCTGGAAGCGAAGTCTGCGCATAAACTGGCAAAGGCTGAACTAAAACGCGTTAAGCAAGCCACCGATGATGACGCGATTGCCAGTGTGAATTTGGATCGTGCTATCAGCGGTTATGAGCGCAGTTTGTCTGCAGTTAAAGTGGTAGAGAAGAATATCCAACGTGCGGAAGATGCCTTGGCTTACACCACGCTGCGTGCACCATTTTCTGGCAGCATTGGCGAGATACGAATCGACGCATTCGAGCAGACATTGCCGGGCGTTAGCGTCGCCACTCTTCAACAAGATGGTCAATGGGAAGTGGATATCGATGTGCCTGAAAACATGATTCGTCAGTTTAATCTTGGGCAAACAGCGGCACTGTCTTGGTATGGCTCAGAGCAAACATACCGTGCGAACGTCGCTGAAATCGCGCCTAAAAAGCATCTCATCAAACAAACTTACCCTGTCACTCTAGCTATCGATTCAATTTCTAGCGAACTGTTCAATGGCAAAGCCGTTACGGTCACAACCTCATTTCAGCCAGATCAATCCAGTCATTGCTTCCCCTATTCTGCGATTTTAGGTGAAAAGAAATCGCTACACGTCAATGTCGTTCGTGACGCTATCGTGCACACCGAGCCAGTGAGTTTGCAATCCATCGACTCTCATCAAGCCTGTGTTTCTGGTGCTTTCCACCAAGGTGATTATGTGGTCATTAGCGGCACCCATTATCTGCAAGCTGGCGACAACACGCCGAACTTAACCATCAAAACGCTATAGGTTCAAATCATGATCAATTTAGCTGAATTCGCGATAAGACAGCGCACTTTCGTGTTGTTCTTTATCGCCTTAAGTGTGGTGGCAGGGCTGTATTCTTACTTCGATTTAGGCAAGTTGGAAGACCCTAGCTTCACGGTTAAAACCGCCGTCGTTGTCACCTTGTATCCGGGCGCCTCGGCGAAAGAAGTAGAACAACAAGTCACCGATACCATTGAGACCAAGCTGCAAGAAATGGCCGAGTTGAATCGCCTACGTTCTTTGTCTCGTCCGGGCATGTCAATGGTATTTGTCGACTTGAAAGAGAGCCTCAATTCCAAAGCACTTCCGCAGCAATGGGACTTACTGCGCCGCAAAGTCGACGACGTAAAACTGCAACTGCCATCTACAGCGCAAATCAGCATTGTTCAGGATGAGTTCTCTGAAGTGTATGGCATGCTTTTCTCTATCCATAGCCAAGACGCCGCACCAGAAGAGTTACGCCGCTATGCAGAAGAGTTGCAACGCCAAATCAAAGCCGTAAAAGGCATTAAGAAGATTGAGCTACACGGCGTGCAACCGCGAGTGGTTTACATTGATATGCCTGACGAACGTTTGGCTCAATATGGCTTGTCTGTCGCGCAGGTGTGGAACCAACTCAGCACACAGAACATGACTTTTGAAGCAGGCAAGTTCGATGCTGGCACCGAGCGCATTCGCATCACTCAAACCAGTGAATTTCAATCATTAGATGATATCCGTAACTTGGTCATCAAAGGCGGCGTGAGTGAACTAGGTACAGGCTTGATTCGCTTAGGGGACATCGCCGATGTATCCATGGGCTACCAAACACCAGCACTAACAGAAAGCCGATTTAATGGTGAGCCTGCGGTGACGCTAGCGGTCAGCCCTGTTGAAGGCATTAATGTGGTCTCACTCGGCGACACGATTCGCGACATCATCCAAAACTACCAACAAACACTGCCGCTTGGCGTTGATATTTCTACTGTGGCTTACCAACCTGAAGAAGTGCAAAAAGCGATTGATGACTTCGTCGGTAACCTGCTTGAAAGTGTCGGCATTGTGTTTGTGGTGCTGTTGGTCTTCATGGGCTTTAAGAGCGCGACAATTGTGGGCTCGAGCTTATTGCTGACTATCCTGCTCACGCTGATCTACATGAATATTGCAGGTATTGATTTGCATCGAGTCTCGTTAGGTACCTTCATCCTTGCTCTAGGTATGTTGGTAGACAACGCCATCGTGATCACTGACATGATGATCGTAAAACTGAGCAAAGGCATCGAGCGCACACGTGCTGCTATTGATTCGGTCAAGGAAACCGCAGTCCCTCTTCTTGGCGCGACGGTAATTGCCATAATGGGTGCAAGTCCAGTTCTATTCTCCAAAACCGATTCAGCCGAGTTTGCGGGTTCAGTGTTCTACATCGTCGCGTCTTCGCTTCTTCTGTCTTGGTTGGTCGCGATGACCTTCACCGTACTGATGTGTTGGATGTTGATCAAAGCAACACCTGTCGATGAAGACGCAAAGCCAAGCCGCTACAAGCAGTTGGTGTTTTGGACGGTTGATAACCCAATGAAAGCACTGACAGCATTGATTCCTCTGCTTTTGGTGACTGCAGTGGCCGTACCTTACGTAGCGGTGAACTTTATCCCGCAATCGGATCGCCCTATCGTGTTCCTTGATTACTGGCTACCGAATGGCGCCAAGATCGAGCAAACCTCAGCAGACATGCGCAAAGTCGAGCAGTGGCTACTCAAGCAGCCAGAAGTAGAAAGCATCTCTAGCTACATGGGCGCAAGTGCGCCGCGCTTCTCGGTGACCGTAGAACCAGAACCGCTTGATCCGGCATACGGGCAGATATTGATTAACACCAAGGATTACGAAAGCATCAGCCAACTTGTTGAACGTGGTGACAAGTGGTTGCAAAACACGTTCCCAGACGCAGAACCTCGCTTTAGAGCACTAAAACTGGCGACCTCAGACAAGTACGCAGTAGAAGCGCGCTTCTCTGGCACTGATGAAGCGGCGTTGCACCAACTGGCGGATCAAGCAAAAGCCATTTTTGCCACGCATCCCGATGCCAAATACGTTCGTGATGACTGGCGTCAAGAAAGCAAGGTGCTGAAACCCATCATCAATCAAGACAAGATGCGCCAAGCTGGCATCAACCGTGCGGACATCGCCTTTGCTCTGAAACGCGCTTCTGATGGCATGCCATTGGGTCAGATGAACCTTAATGACGAGTTGATTCCAATTCAGCTGCGTGGCACGTCTCAAAACATGGCGTCACTAGAAACATTGCCCGTGCGTTCGCTACTTGGCACGCATAGTGTGCCTCTCGGCCAAGTGGTCGATGGCTTTGAGCTAGTACCAGAAGAAAGCATGATCTGGCGTCGCAATCGCATCAAAACCATCACAGCACAAGCAGGTGTTGAGCGTTCAACCACACCAGCAAGAGTACGCAACGCGGTTAAAGATCAAATCGAAGCGATTCCTCTGCCAGACGGCTACAGCTTGGAATGGGGCGGCGAATACTACGATGAACACAAAGCGGTTACTGACATCTTTAAACAGCTACCAAAAGCCATGCTGATCATGGTGATCATTCTGGTCGCAATGTTTAACGGCTTTAAGCAACCGATCATCATTCTAGCCACACTGCCTTTGGCGGCTACCGGTGCCACCTTTGCTCTGCTTGGTTTTGACAAACCATTCGGCTTTATGGCGTTGATTGGTGCCATCACCCTGACGGGCATGATCATTAAAAACGGCATTGTGTTGATGGACCAAATTGAGTTGGAACGTGCGAACGGCCGCCCATTGTCGGACGCCATCAAAGAAGCCACCGTTAACCGCACCATGGCGATTTCGATGGGTGCACTAACAACCGCACTCGGCATGATCCCGCTGCTATCGGATCTCTTGTTCGACCAAATGGCAGCCACCATCATCGGCGGTCTGGCAGCCGCAACCGTTTTGTCACTGTTCATCATGCCTGCACTGTATCGCTTGGCATATAAAGAAAAATCACCAACAGCGCAAACTGATGCTGAATTGAAGGAAGCGTAATCATGAGAAAGTTCGTTATCGCGCCACTGGTATTGGCAATGAGTTTATCCGGTTGTGCCGTTGGGCCAGACTATCAAACGCCAACCACCAGCATGGCGGAAACGTATTTGTATGCCGACCAAAATAGCGTCAGCCGCAATGCTGAGAGAGAAGCGTTTTGGTGGACAGAGTTTAACGATCCAACGTTGAACGATTTGGTGCTTGATATGCAAAGCCAAAACATTCCGCTTAAGGTCGCGGCAGAGCGCATTAAAATGGCAGACAGCTATAAAAGCGTTGTTGAATCATTCAAGGTGCCGACCATCAATGTTGGTGCCGGATACGTCAATTATCAGCTGAGTAAGAACGACTCGCTGCTTGGCCCTGCACTAAACCCGATTGGTGATTCCGCCGCTGGCCTGCCACCACAAATTAGCAATACAACCTTGTTGGACAACCAGCACGATGGTGTGTTTGCCGGAGCAAGTATCGCTTGGGAATTGGATTTGTTCGATCGCATTGATCGTCAATCCAATGCGGCGCAAATACGTGTTGAGCAAGCAGAGATTTATCAAAGCGGGCTGACAACTTTACTTACTGCGGATTTGATTCATAACTACTTGCAGTATCAAGGGGCAAGCGAGCGTCTCGACTTAGCCAAATCAAACCTTGAAGACCAAAGGAAAACCATGGACTTGGTCGAGAAAGTGGTTCGTAGCGGTTATGGCTCGGATCTCGATTTAGCGCAAGCCAAAGCGACGCTTGCAGCGATGGAGTCAATCATTCCTCAGTTGGAAATCGCGCAGCAAGTACACAAACATCGTATCGCGGTACTACTTGGTGAGCCTTTATCAAAAGTCGAAGTGCGACTTGCAGAGACTCAAGGTGTACCTGCAATGCAAAATGTCATGCCAATCGGATTACCTTCCGACTTACTGCAGCGACGCCCTGATATCCGCTTAGCGGAGCGAGAAATTGCAGCCATCAATGAAGAACTTGCGGCAAGTATCGCCAATCAATATCCGAAGTTCTTCTTAACCGGCGCTCCGGGCGTGTCTGCTTCTAGCTTTGATGACCTGTTTAGCAGTGATTCTTTCGGCTGGGTTGGCGCGGCAGGCATCAGTTGGAATGTGTTCGATGGCGGTCGTGGCGATGCTTTAGAAGACATCAACCAAGCTCGTTTTGACGCAGCAACACTGACTTACCAACACGCCGTAGATTCGGCTTTTGCTGAAGTGGATTCCACTTTATTTGCCTATGGCAGAAGCCAAGAGAATCAGCGCCGTATTGATGATGCTCTAGTTGCGACAGATAAAGCCGTGGGGAAAGCCAAATCCCTTTACCGTGCAGGTTTGATTGACCACTTGTCGGTACTGGATGCTCAGCGCCAACAACGCATGATGCAAGACCGACAAATCGCAGCCAAATTGCAAACGGCTCAGGTCACTGTCGCACTCTACAAATCACTGGGTGGCGATTGGGCATTAGAACAATCTCCACAAAGTTAAACCGAATGAGTTAAGTAACGATTTTGGGGAGTGGGTTAGCTTCAACGGGGACCTCGAATCTAACCCCTCCTCTTTTTTATTGGGTATAAAGTCGCGCATTGGCTCGCATTTCCTATAGTTAAAAGGATTGAAATCAGAGAGTAAGGAAGGAACTCCCTCATGATGACATTAATCTTTTTGCTGTTATTGATTGCGATGCTCAGTGCATTTTTAGGTAAGAAAGCGGTGGGCTATGCCTTCTTTGCTTCCTCGGTGATCATTGGACTGTATTGGTTCAATCATCACGCCACCGACCCTCTTTCCATCTTGTTGTAAGGGGGATTGCACATGAATCGAAACTATCTGGCTTTACTTAATACCCTTGGTTTACTGGGCATGACAGCCGTTTTATTGATTGGCTTTGTTCTGCAATTTGTACTGAATGAGTTGCCTTGTCCTTTGTGTTTATTGCAGCGCATTGGCTTCATCATGATCATGTTCGGCTTCTTGTTGAACGTGGTGTATGGACCGCAGTCGCGACATTATGGTGTGGTCATTATTGGCGCACTCTATGGCGTCGCTACGTCATTGAGACAAGTCTCTTTGCACGTGATTCCCGGTACGCCTGGATACGGTAGCCCTATCTTCGGGATGCACTATTACACTTGGGCGTTTGTGTTGTTTGTTGCCACCATTTTCGCGGTCGCCGTTATTCTGATGCTCACCAGTAAAGAGGAATCTCCAGAACCTTACGAAATGAGCAACCTAGGTCGCATCACATGTTTGCTGGCGATTTCTGTTGTGGCACTCAATGTGATTGGGACTTTTGCCGAGTGTGGCCCTTATCAATGTCCAGACAATCCAGAAAGCTACTGGCTATTTAACTAACGAGTCCTTAGTCGAAGCAAGAGGAGTCATGCATAGGTACATGTGACCTTGTATTACTCCTCTTTTCTATCGGTTACGAAAATACGATTCTCAGCACAATCCGACTTGGTTCAAATTCGTTGGTATGCAATTGGATGTCATACAAACATGTCAGTATGTTTAGAGATAAACGTACCGATTAATTCTCTCATCATGTTTTACCAAAGCAGGAGTGGTTATGAACTTTGTCGACGGTGTATTACAGGTCGAATCTTTTCTCGCGGTGACCCTCGGGATCATCGTGTTGTTTTTAGGCAGGCGCCTAACCCAAGCCAGCAGTTTCTTAAAGGAATTCAGTATTCCTGAACCGGTTTCCGGCGGCATCTTAGTATCGGTGTTGTTCGCCGTTATCCATTACGTCACTCAAATCGATGTCCAATTTGATCTTGCTACCCGCGACTTGTTGTTGGTGTATTTCTTTACCACCATCGGCATCAACGCCAGTCTGCAAGATCTGTTCAAAGGCGGTAAGCCATTATTGATCCTGCTTTCGGTCACCATCGGTTACATGCTAATTCAAAACCTAACTGGGATTGGAATTGCGACCATGTTAGATCAACCAGAAGCGGTTGGCTTGTTGAGCGGCACGGTGTCTCTGATTGGTGGACATGGCACTGCGATTGCGTGGTCACCTCGAATCGCTGAAATATTCGATCTTGATACCGCAATGGAAATCGGCATCGCGAGTGCAACGTTTGGCTTAATTTTAGCAAGCTTGATGGGCGGACCGATTGCAAAATACCTAATCAACAAACACAACCTAAAGCCTGCAAAAGTAGAAGAAATGGACGTGGGTACGGCGCAAGATGAACCGCAACCGTCTATCAATGCTTATGACTTCTTAGATGCGATGTTAGCGATTCATGTTTGTATCATCTTGGGCGCAATTTTGAACGAAGGCGTAAGCAGCTTAGGGCTTGAGTTACCGTTGTTCGTGACCTGTTTGTTCGCCGGTATCTTGATTTCTAACCTTATTCCCGCCTCTTACCCTCGCCTTACGGGTACTCGTTGGCCAGCAAGAAAACCTGCGGTTGCGTTGATTGCGGATATGGCGTTGGGCGCGTTTTTAGCCATGTCACTGATGAGCATGCAGCTATGGGCTTTGGTCGATTTAGCAGGACCTATTTTTTTCATTCTTGGCGCGCAGTTCTTTGTGGCTATTTGCATCGCCATATTCGTCGTTTTTCCTCTAATGGGAAAGAACTACGACGCTGCGGTTGTTTGCTCTGGTTTTGGGGGGATTTCTTTGGGTTCTACCCCAACCGCAATGGCGAATATGTCGGCCGTTGCACAAAAATACGGTAACTCTCACCAAGCCTTTATTATTGTGCCTTTGGTGTGTGCTTTCTTTATCGATTTGGCGAACGCGCTGATCATCCCTTACTTCATCCGGTGGATTGGCTAATTAAGATGCTAACCGGTTAAAAAGGGGTCACTTCGGTGGCCTCTTGATTTAATCGTGCAAATATTGCTACCACCTTGCCCCTCACTCAGTTGTATAATGCTTGTCTTGTAATATTTTGTTACGAACGTCGTAACCCTTGAGAAGACGCATGAACAGCAGCAGATGGGTTGGCTTAACAGTCGGCACACTTTTTTTAATTGGTACATTAATTCTATTTGGATCAACTGTGCATTCCGCGTGGTACAAGATCCCAGTAGAAGCCGTAAATGGTATCGCATTCACTCTATCCTTCGGATTGGGGTTGAATCATCTTGTTGCTTATATATCCGCTTTTTTCACACTCGCTGCGCTATTTTATCTTGGTTACGCGATGGGTTACCGTATCCATCAAAAACTCAAGTAGACACCTCATACTTTAGACTGAATTTAAATTCACTAGTAGGATGTAAGTACTAGTTTTACCTCACTAAATTTGCCGTTTACCCACTTTTTATGCGGACATATTGAGATCGGGGCATTTTCCCGAAAACCGTATAGTTTTATGCAACCCTGCCTCATAGAATAGTTTATAAAAACGGCAGTAGGTATCGAGCAACTTTATGAAATGCAGTGTCGCTTGCAGACGAGAAAAACGCCCAAAAAAGCACATGCGCCTGGCATTTACAGACTCATGCGGGGTAAGTCGTTTCGTCTTTACAAGTCATCCATCCACACTCAATCCATACAGAATCCTCTCCTAGTCTGCCCATTATTTGCTGTTCCTTTGAGACATAACTATGGACAGAACACAGTTCACCAAAATTTTTACGCGCTATTACATGCGCTCTACGAGTTTGGGCATTCTGATTACCCTATTCGCTTGTGCAATTAGAGGGGTAGAATTTGTTGTATACCTTCCTTACCTGTTCGCCGCTGTCGCCTGCCTAACTTATCTTTGGGCTGGGCGCTTTTTCGTTCTTGAACAAAAAAACAAAGCGGTGGTCATTGCTCTTATCCTCGGCTTCACACTCACTTTTTACCTGTATTATTTTTTAGGCGGGCATTTTCTCTTTTCGTCGTTAGTGACGGTCAATCTCCTTTTAGCCTTAATTGAATTTGGCGTATTTTGGTCGCTAATTGCATACGCACTATCAATGGCTGCTTGCTTTAACATAGATTTGATAGTTGCAGGTAGTGACCCGTTTAAACTACAGGGTTTAAGTGAGTTCTCCATTCGGAGTACGTTTCTGTACCTGTTCAACCTTTTTATTTACAAAGGATTGCTTTCTATAGAGCGTTATTGGCAAAACGCTTGGCAAATGCAGTACGAACAGGTCGAAAAACTAGAAAGACTGCTCGAGATAGACGAGCTGACAGGGTGTTATTCCCGCTTTAAAGGCCATCAGTTAATTGAACATCAGATACAACGCGCTCAACCGTTTACTCTGTTGTACATCGACTTAGATAGCTTTAAAGCCGTGAATGATAAGTTCGGCCATGATGCCGGCGACAAGGTTTTGAAAGTCACCGCCCAACGGATCTTACAACTGCTGGGTAACGATCAATTTGCTACACGAATTGGTGGTGATGAATTCATCCTTTGTCTTCCCAACCTAGAAAGTACAAAGGATTTAGAACAATTTCAGTCTTTACTACAACACGCATGTAGTGCACCTATTTTCATCCATTTTCAAAACGTTCACATCGGTTTGAGTATCGGAATGGCGCGCTTCCCTCATGAAGGGAGTAACAGTGACGCGCTTATCCAGCATGCTGACCAAATGATGTACCTCACTAAAAAATCTAGAACATAGAAATTTGGCCCATCTCGGGCTGCTTCAAGCAATCAAAAAATATAATGAGTTCAGGACGTAGATATATGGTTAGCAAGTTAGAATTTTCGCATGCTGTTGCTGCAATTCGAAAGGAAAGGGGTTTGACTCAAGGCCAGTTAGCCGATGAGTTAGCAAGGAGTTACAGCGCTTTCGAAAGCTTAAATCAACCAACATTAAGCCAGTGGGAAAGCGGTAAAGTTACACCGAGTCTATTAAAGCGACTGGCCTTTTCACACTTCATCGGAGAACAATATCAATACACCTCCAGCGAGTATAAAAGAGTCAAAGCTTCTCAAAGTAAAAGTATTTATTTGAGCTTTAAAGACATTGTGTACGAATACCAAGTTACCGATGTAAAAAGTTGCTCCCTCAACCAAATCAGTGTGTCTGAATTCGAGCAAATCAACGCTGTACATAAGCAACTGATAACGCCAGGAGGCGTGGAAGACACACTTAACCAATTCGACCAATCCCCAAGTAAAGCTCGGCTTTATTACTGTAAAGGTATGTTAGTCGGACACATGATTTATCAGGAGCTGAGATCTGAATTCAGGATTCTTAGCCTATGGCATTTAGGCCGCTCAATTTTGAAGTTTTTGGTCTCTGACATTATTCAAGTAATGGGCAACGCGATCATCCACTTTCCTGTTCATGAGCCCGTGATTAAACAACTTTTGTTCGACATTTTTATACGGGATTTCTACCACCATCGGCGAGTCACCTTTTTTAAAGCGCCTGCTGCCAGGATATTTGAAAATCCCATGGTGAAACATTGCTTTGACGGATTACTCGATCTGGTGCTCTACCGCTTTCACCAAGTAGGAAATGAATTTATGCAGTCTCGACAGGAGGCAAACTAATGATGTACGACAATCCAACCAACAACACTATTTTATTGTTCACCTTCAACAATATTCAAGGCAGAGGATTACAAACCGCAATCGAGCAGCGCTTAGGGCAACCCGTTTTATTAGCCAAAGGGGCGGATGTGGAACTACCCGTTCACTATGACGAACACTATGTCGCGATCGTTGACAGCTCTCTACCCGACCTCTGTGATGTTAAAGTCACATTGAGTGAGCTTCACCACGTCGACGCTACGATATTAGTCAATGCCGAACCAAACTTAGGTGTGGAGAGTTTACTCAGCTGGTCTAACCTAAAAGGTTTATTTTATTTTGAAGACGATTTCGACAAAGTAATCAAAGGTCTTAAAGGAATCTTAAATGGGGAGAACTGGTTATCTCGAGATATTCTTAATCGATTGATTGGCTACTTGATGAACTTAAATCACACCGTTACTGAGTTAGACAGTAAGCTCGATATTGAGCTCACGCGGCGAGAAATGCAGGTATTGACCGCACTATGTCAAGGAGGCTCGAACCTGGATATCGCAGACTCTTTGTTTGTGAGCGAGCACACGGTGAAATCTCATCTATATAGCATTTTTCGAAAACTGGAAGTCAAAAATAGAATGCAGGCCATAACTTGGGCTAAGCGTCATTTGTTTTAGCGAACCCAAGAAACAATAAAGGGAGCCCGTAAGCTCCCTTTTGCTGAGTGTATTGTGCTTCGACTCGCTTAAGCTTTCTTATTGCATTAAATGGTAAACACGAAGTGACTCTGCCATCGCCGCCACATCCTTACCAAAAAAACGTCACGGTTACAGGTTGTTCAGCAAGTAACGTCAAACTGGATTCGGAGAATCGACCATCCGTGTCCGCTTCTAGATGCACAAAGAATGCTGGCTTATCTGCCACCAGAGTGATTTGGTTGGCTTCTATCGTCACTTTGATGTTCGCCTTCTGCATCGGCAGGGTTTTCAGTTCATGAGTGCTAAACCATGTGTTCGTGATTCGCTCTTCGCCTGCTTGTCCCTCTACGTAGAGGAAGCCTGACTTCAATTCAGACGAATCAAACTGCCCATCCAACTGCCAGACAACCATGTTGCTGTCACTGGAAACGGTGTGCTCTAGCGACCAAGTTTGCTTCACTTCACCTTGCCAGTTCACCCAATGTAATTGCGCACTCACATCAACGGGTTCTTTGGCATCGTTTAGCAAATGGAGGCTCAGCTTACCGGTGTGCTTTGAGAACACCAAATACTGGAGCGCAAAGAAGCGTTTCGCATGGTAATGCAATTGCTTCCAACGGCCACTGTACTCCAAACTAGACCAAGAACTCACTGGCCAGTTGTCATTAAGCTGCCAATACAACATGCCACGACATATTGGAGAGATGGCGCGCCAATGGTCACAAGCAGTTTTGATTGCCATCGCTTGCTGAACTTGGCTTAAGTACAACATCTCCTCGAAGCCTGATGGGAAGCGGAAGTAACGAGTAAACATCTCTGTGATGATACTGTTACCACGAGGGTTCTTTTGGTGCTGCTCAAACGTTGGTGAGGTGACGTTCCAGTCTTGCTCTGGCACAAACTTCTTTGCCTCTGCAAAAGACGGCCAAGATTGGAAGCCAAACTCGGAACAAAAACGCGGGTTAATGTTTAGATAAGCATTAAACGATTTGCCTGAGTGCCAAACGTCCCAGAAGTGCATGTCGCCTTTACTGTCATCGTGCCACGCATCGCCAAAATCCAGCTCGCCGTTGCAAGGAGAGCTTGGCCAAAATCGACGTGACTCGTCTTGCTGACCGATGACTTGTTCGATCATTCGATTCAGACGATCGTAATTCACTGTGTATTTGACTTTGTTGTGCTTGGATTCGTCATACCAGCCAATCGCACCAATCACTTCATTATCGCCACACCAAAGTGCAATCGAAGGGTGCTCTTTCAAACGCGGGATTTGGAATCGCAACTCTTGTTCCACATCTTTCAAGAAATCGTCATCGGATGGATACAGCGAGCAAGCGAACATCATGTCCTGCCAAACCAACAGGCCTAATTCATCACACAGGTTGTAGAAAGTTTCGCTCTCATATTGGCCTCCACCCCAGACACGAATCATGTTCATATTGGCGTCGACCGCGCTCTGCAGAAGTGCACGATAGCGGCTTTCACACTCTCGCCCCGGCATGGCGTCCACCGGAATCCAGTTTGCACCCTTAGCATTGATTGGTACACCGTTAACGACAAACTCCATCGCCGAGCCATGCTCATCAGCTTGGTTGTTTAGACTCAGCTCTCGCAAACCAATCATGCGTGACAGTGATTGCTCACCACAAGCGACCGTTATCGGATAAAGATGCGCTTCGCCATAACCCGCAGGCCACCAGCGTTTTGGCTTGGAAATATGGAACTGACAGTGATAGTGACCACTTCTTTCGGTTTGAATCGATTGGCGCTGACCATCAAATTCAACAACAATTTCATGATGTTGGGTATCCGCTTCAACTTCGACTAAGACATCGATCTGCACACTGCCGTCAGCTTTCCATTGTTGCTCTGTCGCGAATCCTTTTAGCCACACATCTTCAACGACATCAATTAGAATCGGGTCATAAATACCAGAGACCATCAAGCAAATGCCCCAGTCCCAACCTGAATGACATTGGGTTTTACGAATCAAGTTCATGTGCGGGATCTGGTTGTTCCCCATCGCCGAAGGAATAGGGAATGGCAGTTTCTTTGCACGTTCTAGCCCTTCTAAATCCACACGGACAAACTCAACTCGAATCGCGTTAGTGCCTTGCTTTAAGTAAGGTTTGATATCAATACGTTGCTGGGCAAACATATTGCTGCTAGTTAGTGCTTGCTCACCATTGATATAAAAGGTCGCTAAGGTGTCTACACGGGTTAGCGTCATCCACACTTGTTTGGCAGAGAGCACAGAACCATCGACAGCAAACTCGCGTTCAATATGCCAATCGCATTCTTCAATCCAACGAACCTTGGATTCATTATCTGCCACATATGGGTTAGGAATAAGCTCTGCTTGCAAAAGTGCAGAGACATTATCGCCAGGCAAAGTCATCGGAATATTGATGTCTGGACGCTGTGGCGAGGTAAGTTGCCACTGTCCATTGAGTTCAAAATGAGCCATAGGGTAAGACCTTTAATTTTTATTAGAACAGGTTCGCTCAATGTAATCCTGCGGTGTCCTTACAAGAATAAAGGAAATGTCATTTACATACGAAATGCGGCGCACTTCACGCAAAAAATCTCTACCTAGAAATCAGTAATTTGCCGCTTACGTAGACAATTATTCCGAATCTACGGTTATATTGAGGTGCTCAACGTGCTAGTATCAGCGGCTTTTTGATCATCCTCACACTTTTCGACCTATTTGTGTGAGGGAAATGCACGGCTTCCGAGCCCTAAAAAGCGAAGTAATTATGTCAAATATGACGAATGCCGCCTCTCATGCTCCTATTCAGGAGGCAGACTATTCTGCGATTCATCCTCCTTCCCTTATCAAGCGCCTTGAACTCACTAACCCTGTATTTTGGTTAAGTGGTAGCTTCCTTACTGTCTTTGTTCTGCTCGCTTTAACAAATACAGAATCTCTGACCGCGATGGTCAACGCAGGCTTTGGGTTTGCGACTCAATACTTCGGTGCCTTCTGGCAAGTATTACTCCTTCTGAATTTCCTTATTGGTTTGGCTATTGCACTAGGTCGTACGGGTTACGTACGTTTAGGCGGTTTAGCGAGACCTGATATCGACACCTTCAAGTGGCTGTCGATCGTACTTTGTACCCTACTCGCTGGTGGCGGTGTATTCTGGGCTGCTGCAGAGCCTATCGCCCACTTTGTTTCTGCACCACCTCTGTATGGCGAAGCGTCGCCAAAAGCATCTGCAATCAATGCACTTTCTCAGTCTTTCATGCACTGGGGTTTCCTTGCTTGGGCTATCCTAGGTTGTCTTTCTTCAGTCGTTTTGATGCACCTTCACTACGATAAGGGCTTACCACTCAAACCTCGTACCCTGCTTTACCCAGTATTTGGTGACAAAGCGATCAACGGTTGGATTGGCGACGTCGCAGACGCATGCAGCATTATCGCCGTAGCCGCAGGTACTATTGGTCCAATTGGCTTCTTAGGTTTGCAGATCAGTTACGCCCTGAACTCGCTATTTGGCTTACCTGATACCTTTGTTACTCAAAGCTTAGTGATCGTCGCTGCGATTTTGATGTACACCTTGTCTGCCCTAAGCGGTGTAAGTAAAGGCATCCAGCTTGTGAGCCGTTACAACATCGTGTTGTCTGTGGCTCTAATTGGTTACATCCTGTTCTTCGGCCCAACCAGCTTTATTGTCGATGGTTACGTGCAAGGCATTGGCCGCATGGTAGATAACTTCTTTCCAATGGCGCTTTACCGTGGTGACACTGAATGGCTAAGTTGGTGGACAGTCTTCTTCTGGGGCTGGTTCATTGGTTACGGTCCGATGATGGCAATTTTCATCGCGCGAATCTCACGCGGCCGTACAATTCGCCAATTAATCCTTTCTATCAGCATTGCAGCACCATTGATCACGTGTTTCTGGTTCAGCATCGTTGGTGGCAGTGGCTTGGCGTTCGAGCTAGAAAACCCAGGTTTGATTTCATCGGCATTTGAGGGCTTTAACTTGCCTGCCGTTCTGCTTGCGATTACTTCTGAGCTACCATTCCCGATGGTGATTTCAGTATTGTTCTTGATCCTGACCACGACGTTCATCGTGACAACGGGTGACTCAATGACATACACCATCAGTGTGGTAATGACTGGCTCTACAGAACCAAACGCAGTGATCCGCTCGTTCTGGGGCTTAATGATGGGTGTGGTGGCGATCGCGCTTATCTCGATGGGCTCTGGCGGTATCTCGGCATTGCAGTCTTTCATCGTGATTACAGCTGTTCCTGTGTCTTTCATACTGCTTCCAAGCATCTGGAAAGCGCCGAGCATCGCTAACCACATGGCGAAAGAACAAGGTTTGATTTAATACACAACCAAGACTTTCGCGTCACTAGATAAAAATCGGCCCCGATACAAGTTATGTATCGGGGCCGAATATTATGGGTTGGATGCAAACAGCTTCACTACTTTACAGATGAAGTTTACGCAGCTCTTTCTTATCCACTTTACCGACGCTGGTTTTCGCAATATCGTCAACCATCTTCACTTTCAGTAGTAACGCTTCTCTGGCTAGAATGCCTTTGCTGATGAAGTCTTTGGCGAAACTTAACAACTCTTTCTCCGTTACTTCTGCATCATCTTTTAGCGTCACTAATGCCAACGGCACCTCGCCCCATTTGTTATGAGGCATGCCAATCACGGCGACTTCCGACACGGCCTGATGCTGGTGTAGAATGTCTTCCAGCTCCAAAGAACTGACCCACTCACCAGAAATCTTAATCATGTCTTTTACGCGGTCGGTAATCTTGATAAAGCCTTCATGATCGATATGCGCGACATCGCCAGTGTGTAGGTAACCACCACGCCACAAGGCTTTAGAGTTCTTGTTGTCTTTGTAATAGCTCGGAGTCAACCAAGGAGCGCGAACCACAATCTCACCCGCACTTTCGCCGTCGTGGGGGAGCTTGTTCATTTCATCATCAACAATGTAAGCGTCTACCAGCGCGACTTTCTTACCCGTTTTAGAGCGGTACTCCGCTTGCTGAACGAGGTCGAGTTCGAGTTGCTCAGGAGTCAGTTGAACAATAGACAGAATTGGTCCTGTTTCGCTCATGCCGTAACCCGCAAACACATCAATATCGCGCTCAAGGGCTGATTTACACAATGCTTTCGGTAGCGCGGCACCACCAATCACGACTTTCCAACCAGAGAAATCCATCGACTTGGATTTTGGTGAGCTCAACAACAGATGCAGGATGGTTGGCACACAGTGCGAGAACGTCACCTTCTCCTGTTCAATCAAGTTAAGCAGAACATCTGGTACATATTTGCCCGGGTAGACTTGTTTCACGCCAAGCATGGTCGCCATGTACGGAAGCCCCCATGCGTGGACGTGGAACATTGGCGTAATCGGCATGTAGATATCACCTTGATGCAGTCGACCTTGTGACGCATTGGTGCCGATGGTGCTCAATATGCCCATGGTGTGCAGAACCAGTTGGCGGTGAGTAAAGAACACACCTTTAGGGAAGCCCGTCGTACCCGTGGTGTAGAAAGTGGTCGCGATGGTGTTTTCATCGAAATCAGGGAAGTTGTATTCGGTGCTTTCTTGCTCCAGAAGGCGCTCGTATTCACATTCATCGTTATCGCGTAAAACCACGTAACGCGTCACCGTATCAATACGACCTTTGATCTGATCCAGAATTGGCAGAAACTCTTCGTTGATCAGGATAATGTCATCTTCTGCATGGTCAATGGTGTAAAGGATCTGCTCTGGAGACAAGCGTACGTTGATCATATGCAGTTTTGCACCAATCATCGGGATGGCAAAGTAGCATTCAAGATAACGGTGTGAGTCATAATCCATTACCGCTACCGTATCACCTTTCTTTACGCCCATTTTGGTTAGCGCGTTTGCAAACTGTCTCACACGATCATGAAACGTTTTGTAGCTGTGACGGCGGTGGTTTGCGTAGACGATTTCTTGCTCGGGGTTGAAAGCAACTGGGGAAAACAGCAAGTTTTTAATTAACAACTGATAATTGGATGGATCATTTACATACTGGTTCATATCGGGGATTCTTTTTGTATTTTTCTTAACGTTCGCTTTGCGCGAGTGGCGCTATTATCGCTCAAAGACGGGACTGTATTCAGTACACAATATTGAGATCAGGTTCGAAAGACGCCATATATCTAAAGTACGCGGTTTCTAAAGTACCTCTGTATTGTAGCCTTCTATCACCAAGTCAGAAATGCTTCATCCCATGACTTAGTCATTAAGTTTTGTCATGGTCAGAAAAAGTGCAACGAAACCGTCACAGTTTGTCGTTAGCATACGTCCCACACTCGTAAACCTCGCTCTATACTGAACGACACGTTACATCGACCTCAATCCAAACTGTGAGAAGCCAACTATGTCCAAGCCTTTGTATGTTTTTGATCTGGATGAAACCTTAATCAACGCTGACTGCGCAATGATTTGGAATGAATTTATGGTCGAGAAAGGTATCGCCATTGCGCCTAACTTTATTGAGGAAGATAAGCGTCTAATGGGCTTGTACGCAGAAGGCAAAATGGACATGGAAGATTACCTAACGTTCTCCATGAAGCCGCTAGAAAACATGCCGATTCAACAGGTCAACGCCTTGGTGGAAGAGTGCGTTGAAAACCATATTCTGGCTAAACAATTCCCGCAAGCCAAAACACTGATTGAACAACTGTCTCGTGATGAGATTGATATGGTCATCATCTCTGCCAGTGTCACTTTTTTGGTGGAAGCGGTTGGTCGACGTATCGGTATCCCTAACGCGCTCGGGATTGATTTAGTCGAACAAGACAACGGCTACACCGCTGAAATAGAAGGTATCCCGAGTTATCGCGAAGGCAAAGTTACACGCTTAAAACAGTGGCTAGAGGCAAAACCAGAAACCTATTCAGACATCCATTTCTATACGGATTCGATCAACGACTTACCACTGTGTGAATACGCCGGTTACGCCTATCTGGTTAATCCATGCCCTCGCTTAAAAGAGCACGCCGCTCGGCCGAATTGGACGGTGTTAAGTTGGGGTTGAAACCAGCCTCTCAAGCCGGCATCTATTAGACAAACCCATTCTTATTTCAATAAAGGGCAGTTTCTCCTGCTCTTTTTATGATCTTCCTTCACAAATTAATCACTTGATTAAATACTGATTAATTTTTCGCATGTCGCATGAGAAATCATCGCCTTATAATTAATCAAATGTTTAATATCTTGAGAGACGATTGTGACGGAAACTCATCGAAAGGCGGGAAGACCCACAGATAAAATCGACGCACGGGAAAAACTGATTTTTCACGCGCGTGAACTCTTCACCATCATGGCTTACGACAAAGTTTCGACTCGCTTGGTGGCCCAAAAAGCAGGGGTGAATGTGGCAATGATTCGCTACTACTTTGGCAACAAAGAAGGGTTATTTGAGACCATGCTGCGTGAAACGCTGTCACCGATGCAAAAGCAAATGCAGGCCTTATTGTCTGACAGTAATGAAAAGAACTTCCTCGACTTAATGCGTACCTACTATCGTGAGATGATCAAAGTACCGCAATTCCCCCGCTTGATTGCTCAAGTCATGCATATGCCCCCCTCAGAGACTCAACGTAAGTTACTAGAAAAAGTCTTTGCTGACATCAGCAAGCCGATGCAAGGCATTATGTTCGATAAGCTCATCGACAGTGGCGTTCTGCGAAAAGACGCCGACCCACAACTGTGCCGCGTTTCTTATATTAGTCTCATGGTGTTCCCATTTATGGCACCACCGGCCTTACTTGCGATTCATGGCATTGAGCTTTCTGAAGCCTTCTTGAACCGATTATTCGAACACAACATACAACTGATGAAACATGGATTTCTAGACTCGGGCGACCAATATGAAAATCAATAAAAAGCTTCTGTTCTTTCCTGCTCTTGCTGTCGGCGTCATTATCCTCTTTCTTGCGATTAGCCTTAAACCAGACTTACCCGTTAAACCCGCAGGTGATAGAGCAAGGCTGGTCGAGACAATTCCACTGGAGCTTAAGGCGATAGCACCTGTCGCAATTGGCTTTGGTAAAATCGCTCCGAAAGTTGAATGGAAAGCGATAGCCGAAGTGACCGGTAAAGTTGTTTACCGTCATCCGCAACTGGAAAAAGGACAGGTGTTGCAAGCAGGAACGGAAATCTTGCGAATCGATCCTCTCGATTACGAATTGAAATTGGTTCAAGCTCAAGCCGACCTCAAATCTGCCGAAACCTCTTTGGCTAAGCTGACTCAAGAAGAAGCCAACCTCAAAAGTACACTCAAGATCGAAGCAAACCGTTTGGTTATCGCCAACAAAGAGTTAGACCGCAAACAAAACCTGCGTAAGAAAGGCTTAACGTCTCAATCGGATGTTGATCAACAAGAGCAAAGCGCACTCTCTCAACGCAAATTAGTTTTGGACATCGAAAACCAAATCGGATTAATGCCAGATGAAAAGCGGGTTGCGGAAGCGTTAGTCAAAGTCAATGCATCAAAAGTTGACGAGGCAAAGCGCTCTCTCGATAAAACCATCATTACTCTGCCTTACGATTTGCGCATTGCAGAAGTCGAAATTGAGCAAAACCAAGTGGTTAATCTACAACAAACCATGGTGACAGGACATGGTATTGATGTCATGGAAGTGGAAGCTCAACTGTCCATTCATGACATGCAAACTTTGGCGGCGAGCATCGGTGAGTTTGTTCGCGATGAATCTGGTATTCCACAACCTGATATGAATGCGATTCATGCCAACATTGAACTAAGCAGCGGTAACCTCTCTGCAAGCTGGCCAGCGAAAGTGGCACGCATCAGTGAAACGGTTGATCCAAGCCAAGCGACTGCCGGTGTGATTCTGGAAATTGAACAAGATTACCGTGCATTAAACCCAACTTCTGCTCCGCCATTGGTGAACGGCATGTTTGTGCGTGCCTTGATTGAAGGGCAAGAGAATCCGAGTTGGGTTATTCCTGAACGAGCCTTACATGGCGACAAAATCTACTTGATGGGTGAAGACAATCGCTTAAATATTGTGGCTGTAGAAGTTCTCTATCGCCGTGATAATCACGTGGTGATCGACGGCGATCTTGAGCAAGGTCAAAAGCTTATCATCAACGACCTGCTGCCTGCGATTAACGGTATGTTGTTAAAAGAAGCCGCACCTGAGCCAGAACAGAAAGCCGAGGAGTCTGATTCATGATCCGATTCTTCGCCAAACACCCAACCGCAGCAAACTTGTTGATGCTGACGCTATTAATATTGGGGATATCTTCACTATCTACGATTAAACGTGAAACCTTTCCGGAGTTTGATCCGCCCTACATCATGGCTGGCGTAGTTTACCCCGGAGCCTCTCCACAAGAAGTAGAAGAGAGCATCTGTGTACGCATGGAAGACGCCGTCGATGGACTCGCGAACATTGAAGAAACGCAATGTGAAGCGATAGAGGGCTCAGCAAGACTGATTTTAAAGCTGAATGAAGATGCTGATATTGGCCGCATGCTGGTCGATGTACAAACTCAAATCAACTCTATTAACGACTTCCCTCAAGAGATTGAATCTCCAATGGTGCAAGAGCTGGATTGGAATGAGCCCGTTGTCGACGTTGCCATTACCGCAGACACCACATGGCCAGAGTTAAAAGCTTACGCAGAACAACTTAAGCGCACATTAAAGCTCGATTACGATGTGTCTTTGGTTGAAGTTGCTGGCTTCTCTGACCACCAATACAGAGTAGAGTTAGACACTCAAGCGATTCGCCAACTTGGGTTGAGTGTGGGTGATATCGCAGACCAAATTGGTCGTCAAAACGTCAAGTTGCCAAGTGGTAATGTCGAAACGCCGGATAAGAACTTTCTGATCCTCTTTGACGAACGTCGCGTGACGCCAGAAGAGCTGGAAACGATCGTTGTCGGATCAGGCCCTAATGGCTCTATCATTCGACTGCGCGATATTGCCACCATCACAGACCGCTTCGAGCTAGACGAACAAAAAGTCCTCTTTGATGGTCACCCTTCTGCCCTACTAAAAGTCAGCAAAAACAAAGAAGACGATGCACTGCGCATCAAAGAACGTGTTGCTCAATTTGTCGAAGAACAACAAGCCATCGCGCCAGACGGTGTGATGCTACAAATGACCAATGACCTTTCATCCGTACTTTGGGATCGCCTGACCATGATGGTCAAAAACGGTTGGCAGGGTATCATTCTGGTCTTCGCCACCATGTGGTTGTTCTTTAGTTTTCGCTATTCCTTTTGGGTCGCAGCTGGTTTACCCGTTGCCTTCTTAGGTGGGTTATTTTTGATGGCGCAACTTGGTCTGTCCATCAACATCATGTCTTTGGTTGGGTTACTCATGGCCATCGGTATCATGATGGATGATGCCATCGTTATTGCCGAATCGATTGCCGCTCACCTCGACCGAGGAGAAGAGATCGATGATGCCGTAATTAAAGGGGTGAAAAAGGTACTGCCGGGGGTGATTTCTTCCTTCCTAACCACGGTGTGTATTTTCGGTAGCTTGTTATTCCTGCAAGGTGAAATGGGTGCGGTACTTAAAGCGGTTCCTCAAGTTCTGATCCTCGTACTGAGTTTAAGTTTGGTGGAAGCCTTCTTGATCCTACCTAACCACCTTTCTCATTCACTGCATAAACAAAAGCAAGAGCGAAAAACACCGAAGTTCAAACAAAAGCTGCTCGCTTCTTTTGAAAACTTCCGCAACACCACCTTGGTCAACGCAGTCGATAAAGTGGTCGAGTATCGCTATGCCTTTATGGGTGGCGTGGTCGCCTTGCTGCTTATCTCCGCAGCCACGTTAGTCGGTGGTTTGCTCAAGTTCCACCCCTTCCCTGAGTTGGATGGCGACATTGCAGAAGCGCGCATTATTCTTCCTCCGGGTTCTTCTCTGTCTCAAACTGAAGCTGTCGTCGATAAGATCGTCGCTTCCGCTCAAAAGCTAGATAAAGAATGGACAGAAAAAGTGGAAGACGGCAATCCATTGGTTCTGCACATCACCAGTCAATTCAACGCCAATGCCGACGCGAACGAATCTGGCCCTCACATTGCCACGGTACGTCTGGATTTGCTGGGCGCCGAGAGTCGTAACACACTTATCGATGAATTTATCGATGCATGGCGCGAAGACATTGGCGAACTTGCCGATCCTATCTCGTTGGTATTTAAACAACCGACCATGGGGCCGGGTGGACGAGCGATTGAAATTCGAGCGAAGCATGATGATCTGGATGCGCTCAAAGCGGCCTCTATCGACATTCAGCAATACTTGAATGAGTTTGACGGTGTCCATGGCGTGTTGGATGACATGCGTATGGGTAAAGAAGAAGTCTTGGTTAAACTGCGTCCGGGCGCAGAAGCTTATGGGATTAACGGCCAACTCATCGCCAATCAATTGCGCGCGGCTTTCTTTGGCCAAACCGCAGACGAAATCCAAGTTGGGGTAGAAAACATTTCCATCGAAGTTCGCCTTGATAAAGCGCAAGCTGGTGACTTACAGCAATTGTCAAACTTCCCAATTATCTTGTCCGATGGCAGTCAAATTCCGCTCGCGACCATTGCTACTTTGGATTTCCAACGTAATTACGTAAGAATCCAGCGCATCGATGGCTTGCGCACTGTGAGCGTATTCGGCGATATCGACAATACGAAAGCCAACTCGACAGCTATCATTCGTCAGTTCCAACAGGATGAAGCGCCAAAGCTTATGCAAAAGTATCCTGGCCTTCGCTTCGATTTTGAAGGTGAAGCCAAAGATACCGCTGAAACTGGCGCATCAATGGGTAAAGGCTTCTTGCTTGGTTTGTTTGGCGTGTTTGCGATTTTGAGTTACCAGTTCCGCAGTTATTTGGAACCATTCGTGGTCATGCTTGCGATTCCACTCGCCTTTATTGGCGTGGTATGGGGACACATCCTACTCGGTCACTCATTAAGTATGCCGAGTATGATGGGCTTTGTCTCACTAGCGGGGATTGTGGTGAATGACTCGATTCTGTTAGTTCAGTACATACGCCATCATGTCGATGAAGGAGATAATGTGCACGACTCGGTAGTCAAAGCCAGTCGGGAACGCTTTAGAGCAGTATTCCTGACATCAATGACCACTGCAGCAGGTTTGCTTCCGTTACTGACTGAAACCAGCCTGCAAGCACAGGTTATCCAACCACTGGTTATCTCCATCGTGTTTGGTATTTTCGCATCCACTCTGCTGGTGTTATTTATGATCCCTGCCGCATATGCCATTTTAGCTGACTTCGGCCTAGTCCATAAACACGAAGAGATCTAAAACGACTGATAAGTAAATTTATCAAAATGAACAAGAGCGGCTTAGGTCGCTCTTTTTGTTTTCAGTGAAAGCGTTAAAAACAACACAAACACTTAACAAATACAGGATTGTTATGTGGCATTAAGTGCAAATATGAACAATTGAGAATGCGGTATGTCGAGTTTTATATAACCAACCCCAATGATCACTATAGGATTTATGATAAGTTTTATTATCAAAAACGACATTTAGCACAGTATAAATACACACAGACAACACATTCACAATTTGAACTAACGATAATGAAATCATTGATTGAAGAATTAACATTTTAACAATGATTACAACAATGTTAACTTTAGCCTCGTTGGTCGCACTGGTGGTAAGCCTCTCACCAAGCCTATTGTCAGTATGATATGGACGTTCGACCATCTCCAAAATGAATAGACACCCAATTTGGTGCCCTTTTTTCGCCCGTGAAGGTATTCTTCGCGGGCTTTTTTCTATCTGCCGTATTTCTCCTACTCAATTCCCAGTTTTCGCGCCCCTCCTCAATCAACAGGCATAAAAAAGCCAACCCATAAATAGGTTGGCAAATAGAGCAACAAGGTTGACGCTGACTGCTCACTAACGTCGTGCTTGTATCGGATGCAATCTGGTTAATCACTCGTCCTTGTGACTAACACGGAATCTTTGTCGTCAGAGGTTATGACTTGGTTGCCTCTGTCTTCTGGCATTTGATCTTTACCAGTTGAGCTTGTTGTTCTTTGATGTGTTTAACAATGCGTTCATCGCGTTCATCAATAGCGTCCATGTTCATTTGTTGGATGTCCGCAACCGCCTCATGCTTCATTGTTGTAAATTCTTGACGTAAATCCGCACTCCACTCTTCTTTGTCTAGAGTGTTAGCAGCAGCGATTGGTGATGACATTACAGCAATAAGACCTAGAGTAGATAGAAATACGCTTTGCATAATAAGCTCCTTAGGGATTAGCAGTTCATTGGGTTGCACTCTATGACATTGCACATAGAATGCCAACTTTTTAAACCTTTAATATCAACAACTTAAACAAAAGTTCATTTTTCTACCATCTGCTCAATGGCGAATTTCACACACACAGTGTTAAATTAACCAACGGTATTTATGAATATTTAACCATTCATCCAACTTATAGTATAGATAGTCCATTTCAGTTCGCCTAAGGCACAAAAAAAGCAGCCCGAAGGCTGCTTTAGATTTTCGCTTTAGGTGAAACTAGCTTTGCGTGCTTTCGTTGCCAACAGTGTTTGATGACTGTGATTTGAACTTACCTATCAAGCGACCAAAGAATCGTTTAATAATGCGGAAGATGTTTTTAATATCCTCTAGCATCAGGTACAAACAAGGCACCAGAATCAAGGTAAGGACAGTTGCAAACAGAACAGCAAAACCAAGCGCGACCGCCATTGGGATAACAAAACGCGCCTGCAAGCTGGTTTCAAACATGATAGGAAGTACACCAGCGAAGGTGGTAATAGACGTCAGCGTGATCGCTCGAAAACGTGCACAGCCAGCTTCAACAACCGCTTGCTTAATGCTCATGCCTTTTTCTCGCACTTGGTTAACGTAATCTGTCATCACCAAAGAATCGTTGATAACCACACCCGCTGCCGCGATTAAACCAAAAGTCGACATCATGCTGATGTCCATATCTAGCCAGAAGTGTCCCCAAATCGCCCCCGTTAAGCTAAACGGAATCACCGACATGACGATAAGCGGTTGGGTGTAGCTCTTAAGAGGCACGGCGAGCAAGATGTATACGATGATCATGCCTGCAATGAAGAACATGATTTGCTCGTTACGCTGCGCAGCTTGCTCTTCGATGTCACCACCCAATTCCGTTTTCACGCTTGGGAAGGCTTGCTTCATGTCCGGTAAGATGTTGTCGTCGATAACTTTCACGACTTCTTGAGGTTCAACCAACTCTTCATCTATAGAGCCATAGACATAAACGGTTTGATAACCGCCTTCACGTCGAATGGTACTCACACCCGGTTGCTCGTTGATCTTCACCACATCACCAAGCATGACCTTTTTGCCTGCTGGTGTGGTAATCACAGCGTAACGCAGTGATGAGAAGGCTTCACGCGTCAGTTGCGGGTAACGCACCATAACCTTAATTTCTTCACCATCACGAATAATGCGCTGCGCTTCACCACCGTAGAAACTGCCACCGACTTGCTCTGCGATCATCGTGAGATCCAAGCCCAAATCATAAGCAACAGGAGCTAGTGATAGCAGTACCTCTTTACTACCGGAATCGATAGACGAAGAAATATCGTACAGACCTTCTTCTTGCTGGAGGCGACCAATCAAGTAGCGACCCGCTTCGTTTAGCTCGTTAATGTCCGAACCAAACAGCAAGTAACCAAACTCGTCGCGGTCACCGCCACCTGCACTTTGCTCACGGATCTTAAAGCTCTTCATCCCCGGTATGACTGGCATTGCCTCACGCCAGCGACGTGCAAGTTCAAAGGTATTGAATGGACGCAGTTCTTCATCCACAAGCGGTACAAGAATACGACCTTCAGTACGACTTCGGTTATAAGAAAGCACATCACGAATCATCCCCTGACCATGCTCATCAATGATCTGGTTTTCGATTTTCTGCATCACGCCTTCAATGGTTTTTAACGCATTGATGGTTTGCTCGCTCGATACCGTGTCATTCATCTCAATCGTAATCGCCGGATAATCCGTTGGTACTTTAGGGCTTGGAATCACACGCACGTAGTTCGAGCTAACTAAAGCAGCACTAATCAACAACAGACCACAGAAAAAGGCAAACACGGTCCAACGCCAATGAGTACAAACCTTAACGAAGCTTCGGTAAGGACCATTAACAAAGCCGAAGAAGCGCTTGTTGAAATTATCACGCCAACCGCCCGCTTTGATTGGTGTAAAGTTAGTGTGTGCTAAGTGAGCTGGAAGGATCAGCTTTGATTCAATCAAGCTAAAGATTAGACACAGGATCACCACACCCGCAATGCCGTAGAAGAAGGCACTATCAATCCCACTTGAAAGTAGGAATGGGGCAAACACCGCTATCGTGGTTAACACACCAAAGGTAGCCGGAGTCGCGACACGCTTAACACCCGTCACAACGTTCTCAACACCACCACCCTTCTCTTCGATCTCACTGTAGGCACTTTCCCCGGTTACGATGGCGTCATCCACCACAATACCGAGCACCATGATAAAGGCGAACAAAGACACAATATTCACGGTGATACCCAGCATTGGCATCATCATCACTGCGCCTAAGAAACACACTGGTAGCCCCAACATTACCCACATTGCTAAGCGGAAACGAAGGAATACTGAGAGCATGATGGCAACCAAAGCGGCACCTTGAAGAAGGTTCTTCAGCATCATGTCGAGACGACCATTTAGGTAGTAGGTCATATCAACGAGAACTTTCAGTTGAATGTCATCAGGTAAGGTTTTGTTCTTTGCTTCGATGTAGTTACGAACGGATTCAGCAACTGGGATGATGTTTTGATCACGCGTGGCTTGAACCGCCATGTAGATCGCGTTTTGCCCCGAGTATTCGAAGTAACGATCTTCTTCAGTAAAGCCATCTTTAATCGTTGCGATATCTTGTAGCAGAACTTTTGCACCGTTTGCGCCAAGCTTAACTGGAATATTGCGGAACTCATCACCACGGTAGTATTGGTTCTCAATACGTACTGCGATCATACCTGCGTTGGTTTTTACTTCACCTGCAGAAAAGTTCGCTGAGTAACGACGAATCGCGTTGCTCACATCACTTAATGTTAAGTCATATTTACGAAGAATCAGAGGATCAACTTCGATAGCAATCTCTTCTTCTGGTGCATTAAGATCCACCAGCATGACATTTTTCAGTTGGAGTAATTCATCTTCAACTTGCTTAGCGATAGGTTTGAGCTCTTCTAGTGGTCTATCGCCCACCAAGCCCATTTCTATTACCTCTTGTCGCCATTCCACCTGATAAACGTTGATGGGTTCCATGCCTGCCGGCAAATTGGATAAGGTATCTACCCGTTGCTTTACATCGTCCAATACACGTTTGATGTCGGCATTCACATCCACTTCTATCGATACATAAGCGCTGCCTCGAGAAGCTCGTGCCACTGTCTTTTTGATGCCAGTGACGTCTTTGATCGATTCTTCGACTTTAACCAAGATACTCTCTTCAATCTCTTGCGGAGAGGCACCAGGATAAGCTGCTCGAATGTTGATGTAGTTAACTTCAACGTTCGGGAACATTTGTCGTTGAATGAACATGAAGCTCACGATACCCATTACGATGATAAACACCATCATTAGGTTCGCGGCGACAGAGTTGTTCGCAAAATAGGCAATGATGCCCTTTTGTTGATTCTCTTCCATGATTGACTCCTACTTACTGTACGACGGTTTCGGAGTCGTCATTCTTTTTTGCGACTTGGACAGCCATGCCTTTTTGCGGGTACTCAGGTAACGTCAGAACCAACTTGTCTGATTGCTCAAGACCTTCCCCCACAAGTAGGAACTCACCTTCTGCACGAAGTACATTGACGGTTCTCGGTTGCAGTTCGTTTTCGCCATTCACGACCCAAACGGTGCGGTTCTTTACTAACTCCTGAGGGAGACGATAAATGTGCTTGAGCTCTTTACCGGTAAAGCTCACTTCAACGTATGAACCAAACTTAATCGGTGGCTGATTATTGTCTAGACCATATGGGTCACGAACTTGAATCACCATATTGATCATGCGCGTCGCGCTGTCGATCATGCCGAGATCGCGAACCACTTTACCTTCACGAGTGGTCGATAGAATGCCTTGCTGGGTTACAGTCGCACGTAGCTCTTTCAAAGATTCAGGAAGGAATGCACTGTCAAAACCAGCGATAGGAACGTGGATCTCCGCCACTTCGATATTGTTCAAGGTTGCAACGCGAGAGCCGGAAGAGACAAACTGCCCCACACCGATATCACGCTCAACAACAAGTGCATCGTATGGCGCAATCACTTTACAGTTTTCTAGGTCGCGGTTAGCTCGCTTCAACGCAGCTTGAGCAGACTTGACTTGCGCCTGAGCACTCAAGACATGGGGCTTACGTAGGTAAAGGTCTGTGACTTGTTTGTCGCTTAACTTTTTCGCTTGGCGTTTTGCGACTTCCGCTTTGGCTTGTTCCTCGATCAACGCAGCACGTGCACTTGCCAAGCCCGCTTCTGCTTGTAGAACAGCCGCTTCATAGTTATCACTTTCAATCGTGAACAACACTTCACCACGCTTTACGATTCCACCCGTCACAAAATTTGGGTGCCAACTGATCACTTCGCCGCTAACTTGCGCTGCTAAGTGCGTTTTTTCGAATGGACGCATTTCACCGTGACTGGTGATAACAACTTTATGATCGGTAGGAAAAAGTGAAGAGGTTTGTACTGTGGGTTCAGTTATGGTGTCTTTGATTGACTCTTTTTCGGGCGCAGTAGCGGCAATCGCGGCATAACCCGCATAAGAACCACCAACTACGACGAAGGGTAAAAGCCAACGTAATACTGGTTTTGCTAACATCAAAAATCCTTTTTTATTTTTGTATTCTCCTGTTCATCCCCGTCAGGCCTTAGCCTTAGAGATGAATTAACAAACCAAACGTTCGATAACCCAATCTCCTACTCCCCGCGGACAAACAGTGAGTGTTTGCATCTGAAATAGACAACTTTATAAGAGCGCCGTGCTTCCGCTGTGTTTCGCGATTATCAATCACAAAAGAACTATCCATGGCAAGTTAATAAAATTAACAAAAACTTAACCATCTCCGCAAGTTACGACCTCTCACGCTCACTATTTATACGCAATCGTCATGCCAAACGTTTACCCTTTAAATATCAATAAGTTAAGCTGAAACGGTAATTTTTCTCAGTGCAGTATTGGTAATTACCACCAGATATTAGTGATATTGACCATTTCTGAGTAAAACATAAGTAAAAAACATGATATTGTCCGCCCGAATAATATGCCTTCCAAAAGCCATATCGAGTCATTCAGATTCGGTTGGTTTATTGAGAAATCTGCGACTTGGCTACAATCACTCGCATTACCCAGATTTAAAGCTTGATATATAATCAAAGAGTTACGTTGTGTATTAACAAGGAAGTGTGCATTGCTACGTTCTCTCTCTAAAGCCTTACTCGGTTCAATGCTTGTACTTGTCTCGGCTTGCTCCTCAATTCAGCCAAGAGATCCAAGTGAGAAATCCACCAGCTTTCAGTTCGGTTATCAAAATGACTCATCTTTGGCAGAATTTTTTGAAAGCTACAACAAAGACCCGAACTCAGATACTGGCTTTTACCCTCTTAATCAGGGAAACGATGCGCTATTAGCTCGAATCGCACTGATTGAGTCTGCCGAAAAAAGCCTAGATTTGCAGTACTACATCTACCGCAGTGATGAAACCAGTCAGCTAATGACGTGGCGTTTGTATGAAGCAGCAAAACGTGGTGTACGCGTTCGCCTGCTTCTAGATGACATGCAAAAGCGAAACGATGCAGGAATGGCAGAGCTGAACGCTCACCCAAACATCGAAATCCGACTGTTTAACCCACACCAATATAGAGATGCGCGTGTATTTGCACTGGCAAGTGACTTTGACCGCCTTAATCGTCGCATGCACAACAAAGCTCTGATTTCCGATAGTGTGTCTGCCATTGTCGGCGGCAGAAACATTGGTAATGAATACTTCTCTTTCGAGTCCAATGTCGAGTTTGGTGATTTCGATTTGATGCTATATGGCGAGGCCGTGACGCAAACTGCTGACCAATTCGATTTGTATTGGAATAGTCTCTATGCCATCCCAATGGAATGGATTGTGCCTGAGTCTGAAAAAGTGGCAGACGATGCGATTCAAGCGCAAGTAAAAAAACTCAAATTGGAAGAGAAGTTTTCTATCGGTCCCTATAACTTCAAAGAGTTAGACCTGTACGAGGAGCTCCAACAAGGCAAACTGAAACTGTATTGGGGACAAGGCCAAGTGTGGTTCGATTTACCCGATAAGATTGCCACTCAAGAAAGCCAACTGGTCGCAAACTTAGGTGAACTCCTTGAGAACATTGAAGATTCTTTTGTTCTAATTTCCCCTTACTTTGTGCCGACAGAATCCGGAACAAAAGCTCTGACTGATGCGGCAAAACGAGGGATTGATATCACCATCGTGACCAATAGCTTGGCATCAAACGATGTGTTCGCTGTCCACGGTTGGTACGCCAAGTACCGAGAAGATTTGGTCAAAGCGGGCATTAAACTTTGGGAAGTAAAAGCCAGTGCGAAAATTAAAAGTAAATGGAGCTTAACCGGTAGCAGCCGAGCGAGTCTGCACGCCAAAGCCATGATGATCGATGGGAAAACCTTGTTTGTAGGTTCGATGAACTGGGATCCGCGTTCGGCTGAGCTCAATACAGAGATGGGCGTAGTTATAGAGCAACCAGAGTACGTGCAAAAACAACAAACCGTTTTGCCAGAGCAGTTGAAAGAAAATGCCTATCAACTCATCATCAAAGATGGTGATATCGCATGGATTGATCAAGCAACAGGCGAAGAATTTGATTCAGAGCCAGAAGCCAGTGTGTGGAGAAAAATGGGCGCTTGGTTCTCGGGCATCCTGCCAATCGAGGATCAGCTTTAGCTTCCCAGCGAAAGATAACGTCAGCTAGTCTAAATCAAAACGCTATTCAGCACTGAGTAGCGTTTTTACACATAAGAAAGGAATCTCAATGTCAGTAACATGGAACGAATACTACCAAAAGGTTGCGAGCCAACCTCACCGACCAAACGTAGAACGTGCCGCCAATCTGCTTACGCTCGACAACAAAATCGCCATTGATGCAGGATGCGGTACCGGTCGAGATTCCAACTACCTCCTCAATCAAGGCTTTACCGTTTACGCGTTTGACACTCATCAAGATGCGGTGGAAACTTGCTTGACGCGTTTCGAAGGCAATCCTAACTTTTCCATATCGCAGTCTTGCTTTAGTGACTTTGATTACCCGCCATGCAGCTTGTTCATTGCCAGTGCGAGTTTGTTCTTTTGCCCTAGTGAGCACTTTGAAAGCGTATGGCGAAGAATCGACTCAGCCTTAGTCTCCGGCGGTGTTTTTTGTGGGGATTTACTGGGCGTGAAAGACTCTTGGGTCAAAGCCAAAACGCATCCAGACATCAGTGCGTTCACCAGAGAGCAAGTCGAAGCATTGTTTGAAGGATATGACATTCTCCACTTCCATGAGCGGGATGAAGATGGCAGCACTGCTCTCGGCAATGCAAAACATTGGCACATGTTCAGCGTCACTGCGGTCAAACGTTAATTCGTTACTCTTATTCGTTACTAAAAGGAGTGTTATGTACCATTTCCAAGGCGTCACATTAAGACGAACCGTTCCGGAAGAAGCCAAAGCGCTCTATAAGCTCATCACTGAGGATGAACGCTGGGCGCAATTCAATGGTCCTTACTTCCCCTATCAAACACCAACATTAGAAGGCTTTCGTAATCACACCTTTCAACGCCTACTAAAAGGCGAAGACATGTTATTGATTGAGTTCGAAGGTAAGCCTGTTGGCTCAGTGAGTTGGTATTGGGAATGTGAGAGCACTCGCTGGCTTGAAGCTGGCATCGTCATTTACGATTCGAACTATTGGGATAAAGGGTTGGGCTTTTGTGCGCTAGTGCCTTGGATTAGCCATATATTCGAAACCCAAGACATAGCACGAGTTGGTTTAACAACGTGGTCTGGTAACCCAAGAATGATGCGTTGCGCAGAAAAGCTTGGCATGCAACAGGAAGCCCGGATTCGTAAAGTACGTTACTACCAAGGCGAGTACTACGACTCCATCAAATACGGCGTATTAAGAGAAGAATGGCAAGCGCTGCTCCAACGGCTCTATAGCCAAGAACAATTGGCGTAAATCATCGTATTTAATGAAAAGGCTTGGCAACGCGCCAAACCTTTTTAGTTGGGTTACTTGGATATAGGGTAAACAACTCTAAAATGCTCAAGCACCAATAAACGTTGATCGTGCCACTCGATGCCAAGCTCCTCACATTCCGCTTTAAAGAATTTAGTGTGCGCTTCTCGCCACCAAGCTATTGTGCGGTCGCCCTCCCCTTCAGCTTGGGCAAACTCTTCACTCACGTCCGAATATCGGCAGGTACTGATGTCTGTGATTTGAATAATACAAACAGGTTCGCCGTCCCAATTAGTCACAACTTGTAAGTGCCCGACTTGAGGCATCACCTCTCCGTGTTCGCTGTACCAGAGCTCCATACTGCAAGAAGCCGTTTTCTGGCCGATTCTCACCAGCTCAGCACAAGTATTGGCGTTGTACTCGTCAGCACAATAATAATCAGCACTTACTGAGGGAATCGCTGCTTGCTCTTGTTCAGAGAGCGTCTCCATATAATGGGTAAGATAAGCTTGTGCTTTGGCGTCCATACTTCTGTTCCTTGATTCTGCTTTTCCATCGCTTTACTAGCCGAAAAGAGTATCCATTCATGATCAAAAGAACAAGATATGAGCCCATCAGAACACTTTATAAAACAAGCATTTTTCATCTGATTTTTGCTAAACCTTGTCTGTATTTGCTATGGTTTCAGAGATTCATCCATTCTCGACGCAAAAGGACGTTCTATGCGCTTAATCATCGGCATCTTCTTCGCTGCTCTGCTCTCCTTTCCAACTCTTGCATCAGAAGAAAAATACTCAGAGTCCGAGATGCTAGACAGACCATTGATGGAACGCTACATCCTCGATGAACTGAAATCACTGCGTCAGGAACAACAAGATCTGGAGCGACGAATGATCGTCGAAATCACCGATCGTGAACTGACTGTCGCGGACAAATCGTTGAACTACGCCAACGTAACGGTCACTTACTTCTTCTACATCATTGCTGGTGTCGCTTCTTTGATCGCCTTTGTTGGTTGGCAATCTCTTCGCGAATTTAAGAACAACACCACAGAAATGGCGGACAAACGCCTCGAAAAAATTGCTCAAGAATATGAGAAAAAATTCCTAGAATTAGAACGCGATTTAAAACGCAAAACGCGTATCATCAGTGAGAACAACAAAGAGATTGAGAAAATCAACGAAATCCACAACTTATGGTTGCGTGCACAAAGCTCACAAACACCTGAGCAGCGTATCGATATTTACGATGAGATCTTACTAGTTCGACCTGGAGATTTAGAAGCACTTACATACAAAGCAGACGCAGCAATGGAAATCAAAGAGTACCACTGGGCATTGAGCCTCTGTAACCGCGTACTTGAAGTCGATGACACCAACGGCCCAGCGTTGTATCAACGTGCTTGTGCATACTCTCGCTTAGGGATAGAAGAACAAGCGATTGAAGATCTTGAACGTGCGATAGACACCAGCCCATCAATTCGAGATCTGCTAGCGGAAGAGCAAGACCTTGAACTTCTTCATGGCCATGAACGATTCGAACGCTTGCTGTACTCAGCCGCAGAACAATAATCCACATTCAAATCTTAAAGTATGCAGGTGGAGAAGGCGTTCACCCTTCTTCATCTAGCGTCAAATTCGACCCTGCATGATCTTTCCCTAATACGTCTTCCGGGTTTCTTAATGCACAAGTTTCTAATGACAAACAACCACAGCCAATACAGCTACCTAAGTCACTTTGCAATGCCTTGAGTTTCTGAATTTTCTGCTCTAACTGCTCATGCCAATGGCTTGCCATGGTTTCCCATTGAACTTTGTTCGGTGCTTGGTGCTTAGGTAATTCTTCCAGTGCTTGCTTTATCTCTTCTAATGACAAGCCCACCTGCTGCGCGGCTTTAATGACCGCAACACGACGTAGCACACTACGATGATAACGGCGTTGATTTCCTTGATTCCGCCAACTTGAAATTAACCCCTTTTGCTCGTAAAAGTGCAATGCAGATACCTTAACGCCAGAACGCTTTGCCACTTCACCAACACTGATTTCCATCTCTTCATCCTTTTTCTAAAAGCGCTTTACCTCAAGTATGCTTGAGGTTCGAAGTTACACCACGTTAACATATTCAAGCAGACAAAAACGAAGAAAATACAATCATTTCAACTATGTTTGGTGCGATATGATTTCCTCTCACAAACCAGAACCGCACATCCATATAGAGATGCAATCCTTAATGAAGTAAATTAGAGATTCTCATCTTGCTCAATAAACGCAAAGGAAAGCGCAGTGAACTTAAGACAACTGGAAGTCTTCTATGCCATCATGCAAACCGGAACAGTCTCTGGCGCTGCACGTTTGTTACATGTCTCTCAACCAAACGTCACTCGGGTGCTTGCGCATACGGAACAACAACTTAGCTTTACTTTATTCGAACGCGTCAAAGGTCGCTTGGTGCCAACGCAAGAAGCCAAAGCACTGTTTCCAGAAGCAGAGAAGGTCTATCAGCAACTCGGCCAATTTCGCTCGCTCACCAATAAGGTGAAACAAGGCACTCAACACTTGAGAGTTGGAGCTCCCCCCGTATTGGCTTCCCAATTGCTTGCTCCAACCGTTGCCACTCTTTCCAAGCAACAAGGTATCTCGTTTGAACTACTAACGGCAAACCGTGATGAGCTATGTTCAGGCTTGCTTAAGCACGAATTGGATGTGGCGATTGCCTTTGGTGAAGAAGCCCCTCCCGCGATTTTGAGTGAGGTTTTACTTAAGCAACAACTTGTTCTAATTGCGCCAAAAGAAGCGCTCAATTCGGACGACGAGACCATTTCGTTTGATGATTTGATTCAGCACGACTTGCCAATCATCGGCTTGGACAGTCGTGACCCGCTTGGTTTATTGCTGCACCAAACCTTAACCGCTCGCGACGAACACTACCAACATCCAATTACGGTGCGCAGTTACGCGGCTGCGGCAGAGTTAGTCAAACACCACGCGGGTTTCGCCATTGTTGATCCTTGGACCGCAAAACAATATCAGCATGATGAAGCAGTCAGCGTGCGCTCACTCTCTCCTACATTGTCGTTTTCAGTGTCTATATTATTTGCCGAGCACACCCCACAGTCTATTTCTACCAAGCTATTTATTGATTCCGTAAAGCATCAGGTGAATCAGTAAGTTAGTGCTTACCTTTGTCCATAACTTCAAGTTATAGGCGCACAACAAATAGGCATTCGGCTTCCCTCTTCAAACTGGCTACATTGTTTGAAAACGCCATTACTTGAAAACGTATTGTTTGAAAACATATTGAATGACAGAGGGAACCATCATGCAAATTGCTCAACCTTACCTACTTTTTCTTGGCGACGTCACCGATCCATTAGCCGCAAAAACTGCACGCGGTATCCATCAATGGCGCTCAGAGATTTGTTTAGGTCAGCTTCGTCTTACGCCAGAAACCGTTTCATTAGGTTTAACCGACATGACGCTGCAACAAGCTCAGCAGCAAGGCGCAAAAACGCTCGTCATCGGTACAGCAAACCCTGGCGGTGTTATTCCTGAATCATGGCAGGCGACGTTACTAGAAGCGGCGGAAATGGGGTTTGAAATTGCCTCGGGTATGCATCAACGTCTTTCTGAATTTGCGCCTTTGAATGACTTACAGCAACGTGACTTAACCAAGTTGCACGATGTACGCCATTACGATGAACCGCTGAAAGTGGGCAATGGTAAAGCGCGCTCAGGTAAACGCTTACTAACGGTTGGCACCGACTGCTCGGTTGGAAAAATGTTCTCAGCCCTCGCAATTGAGAAAGCCTTACAGCAATCTGGTTGTAAAGCAGAATTTAAAGCCACAGGTCAAACGGGCATCTTAGTCGCGGGCAGTGGTATTTCGATTGATGCTGTTGTCGCGGACTTTATCTCCGGTGCGGTGGAAGCCATTAGCCCAGAGTTTACTGACCATGAATGGGACATCATTGAAGGGCAAGGTTCACTGTTCAATCCCTCTTTTGCTGGTGTGAGTTTAGGCTTGCTTCACGGTGCTCAAGCAGACGCTTTGGTATTGTGTCACGAGATCGGTCGCCCGCACATTCGCAACCTTCCTCATGCAAAATTACCAAGCATCGAACAAACCATTGAAGCCAATTTGCAAGCCGCACGTTTAACAAACTCTGACACACGTCTTGTCGGAATCTGCTTGAATACTTGCGCAATCAGTGAAGATGATGCCGCACAGCTTTGCCAAGACTGGACTGAGAAATACCAAGTCCCTGTTACCGATCCTGTGCGTTTTGGCGTAGAGCAAATTGCTCAACACATTATTGCGATTTAAGGATTGTAGACGCGATGAAAATTCATGTAGAGCCCGTCACCATTGCGATGGCGACGCCTTTCCGTATCTCCCGTGGCAGTCGAACCGAATGTCACGTGGTGCGAGTAACCATAGAGCAAAACGGCATCAGCGCCCAAGGTGAATGTACGCCTTATCCCCGTTACGGCGAGTCGGTGGAATCGGTGATCAAAGCCATTTTTCAAGCCGCCCATGAACTGCAAGGTTTGTTTGCCGGAGGTGATGCGAATATTGTCTCCCTCAGAGAAAAGCTCCAAACCCTTCTCCCTGGTGGTGCGGCACGTAATGCACTCGACTGCGCGATGTGGAACTTACAAGCTAAGCTAACGGGCAAGCAACACACTCAAGATTTATTTGAACTGCCAGCATCGATTGTCACTGCGATGACCGTGTCGATTAACACGCCAGAAGCGATGGCAAACCAGACTCGTAACTACATCAAACAAGGCGCAAAACTACTTAAAGTGAAGCTCGATGGCGAACAAGTGATTGAGCGTGTTCGCGCTGTTCGTGAAGCGGCAGGCGATGCGATGATCGTGCTGGATGCGAACGAAGCATGGCAAGAACTGGATTTAGACGCCACCTTTGCCGCGCTAGCGCCACTGAATATTGTGATGATTGAGCAGCCTTTACCCTCGAATGACGATGACAAGCTAAAAGACATTTCGCACCCAATTCCACTTTGTGCCGATGAAAGTTGCCATACGCGCCAACAATTGCATGAATTGGTAGGCAAATACGAGATGGTCAACATCAAGCTCGACAAGACGGGTGGTCTAACCGAAGCCCTACTGCTTGCAGAAGAAGCGAAACGCCTTGGCTTTACCTTGATGTCTGGTTGCATGCTAGGCACTTCATTGGCGATGCGAGCAGCACTACCTATCGCTGTTCAATCGAAAGTGGTCGACTTAGATGGTCCGGTTTTACTGGGTCAAGATGTTGAGCCTGCTTTGGTATATCGAGAAGGTGAAATCGTCCTGTAAAGGATCAGTGATCACCCCATCACCCATTTCATGACCTAGATTAAAAAACAATCACCGTCAGCATGAAATAAGTCACATAAATTACGGGGTTATTACGGCATGCTAATACCGTAGTAACCTCTAATGCGCTTTTTCAGCAAGGTGGTGGTTGTATGTATAGAGTCATCCGAAAAATGACATGGAAGACGAAAAGGCGGTAAACCCGCCCTACTCCAATGCAGTTCGTGCCTGATATCAGGTTTGCTTTGGAACCGTTGATTGGCCGCTAAAGGCTCACTCGGTTTCGCACGTCATTTGCAAGGAGGCTCTATGCCTATCAATAAGATCCGCAACGTCGCCTTTGTCGGTCAAACGGGTACCGGCAAAACCACACTGATAGAAAAACTGCTCTACACCTGCCAAGCTACCAACCATTTAGGTTGTGTGGAAAAAGGCGATACGGTGACCGATTTCGACCAACAATCCATCCAATATCAACACAGTATCGAAGCCACCCCAGTCGCCCTAAGTTGGAATAAACATCGCCTCAATATCATCGACACTCCGGGACAGAACGAATTACTCGGACGCACGCTCAGCGTATTCCCTGCCGTGGAAACTTCAGCGTTGATCATCGACCCTCAAATGCCCATCAACCAAACAGCTGATCGCTTATTTACCTTCGCGAAACAGCAACAAAAATGCCAGATGATCATCATCAACAAGCTAGACAATCACGGTAACCAACTTGAAGCCGTGATGGAAAACATCATTGAGCATTTTGGCGATAACTGTTTACCAATCAACTTACCTTCAGCCGATGCCAAATCCGTGGTCGACTGTTATTTTGAGCCAGAATTAGAACGTGACACTTTGCTTTCACGAGTTGAAGATGCTCACGAAACTCTGATTGATCAGGTTATTGAGGTCGATGAAGCCTTAATGGAACTCTATCTCGAACAAGGCTCAGAACTGACAGCAGAACAACTGCACGACCCATTTGAGGAAGCGTTAAGAACAGGCCACGTGATTCCAATTTGTTTTGTTTCTTCTGAAACGGGCGCAGGCGTCGACCTGCTCTTAAGAACGTTGGCAGAAATCATGCCGATGCCAAATGAAGGTAACCCACCGCTGTTGGAGAAAAGTGGCAAGAAGGTCAAAGTAAACTGTGAAGCACTTGAGCACAGCGTCGCGCATGTGTACAAGATCAGCGTTGATCCTTACATGGGCAAACTCGCCTACTTGCGTGTTTACCAAGGTGAAATCAACGCAGGCAGCCAGCTCTACATAGGCGAAAGCAACAAAGCATTTAAAGTCGGTCACCTTTACCAGTTACAAGGCAAAGACAGAACGGAGATCCCAAGGGCGCTTGCCGGCGATTTCTGTGTGCTCGCCAAAGTGGATGAGTTGGAATTTGATTCCATTGTTCATGACTCTCATGAAGAAGATGGCGTGCAACTTAAAACCCTCAACTTCCCAGATTCAATGTACTCGCTGTGCCTAAAACCAGTTAAGCGTGGCGACGAACAAAAGCTTGGGGATGTGCTGAATAAAATCGCCAGTGAAGACCCTTCTCTTCGAATCGAACATCGCGCACGTACTAATGAAACCATCACCAGTGGTCAGGGTGAATTCCACCTCAAAGTAGCGCTTGAGAAAATGTCTTCTGTTTACAAACTGGAAGTGGAGACCAGCCAACCAAGTGTCGAGTATTTTGAAACCATTACTAAGCCTGCTGAAGGACATTACCGTCATAAGAAACAAAGTGGCGGAGCTGGTCAGTTTGGTGAAGTGCAGTTGAAAGTACGCCCCCTAGAACGGGGAACTGGCTTTAAGTTCGTGAATAAAGTGGTCGGCGGAACGATTCCAACCTCACTTATCCCTGCTGTAGAAAAAGGCATTGTACAAGCTCTTGAAGAAGGAGCGATTTCTGGCAATCCAATCAAAGATGTCGAGGTAACGGTTTACGATGGTAAATACCACTCGGTTGATTCAAAAGAGATCGCCTTTGTGATCGCCGGTAAAAAAGCTTTTCTAGATGCCATCAATAATGCCGGACCAATTGTATTGGAACCGATTGTTCAAATGGAGCTTCATATTCCAACCGCGAATGTGGGTGATGTATCCGGCGATTTATCTGGTAATCGCGGTCTTATTGAAGGTACCGAGCCTATCGACGCGAACTTCACTATGTTAAGAGCCAAATCTCCGGTCAACGAGTTGCAAGATTATGCTCGTCGTCTGCGCTCAATTACTGGCGGTGAAGGCAGTTTCAATATGACGCTAAGCCATTACGAACCAGCGCCACCAGCCATACAAAAACAAGTGTGCGACGAAGCAACGCAGTAAAGTTAGCACTGGCTTCAACAAAAACGCCCTCAATCTAGAGGGCGTTCTCATTATCAATCAAATTACTTATCAAGTGACAAACCTATCTGGCTGAGCTTGCTTTCGAACGCTTCCACACTTTCGGCCTGATAAGTTGGAGAACCGTTAAAGTAGCGAGGTTTCTCTGGCAACATCGCGTTTTTCAACTCTTTTTCCTGATCGACATTGTCATGGTACACCGTTACACGGTTTGGAATATCCTGTTTCATAAATGCCATTTTGGTTCTCCTTTGTTAATACGAACCTTAAAGTTAAAGGCGGTTAAAAAATAAGCAAAACAAGTTGTGTAAAAATTAGACATTCTCGGCAGTTTTTATTGTTAAATCCAAAGCATTTTATAAACCAGGCATGAACTGAATTTTGACACTACGTCATCGAACTGGCAGCGAACTCATCCTATCCCCTACCAAACGTGCGCCTATTATCATTTCCACAAATTATGTCTTTTTTTTGAGATTTTAGTCAGTAATGTGTGGATGCAAATAGCCTCATATTCAACTTACTCATAGAGGTGACCTTTTTCTTTTTGAGTTTTACTCGACTTGCTGATTCAGATGAATAGACGTGTTTTTGATAAACGCCCAACCATTGGCATCATCTTGCCTATGTTGAGCGGTTTTTATATGGGAGAGCTTAACGCCACGTTGCGCCAAATGGCTAAGCAACATGGGGTTAATTTGGTATTTATTCGTAGCGGGCATCGCCGAGACTTCGACCTGTCTGTTGCTTTGCATCATCTCGACGCATTGATGGTGGTTTTGCATTCTGCATCCGATCATCTGGTGCAAACAGCGCTGAGCAAAGGCATTCCTGTTTTGTCTTTGGGTGCAAGCTACGCACCGCTTGATGTAGAGCAGTTCATCAGCATACAAAGTGACGGCGTAAAAGCCTTGTACCGCTGGCTGTTGGAGCAAGGACATCAACGCATTGGTTTTTGTGGTGACTTGTCGGTTAACGATGTACGTTCACGTTTTAAAGCCTACCAACATGCTGCGACGGAACATCAAGGGGCTTTCAATCCCGAAGATTTCTTTAGCGTTAGCAACTGCTCATTAGCGGGTGGACGAGAAGCTGCTGTTGAGTTCGTGCAGCGAAATTCGCAATGTACGGCGGTTATTTGTGCTACCGACCACAACGCTATTGGCATGATGGAGCAACTCAAACACTTGCAAGTTGCCGTACCAAATGAAGTCGCCGTGGTTGGTATTGATAACGTCTTCTTCGGTAAACAAACTCAGCCACCGTTAACCACTGCCGATCAGCAATTGGAAGTTCTGGCACGCCGAGCATTTAGCCGAGCTATCGAGCGCATTCAAGGGGCTGCGTTTTCAAACCAGATTAACCAAGTGCCACAGAAACTGGTTATCCGTCAGTCCTGCGGTAATCGCAATCCAACCTATGAATCAACAGAATGTCCGAACTCCATTCGTCATGCGCTGCTGAATGTGGAAGGCCGCTCTCCGGCAGAGATTTTTGAGAACTTCTATTCTCAAGCTCAGAACGGTTTTAACTCCATCCTTGACGCTCAAAGCTTGTATGGCAACAACCTCGATTGGGCATGTTTAGCACAGTGCGATCAGGAGCAATATCATATCGAGAGTTGGGTCGAACAAGGCATGACACAACCAACCACGTTACCAAAACAGAGCACAGCAAGTGATGACATTCGTGACTTCCCTTTCCTTGAAGGCTGCGAACACTTTGTTGCGACAGTAATGCCAATTGCCACGGGACAAAAAAACCAGTGGCAGTTAGTCGCCGTGGTTGATTCGCTTGAAGATCAACAAAACATCGGTACCCAATCGGTGTTCAACAACTATCTCGATATGTTGTCTTTGTTCATCGAACGTGATGCGCTACTCAACACCAGCACCTTACGTCAAAAGAACTCACAGCAACTGCTACAGCAACTCAAGGTGGTCTCAAACAGCTCAAATGATGGTATTTGGGACTGGGATTTGACCAGCAATAAACTGCGTTGGAACAGCCGCTTGGTCAACATGCTCGGCAATGAAAACATCTCCCACAAACGCTACATCGATTGCGATCAGCTGTTCCAATTTATTCATCCAGAAGACATCGACCAATTAGAAGAACACATCCAAGCTCACTTGATCGATAAAGTGGCGTTCAAAACCGAATTTCGTATTCGCAAACACGACAACAGCTATATCTGGGTACAAGCCAATGGCTCTGCAGTACGCAACGTACGAGGTCATGCGGTGCGCTTTATCGGCTCAATGACGGACGTGACCGAGCAACGAGAAAGCGCGGCGAAGATCCATCATATGGCGTATTTCGATGCGCTAACGGGCGTCGCCAACCGCCGCAAAATCATGGAAGAGATTGTTGAACACATCAGCGTCAACCCGGATAAGCCTCGCGCCATCATGTTGATGGATCTCAATCGCTTTAAAATGATCAACGATTCTTTTGGACACCATGTCGGCGACGCTCTGCTTTGCCACATAACCAAAGAGTTAGAGAGTGTTTTGGTTGAGCCTCATACCATTGCGCGACTCGGCGGAGATGAATTTCTGTTCTTCTGTCATGTCAGCAATGCCGCCCAAGCCAACCAGGTTGCTAGCATGATTTTACGTACCATCGAAAAGCCAATGATTCATGAAGAGATGGAATTGGTTAGCCAAGGCAGTTTAGGTATTTCCTTCTACCCATCGGATGGCCATAGCCCTGAAGAGTTGGTCAAAAAAGCCGATATCGCCATGTATCAAGCGAAGCTACTCGGTGGGCGCAAAGTGGTGCATTACAACGACACCATGGAAGCGACGACACAAAGCTTAATTAAGTTCGAACACCACCTAAATCGCGCTTTAGAACAAAGCGAAATTGATGTGTTCTACCAACCTCAGTTGTGCCACAAAACGCAGCGTGTGCTTGCAGTAGAAGCCTTGGCTCGTTGGCAATCTGAAGCGCTTGGCTTTGTCCCGCCAAGCCAGTTTATTCAGGTCGCTGAAAACGCAGGTATGATCTCGCGATTGGGAGAATACATTCTCAATCGAGTCTGTCGTGACGTGCAACAGTCCGCTTGGTTACAATCGATGAGCCATATTTCGGTCAACATCAGTGCACGTCAGTTGGTACAGCCTTATTTTGCTGACGAGGTGATTCAAACCATCCTTAACTACCGATTGCCGTTGTCTCTTTTCTGCATCGAAATCACCGAAACAGCAGCCATTAGTGATTATGACTTGTGTGTGAAATCGCTTGAGAAGCTCAGAAAAGCGGGCATTACCATCTCTTTGGACGATTTCGGGACAGGCTTCTCTTCGTTGTCGTTATTGAAGAAGTTGCCATTGAGTGAAGTCAAAATCGACCGTTCTTTCATCGCCGACATCATCAAAGATCAATCCAACCTCGATTTCGTTTCCACTATGATTTTGATGGGCAGAAGTTTGGGTTATCGCGTGGTCGCAGAAGGGGTAGAAACCGCAGAGCATGTCTCTAGCTTAAGCGAACTCGGCGTGGATTTACTTCAAGGTTATTACTTCAGCAAACCCCAACCTATTTCTCAGCTAGAGCAACAATACACGCCACTTGGTGCTGTTTAAAAACAACAAGGCGAGCACATGTGCTCGCCTTGTTCTGTCCTTCACCGTTGGTTTTAAATACTTCGCTTTAGAAAGCCATATTGTCTAATCCAACTTCATTTCCATCAACGGTCGCCACATCTCAATGATCTCTTGTTCTGATGGCATTTCGCTTTGCTCGATGGTTTTCACTACGCGACATGGATTCCCCACTGCAACGCAATCTGCTGGGATGTCTTTGGTCACCACACTGCCTGCCCCAATAATCGCTCGGTCACCAATTGTCACGCCATCCAAAATAATGGCCCCCGCACCAATCCACACACTATCACCGATGGTAATTGGGTTGCCCGTTGCTATGGGACGAACGCGCTCAGCGAGCTCAAAGGGGTGTCCTGCCGTACTGATCACCACATTAGGACCAATTTGCACGTACTCACCAATATGAACAGGCGCAAGATCGAGAATGGTAACGCCAGCATTCAAAAAACCACCTTGAGTAAAGTGGATATTCTTGCCCATGTCACAATAGAAAGGCGGGACGATGTTCACGCCGTTTGCACTGCCAAGAAGTGATTCGATGATCTCAGCTTTCTTCAAATGCTCAGAAGGTCGTGCGTGGTTAAAGTCATACAGCTTCTCCTTCACTTCGGTTTGAAACTCAAACAACTCAGGCGTAATAGGAATATGCACAGAAAAATCAGCCAGTTTACTACTCATCGACAACCTCTAAAGAACCAAAAAAACATCGATAAATAATCGTAAATTCAGCCAGTTAACTACCAATTTTTCGCATCATTTCGCTAGGTATTTGCGAGCAACAACGCATTTTGATGTTGGCTGTTAAGCACACTACGCTTTCGAGCTAGGCTCTTGGATTTGATATAAACGGCGTTCGCTCTCAGGACATGTAATTTCGCAGTTACAGACCTTATCCACACCCACGTTATTCAAGCCACCGCAACTGCCTTGAATACGTTTGTTGTGAAAGATCACGCCCAGTGACATCAACAAAATGATGGTTAGGAAACCTAAAAAAGTGAATAGCCAAACCATTACTTCACCTCTTTCACGTAAGAAGAAACCAATGCTTTAAGCTTAGCCGGACGAAGCGCCATGAGTGCTTTTTTTGATTGAGGTTTGGGATTGAGTAATAACGAAGGCACTTCTTTGCTTTTACTGCTACAACCTCTACAACTGTCTTTTTTGGCGTGATTGGTTGAAGGTCGACCCTGCGTGGCAACCGTGAGAGGTGAACGTGGTACTCCTAAAACATCATCAAGTGAACTGCGAGTAGACAACTTAAACACTTGCTTACCACTACTTAGTAACTTGCCTAAAGCGCGTTCACCAATATTGCGAACCAAGACCGCGTCGACTTTGTACTCATGCAAGGATTGAATAAGCTGAGACTTCGCTTTGCAGCCAGATTGAGGCATAGAAGCGATGTTTGCTAAGTTCTTTAGTAAACCGTCGGAATCTGAGTAAATCGCAATATACGGTGCTTTGACAAAATGGTTGGCGACGCGTTCGCCGTCGTTTGGAATGGCATAAATCATGAGTTTGACTCCTGGTCAGGAAAAACTAATGCATGACCCTCAACTAGGCTTTTCGCAACTTTAAAACGTGCGCTTTTCACCGTATTTCCGAAGGTTTGGCGAGAGACGCACATTTGCTCGGCCGCTTGCTGTTGGCTTAACCCTTCAAAATCAGACAAACGCAACGCTTCCAATTCTTCTGGCAAAATATCGACTTTTTCGAGTTCATAAAATGGAACTCCATTGGGTTTAAAACAATGGTGTGCAGCACGTCCACATATGCGTCTTTCTATTTTTGGTCTCGCCATGACAACCTCTCTACATAACGCCTTCACATTACGCCTGTTTATGGCATATGCCAATTACAGTTTTTAGCACATGCCAATATCTTAGTTTGCAAAAATCGACGCCTAAGCGAAATATTCTTTAGACATCTAACAAATTAGCGCTCAGCATTACAAACCACCATACGATTCATCGCACTTCACATCAGAAAAACCTTTAATTTATGTGGCTATTTTCATCTAATTCTCACGAACACATTCACACCAATTAACAATTGAAACTATAATTCATCTAATACATTAGTTTGAACACTAATGATTAATTAGTTACCCTAAGTAGGCTATTTAGAGAAAGGAAACTCAATATGACGTACAAAACTCCCTTACTACTAGCGATTGGTGCGCTAGCAGCGACCAACGCAAACGCAAGTGAGTGTGGAACGGTTACCATCGCAGACATGAACTGGAACTCTGCGACACTGATTGCTAACGTGGACCGTTTTATTCTTGAGCACGGCTACGGCTGTGATGCCGAACTCATCCCTGGCGACACCATGCCAACCGGCACCTCAATGATTGAAAAAGGCCAACCAGACGTTGCTCCTGAGCTTTGGAGTAACAGTCTCAAAGATGCGTTAGATAAAGGTGTGGAAGAAAAGCGCCTTCGTTATGCCGGCAAAGCTCTAGTTGATGGCGGTGAAGAAGGATTCTGGATTCCTGCTTATCTGGTTAAACAATACCCTGAAATGAAAACCATCGAAGGTGTGAAGAAGCACGCTAAGCTGTTCTCTCACCCAGAAGATAAAAGTAAGTCTGCTTTCTACAGTTGTCCTGCGGGCTGGAACTGCCAAATCAGTGCGGGTAACTTATACAGAGCGATGGATCTTGCAAGTGCTGGTTTTGACATTATCGACCCAGGTTCAAGCGCTGGCCTATCCGGTTCTATCGCAAAAGCTTACGAACGTGAACAAGCGTGGTTTGGCTACTACTGGGCGCCGACGGCTGTGTTAGGGAAATACGACATGGTGAAAGTCGATTTCGGTAGCGGCGTCGATTTAGAAGAGTTTGTGAACTGTACAACTCAACCTGAATGTGATGCACCAAAACCCACCATGTACCCACCTTCACCTGTTCATACCATTACTACAGAAGAGTTCGCTTCACGTTCTCCTGAGGCTTATAACTACTTCTCTAAGCGTGGCTTTACGAATGCGGACATGAACCAGCTATTGGCTTGGATGGAAGACAATCAAGCTGACGGTGAAGAAACTATGTTCCATTTCCTAGAAAACTACCCACAAATCTGGACCGCATGGGTTCCTCAAGACGTAGCTAAAAAAGTGCAAGGCGCACTGTAAGACTTAGACGTTTCGTAAACGGTATAGGAATACCGCATTTGTTGTATGCCGAGGCTCAATAGAGCCTCGGTAAGAAAAGGAAGTAAACATGTCTGACTCGAACTGGCTGAGCGAATTTCCAGAGATGGATCGCTCCGATCTTAGAGCCATCCGTAAAACGCTCGATGGTGCCTACCGTGATTTTTCTCGTGAATATGGCGACCTTATTGAATCCTTCTTCGACCCATTACTCTCATTCCTCGTTTGGTTCGAAAAACTGCTAATCACTACCCCTTGGGTGATCATTCTCGCCGTCTGCACCGCATTAGTTTATGCAGCAAGTCGATCTTGGAAACTTGGTGTCGCGTGCTTTGGCTCTCTCTTGCTCATTGGCTATTTCGGCATGTGGGAAGACACCATGCGAACACTCAGCATCATTACTGTGTGTACTATGCTCGCCATTGCCCTTGGCATCCCCATTGGTATTGCGATGGCCCGCTCTAACCGAGTGCAATCCGTCGTAACACCACTGCTGGACGTAATGCAAACCATGCCAGCCTTTGTCTATCTGATTCCAGTCGTTATGCTGCTTGGTATCGGTAAAATTCCGGGATTGATTGCGGTGGTCATCTATGCGATACCGCCTGTCATTCGCCTTACCAACCTTGGTATCCGGCTTGTAGACAAAGAAGTGCTTGAAGCCGCCACCGCTTTTGGCGCGAGCAAGAAACAACGCTTGGTTGGAGTTCAACTCCCACTGGCAATGCCAACCATCATGGCGGGCATTAACCAAACTATTATGATGGCGCTTTCTATGGTCGTTATCGCTTCGATGATTGGCGTAAAAGGCTTAGGTCAGCCTGTACTGAAGTCGATTACCAACCAATATTTTACACTTGGTTTGTTAAACGGCTTGGCCATTGTGGCATTGGCAATTTTATTCGACCGTGCATCACAAGCCTACGCGAAACGCACTCAAGCGCATTTAGGAGATCTGAAACATGACTAAGCCTCTTATCGAAATCAGCGGCCTGTATAAGATCTTCGGCCGAAAACCAAATTCTGTTATCGACCGTGTTAAGCAAGGACAAAGCAAAGACCAAATACTTGCTGATACGGGTCATACGGTCGGATTGAAAGACATCAATCTACAAATCAAGAAAGGCGAAATTTTTGTCATCATGGGTCTATCTGGCTCTGGTAAATCGACAATGATTCGCCACTTCAACCGCTTGATTGACCCAACGATGGGGCAGATTTTGGTTGAAGGTGTCGATGTGATGAAACTTTCACCAAAAGAGTTGGAAGAATTTCGTCGTCACAAGATGTCGATGGTATTTCAACGCTTTGGGCTGCTCCCTCACCGCACTGTCGTAGACAACGTTGCTTACGGCCTTGAAATTCAAGGCTTCAAGAAAGATGAGCGCCTTGCAAAAGCGAACGAGTGGTTAGAAACCGTTGGTTTAAAAGGCTACGAGAACCAATATCCAGCCCAGCTTTCTGGTGGTCAGCAACAACGTGTGGGGCTAGCGCGCGCATTAGCAACCGATGCAGAGATCCTATTGATGGACGAAGCTTTCTCCGCTCTCGATCCTTTGATCCGAAGTGAAATGCAAGATCAGCTTATCGAACTGCAAGAGAAGCTGCACAAAACCATCATCTTCATTACTCATGATTTGGACGAAGCACTTCGTTTAGGCGATCGCATTGCGATCTTGAAGGACGGCGAGTTAGTACAGCAAGGTTCTCCAGACGAAATTCTGCTTCATCCTGCTGATGAGTATGTAGAGGCGTTTGTTAAAGACGTGAACCGTGCCCGCGCGCTCACAGTTGAAACCGTAATGCAGCCACCAGCGTACCGCATTGCAGCAACAACTATCGAGGAAGCCCTCATCGAAATGAAGCGTGTGAAGCAAGATTATGCCTACCACGTGACCGACGAAGGCTATCAAGGTGTTGTCACCAAAGAAAGCTTATTGGACGCAGCGAAGAGTGACGGTGCGCAAGAGTTGGATGACGAGATTTACGAGGAAGTACCTGTTGTCTCTCCAGACACGGTTATTGAACAAGTTCTGCCTGACACTATGTCATGCGATTACTCACTCCCAGTGGTTGATGACGAAGGTAACCTGCAAGGTGAGCTAGAACGCAGCGCCGTAGCAGAGATCTTCACTGATGCTTCAGAAGAGGAAGCACCATCAAAGGAGGTCAAAACCCCTCCGCCAATGGATAAGGCGTCCTAATAGGTTAAAGGCTCATCATCTGATGAGCCTTTTCTATTTTTCTAGCTATCTCTGTCTTGTTACCTACTGGCTCTCATTAAGAGTGCAACCATATAAGTAAGGCAAAAACCAACAGACACAACACAATACCAAACAGAAGAACTCGCCCTTTCATCTCTGGTGATACCGGTCGATGAGGCCATTTACCTAGCGTCAGAATATACAATCCCGCATACCCAATACGATAAACAACGCTATTTAAAATGAGTTCAAACATGAGCCAACGAATAAGCGAACCCAATACTCGGGCAGTTCCTATAAGTAATTCTTCCATTTTTACTTCCCTGTCTTTCTATTTGCAAATCACTGACGTTAAAGAGTTTTTCTAACAAAGGAAGATCAATGGTTTGCTTTCTTCTGACGCAGGTGTAGGAAACGAGTCTATTATTAAGACCATATACCCAAGTGACCTTAGCATACATGCTTCGAGATCATTTCGGTATATCAACTTGTTGATTAAAAGAGGAATAAAATGAAAAAGACACTATTAGCACTCACCAGTGCCGTATTTATTTTAGCCGGTTGTCAGGACGAGAAACCAGCAGAGACAACCACAGTTGACGTTCCTCAGGCGACAGAAGTTGAAAGTACGGTTGATGCAACTCCTATTGAAGAAGAGCAAGTGATCACGACTGATACGTTTGTCGATTCTGGCCACAATGCGCAAAATGCACTGGATTGGAACGGCATATACAAAGGCAAGCTTCCATGTGCAGATTGTGCAGGAATCGATACCACGCTAATACTGAATGAAGACGGCACTTACTCATTGGTAGAGCTGTATGAGGGTAAAGAAGGTGAACCAATCAAATCTGAAGGTAAGTTCACTTGGAACGAGTCTGGCAATACCATTACTTTGGTCGACGAGTCAGGTCCAAACCAGTATTTCGTTGGTGAAAACATGCTAATGAAACTGGATATGAATGGCGAAAAAGCAACAGGCGAGCTAGCGTCATTCTACAACCTAAGCAAAATGCCTTAGCGCTAATTCATCATTCAATTTAGCCCTGATAGAACATAAATCCGAGCTTCCCCCGCTCGGATTTTTTATTTCTCGTTATTTAGAATGAAAATCAAAAAAAGTCATCCATTAAGAAAATTAACAAATTCATCAATTGACGCAAACGTTTGCTATTGATAGATTGCGCCATCTTTTCCTTTTGTAAGTATGTCGTATGCAAATTCTTAAACGTTTCGCCGCACTGGTTCCTGCCGTGCTTTCATTCTCTGTTTTCGCTCAAACTCAACCAATCCTAGTTCAAGGTGCAATGGATATTGAAACCAGCACGCTTGTAGAAGCCCTAGATGACGCAAAAGAAACCACCGTTGGTTCTTGGACTTTCTGGCAAGGTGAAATCGACGGCTACCCAGTCGTGGTATCTCGTACCGAAGTTGGCTTGGCCAATGCTGCCGCTTCTACCACGATTGCAATTGAACACTTCAATCCTAAATACATCATCAACCAAGGCACATCTGGCGGTCATGACCCTAAGCTTTACCGTGGTGATATTGTTGTCGGTGAAGCAAGCTTCAACATGGGTTCATACAAGTCTGAATTTACTGAAAAAGGCAAAGGCATCGACCCAACGAAGTGGCAGAACTTCGACGTAACCATGCGTTTACGTGAAGATGGTGAGTTTGTTGAACATAAACAGTTCAAAGCGGATCCGGCATTGATTGAAACTGCTCTTTCTTTGTCTGAAGAATACAAAAAAGGCAAAGTTGTAAAAGGCTTGATTGGTTCAGCGGACGAGTGGAACCGCGAAGTTGACCGCATCAACTGGTTCCATGAAACGTACGGTACATCTGTTGAAGAGATGGAAACCTCATCAGCGGCTTTGGTTGCTCAAGCTTACCAAGTGCCATTTGTTGGGATTCGCATCTTGTCGAATACTGACCAGCACAAACAAGACTTTGACCCGCAAACCGCTGTCGATTGTCAGCTATACACGATTGATGTGATTAAAGCGCTGATCAAAAAGCAATAGTCGCTTTTTGAATCGCAAAGGGAGGCACAACGCCTCCCTTTCCTATTTATAGGCACTGCTGCTTGAGCCAGTTTGTCAGTTTTATAATTTCGGTCTGACGGGCTCGGCTCTTTTTGTGCACAAAGTAAAAGCTATCTCCCGTCTCCAAACCGTGCGAAGGGATATAAACCAAATCTTGAGCCTTATCCCGTTCATTCAACATGAAGTCATTGGCAAACGTAATGCCCTGATCGTAACGAGCGGCTTCGATAGCCAGCAACATGTGGCTGAAGTGCTGCATGTCGATGTTCTTTGGAAGCTCATAACCACCCACGCTGCACCACTCTGCCCAATCTTTACCACGCTCACGATAGATGGAGTCAGTAGAAAGAATCGGATAGTTCCAAAGCGCATCCGGCAACGGCTGGTCTTGAATCTCCTTCCAAAGATTCAAACTACAAACTGGGTACAAAGTCTCATCATACAAACGTACCGCCATGTAATTACGCTTCGGTTTTTGAACCGTAATGAAACAGTCTCCGACACTGTCCGTTTGTTCAGGATCACCCGCAACCATATTCAAGGTAAGGTCGATATCGGGGTGTAACCGCTTAAAATCCGCCAGACGTGGGATCAACCATTTCACCGCTAGCGAACTGTATATCGCCAACCTTAAACTGCCCTTATCACCCTCTCTCACTTTCTGACTAGCCATTGCGATCGAACTGATGGCGGGGCTGATGTCTTCAAGATAACGAGCTCCCGTTTCCGAGAGTGACAGTTTGCGTCCTTGACGAATAAACAAAGCTTCACCGAGATAATCTTCGAGCAAACGTATTTGATGGCTTACCGCACTTTGAGTCACGTTGAGCTCCTCTGCAGCGAGTGAAAAGCTTAGATTGCGCGCGACCGATTCAAAACAGTGCACCGCTCTTAAAGGTGGCAGCTTCATTATCTAAAAATCTCATACTTAAACTAATAAATATCATTTCACTTCATCCTATGACATCCCCTACTCTTTGGCAAAGAATGAGGAGAGGAATAACGTGAAAGTCACATCTGTCGGCGCAGCCATGCTGCTATTAATTGTTGGTAACCTAATTGCGGTGCTCTCAGACGCTTTGATCAAAAGTGTCGGTAACGAGGTGCCGGTTTTTCAGTTCGTATTTTACCGACAATTGTCCGCTGTAATGATGTTATTGCCCGTGTACTTATTCACTAAACAAACCCCTCTAATGGAAGGCTTTAAATGGCATGCTGTGCGTGCTCACGTGTGGTTGACGGGTGCTATTTTTATGGTTTTTGCGATCTCTTCAATGCCGCTCGCAACCGCCAATGCGATCTTCTATGCAGCTCCACTTATCATGTTGCCACTTGCCGCGTTCTTTTTTGGTGAGAAGCTCTCTGCTCAGTCTATCGCCGCTGCCGTCATGGGCTTTGCTGGCGTGCTTGTAATTATTCGTCCAGACCAAGTTGATTGGGCGGCATTATCAGCATTAGCGGTCGCGATAACACTAGCCATCAACAACTTATTGATCCGTAAGCTGCCAAAGAATCAATCCGTCGTCCACACGCTACTTATGACTAACCTCGCGGGTATTCCAGTATCTCTGCTGCTTGTGTTTATCGAAGGGGAAGCATGGGATTGGAGTTCATTCCCAGTCGCGACAGGATCTAGCTTATTCATTATGATTTATGCGGCAACTTGTGTACTGGCTTACCGCTCTATTGATAGCAACAAAATTGCCAGTGCCGAATACAGTGGTTTAATTGGCGCTGTCTTCGTTGGTTTAATCTGGTTTGGTGAAGTACCGGATATCTTTATGGCGATTGGCACAGTGATGATTGTCGTTCCTTTGATTTGGCTATCCAAACGCGAGCGTAGAAAACAAAAACAAGCGCAAGCCGAAAAACAATTGGAAGAACAAAATCACCATCAAGCACCAGCAGCGTAAATGATCAAAAAAGCCGAGCATTCTGAACTGACCCCCCATAGTTGGACACTAATTATTGGGGGTCTTTTTATGTCCAAATATAGCCGCGAGCTAAAATGTGTCATTGCTAAACAATGCTTAAATGGTACGTCATCTAGTTATTTAGAAAAGCAATATTCAGTTTCTTCGAGACAGATTCGGTATTGGGCCCAAGTTTTTGCTATCCATGGTGCAGCTTCATTTTTACCAACTAAACATGCTGTTTCTGCTCAAACAAAGCTAAAAGCATTAAATTTAATGTGGACGAATGACTGGTCTCTTTCGCACACTAGCGCAGTATTTAACCTCTCGTCCCCTGGGATACTATCTGTCTGGCTCAAAAGATTTAACGAGCTCGGTATCAAAGGGCTCAAAATTCGCCAGAAAGGAAGACCTTCAATGAAACAGCAGCCTCAACGTACCACTAAACCAGATAATGAAATGACACTTGAGGAGCTAAGAGAGGAGTTGATCTACTTACGAACTGAGAATGCTGTTCTAAAAAAGTTGGAAGAGTTGGAGCAAGAAAAGAACCGTCGAACAAAGAAAAAGCGGTCATAGCTCTAACTCTTAAAGGTAAGTACCCACTGAAGCACCTGTTGCAAACTCTGCAACTGGCGAAAAGTGTCTTTTATTATCAGGCTCAAGCGAGCAAGCGTACTGATAGTTACGAAAGTGAACTGCGGTTGATAAAGTCAATTTATCATGAGCATAAGGGGCGATACGGCTACCGCCGTATTCACTTGGAACTAAAAAAGCGAGGCTTCATGTTGAATCACAAGACGGTTCAAAGGCTTATGGCTCAGCTAAACCTTAAATCAACGGTCAGGATTAAAAAGTACCGTTCATATCGAGGTGAGTCTGGAAGAACAGCTCCCAACATACTTGAAAGAGATTTTAGTGCGTCCCAGCCAGATGAAAAGTGGGTAACTGACGTTACGGAGTTCAAAGTCAAAGAGCAGAAAGTGTACTTGTCTCCGGTTGTCGACTTGTTTACTCAAGAGGTGGTTGCTTATAGAGTAGCTAAAAATGCCTGTTTGCCGCTTGTCATTGATATGTTGACGGAAGCGATATCAAAGCTTAGACCGAACTCAAAGCCAATTATACATAGCGATCAAGGTTGGCAATATCGGCATCGACAATATCAGCAAAAAATCGAAGAGAGTGGGTTAATACAAAGTATGTCGAGAAGAGGTAACTGCTTGGATAATGCTGTTGCAGAAAACTTTTTTGCTTTACTTAAAACAGAGATGTATCACAACCAGAGCTTTGAAGATGCAGATACTCTGATAGAGCAAATTAAAGAATACATCGAGTACTACAATACCAAACGTATAAAGGTGAAGCTAAAAGGCCTGACTCCGATAGAGTATCGAACTCAGGCCTTGAAAGCCGCTTAACAGAAATGTCCAACTTTACGGGGTCACTTCATTCATCGCTCGGCTTTTTGTTTTAGGGCAACACAGATGAGCCTTGTCTTTCGTGGATTATCGACTCATTAGTTTTTGATGGCGTTAATGGTTACCGCTTTTTGCTGTAGCGCTTTAAAGTCAGCGCTCTGCTTAATTTGGTTCAAGGTGTCAGTAACATCAAACGTACCAACCACCTGTTTTGCAGCCTCAAAGGGTGTCACTCCTTTTTCCAATTGAAGGATGTCATAGCCTGCCGTCTTCAAGGTATAAATAGCGGCTGCACCACTTGGATAGAAGTACCCCCAGCCAAACTGAGACTCCACACTTTCACGATTTTGATACTGAGTCGTAAACGCGTAGCTATCAACGAACTTGAGCTCGGAAAAATTCGGTAGCGCATTTCTCAATGCCATCACTTCAACATACCAAGCACTGCCTTCAAACAACTCTTGGCCAAGTCCCATATTCTTCGCATAACGCTTACTACTGGTATCAATATTGATTTGCTCCTGAGTCAAAGCGATGTATTGCTTGAGCATGGTTTTCGCTTCGTCTTGGGTCATTGTTTTAGGCAAAGATTTAAACAGATCCAGTACCGCTAGCTTGTAAGTAATCTGCTCTACATTCACAGGGTAACCGTTGAGCTCGTTGAAGTAATTGGCAGGGTCGCTAAAGTGCTCCAGTTGATAATCATGAAACATCTCATGCACAGCTAATGCAATGGTGTTGCGTTGATGCTCACCTTTTACGAAGGTCTCTGAGGGCTTATACACTTGGAGATAGTACTTCGCTCCGTTAAACGTATATTGCCTTTCATACGCCCCATTACCTTTGTTTATTACGTCATGAAAGACGTGCATATTGTTTTCGTATTGATAGATATTCAGAGCACCACTTTCATTGACGCCTAACTTTTGCGCTTCCTCTGGGACTTTGGAAGGATTGACCAAATAGGCAGTGACTGGCGTGCTGCTTTTTTCATCCAAGCGTAGAAAGTAAGCTGGCGTACCTGATAAGTAGTTCCCGTAACCGCCCCAAAGGGATTGGAATTTCAGTGCATTCACAGAAGCATTAAGTTGCTCGAAAAGCTTACTATCAACCTCACTGGTCAAAGACGTTTCGCCTTCAGGGGAGACAAGTTTACCTAGGCCGTATTTGGTTATCTCTTGCTCAGACATATTGTGTATGTTTTGTGCCGACGCTGCATTAATCGTGAAGTAGTAGAAACCTTCAGGGTCTGGCAAACCGATCTTCTTGTAGTAATCAATGTAAGGTTGATGATACTTGTGACCGACAGGGAAATCCGTTGCGACTTGGTCTTCGGTTGCCCATGAATGAACGCCAATCGTTGCACCGCTTTCAATTGTTCGATTTACACCAGCCAAAAATAAATCTGTACCGCCAGAGGCAATCTGCCCACTGCTCGCAATATGGGAATCCAGCTGTTTAGCACGAACTTGGTAAGCCAGTTCCAGGTTTGATTCATCATCAACGGAACCATCAATACTAATGAACTTAAGCTGCTTCACGTTACTGTGTTTCGCCATCATTTGCTCGAACGCCTTTGGGGAGCCCTGACAAATCACCCCTTGCAATTCTGCGATGTCTCCTTTCACCACAAATGACAAGCCAGACTCTTGAGCTGACAGTTGGTCACCACACTGGGACGTAAATGTGTTAGATTCCTTAGCGCTTCCATCTTTCCCTTCTGAACCACAACCAGACACCGCCAAGGCAATGCTCATGGCCAATACTCGTTTTTTCATTCCTTTCTCCAATAAAACACCGTTCAATATTGAGGAGCATGATAAACAAAAAAACTGCACTTTCTTCTGATTCTTACGTTCGCTTACACGCGCTTAAGAAACCTTCAGTAATGGCGTTTTTGTAAGTGAGCAATGTAAGTGCTTGCATGTCAGTCACTGGTGAAAGTCGTTGTTAGCATCAACTGCTATAGTTAAAACAGTAAATAAAAACTAGGGCAGTGCTGAATTCGTCATCGTTTCCATTAACTTCTGATCATGTTTGCATTCTAGGGTGACTCATCGCCGTGGATACAATTCATTCACTGCCTCTCTTTTGAGGGCCTGTGCATGCAAAATGGTTTCCAAACGACACTTCGATACCTAGTCACTTCAACACTTTGTTTCTTTGTTTTATTCAGTACTTTTTCTCATGCAGATCAATTAAAAGTTGGGACCTATCCATGCCCACCCTTTGTGATCGGCTCAGTCGATACTCAACTGAATGGTTTAAGTGTTGAGCTGTGGGAATTGATTGCGAAGGAGATGAATGTGGAGTTTTCCTTCGAGCATCACCCGTTAGATGATCTGCTCAATGCCATTGAAGCTGAGCAAATAGACATTGGTGTCTCCTGTATATCCATCACACCAGAGCGTGAACTTTTCGCTGATTTCTCGCATTCTTTTTATGAAACCCACCTCGCCATAGCAGTAAAAAATCAGGGGTATTTTCATACCCTACAATCCATATTTTTAAACCCTGCGTTATGGCTCATCATTGGTGTCATTGTTCTTATTGCTGGTGTTATTGGTGCCTTCTTCTATGCATTAGAGAAAGGGAATAATGAGAAGCTCTACTCAATGAAAAGTCGCTCAGGCCGCTGGATAGAAAGCTTTATTCTCGGCTTACTCTTCATCACTCGCGGGCCGTTTAACTACTTCGAATTTAAGAGTTTAACCGGACGAATAGTTACCGTGTTTATTGGAGTGTTCAGTATGCTTTTCATCGCGAGTATTACCGCGGTATTAGCCAGTAAGCTCACTCTCAGCCAAGGCGCTTCACAGATAAAAGGGATTAACGACCTTGCCAACGTTGAGGTTGGTGCAAAGAATGCCACCACTTCCTCTCTGCTTTTGACGAGTTTCGGACTTCGTCACAAAACATACCAAGATATGCCCACATTGCTTGCTGCACTAGAGAATGGTGAAGTCGAGGCCATCGTTGCCGATGATGTCGTACTCAAATACATGATTGGTAATGGCAGAATATCAGGGCAATTTGATAATTTAGAGGTGCTACCTTACCAGTTAGAAAAGCAGAACTATGGCTTCATCATTACAGAAAACAACACGTATGAAGAAGAAATTAACCGTGCGCTTCTGCAAATTCGTGAATCACGGAAATGGCGCAAAACGTTAGTCGATTACTTTGCCGATAAGTAATGTCGAGTTGCCATGAATCTTAATTTTCATTGAAATAAGAAAAAGCCCTTTAATCTAAAGGGCTTTTAGGTTCAACTAAGTCGGCAATTATTGCGGTAGTACTACTTTGCCATCTTGAATTGGGAATGTCTTACCTGCTGGCTTGCTTTGCATACGAACGGTTGTTGGCGCGCCAGCAACTTCGTAAGTGACATCGTAACCTACTACTTTCTCAGAAGTGGTGTATTCAGTGTGACATTGCTTTTCAGTTGACGTGACTACATCACCTTTCTGCACATTGTCTTGAATCTTACGACCTGTCATTGCACCTGCAACAGTACCGGCTGCAGTTGCAATCACTTTACCAGAACCACCACCAATTTGGTTACCTAAGGCTGCACCTGCTGCTGCTCCGCCGACAGTACCAAGTATCTTGTTGTTGTCTGTTGGTTCAACTTTGTGAGTTACGACTACATCTTTACATACTTGATGCGGGTTCTTCACCGTTTCCGTCACTGCTTCAACCAGCGTGATGTTTGCTTCTGTTGGTGCTGGTGGTGTCTTGTCTTTACAGCCTGCGAGAACGGCTACAACCGCAGTTGCGATTGCGATAGATTTCATATTCATGGTTTACTTCCCAGTATGGTTATCTTTGCTTGGCGGTATAGTAAATCTAGAAGAAAAATTCACATCAGGTGAAAACAAACATCCGGTCATTAGCAGGTTAAAATACGGCGTTTTATAAAGACTGTGTTAGAGAAAACTCAGAGAAAGGTCAATTGGAGCGAGATCACATCAGTTTGAACAATGAATATTGCGTTAAATACAACGCTAAGTTGAGCAAACTTTAGGCAGGCACCATCCAGCGAGTCCAAAATGCTAACAGCATGGTTGCAAAAAGTATCCAGACCAGAGTTGCGGCGGTGAGTGTGCCAATAAGGCTCAAACGATAGCTGAAGTAAAATACCGAAATCAAATAAGCGGCGTAAGGAATCAAAGAATAAATGCCAAACAATGCCGTTTGGCGAAGTGCTTCCATATCTCGATCACTGCCCACAATAAAATGCGCAATCAATGCGAAGGTCGGAAACAAAGGCACCAAACCAGCAATATAGAAGCTTTTTGATTTAGAGAGCATGGCAATGATCAACACAGCGCAAGCTCCGAGTATCGATTTTAAAAATAGACTGGTCATTAATAGGTTAATAAAGTGACTACGCTAAACTCAAGAACAATTCATCATCCGTCAGGTATTTATGACGATGGCTGAGCGTTCGCAAATGCATAAACATAAAATCAGGAAATCCTGGTGCAATCATATTGTTCGGCTCCCAAAAAATGCCGCCAACAAACACGTAACGCCCTTGTTTCTCTTCTTCATGTAGTGGGTTATTGATTGGCGTAGTAAGCTCTGCACGACAGCCTTCAACAACACAAACAATCTGACCTTTGAAGATCCCGATCACTCGTTTCACAAGATTCGCTTTTATTCCACACTTCCAAGCTTGGCGCGTTGCCCACTCATAGCCGTGTTTGTTGATCGCTTTTTTCTGTAGATGCACAACCAAATTCATCGTTCATTCCTGACTTGACCTTTGCTTGTACTATAACCAAATCGCCTGTTAGGTTTGCCGATATTAATTTATCGAAACCATAGAAGGTAAAAATCAAGAAACGAGAGCGTTACAACAATTCGCCTTTTACCTAACGATTTTTAGGATTTTTCTGACATCAGAAACCGCGTTGTGTTGCATAAAATGGCTGCATATTTATAAAAATAATGACAGCGATAGTAAAGGTGACGTATGGCTTTTGATGACTACTGGAAAAAAGTGCGCGAAAAGCACCTGAAAAGTGCCAATCTAGAAGGGCTTATTGTAAAGAGGATACGTGCGAACACAGGAAGTAAGCGTCTTCCCTATCGCATGAAATGTGGCGCACTATGCGAAATAAAATACAACGAAAGTTGCGCCACAGAGAAAGAGTGATGACAAAACATCACCCTTATTCATCGATAGCTTAAGCGTCGATAAGGTAGTTATCGCCTTCGTCTTCGAGGCGATCAATCAAAACACGGCACTCATCAAGATCGAGCGGTTGCTCAAAACGACGCTTCAAATTCATCAGAAAGAAGATATCTTCGCACATCGCTTTCTCTGGCTCATCGCTGATTTTCGCAACAGGTGAGCCGTTGCATGACACCATTTTAATAACGATAGACAGAGGTTTGTACGCAACACTTTGTGCGTTCACGTACTCGCCCATATCGTTGGCCAAAAACGTACCAATACCAAAGCTGATTTGTACTCGACCTTGGAAGTGCTCACAAATATCCAATGCTTGGTCAAAGTTCAAGCCGTCTGTAAACACCAAGGTTTTGGTCATAGGATCGATGCCAAGCGATTGGTAATGCTCAATCATCTTCTCGCCCCATGTGTAAGGGCAGCCACTGTCATGACGAACACCAGCGTAAGCATTACTTAGCTCTTCATCGAAGTCTTTTAAGAACGCATCAATACCAATGGTGTCTGTTAAAGCAATGCCTAACGCGCCATTAAACATCTTTTGCCAACGCTGCAATGCTACCTTTTGTGAATCACGAACATTCACCAGCGCTTGATGTCCCATAAACCATTCGTGTGCCACCGTACCGATTGGCGTGAGAGCAAGCTCTTTCGCCAAATGGTAGTTACTGGTTCCAGTTAGGCTGTCAGGCAACTCTTCGCTCAGATACTGCAGCATTGATCGCTGTGCTTGAAACGAGAAACGACGACGCGTCGACATATCCGCAAACTTAAAGTTAGTGATATTGCGGCGTGTTAGTTCAGATTTTAGATGACTAACTTTCTCTTTAAGAACAGATTGGAATTGCTCGACTGGAATGTCTGCCCAACGTGCACGGCTGCGCACTTCGGACACAATACTCATGATGATGGTTTCGTAGAGAATGGTTTCTTTCCAAAGACCATTGATGGTGATGCGTAATTGGCTTGTGCCATCAGCCATGGTTTTAGTATTGAAAGAAACGTCACGTTGAGGGTTAAAACGAAATGCATGCAGAGCGTCAACAAACTCAGAGCTAAGATAAGGCGCGACGCCTTTCATGTACTCGATTTCTTCTGCCGAGAAAGTGATGTCTTGCAGTTTTAGAACTTCCGCTTTCACATCTGGCAGTAGTTCAGACAGGTCTTCTTCACTGCGAACAATGAATTTGTAGGACACCATCGCATCTGGATAAAGCGTTGCAACAGCACTCATCATATTCACTTTGTATACGTCAAAATCTAACGCACTTTGAATGATGCGAGACGAAAATAAATTGGTGGTCATTCGGAGCCCTTCTACACGCCCTTTTTCGTTTATACCCAAATTCCCTCAGCACGGTGCAAACCGCATCTTATTGTTTTCCCAACAAAGTTGGTGGGAAGTTCTCAACAAGGCAAACTTGGGTATATAACTTGTTGTTACTAACTAAATTGCGTAAACAATAAACACCCACTATTAGTTTGTCAACTTTTGTTACTAACCACTCTTTTTTATAAGGTTTTTACGCGCAATAATCCAACAGCTATTGTGGACAACCTGAACATATACGCACATTCATGCTTAAACGCCACCACTAAGAAAATGCATGTACGTTTCTAACAATCGGTTACTTACCCATTGATTGACTACTTGTTATGCGCTAGATTACTTACAAATCAATCTCAGGACCCAATCATGATCGTAACTGTCGACATCATTCCATTCAGACTATCTGGCTGTGCCGATAAAGGATTGGAAGTGTTGCTGATTAAACGCTCAAATCCAGAACGCCCCTACCACGGTGTGTGGGCTTTGCCTGGTGGATTTGTGTTTGATAAAGACATGACGCACGAAGGTGGACGAGCAGCAGACGAAAACTTCGAAGCAGCGCGACGTAGAATCTGCCGTGAAAAAATTCACACCTACCCTCGCCACTTTAGCGAAGCTTTTGTCGATGGCGACCCAAAGCGTGACCCTGAAGATTGGAGCCTGAACATCACCCACTACGCCTTAGTAGACCGCAATAACAAAGAACAAATCGACAACGCTGGTGTACCAGAATGTCATTTGAAGTGGTTCCCGCTGCAAGCAATCCTTGATGGCGAAGAAACCCTCGCTTTTGATCACCAAAAGATGATTGAAAAGGCATGGCAGAAGCTGCGTGCCTCTATCGAATACACCTCGGTCCTGTTGTTCGCACTTGATAAAGAGTTTCTGGTTGCCGACATCATTGCCGCCTATCAAGAGTTCGGTATCGACATCAGTCGCATGACGATCAAACGCCGCTTGATTGATTCAGGTGTACTCAAGCCAACCAACAAAGTCGCTTCCACCAATAAAGGTAAAGGCGGTAAGCCAGCCATGGTGTACACCCTAGCAAGCGACGAAGTGACCTTTTTCCAAAACTGTTTGCGTGGTTAACGCAAGCACAAAAGACAGACAAGGAGTCTGCCATGACCGTTCGAGTTAACTACCAAACTACCGCAGTGATCGACGTGGATCCTGAAAAAGGCTTCACCGAACTTTGTCCTGACGAGCTGCCCGTCACTGGCGCATTAGACATTGTTCCTGAGCTATTAAAGAACCACACTAAAGGTCGCTTAAAGCTCGTTAGCCGTGATTTGCACCCACCAAAAGCAGCTTGGGATGCAGAAACGCCAGCGAATATGCTTGAACCTGTAGGCCTACCTAATGTGGACATTAAGTGGAACCGCCACTGCGTGCTTGGTACTACGGGCGTTGAACTGCTGGACGGTCTACCTCCTGTTCTGGAATACGATTTCCAAGTCAACAAAGGCATGGACCCAGACGCACACCCTTATGGCATCTTTTTCCACGACGTGGCTGATACCAAAACTACAGGTGCGAATGAGTTCCTTAAATTCAACCACATCGATACGGTTGTTGTTGGTGGCTTAGCACTTGATTTTTGTGTGAAAAAGTCCGTCACTCAAGCGCTCGATTTAGGTTTCAAAGTGATTGTGAACCTAGCCTCTAGCCGCGCAGTATTTCCAGATACTATCGATGCAGTGATTGCAGAGATGGAAGAGAAAGGTGCAGTATTTGTTAGCAATGCAGATGACATCATCGTCGATGAATTTCGCGTAATTTGCGTCGGTTTGAACCTAAGCCCATCAGCTTTTGCTTAAAAAGAAAACGGTCCAACTTATCTGGACCGTTTTTTGTTTGTGGCATCTAAGAAGGGGATTACTTAATCACACCACACACAATGCGAGCACCGCCGCCGCCAAGTTTCGCCGGATGGTCAGAATGATTATCGCCACCCGCATGAACCATCAAAGCACGACCTTTTACGTCATCAAGTTTTACTCGTGGTGCCAATACTGGCTGATCCGCCACACCATGAGCATTCACGTAAAGCGCTGGTAAATCGCCAAGGTGATTGTCGTCCGTCCAAGGGAAGCCATGCTTACCTGTTTTTTCTGGGTCATAATGCCCTCCGGCAGCACCGCCAAGTATCGTTTTACCTTCTTTGGTAATGCTGTCACACGAGCCGTTAGCGTGTAAGTGGAAGCCATGTGTACCAACAGGTAAACCCTGTAGTTTCGGCGTAAAAACGGTGCCGTAATCACTGTCGCTGATCATCACAGTTCCGGTGGATTGACCAAAGCCAAGGTCAATCATTTCTACGCTTATTGTCTCGGCAAAAGTTGGGAAAGAGAGAAGCGTAAGTGCAGCAAGCCATGTTGTTTTATTCATACTGTGGGTCCTATTTATTGTTATTTATCAGTGTTGAAGTGATTTCAACACATTGGATTGACCATAGATTTCGGCAAACTCTTTCAAATTTAACCCTGCTTTATTGCGCAGCTCTGGTGAACAGTCCGCTTGATAGAGGTCTTTCGCTATGCCAATTTCACGCTTGATGAGTGCTCCCATTAATGCAGTGTTACCACGTTTATCTTGCAGGCAGGCGTTAGCGCCAGAATCGAGCAGCAAGCGAACGGTTTCTCGATGTCCTTGATACGCTGCCACCATCAATGCGGTATAACTTTGAGTGTTACGTTGGTCGATTGGGAAGCCTTGAGAAACAAATGTATCGACCACTTCGTTATTGCCAATTCGCGCTGCGTCAAAGAACAGTTCAACCAAAGATTGGTATTCCTCTTCTAGTTCGTCTTCGGCAGCTAATAAGCTCAGCGAGAAGCTTAAAGAGAACAGAACGGCACTGAGCAAAAACACGGTTTTCATTTACTCACCCTCACTAACAGAATTTGAGAATGACCCACGGGAGCCCTGATTTTCGGGCAGAAAAGAGCAGATAAATCTCCCGCAGGTCAAAACTTATTGCTTACATCATCGCTTTGTTTTTCACTTGCTTGAGATTGGTATCTGTCGCCTCAGCCAGACGCGTACCGTACTCTTTATCTGCGCGATAGAAATAGCTCACCATGGTTTCCTTAACGTCTTTATCCATCACCTTGTTCAGGTCACCCGCTAAGTTGGCAATCAAATCACTCTGGTCTTGCTCGTTCATGCTGCGGAACAACACACCCGCTTGGTAGAAGTTACGAGGATTGCTGATCGCTTTTTGTTGAACAGTACCAACCAACTTGGTTTCAACCGCTTTAAATTGCGTGTCTTCTGCCAGTGCCAGTTTACGGCTTGGTTCGTAGTTCACATCACCATTGCCTTGCTTCGCGTTGTTGCTCAATCCATCTTGGTTATGGTTGTTCACTGATGCTAGAGGACGGTTTACTGGCAGCTGGAACAAGTTCACACCCACGCGGTACAGCTGTGTATCTGCATAAGCGAACAAACGGCCTTGTAGCAAACGGTCTTCCGATGGCTCGATACCAGGAATCAAATTCGAAGGCGCAAATGCCGACTGTTCAGTGTCTAAAAAGAAATTTTCTGGTAGGCGGTTCAACGTCATAGTGCCAACTTTTTGATCTGGCACATTCAGCCATACTTTGGTCGCATCCAACCCGTTGTAATCCAGTTTGCTCAGAGCTTCTGGTGACAGCACCTTCACGTAGAGATCCCATTTAGGGTAGTTACCACGCCCAATTTCTTTATACAGATCATTGGTTAAATGGTTGAAGTCCTTACCCTGCATTGCGGTGACTTCCTCAGGACGCAGGCTTTCGATACCTTGTTGGCTCTTCCATTGGAACTTTACGTAGTTCACATCGCCTTGCTTATTAATCCACTTATAAGCGTGCACACCAAAACCATCCATCGTGCGATAGCTTGCTGGCGTACCTAGGTTGCTATAAACCCAAGTCAGCATGTTGGTCGCACTCGGCTCATGACTGAAGAAATCAAAGAATCGGTTTGGATCCTGAACGTTGGTAACAGGAGACGGTTTTAGAGAATGCACCATATCCGGAAACTTGATTGAATCGCGGATGAAGAACACAGGCAGGTTGTTCCCTACCAGATCCCAGTTACCCTGCTCAGTATAAAATTTAGTGGCGAAACCACGAGGATCGCGAAGTGTCTCAGGTGATCCTTTTGAGTGAATAACGGTCGAAAAACGAACGAAAACAGGGGTTACCTTTCCTTTGTTAGTAAAAGGAGCGGAAACCGTTAAGTCACTAAAATCACCCGATGCAACAAACTCACCATGAGCACCTGTACCACGAGCATGCACAACACGCTCAGGAATACGCTCTCTGGCAAAACGCTGCAATTTTTGGATCAGGTGAACGTCTTGCAGTAATACGCTGCCGTTTTCACCTGCTGTGATTGAATTCTGGTTGTCACCGACTGGTGCACCGTTGTCTCTTGTCAGGGTTTGCGCCTGTAGAGATGTGCTGGCTAAGCCAACTGTAATTAATAAAAAGCTTTTTGACATCTGCATGGTTGCTCTCCAATGCGTGCTAACCATTTGACCAGTCGAGTGGTCAATGGATACTCAAAAGCTCTTTTCTGCCCACGAAGAATATATCTTCAATGATTACATTTGTTTAATGGGAAATAACGATAGATTTAATAGGGATAACCAATGAAATTTTTGAGGTTTTATCAGTTTGATTAATAAAACCTAGACTCGGGCTGAGAAACTAGACCGAAGAGTTAATACACTGACAGAAAAGCACAGCGATGAAAAGGACACCAGAATGCACCAACATGAAAAGTTAAATTACGTTGAGTTTGGCACGCGAGACATCAATGCGACTAAACAGTTTTTCGAGCAAGCCTTTGGATGGAGTTTCGTTGATTATGGTCCTGAGTACAGCGCCTTTTCAGGTCAAGGTTTGGACGGTGGCTTTTATGCAGCAGAGCAAGTCAGCCAAACAACAGATGGGGCAGCACTATTGGTGTTCTATAGCTCAGATATTCACTCCACGTTAGCCAAAGTCGAACAGTTCGGAGGGCAAATCATCCGCCCTATCTTCGAATTCCCGGGAGGTTGTCGTTTCCATTTTACCGAACCAAGTGGCAATGAGTTCGCGGTCTGGTCTGAAAGCCAATAATTAATGACAGGTAAAACAATAACGTACCACCGCATTCGATAATTGACTCGAAGAGTTACAAACCCGCTCGCCCCGCCTTTTCATTTGTTGATAACGCGAGGCTTCTTGATTGCTCAAATCTTATACAATTGTTTTTGTTCTTTAAATCAAAAGCAAAGGTAAAACATGGAAGTTTTGAAGCGTTGGTTCATCGCCCTTTCTTTGGGGCTTGTGTTATCAGCATGTGGTGGGGGAGATGGATCCTCTGTTGACAGCAGCTCCGCGTATGTTCCTGCGGAAAAAGTACAAGACAATATCTTTTCTAATATCACTGGCGTCAGCTATCCCTACGACATCTACTTGCCAGAAAACTATGAAGAGCGCACAACATCTTTGCCCGTTATCTACGTTTCCGATGGTAATGGGACGGGTCAGGGGTTTGGCAACCTTGTCGCCAATGCCGAACTCGATGTCATTCTAATCGCCATTCATGAAGGTCCTCCTGGACGCAGAAATATTGATTATTTGCCACCAGGGGTCGATGACTTCTACCTTTTCTTAACCCAAGAACTCATCCCAGTTGTCGAAGCCGAATACGATATCGATCCAAATGAACGCACACTGGCTGGACATTCATTTGGAGGTGCAAAAACAGCACATATCATGGTATCAGAAGATATTGGGAGCCAGTTTTTCAAGAATTTTATTATCGCCGACGGTTCGTTCTGGCGTATTGAAGACACCATCTATCCTTTGGAAGAGGAACGTTATAAGGCTTCGCCATGGTTAGAAGTCACCGCTATATTCAGCTCAACACACATAGGAAATCACCCCTCCGTTGAGGCTTTCTATAAACATATACAAACCAAGAACTACATGGGTTTCAATTTACCGACTCTTATCGAGTATAAAAATTTAGATCATGGAAAAATGTGGTATCACACCTACAGGGACAGCCTCCCAATCTTGTTTCCAAAAGAAGAAATTTAAGACCATCAAAATAAGTCAGTGGTAGCCAGATTCGGAGCTGGCGTTGCATTTCTGGTTGATCTCATCCTTGGTTTAATCCACTGTTAGCGCAACAATTAATCAATGGGGCGCTAGACCTCGACCAAGGATGTATCATGACTGCAGCCAGTTTTTTTCGCTTACTTTGTCTCGCTGCTATTTGGGGTGGCTCGTTTCTGTTTATGCGAGTCGCCGCTAATACGTTCGGACCGGCTTACTTAATCGAGTTTCGTGTTGCATTTGCGGCAATAGCATTGCTTTTGATAGCTTTCTATCTCAAAAAGAAACTTGCCTTCACAAAGCACATTAAGCACTTTTTCATTATTGGCTTATTTAATAGCGCCGTGCCCTTTCTGCTTTTTGCTTACGCTGTTCAAACACTTAATGCGTCGACCTTAGCCATTCTCAACTCAACCGCACCGATATGGGGCGCATTAATTGGTTTTGTTTGGTATCGCAGCCCTTTAACGGCAAAAGCCATTCTAGGTATGATGATTGGTATTGGCGGTGTCGCTGTACTTGTCGGTTTGGATTCTTCAATCATCGGCAGAGAGGCTACCCTCCCTATTGGGGCAAGCTTAATGGCTTCTTTCAGCTATGGGATTGCAACCAACTACACTAAAAATGCACCACAAGTCCCAGCTTTTGACAACGCACACGGCAGTATGTGGGCAGCGGTTATTTGGGTACTTCCGCTACTGCCATTTTTACCAATGCGTGCAGAACCAACCAGTATAGAGTGGAGCTCTGTGGTTGCTCTCGGTGTGGTTTGTACAGGTTTGGCTTATTTGCTTTACTTCCGCCTAGTTTCTGAAATTGGCCCTGCTTCGGCTCTCACCGTCACTTTCCTTGTGCCCGTTTTCGGTATTCTATGGGGCTACCTAGTTTTGGATGAGCCAGTCGGTTTCAACACCATCATAGGGACCATTCTGGTGCTAAGCGGGACAATGTTGGTGACCGGCTTCTCTCCCGCCGCAATGCTGGCGAAACGAAAAGAAAAAGTCGCTTAACCGTTTTTAGGCGTCATAAAATCAAATAAGGCCGCTGTTCAAGCGGCCTTTTAGTATTAACAACGAAATGACTAGTTATACGCCCTCGCCAACGTACCACTCCCTTGATATTGGTAGAGCTTACAATCGTTAGTGATAAACGCGGATTCTCCGGCTTTAAGAGTCAGACTTGTCTCTGATGTCATGACCTCAACACTGCCTTCAACACAAAAAACAATCTCAGCACCACGCACAAACTGTTGCTTGCATTCCTCATCGGAAGAGAGAATATCAAACCCAAAATCGTCCACCGGAATTGGATAGCTCAACTTGCCCTCTTTGTGGATTGGCGACAGTTTAATCTGTTCCGGTTGCGTGGTGTGAAATGCCGTATTGGTGATAAGCTCATTCACATCAATGTACTTGGGCGTTAACCCAGCTCTAAGCACGTTGTCAGAATTCGCCATGATTTCCAACGCTGTACCCTGCACATAAGCATGAGGCGTTTCGGCATGGAGGAACATCGCTTCACCTGGCGCGAGTTCTATCGTGTTCAACATCAACGGAGACAGCAATCCAATGTCTTGCGGGTAGTGCTTTTGAAATTCCGCCACATAACTGAGCACTTCTCTTTCCAATGCCGTCTTTGGACCACGCTCTAACGCTGCGTCCAGTTCTGCCAAGGATTGAATTTTATGAGTTTCGCTCAACGTCATGATCGCCGTGAAGAAGTCTTTCAACCCGTCTTGATTTGGGTGCTCGGCTAACGCGGTCACCTCGCCGTCTAAACTACGAATACCGAATTGGCGGAACAGCATCAGTATTTGTTCTATCGGACGAAAGCCATTCATGGCCTTGTAGAAAGTCAGCGCATAGACTAACTCAGGCTTGTGATTAGCGTCTTTGTAGTTGCGATTAGGAGCATCAATTGGAATACCTTGTTCATTCTCTCGTACAAAACCAAGTTCAGCTTTACGCTTGCTAGGATGAACTTGAATCGAGAGCGGAGAATCCGCCGCAAGCACTTTGAATAGGTACGGAAGTTCACCGAAACGCATCATGGTGTAATCACCAAACATACTTGCTTTGTCTCTCGCAATCACATCAGATAATAACTCACCGGTTGCTGCGAGGCGCGAGCAACCATTAGGGTGGGCTCCCATCCAAATTTCAGCTTGAGGTTGATGTTTCGCATTGTCGATGCCAAATAGTTTAGAAATCGACTCTTTGCTTCCCCAAGCGTAGTTTTGAATCACGTTATCTAACTTGAACAGTGACATCTCACACTCTCCCACGGTGTTTTAACACTGCAATTTGATCGCTTTAATCAAGGCTGAAACGCCCTGCTCGACTTTGCTTCTCGGACAGCCCAGATTGAGTCTGAGATAGCCTTTACCAGAATCGCCATAAACATCTCCAGACATGATGGCGACATTGAATTGCTCAATTAACGCTTGATTAAACAGCGTCATATCTAGATTCAAAACAGATAAGTCAATCCATGCTAAATAGGTCGCGTCTGGGACAAGGTAACTCACTTCAGGAAAGGCGCTTTCAAGTGCTTCTTTCACGTATTGATGATTAGCCAATACATACTCGTTAAGCGCCTTTAACCAAGGTTCTCCGTGATGATAAGCCGCCATCGTACCAAGCACACCCATGATAGAAGGCGATGAAAGACCATCCACCTCTTTGAGTTTATGCAGATAACGTTCGCGAGTTGGTGAATCCGCGATCAACGCATACGCGCCATTCAAGGCTGGAATATTGAATGATTTAGACGCCGATGTGACGACAGCCCAATCTTGTGAACAACCAAACCCCACGTAAGGGATGTGACGCTTAAAGCTCACGTCCATGTGGATCTCATCCGATATCACTTTGACTTGGTGTTGGTTACAAAGCTCCGCCATCTTTTCCAATTCGCTTTGGTTCCACACTCGCCCTGTTGGGTTATGAGGGTTGCACAACAACAGCACAGTGTTGTTCTGGTCAGCGAGTTTGGTTTCCAGATCTTGCCAGTCAATTTCAAATCGACCTTGCTGCTTGATGAGCGGACTGCAAACGCACGCACGACCTTGCCCTTCAATCATTTTGTCGAACGCATCATAAGCTGGCGTATGGAACACCACGCCCTGTCCCGGCTGACTCCATTGCTCAATCAGCTTTGACACAATGTAGATAACCGATGGTCCGTACACCACTTGCTGAGTGTCGATTTCGCAGTCAAAACGAGTTTGATACCAGTAGCGAATCGCGGACTTAAAATCCTCATGGTTCCAGCGGCTATAACCTAATACCGGATGCTCTAAACGTTGTTTAAGTACATCCATCACGGGCTCTGGCGCAGCAAAATCCATATCTGAAATGGTAAACGGCAATAAACCCGGTTTTCCAAATCTATCCTGAACGTAGTCCCACTGCGTGCAGTAAGTGCCGGTGCGATCAATCGGTGTATCAAAGTCGAAATTCTGAGTCATACGAATATTCCAATATTAAGGTCCCTCGTCACAATCTCATTGGGGGGAGGATGGAGATTGTGCCGAGGGGGAGCATCTATCAAGGCAGTGATTAGCTTGCAGACATGATGGCTTGCATTTCGTTCTTCACAAGGTGAACTTGCGTACCAATAACGACTTGCAGGTTGTGCTCATCAAGCTTCACTACGCCCAGAGCGCCGTTGGCTTTCAACTTAGCGTCGTCGACCAAACTCATGTCGTTAACAGACAAGCGAAGACGAGTGATGCAGTTATCCAGAGCCGTGATGTTCTCTTTGCCACCAAGAGCTGCCAATACTGCGGCACCTTTGCCAGATTCATTGATGAAAGCGGCTTCAAGCTCTTTGTCCACTTCCGCCGTGTCGACTTCACGACCTGGTGTTTTTAGGTTGAACTTAGTGATCGCAAACTTAAATACTGAGTAATAAACCACGAACCAAACACCCGCCACCAGCGGTACTAAGTACCATTTCGTTGCCGTGCCTTGCAGGATACCGAACACCAAGAAGTCAATCAGGTTGCCGTCTGTGTTACCGATGGTGACATCAAGCAAGCCCATCACCATAAAGCCCAGACCTGTCAGAATCGCATGGACGAAGTAAAGCACTGGCGCAACAAATAGGAACAAGAATTCAAGCGGCTCAGTGATACCGCCTACCACACAAGCTACGACGCCAGAGATAAGCAGTGCTTTGATTTTTGAGCGGTTCTCAGGGCGAGCACAGTGGTACATCGCAAGAGCCGCACCCGGCAGACCGCCTAGGAAGGTTGGCATTTTACCTTGAGACAAGAATGCCGTGACTTCCGGTGTAAATGCCGTTGTGTCAGGACAAGACAATTCAGAGTAGAAGATGTTTAGTGCGCCAGACACAGTTTGACCACACACGTCCATAGTACCGCCTGCTTCAGTGAATCGAATCAGCGCAACCAAGATATGGTGAAGACCGATAGGCAGCAATAAACGCTCGCCTGTACCAAACAGCATTGGACCGAAATCGCCCGCGCCTTCAATCACATGACCGATACCATTGATGCCCGCAGCAAAGTAAGGCCATACGAATGGGATAAACACACCGACAACGCCCAGTACCAAGGCAGAAATGATTGGAACAAAACGAGCACCACCAAAGAACGCTAGCGCATCTGGCATTTTGAAGGTGTAAAAGCGCTGGTGAAGTTTCGCAACAATCACACCAACGATCACCGCGCCAAGGATACCAGTATCAATCGATTCAATACCGATGATGCTTTTCACACCGTAAGCGGCACGTTCCGCTTCACTATCTAGTACACCAGCGACGGTTAGGAAGAAGTTGATCGCAAGGTTGAACGCAGCATAGCCAACGAAACCCGCGAAACCTGCCACGCCTTTCTCTTCACGTGCTAACCCAAGCGGGATAGCAACGGCGAACATTACAGGCAAGTAAATGAATGCGACAAGACCGATTTTGGTCATCCACATAAACAGGTATTGCAGAGGGGTGTTGTCTAAAAATGGGATGGCTTCTTTGATAGCGGCGCTAGAAAACGAGCTGCCGACACCAAGAAGAATACCTGAGAATGCCAGCAGCGCGACTGGCAACATGAAGGTCTTGCCGAGGCTTTGCAAGAACTCCCACATGGTCGATTTATTGCTTTTAGACATAGTTTGTCTCCGGAAATTGAGAACTTGTAGGGCTCATACACATCACATTATGTGCGCATGAAGTGTTGTTTTTATGCACTCAATATACGCTGCTAAAAATTTTGATAAAACGTTTTACCAAAAATTCTGTGATCGAGTTAGATATCTTTTTCCACAAACTGTGTAGGGCTTTTAAAATCAACCTAATAGGGTTACAGTTTGATGATAAAACGTTTTTCTAATCCATAAAGTGAATCTATGTCGTCAAAAAAAGTGACCATTACAGAAGTCGCTAAACATGCTGGCGTGTCAGTTACCACCGTCTCTATGGTGTTGGGGAATAAAGGGCGGATCTCTCCAGACACAATAGAAAAGGTCAACGCTGCGGTTGAAGAGCTTGGCTATATCCGTAACCGTGCCGCTGCCAACCTACGATCCAATTCGAGTGAAATCATTGGATTGATCCTCAAAGACATCAGTGATCCCTATTACGCAGAAGTCGCGGCAGGATTGAGTGAGGAAATTGAGCAGCAAGGTTACATGCTGTTTCTGGCTCAAAGTGGGGATAGCCAAGAAAAGTTTGAGAAGTGTGTATTAACCATGGCACGCCAAGGTGTCGGTGGTATCGCATTTTGCCCGATTGGTGAAAGCCAGCAGTTCAATGTCGAAAACCTCAAGCAGCACAATCTGCCAATGGTCTGCATTTCACGCGCTTCGGTGGATAAGCAAATCGACTACGTGGGACCAGACAACATGTACGCCGCCAAGTTGGCGACGGAGCATCTGGTTAAGCAAGGGCATCGCAGAATCGCTTATGTCGGTGGCGCGAGCAGTTCTTTGTGTCGTGCTGAGCGTATTGGTGGGTATTGTTCAACTCTGATGCAGTTTGGTTTGCCTTTCAAACCAGAGTGGGTGGTCGAGTGTGAGAAAAGCCAAGCGTCTGCCGCTCAAACTGTGCAGCAATTGTTGTTGGAGCATCCACAGATTACTGCAGTCCTTTGTCACCATTCCTCGACGGCACTAGGCGCGGTCTATGGCATACATCGAGCAGGACGATCCATCGGTAAAGATCAGTTTATCGGCGAGCAAGTATCGGTGATTGGTTTTGATGACGTTGAAGAAGCAGAGTTAATTGAACCACCGCTCACCTTCGTTAATTCCAATGCACGAGAGATGGGAAGACAAGCGGCAAAACGATTGATCAATCAACTGAAGCAAGAAGACAGCGAGCCTTACAGCTTGATCCTGCCTCCCAAACTCATTGTTCGTGAGTCGGCTTAACCCAACACCACTTCCACGCCTTGCTTTCTCAGTTGTTCGAGGTCGCTTTTCGGAGCGGCTTCGTCGGTTAACAGCACCGAGATTTCACTCGTTTTACCAATCGAAGATGGGTAGATTTGCCCAAACTTGCTTGAGTCCGTCAGCACAATGTTACGACGCTTTTTCGCAATGATGGTTTCAGCGATTTCTGCGCGCATCATGTCTCGGCTAGTAAAGCCAGTATCTTGATGGAAGCCGTCAATACCCAAGAAAGCCGTGCTGAAATGAATGTTCTCAATACACAACTTGGTTAACGGTCCAACCAAGCTCTCGCCTTGATGCTGATACACTCCACCAAGCAAGATGATGTTGGCTGAAGTGTTTCGGATGAGATGGGCGATGTACGCCGATGGGGTAATGATGGTGACATCACCACGTTCAGCCAACGTGCGAGCCAAGAGCGCATTTGCACTGCCCCCTTCGATTAACACGGTTTCGTTTGGCGATACCAAGTCTACCGCTTTGTTGGCTAACGCTTGTTTGATGTCGAAGCGCACTTCGAGTCGCGTATCAATATCGTCACTTTGTAGCGCCGTCGCAGCGCCGTGTACACGCTTTAAGTAGCCTTGTTGCTCAAGGAAGTTCAAATCCTGCCTGATGGTCACACCCGACACGCCAATGATGTCAGAAAGCTCCGTCACTTGAACGCGTTTACGGTCATTAACCAATTGCAGGATTTCGTTTTGTCTTGAGTTCACAGGCTCGCTCCTTATAGATGAGCTTGCAGTATACGTCCGAACACTTTCATATGAAAGCAGCCTGTGAACGATGGAAATAAGCTAAGTCGCGTTACACCGTAAGCTCAAGACGGTTGCCATCCGGATCTAACACGCAGCTTTCGTAGTAACCGTCACCTGTTTGTCTCGGACCATCGATCCATTGGTAGCCATCATCCACTAAGGTTTTGGTCAATTGATCCACTGCCTGTTCAGATCCTAGAGCAAAGGCAAAGTGTGCTAATCCTGTTACCTGCATCGGATGAGATTTTTCACAGGCGCTCACACCTTCCATCGACATCAACTCCAATCGTGCACCACTTTCAAACGAAAGAAAGTAAGATGAAAACTGCTTAGTTGGGTTGTGGTATTTGTCGTTAGACACCGCGTTAAAGTATTTCTCATAGAAGGCTTTAAGCTCTTCCAAACGTTCAGTCCAAATCGCGATATGTTCAATTTTCATTAGGATTCCCCCTAGCTCTTAACTGCGTTCAATCTAACGAGGAAAAGCAGCACAAAAAAGAGAGCAAATCACCACCGAGTTGTTCCTGTTTTATGGTTGGAGTTGTGTTTAAGCGAAAGTGATGCCCATAATGACGCAAAGTTTTTCAGGATAGAATGATGGAAGAAATTTACTTCGCAGGCGGCTGCCTTTGGGGCGTTCAAGAATTTATGCGTCACCTTCCGGGCGTAATTAGCACCGAAGCAGGACGAGCAAATGGCTCAACGGATAACACTCAATCCGAATTCGATGGCTACGCCGAATGCGTGAAAACCCAGTTCGACCCTGCACAAGTTTCGGTTGAAACTTTAATGGGATATCTGTTTGAGATCATCGACCCGCACAGTGTAAACAAGCAAGGTGAAGACGTAGGTGAAAAGTACCGTACCGGTGTTTATAGTCAAAACAAACAACACCTAGCGATTGCCAAAGCATTTATCGCATCAAGACCAGAAGCCGATAAGATCGCCGTAGAAGTACTGCCACTCACAAACTACGTACCAAGTGATGATGAGCACCAAGACAGGCTCACGCGCTTTCCAAACGACTACTGCCATATTCCGTTAGATTTGCTGCATAAGTACAAGAATCCGTCTTAATGGATAAGCTAAATCCAGCGTACCAACCCCTCCTAACCTCCCCTTGGCTTTAAATTCGGAGCTTACATTCGCCAATGTGTATCAAGGGGAGGAACTAGCTGAGCTCACTATCAGCTCTCCTAAGCGCTTTATTTCTTTTCTCATAGAGATAGAAAATGAAGCTATTAAAAGGGTTATTGGAGTGCTTTTAGCACAAAGCCTCTTTTTTATAGCAAAATTGAACCATATTTGATTCCCTTCTCGTTTATTTTCAAGCTTCATTATTAATTTCAAAATAAATGGAATATAAGTCACAATACTAATTACCTTCTAGCTCATTGATATTAATGACTTCTATCACACTTAGCTCTCAGTGATACAAAAATATAGTTATTGGATTTTTTTTACTATTTCAGAAAACCGTAACATTAATTAAATTTGCCTCATTACTTCAGTACCAATGAGTCAAAAAATGATTACAGAACTAACAAACGTCAATTTAATTAAAGGCAACCTTCAAGCAAATAATAAAAAAGAAGTCTTTGAAGAGCTAGCACAGATGCTATTCGAAAATAATCGAATCAGCAGCAAAGAGGCTTTTTTAACCGACATCGAAGCACGTGAAGCATTAAGCGTGACTTCAATGGACGGCATCGCTTACCCACACGCAAAAAGCAAAGCGGTTACAGAGCCTGCAATCGCTGTTGGCGTAAAGCGCGAAGGCATCGAGTATGGCGACGAAGAGGGAGTCAAACCGACCGTATTCTTCATGATTGCCTCACCAGATAACGGTGCCGACCACCATATTTATGTTCTTCAAGAATTATTCGGAAAATTTAGCGAAGAGTTTATTGAAGATATTCATAACGAAAAAGACGAAAACCAAATACTAAATATTTTAATTAATTCATAAGGCGTGAAATTATGAGTACAATCACAGCTCAAGCTAGTAATAATAGCGATTTCAAAAAAATCCTAAGTACCATGAAAGGTCACCTTTTATTCGGTACTTCTCACATGCTTCCATTTATCGTTGCTGGTGGTGTACTACTGGCGCTAGCGGTAATGGCATCAGGTAAAGGTGCGGTACCTGCGGACGGTTTATTGGCTGATATTTCTAATATCGGTATTAAAGGTCTGGTGCTGTTCCCAATTATTCTTGGTGGCTTCATCGGTTACTCAATTGCAGACAAACCAGCTCTAGCACCAGCGATGATCTCTTCTGGCATCATGGCTGACATGGGCGGCGGCTTCCTTGGTTGTATCGTAGCGGGCTTCATCGCTGGTGGTGTGGTATTCCAACTTAAGAAGATCCCTCTTTCTGCTAACATGACTGCGTTGGGCGCTTACTTCATCTACCCTCTACTAGGTACGCTTATCTCTGCAGGTATCGTTCTATGGGGTATCGGTGAGCCAATCAAGATCTTCATGGCTTCTATGAACGAATTCCTAGCTTCTATGGCTGGCGCTTCTAAAGTGGTTCTAGGTACGATTCTTGGTGGTATGACTGCATTCGATATGGGCGGTCCAATCAACAAAGTAGCAACGCTATTCGCTCAAACTCAAGTTGATACTCAACCATGGCTAATGGGTGGTGTTGGTATCGCAATCTGTACGCCTCCTCTAGGTATGGCACTAGCAACATTCCTATTCAAGAAGAAGTTCACTAAGCAAGAGCAAGAAGCAGGTAAAGCAGCAGCAATCATGGGTTCTATCGGTATCTCTGAAGGTGCTATCCCATTCGCAGCAAACGACCCTGTACGCGTTCTTCCTTCAATCGTTGCTGGTGGTATCGTTGGCTGTGTGTTCGGCTTCCTAACAGACGTACTACTACACGCACCATGGGGCGGTCTAATCACAGCACCTGTATCAAGCAACATCCCAATGTACGTTGTGGGTATCGCACTAGGCTCACTAACAACAGCAGTTATCGTTGGCTTCTGGAAACCTGTTGCTGAAGAAGAAGCAGAAGACGAAATCGCAGAAGTAGCACCTGCACAAGCTCAAGCGGCTCCAGCAGCAGGCGAAGGCGAGTACGACATCGTAGCAGTAACATGTTGCCCATCTGGCGTAGCACACACATTCATGGCAGCGAAAGCACTAGAGAAAGCAGGTGCGGCAGCGGGTCTGAAAATCAAAGTAGAAACTCAAGGTCAAAACGGTATCCAGAACCGCATCACTGACCTAGATGTAGCAAACGCGAAGCTGGTTATTCTAGCTCATGATATCCAAGTAAAAGACGCTCACCGCTTTGCAAAAGCAAACGTTGTTGAGTGTTCAACGAAAGAAGCGATGCGTAACGCAGCGACTCTTGTGAAAGCTTAAACCTTAAGCTCCTCCCCCTAAGAGCCCTTTCCCCCAAAGGGCTCTATTTCAAGTTTTTAAGTTTTAGTAATACCCCTGATTTTTTTAATTATATAACCCTACAATTTACAAGGCTTTAAAAATGAAATTCAAACCTTCCCTACTCGCTTGCGCAGTTCTCAGTGGTCTAGTCGGTCTGACTGGCTGTAACGACGACACAACTAACATTTATGAAGGCGGTGACACCAACCCTGCACTGCCGGATATTCCTGACGGCGGCAAGCCAGTATGTCCTCCAGTTGGCGATGGCGACTGTGATGACAAGCCAAACCCAGAAACACCTGAAATCGACATGGGCGTTCACATTCCGGTAGATTTCGCCGATATGGACGTAACACGCTACGTCAACCCATTCATCGGCACAGGTAACCTAGGCAATACCTACCCTGGTGCAACCACACCACACGGCATGGTGCAGCTTTCTCCAAACAACGGTTCTAACGGCTGGGAATACATTTCAGGCTACTACTACCACGACGCACGTACTTCCGGTTTCTCTCATACCCACCTTTCCGGAGCAGGTGCTGGCGACTTGAACGACATTCTCGTCATGCCAATCAACTCGCGTTCGGATTACATGATTGATGAAGGTTCAGCAACGCTCAACCTAGAAGCGTCTCGCTTCCAGCATCGTGACGAGCAAGCGACGGCAGGCTACTACAAAGTCGATCTATTGGATTACGACATCAAAGCTGAGTTGACGGCGTCTGATCGCGTTGGTGTCCACCGTTACACCTTCCCTCGTGATGAGAAGTCAGAAATCATCGTGAACACTGGCTTCAAAATTAACTGGGACTACACCTCAGATTCTTACTTGAAATGGGACAAAGACAATAACCGTCTTGAAGGTCACCGTTTCTCTGATGGTTGGGCACCAAGCCAAAAAGAATTCTTCGTGATGGAATTCGACCAACCAATCAAAAACGTTCGCTTTGCTTACTACGATAAAGAGCAAGGTCGTTACATGGACGTGCCAGAAGGCATTACGGAAATCGGTAACGAAACACGCGGCAAGTACCAATACGCGCGCGCTTACGTTGAGTTCGATACATCCAAAGACGGCTTAACGGTTGAAGCGAAATTGGCGCTATCAAACGTTGAGATTGGCGAGAACGGCAAGTCTGGTGCTTCTCTTAACATGACAGAAGTTGCGGGCATGAACTTCGACCAAGTACGCGAAGCAGCAACGAAGAAATGGGAAGACGAACTCGGCAAGATCCAAGTCTCTGGCGACGAAGATTACAAACAGACCTTCTACACCGCGATGTACCACTCGTACCTAGGTCAAACCATTCACTCTGACTTAGATGGTCGCTACCGCCAAGTGCACCAAGGTCGCAACGCTTACCCAGATGGCAACACACCTTGGGGCGATAAGATCGATACGCTAAAAGAGTCAATCCGCACAGCCGATGCAAACAAAGATGGCAAAGCAGACTTCACGCGCTACGACACTTTCTCTTTGTGGGATACCTACCGCGCAGTTCAACCGCTGTCTTCGATTCTTGAGCCTGACCGCCTAGCCGACGTGGTTCTGTCTATGCTGTCTTACGCCGAAGAAGAATGGGTGGATGACAAAGGCAACGTGCGCAAAGGTCGCCTGCCTGAGTGGACATTCAAAGGCAACGAAACTGGCATGATGATGGGCATGCACTCAACGCCTGTAATTCATGATGTGTTGTCGAAAGGCTCACTAGAAAAACGCATGATTGACCTTGGCTTCACAGAAGCTGAGCGCAAAGACGTAAAAGAACGTTTAGTTGAAGCGATGATCACTGACGCGCGCGCCGCAACGAGCCAAGGCGTAGCATGGATCAAAGAGTACGAAGAACAAGGTTACGTGCCAGCGCAATTGCACGACACTCCACCAGATTCTTACGGCGGTCACTCACCGTTTAAAGACTCTTGGACAGCATCTTACTCGCTTGAATATTCAATGAACGACTGGGCAATCGCACAATCGATCAAGGAAGTCTTCGGTGAAGAAGATCCACGTTACACCGAGTTCGCTAACCGTTCTAAAAACTGGCAAGCGCAATTCGACTTCGGTGGTAAGCAATACCAAGGTTGGTTCAAAGCCCGTGACTACGATGGCGAGTTTATCGATGCAGGTTGGGTAGACCCAATCACCGGTCGTGCGGTGGGTAAGGATTGGCGTCCAGACATGTTCAACTGGTCATTCTCTGAATCGAACGGCTGGCAATACTCGTTCAGTGTTCAGCACGACATTCATGGCTTGATTGACCTGATGACACGCTTCGATAAGACACAAAACCCTGAAGCAGAACGCGGTGACTTGTTCGCAGCTCGCTTGGATGAGTACTGGTCAACCTACCCAGATCGCAACGCAGGCGACAACCAATTCCCAGTGTTCAACACAGGTAACGTTGGTCAGCACGTACAAGGTAACGAACCAGATATCCACGTGCCGTACTTGTACAACTACGTAGGTCAACCTTGGAAAGGTCAGGCAGCCATCGCCGCAGCGACCAACATTTGCTACAAGAACACCGCTGACGGCATTTGTGGTAACGACGACTTCGGTACGCTCTCTGCGTGGTTCGTGTTCCGTGCACTTGGCTTCTACCCAGTGAACGCTTCTTCTGGCATCTACGAAATCGGTACTCCGCTGTTTGACAGCGCGTCTATCGATGTCGGCAACAACCAGAAGTTCACGGTTACGGCGAAGAACGTTAGCCGCGAAAACATCTTCATTCAATCGGCTCGCTACAACGGCAAAGACTTCAACCGTACTTACCTGACTCATAACGAAATCATGTACGGCGGTGAGTTGGAGTTCGTGATGGGCGACAAACCAAATCAACGTTGGGGCTCTCTAGAGCAAGATCTTCCACCAGCACAAGGCATCGGTGAGTTCTTGCATGAAGGCGAGATGCCAGCAGGTTCTCGTTAATCCCAATAGTGACAACTCAGCCGGGAGAGCCCATCTCCCGGCTATCCCTACAAGCAAATTTTATAAGCAGTCCTTTATAAACACTTTTATATACGAATAACGACAAAACGGTATGCACATGTTTAAACGTAATCTTATCTCTTTGGCTATCCTGGTTGGTCTGACGGGTGGCTTGGCTGGCTGTAACAGCGACAACGATTCTTCCTCTTCACTGCCGAGCGATCCAATTGTTGATCTTGCGGTGTTGAAATACGTCGATCCTATGATCGGCACAGCAGCTTCTGGTCATACATTCCCGGGCGCGACGGTACCGGCAGGTATGGTTCAACTGTCTCCAGATACTTTCATCGGTTCTAACACAGACCATGAATCTGGGCTTAACCCTTGGCACTCGGCTTCTGGCTACTGGGATTCATCTAACTACGAAACTGGCGAAGTGGTTAACACTGACGTTCCGCTGTACGGCTTCTCCCATACTCACCTTTCAGGTACAGGCGCAACGGACTTAGGCGACATCTTGGTTCTGCCATACGCAGACATGGCGAACACACAACTGAACTCTTTCGACAAAGCCAATGAAGAAGCAAGCGCAGGCTACTACAAAACCAAGCTAAACCAAGGTCAAATCGAAGTAGAACTGAGCGCAACCAAACGCGTTGGTTTGCACAAATACACCTTTGCTGATGGCGCAGACCGCAACGTGAAGTTCGATTTAGGTCATACCCTAATGAACAACAACGGCAAGTCTTTGAAGAACAAAGTAGAAGTGGTGGACGAATACACTATTCGCGGTCGTAAAACATCAACAGGCTGGTTCCAAGGGCAAGATCACCAAGGTCAGGACATCTTCTTCTATGCGAAATTCAACCAACCAATCGCCAAAGCACTGTTAGGCGAACAAGACCTAGAACCAACGCGCGAAATGCGTAATGGTGCGGTTTACTCAGGCGATGATCTGACGGCTTACCTAAACTTCGGCACAGGCGAAGAGCCAATTGAAATCCGCGTGGGAATCTCTCCAGTTAACTGGCAAGGCGCACAGAAAAACTTAGAAGCGGAAGCACCAAGTTTCGACCTAACAAAAGTAAAAGAAGACGCAGAATACGCGTGGGCTGAGAAGCTGGCGAAAATCAAAGTAGAAGGCGGCACAGACGCAGAGAAAACCAACTTCTACACTGGCATGTACCACATGATGATCGCCCCAATCGAGTTCTACGATGTGGATGGTCAATACGTGGATATGCTTGGCACAGTGCGCACACTGAAAGATGGCGACACACCAAACTACTCGATTTACTCAACGTGGGATACATTCCGCGCCGTTCACCCAATGTGGACTATCATCGACCCAGACCAAGCAACGCTATACGTGAAAGACTTGATTCGTAAATCCAACGACGAGTTTGGTCTATTACCGAAATGGGAAGGTCACGGCTCAGAAACCGGCACCATGATCGGCTACCCATCGGCAGCAATTCTAGGCGATGCGGTAACCAAAGGCTTGATTGATGCAGAGCAGGCTTACACCGCGTCAGTAAAATCAGCACGTTACACGCCGCATGAATACCCACAGATTCATGACGACATCCTAAGCTCACTTATGGCAGGTCAGTTGAACTACCACGAGAAAGAACAGTGTGTTCGTTACCCGAACTGGAACTCAGTGTCGTACTCGTTGGAATTCTCATTCTACGATTGGACGATCGCAGAAATGGCGAAAGCAGCTGGCGATATGGACGCGTATGAAGAGTTCAAAGCTCGTTCTTACAACTCTTTGAAACACTGGGATGCAGAAGCAGGTAACGCAGACGGCACGGGCTTCTTTGTACCAACAGAATTGAAAGAAGGCGACCCATGTGCACTGAAATACGCTTCAACTGACTTCGACCCTTACAAGTCTGACGCGTTCTACTACACAGAAGGCAACGCGTGGCAGTGGCAATGGGCGTTTATGCAAGACTTGGACAAACTGACTGAAATCATGGGCGGCACTCAAGGTCTGAACGACAAGCTGAACAACCTATTTACTGCCGATCCAAATGGCGGCGAAGCGCACCAAGACATGACAGGCTACATCGGTCAGTACATTCACGGTAACGAGCCTTCGCACCACGTCATCTACTTGTACAACCGTACTGAAGAGTCTTACAAGGCGCAGGAATACCTAGACCAAGTTTACGACCAGTTCTACAAACCGACACCAGACGGCATCATCGGCAACGAAGACGTAGGTCAAATGTCGGCGTGGTACTTGATGTCGGCACTGGGCTTCTACCAAATCTCGCCAACCGATCCAACCTACAGCATCGGTCGTCCAATCTTCGACAAAGCGACGGTAGACATTGGTTCTGGCACGTTCACGGTAACGGCTGAGAACAACGGTCCAGACAACATGTACATCAAAGAAGTGACCATCAACGGTAAGCCTTTGGATGTGTACAACACCTTCCAGCACAGCGAATTCAAAGCAGGCGGCGAACTGCACTTCGTGATGACGGCTGACAAGTCTGAAGCAATGCAAGCCAACCTAGGCGAATAGTGATTTTGAGGGGACTTCGTGTCCCCTTTTCTCGTGGAATAAAAACAATGAAACTAAAAAGAACCCTACTCTCTACCGCAGTGTTAACCGCCATGCTTGGTCTTGCTGGTTGTGGCAGCGACTCTGATCCAGAAACTCCGGTTATCTCTACCCCTACTTTGGAATTCGTTGATACCTTGATCGGCACTAAAGGTCTTGGCAACGTTAACCCTTCTCCAGTCATGCCAGAAGGTATGATTCAACCTTCACCAGATAACTTCGATCCAAACGGTTGGAATGGTAAAGGCTCGCCTGTTGAATACGATCCTGTACACAGCCTGCTTTCTGGCTTCTCAATGACCCACATTTCCGGCGCAGGTAAAGGCGATTTAAACGACTTCGCCTTCTTGCCATACACAGGCTTCAATACTGATGCCGCGACCATGGATAAAAGCTCGGAAGTGGCAGAGGTTGGTTACTACTCGGTTGATCTTGTAGAAACCGGCGTAAAAGCTGAACTGTCTGCAACCGACCGCGTGGCGTTCCAACGTTACACCTTCAAGCCGGGTGAAGACCGCAAAGTACGTATCGATCTTCAACACGAACTGTTGGAGCAATACGGCAACCACTCTCGCAGCATCTACTACAAACGCGTTAATGACACCACCGTCGTAGGCGCGCGCACCTCAAACGAATGGGGTCAATGGCAAACCGTGTTCTTCGCGGCAGAATTCTCAGATCCAATCATTGAAGAAAACCTGTACACCAAGCTGGCTTCTGAGAGCAAACTGACTCCAACCGACGCTACGGAAGTCGGCTTGGAAGATTACCGTGGCTACGCAGAGCACAAACCAATGCCGGGCGAGCCAGAACCTGACCCAGAACGTTTGGCAAAACGCGCAAACGATGTCCTGACGCATTTGAACTTTGGTCAAAGCGATGAGCCGTTGGTGGTCAAGGTAGCGATTTCTGGCACTGGCGTTGACGGCGCACTGAAAAACCTAGAAGCAGACACCAACGGTTGGGACTTCGACAATGTCGTACAACAAAACCGCGTGGCTTGGGAAAACATCCTTGGCGAGTTTGAACTGGAAGGCGGCAACAAAGCCGACAAGACCATGTTCTACACCTCGCTCTACCGTACGTTCGTTGCCCCATTCCTATACCAAGACGTGGATGGCAAATACCGTGGCATGGATGGCAAAGTGCACCAAGCAGAAGACGGCTTAGTGAACTACTCGGTATACTCAATGTGGGATACGTTCCGCGCCGCACACCCACTGAAAACCATCATCGATAAAGACCGCGCGATTGAACACGCACGCGATCTATTGAACAAATACCAAACGGGTGGCGTGCTGCCAAAATGGGAACTGCACTCGGATTACACTGGTGAAATGGTCGGTCATCCTGCGGTCTCGGTTATTGCCGATATCATGGTCAAACACCCAGAAGCCTTTACTGCTGCCGAGTTTGATTTGGCGTTGAAAGCTGCTGACGAAACAGTCAACTTCAACCTTGATAAAACCGAAAGCTGGGTGCCTTACCAAGATGCTTGGAACGGTGACAAACGCTTCACGATCATGACGCGTCACAACGACTACCAAGAAGACGTCGGCTTTATTCCAGCTAACACCAAATGGGCGCCAGATTCTGGCGACAAACCGGGTTACGTGGAAGGTTTGAAAGTCGATAAATACGACGAGCTTGTGAACGAATCGGTGTCTTACGGTCTTGAGAATGCTTACTACGACTGGTGTATCGCTCAGATCGCTAAACTTGCAGGCAACGACCAGCAGTACGACCGCTACATGGCGCGCTCTGAATCGTTCAAGAACTACTTCGATTACAACCCAGAGCAATACGGCAAACTGCAAGACACCAAAGGCAACGCATTGGGTGCAACGGGCTTTATGCGTCCGGCTTACATGAACAGCGGCAGCAAGGTTTGGGCAAACAACCTGAAAGCCGAATGTTTGGACGAGAACATGGCGCTGTCTATCCCAGACGGTATGGACTACAACGCATGTAAAGACCGCAAAGCACTCAACGAAAGTGACGTGTTCTGGCCTTACCGCGCCGAGCACCGTGGTGAAGACTTCACCGAAGGCAATACATGGCAATGGACATGGTTTGCACCGCACAACTTGAACGGTCTAGCCAACGTGATGGGTGGCGAGCACATCGACCGTACTGACTTCTCTCTTCCTGAAGACGTAACCGAACAAGGCAAAGCGGCATTCCTCGCTAACTTGAATGCGCTGTTTAATGCGGACTCCAACGCCGATACGAGCCAATCACACGACATGTCGGGCTACATCGGTCAGTTCGTGATGGGTAACGAGCCTGATCACCACGTGCCTTACCTATACAACTGGACGGCAGAACCTTGGAAGACACAAGAAATCGTCGACCAAGCGATGAACGAGTTCTACCACCCAACGCATGAAGGCCTGATTGGTAACGAAGACGTCGGTCAGATGTCGGCGTGGTATGTGATGTCTGCATTGGGCTTCTACCAAGTCACACCGGGCGAAGCAAGTTACACCATAGGTCGTCCTCTGTTCGACAAAGCCGTGATTCCAGTCGCGGACGGTAAATTCACCATCACCTCAGAAAACAACAGCCAGAAGAGCATCTACGTTAAGTCGGTGACCATCAACGGCAAACAATTGAGTGACAACTTCAGCTTCGCGCACAGCGATTTGAAAGACGGTGGTGAGCTGCATTTCGTCATGACTTCAGACAAATCTGAAGCGATGAAAGCGCAGTAACCGATACCCATCCAAATAACGAAAGGGGGCATCTAGCCCCCTAAAAAACTTCACTTCAGTGGAACCATAAAAATGAAACTAAAAAGAACTCTTATCTCTACCGCTATACTCGCTGCCATGTTTGGTCTTGCTGGTTGTAACAGTGATGACGACAACAGCAAATCTGGTACTCCATCCCTCGACACCACGCTAACCCAATACGTCAACCCATTGATTGGTACAGGCGCAGATGGTCACACCTTCCCGGGGGCGGTTGTGCCTTACGGTTTAGTGCAACTTTCTCCTGATACCGAAATGGAAGGCTGGGGCTCTGCCGCAGGTTACTTCGACCACGGCAAACTGACTGAAATCCCAGTGTATGGCTTCTCCCACACTCACCTTTCTGGCACAGGCATTACCGACCTTGGTGATATCTTAGTTCTACCTTTCACGAAGAAAGAAAATGCCGTTTTCAACACCTTCGATAAAGACTACGAAACCGCAGAAGCAGGCTACTACGCGGTTGAACTGAACAAAGGCGAAATCAAAGCTGAGCTAACTACCACGCAACGTGTTGGCTTCCACCGCTACACCTTCAAAGAAGGCACCACACCACACATCAAGTTCGATTTAGACCACACCCTCAACAAAGGTCACTTCAACAACCGCACCATGAAGGGTGATTTAGAGTTCATCGACGCTTACACCATCCGCGGTTTACGTAGCTCAAACGGATGGGCGAACAACCAGCACGTCTACTTCTACGCCACCTTCAACCAACCTATCGTCAAAGCCATTGCTTTGGTTGACGGCGCAGAAACGGAAATCGATGTAAACAACGACAACATCGACGCAGTGAAAACCATCGCTTACCTAGAATTCGCACCATCATCAACACCGCTAGAAATTCAAGTAGGCTTGTCACCAACAGGCACAGAAGGTGCGGAGAAAAACCTAGAAGCAGAAGCGAAAGACGTGTCATTTGATACTGCGCGCGCTCAAGCCAACGACGCATGGCACCAAGAGCTTAGCCGCATGATGGTATCTGGTGGCACGGAAGATCAGAAAGAGATCTTCTACACCGCGCTTTACCACGCTTCTATCGCGCCAATGATTTTCCAAGATGTCGACGGCCAATACCCTGCGATGCGTACTCGCATTCAAAAAGACGCGGGCGACACACCAAACTACTCTGTGTACTCCATGTGGGATACTTTCCGCGCAGCCCACCCACTGAAAACCATCATCGATCCGGAACGTGCCGAAGAGTTTGCCAACGACCTGATTCGTAAATACGAAGACGGTGGCATCTTGCCGAAATGGGAACTGCACAGCCATTACACTGGCACTATGATCGGCTTCCCTGCGGTTTCTATCATTGCTGACGCGATGGCGAAAGGTTTAGACATCGACCCACAACTTGCCAAAGAAGCGGCTGAGTTTACGGTGCGTTACCACGAGGCTTCTGAATTCCCAGATTGGACGGAAGACAACAACATCGGCGCGGCAAACGTTGTGCAAGTGAAGGTGTACGAAGAAAATGGCTTTGTTCACCACGGCTACTGGAACAGTGCGTCTTACACGCTTGAGTTTGCTTACGGCGACTGGGCAATGGCAGAAATCGCGCGCATGGCTGGCAATGTAAAACTGCAAGAAGAGTTTATGACTCGTGCCGACAACTGGCTTAACCATTGGGATGCAGAGACAGGCTTCTTACGTCCGAAAAACCACCCACTGAGTTCATCACCAAACAAACCGCCTTTGGAGTTCAACCAACCGATTGATGAAGAACGTTTGGATGAGTGTGAAATGGTTGAGTGGCCAGAAGGCTCAGGTGTGATGAAAGAGAAATGCCCGCTGCTACCATTTGACCCTTACTACGTGGACGAGTTTTCCTACACCGAAGGGAACGCGTGGCAATGGAAGTTCCAACCAATGCACGATTTCAACCGTCTGAAACAAGAAATCTACCAAGCAGACTTGGCACAAGGCAAAGACACCACGCCAGAGAAAGCCTTCCGTGAAGACTTGGACGAACTATTCAATGCGCGTTCTTCAAACACAGGCGAAGAGCTACCAGACCTAACGGGTTACATCGGTCAGTACATGCACGGTAACGAACCATCGCACCACATTCCTTACCTATATGCGCTAACCGATGAGCCATGGAAAGCGCAAGAGTACCTAGACCGCATCATGTCAGAGATGTACACCAGCGAACCAACTGGTTTGATTGGTAACGAAGACGTGGGTCAGATGAGCTCTTGGTACTTGATGTCGGCAATGGGCTTCTACCAAGTGACGCCTGCAGATCCGGTCTACACCATCGGTCGCCCTATGTTTGATGAAATCACCATTCCAGTGGAAGGCGGCGAATTCACAGTCATCGCAGACAACAACAGCCCACACAACAAGTACGTGAAGTCCGTAACCATCAACGGCAAGCCGCTGGATGCCAACTTCACCTTCAAACACAGCGAAATCAAAGCGGGCGGCGAGCTTCACTTCGTCATGACGGGTGACAAGCAAGAAGCGCTTCAAGCTCAGTAACGTTTTATGTAATTCGTGTTTAAAGAATAAACAGATAGATTAACTCAGTGGCAGGAAGTGACGCGCTTCCTGCCTAAGGAATCAAGATTATGAACTTTACGAAAACCGCTATCGCCACCGCTGTGATTGCAAGTGTTATTGGTTTGGCTGGCTGCAACGATGACGACGATAACACCTCACCAAGCATCGATACTTCCAACCTAAAATACGTCGATCCATTCATTGGAACCGGCTTTAATGGACATACCTTTCCGGGTCCTGTTGTGCCAGAAGGCATGGTGCAACTTTCTCCAGATACCGAGCTGATCGGCTGGCACTCTTCATCAGGTTACCACTTCGATAAAAAGACCTTATTTGGCTTTTCCCACACTCACCTCTCCGGCACGGGTATGGGTGGCTTAGGTGACATTCTGTTCCTACCGTTTACCGAAGACAAAGCCAAATACATCGAAGACAGCGACGACTACCGCGAAGCGATTTCAGTCAAGATGGACAAAACCTCAGAAGTGGCAGAAGCGGGTTACTACTCGGTGAAGATTGCCGAGAACGGTATCAAAGCCGAGCTTACGGCGTCTGAACGTGTCGGCTTCCATCGTTACACCTATCCGCAAGGTCAACCACAACGTTTGAAGATTGACCTCAACTCCATCCTAAACAGTGACTGGGGTTCGACCTCTCTGCGCAACAAACTGACGGTGAGCGAAGACGGCCATACCATCACGGGCGAGCGCGATGCAGCGCACTTCTCTGGTTGGGCGAAAAACCAAAAAATCTTCTTCTATGCGACTTTCGATAAGAAGATCAAAGACGTCTACATCCTTGCCAATGGTAAGCCTGTTGACGGTCTATCGGCAGAGCACGTTTCTGAATTAATTTACGATGACCAAGGTAATCCAGTTAAGCGTGTCAAAGCAGACGTCACTGCCTACATCGAATTTGAAGATGAAGGCTCACAAGAGTTGAATGCGCAAGTGGCGTTATCTGCGGTTGACCCACAAGGCGCAGAAAACAACTACGATGCCGAAGCGAATGTCTCTTTCGATACTGCGCGCAACAACGCACGTGAGAAATGGGCAAAAGCACTCAACTTCTCAATTGAAGGGGGCACGGAAGATCAGAAAGAGATCTTCTACACTGCGCTTTACCACACCAAAATTGCACCTATGGTGCATCAAGACGTAGATGGTCGATTCCGTGGCATGGGCAAAGGCTCAATTCGTGAAGGCGAAGGGGAATACTCCATCGCTTACGGTCAAGCAACGGAAGAGCAGCCAAACTTCTCGGTTTACTCTCTATGGGATACCCAACGTGCATTACACCCACTAAAAACCATCACAGAGCCAACCCGCGCGGTGCAGTACGCGAAGAACCTAGTTCAGAAGTACACTGAAAGCGGCTTGCTGCCGAAATGGGAGCACTTAGGTGACGAGACAGGCACCATGGTTGGCTACCCAGCGGTAGCAGTGATTGCGGATGCGATCACTAAGTTCCCAGATGAGTTTACTCAACAAGAGAAAGAGCTGGCGCTGAAAGCCGCGATCGACTCTTCGACTTACGACAACTACCCTGCATTGCAAGCGGATTGGGATCAGGGCGTATTGGATCGCACTTTAACCAAGCACATCGACTACATTGAGAAAAACGGCTTCACGCCTGCTATCCAACGTGTCGATGGTGAGCCAGTATTTGAAGACTACACGGTTGAGTCTGTTTCTTACGGTCTGGAAAATGCGTTCTACGATTGGGCTATCGCACAAATTGCCAAAGCAGCGGGTGATACTCAAGCGGAAGAGCAATACCTTGAACGCTCAAAAGGCTACAAAAAGTACTTCGATTACAACCCGACGGAATACGCAGAGCATGGCGTAACGGGCTTTATGCGCCCAGTGATGATTGATGAAACCTTCATGACGCCATTCGACCCATACGGCACAGAACACGAGACAGGCAACTACACCGAAGGTAACGCATGGCAGTGGACTTGGTTTGTACCGCATGACATCGCAGGCTTGAAGACCATCATGGGTGGCGATGCTGAGTTCCAGAAGAACCTAGAAGCAACCTTCACCGCAGAAAGCCAAGGCACTGAAACACCGGATATGTCTGGTTTGATTGGTCAAGTTGCGTTTGGTAACGAGCCTTCGCACCACATTCCTTACCTATTCAACTGGACCGCAGAACCATGGAAGACGCAACAAGTCGTCGACCACATTCTTGATGACATGTACTTTGCAGCGCCAGAAGGCGTCATTGGTAACGAAGACGTGGGCGCAATGTCCGCTTGGTATGTGATGTCTGCATTAGGCTTCTACCAAGTGAACGCAGCAGAGCCTACCTACACTGTGGGTCGTCCGCTATTCGACAAAGCAGTGATTCCGGTGAAAGGCGGCACGTTCACCATCACCACGGAGAACAACGCCGATGACAACATGTACATCAAGTCTGTCACCATCAATGGCAAAGCGTTGGATAATGGTTTCTTCTTCGACCATTCCGAGTTCAAACCGGGTGGTGAGTTACACTTCGTGATGACGGGCGATCAATCAGAAGCGATGAAAGCGCCTCAATAAGCCTCTATCACACTTCCCTCTTCAAAGGTCAGTTCGCGAGCGCTGGCCTTTTTTTAACCTTTCACTTCCACCAACACAAAAGTGCACTCCGCGACAATTAATCATAAGCTCAGTAAATTTATGTGATCCAATTCAAGCGAACTAAACGTTTGCTTTTTTAAAGTTGCCCCGTTTCGCGAAACCCAACATTCATTCGACTTAACCGGATCAGCTATGAACACATTTTCTAAAAAGCCGTTACTTTGCGCCTTGGCTGCAATTTCTATCGGTGCTTCATCTTCTTCATTTGCGGAAATTCGCAATGTCACGCTGCTGCATACCAACGACATCGAGAGCGTTTACGAACCTGTTGATGCCTTTTGGAATCCAGACATCTCACACATCGGTGGTATTCCATATCTAGCCACCTTGATCAAACAAACCCGAGCGCAGGAAGAGACAAGTTTCTTGTTTGATGCAGGTGACATTTTCACTGGGTCACTTGCTAAGAAGACTCAAGGCAAACTCTCTTTCGATTTGTACAGCGCAATGGGCTACGACGCGATTACACTCGGCAACCATGAATTTGAATACGGTTGGCAAACGCTGAAAGAGAACATGCCAAGAGCGGCTTACCCAGTACTGAACGCCAACATCAAATTCGAGCAAAACAATGCCCCATTTGCTTCGCCCTACACCATTATTGAGCGTGATGGCGTTCGTGTAGGCGTGATAGGTGTTATGGGCGTGGATGCTTTTTACAACACCATGTGGAAAGGAAACCGCAAGGGTTTAACCATTGATGACCCTATCGAAGTCACTCAATACTGGGTTGATAAGATTCGTGATGAAGTGGACATGATTGTCGTACTGACTCACCAAAACAAAACGGCGCCAATGCAAACCGACAAAGAAGCAGACCCAGAAGTGCAACGCGGTTTTGATGAAGACTACGACATGGCTGGCAAGCTAAAAGGCGTGGATGTGATCTTTGGTGGTCACTCAGACCATGGCTTGTGGGAGCCAGTTGTACACCCGAAAACTGGCACCGTCATTGGTCTTACATTCGGTCAAGGCAAATACTTGGGTTACACCAAGTTCGCGGTGGATACAGAAAAGCACGACGTAAAACTGCTTGATGGCAAACTCATCCCTGTTGAATCAGACAAGCTGGAACGAGACAAAAAAACCAGCGACCTTATCGCCAATGCACGCAGCAAATTCCCTGAGTTAAGCGAGCAACTGGCGACCATCAACGACACTGCTTACCGCCGTTACTACCGCGAATCAAACGTCGGTAACTTGGTGGCCGATATGATGCGTGAAGCTGCCAATGCCGATGTGGGCATGATCAGCTCTGGCAGTATTCGTGTCGACTTAAACAAAGGTCCAGTGACGATGGAAAACGTGATGGATCTTTTCCCATTCACGGATAAACTCTTGGTCGTGACATTAAACGGTGAACAGCTCAAAGAACTGTTGGAATACAGCTACACCTTGCCTTACGGCTTAGCGCAATTCTCTGGTATCGAAGCGCGTTATGACAACGAAAAGCCTGAGGGTCAACGCTTGGTGAACCTAAATGTAAACGGCAAACCAGTGGACAATGCTGACTCATACAAAGTCGCGACTTACTCCTACGCAGCAAGTGGCGGTGACGGCTATCATGTGTTTGAGAAAGGCACGTTTGAATCAGAAGGCGATTCAGTAACACAAGTGTTGATTGACCAGTTCAAAGCGAAGAAACAAGTAACCGTACCAGAACTCGGTCGTCAAGTAGACGTAAGCCAAAACTAAATCCATAACGGACTTAGCTCGGAGAATAAGCACCATGACATTTCGTCAAGAATACAATGGCTGTAAGTCGTTTGGTTGTGCCAATTGCGGCGTACCCGACTTGAGCTTGTATTCGCGCTCAAACCGACTCGGTTACGATGCGTGGCATTGTTCTGAGTGTGGTGCTTATCCTCCTGTTTTGGTGAACGAGCCTATTCTCGCGTTAGCCAATCAGTTGGAACAGCACACCTTCAAACTCGATTTATTGCCTCAATGCCATTGTCCTCGTGCTTCTTGGCAACGTTTCGGACGCACAACGTCTGGCACCGAACGTGTGCAATGTCGGCAATGCCAAAAGACCGCAACGCTGATCAACTCAAGTAAAGCATCATCAAACCTGCAACCAATGCTGGATGCTTTGATTTCTGGCGTTCCTCCCCAAGAACTGCAACAGGTTTTGGGGCTCAATCACCGCGCGTTTTCTCTGCGGATGGAACAATTGGCTGAGCTACTCAATACCTTCAGCCGTTTGTTTGAATCACAGCTTGATTTCTCAGTCCTACAAACTCGTTCGTTTCTTCAAGTCGCGCGATCTGGGTTTAGACACGATAGCCGCTCTCAAAGTAGCGCGCATATTTGGACACTATCGACGGCCGATGCCAAGACGGGATATGTACTGTTGATCAGTGATAATGCACTGATGGAGAAAGATTCGTTATCTGAAGAGGTGCAAGAGCAGAGCCGTTATCGACTCACCAAGAAAGAGCTCGCTCCCACAGAAAAAGACGTACTGCTTCAAGCGCAAAAGACTTACGACAAGATCTTAAATCGCAGCCAGTTTGATCAACTCGGTTACTGCGCTGCCCAGCATGCCCAATCCAAGGAAGTGTTTCTAACGCGCCCTGTATTTGCCGCTCACGCTCACATGCAGAACTTGGCAAAGTATCTAAAATCTCAGCCACCAAAAGCCTTATTGCTCGAACATGAAAGCTTTATTCGCGGCGCTGCGATTACCGGATTTACACCAACGGTAATCAGTGGAAGCACACATCTGTACTACTGCCATGTCACCTCACACAACGTGTACGACACTAACAACAGCGGTAAACAAAACATGAGTTGGTGGGATGAAACATGGCGACGAGTGAATATTGAAAATACACTGGGCAAGTGGCAAATCGGCATGGGTTTATTGACCAAAAAAGGCGAGCTCGATGATGCCGCTATTCACTCCCTTTTCCCCACGGATCCAGATTGGAACTCGCGCTTCTGGCAACGCTACACCGAATGGCTACAACCTAGTTACGCGTCTCACCTCAGCTTGGCTCGAATACAGCAGTGGCAAAGCATTTATCGCTTTTTGCACAATTTCACACTGTGCCGCCACGAAATCAAAATTGGATCTCGATTCATCGAACCAAGCCAAGTTACTCACTTAGTTGACTTCATAAACCATCATTCACTAACAAGCGAATCATCATAACCATCTGATTAAAAATGCCTTTTTACTGATAATAGCATTTTCATTTTTGCCTCTTTATACAATGCCGTATTGCAGGTTAGAGAACTCTGTAATGTATAGTTTTCCGAATGATAAAAAGGACGAACTATCATGAAAGACTATGACGATGGCGGACTTCCACTAGTGGATGAAGTCGTCACGGAAGGACGTAATGCCTACCTTCACAACACGCCTTTCGAGGAGAACCCATACCCGATTGTCTCGCTCGAATTCATGAGTTGGTGGTACGGCTGGTTGCTAGAAGAAGAACGCCAAACCATGGCTGCGTAAACCGCGTAATGACACCTTATTTCCACAATTAAACCGTTTCCAAGTTTACCTAATGCCAACAAGCGTCAGGTGCGCTTACGGCTTTTTATTTTTTAAATACAGGTAGATATGGACATCAATACAACAATTAGAACCACAATCTTTACCCTATCGTTTATCACAACTTCATTCGCACTGTTTTTGAAGCATTCACTCACCGAAGAACGAATGATGTTGTGCGCATTAGGAAATGATATTCCAGTGTTTGATAGCGAAGATTGCTTATTCTATTTTGAGACGTTTGGCGTTTCGCAAGATTTACTGAGGTTAGTCGAGTATCAATATGGTATTTCGTCGATTCTAAGTGGTGACAGTCATAGCCGCTTTCGTATGGCAAACACCTTAATCGCACATGGGTTTGACGTAAATTGGCTGAACGAAAGTAACAGTCCACCTCTGCACTCCGCCATCATTCATGATGATTTCGAAGCGTTTAAATGGCTAATGCAGCAAGGGGCAAACAAAGATCTTTATTGCCCTAAGGTAGGAAAGAACGCCACTGAGTTTTTAGATTGGATTTACACCGAGAACCCGACCGCCAATCGCGGCGCTATGTACGCGCTATTGCACTAGAGCAAAAACAAAGGGAGCCGCTCGCTCCCTTTGCTGTTTTTATATAGTTGAAATTAATCGATATTCTGACCAATTCGCCACAGCACGCCACTAGGATCGTGCAAACAGAATTCTCGCATCTTCCAAGGTTGATCAACCAGCTCCGTCATCTTGGCTCCGAATGACTCCAGATCGACACTTGAAACATGTTCATGCCAGCTGGCAACATCTTCCACCAACAAATGCATCATGAAATTATTGCAGTGTTTTGGCTCATAAAAATCTTGCAGCAAGAATGAGCAACTGCCCTTGAAGAAGTACGCCACACCACCAAAATCCGAAGGCATCTCAAAACCCAACGCCTGATAAAAGCGCTTTGATAGCTCGTAATCTTTCGCAGGAACAAAAGATTTAATTTCAACAATATTGAGGTTTTCCATTTCCTAAGTTTCCATTGTGTAGCACGTATTCAACCACTCTAGGTAACTCAACGCGCCCTGACTAGAGTCTCTCTTTGTTTCTTAGGCGCAAGGCACACACTCCGCCATTTGGGTTTGCAGCCAATGGACAAATTTTTGTTCCAGTTCCGAGCGAGCCTTGTCTTGAGTCAACAAGACATAGTCATGCCCTGACGGCACAAAACCAAATGGTGCAACGAGATTGCCACGTTCGAGTTCGTCCATCACTAGAGGATAAGAGCCCATCGCCGCGCCTAAGCCATCCACCGCAGCTTGAATGCAGAAATAAAAATGTGCGAAAGACTGTTCTGCTTTGGTATTCATCGACGCTTCACCAGAACGCTGCATCCATTCGTGCCAAGCTTCAGGTCTGGTTTGGCTGTGTAATAGCTTCACGGAGCTCAAATCACTTTTCACTTGCTGCCAGTAGTCAGGTGAAAACACGGGACCCACCCACTCTTCCACCAACTTGGTTTTTGGGTAGTGATACAAAGGCTCAAAGTCATCTCGACGAATCGCCATAGCAAGCCCCGTCGAGCCAAGCGTTACAGGTCCTCCCGCAGTCGAAAGACGAACATCTGCGTCACAACCATCATTAAACGCGGAAAGCCTTGGCATCAACCAACGCATGGTTAACGTTGGCTCACAAGAGACTTCAAGGTATTGATGCTTCTCCTGCACCAGCTTGTTCACTCCAGTTTCCAGCGCTTGGAATGCTTGCTCGGTGTAGCTTTTCAGCATCTCACCCTCTTTAGTGAGCAGCATATTACGCCCCTGTTTGTAGAACAGAGGTTGAGCCAGATAGGTTTCCAACACTTTGATCTGCTTACTCACTGCGCCATGCGTAATATTGAGCTTGTTTGCTGCTTCACTAAAACTCGCAGACGATGCCGCGACATGGAAAACATGGAAGGATTTAAGATGCCTCATCTGTGACTTTTTCTCACACTTAGCGGAATTTGTTTCGATTATAGTCTCCGAACTCTCGACCTACAATTGCCCCATTCATAACAACGAAGAAACAGGAAACACCATGGAGCTTTTCAGCCTTGCCTTATTAGGCATACTCATCGTTATCAGTCCCGGAGCTGATTTTGTATTGGTTCTTAGAAATAGCCTCAACAATGGCAGACAAGCGGGAATTTGGAGTGCCGTGGGCATTAGTCTTGCGATTTCGGTGCACATTACCTATTCATTGCTTGGTATCAGTTACTTAATCTCACAGAACGAATGGTTGTTCAGTTTGATTCGCTACCTCGGTGCGGCTTATCTGATCTATCTAGGATTAAAAGGGATTTTTGGGGCTGACTCTCAGCAGAAGATAGAGGGGGAAACACAACAAAGCATCTCCATTTGGCAGTTCTTTTTCCAAGGCTTTTTGTGCAATGTGCTTAACCCAAAAACCATGTTGTTCTTCTTGAGTATCTTTAGCCAAGTCATCGATCCGAATGCAGCATCACAGCACCTAGCTTTAGGTTACGGTGTCTACATGATTGCGCTACACGGGATGTGGTTTTCTATGGTCGCCATCTTGTTTACCTCACCGCGATTACAGAGCTTATTACTGCGCGTGAAACATAGGTTGAACCAAGCTTGTGGCGCTGGGTTATTGTTGTTTGGTGCAATGTTAGGATTAAAGTCATAACACGCTGAGTTACGACATTTCGACCGATGCCACATCGAAGTTTGATAATCGCACGTATAATCTTCATCAGAACGATTAAGGGCAATTGACCTTGAGGAAAAGAACTCAATGAAAAAACTACTTCCGATTGTATTCACTTGTTTGAGCTTAGCTTTCTCCGCACCATCGGTATTGGCTTCTGAACGAGCAGAGCAGGGTTGGCAATGGATTGATCAAGGCGCAATGATTGTCGATGTGCGCACGCCACAAGAGTTTGCCGATGGTCACTTAGACAAAGCGGTGAACTTTCCGCTTTCAGAGTTAGATAAACACTTTGCTAATGTCGATAAAGACACGCAAATCGTGCTCTACTGCCGCAGTGGTAATCGCTCAGGGCAAGCGTATCAGTACCTACAATCGCAAGGGTTTACCAACCTACATAACGCGGGCGGCTTGGTTGAGATGCAACAAGCGAAGTAATACGACTTTGCACCTACCTAGCCAACTGAATGGAAAGCACACCTCTCGTGTGCTTTTTGTTTTTTCACTATCTATTCGTTATCGGTTGAAGCCAGCTCGCCGAAGTAGTCTTCCAGTCGATGGTGACCATAAATCGGCGCGATATTGTCACCGCCTAACATGGTCAGGAAGAACTCAGCAGGACCACCCCATTTCTCTGGCAAGTGACGTACTATCGATAACCCAGCTCTGCGCAGGAAGTCCGGTAGGTGCGTATTTTTCTCCACTTTGTTTTGAGATTTGAACGCAAGCCGAGCAATATCATTGACTGACAAAACATCTGGACCACCGACATCGAGTTCTGTGTCATTTCGTTCAATCGCTTCTACACAAAACCTCGCCAAGTCTTTTCCGTGAATGGGATTAAGCAAGTTTTCACCATCGCCAAAAGTAAACACTCGACCGGATTTCGCCATGTTGTACACCTCGGTGATATCAGAGAAAAAGCCATTCGGGCGAATCACACAAGGGGTTAGTTTTGTTGATTGCAGAAGCCGATTCGCAAAGCGTTCTTTCGCCTCTAAAAGACGAACTTGAGGACATTTCTGAGCATTAAATGCAGAGATGTAGATGAATTTACCGACACCTGCTCGCTCTGCTTCTTCAAGCAAGTTCAAATTTGCTTGGTAGTCGACATCCAAATAACCTAATCCGTCTTGTTGGCGAGTAATGCCCAAACATGAGATAACAACATCGACACCGTCGCAAACACCTTTAAGCTCATCGGGATGAGTAACCTGCACCTCTATCACTTGTGACTCTTCCAAACCCATTGCGGATAACTTGGTTTTGTTTCTCGCAATGGCTTTAAAGTTAATATGCTCAGATAGGAGTAGCTCAACAATATTCGAGCCTAAGTACCCCGTTGAGCCCGCAATTAAAATTCGAGGGTGCGTTTTCATAACATGACGTCCTATTCTTGCTCTGGTCGGTATGGCTCTTCACGCAATACGTGGCTCACCAATAACTTTAGGTAGAACAGCGGTAAAAACCATTCCAAACCTTGTGGTGCTTGTGCCCAATAAATCGAAATAATCACACTAAGAGAATACAGAGTTAGCGCCACAGGACGTTGTAAATACAACGGTGTTTTCATGACTAGGCTACATGCCAGAACCATGTAACCACCGATCACAACAATCCACATGATATCGAAATTCAAGAACGCCCAACTGTAGAGAGAAAGCTGCACGAAATGAGTCAGAATAAAGCTCATGTGCTGCTTAAAACCTTGTCCTTCACGATGAAACCAGCGCTTTGCCGTAGAAGTCGCATTGGTAATAATGCCGCCGATAATATCCACTGTGAGCAAACCCGCGATAACATATTGAGTAGTAGTCCAACCTAGCTGTGCAAAGTACGCATAAATCACCACGACAAAACCAGCAGCAAAAGGGACATACAGCTGCAAATTCTTTTCTGCTTTCGTTGCGCCCGGACCAATCAGCTTATCAATTCCACCCCAGAAACCCGCTCTTGCTTGAGGAACACTCCAATCAATTTTCATACTAAAACCTTATTTCGACCACTCGGTCTTTTTAAATTAGTACGCTTTGAGAGCTAGGTAAAGATCTTTTTTTGTCCACTCGGTCTAAATAAAAGATCTTGTGTTATACTGCAGGGCATTGCGGTAACAAAAGCTGAGAAGAAAACCATGCCTAAGATCGTCGATCATGAAAGAAGACGTAGAGAAATGGCCTTAAAAGCAACCGAAGTGTTCCTTGAGTTCGGTTACAAAAACATTGGTATGAGACAACTGTGCGAACAGTTAGGAATGAGCAAAAGTGCGGTTTATCACTATTACAAAAGTAAGGATGAATTGTTCAAAGCCGCAACAGAGGCCATCGTCAACTTTGATGCAGAAGTGCTAGCAGATAGACCAAACTCAAGTAAAGCGAGTACAGGGCAACAAATCGAAAACTTCGTATTGATCTTCCAGCAAATGGCTCCGCGTTTCTTCCAAGAGATGAAGCTTGTCTCTGATTACATTGATGTGATTGGACAAGAAAACGTAGCTACCGATCCATGCATGTTACTTGCGAATCAAAAGTACATGACGATGCTAGAAAACTACGTTTCAGTGCAACACAAAGAATCGCTTTATACCCTTATGCTAGGACTACTGAACCATCAATTGATGTTGGGTAAAGCGCTAGAAGATTCGTATGTTATTGAGCAAGTTGAGCGCATTTTAGTTTAGATTCAAACTCACATTTAAAATCAACGTGAAAGAGGCTCCGTCGAGCCTCTATTTAATTTCTCTTATTTATCAGCCAATAATTTAGCAGCTGAGCGCATTAATGCTGGCGCTTTAGTTTCACCATAGCCCGAATGGTACGGATTATTTGAGAACACCACGCCAACGAAATCACGTTTAGGATCGATGTAAATCATCTGCCCTAGGTTGCCACTCTTCGCCATGGCTCCATCTTCAAAAATGAAATCGAAATGGTACGAGTTGTACTGTGCTTTCTCGTTGAATGAATGTAGCGAACTCGCCTCTTTCGCAGTGCCGACAAATGCGTTGTGGTCACCATTAAGTAAAATACGATCGATAACAGCAGGAGAAATCACTGCCTCATCGGCAACCGCATTCCAACTTGGCGTAAACAATATCCCCCAGCGTGCCATGTCTTCTAAGGTTGTCGAGACGAGACCAACCGCAATTGCCATACCATCTGGCGTTTGATTAATCATCATTGGTTGGCGTGCTTTGACTTTAGACCAAACGCGATCCTCGAATACTTTAGTCCAAGTCGTTCCCTCGATATTCTCTACAATTTGCGTCAGAACAATCGTATTCATCGACGCATAACGGAAATGCTCACCAGCCTCTTCGTTTGGTAACTTATGCGTATCTAAGGCGACATCCAACCAACTTTCAAGCTTGCCAGTCGAGTAACGTGGCGAACCAAACGCTGAAGCAAAGAAGCGAACCACTGGAGAGTCAGGGTTCATGATCGACTCACCGGTTTCCTCATTGTCCAAACCTGTCGCATGATTGAGTGCATTTAGTACTGACACATCATCCCATACCGTTCCCTTTAACTCTGGAACGTACTCGGAAACCGGTTTGTTTTGGTCAACTTTTCCCTCTTCTACCAGCATCGCTATCACAGCACCCACTGTGGTTTTCGCCGCAGATGCCCAAATATGGCGGTCAGTCGGCTTCATTCCCGGATACGCTTCATAAACAATTTTACCTTTGTGAATCAGCATGAAACCCTGAGTACGAAACTGAGGATCAGCCAAGTACTGATCCATGGTCATTTCGCCTTTTGATTCTGTTTCGACTTTAAGACTGCCTAGTTCTGGTTTAATAGCTTTGACCAATGGCTGGTACTCATGGTTTGGAGAGGCAACCGCCGTCGGCATAAACTCACTCATGTGCATGTTGTAGTAAAGGGAGTGGTCACCGCCCATTTGCCAATGAAAATTATTGAACTGCTCACGAGCCGAATCTACAAACTGGTTGGAATAAGGTTGTTTTGCAGCGCTCACTGGTAACGTTACTTGCGCACCCTCTGCCTTTAGTGCGGCTTTGACTGGGTTTTCGTCGGCTGCGAATACAGGTTGACTAAGAACAATGGCGCTTAGAATTAGGGTACTTGGTTTGACTGTCATGTGTGCATCTCCCGTGTTGTCTTGGGAGAACTGTACTGATACCGTGAGGAACAAATTAGGTCATTTCCCGCCATATAATCTAACGAGAAAAGAATGCCTGAAAACATCAATATCACTCAGACTAACAACTTATTGCCCTTTATTCGTTACTTTGACTTAAAGGGCATTGAATGGAAGTCGGCGGCTCGTCTAAATAACATTCCTGAAGATATTGACGTTCAACCTAACTGGGTTCCCACTCATCAAGTGATGGCGTTTTTAATGGCAATGATGAGGGAGAGCAAAAAGCGGATTGGCATTGAAGTAGGACGCCTAATTACCCTTGAACAAATATCACCAGAATTGCATCAAACACTGTCGAATTGCGATAATTTAGGCGATGCACTGCATAAGCTGATTGAGATAATGCCGACACTCAATAGTCACGTCATGGTCTGGGTCGAAAACATTCAAGGTCAATGGTTTCTATGTCACCGAGGAGCCTATCACCCATCAACAATTGGTTTTGATCAAGCCGAGTGGTTTCGTAGCTTTGCCTTGCTATCAATGTGTCGTATGTTCACAGGAGAGGCTTGGCAACCACAACAGGTCTGGATGAGCTCTGCAGAGCACCTGAACGCAAGGTTGCCAGCCACGTTTGACAACACTGAGTTTCTGTTTGAAAAAGACTATGGCGCAATCGCGATTGATTTACCGAGCAGCTTCGTCCCAATTGATAGACAAACCCTAACCACAGACTGGTTGGACAAAGTCGAGCAGTTGATTGCCACCTATGCTGTGTTACCTTGGTTTAATATCGACTGGTTTGTCAAACTGCTCGGTACCTCTTCGCGGTCATTGCAACGCCAACTTCACATGCGCCATAAGAGCTTCCGGACATTACGAGATCAAGCAAGGTGCCGCTCTGCCAAAACGCTACTTACACAAGGACAACTCACTCCATTCGAGACGGCTTGGCAATGTGGTTACAACGACCTCTCCAATTTTAATCGTGCTTTCAAAGCTTGGACGGGACAAACGCCAGCTCAATACCGCAATGATTATCTAGATTCCAATCGTTGAATCACATAGAACTCTCAACTCATCACAACTTGATCTTCTCTGGCTGGACTCTGTTGGGGTCTTACATTAGGTTTGAATAAGACACTTTTGTAGGACCAAATCATCATGCACATCAGTTATGAGCAAGTCACCGCCTTTGTCGCTGTTGCGGAATGTGGCTCCTTTAGCGCTGCAGCAAAACAATTAAATAAGCATCGCACGACGCTTGGTCAGGTGATCACCAACCTCGAAATTGAAATCAACATGACCTTGTTTGACCGTTCAACCCGCTACCCTCAATTGACGGAAGAAGGCTTAGCACTGTATCAACATGCTAAAAACCTCGCGGAAACGACCAAGTCTTTTGAGCGTCTATGCCAGAGCACCGAACAAGGGAACGAGAGCCAAATTACTATCTGCCACAGTGAATTGGTGCCGGGAAAACTGATTCAAGATGTGATGATTGGGATTCGAAAAAAATTCCCGTTGGTCAAAGTGAACTGGCTTCACAAAAACAATCACGAAACGAAAGCGTTGTTCGAACAAGATGCCGCAGATCTTGCTGTCATGCTCGTTCCAACGGGCAATGCCACAACAGCATTCAGCTACACCTATCTACTCAATCTTCCTTTTGTTGTGTGTGCCACCAGCGAATTTATCAAGCAACATCAGATTGTTGACCTCACCTCTCTAAAGCGAGCAAGGCAACTGTTGATGGCGGATTTTCACCATACTGGCATCGCACAAACTCTGACGATATCGAATCTCGCTCAACAAATCGAAAGTGTGAATGTGCTCAAAAACCTATTAGTCGCAGGTGATGGCTGGGCAATCGTCCCAACCCATTGCGTGGAGGATCTTTTAACAACCCAGCAATTACAGACCATTGAGATAGACGAACTCCATGCCGTGCTTCAATTTCCCATCAACCTTTGGCAACACAACCGCTTAGCCGGTCCTGTTACGCGAGAAATGATTCGACTGTTTAAAGAACACAGTCATGCCCACACCGCTCGAAGTGAGGATTGAATGCTCATAACGTGATTTAGGTGTTTTTGTTTTCCACCGTACACTCCAAATCGTTCCTAAACATGAATCGGAGTTACTATGAAATTGAAAGCAATCACCCTAGCCCTTCTTGCTGGCACTCTTACTACTGGTGTAGCGCACGCTTGTACCTCAGTCGCATGGAATACCGACTTGGGCACTTTCACTTCTAGAACGATGGATTGGATGGAATCAACCTCACCTGTGCTAGGTACGATTAACAAAGGCGACGTTCGTTCGCTTCAAGGTAATGGCCTAGGCAATACCTACACGGTGAAATACGACATGGTTGCGGTACTGGCTTATGGTGAACTGGTTGCCGATGGGGTAAACAGCGAGGGCATGCAAGTCAACGCTCTGTTCTATCCAGACATGACCATGAAAAAGGCAGAAACGGGGTCAGAAGTCACGCAATTTACCATCGCTGAATACCTACTTGCTAACTACGCAACGGTTGATGACGTGGTTAAAGCGCTACCAACATTGGAATACGCATCTATCCCTATGGAGGGGATGCCCGTTGAAATGAAACTGCACTGGTCTGTCACAGACAAAAGCGGTGACCGTCTAGTGATTGAAATGGATAAAGACGGCTTGCATACCTACCGCGGCGAAGAAGCGATGGTAATGACTAACGACCCTTCGATGAAAGAACACATCGAAATGCGCAAGAAGGTTCAACCAACGTGGGAAAACGCGAGTCGTGATACCGACTATGGCTCCATTGGCAACGGTAACTCACACAGTCGCTTTGTTCACGCGAGCTACTTTATGAGCAAACTCACGGAGCCGACCAGCATCACCAACGGTATGATGAAGCTGTCGACAGTTCCTTATCGCGTACCTGCGGATGCGCCATACAAAGACTTTGGCAACGGCAATGGTATGTCTGGTTACGCAACAGAATGGACCATGACACAAAGCTTGGATACGGGTGATAGCGTGTTCGAATACAACTTTGAAGAAAACTGGAACACGGTGAAATTCAACGTTTATGAAATGATGGGCAAAGATTTCCGCCTACCACTGACGAAATCATTTATGGCGAAGTTCTAGTCGCAAACAAAATACTGATCGCCATTTCGCACTCAAACAAAAGCACCGCGATGTCGGTGCTTTTTTCGTCCGAGTACCAAGCCACTACTTCCCTCGCCCATACATCTTGTCGAAGTTTGGAATGTTCTTTTCCCAAATGGGCGTCTCTTCTCCCACAATGGATTTGAGTGTGTCGATAAACAGCTTGGTTTTAATCGGTGCATCTCGGTGCGGATACACGGCATAGAAGGTTCCGAAATCATCAATGTTCAAGTGCGTCATGATTGGCACTAACTTGCCTTGTTTGATTTCGTCTTGAACCATTTGTGCGGTCACCACAGCGAGCGTATTTCCTCCTGCTGCGCTTCTTGCCAACATTTCCACATCATTCACTTTATAAGCGACATTAAGCTGAAAATGCTGTTGTCTGCCTTGCTCATCTTGATAGCCGAATTTATCGAATAACAAACCAGGAGCGGCGTAGATAGTAGCGGGTAAAGATTCCAATTTCTCAAGACTGTTCACCTCACCATGTTTTTCTATAAACGCAGGAGCGGCAACAATCAACAGGCGACTTCGTGCAATCTTACGGGTAATCAAGCTTGAGTTTTTAGGTCGCCCAATTCGGAAGCCAATGTCAAAACCCTCTTGCACCATATCAACCATGCGATCTTCTAAGCGCAGTTCAAATTCCACATCTGGGTATTGCTGTTGAAACACCGAAATCGCATCTTGAACATATTGACGCCCGAACATGTTCGAGCTGGTAATACGCAAGACACCACGAGGCTCTTCGTGAAAATTCTGCGCCAAACGGTGAGTATCACTGAGAAGTGACCGAAGGGATTTGGCTTGGTTGACCATTTCATTCCCGGCCGCCGTCAATGATAAGGAGCGCGTAGTTCGGTTGAGCAATCGAACACCCAACTCATCTTCCAAACGGCTGATCTGTTTTGAGATCACCGAACGATCCACATTCTTCTGTTCTGATACCTTGGTGAACGAGCCAAGCTCGACCACTTCAAGTAACAGCAATAAACGACTAGAGAAATCCATAACGTCTTACCTAAAAAACCATTGTTGCTTTTATGGCACCAATTATATGCCATTTAGCTTATTTTTCTCATCTTATAACAAATCTATAGTAGCTGCACACAACGGGAGAGAGACAAACCTCCTCAATACCAAACCAATAAATTCGCGTTACCGAGGTCTGCTGATCTTACTAACGCTGAGGAAACAGCTATGAAAACTCTATCAATCACACAACAAAACGGCATCGCTACTGTTGAAATCAACAACCCACCAGTGAATGTACTGACTATCGATTTGATTAATGAAATCAACGAATTTGTCCTATCACTTAAAGATGACCGCGATACGAAAGTAGTGGTCTTCAAATCGCTTCATGAGTCTTTCTTCTTGGCGCATTTAGATTTGAACGTTATCAACGGCACACAAGGTGGTCAGGCAGCATCAATTGAATTCAATCATATGATTGCCAACATCAAAGCGATGAAACAGGTATCGGTTGCTGTGGTTGATGGTGTGGCTCGTGGCGGCGGTAATGAGTTTGTGATGGCGTGTGACTTGGCTTACGGCACTGAAAACGCAGCATTTGCTCAGCCAGAGATTCACGTCAACATCCCAACGGGTGGTCAAGGCGCGGTTCAGTTCGCTCGTCGCATGGGTAAAAACAAAGCGCTTCAAGCACTGCTACTTGGTAACGACTTTACGGCACAACAAGCGGAGCAGTTAAACATCATTACTCAGTTTGTTCCTAAAGCAGAGTTGGATGGGTTCTTAGCGGCAACATTGGGCGTGATTAGCCAATTAGAAGTGCGTGACATCGTAATGTACAAAGAGATCATCGCAACCTCTATCAAAGATGAAGACGCAGGTGCAGAGCTAGAGTTACGTTACTTCTTAGAGCGCGCAAAAGAGCAAAAAACCGCAGCGATCATCGACGCGTTCCTAAAACACGGTGGTCAAACAGAACGTGAAGCGAAAGACATCCAAGGCATCTTTGTGGATACCGCGGCAGAGCTAAACAAACAATAGAGCTTGGTTCGCCATAGACCTAAGGCACCGACAATCCGTTGGTGCCTTGTCTATTTGCAAACTCTGAGGAATCTTATTGCATGAAAAACGATTACATCGGTCGTTTATTGCAAATTTAACTTTTCGAAAGCAATGTTAGAAACAAAATTGCGCGTGTGAGGAAATACAATGGAGACAGTTAAACAGTATTCAGATCTATAGAAAAACGAGGTCCTCCATGAATCAACTTCCCGAAGAAAACCAAAAACGATTTGTTGCCGTGATCAGTAAAAAAGTCGAAGTGGGACGCGCCGTTAACGTATTAGGACACTTGAGTGTAAGCCTTGCGAATCAACTTTCTGATGGCGACGCAGTCTATACCGACTATCACGACCTCGACGGCAATGTTCATCCAAATATCTCGCACTATCCGTTTATCGTCTTGAGAGCGGATAACTCCAACAAAATCAGAAAGCTTCGCCAAGAAGCACTCGATAAAGGCATCCCATTCTCTGATTTTACTCACACCATGGTAGAAGGCGGCTCTGAAATACAACAGCAAACCACCAAAAACACATCAGAAGCAGAGCTAGAATATTTGGGCATTTGTTTGTTCGGCGAGACTGAAACTCTTCGAGAATTGACCAAGAAGTTCAGCTTATATCGCTAAAAGCACGTGATACCTTGGTGATCCTCTCATCATTTTTTCATCAAGCTATCTGTACATTGCCACTTTTAGGGTTAGAATCTAGTGCATCTATCAACCAAAAGTGGCAACACTTACAACGAAATTAAGGAGGAATTTATGTCTTTGTGGTGTTCAATCAACCCACGTTTTTATGGCATGAAGGACCGCTCAAGAGTTTCAGATTTCGCGCTGCGATAATCTCGACTTGAGCGAATAATTACCTTTCGACGAAAACACGTCACCCGAGTACTTTCCCTCAAGCTCGAAGAATTATTGTCAGCTATGACAACGGCGTCTTACGTCCAAAATTCTTGAGAACACTATGAGTACTTTTTTAACTGCACAATCATTAACCCTTTCTCACACAGCAACACCAATCTTCAAAGATCTAACGTTTACGATTCATCGTGGCGACAAAATTGGTCTTATCGGTCATAACGGCTGTGGTAAAAGCTCCCTACTCAAACTGCTTAGCGGTCAATTTGAACCAAGCCAAGGCACGGTTGCCAAAGCCAGTTCATGTTTGATGCGTTATGTTGAGCAGCATTTACCTAAGTCTTTAAGTACACATTCCGTATTGGACGCGTTAGCGGAATCCTTATCCGATGATGAGATTTGGCGCGCCGAACTCTTATTGGATGAACTCGGATTTTCAACCACAGAACGACACATGCCGGTTAAGAATTGCAGTGGTGGTCAGCAAATGCGACTCCTGCTTGCTCGTGCGATTATCCATCAACCTGACTTAGTGCTTCTGGATGAACCAAGCAACCACTTGGACTTGCCATCGCTCCTTTGGTTAGAGCAATTCTTATCAAACTGGAAAGGCTCATTCGTATTGGTATCTCACGATCAAACCTTACTCGATCGCGTCACCAACACCACTTGGGTCATGCGAGATCGCTCTCTGCATCATTTCTCTCTACCTTGTTCTCAAGCAAGACAAGCATTGAAAGAGAAAGATGAAACCGATCAACTTCGCTATGCCAGCGAGCAGAAAGAGATCGACCGAATCGAAAAAAGCGCCAAGCGTTTAGCCACTTGGGGCAAAGTCTACGACAACGAGGATCTTGCTCGAAAAGCCAAGACGATGTTTGCGCGCAAAGAACGTTTAGAGGAAGAACAAACCGAACTGACAGAAGGCACACCGTGGGCGCTACAACTTCAAGGTGAGTCAATGCCAGCAAATCGACTGCTTGAGGTTTTGCCTTTCTCGGTAACGCCACCAAACAGTGATTATCACTTGTTTGATATGGCAGAAATGCGCGTGAAAAGTGGCGACCGAATTGCCGTTCTAGGCAGTAATGGTTGCGGTAAATCGACGTTGTTGAACCTGCTTTATCGTCAGTATGAAGTCATCCAAACCGACCTAGGCAACCAACATGAGAGTGTGACTTTTCACGATCGCTGTCGCTTGGGTTACTACGATCAATCTCTAAGGCAACTCGACGATCATCAATCCATCACGGATGCGTTGCAGTCGTTTGCCAGCATAAGCAGTGAACAGGCAAAACGTTCGCTAATTGGTGCAGGATTCGAGTATGCAAGACACGAGCAGAAAGTCGTCAGTCTAAGTGGTGGAGAGCGAGCAAGGCTGCTGTTTGTTGGCTTAACCCTCGCTCGTTATCACATGTTGTTTTTAGATGAACCGACCAACCATTTGGATATGGAAGGCAAAGAAGAGCTGATTGAAACTCTGCAAAACTTCGAAGGTGCCGCCTTATTGGTGAGTCACGACCGAAGCCTGATAGAGCAAAGCTGTAATCGATTCTGGTTTATTGAAAATGGCTTACTGACGGAGTATTTAAGCGCGGAAGAGGTGTATCAACGCGTAACTGATACAGCACCGAAATCAGCCATCTCGCATTATTGCAATGAAGTAATGTCGATGGAAACAAACACCGCGTCTGATGAGCAATCCGAAGAGCAAATGCTGGAAAGACTGTTGGAGCTGGAAAGCTTGCTGGAAGCCGATTTGGGGCGCAAACCCAAACATCAAAAACCAGCGATGCAAAAGCAATGGCAGCAAGAGATAGAGGAAATTACGGCGCAGCTATAAAAACAAAAGGCACCATTAATTGGTGCCTTTCTTCTATTTTCTATTTTCTATTTTCTATTTTCTATTTTCTAAGAAGGATCTTATTAGTCTTTTTCGAACGTCGCTACGGTCTTAATCACGCCAGACATCATTTCGTTAGCGTCTGATTTCTTAGCCGAACTTTGCATGGTTTGAGTGTTTTGACGCAAGCGTTCACGCAATGCTTCTAGTTCCTTTTGTGTATCCGATAATTCCGTAGATTGGTGGTTACTCATCTTATTCTCTACTTGTACTTAACGATTAATGGAGCGATTTTCATCTAAAGTTTTTATAAGATATAGTTAGCTACCATCTAAAAATTAGATACATCGTTATGTTCAACCTTCAACAACTTGAAACGTTAGTCATGTGCGTGGAATGTGGTTCGTTTTCTGCGGCGGCAAGAAAGCTTGGTAAAGCACAGTCTGCGGTCAGTACTACGATTTCAAACTTGGAAATCGACACAGGACTGACCATCTTTGATCGTACTTCTCGATTGCCTACCTTAACGGCACAAGGCGAGCGACTGCATGCTCAAGCCATCTCCTTGTTAGAGCACGCACAACACGTACAAAATATGCTGCAAACGTTCAATGTGGGAATAGAAGATAGGATCTCGATAGGAATCAATGCGCTTTTACTAACACCGCAGTTTTTTGGCGTGATTGAGGAGTTCTATCAGCAATTCCCGCACACCGAGCTCAATCTCAATGTCTTGAAAAACAATGACATTGCTGATGCTGTCGCGAGTAATGAAGTGGATATCGGTTTTATGTTGTGGGGCAGCACACAGCCTAAGAACGTGCTTTTAGGTTCGATTGGTTACGTGCCGTTTTCTATCGCGGTGCATCAATCACATCCATTATTGGCTGAAGGCTCCGTTTCTTTTGAAGCACTTAAGGCCTATCGGCAAATCGTATTAAAAGACTACCCTGCTCACTACAACGCAAACTTATCGAACTCACTGACCAAAGTGAACGATTTAGAAACCCTAGTAGAGTTGATTAAACTGAATAATAACTGGAGCTTGATACCTGACCACTTGTTTCAAAAACACTCAGATATCGTTCCCCTTAAGCTACAAGGGGAAGAAAAAGATTGGCTTTTACAAATTGACCGTGTGACAGGCAAAGCAAAAGAATTAGGTCCTGTTATGCAGTGGCTTACAGAGCGTTGTTTGGATTTCTATCCTAGCGTACAGCCCAAGTAACAACATTAGTGATAAAAAGAGAATATCCATAACTAGATATTTACTTCAATAATCACTTTAAAATCGTTACCAATAAAAACTAGTAATTAAAATTGATAGTTGTATTCAATACGATGATCACCATCATTAAAATCAACGTTTTCACTCCAGTTTGCATAATAACGAATATTCGATCTTTTATTTAATTGATAAGAGAGCGTAAACTCATGGGTTAGAATATCCTTCTCTTCTGCATAATAATTATCTTTATACTCACTCGAACCAGATAATGTATGCATGTACATTGGGTTATAATTAATCCAGATTTTATCTGTGATGTCGATTTTAGAGTACATGCCAACCACCATAAACGTGCCCGGAATTTCGTAACCATTATCTTCTCCGCTATAATCGTTCGCGACAGTCACGCCGACACCACCTAGAGGAAAAAGCTGCACTATGCCAAACTTGGGAAGCGATTGAACATAACTGTAAGAAGCGTCAAGTCTGTCGTTATCAACGTCATAATTGATATCAATTTGGCGGCCTCGACCTGTTGTTAAGTCAGATTGAAAGTTACGAAGACGAAGTGAGTCAATGCTATCGTCTACACTTTTGTAGAGTGGTTCATCGTTGTCTCTTATACCTAATAAGTCACCACCGATCCCCTTCACTTCAATAACATTCATAGCAAGCGTATTTGGCTTATTTGAATCATAGGCTTGGCCGACTTTAATATTAATGCCTTTATCACTGATGCCAAAACCAGCTTGTGTATATACCGCAAGTGGATCAGACATATCTTGCAGTTTTTCATCTTTATTTTCTTGAGAGACAGCAGGAAGAGAGGCAAAAACACTTAGCAATAATATGGGATATTTAATAGTACTCATAATATAAACCTTTATATTATTTTTATATTCACAGACAACAAAACACAACTTACTATAAATTTACAGTAAGATTTAATTTCGCAATTAAAAAGCAATAATTGTAAGGAATGACCTAGTTGTTATTAAAAATTAACTAGCAACTAGGTTAGTGATTTAATAGTTTGTATAGAAATATAATCAAACTAATTAATAGCATGTTCGAAAGAGGCCATTAGCTCACTCAATTCCGCCGAGGTCGCTGTATCAAATTCACCCTCTTGGAACTTGTCGTAGAAACCGCCCAAGCTGTAAGTGCCTTTTACATCACCGCCCCACCAAGGCATCAACTCAGCCATGGTTTTGATATTTGTCGCGCCGCCGTTTGCACCTGGAGATGTGCTCACTAGCAGAACTGGTTTCTTAGTGTCGCCAAAGAAAGACGTACCTTGAGGCGCAACGCGTGATAGCCAATCGATCGCATTTTTCAGGAATGCTGGCATTGAGCCGTTGTGCTCTGGTGATGCAATGATGATCGCATCGTATTCGTTTAACGTCGCACGCAGTTTGTGTGCGTTTTCTGGGATGCCCTGACCTTCAACGTCCAAACCGTACATTGGCAATTCAAAGTCGTTTAGGTCAATTGTGTTTACTTCTGTTTGGGTAGCTTGGTTTGCTAATGCTTGAACCAATAGACTGTGGATTGAGTGACTGTTGTTGCTACCAGTAAATGCGACGATCTTTTTCATAGTGGAATCCTAGTTACACTTGCCCCTACTCAGCGGGCACTCATTGAATGAGGTGATATTAATTAACTCCAAACAGTGAATAAACTCTATAATAGTGTCTATATAGTTCACCAATAGTGAACAATAATAAGTTCAAGGTAGCAATTACATGGATAAGATCAGAGCATTAACCGTATTTCGTCGAGTCGTGGAGCTAGGCAGCTTCGTCGCAGCTGCAGAAGATTTAAACCTCTCAAAAGCCGCAATAAGTAAGAACATCAATGAATTAGAGAGCTATTTGAAAAGCCCTTTGATTAACCGCACTACCCGCAATTTACACATTACCGATAATGGTCAGCTCTATTATCAGCAAGTGTGTCAGGTTCTCGATGCACTCAACAATGCCGATCGTTCAGTGATTGAGTCTTCGCACACATTAAAGGGCACGCTAAAAGTCAGCATGCCGATGTCATTAGGGTTGATTGAACTAAACCCTATCATTTGCGAGTTTATGAAGCTGCATCCAGAACTTTCCATAGAGGCAATCATGAGCGACGAGCACCTCGATTTGATTGAACAAGGGGTTGATATCGCCATTCGTGGTGGAGAAGAGCTTGGAAATTCAACTTTACGTTCGAGAAAACTGTTAGACATTCGGCGTGTGCTTTGTGCCTCTCCTAATTACTTGGAAGCATCTGCGCCCTTCCTCTCGCCTAGTGATGTGGTAAATCATCGCCTACTGAGTTACAGCCTGTCATCGGCATCACGTCGTTGGACTTTTAATAACGGCAATCAGATTTTAGATGTTGCGATTCCGCCTTGTGTTTATATGGTCAACAGTGGTCTTGCGCTTACCCAAGCGGCATGCGCCGGACTCGGTGTCGCATTACTACCAGATTTCTTTGTCGAGCCTCAGTTAGCTTCAGGTGAATTGGTCGAGATTACCCCTGAGTGGCAGATGGAAAAGCACGCGCTGTACATCGTTTACCCTTACCACAAAGAGCAATCGCAAAAATTACGAGCCTTTATTGATTATGTGGTGGAGAGCTTCCAAGCGCGATTCAACCGTCAGTCAGATCCGCAGCAGATGTACTCTTCGATTATCAAGCTAGGGTCTTGAGCAAAATATTTAGCCAAAGAAAAAGCAATAAAAAAGCCAAACTAAATAGTTTGGCTTTTCATCAAAATCATTCTTGTACCTGATGACTACAGAACAAGAGAACTGAAAGTTTATCGACGGCGGTTGTTAAAACGAGCGCGATCTGTACGCTGTTTAGACGAACGCTCTTTGTGCGCAGACGCAGCCTTTGCTTGTGAAGCTAGAATCGATTCAACCGTCAGTTCCATTGGTTCACGTGGTTCTAATCCATGACGGAAAGTACGTGCACGTGGCGGTAGATTGTATTCGTATTCAGATGCCTTTGGCATGCGCTTGTAACGGTATAGGTAAAAGTTCTCTACACGCTCGCGAGCCCATTCTGTTTTCTTCAGGTATTTAACACTGCTCGCAATGCTTGGCTTAGTGTTGAAACAGTTCATACGCATTGCTGTGTCGAGGATTTCCCAACCGTAATGGTCAACAAGCTGCTGCAACATGTCTTCTAATTTAAGACCGTGCAGAGGGTTGTTCTTCTGCAGTTCAATACGTTCTTCGTCGGTCATAAATTCATGGCTCATGAACGGCTCCTTAATTGTGGGTGGCGAGCGTAGTACTCACCACCTTACCTCTATTAGGTTTAGATTAAATCACTATTACGAATAATCTGTTGTTTGCTTCGTCTCAAAGACGAACTTTACATCCAAGTATTCGCAATGATCGACGCTGGCACTTGGTTACGCAGCGCTAAGCACCTTTTGTTGGTGTGCCATGTACTCTTCAAATGTACCTTGGAAACTCACCAACTGTTTGTCCTTCACATCAATGATTGAAGTCGCCAATGACGATACGAACTCACGGTCATGACTGACAAAAATCAAAGTGCCAGTGTAGTCTTTTAATGCGCTGTTTAACGCTTCAATCGCTTCCATATCCATGTGGTTGGTTGGCTCATCCATCACCAGAACGTTGATGTCTTGCATCATTAGTTTACCAAACAGAAGGCGGTTCTTCTCACCACCCGAGCAGTTTTTCGCTTTTTTGTTGGCATCATCAGCGGTAAACAACAAGCGACCCAGAATGCCACGCACCATTAGGTCATTGTGCTTCACGGTACGCCACTGAGAGATCCACTCAAAGATGGTCAGATCATTATCGAAGTCTGCACTGCTGTCCTGTGGACAGTAACCAATCGAAGCGTTTTCAGACCATTTTACTACGCCCTGAGTTTGCTCTAACTCGTTCACTAGGCAACGCAGCAAGGTCGTTTTACCCACACCGTTTTCACCGATGATCGCAAGGCGAGTGCCCGCTTCAAGTAACAAGTTGCCTTTTTCAAACAACAGTTCATCACCAAACGAGTGACCAAGGTCTTGCAGTTCCAAGGCTAAACGATGCAGTTTTTTACCCTCACCGAAATCAATCGATGGGCTAACACGGCTACTTGCTTTCACTTCGTCGAGTTGGATTTTATCCATCTTTTTAGCGCGCGAACTGGCTTGTTTCGCCTTCGATGCGTTCGCACCAAAACGGTTTACGAAATCTTGAAGTTCGTTGATTTCAGCGGTTTTCTTCGCGTTAGAAGCCAATAGCTGTTCACGACGAAGACCAGATGCCTCAAGGAAGTATTCATAGTTACCAGGGTAAATTCGCAATTCGCCGTAATCGATATCTGCCATGTGAGTACACACAGAGTTTAGGAAGTGACGGTCGTGCGAGATGATGATCATCGTACACTTACGTTGGTTCAACTCTTCTGCCAACCAGTTGATGGTATGAATGTCCAAGTTGTTGGTTGGTTCGTCGAGCAACAAAATATCCGGGTTAGCAAACAGGGCTTGTGCCAAAAGCACGCGCAGTTTCCAGCCTGGAGCAACTTGTTGCATCAAACCAAAATGCAGCTCTTCTTCAATACCCGCTTGCAGCAAAATATCGCCAGCACGGCTTTCTGCTGTATAGCCGTCCATTTCTGCGAACTCGCTTTCAAGCTCAGCGACTTTCATGCCGTCTTCTTCACTCATTTCTGGCAATGAATAGATGCGGTCACGTTCTTGTTTCACTTCCCACAATTTGCGATCACCCATGATCACGGCGTCAATCACGCTGTATTGTTCAAACGCAAACTGATCTTGGCTCAATACGCCAAGTTTTAATCCTGGAGTAATAGAAACGTTGCCTGAACTTGGCATGAGCGCGCCACTCAGGATTTTCATGAACGTAGATTTGCCACAGCCGTTCGCGCCAATCAGGCCATAACGGTTACCGTTGCCAAATTTAGCGGAAATGTTTTCGAACAATGGCTCGGCACCAAATTGCATGGTGATGTTGTTTGTACTAATGATAGCAGTGCCCTCGAAGTAAATTTCTTTTAATAACAAGCTCTTAATTTACTTTCGAGATACTGTTAAAAAAGGTCATATTGAATGTGGCCGCCATTCTATATGATTCATTCATAAGGTGATATAGGTCACATTCATATTGCGCCGAATTTTTCGAAAAACAAAAAGCGCGACATTTGCCGCGCTTTCGTTTTTCTACTCGTCACTATTAAAAGTCGAGGTGGTAGTTATTGTTGGACTGATTTAATGATACGACCCAATTCTTCTCTGATTCATTCGCGCTCATGGGTACCCACTGAGCATACAACTGGCTCCAGTTACCATTTACCTCTAACTCCACTTCGCTGGTTCGTGTTGGATAAATGGTGGTGATGCGCGACATTGGATCGGCCACGACCACACCGTTTTCTGTAGTAAATGCCGCTTTGGTGTAAAGGTGTAAAGCACCATCCGCAGAACCTTGGTAGTTCATCGATATAGTAATGGTTTCTCCGACATCAAATGAAAAATTACGTTCCGCCACAATATCTTGAGTGTTATCGATGGTTTCAACAGTGGGCGTTGGTGCAGGCGTTGAAGAACCACCACCACCGCCGCCTCCACCACCACAAGCGACAATAAACACAGGAACGAACATGATGGTCAGCAGTTTTGTTGAAATTTTCATGTGAAGCTCCTTATTATTCCGCTACTGAAATGGTTTTTCCGCTTACTGGCGTGCTATACCAACTGGTATCCGTTTCACCATTGCTCGATACCCACGCAGGAAAACCGGTATAAGCATGGCTGATGTCCATAAGTTCGATAGGATGTTCCCACTCAGCACGAATGTTGATCGCCCAAGGCATGTTGTTATCGGTCAGGAAGTATTCCGAACCACCCGTATCGTCATCATGCATATTGAATATTGCATTGTTCATCTCAGCAGTACCGGAGAACGACTTAAAGTGCGTTTGCCATGTCATACCAGGGAATGTCGCCACAAAGTCGCCATGGTAGGTATTTTCAGCCGCAAAAATGAAAGAGTCATAAGGTGGATAGCCAACCAAATCTCTCTCCACAGGAGTGGTTAACTCAACAACAAGTTGGTATGCGAGGAGCTCAGCAGCTTGTTGGTTCAAACAACCACTTTGCGTTCGGTAATAAGTACAAGTCTCACTAAGCACGCCAAGCGATTCCAACTCTGCTCGTAGATCTTCTGAAACCACAAGAATCGTTTCACTACCAGATTGTAAGACCGTATGTTCAACCGCCTGCCCATTTTTCGTGAGCGTAACAGAAGCAACGTTTGTCGGGTCAACATTCGGCAGTTTTACAGCAAAGCCGTTTGAAAACCCTGCTCCCATTGCCTGTAAGGTGTAATCCACGGTGATGGTTTTCAGTTCACGTTGACCATTCAACAGTTCAGTCACGCGGTAGCGCCACACCACATCGTTAAAATCGTAATCGCCCATTAATGGCCAGCGATCTTCAAAGGCCATGGTCGCATAAGAATTAGAACTTGGATAAACAGAAGTAACGGTAACATCTGGGTCGTTTTCTTGTACCAGCACTTCGTATTTAGAATCCGTCGTTCCATCCGGGTTTACACCGTCTACTGCGGAGAATGGTGAAACATCGACGGTAAACAGTAAGTCGTTAAAGTCATTGTCACCGTAGGGGCGAAGAAGATCCTCAAACCCCAACACAAGAAACTCGTTTTGCGTATCGATAAACGCAACATTATGTCTACGATAGAGCGCAGTTGATTCAGGGTTAAGGTTCGAATAACTATAGAAAGGCGTGTTCCAAGGACCTAAATTCAAAATATTGTTGTAAGTACTGGCTCCCCACCCATTTGGGATAACGAAAAATGCCAGCGTTTGACCTGCTGTCAACTGCACATTGAGGTCAATCGTATCACCTTCAGCCATCTCACCATCTGGTGCCTTGGAAGCATTAGGGAATACAATCACATGTGCGTTAACTTCGTCTTTGTTTGACGGTGGATTATCAGTGTCGTAAACGAAGTACCCCAATGCATTTCTATAACCAGCCCCTTCATTCAGAAAAGTAATTGAGGCGGTCGCATAAGGGGCTCCATCGAGTTCATCGTCAATATCGATGTTCGAGTAACGCTCTGGTGCGATAAAGGCATTGTTAACGGCTGTACCCTCTGGCAGCATTGAATAAACATTACTGAGAGTGTCTTGTGGCAATGTCCCGGAAATAGAATACATATTATTCGGCTTGCCTTTTAGCGAGTAGTTTGAGCTATCGCTGCCAGATTCATATGTCAAATCACTGGTAGTAAGTGCGTATGCTGACGCAGATGCACAACAACACGTTAGCACGAACATTTTCCTTGTTTTCATATTATTCCCCTCGTCAACTGAATCGTTGGTTGTAAGGGGGATAACGCAAATATAGTGCCGAGTTTAAACCATTAAAAAACAAAATCTTATTTAGATGTTTTTATCATTATCATTTTGAGAATGAAGCTGATAGGCAAAGTGAAGCGAAATAGGAGAAGAAGAAAGAAATGCAAGAGGCGGACATCTGAAACAAAAAGAGCGCCCCGAAAGACGCTGTTAATATCAATTAGTATGAATCTATGAACGCGAAGCCATTGGGTGGCTTGGGCTCATCTCTAACAAGTCCCACAGGTTGCCATAGAGATCTTCAAATACTGCGACTGTGCCGTAGCCTTGCTCCGCAGGCGGGCGAACAAACTTAATGCCCTGCTCTACCATTCGGTTGTAGTCACGCCAGAAGTCATCGGTGTTTAAAAATAGGAACACACGTCCACCAGTTTGATTGCCGATAAAATCATGCTGTTCTGGCTTAGACGCTTTGGCTAGCAATAATGTCACACCATTAGAACCCGGTGGAGAAACCACAACCCAGCGCTTATCTTGCTCTGGTTGGTAAGTATCTTCCACCAGCTCAAACTTCAGCTTATTCACATAGAAATCAATCGCTTCATCGTAATCTTTTACGACCAAAGCAATATGGATAATGGATTGTTTCATCGCGTTATACCTTTAGTTTTCCGCTGATTACCGTCTTTGCAGAGCCAATCAGTTTAATTCGTCCGTTTTCAAGCAGTTCGGTTTGTAAATGACCACCGCGGGCTGAGGCTTGATAGGCACGGAACTGATTTTGAACGAGTTTTTGCGACCAAAACTGAGTCAGTGCGCAGTGGGCTGAGCCTGTAACAGGATCTTCGTTCACGCCCACCCAAGGGGCGAAGTAGCGCGAGATAAAGTCGAGATCCGGGGATTTCGATTGAGCAGTTACCACCACGCCGCGCCCTTTATTATTTTTTAATGCGTCAAAGTTAGGCTCGAGTTCCAACACGGTTTGTTCACTGTCGACTTCAATAAAGCCTTTGCTGTCAAACTGAGCGTAAGAAACCACTTGCTCCGCTTTCAATCCAAGCGCCGCTAACAACGCAGCGTCTTGTTCAACATCCATTTCAAGCTGAGTCGAAGGAAAATCGAGCTCAATAGTCGACTCATTCACTTTTGCATGAAGCTCACCAGAGAGGGTTTGAAAGGCGATGATATCGCCAACCTTCGCTAACCCTTGCTCTTTTAAGATTTGCGCTGTCGCTAATGTGCCATGACCACATAGCGCCACTTCTACTTTAGGTGTGAACCAGCGCAGTCGCATATCTTTCAAACAGAGAAAAGCGGTTTCTGATACCGCCATTTCTTCAGCGATAGAAAACATCAATGCTTCTGGTAACGGTTCTTGTGAAAGGCAAACTCCAGCAGGGTTTCCTTTGAAAGGTTCGGTGGTGAAAGAGTCCACTTGGTAAATATCGAGATCCATGATGCACTTCCTAATACTGCTATTTTGGCAAGATGCCAAACAGCTTATCGGTTTCATGCTAAAGCGACAATGCATGCCCTGATTGTTCTTGCAAAACATAAACAAAAGGCACCCTTCGCGGTGCCTTTTTACATTCTGATGCTTGTTCAGCTCAAACCAATAACGTTCAATTTACCTGAACGAAACTTTAAAATTACTAGATATAATTAACCATTCATATTGGATATCTTATTCCCGTGCTTTGACGGACATCAAAAACAAATCGTTTTTCCTGCCTCTTCAACACTTCTTTGGATGCTCACCCAAAGAAAATAAATAATAAAAATCAAACTCATAGGTATTCAATATGAAACAGCCTTTAAAAGCGTTAGTGCTGGCTCTAGGGTTATCCTTAGGCGCAGCCAACTGTTACGCATTAACTGTCGAACCGCTCGAAAAAGATTTTACTTTGCAGCTACTCGGATCCGGTGGACCAATCTCTGATGACCTGCGTGCATCGTCTGGTGAACTGATTTGGTGGAAAGGAAAATCACGCGTGATGATCGATGCCGGTGGCGGTGTTTATCTGCGTTTTGGTCAAGCGGGCGGCAAACTGGAAGACTTAGACTTCCTTGGTTTAAGCCACTTTCACACTGACCACGTCGCTGACGTTCCTGCCTTATTAAAAGGTGGCTACTTCTTTGATCGTCAAGATCCCCTCGATATCGCAGGCCCAGAAGCAGGCTCTGCATTTCCTAGCTTAACCGGTTACATGAAAGCGCTTTTCGACGGTGATGAAGGTGCGTACGCATATCTGAACGGTTTGTTTGATGGCAGCGATGGCTTGTTCCCAGTCACCATTACTGATGTGCCATACAAAACTTCCCAAGGCACTAAGGTGTACGAGCAAGATGGGTTGACCATTTACGCTCTCGGGATCCCACACGGCGACGTACCTTGTCTCGCTTTCCGAATCGAAAGTACCGAAGGCGTGATGGTGATTTCCGCCGACCAAAACGGCAGTAACCCTGACTTCATCGACTTTGCTAAAGGTGCCGACATTTTATTGATGCCACTAGCCATTCATGAAGAAGCCGACGAAGTCTCATCATTTATGCACGCTAAGCCATCGGTTGTCGGCAAGATCGCCGCAGAAGTGAATCCAAAACTCTTGGTGCTTAACCACTGGATGGGCTTAGGCCTAAAACTCAAACCCGCTTCCATCAAGATCGTTAAAGAGTACTACCACGGTCAAGTTATCGCTGGTCACGACTTATCTAGCTACCCAATGAGCGCAGCGAAGGAGATGTCTCATGAACAATAAACTCGCTCTATCTATCGCGATGACGTCTGTCATTACTTTGAACTCAGGCATGGCGTTTGCCGATGCACCCACCGAGGCTCCCGTTGAAGCTCAATCCAGCTCTCAACATGGCGGTAAGTGTGCGGCTGGTAAATGTGGTACAGAGAAACGCTTTGAGAAACAAGAGTTAAAAGATGATCCGCAAGGCCGTTTGGTACGCGCTCGTGACGGCAAATGTGGCGTGACTGGCGAGGGCATTAACCCTTCGGCTGAAACCATCAAATTAACCAAAAGCAAAATCACAGGTGGGGTATGCGGACAATAACCGATACATCAAAAGGGATTGGGCTGCGCAGCGAACACGTTGATTTGCTGTGTCAGTTGCCCGAGCACCCAGATATCGATTTCCTCGAATTGGCACCGGAAAACTGGATGAATATTGGCGGCTTGAAACGTGAACAGCTGCAAGACATTGCGAAATATTATCCGCTTGTCGCTCATGGCTTGAGCTTATCGATTGGTGATTGCCAACCGTTAAACGAGTCTTTTGTACGAGACGTCGCACGCTTTCTCGATGAATTTAATATCGACATCTATAGCGAACATCTGAGTTTCTCTAGAGACAATCAGGGCTATTTGTATGAACTGCTTCCGATCCCTCGACATAAAGAGAACATTCCGTATTTGGTCGAACGCATTCAACGCGTGCAAGACATTATTCAGCGTCCATTGGCGTTAGAGAATATCTCTTACTACCACGATTACGGACATGAAATGCCAGAGGGCGAGTTTATCGCTGAAGTGAGTGACCGCAGTGGATGTGAGCTGCTTATCGACATCAACAATGTGTTCGTCAACAGCCGAAATCATCATTTCTGCCCTTACGACATGCTGAGTACTTTACCAAGCGACGCGATTCGTTATTACCACATTGCGGGTCACTTGAAAGAGCGTGATGACTTCTTGCTCGATACCCATGGAAAGCCAGTGCCTGATGAAGTGATTGATCTGGCTCGTTACACCTACTCGGTGCATGGCAGCAAACCTTTACTGCTTGAGCGCGACCACAATGTGCCGTCGTTGCTTGTTCTGGCTGAAGAGCTTCGCAGCATTCATGGCGAGATCTTGGATTTCAGTCAAACACTCGAAGTGTTGTGTAAGGAGGTGCTCAATGCTTAATCCTCCGAGCAAAATGCGCGCGCAAACCGAGTCCCTAACGGCTCTAATTCGCACGCCTATGAATCAGCATGCGCTGTGTCGATATAGCGAATTTATCCGCGACAACATCTTGGGTGTCGTTGCGAATACGTTCCCTCTATTTTCTTCGCAGTTCGCTGATGAACAACTTGAACGCATGGTGGATGACTTTGTGGTGATGCATGGCGCGTCCGAGCCTGAGTTTCATCATATTGCCACCGAGTTTGTTCAGTTTTTGCAGCAGAAAGCGCATCAAGATTCCAGCTCCATCTCTGCCGATCAGAAGGCGTTATTGGAATATGAATGGGTGGCGTTCAATGTAGAAATTGACACCTTAGTCGCGGCATTAAATTCACCCTCGAATCCGATATTCGAAGAGAATCAAGTGCTGCAACTCAACCCAACATTAAAGCTGGTCGAAGTGCCTTTCTTGCTGCATCAAGACTCCGTGACCTTCTTAACTGACAGGCGTCACCCTGTGTTTTATGGCGTGTTTCGGAACTCACAGCATCATGTGATATCGCAAAAGCTCAGAGAAGTGGATGTCGCATTGATTCAGCTATTACAACAGCAACCAAACCTGACTCTGGCGCAACTACAACAAATGATTGCTCAGCAACTCGCCAGATTCAGTTTCATGGAGTGGGCTCAACACTTCAGTGAACTAGGACTCGTCAACGTCCGCCCTTCAGGAGAAAAATTATGATTAAGTCAGCCCTCAATTGGTTCGACGGTCTCGTCGAGAAATGCAAAAGATACGATTACTTAGCGTTACTTGCGATTCGTCTCTACCTCATTCCGGTCATTTTTGTTGGCGCTCGCTCTAAGGTGCTGGGTTTCTCTGGCACCGTCGCGTGGTTTGGCGCGTCCACCGCAGATGGTGGTTTGAACTTACCATTTCCCGAGTTGTTAGCGTTTCTTGCCGCAGGTACGGAAGTACTTGGCTGTATTTGTATCGCTTTGGGTTTGTTTACCCGAGTGATGTCGATTCCGATGATTTTCTTGATGAGTGTTGCGAGCGCGATGGTGCACTGGAAACACGGTTGGGATGCCATCGCCACTGGCGGCATGGAAGCAACGGTGCGTTTGAACGGCTTTATTGAATGGTTAGCAACCAACTTCCCAGGTCGATACAACTACATCACCGAATTGGGTGACCCAGTAATGCTCAACAACGGTATGGAGTTCGCAGCGACCTACTTTGTGATGTTGCTGGTGCTGTTCTTCTACGGAGGTGGTCGCTACGTAAGCTTGGATTACTGGTTGAGAAAACCTTTCTCTCGCACACCAGCAAAAGCGTAACTCAAGCGCATCAAGCTTTAACGCTTAATTAAACAGACTAATAATAACCTTATCTAACCCGCTACTCTGGTAGCGGGAAGGAGTCCTTATGTTTGCAGATGTCGTTGATCTGTCGCGGTTTCAGTTCGCTAGTACCGCACTCTATCACTTTATATTCGTCCCACTGACCATAGGTTTGTCTTTCTTGCTGGCCGTTATGGAGTCTTTGTACGTCATGACGGGAAAAACCATCTACAAAGACATGACCAAGTTCTGGGGTAAGTTATTCGGGATTAACTTCGCCGTGGGCGTCGCGACCGGTCTTACCATGGAGTTTCAATTTGGTACCAACTGGGCGTATTACTCTCACTATGTGGGCGATATTTTCGGGGCGCCGCTTGCCATCGAAGCCTTGATTGCCTTCTTCCTCGAATCCACCTTAGTCGGCATGTTCTTCTTCGGTTGGGATCGATTATCAAAACGCCAGCACTTGTCGGTCACTTGGCTGACAGCGCTAGGTTCTAACTTCTCTGGGTTGTGGATTTTGATGGCGAATGGCTGGATGCAAAACCCAGTCGGCGCAGAATTTAATTACCAGACCATGAGAATGGAGATGATCAACTTTGCTGATGTGGTGTTTAACCCTGTCACGCAAGTGAAGTTTGTTCATACCGTGGCTGCCGGTTACACCACAGGTGCTTTGTTTGTGATGGGCATCAGTGCTTACTACTTACTCAAAGGTCGAGATATCTCTTTCGCTCGCCGTTCGTTTGCGGTGGCGTCCGCATTTGGTATGGCGGCGATTGTGTCGACATTGATGCTGGGTGATGAATCGGGTTACGAGCTTGGCGACGTGCAACAGGTAAAACTCGCGGCAATTGAGTCCGAATGGCACACGGAAGAAGCACCCGCCTCGTTCACGCTATTTGGCTTACCAAACCAAGAAACCATGGAAACCGACTACGCGATTAAGGTTCCATACCTAATGGGGCTCATCGCAACTCGCTCGCTGGATGAACCAGTGATGGGCTTACGCGATCTGATGGCGCAGAACGAAGATCGCATCCGCGATGGTATCAAAGCTTACGGCATGCTAGAGGAACTTCGCGCAGGTAACGACAGCCCTGAAAACATCGCTCAATTCGATGAGATGAAGAAAGACCTCGGCTACGGTCTGCTCTTGAAGAAATACACCGATAACGTCACCGACGCGACCGAAAGCCAAATCAAGCAAGCGGCGCGAGACACGATTCCTCAAGTAGCACCACTGTTCTGGAGCTTCCGAATCATGGTGGCTTGTGGGGTATTGATGTTCGCCATTATCGGTTTGTCTTTCGTCCAAGTCTGCCGCAGAAAATTGGGTTCGAGCCCTTGGTTATTGAGAGCGGCACTATGGGCGATTCCATTGCCTTTCATAGCTTGTGAAGCAGGTTGGTTCGTTGCCGAATACGGACGTCAGCCATGGGCAATTGGTGAGGTGCTTCCGGTCAATATGGCAGTATCTAACCTCGCACCAAGTGACATTTGGATTTCGCTCGGCTTTATTTATGTGCTCTACACAGCGTTCTTGATTGTAGAAATGTTCTTGATGGTGAAGTTTGCCAAACGTGGACCAAGCGTGCTTAAAACGGGTCGCTATCACCATGAAGAGAACAACGAAAAAGACAAACAATCCGACACATTCAAACTGATTCATCAGCACTAAGGAGGCACTATGTTTGATTACGAAAACCTACGCCTATTTACTTGGGCGATCGTTGGTGTGCTGTTGATTGGTTTCACCATCACTGACGGATTCGATATGGGGGTGGCCGCGCTGCTCCCAGTTATGGGGAAAAAGAACCTCGAACGTCGCGTAATGCTTAACGCTATCGCGCCACACTGGGACGGCAACCAAGTTTGGCTAATTACCGCAGGTGGTGCCATCTTTGCGATATGGCCCTTGGTATACGCCGCAGCGTTTTCCGGCTTCTACATTGCCATGCTGTTGGTGCTCGCATCCCTTTGGTTGCGTCCTATCGGTATGGATTACAGAGCTAAAATCGATAATCCGCAATGGCGCAACGCATGTGATATCGCCTTGTTCATCAGCGGTGTGATTCCACCGATTATCTTTGGGGTTGGCTTCGGTAACTTGTTAGTCGGTGTGCCGTTCGAGTTAAACAACTTGCTGATGCTCGATTATCAAGGTGGATTCTTTGACTTGCTCACTCCATTCCCAATTCTGTGTGGCTTGGTGAGCTTAACCATGGTGGTGACACAAGGGGCTGCTTTCCTTCAAATGAAAACCAAACATGAGCTACGCACTCGAGCACAAAACATCACGTTGTGGGGCGCGGGGGCAACCATGTTGCTGTTTATGTTTGGCGGTTTGTTCGCGGCATCGCAATCGGGTTACATCATCATAGGCGCAATGCTTAAAGATGGCATTTCAAACCCACTCAACAAACAAGTGGTGAGCATCGCGGGTGATTTATTGCATAACTTCAGCGAAATGCCGCAACTTTGGTTGATTCCATTCACTGCGGTAACGAGCTTACTCGTGTGCTTTTGGGCAACCGTCTCTCGCCGTGCTGGGGTGGCGTTTACTATGTCGAGCATTGCGATTGCTTGCATCATCTTAACGGCAGGCGTCACCTTGTTCCCGATGATCATGCCATCAAGCATCAACCCATCGCACAGCTTAACGTTATGGGATGCGACATCGAGTGAGAAAACGCTCGGCATTATCTCTATCGTTGCCATCATCGTTGTGCCTGTGATTCTGGGCTACACCGCATGGTGTTACTACAAAATGTTCGGACGTTTGGATAACAACTACATCCGCAGCAACAGCTCATCGCTCTATTAAGGAGGCAAGTATGTGGTACATGTGTTGGGTACTTGGCGTGTTACTCGCCTGCGCCTTTGGTGTCATCAATGGTTTATGGCTAGAGAACACAGGACGCTTTGAAGAGGAAGAGTTCTAATTTCTCACTTCAGAATGGAACATTACCAATAACAAACGCCCTCAATCACGAGGGCGTTTGTTCATCTCAATGAGTTTACTCTGCCGTCACTTGATAGCGGCGCACTTCGTATTGATCTTGTTCTGAATAAAACGTATTGAGGAACTCGCCACCCGCTTTTTCGATCACGCGTCTTGATGCGGTATTGTTCACATCACAAGTAACGATTGCGCTGCCTTCAAGAACCTCAGCTTTCACCCAGTTCAACATAAATGTGGCGATGCCTTTGCCTTGAGCATCTGGCGCGGTTTCGTAACCAATGTGCCCAATCACATTTTCAAGGTAGTCGTTATTACCGTTACGAACTCGAATCGAACCAAGTATCATCCCCTCCTTGATACAAAAGTAAGTCGAAGACGGCGTCCAACCTTCCGGCAAACCTTCGCCTTTCGCGTATCCAATTCGTTTTTTCAGCAGCGCGTCACTGTCGCGTTGGGCGGCGACGTACATTTCCATTCCCGCCTGAGCACACTTTTCAACATACTGCTCAAACGCTTCAAAATGGCTGAGATTGGCTTTAGCTATTTCCATATCATTTCACTTATTTAGGCTTATTTCATATGCGCTTTAAATGACATAAAAACATAAAGCTCAAAAGAAAAACATTACTTTTGAGCTTTACTAGAGTATCGATGCTCTTACATTTTTAAACTGTGTGCTTAGATTTCGCCAGATTTAATTTTTTGCTGAGCGTCACTAATAGTTTGCTCACCAAATAAAATTTGAATCATCGATTCAATACGCTTTGTATCGTCACCAAATTTGTCTAAATTACCATTGTTGGACGCTTTAAATTCAACGTGGCCGACTTTCTGATCATTCTTGTAGGCGTTAATTTTTGCATCAGCGATAAACGTTCTCAAATCCCAACTCCAACGTGAAACGTAAGTTAACGTCAGTTCGTCTGTCTTAGGCGCTGTACCGTCACTTACAACAGTACATTTACGTGCTGTGTCTAAGCACCATTCTTGCAACGAATCCATGAACACTTCCCTTGTCGCATCATCTTTTACGATAGTGATTTCTTTGCTTTGATTCGACTGTGCAATAGGCTCAGCAGTGAATTTAGGAGCAGAACAACCTGCTAATATAACCGGAAGAGCCAGAACGAGTGCTTTTTTAAACATATTTTTCTCTGTTTTTAAATGACAACCAATGACGCCAAATGAATAATCAGCATCGAATATTGGATTCTGGCAGTTTTAATTCAACACCTCAATAATCCTTCTCACAAAATCAACAGGATAAATAATTCATAACTCATTTATCTTCCTTGCACTTAGTGTTTAGTTTCTCACCAGACATTCATTTTGAAATACAACAAGAAACAGCTGATAAAGATCAAGCCACACCATGAAAAAAAGGTTATCGCCTTCTGTTCAGTCGTTGCTTCCTCAGGATCTGGGTACAAAATGCCGTAAAGGCAGGCGATGGGGATCAGCTCGTAGGTTTTGCCAATGTATTGATGCCCCATTTCGAGAAATGGTGGAACGTACAAATACACCACAGCGTAAACAATAAAATAAAGTATGCCGAGGATCCGGTTCAAGCCAATGACTTGCCCTTCTCGATAAAACCAAATTAACGCCGCTACCCCTGCAAGTATTGCGATGAGTAAAAACATCCGTTCTTCTACCCTTCTTTTTAATTTTCTCCCACCCTATTTAAACCACCCAATTAATCAATCAGTTATGCAACTAAACACGATACAGCTCAAATAGAAAAAGGCACCAATCGGTGCCTTTGTGACGCTCTAACGCGTTTACTAATATGTCACTTTAAGTGCCTCGCGAGCTTTTAAGTTCCGCACAGCATGCTTAGGCGCCTCTGCCAAGACGTATAAACGTCTCAAACTGGTGTACTTACAGTTCGTGCTCAGTACGTGCGATGATGTCGTCTTGCGCGTCAGGTGATAGCGCGGTGAAGAAGGCCGAGTAGCCTGCAACTCGCACAACAAGGTCACGATATTGTTCAGGGTTCTTCTTCGCAGCTAACAAGGTCTCGCGAGAGACGATGTTGTACTGCACGTGCCAACCTTTGTGGTGGTTGAAGAAGGTACGAATGAGCATAGAGAGCTTGAGCTTATCCCCTTCAGACTCAACCGCTGCCGGGCTTAACTTCTGGTTAAGCAGCACGCCACCAAGGATCTTATTCGCTTGGATCTTACCGACCGAGTTGTATACCGCTGTTGGACCTAAACGGTCTGAGCCAGATGACGGGCTTGCACCTTCTGCCAGTGGTGTTTTCGCTTTACGACCGTCCGGCGTTGCCATGGTTGAGGCGCCGAATGGGACGTTTGCCGAGATGCTTGATGTACCTGCGTAGTAACCTCCGCCAATTGGACCACGCCCATGACGCGTATTAACGAACTGCTCTAGCTCATCAATGTACACTTGGTACGCGTCTGCCAGCAGTTGGTCTACCGCGTCATCATCGTTACCGTATTTTGGTGCAAAGTTGATAAGACGTTGGCGAAGCTGCTCGTTCTCCATGCCGTCGAAATCTTCTGCTAATGCTTTTGCCAGCTCTGGTTGGGTGATTTGCGCATCATCGAAAACAAGATGTTTGATTGCTGCTAGGCTGTTACCCAAGTTTGCGATACCGACTTGCAAGCCAGATACCCAATCGTATTTCGCGCCACCTTCTTTCACGGTTTTACCGCGAGCCAAACAGTCATCCACCAGCGTTGAACAGAATATGTCTTGTGCCTGCTGTTCAAGCACACTGTCGACTACCGTATCAATCTCAATCGATTTACGGGTGTAGTAGCGGATTTGCTCTGCCCAAGAAGCCGTCACTTGCTCAAAGTTCTCAAAGTTACCTTTTGCTAATGACTTATCGTGCGGCAAGAAGGCTTTACCCGTTGTTGCATCCACACCTTCGTTCAATGAAGCGAGCAGGATACGAGCGAAGTTAATGAAGCTCATGCCCGTACAACGGTAACCCCATTTGCCGGGAACCGCCGTCTCGATACAGCCGATAGATGCGTAGTTGTAAGCGTCTTCTTTCTCTACGCCAAGCTTGATGAATTCAGGAATAACAATCTCATCGTTGTTGAACGCTGGCATACCGAAGCCGCATTTAATCACTTCGATACAGCCCATTAAGAACTCTTGGTTCAAACCTTCGTGATAACGCACACTCAAGTTAGGTTGCGTCGAACGTAACTGACCACAAGATTCCAGAATCGCCCAAGAAAGGGGATTCACTGCGTCTTCAGGCTCACCCTTTTCATTCAACTTCTGACCGCCGATACACACGTTTTGATACAGCGGAGAACCTGCCGATGCTTTCGAGTGAGCACCAGAGCGAATCTTGTTTACTTCAAGCAGCTTCAACCAACAGCTTTGTAAAAGCTCTAATGCAAAGTCTTTCTCAATCGTGCCGTTTTCGATATCGCGAACATAAAATTCGTTTAGGAATTGGTCCATACGACCGAAAGAAACCGAGTGACCGTTCGATTCGATTTGTAGCATCAATTGAACGAAGTAGCTCAATTGCAGTGCTTGCCAGAAGTTTTCTGGTGCGTGGTTCGCGACATGACGACAGTTTGCTGCAATACTTTCTAATTCAGCTTTGCGTAGCGGGCGTATCTCTTCTAACGCCATTTTTGCCGCCAATTCAGCGTAGCTCACCATGTGATCTTGAATCGCAAGTAGTACGATTTCGACCGATTTGTAGAACTGCTCTTTCTTCAAGCCTTCAAAGGTCGAAACATCATTGTTAGCACGGTGCTGACGAACATCCTCTAGCAAGCCGTTCATGCCTAGCTTCAAGATTTTTTCGTTATCCACCGCAAGGTGCGCATCACCCGAAGTCATGTTGCCTTCGGCTTTAATGATGGTGCTAGCTAAGATCTCTTGTTGCTCATCAGTAAACAAGCCATAACAACGGTCTTGAACGGTTTTGCCACGCCAGTACGGTGTGATGCTGTGGATGCTTTGCTTATCTTCTTCAGTGACCGCAAAGCCTGCACCAGGACGGTCGGCTAGCTCATCAATTTCCGCTTCAATCCAACGGACTGTATATTCTGGGAAAATAGGCGCAGCGCGCACTTTGCTCGCTTGGTTACCGACGATCAATTCATCGTGTTTAATCCAAATAGTACGAGTGCGTAAGTGCTCTTGCAATGCTAGCGCACGTTGGACAATTACAGGTTTGTCTTCGTTTGCTTGATAAGCACGAGTGTATGCCTCTGCACGCTCGGTACAGACAGGTGGCGTTACGATATTTACCAGTGCCGATTTGTGCGCTTTGATACGCTCAGGAAGGCAATTCAGGTCCATAGTTAACCTCTTACAATCACGTTAAGTTGGGTGTTTTCGCTTGCGTATTGCATGGCGCTTTCTAGCAGTTCTGGTTTGTTTAGTGGCTTGTCAGAACACTCGTAAGGCATATCGAGCAAACGGTATTTATTGATGCCGAGCGTGTGGTACGGCAGCAAGTGAAGTTCTTGGCAGCTTTCTAGTGAAGCCGCAAAATCGATGATGTCTTTCAACTCTTCGATGGTGTCATTGAACCCCGGCACCACGGGAACGCGAATCACAATGCGTTTCGCGATAGGTGCCAGTTTTCGGAAATTGTCTTTGATGCGTTTTAGTGAACCTTTCGCCCAGCTAAGAAACTTCTCTTCATCGGTGTGTTTTAAATCCGCCAACCAACAATCGATATGCGGCGCGGCTTTTTCGACGTTCTTCCACGGCACATGCATACACGATTCAATCGCAGTCGAGACTTGGTTGTCATGCAGACGCTGCGCGAGTTCTGCCACCAAATCTGCTTGCATGAGTGGCTCACCACCGGAGAAGGTCACACCACCTTGGCTTTGGTCGTAGAAAGGTTTGTCTTTCATTAAGGTGTCGAACAGCATGTCTGATTTCGCTTCTTCACCGCAGACAGTCAATGCTTGCGTAGGACAGACGTTTCGAAGCGCGATCAGTTGGTCTTCTTTGATGGCTTTGCGATTGATGATGATCTGGTTGTCGATGCGTTGAATACCATCGCTCACCGTTTCACTACCCGCAGTAGATTGAGTTGTAGTTTGATAAGCAGAAACGCACAGCTGGCAATCTTCCATGCAACTTCGCTGATCAAATAAGAGTGAATGCTTTTCGTTGCGGCTTTCTGGGTTTTGACACCAAGGGCAAGACAAACTGCATCCTTTAAGAAAAAGAATGGAACGAATGCCATCGCCATCATGGGTAGAGAATCGTTGGATATTGAAATACATCTCTGCTTGCCTCTTGGTCTGTGCTACCGCTGTGTACTTAATCCGTTTCTTGCTGGTTAAGTCTTATCAGCGGCTTTTCTTTGTTCGAACTGAAAGCTTCATTTGAGCGTTTACAAGTTTCACTTAACTTTCATTTAATGAAATTATTATAGTTTCAAATGAAATTTCAATTGATCAAAATCAAGATCTCGTTCGATTGTCAGATCTATAGTGATCCCATCATCAAAACGAAGATTTTGTTTAAGGTAGAAACCATGATTGAACTTTATTTAGATACTGCTGATGTGGCAGAAGTAAAACGCTTTAACCAGTGCCTACCGCTAAAAGGCGTGACGACAAACCCAAGCATTTTGGCGAAGTCAAAACAGGGACTGAATGAAACCCTAGCAGGCATGCAAGAAGCACTTGGCGGTGCACCTCGCTTTCATGCTCAAGTCGTGAGTTCAACCGTCGAAGGTATGGTGGCAGAAGCGCGCCAACTGAATGAATTGCCTTACGATATGGTGGTAAAAGTGCCAGCCACAGAAACCGGATTAGCAGCAATTAAGCTAATGAAAAAAGAGGGAATTCAGGTTCTTGCTACCGCTATCTATTCAGCTCAACAAGGTTTCCTTGCAGCACTGTGCGGTGCAGACTACCTAGCACCTTACGTAAACCGCATTGATGCGATGAACGGCAATGGTGTTGAAGTGGTCGCGGATCTTCAATTGTTGCTCGATCAAAACCAACTATCAGCGAAGATTTTGGCAGCCAGTTTCAAGAACACTCAACAAGCGATGGAGGTGATGAAACTGGGCATCGAAGCCATTACATTACCAACTGATGTGGCGGCACAAATGTTCGCACATCCAGCAGTAAAACCGGCGGTTGAGCAGTTCGAGAAAGACTGGAAAGAGACGTTCGGCGAGAAACTTTCATTTGAAAGCTAATTAAAAGTAACAGCTAGACGTCTCAATGAATAATAAAGGGAATCTTAACTCACCCTGTGCGCCGGTGAGTTTAAGATTCCCTTTTGTATCTCATATAAAGAGGTGAGGTTTACAGCAGTTCTCTATTAGTCAGTGACCAAAGGTACACGCGCTTGAGTAAACTGATTTTGAGCCTCTTACGAATACCTCGTTTGGAATGGCGGAGTCGGTTTGGTAGCACAATAACTTTCATCTCGGTTTTCATTTCTTTTCCATCCACCAACACAGTAGACCTCCGATGCAGTAAGCCAGCAGATCTTTCCAATCAAATGTGGCGCCCAAAATTACAGCCAGAGGCGATGAAGATTCGATACCAAGCCAAGCTGCGACCTGAAGCAATTGCCCCAACTCGACAGCAAACGCAATCAACACCACCAATGAAACCAGCCAGTTAACGGGCATAGAGAACATACTTGCAAGAAAGTAGTAGAGCCAAACCACAACGAGAACATCACCAACTGTCGGACGAATAAAGCTGTCTCGAACATAGAGCGCAATAACGACCAATGCGATAAAACACACCAAGCTTTTCAGTCCATTTTTTGCAGAAAATCGCAGGTGGATAGCAGACGTCTCTTCCACTATATCGCTTGGCTGACCAGTGAGAATTGCTCGTTTAACCATCTTCATGATTCGCCTTTGCGCTTTCTTCTGCTTTCTTATTTCGTGCGTACCAATCGATGTTGCGTGTAATGACCATAGTGAAGCTCAAAATCGCGAAACACAGTAATGTCCCCATCACCAATGCGTAGCTTTCTGCTTGTAGCAAGCCAAACAGTAATCCGTAGAGAGTAAGTAAACACGCTCCGAATATCGTGCCGTGTTTGGTGTTGCTCAACATACCGCTCACGTACACACTTAAAAGCCCCGTCGATGCGACTGCTGACACCACATACGCCCAGTTAAAGCCCAGATGTTCACTCATCGAAATCAGCAATAGATAAAAAAGCGCTAAAGCCAGACCAATAAAGCCGTATTGCACTGGGTGAACCGGACGCGCTTGGAACAGCTCCAGTAAGAAGAAACTCGCAAATACTAATGTGATAACCAACAGTGAATAGTTCACAGCTCGGTGAGATTTCAAATAGTGGTCCACGGGATCAATCAAATCTACGCCCATTTGTCGCTGTTCAAGCTCGTGACAAGCGTGATTCGATGACAAACAGCTTTGGAACAACTGCGCGATATTGGTAGAGAAGTTGTTGCTCGCCCATTGTGCGTTAAATCCATCTTCAGAGACTTCTGATGACACCGGTAAGTAATCACCAATAAAGCTCGGGTGTGCCCAAGTTGAAGAGAGTTCAACTGTTGTTTGACTGCCGATTGGGGTGACTTGAAGCTGCCCCATCCCTTGCAGCAAGAAGTTAAGATCGAAAGCCAAAGGTTGTGCTGGGTTTAGGTCTGCAAGTGTCAGATCACTGTGGAAGCCTTGTGGTAACTGATTTAACCCTGTTCCCGGTGCGACTTCGATGTCAGCGCTCGCCAGTGTCATGTCATCCAAACGAATTAATCCGCGGCTGTCTTCAATGCCAACCACTAGGCTCATGTTGTCAATATCAAGCCCCTGCAACGCCGCGAGATCGTCTGCATCAAAAGTGCCTTTCAGTGCCACTTGTGCTTTGTATAAACGCGCACGGTAAATGCCTCGGTACTTTTCAAAACTGTCCAGATTCGCGCTCATATCAAAAGTGCTAGGTAAAAGAAATTTACGACGCTCTTTAATCTGTACTTTGTCATCTCGGTAACTGGTTTCGGTGTAGTTAACCATGATGAATGGACCAATGATGCGCTGCTCGCCGCTGCTGCTGCGTGCGATGTCGTTTCTGACTTCATCTTGGCGATATGAGCGTTCTGAGATCAACCCTGTGACCATTGAAAGCGGGATTTGCAGTAAGACAAACAAAAACAGCACGAAGGCGAACTTCGTGCCGAGTTGGTTATTGAGGATCTTTTTCATGTTTCATTCTCCATTTGCTGATGGGAGTAATCTAAATCAGCAATTTGGAGAACGAATGGAGCTAATGTGGAGTTTCTATGGAGTTGGTAAAATCAGGGTAACTTTCACGCCAGAATCGACGTTTTCGACTTGCAACTTACCTTTGTGCAGCTTGGTCACTTGCTCAACAAAATTCAGCCCAAGCCCAGTGCTCTTAACGCCATTTTCCCGAGCGAGGGAGTAGAAGCGCTCGGTCAAACGCGACATCGCGTAGTCGGGAATGTGAGGACCTGAATTGAAAATCGACAAGCACACCTTCTCTTTTGTGACCTCCGCTTTCCATTCAATGCATCCCTCTGAATCAACAAAATCCAGCGCATTGTCCATCAAGTTAAAAACGGCTTGTTTCAGTAAGAAGGCATCACCAAGCACGGAGAGATGGTCATCAATTTGGATTTTGGCAGTGACCGACTTAGCACTCAAACGCGCATCCGCCGATTCAACCACTTCATTGACCATTTGTTTTAGCGAGATAGCTTCGACTTGTTCTAGTTCAGGGCGCTTTTCAAGACGAGCAAGTTCTAGCAGCTTATCAATCAATGACTGCATGCGATCGCTTTCTCGCTCAATGTTGCCAGCAAAGCGTGTGACCTTTTCTTCAGGCAACGGCATTTGCAATATTTCACTCGCGCCTTTAATCGCTGATAACGGGCTTTTCAGCTCATGAGTCAGCGTCTGTACGTACTCTTCCACATACTGTTTACCATCGAGCTGATTGCGCATTTTCTCCAATGCGTCGCTTAGCGTGCCGTACTCATAAAAGATACGAAATGTCGGCTTAGAGACCTTTTCGCCCTCACCCATTTTGGTCGCGTAGTCTTCTAGCTTGTTCAGTGCCGAGTGAATTCGCCAAGCAAACAATGCCCCTGCCAATAGCACTAAACCACTCATCCACACCATCCAAAACAGCACATTGCGTTTAGAAAGGTCGATGAAGGGTTGTACTGAGCGATTGGATTTTGCCACCGTCACGCTGCCAATAATTTCGCCTTTATGATAAATGGGCGCAGCAACGTGCATAACGGTTGAGAGCGGATCTTTCGGGTCTTCGATGGTACTGCGCGCGCCGTATTGACCACGCAACGTGAGATATACATCGTTCCATTGTGAGTAGTCTTTACCGACGTCTTGCTGCCAAGAATCCGCAATCACAATGCCTTGTTTGTCGGTGATGTAAATTCGATGGTTAATCGCTTTTTTGCCAATTTCCCAAATGCGCGCTTGAGGTTCTCGCTGCCCATAAGCCACTAGTAGTTTGGAGAAGCGACTCTCAGACAACTTTCCGTTTGCAACGTCTTCTTCCGCCAATACCGCAAGCAAGTTCGCCATATCCACCAGCGTCTCTTCGGTAGTTTGGCGCACGGTTGGCTTAAGTTCTTGGACAACCGTTTTGCTCACCATGTAAGCCGTCATTCCGACTAAGATGAAGTAGAGAAAAAACAGTCTGAGTCCAAGCGGGATCTTCGGCCAGCGATTCATCATTCACCTTTAATGCAGTAGAAGTAACCAAAGCCACGCTTGGTGCAGATACGTTCAGACATCCCAAACGGCTTCAACTTATGGCGAATAGCTTTGATATGAGTATCGATATTGCGCTCGTACGCAGCCTCTGGCGCCATGTCTGCCGCGATCATAAGTTGCTCTCGACTCAATACATTGGAAGAGACGGAAATCAGTTTATCGAGGATCTTGAATTCGACTGCGGTCAGCCCGAGCATTTGCCCGCCAACACCATAATCGAAGTTTTGCGCAACTAAATCATGGTTCAAATGAGGTTGTTGTAGAACAGCCACAGGCTCTGGTTTGTGCTCCATCATTGGCGCTTTAGCTTTGATTCGAAGTTTAATGCGAGCCAACATTTCGCGCGGGCTAAATGGCTTAGTCACGTAATCATCCGCACCAATCTCCAAGCCCACTACGCGGTCAATTTCATCGCTTCTTGCGGTGAGAAAGATAATGGGAATATCAGAAAACTCGCGGATGGTTTTGCATAATTCAAAACCATTGCCATCCGGTAAGCCTACGTCTAACACAAGTAACGCGGCAGAGTTATGCTGCAAAAAGGCTAAGCCCTCTCCTGCCGTTGCAAACCACTCTGCGTGGTAGCCATCCATCTCTAATACATGAATCAGGTTCTCTGCGATGGCAGATTCATCCTCAATAATGACGACGGTTGATTGGTCGCTCAATGTTCTAACCTCACTGACGATACTTGTTTAGATACACATCTTGTTCACTTACTTTGGCGCAAAGGCTATCGGATTGATACCACAAAGGCAAAATCCGTGAATAATATTAATCAAACACCCTCTCATTCAGCGTGGTGAACTTATCACTCACACTGATGAGTCACTACAATTGTGAATACAATGATTTCAACCATTGATATGAACAGTGTTCATTTTACACTCGAGTTATCAATTCGATTTTGTTTAAAGGACAGTAACTGATGAAAAGAGCGCTAATCCCCCTAGCTTTACTCACTTTGCTCTCTGGTTGCGCCAGCATGTCTCCGGATGAGTGCAAGACGGCGAACTGGTACAAGTTAGGTTATCAAGATGGCCGAGACGGCAACGATCCAAACGTTATTAATAGTTATACCGAAGACTGTGGTGAAGCGGGTGTGACACCAGACCGAGCGAAATGGAAAGAAGGCTTTGATAAAGGCACTATCCAGTATTGCTCACCAGACAATGGTTACACTGTCGGTATCGAAGGCAAAGAATATTACGGCGTGTGCAGCAGCAAAGAATTCATTGAAAACTACCAGTTAGGTCATCAAGAATATCAACGCCAGCAACGCATCCAAGAGATCGATACTGAAATCTCGGTCATCGATAATCAACTTGATGGCAACCCAGACAAAGACAATGCCAAACGTCTGAAAGAGAAGAGAAAGCGATTGGCTGACGAGCGTTCAGACCTGTTGTCGCCAACCATCAACTTGAATCTAAATTTCTAAATCGATTGGATTTCGCTTCTAAAAATTCATGGCCCTAGCTCAGTTCTAGGGTCATGAATTGACTGTTCGGATCGAGTTCGTAATCCCCAAACGGCTCGCAGTACACAAAGCCATGCTTTTCATACAACAGGCGCGCAGGTTTAAAAAATTCCATCGAGCCCGTTTCTAAACTCAAGCGCTGCAAACCTTTTTGCTTCGCTTGTTCAATCACATGAATCAATAATTGAGACGCCACTCCTTGGTTTCTTGCCGCTGGCGTGGTGCGCATGGATTTCAGTTCCGCTTGTTGGCTATCCAATTCTTTAATCGCGGCACAACCAAGCAGTTGTTCACCCTTCCATCCGGTCCAAAATGTCACTTCTGGCGCTTTGAGCTTATCTAAATCTAACGCATGCACGCTCTCTGGTGGCGACGTGGCGTACATGTCTTGCAAATGTTCTTCTAGCAATGCAATTACTGCTGTTCTTTCTAAATTGTCGACTTCTATCTTCACGACTCTTCCTTGATAACCAATGGCCTTTCTGGAATTTATGTGAAAACAGCCACATAAACAACTGTCTTCAACATCAAAGATATCAAGAGTCATCGTAATCAAAAATCTGTGTCTACACTCTTAAAGTCATTTCCCCACCTAACTGATCATTGAGGACATACTATGGATTTCTTGATTGAGGATATTCTGGCGCGCGAAATTTTGGATTCACGCGGAAATCCGACTGTGGAAGTCGAAGTCACACTCGGCTGTGGCATTGCAGCAAGAGCATCGGTGCCATCGGGTGCCAGTACAGGTTCACGAGAAGCGGTTGAACTGCGAGATGGTGACGACACCCGCTTTGGTGGCAAAGGTGTACTCAATGCTGTTCAACTGATCAACACCGAAGTGCTTGAAGCCATTGTTGGTTTGGACTCGCGCGATCAAGCATTAATTGACCGCATTATGATCGAGCTAGATGGCACCGAAAACAAATCCCGTCTCGGCGCGAATGGCATTCTTGGTGTCTCCCTTGCTGTTGCTCGCGCAGCTGCACTAACCGCTGACATACCTTTGTATCAGTATCTCGGTGGTGTTGGCGCTAACCTATTGCCTGTGCCTTGTATGAACATCCTCAACGGCGGTGTGCATGCTCGCTGGCAAGGTCCGGATTTTCAGGAATACATGATTGCGCCATACGGTGCTGAGAACTTTAGGCAAGCGGTACAATGGGGCAGCGAGGTGTATCATGCATTGCGCCAAGTTCTGTTGGAGTCTAATCACTCAGTAGGCGTCGGTGATGAAGGTGGCTTTGCGCCAGCTGTGAAGTCCAACCGCGAACCATTAGAGTTGATTGTCAAAGGCATTGAGAGAGCCGGACTAAAACCTGGTGTCGATGTCGGTATCTGTATGGACCCAGCCTCTAGTGAGTTCTATGAGAATGGTAAATACAAGCTGCGCTCAGAGAACCGTGAACTGACCTCCGCAGAGATGATTGAATACTACGAGAAGTTGGTAGAAGACTTCCCTGTGGTTCTTCTCGAAGATGGACTTGCCGAAGACGATTGGGATAACTGGCCACTATTGAATGAGAAGCTTGGCGGTAAGATCGAAATCGTTGGTGATGATCTTCTGGTTACTAATACCAAATACATCCAAAAAGCGATCGACATGAATGCTGCTAACTCAGCATTGATCAAACTGAATCAGATTGGCTCGCTAACCGAGACCATTGAAGCGATTCAAATGTGTCACCACGCTGCATGGGGCGCGTTTGTCTCTCACCGTTCGGGTGAAACCACAGACAGCTTTATTGCCGATATGACTGTTGCACTTCGCACTGGTCATCTTAAAACAGGTGCGCCATGTCGCGGTGAACGTGTCGAAAAATACAATCAGCTAATGCGCATTGAAGACGAGTTAGGCTCAATGGCGGTGTTCGCTGGTCGTAAAGCCTTCGTTCGCTAACAGCTCAATACATCTAAAAGAAAGCCGCCCAGTGTAGAGCTGGGTGGCATTTTGGTTTTTAACACAATGACTACAAGGCTTGTCGCATGATGTGCTGAGGCCCAACCGGACCACCATGATACAGCTCATTGGTATCTTCAAAACCTGCTTTCAAATAGCACTGATAAGCTGGTACATTGCGGCAATTAACCGTCAAATAGAGAAAATCAAAGCTCGGAAAATGCAATTTCGCATAATCAGCAAACTGGCTGATGGCTCGCTTGGCAATGCCTTTGCCTTGATGACGATGATCCAACAATAACCAACGCACGCCTAAACTTTTTTCCGGACAGAAGTCGTAACTCTCACTGTATCCGGCATCGAAGACAAAAAAGCCAACCACTTGATCATCCAATAAGATCAAATGCGCTAGCTCTGTCGGTTTAAGACTTCCCAATAACTCTGGAATGTTCGCTACTGTGTATTGGACTTGATCCTCTAAGACTTGCAGCTCAAGGGTTTGCTCATGACGGCATGGCGTGTACTTTTCAATGGTAATCATAATCATCCTTGCTGTTTTTATACCCATTTCATACAGGGTATGTCGTAAATGGAAAAACCTGCTGTCGTATTTCCCACTCGCAGGCAAACGTTTAGCACACTATTATCCTCATCAACTGTTAGTGAGGTTGTCATGTTTCGTTTTCTGCTTTGTAGTTTCTCTCTTGTTTTACTCTATCCTACCGCCATTGATCTTTATCTTGTAGGGTTGCCTCAAATTGCCGCGGATTTAAACGCCAGTGAATCACAATTACACATCGCGTTTTCTATTTACCTTGCTGGTATGGCAACCACCATGCTGTTTGCAGGAAAAATCGCCGACTCCGTTGGGCGTAAACCGGTGGCGATGGTAGGTGCAGCCATTTTTATTGCAGCATCATTACTTGGCGGAATGGCAGAACAATCCAATACATTTTTAATCGCACGTTTTGCCCAAGGTATTGGGGCTGGCTCTTGCTATGTGGTTGCTTTTGCTATTTTGCGCGACACATTGGATGACAAACGCCGCGCTAAGGTGCTGTCGATGCTAAACGGCATTACCTGCATCATTCCTGTCATCGCCCCCGTTGTTGGCCATCTCATTATGCTCAAATTCCCATGGCCAAGCCTATTCACCACAATGGCAGGCATGGGTGTGGTGGTTTGTTTGCTTTCGACCTTGGTGCTGAAAGAATCAAAGCCTAGTGCATTGCCACAACAAAACACCACTTCAGCTTCTACCCAAGAAACGTTCGCGGAGCGCTTTTTCATCAGCCGACTCATCATTACGGCTATCGGCGTGACCACCATTCTTACCTACGTGAATGTCTCTCCAATGCTGGTGATGGGCGAACTTGGTTTTGATCGTGGTGGCTATTCTTCTGTCATGGCAGGCACTGCATTAGTCAGTATGATCACTTCTTTCTCTGCGCCATTGGCTTTGTCTTACTTTAAACAAAGTACTCTGATGCTGACTTCGCAAACCTTGCTTGTCAGTGCGGCGATGGTGATTGGTTTTGCTCATCTAAACCAATGGGGAATCCCATTTTACTTATTCGGATTTGGGCTGATTTGCGCTGGCTTCTCGATTGGCTTTGGCGTGGCCATGAGTCAAGCGCTCAGCCCTTTCTCTCTGCGTGCTGGTGTAGCAAGCTCACTGTTGGGCATCGCTCAAGTGTGTTGCTCTGCCCTCTACATCTGGTTTATGGGGTTCATCGGCGTTAATGCGCTGAATATGTTGGTGTTTGTGTTAGCTATGGGTGGCGCAATCAGCTTGGCTCTAATACTATTTATTCCTAAGCCTGCTCATGAAAGCCACTATGAAGAAATCACTAGCCCGTCTTGATCTCAACTTGTTGTTCACTCTGCAATTGCTGCTGCAAGAGCAGAGTGTTTCCAAAGCATCGAAGAAATTGAACGTCACGCCGTCAACGGTAAGTAAATCGCTCAATAAGCTTCGTGACTGGTTTGATGATCCTCTGTTTGTGAAAACACCAAAAGGATTAGCACCGACTCCATTAGCGCAAAGCATGGAGCAAGATCTGGCGGAGTGGCTACAAATTGGTAGCCAAATTGCAGAGAAGCGCAGCGATATAGCCCCCAAAGGCGTGCGCTTTGATCTGACCATTGAGTCACCTTTAGTGCTGACAATTCTTGATGATCTTCTTGTTGCAATCCACCAGCGCTACCCAGATGCGAAAGTCAAAACCAGTAACTGGGATTACGATTCACTCGACGCAATTGTGCGTGGAGAGGCAGACATCGGCTTCACCGGCAGAGAGAGTCATCCCCGCTCAAAAGAGTCACTCGACCTGCTTCCTTACTTTCTTGATTTCGAAGTGCTGTTCTCAGATTTACCTATGGTGTACCTACACAAAGATCACCCCGCTTTGGAGCAGGAATGGAACCTTGAAACCTTTTTGAGTTACCAACACATCAATATTGTTTGGGAAAAGAGTGAGACGTGGGCACTGGATGAAGTATTGAGTGAACTTGGTTTACAGCGCTCCATTGGCTTAACCATGTCGAGCTTCGAACAGTCTCTATTTATGGCCGCGCAACCACACCACAATATGCTGACCACAGCACCGCAATACTGTGAAAGTTACACTAAGAAGCTGCATCCAGATTTGGTGTGCTTACCCATTCCTTTAGAACAACCACAGCAAGAAAAATTGCTGATCCCGTTCACCATGATTTGGCACAAACGTAATGCGTACAATCCCAAACTGGTGTGGTTACGAAATACCATTAAGTCACTTTATGGTTGTTCCAGTGACATCGATTAATGGCAAAAGGGGCGATGTTCTCGCCCCTTTTTCTTCTAATGGTGTGATTAGCTAAAAAACTCGATGATCTGCTCAACAGCTTGATCAACATATTCGTCTTCGTCATAGAGCCCAATGTGATTCGCACCTTCAATTCGAATCAGCTGTTTAGGCTGCGAAGCCGCATCAAACATTTGCTCACTTTCGTATGCGGAATCCGCTTCTGTACCGACAATCATCAGCAGTGGTGTCGGTGTCAGGTTTGCTGCAATATCCAAAGCTGAAAAGTTAGCCAACGTTTCATAAGACCAAGGCAAAAACTTGCTCTCGTATAAGCATTTTGCTCCGCGCTCTGTCATGTAGTACTGGTAGAACTCTCGGAACAGACGTGGCATTTCCTCACTGTCTTCAGTTGGTGCATGAGGCAGAAAATCAATCTGCCCAGTAGCCAGATAACGTTCTCTCGCTTCATTACCTTTAAGCAGTAAATCTAACAAACCCTCTCGACCAATGACGTTGTGATAAAAGCCTCGGTGGTCAAAGTAAGCACTCACGGTCGCAAGTGATTTTACTCGTCTATCTGTCGCAACGGCATGAGCTAAATATCCACCGCCAGAACAAACACCTAACCCATGGATTTGCTCACTATTCACATACGTTAAGGAACGTAAATAAGTTACCCCGTTGCGGCAATCTTCCGCTTTATTGTATGGGTTTTCATGAAATCTTGGCGCACCTTCACTGGCGCCAAAACTGGCATGGTCAAACGTTAATACCACAAATCCCTTGGCAGCTATTTTCTCGGCGTAGATTCTTACCGTCTGCTCTTTCACACCCGCCTGTGGCGCAGCAATCAAAACCGCTGGTAAAGGGTTTTCCACTACGGATGGACGATGAATTTCCGCTGCAAGTCGATTGCCATTGCTGAAAAATGAAGCCTCATATCTTGTTACTGTCACTCGATTCACTCTCTATGTTTAACGGTTTTTAGATGATAAAGACGAGCATTCACAAACATTTGCACTCTGCTCCTCTCTTTTAAACAAGTATAAGGAGCGCTATTATTCGGATATATATAGCCATTATGAAAACACTGTTAGGTTTATATGAACAATCTATCTTGGCGCGGTATTCGAGCGTTTATTTATGTAGCGGAATGTGGAAGCTTCACCTCCGCAGCCGAAACGATGGGCGCATCAAAGGCAAACGTAAGTCAGCTCGTGAGTGAATTAGAGTCCTCGCTAGGTGTTCAGTTACTCTATAGAACCACACGTCAGCTCCGCCTTACTGAGATTGGCGATGGTTACTTTCGTAAATGTAAAGAAGCGATGCTCCAACTGGATTCCGCCGCAGAATGGGCACAGCAAGCCACCAGCGAAATTAAGGGTCGGATTCACATGAATTCTGTTGGAGGTCCGATTGGTGAAGAGCTTATTGCACCATTGGTGATGAGTTTTCAAGCCGCCTACCCGAACGTTGAAGTAGAGCTCGACTTCTCAAAACATCGCGTCGATCTGATTGAAGATAGCTACGACTTGGTGCTACGTGTTGGTGAGATGCCAGACTCGACTCTCATTGCGCGCCGACTCACCACACTTCGCACACACTATGTCGCAAGCCCGGATTTTCTCGAACGGCACCCGAAGATCCTCGTCCCAGAAGATCTTAAAGCCTTGCCTTTGATTCATGGCAGTGTAGAGCATTGGATCATGAAGAATCACAAAGAGCAACGCGTTATCAATGTAGGGCAAGGTATTCAAGCGGCAACGGGTAGAACAATGCGCCACGCCGCGATTTCTGGGCTAGGGGTCACGCGACTGACCGATGTGTACTGCCATGCTGATTTAACATCAGGGAAACTTATCGAAGTACTCCCTGAATGGTCAGAAAAAACCTTACTTTCGCTCGTCTGCCCGCCAGTCAAATATCAACTGCCAAGAGTCAAAATGCTTATGAATTGGATCGCAAGCCGATTCGAAGAGCACTATAAGCAGTTCAAACGCGAAGGCGGCGATTCAAACTGAGCTCGGTTTCAATTACTCGCGCTCACAACCTTTTTCTCAGCAAGTGCCATAGCGATATTGGCTTTGCTGTATGCACTCTCATTGATGAAGTGCGGATAGATATCTTGTTTGCCTTCCCAGAAGATATCGTAACCAAAGAAAGTCGCGAGTAATGGCTCTCCCGGCTTTACCACTTCGAAATCACGCCCGCAGATCATTGGGTGTACCGTCGCAACGCGCATACCATCTTGGCCGAGAGGAATCATGACCTCTTCGGTGTAAAAATAAGCGTCATAGTCACTCAGTTCGCCAACTTCTCCAAGGTTATGCACTTCAACGTAGTCCAGAACCATGGTCAACATTTTCTTCATCAGCTCCAAGGTTTCATATTTCAACGAACCATGGGCTTGAGCACCAACTTCAATCATCACACCATACTTCCCTGTGGTGCATAAATAAGGTTGGTCGTCCCACTCTTTTCTGTCTTCAAACAAGATGTTGGCTTCTGGCATACGTTGCTTCACATACGCCCCCATCTTTCGATAAAACGCGTTGTTCGACACCAAGATCAGGGTTGCGCCCATATTACTAGTAGTGTTGTGCAGATCGACGATCAATTGATTCTCTTGGCGAGCATGTACTTGCGTGAATTGCTGCGCGACTTCGGTTTCTTGTTGAGTCGCAGGCGATGATTGATTCACCAAGGCAAATTCACGGTTGAGATCCGTCTCAACATAACGAACGTTTTGCTTAACCGCTTCAGGGTTGCCAAGTACACACTGAGTATTGAACGTCGAACGGTCGGCAACATAAAGACGGTCTTTGATGAGCTTTTGAAGGTAAATACCAGAAAGCTCATTGCCATGCGTACCTGCCACGAGCAGAACACGATTGAGTTTGTCCATAAAAGTGATATTCCAAAAATTAAGTAAAAGTTAGCTTTGATTGACAATGGGCGAAGCTATTTTAACGAAACGCCATCGCTCCTTTCCCTACGCCTTCATAAGCGATGACTTGTAACGACTGCCCTTTAACCAATGAAGGGGCAATGTCATTGGCAATAAATACAGCCAGTAGCTCTACCGTCGTATCCGTATCTAATACTTCAGTTTCGCTATGTGCGATAGCAAGTTGGAAGTCACCTTGTGAAGTGGTATACCGGAACCCAAAATGCGTGTCGCAGTTGATAAGGCTTGCATGTTCACTCAGCTCCAGATGACCAATCTCGACTAGGTCTTCGATGGACGCGAGGTAGATGTCTTGCCAACGCTGTGCAAAAGCGTGTTCACGAGCGGTATCACGTTCACCATCAGTCAAGATTTCAATCGGTGAACGATGCCCGTGTGCAATGCGTTGGCAGTTGCCGTCGTGTTTTTTTAAACCATGGGTATAGTGGTAATACGCACCATTAATCTGTTCATGGCGTAAGGTAACGTCGATTGAAGCCACGTTGCTTGGCAAATGACCGATCAACACCTTGTGAATATGCTCAGTCACACTTTCAATCGAGATAGCTTCGGTTTCAATAAAGCAGAATGCTTCATCGGGGCAGTTCAAATGAATACTTTTTTCACCGCGAATGAGATCAACTTGAGAATAACCCGCTTTCACATGCGCAGAATGCACTGCTGAGTTCTTTGACGGTACAAGCAGTCGATGGTCTACGTGTTCATCAACCAATTGTTTAATTTGCTTTTTCACTTTAGAGAAATCCAGCACCATGCTCATCTCGTTGAGATCACCATGCATTACGACATCAAGAATCCAACTCTCTCCGACCATTCCTCGTGTTGCGCACAAGTAAGAAGCATCAATAACAGTGAGGTCCTTAACAAATAAATTCAAACTGAATTCCTCATTCATCTAGTTTAGGGATTTAAAATTATTGTTATGTTATAACAATTGCAATTTCTACTCAATTTAACCTAACGTTGTCTGTTCTCATTCCAGCTTGAGCGATATTTTCCGCTATAACTAATCACTTTATCAACTAGTCCGTACTTGATATTTGGCGCTACACTGCCAGCTCTTACGATAAATAAGGATAAGGAATGTCGACATTTTTACTGACTGCGATTGCCATGATGGCATTTGCTGCCAATTCACTGCTCTGTCGTTTGGCATTGGCAGAAGGATTGATTGATGCTGGCAATTTTACCCTTATCCGCTTGCTCTCAGGCACAGTCATATTAGTTTTCATTCTTCTCATTCGTGGAAACTGGCATAGCCAACGACCGACAACCAAGTTCAGCGTACTCGCAGGGTTAGCACTCTTTGGTTACGCCACACTCTTCTCTTTTGCCTATATAAAACTAGCAGCAGGCACGGGGGCTTTGTTACTTTTTGGTGCCGTCCAGCTCACATTGCTCGCGCTGTATTGGTGGCAAGGACAACAATTTAGAACGCTCGAGTTGATCGGTATTGCGGTATCTTTGATTGGCTTTACATGGTTGATGCTGCCATCTGCGACTCGTCCTGATATTTGGTCAGCAATATTAATGGTCGCTTCTGGTATTTGTTGGGCAGGTTTTACCGCACTTGGTAAACAAGCACCGACACCAAGTAGTGGCATTACGTGGGGGTTTATCACCGCTTCTTTGTTCGGTCTTATGCTCTCTCCTCTCTTATCAGCTCCCGCTCACTTTACAATACAAGGCATATTGTTGGCTGTTGCATCGGGTGCCATTGCTTCCGGTTTCGGCTACGTGCTCTGGTATCAAGTAATGCGAAAGCTGTCATTGTTACAAGCTGCAGTCAGCCAACTCTCGGTTCCTGCTATCGCCTTGCTGCTTGGCTCGCTGTTACTCGGTGAAACATTGACATTCCACTCAGTCATGACCAGCCTAATCATCCTCAGCGGTATTGCGTTAGTATTTTTATCTCGCGCTCAAAAACCTAATATCGATCTCAAAAAGTAGCACTGCTCTCGGCAAGCCAATAAAAAATAAAAACTTTCCTATCTACTTAGCTATCATCATCTATGCTTTTCTATAGGCAGTCAGTCTCACAAATTTGGACGTGAACGCTGCCGATAACGCACCGGCTCTATGTATTGATTGAAAACTTGGCTTGGTAATTCCTGCAAATCTGTATCACTAATGAGATTTTCTAGTTAAACGTTTTCTTTCTCATTTTCCTCTCGCGCCAGCAGCAGTAAGGCGTAAGGAACGATTGTGGCGTCTAACCCTAATTTGGTTTTGACAAAGGATTTACAAACCACCTCTTTTCACTCGCTATATTCCGCCTCCGCATTTTATTCAGAACGAAATTCTGATTATTGACCGAGTAAATTCATTTACTTACAACTATAAGCCTGAGCAAACTTTGACACTATGAACGATAAAATCAAATTCGCCACAAAAGTCGCGCTTAGCCTAACTCTGGCTTATCTGATCCCATTTGCGATGGGTTGGCCGCAAGCTTCAACCGCAGCAACGACTGTCATGCTGATTGCTTCTACAGGCAGCCGTCGCGAATCATTAGCAAAAGGGACACTACGAGTACTTGGTACACTAGTCGGTGCCGTCATTGGCTTATTGTTGGTAGGCATGTTCGCGCAAGATCGCTTAATGTACATGTTTAGTGTTTCAGTGGTTGTGTCTTTTATCTTCTACTTCCGCAATGCCTACCAAAAAGACCCGACATTATTAGCTCTAACCGGCGTAATGGTTTTGATGATGTCTAATGGCGGAGATGCCGAGGGCGCATTCATGTACGGTGTTGATCGTGCCCACATGACTATTTTTGGTGTCGTCATTTATACCTTGGTTGGTACTTTTTTGTGGCCGACCAAAACAGAACAGAATTTGCGCCAGATGATCGAGCAGCTTAACCAAGCTCAGCAAACTTTGTTCGCAGCGATCTTGCAAAATTTCGAAGAAAAGACAACGCCACACCACGTTAACGCCTCTTCCTCTGAACAAAAAGAAGGGGATGAAGATGAAGAACCGACTCCCACGATTGATGAGTTATTAGATAAGGTTTTCACTGCTCAGAATGCGCTAGAACAGCGCTTCGCCATGGTCAGTGTTGAATGCAGTGATGTCTCGGCTTACATGAAAGAATGGCAACTCGCTGTTCACTTCAATAAACAAATCACTCAAGAACTCAGTGTCGCGGCACACAGCCACTTTAGCCATCAGCAAGACCGTGATTGCATCAACAACTTTGATCAAGTGGTTAAAGAGATCCAGACCCTATTTCAAACCTGCCAAGAAATGTGGGAGTACGAAGGTCCAGCTTATCGTGCGCAAGAACTCAGCATTGATTACAACCAAGAAGCACTATCGAATGCCTCCCACCTAACCAAAGGCTCCGCTCTTACTCTTGGTCACTTGCTAAAGTTAATGCATCAAAGCTTATCTCGCCTATCAGAAAGCATCAGCTGTATTGATTCCGTCACGAACAATGTGTCTTTCAAGCAAGAACTGCCGAAACAAAAAAGTAAGTTCCTTTGGTGGGATGCGGAGAACTTTAAAACAGCAGTGAAAACCTTTACGACTTATTGGGTAGCAGGGTTGATTTGGATTTACTTCAATCCTCCTGGTGGTTACTCATTCGTTACCTTCTCGACCATCTTTATGTCATTGCTGTCATTCGTACCCGTTCACCCATTTATGTTGCTGATTTTGTTTACGTTTGGCTTCCTATTTGCGGTGCCTTCGTACGTCTTCATCTTACCGGGATTAGAGCTCGGCGGTGAGCTCGGCTTGTTCATCTTCATCTACACCTTTATCGGCTTCTATCTGTTTAAAGGACCGGTAACGATCTTCTACATGATTGGCCTGTTTGTGCTCGGACTCGACAACAACATGACCTATCACTTCGGGATTCTAATGACGATCATGACCCTGTTCTACATGGTGGTGTTTATGATCATTTTTGCACATTACTTTCCATTCAGCTCTCGCCCTGAGCATTTGTTCCTGACTTTGAAAGAGCGGTATTTCCGACACGTTGGCGACCTGTTTAGCAGTTATCATCAGCCATCAAACTCCAGCTTCAAATCCGTCAAGCGCTCACTGCACTTGGTCACTCTGAATGTGTCTTCGAAAAAACTCAAAGTGTGGGGCTCAAAGGTCAACCACAAACTGTTTGACAAAACGACACCAGAGGCGATCGGCGCATTCAGTAAATCCTGCGATGCGTTGAGTAACCACGTCAACATCCTGATTGCAGCGGAACAAAAGTTATTAAGTAACCCACTTATCAAACAGTTACGCAGCAAGCATACCGATTCCATATTACCCCTGATGGCAGGCGCATTAGCAAGCCATCAGCCAACAACTGAACTCGATACTGTCTTCGAACAATACAGCCAAGATTACCAATCCTTTGAAAATAAACTGGAAGATTTCTTTAGTGAGTTGGATTTATCTGACTACGCTTATTCAGAGATTGCTGGTTTTTATATCTTGCTGAATTTAAAACGGAACGTGTTCGAAGCGATCAACCAATGCAAGCAAACCTATGAGGATATCGATTGGGTGAACTTACGTCAGAAGCGGTTTTAAAGGTGAGGATATGATGCTTCTAAAACTAACTAAACCAAGCCTCGCCATACTCTCTATACTCGGATTAAGTGCGTGTACGACTTTGGGTCCGGATTATGTCCACCCAGAGCAAACCGCCTTGCCAAGTGACTGGTCGGTAGAAAAAGCCGCCGCCACGCAAGACGCAGAGCAGTCAGAGCAAAAATTGCAGCAGTGGTGGCAGCAATTTAACGACCCGACCCTTAACCTGTTGGTTGAGATGGCCAGCCAACAAAACCTTGACCTTGAGGCAGCTGGCCTGCGCATCGTTCAAGCACGTTCACTACTGGGCATATCGACTGGGTTGCAGTACCCACAAGTACAAACCGTCTCCGGTAACTTAGCGCGAGCTTATGTGAACGACAAAGGTGTCAATAATGCCGCGTTGTCATTTGATGCGGGTTGGGAGATGGACATTTGGGGCAAATACGCACGTGGAATTGAGTCTGCCGAAGCAGGCTATTACGCGTCGATTGCGTCTTATCACGACATTATGGTCACCATCACTGCGGAAGTGGCTCGCAACTACATTAACTACCGTACTTTCCAAGAACGTATTCTGCTTTCTCGCCGAAATATCGAGATCCAAGAACGTGTGGTGAACATCACTCAAGTCCAGTTTGATTCTGGCAACGTTACGGAACTCGACGTTCAACAAGCAAAAAACCAGCTCTTCAACACCAAAGCAGCGCAACCTTCGTTAGAAATCGCGATGAAGCAATCCCGAACCGCGTTAGCGTTGTTACTTGGTGTCTTGCCAGAAGAGGTTGAAGGATTGTTGAAATCCGCGGGCTTTGCACAGCGAATGGCGGATTACGAAGCCCAATTTAAATCCTCAGGAAGAAAGCCAGCGCTCTCCGGTAATGATGAACGTTCAATCGTGCCTCGCCCTCCTCTGCTTGATAACCAAGTGGATGCGAACTTAGTGATGCGTCGTCCTGACTTGCAAGTATCTGAAATGCAAGCTCGTGCGCAAAGTGCGCAAATCGGTGTTGCTGAAACGGCTCTCTATCCTAGTTTTTCCCTTTTTGGTTCTATCGGCATAGACAGCACAGTGCCAGATGGCAGCAGCTTTAGCTTCAGTGACTCGCTCACCATGGTGATAGGTCCGACATTCAGTTGGAACATATTCCAGTACGGCCGTGTGAAAAATAACATTCGATTTGAAGATGCGAAGTTCCAAGAAACGCTCACTAACTACAACAAGAAAGTTCTGCAAGCAGTCAATGAAGTGACCAATGCGCTGGAGGCTTATGATCTTTACTTGGAGCAAAAGTCATTGCGTCTGCAATCGGTGAACTCCTCTATTCGTGCATTCAATATCTCGATGACTCAGTATGAGAATGGCCAAATTTCGTTTGAACGTCTACTCAACTCAGTAGAGAAAATGACGCGTGCGGAAGACAGCTACGCCACCATCAAAGGCAATGTTGCTAACCAAGTTGTCGCCTTATACAAAGCGCTCGGTGGTGGCTGGGAGGCCCAAACGGGCAAACCTTTCTTGTCGGAAGGTGTAGCAAAGCAAATGCAAGAACGCAGCGATTGGGACGGCTACTTGGATGAAGAAGCACGTGTGCTGCCGCCTTATCGTATCGAGGACTCAGCCTCGAAAGATCAAGCAGAAAGCAATAACGCACCACAAGAAGGGGAGGCTCAATAATGCCACATGAACTCTCTTGGGGTGACGTGTACTTCTCACCACTGTTGCTAGTGCTGTTTTTATCGGTTACTGCCACTTGGATTACCGTGATCATTTTAAACAAAACACGTCTGTCTCGTTTTATTGCGTTTCCGTCCCTGACATTCCTTGCCATCATGGTGTTTTACGTGGTGGCCATCGACAGTTTTTATATACAGTTTTAGGTGCCCAACAAGATGAAAAAACTACTCGTTATTGCACTCAATCTTGTCATTCTTGGTGGCGCGGCTTGGTTCGGCTATCAGAAGTTCGAAGAGTATTTTAATAACCCTTGGACCCGAGATGGCCAAGTTCGTGCCAATGTCATTAAGGTGGCGCCGAGAGTCTCTGGCCCTATCGTCAATGTCACCGTGCAAGATAACCAAGAAGTAAAGAAAGGCGATCTGCTATTTGAGATCGACCCTACCACTTACGAAGTTGCCCTCTCACAAGCAGAAGTGGCATTGCAAAAGTCTATCGTCAGTTCACGCGGCAAGAAGATAGAGTACGATCGTTTGAAAGACATTCGTGCTAAAGACCGCGGCGCAGTTTCTCACAAAGACTTAATCCGCCGTGAGATCACCTACGAAGAGTCACTGCTGCAAATCAAATCCGCTGAAGAGCAATTGAAATCAGCTCGTTTAAACCTTAGCTACACCAAGATTTATGCCTCGGTTGACGGTTTTGTCTCTAACCTTGATATCCGCGACGGTACACAAGCCGTTGCGAACCAACCTTTGGTTGCCCTTATCGATAAAGACAGTTTCTGGGTATTTGGGTTCTTCCGTGAAAACCAATTAGCGCAAATTGCTCCGGGCAGTGATGCGCGCGTTACTCTGATGTCACACCCAGACACACCAATCGATGCCACCGTCGATTCTATCGGTTGGGGTATCGCCCCAAAAGACGGCACCGTGGGCTATAACCTTCTGCCTAACGTGAACCCGGTATTCCAATGGATTCGCCTAGCACAACGTATTCCTGTTCGAGTGTCATTGCATGAATTGCCGGAAGGCGTTGATCTGAGATTCGGGCTTTCCGCTTCCATCATGGTGATGAAGGACTCATCACAAGAACAAGAATAGGAGTTAAACAGGCAAACCATGGCTATTGGAAAAAAACTCAAAAACATCAATGAAGAAAACAACTTCTTCTACCTGACGTTAGCGCTTATCGGTCTGTTGATCGGTGGTGCGTTTGTACAAGTCGTAGGGGAAGGTGCAATGGAGCATCTTCTGCAAGGCTTCACCATTCTGACTTTCATCGTTTGTATGGCGAGTCTGCGTTTTGATAAGAACTGGTCACGCTTCCTTTATACCTTGTTAGGTACGTGGATCGTGGTCATTGCCATCAAAGCAGTATTAGGCATCAAAGAGATGGACGTAGTGATGCTCGCCCTAACCTTCGCCTTCTTCTTTGGTACGTTTAAATCGATTGCAAGACAGATTCTTTTCACTGGACATGTGAACACCAACAAGGTGATTGGATCTGTTGCACTCTTCTTGCTGCTCGGTCTGATGTGGGCAATTGCTTACCTCATTCTGCTGGAGTTTTCCCCAAACTCATTCACTGGGATGGAAGCCATCTCATGGGGCCAAAACTTCTCTAACGCAGCGTATTTCAGTTTCGTCACTCTAACCACTCTCGGTTATGGCGACATCAGCCCTCTAACACCTTTGGCGCAAGTCGTCGTGTATCTAGAGGCCATCGTAGGCGTGTTTTATATGGCGATTGTTGTTTCAAGTCTCGTCAGTTCCAACATTGAACATCAGGTAAACAAAAATGGATAAACAATCGGTAAAAATCGAAAGTAAGGTTTTCATCAGTAACATGGTGGAATCTGCAATACGAATCGGCTTGATCTTGATCTTGCTGATGTTTACATACGACATCATCAAACCTTTCATCCTTCCGGTGATTTGGGGTGCCATCATTGCCGTTGCTCTGATGCCAATCTGTAAAAAGCTGGCAAAAGTGTATGGTGGTAAACGTGGCCTCGCTGCAACGACCATCGCCTTGCTGGGTATCGCGCTATTGGTTACACCTTTAGTCATGGTATCGGGTTCTATTGTCGATGGCGCAACGCATGCGCTGGACGTACTGCAAAGTGGTGACATTAAGATCCCAGGTCCAAAAGCATCGGTAGCAGATTGGCCTTTGGTCGGTGACAAGCTTTACGAAGTATGGACGCTGTTTGCGACCAACCTAGAAAAAGCAATCCAAACCTTTATGCCTCAAATTAAGGCTGGTCTGACTTCTCTGCTTGGTATGGTCGGTGGTGCACTGGGTAGCTTACTACTATCAATCATCTCTCTAGCGATTGCTGCTGGCTTTATGACTTACTCTGAGTCTCTAGCATCTGGCTTGAAAACCATCGCGGTTCGTACTGCGGGTGATAATGCGAAGAGCTGGACAACGCTTATTGCAGCGACCATCAAGAGTGTGTTACTTGGCGTTGTTGGTGTAGCAGCCATTCAGGCTCTATTAATTGGTGCGGGGTTCTTCATCTTTGGCGTTCCGGCTGCGGGCTTACTAACACTAGTACTGATGATTCTTTGTATCGCACAGCTACCTGCTCTATTGGCAGTACTGCCAGTCGTTGGTTACATGTACATGACGCAAGACACCAGCACAGCAACCATGTTTACGGTTTGGGTTGTGGTTGCAGCACTATCTGAAAACCTATTCAAACCAATGTTGATGGGTCGTGGTGTGGATGTACCAATGCCCGTCATTCTGCTAGGTGCCATCGGCGGTATGTTGTTCTACGGCATTGTCGGCCTATTCTTAGGTGCTGTTATTCTAGCGATTTGGTACGAGCTGTTCGTGTGGTGGTTGAACATTGAAAAAGCGCAACAGCAGCAAGAAGCATTAGAGGAAAATGCCGAGCGAGATTCCAGACAAAACGAAGCCGGACACGGCGCTGGTATCTAATCGTTCTATCAATTGAAACAAACCGCTGCTTGCAGCGGTTTGAGCTATTTGGCTCACAGTTTCATCGACGCGAATAAGATTAAAATGACGTTCTTGTTAAATTTTCATACTTCTTACATTCGAGAGTTGCAATAAAGCACTTTACGATGCACTCTCGGTGACCACAAATGACAGTGCTTAGGATAAAAACAATGAAATTGATCAAGCCTTTAACTTGCGCGCTTGCTCTTGCTATGAGCGGAATGGCATTCGCGGATGTAACCGTAAATGTTCCTGACGACGTTTCAGTTTTGGCCGCAAACGGCGAAAAAGTAAAACTATCTGGTGGCTTCTTTGCTTCGGAAAAGAGCTTCACTCTACCTGACGGCGTAAACCAAGTTGTGTTCCGTTACGCGCCATATTTCAGCCAAGGTAATGACCGCCTAAGCGTTGAGAGTGACGTGATCGTAACGCGTTTCGACGCGACAGATGCAGAGCTGACTCTACAACTGCCGGAATACCGCGACCTTCGTGAAGCCGAAAACAAAATCAAAGATCTAGATTGGAAACTGGTTGATGCTTCTGGCAACGCTATCGCAGTTGAGCAAGACAAGCTTATGAAGCCTGGCATGCAAATCGGTCGTGATTACGTTCGTGAAGTGGAAGATTACAACAAAGCTGGCGGTGTTGCGGCAGTTGGCGTTGTAAGTGCTGCAGTAATTCAACCAGCAACACTTCCTGCAAAGATCCCAGCGGACATGAAGCAAACTAAACCTGCGACCATGAAAGCCGATTCAACAGCTGAAGAGATGCTGCACTTCTGGTACCAAAAAGCAGACGCAGAAACACAAGCGCGCTTTAAAGCGTACATCAACCAGCAACAAGCACGTTGATTTAGTCACGTATAGCTAAATGCAAAAAGCCACACTCGAATGTGGCTTTTTTAATATCAGAATGTATACGCCATGGTCAGCATCGGCCCGTAAAACCGATAAGTGACATCCAATGCTGATTTGTCACTTTCATAATCAACGCCCACCTCATAATAGTTGAATGACCCCGTCATGCTGAACTGATTGGTAAAGAAGTATTTAGCGCCCAAATCGAATTCCAACAAGTAACCCTCAATATCATCTACGGCTAGGTAGAAGACTTGGGCGTGACTTTTCAAAATCCAATCAGGACTCAGCGAATACTCAGCTCGAATACCTAAGTCTGGTAATGGCGCTGTGACATCATTTAAAACCGCATCATCAACAAACATCACTGGGATTTCATCCACTCCACTCACTTTCGCACCGAGCTTGCCATCTAAACCCAATGACAGCCACATCACGTGCAACCCAGCCAATACATCCACCGCCCATTTATCGCTGGTATAAAATTGGTAACCGTAACCTAGGCGTGCAATATCAATATTCAGCTCTGTTGTAAGCTTTGAACCAGCCTGAACAGCATACGTTGTTCCATCTATCGTCACTTCGAATGGCTTGGTCACCGCCGTTCGGGTGGCTTCTCGATGCAAACTTCGCCAGTCTGCGTACACGCTGTGTTTGGGGTTAAAGTAATACTCCAACTCCACATAAGGCAGCACAGTAAACTCTTTCAAATCGAGATCCGATTCAAAATCGATAGTGCGTATTTGATCGAGATAAGGGTCGTAAGCGTTGAGTTTCGTATCGGTACGGGAGAAAAACCCACCGGCTTCAATCTCCCATTCACCCGCAGAAGTAGCCGAAGAGAATAGTGCAGCGAAACAAACCGCCCAACCAGCTTTGTTCATCATCCTTGATCCTAAGCGATTGAATTTATGTCTGAAGAAAGTGTAGACGCTAGAGAAGGGTTGTGGAAAGGTGAGTCGCTCGCAACTCTGTATGAAACAGGCGAAATCTGAAATGTTTTAACAGTTCACAACTTTAGTTCCGGAAATTAAATCGTGCAGTAGTCGCCTTTGCGGGTGAAGAATCAGCAACAGCAAATTCACTAACGGCGTATATGGAATAAGCATTTCTATCAAGTAGCCCATGCATAATCGCAATGAAGCAGTGACTTTCGTCGTATCATGGCCATTACTCATCACCACTTTAATCCCAACTAAACGCATGCCAATTGTCTGGCCGTCACGCAATAAATTCCAATTCATCATCATTAACATCGGAATTGTTAGGACGTAGTTTGCTTTGGTCTCATTAACGAGTTGAAGATTTTCACGAAAAGAAAGTTCGAAGCCATTAATGAGGGAATTGATCGTGAGAGCAATAAGTAGCACTATCCCTGTCACAAGCATTAAATCAATCAGCCCACCAATAAATCTGCGCCGTTTACTGGCAATTGAACACCACATACTTCCCCCCTGAAATGCAAGCTGATGCATTCTAGGGATGGACCACAAAGTGCTCAATTGTGAGATGTGATATTTGTGAACCTCTCTCAGAAGTGAGATGGATTAAAAATCAGTCAAAGCTTACCAATACCTTTCGTAAATGATATTGCCACCCGTTCTCGCTCGGTATTTATCAAGCCCTAATTCTTGCAGTACTGGAGAGGTGTCTTTGATCATCTCCGGATTACCACACATCATCACAAAGCTACTTTCTTTAGAGAACGGTAAGTCAGCGCGATTAACGAGCTCTCCCGACGCAATCAGATCTGGAATACGGCCTTGAAGCTTACCCGGAAGACTCTCACGGCTGACAATCGGTACATAACGAAGACGACCTTCATATCGCTGTTGGAGCTGCTCTATCAGGTATTTGTAAACTAAATCTCTTTCGTAACGCACACCATGCACCAGCACAATATGATCGCTGTGTGGCAGTAGATTGATGTCGTCTAACAAAGAGAGAAATGGACCAATGCCTGTGCCCGTGGAAAGCAGCCATAGATCGTTTGCGTGTTTGGGAATGGTATCGTGGATCAGATCGCCATGGGCCGTTTCACCAACATAAATGCTATCGCCGGATTGAAGCTGCTGTAGCCTTGGCGTCAATTGCCCTTCTGGGTTCGCGACGACTAAGAATTCAAGCCATTCAAACTGCTCACTGGGCGCATTTACTACCGAGTATGCACGGCTAATGGGATTACCCTGTTCGTCGAGTAGTGCAAGTTTGGTAAATTGTCCGGCTTTGAAGGAGAGAGGCGCTCCGGAAACTCGTAAACTGAACAGCTCACCTGTCCAGTCGATTCGTTTTTCTACTTTGGCAAGATTGAAACCTTTCAGTTCTGTCATTGGACATCTCCTTTTGGTTACGCTTACTTAAACCTACGCCTCACAACTGACTATGTAAAGTTTTTAGTTTACAAAAATAAGCATCTAATTCATTTCACACTTTACATACAATTTTATTACATTTTAATCAGTTCCATCTAGAATAAATACTCAAAGTGATAAGTCGCTTGGCAAATTGCGGCAACGTCGATGAAAAAGGAACATGAGTAATGGATACGTTATTAAAAGAATTCCCAGTGATTACGGAAATCAAAGTCGCTTGGGGAGAGATGGATGCCCTGCAACACGTCAATAATGCGGTGTATTTTCGTTACTTCGAAACTGCGCGTTTGGACTACTTCAACAAGATTAATCTGTTGGTAGATTTGCAGACGTCTCACATCGGTCCGGTTTTAAGTGAAACCCAGTGCCGCTACAAACTACCCGTTACGTTTCCAGATACGCTTTTGATTGGCTCACGCGTAATCGACATGCAAGAAGATCGCATCACGATGGAATACCAAGTGCTGAGTAAGAAGTGGGGCAAGATTGCGACCATCGCGACCGCCACTGGTGTGATGTTTGATTTTAAGAACAATGTGAAAGCCGCGATTCCAGACCACGTTCGCCAGTCGATTTTAGACTTGGAAGGCACCGTGGGCAGTACGCATCATTTGGAGTAATAAAGAGGCGAGAAGCGAGAGATTAGAATCGAGATTCCCGACTGCGCTCCTTCGTCGCTATCGGGAATGACGCAGAGGTACTCTTCCAGCCTATGCGATGAGAAAAGTTGTGTCATTCTAGCGAGCCATCCGGAATCTCTCTTTTAGACGTGCACCAAATCCAATTAGCAGAACGTCTCGATGTACAGCGCTTCCACTTTATCTCTTGCCCACTGCGTTTTGCGCAGGAACTTCAACGACGATTTGATTGAAGGATCTTTCTGAAAACAATTAACACGAACGCGCTCATGCATTCCTTTCCACCCGAAGTGCTCAACTAAACGGGTAAGGATTTTTTCTAAACTCAACCCGTGAAGTGGGTTATTCGGCTGCTGTTGGCTCATGCTATTGATCCAGTAAAGTGAAGTTGCGCGCTAATCTAACTCAAACTCGCCGCGCAACCTAGTGTTTTAACCTTGAATTGCCCTGCGACTCTCCCCTATAGTAGCCCAAACTTCTTAAAAGCCCTTTTCATTATGAAAGCCCTCAACGATCTGAATATCTTTGTCGAAACCGCACGCCAAGGCAGTTTTTCGAAAGCTGCCAACAGCATGGACATGACACCAGCAGCCATCAGTGCATCGATCAAACGTCTTGAGGGACAAATAGGCTTTCCGCTGTTTGTGCGCTCCACTCGCAGCCTTCGCCTCACCTCAGAGGGTGAGCTGTTCTTAGACAAAACCACTCAAGCGCTCGCAACACTGCAAGAGGGGTTAGATCAGATATCAAGCGCGCGTGGCGAGTTATCTGGTCAGCTGCATATCACTGCGCCATCTGATTTTGGTCGCAACATGCTGCTTGATTGGGTTGATGAATTTATTGATGTTTACCCAAACGTCTCTATCAAGTTAGAGCTGTCTGATAGCTTAACCGATATGTACACCAAGCCCGTCGATATCGCGATTCGTTACGGCGAACCTGCTGACTCTAATCTCGTCGTATTGGCATTGTGTGGCGCAAATGAGCGAATCCTGTGTGCCTCTCCAGAATACGTCGCAAATAATCCTGTGCTGACCAAACCGGAAGATCTAAACCAACACAACTGTTTGTGTTACATGGTGGCGGATTCGGTTTACAACAAATGGACGCTGACTCGCGGAGACGAAACAGAACAGGTTGTCGTGAGTGGCAAGCTACTTAGCAACGACAGTGACTTATCCCATCGCTTAGCAATCAAAGGCAAAGGCATCGCCAACAAATCACTGATGGACATCAGCCAAGATTTGATTGAGGGAAGGTTAGTAAGAGTATTACCTGAGTGGGATTGTGGTCCAGTACCGTTATACATGGTGTGCGCCGATCGTCGTTTGCTGACGCCAACCATTCGTACTTTTCGTGAATTCATTCATGAAAAATGCTGCCAGCAACGTAAGAAAGTGCTGGCAACATTCTGCTCAGAAGGTTAGCCGACAAACATCATTGGGCGAATCTGAGAATATTCAACCCAATCGTTATCTTCTAGCGTCGAGATAAACTGCGCGATATGTGGGCTTTGTAAGTGCTTATCTAACGCTTCTTGCGATGCCCAAATTTCTTGGAACATAAACAAGCCTTCGATCTTTTGATCCAAATACAGTTCGTATTGGCAACAACCCTCTTCTTCACGAGAAGGTTCTAAAAGACCAGAAAGTAAGTTGGTTACGTTGTCGATACTATCTGGGTACGCTTTAATTTCTGCGACTAAATGAATCATCTTGATCAGATCTCAGTAAACACAGTTTCTATTTCCCAGCGTGACTTAGGCGTCTTGGCATTAAAGTCATCTTCCGCATGGTAGCCAAGCGGCACAATCACAACACCAGTGTAGCCTTTTTCGCGAAGACCAAATTCTTCATCCAACACTTTCGGATCAAAACCTTCGATTGGCACCGCATCAATTTCTAGTGTTGAAGCACCCAACAACAACGTACCCACGTTGAGGTAAACCTGTTTCTCCATCCAATGATTGGCATCTTTCAGATCAAAACGGTGCATGTTCACAAAGTAACTACGACCACCACGTACCGCTGCTTTTGCCTCTTCGGTTGGGAATCGACCGTCTTTTTCTTCCTGCGCCAATAGCGCTTCGATGTAGTCGTTATCGATGTCCGTTTTAGCACAGAACACCAACACGTGTGATGCGTTTAGGATCTTCGCAGCATTGAACGCGTAGTTCTCTTGTGCTGCTTTTGCGATACGTTGCTTGCCCTCTTCTGTGCTTGCCAGAATGAAGTGCCACGGCTGAGAGTTCACACTCGATGGACTAAAACGAATCAGCTCTTTGACTGCGTCGATCTTTTCTTGAGGCAGCTTACGAGTTGGGTCAAAGACTTTGGTTGAATAGCGAGATTTAGCAGCTTGAACGATGTCCATCGGGTTCTCCAGTCGAGTAGTTTATGCTGGTTATCACTTTAACCTTATGAGTTACAGGGAAAAACCGATTTCAGTTAAAAACATCTTCAAAATAAATTTGAAAATCGCCGATGTAACAAGCTTTGAGCACTCTCACTGAAGCAACACTCGGTTTGAGCAATAATGTCGCCTTTGCTCTGTTACCGAACCACTTTCATGCTGCCTCAAGACAACATCATCACGCCCTTTCTCTGCAAAAAACTTGGGCATAATCACCTAAGAATTGCTGGCGAATATTGGCATATTGAAAAGCTGGTTGCCTTGCAATGTATGATGTTGCAAGAGGCACCGACTCTGCGTGAAGGTCTGTTGTGGTGGAGCAAAAGCGTTTCGCTGTTCGACCGTCGCTTGTACATTGTTTTCGAACACAGTGATAACAAGGTTCAGATGCGGCTAGAGTGCAGAGCTACTGAAATGCCAAACTGGGCAGAATCGGTTTATGACTTGCTGCTGATGCAATTGGAACAGCTAGGTTTGAATAAATCTTTGCACATTCAACTTCACAGCACTGAGCTTTATTCTGTTCATTTCGAACTAGAAGAAGAAACCAACTCAACGCAAAACTCGGTTGTGTTCGACTTGGTAAAACATGTTTATTTGCTCCTGTCTCACCAACCAATTGAACAGCCAGAATTGTTGAGCGTGCTTAATGCTCTGTTCGTCAAAAACAGCAATTACGCACTGAAATTAGACCAAGCCGCACTGCAATTGGGCGTATCCAAGCGCACCTTACAACGTCGCCTGCAAGAAAAACAAATGAGCTATTCGCAATGCGTCGACTTTGCCAAGAAAAAGCACGCATTAGCTCTACTCGCAGACACTCAACTCACAACGCAGCAAATCGCCTATCAGTTGGGTTATGAAGAACCTTCCAACTTCCACCGAACTTTTCGCCGTTGGTATCCGTTTTCGCCAATGCAATATCGCCAGCAGTGCTTGGATAACCGCACTCATCTCAACAACCAACCCATCCGCTTGTACTACGCCAAAGCGAACACTCTAGCCGATAACGACATTGACCAACCCGTCGGTAAAATCTGGATGGAAGTGGATAACATTGCGTTTGAAAAAGTGGTCTCCGTTGAGTGTCGAGACCGTGATGGCACTTGGCGTCGCTACCCAGCCTTCTTCGAGCGTTTTTTGAATAATGGTACCGAACTATGGGCGACGACAGAGCTTCCTGTCGCACATCCACTGACCTTTAGACTGTGTTATGAAGTCGATGGTGAGCGCTACATTGATAACAACCACCAGCGTGATTACGTGGTTTCTAAAGGGCTTTTAATTGGCGCAGCGGAATACATAGTCCCAACAAGACAACTGATCCAACTCGGCACTCATTACACCTTGTTTGTGGAACTCGCCTGTCGATTAAAAGACGTGGCGAAAATCGATTGCTACGTGGGTGACGCGCCAGCTCCGCACGCAATGAGCCAAACTCAGAATGCAGAAGATTACACATGCTGGGCGCTACAACTTCCCCTCACCCAAACGGCTAAACAGTGTCGATTCCGGCTCTATGATCATTCTGGTAATGAGTTAGCCAAAGACCATTACCCGATTCAATACCCAATTGTGCAACCACTCAGTTAAATATGTAGCACAGTTCAAATTCAGCACTTCGTGACATCATTTCACGTCTCTTTTGGCGCAAAATGACACTCTCAATTTCAAACCTTTGATTTATCGTTTCCGCATTGCTGCATAACGGAGACAAAAACCGTGTTTGAGAACTTACCTAACCCTATGAATAAAATAAAAATACTACCTTTAGCGATCGCCTTAGCTCTTTCTGGCTGTGGTAGCGATGAAACCACACCAGCAGATACAGGAAGCCACGTGGCATCTCCTGATTGGCAAGACCAGATCATTTACTTCTTGATGATCGACCGTTTTAACGACGGCGACAACACGCTTAACGATCAAGGTCAGAATGAATACGATCCTACCTCAGACAAAAAATTCAGTGGTGGTGACCTTGTTGGTGTCAGCGACAAACTGGGCTACATCGAAGACCTAGGCGCTACTTCTATCTGGATTACACCGCCAGTGGCAAACCAATGGTGGGATGCCGAGCAAAACTACGGCGGTTACCACGGCTACTGGGCGCGTGACTTCCAAAAAGTGGATGAGCACTTTGGTGACATGGAAAGCTACCAAGCGTTAGCGCGAGAAGTGCACGCTCGTAACATGTTCTTGATTCAAGACATCGTGACCAACCATGTAGGTAACTTCTTCACTTACGATGACCCATACAATTACGATCCTAGCCTTCCTTGCCAAGGTTTTCGCTTGATTGAAAATGCGCTGCCAGCAGGGCAAAAACTGCCTTATCCGCTCAACATGAATGAGTGTAAAGATGATGGCTCGGGCATTTACCACTGGACGCCAAGCATCACCGACCACAACGACCCAGTACAAGAAAAAACCTGGCAACTGTCGGATCTGGATGACCTGAATACGTCCGATCCTGAAGTACGCGCTTATCTAAAAGAGAGCTACCGTAAATGGATCCGCGAAGTGGGCGTTGACGGTTTCCGTATCGATACCGTGAAGTTTGTTGAGCACGATTTCTGGAACGACTTCCTGCACGCCGACGATGGTGTGATGACTCAAGCGGTTGATACAGGTCGCGATAACTTCCTGACCTTTGGTGAAGTCTTCGAAACATCTACGCCTTACAACACCGAAGGCGAAGAGAAGATGCTGACTTACATCGGCGAAAGCGGCTCACCGGAGCAGTTAACCTCGGTGTTGAACTTCCCATTGCAAGCCACCATGACGCGCGTGTTTGCAGCAGGACAACCGACCGATTACTTACGCTTCCGTCTTGAGAAAATGATGGAGATGTTCCCGAATCCATACATCATGCCAAACTTCATCGATAACCACGATATGCCGCGTTTTCTATCGCAAGGCAGCGTCAACGATATGAAACAAGCGCTGATTACCATGATGGCGGTACCGGGCATCCCCGTGATTTACCAAGGTACAGAACAGGCGATGTCAGCAGCGCGCGATGCGATGTTTGCCGGCGGTTACCGTGAAGATGGCGACTACGTAGACTCATTCGATCAAAACAGCGAGATGTACTTGTTCATCCAAGAGCTTGCTAAGTTACGTACCGAAAACAAAGTCATGACACGCGGCGAAATGAAAGTGATTGGCAGCGATAAAGCTGGTGCTGGTGTGTTCGCCTTTACCCGAACGTTGGATAACGACGAAGTCTTGGTGGTAATGAACACATCGAATTCCCCGATGTTGATGAACCAACTCGATGTAGAGCAAGCGGGCGGCACCGTCTTCCAACAACAAATCATGTCAAATTGGGCAGACGCTCCGGAGCAGCTAGTCGCCGATGAAAACGGTCACGTAACCCTAGAGCTACCAGCCAAATCTGCCGTGATTTACTCGAAAACTAACGACACCCAATCGGTAGATACACCAGACCTCAACATTCAACTGGCGCAAGATTGGGAAGGACAAACCATCACTGATGATATCGTGATTGCTGGTACTGCTAACGCAAACGAGAAATTGAACCTTGTCGTAGACGGTAACCTAGAAACCGCACAAGCCATTACCGTGGGTGCTGACGGTCAGTTCAGCGTGACTTTATCTACCCGTCACTTTGCGATTGGCGAGCAGCAACACCGCTTCGCGATTTACTCCACTGAGAAAAAAGCAGGCATTGAAGATGTGAACTTTGTGTCGGACTTAAGCTGGTCGAACACGCCAGACGACACTATTGATGACGCGGGTGATGCGCAAGATGGCATGGGCGGTCCTAACGGTAACTACTCGCTACCAACGGATCCAACGTTCGATAAAGACAACAGCCAACTCGCAATCAACAAAGCCGAGGTATTTACTGTCGGCAGTAACGTGCGCTTGACCTTCACCATGGACAAGATCACCGATACTTGGTTGCCGCCAAACGGCTTTGACCACGTTGGTTTCACCATCTTCATTGATTTACCGGAAGAAGCAGCAACCAACCTAACGGAACTGCCAAAGATCAACGCTTCTATGCCAAGCGGAACATGGAGTCGCAATGCAGTGGTCTTCGGCTGGCAAAGCTCGATTTACAACACCCAAGGCGCAAACGCGACAACATGGGGCGAAGCAGTAACGCCGGCACCAATGGTGACGGTAGACAAAGCCAACAACACCATTTCGATGGACTTCGCGAGTGACGCGCTGGGTCGACCTGATTCACTGGATGGTATTCGATTCTATGTGACAACTTGGGACTTGGATGGATTGTCTGCCACTTACCGTCCACTGGAACAAGACAAAGGTCCTTGGAACTTCTCTGGCGGCGCATCGGATGAGAGTAAGATTTGGGATGACTTACCAATCATCACCTTGTCTGAATAATCACTGAAACCCCAATAAACGCGAAAGCAAAAAGCAGCTCACCTTCGAGCTGCTTTTCTTTGTCTGAAATTCTGAAATCACTATTGCGAAACTTGCCCTTGCACTAATTAAACAACGACTTCACCCACAGCACCAAACTGTCCCATAACTTCCCAATCCACGAGCCCTCTTCCACTGCTTGGTTACTCACCAGCGGATAGCTCGCCACGGTTTTATCGTCACTCTTCCACACGACTTTACCAACCACATCCCCTTTTGCTATAGGTGCAATCAGCGGCTCATTCACGACCACGCTCTTGTCTAAACCAGCGGTTAGAGAGCGAGGGAGCGTCAGGTACGCATCTTGGGCAAAACCCAAATCAATCTCACTGACATCGCCTTTCCAAACTTTTGCACTCGCCTGAACTTCGCCCTGTTTTGCCACTTGTTTGGTGTCATAAAAGCGGAAGCCATAACTGAGTAGATTCTTAGACTGGCTAATACGCGACTGTTTGCTTGGTGTCCCCATCACTACCGAGATAAGTCGCATCTTTCCTTGCTTAGCAGAACTGACCAAACTGTAACCAGCATTGCTGGTGTAGCCCGTTTTGCCGCCATCGACATCCATCGATTTATCCCACAACAGTTTATTGCGGTTGTATTGGGTGATCTTGTTCCACTTAAATACCTTTTCACTATAAAGCGCATAGACTTCAGGCACGTCATTGATGATGGATTGCATCAGCGTCGCCATGTCGTTAGGAGAAGTTTGAATGCCCTCGCTATCCAGACCGTGCGAGTTAACGAAGTAGGTATCATTCAAGCTGAGCTTATCTGCCCAACCGTTCATCAAGGCGACAAACGCCCCTTCACTACCGGCAACGTGTTCGGCGAGCGCCACACAAGCATCATTACCAGATTGAATGATCACACCACGCATTAGGTTGGCAACGGTGATTTCATCTTTGGGTTGGATAAACATTTTTGAGGAGTCTGGGAATTTGGCTGACCACGCGTTCTCACTCACCGTCACTTTATCATCCCATTGAAGCCGCCCAGATTTGATTTCTTGCCCCACGACGTAAGCGGTCATCAGCTTGGTTAAACTGGCTGGGGCTAATCCGGCACGCGCGTTTTGCTCAGCAATGATGGCACCGGACTGAAAGTCCATTAACACATAGCCTTTTGCCTGCAACTGAGGCGGATTCGGCGTTACGACTGCCAATGCAGGGGCACTGATGGTCTGTAGTAATAAACAAGCGAGCGTGATTCGGGTTAGTGACGTGTTCATCAAGCATCCTCCATGGTCAATGACCGCCAAATGTCTCGTTTCATAAAAACGGTAAGACAGTGATGTCTAAACTGCACCTATCAGATCATAGTTCACTCAGTGCATACCAACACGGAAAGATCGAAGAGTTTCTGTTTTGAGTGCCATTCCTTGCCTTTCCCGCTTCAAAAATTGAGTTCTTACAACAAATCTATTGTTTCTAATAAGGAATTCGATATCGTAAAGCGACTATAAACAAGGACAGACCATAACAATGAACGCTCAATCATTTATCGACGCAGGACTGCATTACACGCCCCACTCGTTTACCGTGCCACTGGATTACCAAGATCTAAGCAAAGGCACGATCAACGTCTTCGCTCGCTCCGTTTGTTTAGTCGGCGATGAAGACTCCGACAAACCATGGTTAGTGTATTTTCAAGGTGGTCCGGGCTTCCCTTCTCCTCGTCCAAACGGAAACAACGGTTGGATAAAACGCGCACTGAGTGAGTATCGTGTATTGCTGCTCGACCAACGCGGCACTGGCAACAGCAGCGTGATCAATCATCAGACGCTTGCGCACCTCACGCCGAAGCAACAGGCTGACTACTTAAGCCACTTCCGCGCAGACAACATTGTTCGCGATGCGGAATTTATCCGTGAACAATTTGGGGTTGAGAAGTGGGCGATTTTAGGGCAGAGCTTTGGCGGCTTCTGTTCACTAACTTATCTATCGCTGTTCCCGAACAGCCTGCTGCAAAGCTACATCACAGGTGGTGTACCTTCGGTTTCTCGTCATGCCGATGATGTGTATCAAGCAACCTTTAAGCGCACCATGGAGAAGAACCAAGCCTTCTTCCAGCAATTCCCACAAGCGCAGCAACTGTGCCAAAACATTGCCAATCACTTATTGGAGCACGAAGAGTTTCTGCCAAATGGTCAGCGTTTTACTGTCGAACAATTCCAACAAATTGGGATTAACTTTGGTGTCAGTGATACCTTCTTGCCAACTTATTACTGGCTAGAAAGTGCCTTGATTGAAGTGAACGGTAAACCTCAGCTTCGTTATGAATTCCTCAACGACATGTTGGCACAACAAAACTTCCAGACCAATCCAATTTACGCGATTCTGCACGAATCAATTTACTGCCAAGGGTTTGCTTCTCAATGGAGCGCACACCGAGTGCGCCAAGAACACAACGCGTTCAATTACGAACAAGGTAAGTCGTTCTACTTCACTGGAGAAATGGTCTTCCCTTGGATGTTCGATCAATACGTAAACTTAAAGCCACTGAAAGAAGTTGCAGAATTACTGGCAGAGAAAACCGATTGGACGCCGTTATACGATGCGCAGCAATTGGCAAACAATAAGGTGCCTGTGAGCTGCGCCGTCTATGCCGACGATATGTTTGTAGAAATGGACATTAGCCGCGAAACACTCGCTGCAATGCCAAACTCAAAAGCTTGGATCACCAATGAATATGAGCACAACGGTCTTCGCGCAGATGGTGAGCGTATTCTCGACAAGTTAATTGCGATGGGTAAACAAACCGCAGCAACGTTAAAATAAACGGCTAACGCTCAGAATTCGCTAAAAACCTAGATAGAAAAACGCCTCTTTATCACGAGATAGAGAGGCGTTTTTGATTCGATTCAGGTTTAAATTAGCGCTAGTCTTTGACTCGCTTGGTCATCATTTTGGTGATCACGCGGTAACCCATCTTATGGTAGAAATCTTCGCCTTCGTGATTAAATGACGCCACGGTTAAACCCAGCTCTTCAATATCTTGGCTGCACAAATCGCTCTCGATTTTATCCATCAAAGACAAACCAATACCTAAGTTACGATGGCTTTCAGACACCACCAACTCATTGATATAACCGACACGTCTTTCTGGAGAGAGAATCGAGTTGACCTCTCGCACGGTGCCAGAGATAAAACCAACCACCTGTCGGTTAGAACAGGCAATAAAAGCCGTGATGCTGCCATCAAAATATTTATCGAATATGTTGCGATCTTCCCTTAACTGCGCCATTTCTTCCGGAGAACGGTAGAAATCTGGCTCAGCATTATAATGAGAGGTGTCGAGTTCGACCAAGAGCGTTTTCAACAGTGGGACGTCTTCTTCTCTTAGTCTTCTGATATGAAACTGTTGCATGTTGAATTCCTTTGCCAACCGACCTGTATCAAGCACAGATCTTTGCTTCAACTGATTATCGGATAAGAAGTTTTAGGAATGTGAAGCGAATCAACAGTACAAATTTCGACCATTTATGTCGAGTACGTTTTCAACAGTTTTACGAGTTTTTACTGATAATTTGAACATCCACAAAATTTAAGTGGAAATGAAAATCCCCTTTTCTCAATAAAAGGGGTTATACCCAAGTGACTTCAAGATGCAGGATTCAGAGCGTTGTCATTGATTCGAGAGCAAGGAAAACAACGCAGTGTAATAGCCAGCTATTTCCAAGTTGTTTGACGCAGCAATCGGGTCAATGACACGCTCCCAAAGGGCGAGCTGCCTTGGCTTGTATACTTTGTTGCCGATTCTTGATTTAGACCCACTAAACCTTTAAATCGCCGCCGCGTCTACAAACCAAGTCAGTCTCGCTGAACCTAGCATCTCGAGGTTACTTGGGTATACATAATTTAGAAAGCGGCACTTTGCTCAAAAGCGAGTGCGGATTTTAAGCGACTGAAATCGCCAATGGGTTCGCCATCGAGCATAAACTGCGGATAGCTTCTTGCGGTTGGGAATAACGCGAACAAGGTTTCCCGATCAAACTCCACATCCAACTTGAGCGTTGCCACGTTGAAGCCCTGATTTTGCAACCACATTGCTGCGGTTTCACATTGGGAGCACTGCTCCTTGCTGTACATTTCTATTTTCATCACTCTTCTCTGCTATTCCTTGCCGTTAGAAATCCGCATCAAAACTCAATTGGCGATCTTGAGGTCGTTTGTACTCAGTAACGCGTTTTTCGAAGAAGTTGGTCTTTCCTTCCATGTCCAATAAGCGCATGTAATCAAATGGATTTTCCGCACCAAAGATCGGGTTGAAACCAAACAAACCAGCGATAACATCGGCAGTGTGCTCAATGTATTGGCACATCAGTTCGGCATTCATACCAATCAAGTCCACTGGTAAGGCTTCCGTTACAAACTCTTTCTCAATCGAAACCGCTTCACGGCAAATCTCTTCAAACTCTTGTTGCGTCACTTTACCCTGCCCCAAGGTTTTGAATAGCAGCGCAGAGAAGCTAAAGTGCAACCCTTCATCACGAGCGATTAAGTCATTACTTGCTGCCAAGCCTGCCAACAAACCACGTTTACGGAAGTAGTAAATGGCACAGAAGCTGCCAGCGAAGAACAAACCTTCCACAAGACCAAAAGCGATCAAACGCATTGCCAATGGTTTATCGGAAGAGATCCACTTCATTACCCACTCCGCCTTACGCTTCACGGTCGGGACGTTTTCAATCGCATTGAACAAACGCTCACGCTCTTCAACATCGGGGATGTAAGTTTCGAGTTGCAGCGCGTAAGTCTCTGCGTGAATGACTTCATTAAATGCCTGCAAAGCAAGGAAGCAGCGCGCTTCTGCGATTTCAATTTCACCATAAAATCGAGTCAATAAGTTCTCGTTGATCATCCCTTCGCTCTGAGCAAAGAACGCCAACACATGTCGAATGAAGTGCTTTTCGCCTTCGGTCAGCTTGGCAAGATCAGCAAGATCTTGAGCAAAATCGAGTTCTTCTGTCGTCCAGAAAGCCGCTTCGTGAGTTTTGTACGCTTGCCAAATCTCTTCGTATTGAATGGGGAACAAGCTAAATTTGTTTTTAACAATCATACCGTTTCCTTACTTTCGGTTGATGTGAATACTTTTAATTAACGAAATCGGTTTATGCGCCGCAGTTTAGGCAATCTTCATCTTCACTTTGCTGACCAACGGTGACTTTCACCGCATTCGTCGATGGCTTGGAGCGCAAGTAGTACATGCCGGTTTTCAAACCACGTTTCCACGCGTAGAAGTGCATCGCATTAATTTGGGCGAACGTTGGTGATGCGAGCCATAAGTTGAGGCTTTGCGATTGGCAAACAAACGGGGCACGAGCTGCCGACATATCAATGATCACTTTCTGAGAGATTTCCCAGACGGTGCGATACACGGATTGAAGATCGTCTGGAATGGCATCGATGCCTTGTACTGAACCGTTATTAAGAATAATGGCGTCACGGATTTTGCTCGTCCAAAGACCACGCTGCTCCAGATCGCTGACCAGATGTTTGTTGATGATGATGAACTCACCCGACAATGTTTGGCGTTTATAGATATTGCTGGTTTGCGCTTCAAACGCTTCGTTGTTACCTAAAATTTGCGCTGTCGACGCCGTTGGCATTTGAGCAATCAGTAACGAGTTGCGCACACCATGCTCTGCGATTTGGCGCTTGAGCTGTGACCAATCCCAGCGGTTGCTTGGTTGTTCACCCCACAGATCAAATTGGAACTGACCATGACTGATTGGTGAGCCGTCATAGCTAGAGTACGCGCCTTTTTGCGCCGCGATTTCACAAGACGCTTCAAGGGACGCGTGATACATGGTTTCCGCGATGTCACGGTTAAGCTGCAATGCTTCTTCGCTATCGAATGGAAGGTGCATTTTGAAGAACACATCCGCCAAACCTTGGATACCCAAACCAACAGGACGATGCGCGTGGTTCGATTTTTCAATCTTATCGGTTGGGTGATAGTTCACATCGATAACGCGGTCGAGGTTCTTAATCGCGACTTTGGTGACTTGATGAAGTTTGTCGAAATCAAACCCCGCGTCTGTAACGAACTTAGGTAGTGCCATGGACGCCAAATTACAAGCCGCCGTTTCATCTGGCGTCGACACTTCCATGATCTCTGCGCACAAGTTACTCGACTTGATGGTGCCGAGGTTTTTCTGATTCGACTTTTCATTACACGCGTCTTTGTAGAGCATGTACGGCGTACCCGTCTCGGCTTGTGACTCAATGATTTGCGTCATCAATTGGCGGGCTTTTATGGTCTTCACGCCCAAGCCCATACGCTCGTATTCTTGGTACTTCTGAGTAAATTCAGCGCCGTATAAATCAGACAAACCTTTGGTATTGTGTGGGCTAAACAGAGTCCATTCCGCGTCGTTTTCAACACGTTCCATGAACAAGTCTGGCACCCATAGAGCAAGGAATAAATCACGAGCTCGGAACTCTTCTTTACCGTGGTTTTTACGTAAATCGAGGAAGGATTCGATATCCGCATGCCAAGGTTCCAGATAAACCGCAAACGAGCCCTTGCGCTTACCGCCACCTTGATCGACATAGCGAGCCGTTTCATTGAAGACTTTGAGCATTGGCACGATGCCATTCGACACACCGTTAGTGCCAATAATTGGCGCCCCAGTCGCACGAATATTGTGGATGTGTAGCCCAATGCCGCCCGCCGATTTAGAAATCAGTGCACAATCTTTGAGGGTGTCGTAAATGCCGTTGATGGAGTCTTCTTGCATCGCCAATAGGAAACACGAAGATAGTTGCTGCATCTTACAGCCAGCATTAAACAGCGTTGGCGTAGCATGAGTGTAGTAACCAAGGCTGAACAAATCGTATAGCTCTCGAATTTCTTCAAGATCGTCACCTGCGACAGCGACTGCCACGCGCATGAACATATCTTGTGGTCGTTCAACCACCACACCTTTTACTTTCAATAGGTAGGAACGCTCGAGAGTTTTGTAGCCGAAATAATCAAACTGATAGTCGCGTTTGTAGTCAATCATCTCTTCGAGCGCAAACTGATTCTTGGCAACAAAATCGACGTAAGCATCGGAAAGAATACCGATTTCAGCGAGCTCACGTGTCGCAGTGGTGTATCCGCTGGTTTCTTTTTGCAGAGAACTCACCATCACGCGAGCTGCAAGCTTGGCATAATCAGGGTGTTCCGTCGCAAGGCTTGCTGCCGTTTCAGCGAGGAATACATCGATTTCCGTCACCTTAATGCCGTCGTACAAACCGCTTACCACGCGTTGTGCAACCGCAATAGGTTCAACTTTTAGTCCATCAGCCAGCGCTTCGGCTCTTCGAGTCACCTTATCTAGACTGGCTTTTTCTTTCCGTCCATCTCGTTTTATAACGTCCATAATCTATATCTTGTGTGTAGTTTAAATGTTGAGCACCATATGTACGCAATAGATCTAGATGATAATAGTTATCATTACAAGTGAGTTTTTTAAAAGTTAGAACTGACGATAGAGAGGGTCAGGAAACATATTGACACCGACACCAAGCTCGACAGGAGCAGCAATCAGAGACAAGCACCGCAAACCTGATAAAGTGATGAAGTTTTCCACAAAGTTTTAATTTTCATTAACTTAGTTCATTTCTAGAAAAGAACAACAAATGTGATCTAGTTCAAATTTTCATACCCTTTAATTTCCAATGCTACGCGCTGAAATTTGTTGAAAAAATCGCCGGGGAAACATGACTGAAAATATCCGCATAGTTTGTCCGTATTTCCGACTAAATTACTCAGGTATACTCCGAGCCGCTAAAATTGTTAGGTATCGAGTCGTCGAACCATCGACCTTTTAAAGTAAGGAATAATCATGAGTCAGTATGTTGTCTGCGCCCTGTATAAGTTTGTGGAACTGGAAAACTACCAAGAGTTACGCGAGCCATTGCTTGCCCTAATGGAAGCCCACGGTGTACATGGAACGTTGCTACTGGCGAGTGAAGGTATTAACGGTACGGTTGCAGCGAAACGCGAAGGTATTGATACACTGCTTGCATGGCTAAATGCCGAGCCTCGCCTTACTGGTATTATTTACAAAGAGTCGTACTCAGATACACAGCCGTTTAACCGCACCAAGGTAAAACTCAAGAAAGAGATCGTGACATTGGGCGTTGAAGGCATCGATCCTCGCCATGTCGTTGGCACCTACGTGAAGCCGCAAGATTGGAACGATCTGATTGCTGATCCAGAAGTTTTTGTGGTTGATACTCGTAACGAATATGAAATCGAAATCGGAACATTTAAAGGTGCAGTTAGCCCAAATACTGACACGTTCCGCGAATTTCCTGACTATGTAAAACAAAACATGGATCCAGAGAAACACAAAAAAGTCGCGATGTTCTGTACTGGTGGTATTCGCTGTGAAAAGTCGACTGCTTACATGAAAGAGCAGGGCTTTGATGAGGTGTACCACCTAGAAGGCGGTATTCTGAAATACCTTGAAGAAGTACCAGAAGAAGAAAGCTTGTGGGAAGGCGATTGTTACGTATTCGACGGTCGCGTTGCGGTGAACCACCAGCTGGAAAAAGCAGGTTACGACTTGTGTAATGCTTGCCGACTGCCAATCACGGAAGAAGACAAACAATCAGAGCAATTTGAGCAAGGCGTAAGCTGCCCGAAATGTTTTGGTAAACACAGTGAAGAGCAAGTAGAGCGCTTCCGCGAGCGTGAAAAGCAAGTGTCGTTAGCAGCGGTTCGTGGCGAACAACACGTCGGTGGTGAAAGTGCCAAACAACGTGAGCAGCGACGCGCAGAAAAGTTGGCAAAGAAGGACGCACAGCGTAAGCAAGCGTAAGATTCAAACACATTAATCACAAACGCCCCGCTTCTGGCTTGGAGACGGGGCGTTTTTGTTATCGTTGGAAGGTAAAAACTAAGATGATCGGATAAGGCCTGCGTAAGCTTTATCTGAGCCGCTGTCGGGAAACACGCTTTCTAGCGCACTCGATTCTATGCTCATGTGTTGCTGTAGAACGGCTTTGATCACCGCCCTCATATCATTAGCAGGGGCTAAGTCTCTCCCTTCATAAAGCTCAGTTTGGGCAAGCCCTGGAAATTCTCCCAATACCTTGCCACCTTCGATGGCTCCACCAGCAATAAACATGGCGTTTGCTGTTCCATGATCGGTGCCTTTGGTTCCGTTTTCCGCTGCGGTGCGTCCAAATTCACTTGCCGCCATCACGACAGTTTTCGACCAGTTATCCCCTAACGCTTTCTTTAGGTTGGCAAGACCGTTATCCAATTTACGCAATTGATTGGCGAGCCTTCCTGTTTCTGCGCCTTGGCCAGCATGAGTATCCCACCCTCCCAGTTCCAATACCGCGATGTTAGGGCCACCTTCAGTAGAGAGAAAAGTTCCCGCTTGAGACGCCAAGACTGGAAACTGCTTACCGGGACGATTACGATTCGACATCATTTCAATCTTCAGCGCTTCTTCAAAATTACTCGCAAGCTTCTCATCACTTTGAAACAAAGCCTCTAGCAGCTCCACTTGGCTGTCTCGCGCTTGCAGATTGTTTGGATACCAACTGCTGACCGCCTTCTCTCCTTGAACAATCAAAGGTAACCCTGAATCGATCGCCAAACCTTTCGACTTGGCATCCAGTTGCAGCAATCGGTTTAACCATCCATCACGATGTAACGGATTGTCTGTACCGTTTTCTAACACCTTTTGCCCATCAAAATGAGAGCGCTCACGATACGCGGTGGCACAAGCATGAATCATCGCCATCTGCTTATTTTGATACCACTCGAAGCTGGTTTTCATCGCCGGATGCAAACCATAAAAATCGTCGAGTTTATTCAGTTTTTCTGTTGCTAAACCAATCGTCGGACGGAGAGCTAAATACTGCTTATCAGCATAAGGAACCACAACGTTTAATCCATCCATCGCACCCCGCAACGTAATCCAAACAAAGATATTTGGAGAGCTTGATTGAGCAAAGACTGCATTAGGCAACAAGCTTGTTGCGCCCACGGCTAAAGCGGATTTTAAAAATTGTCGACGAGTCGATGTTAAGTTCGTTTGTTTATCTATTGTCATCACTCACCTCATCGATACTGAAATTGCGGACTAAGCCAAAGTAGAGAAAGCTTCATCTCTGCCGATGGGGCTTTGTTCATCACCAACCTTGTGTGTTCGTCTAACGCATTGCCGTAAAGCTGTTGGCTAATTTGCTCAACAAAAGCTTGTGGTTTCACACCTTGGGACTTGGCACTTTTCACCGCCAGTCGAGCGATTCGATTCGCTAACTGCCACCGCTGAGTTAGCGCCGATGGACTGTTGTAATCCACGTCTTTGTCTGGCCAACCAGCAGGAGAACCCGCCATAAAAGGAGACTGCCCTAAGCTTCTTTGCGCACCGAGTAATTTATTCCCAGACTTGCTCATTTGCATATCATTCGATTCAGGAAAACGGACATCAGCACTGCGCAAAACCGCGAATAACCACTCTTGAGAAGTGCGAAAGCGCATCGCTTCTGCCGATTGGCTCAAAGCGCTTTGAATCAACAATCGATAAACCGGGAGCAAATCCCCTTTGCCTTTTAGGTAAGCTTGGCTGAGCGGTTCAACCAAGGCTTCACCGGAAGGTCCTAGGAAATGCTGCACCAACTTACGTGCAATATGTTTTGCAGTATCAGGATGAAGCGCAAGATCTCTCAAACACGCTCGTCCTTGTTCAATACCTTGTTGAAAATAGCGCTTGCCAAGCAGAGTTATCGAGCCTGGCTCATGGGTTCTTGCATTAAATTGGAAACCAACTTTTGGCGCTTTGAATCCAACGCTCCAGCCAGTAATGGCTTTTGCCAGCTCAATTACGTCTTGTTGTGTATATTGGCTATCGACACCAAGCGTATGCAGCTCCATGATTTCTCGCGCGAGGTTTTCATTGAGCCCTTTACCCTGTTTCAGTCCTTGTTTGGAGTTCGGCCCTACTGACAAGTTGTTATCCAGAAACATCAGCATGGTTGGGTGCTGACTCACCGCTAAGAGCATCTCGACAAAGTTGCCATTCCAGTGTTCTCGAATCACTTCATTTTCAACGCTAGCCACTATCGGACGCACCTTTCGGGTGTCTGCAGATATAGCAAAATGGTTGCTCCAAAATTGAATCAAGCGTTCCTGAAATCCATACGGAGTGTGCAAAGTCTGTTGGTTGCGAGCCTCGACTTGCCGCAAATATTGCTCACGAAAGAACGCACCGATTTGCTTTTGCACTTCGCGCTTTTTGGTTGGGGATTGTTTGAGCTCTCGTTTGGTGTTATTGAGCTTTCTCAGTTTCAACAACACTTCGTTTGTACTCGGCAACTTGGTTATTGCCTCATGCCAATAGGTATTGCTGCTTAGTTGCTTTTCTAAACTTGGCGAACTGTGTTGATAAAGGGGCCCAAAGCCGAACCGCTGCTCAGAGATAATGTCTTGAGTTGGGTAATACTGCATAGCCGTTTCCGTGTGATGCTTTATGTCAGTCTAGCAAGCATCACATGGCGTCGAGTTCAATTTTTGGTTATTTCTCAGTCAGTAAAGCTGGTTATCACGCAGAGGAACCTCTAATTCATTGGTACCATCTTTGGATGTCTGCCCAACCATTTCGTCATAGGCACTTTGTTGGCGAAGTACCTGCTGTTTCGCTTTCAAGTGACGACATTGCTTTTGCAACTCCAGTATCGAATGCGCTCTCAAAAACTTGCCTTGATCATCGGTAACAAAGTGTTCCTCTCCATCGACTAAGACAGATACTTGATACAGAGCGAGATCGAGAGAGTGGATAACGAGCTTGTCGATGTAGAAGAATTTTTCCAATTTACTGAGCGGCATAGACATAGAGCACCTCCTTGCTCCGTGCCTTTACGTCAACCGTAATAAAATCGATCACCGAGTGAGAAATTTGCCTCCCTAATGCGTAGAAATCGGAAAAACAGTGAGGGGCACAATGCAAACAATCAACTTAGTGTGGCTAAAACGCGATTTACGCCTGACCGATCATACGCCTTTGCAACACGCTCTATCTTCAGAGCATCCAACTGTGCTGCTTTATATTGTCGAACCCATGTTACTGGATGACCCACATTACTCTGCTCGTCACTGGCGTTTTATCTGGCAATCACTCCAAGATATGAACGAAACAATCTCGCCTCGTGGCCATCAAGTGTCCGTAATGTCAGGTAGCGCAATAGATTGCCTCAGCGCGATTCAGAACCAGTTCAACATCAACGCTATTTTCTCCCATCAAGAAATCGGACTGAGTTGTACGTTTGAACGAGATAAACAAGTATCAGAGTGGCTTCAATCACAAGGGATTCCGTGGCGCGAATTAGAACATGGCGCCGTCATTCGAGGAGCAAAAGACCGACTCGGCTGGGATAAGCATTGGGATACGGTTATGCGAGCCGAGGTTGAAGATATCGACCTTGAAAGTGCTTCTCTTATTACCCTCGATGTTGACGCACTTGGTTGCTCGTTTACGCCCCCTCCTTCTTGGTTAGAAAAAATAAAAGGCATGCAAACGGGCGGAAGTTCGCTCGCTTGGCAAACCATGGAAGACTTTTTTCAACGTCGGGGACACGATTATTATCGAAGTATTTCCAGCCCGACGGCATCTCGAACTGCATGCACTCGCCTCTCTCCCTATCTTGCATGGGGCAATATATCGCTTCGAGAAGTGTACCAATACCTGCTGCAACATTGGCAAGTGGCTGGGTTTCGTCGCAGCTTAATTGCGTTGTCTTCGAGATTGCATTGGCATTGTCACTTTATGCAGAAGTTTGAATCCGAATGCGAAATGGAGTTTCGTTGTGTCAATAGGGCTTATGAACGTTTATTACAGCAAGCAAGCGTCAGAGATGAGGCACTCTTGGACGCTTGGAAGTCAGGCACAACCGGGATACCACTCATCGATGCTTGCATGCGTTGTCTTCATCACACCGGGTACATCAACTTTCGCATGCGTGCGATGTTAGTGAGCTTTTTAACGCATCATATGAACATGGATTGGCGCGATGGCGTCACTCACTTAGCTCAGTTGTTCCTCGACTTTGAACCGGGTATCCATTACCCACAATTTCAAATGCAAGCAGGAGTGACCGGCACCAATACGATTCGCATCTACAATCCGACGAAACAAGCACAAGAGCACGATGCTAACGGTGAGTTCATTCATAAATGGATTCCAGAACTTGCAATGGTTCCTACTCCCTTGTTGTTTGAGCCATGGAAAATGACCGCAATGGAAACCGTCATGTACCAACTGGATCCCGATTCCCGATATCTCGCGCCCGTCGTAAATGTAGAGGCAAGCGCAAAAGCAGCAAGAGAGCGATTGTGGGCATGGCGCAAACGCACAGAAGTGAAAATAGAAGGAGCGAGAATTCTGGCGCAGCACGTTCGGCCTTCGAGCAAAAAGAAAACAAGTTGATCGCCCAGAAAGAAGCGCGCGTACAAACAAAGGCTTTTATCAGGGAGAGAGCGGTACCCAAACAACGAAAGGAATGCACAATGTTAAAACGTATTTTGGTTACAACCACGGTTATGTTTGCCACTTTTTCATTTTTAATGCCAGCGCAAGCCCATGAACACGGAATGATGAAAGAAGATATTGTTGATGTCGCCGTTGCAAATGGCTCCTTCAACACCTTGGTGGCAGCAGTCAAAGCCGCAGGCTTAGTAGACACGCTTAAAGGAGAAGGCCCATTTACGGTGTTTGCACCGACTGACGAAGCATTTGCTAAGCTTCCAGATGGCACGATTGATATGTTGCTGATGCCAGATAACAAAGACAAGCTGGTCGCGATTCTTACTTACCATGTGGTTCCGGGCAAAGTGATGGCCGCAGACGTAGTGAAAATGGATAAAGCGACGACAGTCCAAGGGCAAGACGTGATGATCAAAACTATGGGCGATAAAGTGATGATCAATAACGCTACCGTGATTGCTACCGACGTCAAAGCAAAGAATGGCGTGATTCATGTAATTGATGAAGTCATCATGCCGAAATAAAATCAACAAGGAGGGCGGGTTCACCCGCCCCTTTCAAGGATATGGAAAACATCAAACTTTCGAAGCACGACATTCAAGCGATGGAGCAACGCCAACGCACCCGATTGATAAACTCTCTAGCGGGATACAAAAGCGCTAACCTCATCGGCACAAGAGATAGACAGGGGCAAGAGAACCTTGCCGTGGTGAGCTCGGTGGTTCATTTGGGTTCGCATCCACCTCTATTCGGCTTTATCGTTCGTCCACGTAAAAGTCGCCGTCACACGCTAGAAAACATCCTCGATACCAAGCATTTCACCATCAACGCTATCGGCGTAGACTTTGTGCAAAAAGCCCATCAAACCTCCGCGCGCTACCCAAAGCATATCTCAGAGTTCGAAGCAGTAGGCCTGACACCTTATTATGATGATGCGTTTCCTGCGCCTTTTGTCCTTGAAAGTAACCTCAAGATGGGCCTAGCTTTGAAAGAACACATCAAGATTGAAAGCAATCAAACTGAAATGTTGATTGGTGAAGTGTTAATGGTGCACGCACCGGAAAGAGCGATCATGCCAGACGGTTACCTTGATTTGGAACTGCTCGACTTGGTGACCATTTCTGGGCTAGACAGCTACCACGTGACACAGCGACTGCATCGGTTAAGTTATGCCAAACCTGACTCTCGTCTGTTCCCCTTAACAAGAGAGGGAGAACCTTCGTCTTGGGGAGCGCTTGAAGTCGATTTGGACTAACTCCTCATACTCAAGAACTAAATACAAAAATGGCAGTTTTCTCTGTCCAAGCCGTGTTCACCAGCCCGGTTGGTAAGGTGGGCGCGTCCTGCTTCCAACCCCATTTCATAGCCTTCGAGCAAGACAGATTGACGCATAGACAATCGCTGAACGTTGAATTCATCTGGCGGAGCAACTACGCGAACACGCGTTCCTTCGGGAGGATTGCGAATGAACTCAAGCGACTCATTGTAGTTCTCTGAGCGATGAAGCATAGCCTCTGCCATTTGTGGATGTTCAGCGAACAGCTTCTTCATTAACCAAGGCGTCTTCACTGGCTTTTTCTCATAAGCCAAAGGATGTGAAAGAACAACCGTGATATCACGAGCACCGCGACGATAGGCTTCTCGTACAGGAATGGAATCCGCCACACCACCATCGGTATAACAACCACCGGAGAAGCACGGGGTATGTTTGTAAGCAATAGGTAGAGCAGTTGTTGCTTCCATCGCGTTGTGGAAGTTATGACGATTCACTCGGTAGTAATCCGCTTTACCTGTATTTACGTTTGTCGTTGCCGCTAAGAAAGGAATACCTTCAAACAGTTTTGCTTCATCGACTGGGTACAAACGATTTGACTCTTCAAACAACCATTTCACGTCGATCAAATCCCCACCTTTCAAAAAGCGGGTAGGATCGAAAAAGCGTTTGCTCGTCGCCAACTTGGTGATGACGTTAATACTACGGTGCGGATAATCAGTGAGATAGCCGATCAAGTTTGAAGCCCCGGCTGATACGCCAATCGCAAAATCAAATGGTTTGTAGTCTTGTTCTAAGAATGCATCTAATACGCCGCTGGCAAAGACGCCACGCATTGCACCACCTTCGACTACGATTGCTTTTGTTGCCATGTTTCCCCCAATAAAGACGTTAAAAAGATTACTGAAATTCGTGCTACAGCAACAATCGGTTATTCTTATTATTGAGATAGGCGAAGTCTATGTGTTTCTTGCACTTTAAGTGGAAACTTAGGATCAAAAAATCCACATCAACCAAAGCGTTGATGTGGATTTGCAGTCGTTCAATCAGAGATTACGCAAAGACGGTTTTATAGGCTTCGGCAGCACCTTCAATAAACATCTGTGTGCCAATCACAGCAAGGATCAATCCCATCATTTTGGTGATCACATTCAGGGCGCTTGGACCAACGGCTTTCACTAACTTGTCACCAAACAAAAACAGGACATAAGTCATCACACAAAGGACTGCGAATGAAGCAATGGTAATGATGGTTTCGGTGATTCCACCCGTTGTTGCAAAGTTCATCGCCGTCGCAAGTGTTCCTGGCCCCGCCAGTATCGGCATTGCTAATGGTGAAACGGCAATGCTCAACGCGGCTTGTTCTTGCTCCGGTGAATAAGCCTTTTCCTTGGTCTTCTTATGTGTCGATTCCCCTTGCAACATGTGGAAGCCAATAAGGAATACTAAGATACCGCCAGTAATGCGCAGTGCGTAAAGGGTAATACCAAATAGGTCGAAGATGACTTTGCCAGCAATAGCGAACACTGCAACGATAACAAAGGCGATAAACACAGAGCGAAACGCAATTGAGCGCACGGTTTGCTTGTCTTCGTCCGCGGTCAGGCTTAAGAAGATAGGGATGTTAGCGATCGGGTTCATGATGGCAAAAAAGCCCATGAATACAGTGACAGTATGAAGTATCAGTTCTTTCATGTTTTCTACATTTGGTAAGTTATTGATTATTAAAAATCATTATATACCCAACTTTATAAATAACGTCACTTTATGTTCGCTGCACTTTCCAAGCGCCTCACCTTTTGCTCGTCGCCACAGTTTGAAGCGCATCCTGGTTTACGCTCAATATAAATAGCGTTATGGTGAAGATTCAGCCAATACTAAGAACAAACTAAGGAAGTTGATTGATCATGAACAGTACGATTGAAACCATTCTCGGTCATCGCTCTATTCGTAAGTTCACCTCTGAGCCTATTGCAAGTGAACAACTACAAACGATTCTCCAATCCGGATTAGCCGCCTCTTCTTCTAGCATGCTGCAAGTGGTCTCTATCATTAGAGTGACAGACGCAGAAAAGCGCAAACTGCTAGCACAATACGCTGGCAATCAGGCTTACGTTGAAAGTGCTGCAGAATTTTTGGTGTTTTGCATTGATTACCAGCGTCACACAACCATCAACCCAGACGTTCAAGCCGACTTTACTGAGCTGACCCTAATTGGTGCTGTGGATTCCGGCATCATGGCGCAAAACTGTTTGTTAGCTGCGGAGTCTATGGGGTTAGGTGGCGTATACATTGGTGGCTTAAGAAATAGTGCTGCGCAAGTCGATGAGCTACTCGGTTTACCTAACAACGCCGCTATCCTGTTTGGTATGTGTTTGGGCCACCCTGATCAAAACCCAGAAGTAAAACCACGCTTGCCCGTTAACGTTATTGTCCACGAAAACCAATACCAAACGCTGAACGTAGACGATGTACAAGCTTACGATCAAACCATGCAAGAGTACTACGCGAGCCGCACAAGCAATCAAAAGCAGAGTGCATGGTCACAAGAAACAGCCGGAAAGCTGTCTGGAGAATCTCGCCCTCATATACTGCCATATTTGAACGATAAGGGATTAGCAAAGCGTTAAACACCCCATATTTCCGTACCAGGTGATTTTGACTCCAACTTAAGGTGTGGCTTAGCGTCACACCTTTATAAATAGCTCAATCTTTTCAGTGACATCGGCCACACGCGTCTTTATCCTCAACTAAATATGTAATTAGTTGTAGTGCAAGTATTATGTCAGTTGCTTTAGATACCAAATCTCTGGTCGTGGAATACGACCCTCAATCTATTGAATCTTTACGCCAAGCCGTAAGACACTATCGAGAAGCCCTCCTGCAAGAAAATGCCTTTGATAACTATCATTGTCATGTTCGCTTCCAAGTAAATAGCGGGAGTGACGATCAAATTGGTTCATTGGTTGAAAATAAAATTGCTCAAGAAGTGTTTGCTTACGTTGGCTACTCGTACAAAAGCGATATTCAACCAACTCAGTTGTTAAACAGCACCTATTTAACCAGTGAAGGCGCGTTTTTTCTTCGAGCATGTCAACATCAAGCACTAGAGTCTGAATTAGAGGAAACGGCTAAATTGATTTGCCACCTCGCTAGACAATTTAATGACTCTAGTGAGATGTGGGTATCTGAAGAGCAAGTATTTGGGTTGTTACCACTTTTGATTGTAGGGCTCACGTTTCCTCGCTTGGCTTTTTATCTTGGCGGTTACACCATCCCATATTGGGACAGTGAGCACGCTCCCCACGGTGAGTTTGCACTAGGAGTTCTGACAAACCATTTGGGTTATACCCACGATACACTGAAAGCATTTTGCTACTGTGATAACAGTGCTGCTCGAGGATACATGTTTGATGATTCTAAACATGAAAGTGCAAGCGACCTAACGACTCGTAGCCAAGTCACTGGATTGCTTAAAATCTTCCGCGAAAAGCCTCACGAGTTCGAAGTATTTCGATCTTTGATGAAGCAACGCTTCGCTGATCAAGACTACCTACAATATACAGATGACTCTCGCTACTATGTTGAACGCCCAGTAGACCGATTCATCTATTCCATCATGTCGCCCATTCATGGCATTGATATCGATGATCATGAAGTAGATTACCACGCGGTGATAATGAGCAACTTTATTGACTCATCAGCAGAACAAGCAGCGATGGCACTTACCAGTGAGATCGAAGCATATCTGGGTCGTCCAATTGTTCCACCCAAAGTCATCGAAAATGAAGACGACTACTACCGTGATCACTACTATTATCGAGGCACTGGTATTGCGCAATGGAAGTCATTCATTACCGAAGGTTTTAATGAAGGGAAAACAATTTGGCATTACATCGAGAGTGGGGAAGATGCACAAGTCCTAGATGTGATTGAACCGTGTAACATTCAAATCGCGGCGAGAAAAGGTAACTTCGATATCTCCGAGAAATTCGAATATTACCTCGGCCGCTATGACTCTTATCACGAAGAGATGATGACCATTGCCGGTGACATCCTATACGATTGGCACAATGAAGACTTGGATGACGCAGCGATAGCGGAAAACAATCAAAAAATCTTGCGCTTGTTTGACGTATTACATTGTTGGAACAACAAAGCGTCCTTTCATGCCGATGTGGCTCATGGGCTTGTCCACGACTTTGAGCTCATAAGTGAAGAGGATTTCACCCAACGTTATAACGGTGATTGGAAGGCGCAATTTCTAAACTATGTCAAAGAATGTGGTGCATACCGAGACAATATTCGCCAGAAAGAGACCCAGCTTGCCCATGAGTTATTGAACAAACATCGAGAAGAGGCAACTGATCTTCTCGAACAATTGGCTGACGCGTTTGATGACGAGTTTAGCTTAGCCAGTCAACTGGCCTTCTGTGCTGGCATGCTTTACTACGATAATAAGCACGGTATCAACGACAGGGCAACAGAAGCATTTGAGGACAAACTTGCCTCAAGCCTAAAGTCAGAGCTTCTTCTCACCTTGAGTGAAAACAGTCGATTCCATTGTATTGAGACTGCCGAGAAACGTTGGCGATACGTTCCTCTCACAGAGGAAGAGGAGTCCCAAGCAAAACAAGATTGGAAGATCGTCGATGCATTTCTAAGCAATGAAAGCGATGATTTCGATGTCACGCTAAAATCTTTTAAAGGAAATATCGAACAGCTCAGTGACAGCAGACAAATCAACAAAAATCAGCCTTACTATGAGTTTCTGCGTGACTTTGACGACAAAGCCCAGAAGCTATTAGTCGCCGCTCATGTTTGGGGCTCACTACAAAATACTCCTGAGCAAATCTATTGCCATCGCTTACTTTTGCTCTGGTTGACATCAGCTCCGGCGAAAGTCACTCGCATGCTATCTTATTTTTATTGCGATCGTTATGGAAAGTTAAGCGATCAATCACACTCATTTGTCGATGACTTAAAATACCATTCAGAGATCGATAAGCTGACTGGGCGCTTGGAATTACTATTGTCTCAAATCGATCGTAGGGACGATGATGAAATCAGTTTGATGGACATGTATTTCGATCAGTTCGAAGCGCAGCAACAAACAGAACAAAGCAAACAATGCGTTCGATCAGCACTAAAACAACTCCGTCCGGATGCTGAGCTGCGCTTCTTCGAGCTGCTGGAGCAACGAAGACCAAATCTCAAAACCAGTTACTATGATGAAGCGCTCTTAGACTCTATTCGCTACACCGTAAGTGAACAAATGGGACGTCGTAACCCTAATGGTTACACCATCACCACAGAGCAATCCGAAACAGTAGAGTGGATCACTGCTCAGATCGCCCAAACGACATTGCTCAACTCAGAGCAATTACAAACGTTACTGGATACACTAACAACTAGCTTCATCAGTGATTTTGATACCTGTTACGGAATTCCTAGTATTGATGAACTGTATTGGAAAGCCTCACCGCACATCCAAGATAACCTCTTGCGATTATTTGCTCTTAATCCTAGTCTAGGGTTGAAGCAGCTTGAGAATGAGCGAGTGCTTTCTCTAACTGAATTATGTCAACAACTGTATGAACGCGATGCGCAACTGATCGTCTTACTCAAGTATACAATTAAGCAGCATTGGGTCGATGCGATGCCTTGGTTTGCCAAACAAACCGAACTAAAGCGCTATACAGATCAATTGGAGATAAGCCAACTACTTAAGTTTATTGAGTTGGTCGCTAACCTCCCAGAGTTCACAACACTCATCAGTGAATATGCGCAGCACGCATCGTTGAAAGTCCAGCAGCTTGTAGCAGATATACAAGCTGGAAAATATCGTCATGCTGCGCTTTCTCCTTTTGAGTTGCTCGATTGGGGCATTTACCATATTCCAGAAGATGATGACCCAAGCGAATTAATAAAACAAACCACCCTAGTTCGTGCGGAAGATCAACGTTGTTTTGGACTTCGTATCGGCTATTTCCCAGAAGATGATGACGACAAGGACGGTTATGAACCTGAAGTCGCCCTAACAGTTCGCATCGATCACCCATACAGAGCTTCAATTGGAGGTTACTCACATGAATATGAGTCTTCGATTCAGCTGAATCACTCCAACTGTTTGACTTGGAACCTAGGCGAAAAAAGTTCTAACTCTACCGGCGTCTATCGATATCGAATTTATCATCCAAATGGCGACTTGCTTGCGGACAAAGTGTTCCATGTCGTCGATGATAGCCCTAGGCAAATGGCGCTACTGGAAGAAGCTCAACAAAAAGCACCATTTGAAAGCTCTCATATTGGTTCGATCAGCCTTAATCAGGGGCTCCTCGATTTTGTGGATGCGAAAACGAAGCCGTACGGAATGATCTTTGGTTGTAAGTTGCCAGAAAAGCCGATGCCCGTTCACTGTCATACAAAAGACAACCAATTGGAACTCGCTGAAATACACGTCACTCCTGCCGAACCGACACAGTGGTTCTATGCTTCAAACCCAACTTATGCTTTTATGGAACAACGCGTGAAAAACCGAGTGCTTCTCGTTGGTAGTACAAGCACCATAACCGAGACTCAATCAAAAAAATCGCTATGGAAAAATGCGGTCAAACAGAGCTCCCCCGTAGCTCTCATTCAACCAGATGAAACAAAAGCAAACAATGTTGCTGCAATTTATCTCGATAAGTGTGGAGCGAAGGTGTTTTATGGTTTTGATGAGAAAGACAACTTATGTCGTATCTCGGTAACGAACGTTAAATATGGTTTGGCTCGGCGCTTCTTCATCCGTGTCATGAACCGTATTGCGAAAAAAATAATGAAAGATGGTGGCGAGTTTATGCCTCATTAAAAAAGCAAGCCCCACGCGCATCGCGGGGCTTGCTTGATATGGTTTGTTCTACGATTGCTTCTTCCATTGAATAAAAGTGAGCGCACTCAGTAATAAGAAGAAAGCAGGGTCACTCCACCCAAAGCCAACAAACACGCCTGTAATGCCAGCATAAGTGGTGATCACAACGCCTAAAAAATTCGTGGTCAACAGCGCTTTGAACAGTTGCTTGGCTGTAGTGCTAGGTTCCACATCACGTAACATCAAACTGACCGCAGCAATCCCACCTAAAAAGATCGACGTATGCTGCGATAAAAACAGCGCGTACTGGTCGTTAATTTGTACGCCATACATCGGCCACATCATGGTCGGAACAAAAAACAGCGCAAACGCAAATACCGTATATATGACACCATGAACGGTTAGAAAAGTGCGGTTAGTCATAATGTTACTCTCCGATTGGGCCTTGGTTGATGATGCTCAGCGGCATATTGATATCAAATATCTGGCCTCTTACTTCTTCTACACCCATCTGTTTCAAACGAGCAGTGTGCATTTCGAGGTAAGCTTGCGCCGTGGCTTCATCTTCAAAAAGATAGATACCACCACCGAGTTTGTCTTTTTCGCTTTCCGTCCAAATTTTCCAAATCATGCCCGGCTCTTGGTTAATTGATTTCGCTAAATCGATCAGAGCATTCGACATCTCTTCACCAAATGGGCCATGAAATTCAAAATCAACTTGCAGTAATTTCGCCATCTTGAGTCTCCTCTTATTATTGACTCGCTTTCGATGAAAAGATTATTGCCTTTATAAAACTGACAAGAAAGTTCATAATTTTGCCATTACCTGTCGAAAAAACTGACCAATGAGACTCAAAACAACCCTAGAGCAATGGCAAACACTACAAGCAATTGAACAGGCAGGAAGTATTCAATCAGCCGCAGTAACGCTCAATAAAAGCCATACCACGCTTATCTATTCGGTGAAAAAGCTCGAAGAGCAGCTCGGCATTAAGTTGATAGAAGTGAAAGGCCGAAAAGCAGGGCTAACCGAACACGGTAAAACCATGCTTCGACGGGCTCAGTCAATGCTTGAGCAGGCTCGTGAACTTGAAATGATCAGTGAACAACTAAATAGCGGTGTAGAGTCGCAAATTACGGTAGCTATCGATCACCTGTGCGATCCAAGTTGGCTCTATACTCCACTTAGCGAATTTCTCACACAAAACAACACAACTTCAGTTCAAGTAGTAGAAACCTCTCTGAGTAAAACCACAGACATGGTAGTGAATGAATTAGCAGACATCGCGATCATCAACCTTCCCATTACTAACTACCCAGCAGAAGCGTTCGGTACGACCACGATGGTGCCAGTGATTTCGGCACATCATCCGCTTGCGCGAAAACCACAAGTGTCACTGGCAGACTTTGCTACCACCAGCCAGATTGTGGTGCGTGATCTAGGAGACTCTGATAAAGCGAAGCAAAATGTGGGCTGGCTGAGAGCGCGCCAGCGAATTACTGTCGATAATTTTGACCACGCTTTCAGAGCCGTAGAACAAAGTGTCGGGTTTTGTCGGTTACCTCAACATCTGGTCGAATATCGTCAGAACAACAAAATCAAAGTATTAGAATTAGAACACTCCAATCAGTATCAAGTGGCTTTGCACCTTACATTACCTAAAGGTGCGAAAAGTGGCCCCGCTGCCCTTGCGCTATACCAAGCTTTGCTAAAAAGCGCCGAATACCGAGCTTAATCCTCTTGACTCCAATCTTTTATTTTGTGACACCATTCTCTCGCAACGTATTGCATGACAAAGCTTGAGCACCTAATATCAGGGTGCTCAAGCCTAAAGCGCCCAACACTCGCGGAAAGAACTCAGTTCATGGCAATTCAACTTCCCTGCTCTCATTAGCAGGAACAATTTGTTTTTACCTTCTTTATAGCTTCTGTTAAGGCGAGTGTGGAAGAATAAGAAAGGTGAAAAATGCAATCTCACAACAGCTTCTCAATTAATCGAAACCAGCAAAAATCCGTGGCAAAAAAACGCTTGAAAGCGATCCGCCAAAATAATGAAGATACCTTAAAGCTGGTTAAGCAGTTTCATACTCAGCCAGAAAAGCTCACGCCAGAATCAGTCAAACTTTCGGATGTGCAACACGCCTTAGCAAGAGAGCTTGGTTTACCTAGTTGGAGCAAGTTAAAAGCGCACGTGGAAAAACTCGAATTCCATAAACGTGCCATTGATAATCAAGAAAAGCCACTCGATGCCGAGTTGACAACGCTGCATGTACGCTGCGGTCATGACATTCAGCAGCAACTAAAGACATGCGGTTTCGAAGGTGACTTCTTGCCCATGATTGATCCGTTGTGTATTGGTCCAATTCCCGATGATGACAACACGTTTCTTGCCCTAAGAGCACAATACGTTGTGGACCGATTGCTGCCTGTTATGGGGAGAAAAGACTCGGTGCAAGAGGTAGCGCAGTTTGAGCAAGACAATATCCATACCCTGCTCGACGTGCAGTATGAACGTATCGTTTTTTGGGTTGAACATGATGCCTACGATCAATTCATGCTACTTCGAGGGCTCTCTCTGCTAGAGGAAACCGAAGGCAACATCATTGAGATCATCGAATTCAATCAGTTTCCGGGAACCGAGCGCTTTATTGGGTTTGGGCAACTGCCCGCAGAAGCCATTCGCTCTTGCTGGCAACACCGAAAGCCTGTCTCTGCAAAACTATTAAGTCAAGCCGCGCGGTGTTGGCAAGCGTTAACATCCCCCACGCCGGATTCACTTTTGAATTTAATCAAACATCACGAGTTAGATTGCTTGCCAAACATCAAAACTGTATTAAAACGGCACCTTCAAGAATTGCCTCATTCAAGTTCAGGGTTGAGCCTCACACAAAGATTGGCATTGGAAACATTAGCTAAGCATAGCGTCCCAATTACAGTCAAAGATTGGTTTCAGCAGTACCTCACAAAGGAACCACTACCAACCTTGGGTGATGTGATGTTTTACGCTTTGCTATTACCACTCTCCCAATACGAAGAACCGCTGTTTACGATAAGTGAACTCGAGAAAAACTGGTGGGAACATCAAGTTAGTTTAAGTAAACAAGGTCAAGTATGCTTGAATGGTAAATGCCGAGCCACACAAAGTTACTGGGTTGGAGGCATCCGCAATCAAAGGCAAGACTTCTGGACATGGGATCACGAGCAACTGCCTACATTGCGTCGCTTAACCACAAATTAGAGATAAGAGTTAACAACAATAACCATTGAAAAACAGCGTCAGAATTGATTCAACGGTTTCCTTGCGCTGTTCTTCATTTGGTACAGCTTGATTCGCCACCAGTTGTGGCCACAAAAAGTTGCCCTTGAGCAAACACATCAGCATGCTACTCATCATTGCAGGATCAAGAGGTTTGAATTTTCCGTCTGCAATCGCCTCAGCAAACCAAGCTTGGAGAAGTTCATCTTGACGTTGAAGTTGATGAAGGTAGTTTTCGGCTAAATCCGGTGTACGCATAAACTCACTGATCACCATTTTAGCCAAAGGCAAACCAAAGTCTTCGTACATAGAATCCAGCTTAGAATACAAATAGTCACGAAGCTGAGATTCTATATCCACATCTTGTTTGTATGTGAGTTGCAAACGCGCTCTTTGTGTTTCAAGCACTGATTGGATCGACTCAATAAACAACACATCCTTACTTTCAAAATGGCGATATAAGGTTCGCTTTGATGTTGCTGCTCGCTCACACACTCTGTCCATATTCGCACTGCTATAACCGTGTTCAATGAACTCTTGTTGAGCTGCTTCAATCAGCGCTAAGCGTTTCTTTTCTGAAAGTTTCATGGTCCTAGATTCACCAACCTCATGTAAGTGGATGCAGAGTATAGCGCACAACAATCAAAAGTATACTTTGAAGTTTACTTTCTTAATTTTAGGAGTAAGATGCGCTCGCCGACGTTAAGATTCCACGAAAATACCAAACAATAATCACTCTTAACTCACGCTGTGGCGCTTCGTCCTTCTGATGAAGCTGTGATTTTCCGTGACACAAACTCCAGAGTCGATGCCCTTATTACAAGACCCCTGGTGTTGTTGTGATCGTCACGTTTAATGAAGTTACTTATGAAATTACGCTCCTTGCTTGTTGCCGCTTCCTGTCTATTCACTGGCGTGGCGAATGCTGACTCGATCTCACTGCCAATCTGGAAAGATAAAGCAGAAGCACTTGGCTATGACTTACCAAAACCCTTTGGCTTAAACCTAAGCTATATGAGTATGGAACAAGGCATCAATGTCGATTCTATTGCTCTAAGCGGACTGCATGGCTTAGAGAAAATGCTCAACATGGAAGCTGGTGCAGGCAAACAAGCCAGCGATGTGGTGACATTGCGCGGTGATGTTTGGCTGCTTCCATTCCTAAATGTGTATGGGTTGGTGGGTACACTGGATGGCTATTCAGAGACCAACGTAAAAGTCAGCGTCCTTGGCCAAAAAATTGGTGAATTTCCATTCCGCCTAGACCTCGAAGGGTACACCTACGGTGGTGGTTTTGTTCTTGCTGGCGGCTACGACCAACTATTTGCCCTTGTTGACGCAAGCTACACCCAAACAAATCTCAATGTGATCGACGGTGCAATTGACGCGATCGTCGTCTCTCCTCGTGTTGGCTTCGACTTCCACAAAAATGGAGTACCAGTTCGACTTTGGGTTGGTGCGATGTACCAAAACGTAGAACAAGAACTTTCAGGTACGTTGAAACAAGCCGGTATCAACCTCTCTGGTCGCTTCGACGTTAAACAGCATTTGGAGTCCGAATGGAACACCATCGCAGGCATGCAATACCAGATCAATGACGATTGGTACCTTTTAGGTGAAGCCGGCTTTGGTGATCGTGAAAGCATCTTCTTCTCTATAGATCGTCGTTTCTAAGGTAAAGAGAAGATGAAAGCTTCTTATTCCCTTGCAATTGCAGCACTGTTTTGCACACCACATGTTTTTGCTATGCAGCAAGATGAGAGCAGCTTGATGGATGACATCCTAACTAAGCTGGGTTCGAGCGAAACGGTGGATGAATCGAAGTTAATCGATTGGGGTGTATTACCGGGTCCATTCGTCAACCCAGAGCAAGGCTTCGGAATCGGGGTAGCCGCCGTTGGGTTGTACACACCATACGACTGGCAACAAGGCGATCCTTATTCAACCGTCACTGTCACTTCTTACGGTTCAACCTCAGGCTCTTATGGCTTGGGCTTGAACAATCGCACTTATCTAAACAGTGACAAAGTCCGCTTACTTGGTGAAGCGTGGATCAGCCATACACCCGGTTACTACTGGGGTATTGGCAGCCAAGCGGCTGATAATGATCGCAACAAAGTTCAGTACGAAGGACAACGCTTGCAACTGAGTCCCAAAATTGCAGTAGAAGTCGCACCCAATACCTACGCGAAATTGGGCTGGCAATGGCAATCATTCAATAAAGTTGATGGCGTGGATGGTGACATCCTACCTTCCGAAGTCACAGACGTCACCAGCAGTGGCGTATTAGTCGGAATGGAATACGATAATCGCGATTTCGAACCTAATCCCATGAAAGGGCAATTTCTCGATATCGAATGGGTTGCGAACAGAGATTCACTGGGCAGTGATGAAGACTACGACAATCTTATTGCTAACTACCGCCTTTACCAACAATGGTCTGACACGACGATTGTTGCGATGGAGGTATATTCACAATCTATTTTCGGTGATGCGCCTTGGTTCGATTACGCCCAACTGGGTGATGATCAACGCATGCGCGGGTACTACCAAGGGCAGTATCGCGACAAACATCAGCTTTCGACACAAGTAGAAATTCGCCACACCATTTCTGGTCGTCACGGTGTGGTCGGTTGGTTGGGTGCAGGTAACATTGCGCCAACCTACCACGATTTGTTTGCCGGCAGCTGGCTACCAACCGTCGGCGTTGGCTATCGATTCGCCTTTAAAGCACGCATTAATGTCCGTGTCGACCTTGGTATAGGTAAAGACAGCACCGGTTTTTATTTCCAAATCAATGAAGCATTCTAGGAGTTTGGTTTGAAGAAAGCAGCACTATTACTACTTAGCCTTTGTAGCGGGTTCGTCCAAGCACAAGCACTGAAAGCGCCCGTGGGCGTCAGGCCATGTTGCGCATTCGGAGTCGATCTCAAAGCTGAGTTAGGAAGCGTGCCAGTACCCTTCTTCTCCTTAGAAAATGTATTGTCTAGCAACGAAGTGGGTACTCACCACTACAATGACGGCAGTGAGTCTGTACCCGGCAGTCTGCTTGGATTAAATGAAGAAGCCAACGGTCTGATTTTTACCGAATTAGGCGGCTTTATTGATACGGCACACGTGCGGGACACCTCAGATTACACCTACTATCTGTTTCAGTTAAATCGACACTATTTAGGCAGAGCAGCACATTTAGATCTGCCTGAAGAATTGCGTGTTCGACGTATTCGTTGGTACGAGCATAAAAACAAACTCAGCGAGCAAGAAAACATCGAACGCAGCGCTCAAGCTGCAGCACTGACTGCTTTTCGTCTCGCACAATGGCATGAAATCGCTCAATGGTTTGGCATGGTATCGGTGAGTGGCTTTAAAGAGCTGGCCTCTGCGTTTTCCTCTGAAGATCTTTACTCGAATATGCTTGGTGCAAACCTAGCAAAACAGGTACTGCTCAGTAACCCAGACCTAACACCTAAAAGTTTTTCAAAAGCCATGGACAGCGCTTTCCAACAAGCATTAAAGGATCTGCAAGCACAACCTAAATCCGTGACAAAAGCAAAGATTCAACAACTAGACGGAGTATGGTGGGATAGTTCAAAACGCTTGCCAGATAAATGGGTAGTGAGATTCCGCGACTACCATATGGCGCTACAATTAACACCCAATTACTCCGGTGCGAACCATGAGCTTTCATTAGATGCTTACTTTGCCGATCAACAACCCATCGATCAGTGGATGAGCGTCGAACTAATAGCAAAAGACAAGGAAAAAGCATTTTCGTCATTGCCTAGCGCGCTAAAGTCACGCTCCACTTGGTCTCCAGCCGACTACCAAGCATTGTCGAACTTCGCTCAAAGCGTTGATGAAAAAACTCGCCCACCGTTAAAGCAATAACCTGGAAGCAAGGTGAATAAATGATGCTTAGTTATGCACTGAGCATCAAAAACCTCACCTTTATGCATACTGTTTTCTATTGACTGAAAATGTAAGAAATCATTTCTATCGGTTGTATATTCGATAAATTTGTTAAATTTAAAACTTTTCAACCATTCAGTTCGTTACTTGTTGGTTAAAATTCTATTTTTTAGAGTGACTCACTTCACATCTATTAACCATTCAGACGATTATTCTTTCGTATTTTCACACTCCACTGCTAATCTGCTCGCCGCCTTGAAGTGAACTTAAGGTGCATAACTATAAGGAGTATTCTCATGAATACCAAGAAACCGATGTCGCTCACCAGCCGCGTAATTTTGGGTATGGTAGCGGGTATCTTGACAGGATTTGCAATTCGCACACTTTTCGCCGACAACGGATTTGTCGACGCATACATTGTTAATGGATTATTCGAAGTTGGTGGACAGATCTTCGTTGCCAGCTTAAAAATGCTTGTCGTACCGCTAGTATTTGTTTCGCTAGTTTGTGGTACCAGCTCCCTAAAAGACCTATCTACATTGGGTCGCATGGGTGGTAAAACCCTTGCTTTCTACGTAGCAACAACCGCTATCGCAATCACACTTGCTTTAACCATGGGTACGCTATTCCAGCCAGGCGCTGGTGCAGACCTAACTGCAGCAAGTTCATTCAAATCAGCAGAAGCGCCATCTTTGGGTCAAGTGATCATTGATATGTTCCCGACTAACCCAATCAGCGCGATGGCAGAAGGTAAAACCCTGCAAGTTATCGTGTTTGCCGTACTATTCGGTATCGCGATCAGTGCAGCGGGTAAGCCAGGCGAGCGTATTGCCGCTTTCTTCTCTGATCTGAATGAGGTCATCATGAAGCTGGTTGCGATTTTGATGAACCTAGCGCCTTACGGTGTGTTCTTCCTAATGGCGAAGCTGTTTACCGGTCTTGGTCTAAGCGCAATCTTCAACCTTGCTGAATACTTTGTTGTACTAGCAGGTACGTTATTGCTGCACGGCCTTGTAACTTACAGCTTGATGCTAAAAGGCTTCACGGGTCTAAACCCAATTACGTTCCTACGTAAGATGGAAGACGCGATCATGTTTGCTTTCTCGACAGCATCATCGAACGCGACGATTCCAGTGACAATGGAAACGGCTAAGCACCGCATGGGTGTTGAGAACCGCGTATCATCGTTCACAGTACCGCTGGGTGCAACCGTGAACATGGATGGTACGGCGATCATGCAAGGTGTGGCGACAGCGTTCATCGCACAGGCATTCAATATCGACCTAACTATGGGCGACTACCTAATGGTTATCATGACGGCAACATTGGCGTCGATCGGTACCGCAGGTGTTCCTGGTGTTGGTCTAGTAATGCTAGCAATGGTATTAAACCAAGTAGGTCTACCACTAGAAGGTATTGCACTTATCATGGGTGTTGACCGTCTACTTGATATGATTCGTACCGCAGTAAACATCACCGGTGACAGTGCAGTGACTATCATTGTTGCTAAATCGGAAGGCGCATTGGATGAAGCTCGCTTCAACGATCCAAAAGCTGGGGTCGAAGAAGAAGAAGTACATCTAAAACGCGCGGAAGCTTAATTCCTTCCAAGCTAAATTATCCTGTCTAAATGAAAGCCCCGATGGAAACATCGGGGCTTTTGTTTTATTTGAGGAAGTTCAAGCTGCAACTTTAAGTGCGCTTCTGGCTAATGAATCAAGTTTATTTATCAGCCTCGTAAAAGACCACTTGATCACTGAGTAAGTTATAATGGAAAGATTAACAGCGGGGTTGCCAGACATTATGTTTATATGACCTAATATACCTTTAATACGTGAGGCATAGTTGTCTTTGAGACTAGATAATTTCGCTAATGTTCTTGCTAATACATCCCACATCGTTAATGTCGAGGAAAATCCTCCCTGCAAGATATGAGCAAATCCGGAATCTCTCAATAGAGTTAGTATTGCAGAAAATACTCTTTCAATCCAAGTCGTATTGAGAGTCGCTTCTTTTCTCCTCTCATAACTTAAGTTAACACGTTTGTTCAAAAAATCCGTTGAGCGTTGTTGTAGCTTTTCCCATTCTTCATGACTCGCTGTATTTATATACCCAGGGGTCCCTCGCTTCGGTAAAGTATGTGTAAAAAAGTAAACTCCTGAGCTTCCATCTAGTCGATATTCAGTACCTGAGTGAGTAAATGGCCACAACGGAATCATTGTCACTGGATCTGCGCCATGTGTACATCTATAAGATTTATCAACGTTCCTCAGAGCATAAGACTTGAGTCCAACCCTTGGGGCACCAAACGTATATAGATGAACGCAATACTTGTATTTCGCTTTAATCCAGTCAGCCGTAAGAGAAGCAATAGCTCCACCTAAACTATGCCCTACACAGTGCACGACTTTAGGAGCTTGTCTTCCTGAAAAAAAGTTAGTGAGTTGAGGTCTGAGACTGTTGAATAGATTAACAAAACCAGCATGTGCTGGCTGACCATTAGAAGATCCCTTCAAGCCAATATTACCATCAGCAAGCTTATCGCCTATATTGTCTTCAGTTCCTCTAAATGAAAGTACTAAATGATCGGAAAACTCACCTTTACCATACCCTATAACCATAAAGTCAGAAGTCATGCTACCAAGCCCAAGGAAACCTCCCGTTACTCCTTGAAAAACATCCCGGCGAGTATTAAATGAAAATGACCTAGCGATGTAAGGTTGTACTCTTTTGTTATCTTTGCCATAAGCTAAATATGGTATTTCAGCTATTCTTGATGCTAATCGTGGTGATAAAGACTTCATTACTTATTCCTCATATATTCCAGAATCAACATATCCAAACAATCGACACTGGCTATATACATAAGTATCGTCATCGCCATTTTCGGAATAAGAGAAAGCAAAGTAGTAAAGTTCATCAGTCACTTCACAATTTAAATCAATCATATTTTTTTTAGCAAAGTCATCAATCTCGTAACCATCAATAGATGACTCCCAAATAGTTATTTCTTCACCAGATTTCAAATATGTTTTCAGGAACACCAGTACATATTTTTGATCTAAAAAACTAGAGCTAGTAGGTTTAGTTTCTTGAACAGATTGAAATGAAAACCGACCTTGGTCATCAGTTCGTGCGATAAATTCTTGTATATCTCCTCGAACTCCAACTCTTAAAACGACTTCCTGATCATTCATCGGAGTGCCACTTTGCGTCAACACACCATGAATCTCTGGAGTGTACTGGTACACTTCTTTCCCAACCAAGCTACTGCTCCCTAAAAATAATAGAATTGATAAACTCAAAGATTGAATTAATTTCATAATGTCATACAGAATTAATTTACGTAGACATTAAACTTTTGAGAGAAAGCATTCGATAGGAAGTTCACTAGAATGCGAGCAACTTTTACTGAAAGGGAAATTGTTAGAATTAATATTTACACTCAAGCAGGTTTAAAGATAGGACTATTTTGTTTGAATATCGCCATCGGCAATTACACGACATAGTTCAGGCTGTTCGAAATCATATTATTTAGCCTTGGAGCGATACAGATTATATGAAGAATTGACGCCTACTCCGTCATCGAACTCAGCTTTTCTCTCGCTTGTTCTTCATGCTCGTCGGTAATGGCATTGCCGACTGAGTTCGCGGCTAGGGTAAGTGCTGCCATGTCATCGGTAAAGCCGACGCCTGCTAGTACGTCGGGCACCATATCAGTAGGGAGAACGAAGTAAGCCAACGCGCCACCTAAGATAGCCTTGTGGCGAACAGAGGTGTTGGAATCTGCCATCGCGAGCCATGATTTAATGCCCATAACAGCAATCTCTTCGCCTGCTTTCTTGACGGAATTTTTCATTTTACGCCAGAAGATTTTCTCATCTGGTGCTTGCATCGTTTGGTCTAAGACGTCATCGGACGCCGAATTTACAGACATGCTTGTGGTCATCGTGCCTCCTAAATTTATGACTGTGGCATAGATATTAAGACGATGAACCTGAACGTAGGATTAATAGCGAGAAATGATAATGAAGAAAGGAAACCAATTGGCTAGATAAAAAAATCCCCAAACCGAAGTCCGGGGATTATTGCTTTGGAAACCAAAAGCTCTGGGAAGCAAGCTTTAAAAGCAAAATGCCTTATTGAGCAATCTTCTCCAGTACACGCATCAGCATTTTGATACGTGGTTCAATAGACTCAAGCAACAAGTACTCTTGATCACTGTGGAAGCCTGCACCGATAGGCCCTAGACCATCCAAAGTTGGAACGCCAAGAATTGCAGTGTTGTTTGCATCAGAGCCACCACCTACTTCTTTCCAGTTGATGTCGATCGCCAGTTCACTTGCCGCTTCTTCAACTAGCATCATCAGGCTTTCTGTTTGTAGGCTTGGCACCATAGAAGGCTTATAAGCTTCACGAACCAATTCGATACTTACGCCATCAACGAATGGTGTTTCCAGCATGCCGTTTAGCCTGCTATCGACATCATCGTATTCTTCGTTGCTCCAGAAACGCACATCCACAATCGCTTCAGCATGTTCAGGGACGATGTTAGCGCCGTTACCACCAGAGACAATACCGACGTTCAACGTGGTACCAGATTCAAAGTTGGTCATTGCATTGACTGCCAAGATCCAGTTCGCCATCTCAGTGATTGCGCTGCGACCATTTTCTGGCTCGTTACCTGCGTGAGCAGCAACGCCATTAAAGGTCATTTTGTAGCGAGCCATGCCTTTACGCGCTTTCACTAAACCACCGTCTGCACGTGCTGCTTCTGCAACCAGTACATTCTTAGCGTTTTTCGCTACTGATTGAATCCAATCCACAGAGTCCAAAGATCCCGTTTCTTCATCTGGGTTCATGCAGATAACGATAGACAACTTATCCAACACCGCTTGGTCTAGGTTGCGCATCGAGTATACGATGTTCAGTAAACCAGATTTCATGTCCGAGACGCCCGGACCGTAGGCTTTCTCTGCATCTTGAGACATTGGGCGAAGCTCAGCGGTACCCACAGGGAACACGGTATCCATGTGACCAATCAACATCACGTCGATTTGCTCAGCTTCCGGCTTATTTCGAACTTCAAGACCAACACCGGCTCTGCCACAGTCGATGCGTTTTACGCTCCAACCTGACATCGCTTGGTACTTCTCTTCAAATTGAGAAGCGATGAACTCGATACCATCAGTGGTGTAAGTGCCACAATCCACATTGATTAGCGGACGTAGCTCTTCTAGATATTCATTTAGAGAGAATTGCATGACTCACTCCTAGACAAACAGATTCATCACCAGCATTGCACCAAACGCGTTCAATACTGAGATTGCAATCATAACTGGGATGTAACGACCTTCAGTACCGATAGGGCCCATGATACGACCCATGTACTGAACTTGAGAACCCATAAGGTAGATAGCAGGCGCTAGAATCGCAATGTGCGTGCCGTTAAGGATACCTTGGTCAAACAGCGTGATAACCACACCCACTGCACCGCCCATCGACATCCAAGCGCCGATAAGAACGGCTGCCGCTTCACCAGGAAGACCAAACACCGCCATGATTGGAGAGAACACAGTACCCATCAGATCCAGCGCGCCAGTGATTTGCAGCGCTTTGATGATAACGAATGCCATCAATACGTTAGGAACCGTAGAGGTAGTCGCAATCACCCAACCTTTCTTAGCACCTTCGACGAAGATATCCGTCACCATTGGTTTTTTCGCTTTAACGTCACCCATTATGCCGTCTCCTCTTTTAGGTTCTCTGATTTGTTTTGGTCTTGTTTGTCTTCTTTACCTTCCGTCATGTTTAGGTAGATACGGAACAGGTTCGCGCCGATGATCTTGAATGCAAACATCACAACAACCGCTAAACCAATTGAAGACGTTACCGCTAGAGAGCCGTCAGCCATCGTCAATGTGAACAGCACAGCACCTGATGAGAAGAAGTTCACGATGGTTGCACCCGCAGTGAACTGGAACATAGTAAATACGTCCGTTTCACGCTTAGTTAGATGACCTTCATCTTTTAGCTGACGCGTCATTGCTGCACCAGCATCAGTACTTTGTAGAGAAGCAATCAGAGCCAAACCAGAGTTACCAGGGATGCCCATTAATGGACGTAGAAGAGGAGTAAGAAGCTTACGAGCGGCTTCAAGTGCACCGTAGTGCTCAAGTACGTTGATCATACCTAATGCGAACATAACGGTTGGAATCAAAGTAAGTGCGAAAATGAAACCGTCACGAGCACCGCTACCGCCAGTACCGCGGAAAGAGGTAGTCGCAGCTTGTACCACGCCATCCGCACCTTCCGTTACGCCGTAAGCCACTTTACCGAAAGAGCCATTAAGCGTTGTAAAGTCGAATACACCGTACCATTCGTTGGATTGCATTAAACCAGAGAAGAACACAACCGCAAACGCGAGTGCGATGTAACACCCAATCGTTACCTTGCGTTCAGCATGAACAGGGCTTGTCATAAATTCACCTATATATGTGGAACAGAACACATAGATGATCCCTTGAATAATGTGCTAGAGAGATGATCAAAATCAATCCGTTTGCCGAACAATCATCTCACTCAGTTATGAAGTTTTATTTTATGATTTGAATCACATTTAAAAGATAATAAATATTTATGACCAAGATAAGGTAGATTTATCTAACATCCGTACGAATCAAACGTTTAACAAAGTATGTTTAACTTTTGAGCAAAATTGTATTTAACCACACCTTCGACGTGCTTCATGTTTTGTTGCTTATTTGGTGTTTTCTGACCAAAAACTAACAAAAGCCCAATGAAATTTAATTTAGGGTTGTGCGGTCATATATAGAGTTTCACCTAGGATTTGCCTTTTGCTTCGATCACAATCTAACATCGCTCGCTGGACACTTGCCCTCGTAGCTTGGGTGATCGTGATCTGTTTAAGTAAAAATGCGGGCCTCTATCAATCTTGCCCTCTCATAGCGGATCAAGTCACGGCTGAACACGCTACTGCGCAACAACAAAAGAGCGAGAAAGGCCTAACGAAACAGTGTGAACTATCTGAAAAGTTGATTCAGGTTTCACAAAACCATCTGGATAGCTTCATTGTTCCCTTATTTCTGTTTACGTTGATCTTACTCTCTATCTGTGGTGGTGAACGTAACGCTTTCCGTCATCATACTGAGCCGATACCCGAAAAAGTTCGGGTGCACCTAAAACTGTGTGTGTTTAGAGAATAAAACCCGATTGTTAGGGCCTATTGCCCCCAAATTAATTGTTTTATTTTTAATCACTTCACTAACAAAACAGTGAAGACCGATAGTTTTAGGAAAGATCATGAAATTCACACGCACCTTTTTAACGGTAGCACTTACGGTAGTGCCAATGTTTTCACAAGCAGCAGAAAAAACCACTCAAGAGAAACTGGATGACATTACGCAGATACTGCAAGAAAACCCGCAAGTCCTCGACTCTTTGCATCAAAACTTACAAGAGTACGTCGCCTACCAAAAATCATTCAGCTCTACGCTTGAAGAAGTGCGCACTTACTTGAACGATGGCAAGCACTCGTATTTCGGGGCGGAGAATCCAGAACTGACTATCATCAATGTGACTGATTACAGCTGTCCTTTCTGTAAGCGTCTTGAAGGCGAGTTGGTGAAGGTAGAGAAAGCATACCCGCAAATAAAAGTACTGAACATGACGGTATCGTTCAAAGAACAGTACGAGAAGAACGGTTACAACTCAGCAAGCTACGCATTGAACGTATGGCAAAACCAACATGACAAATACAAGCAAGTACATGACTTATTGGTGAAAAAACCGGGACCACACGATGCAAGTTCGCTGCAAAAAATCGCTAAGAAAACAGGCACCGAAGCACAGCTTGTTGACGACAAAGAGACCAAAGCGCTGTTGGATAAGAACTACGAGTACTTCACTCGCCTAGGTCTACGTGGCACACCAGCAATCATCATTAATGACCAAGTCATTCCGGGTTATGTACCTTTCGAAGAGCTTGAGAAAGTCATCGACCAAGAGCTAAAGAAATAAATAGCGATTGATACCGATAGCTATTGAAGTAGCTAAGTAAGAATCGAAAATAACAAAGCCCTTCCCTGAGTCGTCAAGGAAGGGCTTTTCTTTATCATAAGAGCACGAGGCTAAATAGCAATTGGACGACTATTTGAGTTGGCTCCCAAAACTTGGCTCATTGTTTAAGTAACTCATTGGCGTGGTCCCCGTCTTTTGGCGGAAAAAGTAAATGAATGCGCTGTCACTTGAAAACTCCAACCGATGCGCAACATCCGATAGCCTCATGCCACTGGATAACAGCTCAATCGCCCCCAGCAGACGCCATTGCTGACGCCAACTTTGGTACGGCATCCCCGTCTCACGATTAAAGATCCTCGTTATCGTCTTTTCACTCGCCCCAACCCATTGGCTTAACTTAGCCAAAGAAGGCGCTGTAAACGCTTCATCATCGATTTTCGCGATCCACGACTGTAATCGATAATCTTTGGGTAACGGCAATTGTAAATAGACATCTTCAGAATCGTTAAGCTCTTCTATAAATAAATTCAGGGTATTGACCTGTTCACTTTCAGGTTTATCAAATGGCCAGAAAGACATCCTTTCGATCAAGATTCTCATCAGAGGCGTCACATCGAAAATTCGAATCTTCCGCGGCAAACGCTCTGTCAATGACGGGTCAAAATAGAGAGAACGGTATTGTGCCACATTCGTAGACTGAGCGTTGTGTGATACCCCTTTAGGAATCCATGCTGCTCTCATAGGTGGCAACACATACTTGACGTCCTCAAGCGTTATCGTCATGCAACCATGTTGTGATGAAAGTAACTGGTCTTTCGCATGGAAATGAATACCTGAATCATGATCCGATACCTCGACAGCGACGCCAATGACCAATCCATTGTGTTCATCAGCACAAAAATGATCACCTTTCGAAAGTAATGCCATTGAAATCAACCTGTCCTTATTTCGATATTTTATGTTTGATTCTCATTATAAACCCAAAGCATGGCACAGATATACTTTGCTGCATCACGTAAACCAAGAAACGTGAAACACGTAATCGAATGTCGTTCACTCAACATCAAACTAAATGTTCAAACGACGCTCAGCAATAGAGGTATTTTTGAGAACTTAACAATGAATAAATTAATAGAAAAAGTGTCCATTCCGTTGGCTGTTGTGCTCTTAATGTTTCCACAGATCATCGAGACAATGTACAGCCCTGCACTGACTTCCGTGAAAAGTACGTTTGGCGTCAGTAGCAATGAAGCCGCACAAGCGATGTCCATTTTCTTTGTCGCTTTTACGTTTGGTGTGGTTTTTTGGGGAAGAATGTGTGACGTCATAGGTCGAAGAGTATCAACGATACTAGGGCTTATCGTCTTTATTATTGCAGCCATTTTTACCATGCTCGCACCAACATTCAATTTGCTGCTAACCGGTTTTGGTTGCTGCGCTTTTGGAGCGGCGGTTGGTTCTGTCTGCACGCAAACCATCATTCGTGATGGCTATCATGGTAAAGAGCTCAGTCACGTTTTTTCGATTGTTGGAACATCGATCGGCATTAGCCCTGTGATCGGAATGTTGGCTGGCAGTTGGCTAACATCATTCGGCGGATACCAATGGGTTTTCATCGCCATGGTCGTGTTCATCATTACACTGTTGGTTTGGTCGTTGTTCAAATTGCCGGAGACAAAGCCAGCACACACCAAAAAAGATAGCCTGTTATCCGTCGGTATAAAGATGCTGACCGATACGCACATCTGGTACATCACACTCATGGTAGGGTTGTTTAACATTGCGCTGTTTTCTTATTACAGCATCGCACCATTTATGTTTGAAAAACTGGGCGCAAGCGTTAACTTTTTCGGCAATACAGGGTTCATACTCGCACTGGGTTCTGTATTAGGCTCTGTCATCAATATGAAGTTAATACGCATGCATTTAAGTCACGAAAAGATTGTGATGTTTGCATCGTGGCTACTTTTGATTGGCGGATTTGGTGTATTCATCATGCAAGAGTCAGTTTGGTTTTTCATCCCTGTGGTATTGGTTTCCCTATCATTTGGACTAGCTATTCCAAACCTCTTAAGCGGCGCGTTAACTCACTATCGCGATCACTTAGGGAGTGCAGGAGCACTATTAGGCTTGTTCTATTATCTGGTCATCGGATTTGGCCTTCACAGAGCAGCTGAGTTTGGTGATTTGGCGATGACTTTAATCGGCTGTGCTGGCATTGCTTGTGTCATATCCATCATCAAATATCTTGTTGGACTGATTACTTTCAAAACCTCTGATATTGAGTTTTAAATACGACTATCTAGGAAGAAAAACCTGTTAGCACTCACGCAGCCCCTTCCCACATTCAAGTGAGAAGGGGCTGATGCCGTAGTGTCGTTTATTTCTCACGACCAACAAACGCCACAACAACTTTGTCATTGCCAAGCGAACGAGAGAACACGTACGCGCCTTCTTGTTCAATCACTTGATGCTGACCCGCACCAATCGCTGGGTGCGCTTTACGGAACTGACCAAGTGTTTGCCAATGTTTTAGCAATGCTTGCTTCTCATCTGACAGTTTCCATACCATGTCAGAGCGTGTGCCTTGATGGAAATCGTCTGCGTAAGGACCAATGTTACGACCCACTTCGTCACCGTAATAAACCTGAACAGCTCCTGGGCTCAAAAGTAGTGCATTCGCGGCATTACGCTGCATGCCATAATCTTTGAAACGAGAGAAGAACAACTCGGTATCGTGAGAAGACATATAACTCACTGGGTTGAAGTCTTTCTCATTTGCGATAGTATCTGCGTAACTTTGGTAGGTGTCTGCCATTTGGCTGAAACACGCCGCGCCTTTGTCTAACTTCTTCTGCATGTCGAAGTTAATCAAGGCGTCAAAGCCATCGTCAAAGTAAGGGCTGCGATAAGCGGTATGTCCCCATACTTCACCCATCATCCAGAATGGCTGACCTGACTTACCGTTCTCTTTACGCCACTGCTCAAGACTGCTTGAAGCCTCTTCTTTCAAGTGTTTCCACACATCACCTTCAACGTGCTTCACCGTATCGACACGGTAACCATCAATACCAAAGCGTTTCACCCAATCAGTTTGCCACTCAATCAAGTAATCGGAAACGGTGTAATTGTCACGCGCTTCTACGCGAGTGCCTGGGTTATCCAATAGCCATTGCGCAGGCTTCACGGCGTTGTCTGATTCGGTGATAAAGTCAGGTAAACCCGCCAATGACATGGTGATATCGCTGCTGCCCGGTGCAGGGTAGCCCGGTAAACCTGTTCTTACCCAATCACCGCCCCACCATTTCGCCCAGTTTGGACTCTGGTAATCAATATTCTGGTGGTAGCTATGCCAATTTTCACCCGCTTTTGGTTGCCAGTCGCCCCACTTTTTCGGTAAATCAGCGTTTGGTTTTAACACCTCAATGCCGTCAAATTGCAAATCGGCTAACGTTGAGTAACCGGTGTGGTTGATTACTGCGTCCATCAAGACTTTAAGGCCACGTTTGTGCGCCTCTTCCACCAACTTTTTAAGATCAGCTTCGTTACCGAAGTTTTCATCAATCTTGGTAAAGTCACGTGTCCAGTAGCCGTGGTAAGCGTAGAATGGGAATGAGCCGCTATCGCCGCCGCCCACAAAACCATGCACTTGCTCAACGATTGGCGACAACCAAATCGCATCGGTACCTAGGCTCTTGATGTAATCCAGTTTCTCAATCACGCCTTTTAGGTCACCGCCGTGGAAGGTACCAATCTCTTCTTTGCCGTCTTTCTTGCGCCCATAGCTGTTGTCATTTCTCGTATCGGCATTATTGAAACGGTCGACCATCACGAAGTAAATGTTGGCATTGCGATAATCAAACAGTACTGCTTCTTTGGTTTTCTTCACTGGCTCTAGTAGCACCAACCCGCCTGAATCTTTGCTTGGCGTCAGCGATACTTGCTGATCTTTTACTTCGACCATTTGCCCAGAGTAAGCATCACGCAACTTGGTGCCATCTGGGAAACTGTCACCTAACGCGATGGTGACTTCGCCGCCTTGGTAAACCTCACATTGCACTTGTGGGATTGGGCGTTTGAATTCTGTCTTGGCAGCTTTCTTAGGCTCTCGCTTGAAGCGCAGTGTTTTGGCTTCCGCATCAAAAGCAAAAGAGTAATCGCCGGTAAAGCGGATTTTTAACGGCAGTTCTGTTGGTTTTCCACAGTTCAGCGCGATAGGTTTGTTGAATTTGACCTTCTGATCATCAGGCGCCACACAGTCGCCTTCAACACCCGTGATTTTGAGCGTATAGCCATCTTTGGTTAATGGCACAACCAAAGGCTGCTCTGCACTTAAAGGAAAGTCACGGCTGTTGGTCGTGGTAGAAATGGTGATGTTTGGCTCGGCGATGGCACTTGCCGATGCAAGCAATAAGGTAGTCGTAATCAGGTTCAGTTTCATCGTTCAGTCCATTGGTTGCGCATAGGCGCAGTATTCGTGTTGTAGTTTTATTCACACTAATAGTAAATGGATGAAAAACTGAGCACATCATTCTGAAAGGCTACGCCCTAAAGCTTGTGACGCTTCACATTTTGCTTTTATTGGGGCGTAGTTCTATTTATGAGCAGGATAAAAGGGAGTTTAAAGCTGAACGCTACCAAGGTTGCGCATTTGTCTCATCGCCCAATTGACGCGGCTGATGGTGTAAGAAGTCTGAGGATAGACTTTGATGCGATACGGATTTGGTAACACCACTGCAAGCCTTGCTGCTTGGCGTGTTGACAGTTGTTTAGCAGGAATACCAAAGTAGTTTTGCGCAGCGGCTTCCGCGCCATAAATACCTGGACCAAACTCCACCACATTCAAATACACTTCGAGAATGCGTTCTTTACTCCACATCGCTTCCATCAACAGAGCAAAATAAAGCTCATACGCTTTGCGCACATAAGAGTGTGAAGGAAAGAGAAACACATTCTTCGCGGTTTGTTGCGTAATCGTGCTCGCACCACGCGAAGGGCCATTTTCTCCGGCTTGAGAAATCACTTTAAATAAAGAATCAAAATCCACACCGTAATGGGTCGGGAACGTTTGATCTTCTGTCGCGATCACGGCCAATTGAATGTGCTTAGAAATATCATTCAAAGGCACCCACTCATTTTGACTGTCTTCAGGGAATCCCTCAGGAGGAGAAATCATGCGGCTGATCTTCCATCCCCAAATTGGTGGATCGACGTATTTCACTATGCCAACGAGCATCACTGGTAAAAGCAAAAGCACCAATAAGATATTGAACAGAAGGGATTTAATCTTTCTCAAAGTCCGACCTAGCCTGATTTCATAAAACAACATGGTGCAAGTATAGAGTATGGAGTCTGTTTACCGTTAGTGAAAAAACGGTCAAAAAAAGCCCGATTTACATTGTAAAGCGGGCTTGATGTTTATCAGGTTCTTTGGCTATTTGAGTTATGTGCGTAAACTCAGCTTACTTTGCCAATTTGTAGAATACGGTTGATAGTGGCGGTAAACGCAGCTCAAGAGACTGAGGTAGCGACTCGCTTTCTACTTCTTCTGTTTCTACGCTGGCCAGCACTTCAAAATCGCTGCCATCGTATTTCACATCATCAGTATTCAACAGAAGCTCATATTTGCCTTCCATTGGAACACCCAAACGGAAACGCTCATGCGGAACTGGAGTGAAGTTACTGATCACCAATACACGCTCGCCTTTTTGGCTGATACGCTCGTGCGCCAAAATGCTGGAATCAGCTTCATCTTGCAGACGCCATTCAAAACCAGCAGGCACGCAATCTTGGTCGTGCATCGCCGCTTCGTTTCGGTATAAGTGGTTTAAGTCACGAATCAGCGCTTGTACACCTTGGTGGCGACCAAACTCAAGTAAGAACCATTGCAACTGATCGTCGTGGTTCCATTCAGCCGTCTGGCCTAACTCAGCGCCCATGAAGTTGAGTTTCTTACCTGGCTGCGCATACATGTAGCCGTAGTACGCACGTAGGTTTGCAGTTTGCTGCCACTCATCACCCGGCATCTTGTTGTGAATAGAACCTTTGCCGTACACCACTTCATCATGAGATAGCGACAATACGTAGTTCTCACTATGTGCATAAACAAGCGGGAATGTGATGGTATTGTGGTGGTATTTGCGGTGAACAGGGTCTTCTTGAATGTACGATAGACTGTCGTGCATCCAGCCCATGTTCCACTTAAAGCCAAAGCCTAAACCGCCCATAAACGTCGGAGCAGACACACCCGGGAATGCGGTCGATTCTTCTGCAATCGTCATCGCATTCGGGAAGTGCTTGTACACCTCTTCGTTCATCCACTTCAAGGTTGCGATCGCATCGTAGTTCTCATTACCACCGTCGACGTTCGGGATCCACTGATCGTGGCTGCGTGAGTAGTCTAGGTAGAGCATTGAAGCGACAGCATCAACACGAATACCATCAATATGGAATTGCTCGAACCAGTACAGTGCGTTAGACACAAGGAAGCGACGAACATGTTCACGACCTAAATCGTAAATGTATGAGTTCCAATCTTGGTGCCAACCACGACGAGGATCTGGATCGTGGAACAGTGGCGTACCGTCGAAGTTCGCTAAGCCATGATCGTCCGACGGGAAGTGAGCAGGCACCCAATCCAGTACCACGCCCAAGCCAGCTTGGTGACACGCATCAACGAAGAACTTGAAATCATCCGGAGAGCCGTAACGACTAGTCGGCGCAAACAAGCCAACAGGTTGATAACCCCAAGAGCCAAAGAACGGATGTTCAGAAACTGGCATCAGTTCAACGTGGGTGTAGCCCATGTCAACAAGGTAAGGTACTAACTCAGTGGCCAGTTCACGGTAGTTTAGGAAATCACCGTCCGCATTGCGCTTCCAAGAACCAGCATGGAGTTCGTAGAAGGATAAAGCCTCATCACGTTTTTGCGTGACCGTTCGGTTTTGCCATTTGGTGTCTTGCCATTGGTAACGATTATGATCGTACGTAATCGATGCGAAAGACGGGTATTGCTCTGAGAAGAAACCCCAAGGGTCTTGTTTGTGAGGAAGCCCTTCCCCATTTGGTCCTTTGAGCTCAAATTTGTATTGTACGCCCTCTTCCAAATCAGGAATGAACAAGCCCCAAATGCCGTAATCAAGGCGTTGCATCGGATGACGGCGGCCATCCCACTGGTTGAAACTGCCAACTAGGCTAATGGCGGATGCATGAGGTGCGTAAACAAGGAATCGAACGCCCGAGATATTTTTACCATCTCGCTCCATCGTCACGAAATGTGAGCCCATGTAGTGGTACATGTCTTTTGGCGTATGCAGGTGCTCATATTCTTGATAAATATTGTGATATTGGTAAGGGTCGTCGACAAGCTGTTCAACACCATCCCAATTCACCGCTAATTGGTAGTGTGTTAAGTGCAAATCGCGCACTTCTTCTAGGACAAAAATGCTGTCACCATCGCGCTTTAATTCCACACGTGGTTCGCCTTCGACAACCAGTTCAACTTTGTCTGCACCTGGCATCCAGACTCTTAATGAACCTTCTTCGTCATTCGCAAAAGGACCCAGTGTAGCAAACGGGTCTGAGTAAGCCGCCTCAGCCAATAGTTCGTATGCGCGTTTGTGGTTTTTCTTTACCTTAGTTTTCAAATCTTTCTCCCTAGCACCGATATTCTCCTAGTGGTTTTTGAATATCGGATTTCCTCAGCCAAACGTTGCGAATTCACAAAAATATAAAACCGCTCACTTTATCCATTCAATGAATAAAGTGGCATCAAAAAACAAAAATGCCCGCTATTGTTGCGGGCATAATAACGGTACTCCATCCTAACGGATCGTACCGATTTAATGAGTGACCTAGGCTGTACTTTCGTACCTCTACGCAATTAAATTCACGATTTCCTACATCACTCAATACTCATTATTTGCCTACTTTCGCACGCACTTCAGTGAGACGTTTCGAAATGCGGTTTACTTCTTCGCGGCTAAAGATTTCATCAAGGTTCATCGACAGCTTACGACGCCAGTTTGGATACTCATCTACCGTGCCAGGAATGTTAACTGGTTGATCCATCTCTAACCAGTCTTCAAGCTGAACACTCAGTAATGCAGAATCACCCGCAGCAACGTGCAATTGAAGCGCTTCACTCAAGTACGTGTCCATTGGAACGTATTGAGCATCATGGCCAATACCTTCTGGCAAGTAACCATGCCAACGAACACTGTCTAGAATGCCTTGTTTACACTTCAAACGATCCTCAAATAGACCTTCTAATTGTTGCTCGTCTGGGTAAAGACCAATCTCACGCCCCATCTTTAAGTCATCGCAATGCCAGAAACCACGGAGGGTTGGCATGTCGTGTGTACACAATGCCGACATCGACTGTTCAGCGTAATGCTTCGGAGAAATGAAGCCGCCATCGTCTTTTGATGTTTCGAAGAAGAACACTTTGTATGAGTGAACGCCTGCGTCACGTAGGATATCGACAATTTCATCTGGCACGGTACCCAAGTCTTCACCGATAACTGAACACTGATGACGGTGAGATTCAAGAGCTAGGATTGCCAGCATGTCTTCAACTGGGTAGTAAAGGTAAGCACCTTCTGTCGCTTTCTCACCTTTTGGAATCCACCATAGACGAAGTAGACCAAGAACGTGGTCAATACGCAGTGCACCACAGTGCTTCATGTTGGCACGTAATAGCTTGATGTACGCATCGTAACCAGTTGCTTCTAGCACTTGTGGGTTTAGCGGTGGTAGACCCCAGTTTTGACCTAGAGGACCAAGAATATCTGGCGGCGCGCCGATACTTGCATCTAGAACTAGGTTGCCTTCATCAGCCCACGTTTCACTACCTGAATCCGCAACGCCTACAGCGAGATCTCGGTAAAGACCAACGGTCATACCTTTTTCTTCAGCCAGTGCTTGCGCTTCTTTGATTTGATCGTCAGCGATCCACTGTAGGTACATGTACAGGTGAACACGCTCTTGATTATCTTTGATGTACTTCTGAGTCGCCGCCGAGTCAAATGTACGGTATTTCTCAGGGAATACAGGCCAACCCCACACGCTTGAATCTTCCGCGTGCAATTCACCATGCAAAGCATCAAATGCCGTTTGGTGAAGTAGGCTGTCACCGCCAAGCTCTACAAACTCTAGGAATGCACGAGCACGGTCAGTGTTCTTGTCTAAGTGACGCGCTTTAAACTCACTAAATAGTAGCGGTAACACGCTCATCTTCAGCTCAGACACTTCGGTGTAATTCACCCAATGTGATTCACGTGCTTTTTGCAGACGTTGCTGGAATTCAGCGCTGCCAACACGTTGCTGTGCTTCTGCACTTAGTGCGAACTCAGGCACAGAGCTTACGTCGATGTACATGATGTTCAACCAACGACGAGAAGACGGGCTGTATGGGCTCGCACCTTCTGGGTTCGCTGGGAACAATGAGTGAATCGGGTTCAAACCAATGAAGTCACCGCCACGAGATGCGATGTCACTCACCAACTGCTTCAGATCACCGAAGTCACCGATACCCCAGTTGTGCTGAGTACGCAGTGTGTAAAGCTGGATGCTTGGGCCCCATAGCTTTTTGTGTTGGTTTAGGTCTTCTTGTTTGAAACACGCTTTAGGTGTGATGATCAGCGACATTTCGTAAGGCGTTTTGCGACGCTTACGGCTAATGATCAGTTTGTGGTAACCCCATGCCAAGTTCTTTGGCAATGCAAACACTAGAGGGCCACCCTCAGCTCGTTCATCACGAACAATTTGCGACTGAAGATAGCCTTCAAGTACCTCTCCTTGTTCTGTTTCTAAACGCCAGCTAAATTCGCTCTCGCGAGCACTCGTACCTAGGTTTAGTTCCACTTCGACTGGTTCGCCGTCGCGTAAAACAAGAACAGGGGCTAGTACGTCTTTCTTATGTTTTTTCTCAGCAGAAGCCAATAGCTTCTCATCGCTGCTAGTATCGTAGCCAAGTGAAGTGAGCAAGCGGCGCAGTGTTTCTTCAGAAACTTTTGCCTCGTCTCCCCACGCGCTGACGTAGCTATCAGCTAATCGCGCCATGTCTGCGACTTTCTTTAGTGCTGTTTGTTCTTTCATCGCTTTCTCCGAAGGTAATACCAACACCTTCCATGTAGGGTTTTATTGTTATCAATAACTAATCTTTGAAAATGACCAAAGGTAGCGCTCGGCTACCTTGGTCTTATACCCAAGTGACCTCAAGATGCACAGTTCAGAGCGTTGTCATTGATTCGAGTTCAAGGAAAGCAACGCCGCGGAATAGCAGCCTCTTTCCAAGTTGTTTGACACCGAAATCGGGTCAATGACACGCTCACAGAGGGCGAGTTGCCTTGTCTTACATGCTTCGTTAACAATTTTTGATATAGAACCACTATATCTTCAAATCGTTGCCTTGCCTGAAAACCAAGTCAATCTCACTGAACAAAGCATCCTGGGGTTACTTGGGTATCACTATTAGCGTTTTACCGTCTCAAGTTTCCAGATGTTGTTCACGTAGTCGCGGATAGAGCGGTCTGATGTGAACTTACCAACTAGGGCGGTGTTAAGAATGGCTTTCTTAGCCCAACCCGCTTGGTCTTTGTATTGTTTGCCCATGTCTTCATGCGCTTTCACATAAGATGCAAAGTCAGCAAGACATAGGTATGGGTCACCGCCATCTAGTAGGCTATCAAATGTCGCACGCAACAGACCTGGTTGACCTGGCGTAAACTCTTCGCCTGTTAGTAGGTCTAGAGACGCTTTCAGTAAGTGGTCAGCATTGTAGTAATCGTAAGGGTTGTAGCCAGCTGCTTTCACCGCTTTCACGCCTTCAACATCAAGACCGAAGATGTAGATGTTCTCGTCGCCCACTTCTTCACGAATCTCAACGTTAGCACCATCCATCGTACCGATAGTTAGGGCACCGTTAAGAGCCATCTTCATGTTACCTGTACCAGATGCTTCTTTACCCGCTAGCGAGATTTGTTGTGAAACGTCTGCCGCAGGGATGATGATCTCAGCCATGCTCACGCGGTAGTCAGGGATGAATACCACTTTCAGTTTGTTACCGATGCGAGGATCGTTGTTGATCTTCTCTGCAACCTTGTTCACTGCGAACATAATTTCTTTCGCTAGGTGGTAACCCGGTGCTGCTTTTGCTGCGAAGAAACATACACGTGGCTCACACTCGAAACCTGGTTCGTTCAGGATACGGTGGTATAGAGACAGAATGTGTAGCAGATCTAAGTGCTGACGCTTGTACTCGTGTAGACGCTTGATTTGAACGTCGAAGATAGCGTTAGTATCTAGCTCGATACCCATGTTATCTAGAACCCAATCAGCAAGACGCTGTTTGTTTTCTTTCTTAACAGCCATGAATTCTTTTTGGAATTTCGCGTCTGTTGCGTATTTAGCAATGCCTTCTAGCTGCTCTAGTTTCGCAGGCCATTCTGGACCTACTTTCTCAGTGATTAGCTTAGAAAGACCTGGGTTACAGAACTTCAACCAACGACGAGGAGTGATACCGTTCGTTACGTTGTGTAGACGAGTTGGGTACATCTCGTGGAACTCTGGGAATAGGTCTTTCTTAACCAATTCAGAGTGAAGTGCTGCTACGCCGTTCACCGCGTAAGAACCGATGACACATAGGTTAGCCATGCGAACCATGCGGTTGAAACCTTCTTGGATGATAGAAAGCTTCGCTTGCTTCTCACCGTCACCAGGCCACATCTTACGAACTTCTTGTAGGAAGCGGTGGTTGATTTCAAAAATGATTTCCATGTGACGTGGAAGTAGACGCTGGATTAGCGACTCTGGCCATGTCTCTAGTGCTTCTGGAAGTAGCGTGTGGTTGGTGTACGCAAATGTCTTAGAACTGATTTCCCAAGCCGCTTCCCAAGTAAGACCTTTTTCATCCATTAGAATGCGCATTAACTCAGGGATAGCAATTGTTGGGTGCGTATCGTTAAGCTGTATAGTCTCTTGCTTCGGTAGATCCGCTAGAGAGTAGCCTGCAGCTTCGTGGCGACGTAGGATGTCGCGTACAGACGCTGCTGAGTGGAAGTACTGTTGCATTAGACGCAGTGTTTTACCTTTCTCGTGGTTATCGTTCGGGTAAAGCACTTTAGTGATGTTACCTGCGTCGATCAGCGCGTGCTGAGCTTCGAAGTAATCACCGTTGTTAAAGCTTGCTAGTGAGAATGGTGCGATAGCCTGACATTCCCAAAGACGTAGAGGGTAAACCGTGTCTGATTCGTAACCGACGATAGGTAGATCCCAAGGCATTGCTTTTACAGACATGCCAGGAAACCATTTACGAACTTCTTTACCGTTCTCGTTTACCACTTCAACGTGACCGTAGAAACCGATTTCTTGCGCAAGCTCTGGACGAGCCACTTCCCAAGGGTAACCTTCTACACCGCGCCATGCGTCTGGTGCTTCTTGTTGACGGCCGTCTTTGAACGACTGCTTAAATAGACCGTATTCGTAGTGCAGGCCGTAACCTACAGTAGGGAATTCTTGCGCCGCACATGAATCCATGAAACATGCTGCTAGACGACCTAGACCACCATTACCCAATGATGGGTCGCGTTCTTCTTCTAGAAGGTCAGTTAAGTTGTGACCTAGTTCAGCCATTGCTTCAGTGATCTCTTCGTAAAGACCCATGCTGATTAGGTTGTTACCCGTTAAACGACCGATTAGAAATTCTAGAGAAAGGTAGTTAACGCTTTTCGCATTCTTGATGCGAGGATCTTCTTCTGTAGCAAGCAAATCACAAGTCGTGAATTCTGCCAGTGCGCGACCCATTGCTAGGTACCATGCACGGCTATCTGCATTTTCAATCGTGTGTGCATAAGTTACAGATAGATGCTTCTTCACACTCTCTTGGAACGACTTCTTGTCAAATTGTTTTTGTTGAGTTGGTTTCATTAAGAAATTCTCACGTCATTTAGTAATTCATCTGCCATACATCCTGCATTTCCCTCTGTGAATAAACATCCTCCTGTTTCTCCTCCTTCGTGGGAGGAGGGGGTAGGGCGTAGAGGGAGTACCATTGAAAAGTTAGTGATCCAAATCGCAACACAGCTCTCTCTCGTCCTGTTCTTAGTGATTCGGATCACAACCAATCTTGAGAAAGATTAAAATTTGTTCATGACGGTTTTTATGACCCCTTCCCACTCCAATGTAAAAAGTGTCTAATCGATCACATTACGTCTTTTAACATCGATAATTTTTTCGTAATAGATGTGCAACTCAAACTACATGAAATCAATACCAGCGACGTTTAAGTGACCAGAATCACAAATACAGGGCGTAGTTGACGGCATTTTCATCAACTCTCGAGAATTAGGAAGTGGATCAAAGTAAGAGGCATTTCTGATGTCGTACCATCCCAAACGACTCACAAGCCTGTACACTTTTCATACAAACTAAAATTTTTAGTGGTGTGGGTCAGTTTTCTAGTTTCGCTAGCTCAAAAAACAAGGACAGAATCAATAATGTGGATTCCATCTAAACTTACTCGTCCGGGTCGCTTGCATAATGCTATCGTCCGTCCACGAGTATTGGACTTACTACAACAAGCGCCTTACTACAAATTAGTACTATTCCGCTCGCCTGCTGGTTACGGGAAAACCACCATGGCGGCTCAGTGGCTGTCAGATAAACCCAATGTCGGTTGGTATAGCATTGACGATAGCGATAACGATGGCTTTCGTTTCGTTAACTATCTACTGCAAGCCTTAAATAAAGCCACCAACTACAACTGCTCTAATGCTCAAAAACTGGCGGAGAAACGTCAGTTCTCTTCGTTGCGCTCTCTATTCAGCGAAGTTTTCGCCGAAATGGCGGATTTTCAGCATGAGTGCTATGTCGTTTTAGACGATTACCATTTGATCACCAACGACGAAATTCATGAGTCAATGCGCTTCTTCTTAAAGCACATGCCTGACAACCTAACCGTGGTTGTGACAAGCCGTGCGGCACCACCTTTGGGTACGGCTAACTTACGCGTACGCGATTTAATGATCGAAATTGGCAACGAAATGTTGGCATTCGATACAGAGGAAACCACACGTTTCTTCAACCAACGTATTGCCGATGGCATTGATGAAGACATGGCAAACAATCTACGTACTTATGTGGAAGGTTGGCCATCCGCGTTGCAATTGATCGCGCTGCAAGCACAACATCAAAACCGCACACTGGCACAAACCGTCGAGTCGGTTTCCCAGTTTAATCATGCGCACCTATGGGATTACCTTGTCGAGGAAGTGTTTGATTTGCTTGATCACGAAACACGCCACTTCTTAATGCAAGTGTCGGTGCTGGACCATTTCAATGATGAGTTAGTTTTCGCACTCACACAGCGTGAAGACGCGCTAGGTATGATTGAATCTCTGAACCGTTATGGTCTGTTCATCTATCCGCTGGAAGGTGAGCAAAACTGGTTCCGCTTCCACAATTTATTTGGCGAATTCCTTTCTCATGAACGTCTTGCTCGAATTCCACAACAAGAAAAAGACCTACATCGTAATGCCGCCGTTGCTTGGTTGAACCAGAAAGCACCGCATCAAGCCATTCATCATGCGCAGAAATCTCATGATACCGACTTGATCGTCGAAATCTTAAATGAATTTGGTTGGAAGATGTTTAACCAAGGTGAGTTAACCACCTTAGAATCGGCGATCAACAAACTGGACAAAGAGTTACTCTTCAGCCATCCAAAACTGTCGATGCTAAGAGCATGGTTGGCACAAAGCCAACACCGTTACAATCAAGTGGGCGAGTTGCTGGCAGAAGCCGAAGAAGAACACACTAAGCGAAATATCGAGTTGGATTCTGGCTACCAAGGCCAAGCCCACGCCCTGCTCGCTCAAGTTGCGATCAACAGCAACCAACCAGAGCGTGCATTGGAACTAGCCGAACTGGCATTGAGTCAACTTGACCCTACCGTGTACCGCAGTCGCATCGTGGCGACATCGGTCGTCGGTGAAGTTAACCACGTATTGGGTAAGCTCGATCGTGCGTTGCCAATGATGCAGCAAACCGAAAAGCTGGCTCGCCAGTATCAGGTTTACCACCAAGCGTTGTGGGCAATCCTGCAGCAAAGCGAAATTATGATTGCGCAAGGTTACGTTCAAGCAGCATTTGAACTGCAAGACTCAGGCTTCCGTCTGATCGAAGACCAGCAGCTACAACACGTACCCCTTCATGAATTCTTGCTGCGTATTCGCGCTCAAGTATTGTGGTGTTGGAACCGTCTGGATGAAGCGGAAGAGTGTGCGTACAAAGGTCTGCAAATTCTGGAAAATCACTCACCAAGCAAGCACTTACATAGCTACTCAATGCTGGCACGTATTGCAATTGGCCGTGGTGAACTCGATAAAGCAGGAAAATTCATTGAGCACATCCAACACTTGATGAAACAGTCTACTTACCACGTAGATTGGACTGCGAACGCATCACTTTCTCTGATCTTGTTCTGGCAAGCGCGCGGTAACACAGAAGCGATTCAAGAATGGTTGAATACTGCCGTTCGCCCTGAATCCGCATGTAATCACTTCCAACAACTGCAATGGCGTAACATTGCTCGCGCTCATATCAACCTAGGCCAATATGATGAAGCACGTGAGGCACTGAACTTTTTGCAAAGTGAAGCTAGTCGTACGAATTTGGTGACGGATACAAACCGTAACTTGGTTGTAGAGGCTATCTTGGCAGCACGCCAAAAAGACGAAGACCAAGCGAAAGCGCTATTGAAAGAAGCCCTAGTTATGACGAACCAAACTGGCATGGTAGGTAACTTCCTTACTGATGGAGCCACCATTGGTGGTCTGTTAGAGAAGCTAAGTCTTCGTCACGAACTCGGTGACCTAGAACGTCATCGTGCTCAGCAATTGATGAAAGACATTTCATCAAACCAACGCAGTCGTTCTATTCACTTCGATGAAGACTTTATTGAGAAATTGGTGAATCACCCGAACGTACCGGAACTGGTTCGTACAAGTCCACTGACTCAACGCGAATGGCAAGTTCTTGGTCTAATCTACTCAGGCTTTAGCAACGAACAAATCGCGCAAGAGTTGGATGTCGCAGGCACAACGATTAAGACTCACATTCGTAACTTGTACCAAAAGCTCAACATTGCTAACCGTAAGGAAGCCATCGTAACAGCGGAAAATCTGTTGCAGTTGATGGGGTACTGATCGGACTGAATAAATTAGTGCTAGATACTAGGGTTGGCGTTATGCGTCAGCCCTTTTTATTGCTCATTAATCGTTGAAAAGTGCAAATTGCAAAGCACGTAGGAAACGTTGTACATATATACCCGAGTCATTCTCGCAGAATCAAGCATCTCAAGGTTATTTGGGTATACTACAGACAAAAAAATAGCCAACCGCAATTAAGGCGATTGGCTTATGTATGATGTGAACAATGTGTATTCACTAACAACGTCAGTTGGCTAGGTGACCCTCGGCTTAAGAAGGGTCGAAAAGAATTATGCATTAATCATGCCAATTTGAAAAGCTTTATTTTTGGGCACAAGATCTCATATCAGATCAGACCAGAACGGATAAATTTGCAATATGCAAAACCAAAACGCAAAACGCAGTTGCAATACGCAATCATACTTCATAAATGATAAATAAATCATCAAATGGCCAGATTCACGATATTTATTGTTTAGTTAGGATGATTTAGACAGTGTTGCGCCTTTTATATTTCCCCTCTTCACATTGCTAAATCTCGCTTATCGTTCTGTTTTATTTGTTCAAACTCGCGATAGAGTTTGTGTTTCTCCGATAAGCCATCATTTCGAACTCTTCCGAAACACTATTTCATACTTTTTTGACATCAATGTTTGTATACTCACTGCCATCAACATGACTTAGTACTTGAGAAATGAACTATCTAATCACCTACTTTAAAGGAATGGCCATGGGTGCAGCTGATGTTGTTCCTGGCGTATCAGGCGGCACCATTGCATTCATTACCGGCATTTACGACACACTGCTAGAAAGCATTCGACGTATTAACCCATCACTTTTCTCGATTTGGAAAAAAGATGGCTTCAAAGCCGCATTTAACCATATTAACGGCTTCTTCCTGATTTCATTGTTTGCGGGCATTTTCACTAGTATCGCAACACTGGCAAAACTGATCAGCTGGCTACTAGAAACCCACCCAATTCCAATCTGGTCTTTCTTCTTCGGCCTGATTTTGGTGTCGGTCTACCACATCATTCGCCAAGTAGAGAAACGCGATGCGATTCGCTTTGTTGCCCTCTTGATTGGTATTGGCTTTGCCTACAGCATCACGGTACTAAAACCACTTCACATGGAGCCAACTGCAATCAACACCATTCTTGCAGGTGCGATTGCGATTTGTGCAATGATCCTACCGGGCATCTCAGGCAGCTTTATTTTGCTGTTGATCGGCATGTACGCTCCTGTACTAGGCGCAGTGAAAGGGTTCCAAGTTGATATTCTTGCATTGTTCCTTGTTGGCTGTGTGGTCGGTCTATTGTCTTTCTCTCACCTGTTATCTTGGTTACTGCGCAAATTCCGCGATTTAACTTTGATGTTCCTAACAGGCTTGATGATCGGCACGCTACCGAAGATCTGGCCTTGGAAAGAGACGTTAACATGGCGTACAAACTCGAAAGGTGAACAAGTGCCATTGCTAGAGCAAAACCTGTCACCGTTTGAGTTTGAGCACATCACGTCTCAACCATCACAACTGGTGTTAGCCGTGATCATGATGCTAGCTGCCATTGCACTGGTACTTGGTTTAGAAAAGTTTGCGGATTCAAACAAATAAATCTGAACCACTATTCCATCATTTAAGAAGCGGAGCCATTGGCTCCGTTTTTTTATTTACGCTCTACAAACCAAGTCATTCTCGCTGAACCAAGCATCTCGAGGTTACTTGGGTATAGTGCACAATTTGTTGAAGTTACGAGTTTTCCTACATCCCATCTGTGCTAGGATGCAGACAATGTTAAGTGATAAATACTGAATCTTAATGAAAGTGTTACAAATCGCAGGGATAGCCGTTGCACTGGTTGCTGGCTTTTACGCGCCTACCCTGATCAAAAACTTCTCTTCAGCGCCCGAGCCTAAGTCGCTCGATGAATACTGTTTCCTCTCTACTGAATCTTGCATCCAACATGATGTTGCGATGACGCTTAGCGTCGATACTGCTCAACCTCTGATCCCCGCTCAACTCGAAGTCGAATGGCAAGACAGCGAAGCCGATCAGCTTGTATTAAGTTTGGTTGGTCGAGAAATGGAAATGGGCGAGCCAAAATTCATGCTGAAGAAAGTGGCGCCGGGTAAATTCGTGGGAGACGTGACATTGCCCGTTTGTACACAAGATTCGATGACGTGGGTTGGTGAGCTTTCCGACGGTAAAGACACCATCTACCCAGCCCTCAAAATGCAAAGATAAGGAATTGATATGAGCCGTAATTGGTCTCTTTTTCTCGTGGTTGCTTTTGTCCTCGGCTTTGGTACCAAAACGTATCTAGATGGACAAAAAGACGTAGAGAAAAAACAACAAGTCGCGACCGAACAAAGTGTTTTGTTCGGCGAAGGCGATAAACCTGTCGATATCTTCGATACCAGCGATGATCGCATTCGCATTGTTTACTTTGGCTTTACGCGTTGTCCAGACGTGTGTCCGACCTCATTAGCCATGCTAGCAGGCGCACTCAATCAAATCGACGATGCGCAAAAAGCACAGTTGCGCCCGATGTTTATCTCGCTTGATCCAGAGCGCGACGAAGCCGATGCATCCGCCAAATACGCGCACTACTTCCACCCTATGATTGAAGGCCTGTCAGCACCGTTGGATGTCACCACCCCACTTGCTCACAAGTACGGTGTTATCTTCCGTAAAACGGAACTCGAAGGTTCTGAGCTGAAATACACTCTCGACCACAGCTCATATTTCTATTTCTTGAAGCCCGACGGCACACTCATCACTAAAGTGCCACATACTTTAACGCCTGCGCCAATTGTCGAGGCGATAACCAAACTGACTGCAGAAGGAAAAACCAATGAAAGCTAAGCATGCAATCAAAACGTTAGCCCTCTCCGCCCTACTTCTAAGCCCTTTGGCACAAGCAAACCTCAATGTAATGCCACATGAGCCGTATGCACGAGCCATGGCGCCAGGTGCCGTAACAAGTGCTGTATTTGTTACCTTTGCTAACCGAAGCCAAGAAGACATCAATATCGTTGCAGCAGAAACACCAGCAGCAGGCAAAGTTGAGCTGCACGATGTGATTAAAGAAGGTGATGTGATGAAGATGCGTCAAGTAGATCACATCACACTAACAGCAAAAGAAACCACAGAGCTAAAACCGGGCAGCCTGCATATCATGCTGTTCGACCTTAAACAGCCGCTTAATGAAGGCGACGAAATCGAAGTCACCGTGACTTACGACAATGGTCAAAAGCAAAGCTTTACCGCACCGGTTAAAAAAGTCATGGCTGGAATGAAAAAGCACGAGCATCAGCATTAATTGTTGCTCGGCAAATCAGTTCAAAGCTCCTCCAACGTGAGGAGCTTTTTTATTCCTCTCTCTTCTCTGAGCAGCATTCACCAAGCTATCAATGCATAATTTTGTGTCCTAAATCAGAGCGAAACAGCCGCAGCTGAGATATAAACAAGGCTTTGCTGCCAAACGAGTTTCTCGCCATGTTAAAAGCCCTTTCTCGCGTCTTCAAAATGCTGACCCAAGTGAATCCAAATCTGGAACAAGATGTCGACACCGTGATACAAGCCATAGGCGGTTTGGATAACTTGGTCGAAACGGGCGCTTGCGCGACAAGGCTACGCCTAACGTTAAAAAGCACCGCTATCGTGAATCAAAAAGCATTGAAAGAACACGGGGCACACGGTGTGGTGATCATCGATGACCGACATATCCAAATCATCTACGGCGTAAAAGCCAACACCTATTCACAAGAGATGGAAGAACGTCGAATAAAACACATATAAAACGCAAAGGAGTTGTAAGATTCGAATCACAGCCGCTATACTCCGGCCGTTAACTCACCAACGAAGAGGAAATATGATGATTGTAATGAATAACACTAACTGGGCAGTGAAAGGGTAAACGTCCAACTTTTTCTCGTGGCTAAGCCACAGCACCTCCCTTCTTTGCCCGGTTTCCACCGGGGTCAGCTCTATGCGAATTAGACCCTCATACGATTTGTATTAAGGCGCTTTGTGGCGTCTGGGATAATTCAACAATGAATAAAACACATTCTTTTTGTGAAACACTACTTACTCAACCTAACCCGTTAAAGCTATTAGGTTGGAAACCGTTTTTTCAACAACAACTGACGTTAGACGATTATGAAGACACGCTCTTCGCACGAGTGATTGCTCACCATCGCAGTGGCTATGTCGTGGTAAGCGAGCAAGGTGAAACCCATTTGCCTATCCAAGCCTCACTACCCAGCATGACAGTGGGCGACTGGGTGATACTAAACCACCAACAGCAGTTTTCTCGTTTACTTGAACGCCGCAGCTTATTCAGTCGTAAAGCCGCAGGCAGCAAGGTTGCCGAGCAGCTTATCGCCGCAAATGTGGATACCGTATTTATCGTTTGTTCAGTCAACCACGACTTTAACCTCAGCCGCATTGAGCGTTATTTAACTTTGGTCAATGAAGCCGATGTTGAGCCCGTGATTGTGCTGACCAAAGCCGATTTATGTGACGATGTCGATGAACTAAAAACTCAGGTGCAAAGGCTCGATCCATTGCTAATGGTCGAAAGCGTAAATGGCCTAGATGAATCGAGCGTAAGCAAGTTAATGAGTTGGTGCGGCGAAGGGCAAACCGTTGCTTTTATTGGCTCATCTGGTGTGGGTAAATCCACTTTAGTGAACACGCTACTAGGCGAACAAGAACAAGAAACGGGTGGTATCCGTGAAGACGACAGCAAAGGTCGACACACTACCACTTCTCGCTCTATTCACTTGTTACCTTCTGGCGGCGTCTTAATGGACACGCCAGGAATGCGTGAGATCCAATTGACCGATTGCGAAGCTGGCGTTAGTGAGACCTTCTCTGATATCGAAGCATTAGCAGAGCAATGCCGATTTGGTGATTGTCAGCATCAAACAGAGCCAGGTTGCGCCGTTCAAGCTGCGATTGAAGATGGCACGTTGGAGATGCGCCGCTTTACTAACTACCTGAAGTTACTGCGCGAACAAGCCCATAACGGCGCGACACTTGCTAAGAAGCGAGCGCAAAGCAAGCAATTTGGAAAGATGGTACGTAATGTCGTCGGAGAAAAGCGAAAACGCCAACAAGGTTACTAAGTTGTAGTATTTAGGTAATCAATAGAACAAAGGAGGCTAACGCCTCCTTTTTTAATAACTTAATGAAAAACCATCATTCATATTTGGCGACACAAATCAACACAAAAGACCAATAATGGCAACATCAAGCAAACATTTAAACTAAGAACAAACTAAAACTAGACACAAAATATTACCAAGCTAAGATATGTGATATTCAGCAAGAATATGGCTGAATTTATAAAAACAGGATAATTGATAATCAGGACGTCTTAGCAACGCAATTCCAACCTTCAGCCCTTGTTTTACAAGGAACATTACGCCGTGTAATGACTGAATTTTGCGCGCTTGCTCAGACATCACATTGCAGGAATGATGTATGCAACACAACAGTCTCGTTGCCCGATATGCTCGCGGTAACCTCGTTCTCCAAATCCTCGTCGGTATCGTCTTTGGTATCTTACTAGCAACAATTTCTCCAAGCCATGCTCAAAGTGTTGGCATGATTGGTAGCCTTTTTGTTGGCGCACTAAAAGCCATTGCACCGATCTTGGTGTTCATTTTGGTCGCAGCGTCTATCGCGAACCAAAAGAAAAACCAACACACTTACATGCGCCCAATCGTGGTTCTTTACCTAGCGGGTACCTTCTTTGCAGCACTAACCGCGGTATTACTAAGTTTCCTTTTCCCGACCAATTTAACGCTAGTAACCGGTGCTGAAGGTGCAACGCCACCACAAGGTATCGCAGAAGTTCTACAAACCTTGTTGTTCAAACTGGTTGATAACCCAGTAAACGCATTAGTAGAAGCTAACTACATTGGTATTCTTGCTTGGGGTGTTGGTCTTGGTCTTGCGCTTCACCACGCATCAGCAACGACGAAAGCGGTATTCGAAGATCTAAGCCACAGTGTTTCTCACATTGTTCGCTTCATCATTCGTCTTGCTCCGTTCGGTATCTTTGGTCTAGTTGCATCAACGTTTGCAACAACAGGCTTTGGCGCACTAGCAAGCTACGCACATCTGCTAGCGGTACTGCTAGGTTCGATGATGATCATTGCGTTAGTGGTTAACCCAGCGATCGTATACTTCAAAACGAAAGAAAACCCGTACCCATTAGTGTTCCAATGTCTACGTGAAAGTGGCGTAACAGCATTCTTCACACGCTCAAGTGCTGCGAACATTCCAGTGAACATGAACCTATGTAAGAAGCTAGACCTAGACGAAGATACGTACTCTGTATCTATCCCGCTGGGCGCGACCATCAACATGGCAGGTGCAGCAATCACCATCACAACGCTAACGCTAGCAGCAGTACACACTATGGGCATCGAAGTTGATCTCATGACAGCAGTACTTCTAAGTATTGTTGCCGCAGTATCAGCGTGTGGCGCATCTGGTGTTGCTGGTGGTTCTCTACTACTGATTCCACTGGCGTGTGGTCTGTTTGGTATTTCAAACGACGTAGCAATGCAGGTTGTAGCAGTTGGTTTCATCATTGGTGTAATTCAAGACTCTGCTGAAACAGCGCTAAACAGCTCAACAGACGTTATCTTCACTGCCGCTGTTTGCAAATCAGAACAGCAAAAAACTCAGTAAGACTTATGCATCAGTAAGATTTACGCATCTTTGGTGTAGGAAATAGAAAGGGGAGCCAATGCGGCTCCCCTTTTTGTTTCCTGTTAAGGGTGACTTACAAACGAACCGTCTTCCCTGTTTGCATCGACTCTAACGCAGCATCCGCTAGCGTCAGAGCAATCTCGCCATCTATGCCAGAGCAGCATGGCGCTTCGCCTTTCAGTACTTCAACAAAGTGTTGCCATTCCGCCACGTAAGCACGCTCATAACGCTCTAAGAAGAAGTACTTCGGTGTTGCGCCTGTTTGCCCTGTTTCTGTACTGCGGCTGACTAGATTTTCGGTCAGATTCGCCACTTGCAGCGTACCTTTCTCGCCATGCACTTCGAGACGTTGATCGTACCCGTAACCAGAGCGACGACTGTTATGAATCGTCGCCATCGCGCCAGAAGGGAATGTAAGCGTCACCACACTGGTATCGATATCTCCCGCTTCACCGATAGCAGGATCTACCTTGCAACTGCCATGTGCAGTAACCGCGATTGGATCTTCCCCTAAGATAAACCGCGCCATGTCGAGATCGTGAATCGTCATATCACGGAACATACCACCGGACGATTTGCTGTATTGCGCTGGCGGTGGCGCAGGATCGCGAGACGTGATGATTACGCTTGCTGGTTCGCCAATTTGACCGTCATCCAACGCTTTCTTAAGACTCAGGAAATGCGGATCAAAGCGGCGATTGAAGCCTAATAAGAAAGGCACTTGATGCTGATTTACTACGCCCAAGCAATCACGTACTCGCCCCAAATCAAGGTCGATTGGCTTCTCACAAAAGATGGCTTTACCTGCTTTTGCTGCTCGCTCAATCAAATCCACATGAGTGTCGGTTGAAGAGCAAATGCACACCGCATGAACGTCGTCATCCGCCATCGCCTCTTCTACGGTTTGGCGTTTTGTCTGCGGATACTGCGCACAAAACTGATCCGCATAGACTTCATAAGGTTCGATAAGCGAATAAATCGTGGTTTCTGGTGAACGTTCGATATTGACCGCATGGACTTGACCAATTCGACCCGCTCCAAATAAAGCAATATTAAACATAGTAATTCCCTTCTGTGTCGCTTAATCGAATTGACGCTTCATGCCCGCCAACATATCTGTGGCTATGTCGTAGTAATCCCCTTCCCACAGTTGGTCATTGAGGAATTCACCAGAATAGAAGCCGTCGTAACCTGTTTGGCGAATCGCATCGACCCATTCTTTTAATGGCACCTCACCTTGCCCTAACAAGTAACCACGTAGAGCGCGCTCATCGGGCCAAGCCTCGCCCGGAGCAGGACGCTTACCGTCAGACAAGTGCACGTTGTAAATCAGCTCGGCATCGATATTTGCCACTTGCTCCAACGTTGCCCCGCGACATGCCCATAAGTGCCATGTATCCAGAACAAAACCAAAGTTGTCGCGGCCGACGGCGTCGTACAGGCGGAAGTAATCTTCCAACTTGGCGATTGGAGTCCAAGCCGCGCCTTCATATTGGAAACGGATGCCATAGCTCTTACCAATGTCGGTAATCTGGCGAATGTTCTGTGCCGTGAGTTCGATGTTTTGCTCTTTGGTTAAGCCATTTAATGCCTCAAAAGCATTGAGCTGGATGGTAGGTGCACCCACGGCTTGCGCAAAACGGCACAGCGTTTCTGAATCTTGGAACAGTTGACGTTGGCTGGCTTTATCTGTCACTTCAACTGCGCCAATGATGTCGATCGCCGTTGGGACAATGCCGAACTCATCCATGCGCTGTTTGAGTTGTTCAGCAGTGAAGCCAGCTTGAATATAACGCCAGAGTTTTTCGGTGTGGATTTCGAGCCCTTGGTAGCCAGTTTCTTTGGCAAGTCGGACATCAGATAGAATATTGCAGTGCAGAGAGCACATGCCATGTAGAGCAAAACGCATCAGATTTACCTCTTCTCATTGCCCTGTACATTGCAGGACATAAGCCGAATTCAGCTCGAGCAAACCCGCAGCACAACCGCTAAGTTGCACCTAATCAGTGGACAAAGGTATGAAAAAATCTGCGCGCTTTACTGCTTATTCGCTCGCAGGATCGCGTCCCTATTCGAGATTACTGAGCGATGAAATTACTTCACTTCTCGACAAATCAGACTCACCGCAATCGCCTGCGCCAAATACATGGAGCTGCTGAGCGAACGGAAGCCCATCAATTCGCCTTCTTGCACTTCAAAACAGACATCCATTTTGCTGCCATGAGGCGTCATTTGGTTATCGGTAATGCAGACAATCGGCACGTTCTTTTTGCAAGCATCATCAATCAGCTGGCTGGTTTCTTCCGCGTATGGATTGAAGGTGATAGCAAACAGAACGTCTTTATCGTTCATTCGTCGAGTTAACGGAGACAACATGCCACCGTGATCATCCAAGAGCACGACACTCTTGTCAGATTTCATGAGGGCGTACCAAAGATAGAAAGCCACTGGGTAAGCACGGCGAGTACCTTGAATGTAGATGGTTTCAGCACCATCCATCAGAGCCACTGCACGTTCCAATTTTTGAGGAGAGACCGACATTTGAAGCTGTTCTAATGCTTCAATGTTCGCGTGTCCGAAATCTTGGAAGATGGCTTGAGGCGAGTCATGCGGGACGTCCTCCATCTCACGAGCTTTACGAACGCGCTCTTTGTAATCTCTCGGGCGATTCAAATATTGATCGCGAAACAGTACTTGCATAGAAGTGAAGCCATCAAAGCCCATCGCATTAGAGAATCGACTCAAAGTCGACAGGGGGACGTTGGCTTGCTTGGCAATGGTCGCCATGGTTTCTACCGCCACCAGCATCGGCTGGTCGGTGACGAAATCCGCGACTTGCTGCAAACGCCCGCTCAAACTGTCGTAACGCTTTGCGATTAACTCTTTTAGTGTGTCTAAATCTGCAGGTGCTTTCACTTCAACATCCATAGTTATACTGCTCTCCTATCAATGAACGCTTGGAGATAGAGGCCCCTTATAGTAACAAAAGGGGCCGCTATTTTAAGATAATAATTCAAAGTTTCGTACCGCTTCTTCTTTCACATAAGGCATCGCCTTTTGCATGAAGTAAATACGGTCAAACTTTTGTGGTTCCTGATTCATGTAATCGCGAAGATTATGACCCAGAGCCTGACGCAAACAGGTGCCAATATTGAACTTGGATACGCGGCTTTGCTTGAGCTTGAGCATGTCTTCATCGCGAATACCACTCGAACCATGAATCACCAGCGGCACAGCCACAGCATTTGCGATACGGTCTAGGCGACCAAAATCGATAGTACAAGTTGGCTCAGTTAAGCGGTGAACGTTGCCGACAGAAATTGCGACACAATCAACGCCACTTTCTTCTGCAAAGCGCGCCGCGTCTTCCGGTTCTGTGTAGATAGATTTTATGTGGTCGCGACCTTCTTCGTAAGGCACCGAACCAATTTCACCCTCTACCGATGCTCCTAACGCATGTGCCACTTCCACGACTTTCTTGGTGCGAGCAATGTTCTCGTCCAACGTCAGTTGCGAGCCATCAAACATCACGGAACTAAACCCAGCTTTAAGCGCGCGAAAGACGATGTCCTCTTCGTAAGTGTGGTCAAGGTGAAGCACAACAGGCACTGTGCTCTTGTGCGCTAGATTTAGGAACATCGCCGCAGCAGTTTCGACGCCATAAAAATCCACCACGTCTTTGTTACAAGCCAGAATTACAGGTTTGTTCACTTGCTCTGCCGCTTCAACAACAGCACGTGCATCTTCAAAGCCGAACACATTAAAGCAAGGGACAGCGTAGTTAGACGCCGCAGCCTCCGGCAATAGGTCATTCAAATTTACCAACATGATGATTCCCCTACTTAAATTTCGCGATCATGTCTTTGATGCCAGGGATCGTTTCCACTTGGTATTCGTGGTGTGGATCAAAGTGCTGAATCAAAGATTTCTCTGTTTTGCCAACGATGATGGTGAAGTAATACATTTCGTAGCCCGGCGCAGCCACGCTTGGGTGATAGCCTTTATCGATGGCGATCACTGAGCCCGTGCGCACGTGGTAAACCGGACCAAAGTCGTCTTCGTGCTCGTATAGGAACTGCGCACCAAAGCCGAAATCTGGGTTAAAGCGGAATTGATACACTTCTTCGTAAAGGGTTTCTTTGCTGCCGTCAGGCTTAACACGATCTTCATCATGCTTGTGTGGAGGGAAGCCAGACCAACCGCCTGCGCCGACAGTGAACAGCTCACTCACTAATAAACGACCACGTTTATCTGCGTTGGATTGACCCAGCACGTGTTTGATTTTGCGATGTGTTTTGGTGTCATCCGAACCATATTGCACCATGTCTACGTTCTCTTCGCGGACACAGAAAGGCTCCAGTGACGCTTCAAACTTACCACCTGCAATCATAACGTCAGCTTTGTCGCTCACACATTGAATGGTCGCGCGGTAGCCAAGTGGTACGTAAACCGCTTCTGGGTTGCCGTCCCAAACTGATTTACGCTTACCAATGTTGTCGAACGTTTCGCTCTCGCCGTCTTTCGTTACGGTGATGCTGCAAGTACCGCCAGCCAATACGATGACAGACTCATACCCTTCGATGACATGGTCAAAGGTTTCGTTCTGATTCAAGAACACTTGGTTGAAGTAACATAGCGGTGTTACTTCGTCGTTCGCACCAATAATTGGTTCATTCTTGTTATCAAATGGTGGAATGTGTTTTCCCATTTTTCTTTTCTCCTCACAGTTCGTTTGATAACGAGACTGTCCTATCCTTCTGAAAGTGGCTTAACAAAAAAGCCGGGCCACGATGGTGTGTACGCGCACTGTTTGGTTACCCTCAAGTGACATACCGGCCCGGGAGACCAAAACGCGCAGCAATGTGGTGCCCGAAAGCACCAAACCGTGCTTAACTTCGCGTCTCAATAAAATCGAATAGTTGTTCCTTGGTTGGCATGGCTTCTGTGCAACTGTGACCGCTGACATTAATCGCCGCTGCAGCCGTGCCGTTGCGTACGCCCTCTTCTAACGAACCACCCGTAACTAGCGTCCAAATCAGACCGCCGGCGAATGAGTCACCAGAGCCAAATGGCTTATTGGCTTCTACTCGGAAAATGCCTTGCTCGAACTTATGACCAGCACGGTCGTACACTTTCGAGCCATGCTCACCGGCTTTCACCACCACCACTTGCGTGTTCTCCGTGAGGAATCGAGCCGCCGTTTGGTCATCATCGGTGTTGCCCGGAGCAATGACGGTTTCCATCATGTCGAACTCTTCACGGTTACCGATCACGATGTCTGAAAGACCCGCGGCAATACCGTAGTAAATCGAAGCATCGGTGTCCGTACGCCAAGAGTAAGGACGGTAATCGACATCCAGCACCACCAAGGTATTGCTGCGGCGCGCATGCTGCATCGCAATCAAAGTGGCTTCACGGCTTGGGCTTTCCGACAATGCCGTTCCCGTGACCACCAAGACTTTTGAGCTAACGATGTAAGCTGGGTCGATCTCTTCTGGTTTGATGGTCAAATCCGATGCGTTGTTACGGTAGATAAGCACGGTGCAATCTTTTGGCTTCATCTCAGTGAATGCCACCGAAGTGCGCGAACCAGAATCATCGGTTCTCATACCATCAAGGTTGATGCCTTGTTCCGTCATGTAACCTTTGACGTAACCACCGAATGCATCGTCAGCCACGCAGCCAATAAAGCCGACCTTACCGCCTAACTTGGCAATGCCCACCGCAATGTTTGCTGCTGAGCCGCCAACGAATTTGTTGAAGCCGGAGATGTCCGCCATGTCGGTTTTAGCTTCGCGAGCGTAGAGATCTACGCCCGCACGTCCTAAAACGATGGCATCCAATGGTCGATTTGTTTCAAGTGCAATGTTTGTCATCGTCTGTTCCTATTATTTGTAATCAACCCAAGCGGCGTTCTGGTCTGCAGATTCCACACACTTCTCGCATAGGCGTACGCCTTCAATACCTGCATCGATACCTGGGAACCAAATTTCAGACAGCGCTTGCTGGTCATCACGGTCAGCCGCATCGAATGCCAATGCGAAACGGTGGTACAAGTTCGCCCATGATTCGAAATAACCTTCTGCATGACCACCACCAACACGGTTAGAAGCCACACCCGGAGCATCTTGGTATAGGTAGCCCATGCCACGTTCAAGAATGCGTGGTGCTTCGCCTTGCACTTCAAAACGAAGTTGGTTTGGTTGCTCATCCCACCATTCGATGGACGCTTTCGAACCGACGATGCGGATTTTTTGTTGGTGCATCGAACCTGCATTCACTGCAGATGCCCAAAGCGTACCGACCGCACCATCTTTGAATTGCATCATGATGTGAGCGTTATCTTCGAGCGGAGCACGTGACTGGATGAAGCTTTGACGCATGCAAGACAGGCGGTCGATTTCAAGACCCGTCATCACTTCACACAGGTAGAAAGCGTGCGTACCCACATCACCCAGAACATAAGTTGGACCTGAGACTTCTGGGCTGACGCGCCATTTCAAACCTGGATCGTTTTTCTCGTATTCTTCGTTGTGGAAGCCGTGAGCAAACTGCATGTTCACAACACGAATCTCACCCAGATCACCACGCTTCACCATTTCACGCGCTTGCTGAACCATTGGGAAACCGCTGTAACCGTACATCACGCCAATCACGCGATTGCGCTCTGCTGCGATCTGTTTGAGTTCTTCTGCTTCTTCCGTCGTGAAGGTGATTGGTTTTTCACACACAACGTGCAAGTTGGCTTCCAGTGCTGCTTTACAAATTTCGTAGTGAGTTGAGTTTGGCGTTGCGACTGAAACAGCTTGAATGCCATCTTCGCGTTGCGCTTCCTTCTCAAACATCTCTTTGTAATTTGCGTAGCAACGGTCGCCATCTAGACCTAAGTTCTCACCGAAATCACGACAACGATCCGCATCCAAATCGAATGCACCAGCGACCAATTTGAACAAACCATCGCGCTGCGCCGCATTACGGTGCGAGTAACCGATCTGACTGCCACGACCACCGCCGACCATTGCCCAACGGATTGGTTGCTCAAAATGACGTTCTTCATTAAACATGTTTGACTCCTTGATAGGCTCTTGCTTAAGAGCCTATAAATCGAATTGTTGAAATCTGTTTTAAAGCTGGATGTTTTGATACATAAATCGGTTTGGGCTTAAACGCCGGCGCGTTGCGCTGCTCTGCCTTCTTCCCATGCCGCAACTTTCTCAGCGGTGTCGTCATTGCGTGTCACTTGAGGAAGGCCCACTTCCCACCAGCAATCACACTTAGACCAAGCCATTGGCGATACTGGGTCGATGTCGACCACAATCACGTAAGTACGGTCGGCTTCTTTAGCGCGTTGGAATGCGTCATCAAACTGGTCGATTGACGTCAACTTCTCGCTGATTGCGCCTTGCGCTTCGGCATGCTTAGCAAAGTCCACTCGAGCCACCTCGCCATCAGGACGGCGACAGTCTTCCAATAGGTTGTTAAACGACTCGTTGCCCGTATTGTTTTGCAGCTTGTTGATCACCGCGAAACCACCGTTATCGCATACCACGACAATCATCTTGTGACCTGTCAGAACTGACGAGTAGATGTCTGAGTTTTGAATCAGGTAAGAGCCATCGCCGACGAGCACAACCACATCGTTATCTGGGTTCGCAACTTTCGCGCCCCAGCCACCTGCGATTTCATAACCCATGCAAGAGAAGCCAAATTCAATGTCGAACTTACCAATTTGGTAGTTCTGCCAGTTCATCGCGAGCTCTGCTGGTAAGCCACCCGCTGCCGTAAGTACGGTGTCGCCCGGCTGCATAGATTTGTTGAGCTTGCCAATCACTTCTGCATAAGAAGACGTACCGTCGAGTAGGTCGCCTGGTTGAGGATGAGTACGACGATGCACCACGGCTTTCCATTCATCCGCTTGCGCTTTCGCCGTTGCCGCCCACTCGTCACTACTACGGAAATCGCCCAGTAGGTTAGACAGCTCAACTAAGCCACGTTTTGCGTCTGCTTTAACTGGAATAGCGCGATGTTTAATGGCATCAAAGCGTGCGGTATTGATGGTAACCAGCTTCATATCTGGGTTCTTGAACACCGACCAAGAGCCTGTCGTGAAGTCTTGTAAGCGAGTACCCACCGCCAACACCACATCCGCATGCGCTGCCATGTAGTTTGCAGAGTCTGAGCCTGTCACGCCGATTGGACCTGCATTTAGAGGATTGTCTTGCAGCATCGTGGCGCGACCAGCAATGGTCTCAACCACAGGGATGTTGTGTTTTTTCGCAAAGGCAGCCAACTCGTCCGTTGCTAGTGAGTAATGCACGCCACCGCCAGAGATAACCAAAGGCTGTTTCGCGCTAAGCAGCGCCGCTTTTGCATCTTCTAGATCCGCCACTTCGGGCTCTGGACGACGAATGCGGTGCACTTTTTCTTGGAAGAAGACTTCAGGGAAATCGTAAGCCACGCCCTGAATATCTTGTGGTAAGCCGATAAACGCTGGACCACAGGTTTCTGGGTCAAGCATGGTGTCAATTGCCTGAGGCAATGAGTGCATCAATTGTGTTGGCGAGATAATACGATCCCAGTAACGTGTTAGCGGTTTGAACGCATCGTTACAAGTGATCGAAGGATCGTAGAAATTCTCTGGCTGTTGAAGCACAGGATCTGGCAGACGACTGACGTAAGCATCACCAGAAATCAAAAGCACTGGTAAGCGGTTTGTGTGCGCGATACCTGCTGCGGTAACCATATTGGTTGCACCCGGACCAATTGAACTGGTCGCGATGCCGATGCGACGACGTAAGTTCGCCTTGGCATACGCGATTGCCGCTGTTGCCATCGACTGCTCATTTTGACCACGCCAAGTCGGAATTTTGTCTTCGATATTTTTTAGCTGTTGACCAAAACACGTCACGTTACCGTGACCAAAGATGGCAAACGCCGCACCAAACAGCTGTTCTTTTTTACCATCAATTTCAATCATTTGTGCGGCTAGGTACTGAGCTAGCGCTTCTGCAACAGTTAGGCGTACAGTTTTCATTGTCTTCCCCGGTAGTATCAATCATTTTTGTAGCCACGTTGTCTCCGCGGCTTGATACAGGGGAGACGAATCTCCCCTTCCTTACTTGTGCTCTTATAGACCGTATTTCTTCGCGTAGCCTGTGATGTTCTCGTAAGCCGTTTTCGCGTACGTCAATGGGTGCGCTTTCGCTGGATCTTGCTCTGCTTCAACCAGCAACCAGCCTTGGTAGTTGCGCTCTTTCAGTGCTGCGAATACATCGTCGTAATCCACGTCACCTGTACCCGGAACAGTGAATACGCCATCAAGCACTGCGTTTAGGAATGATTTGTCTGCATCACGCGCGGCTTTCATTACTTCTAGGCGAAGGTCTTTAAAGTGCATGTGACCAATACGGTGACCCCAACGCTTGATCATGGTCACTGGGTTACCACCACCGTAAGTGATGTGACCCGTATCTAGAGTTAGGTAAACCGCTTCGCCAGTGAATTCCATCATGATGTTGATGTCGTCTTCCGTTTCACAGATGGTGCCGACGTGATGGTGGAAAGACAGTTTGATGTCGTGCTCGTTAAGCAGGTATTCCGCAACTTGAGTTAACTTCGCGCAGTAGGTTTTCCACTCATCCATCGTGAGGATCACGCGTTGAGAAAGTGGCGTGTTGATGTCGCCGTGAACCGTGTTGCTCACTTCACCGAACACCATGGCTTTACAGCCAGCAGCCTTAAGCAATTTGATGTGCTCTTGCATCGCTGCGATTTCTTCTTCCGCAGTCAGCTTCATTAGGTTGCCGCTGTACCAGCCAGAAGCGAGCACTAGGCCATGTTTTTCTAGTAGAGGGATTAGAACTTCTGGTTCACGTGGGTACTTAGTACCTAGCTCTGTACCAGTGAAACCAGCTTCTGCCATTTCACTTAGACACGTTTCCAATGGGATATCGCCGCCTAATTCAGGCATATCATCGTTGGTCCAAGTCAGTGGGCTAATTCCATATTGCACGTTGCTCATTTTTATTCTCCGACAATGTTTGCGTTATTTAATAAATGTCGTGAAGTAAAAGCGTGTTTTTATCGATGCTTTTCTTTCACCAATTTCGTTTCACTGGAAATTACATTAGCGAAAAAAAGACAAATTGAAAAATATTTTTCAATCAAAGCAATCGATGTCATCAAATTGTTAAATCATGAAAAAAGCTAATAGCCACGTGCCTTTCAAGCGAGTATGATCTGGATCTCGTTTATAATTTATTATTTAAAATCATAAAGTTAAACAAAGCACATCAAATGAAAAATGTTTTTCATTATTTGATTTGGATAACACTTTAGGATAAAAAACGAACAGACACCTAGTCGAATAACAAAAGAGTAAATATGATTAAACCAACCGACAAATGAAAAATAATTTTCATAAATCTAATAAACACAACAAGTCGGCAATATAGATATCCAATACTCGTACCCTACAAAGCGGAGTATTGGCCGCTACCCAACTGGCTCTTATTCGATGGTTAAGGGAAGGATTGGGGATCTAATAAAGGAAAAAACAATGGAAGCTACATCCAAGGCCGAAGCTCGAAAGCACAACCTCGCCTACATCATTAGGATTTGTTGTATCGCTGCACTCGGAGGCATCTTATTAGGTTACGACACTGCTGTTATCTCTGGGGCAATTGGACCAATCCGTGAATATTTCGGATTGTCAGCAGTACAAACCGGTTGGGCCGTATCCAGCGTTGTACTAGGGAGTATTATTGGCGCAGTAAGCGCAGGTTGGGCAGCCCTTAAATACGGTCGACGCAACACACTCTTTATCGCCGCTATCCTCTTTATCATTTCAGCCATCGGTTCTGCCCTCGCACAAACCTTCTCGTTCTATGTCATGCTCCGTATCGTAGGCGGTGTCGCGGTAGGTCTGGCTTGTGTGGTATCACCAATGTACATGTCGGAAGTCGCGCCAAAAGACTTCCGTGGGCGCGCGGTGAGCATGTTCCAGCAATCCGCGGTTATCGGTCAGACTGGCGTGTTCTACGTTAACTATTTAATTGCAAAAGGCATGTCCGAGGCTTGGCTCGTCGATCTCGGTTGGCGTTGGATGCTCGGGTCAGAAGTGATTCCAGCCGCGCTTTTCGCCATGTTGCTGTTCCTCATTCCAGAGTCACCACGTTGGCTGGTACTAAAAGGCAAAGTCGCCGAAGCAAAAGATACTCTCTCTCGAATTTCTAACCCGAAACACGCGGACCGCTTGATCAAAGAGATCCAAGAGTCGTTAGTAGAAAGTCATGGCGCGAAGAAGAACAAGGTCAGCCTGCGTTCGCCATTATTGTTCGCAATCTTGGTTATCGGTACGTTTGTCGCGGCAGCCCAGCAGCTAACCGGTATCAACGTGATCATGTACTACACTCCGGAGATCTTAAAACCAATCACAGGCTCTACTGAAAACGCGCTATTCCAAACCACGTTCGTGGGTATCGTATTTATCGGTGGTAACGCTTTGGGTATGTACCTGATCGATAAAGTCGGCCGCTTGCCACTGATGAAATACGGCACCTTTGGCTGTGCGTTCGGTATGTTCATTGTTGGCTACGTGCTTTACCAGCAAACGGAAGGTTACGCGGCGCTATTCGCACTTTGTCTGTACGTGGTGTCTTACGCGACCTCTTGGGGCTGCGCATGTTGGACTATGATTTCAGAAATCTTCCCGAACAGTATCCGCTCTCGTGCAATGGCTATCGCGGTCGGTGCACAATGGTTTACTGGCTTTATCGTGACGCAGTCATTCCCAATGCTCAATGAAAACACCTACCTACAAGAGAACTTCAACGGTGCCTTTGCCTTCTGGTTATTCGGCGTCTTGTCCCTCATCTGTATGTTCGTGGTCGTCAAGTATGTGCCTGAAACCAAAGGCGTCAGCTTGGAGAAAATGGAAGAAGCGATGGCGAAAAAACTGGGTAAAAAAGTATCTGGAACTGCGACTGAAGCACGTGCATAAGATAACTTAATGTTTTACAAAGGGAACAGGTGTTAGCACTTGTTCCCTTTTGCTTTTGGAGGCAAACCTCATGCTCGATAAAATGGCGTTCTTTGTCTATGTGATCCGCTCTGGGTCTATCTCCTCCGCAGCGCGTAAATTCAATATTTCGGTCTCCGCCGGAAGCCGTTGGCTGCAAGAACTGGAACAACACTTCGGCACTACCCTATGCCGCCGCTCGAACCGATTATTGGAGGCCACTCAAGCAGGCCAAACCTTATATGAAGAGTTCTCTCCTCTTGTTGACAGCGCCGAGCGTATCAGCCGCAAATTAGAAGACTTCCAAGACAGCGAAAAAGGTCATATCAACATCGCGTGCACGCCCGTGTATGCCAATCACTACCTAATGGACAAAATCGCCGATTATTCCAAGCTCAACCCAAAGGTGACCTTCAACATCAACGTCACACCTTGGGCATTGGATCATGCCAGTACATGTGACCTGATGATCAGCGCTAACGCTAGCTTCCAAGGCTACCGTGAAAAAGATTTATTACTGGTGAAACGCGAGTTGATGCAGTGCCCGTTTATCGTCGTGGCTTCGCCTCAATACCTCGAAAAGCATGGCTTGCCTACGCATCCAGAAGCACTAAGAGACCACGCTTGCTTGATTGCAACCACACTGACAGGCAGCAACGATTGGATCTTCCGTCAAGGAATGGAAAACATGGTGCTGAAAGTGCCAAAAACTATTGAAGTGAATGACAGTGACCTGTTGCTTAGTGGCACCTTAAAGGGTGCAGGCGTCGCGTACTTACCGCAATTTGTCACAACAGAAGCAGTAGATAAAGGCGAGTTAGTACCGTTATTGGAAGAGTATGAGACCAGTATTTGGAGTTTGAATCTGTACTATCATTCACCCAAAACTGCATCTCCAGTGGCGATAAAGTTCAAAGAGTTCTTATTAAAAACCCCTTGTTAAGACGGATTGGATTTAAAACAATAAGCTGCTGACGCCATCGTAAGTCAGCTTGGCGCCTGAAAGAAACAAGAACAAGTAACAGAGCTGATAGATTCTTTCCTGACTGACGCGATGCAAAAGATACACACCCATCTTAACGCCAACAGGCGCGAGTGGAATCAACACTAACGCAGTCATCAAGTTGGTCGAATCAAACTCACCAAGCCAAATGTAAGGCACGAGTTTCGCTACATTCACTATGCCGAATAATACCGCCATAGTCGCTATCAGGGTGATTTTAGGCAGTTTCAATGGCAGTAAATAAATACTCGCTGGACCGCCACCAGCATGAATTGCAGTACTGGAAAAGCCGCTCAGAGTACTCCAAATCCAAGCACCTAATTTCCCTGATTGAGAGGGTGAGTCACCACTTAGCCAATACTGAAAACAGAACAGCAAAGACAGCATGCCAACGGTGATCTTCAACCCCGACTCTGGGGTGATACTCAGAAATAAGCCCGCTAATACCACGCCAAGCAAAGCCCCAGGTAGCATGGTTTTAAGCACTCGAACATCGGCATTTCGATAATGATGACGCACCGCAAAGGCATCCATCACCAAAAGAATGGGCAATAAAATCGCTGCGGCTTGTGTTGGCGGCACCACCAGCGCCATCATAGGAACAGCCAAAATGCCCAGCGCCCCACCGAGCCCACCTTTACCAATGCCATAGATTAACACCGCAGGAATCGCCAAAAGATAGAACCAAGGATCGCTGAGCATCATCGCCACCTTCTTAGAATCGAATATCGAACTACGCCACAATCTGAGCGAGATAATCGCGACTGCGTTTTAAATCGCGCGAAACCTGACTCACGTCTGCCGTACCGTGTTCATGCTCGACTACGATCCAACCTTGATAGTCGGCCGCTTTAAGTGCACTCATCACTTTTTGTAGCTTGATATCGCCATCTCCTAGTGGCGTAATCAGCCCTTTGCTGTATGCGTCAACCCACTCCAGCTTATCGCGAATAGCTAACCTCAATTTGTCCGTCGAGATATCTTTAACATGAATATGCTCGATGCGCGTTCCGTACTGACGGATAAGCCCCAGCGGGTCCATCCCATCTAAAAATGCATGCCCGATATCGATGCACAATCCAAGTTTGCCCGCTGGAATCTGACTCATGACAAAATCGATCTCGTCTTTATAACTGATGTAACCACCGATGCCCGGATGAAGTAAACAACGCAAACCATATTGGCTAGCCACGCTAATGATGCGTTCAAGGTTGGCAATCATGGTTCGTTTACTTTCCATTTTCAAACGCGGTGCAGTGACGCTTTGTCCGATATAGCCATAGCGTTCCGCGTGAATGCCTTCCATCACCAGTAAGTTCTTTACACCCAATAAATCTAAACGCTGACAAACGGTATCGACATCTTCCAAAATGGCAGACATGTTTGCAGAATCGCAAAATGGCACTTGTACCTTGCCAGAGCACATCTGCAATCCACGTACACGAAACGCACTTTTCAACAGTTCCGCATCTTCAGGGAAAAAGCCATCCGGTCCTAATTCAATACCACGAAAGCCACTGTCACTCGCATCCATTAACACCTTTCCCCAGCTTGGGTTGGTCGCATGAGATGCCTCTTCCACTCCCCAGCAGCATGGGGCGCAAGCAATACGATCAAGCATGTGTTTTTCTCCTAAGTTGATTTCCTTTCACCTTAAGATTGGTGGGGGTAAAAGTTCGTGATTTGCGCCTCGTTTGTACTTTGCATTTTCGCAAAGCGGCTTTGAATTCCTGGCTATATCGCGAGCACATCGCACTCCCTACACTGGTTGTGACAGAACGATTACGGAGTAAACAGCGGTATGGAACGAATCTTTATTGTGGCGGCAAAGCGCACCCCAATTGGCAGCTTTAATGGCTCGTTAGCGTCATTGTCCGGTGTGGAATTAGGCGCTCATGCCATCAAGGCAGCCTTGGAGCAAGTGGATATTGCACCAGAACAAATCGATGAAGTGATTGTGGGCAATGTACTGACTGGAGGCGCAGGCATGGGTCCGGGTCGCCAAGCCGCAATGAAGGCAGGCATTCCAGAATCCGTTCCCGCTTACACCCTCAATATGATTTGTGGCAGTGGCATGAAAGTCATCATGGACGGTGCAAGCCACATTAGGGCGGGCGATGCTGAGTTAGTGCTTACTTGCGGTATGGAGAGCATGTCTAACGCACCTTATGTCTCTTCTGGCCAGATTCGTCGCGGCTACCGCATGGGTCATCAACTCCAAGAAGACAGCATCATCAAAGACGGTTTGACGGATGCCTTCCACAACTACCACATGGGGGTTACGGCAGAAAACATCGCCAAGCAATTCCAAATCAGCCGAGAAGACCAAGATGCTTTTGCCTTACAAAGCCAACGTAAAGCAGTCAGCGCGATAGAAAATGGTCATTTTGAAGCGGAAATTTCGCCAATTACCATTGTGGATCGCAAACGCCAATTCGAAGTGAAGAACGACGAATATCCGAAGGACGACAGCACTTTTGAAGGCTTACAAGCGCTGCGCCCCGCATTCGATAAAGAAGGCAGCGTTACCGCAGGCAATGCATCCGGTATTAACGATGGCGCATCCGCAATTTTGCTCGCTTCCGAAAGCGCAGTGAAACGCCACAACCTCAAGCCAATAGCTGAACTCATCGAATACGGACAAGGTGCTATCGCTCCAGAGGTGATGGGCTTAGGTCCGGTGTCTGCGATTGCCAATACCTTAGCCAAAGCCGAAATGGCGATTGAAGACATCGACGTTTTTGAGCTTAACGAAGCCTTTGCAGCGCAAGCACTTGGCGTAGTTCGCTCCCTTACCGAGCAACACAATATCGATGAAGCATGGCTGCTAGAACGCAGTAACTTAAGTGGCGGCGCCATTGCACTTGGTCACCCAATCGGCGCATCCGGTAACCGCATTGTGACCACCTTGGTTTATCAACTGCAACGCACTCGCCGCGATTACGGTTTGGCATCACTTTGCATCGGCGGCGGCATGGGCACGGCGTTGATTTTAAAACGTTGCTAGAAGGAGCCTCTCATGGACACGAAAAACATGAAAAAAGCAGCCACTACAGAGCAAATTGAAGACCTACTACACGACGACATGACCATCATGATTGGTGGCTTTATGGCGACGGGAGCCCCAGAGCGTTTGATTGACTTGCTGATCAAAAAGGACATCAAAGACATTACCTTAATCAGTACCGACACAGGCTCACCCGGTCGAGGTTCTAGTCGACTTATCGCGGACAAACGCGTGAAGAAACTATATGCCTCACACATCGGCACCAACCCTGAAACGGGCAAGCAAATGAACGAAGGCACACTTGAAGTAGAGCTGGTTCCTCAAGGTACATTGGCAGAGCGCATTCGCAGTGCGGGCGCGGGTTTGGGTGGTGTACTAACCCCAACCGGGCTTGGCACCATCGTCGCAGAGAACAAACGCGTGATTGAAGTTGATGGCAAACAGTATCTCTTGGAGATGCCACTGAAGGCCGACTTAGCGTTGATTCGTGGCTCTAAAGTTGACCGTCGAGGCAACGTTTTTTACAGCAAAACCACTCAGAACTTTAACCCTTTAATGGCCACTGCGGCAGAAACCGTGGTGGTGGAACCAGAGCAGATTGTGGAATTGGGCGACATTGAACCCGAAGCCGTGCATACCCCAAGTTTGTACGTCGATTACATCTTAGTGGAGGACAACTAATGACTGCACAATTAGATAAAGAAGTCGTTCGCCGCCGCATTGCATGGCGCGTTGCTCAAGAGATGCAAGATGGCGACATCGTTAACCTAGGAATAGGTCTACCAACGCTGGTTGCCAATGAAGTAGACAAAGATGTCGAGCTATTACTGCAAGCAGAAAATGGCTTAATTGGCATTGATAAACTCGCATCAGAGGCAGAAATCGACCCTGATCTGGTCAATGCAGGCGGGCAGAACATCACAGCAATCGCGGGGTCATGCTATTTCAACAGCGCCGACTCTTTTGCCATCATTCGTGGTGGTCACGTGGATTCAACCGTGCTTGGTGCGCTGCAAGTCGATGAGCATGGTAACCTCGCCAACTGGATCATTCCGGGCAAAATGGTTCCAGGAATGGGCGGTGCGATGGATCTCGTGGTCGGCGCAAAGAAAGTGATTGTCGCCATGGAACACACAGTGAAAGGCAACCCTAAACTGCTCAAGCATTGTACTTTACCGCTGACCGCCGTGGGTCAGGTGGATTTGATTGTTACCGAGATGGGCGTATTCGAAATCACCGATAAAGGCATGATGTTAACCGAACTCGCGCCGGAGTTTTCCGTTGAAGAGGTACAAGCAGCGACGAAAGCTCAACTGATTGTATCGCCTAACCTTATTCCAATGCCGACACCAAATTAACTCTAAATGCAAGAGGAGCAATATGCTCCTCTCTTCATAATTTGATCGTTCTTCAAGTTTGTGTCAGGTTTTTCTGAAACACGCAGTTTGCCCTTAAAATTCCCTCAAACCATGCGTAGAATCCCGCCCTGTTATGCGCATGGTTGAGTTGTATTTAGGGTAAAAACCAATGAGATTGTTGTCTGGATTCTCGTCAAAAGAGTGGCTGCTAACGGCTGTCGTGCTCGGAGGCTTAACCGCGTATGCCGTTTATCACTCCAACCAACGAACTTCTGATGCCCGCACAGCCGCCATCCAAGTGATCTTTGCCGACATGCAGTATCACGTTTCTATTCTCAATCAGAATGCGAAAGCCTTTAAGCAAGACCAAGGGGCCGACCAGTGCGTGTTAACTGCCGCCGGATATCAAGAGTTTTACAATGGCTACCCAGAAACCCAAAGTGAGTGTGGTGAGCAGGTCAGCTTCTTCGATAACTTAACCATCACCGATGAGATGAAACAGACAGATTTAGTCTTCATCGAAAACAATCAATACTCTATGGTTGGGTATGGCAATGACGAATCACCAGCAGCGCTCATGGCTGGCAAGTGCTACGCGTATTACCGCTTGGACGGAAAAGGGGATGATGGACACAGCTTTAAGGTTGATACCTCTCGCTGTTAGGGCAGACTTAACGTTGCGGTTGTGTAGAACAGGCTATAGAAATCAAAAAGGGAGCTAAGTGCTCCCTTTTTACTGCTTGCAGCCTGAGCTTACGCTTGGCTGAGTGTTACTTCTTCCAATGGGAAGTGCGCACTTGGCTCTACAAACTCTTGTTGCGCTGCAATGGTTTGAAGTTCCCATTCACCCGCTTGGTAAGTCGCGTTAAGTACGCCATAGCAAGCATCGTGACAGTGTTGGAACGCTTGTTTTGGCGTCCAACCTTTCAACAGGCCAGCGGTGAAGATTGCCGAGATCAAATCGCCAGCGCCTACAGGTGCTTTGGCAAATTCAAAATGAGGACGCTTCGCTAGGTAAGTGCCTTCTGGTGTCGCAAGCAGCATATTGAAGCTGTCATCTGACAGGCAGTAAAGGTGCTTCACCAACACCACTTTAGGGCCTTTTGCTAGCGCACGCTGACAAGCGTTAATCGCGTCATCCAACGTGTGAATTTCCATCTCTGCAAATTGGCTTAGCTCGAACTGGTTAGGCACGATCACATCCGCCATTGGCATTAGACGATTCAACAAGTTTTCTGCGATACCCGGCGCAACAATACAGCCTTTGTCTGGCGCGCCCATTACTGGGTCACACACGTAAAGCGCTTCTGGATTCGCTTGTTTAACTTTAGTGACGGTATCTTCTACTGCCAGACATTGCTCGGCACTGCCTTGGTAGCCGGTCAGAACGGCTTGGCACTTTTCTAGCGCGCCAATATTACCAAGACCACGAACTAATTCGCTGATGTCATCAGCCGAAAACGCACGACCCGTCCAGCCTTCTTGATACTGGGTGTGGTTAGAAAATTGAACCGTGTGAATAGGCCACACTTCGAAACCCATGCGTTGCATTGGGAAAACGGCACTGCTGTTACCAGCGTGACCAAAAGAAACATGAGATTGTATAGAGAGGATACCTTGCATAGTACCAGACCTCTTCTTGTTGTTATCAATAGTTCAAAGACAGCGGCGAGCGCCAGATTTGCGAAACCAGTAGTGTATCCGACAAACCAAGATTCTCTAACTCAATTCTAGCCTTCTTCGCTGGAATCGGTTGGAGAGCTGGTTTTCAGTACCATTTTCTTAATTTCCATTTTGTCTTTATTGAGCGCAATTTCGAGGGTATCCCCTTCCCTTATCCCGAGCTCGCTCAGGATCACGCTTGGAATGACTACGACGGTATCGTCACCGATCTTAACAGGTTGGCTAATCATCTTTCGTCCCCCAATTGTCGAAAATGAGTTTTCACGTTACGAGTGGCGAGTAACTTTCTTTTGTGTCCTTAATCTGCCAAATGGATAAAAACAAAAGAGCCCTCCACACCGCGTATGGGAAGGCTCGATTGAAAAAACTTAGTTCACTAGCGGTTCATGCTTAGAAGCAATCAGACCATAAGCGCTCCAACCTAGGAAGGTAACGATAGAGCCCCACATCATGGCTTCATAGCCAGAACCATACAACGCGTAGAAGCTGTAGAGAGAGCCAACCAAAGCGATGATGTTGGTGGTTTTCATTTCTCGGTCAGGTACATGCGCCACTTTTTGCATGATGAAAATCGCCCCCATACATAGAATGTAAGGAATAACGTTAGTCACAACCGCAAGGTTAACCAATGCTTCAAACTGCTCGTTCAACGTCGGAGAGATCGTCATAAGCGACAAGACGGATTGAATGACTGTAATTGCAAGCATACCTTTGATTGGCGTACCTCGTTTATCAACTTCTGAGAACAGTTTCGGGAAGAAGCCCGCATCTGAAGACGATTTAAATACCGACGCGATGGTGAACTGCCAACCAAGTAGTGAACCTGCACAAGCTAGCACTGCCATGCCCGCAACCACTTTCCCTGCAGTAGAACCTAGCATTACTGTCCATACCGTTGAGAATGGCGCCGTAGAAGCAGCAAGCTCAGAGTTCGCCACGATACCAGAACAGATGTTGGTTGAAACAATGTAAACCACTGCCGCGATCAGCGTACCGCCCAATACTGCGATTGGAACATTCTTCTCTGGGTTTTCTACCGCTTCTGAGTTTGCACAAGCCGATTCAAGGCCTAGGAATGCCCAAAGTGTCATCGCGATCGACGCACTTACCGCTTCACCAAATGGTAGGTGGTGTGGGTTCCACGCTTCGATGTACATGGTTGGGCTGAAGTAGAACCAACCAACAATGCCCAAAGAACAGACAGGAAGAATAACGCCCCAGACCGTAAACGAGCCGATTTGACCTGTGATCTTCGCACCACCAAAGTTAGCGAAGGTACAAATCCAAAGGATAGCGATGGTGTACAGACAGGTTTCTACTGGCGACAAAGTCACTTCAAAAAACGCTGAGCCGTAACCGACACAGGTAATGGCGATTGCGATATTGGCAATCAACAATGATAAGCCGTAGGTCCAACCCGCCATAAACGCACCCGATTTACCAAACGCATACGACGCATAACCGTTCATACCACCGTCACGTTTGCTAAAGCGACCACATTTTGCGAACACATACGCGAGAGCCAAAGAGCCAGCAGCCGTAATCAACCAAGACAAAATCGAAATGGTGCCTACTTGCGCTAGCTTACTTGGCAACATGATGATGCCCGAACCAGCCATGTTAATGAACGTCAGAATGGTAAGTTGCACCACCGACATTTTTTTGGTTTCAGTACTCATAAATTATTCTCCACGAATAAACGGTTCGCACCGCGGTTTTCACGCACGGTGCGAACGGGTAGATTAATCTTTTAGGGCGTAACAATGGGCGGTGGTGCGGCCATTGACGTCTTCTAGGTACACACCTTGGATCTCTGGTGCAAAGCCTGGGAATCGGTTGATGCCTTCTTCTAGAGACAAGAAATAGTCGACAACGTGCTGTGTCCAAACCTCACCAGTGATCACACATATGATGCCAGGAGGGTAAGGAAGCGCGCCTTCTGCTGCGACACGGCCTACCGCTTCTTTAAGTGGTAAGTAATCACACTCTCCACGGAAGTATTTGCGTGTTGCCACATCTGGTTTGTGCACCATGGTTGGGAAGTATTCGCTACGGAACATCGCTTTTTGTAGCTGTTTCACGTTCAGCTCTTTGTACATGTCATGCATTTCCTGACATAGCTGACGGATGGTGTAGCCGCGGTAGCGTTCTTTGTTTGCTTCATAAACGCGAGGCAGCACGATGTTAAGCGGTGCATCATCACGAATGAACTTCTCGAAGCGGTTGATTTGCGCCACAAGGTGACGGATCTTGCCCATATCTTCTGCTGGAGTAAGCAGGAACAAGATAGAGTTCAAATCACACTTCTCAGGGATTATGCCGTTTTCGCGTAGGAAGTTAGCCAATAACGTTGCAGGAATACCAAAGTCTGCGTAGCTACCATCTTCTGCAATACCAGCTGTGGTTAGTAGCAATTTACAAGGGTCAACGAAGTACTGACCTTCACCGTAGCCTTCGAATTTATGCCAGCTTGCATTTGGCTCGAACATGAAGAACTTCTTATTGGTTGCGATAAGATCGGTGTCGTAGCTACCCCATGGCTGGCCTTCAACTTCATCCGGAATGAATGGACGTATCAGCTCACAGCTTTTCAGTATTTCTTTACGTGCTTCGATACCTGTCTTAACTGCATCTCGCCATAGACGCAGACCTGCTTCACCATCGTGGATCTTCGCGTTCACATCTAGAGCAGAGAACAGCGCGTAGAATGGTGAGGTTGACGCATGCATCATAAACGCGTTGTTGAAGCGTTTGTGGTTACAGTAGCGAGCCTGACCTTTAATATGGTGGTCTTTTTTATGGATTTGCGAGGTTTGAGAGAAGCCAGCCTGTTGCTTGTGAACAGACTGAGTCACGATCACACCCGCATCTTCTGGTTTCAGATCCAGTAGCAATGGAGAACAGTCTTTCATCATAGGAATGAACTGCTCGTAGCCTACCCATGCAGAGTCAAATAGGATGTAGTCACAAAGATGACCAATCTTATCCATCACGTAACGCGCGTTGTAGATCGTACCGTCATAAGTACCTAACTGAATGATCGCAAGACGGAATGGACGTTCATCACGCGCACGCTCTGGTGATACTTTCGCAATTTGAGCACGAATGTATTCTTCATCAAAACAGTGCTCATCCATACCACCGATAAAGCCCCAAGGGTTACGTGCCGTTTCTAGATAAACTGGCGTACCGCCCGCTTGAATTAACGCACCGTGGTGGTTTGATTTGTGGTTGTTACGGTCAAACATCACCAAGTCGCCCTCGGTCACTAACGCGTTACAAACCACTTTGTTTGAAGCCGAAGTACCGTTGAGTACGAAGTAGGTTTTGTCGGAGTTGAACACTTTTGCTGCGTGCGCTTGAGCTTGGTGAGCAGAACCTTCGTGGATCAGCAAGTCACCTAAATCAACATCCGCGTTACACAAGTCACTGCGGAATAGGTTTTCACCGAAGAAATCGTAGAACTGTTTACCCGCTGGGTGTTTTTTGAAGAACTGACCGCCTTGGTGTCCAGGGCAATCGAATGCAGAATTGCCCATTTCCACATAGTGAGTCAATTGTTTGAAGAAAGGCGGTAATAGGCGGCATTCGTACTTGGTCACCGCTTCATTGATTTGACGACCGTAGTATTCAATTGATTGTCTTTCTAGATCAATAACACCGGTTAACCAGACATAATCGTCGGCGGAGACCGGATTTTCATCTGTTACTAAGAAGACCGGGATACCATAACCCGTCTCAGAAATAATTTTGTGCAGACCAGCCTTGATATCTGAAGAAGTAATAATTGCAGCGCCAACGTCAGTTAATTCGACATGCTCTAGCGGTTTTAAAGTTCGGTTAAATTGTTCATCCAAAGATTCAGATAATAAACTGAAGTCTTCTGGCATGTAATTACTAACACCGATAATTAAACGTTTCATTGAAATATCTCTTATTTGTTCTGTAAAAACGATAAGACAGATATTACAAATGAATTTAATATTTAAAATTAAAAAACCAAATTTCGTGATTATTCGTTCATATTTATAACTCTTATTTTCTCGAAATAAAATTTCGCGATCTTTATCACTTTACTTTCAATAAGCCAATGATATTGAATTTTGGTTTAAATTGAATTCAGGTGAAGAATTATGTGACCTCACCAGTTATTATTAAAAAAGGAATCAAAAGAAAATAAAATTTTGCGATTTTCATCACTCTATATTTAACTAGATTGATTTATTAGCAATAAAAAACACAATAAATACGCTTATACTTAACAATTTATAAACTATAGCAAAAAACCATCAACATTTCTGCTGATGGCTTTTCACGTTATTGTTTTTTCTTTGGTGCTTTCTTCGAGCTCAAGTCTAATCAAACAAATGGCTATCGAGTTTAACGCCGTTATTTGACCACAATTGATACCGTTTCACCGCGTTACCAGACGAATACATGGTGTGCTTGCAGTCCATACATTCGACAAAATACAAACCACTCATACCAGCCATTACATGTAGCCTTCGACTGTCACAGCGCTTACAAGAAAGACGCTGAACCTTACTGTTTACGTCAACACGACGAGCGAAGTTAAGTGTCTCATGGGAGCACAAGGCGTCCACTGCACTATCTTTAAACGGGTGCTCACTGAGCAAATGATTGATGGCGTAATCGTACACCGGGGGAATCGAAGATTTGCCATTCTCTATATTGGTTATCTTAGCTACGGAAACACCCAACAAAGATGCAAACTCCACTTTGCTGTATTCCAAGATAAACCTTGAAGAGATGAACTTATCTGCACTAATGATTCTCAACATACACAAATCTCTAATGGACATAAAAGGAGCATGACGTTGCCCCTTTATGTTAAAAAGGATAATAACAGGTTGCTTCTTACTGTATTTATACGCAGAGTGTGCGCTATTTTTATTTTTGGGTATATTGCGCTCAATTTAGTTAAAGATCAACAGACACTAATTGAAACCAAAAATAGAAATTAAGATTTAGTAATATAAAACTTAATACCAAATATTAACTAAAGTAATGAGTGTCATTAGAAAAACACAATTTAAGCTAAAAAATTATTTTCATAGCTATAGTACGAGCTAATCAATAATAACGGATTGGAGCTTAATTCATGTATTTGCAGCAAGGGGGGATTTCCCTCTATTTGTCGATTTATATAAGGATAGATTGATGGCAGGTAAAATTCTGTTGAAGCTTTGCATAAAGATCACCCAACAATTATGCAATCGATAGAGTAAAGAAGAATTTGAGTGATAAAAAAGCCTCACGAATGAGGCTTGTTGAGATTCTGTGGCTGTAAGAAGTTTTGCGTAAAATCGAGCACTTCTTTGGAAGGTTGTTTTGGTGGAGACGCAAATTCTTGTTGTGCGGACACTTCGCTTTCGAAGTTTAACTCTGGCATCCCATCAGCTACGTTTGCTTCTTCATGATGCTCTTCATTAAGCAACTCGTTCAGTTCTTCTTCTCCAGGGAAATATGGCTCACGCTTGTAAACCTTGTTTAAGGCTCTGATGATTGAGTGCTTTTTCACCACGCCAGAAGCCAACTTTCTTTGTAGCGGTTTAGCAATTGATTGTAAGCCAACCACCACATCTACACCGATGTTGCTGGCAACCTCATCACGTACAACTCTCGCAGGCTCATAACCCATGTTCGCAGACAAGAACAACCAAACGTAAGCAATCGCGTTACCTGTTTTGCCAGTGTCTTTCCACGCTTCACCTGCATGGAACATGGCTTCTGCACTGCCGCTTTCCGCCGCTCTTTCTAACCAATAACAGCCTTTGACCATACTTTTTTCAGTACCAATGCCATTGAGATAGCATAGACCTACTTGGATTTTGCCATCAGCACTGTCTTGCTCTGCAGCTTTCATAAACCAAAACAACGCATCAGCCCGCTGACCTGATGTGTTTTCTGGTGACAACTGCCATTCGCCCATATACAGCATGGCTGGAATGCAGCCTTCATCGGCAGCTTCTTCGATTAATTGGTGACCTTTAGGAATGTTTTTCTCTGTACCACGCCCAAATACGAGCGCTTTTCCGGTCGCGAATTTCGCATCGATATCGCCTTCCATGCCCGAAATAGCCGTACGCCAGAAGTTTGCCTGCTCTCTTAAGATCACATCTTCACGCATACGTTCGGCAAGTCTTACTACACCGTACATACCAGTGACATTATCTAACTTGGCCGCTTTATCATACCAATAGAGCGCCTGTTTAATGTTCTCTCGTTCCGCTTCTTTTGCTAAATAAAGAATGGTCGGGATATGCCCCGTTTCCGCCTTAAACGCACGTTCTTTACGCTCTTGCTCTCGCGCCTTCTGCATCGCTTTGCGGTATGCCGCTTCACGAGCTTTCCTCTCGGTCTCGAGACGTTGCTTACGCATCGACAACGAGATCATCCACACAAATATCAGGACGAGTGAAAGGCCAGTTGCCACAATGGCAATGCCCATACTACTCATAAATAGCCTCTTTTTAGGTCAGGGCCCATAAGGATTTCCCGTAGCTCGGGGAATCTAGAAAATTGTTAATTTGGGTGTGAAAGCAATCATTCCACTGTACACCGCCTTTATTATATAACGACCATGTAGGCAAAATCTGAAGTTTACAATTTTACTGTGAAGGCAATTTATTCAATATCATCTAAACTTATTTTTTAAAGAAAAATATCACCCTTACTTTTATAGAACCTAATCACAGTTTTGGGGCTTAGACATTCTCCTCCCCTATCATCCCCCCGATCTCCTCCTATAGAAATTTACATTTTTAGGCTGTGCTTAACATCTCACTATGCGCTCGTTTTATTATTTAATTTGTGAACAAAATCTAGTGTGATAGAAAATTTTCTCTTGTAAAAAACTTAACCGCCTGCTCTCACATTTTGCTGATAGTTCAGTGTATTAGCATTTAGTTGAACATTTCCTTTTCGGCATCTTGCCCAATCTATTCTCAATTCAATAACAATGGATTTGTAAACGTGGACAATAAAACATTTAAATTATCAGCGATTGCCAAAACCGTGCTACCTCTACTTTCTGTAGCAGTGATCAGCGGCTGTGGCAGTGACAGCTCTAGCGATGACACTACGAACCCTGGCTCCGGCCTTCACCCTGCGGGAGAGAACGAAGTTGTCATCTATTACAAACGCGATGTTGCTTCGGCTTCAACAGCAAGTGATTACGACGGTTGGGGCCTACACCTTTGGAATGGCGAAGGCTGTACCAGTACTGACCTAGAAGCAATGGGGATCGCTGACGGCGGTACGGATTGGGCAGCACCGCTTCCGTTCGAAGGCATCAGCGAAACTTACGGCGCTTACTACGTACTTAAAGTGAACCCTGACGCATCAGACCCACACGAGTGTATGAACTTCATCTTGCACAAAGGCGATGAAAAAGCCTTTGGCAGCGCGAACTCTAAAGTGGAGTTAACCAAACTGGGTGAGTCTCAAGGTCTATTCGGCTTCCACGGCAGCAGTGAGCTTTACTATGAGCCAATTGCAGATCGCCCTGTTGATATTGATGGCCAGAAAGCACACTGGTTAGATGCCGACACTATCGCTTGGGAAGCGGCAGCAAACGCCGACTCGATGAAGCTTTTCTACAGCTTGACCAACGACATCAAGATGGACGAAGACAAGCAGATTTCTGGCGGTACAGCCGTTGAGTTGACGAAAACAGGAGACCTGTCTGAAGAACTGAAATCTCGTTTCCGTCATCTTGCGAGCTTACAAGCCGCAGGCATTGATGTGGATTCTGATACGCTACGCTCTATTCTGAAGTCACAAATCGTGATGGTGGCATACAACGCAAATGGCGATGTTATCTCTGCCACTGAAGTCCAAAAGCCAGGTGTGCTTGATGCGGTATTCGCAGATGCAGACGCAGGTAACGCCATTGGTCAGGAACTTGGTGCCATTGTTGAAGGCAATGCAGCAACATTCAAACTTTGGGCACCAACAGCGCAAGACGTTGACCTGATCATCTACGATGCCGATTTGAAAGAAGAATCCACCGTTGCGATGACAGAAAACCCAACTACTGGTATCTGGGCTTCTGAAGCGCAAAGCGATGCATTGAATAAATACTACCGCTACGAAGTGAAGGTTTATCACCCAACAACAGGTGTGGTAGAAACGCGCCTTGTGACTGACCCATATTCATTAAGCCTTTCTGAAAACTCGCTTTACTCACAAGTTGTGGATCTAGACAGTGCTAGCCTGCAACCACAAGGCTGGAATGATTACGATCGCCCAACGGTTGAAAAAGACGAAGACCATGTCCTTTATGAATCACACTTACGTGATTTTAGCTTTAGTGACACGAAAGGCACAGAATCGTTAAACGGCAAATACCTTGCGTTGACGGAAGCTGAGCGTGAATCTGTTACTCACCTTCAAGCTCTGAAAGATGCTGGTTTAACAACGCTTCACATTCTTCCTGCCTTCGATATCGCAACCGTTGATGAAAACGAAGCTAAACGCGTTGATATCACGGATACGGTAGGCAAGCTATGTGGCATTAAGCCTGAAGCCTCTGTTTGTGAAACCGAAGACGATGCAAAAGTGATTGAAGATGTCCTAAATAGCTACGATCCAGCAACTGGTGCTGCACAAGCACTGATGAACGATCTACGCATGCTAGACAGCTTCAACTGGGGTTACGACCCATTCCACTACACTGTCCCAGAAGGCAGCTACGCGACTGATCCAAACGGTTCTAAACGTATCCTTGAATTCCGTGAAATGGTGCAAGCGACGCACAAAATGGATCTGAAGCTGGTTATGGACGTGGTATACAACCACACCAACGCATCTGGCGTAAACGACAAGTCAGTTCTCGATAAAATCGTCCCAGGGTACTACCACCGTCTGAACGTCAACACAGGTGGCGTTGAGAACTCAACTTGTTGTGATAACACAGCAACTGAGAACTTAATGATGGGTAAACTGATGGTTGACTCATTGCTTGTGTGGGCAGATGACTACAAAGTCGATGGTTTCCGCTTCGACTTGATGGGCCACCAACCAAAAGACGTGATGGTGTACGCGCTAGAACAAGTACGTAAAGTTGATCCTAATACGCTGTTCTACGGCGAGGGTTGGGACTTCGGTGAAGTCGCGAACAACGCGCGCTTCGACCAAGCAACACAGCTAAATATGGCTGGCACAGAAATCGGCACCTTCTCTGACCGTCTACGTGATGCGGTCCGTGGTGGTAGCCCATTCGATGGCGGCATGGACTCTGAAGGTAAACACCCACTTCGCTTCAACCAGGGCTTTGGTAACGCAGGGTACCCGAACGAAGAAACAAAGACAGATGCAGATTCAGTAAACGGTCGTCTACACAACCAAGATATCGTTCGTTTAGGCATGGCTGGCAACCTAGCAGAATTCGTTCTACTCGATTACAAAGGGGATACGAAGCTTGGTAAGAACGTAGACTACAACGGTGCACCTGCGGGCTACACTAAGATGCCTTCTGAGAACATCTCTTACGTATCTAAGCACGATAACCAAACCCTTTGGGACAACAACGCTTACAAGATTGCGACTGGCACTTCTTCCGCTGAGCGCGCTCGTATGCAAACCGTGTCTCTATCTACGGTAATGCTTGGTCAAGGTATTCCGTTCATTCACATGGGTTCAGAATTATTACGCTCTAAATCAATGCAGCGTGACTCTTACGATTCAGGTGACTGGTTCAACCGTGTTTACTTCGACGGTAGCGACAACAACTGGAACGTAGGCCTACCTCGTGAAGACAAAGACGGCGCGAACTGGGAGCTAATCAAAACCATCGTTGCGGATGGCACAGCAAAACCAGACTCGACTGATATTGAACTTACTAAACAACAATTCCTAGAACTACTAACTATCCGTAGCTCAAGCGAGCTGTTCCGTTTAGATACTGCTCAAGAGGTCATGAACCGCGTTGATTTCCGCAACGTAGGCAAAGACCAAGTTGAAGGCTTGATTGTGATGTCTATTGACGACGGTACGTCAGCTGGAGCAGACCTAGATACAAACTACGACGCCATCGTCGCGGTAGTGAACTCAACAGCAGAAGAGAAATCTTTCAAAATTGAGGGCGCAACGGGTTTCGAACTGCATGACGTTCAGAAGAACTCGGCTGACATGACCGTTAAGAGTGCAAGCTTCTCCGGTGAGACTTTCACGGTTCCGGCACTTACAACAGCGGTATTTGTACAACCTCAAGGTAACGCACAAGGTGCTGGTCTGCCTGTTGATACAGATAACAAAGACGTATCGAGCATTCCTCCTTACGGTGAAACCAAGGTTTATGTTCGTGGTGACATGAACGGTTGGAATCCATCAGAAGAATGGGAAATGTCATTCATTGGCAACGGTATGTACTCGGTAACGGGTGTACTTGAAGCTGGTGATTACGGCTTTAAGTTTGCTGATGATAGCTGGGGTACACCAAACTTTGGCTGTGACTACGCAGAACAAGCTTCTGGATCTCTAGACTTGGGTACTGAAGGTAACTGTGCATTGTCCGTTACTGAAACAGGCAAATACACCTTCGTTCTAAATGCAATTCATGAGCAAAGCGATTCAGCTGACAAACCGGTTGTTTCTGTAACGAAAGCGGCAGACGCACCAACGTTTGGTGAAACTTCACTCTTCCTACGCGGCACGATCACAACTTGGGATACGCCAGCTGAAGATTCAAGCGCGAAGTTCAACTACGTAGCCGCCGATGTTTACTCTTTAGACATCGACCTAGCAGCAGGTAGCTACGAAATGAAAATCGCAAGTGCGGATTGGGCGGGTGACACCAACTTCGGTGGAGAAGGCAATGTAGAGCTCGGCGCAGCAGTCACCATGGATGTTGGTGGCGACAGTGCAAACCTTAAAATCACAATTGCAGAAGCAGGAAACTACAACTTCCACTTCAACGCAGCTGATAAAGCCGCACCAATCGTGACAGTGACTAAGAACTAAAAACAGTAGGCGCAATCATGTGCTAGCTTGGGGAGGGTAACACCTCCCCTTTTTTGTGCCTGTAAAACGGCATTAAAAAAGCCGCCCGAACAGTGACGATGGCGGCTGTGTTGTTTCTAGCGATTTGCTTTAACTATGGGGTTAGTTTCCCCAAATGATCTCTACAAACTCAGGGTGATCCACAAATGGGTTACGGTTACCTTGGAATTCAAACACCGCTTGGTTACGGCTGATTTCTTTCGCGCTAACAGGATCGTTTTTGTGCCAACGTTTCAACATGTTCAGCATCCATGGTTCAAAGACGGTCGTTTTCGTGCCGTTCAATACCGCGTCAGAGTTGCTAGAATTGCTTTCCCAGTTGCCAATGACGTTTTCATAGCGCGTCGCCATGTAGAAATACGCACGAGCAAAATCACCTTTAAACTCATCAATAGGCTCAAATACCATTCCCGAATAGCCCAAAGTAGAGCTTGCTGAGCCGACTTTTGAGCCATTGCTAGATACGTAAGTGCTGTTACCCACTTCACCAAATGGCCAGTTGCTGCGCTTCGCATTCACATAGCCATCGGTTGCAAACAGGTGGTGACCATCCGAGTTCATCGGTTCAACCTTGCCACCAAACCAGCTCTTAGGGAATGAGTGTTCACGGTTGTAGCAATCACCTTCCGTTTTGTATTGGCCGCATTGGTTTGTAACTTTGGTAAAGCTCACCGTATCGCTGCCAGATGGTTTTTCAGAATACATATCGAGAATGGAGCCGTCTTTCTCGTAGTAGTTGTCTAAATCCGCGTCTTTCACTAACGTCCAAATAGCCGAGTAGCCGCGCCCTGTGTGATCCTTGATGATGTTAAACAGCGCTGTTTTCAACTCAAAACCGGTTTTGCCTTCTGCGGCTTTATAGTATTCACCCACAACAGGCGGAGGTGTCGTTGAACCACCAAGAGTAAAGCTTGTGGTTTGAGATTTCGTGAATTCACCACCAGACGCTAATGTGGTTTGGCCAAACATTAAAGCGTATGAGCCACTGCCGTTACCGCAGCAAATGCCATCCCCATAGCTATCACTGATCGTAAACTGGTAATCGCCGTTCGCTAGGCACATGGTTTTTTCGTAAGTTTTCGAAGAGTCAAAACCTTGGCCAGAAAACAGAACTTGCGATTGGCTGTCCTTCAGTTTCCAACTCGTTTCTGAACCATAGCTATCGGTGTTCAATGTCAGTAACACTTCGTTGTCATTACAGCTTTCTACTGGTGGCTGAGTACCACCATTTTGGTTTGGCTGAAAGTTATCGACATAAACGACTTCAGAACCGTCAAAACCCGACTCATCATAAAAGCGTAACCCGACATTGATCGTTTTGTTTGATGCCGCAGTGTAACTGTGCGTGAGTTGTTGCCACTGATTGGTTTGCTGAGGGGTAGAGTAGCTATGGTATCCATCAACCACTAAACGCGCTTTAACATTGCCTTCTGTATGATAAACCGCGACAGAAAATGGGTAGGTTTTCCCTTGCTCCACATTAATGGTTTGCAAAAAGTCGGTGTTGCTTTGGGTACCTGTATTTACGATAACTTGAGCCGCAAGACCACCAGATTGGTGCGGGTCACTGGTCGGTGAAACAGCAATGCCGGAATCAATCACAGACCACTGCGTTGGTGCATTACCATTCCACTGTTCAAAGTCGCCATTAAGAACGTGACTGAACGCGAATGGAGAGCAAATAAGGGGTAATAGACAGAGGGGTTTCGTTATGGATTTCATTATAATTTTCCATTAGTTATATAAATCCACAAAAAGATAAACATAACAATTACAGATGAGTAAGCCTTAAATCACACTTTGACTTTGCATGAATGTGAATATTCTCATTATCGTGCAGCACATCTCACAAACTCCGTACTGTTTCTTTCAATTTTTAGCGGCGAATGTTCGATATAAAACAAATAAATGTAGAAAGGAAAACTGGGATTCGACGTGCAATATCGCCACCGAAGAACAAGAAAGAACGGCATCTTAGACAAAGAGACGAAAAAAGCCAAGCGTGCGCCTATGGGGGTCAGCAGCAACACTTGGCTTTGGATGAATGGGGAAAACTTATTGTCCGCTTTACCTCACTTTGAAGAAGCGCCCTTGTAATGATGACAAAGGGATCTGGTATTGCCCGTTACTTAGTGCGATTTGTTGGTTAGTGATTAAATCCACCAGCGCTTGATTGCTACCGACTTGCGCTTCTGTCAGCACTATGTTGCGAGCACTCTCAAAGGTATTCAAAGCAAATAAGACTTGGTCATCGCCAGATACTTTCAAGTCCACATAACTGCCATTACTTGCTACCAAGTTAGTTCGGCTGCCTTGATACAAAGCAGGATGAGCAGCACGCATAGTCATCAATGACTTAACGTAGTTTTTCAGATCAACTTGGTTGGCATCTAGGGTTGCTGTTACGCCTTCGATCTTGGCGCTGCTTCGCGCGACGTGATCATCACATACCCCACGAACCGCACACGTATTGTTGTCTTCTTTTGCGTCAAAACCATCAACTTGGTCACCGATTTCATCCCCATAATAGAGAGTGATTGGTCCGGTGTAAGCCGCTTGGAATGCAAACGCGGCTTTGTGGCGTTGCCAGTATTCAGCATCGTTCACATCCGCTAATCCACCTCGTTGCAGCAAGTCACCAAAGCGAACCAAATCGTGATTGCCAATCATCAAGTTTGGCTGAGCATGAGACGGATATTGGTTGTGTGTTTGGTAGCCATTGTCTAACCAATCCACACTACGACCGCCGACACCGCTCTCATTGACAGCCAGTGTTTCCACCACGCGATAGCGCATTGGGAAATCAAATGCCGAGCACAACGCAGGATCGTCAGCCGCGCCGTATGCGTCACTCGCGATTTCTGACTCGCCTTTCCAGATCTCAGCTAACATGTAACCCAGAGGATTCACTTGATCACCTTCCGCGTTGGTGTAAGTCACACTCTGTGAGGCTTCATCCACCGCTTTGCGGATTTGTGTCAATGCGCCGGTTGGAACTTGGTACGCTTGGTCTAAACGCCAACCATCAATTTTTAGCTCTTTGACCCAGTAAGTCGCGACTTCTTTATAGAAGTCCAAGCTTGCTGGGTAGTCGACCGGATTGCTCGAACCAGAAGGTAATAAACCCGATGGAGACGGCTTAATCAACCCTTCTTTGTGATGGCCAAACACGCCATCAAAGAAAACGTACAAACCGCGTTTGTGTGCTTCATCAACTAAGGTTCTCGCCGTTTCTAAATCGCCAAAGCGAGGATCAATCTTAAAATAATCCGTGGCAAAATAGCCCGTTGCATCCAAACGATCGGCCCAATGATCTTGTTCATCAATGGCTTCCGATTCAAAAACTGGCGTCAACCAAATCGCATTCATGCCCAAGTCTTGGATGTAATCGAGCGAATCAATAATCCCTTGAAGATCACCGTTATGATGACTGGTGCCGTAACCTGTGCCATGGCCGATACTCGAATCACCATCAACAAAGCTCTCAACCATGATTTGATAGGTGCGAAGTTGGTTGCTTTGCTCCATTACATTCGCTTGGCAAGCATAACTTGCATCAGGAAGTGGCGTGCTGCCATTATCGCTTCCACCAGAGGAATTACACGCGGATAAAACACCAACCACACTCAAGGCTAAAAGCGATTGGCCAAATAGTTTTTTATATCGTACGTTGCGCATTAAACTCTCCCAAATAAAATTAACCCCAACATGTTTCCCATGCAGGGGTTAATAAATAAAAAATAAATTTTAAATAACTGAATGGAATATTATTGGCACTTATTAACCATTACGTGAAGTGGCTTACCTTTTCCTTCAAATTGAAGGCTCCAAACGTATTTTCCATCTTCTTTAATATCAACCGCAGTATCTGTGCCGTAACCACCAAATGTTAATGGTGTTAATTCACCAACATTCATTCGATTACCTTTCGCGGTAAATTGTGGGAACCACAACTCAGTCGCGTACTGCATTTTGAAAGAGCCTGCTTTTTCTTGCGTCACAACTTGATAGAAGTTATTGCCTTTGTAAGTGTATTTACGTTGAGGTACATGTTTCCAATCTGAATCAGCAAACGTACCGACAACAAACAGAGGTTTAGAAATTGGGCCTTTCGCCGTGCTATCTGGGTTGTCACAAGCCGCCATGAAAGCAACGACTTCGTCTTGAGACAGATTAACAATAGGTTCAGCAGCACCTTCTGGTTCTGCTGTCGATTGACAACCAGCAAGAGCAACAAGTAAGGCAGCAGCAAGTGAAGTTTTCATCATGTTCATTTTCACGTTAATTCCTTTTTAATATTCCAAAGTAAATACAAACTCACCAATCTGGATAAAGTTAATATTTAAAAAGAACAAAATACCAAACTAGCGATAAAGAATATTATTCTCTATCTTGCTGAGCCAGATTACTTTGAGAGGTTTAATTATTTCCTAATCGATGACGAGTAAGGTTAGGAACACACTTTAATTATTGATCTGTTAAATATGAAAAACAAAGTAAAACAAATAAATTTGTGAATAAGCTAACTATATGTAGGGGTGAGTTTTATCGTTCTAAATGCAATTAAAAAAGGCCAGCAATTTGCTGGCCTTTTTTATTCATTTATTTGGTATTTACCGCTTTAACAAATACTTCTTGTGCACCTTCGATGCCCAGTTCTTTTGCTTCATCTAGCAGTGTTAGCGCTTTAGGAATATCGTCCGCGGCAACCGCTGCCTTGATAGAACTGTGGTAGTAGCTGGTTAAATCCGTACCTTGAGGAATGTTGTCGTTTTTCGCAACAATCTTAGTATTCACGATGTCGTTCGCGGATACTGAAAAGCGGAACTGGCCAAGTGGGCTGTGTTTCGCTTGAGGGTCTGCAATATCTGGCGGCTGAGTATGATTTGCCAGTGCGAAGGCTTTTGCAGGGTGAAGAACTTCAGAACTTCCTTTTAGATCAGCGGAAGTTGTGTAAACCAGTACATGCAAGTCATTACCTGTCATGTCTGGAATCACGTTCATTTCAAGTACGAATTTATCGTTATCCAACAGTTTTGCTGGCTCGTACTTAAACTTTGAGAAATCTGCTTGGTAAATAGTTTCACCTGCCGTGTTCATAACAACGACGTTAGGTGCGTAAAACTCTAGATTTTTGTTTACGAAGGTCTCTAGTTTGATATCGAGACTGCCACGATTGCCTGGTAATGCGAACGCTGCAATTGCACCTGCGCTATTACCATCTAGCAGCATCTGGCTTTTATCAGTCAAAGCGAACTCAGTAACCACAGGTACATCAACTGGTACCCATTGAATATCACCCGATTGCGTGATCACTTGTTGTTGACCTTTCGGGCTCATATCGACTTGTTCTACAGAAGTACATCCTGTAGCCAACATTCCCAACAGCACGGGAGCAAGCCATTTTTTCATTACCGTCTACCTCGACTCATTATTGTTTTTTGAAATAAATACAGCCAGATAAGTTTCTGGCTGTATCATTCTAGGACAATTTAGGACTTAGTGGCTAGATGATTACCACCAAGCTTCAGCTTGTACACCGAATTGGAATGTATCGTCTGAACGACCGCCGTCAAATGCGTTTGAGTTGTCGTCTTTATCTGCAGTTAGGTACGACGCGTAAACGCGGATTTCAGGACGAGCCCAGAAGCTAGAGCCAGCAGACCATGCTTGAGCAACAGTTAGTTTACCGAACTTGTTCTCTGCACCGTCGTTATCATCGATAGCGTAACCAGCTTCGAAGATAGTTTTGTGGTTGTCATCCCATTTGTACATTGGACGTACAACTACAGACATTGCTTCCCACTTGTCTTGGCCAGCCCACATGTCTTCACCAACACCGTATACTAACTGGTGACCCATTTCCCAGTTTTCGCCCATGCCGATTACACCCCAGTTGATTAGGCGGTAACCAGATGCGCCACTGTCAGCTTCTGCACCGTACCAGCTACCGTCGCCGTAGAATGCCATTGTTTTAGAGTAGCCTTCTGTACCGTACTGGAATACTGTTTTGTTGAAGCCTGAATCTAGACCTTGAGTCAATTCAGCAGTGAACATTACACCGTCTTCTGCATCTTTAGTGCTGTTTGGTGCGTCGTCAGTTTCGTTAACTAGAGCGTAGTTTAGACCTAGTTCTAGAGAGCCGTTTTCCCATACTGGAAGACCAGCGTAACGTACGTCTAGAGTGTTAACGTTTGCATCGCCGCCATCGTTACCTGGGTCAGCGATATCGCCACGGTCGTTACGAACCCATGCAAAAGATACTTTACCTGGACCAGCTTCGATGCCTTCAACACCAGCGCCCGCGCCAGAGATGTTCCAGTAGTAGAAGTCAGAGATATGGATGTCGTGACGTTGGTAGTAACGCTTACCTGCCCATAGAGTTGCTTCTGGAGCAAAACCTAGAACGCCTTTAGCTTGAACGTTGAACTGACGTAGAGCGAATTGAGCGTCGTCAGTACAGCTTACTGCATCACCAGCGTCGTTTAGGCCACAGTTAGTTGCAGTGCTTTCCCAGTCGTTAGAACCGTTAGAAGTCATTGCAATCATAGAGTCTACGTAGAACGTTTTACCGTTGTTGTTGTAAACTTCTTTACCTAATTGGATTTCCCCGTAGATGTCGCCTTCGTTACCTAGACGACCAATTTTGTTCTTTTCGAACGTTAGTTGTTGGCCACCGTCAGCGCTTACGCCAACACCAGCACGCATGTAACCATGAAAGTCCACTGCGAAAGCAGAACCAGCAGCTAAAGTTGCAGCAACAGCAGCAGCAATTACACTTACTTTTTTCATTCTTAACTCCATTAAGGGTATTTATAATTCTGTCTTCCCTGCTCACTCTTTTAGATACATATAGGCAGTAAAAATGCACCTAAAGAAAGAGAGGTAAGATGGGAACAAGTCCCCGTTTGTTTCAACAGTCTGCAGATTACCCAAGGAGTACAAGGATGACTTCCTCCGCCCCAAACTAATTTAGGGGGGATGAGAAGGGATGAGAAAATATACCGAATGGTGTTTTTTCGAGTTAGATCACCAATCTAGGGAGGAATTAGTAAGTTTCTTCAGTTTATGGCCGCTACAAAGTGATAGCCATTTCATATTTTTGTCAAAAATAGGTCGTAGAAAGTAATTTAATTACAGTGATAATTTTCGATATAAGGTGGTTGACCTTAGTAAGACAAAGTTTTTTACTTATAGTTTCTTAAAGGTAGCAATAAAATTAAAAAAAGATTCGCTGATGACACAACTTCACTCTCGCCCATACCCACTCGGCGCAACCGTAAATAAAGAAGGTTGTAACTTCTCTATTCACGCTCCGAGTAGTAAAGACATTCAACTTGCGCTATTTGCGGAAGACGGTAGTTACAAGCTGCACGACTTGCCAGGCGAATATGCAGGCATTCGCCATACTTTTATCCCTGACATCAAACCGGGGCAAAAGTATGGCTATGTAGTGACGCATAAAGATGAACCTTTGCTGATCTCCGATCCCTATGCAAAGTCGATTGATAAAGCCCTTCACTACCAGCCTCCATTCTCTCCTGCAAAAAGCTTCGATATGCCAAAGTGTGTCGTCATTGAAGACAACTTTGATTGGCAAGACACAGATCATCCTCGCATACCACGGGAAGAGATGGTGTTGTTTGAAACTCATGTTAAAGGGCTCACTCAGCAGAACCCTGAAGTTCCAAGCGATACAAAAGGCCGTTATTTAGGTTTGTCTTCACCTGAAATGTTGGCGTTCTACAAACAACAAAACATCAATACGTTGCAATTGCTACCTGTCGCAGCGTGTATGCATGAACCGCATTTGCTAAAGATGGATAAAGTGAACTACTGGGGTTACAACCCATACTTGTTCATGGTGCCGGACCCTCGCTATGCAGAAAAAGACGCGGTAACCGAGCTCAAAACCACCATCCGCGAGCTGCATAAACACGGCATCGAAGTGATTCTTGATGTGGTTTACAACCACACGGCGGAAGGCGGTGAAGGCTCAACGATCTTCAACCTAAAAGCGCTCGACTCACGTTTTTACATCAAACATGGTCAGAACTTCGCGAACTTCACTGGTTGTGGCAACACAGTCGACTTAACTTACCAGCCAGCCCTGAATCTCGTTATGGATACACTGCGATACTGGGTGAGTGAATTTAAAGTCGATGGCTTCCGTTTTGACTTGGCAGCAACGCTAGGTCGCCAAGGCGACGATTACAATCCAGAAGCAGCCTTCTTTAAAGCCGTCGCGCAAGACCCTATTCTTCGCGAAACCAAATTGATCGCTGAACCTTGGGATATCGGCCCTAACGGTTACCAAGTGGGTAACTTCCCATTTGGTTGGAACGAGTGTAACGATAAACTTCGCGACATCTCCCGCAGCTTCTGGCGCGGTGACCAAGGCTACCTAAAAGAATTTGCGACTCGTTTGATGGGCTCTCGTGATATCTACAGCGCAGCAAACTGGCCATACAAACTCACGGTTAACTACATCACATATCACGATGGTTTCACCCTGCAAGATTTGGTGTCTTACAAGCAGAAGCACAACGAGGCAAACGGTGAAGAAAACCGCGACGGCCACGGCGATAACCGCTCTGAAAACTATGGCGTGGAAGGTGAAACCGAAAACTTGATGATCATCGCCACGCGTGAAAAACAAAAGCGAAACTTAATGGCAAGCTTGTTGTTTGCATTTGGTATCCCTCACATCCTAACCGCGGATGTGTTGTCGCACACGCAAGGTGGTAACAACAATGCCTACTGTCAGGATAACGAAACCAGCTGGCTAGATTGGTCGAGCACAGAACGCAAACAGCACTTCAAAGTGTGGATGTCACAAATGGTTGCTAATCGTAATCAGTATATGGTGCCATTCATTCGAGCGTTCAGTGGTGAGAATCGCAACAACAACCGTATCTTCTGGCGTCGTATTGATGGCAGCTTGATGGAGCACGACGATTGGAATCGTCTAAGCTCTGTAGCACTGCATTTAGGCATCGGCAAAGAAGGGCAAGAGTTGGTGTATCTGATCAACCAAACCAACGCACCTGCGCGATTTAAGCTACCAAATGAGCGTGGTCAAGAGTGGGTGACAGTGTGTGATACCAATGTGCGTAATCTCAATCCTGGTCATGCGGAAGGCGAAGTGTTGCTTTCTCCTACGTCGATGGCAATTTTGCATTATCAACCAGAGTAAGAACCTTACCTGACAAAAGCGAAGCTTATTCCTACAAGAACTGACAAGCCCAGCCGTGCGCTGGGTTTGTTTTATCAACGTTTCGGATACATAAACAGCAATCAGCTCAAATGGCACACCATACGCATTGATGCACAAGTGAAACTAATCTAATATTGCTAGCCAAATCACATTTATAATATATACAACGTTATTTGGCATATGGCTTTACCTAAATTCTTAATCCGCATTCTGCGGCCTTACCTGCTATTACTCGCAGGTTTCATGGTCTATCTGGCTTATGCTCAGTTAGTCGATTCCGAGTCGATGGTCTATCGGCAATCACAGACCAATATCATCACCGCCGAGCGGTTGATCCACTCTCAAATCGAGGCGGCTTTCAGCAAATTCTATCTTCTAGAGACCGCATTAAAAGCAAGCAAACAAGACCTCAATGATCCTGACTTCCGTGAACTAAGCCAAGGCATCATCGACTATTCCCCGCAATACTCCAATATCCTCTATACCAAATCCAACAACAGCGTCGCTTATGGCCTATCTGGTCAAATCAAACAAGCAGACACTAGCGTAATTCAATGGCATAAACTGAACACTGTCAGCGATAAATTCTCTATCTCCTCGCTGTACCAAAACCCACAGCAACGTTGGGTATTCGCCATCAAACACGTCAATCCAAACCTAAAATACCAACTTTGGCTTGAGTTCGATCTTCTTCATACCACTCAACAATTGCGTGGTCTGAAAACATTGAATAAAGGTTATGTGTTTGTCGTAGACAGAGATACAGAACGCTTGGTATTCCATCCAGATCCAAGCCGCATCGGTGACTCTTCAGTGAGTTATCATGGCGGTATCAGCGATAAAGTTGCATCGGGCTTACTGTTCGGTAAACACGAATACTATTACCAAGATAACTTTAAGATTTCAGTCTTCGATGCAGACAACGGCTTAAACTGGGTGTTTGTCGCAGGGACAGACCGTGCCGATATCCTTAACAGCAGTTATCCGTTCACGCTAACGGCCGGTGTCATAGCCTCTCTATTAGCGCTGGCCATCGGAATCAACTACCTCACTTACCAACTGCATTTGTCTTTAGCCCGCCTAAATGGCACGGAGAGCGTTGGTGAGTTCAAAACCCAACTCAAGCATGTCTTGGATCGTTTTTGCTACCACAGAGGCATACAGTTCTGTTTATACGACAGCTTGAATTACAGCTTTTACACCCTCGATTATCACGGCAATAAAAAGCTGGTGTTAACCGACGCAGAACTCGCGGCGCGTTTTTCTCATAGCGCTTTAACGTACAGAACGAAGAAGTACGGCGACGAGCTGACGAAAAAGCTCAAGATCAACAGTAACCACTACTGCATTCCATTGTTTGATGGGCGAGAGCTACTTGGCGTGACTTACGTCAGTTGTCGATTCCCAACCTACAAATGCGTGCTGAGCTTGATTCAAAACTACGCCCAAGTGGCGTTGGCAAACCTCAAATTGCATGACCGTTTGCGCCATCAAGATCCAATGACACAACTCGAAAATAAAGCGTGCTTAGCAGCAAAAGTGTCGAGAGAGCTTGATTCAGAGAACCGTTTTATCGCGATGGTCGATATTGATAACTTCAAATACATCAACGATAAATTCGGTCATCCAGTCGGTGATTTAGTCATCCAAAAGACCGCAGAAGTGATGCGCGATTGCTTCCCTAAACCAAAAGGGATTTGTTTAGCGCGCTATGGTGGTGAAGAGTTTGCCATCGTGTTCCAAGCCAATGACGAGTTTGATGCCAAACATCAGCTTGATAACTTCCTAACCGCGCTGCAAAGAAGCCATCTCACATTGGGTTGTGGTGATGTGCGATTTACGGCAAGTGTTGGGTTTACGCCATTAGAAACCAGCTATCACCATGTAGTGGAGCAAGCTGACAAAGCACTTTATCAAGCAAAAAGACTGGGCAAGAATCGCGTCTGCCATCTCAAAGCAGCATAGCGAATTTCTTACGAAAAAAGACAAAGCCAGAGCAGATATCGCTCTGGCTTTTTTATTTTTATTACAGTCAGTTAAGTCACACGATCTGACACGACACTTCTCTCTTTCCTCAGTCTTTTGACCGATTCAAATTCTGCTCCCAAATACCCTCTCGTTAATCAGTTTTGAACAGGTGTTTATTTTTCTTTGATTTAACTTAACGGCTCTCATCAATAACCTTAAATGCATCAGGGGATTGCACGAAGCCAATTGAAAATGAAAGAACTGGACGATTACGTAGAGCAGATAAATTTAGACCTGACTAGCGAGATGTTAGAAGAACTAGGTTGGGTCAGCGATAACGTCCATCAAGTTCTTTATTGGGTTATTGCCGCCATCCTATTCGTTGTAATGATTTGGGGTATTTTCTCATGAAGGCATCCAATCCATCTTATGGTCAGGTTTATTTGGTTGGAGCAGGCACAGGTGATGCGTCGCTGCTTACCATTAAAGCATTTCGTCTGCTTAATCGCGTTGATGTCGTGCTTTATGATCATCTGGTTTCGGAAGAAGTCTTGGACGTCATCCCACGAAAAACCCTAAAAATCTGCGTGGGTAAACACTACGGTAAGTGTTCGCAAACGCAGGCAGAAATCAACGAAATGATGAAGGGCTACGCAATCACAGGTCTGACGGTATGTCGCTTAAAAGCGGGCGACCCGTTTGTATTTGGTCGAGGCGGTGAGGAAGCTGCCTATTTAACACAGCAAGGCATCAACTATGAGGTTGTACCGGGTGTAACTGCGGCACTTGGATGCTGCGCTTACGCGGGGATACCAGTCACTCATAGACAAGTTTCGAGGGGTGTAACCTTGGTAACGGGACGAAACTGTAATGATGCTAGCGAACCTAATTGGAGCGCACTTGCCGCCATCGACCACACCCTAATTTTCTACATGGGGCTACACAAAGCAGAAGCGATCGCAGACAACCTCATTGCTCACGGTCTCGCGCCAGATACACCTTGCGCCATCGTCAGCAATGGGACACGAGAAAATCAAAGCAAGATCGTCACTACCTTAGCCGGACTGTATGAAACCTGCAAAACGCAAAAACCACCACTGCCAGCAATCATAGTGGTTGGAGATGTGGTTTCCCTTTCACAGTCACTGGAATGGTTTGAGTCCACCGCCGAGCCCTGTTTAGAACGCACGATTCATTAGTTTTTGAAAATAACGAGATAGAACAATGCCTAAGTTTTTAACTACTCAGCAAATGGGTTCGGCGATCGAGGCGTTACGTCAGAGCTATAAGGTGATGGCGCCCGTCTATGAAGAATACGCAGGTCGTTTCGCCCATACCCCAAATTTGGATTACCAAGAATTGGAACGTTACGACCAACTGGAGTGGAAAGAGAAAAGCCACTTTTCACCCAAAGAGATCGTCTTCCCAATTACCGAAACCCTATTTTGGTTTAACGCTGACGAATTGCGAGAATCCAGTGTCGATGCGCGCCCTGTGTTTCTGTTTCTCAGAGCTTGTGACATCAATGCGCTCAAAAGCCTTGATTACATGTTTTTAGAAAACGGCGGTCACGAAGACTTCTATTACAAACGTCTGCGCCAGAAACTCAAACTTGTACTGATTGAGTGCAGCGAAAGTTTCGAAAACTGCTTTTGTGTCTCTATGGGCACCAACAAAACCGATAACTTCGGCGCTTCAGTACAATTTAGTGATCACGGCGCCATTGTCACTATTAAAGATCCAGAACTGACGCCCTACTTTTCACAAGGCAAAGACGTTGAGCACAGCGTCAGCTTCGTCAAGTCCAATCCAGTCAAAGTCCGCACTCCAGATTCGGTTTGCGATGACCCAACGAAAATACGTGAAGTGTTACTCAGCCATCCGGTGTGGTCAGAATACGATTCACGCTGCATTGGTTGCGGTCGCTGCACTTCTTCATGCCCGACTTGCGCCTGCTTCAACGTGTTTGATGTGGTTTACAACCAAGAAGCCAAAGTGGGTGAACGTCGCCGCCAACACGCCAGTTGCATGATTGATGGCTTCTCGGATATGGCCGGCGGTCACAGCTTCCGTCGTAAAACCGGAGAGCGCTTACGTTATCGCGCTTTGCATAAGGTCAACGACTTTAAGTCTCGCCAAGGCGAACACCATATGTGTGTCGGATGCGGACGCTGCGACGACCGATGCCCTCACTACATCTCATTTAGCAACATCATCAACAAGATGACATCGATTGTAGAGGAGGCGCTCTAATGTGCGATTGTGAAAACAAAATGCTGCCGCAAAGCTACCCGATTATTCATATCGAAAAGCACACCGAACTGGAATGGAATTTTCGCGTTGCATGCGACTTTCCGGTGCACTACGGACAATTTGTCGAAGTGGGTTTATCCCTTGTGGGTGAAGCACCCATCTCCGTCTCTGATTACGGCTTAGGTTACGTCGACTTGCTGATACGTAATGTAGGCAAGGTAACCAGCGAGCTGTTCCAATTAAACGCCAGTGATCGCGTGATGATGCGCGGCGCAATGGGCAATGGCTACCCGATGGAAGCATACCAAGATAAACACCTCATTGTGGTCGCGGGCGGCACTGGCGTTGCTCCGGTTAAAGGGCTGATTAACTACTTTCACAACAACCCAAGTGATGTGAAGAAGATGTCTTTGATCCTCGGATTCAAAAACCAAGATGCCGTGTTGTACAAAAACGACTTGCTGAATTGGTCTTACTCCAATCACGTCATCACCACCTTGGATGAAGGTGGCGACGAACACTTCTATGAGAGCGGCTTAGTCACCGAACACATCAGCAAGCTTGACATCTCAGACAAAGAGAACATCCGCGTCATCGTTGTGGGCCCACCGATCATGATTAAGTTCGTCGTGCAGGACTTCTTATCCAGAGGCATTCAAGAAGATCAGATTTGGGTCGACTACGAACGCAGAATGGCCTGCTCAGTGGGTAAATGCGGTCACTGCCGAATTGGTGACAAATACGTGTGCTTGGATGGTCCGGTTTTCCGTTATGACCACGCCAGAACCATGATCGATTAGGAGGGAATCACTATGACGATGGACGTAGATATCATCAAAATGCGCGCCAATGGCGATTACCGCCTATCGAAAGTGCGTGGCGAGTGCATGATCAGCGTGCGCATTCCGGGTGGCATTATGCCCGCATACTTACTCGGTGCTGCGCAAGAGATCGCCGAAAAATGGGGCAATGGTGTTATTCACCTCACCACACGGCAAAAACTGGCGATGCCCGGCATTCGTTATGAAGACATTCCAGAGGTCAACAAAGCACTGGAGCCATTCATCAAAGACATCACCGTCGATACGTGCGGCATTGATGTCGAAGACACTCAAGCAGGTTATCAGTCGATTGGTGGGCGTAATATCGTCGCGTGTCAGGGCAGTCGAATCTGCCAGAAAGCTAATACCGATACCACTGGTTTGGCGCAGCGAATGGAGCGTCACGTTTACCCTAGCAAATACCATTTAAAAATGGTCATGGCAGGCTGTCCGAACGATTGTGCCAAAGCCAATATGGCGGATTTTGGCATCTTAGGTATCGCCAAGATTAATTTCGAAAGCCATCGCTGTATTGGTTGTAGCGCCTGCGTCAAAGCTTGTGCGCACCACGCAGTAGATTGCTTGTCACTCAAAAACGGTAAAGCGGTGAAGGAAGAAAGCAAATGCATTGGTTGCGGCGAATGTGTGCTTGCTTGTCCGACACTGGCTTGGCGTCGAGATCCAAAACAATTCTATATGGTCAAGCTGGGCGGTCGAACTTCGAAGAAGACCCCTCGCGTTGGCAAGATGTTCCTCAATTGGGTAACGGAAGACGTCCTACACCCTGTCATCGACAATCTGTTCGAATTTGAAAAAGAGATGTTGGGCGGTAAGCCGATTTACCTCCACATGGGACATCTGATTGATAAAGGCGGCTACTTGCGTTTTAGAGAGCGCGTCTTAGATGGCGTTAGCCTAAATCCGGAAGCCAAAGTCGCCGAACGTATGTATTGGGCAGAAGATGAATACGTAGCGAACATGCACGTGAAATAGGCATAGTATGAACAAACTAGAAGAGATGTTTAAAGAGGCGTTAGCCCCAGCAGGTATCACCATCAATGGTTCTAAGCCGTGGGATATCCAAGTGTTTAACCCAAAAGTGTATGAGCTTGTGATGCAGTCAGGCTCCTTGGGTTTAGGGGAAGCGTATATGTCCAAGATGTGGGATTGCAGCCGCTTGGATCAGTTCTTTGAACGCGTACTTTTAAACGATATTGAAGGCAAACTAGGACTGGCTGAAAAGCTCAAGTTCGCCTCTTCCGCTGCGAAATTAAAACTGAAAAGCTGGGTTAACCCACAAAGCATTGAGCGCTGTAAATTCGATGTACCGCACCACTACGACATCGGCAATAAGCTTTACCAGAAGATGCTCGATTCACGCATGACCTACACCTGCGGGTATTGGAACCGAGCTGCAACGCTGGACGAAGCGCAAGAGCACAAGATGGATTTGATTTGTCGTAAGCTCGACCTACAACCGGGAATGCGTATCCTCGATATTGGCTGTGGTTGGGGCAGCTTTATGATTTACGCAGCGAAAAAGTATGGCGTAATTTGTGATGGTCTGACTCTATCCAAAGAGCAGAAGAAGCTCGGCAGCAAACTAGCAATAGAAAATGGCGTAGTCGCGAACTTCATTTTGAAGGACTACCGCGAGTTCAAACCCACCGTACAATACGATCGCATCGTTTCTATCGGTATGATCGAACACGTGGGACCGAAGAACTACGCGGAATACTTCGAGTGCGCAGAGCGCTTCATGAAAGACGATGGCGTGTTCTTGCTGCACACCATTGGTTCACACCACAGCACTACCGCATCGGACCCGTGGATCTCGAAATACATCTTCCCAAATGGCGTTATTCCATCGATGAAGAACCTCGCAGAGGCGATGGAAGACCGATTTAATATCGAAGATGTGCACAACTTCGGTGAAGACTACGACAAAACCCTGATGTGCTGGTTCTCCAACTTCCAACACTCTTGGAATCAAATCAAAGGCGATTACAGTGAAGATTTCTACCGCATGTGGAAATACTACTTACTCAGCTGTGCTGGCGCCTTTCGCTCACGAGATTTGAGTTTATGGCAGCTCGCCCTAACTAAGATTGGTCGCCGCCGACCACTGACCGTACGTTCCATGTAAGCAATCTGCCTCCAGATTGTGTTTTGAGCACCTTCGTTTGGCTCCTAGCCAGAATGGGCGGTTTCATTCTGGCTTTTTTTACTGCTTTCTATTTCCTTCCAAAGCACTAAACAACCCATCCAGGGGGCATTTAGTACGACCTTACTCGTAAAAACTAATACTTAGTAACGCCCAGTATTACTTTTAGTCTTGCACGCTATGACTTGTTTTACATTGATGGTGACGTTCGTTCGACTCAGGCAATCTTCCTCTCAACCAAGGCTCATCCCGATAACCAAAACCAGAGCCAAAATACTATTTTTGAGAGTCACCATTATGAAAACCATCAAATCAATCATCATTGCACTGCTATTTACGTCTACACTTTCTGGCTGCGTTTCCACTCCAAGCCACTATCGCTTGGCTCCCAACGTTCGCCCTACTTTGATGAATGCTAATATCAACGTTCAACCACTGGTAAACACGGCGGTCTCTGTTGGTAAAGTCGTACTGCCTTATGCGATTTCAGCGGGACATGCTTACGTTAATACGCCTTACTTCCTATTGCGATAAACCCACCGAACTCATTCAGTCCTGTAAAACTAGCCCATTTCTTCGGCTAGTTTTCATTTATGTATCATAGAGATAAAAGATCACCACCTTAAGTAGGCTCATTTGGTGTTGTGGTTATTAATGAACCTCTGTATATTTATGGACCATTACAGTATATGAACCAATTTCAAGAGACGCATTGTACCCATGGCTACCTTTCTCTATACGCGGCATTCGCCAAAAAACCGAGCTTACCCTGAGCAGCTCAACGCTTTGAAAGCCTTTGCTCCTGAAGCAATTCACCTTGAAGACAAGGTACGCGGCTGCACGCCACCAGCCGAGCGACAAGCCTTTCAACAGCTCTTAACTACGGTGCAAACCGGCGACACCGTTGTACTTTGGTGGCTAACCGCCTTTGGCCGAGACTTCAGCCAAGCCTTAAGCACGATTCAAACCCTGCTTAACAAAGGTGTCATCCTAAAAACCGTTTGTGAACCACTGACCTTTGAACCTGGTTCCGTACAAACGCAAACCTTGCTTTCGCTGCTTGCTGGCTACGGACAAGTGCAAACGCAACATCGCTTGTTCGCCGCAGAACAAGGCCGCAAAGCACTAAAAGACGACCCACAGATGTGGAAGCAGAAATTCCGAGGTCGCCCTGCAGACAAAGCGAAACATCAACACATTGCAACTTTGCTTCTGGAAGGCAATACGCTACAAAGCGTCGCAGAACAATGCGAAGTCAGCCTATCGACGGTCAAACGTGTGAAAGCCAAATTGAACGAGTTTGATGAGGAAGGAAGCCTGCGCCGCCGTGGCGATGGTGAAAAATCATGAGTCGACCGATTGAATTTAAAACCATCTTGCTGGCGTGTCTCATCATCAGTGTTGGTCAGCTCAGTATGGGCTTGGTGTTCCCATCCTTGCCTTGGATCGCGAAAGATTTCGATATTTCCCTCGACCAAGCTCAGCTGCTAGTCAGTGTTTACTTACTTGGTTTTGGCCCGTCTCAGTTTATCTATGGCCCGGTATCAGATGCGTTAGGCCGCAAAAAGGTGCTGTTAGCTGGCTTGTTGATTGCCATGCTCGGTCTATTGATGATCATCTTCCTAAGCCACACTTTCACTGGCATGGTAGCAGGTCGTTTTCTGCAAGGTCTGGGAACAGGTTGTTGCGCGGTGTTAGCCCGAGCGTCTACTCGCGACCGCTTTAATGGTCCTGAGCTCCCTGTCGCTTTGTCCTACATTGCGATGGCTGCCTCTATCACACCGTTGGTTGCTCCTGTTATTGGTGGTTTCATTAACGCCCACTTCGGCTGGACTATGGTGTTTATCTCGCTGTTGGGTTACGTATTGTTGGCTTGGACTGTGATTCTATTTCGCTTCCAAGAAACCATCACACAAACCTCTGCGTTGCCATCACCGAAAAAGATGCTGCTGCAATATCGTGACCTACTGACTTCTCGTTACTTTATGAGCTTTGCCAGTATCGGTTGGCTTAACTTCAGCTTGATGATCACAACCGTTTCGGTAATGCCTTTTATCATGCAAAACCAAATCGGCATGACATCCGATCAATACGCGATGTGGGCACTGATTCCGGCGTTCGGCATGATTTGCGGCACCAGTATCTGTAACCGTGTGCGCCCAATCATCGGCACGAAGAAGATGCTATTGGTCACGCCAATCCTGCATGTAAGTTCCGCAGCGTGGCTGTTCTTCTGCCCTGTTGAGCCGCTGTATTTAATGCTAGGTCAGCTGTTGATGATTTTAGGCAATGCTATCGCTCTACCTTGTGCTCAAGCCATGGTAATGCAACCCTATAAGAAACAAGCAGGTGCTGCGGCGGCGATGTCGGGCGGCGGCCAAATGGTAGTGTCATCGATTGTGAGTATGGCATTGGTGCAGCTCGGATTAAGCCAAGCATGGCATCTGTCATTGGTGATTGTGGTTTTTGCGACCATTACACTGACTAACGTTCTGCGAGGTTTTGCCACTGAGCAACCTTCCGAGCTATAGAGTCCGAGCAATAGAAAGTAACAAGGAAGACAAATAACGACATGAAATCACTCAATCTTGCTCAAGCACAAAAATTGGCTCTGCTCTCTCAAGGGTTGCCGCTAGCAAGCAACAAAGGCAGCGCCAAAGCAAAGACCTTAGCCGTCTTTGAACAACTGGGCTATGTTCAGATTGATACGATTTCTGTCGTTCAGCGCGCTCACCATCATACTTTGTGGAGTCGAAACCCAAGCTATCAACTTGAGCACCTAGACCAACTGGTGGCAGAAAAGAAAGTCTTCGAATACTGGTCTCACGCGGCAGCGTATTTACCTATGTCGCAATACCGTCATAGCTTACCTCGCAAAGCGGCGATCAAATCCGATCAGCAAAAGCATTGGTACAAAAAAGACCACGACTTGATGGCGTCTATCTTGAAGAGAATTGAGCAAGAAGGCCCATTGATGGCAAAGGATTTCGAATCCGCCAACCATAAGACCGATGGCTGGAATACTAAGCCAACCAAACGTGCCCTAGAGAACTTATACATGCAGGGCGATTTGATGATAAGCGAACGTCGCGGCTTCCAGAAAGTGTATGACCTGACCTCACATGTTCTGCCTCAAAACATTGATACATCGATGCCAACCGAGCAAGAACACGCGCGATTCTTAGTCCTCAACTATCTTAAATCTCATGGGTTCGGCACTTTGCCTGAAATGGTTTACCTACTGAAAGGGGTCAAGAAGCCGGTACAACAAGCTCTGTCCGAATTGGTCGATTTGGGTGAGATTGAAGCCATTAGCATCAACAATTCAGCTTATTATGCCTGTAGCGATGCGCTGAACTTGCTCGACAAACGGCTCAATCGCAAACGCGCTAAAATCCTTTCCCCATTTGATAACCTGCTTATCCAACGAAAACGCGCCAGTGCAATTTTCAACTTTGATTACTTGCTAGAGTGTTATGTTCCAGAGCCAAAACGCCAGTTCGGTTATTTTTGTTTGCCAATATTGTGGGATGGGAAACTGGTCGCGCGCGCCGACTGCAAAGTGGATAAAACTAGCTCAACACTAAACGTTCTTAATCTAGTTAACGAGCCTTCGCTCAAAGACAGAGAGGCGTTTTTCGTCGCCTTAGAAGAGGAGTTACACGCTTTCGCGCAGTTTAATCAGTGCCAAACGTTTGTGATTCAGAAAGTCGCGTAAAGGACGTAATAAAAAGAACCGTACCCGAAGAATCGAAGAGCAAAGTGCTTAGAAACCAAACTATTCTCTTCAAGCCCATGCACTCTGCATATCGATTCTGAATTACATCCGTCTCTCGCTATTCCAAGAGACGAGATACTTAGGTGATAGTGATCTTTAAGAACTTTGTAGGCTCACCAAAATCACACCAACGGTGATCAAGCCAATCCCCATCCAGTTGACCATACTGAGCTTTTCTCCCAATAAAACCACACTGAATATGGCCACTAGCACCACGCTTAATTTGTCGATCGGCGCAACTTGAGAAGCTTGCCCCAATGACATTGCGCGGAAGTAACACAACCACGATGCACCTGTCGCCAAACCCGATAGCACCAAGAACACCATGCCTTTGGTCGAGATCTCTCCAATGGCACTGAACTGCTTGGTCGCGTAAGCAATCAAACCAACCAAAACAAGAATCACGCAGGTACGAATAAAGGTCGCCAAATCAGAGTTGATGTTCGCCACACCAAGTTTGGTCAACACTGCAGTCATCGCCGCAAATACCGCCGACATGAGCGCCCAAAATAACCAAGAAGTTTGAAGCATTGTCTTTTCCTATTCATCCCTAAAAGCAAAAAAGGCGTTACAGAGTGTACTGCAACGCCATGTCTTGCTTCGATTAAATTCGACTTAAATCCAATCGAATCAGTCTGTAACTAGAGCTTAAAAGTCTGCTGTCATACCAACGTAGTAAGTACGCGGTGCTTCAACATAACCGATGTTTTCTAGCTCTCTTGATACGCTTTCATCGGTTAGGTTGGTGATACCCGCACGAATACGTAGTGCGTCATTCACATGGTAAACCGTACCTAAATCCATCGTGGTGTAAGCGTCTTGCGTTAGCTGAGAATCAATCTTACGGTCACCACGGTAGCGTGCGCTCGCAAACAGGTTCAAATCTTGAGTTGGGTACCAGTTTAGGCGTGCAAATGCTGAGTGCTTGTAACGCTCGTTCAGCTCTTCACCTGTCGACTTATCTTCGGTGTCTAAGTAAGTGTAGTTACCAGACATCGCCCATTGCTCATTGAACTGAATGCTACCGGTTAGCTCCACACCTTGAATAACGGCTTTCGATACGTTTTGGTAAGACTTGTACGGGTTCGACAGTTCACGATCAATAGGGTCGCCATTGTCATCAATACAGCTCATCACTGCGCTCGACCACGTCCCGACTTCACAGAAGATGTCTGTCTGTTCGATTAGGTTTTCGATTTCGTTACGGAATACCGCGCCTTCAAGGTTCCAGTTACGACCGCTGTATAGCGCCGAGAACTCGTAGTTCACGCTGGTTTCTGCTTCCAGATCTTCGTTACCTACGATGTTACAGTTACCTTTACAGCTGCTCATCGAGAAGTCTGGGTGGTTTTGCGTCATGGTTGGTGCCTTAAACGCTTTACCCACACCACCTTTCAGTACCAAGTCGTCTGTTGTTTGGTGTACTAGGTACACACGCGGGCTGAACTCTTCGCCGTAGTGCTCGTGCTTATCTAAACGACCACCAATGGTTGCCATTAGCGTATCGGTCATTTCCCATTGGTCTTGGATAAATACCGCACCTTGGTAAGCTTCTGCTTTGTTACCCACGATGTGCTCTGGGTTGGTTAGCTCACTAGTTTGGTAGTCCACACCAAACGTCACGGTGTGGCTTTCACCTAGGTAAGTCGTAGCTGATGCTTCAAAAATTTGTGTCAGTTCTTCAATTGAATCAGCACCATCGTTTGCCGCTTCAATGTTCTCTACGTTTTCACGTGAGTAACGAACTTGCGTATCACCCCAAGACCAAAAACCAGTATGCGACAGCGCTTGGCTGTTACGTTTAACGCGAGACTCAGAGAACAGAACCGTAGTGCCACTTTCTGCTGCGGTATCACGCTCGTCGTCGCTGTAACCAAGGTCAAGATCGATAAATTGATTGTCCGCCAAATGCCATGAAAGTGTACCGAACATCGCTAAGCTATCGCGATCTTCAAGTGCAGTAACCTCTTCACGATCGATGCCGCCTTTCTCGCCAGAGTATGGCTGCCATGCATTACGACTCGTTTGAGAAACAGAGAAACGAGCAAATAGTGTGTCTTCAATCAGAGCGCCAGACGTGGTTAGACCCACAGTGTACTCTTGACCACCATTGCCATCGTTTGGCGTCGTGTTGTCTAAGCTAAGTTGTGAGCTCCAATCGTTGCTTGGTGACTTAGTGATGATGTTGATCGTACCGCCCATACCGTCAGAGCCGTAAAGCGCCGACATAGGACCACGGATGATCTCTACTCGCTCAATTGAATCCATTGGGATCGCAGAAAGATCAAAGTCGTTACCACGCACAATTGCACTTGCCGAGCTCATGCGACGGCCATTTACCATGATCAGTGTGTATTTCGAATCCATACCACGAATCGAGATTTGCTGACGACCTGCACGTGTGCTGTCGAAGTCTGACTCCACGCTGGTTGCGTTAGACACGATGTCCGCCAGCGTGATGCCTGGATCGTTTTCGATGTCTTCAGCGGTGATCACCGACATAGAAGCTGGAGCATCTTTCAGCTCCATCTGGGTACGAGTTGCTGTTACAACAAGCTGCTCATCGGTTTCGATTGGCGTTGTATCAGCAAAGACGGAAAAAGAGGTACATAGCGCACCGATCACCACTGCTAATGGTTTTGGCGCAAACGGAGTCGTCTTCGACATGGTAAAAACCTATAAATTTTAATGGAACTTATAATGATAATGGTTCGCATTAAATAGCCTTTATTTGACGAAGACAAGCAACCGAGCATTTGTAGGATTAATTACCACTATGTCGAAAATGAATAATAATATTCTTTACCATTCAGCCTCAGTTGAGCCATATATTTCCTTGAATAATGACTTAACCCAATTACACATCGGGTCGTTATGATAGCGCTTATGCCAGTATAAATAGACCGATTCACTGTCCATTCGAATCGCTTTTGGTACGGTTTTGGTGATCAATTTTCTGCCCTGACAAGCGTCTTGTGCAAACGGCGTTGGCAAGTGGAAAATCACATCCGTTTGCTCGGCAATCGCTGGCGCAGCGTTGAAGTTTGAAAGCTGAACAGGAATCGATAATTGGCGCTTTTTATCCACCACACCAAGCTCAACAAAACGGTGATAAATCGACAGGGTTTTGCCACCTTGAAGTGAGATTTGACCGAAGTTGCAATCGAGCAGCATCTCCACCGTCAGTTCCTCAACATGGGCAAGTGGATGAGTTTCGCTCATTAGGAATCGGTAGTCGCGATTGGCAATTTTCATGCGGTACAAATTCTGCTCAGAGCTAGGTGGCTCGGCGGTTGAGAGCACAAAATGTACATCCCCTGCGATCAGCGAATCGAAATGGCGTTTCGGGATGGAATCGATATCGACAATCATGTTCGGCGCTTCTTCACGGATGCGCGAAACAATCGGTGGCAGTAAGAAAATCACCTGCGGAACCAAGCCGTAAAAACGGATCGTACCGTTGCTCTTTTCTGGCACAAATGACTGGCCGTACATCAGCTTTTCTAGCCCAGTTAACACCGTGTTCAAATCTTGCTTGATCACTTCCGCTTTTGGGGTCAATTCATAGCCGTGTGCAGTACGTACTAACAGCTCATCGTTGAACAAGTTTCTGAGTTTCTGTAAAGAGCGGCTCACCGATGGTTGGCTCATATTGAGCGATACCGCGGTGTTGGAAACATGCTTCTCTTCAAGTAGGTGTTTGAGAATAAACAATAAGTTCAAGTCGACTTGAGCTAAATTCATTTTTTGAATACTCACTATTCCGCTAATTCTGTTGCTGCATATAGACTATCTGCTAATGTGTCTGCAATCAATAATCATTCTTATTTGATTTTAATCAAATAAGTTATACCGCTTTACGACTAATCTCGCGCTCTATTTTTTAAAGCATTATTTGTTTTTAAGGCACTCTTGCGAGATTGCATCGCACCTTATGGAAATCATTATGTTTGGTAAAACTTCTCTTCGCGTAGCAACGGGAGCTTTGCTGCTTGCATTGGCTCCTATGGGGGCAATGGCTAAAACCTACCAACACAGTTTGGGCACAGTAGACATTGATGGCGTTCCACAACGCGTCGTAGTATTGGGCTACGGCAGTTTAGACTACATTGATGCTTTGGGCGTAACACCCGTCGGCATGCCAAAGACGCTGCTGCCAAAGTCACTAGAAAAATTCCAGATCGACTCGTTCGCAAACACGGGCAGCGTGAAAGAAGTGAACTTCGAGACGCTGTTTATGCTTAAGCCAGACTTAATCATCGCAGAAGGTCGCATGGCAGATATTTACAAAGATCTGAGCGACATCGCGCCAACTTACATGTTCCGTATCGACACCACCGACTACTGGAAAACAACCCAAGAACACTGGCGCACGCTGGGTGACATCTTCGACAAAGAAGAGCAAGCAGAGCAGTTGATTGAAGGCGTTCAAGAACAAATTAATCACCTGCACGCAAAAGTAGAAGCTCAGCCACCACGCACACTGACCGTCTCAAACAGCGGTAACAGCTTGGCGATGTTTGGCACCAACAGCCGCTTCTCATTTGTGTATGAAGAAGCAGGTTTTGCAACGTCAACTTCTGAGAACGTGAAATCTGTACCACGTACCCACGGCAACCTGATTTCATTCGAATACATTGCTGATGCGCAACCTGAGGTACTGCTTATCCTTGACCGCGAGCAAGCAATCGGTCAGAGCAGCGGTAAAGCAAAACAGCTGTTCGACAACGATCTTGTGAAGTCCACACCAGCGGCGAAAAACAACCGCGTGCTGTTTATGGACCCAGCAGCTTGGTACTTAACCGCAGGTGGCTACCAATCGACGCAAACCATGATTAAAGAGCTGAACCAAGTCATTGCTAACTAACAGATTCGGTTCAATCTCACTCTAAAAGATGACCTTTCCCGCTTCACGGTGCGAAAGGTCATTGTTGTTTTTATCACCCTATAAATACACCATGAAATTACATCATATCTTGGCTTTTTTATTGCTCGTCGTACTCGCCTGCGCCTCTTTACTGGTTGGGGTGGCGAACGTTTCTCTCTCGCAGATTTTGGCCGGTGACAGCCACAGTTTGAACATCTTACTGGTTAGTCGATTACCTCGCTTGTTGGCCATCGTCTTAGCTGGTGCAGGCTTAAGTATCGCTGGTTTGATCATGCAGCAGATCGTACAAAACCGCTTTGCTGCCCCATCTACTACGGGTACCGTCGATTGGGCAATGTTCGGCTACATCGTCGCACTGATTCTGTTTGCAGACATGAGCAGTTGGGTCCACCTGATCACCATCTTCGCGTTCTCTGTGATTGGTACGGTGATCTTCGTGCGCTTCTTACAACGTTTGAAGTTTAAGAACACCGTGCTCGTCCCGCTGATAGGCATCATGTACGGCAACGTGGTTTCATCCATGACCACTTTTATTGCTTACAAATACGATCTAGTACAGACCCTTGGTTCATGGACGGTGGCTAACTTCGCATCGGTATTGCGCGGTAACTACGAGTTCTTGTATCTCGCTCTGCCAGTCTCGATTCTGGCTTACGCTTACGCCAACCGCTTTAGTGCGGCGAGTGTGGGCGAGAGCTTCGCAAAAAACATTGGTTTGAACTACCAACGCATTGTTTTGGTCGGTGTCATCCTTGTGGCTGTGCTGTCGTCATCGGTAGTGATGATCGTCGGTATGATTCCGTTTCTTGGGCTTATCGTGCCAAACCTTGTGTCGCTGTTCATTGGTGACAACATGCGTCGTAACTTGCCTTGGACCGCATACGCAGGCGTGATTTTGGTGCTTACTTGCGACATCCTCGGTCGTCTCATCATCTTCCCTTACGAGATTCCAATTTCGATGATCATCAGCATCTTGGGTGGCTCAATCTTCATTTACCTAGTTCTGAGAGACAAATCGAATGCGTGATTCTATGAAAGTAACCCTGCTTGCAATCGCGGCGGTTTTGATTTGTGCGGTGTTCATCGGCAAGGGCTTAACGCCAGATAACTACCAGTTTTTCTTGTCACGCCGCATCCCTAAAGTGCTAGCGATTGTCTTAGCAGCGATGGCGATTGCGTCATCATCACTGATTTTCCAAACCATCACCAACAACCGGATCCTCACCCCTTCGATTCTGGGTTTTGATTCCATGTACGTGATGATTCAAGTGCTGCTCGTAGTGATGTTTGGCGGCTTGAGTGCTTTAGTCATCAACAGCAAACTCAACTTCGTGTTGTCGACTGGCATCATGATTGTTTGTGCAATGACCTTGTTCAGCTTCTACTTCCGTGGTCGTCAGCGCAATATCTTCACCTTGTTGTTGATTGGTATCGTACTGAGCAGCTTGTTCAATAGCGTCACCGGCTTTTTCACCATGATCACCGACCCAGATGAGTTCACCTTCATCCAAAGTTCGATGTTCGCCAGCTTCAACAACATCAACAGTGAATTGGTGTACTGGTGTGTGGTTCCGATGCTGCTGTGTGGCGCATACCTAATGCGCATCGCCCACAAATTGGACGTAATGTGGCTTGGCGTCGACAACGCGAAAAGCCTAGGCGTGGATACCCACAAACTGACCATGCAAGTCATGTTCATCATTACTTTGATGGTGTCTATCTCGACCGCATTGATTGGTCCAATCTTGTTCTTTGGTCTGATTGTTGTGGCACTGACTCGCCAAATCTTCACTGGCTACCAGCATCGCTTATTGATTGTGGCGAGCTCAGTACTGTCAGTTGTGCTGCTGTCAGGCGGTCAATGGGTGGTTGAAAACCTGTTTGATTTCGACACCACCATCAGCGTTATCATCAACTTTATTGGCGGCGGCTACTTCTTGCTTCTGCTTATGAAAAACAAATTCGATTAAGGGTTCATCACATGATCCGTATTCAAGGTCTTAGCAAAAAATACAACGAAAAATACGTGGTAAAAAATGCCGATGCCCTTTTTCCACTTGGTAAAGTAACCAGCATTATTGGTCCGAACGGCGCGGGTAAAAGTACCTTGCTGTCGATGGCGAGTCGGCTAACAGAAAGCGATGCTGGTAGCGTCGTGATTGGTGATAAGCCGCTTGACCAATGGAACACCGAAGACTTGGCAAAGCGCCTATCAGTGCTGCGCCAATCGAACAACATCAACATGCGCTTTACGGTGCGTGATTTGGTGGCGTTTGGCCGCTTCCCGTACTCACAAGGTCGTCTGACAGAAGAAGATCACCGCATCATTAATGAATCGATGCAACATCTGGAAATCGACCATTTGAAAGATCGCTTTATCGACCAACTGTCTGGCGGTCAGCGTCAAATGGCGTTTATTGCTATGGTGGTGGCGCAAGATACCGATTACATCTTCTTGGATGAGCCACTGAATAACCTCGATATCAAACACTCCGTCGATATCATGAGTACACTACGCAAACTTGCGGAAGTGAAGAACAAAGCCGTAGTGATCGTGATTCACGACATCAACTTTGCGTCTTGTTACTCTGACCACATCGTGGCGATGAAACTTGGTGAAGTCATCAAAGCGGGCTTGGTTGAAGAAGTGATTGATGCCGAAGTGCTGAGCGATATTTACGAGATTCCATTTATCGTGCAAGAGATTAACGGCAACCGTATTTCGTTGTACTACCGACGTTAACGTAACCAATCTGATTCCAAAGGCGGCCTCGTGTCGCCTTTTTTAATTTTGGTCAATGAAGAAGCGTTAAACGCGGAAAAGCGATGTGTCCGAGCAGCATTAATGATACTGTACTGAACAGTTTTATTTAGGTTGATTTAGTTATGCGCGCATCTACTGAAAAGAAAAGAACTCGAATCATCGAAGTGGCAACCGATCTGTTTATTGAACAGGGCTACAAGGACACGTCACTCGATCAAATCGTTGCAATTTGTGGTGGTTCAAAACAGACCCTTTATCGTTACTTTTCCAACAAAGAAGGGTTGTTTGTTGAAGTGCTCGCACATAACACCAAGATCAGCCTAGAGTCCGTTTTCCAACTTGCCGATAAACAGAACGAACCACTAAGAGAAACCTTAGAAGACTTCGCGAAGAAGTATCTACGAGGCATTTGCTCTAACCCAATCCTATCGCTTTATCGCATCATCTCTGCCGATTTTAATAAACATGACTCGGTTCCAAATCAGTTTTGGCAAACCGGACCGCAGCGCATTCACCAGTACTTAATTGAGTTTTTAAAAACCGACACCATCAGCCAGCAGCTTAACATTGACGATGCCGATTTAGCTTGTGGTCAGCTACTCGCGCTGATCAAAATGGATTACCAGAACATGGCACTGATGGGCTTTGATTTCTTAAGCGATGAAGAATTGGATTCGCATACACAAAAAGCCGTGGCGGCGTTCCTTAAACTTTATCAGCGATAAGAACCTCAAACCTAAAAAACAAAGGGAGCACATTGGCTCCCTTTGTTTTTTACGGCTTAGTTACCGAGTTGCTTGGCTGGCTATTTGTTCTGTTTACATAACCTTAGTGCGCTTCTTGTTTTGCGGCTAGCTTCTTACCAATCAACAAGATTGGCGCAAGCGCAAAAATAGAGACAATAAACATCACCAACGAATTACTCAGTGCTAATGTCGTAGCTTGCTCTTTCACAACCGCACTAATTTGGCTCATCCCAAGTGCCGGATTAGGTAAGCGGCCATGAGTCAAAATCGCGCTGCTCAATGCCTGTTCATACGCCGCAAACACATGGTTAGAACCATCCAGAGTACGACCGATTTCGCCCGATGCTTGCGCGCTGTGGTTTTGAATCACACGAGAGAAAAACGCCCCGCCAATCACCCCGCCCATGGTTCGGAACAGATAGAAGTTTGCAATGCCTTCTAATCGCTGTCCTACTTGGAAGTACATCAACACCGCAATCGTCACCGACACATTCAACAAGCCAACACCAAAACCGCGCAGCAGCATTGGGATGGGTAGTGACTCTGTGCCAACAAAGCTTGGTAATTGGCTGAACTCGTGCACCGACAGTAGAATCATCAGCACGCCAAAAGGCACCACTGCATCCGCTAAAGGGCGGCGGAAGTAATACACCAACACACTTACCAGCATACCGACCAACATGGCGTAAAACGATGGTAATTGCGCATAGCCCGCATTGAGGCTGTTGTAGTGCATCGCCATTTTTAGGAAGTTGGCAAACAGCACTGTACTTGCCATCACGGCAAAGCCCGCAAGAAAGGCGTTATACATAAACACGTTAGTCTTTAACTTACCGTGCAATTGCATCGACGCAGTATCCAAATGGCGCGTTTTCACCAACTGATACACGGCCAACAAAACCAGTGCTGCAGCGACAGAAGAAGCCTGTACAAACCAGTCTGAATCCAACCAGTTGTAGTAGCTGCCACGCATTAGCAGGAACACCACTAAACTCATCGTTAACGCGAGTACGAGGTACACCGAACCTGAAGACTTTGGCTTAGTTTCAATCTCAATCGCCTGAGGCTTATACACGCCGATCATTACTAAAGCAGAAAAGTACAACCAAGCCGAGGCAACGTTCAAAAACGACCAATCAAACTCTTCGACAATCTCAGCTACCAACCACGGATAAGCGCCCATTGGTAACAGTGTTGAGAAGATCAGTGTCAGCGCAATAATCGCAGGCAGCCAACGCTGCTCAAAGGTATTGAGTAGATAAAGGTTCACCACCACCAATAACATGCTCATGAAAAAGCCGCTTACTAACCAAGTCAGGGTGAACAACAACGCATGCTGACCAGTCCAATAGAGCACAAGGTTTGTTCCCAAACCCACCAGCAATGCAGAGTGCAATGGCAGAGACGCTCCAAGCTTGCGCACCAAGATAGGGGTAAACATAAACCCTAATACTTGAGTGATCATAAAGCCGATCTTCACTAACTCGACTTCATCTGCAGACAAACCGGATGTGGCTGCCATCTCGTGGGACAACTCGGTAAACATCACCGAATTGATCCCAAAAGCCGCAATGGCGAACAGCGCAAAAATCAGCAATGGTGAACGTGTTTTCATGACGATTAACCCTGCGTTGCGGTCTCAATCGACACTTCAGCCGACAAACCAGGGTAGATGCGCTGTTTCAGCTCTTGTGGGATATCCAACTCAATACGCACTGGCACGCGCTGTACTACTTTCACAAAATTACCGGTCGCATTTTGCGGTGGCAACAAACTAAACTGCGCGCCTGTTGCAGGGGTAATTGAAGATACACGACCATGCAACGGATGATCAGGGAACATGTCTAACATCACTTCTACATCTTGCCCTTGTGCGACGTTCTCTAGTTGAGTCTCTTTGAAGTTTGCCTCAATCCAAACGTAATCCGGCACCATCACAATCAAACCCATGCCCGGTTGAACAAACTTACCTACTTGCACTTGTCTGTCAGCCACATAACCATCAAATGGCGCTCGAACGATGGTTCGCTCAAGGGCGATATTTACCAGTCTCAAGTTCGCTTCTGCTTGCTTGCGTTGCGCGGTTAGCTGCATCTTTTCTGTTACTAGCGCATCGAGCTGCTTCTGTTCAGCGGCTAGTGCTAGCTTGGCAGTTTCAAGATTGCTGCTTGCTTCAATAGAACGCGTTCTTTGCGCTTCAAATTGGTTCTTGCTCACCGACTGCTTTTGTACCAAGCGTGAAAGACGTTTCAACTCTGCCGCTTGATGTTCAGCGTTAGCACTTGCACTGTGAATGCCCTGCTTCGCCTGCTCAATCTTTACCAGCTGCATTTCGGTTTTGGTTTGGTTTGCGGTCAGCGCAGCCTTTGCGACATCTAACGCCGACTTCGCAATTTCTTGGTTAGCAATGAAATCTTCATCATCAATCGAAAACAGTGGCGCACCTTTGCTTACCCACTGGTTATCTTCGACAAAAAGTTGGCTTACCTGCCCACCGACTTCTGGAGAAATCGCCGTCACATCCGAGTGAACATAAGCGTTATCAGTGGTCACTGTATTAGGTTGGTATAACGCACAACCTGCAGCGACTAACGAACCAATAACAAGCGACAACGCAATGACTTTCTTCTTCATTTTTGAAACCCAACTAAATGATTTTCACAAACTGTACTGTACCGTACAGTTTTAGTAAAGGTACATTTGATCATTGATGAGAAGAAAAGATCCATCCCACTGATTTTTAATGATCTTATTTGGTGGTCACTTTTGATTGAAAGAGAAGGAATTGAAGGGCTGTCGCGAGAAAAACAAAAAAGGCGACACTGAGGTCGCCTTTTGATTATGAAGAAATGCTTCGAGATTGAAGCCGGTGAGTCACGCTTATTGCTGCGCTACCTTCACTTGTGGTTTGGTTGAGCTTGTGTAATCGAAGTCAAACACAATGCCATCTTTGGTTACGTCCAAAGCCATACCACCGATAAGCTCACCTTGTAGGCTCATCTTCACGTCTTCCGGTACTGGCTCGCCAGACACTTCTGACGCTGTTTCAATCACTTCCAGTACGCGGTCCGAATCCATAGTGAAGCTCAATAGACCATTTGCCGTTAGCGGCTGAGCCATGACTTTCTCGCTCGCTGCTGCTGATGCCTTACCGCTGTAAAGCGTTAGGTGACTACCGTTTAGACGAGCAAACACGTCCATCGGCTTACCTGCGTATGGTTCAATCAGACCACCGATGTTCACTGGTTGGTTATCAGGTTGGATTTGAATCTGAGCCAGTTCAGGCATGAACATTTGTGCCGTTTGCAGCAGCATGTTTGGATCGTCCGCTGAGATAGAGAAGATCGCATCCAGCTGACCTAGCTCAGGTCCGTACTGGCCATTCATGTTCACATCAAGACCGAACATTTCCATGCTTAAACCTTTCAGGCCATTTGCCATACCCGCGCCCATGCTGATCGCCGGAGCTGGGTTTTGGCCACGCATGTCATTTTGCGCTTGTGCCAGAAGCGAACATTGGTATTCAGGCGTGGTTAAATCTGTCCAGATCTTACCAATCGCAGGCGCCAACGTAGCAACGTCTAGGCCTAATGCCACACTAAACATGCTTTTTTCACCGTTGGATTCTGCCAGCACGCCACGCATAGATTTCAGCGCCTCAAGGATCACTTGGTTCTTCGATTCAACAACAAAACTACCGTTGAGGCGAGCTTTGTCGTCACCCGCACTGTACTCGGCAAACGCGACCATTTGTGGCCAATTTTCAGCGATTTGAGTGAACTCAGTGTGACACGCCGGAGAACGCAGTTGCTCTAAAGTCGGGTCAGAATCGACATTCTTAAGTTGGCGTGCCATTCTGTTGCCATCAAGTGTCGTTAGACCTTTAATGATTTCTCGAATGTCGAAAATCCCAAACGAGTTGTTGTTCATTCCGTACTGAGTTTGCACTGCCTCTAGACGGCCAGAGTCAACGATGCTGCTCTTAGGAGCTTCCAGACCAAATGCCAGTTTGAGTGGGTTTTCAACACCCAGCTCTGGAATGTCGAAAGTCACGGTAAGTACGTTATTAACCACTCCCACCGCAAGACCAATGCCCAGTTGTGGATCTTGCGAGTCTGTCAACTCGTAGCGGCGGAACTCCGCGGAATCGAGCTTCACAAGTTCATGTTGAATACCCGCCAGTTGCTCTTGCTCATCCAGTGTTTTCCAAAGCGCTGCAGGGTTCTCCAACTGCACTTTATAAACAGGTACAAGACCTAGGGTGTACATGATTGGGTTGACCATATCACCGGTACCCAAGAAGGCTTTTAAATTCTCAGGGGAAGAGGCTGCTGCCATGTACGCATCCAAGAAGTTAACCGCAAACTCCAAACCAGGAGTCAGATCTTCTTCTGCGAACAGTTCTCCCATTGGTGGCTGCTGCGACGTGCCGAATGCATTCATGTATTCGTAGTGATTAAAAGGTTCCGTTTGGTAGGTAATCAACAAGGTATCCGCTGGAACTTGGGAAAGTAGCGAGGTTGAAGATTCACCTTGGGCAAGGTTATTTTGGTACACATATGCGGCACCACCGGCTGCTGCGACCACTGCAGTAGCTAATAATAATTTTTTCACGACCAACTCCGTTGTCTTGGTTTTATTTCCTCAAACCAATCAGTAGGTTTGAGTGAGCATTAAGCCTTTAATGAACGCCATAAAGGATGAGAATCACCATTCGGGAACTCAGACGTTAATTTGCGTGCAACGCCATCATAAACCCCCAAACAAAGTTATCAATTTGCTGAATGCCAATTTCTTAAGATATCCAACATTTATAAGATGAACCGTGAAGTCGGTTAAACTGCGAAACCACACTATTAGCAACTTACTCAATAAAATTTCATAAATGCCATACCCTACCGGCCAAAATCCACGCAATATTAAATCCAATTACCGATTTTTCTCTATTGTCTGAAAACAGCTCACGACCTGACATTTTCGTCGATTCCTCCTCTAGAAGACGGTCGTACTTTTACTTACAGTCTAGAGCTATCAATAACGAATGTTGAACATCTATCGCGCCATTAATCACCATGAAAGATCAGCTGACTATCTCTATCTCCAACATCAATGGCTCTAAGCATTGGTACTTCAGCAAAACCATGCAGCGCAACTTTAAAACGAGCTTGGTGGCATTTATTTTGGGATTAACCGCAACCGCTATCTTGATCAATCATCTTTATTCTCAGGTCGATGACGCCGTACTTGAGCAAGCAAAGTTAACCGAGCAATCGCGTAGTATGGGTCAGGAATTAAGTGAGCTAAAGGCTCTGAAATCAGAGCTTGAGAATGACCTCTCGGAACGAGAAGAGCGCGTTCAATTGGTCTCGGAGCGTTTGGGCGAATTGGAGAAAGTGCTCGGTGTCGCCAACGAATCCAACACTGAGAGTTTGGATGCGCGCTTTGATACCGCCGCTATCACATCCAATGTTCGAATGGTGATGCTCAACCAAATCCCCAACGGCTCTCCAGTCGGTAAAGCACGGCTTTCATCGGGGTTTGGCAAGCGCGTTCATCCGGTTACCAAAAAAACAAAAATGCACCGAGGATTAGATTTTGCGGTTAACACTGGTACCAAAGTGTATGCCTCTGCTGATGGCGTAATAGAGACCACACGCCGAAGTAGTAAAGGGTATGGAAACTTACTGCGTATACAGCATTCCTTTGGCTTTTCGAGCGCTTATGCCCACTTGAAAGAGTTCAAAGTCAAAACCGGTGAGTTCGTCAAAAAAGGCCAGCTCATCGCCATATCTGGTAACACCGGGCTCTCTTCTGGTCCTCACCTTCATTATGAAGTGAGATTTATTGAAAGAGCCGTAAACCCAAGGCCATTCGTGGATTGGAACCTCAATAATTTTGAAGACATCTTTACCAAGGAGCGAAGAATACGATGGGAATCTTTAATCAAAACCGTGGAACAACGAGTGGCTCATCAGCTTCAACTCTCATCGCCAAAGGCTGTTCTGTTAGCGGAGAACTCAAAGTAGAAAGCGATATTCAGGTTGATGGCATCATCGAAGGCCAATTGCACGTCGAAGGGACATTGATCGTCGCAGAGAGTGGCCGTGTTAAAGGCGACATCTACGCGAAACAACTGATCGTCAATGGTCTGCTTGATGGTAACTGCCATGCAGAACACATTCAGGTTTTAGCGAAAGGACGAGTCAGTGGCAAAATCTGGAGTAACAACTTGAGTATCGAAGCGGGCGGTAAGTTCTTCGGAGAGGCTGCAGAACTACCAGAAAAAGAAGTGGTGACGCTAAAAGATAAGTCCACTGAAACCAACAAAACCGATAAGTCACAAGCTCGCAAAAGCGCGTAATTAAGAATATCAAAAAGGGCACTGACTGTGCCCTTTTGAGTTATTTCTATTCTTGCGTTAGACCAAATTAGAATTCGTAGAACAGGCGAACACGCGCACCGAAATCGTCTTCTTCTTTAAATGCTTCGCTTGGTGAGTTCGCGCTAAGATCGTTGGTCACAGTTGTGAAGTAAGAACCCAATAGCACTGAGAAGTTCTCGACCTCTAGTACGTCCGTGAACTCGTAAGAAGCGTAAAGCGTCGATACCTTCACATCGCCTTCTGCCCAGTCTTTGATCTCTTTGTTTTCGTATTCGTTTAGCGCGTAAACATAACCAATACCTAGCCCTTTCCACAGAGCGTTAACTCCTGTCGAAAAGTTGTTTTCGTCAACCGCATCTAGGTAAGCCACGTTTGCATTCACCGACCAATCACCGCTGGTCCAGTTACCTGTTAAGCCGTAACCAGTACGGTCGGAAATATCAACACCTTGGTCGGTCACCACCGCATCAGAAACGAGGTTGGTTTCCATCGAGGCTGCTAGGCTGAAATCACCCATTTGGTAAGCAACAACAGGGCGTACTAAGAAGGAGTCTTTGCTGCTTGTAATGGCTTGACCGTGGTATGTTCCGCCATCGGTACCTTCATGGAAAAGATCCGAACGGTCACCAATCATGGTGCTCAGTTCCAGATAAAGATTGCCGAAGCTTTGGCTGTACATCAGCTGACCATCAGATCCGCGACCGCGTGCTTCTTTCATTTGATAGGTGTAAGCCGAGTCATCGGTGTAAAGCTCGTTAGAAGTATCACCTGAGTACTCTAGGAACACATCCAAACCAACAGGGAACATGTCATACGCTTCGAAACGACCCGCTTTGATTGCCCAACTGTCTTTCTTACCAAACTCAAAGTATGCGTCATCAAGATTTACGTCACCAGTGCTTTCAAACAAAGGCTGCGCTTTCACGCCGACGTAGTGACCGTTGCTTGTGAATTTCTCACCGGCAAATTCGATCAGTACGCGACCATCTTGGTTGAATTCTTGATCGCCAGAATCGTTCGACTCACGATCTTGATAGTTGAAGTTCAATTCAACGTCACCGCCGATAGAAAAGTTACCTTCTTCGTTGTCGACAATGCTAATGCCCGCATTTGCCGATAGTGCCGTGCATACGCCGATGGCGCTCAGAGATAGTTTCAGTGCTTTGTTCATGTTAAACCCTATATGTATTAGATTTTATTGTGTAAATGTGCTGATTTCAGAGACAGAAAGTCCCGCCCCTTCTTATTGAGAAAGAAAGGCTTACTAAGATTTATTGTTGTTATTTGAGTATCCCCTAACCGCCGTAAATCTCGCGGTTAGGGAAATTTGGATTATCGAGAATTAAGCAGATTGCTTCGCGACTAGCTCAACCGCCTCACGCGTTAACTGAGCCAATTCTTCCCACTTGCCCGCTTCAATAAGCTTTTTATCGACCATCCAAGTACCGCCACATGCCAGCACTCGCGGTACGGCTAGGTAGTCCTTAATGTTCGAAGGATTGATACCGCCAGTTGGCATGATTTCCACATCACCATAAGGAGCCAACAGTGCTTTCACCATGTTGACGCCACCAGAGGCTTCTGCCGGGAAGAACTTCAATGTTGTCAGTCCCATTTCTAACGCCGCTTCAACTGCGCTTGGGTTATTGACACCAGGTACAATATCAATACCAATCTCTTGGCAAGCTTTAACGGTGTTAGGGTTAAATCCCGGAGAAACCACAAAGGTTGCCCCCGCTTCTTTGGCTGCAATAGCTTGTTCACGATTGAGCACCGTACCAGCACCAATCAGCATGTCTGGCTGCGCTTCACGCAATAGATGGATGGCCTCGACAGCGGCATCAGAGCGAAATGTAATTTCGGCTGCTGGCAGACCGTTTTCTGCCAACACTTTACCCAGTGGGATGATGTCTTCTGCACGGTCAATGGCGATCACTGGGATCACTTTTAACGCTTTCAATTGAGCTTTTAAATTCGACATGTGGTTTCCTGTATATCTATTTTTTGAACTGAGCAATGGCCGTATTGGTTGCCAATCGTGGGATGATGGCGCCTTTGTGTTGAATCACGGTGCCTGCGAGGGTATTCCCATTCATACACGCTTGTTTGATGTTGCCACCAGACAAGTACGTCGCGAGGAAACCACCATTAAATGAATCGCCTGCTGAAGTGGTATCGATGACATTGTCTATGGGCGTTGTTGCCACAGAGTAAGGCTCAAATGTATTTGAATCCGCGACTAAACAGCCCTCTGCACCGAGCTTAACCACCACATTTTTCACCCCTTGCTTCTGCAAGCGCGTGATTGTGTCGTACGCCGTTGCATCACCCCAAATAAGCTGTTCATCATCGAAAGTGACCAACGCCAAGTCGGTAGTCTGGTACATCGCTTGATAGCATGTTTGAACAGTCTTCATTTGGTCTTGCGGCCAAAGTGTCGGGCGGAAGTTACTATCAAAAGCAATCTCAACACCCTTAGCTCGCAAGCGACTCAAAAGATCAAGCAGTTGGAGACGATCTTTCTCCGGCAGAATCGCCAAGCTAATACCACTGACAAACACCATATCAACTAGCTTGAGTGATTCAGCTACACGTTCAAACTCGGCGTGTTGGAGCAAGTAGCGCGCTGCCGATTGATTACGCCAATAAAGAAAAGTGCGCTCGCCTTGGTCATCTAACTGAATCAGATATAGGCCCGGCGTGCGCGTTTCGTCTCTCAAGACTAGCTCCGTAACCACACCTTCTTGTTGCCAACGCGCCACCATGCCGTCACTCAGTGGGTCTGTTCCCATGGCGGTGACGTATTGCACCTGCACTTGCGGTGATGCGTCTAGGGCTTGGCTGCAACGGCTGAGGTAAACCGCCGCGTTAAGGGTGTCACCACCAAACGTCTGCTGCATGTCGCCAAACGGCTTGCCGTTCAGCTCGATCATGCATTCCCCAAGTATTGAGATTGTCTTCATAACGGTTTCTTAAGCATGCTGAGTAGACCTGTCGAAGTGAGACAAGACAGGCCTACATAGAGAGAAGAAAGGACTACTTGTTATCGATGCGTACGAACATCATGGTCATTGCGAACGACAGTGCAAACACACCAATCACGCCCAATACCGCTTGAATAAAGTTCTGAGTACCACTTGCCAAGTAAGCTGGCAGACTGAATACCGAAGAAAGAATGTAGCTTGTTAAGTGGGTATCGATAGTCACTGAAATCGCGCCGACGATACCTGTTGCTAAGCTCGCCATGAACAGTGCTTTGGTGTACTTAGTCAGTACGCCGAATAGCGCTGGCTCTGTGATACCAAGAATAGCGGTGACACCTGAGCTCACTGTCACTGAAGACTGCTCTTTACTTGCGTATTTGCGCTGCTTGTACCAAATCGCCATGGTCGCGCCTGCAATGCCTAGGTTACCCAAACACATAATTGGCATCAGCAAATCTTTTCCGTACAGCGCGAAGTTGTTCAAGCTGATTGGCGTCATGCTGTGGTGAATACCGAATACAATGGTAATTGGACGAGTCAAACCAAACACGAAACCGGTCAGCGTTGGTGAGATCTCTAATAGTGAGCTCACTACCCAACCTGCGCCGTTGCTTAGCCACATCCCCGCAGGGGCAACAACAGAGAGCACAAGAGTTGACGTCACAGTGAAAGCAAGTAGCGGCGTGAATACTGGTTTGGCAGAAGCAGGAACTAACTTATCTACCATAGGGGTGATTTTGGACAGTACCCAAACCGCTAGAATCGCAGGCACGATCGCGCCGCCATAGTTAAGCAACTCAATTGGAATCACACCAAATACGTTCAGCTCTGGGGTATTTCCTGCTTTAGAAAGAATGGTCGCTTTTTCCAATAACTTAGGCGACATCATCGCTGCAGCCACTGCTAACGCAATGTATTCGTTCACTTTAAACACTTTCGCCGCAGAGAAAGAAACCAACATAGGTAGGAAAAAGAATACTGCGAGAGAAATCGAACGGAAGAAGAACACCGTATCCGAGCTTTCTGAAATCACGTTGGTCGCAATTAAGCCCGATAGCAGACCCATCAACATGCCCGAACCCGCAATCGCAGGTACGACAGGGCCAAAGATGCCCGCTACCACGCGCATTGCGTTTTGGAATAGCTTGCCTTTCTCTTGCTCGATTTCTGCATCTTCTGGTGCAGCACTTGCTCCAGACAAGGCTAAGTACCATTTTTCAACGTCAACACCGATGATCACCTGCGTCTGACCTTGTCCAAGCACCACGCCTTTTACGCCTTGAATTGCTTCAAGTTTTGCTTTGTCGGCTTTCGACTCGTCTACCAGCTTGAAGCGCAAGCGGGTCATGCAGTGGGTAATGTTAGCAATGTTCTCGTTGCCGCCAAGTGCTGCGACCAATTCTTGTAGTTTCATGCTAAAGCTGTCTGCCTTACCTGACGACGCATCGCCAGTTGCCATGTTTGTTTGTGTCAATTGCATCATACTTTCCTATGTGCTTTGTCTGCTCATTCACTGCGCTCATCTTAGCTACTGGAGGTATTTATCCAATCGACAAATTAGTGATTAAACTCACATTAAAACGGCTAAAAATTAAATTTTCGGCTTTTTTCGCCAATTGGTTCGTTTTTCTTGCCGAATTCAAAACAGGAACGAACCAGTTAAATTTAAGCATAATTTACCGCTTGTAATTTGTATTTTTTCACGCTTATATAAAATAAATCCTGTTAACTAGAGATAGTTTGAAGTGAACAAAAATACCATATCAAATATTGAGTGCGTGATTACCAAGCCAGACAGACATAACCTGATTACTGTTATTGTAAAAACAGAATCTGGTGTAACGGGCTACGGTTGTGCGACATTCCAACAACGACCATTGGCAGTAAAAACCATGGTTGATGAATATCTTAGGCCATTATTAATTGGTAAAGATGCAAATAATATTGAAGATCTGTGGCAAATGATGATGGTCAATGCATATTGGCGCAATGGCCCAGTGATCAACAATGCTATTTCTGGTGTTGATATGGCACTTTGGGATATTAAGGCAAAAATAGCCGGCATGCCGCTTCATCAATTATTTGGTGGTAAGTCTCGTGACGCTATTCAAGTATATACGCATGCCACCAGCGATACGATGGAAGGCTTGTATGAGCAAGTCGATAAATACCTAGAACAGGGTTATCAACATATTCGCTGTCAGTTAGGTTTCTACGGCGGTGTGCCAGAAAATATTCAAACGGCACAAAATCCAACCCAAGGCTCTTACTACGACCAAGACCAATATATTGAAAACACGGTAGAAATGTTCAAAAACCTACGTGAAAAATATGGCAAGAAATTCCATATTCTTCACGATGTACACGAGCGTTTGTTCCCGAACCAAGCGATTCAATTCGCGAAGCAAGTCGAGCAGTATAACCCGTTCTTTATTGAAGATATTTTGCCGCCAAGTCAGACAGAATGGTTGGATAATATTCGCAACCAATCGAGCGTATCTCTGGCTTTGGGTGAGCTGTTTAACAACCCTGAAGAGTGGAAAGCGTTGATCATCAATCGTCGTGTCGACTTCATCCGTTGCCACGTGTCGCAAATCGGTGGCATCACACCAGCATTGAAACTCGGTCACTTCTGTGAGAGCTTTGGCGTTCGTATTGCTTGGCACTGCCCACCAGATATGACGCCGATTGGCGCCGCAGTGAACACTCACTTAAATGTGCATCTGCACAACGCCGCGATTCAAGAACACGTGGAGTACAAAGCCAATACACAGCGCGTCTTCCCGAACGCAGCAGAGCCAATCAACGGTTACCTATACGCATCTGAAATTGCAGGTATCGGTGTGGAGATGGATCGCGAAGCGGCACAGGACTTCCCTGTTGAATACCGCCCACACGAATGGACGCAAAGCCGTTTGCCAGACGGCAGTATTCACACGCCTTAATGCCTTGTTTGTCCTAGCGACGGCGTTAAATGCAGACCTAAAAAAACGACCGCTATTCGCGGTCGTTTTGATCTCGGTAGTTAAGACTCTCGGGATTAAACTTGGTGTGATAAGTACACTGGTAATTAATATCAATAATATCGCTCACCACAAAGACTTCACCTGTTTTTAAGAATCCTCGATTAGTAATATTCATCGCTGAACTATTGCGTTTACAACCGAGTAAATCTGCATCTTCTTTTGACACGTTAATTGCTTGATAACTCGTTAAATAACTGTCGATTTCTAAACCTAGAGACAATACGTGTTTCTGTAGTGAACTTTCAATAATCTCTTCGGTAATTTTAGGAAACATACTTACGGGTAATTTTGTTTCCTCAATTTGTGTCACTTTCCCCTGAATTAATCGCAGACGTTTAATATTCCACAGATATTCATCTTCCTCGATAGAAAACATCTGCATTTCATGCGTAGTCGGTAAACGTTTATTCAGCTTTATTTTCTTGTATGAAATCTCACCAAATTTATTTTCAGTGACCGAATTATAGATGAGTGGTGAACCAATAATTGAGGTATTAACGAAATAACCTGAACCCACTTTGGATTTCACAATACCAATCGCTTCAAGTTTGGACAGCGCCTTCCGTACCGAAAAACGAGAGATATCATACTTTTCCGCCAATTCACGCTCAGATGGCAACTTCACATCGATGACGTTTTGGCAAATTTTACTGATGATATCTTGAACTAATTCTTCGTATTTCTTCATAAGCATTCAATTATTATCGACAATAAGTAATTTATACCATTTTTTACTTATAAATATAATCAAAATACCGAAACTTAGAAGCAAAATAGAGAGTGTATACAGGCTCAGTTATTCAGTATTGGGGCTTTTTAAACGAACTGCATCGTTGTCTAGTTTGAATACTCACCTTCTTGTACTCAGACCATACAGATAACCATTGGCATCGAAAGCACTTTAAGAGATCGGTTTTAAACGCGCCATATCACCGACAACGCCCTTACTTGCCTTTGCTCTCGGCTGATAAATTCTCACATTTATGCAATCAAAGTCAGCGGACTGTGAAATTTCATTCACAAAGAAAAATATTGCTAGCTGAATTTTATTGAGCTCGACTATGATTCGCGCTCCTGTGTTTTGGTGATTTTTTAAATGAGAATTTATACCGCTATTATCACGGCAGCATTGGCTGCAACAACACTTATCGCTCCTGCACACGCAGACGATAAATTCACTTTAGGTCGTACTATCTTGCTTGAGCACGGTAATCTAGCTGCAAAAATCCCAATGGTGATTTGTCGCAACACCAACGCGATCAAAGTGAAAGCAGAGAAAGACCTAGAACTAAGAAAGGTCGTTGTGCGATTCCAAAACGGTGACGAGAAAACCATTCGCTTCCACCGTGATTTAAAGAAAGACAAGATGACCGACTGGCGTTACTTCGGTTACCGTCGCTGTGTGAAAAACATCGAAGTATACGGTAACTCAGAAGGCTCTAAAGCGGGCGTGCGCGTTTACGGTAAAGAGAAGAACGATTAATCGTTACTGATCTCGACATTCAAAAGGGATGAGTATCCTCCTCTCTACGAATACAAAAATCCCTCGTCGATTGGCGAGGGATTTTTATTGTCAGTCAGAAACGAAGAAGGTTCTTATTCTGGCACAACCAATTCGGTTCCATTGACCGTAATTTCGACTTTGCGCGCGGCTTGCTCGCGATGTTCTTGTTCAATGACTGACGTCTCAAGACGAATGTTGTTCGCTTTCACGCCGTGCAAAATCAAGAAATCCGCCACGACTTTTGCTCGCTCTTTCGCTAAGTGATTGTTGTACTCCAGATAAGCAGGCTTACTGTCTGCCCCTCCTGTCACCACCACTTCATAGCTTTCCAACTCAGTAATTCGAGTGGCCAACTGCATCAACTGAGCTTCCATCTCTGGGTTGAGCGATGCATCGTCATAGCTATAAACCGGACTGTTCTCCGCTAGAATCACGGTTTGCTCTTCTGGCGTATCCTCTATGTGCTCAATAGGTTGCGGATCGTAACTGCTGCTCGACCACGGATGAAGCACCAGAGACAAGTTCACCTGACGCAACTGCTCGGTGTCTTTTTTGTCGTAGTACTGATCGAGCACACTGACATTAAACAGATTGTCGAATTGCAACGAGACGTCGATGTACTCACTCAGAGCATAGTAACCGCCCACCGACAAGTACGGTGCCACGCCGCTGGTTTCTGTCGGTGAATCTAACTGAGGCTTGTCCATGTCGGCGTTGTAGACGTAGCCACCCACACCAGCAAACAAACCACCATCGCGCCACAGTGACCATTTGTGTTTGGCGAGAATGTCCAAGCCTTTCATGTCAAAACCATTGCCGTCCGATAAGCTGCGATAGCCTAACTCATAATCAAAAGACTGCGTCGAGATACCTAAGCTGTACTTCAAACTGGTGATGTCGTTGTCGTGCTTGTAAGGATCGTCTTTAAACTGAGCGAGTCCCCCTCCCACTTGAAAATACAACCCATTGGATACCAAAGTATCGATAACGCCTTTCTCGGGTTCGTCGACTTGCTGAGCCTCTTGTGCCAAAACTGGGGAGAGTGCAAAAACAGAAATCGCGAACAAAATCATTTGTTTGTAATTCACAAGCCTTCCCCTATAAGTAAGAAACGGTGTACACCACCATTCCCTCGAACTTCCCTTTCTTAATGTTGGCAGGGTCGAAAGGCACCAGTTTGGCGAGGTAACGGTCATAGCCGACTTGCTCTACTTCGTAGCCATCACCGACAGGCTCATTAAGTTGCACCTCTTCACCACTTGGGGTGTAAAGCTTGATGCCGTAGGATTTGATTTCTTTGCCGCTTTCGTCAAAGACAGGCACATAAGATCGGTTGGTCAGATCACGCACGTTATCAAAATAACCACGTAGCTTAACGGATGGACAATCGGCTCCGTACTTTAAGTTGCGAACGATAATAGTGAGAGGGCGAGGCTCGGTTTGCACAATATCGTCCACACCAATGCGCCCGTAGTCGATGTTATTGTTCTTGATCTCCAGCTCAACCAAACATTTAGAAGGCTTAAGGATGTCCATGTTCTGAATTACGCTGCGGTAGTTCGCATACGCACCGTTGTAACCTAACTCCCCATCTAACTGGAAAATGTTGACCGGCGCGCTATATCCAGAGAAGTCCCCCGGCCCCGTAACAATGATGGGCTGGTATGTAATGGTTTTGGATGTTTTAGTGCGTGATTCACAAGCGTTGTTGTCTTCACTAGCACTACACTGAGGAACCCTAAAGCCATCGACCGCCGTTTTTACACCATAAATATCTCGGCCTTCATATCGAAACCCTACCTTAATACCGGGAATATTCGGGACGACGGTATCTCCCGTTTTACCGGGCCAAAAGAACACTTGTTCGGGGAAATCCTTCAGGTGAGGGAAATTCGTCGCATCTTTATAGCAAGTAACATTCACCGTTTGAGACGGGCCACGCCATACCACTTGCCCATCAGGCGCATCAATGGGTACCGATGCAGAAGGATCAATGTAGAAACTGCTTACACCGCCAGGACCACTCCCACCAAAACTCCCACCGGCTTCTGTGCTGTAGCAGGCTAACGCCCACGCATTGGGAGCCATTGAGAGCCCCGTAACGAGCAAACAAAGTGTTAGAAATAACGCTCTCATCATTAACCCTCACTTTCGTCTTTGGCCGTGCAAATGCTTTTTGAATTGCAGAAATAGGTGTTGCTCACCGTGGCACCATAATCATTGATGTGGCTTAACGTGTATCGGTCGCTTTTTTCTACTTTCAACGTTCTGCTGGTGAACGGCGCAAGCATCACAGGGGTGAAACCCGTCGCGTCTTTCTTCGCTTTCCCCACCATCAACTCAGAGTAAGTCACGTAAAATGGCGAACCGTTTTCTACCAAGATCTTATTGCTGCCCGTGCGCTTAATTTTGGTCGCGCTCGCCACCGCTTTATCGACACGCTTAATCTTGTCCAGACTGGAAGGTCGATAGAAAAATTTGATCACCGATTCAATCGCGATTTGGATAGAACCACTGGCAGTTTCTGCGACAGCATCATCGTGCTTTTCATGCTCCGAAGGCGGCACTTCGCGAACATGTAAGAAGTAAGCCGTTTCCCTGTCTTGCGGCAGCTGGGAAGCGGTTGGCAAAGATTTGATGCGCAGCATGGCGTAATCTTTACTCTCGATTCTCAGCACGGGTGGAACAACGATGAATTTGTCTTCTACATCCTTTCCGTCCATGTCCGTCAACCAAGATTGCGCCAAGAATGGAATGTCAGCGGGGTTCTTGATTTTGACGGTCTCTACCTTTGAGTTACCTTCATAAACCACACGAGTTCGGTCTAAAGCCAATGCCGCATTCGCCGATGCCGAGACCATCAAACAACACATGATGGCTAGAATTGATTTTTTCATAACTTCTCAACTACTGATTAATTATCACAATGAACGGAACGGATGACTTCTTTACTGTTTAGAATTGAGTCATCAATGATTAAGTGGCAGCTTTGGTTATCCCCCCAGCTCACACTGATTTTTGAATCGAGATTGACGCCGACCAGATAAGCTGTTGAGTCTTGCCCTACAATGCCAATCTCTTGATTGAGCTCGTCGTCAAACACCAATGCACCAAACGGAATGTCTTGTTCGCCTTGCAAGCGCGCCATAAAGTTGCTGCCTTGGCGGGCCTTAATTTTTTGATAGCCGATCGCACCCTCGGTCAGCACCATGCTCTTAACGCTGCCGAGCACCTCAACATCATCAGGTAGTGATTTGTAATCGATGGTGTTGTAGCTCTTTTGATAAGGCGTCACGCCATTGATCAGCGCCAAGCCAAACGCATTGGTTTCTTCGTTGTTGCTACCGTTAATGGTGACGTCCGGTACATTCGAGTCGATAAGAATGCGCGACGTACCAGAGTTAAGTGCACTGTAAGCCAAGCCATGTTTTGAAAGCAGCACCGTACCCATCGCATTGGCGTTTACTTGGCTGTACGAGTTGGTTTTGTAGCTGCCACCCACAGACGTCGACATGAATGAGAAATCGCGATTGTAGTTGCCACTTACGCCGTTGGATTCACCCTCGTAAACATCGTAAGCAACGCGATAGTTAGAACCGTCGTCGTTGTTGTATCCCGAGTAGGCAAGGTTTTGAGAGTAGTCACCACTGCGTGAATTGGTTTGAACTGAGACAGTGTTGCTGCCACCAATAGGAATAGAGATCCCCAATGACCAGCCTTTTTCGTCAATGCTTGGCGAGTATTCATTAATGCCCGACTCATAGTCGTAACTGATGTATGAATCGTTCGACTTGTACAGGTTCATCGTTAAGTAGAGATCGATCCCGTTGATCTTCAACGGATGCGAAATATTGACGTCGTAACGAGAACTGTCGCGGCGATTGTCCCAATAGTTGTTTGAGGTGTAAGACAAATACGCACTGGTCGAGCCAAAGCTCTGGGTTAGTGCAATGTACTTTTCATCTTTGCGGTTGTTGTTCGCGGCATAGACGATGGAAGAAGTGCGGTCATCATAAGACTTCAAATACTCATCAAATTCGTAGTATTGCTCTTCCGAAAATCGGTAGCCTGCCACACGTAAACCCAAGCCAAAGTCGGTCAGCGTGTTGTTGTAAGTAAAGCCATAAGACAAGCCAGAGGCATCCGTGTCGTCGCCTAATTTCGCCTGCGCAGAAGAAATATCGAATGAAGCCGCCCCGAAGTAATTCAGGTTGATGCCACTACCGAAAGTGTAAGATTGGTAATCTTCAGAGAGCAGCGTTGCAGAGAACAACGACAGGTAGTTGTTGACACCATAGGACGCTTCGGCGGAAAAGAACTCTGGCGTGTGCTCATAAGCGTCACTGTCCGGTACGCCCGCTGAAACGCTATAACGCACATGATTAGGTCGAGTTAGGTACAGCACATCTGCACCGTTCACTTGGTAACGTTGAATCGTCCCGTCAGCTTGTTTGACCTCAACATCCAACGTACCTTGAGACGCTTGTGATAGGTCATCAATCAGATATGGCCCCGCATTCACATTCACTACTTTAAGTACGTTGCCTTGCTGGCGAATGGTGATCACCGCATTGGTATTGACCGTGCCAGAGACCACTGGCGAGTAACCACGCAAGTTAGATGGCAGCATTTGGTCATCGCTTTGCAGACGAACGCCCGTCATTTGGAACGAGTCGTACACGTCCGAGCCAAACTGGGTATTACCGAACGTCAATTTCGATTTAATGCTGCGAATCGGCGCGTAGCCATACAATGAAGTAAAGTCACCCGAGTAGTTGTTAGATGCTTGGTAATTTGCTCGAAAGCGAAACGCTCCGGCATTTAGCCCAACAATGCCGTAGGTGGATAGATCGTCATTCCAACCGTTTTCATCGTCTTGTTGGCTAGAAAAGTAGTTAACGTTGTAATCCAGATAGAGCGCGGCGATGCCATCGTCCCATAACCGATCAGGCACAAAGCCATATTTGTACTCATTCGCGATGTATTCTTGAGGCGTCGTGATGTCTAAACGTGCTTTACCGAGATCGGACGTGACTTTGGTGTAGCCGACATCTTCAAACTGATAACACACACCACCATCAACTGAGATCGCGTTTTCTTTGTAGACTTTATAACCACGCTCGCTAAGAGGAAGGCTGTCCATTAATGCATCAGAAATGCAGGGTTTATTGTTATTAAATACAATATTTTCTTTGGTTAAGAACTCCCCATTAATATAAACCTCTAGCTCATATTTACCGTCTTCCACAAAGTTCGCATTCGAGAATTTGCTTAAATCGACACTATTTTTACTTCTTATAAAATAATCATTGAAGCTGGTCGCGTAAGAAAAAGAAGGAAAGGAAAGTACAATTATTAAACCGAGTAAATGACGACGCATTTTATCAACCAGTGTTTTTTATTAGAACGAGAGCTTTGGCTAAACAGCCAAAGCTCTCTCGGCAACTGCTTATGGGTACGTTACGCGTAGTAGCGCCCAAGATTCTGCAACACCCGCTGTAACAGGTGTTGCTGTTACGTCTACGTTTGCTTCATACGCTGCAGAGAAAGACGCGATGTTTGTGCCGTCTACGATTACGTTGCTTGCTGCTACGTCACCGTTGTCGATTGGGTTACCATCGTGAAGGATACGTACGCCAACGCCCGTTGCACCGCCTTCAACGCTGAATAGGTCGCCAGTAGTGTCTGGGTTAGAATCGAATGTGAATTCCGCTTTTGTTGCTACAGTCGTATCACAATCCGTCAGCTTCACTTGGAAAGGCACTGGTGTAGAGCGGTCACCTTTTGCTTTAAAGATGTGCGTTGGCTGTTGACCAAGTTGGATTGTCTGATCGATGCTGTCTGGTGATAGACCACATGCTGATTCTACGATTTCACCTTTGAAGTAAACGTTGGTCGTGTTTTCTGCCAAAGCAGGGGTTGCAGACATCAGTCCAAAAAGAAAAGTAGCTGCGATTGATGAGCGAATGAATTTAGCTTTCATTTTTAAATCCCGTGTATTTTTAGCGAATAAATGCAGACAAGAAGTGATGACTTCTTATTGTTGCAATTTAGTTTTTAATAAATGTGTGGATGGAAACGTTTTATTTCCAACTCGATATGTTTGTATCGTTTCACAAACATTATGATTTTTGGTTAGCGTGAATGTTATTAAGTTCTAAATCATTAATTCTCCCTAAATTATTTGCTCCTTTTCATCAAGAAATAATGCATTCTTGTTACGAGCCTATATGTTATTTACCTGTTCCAATTTACATTCATCCATTTAAACGTTTTTCCGAAGATAACGATGACTCGACGTACAATTCGTGAAAATTAAGTGTTATTTGAGGAGCTCCAAGTGCGAATAGTCAACAACTCGCCTAATACATAATCTGACGTTCCAGAATATATATTCGAACAAAAGCCAACCTCTTCAAGCTGAAGGACTCGAGCTTTCTTTGCCGCTTTTCTTTCAGCCGCGACGATCCAAAAAAATTTTGCCTCACTTTCGTACAATAGCTCAATCAAACGCTCAATCGTCGACAGCAACGCACTGTAAGTTAAGCTTTCAGAGTGGAGAAGAATGAAAGTATCGCCTTCGATTCGATATGTGACTGATGCTAAATAGCACCCAGTAACAGACCACTGCTCCGTTCGCTCCCTACCTGTCACAAACGGCTCATACTCCTCAACGGAACAGAGACTTCTAAGAAACTTATAACCACTGCCTTTTTCTTTTAAACGCCGCCACCTCCCCTGCCTTTGGGGAAGTTCAATCAGTCCAAAATTTCCTCTTCGAAAGCGCTCAAATCTCTTCATCAGTTGAGGTTTTTTCGGAAAGCCACAAACCTTAAGTTCATCTACACTGATTCTGAGAGCTCTAAATATTTGAACCATTCGTTCAGGTGTCGGTTGTATCTTCTCGCTTTCCCAACGAGAAAGTGCATTCACATCAAGCCCAGAAAACAAAGAGAAGGAAAGATCGTGCAAGCGCTCAACTAACTCTCTTTGAGACCAACCTCTTCTCTTTCGTGTCATTCGAAGGTGATGAGAAAAGTTCGATTTCATCTTCTGTTCTCCTGCACTGCTTAATTGACTTATGAATCAAGAGGTTAAATAGGCATAAAAAAGTTAAGCAATACGGACATGCTCTGTATGTTTGAGGAGGATAGGTTGTAGAATTTGTCTCGAGTTATTTGATGCTATGCCATTAAAAAATAAAGAGAAATGTACAAAAACGGCATTTTGATTCAATGGTAAAGAACAACTACGTTGATATCGATAGATTCAGCCTTTACCTGAGCAACCCTATCAAGAAACCGATGACTCACCGTGCGTTTCAGCCACAAATGGATGCAGAAAAAAGACGCAAATAATCAGCGCTAGGAATTCAAGACATTAGAAAACGTGAGGTCGCGGTCGCTTCCTCAGTCATTGAGAATATGAACTGTGTTGTTATTGGCTATGCGAAAAAGTAGTCAAACAGCCGCAATTGCGCCCTTCTTGTATCTTCATCAGATATGCCAATGTACCTCAATGTTGTCGCAACAGATTGATGACCGATGATAGTAGCAACAAGGCCAATATCCATATCACTTGAATGATAAAGGTGACGTGCAAAGATTTTACGCAGGCTGTGACAACCAATCTTGTGTTGGCGAAGCTCATCGATACAACAAGATAAGCATGAGAATACCCGCCAGCACGCTTGTCGAGAAATGACACCTCGCTGCCTTTTTGCACGATTACTGCCCAGTGTCGCTCTTGAAAAGATGAATCCGCTGTCTCGACCTTGCCATACTCTTTGTCGCTTTTTTAATGCCGTTAATGTTCGCGGACTGAGATAAGCCACTCTTTTTTTCACTGGCGCACTTTTGGTTGCTTCTTCTAATCGTGTTTGGACGCTATCTTTCCAGCAGCGAGGAACAAGATCAGTGATGTGTCGATAGTCACATACGTAAACAGAAAGCAGTTTTGTGTGATCACGCTTGTAGTAGTTAAGTAACTCATTTTTGACACTTTTTAAGACTTTATGCCTCGCTCTAGCTTGTCGGGCTAGCGTGCCTTTACTCTCAATCACAACCACTTCTCCGGATTCGAAATTGATATTATCGTAACCCAACTTGGTGATATCGGTAATTCGTAGCCCTGTTTCAATACCTATTCTCCAAATTAGCCAATACACTTCATCATGATGACTCTTGAGGTATTTCTCTGCTTTTTTTACAAGGCGTTTGTCACTGATTGCCTGTACGGTACTCATAAACATACCTTCCATTGCGTTATAATTATTAATAATTAAAATATAGTTCAAACAACCATGAGTAATAAGGATGAGTGTTCGTCAGTTATTACCCAATGCTTATTAACCCGTATTTGAGCGTATTTTTCTCATGCTATGGTGCAGGGCAGGCAATGATTGGTTGAGCCCAATCCCCTGCACAAAATCCTCTGGACTATATCAAGCTGAATTGGCCTTCCGACAGTGCTGATCTGTTCGGTAAATACATCTCTTAACTTGATAATTTATCTAGACTTATAACTATATTGACTTTTTACTCAGAAAGATGGCGGTTTGCTTGGTGATAAGAACGGTGCTCACCCGTTAGATAAGCCTTCGTTTTGTGATCTAGTTATCATTAGGATTTTTTTACTGAACCAAGATCACAATAAGTCTCATTAAATTTGTTACGTTTTGATGACCTTAAAGCACCGCTCATAACCGTTAATTTAAGGAGTGGGAAAGGTCCCTTTCATTTTTGAATGACAAGAAAAAAGACACCTATTAATCAGGTGTCTTTTTAATCAATTAGACAATTAAAATCGTTCGATTACTGAGCTTGCTGCTTCATCGATTCAAACTTTTTAATTTGTTCTTGTTGGCGCTTTTCTAACGTCGACTTCTGCTCATCAGTCAGAACGTTGTAAATGTCGTTTTGTGCTTTTAGTTTTGCAAGCTGGACATCGATTTGTGTCTTGTTAGCTCGTTCAAGCAGCGCTTTTGCTTTTGCTTCGTCAAACGATGACGCTTTTACTAACTTCTCAAACTGCTTCGCACTTTCTTGGATATCTTGTGGCGATTGCTCCTGAGTCAGCGTACTGCTTAAGTTAAGCTGAATTTCTTCAATCTTAGCTTGCTGATCAGCAGTAATGCTTTCTAAACCAAATGGTTTTGGCGCTACAGGTTGAGTGGGTGCCGCTTCTGCAAATACATTGGCACTGCTTAGGAGTAAAATTGTCGACAATAAGTAGCGTTTCATTGGGGGAACCTTTATTTACTTCAATCAGGAGTAAGGTCAGACTCAAGCGATACCATATGGTTTCCTGCCTATTATTAATGTGCGACTTTCCTTCACAAAAACAGCATTAGAAGTGCATCGCAAGGAACCGAACAAAAAATAAGGAAATGCGTCGTCTTTTTTCGGCCTCTGTCGTCTTAGTTATTGTTTTACTGAATTTTAAGAGATTATGTTTACCTTCAAACCTGCAATCATAGAGATTGATAACCATCCAATCGCGATTTCACCAGATGATCAGAACTTGGTAGAAACAGCCCGCAAGGTCAAAGTGAATATCGCTGCGCCCTGCCTAAAGAACAAGCGTAAACACGGTTGCTGCCATGCTTGCAAAGTAGAAGTTAATGGCACGCCTCTTTACGCGTGTAAGGTAAAGCCTCAATCAGGCATGAAAGTGATTGTGCGCCGTGCAGATTTAGACGAAGAACGTAAACAAGCGATAAAAACTTACAAACAACAAATAAAGAAAGGCGAAACAAAGCCCTGCCAATGTGGCTAAATCGCGCAAGGAATTGGCAAAGCGAGACAGAAAAAGGGCGACTCACACGTCGCCCTTGTAGATGATTACGATTTTGGATTTAGAATAATCGTTGTTCGCTTAGCTTTGATGCCAAATGCCTCTTTCGCTTTGGCTTTTACTTCTTCTAACGTCACACTCTGAGCCGCTTTATCTACATCAAGCAATGTGTTTAAACCATATCCATGAACAAGATAGCGTGTGTAAGCCCAGCTACGTTGGCCCGGATTATCATCCAAATCCTTCATTGCAACCGCAAGTTGTTTAGCTGCGGTATCAACCTCTTTTTGAGTGATATTTTTAGCCAGTTCATCAAAAACCTTATCTAACTGCGCATCCATTTTGCTAACGTCTTTAGGATCGATTTGAGATTCCAAGAACCAGTCGGACACCATTTCACGATCTTGTGTGATTGGATAAATACTCGGGCTGTAATCCAAGCTTGCATCTTCACGTAATTGCTCTGTAACACGCGCAGCCGCAATACGTTGAAGCATGTCTTCCACAATCATGTCATGCCCAGTTCTTGGCGACTCGTGCTGATTGGTTAGACGTAATAAATACATCGATGACGGTTCGTTACCTTCTTCCATCACCGTTCGGCTTAATGCATTCGGGTTGAACTCAATCGAGTAATCCACCGGTTCCCCTACCTGCATATCAATAGAGGCGACGTATTTACGCAACAATGGGGTAATTTGTTCTGGTTCAACATCCGCCACAATGACCATTTTAAAACCGCGATTGTAGTTGAACAAAGCATCATGTACCGCTTGAACCTGCTCAGGTGTCACATCCTTTACACCATCACTTGGTAACAAACGATGGCGACTGTTTGGTAAGTACGAGTTTTCGTTCGCCGCTTTAATCCATTTCCCCATCGACGACTCAAAAAAGGCACGGCGCTGCTGAAGAAACTCTCGTTTCACCGCTTCTAGTTGGCGTTCATCCACTTTGATATCAGTGGCAATGTTGTACAAACCATTTAACGCACTTGCCAAATGCGCTTTCGGAGTAATGACCTCTATGCCATGGTTAGTTGGTCCTAAAATAGGGAACAACGAGATATCGTTTTTACGTAAATAACTGTCGAGTTCAGAACCAGAAAAATCACCCAAACCACTACGAGCTGCTGCCATCGTTGCCACGTCAAACGCAGGATACAGTGGCTTATCTAACGCGGCTTTACCACCTTGGCTGACGAAGTAAACATAAGCTCGATTGGCCGCTTTATCATCCTTTTGGAACCACACATCCACACCGTTTGACAAGGTATACACTTGGAAACCACCCGCTTCTTCACGAGTACTTACAATAGTGCCTTCTTTCTTTGGCTGAACAAAACCATCGGCTTTCGCGTACATGTTCAAAGGCTTTTCCCCCGCTTGTGCGTAAGCGGCACTCAACAGGGCAAATTCTCCAGCGAACTGAGCTTTATTTTCTGTTTTACCTAAGCCGACAACAAAACTTGCTGGCTGAGAAAGAAGAGCCTCCAACGCTTCATTCGCATGGGTTAGCGTATTGCTCTTAACAAACGTCGACAAGCTCAATTCATAGCCTGCTTTGGATTGGCTCACTGAATCTTGTTCTAGTTGGAATACACGCGCTTCTGCATAGCCTGCTGGTTTGCGTTTCGACCAATCAGAATCGAGATTAGCCAGCTCCCCATACCAACCCGACATGATCCCGTCGAGTTCTTGTTGAGTAACACCATAGTCACGCAAGGACGTCAATGTGTTCATGAAGATTTGCTGGATTTTCTCTCGGCGCTCTGGTGCAAATGAAACACCAGCAGACATCATGCGGTGATAGTTTGAAGAGTATGGTTGTGCGTACGCGTATTGAAATGACTCCGCAGCATCATTCAAAACACTAAGTAGGCGTTGTTGAATAAGTTGAGCACTGATTTCATCTTGCCATGCTTTATGTTGATCTTGCATGGTTTGACGACTCACCGAATCTCGGTCGATAATCAAGTGCAAACTCGGCGACTCCATCTGACTACTTGGCAAAATACGGTCTGCATTTTTTGCTCGGATGTCACGACGTTTTTCAACAACAGCATCGGATGTACTATCCCAGTTAGAAAACTTACTCTCAATAATCTTAGTCAGTGATTCTGCATCCACATTACCCGTCACGATAAGCTCTGCGTATTGTGGTTGATACCATTTGTCATAAAACGTTTTGAGTGCAGGCGAAGTTGTGTTTTCTATAGAACTACGTGTACCAATAGGGTCGTGCTCTGCGTAAGGCGTGCCTTCAATTGAAGCTTGGTACGCGTTAAAAGATAGGGATTTATCATCGGGACGAGAACGTCGCCACTCACCTAAAATGACGCCTTTCTCTTTCTCCACTTGTGTTGGATCAAACTGAATACCATCACTGATGTCGCGCATCCAAGTTAGCGCATCATCAAGCTTGTCAGGGTTAGCCAAATCCAACTTATAGGTCGTCTGTTGATAGGTCGTTGTGGCATTGATATCTGCACCAAAACTGCCACCAGAAGCTTCAAACAACTTCACTACATCATTACCAGAAAAATGGGTACTGCCGTTGAACGCCATGTGCTCAATAAAGTGTGCATAGCCTTTTTGATTGGCTTCTTCTTGGAATGAGCCAACGTTCATCATCAAACGTACCGAAACTTCTTCATCTTGAGTTGGGTAAATGTGGTATTTCATCCCATTGGGAAGTTGGTCAACAACCCAATTAGGGTCAGTTTGAAGAGGTGTAGATTGGGGCGTCAGAGCGCACCCTGACAGCAATAATGCGGGAATTAACAACGTGCTACGCATAACTATCGTCCCTAACAATGATTAATTGAGGCAATATATCGATCACGTCATATGCTTGATATTTAATATGAAATATACGCCCGAATAGTAAGACTTCAATCACACTTTATAAAAATAAGAATCATTTACAAAGACTTAGATAACGCTTTGCTAATAAACAAGTTAGTCCAAAAAAGTAAATAGCATTAAAGATTAATTCTTTATAAACACCGATATGGCTCAAATACGCGACATAGATCGGAATTTATTTTGACCACTAAAATATAATGGCCCGTGCAACACCACTTTTTATAAATATAACGAGCCAATCAAAATTTTATGCTTAAGAATTTATCTTTGAAAAACAAACTGGCGATATCTGCCAGTGCTGCCATCATCCTCGGGGGAGTGTTGGTAGAGGGGCTGTCTTTTCGTGATTCTTTGCAGCGACTGGATGTTGAAGTCGCGCAACGTTTAGAAAGTACAAGCGCATCTTATAACCAATATGTGAGTGATTGGATCCTATCCAAAGAACGAGCGCTTACATCATTGTCACAAGATGCAGAGAAATCCGCCATTGTGACCCACCTAAAACAAGTTCGTGATTCTGCCGCGTTTGATAACGTCTTCCTTGCGTATCCAGATGGTTCTCAAGACAACGCGAACGGTGTTGTACTTCCACCGGGTAACGACGACCCTCGCCAATGGGGTTGGTACACCAACGCGATCGCAAACCCTTCGAAAGTCTTTATGGATAACCCAACGGTTGCAGCAGCAACAGGGGCAAACGTAGTTTCTCTTGGTAAAGCCATACAGCTACACGGTCAAACCTCAGTCCTTGGTGCTGATGTAGAAATCGGTGATATTCTGAACAGCCTTAATCAAGTGATTCTGCCAGGTGAAGGTTACATGTTTATCGCCAATGACCAAGGTAATATCTTCACCCACAATGACAGCAAGCTACTTAACCAACCTGTTAGCAAATTGGGGCTGAACAACAGCGATATCACAACGGCAGCAAATTCCGGTCAAGATCGTACAGTATCCATCAACGGCAAAGACTTCGTGGTTTACGCGAAAGCCATTGACGGCACTAAGCTAACAACGGTCACGGTTCTGGATAATGACTCTTTAGTTGCCCCACTTTACGACGCAGTTTGGGGCCAAATCATCGCGACGACTATCGTGGTGATCATCTGCGTGGCTTTGTTTAACCTGCTGTGTAACATCCTATTCCGTCCGCTTTACAACGTATCTAATGCACTATCGCAAATCGCCAACGGTAGTGGTGACTTAACTCAACGTATCATAGTGGAAAACCGCGATGAGGTGGGTGAGCTCGCAGAAAACTTCAACCAATTCGTTGAAAGCCTCCAGAAACTCATCGGCCATATTCGTCATCAAGCGGAAGAACTAAACCAACAATCCGAGTTAAGCACCAAACGTGCAAATCAATCAGTTGATGAGCTAAACCACCAGCAACAAGAAATCACTCTTGTGGCTACGGCCGTGACTGAAATGGCATCTGCAACACAGGAGATTGCTTCTCATGCAGAGCAAACCGCCAAAGTAGCGCAAGATTCTTCAATGAGCACACAAAACGGTCATGCGTTGGTAGTGAACACCAAAGACTCGATCAACAACCTGTCTTCGGAAGTAAACCAAGCCAGCGGCGTGATCAGTGAACTAAACCAACACGCTCAAGACATCAATACCGTGCTGTCGACCATACGTGACATTGCAGAGCAAACCAACCTACTAGCATTGAACGCCGCGATTGAAGCCGCTCGCGCGGGTGAACAGGGCCGTGGTTTTGCTGTGGTTGCGGATGAAGTGCGTGTTCTATCGCAACGCACTCATACATCAACAGAAGAGATCAAGTCCACCATCGAAACGCTTCAGCGCACAACTCAGCGTGCTGTTACTTTGATGGAACGCAGCTCTGAGCTGGCAATAGGTTCGGTAGAAGATGCCGACCGCGCTTCTCAAGCACTGGACGAGATTAATTCCGCAGTTGCGATGATCAGCGATATGGCAACACAAATCGCGACAGCCGCAGAAGAACAAACTCACGTGACCAACGAAATCACGCAGAACGTAACTTCGATAAAAGATGTCACGGATCAATTGGTCGTTGGTGCGGAAGAGTCGATGACTCAATCTTCTGAATTGAAATCGCAAGCAGAAGACCTCAACTCACAAGTCGCGACCTTTAAACTGGCATAAATATCTTTTTCTAGTGATCTACCAAACCCCGCCACGAGCGGGGTTTGCTTTTTTTCCTTCCGCTACTTTTGTCTTCATTTGACCCGAAAAGGCGAAGAAACCGTACAAAAAGGCATAACAATCATCACCATCACCTGTCTGCGAAAGCAAACTCCACAGAGAGTACGGCAGACTTTTATCTAGGGAAACGGCTCAACATCACCAGTTAAAAACGTTTGAAGGGGTGCGCTTATGAACCTAATGGATCTTCCCAAAAAACGCGGAAAATGGAGTCTCGAACTGTGCAAACAGAGTGCGGCTCATTATCAGACACGAACCCAATGGTGCGAAGGGTGCAAGGCAGCCTACAGCGCCGCTTATCGTAATGGATGGCTAGATCAGTGTTGCGCGCACATGCAGCAAGTCGGCATCAAATGGACATTTGAGAAATGTAAACAAAGCGCTGCGCGATACAACACACGGTCACAATGGAACCGAGGCTGTAAAAGTGCTTATCACGCCGCCCGTAAAAACGGCTGGGTGGAGGACTGCTGTGCACATATGCTCCCTTCTCGGACCGGTAAAAAATGGACCTTCGAAACTTGTGCAGACAACGCCAAACAGTACCAAACACGCTCCGATTGGCAACGCGGTTGCAGCGGTGCTTATAACGCGGCCAACCGAAACGGCTGGCTAGAAGACTGCTGCCAGCACATGAAACAAATAGAGTTGAAGTGGAATCGAGAGGCCTGTGTCAAGAGCGCAAGCGCCTTCCAGACCCGCACTGAGTGGATTGCCGCTTGCAAAAGCGCTTACCAAGCAGCGAGAAATCGCGGATGGTTAGAAGAATGCTGTGAGCACATGGGGGCGCCAAGAACACAGAAAAAATGGACGTTCGAAACATGTAAAGCCAGTGCAGCTAATTATCGAACGCGAACTGCATGGCAAGAAGGGTGCAGTGGCGCGTATTTCGCAGCACACCGCAATGGCTGGACACAAAAGTGCTGTGAACACATGCGTTCTGCTCGCTCAAAGTGGACGCTCAAAATTTGCAAAGGCAGCGCGTCCTACTTCGCAAACAAGCGAGATTGGTTACGCTGTTGTCGAGGTGCTTACAATGCCGCTCACCGTAACGGTTGGCTTGCAGAATGCTGCTCACACATGGAGAGACCGCGAGCAGCATGAGGAAACTACTTCGCTGCCGCGCCTGTGAGCTTACTCAGCACACCACTGACTTTGGCCAACACCTCGTCACACCCTTCAATCTTGTGGCGCTCTTTTAGATACATTGGGTTGTTGTAAGCGAGCCACGTTTTGCCTTCTGCATCTTCATAAACCAGCACTTTTTGCGGCAAATCGATCGCCACCTCTTGGGCGCATTGCATCAGCGGCGTGCCCACTTTTGGGTTACCAAACACAATGACTTCGGTTGGTCGTAGCGCCATGTCGACCTTAGCCGCATTCTCTTGGTGATTTACACGCGCAAACACGTTTAAGCCCTTACTTTGCGCGATTTCGACAAACTTATTCGCGGTATCTTGCACCGAATGTTGACTCGCGACTCGTACTACACTTTCTTCTGCCAAAGAGGAAAATGACGCCAACACTGCGACCAATCCTACCGTTATTGCTTTTACCATCTGCTGATTCCTTATGCTTCGATCTCACTACCCAAAAACTATAGAAGCCAAGACCCAGACTCGCGACCTGCACGTGTCTGATTTTCGGCTTTCCTTATCAACAATAGACCGACCCAGAGTGAAAATTGATTCAGATTAATAAAGCGTTAATCAGTCCAACATTAAAACCGTGAAGCACATAAAATACGTGACCTATTTTACTGAGTAAGAGATAACTAGTGACACGCGATCAATTTGAGTTATTAGCCCCGGGCGGCGATCTGGATTCCATCAAAGCAGCCATTGCTGCGGGTGCCGATGCTATCTACTGCGGACTAGACCGTTTTAATGCCCGCAATCGAGCGACCAACCTCACTTTAGATAACTTGAATGGCGTGCTGACGCTAGCTCATCAGCACAACTGTAAGATCTTCCTGACTCTGAACGTATTGATTCTGGAAAGCGAAATCCCAGCCATCGTGCGTTTGCTCAGCCAATTAAACACCACCGCAATTGATGGCGTGATCGTGCAAGATCTTGGTTTGGCTTACATTCTCAAGAATCATTTCCCAGATCTAGACTTACACGCTTCAACTCAGCTCAACACGCACAACGAAGGACAGATCTTGTTCCTTAATCAGTTGACGGCGAGCCGTGTGAACCTCTCTCGTGAACTGAACATCAATGAGATCAAACATCTAGCTCAGTTTGGTCGTGAGCATGATGTGATGATGGAAGTGTTTGTGCACGGCTCTTACTGCATTGGTTTCTCTGGCATTTGCTACATCAGTTCTGCGCGAAACGGTGCTTCGGGCAACCGTGGTCGCTGCAGCCAGCCTTGTCGTGAGCAATACGAAACCACCAAAACAGGCAACAGCTACCCACTCAACATGAAGGACAACTCAGCATTTGGCGATTTAGAAGCACTTGCCGATGCGGGCGTGTATTCGTTGAAAGTGGAAGGCCGCATTAAGAAATCTCACTACGTTTACACCGTAGTCGATAACTGGCGTAAACAGATTGATCGCTTGTGTGATGGCGTAGAGCTGTCGAACGACACCACAGAGTTGTACACCGTATTTAACCGCGATTTCTCTAACGCATTTTTGCAAGGCGATTTCGGTAAAGCGATGTACATCGATAACCCTCGCGATCACGCTGTAAAACACTTCTCAAAGATCTACAAATGCGAATCCGCCGATGATGTGCAAGGCGTGAAGAAGAAGCTCTACGACGACAAAACCGCAATCATTGAGAAGGTTGCAGAGAAGACTCAAGATTTTGATGTGACTTCAACGCAAGCCTCTGGCAGCAGCCTAAAAGGCGCGATTGATGTACCGACTTTACCGACGCTACCTCAACCAGATATGCGCGAAGGCGCTCCGAAGCTATCTGTATTGATTTCATCAATAGAAGACACCGCACTATGCGAAGACAGCAATGTCGATGTGTATTTCCAGCTACCAATGGGATTGGCGGGTGAACTGAATGCGATGATCGAGTTGTTCCAAGCAAATCCAAGATTGAAACCTTGGTTCCCTGCGATTTTGATTGGCGACGATTACCAAGCCTCACGTGCATTCTTAGAAGCAGTGAAACCAGAATTGTCGATCACCAATAACTCTGGCGTGGGTATTTTGGCCCAAGAGCTGGGATTAGGTTGGATTGCAGGCCCGCAAATGAACACAGTGAACTCCTACTCGTTCAAATGTTTGCAAGAAGAGTTCGCCGCAAGCGGTGCGTTTATCTCTAACGAGCTGAACATGAAGCAGATGCGCCACATTAAGCGCCCGCACAACATGCGCAGCTACTACAGCATTTACCACCCGAACACACTGCTCACCAGTCGCCAATGTTTGTTCCAACAAACCGAAGGTTGCCGCAAGATTAAGGTAAATAAAGGCTGTTTGAAGCGTTGTGACAAGCGCACATCGATCATCAACTTAAAAGACAACCCGTATGTGGTGCAAAAACAAAAAGGCAGTCACAACTCGATCTACAGCGAGCACAACGTATTGAACCTGCAAGTACTGCAGGATTTGCCACAGCTGTTAACTGACGTATTGATCGACCTACGTGGCATTCAGACAGAAACTAAAGTCACGATGACCAAACCTGAATTGATCGATGCCTTTACCGCTCTGTTGAATGAACACAATGAGCAGCATGTTGGGGCACTTAATACCGCGATTCACCCGACGGCAAACGCTCAATACTTGAAAGGCTTGTAACGGAATCTCATCAGATTCAACTGCACAATTTATGGAAGACTTATGCACCCAATGAAGCAAGAAACACTAAGCTACTTTGATGATTTGAACTACAGCGTGATGGCTCAAACGGAAGCGGTTTATGAACTCAAACAAAACCGTACGGGTTTAACCGTTGAGCTTAACTTTTCAGTGCTTGGTAAAGGCGAATTACCCGCAGAAAGCGAACAAAGAACCGATAAGAAGCTGTATTTCATTGATATTGAAGACATCGAACGCATTGGGTTTGAAGCACTCGAACCCTTCGTGGCTGGGCTTGGTGAGCATTGTTCTATGGTGGTGTTTGAAGAAGAGTTCTTTGAACAAAGCATGAAAGAGATTTGGATGTTCCTATCGAACGATCCGCGTGACCGTGACGTCTTCAACGACAGTAAGTTTTATCGGGCTTAATACCCACATAATAACGGTTGAAATGCCATAAAGATAAAAAGGTGCTAGAAGACCTAGCACCTAGGTAAACATGTCATCGGGGGAGTTTACCAAATATAATCAGTTGTTAGGGTCAACAGACCCTAGAGCTTTCCTTCACTTCCGCACATATGGATCTTATCCATCACCACCTGTTTCATCGCCGCTTTACCAGGCGTGATGTATTTACGAGGGTCGTTTGCGTCAGGGTGATGCGCAAAATGTTGTTTGACCGCATTTGAGAACGCGATCTTCAGCTCAGTCGCCACGTTCACCTTGCACACGCCAAGGTCAATACAACGACGAACCATTTCATCAGGAACACCTGATGCGCCATGCAGTACTAACGGAATATCGACAACACCACGGATTTTATCTAAGCGGTTAAAGTCGAGTTTAGGCTCCGCTTTATACAAGCCATGAGCTGTGCCAATTGCCACAGCTAACGAATCAATACCAGTACGGCGAACAAACTCCGCGGCAGAAGCTGGGTCGGTCATTAGTGCATCGGCACTGTCGACAATCAGATCGTCTTCTTGACCGCCTAAACGACCTAACTCAGCTTCGACACTTGCGTCAAATCGGTTACAGTATTGAACCACCGAGCGCACAATCTCTATGTTCTGATCAAACGCATAATGCGAACCATCAATCATTACAGAACGAATACCGTGATCGACCTTAGTACAAATGTCTTGTAGGTCTTCATGGTGATCAAGATGAAGAACTAACGGGATCGAATGCTTATGTGCAGCTTCTTTACAAATACTGATCAGGTAATCGGTACCCGCATAATCAAAAGTTCCCGGCGTGCCTGCGAGAATCACTGGAGAGCCCATCTCTGAAGCGGTTTCAACAATGACTTGGACCGTCTCTAAGTTATGAATATTAAATGCAGGCACCGCATAACCAGCTTGTTGGGCACGTTTTAGCATTTCACGGGAAGAAATTAGATACATAAAGCCTCCTGACTTGGTACGGATGCATCAAACACAAGACGCCCATTGACCCAAGTTTTTACAATTGAGAAATCTGATTTAACAGCGACCATAGATGCGCGATTTCCGGCTTCTAGGGTGCCTAATTGGTGTTGCAAACCTAACGATTGAGCCGGAGTTAACGATGCCATCAACCAAGCTTGCTCTAGTGGGATGTTTAGCCATTTATGAATATTTTTAACTGCTTGCGGCAAGGTCAAAGTGCTGCCTGCCAAACTTCCACTTTCTGTAGTAACGACGCCGCCTTTCATTTGCACTTCGTATTCACCAAGCGTGTAGCGACCATCAGGCATGCCTGTCGCACTCATAGCATCGGTAATCAGCGCCATGCGTTGACCACAACAGCGATGCGCGACATCTATAGCAGCAGAGTGAACGTGATGCCCATCGGCAATCATTTCGACATAGCTGTTGGGATGGATAAGCCCTGCCCCAACGACTCCTGGATCTCGGTGATGTAGACCCCGCATGCCGTTGTAGCAGTGGACAATGCCATTTGCGCCAGCATCCAACGCCTGTTTCACTTGGTCGTAACTCGCATCGGTATGCCCAAGCATCACGTTAATACCCTGTTTATTCAGGTAACGAATCGCATCGATTGCCCCGTCTTTTTCTGGAGCCAGTGCGACGGTGACGAGCTGGTCATCACAATAAGAAATCCACTGCTCCAACTCTTCGACCGATAAATCTCTAAACCATGTCGTCGGGTGCGCGCCGCGATTCTTCTCGGTGAAATAAGGTCCCTCTAGATACGCACCTAAGATCTCAGCACCATCAACGCCATGTCGTTTACTCACAGCAACTTGCTTTAACGCGGCACGAATTTTTGCCACAGGAGCGGTTACGGTTGTGGCAACAAATGCGGTAACGCCCAAGCTCGCGAAATAGCGAGACATCGTATTGAGGCTGTCATGCTCGGCATCCATAACGTCACAGCCTTTGGCTCCATGCACATGACTGTCAATCAGGCCGGGTAGTATGCTCACCTCACCTAAGTCAATAAAATCAATGTGTTCATGAGAGTTGAATGGCTCAACAGAATCAATCACCCCATTTTCGTCGATGCGAATTAGCCCATCATCAAGCCATCTATCACCTTGCAATACACGCTGAGCTCGGTAGCAAGAATGCCTTGCACGATCTTGTTCAGATGCCATCTTCTTCTACCGTTCCCACATGTTTAGCTTTCTCAGCCATTTCAGCACTCAACGAGGTAATGCCACGATGCCCACAAGCCAGCGCTTGATCGCGAAACTCAGCGAGATCGAGTTCATCGCGTTCCAAAAGCATCTCAGCCGCCATCTGCATGTTTGTTCCCGTTACAACCTGGACATCGTCACGCTCTTGACTGATCAGTGATGCAGTACGAAAAGGTGTACCTCCCAACAAATCAGTGAGGAAAACAATACCTTCGCCAGAATCAACTTCATTAATCGCCTCGCGCATTGACACTTCCAGTTGCGGAGTCGTTGCCTCTTCTGGAAAGTCGATAAACTTAAATTGAGGTTGCTCCCCAATAACCTGAAACACCGCTTTGGCAAGACCGGAAGCAAACCCTCCGTGACCAGATAGAATTACAGCAATCATTTACGTTTCCTTAATGGGGCAGAGCACTCCACCCCAATGTTTTGTGTGTCCAATGTGATTTATAAGAAACCCATAAAACGCCCAACAACACCTAACACCACGGTGATACCGATAAGTTTTAGCGGGCTCCAACCACGCTTGACGAGCGCGTACATAGCTAGGGTGTAGACCAATGGAAGAAACGCTGGCATGAGTTTATCGATCACATCGCCTTGCAGTTTCACCACAGCATCACCGGCGGTAATTTCTGCGGTCGTCGATAGACGAACATAAGTCGCCACCAAAGCACCGATCACCGTCATACCTACCATCGAAGCCGCATGTCCGACTTTCTTCGTGTTGGCTTTGATAACAGGGATAGCAGCAACCCCCATGCGATACGCATAATGTGCGAGACCAAATCGCAGACCAAAATGCACCACGTTAAACAGCACAATAAAGAACACCGCACCCATGATGGAGCCTTGCAGCGCAAGGTCTGCACCGATACCGCCACAAATAGGAAGAAGAGTCAGCCAGAACATCGCATCACCGATGCCACCCATTGGTGCACCAACCGCGATCTTAGTGCTCTGAATACTGCTGACGTTTTGCTTGGAGCGTTCCATCGCCAGAACGATCCCCATGACAAATGTCACCAAGAACGGGTGAGTATTGAAGAACCCCATATGACCTTGCATTGCTTTAGATAGGTCAGCTTTATTGGTGTGAATCTTCTTCAGCGCAGGCAGTAGTCCGTACAACCAACCAGAAGCCTGCATACGTTCGTAGTTGAAAGACGCTTGGAGTAGGAGCGAGCGCCACGCCATACGATTGATGTCTGCTTTGGTTAGATCTGCACCAATCTCTTTATTTTCATACTCATCTTCAGCCACGCCAGGAGCTGGCTGCACATCAACATTTTGGCTACGAAGGTCGAGTTCGTTACTTACATTAGATTCCATCTTCAAAGTCCTCAGCAGGTGCAGTTACAGGAGTGGGTTCCGTTTTACGCATGAAGTCGATAATGGCCATGGCCGTCGCAGCCGCGGCAATCGCTAAGATTGGCAGTTGAAGCCAAGCAGCAGCGACGAAACCAAGGATGAAGTAAGGGATGTAGGCGTTCTTCATCATGATTTTCATCAAGACAGCAAAGCCAATTGCAGGCATGATGCCACCAGCGACGCCTAAGCCATCAATGAGATCTTTCGGTAGTACTTCAACGATTTTCCCTGCATGTTCAGCCCCAAGATAAACGGGTAAGAATGCACACAGAAAGTAGAAAGAACCGAGTACAGCAAGTGCCATATAGTTCACGCGTTCAATACCATTGGTATCCGCATTTTGTGCGTACTCGTCACACTTAGACATGACCGCTGACATTGCAGAGAAGAGCAGCGTAATGCCCATCTGTACGGCAACGGCGAAAGGCACAGCGACACCAACCGCAACATTTGGCTCGACTTTGGTTGTAATCGCGAAAGCCGTACCCACGATGGTGCCGATGATAACGTTTGGTGGTTGAGCCCCCGCAAGAGGGGCAAGTCCCATCCAAATCAATTCAAGCGTACCGCCAACCAAGATACCGGTTTGCAAGTCGCCTAAAATCAGACCAACAAGTGGACCAAGCACCACCGGACGGTGGAAGTGAGTAAGACCATTAAATAAATCTAGGCCAGCAAAAAAGGCTAAGATGCCGAGCATCAAGGCCTGTAAGAGTCCTATTTCCATGATTTCTTTCCTATTGTTAGATAAGAGTAAAGAGGTCAGTCGCACTTTCAGTTGGCACCCCTTGGATCGTGCATTTCACCCCTAGTGCTTTTAATTTTTCAAACTCCGCAACGTCTTCAGTTCCGACTGAAACCGTCTTGGCAATTTGCTTTTTTCCCTCAACGTAGTGCATGTTTCCGACGTTGATATTGCTAATTGGCACACCGCCTTCCACCAATTGGCGGAAATCTTTTGGTGTGCGACAAACCATTAGAATTCGTTGGCGTTCAGCCGCTTTATGGATGGTGTCGATGGTCTTTTTCACCGTCCAAAATCGGATTGCGATGCCATCTGCTAGCACCATCTCCATTAAGTTCTGTTGAATGGTGTCTTCTGCTACCTCATCGTTCACAACGACAATAATGTTGGCATCCGCAAAACCTACCCATTGCACACCCACTTGGCCATGGACGAGGCGCTCATCAATACGACTTAACACGATATTTGGCATGGTCTATTCCTTTTCGAATCCGTTACTTGTTGAATGGGTAGATGGTGACACCTTGCACCACACGATTGACTTCACCGGTTGGGCACGGATTGTCCGGTCCAAATCCCAGTTGAAGTGATTTTTCAAATGCCAACATTTGGCAGAAGAGAATGAATGGGAAGCACAGCCACTGATCGCCCAAATCCAATCTCCCAAATTCAAAAACATCGTCTTCGTTGAGAGACAGTTCTGTGAGAGCAATATGAGCTAATGCTTGTTTGTCGCGGCGGATCTCATTGAATAAATCCAAATCGTACCCACGGGTATAAGCGTCACTTGATAACAACTGGATCACGACCGCTTTATCGTTAATGGTGAATTTAGGACCATGGCGGAAGCCAAGAGATGAGTCGAAAGCCGTCATCACTTTACCTGCACTTAGCTCAAGCGATTTGAGTGATGCTTCACGGGCAAGCCCAGCAAAACCACCGCTACCGATTACGATTAAACGCTCATAAGGCTGGCTGGCGAGCGCCTTAATAGCAGACTCCCATTGCTCTAACTTGGCTTCGCAAAGTGCTGCTACCACTTCAATTTGTTCATGCCATTGTTTTGGAGATTGACCACCAAATAACGTCAGCGTAGACATCAACATACAACTGAAGCTCGATGTCATCGCAAAGCTCTTATCATTTGAGCCTTCAGGCATGATCACGCAGCAAGCATTTTGTGCAGTTCGAGCGTAATGAGAGAGTTCCCCGTCACGGTTACACGTCAAGAACAAGTGATGACAATGAGGAACAAGCTGATCGACAAGAGCAACAGCAGCAACACTTTCCGGGCTATTACCAGAGCGGGCGTAAGAAACGACCAACGTCGGACGACTTGGGTCCAGATACTGTTCCGGGTTTGACACTAAATCCGTGGTTGGGATGGACTCAACTTGAAATCTCAGCCCCTCTTGAATAAATGGTGCTGCCGCATCGCCGACAAATGCAGATGTGCCCGCACCAGTCAAAATAATGCGTAGGTCTGGCTGCTCAAGCAGAGGCGTTAGAAAATCGCGGATTGCCTCATACTGCTCTTCTAAAATGGTAGAAAGTGCTCGCCATAACTGAGGTTGATGACTGATTTCTTGAGCCGTATGAACACCATTACGTTGTTCTAACCATGGCAACTCATAGCCTAAAACTGAACTCATTTGGTCGTCTCCTTGCTAGCCACTGAATTGGCGTAACAGGCTTCGGAATAGACTTGTGTCACTTCCATTATCTTGTGCACGACAATCTCAGCAGGTTGATTTTGAATTTGATGTTGAGAAATTGCCTTAGCTTGGTTGGGTAAATATTGGCTAAGGATTGTGATTGGCAGAGGGTGAGCAGCTAAGTTGTCAAACAGAGCTTGCTGCGCCGCTTTAACCTCTGGATGATTCCAGTAGTAACGGATGCGATCACTCAAGCTGTAGCTGCAATCGAGATATTGTTGATGCCCTTTGCTGGAGTAGTGAGAACGCCAATAATTAGGTTGCTCTCTCATCACTTGTTCTATGGTTTCGCGTAAGTGAGAAGCATGATGAGCGCCTAACCACTCTTTCTCCGCAGAATCCAGACCATACAAGGCTTCACGCAAAGCAAATGTGAGAGCTGGACCGACTTTGAGAATCGCAAAATGATCGCGAATCAGTTGGTGATATGCCTCTGGGTTTTGGTAATCCGTAGAATGCGCTTCGAAGACCAGATTTGGTTGGCTGTCGATCATATTGCTTAACGATCGCGCTGCCGCACTGTGGTAGTGATGTACTGAGTGGTGATCAAATTCCACTCCTGGTTGCACCACTAAACCAATCACACGAGGCCAAACATAGCTAAGCCCCATATCACTGACCGTTTGATGATGAGCATTTAGCGTTGCCAATGCTTCTTCCGCTTTCGTCACTTGAATACCTTCTTCTTCAAGCGACTCAAGAGCACCTCCTGGCGTTGGAACTTCCGTGCCAACCACATACACTGGCGCTTCACCACCGACTGTTTTCCATGCTTGCTCTGCCACCAAACATAACTGGGCAGCGCGCTGCGCCATTAGCTCTTCACTCAGCGGAACCTCGTCATCGGCACAAGGCATTGAACAATCGAGATGAATCTTCTTAAAGCCCGCGCAAACATAGTCTCGAATCATTTGCATTGAATATTCCATTGCTTGGCTTGCTGGCAAGTGCTGCCAACAGTTAGGACCGAGATGATCGCCACCCAATACCACGTTCTCAGCAGGAAAATTAACCCGCTCTGCCAAATCAAATACGTGGCTCGCGAAATCTTGTGGCGTCATTCCGGTGTAGCCACCAAACTGATTAACTTGATTTGACGTTGCCTCAATCAAAACCAATTGCTCATTTTGCGCAGCCTGCTTTATCGCAGCTTCAAGTACTAAGGGGTGAGCAGAACACACAGCATAAATACCGGTAAGCTGACCTTGTTTGTGTTGCTCGATTAGGGAAAGTAACGCTTTCATTTTGATTCCTAGTTAACGATTTGATCCGCAATGACGACATCTACGCCAAGTTCAATAAGGGATTGGTGCGTGTTATGGGGAATGTTGCGATCAGTGACCAAGACGTCGATCTGGCTTGCAGCTCGGATCATGCAAAAGCTTTTGCGACCAAATTTGCTTGAATCGGTGACAGCAATGACTTGGCGAGCAACCTCACACATGGCGCGATTCACCTGAGCTTCTTGATTGTCTGGCGTAGTCACGCCAGCAAGCAGGTCGAATCCATCCACGCCCAAAAACAGCTTGTCAAAAAGGTAAGATCGAATTTGCTGTTCACCATGGTTACCTATCAGTGAACAAGAAGCGCGACGCAGGCTACCTCCAACCACATGTAACTCAACGTTTTCCATCTTGCTAAGTTGGTAGGCGGTATTGAGGGCATTGGTCATCACAACCAATTGCTGTTTATTGACCAAGTACTGTGGCATAAGACCTATCGTGGTTCCGGAATCCAAAATGATCGCTTCACCATCTTGAATAAGGCTCGCTGCAGCCTGTGCTATCGCTTGTTTCGCACTGCGATTAAGTTGATCTTTGCGGTAGAGCGGTTGGTCAAAGGCAAAGTTAGGGTTGAGTGTTGCGCCACCATAACAGCGAAAAACACAGCCTTCTTTTTCTAGAAGATTCAGGTCGTGGCGAATGGTGACAGCCGATACATTGTAATGCTCGACAAAGTCGTCCACTTTTCCTGAACCATGACGACAAATATGAGCCATGATTTGCTGTCTTCGTTCTGCACTGTTCATTCACCAACTCTCCTTTCGTTCCATTTCGCTTTCCGTTAGAAATGTTTCGATTTTCTTTTCGTTGGTATTAAAACAGGGCGAAGTTAGGAAAAGTGAAAGCTAGATCACAGTCATTTTTCTTTCGTTTTTACCCCAAAAAACCTTTCACTTCATGAAAAACGAAAGGCTTTCCTTTCGTTATTAAATTGAAAGTAATCACAAAGGGGCGCATAAAAACTCACTTTCGATACAAAGAAAGTGAAAGGTAGGATGAAATAGAGTTAACAGCTGTCGTTTCGAACTACAGCCTGCGCAAGATCACAAAATGCAATATCGGTTATTTTTTTGAAGGTCGATGAAGTCGCTAGAAGGCGTTTTTTTTGATGCTGAAGTTGCACAAAGGTTTAAGTCGATCAGAAATAGTCTTCACGATATTGATAGAAAAACCAATATCACTAATCACTAATCACTAATCACTAATCACTAATCACTAATCAACAATACGTACATCAACGCCCATTGAAGTGAGATGTTCAAAGTAATCGGACGGGATACCACTGTCAGTAATGAGCATATCAAGTTGCTCTGGTCGGGCAATAAGGCAAAAACTCTGACGAGAAAACTTTGATGAGTCGGTTACGGCAATAACGACTTGTGCCGCGTCAAGCATTCTTCGATTAATGTCAGCCTCACCCTGATGAGGAGTCGTGACGCCAGTGGATTTGTCAAAGCCATCCACACCTAAAAAGAGCTTGTTAAAGCGATAGCCTGCGAGGAAGTCCTCACCACTCAAACCGTGGACGGAATAAGAATTCTCACGCATGGTGCCTCCAGTGACCATAACAGAGACATTACTTTGATTGGCAAGATGATAGGCGATGTTAATGCCATTAGTCATAACGACAAGATCATTCTTACCTTTCAAGTGATAAGCAATTTGCTCTGTGGTTGAACCAGAGTCGAGAATGATTTTATCGCCGTCCGCAATCAACGAGGCAGCATACTCTCCGAGCTTCGCCTTGATATTACTGTTGAGCTGCTTTTTATCATTGAGAGGACGTTCAAACGCAAATTGATTATTCAACAGTGCTCCGCCATAACAACGTTTGACGCAGCCTTGTTTCTCTAGATAGTTGAGGTCATTTCGAATGGTCACTTCTGACACATCATATTGCTTGGCAAAGTCACTCACTTCACCTCGCTGGGCGTTCTGGATGAACCGCAAAATCTCTTTGCGCCTTAATGATGCGTTTAATTTCATAAAAGTTGATCACCGATAATAAGCTATAGATGTAATGATAGGTACTCATATCTGTTTATAATGCAACCTTTCTTTAATGCTATCAAATTGAAATCGAGAGCGTATTCACGCCAAAAAAGACGATAGCATGGCTGTGAGTGTTATGTGCTTCAAACTCACATCAACATTTCTTGAACACTCGCCTTGCACTGACTACAATGGCGCACTTTTTTTAATGACTTCAAGGTCACAAACATGACAGATACAGCTAAACCAGCTCTACCAGATCGCCTAGCGGGTAACCCACGTAGCCCATTCTTCATCAAAGAATGCTTCGAGCACCAAATCGGTATTCGTATCAACGGCCAAGAGCGTACTGACGTAGAAGAATACTGCATCAGCGAAGGTTGGGTAAAAATTGCATCTCCTAAAGCAAAAGACCGTTTCGGTAACCCAATGCTAATCAAGCTTAAAGGCGAAGTTGAAGCGTACTACGTGTAAGCTGACCACGCTGAATGTATTTGAAAGCTCGAGTCTAACTCGGGCTTTTTTAATGCCTGCCATATCCCCTCCTCGTTTAATCTAATCCCTCTTCTTTTCAGTACAAGTTATTAAGAAATCGATGTAAATCGCTGTTTTTATCTTATTGTTGTCTAAAGTTTCTATAGAACTTACTGTAATAACCATTGCCAAAAGAAACGACACCTTTGAACACAAGGAGAGGAAATGGAAAGCCCACTTGTCACACTCAAACACGCCAGCAAAAGCTTTGTTGATGGCAAAGAGACACATCGCGTGCTGGAAGGGGTCGACTTCACGTTGAACACAGGAGCGAGTGTTGCGCTGACGGGCGCCAGTGGTAGCGGTAAAAGTACCCTACTCAATGTCATTGCTGGCTTTGAGCCACTTTCCGATGGTGAGTTGTGGCTAGACGGCGATAACACGGCGGCTTGGAAAGACCCACAATGGAGCCGATTTCGCCACCAAAAACTCGGTGTTATCTTCCAGCAATTCAACCTATTAACACCGCTCAACGTGCAGCAGAACATCGCCTTCCCTCTGCATTTGAATCAACACAAATGGAACGACTGGTGCGATTACTTGGTCGAGACTCTAGGGATCAGCCAACTTCTCGACAGACATGTTTCTGCCCTTTCTGGCGGTCAACAACAACGAGTCGCTATCGCACGCGCATTGGCTCACAAGCCCAAATTACTGCTCGCCGATGAACCCACAGGTAACCTCGACCAAAAAGCGGGGTTAGAAGTGATGAAGCTACTCAGTGAAATCACCACCCAAGGCAATACGGCAGTGCTGTTAGTCACCCACAGTCCTGACTGCGCTGAGTTTATGAAAATACGGCTGCGATTGGATAATAGTCAGCTACAGAACAATCATCAAGTAAACAAACATGAGCTTCGCCATGAAGCAAGCTAAGCAACCAAACACCAGATTCACGCATACTCGACTCGCCCTGAATCTGTTTGTAGCGCACTATCGGCAGGCGCCACTGCAGGCCGCCGCAATTCTGATCGGTATCGTGTTGGCTGTAACCTTGTTTGTTGCGGTGCAAGCCATCAACCTCAATGCCAAGCGCAGTTATGCAGAGTCTACCGAGCAGCTTAGCGCACAAGCTCAGAACTTAATTATTCCACCAGCAGGGCAAAACTATCTGCCTGAATCGCTCTATTTCACCCTTAGACAAAACGGGCTCAGTGCAGCGCTGCCTGTAATCGAAGGGCGAGTGAGAGACGAACAAGGGCGTCGCTGGTCAGTGCAAGGTAGCGAGTTGATTGCCGCTATCTCTTCGCGTTCTCGGTATTCTACAAACGGAAAGTCATCAGAAAACCAACAAAACGTGTCTTTGTTCGACAGTGCTTTACCTTTACCTGAGCTTTTAGCTGGCAAGCCAATCGTGATGATGAGCCAATCTCAACATCAAAACCTAGGAGAGGTAGAAACGCTAACTCTGGACGACATTCCAACCCAAGTGGTGGTGCTACCTGACGAATGGCAGTTAGGTAGCCGAATGTTGATGGACATTGGTTTTGCCCAGCAACTGCTCAATAAACAAGGTCAGCTCAGTTACATTGCGGTTTTCCACTCGGGTGATAAAGGGAATAAAGACACGCAAGCAAAATGGCAGAAGCTGATTGGCGATCAAGGGCAATGGATTTCCAATAATCAAAGTACAGACCTTGGCTCGCTGACCGACAGCTTTCACCTCAATCTCACCGCAATGAGCTTACTCGCCTTTTTAGTCGGACTGTTCATTGCCTACAACGGCGTCAAGTACAGCTTGCTTAAACGCAATCGGCTGTTAGTGCAAATTCAACAGGCGGGTGTCGCGCCTAGCATTGTGTTCTCTGCGCTGTTAGTTGAACTCACTCTTCTCGTTACCACCGGCGCCTCCCTCGGTTTTGTATTGGGCATGCAGCTTAGCCACTGGTTACATCCGACCGTGGCACTGACTCTAGAACAACTTTATGGCGCGACACTGCTGCCCGGCACTTGGCAGTGGCAATGGTGGGCACAAGCATTGCTGCTCACGTTAGCCGCAACCCTATTGGCATGTTGGCAGCACTTTAAACAGCGAGTGCGCCAACCGCTCTCCTCTCATGGTGGATTTTATCAAGCACCTGAAGCCTCTAACGAAAACCAATTGTTCGTGATAGGTGCTGCGTTGACGACTCTCGCACTCGCAGGGTTATGGCTGAGTGAGCATCACCGCTTCACCATGGCGTGGCTTGGCGTGCTTGTAGTGTCGATTCCTTTGTACCTACCCAAAACACTCAGCGTACTAGCCAATTGGTGTGGGAAGCGCACCACTTCCGGTTTGATGCAGTATCTGTTTGCTGAGTTGCGCGAGCTGATTTCTCCGCTTTCTCTCGCCATGATGGCACTGCTACTCGCCGTTACTGCCAATATGGGGATGAACACCCTAGTTGGTAGCTTTGAATCCACCCTTAAACAGTGGTTAGAACAAAGGTTGCACGCCGATATTTACGTCAGCCCTGCCCAAGGGGAAATCGCAGATGTAGAGCGCGCATTAGGACAGTTCGACAAGGTTGAGACCGTCTACAAGCAATACTATGTCGACGATAACCTGCAAGGCTTACCGATTTTGCTTGGTACCAAAGACAAATACACCTTAGAGCAAACCATGGTGTTCAAATCGCATTTGGAGAACTTCTGGCAGCGTTTTTACCAAGGTGAGTCAGTCGCGATCAGTGAACCAACCGCGGTCAAATTGGGTTTATCACTGGGTAGCGAGCTCACGCTTGATGCTGTTCCAAATAAGAACCTGCTTGTGGGTGCGATATTCCATGATTACGGCTCACCCAACGGTGAAGTGTTATTGGCACCAAAGTTATGGAAAGAGAGCGGGTTTACCGACCTACCGACAAGCCTTGGCATTAAAGTATCAGGAGACCCACAAATCGTCTACGAGCAACTGCGCGAGCAATTGAATCTGCATCCAAGTCAGCTCTACGATCAGGCGCAAATCAAATCCATCGCGTTGGATATTTTCTCGCAGACCTTCGCCATTACGCGCGCGCTCAACGGCGTGACGTTGATGGTCGCAGTGATTGGTTTGTTCAGTGCTTGTTTTATGTTACTCGACGCGCGCAAAGCCGCCATTGCAAGGCTGTATGCACTTGGCGTTAGTCGTCGTAAATTAATGACCATGGTGGTCGGACAGATCGTCGTTTTGGTCAGTTTTACTCTGGTTATCGCCCTGCCCCTCGGTGCGATGGTGGGTTACGTGCTGACAGACATCGTCACCTTGCGCGCTTTTGGTTGGAGCTTAAATTATCTGTGGAATTGGAGTGATGCCCTCAGTATTGCGGCGATCACCATCTTGGTGGCGGTGATTGCAACCTTGATTCCGCTGTGGCGATTGGTCAGCAAGCCTGTCGTATCCAGTTTGCAAAGCGAGGTGTTGTGATGGTTCGGTTAGCAAGCACACTTACTCTATTCATGAGCAGTCTGTTCCTGTTCGGTTGTGAAGATCCCCAACAACAAAATATGGGCACTTTACTGGGCAGTGGAGATACGCAAAGCGAGAGCAACCTATTCACACCCGTAGAAAAAGGGGTTGAACTCACCTTTCCTACCGATCATCAAGCACACCCGGATTTTCGTCATGAATGGTGGTACTTAACCGCTAACTTAATTGATGAATATGGCAACCCACTTGGCGTCCAGTGGACACAATTTCGCTTTGCTGCTGCGCCGCCAACGGGCGAAGATGACGTGAAGAAAACCGAGTGGCAAACGCAACAAATCTACACAGCGCACAGCGCAGTCACGACCGCGGACAAACACTACGCCGATGAAAAATGGTCGCGCGATCAAGCCTCTCTAGCCGGCGTCGACACTTCACCATTTCGAGTTTATCTCGATGATTGGCAGTGGGTCTCTTCAACCAACGACCTCTTCCCTGCCACTTTGAAGGCGAACTCCGAACAGTTTGGCTATTCGCTGATGCTTACCAGCAGCGCACCTTATCAAAAGCAAGGCGAGCAAGGGTACAGCACCAAAAGTGCCGATGGTCAGGTGGCTTCGTATTATTACAGCCAACCGTTTATTGAAGTCTCCGGTGAAGTCACGATCGACGGCGAAACCCATCAAGTATCCGGCAAAGGTTGGATAGACCGAGAGTGGAGCTCGCAATTCTTACTCGACTCACAACAAGGCTGGGACTGGTTTGCCCTAAGATTGAGTGACAAGACAAGCTTGGTGGTGTTCCAATTGCGGGATTCCAAAACCGGAGCAGCCAGTTACTCCAGTGCAAGGCTGATGCAGCAAGACGGCTCTGGCATCGCTATCTCACAAAAAGACATTCAGTTAGAGGCGACTAAGCAAACTGAAATCCAAGGGCGAAAGTATCCAACCGAGTGGCAAGTGTCGATTCCTAATCAGCAAATCGAGCTAACCGTTTCTGCCCTCAATCCGAACTCGAAAATGCCACTTTCGGTGCCTTATTGGGAAGGTCCAGTGCGTATTGATGGCTCTCATTCCGGGACTGGTTATATGGAACTCACTGGCTACTGAGCACAAAAATTTCCGTGCACAATCTTGGTTATTCGATTCATAATGATGAAATCCTCATCCCCAAGAGCTGTTGAATGCCCTCATGAGCAATATGATTTCGCCAATCCGACAAGTGCGACTCATTTTAGGTGAGCCGTGTCGAGCGCTTGAATTTTCGGACATCCAAGAAGACCCATACATCGAACCGCATCGTCACGAGTACTGGGAAATTGTCTGGTGCTTAGATAATAGCGGAACGCAGAGCATCGATTTCGTCGAATACCAAAACCGCCTTGGTCGCTTATTTACCATATCACCAGGGCAGGTTCACCATTCCGAGTTCATGGGCAAAAACATTCGTATGTTGATATTCCGTCCCGGCTTTGCTGAAACCAATCCACGCAGCACGCAGTTGGTGAATAGCGTATTTTCTACGATTGATCGACCGCCGTACCTCGATTGCAGCGAAGAGGGTTTTCCCTACCTAGAATCGATTTACACCCTAATCAAGGAAGAGTGTGAAAGAGAGGATTGTGACTGGGACCTTGTCGAATCACTCATCAACAGCTTTCTACGCTATGCATTACGCTTTGCTAAAACACCGTCTCAAAAAGGTGAACAGAAAGACGCTCGCATCGTGCAGTTGACCGAATTAATCGAACTGCATTATCGCGAACAAAAGAAATGCCAGTTCTACTCCGATGCCTTAGCTCTCACCAGCAAACGTCTAAACGAGTTAGTGAAAGCCGCCAGAGGCAAGACGGTCACGCAACTGATTCATGATCGAATCATATTAGAAGCCAATCGAGAACTGGTGTTTTCGACGAAAACCGTCAAGACCATAGCGTTTGAATTGGGCTTTGATGACCCTGCGTATTTCAGCCGCTTTTATCGGAAGCAAAAGGGAGAAACACCAGCGGAGTTTCGTCTCCGATGTTTAGATAGTGCAATATAATGGGCGGATAATCCCTTTTCGCTACGCTTGAATGTACTGATAATACCCGAACATAAATCCACCACATTCGGGTATTTTTCTAATCCATGGCTATCAATCTAAAAACTGATCCCATTTCAAAATCCTTTTATCAGTATCTATGGCCAGCGCTAACTGGAATGGTGATTAAATCACTGTTCATCATGGGTGATGCGTTATTTATCGGTTTAGGCGTCGGGCCCGATGGGCTTGGTGCTATTGCCTTGGTGATTCCACCTTTTTCTATTTTTACTGCCATCGCCATGATGGTTGGCATTGGTGGTGCTGCCAAAATGTCGATAGAAATAGGCAAAGGCAACACGGAATCCAGCCAGATGTGGTTCAGTCAATCCATGTTGATTACCACTCTGTTATCCACTATCACGGTGACGCTCGCTCTCATTTGGTTGGATGAATTGATTGCCTTGATGGGCGCTTCAGGCAACTTGGCTCAGCTTGCTCATGATTACCTGATCGTGCTGCTGCCCTTCTTTGTTCTTTACTCGCTGGCTTGGGTGTTGTCTTGCTTTGTGCGTAACGACACCAACCCCAAATTGGCAACCTATGCCATGTCGATTGGTGCCATTACCAACCTCGCTTTTGATTACCTATTTATCATTGAGATGAACATGGGGATGAAAGGCGCAGCTTATGGTACGGCCATTGCTCAAGCGTTCATCGCACTGATTTTGTTGGCTCATTTCGTGCGTAAGAAAGGCTCACTAGAATTCAGCCTGAAAGGCATCGGCTTAAGCAAGACTAAAGAAATCTTAAGCATCGGTACTCCGACTTTCTTTATCGAAGTCACATCCGCGATGACCATCGTGTTGTTCAACTACGTATTGCTCAGCCAATTCGGTGAAAGCCACATCATTGCCTATGGCTTAACCACCAATGTCGGTGTATTCGCTCTGTTTGTGATGGTCGGTATAGCGCAAGCTTGTCAGCCAATCATCAGCTTTAACCACGGCGCAGGGCGACCAGAACGCATTGACGAGATTCTAAAATTGGGGATGAAAGCAGCCATGGGTAGTGGCACAGTCTTTCTTTTAGGTATCTGGCTGTCAGCGCCACTGATTGCCTCGATTTACTTGGGTAACGCAAATGACTTGATCCCTATCGCCGCAAGCGCACTGACGTTCTACTTCTTCGGCGTCCCTTTGATGGGGTTAAACATGGTGATTGCCAACCTGTTCCAAGCCATTGCCAAACCAAAACAAGCGACGCTCATTTCCTTATGCCGAGGGTTTGTGTTTGTCGCGCTAGGTGTATTGCTACTGCCTAAGTTCTTCCCGCAAGACGGCATTTGGGCGAGCATAGTATTTGCAGAAACGCTCACTGCGGTGATCAGTTTGAGCATGTTATTCAACTACCGAAAACGCGCAATGGAACTAACAACTTCCTTGGCAAGCAGTTCCTAGTTCAACCAAGCTCAGCCAAATGATAAACTCGGGTTCTATTTCATTCTGTGATTAAAAGGAAATGCGATGAACCCGATTATTGCGCTGCTAAAAGAGAACAACATCAGCGATGAGCAAATCAACGAGATTTTTCAGACTCTGACGCAAAACCCTCTAGCGGCAATGGCAACAATCAGCCAACTAGGTTTGCCACAAGACAAGCTACAAATGCTGATGGCGCAAGTGATGCAAAACCCTGCGCTAATCAAAGAAGCCGTAGATGAGTTGGGATTGGATTTCTCAAAGGTTGAAGAAGCAAAAGAGAAGCTTCAAAGCCAAAACCAAGGCAACTAAGTCTTAGCCATTTAGCGCTGAATATAGAAAAGGCCGTTAACCCGAGCATGTGGGTTAACGGCCTTTTTTGTTCACTACTTTGTTTTTAGCTACTTTTTTGTCGGCTAATAATCAGCGATTTAAAGACGCGAATTGCTCTGCGGTCATACCGTAGTAAAGTTTATCGTCAAAGCCTTGCTCTCGTTTATAGTAGTCTTTCTGAAGGCCTTCCTGAGTAAAACCATTTTTCTCTAACGTCTTGTAAGAGCCAGCATTAGAAGCGTAGCAATCGGCACTGACTTTATGGGCGTTTAGCTCAGTAAATCCAATCTCGGTCATCATTTGGCAAGCGCGAGTCGCAACGCCTTTGCCCCATGCGCAAGTAGGTAACTGATAACCCACTTCGTAGTTGCCAGTTAAGAACATCACTGCGGTCACTGCACACATTCCCATGTACTGACCTTGTTGGTCGCGAATCACGAACGTTGGACTGTCTGGCCAAACACCGTCTTTGATCGCTTGTGCCGTATTTTCAATAATAGGGCCAAAGAAACCTTCATACAGGCTGTTGTCAGCAGGTGCGAAGAACAGATACTGATTGACCTTATCGTCGTTCAGCATCTCGATAATATCTTGTAGATCAGAGCCTTGAATCAGTTGGATAGTCAACGATTCATTAAATGAAATGGCTTCGCCTTGTTTTAGTTTTTGATATGACATGTGTTACCTCGTTATCTGCGGAAAATAGTAGCCCAGCGGATAAGAGAAAAATTGGATTTTTGCGACAACTTTCGGGCTGATTAGCAATGTATTACGACTCAAAGTCGCCATAGATATCGATGGTTAAGTCACGCTTTTTCAAGTACTTGCTTGGCGTTTTTCTTAGCTGCTGTTTGAGGGTTCGAATCAAATGCGATTGGTCACTAAAACCAAATTGCTGTGAGAAGCTCGCCCAATCAATCGTTTCTTGTTGCTTGTAGAGGGTCAAAATCATCTGCTCCAGACGTGCCATTTGTTGATACTGCTTAACGCTCAACCCCACCACCTGCTTGAAACTGCGCTCAAGCGTTCTTCGAGAACAGGCGCACTGTTTGGCTATCTCATCAATATCCATCGCTAACTCAGGTGAGCGTAGCGCTTGAGCATCCATCACGGACACTGCTTTTTGCGATGCTAAAAACGATTTGGTACGGCAAGGTTCGATATCTAACGCATCTAAATGTTGTTTGATATAGTCCAGCAAACATTGCGGTGAATCCTGCAACTCTAACTGCCATAGGCCCTGTTGAAAGCGCTCATCAAACGCCACGTTAAGCCAATCAAACCATTCGCATTGGTTAATTACGCTAACTCGGGATGCATCACTAAACCGCGATTCAATGGCATACAAACCCTCTGGACGAAAGGTGATACCAATACGCTTGATGGGAGCCGTATCTTCCAACAACAGCAAATGTTCGTTAGCCGTTAATAAGTGGCAGCCTTTGCCAACAAACTTTGTGTCTCCCGTGTCATAGCTGTAGCCTTGCTCTGGTGGCGTAAAGAGTAAATGAGCACGCGGGTTTGGAATAAGGTGCGGCTTGGGGTCAATGACTTCACCCTTTGGCACTTCCAAGTACCAAACTTGATGAATGAGCCATTCGTACTCTGGCAGAGACTGTTTCCAAGCTATCATGATTGTCCTAGCGGTTAGTAAAGATAATGAGCGCAACGTTTTTGCTTAAACATCTGCTCGTTGAGTGTGACTGATTGACGCTCATCTCGCCACGCATTTCTCACCCTGCTCCCTTGCAAGCTTGTTGGATTGCGGTAGGCTTTGAGCAGAGAAAACAAGCTGAACAGAACAAGGAAATACCCCGATGCGCGTCGACTACCACCAACGACTGGTTCCTGTGATTCGTTATTTAGAACAACACTTTAATGAACCACTCAACCTGCCAGAAGTGGCCGCGCTGGCGAACCTTTCCCCTTATCACTTTCATCGCACCTTCAAAGCCGTGCAAGGCGAAACACTGGCCGACTTCATTCGACGTTTGCGTCTAGAAGCCGCCGCCGATGACTTATTCAAATCCAAGCAACCGGTATTAAACATTGCCCTAGAGTACGGATTTTCTAGCTCACAGAGCTTAGCCAAAGCCTTTAAACAACATTATGGCGTCACACCTACAGCCTTTCGTGACTGCGAAAACTACCAGCAGTTTTCTGAATTAGCACGAAACAGCAAGATTGGACACACGTTGCGCAAGAATGGAAACGAAGTAACACCAAGCGATTCATATACTGGCTCTGAACTCACCAAATGGAGCACGACAATGGAAACGCAAAACTTTGAAAAAGCAAAACTGGCTTACATTCGCGTAAACGGCCCTTACGGCCAAGGCTATGAAGAGCCATCAGGTCGCCTGTATCAATGGGCAGGAATGAAAGGTTTGGCGGGCAATACCTGCATCTTCATCTACCATGACAATCCTGAAATCACGCCAGACGAGAAGTGCCGTACTGACATCTGTCTCATGGTGCCAGAAGACACGGAAGTTCCGAAAGGCATTGAGCTGCAAGACTTCCCCGGCGGTCAATATGCTGTGATGCGCCAGCACATTACTGACCCGAGCCAATACTCAAAAGCGTGGGATGATGTCATGAGCAAGGTAATTGAATCCGGTATTGAGAACGACGACCGCCCTTGCTTCGAGCTTTACCACAGCTTCGACCCACAAACGCACCATGCAGACGTTAGCTTCTGCACTGCCATCAAATAAACCAAAAGCCTGCATCGTTGCAGGCTTTTTCATTTCTTACTCTGGTTGTTTAAATTCGCTGTTCCAAACGCTGTTTATCTTTTAATCCAATTACTTAGAATACGAACGAATACCTCAGTGTTTTCGTGATCCTACTTCGCGTTTTGACCACGCGCGTTCATTCGCTCGGCTGAGTTGGGATTCATTTCACAGATTATTCATGAAGCGAACCTAGACTGAAAAAAACTCCATCGACCCCGTTCGACCTACAACGCTAGGCACAATAAAAACTAGGTACTACTGCACCTCTAGGACATTCCATGAAGAAGAACTTACTTGCCATTGCTCTTGGTAGCGTGATTGCGCTGACTGCTGCCCCATACTCTATCGCGGCTAACGATGCTGCCGTCCAATCTTCCGCCGATTACTCACAAATCGTCACTAAACGTCAGGTTGTCGACCAACTTCTCAACGACGCGGTACAAGCATTCAAATCCCCTGCGCGTATCTCGCATGCGGGTTTTACCGCCAAAATGCCGAGCAACATGGAGATTGTTACCGACCGCTTACTAGAAGCATACAAACTTGAGCCGTACCGCACTGACCTACTGATTTCTGCGGCAAATGCGCAGATCTACAACAAGAATGCAGACCGCGCGATTAAACTGTTTGAACAAGCCCTTGCTGTCGCACCAGACGATGTGGATTTGCACGCTTACTTAGCGGTATGGCAACGCTTTGAGGGCAACCAAGCGGAATCAGCGAAACACATGGCGACGCTCACTAAGCTCAATGCAGGTAAAGCCGCAGACATCCAACGCATCTTCGACACCGTAGACCGCGTACTTGCCACGCCACTAAAAGAGAAAGCCGACAAAGGCAAACTGGATGACAAAGGCGCAATCGTTACATTGGGATACGCGCTGAACCCAGATGGTTCAATGCATCAAATCTTGGTTGAGCGTTTGGAAACCACGCTAGCAATGGCGAAAGCAAACCCAGACGCGTTGATCGTATTGACGGGTGGTGTACCGAAGAACCACAAAACCGAAGGCAAATTAATGGCAGATTGGCTGATCGAAAAAGGCATCAGCAAAGATCGCATCATTGAAGAAAACTACGCCACCAGCACGGTAGGTAACGCCCTATTCAGCAGCTACGCGTTGGCGCGTCATAACATCAAACACGCGACCATCATCAGTTCCGCGAGCCACGTGCGCCGTGGTCAAACCTTGTTTGAAATCGCAAGTTGGCAAACTGGCCCGCAAGGCATCACTTTCGACACAGTGAGCTACCCAGACAAACCACTTAAAGACTTAGCCAAAGCCAGCGATAGCGAACTGCTTGGTATCTACCGCGATGCTCTGCGTACTTACGGCATGTGGAGCTACCGATCTTACCCGCTCGAGTCGCGTTAATACACCAGAGCCAGAAAGCAAAAGAGACCGCGTTAATGCGGTCTCTCATAGAATCATTTGAACATGATGCAGTGATCAATCAATGCGTTTTGTAGGTTTTGTTTGTCACTCAGAATCACTAGAGCATAGATAGTATTTTTGTCACCAATTCGGTAAAGCAGTTTGAATCCATCAAAGCTAAATTGCCGTATGTCGTAAACACCGATTGTTGTCAGTTCATAACAAGGGGGATAGATAGACGGGTTATTCAAAACGTTGTGTTCAAACTTCTGCTGAACCGCAATTAATCTATCAATCACATCGTTGCGAGCGCTCCAGTTCGATAAATAGTTAATACTCTGAATAGCCGTATTTTCAAAGGTTTGTGTATAAAAAACTTTTGCTTCCATGCTCGTATCAAACTCAATCTTTGAGTGCTGCTAACGTGCTCTTCATATCTTCTGATGACTTTACACGTTCATTCGCAACATCATTTTGAGCAAAGCTAACAAACTTCATTAAAGCAATGGCTTCATCACGCTTCTGACGTTCTTCATAAGACTCAACGACATAAATAGGCTTACCATTTTGCGTAATCGTCATTGGTTCATCCAGTTCAAGCTTCGCAGCATTCTTTTTTAGATAACTTACCGTTTCAGTGCTCATCACATGACTCCTATCGGCAACCTCGCTGGTGTAACAACAAGCGAACCCAGCCGAGCTATACTGCAGGTTTGACCGAAATATTTGAATCAATAGAAAGTGCTAATCACATTCTATTTTTCGTTTAGATTCTGACCTAATCTTTCCAACTATACCTGTGCATTTCGAACAAACCAAATTAAGTTTAAATTTAGACTCCTACTTCAAATATAGAAAAAGCCTGCGTACTTGCAGGCTTTCTTGTCTTTGTGCAGTGATAAGAACCGCTTAAATCGCTTCGCCGTTTACCGTTACTGCCACATCAATGTTGCCACGAACTGCGTTTGAGTATGGGCAAACTTGGTGTGCGATGCGCGTTAGTTCTAGCGCTTGTTCTTGTGGCATGTCTAGCTCTACCGCTAGGCTCACTGTCAGTGCAAAGCCGCCGTTATCGTTAGGACCGATGCCCACTTCCGCTGTTACGGGTGCACTTTTCAGGTTTACTTTACCTTCACGCGCTACGTGCAGAATCGCGTTAGAAAAACATGCAGAATAGCCCGCTGCAAAAAGCTGTTCTGGGTTAGTCGCTGCACCTGTGCCGCCCATTTCCTTCGGGTATGACAGCTCTAGATCGAGAAGACCGTCATCAGTTTTTACTTGACCATTACGACCAGCCAAAGCGGTAGCTTGAGTTTTGTATAGAGTAGTCATGCGAGTGTCCTTCTTAATTTAAGTTGTGCACAATTTAATTGCTTGCAATCTTATATCGAAGTAAAGATCGTTTGCAACTATATTGTGCACAATTTATTTTATGACTCTCTTTCTCTGTGAGCAGGTAGGCAACGCCAATGAGCCAGTGTTACACCGACAACACCATGACCGACGACGATAAACTCTTACTCGAAAACCAAGTTTGCTTCCCGCTCTACAGCGCAGCAAATGCAGTGATCCGAGCTTACCGCCCGTTGCTGGACGAGCTTGACCTGACTTATTCGCAGTACTTAGTGATGATGGTGCTGTGGGAGAAAGACGGTGCCAGTGTGAAAGAATTGGGGTCTCAACTGCATTTGGATTCAGGCACACTCACGCCGCTGCTTAAACGCTTAGAAGCAAAAGGCTATGTAGAGCGTGGTCGCAGTGAAACCGATGAGCGCGTTCGCGTACTCAACCTCACCGAGCAAGGTCGTGATCTCAGAGAACAAGCCAAGTCGGTGCCAAACGCCATGATGTGCAAAATCACATTAGAGCTGGATGAAATGATCATGCTGAAGAAGTTGTGTGGCAAAGTGCTCGACAATCTGAGCTAACAAAATAGAAGCATCCGCTTCCTCACTTCCTATTAGAAAGAGCCTGCCGAGATGCAGGCTCTTTCGATCTTAGCTAGAAGATCTACTCAAAGTAATCATCGGTATTCTCTATTGCTAATCCGCCTTCATCTTCAATAAAACCTATCAAAGCAAACTCACTTACATCGGATTTCCCTATCAAGTGAAATAGGAAATGACTATCAATAGGATAGTTACAAGCGATTTTCCTTAAACACACTCCGATGAGAATATACTTTCCGAAAGCAACAACAGCTCAGCTTAAAACATTCAAAGGAAAGTAAATTATGATTAATACTCAAATCAAACCATTTGCAGCTACAGCGTACAAAAACGGCGAATTCGTTGAAGTAACAGAACAAGACGTTCTAGGTAAATGGGCAGTATTCTTCTTCTACCCAGCAGACTTTACGTTTGTATGTCCAACAGAACTGGGCGACCTAGCAGACCACTACGAAGAGCTACAAAAACGTGGCGTAGAAGTTTACTCCGTATCAACTGACACACACTTCACTCACAAAGCATGGCACGACAGCTCAGACACAATCGGTAAGATTCAGTACTACATGCTTGGCGACCAAACAGGCAACATCACAAACAACTTCGGTGTGATGCGTGAAGGTCAAGGTCTTGCAGACCGCGCTACGTTCCTAATCGACCCAGAAGGTACTATCCAAGCAATGGAAATCACTGCTGAAGGTATCGGTCGTGACGCAGAAGACCTACTACGCAAAGTGAAAGCAGCTCAATACGTAGCAGCACACCCAGGCGAAGTTTGCCCAGCTAAATGGAAAGAAGGTGAAGAGACACTAGCTCCATCACTAGACCTAGTTGGCAAAATCTAAGCCACTGAAATTTAAGTTCTAATCAGTTCCCGATTTCCTTTTTCTGATTAGAACTGAATGAGAGAGCACTTCAGGTTAGATACCTTGACGACCTTCTGCCTGATTTGCTCTCTCCCCCTCAGGTTTTATCTACAGTAACCACTTTTTATTACCTATCTGAATAAGTAGGTGTGCAGTAATTGCGTAGAAAAAATCGTTTAGAACCAGGCATAGATTTTCGATAGCTAGTTCCCCTAACTACAAAATCTATAACGCAGTTATCAACGATTTTGGCTAGCAAGAATGAACAAATACTTGTTTTGATTGGTAACTATTTAATTAAGGTAGTAACAACTATGTTAGACCAAGCGATCCAACAACAACTCAAACAATATCTGGCTAATGTAAAAGAAGAAGTTCGTTTAGTGGTTAGTCTAGATGAAAGCAAAGCATCGAATGACATTTTGTCTCTAGCGAACCAAATCGCAGAGATGAGCGACCTAATCACTGTTGAACGTGACGACAATGCAAGCGCACGTAAACCAGTGATGGCGGTAACTAACCCAGCAAAAGGCACTGCACTACGCTTTGCAGGCTTGCCAATGGGTCACGAATTTACCTCTCTAGTATTGGCACTGCTTCACTCTGGCGGTCACCCAATCAAACTAGAACCAGAAGTGATTGAGCAAATCGCAGCACTAGACAAAGATCTAGACGTAGAAATCTTCATTTCACTGTCGTGTCAAAACTGTCCGGACGTAGTTCAAGCGTTCAACATGATGGCGGCGGTCAACCCGAAAGTAAAAGCAACCATGATCGACGGTGGTTTGTTCCAAGATGAAGTGAAACAACGCGACATCATGGCAGTACCAAGTGTATTCGTGAACGGTGAGCTATTCGGTCAAGGACGTATGTCTCTGACTGAAATCCTAAACAAAGTGGATGACGGCGCAAGCGAGAAAGCGGCGAAAGCACTGAGCGAAAAAGACCCATACGACGTACTTGTTGTCGGCGGTGGCCCTGGTGGTAGCGCAGCTGCACTATACGCTGCTCGTAAAGGTATTCGCACTGGTGTGGTTGCTAAACGTTTTGGTGGTCAGGTTATGGACACCATGGCAATTGAGAACTTTATTTCGGTAAAACGTACTGAAGGTCCAAAACTGGCAACTGATCTAGCAGAACACCTAAAAGAATACGATGTAGACGTCGTGACTGAGCAACAAGCTGAGAAGCTAATGGGCGCAGCACACACAGAAGACGGTTTGATTCACATCCAACTCGAAAGTGGCGCAACGCTGAAGAGTAAGAGTGTCATCCTAAGCCCAGGTGCACGCTGGCGTGAAATGAGCGTTCCAGGTGAGCAAGAGTACCGCAACAAAGGTGTCGCGTACTGCCCACACTGTGACGGCCCACTGTTCAAAGGTAAGAAAACTGCGGTTATCGGCGGTGGTAACTCAGGCATCGAAGCAGCTATCGACCTTGCAGGTATCGTAGAACACGTAACGGTTCTTGAATTCGCAGACGTACTTCGTGCAGACCAAGTGCTTATCGACAAAGCGAACTCACTACCAAACGTAGACATCATCACGATGGCGCAAACAACAGAAGTAGTGGGTGACGGTACTCGCGTAACAAGCTTGAAGTACAAAGACCGCAACACAGACGAAATCAAAGAGATTGAACTGTCAGGTATCTTTGTTCAAATCGGTCTAGTACCGAACACAGAATGGCTAAAAGATTCAGAAGTAGCCCTATCTGAGCGCGGCGAAATTGAAGTCGGTAGCCGTGGCGATACTAGCCTAGAAGGTGTCTTCGCAGCGGGTGACGCAACAACCGTTCCTTACAAACAGATCATCATTGCGATGGGTGAAGGTGCAAAAGCAAGCTTAGGCGCATTTGACTACCTAATCCGTAAGCAAGGCTAATCTCCAATTTCTTGAGCACAAAGCGCACGGTGCTGTGTTTTCTTCCCCGGAAAACCAATCGGGGCACCGTGACAGCGATGAGTAACAAGAAATAAAATCAAAAAACCTAGAAGCCCAAAGACTTTGCCAGCAGGTATTAACTGCTGGCTTTTTTGGTTTTGGGGGAGTCTTTCTTGACTCTATGATACTGGATTACTGCCGTTTAGAGACTGAGATATCTTCATAAACCTAGTATTTTTAGCTAGGGATATTGCCAAGGTAACGGTAGATCCAAGTACATACATAACCCAGCTATAACAACCACGCTTAGTGTCTTCCAAGAAAATTTTATACACACTGTTTTTGTTCGAATTTCTAGAAGCACAATAAACTCCTCCATTACATTGTTTGTAAGGACATTATGCGCAACAAGAACTAATTGTTCTGGACAGAGAAGTCATAATTTTACCTTTTTTGTCCAAGCAACTTAGATGTTTTCCTTTAAGCGTTTTACCTCTAGGTACCTTCGATAATCCTTACTCAGGGCTTCAGCACTTTCAAAACTATCTTCAGAACTTTTACCTGAGTTGAAAACCATCTCAGAGAACTTAATAAATCCACTGCTTTGACCGCTTTGCGGGGACTGGTATGTTATCTGCTGCCATACTCGTTCAATTAGCTTCCAATAAAAGCCTCTTTTTTTGGCTGCCCGTCCTTTTTTCTGTACGTCACTCTTAGTGATACTTACAGCCCGAGTTAGATGGTTTAACTCTATCTGAGGGTCATAGTACGTAAACGTATTGGTTTTAAATTCACCACTCCGTACATATGGTGAATGCATCAGATAAGCAATCTCATCAAAGATGTTTGGAGCCGTATTTTTTAATGACTCAAACTTCGCTATCAGACTTCTTAATTCAGTTTCTATATCTTCCAAATGGGGAATCAGACCGTAGTTGGACGAGGGGGCTTTCCAGTAATGATATTCAATCGCCAAGTCCAAAACGCACTTTTTCAACTCTTCTGGCGTATGTTCTGATCTCAGCTCTTCTAACATTGCTAGTGCATTGCTTGATCTATTTTTTTCTAGATATCGAATGTGTTCTTTTCCAACCCCATGCGCAAAAGTGTATGCTCGCATAACTGCTTTTTTCTGTTCTTCGTCAAACAATTACGTTCACCCTTTACTTCAATTTTCCTATTACTCATCAAAGTACACGCGAATTCCAAATTAGGTCAAATTAAGTTCCGTCAAATGTTTCAATTAATCAAAACATCTAAACACCAGTGTCACAGTACGCTTCAAGCAGACTCTAAGTAATCGCTTTGGCTCCTTCAGAATGACGATGGGAAAGCACTGAGCTCACCGCAGAAAAGAAAACCCTCCCCCTTGAGAACCGCATTCAAATGCTTGGCAAACCATGTCAAGAAAAGGGGGAGTTGGAGGGGGTTGCAAGCACATAACCCAACATTCAGCATCAAACCAACAACCCCACCTAACCTCCCCTTGTATCAAACTCCGAAGATCTCAATGCACCGAGTTCTAAGGGGAGGGACTGGTTCTGCATTCGCGGATAATTCAATTCACAACGCCAGCATCATAACGCGCTGAAAGTAGATTCTGAATAATCGCTTAGGCTGCTTCAGAATGACGCTGGGAAAGCACTGTTCTCACAGCAGCAAAGAACACTCTCCCCCTTGATAACCACATCCAAATGCGTAGCAACTCAAGTCGAGAAAAGGGGGAGTTGGAGGGGGTTGCAAGCACATACCCCCAACATTAAGTCTCAAACCAGCAACCCCACCTAACCTCCCCTTATATCAAACTCCGAAACTCTCAAAGCAACGAGCTCAAAGGGGAGGAATGAGTTCTGCATTCACGGATAATTTAATTCACACTGTTAGCATCACAACGCGCTGAAAACAGATCCTGAATAATCGCTTAGGCTGCTTCAGAATGACGCTGGGAAAGCACTGTTCTCACAGCAGCAAAGAATAACCCTCCCCCTTGATAACCAAATTCAAAGCTGGGCAAACCATGTCGAGAAAAGGGGGAGTTGGAGGGGGTTGCAAGCACCTTACCCAACATTCAACCTCAAACCACCAACCCCACCTAACCTCCCCTTGTATCAAACTCTAAAGCTCTCAACACTCCGAGTTCAAAGGGGAGGGACTGGTTCTGCACTCGCGGATAATTCAATTCACACTACAACACAGCAACGCACTGAAAATAGATTCTGAATACTCGCTTAGGCTCCTTCAGAATGACGGTGGGAAAGCACTGAACTCACCGCAATAAAGAACAGCCCTCTCCCTTGACAACCATATTCAAATGCTTGGCAAACCAAGTTGAGAAAAGGGGGAGTTGGGGGGACAAGCACATAACCCAACATTCAACCTCAAACCACCAACCCCACCTAACCTCCCCTTGTATCAAACTCCGAAGATCTCAACACACCGAGTTCAAAGGGGAGGGACTGGTCCTACACTCGCAGATAATTCAACTCACACTGTCAGCATCACAACGCGCTGAACTAAAAGCAGAAAAGAAAACCCTCCCCCTTGATAGCCGCATTCAAATGCTTGGCAAATCAGGTCGAGAAAAGGGGGAGTTGGAGGGGGTTGCAAGCGCATAACCCAACATTCAGCTTCAAACCACCAACCCCACCTAACCTCCCCTTCTATAAAGCTTCAAGAAGCTCATATAAAAAATTCCAAAAAAGCCCTTTACCTAAACTTAACTTGAGGTTTTAGCATGTTCACCGTTGGCTAGAAAATGACAAAAAGGAGCACACCATGATCCAGCTAGAACACGTGAACTTAGTGGTAAAAGACATCCCTGAAATGCTGAAGTTTTACCAAGCGGCCTTTCCGCATTGGTATGTGCGTGATGAGGGGGAAGGAACATGGAGCGGCAAGCACAGAAACTGGCTGCACTTTGGCGATGAGTACCAATACATTGCGTTGAGTGACCACGGCGAAGGCAACAATCGCGATTTAGATGGTCATCAAGTTGGGTTGGCGCATTTCGCTTATGTGACCAACAACGTTGACGCTGTGATAAAAAGACTGGTTGAAGCGGGCTACCCAATCGCCCAATCCGGCGCGGATGAGCCATACCGAAAGAACGTCTATTTTGTTGACCCTGCCGGTTTTGAAATCGAGTTTGTAGAATACCTGACGGATGACCCAAAATTGCGTAACTCGACGAATTAAGAGCTTAACCTTTATCTCTCTTTTATCAAGAAAGAGCAGCGTCTTAGATACCCAAAAGCCCCTAACTTTTCAGCTAGGGGCTTTGAACATTTTACCTTGAGCGAGTGATTAGCTAGCGGCTAATTCAGGCTTCGCTGCCTTATTGCTTTTTGACTTCATCCAAACGATGACGGCCGCAAGCACTAAGATTGGTACCAGTGGGTCGATGAGCGTGCCACCCTTACCAAAGACTAGGTTTAGCGCCATGATGATCGATGCACCAATCGCCCACGCCACTGTTGACGATACTGACCAGATTTTAATTTGGTCTGCCAACTCTGTAATACCTAGCGTGCGGTTGATGATGTGGAAGTAAGAGTCATTAAGGTGTGAGAAACCAACCGGGCCAACCGCACACGCCAATGCCACGAATACAGGATCCAGACCTAATGTTTCGACTAGAGGTAACGTCATTGTCGCAGCAACCATCATCGATGCTGTAGCCGAGCCTTGAATCAATCGAAGCATAGACGCGATAGCCAATGGCACAAGTAGTGGTGGGATACCACTGCTAGCGATAGCTTCTGCCACTTGTGGACCAGCGCCAGACGCTTTAAGTACAGCGCCCATTGCGCCACCACAGCCCGTTACCACTAAGATAAGACCTGTTGTTGATAGCGCATCATCCATCGAGCCAACCATGTCTTTACGTTCGATATTGCGAGTAAGACCGTACAACGCCATTAATACACCAAGGCCTACAGCAACAACTGGGTTACCAAGCAGCGACAGCGCTGTATGAAGGAATGTGTCTCCTGAACCAACTAAAGTGTTGATAAGGATAAGTGCAATCGGAACAAGAATTGGACCAAAAGAAAGGAAGTTACTTGGCAGCTCTTTGTCGTCCGTTGCTTCTACTTTTTCTAAGTTTGCCCAATCCGCTTGGTTTGTGATCCAGCCATCGCCGTTAGGTACGCGGTAGTATTCATTACCCACACGGCGGATGTAAATCATCGAGAGCAGCATCATAGGTACAGACACCATTAGCCCCCACAGCATGTACTCACCTAGGTCGACACCAAGAATACCGGCTACCGCAACAGGACCCGGTGTTGGCGGCACAAGTGCGTGAGTGATAAGCAGACCAAGTGCGAGCGTCACACCAAGACCAACGGCAGATTTACCCGTATCTCGTGAAATTGCGCGAACAAGAGAGTGCAAAATGATGTACGCAGAGTCACAAAAAACTGGAATTGCCACCAGCACACCAGTGAACCCAAGTGCTAGATCTTCACGGCCTTTACCACAGATCTTAACGAAGGTTTTCGCCATGCGGACAGCAGCACCAGAACGTTCAAAACACGCGCCCATGATGACACCGAAGGCAATGATCAAACCGATTCCGCCTAGCACGCCGCCGAAGCCCGCTTTAATAGCATCAATGAGTTCTGTTGGCGCCATGCCTGCAAATAGACCCATGATGATGCTCGCAATAACCATTGCCAATGCGACAGGAATACGTGTTTTTATGATCATTCCCATCATGGCAAGAATACCGATGACAATGCCGATTAATGCTCCATCCATTTTTATGTTCCTTTTATTTCTGACTCTGTAGGGTGCGTGCAGCTAGGCGATGAGCTCTCATCACCTAGTACACGTTGTTGCGCAAGCAACTGAAATTGTTATAAGTATTTTTATTAGAGGTAAGGGTGAACCCAACCAAGACCTTCTTCTGTGCTGTGTCTTGGGTTGTATTCGCAGCCGATCCAGCCTTGATAACCTGAGTCATCCAACACGTTGAACAGGTGTGGGTAGTTCAACTCACCTTCTGACGGTTCGTGTCTTTCAGGCACTGAGGCGATTTGAATGTGGCCGGTGTAAGGAGCGACTTCACGGATTAATGTGCTTAAGTCGCCATCCATAATTTGAGCGTGGTAAAGGTCGAGTTGCAGTTTGACGTTTGGACGATCCACTTGCTTAATCAGCTCGACCGCTTCGCGTTGATGGGCGACAAAGTAGTTCGGCACGTCGCGATTGTTGAGTGGCTCAATCATCAGCTCAACACCTTGCTCGGCAAACTTATCCGCTGCATAACGAATGTTTGAGATGAAGGTTTCAATATGCTGATCACGAGTGAAGCGTGAATCAACAATGCCAGACATAGCGTGAACCTTTTTACACTTCAGTGCCTTGGCGTACATCAGTGCCGTCTCAACGCTCGCCTTAAACTCATCCTCACGGCCCGGAATCGCGGCGAAGCCACGTTCGCCAGCATCCCAATCACCCGGAGGCATATTGAAAAGCGCTTGTTCAAATCCGAACTGTTCCATCTTGTTGGCCAGCTCTTGCGCCTCGAATGCGTATGGGAAGAGGTACTCTACCGCTTTGAATCCCGCTTGATGCGCTTTCTCAAAACGCTCTAAAAACGGCACTTCTGTGAATAACATGGTTAGGTTTGCTGCGAACTTAGCCATTATTTACCTCTCCCTTTTAGGTCTTGAACCTCGGCATCCGTTAGGTAACGAATGTTGCTGTCTTTAAGAATGAACGCTAATTTTGCGGTTTCTTCCAGCTCTTCAGCGTTGTCTACTGCATCTTCAAAGTCTGTGCCTGTAATGACCGGACCATGGTTAGCCAGTAAGAAAGCACGATAGTCACCAGCACGTTGTGCGAGTTCTTCTGCGATTTGTGGATCCCCCGGACGCAGGTAAGGGATCACTGGTAGCTCACCAATACGCATCACAAAGTAAGGTGTGAATGCTTTGATGGCATTGGTGCGGTCTAACTCTTCAAGGCAGGACAACGCCGTTAGGTAAGTTGAATGCAAATGCACGATGGCATTGCATTGCGAATTATTGCGGTAAATGGCTAAGTGAAATGCCACTTCTTTCGACGGTTTTTTACCCGAAATATGGTTGCCATCGATATCCACCACAGACAGCTCCTCTGCCACTAAGCGCCCAAACGAGGAGCCTGTCGGCGTTGCCAAAAAATGGCCATTCGGTAATTTCACAGACAAGTTACCAGCACCGCCCGTCGCGTAGCCGCGCTCAAACATAGAGCGAGCCATGGTCACCATTTGATCTCGCAGTTGCTGCTCTGTCATTAAGTCTTTATTCATCACAACTCCTGTTATTCAAAAAGCGACTGAGCTTTAGTAAAGAAATGCTCATCACCAAAGTTGCCAGATTTCAGCGCCAGTGAAAGTTCGCCATCAACGGATTTCACCCAAGGCACGCCCGGCGCAATTTGAGGGCCGATATGGAACCCTGTTACCGCGAGGCTTTGCGTAACAACGCCAGATGTTTCACCACCAGCAACGATGAAGTTCTTCACACCGTGTTGCTGCAGTTTGATAGCCAATTTACTGAAGAATTGCTCAACAGCATGGCTTGAGGCTTGTGCGCCAAACTCTTCTTGAATGACTTTTAGAGCCGTTGCCTCTGCGGTTGCGTAAACCAGCGGAGCAAATTCACTGTCGATATTGGTCATCACCCAATCAAACACGTGATTTGAGTACGCTTCATCGGTAAGGCAGGCTTTCACATCAATCGCGAAGTGCGGTGCTTGTTGTTTGTAAACGGCGACTTGTTGATTGGTCATCACAGAGCATGAGCCAGAGAACACCACCGTCGGCGCCGTGGTTGGATTGCCCGCTTTCTTAGCATCACTTTGATCGGCCAGATGTTCTGCCCAGTTCTTAGCAATCCCCGCCGCTAGACCAGAACCACCGGTAACCAGCTTAAGAGATTTCGCTGCCTGACCGAGCGTCACTAGATGATCGGCATTGAATGCATCAACAACGGCATAACGAACACCTTGTTGTTTAAGGGATTCAAATCGCTCAGACACCGCTTGGGAGCCTTGCTCAATCACTTGGAAATTCACCAAACCAGATGAGCCTTGTGACTGCGCATCCATCATGCGAATCAAGCTAGAATCTGTCATTGGCGTCACTGGGTGGTTACGCATACCAGAATCACTGAGCAGGTCTTGGAAAACAAACAGGTGGCCGTTGTAAACCGTGCGGCCATTAACCGGCAACGCAGGACAAACAATGGTGAAATCTTCATTTAACTCGGCTAGCAACGCGTCAGTAACAGGACCAATATTGCCTTCAGCGGTGCTGTCGAAAGTTGAACAGTATTTGAAATAGAACTGCTGACAGCCATTGGCTTGTAGCCATTTTAGCGCTGCCACCGAATCGTCGATTGCTTCATCGACAGGGCAAGAACGAGACTTAAGACTGATCACAACCGCGTCGGCATTGATATCAACCTGTTGCTTCGGAATGCCGTTAAGCTGCACGGTGCGCATGCCATTTTCTACAAGGAATCCGGCAATATCAGTCGCGCCAGTAAAGTCGTCTGCAATAACACCTAATAACATAATTACTTCTCCACTTTACTTGCGCTTATATGTCTTTGCTTTCCACACCAGGAAGCTCAATGCCGTTAAAGATTTTGATAACGGCACTATCGTCTTCCTGACCAAAACCAGCATTGCTTGCGCTTACAAACATGTTTAGAGCGGCACTGGAAAGTGGTAGAGGGAATTTCAGGTCTTTCGCGGTATCTGACACGAGGTTTAGGTCTTTAACGAAGATATCGACCATTGATTTCGGTGAGTAGTCACCGTCGACGACATGCTTCATGCGGTTCTCAAACATCCAAGAATTACCCGCGGCATTAGTCACCACGTCGTACATCAAATCCAATGGAATGTTTGCACGAGCGGCAAGCGCCATCGCTTCTGCACCTGCTGCAATGTGAACACCCGCAAGCAGTTGGTGAATGATTTTCACTGTCGCACCAAGGCCTACAGCTTCACCAATGTTGTATACCTTGGCAGCTGTTGCGCTCAATACAGGCTCCAGCGCATCAAAGGTGCTTTGTGCACCCGACGCCATAATAGTCATCTCGCCAGCTTCTGCTTTTACTGCGCCGCCAGACACTGGAGCATCAAGCATCACAAGATCGTTCTCAGCCAATTTGGCTTCAATTTGCTTGGCGTCTTCTGCCGAGATAGTTGCTGATACCATGACAGGCGTATTGGGCTTGAGCGCAGCCGCAAGACCTGTTTTGAACAATACGGTGTTAACTTGCGCCGCATTCACAACCAAAACCAACACAGAATCAAGTTGATCGGCAAACTCGACTGCATTGGTAGAAACGGCTTTCGCGCCAAATGCACCTAGCTCTTCTAAAGCAATAGGATTCAGGTCGAAACCATATACATCAAGGCCCGCACGCACACATGACTTCGCCGCGCCCATTCCCATAGAGCCTAAACCGATAACACCGACAGATTGAACTTCGCTCATAACAACAACACCTTCTTGGTAAATTGAATTTTGTTAATTCTTGTTTAGTTGGTGTGATTATATGTGAAGCACAAACCCAAGACTTCGCTTTGAATCACATTTTTTCACACAAATTAACAACGCTGTGATATTTACCCCTTTATGGGCAGAGATAACCTGATCAGTTAACACAAGGGAGGGCAAGGCTTATTAGGTTGAGAACATATATTCACAGATATTCACAAAAAGCGAAAAGGTTGGTAGGATACTGAAAAACAAGAATATAGAAGTGAAATTATGATCCCAGCAGAACGTCAAAGAACCATCTTGTCCCTGTTATCACACCAAGAAGTGTTAAGCATTTCAGATTTAACCGACCACCTTGGCGTATCACATATGACCATTCGCCGTGACATCGTGAAACTGGAATCCTCAGGTAAAGTCGTTTCTGTTTCTGGTGGAGTGCAACTGGCTCAGGCTTTACATTCTGAGCTTTCCCATGACGCTAAAGTCGAGCAACAAGCGGATGAGAAGGTTCAAATCGGCAAACTTGCAGCCACGTTAATTGGCAAAGACGCTACGATTTACTTGGATGCGGGAACTACTTCTCTAGAGATCGCCCATCAAATAGCGGATCGTGACGATCTATTAGTGATCACCAATGACTTTTCTATCGCCGCTTTCCTAATGACGCACAGTCAATGTGAGCTTTACCATACAGGGGGCAAAATTGATCGTGAGAACCAATCCACTGTTGGAGGAAAAGTTGCTGAGTTCTTGAACGGCTTAAACATTGATATTGCCTTTATCTCAACATCTTCTTGGAGCTTAAAAGGCTTATCAACACCAAACGAAAACAAAGTCCTTGTGAAAAAGGCCATCGTCAAAGCGGCACAAACCAACTACCTTGTTTCTGACTCCACCAAATACGGCCAAATTGCCAGCTTTCGTGCATTAAATATCGAGCAATTAGGCGGCATCATTACCGATTCCAATCTGTCTGACGTAGTAACACAAGAGCTGATGGATAAAGGGTTAAGTGTTATCAAAGAAGCGCATCAGTAAGCCTCAAATACAAGAAATGACAGGGCCTATCAGATTTAGGTAGGCTCTATCGACCTACCCAACACACACCATAAACCATGTTCAATTAGAGCTCATTCACTGTTCATTTCATAAGTCGTTACACAACTCGGGGCTTTAAGGCTTTACATCTGGCGCAAGGAGTAGAACACTTCCCTCAAAGTAAAATTCAGCCGACATAGTAGAGTCAGTAAAATTATGAGTAACACGACGGCGAAAAAGTCGAATCCATTATTCGAGATCCTGTTTAACGTCATCATTCCTTCATTCATTTTGATGAAGTTCAGTGGTGAAGAGCACCTAGGTACAGCATTGGCACTGGTTGTCGCTTTGATGTTCCCTTTGGTGTACGGCGGCATGGATCTTATCCGCAACAAGAAGTTTAACTTCATCTCTGCACTTGGTTTTATCAGCGTGCTATTAACCGGCGGTATCGGTTTGTTAGAACTAGACACGCGCTGGTTGGCATTGAAAGAAGCCTTAATCCCAGGTTTGATTGGTCTTGCTGTGTTGGGCTCAACCTTCACTCGCTACCCGCTTATGCAGAAGATGCTGTTGAATGACACGATTTTGAACCTACCGCTGATTAACGAGCGTTTGGTACAAAACGGAAAAACTCAAGCGTTCGAGCGCTGCTTGATGTCTTCAAACTACCTGTTCGCCAGCACATTCGCATTCTCATCAGCAATGAACTATTTCTTAGCAACGTGGATTGTAACCAGCCCAGCAGGTACAGCAGCGTTCAATGAAGAGTTGGGTAAACTAACGCTGTACAGCTACCCAATGATTGCGATTCCGAGCATGTTGATGATGTTTGGTATTTTCTACTACATCTGGCGCCAAGTTCGTGCAATGACGTCGCTAGAGACTGAGCAGATTTTTCATACCAAATAATGCTCGTTCCACCTTGATAGGCAAAGTGAGATAAAAAGAACCCCGATAGTTGATCACCAATTATCGGGGTTTTGTTTTTTTTTTGGAGTGATTTAGTTAAGCGTGATTAGAAGCTGTAAGCCACAGACGCTTTAAAGTTACGACCCACTTCGTAGCTGGTGTATTTCACTGAACCCCAAGAGATACCAAAACCTGTGTGCTCTGAGTATAGCTTGTTGAACACGTTGTCGACCGCTAGGTTAACTGACAGGTCTTTCGCAAAGTCTGGTACGTACACTGCCCATAGGTTATGAGTTGCGAAACCAGGGCGTTCAACTTTCTCGCCATCTTCGTCTGTGTAGTCGTTACCCGGAACGAAGCGTGAATCCCAACCGAACACCACTTCACTGGTTACGTCGTACTTAAAGCCCGCCTTGATATTGTGAATACCCGTCTTGTTCATGTGGCTCGTCTTGCCGCTTTCTAGACTGGTTTGCTCACCATCAGAGTATGAGTGGTTTGCGTACAGGTCAAAATCTTCAATGCTGTAAGTAAATACGGTTTCTACACCCCAAACTTCTACATCATTTTGGTTAGCCAAGGTTCTGTTGTTCTTGGTCGGGTGCATTTGGTTATCCAGATCGTACTGGTATGCAGTGAAGCCAAGAATCGCATTATCCGCCACTAGCAAACCAGACATGTCGTAATCGAAACCCGCTTCGTAGTTGTTACCTGTCATGGCTTTGGTGTCTGCCTGAGTTACGTCAGCCGCCGCTTTCATAGTCAGTGTTTCAGGTAGTGAAGCGCCTTTGAATAGACGACCGTAACCAACACGCAGTCTTAGGTTATCTGTAGTTTGGTATTCACCTTGGAACTTAGGTGACAACTGATCGTATTTACCTTTAAATACACCACCTAGCTCATGCACGTCATAACGAAGACCGGTAACAAAACGGAAGTCATTTATCTCGAATGCGTCTTGAGCGTAGATGCCGTAAGCCGTTACTGTACCGCCGTCGATGTCGTAGTTCTTCGTCTCACCGAGTTTCGAGCCCGACGTGTAGTGACCAAGGCCAGAATCAACCCACTGCTCTGATTTGTAACCCTCGAAGCCGTAAGTCAACTCATGCTCGCCAACCCAAGAGATGTTGCGGATATCACCACCAATTGTCGTCACGTTGTACTCACGAGAAGGAATTGATAGGTCACCGTCTTTGGTGAATTCCCAAGCGCCATTCACTTGATTCCAATCGCCATACTCTTCAGTTAGCGCATCACGATCCATGTACTGACGGTTGTAGTATAGGTTCGTCTTTAGGTTCACCAAGTCACTGCCATTGTCATAGCGATGCATGAACGTCACAGTATCTCGGTTAATCGAGTGGTAGTTGTGCTCATCATGTGCATACAGTGCACCCGCTTTCTCACCCGATAGCTGACGTTTACCACCGTCTTGGTACGTGTCGTAAGACAGTTTGAACTCGTTCGCGTCGTTTGGTACGAACACCACTTTCACCAAGCCAGACTTCAGCTTACCTTGCTTAGAAGTCACATCATCTTTACCCGGAATGTACAACTCACCGTCATCTGAGTAGTTCGCAATACCCATCAGTTGGAGCTCATCGTTCAGTTTCGCGTAAACCGCAACGTTCGTCGTGAAGCGTTCGTAAGCCGTTTGATACCCCGTTTTAACGCGAGCACCGATGCTTTCGTCTTCTGCAAGGAGGTCACTGGGATCTTTCGTTTCGTAGCTGAATGAGCCGTTAATTGCGCCCGCTCCCGACAGTACAGAGTTACCGCCTAGGGTGATTTCAGCAGATTTAAGCATGGCTGGGTCAAAGGTCTGATCGCCAGAGTGGTGGAATAACTGACCTTCTTGGCGTGCGCCGTCAATGGTGACAACCGAGTATTTGTCTTCCATACCGCGAATGTAAACCTTACGCGAGTAACGTGCGTTACCGTCAACCGTTACACTCGGCATGGTGTTCAGTATGTCTTTAATATCAGACGCTTGTTTTTGTTCTAATGTCTCTGAGTTGATTTCAGTTTGAACAAGTTGATCAAGAGCAGAACCGACAACGACGATGTTTTCGTCAGAAGCGTGAGCAGCAAAAGAGGCAATCGCAAAGGTGATGGCTGCGGAAAGTGACTTCAATTTCATAATACTACTTATATTTTATAAACAATAACGAGGGAGCGCAGCATAATACACGAGCTTAATGATAATTAATCTCATTTACATTCTTTACGTTAATGAGCGATTTATTTTTAATCAGATCGAGCACATCACCACCAAATAATCCACATTTAGGAAGAAGGTTGGGATGAGGTATGAAAGGTATTTCGCGCAAGGTCGAGCACTTAACTCACTCGTTTGTTCAATCTTGCCGAAGCAATGTTAGACTCAATACGATGCTTTCAAAATGTGGAAATACGATGTCATCTCGCCCAAAGACCTTCTATGAACAAGAAATTGACCGCGTATACCGCGAGATGCCGTTGAGCCCAAAGCAGTTTCTCCTGATCAGACAGTCCAAAGCGTTTATGGAAAAGCATCACTCGGAAAACATCGAATTAAACCACTTAGCCAAAGCCGCCTTTATGTCGCGCTTTCATTATGTGCGGATTTTCAAACAGATGTATGGCGTGACGCCACGAAGCTATTTGAGGGATATGCGGATTAAGAAAGCCAAAGCGTTGCTCAAGGAAGGTCACTCGATCACGGATACTTGTTTTCAGGTTGGCTATGAGAGCTTAACCACGTTTTCGAGTGTCTTTAGAAAGAGCACTGGTTACTCACCCAAAGCGTTTCAAAAAATGCAGAAAAGCAATCTAGAATAAGTTTTTGAGCCTCACTTTCAGTATCTTTTCCTCATCCAAACTCAACGAAGGTAAATACCCGTGATTAGAATTTCCCTAACCAGCGTACCTGTGGACGATCAGGACAAAGCCCTCGATTTCTACACCAATGTTCTTGGCTTCATCAAAAAAACCGAAGTACCTATCGGTGAACATAAATGGTTAACAGTGGTTTCTCCGATTGAACAATCTGGGGTTGAATTGTTGTTAGAACCGATGGCGTTTGGACCAGCAAAAGTGTACCAAAATGCTCTCAAAGAAGCGGGGATTCCTTGGACTTCCTTTGCGGTCGATGATCTGCAGAAAGAATACGTGAGACTCTCTGAACTCGGCGTGGCTTTCTCTATAGAGCCAAGAGAAGCTGGCCCTGTAATGATTGCCGTACTCGATGATACCTGTGGGAATTACATTCAACTTATGCAGGAATTATAACGGCTTAAATTCGTGCCGTTTTTTAACAGAGAAGCCAAGCTCAACATCGTTTGACCTTGGCTTTTGTTGTTTAAATAAACCTTACTGAAAAAGTGTGATTCGGCTAAGCAAATATATGAATGTGATCGTGTATTCGATACTCAACTCGATTAGCATGCAATTTTTAACATCATGTTACATTTATAAAACTTATGTTTGGATTAAAACGAATCAAAGCCGACAATGAGGCGCTAAAGCAAGAGTTAGCAGACCTCAAACAAAAGTACCAAACTGACATTGCTGCTCTGGAAAATCAGCTCCAAGAGACGCAACAACTTGTTCGCTCCGCTCAGCAAGAACACCACAATAGCGATGAGTTGATGTCGAGCAGTTTGAAAGGTGGAGACATGCTCCAAACCATTCGAACTGAGATGGTGGAGAGTGCGCAATCTATGGCGCACGAGAACCAAGAACTGCAACAACTAGATGAGATGTTTAAGCAAACACACCAAGCTCTCGCTCGTCTGGACAACCGAGCAGTGAAGATCAGTACTCAAGCTTCTCAAAGCATTGAATCAGTTCAAATATTAGATAAAACCGCCACTTCTATTTCCCTCCTTGTATCTACTATTCAAGAAATTTCTGACCAAACCAACTTGCTTGCTCTAAATGCCGCTATTGAGGCCGCACGAGCCGGTGAAGCAGGACGCGGATTTGCGGTGGTAGCCGACGAGGTAAGAAACCTTGCGGGCAAAGCGAGTGAAGCCAGTGAACAGATTGACTCGCTTGTGAATCAAGTACTCACGCAAGTAAATGCAATTAAAAGCTCGATTGATGAAAACCAAACGTGTGCAGAAGAAGTTTCAGCATCTTCAGCACAGATTGGCTCTATCGTGAACGAAGTCGTCGTGAAATCAGAGCACATGCAGCAAGTGATCCATATTGCTTCCACACGCGCTTTCTTGGATACCGTCAAGCTCGACCACGCAATTTGGAAGAACAACATCTATCGCTTACTGCAAAAAGGCTCGTTTGGAGAAACCGTTAATAGCCATTCAGAATGCAGGCTAGGCCAATGGTACTATCGAGGTGACGGTAAAGCGTATAGCCACCTAAGAAGCTATGCGTTACTTGAAGAACCACACAAAGGCGTGCATGACAGCGGACGTGAAGCGATGAGCCAAGCCAAATCTGGCAACATGGCTGGCATGGTGACCGCAATTAACGCGATGGAAGATGCCAGCGAACAAGTAGTCGTTCAAATAGACCGCTTGATGGATGAGATTATCGCGAGTTAATTTCAAGACTTATTCTTCCTCCCTTCTCATCGAGTAAAGGGAGGAAGTTAAGCTTACCTACCCTATCATCCCCTATTCATTCTTTGGTAATTGCGTCTCAAGCCATTCAATAAATGCAGCATTCTTTGGTCTGTGTTGCTGACCGTTTAAACAAATCAAATCGTAGCCTCGCTCTGCACTTACGCGCTCAAAAGGTGCCACTAGTTCACCGTTTTCTAGGCTGCTTTTCACTAACGATTCACGAGCGACTCCCAACCCCATTCCGTTCTTAGCCGCTGTCATTGCCATATCGGCGTGATTAAACAAGTAAGTTCTGTCCATCACGTTAAGTGTGTTGAGTAGCGAGTTAGATTGTTTGTCCAGCCACATCGCCCATTCTTGATTGGGTTCACTCGCCTCTAATGATTCAGAGCAATGAATAAAAGTCACGCCGGCCAACTGCTCAAGCAATGGCGCTGGCTCAGTAAAATGGTCGTTAAAGTATTTGGGGCTACAAACCGGCAACAGCACTTCATCAAATAAACGCTGATGGTAAAAGCCCGGATGTTCGCTATCGCTGTAGTAAATCGCGATATCGACGGGCTCATGCTGAAAGTCCAAACGGCTCGCTTTCACCCTCAGTTTTATATTGAGATGCGGATACAAACGTTGGAAATCTGGCAACCTTGGCAAAAGCCAACTCTGGGCGAACGTCGGCGCTGCTCCAATATATAATTCACCACGCAGTTCATTGAACTTGATGTCTTCGAGCTCAGAGAAAATAACGTCGAACGATTGGTTTAATGCATGCAGTAATCGCTCACCTTCTTTGGTCAGTTCTAATCGTCTCGTCATGCGCACAAACAAACTGAAGCCCAGTTGCTCTTCTAACGATTTGATTCGCTGACTCACCGCCCCTTGGGTAATGAATAGCTCTTCCGCTGCTTTGGTAAAGCTAAGAAACTTACCTGCAATCGCAAAAGTGTACATATTGGAGAGCATCTGCTGCTTTCTGTCCATCACTCGACTCTCTATAAATTAGCTGTACTAATCCATAGCAAGATTTGTTTGGTTTGTGAAGCTCATCAGGATGCTTTTTAATCAAACTGTCTTATCCATAACGAGAACATCACGATGAAAAAGAATCTTAAAATTACCATCATTGGCGCAGGCTCTAGCTACACACCAGAGCTCATCGAAGGTCTGATCAAACGAAATCATGAACTGCCAATCGGCGAACTGTGGTTGGTTGATATTGAAGATGGCGCAGAGAAAGTCAGCATCATTGGCGATTTAACACGTCGCATGTTGGCTAAAAACGACATGTCGCATATTGATGTGCACGTCACCTTGGATCGCAAACCTGCTTTGAAAGACGCAGACTTTGTATGTTCTCAATTTCGCGCTGGCTGCTTGGAAGGTCGAATCCGTGATGAACGTATCTCACTGAAGTACGGCATGATCGGTCAGGAGACCAATGGGTTAGGCGGTTTTGCCAATGCCTGTCGTACTATTCCTATCGCGCTGGAAATCTGTAAAGAGATGGAAGTGTTGTGTCCAGATGCTTGGTTGCTAAACTTTACCAACCCATCAGGCATGGTGACAGAAGCGATTCTCAAACACACCAAAGTGAAAGCGGTCGGTTTATGTAACGTGCCAGTGATCATGCAAAAAGGCATCGCCCAAATGCTCGGTGCTAACGAGCCAGAATTTGTACTGCAAGTTGCGGGTTTGAACCACTTTATCTGGGCACGCCAGATCCTGCACGAAGGTCGTGACAAACTGCAAGAAGTGGTCGAAGAGATCCTATCCGGCAACGATCCTTTGGTGCCGCAAAATATTCCTCCATTCGACTGGCCACAAGAGTTGCTGCGTAATATGGGGATGATCCCGTGTGCTTACCTGCGCTATTACTACACCAGCGAAGACATCATGAGCCAAGAGATTGAAGAAGCGAACGGCGAAGGTACTCGCGGTGAGGTGGTCAAAGCCATGGAGAAACGACTGTTCGATATCTACCGCAATCCAGAGCTCAACGAAAAACCAAAAGAGCTCGAAAAGCGTGGGGGTCAATACTACTCAGAAGCTGCCTGCGAGCTGATGAGCTCTATCTACAACGATAAGCGCACCATCATGCACGTAAACACCCGTAACAACGGTGCCATTGCAGGTTTACCTGACGATTGCGCGGTGGAAGTCAGCTGCATGATCACAAAATCGGGACCTGTGGCTTTAAACGTCGCGCCATTCCCAAGCGATACGCTGCGCTTGATCCAATTGATGAAAGACTTTGAATCACTCACGGTAGAAGCGGCTGTCACAGGCGACCGCAATGCCGCGCATCGAGCATTGATTTTAAACCCGTTAGTAACCACCGGGACGATTCTAGAAAAGGCTCTAGAAGAGACGATTGAAGCCAACCTCGACTACATGCCACAGTTCCGTTAATCCTAACGAGAACGCGAAAGGGATGGTGAATGCCATCCTTTTTTATTCTTCAATTTACCCAACAGCCTTAAGGAGCTTGAATATCGTCACTGCATGGTCAGAATGATTTTGCCTTGCAGCGTGACCGACTCATCTTCTATCAGCTCGAAGGCGCGCTGGAACTGTTCCAACGGAAGGTAGCAATCCACATCGAGTTGTATCTGATGTTCCACAAAATGTTCTAGCATCTCGGCAAAGACTTGTTTGCGAACGGTCTTACCAACCGACTCTTCCCAGTAGCGCAAAAAGAACGTATTGAAGTCGATATTGTTCTGCTTCATACAAGCGAAGAAAGCAGGCTCATAAGGGGTGAGAGAAAGCGTTCCATAATTAATATACGTTCCCGAACTAAGCAGAACTTGGATTAGTTCGGTGCCAAACTTGCCGCCAATGGCATCGAATGCGACATTGGGTTGAGGCAGGTCTCGGACATCGATTTGAGATTGCAGATCTTGCTTACAATCTAGCACTGCATTGGAATCGTATGGATAACGCTCTGGCGCGGAGCTTATCGCAACTAAAGTAAATCCAAGTGAGTGCGATAACTGAGCGAAGATCTTACCAATCGCAGAATTGCCCGCGTTGATGATCACCACACCCTCTTGGCCCAACTTGGCAACGTGAGTGGTGATCACCCAAGCCGTCAGGGCATTGATATACAACTGGCACGCGTAGCCATTCTCAAGCTCTTCCGGCACTGCAAAGACATTCTCCGCATGCGCATCGACATAGCTTTGCCAAGTCCCGCTTTGTGCCACCAGCACCTTTTGCCCCATGTGAAATTCGGTTTGATGCGGATCGTTTATCTCAACCACACGTCCAACCGCTTCAAACCCTGGGACTCGCGGCGGTACATGGGTACGACGATACTGCCCTACTCCCTGAATCGACAATCGGTCACTTGGATTAATGTTTGTGGCTTCGATTTGCACACGAACTTTACCCAAAGCCAGTGGCTCTAGCTCAACATGCTCCAACACCAACGATTCACTTGGCGAACCAAAGCTCAGTTGATTAACGCGAGTGTTTGTCTTATGCGAGTTGGTCTTGGTTAAGCTCATTGGATACCACAGGATTGTTGCAGGGAATATGGCGCGCCATAGGGAAACGGGTATATAACGTTTTCTCAGCGCGCACGTCAAATTGGATAAGAGCTTAAACGGGCTGACTCAGCATAAACACCACCACTAAAGCGAGACTGCTGCCCATGCATCGGTTTACCCATATAACCTTTTGTGGTGACTGTATAAAGCGGTTCAATACGGTGCCAAAGTACGCCCAAGCAAACATCCCCAGCACACCAGTTCCCACCATCACGCTGATAATGATCACTACCTGAGTCAGGTAATCATTGTTTGGCGAGATAAATTGAGAGAACACCGTCAGTGACGCAACCCAACTTTTCGGATTAAGAATTTGCACCCAAACGCCAGATAAAAAGCCGGACTTTTTTGCATTCGAATCATTGTCGAGTTCCATCGTAGCAATCGACCATGCGAGATACAGCAGGTACGCCGCGCCAATCCACTTTAACGCCATGTACAAATCTGGGTAAAGGGTAAACAAACTGACAAGCCCCACACTTGCACCAACCAACATGATGATCACCCCGACTGCATTGCCCAATACAAACGGCACGGTCGCAGAAAACCCATATCGGCTCGAAATACCTAACAGCGCGACGTTGCCAGCTCCCGGCGTTAAAGAAATAGAAACGGCAAACAACAAAAATGCCGCCAACAATTGAGCACTCATGCACTCTCTCCCAAAAAGTAATCAACGAATATGTGAAACAGTCTAACGATTTGGGTAGAAAGAAAATTGCTATCTGCGCTACGATAAAAGTCAATTTGAGCAGACTATTTCTAAAATAACCATGAAAAAGAAAGAATCCACCAACTTTGAATTGGATAGTACCGATTTCGCTATTCTTGACCACATTCAGAAAGATGGCCGCATGAGTAATTCCAAGCTCGCGGAGACGGTTAACCTGAGTGAGACGCCCTGCTGGCGACGCTGGAAAAAAATGGAAGAGGAAGGCTACATTGAGGGTTACGCCGCCAAGTTGAATCGCAAAAAACTCGGCTTTCAAGTCTCTGGTTTTACGCTGGTGACACTAGGCAGTCACGAGGTAGAAAACACCACACCTTTTGAAGACTTTGTCGCAGAAACCGATTGGATCTTAATGTGTCACTGCATTGCAGGTAGCGCAGATTACATGGTGCAAGTAGTGGCGAGAGACTTGGACGAATACTTTGACCGCATCAGTGCTATTCGCCGCGTGAAAGGCATCAGCGCCATTCAATCCAACGTCTCAGTTAAGGAAATCAAGAGTACATTCCAGTTACCGCTAGAGTAGTGTGATGGACGAGACCGATGTTGTGGACAAGATTGTACTCGCTATCCCCTTCTACCATTAACGCGAAACTGCTGTGGGGTGACACCAAAATAGGCTTTAAATGCTTTGATGTAAGAAGAGTCGTTTTGATACCCCACTTGATCGGCAATGCTTTGGATAGAGAGCTCTTCGTCCAGCAAAGAGAGCGAATAAATCAGCCGAATTTGTTGCCGCCAAAGTTGAAACGAGGTGTTGAACTCTTTGGAGAACAAGCGCGACAGAGTTCGCTCGGATGCACCGACTTTCTCTCCCCACTGTTTGAGTGACCAATCCAATGCTGGCGTGTCGGTCAGCGCTTCAAAAATCAGCTTTAAGCGTCTGTCTTCAGGCAGCAGTAACTGAAAGGTCTGCACGTTGTCTTTCATGATTTGATCGTGCAGTACGCCTAGCAAGCGCGATACTTCCTCATCACTGACGAACCCTTCGCATTGACGGCGTATTTCCTGTAGCAACTCGTTCAAGAAAGGAGTGAGAGTGATGGTTCTAACTTGATGCTCGTACTCAGTACCGAACTTAGGGTTTAGATAGATACCGACAAATGTCGTATGGCTTAGTGCGATGGATTCATGTTGAATACCCGCAGGTACAAACAGCGCAGAGGTATGAGGGACAAGGTGTTGGTAGTGCTCGGTTTTGGTTTGCAATAACCCTTTGATCGGGAAGATGACTTGATGCCACGTGTGTTGGTGCAGCGCATCAATATAACCTTTGGGCATGTCGATGGTCTTAACCAAAGCTGGTGAGTGGGGATTGGCAGCCATCATCTCATTGGAGGTCATGACACCGGAGTGAGAATCGATTTGGCGGGTTGTCATCATTAACTGTCCTTACATCCCTACTCTGACACAAGCTCACTAGGCTATCATGCTCGTCAAAGTGAATGAAGCCGTGAGGTGCGACGTATGCGATATCAAGTTGAAATATCCAAAGAAAACCAACTCTTATTCAAAGTCGATATTGATAACATCAACCAAGACAAGTGCGAAGCATCGCTTGAAACCGTGTTAACCAAGTTTCCTAAAGCGGAAGGTTATCAACGTCATGTGTTGGTTTCAGATAGCGAAACGCGCTACTTAAAAAGCACAGAAAAGCGTATTGAAGTGCTGGCAGCGATTCCGGTATTCAAGTCACTGGGCGAACGCTAACGTGGTCTTGTCTCACGCCGTTTGGCAAATCAGTTTTAGGCGATAAGGAAAGAATATGAAGAAGTTAGGCGTAGTTAACAACGTATTAGCAGGTAAAACCGTTGCCTTTGCACATGGTGCGAAAAGTGCGATTAACAAACAGGTTTTGCCGCAGCGTCAGCATGCAACAGAACTGGGTTTTACCAACGACGAACAAGGCGATCCACGCTTCCATGGTGGGATTCAAAAAGCCCTTCATATTTACCCAAGTGAGCACTATCCCGTTTGGCAGCAAGAGTTGGGCGACAAAGCGATTTTCCAATCAGCTGGGGCGTTCGGCGAGAACTTAAGCTCAAGCGGCGTAACAGAAGAATCCATTTGCTTGAAAGATAAGATCCGCATCGGCTCAACCTTGTTAGAAGTATCCCAAGGGCGTATGCCCTGCTGGAAACTCAACGTCCGCTTCGAGCAAAACGACATGGCGAGAAGACTGCAAGACACGCTTCGAACAGGCTGGTACTTCCGAGTGCTACAAGAGGGCGATATCGGCGCAGGTGACGAAATTATTCTGTGCGAAAGACCTTACCCAGACTGGTCATTGGCTCGCATCATGGGCGCAGTATTTACTGGTTGCCTAGATAAAGCGGAGCTAAGCCAACTGGCGGAACTTCCATTGGTTGAATCTTGGGGCAAGCTTGTCGAACGTCGCCTAGAAACCGGGGAAGTCGAAGATTGGGAAATGCGTTTAGTCGGTCCGACTGCGGGTTAATTCCCTTTCTGACTCCTCGAGAGAAAAAGCTTCTCACTTCCTATATCTGCCCCACGACCAAGTCATTGGGGCTTTTGCTTTTTAGCCGTTCAAAACAGCAAATCTGTGTTTACGCTGGAGCTTAGCAATTAACAAAGGTTAATGAATCGCGCACAAATACGCTTTATGTTGTACCCAAAATAATACAAGGGGAAGCATGATGCTCGAATGGAGAATTAAGAAATTCGCAGACCTGTCTGTTCAAGAGCTTTACGATTTTTTGCAGCAAAGAGTCAATATTTTCATCGTAGACATGAACACGCCATACAGCGATTTGGATGGTAAAGATAACCATCCCGACACCTACCACGTAATGGGATATGATAACGAACGTCTGGTGGCTTATAGTCGCATTATGCCTCCGAAACTCGGATACCCCGTTGACGTTTTACCCTTGCTGAACTCTGATGCCAATGACGTGTGTATTGGTCGCGTTATCGTCGCAGAAGATTACAGAGGGAAAAACATCGGCAACCAATTGATGCAAGTGAGTTTCGATGCCACAAGGAAGATCTACCCGAATGACAGCATTTTTATATCCGCACAAGCACACTTGAAAGACTATTACGGCAAGTTCGGCTTTGATGTTGTCACCGATAGCTACTTGGAAGACGGATGCACTATGTTGGGTCTTAGACACATTCCGAAAGTTATCTGCTCAGCATAAAAACAGCATTAACTCATTGTAAATATTAAAAAATAAAGTCAGGCAGAGTTTCAATATTTGGTATTTAGCATTTACTCACCTTTGATCGATGGGGCAAAATTAGCGCTCAATAACGGAATATCAAAAAGGAGTAAAAGTGGAAGATTTCTATATCGATCACAAAGGGTTAGCAGCATATTTCGAGATTCAGTGGCTTGATAAACTTCGACAAAACGGCGTGAGCAAACTGCTTGATAGCCAGTCTAAGTCAGTGCCAGATTGGTTTGTCTCTTCAAGCCATTCGAAAGACGTCGCGCAGTTTGTTGTTGAAGCTCTCGGTAGTGAAAACCCTTCTCCTAAAAGCCTATTAGAAGTGGGGCCTGCTCTCGGGAGAAACTGTTATGAATTGATAACCAACATACCAAGTATCAATTCGGCTACGCTCGTAGAACCTTCTCATCGTTTGTTATCAAACTTGAAACAGCTACTGATCGATGGGGGAGAGTGTGACTTCCACTATATTAAGAGCTTAAAAGAGCAAAAGCATTTCACATTTAATGCATCTTCAATAGCCAAAGCTTGTGACCATGTGAATTTTTCTCTCATCGAAGCACCTTTTGAAAGTGGCGTGGTCGCGGAGCAGCACGATTTAAGTCTTTGCTTGAATGTACTGGATCAATGTGACTCCCCTAAAACGGTCGTGGAAGCATTAATGGACGCAACGGCTCCTAATGGTGTTTTGGTTTTAGCCTGTACCTATCAGTGGAGCAAAAAACATTTAAAAGATGAGACTGAAGCAGTTGACGATATAAACGATTATTTTGGCAATGGTTGGGTGCCACTATCGGAAGCTGAACACGAGTACAAAATCAGATTCAACGAGAGATACTCTCTCCTTTTCTTGTCTCATATCGTCGCCTATAAAAAGATTGGCTAATAAATAAAGAAGCCACGCACCCGATATCGTCAGGTTCGTGGCTTTTTTGTTTCTCCTATCTTGTTGAATTAATAAAACAAGATAGGAGCGCTTTTTTCTAAAGTTCTATCCTTTGAACTTACTAACATAACCAACAATTAATAGCCGCTACACTCTGCCTCATATCCTCCCTTTCAATTCACCCTGTTACTCTCTTGGAGAAATCTAGTGGCAACCATGAAAGACGTCGCGGACATGGCTGGTGTCTCTACGGCAACGGTCTCGCGTGTTATCAATCGCACCAGTTATGTTGAACCAGTAACGCAAGAGCGAGTCGAACGCGCCATTAAAGAGCTCAACTACCGCCGAGATGCGCGAGCAACAGCGCTGGCGAACCGCAGCAATAACACGCTAGGTTTACTCACTGGGAACTTGGCTGACCCTTTTTTCGCCTTGATCGCCAAAAGCGTTGAAGAAGTGGCCCGTGCCAATGGTTGTCAGTTGGTCGTAGTCAGTGGTGGGCACAATGCGCAACGAGAAAAAGAAGGGCTCGACTTTCTCATCAGTCAGGGCTGTGAGGCGATGGTCGTACACTCAAAGATGCTCGATGACACCACGCTGATGCAATACGCTGCACAGCTTCCGGCGATGGTGTTACTCAACCGCACCATTGCACAAATCTCCAATCGTTCAGTCTGGGTAGACAACCGAGTCGGTGCGCGCAAATCGGTCGAATATTTGATTCAGCAAGGTCATCGCAAGATCGCCTGTGTCACCAGTGACTTACCCATTGAAGATCGAACCGACCGCCTTGAAGGTTATCGAGACGCAATGAATGCAGCCAATTTAGCTATCCCAACAGGTTGGGTAATCAACCAAAACTTCAGTGAGTCTGGAGGAGAGGAAGCAGGTCGCCAACTTATTCAATCCTGTCCGGGAGTCACTGCGGTAGTCACATTTAACGACGTAATGGCAGCAGGCTTAATGGCAAGTTTGCATGAACAGGGCTTCACGGTGCCAGATGATATTTCCGTGGTTGGATTTGATGATGTGTTGCTTGCACGCTACCTCTATCCACGATTGACCACCATGCATAACCCAATTGACGAAATGTCGACTTATGCAGCGAAATTAGCACTAAACTTAAGTAAAGACGGCTATTCGCCACCAAACCTGCATCAATTTGAAGCAAGCTTAGTCAGCAGACAAACCGTCAAAGCAATACAAAAGATCGGATAAAATTGTGATGAACCTTACATTCGCACACCTCATGTAAGCGCTTACATGAAAACAACACACCGCTCTCATTTTGCCTATTATGTGACCGTTATTATCCATTTCGAACAAACCCTACATCGATCCTGAGGATAAATAACATGACAAATTCTAAGCCTCTGCCGTCGTTCGGATTAGCACTCGCCCCTATTGCGGTGATGTTTGCACTTCTGGCTGTCGGATACGGAATACTCGGACTTCGCATTGAAGTTCTGTTGCTGATTTCAGCTGCCTTTACTGGTCTTATCGCGTGGAAGATCGGTTACAACTGGGATGACATCATTAACGCCATCGTAGAAAAACTGGCGAAAGCGATGCCAGTCATTCTGATTTTGGTCTCGGTTGGTGGTTTGATTGCCAGCTGGATGGTCAGCGGCACAATCCCTTACATGGTTTACTGGGGACTAAAAGTCATCAGCCCTGAATACATTCTTATTGCCGCTTTCTTTGTGACCAGTGTCGTTTCCGTTTGTACCGGTACGTCTTGGGGCTCTGCAGGTACTGTTGGTGTCGCACTAATGGGCGTGGCAGCAGGCCTTGACGTCTCGCTCGCAGCTGCCGCTGGTGCAGTGGTATCTGGCGCGTACTTTGGTGACAAAATCTCACCGTTATCAGATTCAACCAACTTTGCGCCTGTCGTTTCAGGCACCACCTTGTACGAACACATTCAACATATGCTTTACACCACCCTGCCGGGCTTTGTGATTGCGTCTGTCGTCTTCTTCTTTGCGGGTCAAAGCGCTGATATCGCGAACATTCACGAGCCAGAGAAAGTTGTTCAAATCACCTCGGGCTTAGATAATCTATACAACTTCAACATCCTACTTCTTATTCCGCCAGTGATGATCCTATGGGGCGCGTTGACTAAGAAGCCAGTCCTGCCATTGATGCTTGGCGCATCGGCTATCGCGATTGTTTTAGGCATGGTTTTCCAAGACTTCACACTAAAACAAGGCTTCCAAGCTTACGTAGACGGCTTCAACCTAGCCATGTTTGAAGCAAACGGTCACAGCGTAAATGGCTTAGTGCCAGATATCACCAAACTGCTTAACCGTGGCGGTCTGTTCTCAATGATGAGCACGATTCTACTAGTATTCTGTGCTTTTGCCTTCGCTGGTATTTTGAGCCTAACTGGCGCACTAAACGTGGTACTAGGCAAATTCCTACATGCGATTCACACCACAGGTCAGCTGATTGCTTCGACCGTTGTGGCAACCATCACTGTGGTTTTCACCACTTCTGACGGCAAGCTAGCGCTGTTGATTCCGGGTGAGTTGTTCCAAAACGCTTACCGAAAAATGGGATTAGACACGAAGAACCTGTCTCGAACCATCGAAGATGCCGGCACCATTATTGAACCATTGGTTCCTTGGACAGCCGCAGGTATCTATATGGCGGGTACGCTAGGCGTGGCAACGTTGGATTACCTACCATGGGCGATTCAATGTTACACCGGCGTGATCTTCGCTCTGATTTATGGCTTCACTGGCTTTGGTATCGCAAAAGCCAAGCTAGAACAAAACGAACAACAGATTGCTGAAGAGCATTCAAATACACCAGCAGTAGAAACAAAATAAGGTAAATCATTGATGAACGCTTTCGACCAAATTCTGAACCGCAAGGAAAGTGGCTCTGTTAAATGGGACTTTATGCAGCAAAAGCTGGGATTGGCTGGCACGGATTTACTCCCGATGTGGGTATCCGATTACGATTTTCAAGCGCCGCAAGTAGTATTAGACGCGCTACAACAACGTGTTGAGCATGGAATTTTTGGTTACGCAGAACGCGATGATACGTACTACCAAGCTACGATCGATTGGTATCAAAACCAGCATGGTACCCACGTTGAGCGTGAGTGGATCACTACGGTACATGGCGTACTTCCTGGACTCGCGATGGCATTGCAAATGCTCACCGAAAAAGGTGATGGCATCGTGATGCAGAGTCCGGGATATGGCTCCTTCCGTAAGATCATTGAATTCAACGATCGTGTTGTCGTAGAGAACCCACTGACGGAAACCAAAGGCGACTATCAACTCGACTTTGATCATCTCGAAACCTGCTTTGCTAATGGCGCAAAAGCAATGATCTTCTGTAACCCACATAACCCAACAGGGCGAGTTTGGTCTGAAAGCGAAATGACAAAGGTTGCTAAACTGTGTGAACAGTACCAAGTTTGGCTGCTGAGTGATGAAATATGGGGCGATTTAGTGGTTGGCGATGCGGAGTACTACTCTGCTTTACGTCTTCCAAAAAATCTTACAAAACGTCTGATAGTAGCTACGGCTGCAAGTAAGACGTTTGGTTTGTCTTCACTGCGAATCTCTAACTTTATGATTCCAGATGAATCACTCCGAGCACAGTTTACTCGCCGATTAGATGCTCATGGTATGGACGTGTTCAATAGCCTATCGATGAGTGCAGCGACTGTTGCTTATCAAGAGTGCTCTAATTGGTTGATGGACTTAAAAGACTACTTGCGAGCTAATATCGCCAAACTTGATCAGTTTGTACAAACGGAACTGCCAGAGGTGAAATTTATCGCCCCACAAGCAGGCTACTTGGCTTGGTTAGATTGCCGCGCATTCAACCTGACCGACGCCGAGCTGGAGCAAAAATTTGTCGCCGCAGGGCTTGTCCCGAGCATGGGCATCGCTTTCGGTAAAGAAGGTTCTGGCTTTGTTCGCCTTAATCTAGGCTGCCCAGCAGGCACACTGGATGAAGCCTTGGTAAGAATCAAACACGCACTAAACTAGCCATACAAACAACCGATATAACAAAGCCACGCTTTTCATGTTAAGGCGTGGCTTTTTGTTTCCCTTTCCCCAGACTGCACAGACAACACTTCCCTAAAGCCATCATTACACTTCCATACGTTCTGCTGATAGAAGGTTACACATTCGTTTTGTACACTGTTCAAAATCAAATAATTAGGACAGCATAATGAACAAAACACTCATCGCGTTAATCACTTTAACAGCAGCAGGAACAGCAACAGCTGGCGACACTTACATTCGTAACGGTAACATCTACAACAACGAAGGCGGTTGGATGGTCGAAGCTGGCGTAGTGCAAGCCAGTGATCTTTTCAAAGACCAAAAGCACAATACAGCACCAGTGTTAAACGGTGGCTATCACGGTGAAGATTTCAACGCTGATCTTGGTGGCATCAACTACCGCTTTCTTGGTGAAACTAACGAATTGTTAAACATGAGTGCTTATGTGGTGGGCAGTGGCGTACCTCGCGATAGCGATGTAGCGAAAAGCTTAAAAGGTACTAAGCGTCGTGATTTTGCGGTCGATTTAGGTTTAAACGCAGACTTCACACTCGATCCAAACAACGTGATTTCAACTTACCTACAACACGATGTTTCTGGTGCCTATAAAGGCTTCCAAGGTGGTGCGACTTACTTCCACATCATGAACATCGGCAATGCTGATTTCGTACCATTTGCGAGCGTGTCTTACCAAAGCGAAGACTATGTAGATTACTACTTCGGTGTCACAGACAAAGAAGCACGCGCAAACCGCAAAGCTTACAAAGGCGAAGCTACGGTAAACTATGGTTTAGGCTACAAACTGGTTGTGCCAATCACCGATAACTGGCAAATCAGCCAAGTATCACAATACACGCGTCTAGGAAGTGGCATCAGTGATTCTTCTATCGTAGAGAGCGCAAACCAATGGACAGTTGGCGCGACCGTTTCTTACAACTTCTAGTCTCTTTCCGTTAATAGAAAAAGCCATCATCACGATGGCTTTTTGTTTGTTTAGCTTGGTTTATTTAGCTTTGGGCGCTTGGCGTTTCGGTTTTCCTTGAAACTGCTTAATGCTCTTCTTGGCATTGGTTCGGCGATTGGCTTTTTTATCGCGTGGGGCGCGTTTGCTTTCGCCTGTTGATGGCTTATCCGTAACTGGGAAACCTTCAAGATCTTGCGTTGGCAATTCACGTTGAGTCAGGTTACGGATCGCGGTAAGAGCTTCTGCTTCGCCATGGCAGACCAGCGACATTGCGACACCTTGCTCGCCTGCACGGGCTGTACGTCCAACTCGGTGAACGTAAGTCTCTGCGTGCATTGGCAACTCAAAGTTAATCACCACGGGCAGTTGTTCAATATGAATACCGCGCGCCAACAAATCGGTGGCAATCAATACCTGTGTTTGCCCCGATTTAAACTGCGCCAACGCTTCTTCTCGCTCTGCTTGACTCTTATTGCCGTGCAACGCATTGGTTGAGATTCCAGCTTTACTGAGTTTTTTCGCTAGACCATCGGCATTCTCTTTGGCGCCTATAAATACCAATACCTGCGTCCACGCATTTTGCTTGATCAGTTCAATCAACGCTTTGGTTTTGCTGCCTTTGTTGACGAGATACAGCGTTTCGGCAATATCTTGATTGGTGCTGTTTTCTTGATGCGCTGCTACTTGTTTTGGTGCGTGCATGAGCTGCTTGGCTTTGCCCTTCAACTCATCAGAAAACGTTGCTGAGAACATCGCGGTTTGACGCTGGTTTGAAATCTGCCCTGCAATATTTTGCACGTCAGGCCAAAAGCCCATATCCAACAAGCGGTCCGCTTCATCCAACACTAGGTAATGAATATTACTCAGGTCCAAACTGTTGTTCGCCAGATCGACTAAACGGCCTGTTGTCGCCACAAGAATTTGAGGTTTTGTCGCAAGTGCTTGTAGTTGCGGCTCTTTATCCACGCCACCGCACAGACACACTGCGTTGAGACCAACAGATTGACCAACTTGGTTAATCGCCTCACTTACCTGAGTTGCTAGCTCACGCGTTGGTACTAGAATCAGCGCTTTTCGCTCTGGATTTGCACTTAGTTTTTCCAACAAAGGCAAGCCATAAGCAAGGGTTTTGCCGCTGCCCGTGTTTGCTAATGCCAACACATCTTTACCACTGAGTAGCTCAGGAATGGCCAAAGCTTGAATATCGGTTGGCTTCTTGAAATCTTTTGGCAGTGCGTGAATCAGCTCAGAACTCAAAGAGAGAGTAGAAAATGGCATTAGCTTAACCTTGTGCTTTTGATTGAAGAGGCAGTAAAAGATGCGGTAAATCGCAGGCGCGGACTTTACCACAATCTAGGAGACGAACAATCCAATTTTAGAAGAGGAAGTTTGTGAACGTCATTGGTTTTTAATGCCTCAAACCAAAACAGTGATTAGATTGCCGCTTGGTAAGTACCACGAATAGGGTAATCGTTTTCTGGGTTACGGATAAACGCCAATCCTGAGAGCAAGACTTCTAGGTCAGGTCGAGCGAATGGACCGTTGGAAATATCGACTAACTGAACTTGTCCTTTACTATTCACCACAAACAAACCTGGCTCTGCAAAGAGATGGTCTGTCTCTTTTTCTGAGCGAGGCTCCGAGATATACAAACCAAGCGTTTGCATCTGCTCTACTGTCAGACCATAAGCGACCGGGAACGTGACGCTCAGTTGATCCTTATGCTGCTCTAGCTGTACTTGGCTATCTGCGGACACCGCCACGATATCCATCCCGAGTTGTAAGAATCGTACTTTTAGTGTCTCTAGTTGGTTGAGATAGCGAGTACACAAAGGGCAATGTTTGCCGCGGTAAACCACCACTAAGCGCCAATCGACATTCTCAGAAGGTGTACCCAGCTCGATAGTTTCGCCACTTAGCGTTGGCAGAGTGATAGAGGGAAACAAATCACCTGCGGTAAATTTCGTCGTTGTCATTATTCAGTCCTATTTACTTCACGTTGTTTAAGATAAAACGAGCGCGACACAGGTTGGAGTGGAGAGCATTGCTGCCCTCACATGTCGCGCTCCAACTAACAGACCGGAGTTATCGTTGAATGTATTCGTAACTTTCGTCAGATTTATTGCGTTTACCTACGTACTTATCTTCAAAATCTGGAGACCACACTGCGCTCGCATCTTGGTTTTGGTTCCAATCAAAAGCGGTAAAACGGTGTACCATTTTCCAAACACCATCACGACGTTCAAAACGGTACAGGTGACGACCACCTAAAATGCCTTCTTTGTCCACGCCATCTTCTTCATGCACGTGGTACGCCCACACATAGCTCTCTGCAGTTGCTGTATCACCATCCACTTCAATGAGAACGTTGCTGATGCGGTGCTGTGTAATTTTGATTGCTTCAAACCCTTTCATTGCGGGTTCAACAAAAGCGTGGGCATTGTCGTTATAGAAAAACAAATCTGGGAAGATTGGGTCTTGATGGTCTTCAATAGCATCTTCCCAGTAAGTGGACTTCATCAGCTCTGCGTCCATACGATCTAAAGAGCGAGCATGACGGAAAATCACTTCAGTAATATCTTGTTTATCAAGTAGAAGTTGTAGTTTTTGTTGCATGTCCATAAGCGCCTCCATTGGCGAATCAATCTTGGTTAATCTTTCTTACCGATTTGTTTTCGGCTTGGAATGTATCTTAGAACCAACCAATATCGACTAAAACTGAGCTACAATGACTAGCATCTATGCCTATTTAGAATAATTGAGAGCACTAATGGACCAACTAAGTGCAATGCGCGCATTTGTTCGAGTGGTACAAACGGGCAGCTTTTCTGCCACGGGTCGTGAAATGAATACCTCACAAACAACGATCAGCAAAAAAGTGGCAGCGTTAGAAAAGAAAATCGGCGTCAAGCTCCTCGCTCGAAGCAGTCGCGACCATGCTTTAACGCCTGCAGGCGCGAAGTATTATCAAACTTGCGTTGATATTTTAGGTGAACTGGATGAAGCCGAAGCTGAGGCAAGATCGGAGGTGGCTTCTCCCCAAGGGACGATTCGCATCTCAGCACCAGTGGCGTTTGGTCGCATTCTGCTTGCCCCTATCATGGCAGAGTTTTTCCAACGTTATCCTGATATCAAGGTGGATTTACAGCTCAGTGACCAGCACACCGACTTGATCAGTGATGGGATAGATGTCGCAATTCGAGCTAAACAACTGGAAGACTCAACGCTGATTGCGCGCCATTTGTTTGATAACCCAATGCTCGTTTTAGCGGCGCCGAGTTATTTACAACAGCACGGAGAACCCAAAGCTCCTGAAGACTTAAAACAACACAATTGTTTGGTTTATTCGCGGATGAGAGACATTAATGTATGGAGCTTTACCAAGCAAAATCAGAAACATGCCGTCGCGGTAAATGGTAATTTTCAAAGCGACAATGGGGATGTATTACTAGAGGTCGCGTTAACCGGAATGGGGATTGTCATTCTTCCGATTTGGATGGTTGAACATCACTTAAAAGAAGGGCGACTTACACAATTGATGAGCGACTACACAGGGCAAAATTTACCTTTCAATGCGGTGTACTTACAAAGCCGTTATACGCCTCTTAAGGTTCGCTGCTTGATTGATTATCTGAAAGAAAAACTTCCCAACGTTGAGTAGCAACAAAAAAGCGCAGAGCCAAAACTCTGCGCTTTTACATTGTAAATCGAACGGTTCTATTGGCTTTATGCCACTTCAGCACTGTACATTTGAGCCATGTGAAGACACTGCGGTTCTGGTGAGAAGTCAACGATACCTCCTCGACCTGCTTCAACATTGCAGTACTCAACTAACAAGGCTTTGAGCTTAACTCGACCGCGCTGAATTCGGCTTTTCGTCGCAGAAAGCGAAAGCCCCAACTGGTCCGCAACCGTTTGTTGAGGCAAACCGTCGAGTTCAGACAGAATCACGGCTTGGCGATATTTCTCTGGCAAGCACTCAAACATTGGGCGTAAACAATGCCCCATGGTTTGAAGATTCTCCAGCTCTATCGGCATTTCCTCTTCAACCTGATTGTCTATCAGCTCTTCGTAACTTTGCTGCGTACGATAGTGATCCATGATCGCGTTGTGCGTGATGCGATATAACCAACTTTTGATTTTGCTTCGCGCTTCTAACTGATCGATCTTTTGACTCGCCTTGATGTACACCTCTTGCAAAATGTCATCGGCTAAATCTGGATCACTGGTCTGTTTGACAATGTAGTTTTTGAGCTGCTCTTTGTGTGCCAACCACTCTGCTAACATGCGACGGTCTCTATACATAAAATAATAATTCGATATTAATCGAAATATAAACCGTATGGCAAGTATGACCTATACATTATGACTCAGACTCAACCGCGCCATCTGCTTTTAGCCATTCAGCAAAACCACCAGCAAGGTTGAGCACAGGTTCAAGCCCCATGTCAGCGGCTTGTTTTGCCGCATAGAGGGAACGAAGCCCATGTGCGCAGTAGAAAACGTACGTTTTATCTTGAGCAAAGACTGGGTTATGCACTGGGCATTGTGGATCAATCAAAAACTCCAACATGCCTCTTGGACAGGTAAATGCCCCCGGGATCACGCCAAGTTTGCGCCTCTCATCGGCTTCTCGTACATCCACGAATACGTAATCTTCGTCTGCAAACAACGCTTTGGCATCCTCAATAGAGAGGTCTGCGACACTCAAGCGTGCTTCTTCTGCTAGGGCTTTGATGCCTTTAGTGATGGTTTGTGTCATCGTTTTATTCCCCTACCACTTCACTTATTTACGTTTATCGACAGCGGCTTTAAGCAACTCAAATGAGGTTTGAATTTGCTCTAAAGAACAAGCGAAGTTCATGCGGTAGTAGTTTTCATTGGGTTCACCAAACCAAGTACCTGGCGTCAACGCCATTTTGGCTTCTTCTGTCAGCAAGGTTTTTAGCTGAGAAGATTCCAATTCTAAACCAGAAAAATCCAACCAAATTTGATTGGTTCCTTGTGGCAGGAATGCTTTCACCTGTGGCAAGTTGTGCTCAATAAACTCAATAATCCAGTTACGATTGTTTTGCGTGTAAGCATGAAAACCTTCAAACCACTCTTTGCCCTGTTGGTAAGCCGCAATGGTCGCGTAGGTGGTAAACGCATTGCCATGATCGATAGAGAGTGAAGCCGACGTCGCTTTGATTTTCTCGAAAAGTGCTTGGTTATCGCTGTAAATGTAGCCGTTAGAGGTGCTGTTCAAACCAAAGTTTTTCGCCGGAGAACCAATGATCGTCAGACTGTTTTCATAGCCTAATGAAGTCATACTGGTAAAGGTTGAACCTTCAAATACGATGTCGGCATGCACTTCATCGCTGATGATCATCACATTGTACTTCTCAGCTAACACCACCATGCGCTCTAGTTCTGCTATAGTCCAAACACGCCCCACTGGGTTATGAGGGTTGCACAGCAAAATCATTTGCACTTCACCACTTTTCAACTGGTTCTCCAGCAACTCAAAGTCCATCACGTAGTGGTCATTTTCAATTTTCATTGTATTGCCCACAACGGTTCGGCCAGCTGACTCAATCAAACGTCGGAACTGATGATAAACCGGAGTTTGAATCAATACGCCCTCACCTTCTTTGGTGAACTCGCGAATCAGCAATGCAATCGCACTCAGTACGCCCGGCACTTGAACAAAGTTATCAGTGCTAAGCTCAAGGCCATGTAAATCCTTGTTCCAATCGGCAATGGACTGAAAAACTGTCTTACTATCAAACTCGTATGAAAAGGTTTCACGGCTGACAAGTTGCTGCATCGCTCGCGAAATAGGCGATGCAATAGGAAAGTCCATATCAGCAATCCAATACGGTACAACTTGGTCTGTTCCGTACACTTGGTTGAGCATTTGGCTATCGTGTTTGATGAATTTGTCTTGAATATCTAAGCGCGTTGGCTGTGGCTTGAACATGGAATTCTCCGGTCGAAATCGTTTTTACACAGATAAGACGACTGTGGTTAGAAAAAGACGCAAAATATTTTCAGGTATTCATCTGACAGAGTATCGCAGATACTTTTTATGGATAATATTCAAGAAATTAAGAACGAAAAAACGCAGAGCCTAGACTCTGCGTTTTGTTAGATGGTTTTGCTGGTTCTTACTTACTTGGTGTAGAAAGCGCGTTTTAGTGCCATTTCTAGACCACGCACTTCCGCAAGGCCTTTCAAGCGACCGATGGCTGAGTAGCCTGGGTTGGTCTTCTTCTTCAAATCATCCAGCATTTGGTGACCATGGTCAGGACGCATTGGGATCAAACGGTGATCACCTACTTCTGCGCGGCGTTGTTCTTCATCCAGAATCGCCATCACTACGTTGTACATATCCACATCACCATCTAGGTGGGCTGCTTCGTGGAACGTCATCGGGTTGCTTTCTTCACGCTTGGTTGAACGCAAATGAGTGAAGTAAACGCGGTCGCCGTGCTTTTTGATCATCTTCACTAGGTCGTTGTCACCACGCACACCGTAAGAACCCGTACACATGGTTAAACCGTTCATTTTGCTCGGTACTTTTTCAGTCAACCAATCGATGTCTTCGATGGTTGAAACGATGCGCGGCAAACCAAGGATTGGGCGCGGTGGATCGTCTGGGTGTACAGCCAACTTCAAACCATGCGCTTCACACACTGGCATAAGTTCCGCTAAGAAGTGCGCCATGTGCTCACGCAGCTTATCTTTGCTGATGCCCGAGTAACGGTCTAACTGTGCTTGGAACTCTTCTAACGTGTAGCCTTCTTCAGCACCCGGCAAACCAGCAATGATGTTGCTTGTCAGTTGTTGGATTTGCTCCGCCGTCATGTTGTTGAAGTACTCAAGCGCCTGCGCTTGTTCAGCTTCGGTGTAATCCGCTTCTGCGCCCGGGCGTTTAAGAATGTGCAGCTCAAATGCCGCAAATGCAATTTGGTCAAAACGAAGTGCTCGAGAACCATCTGGCATTTCAAATTCAAGGTCAGTACGTGTCCAATCTAGCACTGGCATAAAGTTGTAGCAGACTGTATCTACGCCACATTCTGCAAGGTTACGCAGCGTCTTTTTGTAGTTGTCGATCCACTGTTGGTAATCACCTGTTTGAGTTTTGATTTCTTCATGAACAGGGACACTTTCAACCACCGACCACGTTAAGCCTCTCTCTTCGATGATGGCTTTACGTTTTAAAATCTCTTCTTTCGACCACACTTCCCCATTTGGAATGTGGTGCAAGGCATTTACGATGCCTGTTGCGCCAGCCTGACGAATATCGTCTAGCGACACTGGGTCATTCGGACCGTACCAACGCCAAGTTTGTTCCATGACACTCACCTTTTTTAAGACGCACTCAGCCCGCTCAAATTATTCAAGCTAAGTGCACAACGACTTCTTAATATGCAGCCACGATAATGCAGCTGCGCTGACTAGAGCCGACCAAAGCCGGCAATGTGGTTAACTATTTTCAGCACCCTGCAGAACAACAGGGTTGGAACTGAATAAGTAACCATCAAAATCTGGGTCATCGATGTCAGACAGCTCCAACAGGCGCTGTTTAACGTTTTCAAGGTGTTGCCACATGGCATTTTTTGCAGCGATAGGATCTTTACGCTGCAATGCGGCGAGGATTTTGGCGTGATCGTCTAACCACTCTTCACGGTAGTCTTGACCAGCAATGTGGGAATGGAGTTTATTCCACATTGGGCTGCTCTCACGTCGCTCCCAAGATTGTCTCAGCATGTCCACCAATACAGAGTTTTGGGTTGCCTCTGCAATACACATGTGAAACTTCTCATCACCGTTGCAATCTGCGGTGCCACTGGCGAGTTCTTCTCGTTCCAGCTCAAGGGCTGCACGCATTTTCACAATGTCGCTTGGCGTCACTTGCATCGCGGCAAATTCAGCGATGTTGCTTTCAAGTAACTGACGAGCTTGGAGCATTTCGAACGGACCAGCATCATCGCTGATCACATTCTCGCGGGAGTTGGGTTGAGATGGAATATTGATGACATACACCCCAGAACCTTTCTTCACTTCGACAAGGTTTTCCAGCTCAAGCATGATGATCGCTTCACGCACAACTGTGCGGCTAACGTCGAGACGTTCTGCAATATCGCGCTCAGGCGGCAGCCTATCACCAACCTTGTAAAGGCCGTTGATTAACTCTTGTCTTAGGACTAGACCGGTTTCTTGATACGGTCTTTTCGGTTCAAAAGGCATCATGATGATATTATCACTATATTCCATCTAACTTCTCACGCCATCATAACGACCAATAACAATTGGTCAACCTCTATGTACCAGAATGTGGTAACACCTTGTTTTCGATTGTTTCGTACTAATTAAATTGTGAATTATTGAACGGCTTTGATTTTCTCAACCAATTCATTTAATTCAGGATTTGTCTTTTCTAGGTCCGCGTACATTGGTTGAACCGCTTCAACAAATGCCGCTTTATTTGGCTCTACAAAAGTCACGCCCATCTTCTCTGCTTTCGCGCGCTCTTTCGCTTCTGACTCAGCCCACAGCTTCTTCATGTATTCCGAAGAGTCTGCCGCTGCTTTCATCAGTGCTTGTTGCTGCTCTGGCGTTAGCTTGTCGTAAGTCTTAGTTGAGATAACCAAAACGTCCGGCACCATAGTGTGCTCGTCTAAGCTAAAGTACTTTGATACTTCACTGTGACGGCTCAAGCTAAACGATGGGATGTTGTTTTCCGCAGCATCCACCACGCCTTGTTGTAATGCCGTGTATAGCTCACCGTATGCCAACGGCGTTGGGTTGCCACCCAATGCTTTCACCATCGCAATCGCTGATGGGCTTGGCTGTACGCGCACTTTTAGACCTTTTAGATCTTCCGGCGTGTTGATTGGCTTGTTGGTGTAGAAACTACGCGCACCCGCATCGTAATAAGTCACACCAATAAAGCCGCTGTCCGCTGAAGAATTCAGGATTTCACGACCCACTTCACCATCTGTCACTTTGTAGTAGTGGTCTTTATCGCGGAACAAGTAAGGCAGGTTGAATGCCGCGTAAGCCGGGGAGAAAGCTTCCAATTCTGCCGCGTTGCTCTTCACCATATCTAGAGCGCCGTTTTGCATTAGCTCCATCGATTCACGCTGTGTACCTAGCTGTGCATCAGGGTAAATACGGATACGAACTTCACCATCTGTCATTTCACGAACTTCTTTTGCCATAAAGTCCATTGCTTTATGTACCGCATGGTCACGAGGGTGGTTGTGACTCAGCTTCAAAGTGGTCGCAGCATAAGCAGAAGCAGTGGCGCCGAAGGTCATTGCAGCACCTACTACAGCGCTTAAAAGAGTCTTACGCGTCATCATTGTTCTATTCTCCTTGGATTGGTTGTCCAATATGTAGGGTAGTTTTAATTTTTTATCGGTATTTCTTGTTTCGAAGCCATTATTGGCGATCAAAAAACCTATCGTCAAAACAAAAATGCAAATTGATTGACCAAAATCACAATAGCAATCGTTAAATTGGTCAACCAATCCAATTGTGAAGCTGCTCACGGACAACCAAATCGGCTAACTTATAATCCACTCAGAAAGATTAGCGTATGTTGCTGCCCTACACAGAAACAGTTCCTTACATTGGTAAACCAATTGTTATGAGATGCGCGTATTTACTTAAAGGAAATAAAAATGAATAAATTGGTCAAATACATAAACAGGGGGCTGGCTGCCTTTACGGTCTCTCTCTCGACCTTCCTCGTCATTTGCGTAGTCTGGCAAGTGTTATCACGCTATGTGATTGGCAGACCAAGTACCGTTACTGACGAACTTGCTCGCTATCTCTTTATGTGGGTAGCATTAATTGGCGCCGCCTACACCACCGGCCTTAAACGTCACCTTGCTATCGACTTGCTAACAATGAAGCTGCAAGGCAAGCGCAAACTCATCAATGAAATCGTCATCCAAATTGCCATCGCACTGTTCTCTTACGTGGTGTTGGTTCACGGCGGTACGCAACTCGCACTGAAAACACTGGCAACTGGCCAGTTAACGCCAGCACTAGGCTTGGAAATGGGCTACATCTACTTCTGCCTACCAATCAGTGGCGCACTGATGATCTTTTACTCTGCGGTATTTGCTTTCGACCGTGTAAAACAATTGACGTCTGGTGAAGCCCTACTCACCGACACCCAGCTTGATCAATAGAGGGTTCCACAATGGAATGGCAATTAATTCTCACCCTGTTCGGTAGCTTCGCGGTCTTATTGACGATTGGCGTACCGGTTTCTTTTGCTATCGGTTTGTCATCGCTAGCCACTATTTTAATGAGCTTACCGCTAGAGCCTGCGATCGCCGTTGTGGCGCAGCGTATGGCGGCAGGCCTTGATAACTTTGCTCTACTGGCAATCCCGTTCTTTATCTTGGCGGGTAACATCATGAACCAAGGTGGTATCGCACTGCGTCTTATCAACTTCGCAAAAGTACTCGGTGGCCGCCTTCCTGGTTCACTAGCACACGTGAACGTAATGGCGAACATGATGTTTGGTTCGATTTCTGGCTCTGCGGTAGCGTCTGCAGCAGCGGTTGGCGGCACTATGTCTCCTCTGCAAAAGAAAGATGGCTACGATGAGAACTTCTCTGCGGCAGTGAACATCACTTCTTGCCCGTCTGGTTTGTTGATTCCGCCAAGTAACACACTGATCGTGTTCTCATTGGTATCTGGTGGTACATCTATCGCGGCATTGTTCCTAGCGGGTTATATTCCTGGCATCTTGATGGGTCTAAGCATCATGGTGGTAGCAGGTATCATTGCAAAACGCCGTGGCTACCCAGTGGCAGCGCGCCCTTCTCTGGCAATGGTTTGGAATACCTTCTTGAAAGCCGCCCCATCTCTTGCACTGATTGTGATCATCATGGGTGGCATCATTGGCGGTATCTTTACGGCAACAGAAGCATCAGCTATCGCGGTGGTTTATACCTTTGTGCTAGCGGTGTTGATTTACCGCGAAGTGAAATGGCGTGACATTCCAAAGATCATCCTAGAGTCTGCGGTGACCACTTCTATCGTATTGCTACTGGTTGGCGCATCAATGGGCATGTCTTGGGCGATGGCGAACGCCGACATTCCTTACATGATTGCAGATGCCCTACTGGCTATCTCTGACAACCCAATGATGATTCTACTGATCATCAACGTCATTCTGCTGATTGTCGGTATCTTCATGGACATGACACCAGCGGTACTGATCTTTACGCCTATCTTCCTGCCAATCGCATTGGATATGGGTATTGACCCTGTGCACTTCGGCATCATGATGACCTTCAACTTGGCTATCGGTATCTGTACCCCACCAGTAGGTAGTGCGTTGTTCATCGGTTGTTCTGTGGCGAACGTTGCCATCGACAAAGTAATTAAGCCTCTACTTCCATTCTACGTAGCCTTGGTTGCAGCCCTGATGGCCGTAACCTTTATTCCTGACTTGAGCCTCTTCCTACCTAGGCTTGTTCTTGGTTACTAAATAGGTGCTTGTTTACTAAATAAGCTCTTGGCTACCCATTATTAAGATAAACCATCCCGCAGGATAACCTGCGGGAAAAGGGATACAACAATGAAGACTATTTCGAATTCCACTCTGAATGAAAACGTTCTGCTTCCGGACTACGACCGCTCAACGCTTAAAAGCCGTATTGTTCACCTTGGTTTCGGTGCTTTCCACCGCGCACACCAAGCTCTATTCACCAACGAGATGCTGAACAAAACGGGCTCTGACTGGGGCATTTGCGAAATCAACCTATTTGGTGGTGAAGACTTAATTCAATCGCTGCGTGCACAAGACCACCTCTATACAGTGGCAGAAAAAGGCGCAGAATCGACAGAGGTAAAAGTGATTGGCTCAGTGACCGAATCACTCCACCCAAGCCTCGACAGCATTCAAGCGGTTTTAGAAAAAATGGCCGAGCCACAAGTGGCGATCGTTTCAATGACGATTACCGAGAAAGGCTACTGCGCCGACCCTGCGACGGGCACGCTTGATAAAAACAATCCGCTAGTCATTGCTGACCTTGCCAACCCAACGGAGCCAAAATCGGCACTGGGTTACATCGTGCAAGCACTGAAGATGCGCCGTGAACGCGGTCTGACGCCATTTACCGTGATGTCTTGCGATAACGTGCAAGAGAACGGTCACGTAGCAAAAGCAGCGGTACTTGAGTTCGCTCAACTGCTCGATCCAGAATTGCGTGACTGGATTGAAACCAACGTTACCTTCCCTTGCACCATGGTTGACCGCATTGTGCCAGCAGCAACCGAAGAGACACTGACCGAAATCGCTGAACTACTTAGTTGTGAAGATCCATGTGGCATCGCTTGTGAACCATTCCGCCAATGGGTTATCGAGGATAACTTCGTGGCAGGTCGTCCTGATTGGAACGTGGCTGGCGCAGAATTTGTTGCTGACGTTGTGCCTTACGAAGAAATGAAACTGCGCATGCTAAATGGTAGCCACTCGTTCCTAGCCTACCTAGGCTACCTTGGTGGTTACGCGCACATCTCTGACACCATGACAGATGAAGGCTACCGTAAAGCGGCATTCGATATGATGATGCAAGCACAAGCTCCTTCGCTGACCATGCCAGAAGGCACCGATTTAGAAGGCTACGCTAAGATGCTTATCGAGCGCTTCACTAACCCAAGCTTGAAACACAAAACATGGCAAATCGCGATGGATGGCAGCCAGAAAATCCCACAACGCATGGGTGGCAGCTTACGATTCCATCTTGCTCAAGGTTCGAACTTCTCATGGTTGGCAACGGCGATTGCAGGTTGGATGCGCTACGTATCCGGCGTGGACGAGCAAGGCAACGACATTGATGTTCGCGATCCAATGGCAGAGACACTACGTCAGATCTGCGACCAGCACGGCTTGAACGTTTCTGTTGTGCCTGCATTGCTCGCGGTTGAAGCTATCTTCCCAGCAGAGCTTGGTCAAAACCCACAAGTGATTGATGCGGTGAGCAGTGCTTACCAATCGCTAATCGATAACGGTGCTCGTGCCACTATCGCTGCGTTGTAATAGGAGTTAACGATGAAGAATTTCTTGTGTGAAGACTTTTTACTCTCAAACGAAACTGCACGTCGCTTGTACCATGAGCATGCGTTCCACCAGCCAATTTATGATTACCACTGCCACCTAAACCCAGCGGAAGTGGCGCAAAATCGTCAGTTCGATAACTTGGGTCAAATCTGGCTTGAAGGCGATCACTACAAATGGCGTGGCATGCGCTCGGCAGGCATTGAAGAGCGTTTGATTACGGGTGATGCGAGCGATTACGACAAATACATGGCGTGGGCGAAGACGGTTCCTCAAACCTTGGGCAACCCGCTTTACCACTGGACGCACTTAGAACTGCGTCGCCCATTCGGCATTACCAATACGCTGTTTAGTCCAGACACCGCTGACCAAATTTGGCACCAATGTAATGAGTTACTGGCGACACCTGAGTTCACAGCTCGCGGCATCATGCAGCAAATGAACGTCGTAATGGCGGGCACGACCGATGATCCTATCGATTCACTAGAACACCACAAAGCGATCGCAGAAGACGACACCATTAACGTTAAAGTACTGCCGAGTTGGCGTCCGGATAAAGCGTTCAAGATTGAATTGGACGTGTTTGCGGATTACATGCACAAACTGGGCGAAGTAGCAGACATTGAAATTCGCCGCTTTGATGATTTATTGAGTGCGCTTGATAAACGTTTGGCACACTTCGATGCACATGGTTGTCGCGCGGCAGACCACGGCATTGAGATCGTCCGTTACGCGCCGATCCCAAGCGAAGCTGATTTAGATGCGTTGCTGGCTCGTCGTTTGAATGGCGAAGTATTGTCAGAGCTTGAATGTGCGCAGTTCTCTACCGCGGTTCAAGTTTGGCTCGGAAAACGCTACGCACAATTGGGCTGGGTCATGCAGCTTCATATTGGCGCTCAACGCAACAACAGCACACGCATGTTCAAACTGTTGGGTGCTGATGCTGGCTTTGACTCGATTGGCGATCGCCCATTTGCTTTTGAACTGGCACACCTGTTAGATGAAATGGACCAAACCAACGAGCTGCCTCGCACCATTCTTTACTGTTTGAACCCTCGTGATAACGAAATGATGGCGACCATGATTGGTAACTTCCAGGGTGGCGGCATCGCGGGCAAAGTGCAGTTTGGCTCAGGTTGGTGGTTCAACGATCAGAAAGACGGCATGCAACGCCAAATGGAACAGCTTTCTCAACTTGGTTTGCTCAGCCAATTCGTCGGCATGTTAACGGACTCGCGCAGCTTCTTGTCTTACACTCGTCACGAATACTTCCGTCGCATCTTGTGTGACATGGTCGGTCGTTGGGCAGAGAACGGCGAAGTTCCGAATGACCTATCGTTGCTTGGCCCTATGGTCGAAGACATCTGTTTTGGTAACGCAAAACGCTACTTTGAAGAGAGGGCGTAACCAATGAAGCACATCGCCATTATTGGTGAATGTATGATTGAGCTGAATGGCAAACCGTTCGGCTCAATGCATCAAACATTTGGTGGGGATACGCTCAACGCTGCGGTTTATTTGAGCCGCGGCTGCGAAGCCAATAGCAAGCCTGATGAAGTTAAGGTCTCTTACGTTACAGCGCTTGGCAATGACCCGATCAGTACGGGCATGCTGACTCGCTGGGAAGACGAAGGCGTATCAACAGACTTAGTGCTGCGCGATGAGATTCGCACGCCGGGTTTGTACCTGATTCAGCTTGATGACCAAGGCGAGCGTACGTTCCTATATTGGCGTAACCAATCAGCTGCGCGTTACTTACTTCAACATCCAAACTTTGGACTGGTTAAGCAAGCGTTAACTCAAGTGGATGCGGTGTTTCTCAGCGGTATCTCTTTAGCCATCTTGCCAGAAGAAGACCGAATTTCACTGCTCAACTTATTGGTCGAACTTAAAGCTCAAGGCGTTGAAATCGCGTTTGATAGTAACTTCCGCCCAGCGCTATGGCCTCAAGACGATAATCAAACCGTCAAGAAAGTGTACCAAGCCATGTATCAACTGACGGACGTTGCCTTGGTGACTTTTGATGATGAGCAATTGATCTGGGGTGACGAAACGCCAGAGCAAACCATTGAACGCCTTACCTCTCTTGGCATAGGCAAATGCATCGTCAAGCTCGGCGCAGATGGCTGCTTGGTTCAAGACTCAACAAATCAGGGTTCGAGCACTGCTCTGGCTCCACAAGCCGTGCCAACCCAACCTGTCGCTCAAGTGGTGGACACCACATCGGCGGGCGACTCATTCAATGGTGGCTTTTTATCGGCATACCTTGCTGGCGCAGATCTCGCGACCTCATGTCAAAGAGGCAACGTACTGGCAGGTGCTGTGATTCAACATCGCGGTGCCATCATTCCCAAAGCATTCACACAACCGGCGCTTGGCGTCGTTTAAGGAACATTCATGTCTAGCATTAAAGAACAATTGAAAGCTCTGAAAGTCATCCCTGTTATCGCCATTGATAAAGCAGAAGACATTATCCCACTGGGTAAAGTACTAGCAGAAAACGGACTACCAGCAGCTGAAATCACCTTCCGTTCAGCAGCGGCTGCAGAAGCGATTCGCCTACTGCGTGAAACCCAGCCAGACATGCTGATTGGCGCAGGTACGGTGCTGAACCGCGAGCAAGCAATTGCAGCAAAAGAAGCAGGCGCAACCTTTATCGTATCGCCTGGCTTTAACCCAAATACCGTTAAAGCATGCCAAGAAATCGGGATTGATATCGTACCGGGTGTGAACAACCCAAGCACAGTTGAAGCCGCGCTAGAGATGGGATTGACCACCTTGAAGTTCTTCCCTGCGGAAGCCTCTGGCGGCATCAACATGGTAAAATCACTGCTTGCGCCATACACCGACATCGAACTGATGCCTACTGGTGGCATTAACCCTGCGAACATCAAAGATTACTTAGCTATCCCGCGTGTATTGGCATGTGGTGGTACGTGGATGGTAGACAAGAAGCTGATTGAAGCGGGCAACTGGGAAGAGCTTGCTCGCCTAACTCGCGAAGCAGTAGCGCTTGTGAATGAGTAATGGTTGGTAAGTAGCCTCAAGGCTCTTAGGTAACCCCTTAGCGACTTAGATAAAGTGCCCAGCCCTCCCTTTGTGGAGGGCTGATTCATTCAAAGCATGGCTCAATTGATTGGGTTATCGCGGTAAGTAGATTCCTGCTCTCGCCTAGGCTCGTCGGAATGACGATAGGATAAATATCTCCCTATTCGTCATCCTGAAAAGCGAGTCACGAGCGTGATTAAGGATCTACTCACAGACTGAATCAAACTCTAAAAGATTGGCAACTTTGAAGGATGACCATTGCTTACTCACTTAATGGAAATAACTCAAAGAACAACACTCTAGGGAAATAAATGGAAAACTGGTTAGCACAAGGCATTGGTGGCATCGCGTTTATGGTTGGCGTGATGGCATTCTGGCAAAAAGACGACATGCGCTTTCGCTATCAGATGATGGCGTTTTGTTTCATCATGGGTATTCACTTTACCCTGATGGGCGCAACCGTCGCCGCCATTGGCGTGATCATTAATGGCATTCGCAGCTTCGCCTCAATCAAAACTCAATCACGTAAAGTAATGTGGTTCTTCATTGCTCTTATGTGGCTGATGACCCTGCCAAACATCACTCACTTTTTTGAGTTACTCACTGTAATCGGATCATCCGTCGCCACTTGGGCACTCTTTTCCAAACAAGGCATCACTCTACGCAGCTTAATTTTGTTTAATTCCTTCTGCTGGGTCAGCCACAATATTTGGCTTGGCTCTATCGGTGGTTCATTAGTCGAGAGTACTTTTATCATCACCAACTTACTGACCATATATCGCTTGTATCAATCGAGTAAAAATAATAACCAGACACAAACTTTAAATCAGGATTAATGTATTTAGCGCTTTTTCTCACCTGGTAATAATTTTGGAGTAAACAATAACAACCATAGCGTTACATAGAATTTGGAAGCGACATAATATAAAAGTAAGACATTGATTTTAAAGAGCTTAAATAAAAACAAACAGACTACAAAATCAAGCTCACATTTAATTTGGTCAACCTATTTTTAATTATATATTGAGTTTAATCACCTAATTAAAAAATATGGTGATCCAAATCTTTAGTTCAATTAATTTTGGTTAACCAAAACATCGCTAATTACTAATATTGGTCTTGAACAAACAACTATACCAACATTAGGACAGCGACATGAAACGTCTTACCCAACTCACTCCTATCGCAGTGGCGCTTGTTCTCGCAGGGTGTAATTCATCCGACGATGACAGCAACTATATTCAACCAGAAGTCTTCTCTCGAGTGCACGACGTGCTCAGCGTTGATGGTTATCAATTTAGAGACTCCAATGGCAACGGGACGTTAGAACCGTTCGAGGATTGGCGTCTAACACCGGTAGAGCGTGCCGCCGATCTTGTTAGCCGAATGACGCTTGAAGAGAAAGCCGGCATGATGCTTATCGACACACTCAACTCCGGTGAAGGCGGTGTCGTGACAAGCAAAGGTCAGGACATGATCGCCGATGCTCAAATGACCCGTTTTATCTTCCGTAACAGCGTGGTGGAAACACCAGAAAACGCACCAAACTGCGACAGCGGACGCTCAGGCTGCCAGATTTCACCTAAAGAAGCCGCGACTTTCATGAATAGCGTTCAAGAGCTGAGAGAGAAAACCCGCATGGGTATCCCTGCTCTATTTAAGTCCAACGCACGCAACCACATCGACCCATCTGCAAAAGCGGGTATCAACGTCTCTTCGGGTGCATTCTCGGCTTGGCCAAAAGAAGCTGGACTTGCAGCCACTCGCGATATGGCGCTGATTGAAGAGTTTGCGGGCATCATGAATGAAGAATGGTCATCGATTGGTTTACGCAGTATGTATGGCTACATGATGGATTTGGCGACAGAGCCTCGTTGGTACCGCGTACATGAAACCTTTACAGAAGACGCGGATCTTGCAGCAGATATCATGCGTTCTTTGATCAACGGTCTACAAGGTGGTGGAGCCATTGACCAAGACAGCATCGCCCTTACGATCAAACACTTCCCTGGGGGAGGTCCTCAAGAAAACGGCGGTGATCCTCACTACGACTTTGGGCAAAACCAAGTCTATCCAAAAGACAACTTTGATTATCACTTGATCCCGTTTATTGCCGCGATTGATGCTGGTGCCTCTTCCATCATGCCTTATTACGGCATACCAGTAGATCAAAAGTGGATGCCAAACGATGTGGGCATGTCCTTCTCTAAAGGCATTGTGACCGACCTGCTGCGTGGTGAGCTGGGCTATACCGGCAACGTAAACTCCGATACTGGTATCATCGGCGACCGAGCATGGGGTGTGGAAGATAAAACCATCGACGAACAAGTTGCGATGGTAATCGAAGCTGGCGTCGACGTTCTCTCTGGTTTTAACGATAAAGACGTCATCGTAAATCTGGTCAACAAAGGACTGATTGACGAAGAGCGTGTCGATCTTTCAGTGACTCGCTTAGTCAAAGAGCAGTTCCAACTTGGTTTGTTTGAGAACACGTATGTGGACGTCGATAAAGCCCAAGAAATCTTAGGCAACGCAGAATATCAAGAACGTGCAGATTACGCTCAGAAGAAATCCGTAGTTCTGCTGCAAAACACAGACAAGACATTGCCTCTAGCCAAACCAAACGCCGACAAAGCAGTTTCGCTCTATGTGATGGGTATGGATGAAACCATCGCTGGTGACGAGCGTTATGGCTTTGATGTGACGTCTGGTGATTATGAAGATGGCAAAGCTCGCCCACCAGTACCAGCAGGCACTGATTACGCCGTTATTCGCGTTCGCGTCTCCAATGAAGGTGCGGATCCTGAGCTTATCTTTGGCGGTGCAAACCCAGATGAACTCGACTTGTTAGCATTCAGCCAAATGGCAACCGCAACATCTTGGAAAATTGAGCCAAGTCTGACCGATATCCAAGCCGTCATGAATGAAATTGGCGCACAGAAGACCGTGCTTTCAATTAACTTCCGTCAACCGTTTGTACTGGATGACGCAAGTAACATGAAAAAATCGGGCGCAATCTTAGCCACCTTCGGTGTATCAGACAGCAACTTAATGGAAGTCCTTTCTGGCAACTTCGCTCCTCAAGGCAAGCTTCCATTTGCACTGGCAAACAGCGCGCAAGCGATTTTGAACCAGCACTCTGACTACCCAGGTTATGACGACGCAGACACCTTGTACGAATTCGGTCACGGCCTAAGTTACGAATAACCTTTTATCCACCGAACTAGGCAGTGTCTCGGCGCTGCCTTTGTTGGATCTACTTGAGGAATAAACCATGGAACACATACTGCAGTTAGACTGGGTTGACCAAAGCATTCCCCATAAAGTTTGGGTTGAACAATACTACGACGGCTGCCGCATTTGCCTAAAGGTCGTCAAGGATGTTGAGCCAGAAATGCTCTCATTGATTGTGCCCAACATTGATGTGAAAAACGTTCGTCAGGCATGGCAAGGTAAAGCTATCAACGTTACACCCGCTTATGATGATGGCGTCCTTTTCACTCAAACCCGTTCGCTGTTCAACCTTCCTCATGGTTGCGTGATTTGGGCCGTCACTCATATCAAGATGCAAAATGGTTTGAAGATGTCTGCTGACAAGCTCTGTTTTGTACCGAAACATTCAAAGCAAGATTCTCGCTTTCAACAAGAACATCACGCTGAGGCATGTTAAACCAATAAGGTCAGCCCAGCAGCTGACCTTGTGTTTATCTGTGCTTTGCTTCAGTACGGATGAAAATCAACCTTTTGACAAATTGGCGGGATGTAAAGCTGAAGATAGGACTCAGATAGGCGAAGGGCTTCTTTAGCCAGTTCTGGGGTGATGTAGCCATATTTGCGGTAAGAGAGAGAATAGATTTTGTCGGCAACTTGCAGGGATATAGCAAAAATATTAATCGGTTGAGGTAGCTGAGGAATGTCGAAGAACTGGCGATAAATCATCTCAACTTGATACCCTAATTCAAGATCATGCTCTGTATCTGCGTGACCTAACTCTGCAAACGTATGTCGACCCAATATCAATTTTTTGGCAATAGGATTGTTATTATAATAATTCACATAAGCCGTTTCTATCATTCGATTAATATCGCTCCAATGGACAATCTTTTCTTCATCAATACACTGCTCGAGTAATAAATCAAAATCAGAGAAAACATTTTCCAATAAGTTATGAAATAAGTTTTCTATATTTGGATAATGATGATAAACCGTTGACGTTGCCATTCCGCATTCTTTAGCAACGTCGTACATCGAAATATCCGTCGCTTCTCGCCTCTCCATCAAACGGACAACTGCTTCGTTAATTTTCAACAATTTTGTTTCTGTACTAACTTTTCGCATCGTGATGTTGTCCTTCCAAATTTTAATTAAAACCTAATATATAAGGTCACACTATCAATGTCCGCCAAAAACGACCGTAACTTTGACATGCGACCTTATTGATTTGTGAATTAACTTATTTGCATATTATGGTTGTATATGTGTACCAGACTTCCCTTCAATGATTTCTAACGCAAAAGATAAATCACCGATATGACCACTTTGTCCTGTTTTTTCAACAAACTGGCAGCATGCGTCGACTTTCGGTCCCATCGATCCTGCAGGGAAAGAATATTGCTTCATTTGCTCAATGGTCACATTCTTTAGCTTTTGCTCTTGTGGTGTTCCCCAGTTGAGACAAACGTGGGTGCCATCTGTCAGAATCAGCAAATGCTCCGCCCCAATTTGTTCTGCAATTAGTGCCGCAGTCATGTCCTTATCAATAACCGCTTCAAAACCGACATACGCCCCGTCTTTTTCGATTACTGGAGCACCGCCGCCGCCACCACAAATGATCAAGTGTTCTTTTTCGAGTAAGTCTTTGATTGCTTTGATTTCTAAGATCTCTTGTGGCTTAGGAGAAGGGACGACACGACGCCAATGCGCACCATCAGGTTTCACAACCCAGTGATTTTCCTCGGCAAGTTGTTTTGCTTGATCCTCAGTGTAAACAGGGCCAATGAACTTAGAAGGGTCCACAACGGCAGGGTCGTTTTCATCGACGACAATTCGCGTAAGTATCGTCGTCGTGTAACGATCTTCAATTGCAGCATTGAGACCTTGCTGAATCAAATACCCAATCATGCCTTGTGTTTCTGCGCCAAGCACATCAAATGGATAGGGAGGGCAATCTTTATAAGCGTTGTTTTGTAGGGAAAGTAAGCCGACTTGAGGACCATTACCATGCACAATGACTAAACGGTAGTTTTTACTCAATTCAGCCAGTGAACTCGCCGTCTGCGCAATGCTTTTTTGTTGATTCTCGCAGCTCATGATCTCACCACGCTGCAATAAAGCATTCCCTCCAACAGCAACAACAATAATCGGTTTTGACATATCGAAATCTCCAAATATAAATAAATGATGTCAGATTAGACTGGCCTAACTGTATTTAATTGGAATTTTATGGTTGGAGATAAAAATCACAGTTCAATTCCTATTCAATAATTGGCATAGAAAATGAAGTTGACGTCACGTAATTTTCATTATTAATCGTTTAAAAACCGATATGTGATCTCGAATGTGTTTTTAGATTTTTAATGAGTAAGAAAATTCTGAAATTAATAAATTGATCAAGAACAACTATTTTGCGATTAGTGTTTTTTTCCTCATAAAATGTCTAGGTTCTTTTAATTTTCCCCGCAATTCGTTTCCTCAATACCGATATTAAGTTCACATCAAAGTTCGTTACATAAATTTCACTTCTAATAATTGCCATATTCAGTAGTTAAGGAGCGAAACAATGAGTAACGAAACTCAAGGAAAAATGGGGGTCATGAGTATTGCGCTATTTACGTTATGTGCAGTACTGGTGGTCGACACACTCACCGCATCCGCAAGTATAGGGGTCAGCTCGATCGGTTGGTGGGTTGTAATGCTGATTTTTTTTGTTATCCCCTATGGGTTCATCACTTCTGAGTTAAGCACAACTTACCCAGGCGACGGTGGTATCTATGACTGGGTAAAAGAAGCCTTCAATTTCAAATGGGCCGTACGCACAACTTGGTTTTATTGGATTAACGTCGGTCTATGGATGCCAGCGGTATACATCATGTTTGCAGGCATGTTTGCCGAGCTATTCATGCCAGATCTATCTTTGTGGGGCCAAATAGCGATTTGCATAGCGCTGACTTGGTTCACCGTATGGATTTGCAACGTATCGGCAGACATTGGCGTTTGGGTCACGAATGTAGGCGCCATCCTAAAAATCTTAGTGATCGGCACGTTAGGTGTAGGGGGCTTTGTTTACGCAATGAAACATGGCGTCGCAAACGAATTTTCTTTGTCTGCCATGGTGCCAACTCTCGACTCAGCGGTTGCGTTTCTTCCTGCTATTGTCTTCAACCTAATGGGTTTCGAATTGGTTGCAACCATGACGAAAGAGATGAAGGACGTGCGTGATATGCCAAAAGCCGTATTCCTTTCTATTGGTATCACTGCGTTCCTCTACATCTTCGGCACGATTGGCATTCTGATGGCGTTACCTGTTGAAAGCATCGGTCTGGTCGCTGGGTTAATCGACACATTTAAAACCTTATTTGGTGATGGTCCATTGGGCAATGCCATGGTGTATTTCTTTGGTGTCTGTGCACTATTAACGCTCATCGGCAACATGGTGAGTTGGACAATGGGTGCAAGTCGCGCTGCTGCCGAAGCCGCTCAAGAAGGTGAACTACCAGCCGCTGTAGCAAAAATGTCGGACAAAGGCTCTCCAGTAGGTGCGAACAATATCACTGGCACGGTTTCTACCGTTGTGATCTTGTCATACGCCCTATTCGCTCAAGGTAATGACGACTTGTTTTGGTCCATCTTCGCCTTTTCAAGCTGCATTTTCTTATTGCCTTATCTGTTCATGTTCCCTGCATACCTAAAATTGCGCCTCGTGGATGGCGACCGTGAGCGCCCATTCAAAGTTCCGGGTGGCATGGGTACGCAATACGTCATCTCAATTGTGTGTTTCTTGGTAATCCTTCAAGCCGTGGTGCTCTTCATCTTCCCAGAAGCACTTGACCTCACCGTCGCAGACTGGAATTACACAGCGCCAGTGCTCATCGGAGTTATCGCGACAATCTTGATTGGTGAATGGATTTTACTGGGCGCATTGAAACGCAAAAACCAACAAACGGAACAACAAGCTGAAGCGTAATTCAGGAGATTGATATGAAAAAGCTATTACAAACCACACCAAAACAAGACGGCTTCAGAATGCCTGCCGAGCAAGAGCCTCATAGCGAAATCTGGATGGCTTGGCCAGAACGCACTGACAACTGGCGAAACGGAGCAAAACCGGCACAAAAAGTGTTCGCTGAAGTGGCAAAGCAAATCAACCAAACCACTCCCGTCACCATGCTGGTAAGTGCGGATCAGTACGACAATGCCGTATCTCGTTTACCTGACGATATCCGCGTGCTTGAAGTATCAACCGATGACTCTTGGATGCGCGACATCGGCGCAAGCTATGTCGTGAATGATGAGGGTGAACGTCGCGGTGTCGACTGGGAATTCAATGCTTGGGGCGGCTTTGTCGATGGCCTTTACTGGCCTTGGAAACGCGATGACCAAGTCGCACAGAAAATGTGTGAAATTACCGCTGATTCTCGTTATAGAGCGCCAATTGTACTTGAAGGAGGCTCCATACACATCGATGGCGACGGCACTTTATACACCACAGAAGAGTGTCTGCTGGACGAGAGTCGTAACCCAGATCTAAACAAAGAAGAGTTGAGTAAAGTTCTTCGTGAACATCTCAATATAGAGAAAATTGTTTGGTTGCCTCGTGGCTTATATAACGACGAAACCAATGGTCACGTCGATAACATTCTCCACATCGTTAAGCCCGGAGAAGTGGTACTGACTTGGTGCGACGACCCAAATGATCCGCAATACGAAATCAGTCGAGAAGCCTACGACTGCCTGACAAATCAAAGAGACGCGAAAGACCGCAAAATCAAAGTCCATAAGCTGCCAATGCCAGGTCCTTTGTACATGGCAAAAGAAGAAGCAGCAGGGATTGATATTGCAGAAGGGATGGAGCGTGAAGCCGGAGAGCGCTTAGCTGCCTCATACGCGAACTATCTCATCACGAACAACCAGATTGTTCTACCTCTACTCGATAAGCGATACGACGCAGAGGTGATTGCGCTCTTAGAGGAGCTCTACCCAGGCTATGAAGTAAACGGTGTTCCTGCTCGTGAGATTTTGCTCGGTGGCGGCAATATCCACTGCATTACTCAACAAGTACCTCAAGTTTAAATCCATACGAATCCAACGACTCAAAATAAAAGGGGCGAGCTTAGGTAAGCCCCAAATGAAAATAGGAATATGATTATGAAATTACCTTCTTCAAGTGCAACTGACCTACACAAAGCAAACATTGAGCATATGGTGTCTATGAAAGATTTCTCAGTCCGAGAAATGGACAACATGATGGAATTGATGAGCTACCTAAAACAGGCGCGTAAAGACAATGCAGTCCCACAACTGTTCAAAGGAAAGTCAGTCGGGATGATTTTCGAAGCCGGCTCGACTCGCACACGCGTTTCATTTGAAGTTGCCGCAACGCTACTTGGTGGTCACGCTTTGTTCTTATCGCCAAAAGACATCCATCTTGGTGGCAAAGAGTCGATTGATGATACCTCACGTGTTTTGTCACGCATGTGTGATGTGATCATGGCTCGCACTAACAGTCCTGAAACGCTAGATGGTTTGTTAAACATGTCTACCGTACCGGTCATCAACGGCCTAGATACCCGTTTCCATCCAACACAAATGCTGGCTGACTTATTTACTATTCGTGAGCACATCACTGATGGTCGTCAGCTAAATGAACTGACTTTGGCATTCATGGGTGACGCTACTGATGTGTGCCGTTCATTGATGCTAACTTGTGCGAAATACGGCATGGGCTTTAAGCAAATTGGTCCGGTTAAATACCACATGGAACCAGAATGGGTTGAGCTTGCAGAATCGTTCTGCAAAGAGTCTGGCGGTCATATCGAGATCACCGATGATGTAGAGCGAATCAGTGATTGTGATGTGGTCTACGGCGACAGCTTCTACTGGGTCACTCAAATGGATGAGAAAGAAGAGCGCTTGGCTGCCTTCATGCCCGACTACGTGATCACGGAAGAACTTATGGCAAAAGCGAAGCCAGGTGCCATGCTTCTGCACTGCTTACCTGCAAACGACAAAGAGGAAGTCACTCGCGGTGCGCTAGAAAGTGAGTACTCTGTGGCATTCGACGAAGCAGAGAACCGCCTAACAGCGCAAATGGCCATATTGGTTTACTTCACCCATAAAGATGCCATCACGCCAAGCGAAGAAACCATCAAGCGCCACGAAGACAAAATCCTGACCTTCCTCAGCACCCTATAACGATCTCATTCACTAACTAACGTTTTTATTCGGCACACATAGCCAGACTTGCCTCTGTTTTGAGCGGTTGGTCTGGCTATCTATTGCCTGTATCAGCGTACCCACAGCGTTCCTACAGCAGCCAGAATTGGAGAACATTCGAAATGCACGGCGAAATCATCAAAGTATCTAGAAATACAGAAAATGCACCAATCAACGACGGCTCAACTCAATCGGTAGCTTTCTCCCATTACAACAATATCTCAGCGCAACTGCCGATTGACCCAAAAAGCCAAAAGTTAGTGGAAGGGGGCATCAAAGAGCAAACTAAGCAATGCTTAAGCAATATTAGGTCTATCGTGGATAGCATCGAGCACAGCTTAAATGACGTCGTTAAAATCACGATTTATCTTAAATCTATGACCGATCTGGATGCTGTCGATGAGGTTTATAAACAATACTTCATCAGCCACCTTCCAACTCGAACCGTAATTGCCGTTGCTGCACTGCCTTTGGAAGGCGCTTTGGTTCAAATCGACGCGCTCATTTCGAACGGTGAAGGTACACACCCTCAAGAACCTTGCGAGCTGATCAAGTTGGTAAGAAACACAGCAAAAGCCCCAACCAGTTTGCTGTCGAGCCAAAGTGTTGCGTTCTCACATTACAACCACATTTCAGCTCAACTGCCAATCGAACCAGAAACAGGCAATATTGCTGAAGGCGGAATCAAAGCGCAAACTCGACAATGTCTGAAAAACATCAAGAGCATACTGAATAGTATTGATGTCCCTTTTGATGACATTGTTAAACTCAATATCCATCTGAGAAGTCTCGACGACGCCTTTGCTGTCAATCAAGTCTACAGCACATTTTTTCCAGACTCGGCGATAGCAAGAAGCGTTGCCTACGTGCCCGCTCGTACTGTCATCAAAGCTGAGGGGTTACCAATGGACGCCTTGGTGCAAATAGACGCAACGGTTTCTCATGGAGACGGAACGCCACCACAAGCCGTTGAAGATAGACATGGGATTGTGATTCGCGCCCACAACACAGAAGCGGCACCAGTCAGCAAGTTCTCCACTCAAACTGTCGCTTTCTCGCATTACAATAACATTTCTGCACAACTGCCAATCCATCCGTCGAGTAGCGAAGTCATTGCTAATGACGTAGGCGAGCAAACCATGCAATGCCTCGACAACATCAAAGCCATCATCAAAAGCGTGCACCATGTAATGGACGACATCGTGAAGCTGAATATTCAGCTCAAAGATATAAACGACTTGCAAGTAGTAGAGGATGTTTTAGCAAGCTACTTTGATAAAGAACTTCCAGCGTGCACTGTCATCGGTGTATCAGAAATCTTTATGGACGCTTCAATCCAAATAGACGCTATCGTTTCTAATGGTGAAGGCACATTTCCAAAAGAAGAGCTTAGCTACTGAGCCTCATAAAATTATCGAGAAACAAGGTCAGCCCAACCGCTGACCTTGTTTTTATCTGTGCTTTTCTTCCCTGACATATTGCCAAAACCCAAGACTTCAAAGCTCACCTATAAACAGCCAAAATACTCCAACAATTTTGCGCGAAATGAAGACAAATATCTTTGTGATGTTCCTTCTAAAAGAAGCTGCAAAATTATGGCGTGATACAGCAAAGCATCAAGTATAAAACGACACTTCAAATCTCTCCTTTTCTTTTGAAATCAGACTTCTAATGAAAATGCGAGAATAACCCTCACTCCGCCCTCTGTCAGAGCTTTGTCAAGACAGAGAACACACTCTTATCCTCACATAAAACCTTCACATCACGGTCATAATCTAGGGTCTAAAATTACCTTTGAACTCGTGTCTACGGACGAAATTTTCAATCGTTAGTTGTGGGAGGTTGCTATGGAAAAGTACTGTCCAATATGTCAAACAGAGTTGCTCGATAGAAGTCACTATCTTATCTGTCCTAGAAACAATATTGGCGAATGCGCGTATGATGGCTACGAGGATCACCACAACCATTGCTGTCATGAAGTGGGCGAAAACACCCATGAAAAAGAATTGGTCGCTTTAGATTAAACAAATCAAACAGCGACGAAGCATAAAAATGCCACTCAATGTTGAGTGGCATTTTTAATGGTCAGCTCTTCATCTTCGACATCAATAAAAAGCACCACATCTTTCAACATGGTGCTTTTTTGGGGGAAATTCAGGGTTGGCTTAAAGCACGGCCTTGCGGCTTGGTAGGAACACTTCGCCTAACATGCAGCGTACAGAACCACCGCCAATCGATTCGATAGTAGAAACGTCGAATGGCAGCAATTTACCGTGTGTTGCTAATTGATTTCTTTGTGCTGGTGAGAACGCATCGTAAGCCGATTGAGACATAGCAATCACCTTATCGCCGCGTACCGTCTCTAGCTGAAGGATGTTGCCGCAGAACTGGTTCATCTGATCAAGCGAAATAGAAATAACCTGCTTGTCTTTCGCCAATGACTTAAGCACAAAGCGACGCTCAAACTCAGGGATTACTTCGTCACAAATAACGCAGAACTGCTCCCCCACTGCCATCATCACGTTAGTGTGGTAAATCGGTGCACCAGAAGGCAAACGGGTTTGGAAAGAAATCACGCGATCGTAACCAATACGCTTGGCGTAGTCTTCTAACACCAGACGATCACAACGCTGTGAGAGCGCGGCATAGATGGCCTTATTAATGTGATCGAACACCATCACGCCCGTGCTTTCTAGGTAGGCTTCTTCATCTAAATATTCAGTCAGCGAGTCTTGTTGATGCACTTCGCGACCCGCTTGTGCTAATGCAGCGACCAACGCATCAGGCCGAACTTCATATTGACGGTTTTCACATGCCATCGGAAAGGTATACAAAGTGCCTTCTGGGGTAGTGCTAAACCAGTTGTTCGGGAACACCGCATCTGGCGTGGCAATGTCCGATTGAGGGTAATCAAACTCGACGACTTGCACACCTTCTTTGCGCAATATTTCAACCATCGCGGAAAATTCAGCCATAGTGTTACGTGAGACTTCTTCTTGAGTCAGAGAAACTTGGTGTTGAAACTCGTTGTCTTGCGCGGTTTCTTCGTTAAAACGAAACTCTTTCGGCGGCACCATCACAACGCAATTTGCGGTATGACGCAGAGCACTTTGCGTGCTTTCTTCTTTTCCATGTGCATTCTGAGGCACTGATTCGTGTAATAGCATCCAAACATTCCTTTTGACTAGAATGATGAGATTGTAAAATTATTGTTAACTTCAGTTTTACTGTTTTTAATAATAATTCCATTAGTCAAAAGTAATATTTACTGTAAAAAACCACTATAACCCGATTTTTTATCGTCACTTTGAAGGTTTACTGTTTTATGAAGTGTGAATCACATTCTCAAGAATAATGCACCGACTATTAAGCAATAACCAACTAGTTACATTTAAAAGACAATCGGTTAGACTATTTTTTCGCCTCTCTCACATTCGTAACTTTGTCTGCTTTTCTGGCTAGCAGACCACAATATGTCTTACCCCATACTCAGTATTAACTGCTTAGTCCAAGGCAGGAAGAATTGATGAATTCAATGACTGAGATGGGAACCATTAACTTTAGGAAGAGTTATGTTTAAACGATTTGAAGGCTTTACCGAGCCGTTCCCCAAATCACAGCCTGACCAGCCCCCTACTGGGATTTTCGCGTTTTTACGCCACTACACTCGCGGCTTTGAAAAACCGCTGATCATCATGTCGATCATGTCGACCATTGTGGCGATCGTGGAAGTGTCTTTATTTGGTGCCATGGGTCAGTTGGTCGATTGGCTTTCCACCAGCAACCCTGAAACGTTTTTGCAAGACAACAAAGCAGAGCTGATGTTTTACGGCGCGTTGTTACTGATTGTCATGCCCATTTTGGTGGTTGTGTATTCTTTGTTGATTCACCAAACCTTGCTTGGTAACTACCCTATGTCGGTGCGTTGGTTGGCACACCGCTATTTACTCAATCAAAGCCTGAACTTCTATCAAGATGATTTTGCGGGACGTGTTGCCACCAAAGTAATGCAAACCTCACTGGCCGTGCGTGAGACCGTCATGAAAACGATGGACGTCTTTGTTTATGTGTCTGTCTACTTCACCAGCATGATCGTGATGTTAGCCGCAGCAGATTGGCGTTTAATGATTCCAATGATCATTTGGTTATTGGCTTATATTGCCATTCAAGTGCATTTTGTTCCGAAACTGAAAGACGTTGCGTCTGAACAAGCGGACGCTCGATCTACCATGACAGGTCGTATTGTCGATAGTTACACGAATATTCAGACGGTAAAGCTGTTCTCGCATAGTAAGCGTGAAACCGACTACGCCGAAGAGGGTATGAAAGGCTTCTTAAATACCGTGTACCGTCAAATGCGTTTGGTGACTGGTTTTGATATCGCGGTTGAGATTTCAAATTACCTGCTGGTTTTCTCGGTAGCGGCTCTGTCAATTTACTTGTGGCTAGACAGCGCGATCAGTGTCGGTGCCATCGCGATTGCGGTCAGTTTAGCACTGCGCGTGAACGGCATGTCAATGTGGATCATGTGGGAGGTCGGTGCTCTATTTGAAAACATGGGCACGGTTGTCGATGGGATAAAGACACTGTCCAAACCTATCGATATTAAAGACAAAGCTGATGCAAAAGATCTGCAAGTTTCTCAAGGTGGTATCCACTTTGACAACGTCAGCTTCCACTACGGTGAAAACAAGGGCGTGATAAGCAACCTCGACCTCAATATCAAACCAGGAGAGAAAGTCGGCCTGGTCGGGCGTTCAGGGGCTGGTAAATCCACCTTAGTGAACCTGTTGCTGCGTTTTCATGATGTTGAAGAAGGCAGTATCAAGATTGACGGACAAGAGATATCAAGTGTCACACAAGACTCGCTACGTTCAAATATCGGCATGGTGACACAAGATACGTCACTGCTGCACCGTTCGATTCGTGACAACATCTTGTATGGCAACCCAGATGCAAGCGAAGAAGACCTGATCAAAGCCACCAAGCAAGCGCACGCGCATGAGTTTATCGAAACCCTAACTGACCCGTTTGGCAACATTGGATACGACGCACAAGTAGGTGAACGTGGTGTGAAACTGTCTGGTGGTCAACGCCAACGTATCGCCATTTCGCGAGTACTGCTAAAAGACGCACCTCTGCTGGTACTTGATGAAGCGACTTCAGCACTGGATTCAGAAGTTGAAGCGGCAATTCAAGAAAGCTTGAACGAGCTCATGCAGGGTAAAACGGTTATTGCTATTGCACACCGTTTGTCGACCATTGCGCAAATGGATCGCCTGATAGTGCTCGATAAAGGTAACGTGGTTGAACAAGGGACTCATAAAGAGCTGATTGCCAACAACGGCATTTATGCTCAGCTTTGGGCACACCAGACCGGTGGTTTTCTTGGAGAAGAATCCAATAGCTAAATCTCTTTCAAAAAAAGAGACCAACAGAAACGGCGCTTCAAGCGCCGTTTTTTTTACCTTCTGTCTACTAAGGTAATTTTGATAACCCCAAACAAAAGGTGATCGAGATCACTTAAAATCTCACATATGAAACAATAATATAGGTGCATATCACATTTTTTCTGTTAATATAGCGCCCCGTTGCGTATTCGAAAGCAGTGGACACAACGCAGAGTATTGAGCTGGCTTCATTTGTTATTTCACTTTTTGAGAAACAGCTATACTCAATCGATGGCTTAGTTATTAATCTAATAATAAGGTAATTAGCTTATGTGCAAATGTGGTTCAATGCAGATCGTACAAGTAAAACAAAGTTGGGCAGATAAACTATTCGGCTACTCAGAGCGCTGGAAATGCCAACTTTGCTGTAAGATCTTCCGCTTCTAAAAGACCAAAAAAGACGCTTAGATTTTCTAAGAAAAAGCAGTGGCCCGACAATGATTGTCGGGTTTTGTTTTTTTGGCCTTTATCAACATTGTGCTTCTTTATCACCACGCCTTACCCAATCGATTATTCTCACAACCTAGCATCTCGGTGTGACTTAGGTATAGAATCATGTCCACTTATTCCTTCTTCAATTCATACATAATCGCTCACTATGAACAAAAGTTTGCTGACTAATATCCTTGCTATCGCTCTGATGGGTGCAGGATACCAAATTCAAAACGATTACCTTTGGTATGCAGGTTTGTTTGCGTTTTCTGGCGCAATTACCAACTGGCTAGCCATCCACATGCTGTTTGAGAAAGTTCCAGGGCTTTATGGTTCTGGCGTTATTCCTGCACGGTTCGAGGAGTTTAAGCTGGCCATCAAAAACTTGATGATGGAGCAGTTCTTTACCGAAGCAAACATCGACCGTTTCCTTAATAAAGAAATGGCAGGAGGCGTAAACATCAACCTTCAACCTGTCATCGAAAAAGTGGACTTAAACCCAGCGTTTGATTCACTTGTCGAAGTCATCGAAGGCTCACAGTTTGGAGGTATGCTTGCAATGTTTGGGGGCACAGAAGCCCTGCAACCAATGAGACAACCGTTTGTTGAAAAGATGCAGGAATCAATTGTAGAACTGAGCCAAAGCGACACCATCAAAGCAGCGTTAAAAGATCAATTAGAATCGCCAGCGATGATGGATGAAATCAAACAAAACATTGAAAGCATTATTGATCAGCGGCTAAGTGAGTTGACGCCCGCTCTTGTTAAAGAAATCGTGCAGAAGATGATAAAAGAGCACTTGGGTTGGCTAGTCGTCTGGGGCGGTGTTTTTGGTGGTTTAATTGGTATTTTAACCACCTACGTTAGCGCATAAGCATTTATCTACCTGATATAACAAAGGAGCCAGTAGGCTCCTTTTTTGTACCTAGCATTTAGCCTTAGTTAGCTTAACAGCTCTGGATTAACGCCAAACCCCGTTTTATGCTCTTCGATCACCACTTCGCTACGAGTCTGAATCACACCAGGCAACGTCCCAAGCTTACTCGACATGAACTCTTGATAAGCTTTCATATTCCTTACTCTTACCTTAATCATGGTGTCAAAATCACCAGACAATGAATAGCACTCTTCAATCTCTGGCATCAGCTCTACGGCTTTAGCAAATTTTTCAAAAATCGAAAAGCTGGTTTGATCGAGACGAATATGGATAAAAACTTGTACATCTAAACCTAACTTTTCCGCATTAAGTTCGGCGTGATAGCCATTAATATAGCCTTCTTTTTCGAGTCTTTTGACTCTCTCAGAGCATGGAGACGTGGTTAAATTGACTTGTTTTGCCAATTCAACGATCGGAATTCGGCCTCGAGAATGCAGAATCCTTAAAATCTGTAAATCAATTCTGTCTAGTTGATAACTCATTAACCACATCCTTTTAACAACTTAGGAGCCTTCAGATTAATAGTTACTATTCAGTTTGCAAATAGTGAAAGAGAGAACGTGTGAAACCTGCATACATTTAACGATTGCCATGTACAAAAAAGTGTCAAACGTTCAAAAAATGAAAACATTCATATGCCAAATTTATAGATACGCAGACCAATATAGGTAACTTTATTAATAAGATAATTTTGTTAACGAAAAAATGGAATGATGAACTTTGGAGAGAAAAATACGAGCTTTAAAGAAAAGAAATGAGCCAAATAGTAAGGTAATAATAGGCAAAAATAATGAGGAGAAAGCAATGTTAACCCTACAACTCGCGTACAAACCATTTGGTGTTGGCGAATGGACGTACACGACCGTTTCACACGAAGTCGCAAAGTCTCTGGCGTCTGAATATGCCTCTTACGGCTGGCCAGTTATGATCGACGGATTACCATTTGCTACCGAGAAAGAACTCGCAGCCTAAACGCCGGTTACATTATCGCTGATGTCTGTCGCGCTGGATGCTGAACTAATTCACCAATAGCGCGATGGTTACAGCAACGACAATAATATTGAGGCTCCATTTCGTAATAGTGTTCACCTGTTACAAATTTGGCCATCAGCTGCGTAAAGCTCACCACTTTGCCGCTCAGTGTCGCAATTTGCTCTGGTTCACAACGCTTCATGATCACTTTATGCTGCGTTGATCTTCTACAAGCTGAGCAATAAATATCTGGCATTACATCTCTCCCTGCTTTTTCCTGTGCTACTGACAATTGACATATTTTGTTCAAAATAATTCCACAATAAAAAAGCCCCATTGTTTTTTTGTGTCCCACCTCCAAAAAATCCCTTTTCAGTGGTCAAATTATGAGACCTTGGTCAGACCTCAACTTTCATTCCTCAACTATGAAAAATAACGCTTATGTATGTAATTCTACGCGACATAGCACATAAGTTATTATTGCCGTTTGTTTTTATTCAAAAGCGATTGGCGACGGCTGACAATTATCAAGCCCCCCATCATCACCGGTTCAAATTTCAGCGATTTACAGTGTGAATTTCATCCAAAAATAATAGAGAATCACAAGGATAGGAATTAGTTGAACCCACTTTTATTTGGTAAAGCCATGCTATTGTTCAGCGTTTCTGCCCAATAAAAATAACTGACAAGGAAGTCACCGATGATCCACATTACTTTTGTTCGTCATGGACGTTCACAAGCGGATGATTTACGCGTTCACGAAGGGCGCTTTGATAGTCCGCTCACCGAAGTAGGGATTCAACAAGCCGAAAATCGCGCGAAACAATTTGCCGAAGAAGGGCGAAAGTACGATGCGATTTTAAGTAGCTCAATGCAGCGTGCACGTCATGTTGGAGAGATATTTTCTACACACCTAAATGTCCCTATGACCACACATGATGAATTGATGGAGCGTGATAACGGCCCTTTGCAAGGGCTACCTTTTAGCGAATCTCAACACAAATACCCTATGGCTGATTTCGTCAACCCGTACCAACCTTGCGTTGTCTCTGCCAATGAAGGGGAAAGCGGTGTGGAACTTTTTGCACGTGCTAGCCTTGCTCTTCAGTCCATCATAAGAAGAGGCCGTGGCCGTTACTTGGTGGTCTCCCACGGCCGTTTTATGAGCGCCATGTTCAATGTGATTTGCGGCAACCAACCTAGAGCGAATGAAGCTGGAGTTCAATTCGCATTTCACGATTTAGGCTACTTCGATACTACCTACCGACCTGATCTTGATGTGTGGGTCATTCAATCTGTAAGGTGATGCCGTTATGCCAACACAACCAAAACTCTTTACTGAACGACTCATTCTGCGACCTTTTCAGCATGAAGATAGTGAACGCGTCGCTTTACTCGCGGGTGAAAAAATCATCGCAGATATGACCGCGAACATTCCACATCCTTATGGGCTGTCTATGGCGAAAGCATGGATTGAAGGACATGAGCCAACGTACGACGAGCGCAGAGGTGTCGTCTACGCGATTACCTTGCGTGAGTCAGGAGAGTTATTAGGGGCCGTGAGCATACCGAGAATTGAGGATGGTTATGGCACTTTAGGATATTGGCTAGGTGTCCCTTACTGGGGGAAGGGTTACGCGTTTGAAGCTACGAACGCCCTAATCGAGTTCGCACGTGTCGACTTTGAGTTAGCCGGAATTAAGGTACTGCACTTAGTAGAAAACCACCGTTCCAAATCGGTGATAAACAAACTCAATGTACCTTATGTCGAAAACACTTGGGTTGGTCCTAAAGGGGCTGAGCGTGAAGTTTGTGTCTATCAAAAAACGTTCGTTTGAAGGGACAAAAAAGCCAGCGATGATGCTGGCTTTTCTCTATCTTAGTCTTGAGCGACTTTCACGCGGATTTTGCTTTTCGCGACGCTAGAAAGGTTTAGCGCTTCTAGTGCAGCAATTGCTTCTGCTTCATCTGGCATGATCACAAAACCAAACCCTTTCGATAGACCCGTTTCTTGATCAAGAACCAGAGTACAAAGTTCTACTTTGCCGTGCGCTGAGAATAATGTGCGCATATCTTGCTCGGTCGTTTCACGAGCCAAGTTTCTTACTAAAAGTTTCATAATGAACCTAGTTGGTTTAATAACCGTACGATTCTCTCAGGTTCTTCCAAGCAAACCAAGCGAATAATATTGTACTAACGACTAGATCATTCTAAGTACATCTGATTAAATGATTTTTCGTTCATTTTTCACCCAAAGGAGAATCGATATGGAAACGAAACGTCTTAAGTTAGTCCCTGCTTGTTTGGAACGTGCAGAAGAAGCACATCAAGCGGTTGTGCGCAGCCAGAAGACGCTCGAAACGTACCTTCCTTGGGTGCCACATGTGCTCACACTAGAAGCCATGATTGAGGGAACAGAAAAAGCCATCGCCAACTTTGAAAACTTCGAAGAGGAATTACGTTACTTCATCATCGAAAAGGAAAGCGATCGCTTAATTGGCGCCGTAGGCTTGATGATTAGAGACCAAGAAGTACCAGCATTTGAGATCGGTTACTGGTTAGATGATACCGCAGTGGGCAATGGTTACATCTCCGAAGCGGTGCTTGAACTAGAGCGCTACGCGTTTGAAGATCTTGGTGCGAGGCGCATTGCTATTACGGCAGATTCAACCAACCTAAAAAGCCGCGCCGTCGCAGAGCGTTGTGGCTATGATTTTGAAGGCGAGTTGAGACACGACCGCCTGTCTACCTCAGGGGAATTGAGCAACACTGTAGTTTACTCAAAAATCCGCAACTAAACGGTTTGTTATCAAGCTGCCTGTTATTAAACTTTTTTCTATTGAATATAACGCCATAAGAATAAGCCTCACGAAGAGGCTTATTCTTATTTAACCGGTTTTTAATGCGCTGCTTAGGCGCTAATTATAGAGCACGAATGCGCACAATTTCGTCTTGCTCAATCCCCAAAGATTCAAGGAATTTTTGGTGCTCAGCAGGCTCCATCTCTTCAAATTTCTGGTGCCATGTCACCATGTCGTTTTCAGAGAAACCCGCAGCTTGCATGATTTGTACCCAACGTTCTTTAGTCACAATATTATCCTCTATCAGTTGTGGTTCTTGTAATAGCACCATGATCGCTTTTTGCTGCGCTCGTAGGTTTTGAATCTCGCGTTCGAGCTCATTGAAATGGTCTTTCAAGATCTCCGCTTGAGATTTGCCTTTCTGTGCCAACAAAGTGCGTATGCTGGAAATCGGTAACCCATAAGAACGATAAGACGAGATCGTTTTTAAACGCTGCATCTCTTTTTCTCCATACCATCGATAACCGTTTTCTGAACGATGTGCAGGCGCTAGCAAGCCTTCACGCTCATAGTAAAGAATCGTAGTACGGGAGAGTCCACACTCTCTGGCCAGTTGGGTTATGGTTAGCATAGTGGCTCCTTTTGTCGGTACAGACATAGCATCAGCCCTACACTGATAGACGGGTCAACACGTTTTTTTACTATATCTCAGAAATTCTCTAATTGAGGTGTTAGTGGTCATTCAAATTGCTATCGAACAAACACAAAAAAGCCCGCGATGGTCGCGGGCTTTGTTTTCACTTGAGAATGATTAGTCTAGTTCAACCAACTTCTTCTGGTACTCTTTGTGTTGCTCTAGTACGTCTTGCGCAGCACCGCCAGTCATTTTGCTCACAACCACGATAGCGATAGTAGAGAAGATGATGCCCGGTACGATTTCGTACACATCGAACCAACCGCCTGTTAGCTGTTTCCAAACCACGATAGTCACACCACCGATTAGGATACCTGCTAGTGCGCCGTTACGGTTCATACCGCTCCAGTAAAGGCTAAGTACAACTGCCGGACCAAACGCAGCACCAAAGCCTGCCCAAGCGTAAGATACAAGACCTAAAACAGAGCTATCTGGCGTCATTGCTAGGAATAGCGCGATAAGAGAAATCACGATAACGCCTACACGACCAATCATTACCACTTCTTCAGACGTTGCATCTGGCTTAATCACTTGCTTGTAGAAGTCTTCAGCAAGAGCTGATGAAGATACTAGAAGCTGTGAATCTGCAGTACTCATTACCGCCGCAAGAATTGCCGCCAGTAGGATACCTGCAATCACTGGGTGGAATACCGTATTCACCAATAGCATGAAGATTTTCTCACCATCATCCAGTTGGGTACCAGGGTGACCTGTTACCCACACTAGACCAACAAGACCCACAAGCATTGCACCCGCCATAGACAGCGCAGTCCAACCCACAGCGATACGACGCGCTGTTGTTAGGTCTTTGTTTGAACGAGAAGCTTTAAAACGCGCTAGGATATGTGGCTGACCAAAGTAGCCTAGGCCCCAAGCCGCTAGCGAAATGATCGCGATAGCCGATAGAGGTTCACCTTTCACATCGTTCCATAGCGTTAATAGCTCTGGGTTGATGTTGTGCATGTCAGTCGCTAGTTGACCTAGACCGCCGTCCATTACAGCAACAGGCACAATCATCAGTGCCGCCGCCATCAATAGACCTTGTACTAAATCCGTCCAAGATACCGCCAGGAAGCCACCAAATAGCGTGTACGAAACCACACACACGGTACCGATGATAACGGCAATGCTGTAATCCAAGCCGAATACGGTTTCAAACAGTTTACCCCCTGCAACCAAGCCTGAGCTGGTGTAGAAAAGGAAGAATAAAAGAATGAAGAACGCAGAGATTGTCTGAATCAGTTTCGACTTATCGTTGAAGCGACGCGACAGGAACTCAGGCAGCGTTAGTGAATCGGTTTGAATACTATACGTACGTAGACGCTTCGCATTGATCAACCAGTTTGCCCACGTACCCAGTAGCAGACCACCCGCTAGCCAGAACGCTTCGATACCTGCTGCATACGCATACCCCGGAAGACCCAGCAGCAACCAACCACTCATGTCTGATGCGCCCGCAGAGAGTGCCGCTGGCCATGGACCAAGGCTACGACCACCTAGGAAGTAGTCAGATGAATTGGAAGTCCTCTTATACGCGTAAACGCCAATGGCAACCATAATTAGTAAATACGCCACAAAAGTGGTCGTGATAGCAAAGCTATTTTCTATCATTTGATAGTCCTCGTTATAATTATTTCCTTCCTTGTTTCTTCGGGTATTTTGCCGTCTCAGCAATACACCAGAACAAGAGATACCAACCCGAGTAAGCTCTCAGGCTCTTTTATTCAGATTGGTATCACAAGTCAGGTTAGTGGGAGTCGCTTCCCAACTCGAGTAGAGTCGCGTTACCGCCCACTGCTGTAATATTTATCGTTCGAGTACGCTCAGTAATGAAGCGCAACGACAGATGAGGATCATGAGTCAATGTCGGTGACTCTAAATCCGTTTCAGAAACTAAACCGACGATGGCACCGTCACGCTTAGCCAGTTGCAGGTTAAGCGCATGCTCAACCTGTGAATGCCCAACATAACCAACACTACGTACGTCGCTGTCTAACAGCGGGGAAGACGCGTCGTACGCAACCACTTGGATTAAGTTAGATGGGAAGTTTGCTGACGTTACAGCCTGCTTAACCATCTGATTAAGTTCTGTATTGTCACTACAAATCACCACGCTGTTGCCCGCAATCAGGGCACAGGTGATCATTGCAAAAGTGCTGTACAGTGCGTTCTCAGTATTCGCTAGGTTGTTTTCACAAACGACCAAAGCCACACCACGCCCCGCCGCGTACAGCTCGTTAGTTTCGCCCGTAGGGCCCACTAACTGATGAGTTTCTGCTAACAGAGCTGACGCTTGTTGCAAGTGGTAAGACACCACTTTGCCAGCCACGCTATGCTGCTCTTCTATCGCAGATTTAAATGCCAGCAAATGCTCACATTTGTAATCAAAATCGGTCAGATTCCACTGCTCCCAAGCAGAGAATGCATCTTTAAAATACGTGATCTGATGAACCATAATACGACTCCTTACGCCTTCTCTGCTTGAACAAGATGTTGTTTAGTGAAGCGGTATAGGTAATGAGGACCACCCGCCTTCGGACCTGTACCAGACAAACCTTGACCACCAAATGGCTGAACGCCAACGACTGCACCAACCTGATCGCGGTTGATGTAGCAGTTACCCACGCGAGCGTGTTTTTCAATCCAACGGTAAGTGGTTTCATTACGGCTGTGGATGCCCATTGTGAGGCCAAAACCGGTTTGGTTGATTTGCTCAACCACGTTTGGCAACTCAGACGCTTTAAAGCGAACAATGTGCAAGATAGGGCCGAATTGCTCTTCTTTCAGAACATCAATGCCCGAGATTTCGAACGCACTTGGCGACACAAAATCACCGTGCTGGCACGCTTCATCCAATTGCAATTGAGCAACTTTGGTTTGTGTGCTTGTCATGTGCTCTAGGTGAGAAAGGAGTTTATTTTTTGCATTGCTGTCGATAACCGGCCCTACATCCGTTTTGTGTAGGTAAGGAATACCAACATGCAGCTCATTCATTGCACCTTGGATAAGGTTGATGATGCGGTCCGCAACGTCTTCTTGAACGAACAGAACACGCAGAGCAGAACAGCGTTGACCTGCAGAAGCGAAAGCGGAACGAATCACGTCACGCACAACTTGTTCTGGTAGTGCCGTACTATCCACAATCATGGCGTTTTGACCGCCAGTTTCAGCGATAAACGGGACTGGCTTCGCGCTGCGCTCGGCAAGCGTCACGTTGATGCGCTGCGCCGTTGCCGTCGAACCAGTAAATGCTACACCTGCAATCGCATCATGAGACGTTAGTGCATGACCAATTTCACCACCACGACCCGGCAATAGCTGAATCACGCCCGCTGGGAAGCCGGCTTCTAACATCAATTCGATCGCACGCGCCGCAACTAAGTTAGTTTGCTCAGCGGGCTTAGCCACAACTGTGTTACCTGCAACCAATGCCGCGGTGATTTGACCAAGGAAAATCGCTAATGGGAAGTTCCATGGGCTGATACAAACGAATACGCCCAAACCTTCGCGGCTAGACATGCGTTTCACGCCATCAAAACCTTCCAACTCGAACGGCTGGAGGTTTTGCGCTTGCTTCGCGTAGTAACGACAGAAGTCGACCGCTTCACGCACTTCATCAATACTATCGTGAATCGTCTTACCCGCTTCTTGGTGACAAATCGCCACCAGCTCAGCCAAGTTTTCTTCCATCAGATCCGCAAGCTTATCTAGGCACGCCGCTTTTAGTTCAATTGCGGTGCCTTTCCACTCTGGGAATACAGCATCAGCCGCTTCGATTGCAGCAGAAACATGATCAAGGCTTGCGAAAGCCACCTGACCCACTTCAATACGACGATCGTAAGGGGCAGTAATGATCTCTGCGGAGTTTTCCTTGATCATGCTTTCGGCATGTTTCACGCCATTGATGATCGGACCCGCAGTCCACTTCTGGGTTAGGAAGCTTTCAACCTGCGCTTCAAACGGCTTCGCTTCGCTATCAATATCAACGTTCACACCGTATGAGTTTTTGCGCTCAGGGAAAATACCAGTTGGCATTGGAATTTGACCGTTGTGCAAAGTATCAAAAGAGGTCAGCACATCAACAGGGTGATGCGTCAGCTCTGAAATTGGACAACGCGCGTCCACTAAACGGTGCACAAACGAACTGTTCGCGCCGTTTTCTAGTAAGCGACGAACTAAGTAAGGCAGTAGATCCGCATGGCTACCGACTGGCGCGTAAATACGCACTGGCTGACCATAAGTGTCCATTACATGGTTATAAAGCGAATCGCCCATACCATGCAGACGTTGGAATTCGTAATCTTTGTGCTCTGCCATCACAGCAATTGCAGTAACAGTGTGCGCGTTGTGACTAGCAAACTGCGGGAAGATATTACCGCGCACGCCTTCACTTAGTAGGAAGCGTGCACACGCGAGGTAAGCAACATCCGTCGCTTCTTTGCGCGTGTAAACAGGGTAATTCTCGTAACCCGCTTGTTGCGACCACTTAATTTCGCTGTCCCAGTACGCACCTTTCACGAGACGCAGTGGGATAAGATCGCCCTGCTCTTTCGCTAAACCGTTCAACCATGCCAATACTGGCAGCGCACGTTTCGAGTAGGCTTGAACCACAAGACCAAACTTGCCCCAGCCTTTGAGTAGATCGCTACGGTACAGTTTTTCGAACAGCTTCAGTGACAGTTCAAGACGGTCTGCTTCTTCTGCATCAATCGTGATGGCAACATCCACTTCGATAGCGCGCTTAAGCAGTTGCGTCAGCGTATCGTAAAGCTCAGTCATCACGCGTTCTTCATTCGCTACTTCGTAACGTGGGTGAAGTGCTGAAAGCTTGATAGAAACAGAAGGCGCAGGACTCGTGTCACTGCCATACGTTTCTCGACCTACGGCTTCAATCGCCATTAGGTAGTCTTTGAAGTACTTACTTGCGTCTGCCGTGGTTAGCGCCGCTTCACCCAACATATCGAATGAGTAAGTGAAACCTTTGTCGCGCATTGGCCGACCGTTCTTTTGTGCTTCTTCAATCGTACGACCACGTACAAACTGGTGACCCATGATCTTCATTGCCTGATACATGGCTTTACGAATCACAGGTTCAGAGAATTTGTTCACCAGACGGTTTACAGCCTGACTTGGGCTCTGGGTTTCTTGGTCACCAATGCCAATCACTTTACCTGTCAGCATCAAACCCCAAGTTGAAGCGTTAACGAAGACAGAATCTGAACTCTTAAGGTGAGATTTCCAATCCGCAACACTTAACTTGTCTTTAATCAGTGCATCGGCCGTCGCTGAATCCGGAATACGCATCAACGCTTCTGCAAGACACATCAACAAGATGCCTTCTTGAGTATCTAGGCTGTATTCCAACAACAGCGCATCAATCATCTGAATTGACTTCTTATCGGCACGAATGGCTTCGATAAGCTGAGTTGTTTGGGTCGTGATTGCCGACTTTTCTTCCGCTGTCGGCGTTGCTAGTGGCAATAATTGCTCTAGCCATTGAGACTCGTCCACCATGTACAATGGCGAGATCAGTGACCACAACTTATCAAGCGGTTGCTCGATAAATTCCGGTGTTAACACGTTTGTTGCAGTAAACATGCGTTTTCCTCAATCTCTCTCCTCGAAAACCGCTTCGAGGATCATCAATGGCTGGCAGTGTATTTTGAGCCCGAGAAGAATACTTGTCAAAAACTCCGAGCTTTTTGCTAAAAACTCGCTTTTATAACAAAACATCTACATAGTCACACGCAATTAGATAATATATTGTGTTGTAAAAATTAATTTTTGCATGTCATTTACAACAAAAGTAGAGAGGTTTTGGGTAATTTTTATTTGAATAAGAAGGATTTAGATTGTGATTTTGTGAGGAATGGGCAAAAACACTGAAAATTTAAAGGGGAATTACGCAAAAAAGTTCGACTTTCCTGTGCAAAATACAGACGTAAAAAAGCCGCGACCAATGCGCGGCGTTCTATCAATAAGCAACAAGACTAACAAAAAGAAAGATATTTTATTAACTCTGTTTCTTATACTGCGAAGGTGACAAACCTTGTAAACGAGTAAAAGTATGCGTGAAAGTACTTTGGCTAGAAAAACCGGTGAATTCGGCTATCTGGCCAAGCGTAAGGTGGCCTTGCTCAATCAAATCACGCGCCATATCAATACGTTTACCTAGCACATACTGATGCGGCGTTATACCCATTTGCTCTTTAAATAAGCTGTGGAACTGGCTTTCGCCCAAGAACACACTACCTGCCAACTGCGCAACACTGATTTTATGGCTCAAATGCTGTTCGATGTAACGATCTATCGCATCCAAATCGAATCGTGAATCTTTTTTTGATGTTTCAAATGAAGAGATATGGCGTTGCATCAACGCAATCACAGTATCGTTACAAGCGCGACTAAGCAGCAAATCATCAGGATGATTACGCATCTCCTGTACCAACATCTGAATCAGCTTTTGGATTTGACCATCCAGTTGGAAGTAAAGATGAGAGCGCTCTAGATTATTGATTTTCTGTAGCATCTCAGGATCATCATTAGCAGGCTTTGGCATGTTGAGCACCAAAATGTCTGATTGATGAATCACGCCGCCGAAAGCATGATCAGAAGACGCCGTTACGATGCAGCCTTGTCCCGGACCAACTAAATTACCCTGTCCACGAACTTCAAATTCCGCTTGGCCTTTCAAACCGATCACGATCTGCGTGTAAGCATGATCATGGCAATCCATATAAGACGGAAGCGTGATCAACTCTGCTGGTTTAGGCAGCGCGATCTCTTTATACAGCGGGGCTTTCGGGTTATTTGAATCACTCATTTAAAACAGTCGTCTTTCACGGTCGGCTTACACCTTGGCATCATATACCTTCTCGGTGGGGTTGCAAATCTTCCCCAACTCAATCGCACAAGATCAAACCAACACGATCAAGGCACTCTACATGATCATAGTTCCGGAACGATGATCATGTAAGAGTAACTTACGGTCAATGTGCAACCAATTTTTTTAACAAAAACGGATAGATAGTCAAAATTACTAAAGTTGAGACAGCTCGACTCAAAAGATCTTTGCGGTTGAAGTGCACACCAATGTAAGTCAAGAGGTCAAAATTACGATCAAAAGCGCATGAATTAACCAGAAAACAGCAACATAGAGGGAATTCCCCCCTTACCAATATACGCTCAATTCAATACATTAGACCTCGAGCTCTAGGATGCATACGACCCTGAGTTCACCGGTATCTACTTGATACCTCTAACTTACTTAGCAGACCCTCGCTATGTAATTTAGAACCTCTTCTACACGTCGACAAGATTATATCTTGTGTTGCCAGCCCGTCTTCAGGCTGGCCTTTTTTTTGCTCTACGCCAATGAAAACAATGGCATAAGCTGATATTATATGGGCCACCTCACCGTATCCTGAGCTTAATCATCACGCTGAGCTAACTTGATCTATCTTCTCTCTTTTCCAGTTTGTCTGGCGCAATTCCTGAAAGCATGATCAAGGAACGATTTCGTAAGAGAAATTTCAGGATAATCGAAGTGAGAACACTGACCTGCAATAAAGCAGGCGATACGTAGCAGTAGTGAGCCCTCTTGTGAATATTCCAGTCAATACCATAGAACAGTCGCTCCTCCGACAGCTACCGGGTTGTTGGGGATGCAAAGATAAAGCGTCAGTATTCCGATATGTGAATCAGGAATACGCAGAATTGATAGGCTACGATTCACCTGAAGCCTGTATTGGAAAGACAGACTTTGAAATGGCGAGCCCAACCATTGAGTGTGCAAAAGAGTTTCAAGAGCAAGATAAGCATGTTATTGAGACTGGCGAGTCACTGAAGATCCTCGATATCCACCCCTATCCTGATGGTCATTGGCGAGCGCATATCTTTACTAAAACGCCGTGGCGAGATGACGATGGCAACATCATTGGCACCATCTTTTATGGGCGTGAACTGACCGACACCGCGGTCATTGAAGTTGGCTACTGGGTTTGTCGAGCCATTGGTGGAAACCCGAGCAAAAAATCAATCTTCCGCTTCTCTAACCTGAAACCCGAACCCGAAAAGCTAACCTGCCGCGAACAAGAAACCTTATTCCTATTGCTGTATGGAAAAAAACCGCAATTCATCTCTCAGGTCATGGGTATTTCCACTAAAACAGTAGAGGGGCATGTTGCTCGTCTACGTACGAAGTTTGAAGCCAACAGCAAGAATGAGTTGATCGACAAAGCGATGGAAGCTGGTTACGGCTCCATTGTGCCAAAGACCCTACTTAAACATCAGCTCTCTGTGGTGCTTAACGGCGAACGCTGATTCTTAATAAACAAAAACACCGCCAAATTGGGCGGTGTTTTTTTATTCTTTTTTTTCGCGTGATTATGGCGCAAGACGATCAATGTCCCACGTCCCTTCTTGATTAGAAAATAAGAAACGATCATGCAAGCGGTGCTCGCCACCTTGCCAAAACTCGATACTTTGTGGTTTCACACGGAAGCCACCCCAGAAGGTTGGCATTGGGATTTCCCCTTTGGCGAATTTCTGTTTCAGCTCTAGGAATTTGCCTTCCAACACGCCTCGAGCGGAAATACGACTACTTTGTTTACTGGCGATAGCAGCAAGCTGACTCTCTTTCGGGCGAGAAGTGAAATATTTCATGTTCTCCATCGGTGACAGCTTCTCTGCAACGCCCGTAATATGGACCTGACGCTCAAGCGGATGCCAAGGGAAATGTAGGCTGATATTGCTATTGTGCCCAAGCTGCTGTGCTTTGCGGCTGCCCAAGTTGGTGTAAAACACAAAACCATCTTTATCGACACTTTTCAGTAGTACGATACGTTGAAATGGCATGCCATTCTCATCAACCGTGGCAACGGTCATTGCAGTAGGGTCGGTCAAGCCAGCTTCTACCGCTTGCGCCAACCACAAATTAAATTGATCGACAGGATCTGCTTTTAAATCTTTACGACGCAGGCCACCTTTTGTGTACTCACGACGAATATCAGCAAGTTCCATCTTCACTCCTTCACTCGTTTTTTCCGATTGTGCGCCCGATGATACTCAATTTCAAGGACAGCAAACGATAACTCTGATTGCGATTTGTGTTGTGTCACGTTGTAGCTGCGGCTCACAGCATCGTTAAATGCCTTTTGATAACATGGCGTTAAAAACGAGTGAGCCAACCGTGAACCTACTCAACCCCAAAGCTCTGCGCCATTTTTTGCTGGTGTTACTCGCCATCGGTATGGTCGGGCTAATATCGACTCATAAGTACGCGACCGAGCATCAACATGATCAATGGCAAAAAAAACTTCAGACCCAAGCCACGCAAGTTGCTCAGGAGATCGATTATGAGTTGGCTAAGTTTGAACAAATCCCCAATCTACTCAGCCACGATCCAAGATTGCTCGACGCTATAAAAATCGGAAAACCGTCTGATGCACTTAACCGTTTGTTGGCGGAATGGCTCACACAAAGCTTGGCCGATACCATCTATGTCCACGACAAAACGGGCTTAGTAATCGCATCAAGTAATTACCAGCAAGACGACAGTTTTGTGGGCTCTAACTTTGCCTTTCGCCCTTATTTTCAGAACGCGCTCAATGGCGAGAAAGCCCAATACGTTGGATTAGGCGTTCGCTCTAATAAGCGGGGCTATTTCTTCTCATCTCCGCTTTGGGTTGATGACAAAGTCGCGGGAGTGATTACGGTTAAAGTCAACTTAGAACAACTTGAACAAAGGTTGGTTCAAGACGATGGAGATTTACTCGTCACAGGCGTGCATGACGTCGTTTTCATGAGTAATCTACCGGATTGGCGTTATCGCGCATTGTTTCCACTTTCCGAAGCAGCAAAACATGAACTCAGTCAAACCCAACAATACGGCCACTCCCTACCAGAATATCGTGGTGAGTTAACCGGAAAAAGTGGTGCGACGCAGTTTAAAAACAATCAACTTCTACTCTCTCCAAACTATCTAGCATACGCGACCCAGTTGTTTGAAAAAGGCTTTCGTGTTGTAGCACTGATCAGCCAGCAAGAAGTACTCACCGCCGTTCTTCAAGCCGATGTCATTTATCTACTGTTGTATGCCTTGGTTGGTTTAATTGCTTTGGCTTGGTTCCAAATGCTGGTCAACAAAGCACGCCTCGCGAATGTGAACGCGAACTTGGAAGAAAAAGTCTCGGAAAGAACTTTGGTCCTCAGCCAAGCCAACCACAAATTGCAGCAAACCGTGCATCAATATGAGAAGAGTCAGCGAGAACTCAAGCAAACTCAACAAGAGTTGACGCAAGCCGCCAAACTCGCACTACTTGGGGAGCTGTCCGCCAGCATCAATCACGAAATTAACCAGCCGCTTGCCGCGCTGCGAACCTACACCGAAAACTCACAACGTTTGATGGCAAAGGAGCGTTACCCTGTGGTGGCAAGCAATTTGAATAAGATGCTGTCACTCAACAACACGATTGCCGAAGTCATTGCTCGTTTAAAAGTCTTTACACGCAAAACCGACAGCAACCAACACAGCGAAGTCGCCATCCTGCATGATGCTGTACACAACGCCACGCGAATTTTGAGTAACAAGCTAATCAAGCAAGGCGTAACATTAAAAGTGCCAACTATCGAATATAACGTGAGGTTAGCGATTCACAGCGTTGAGCTTGAGCAAGTGCTGATTAACCTATTTCATAATGCGGCGCAAGCCATGGATAGCTACTGCATTGATCCACAAATTTCGATTGCCGTGCAATGCGAAGAAACTCACTGCGATATTTTAGTTTCCGACAACGGCCCAGGCATGTCCGAGAGTGCCTTAGCAAAAGTCTTCGACCCATTCTTCACTACCAAGCCCGAGGGATTGGGCTTAGGGTTAACCATTTCAAAACGTATTTTAGAGAGCTATCAAGGTGCTTTGAGCGCTTACCAACATCTAGACGCTCAAACACAAAAAGTAAACGGCATGACTTTTGTTATCACGGTTCCACTCGCTACAACACCGTCCTTAGGGGAAAACACCTATGCATAATCCTGTTTTCTTTGTCGATGATGAACCACATATTCGTGATGCTGTATCACAAGCGCTTTTAATTGAAGATATCGAAGTAACCTGTTTTCCCAATGCAGTCGAAGCACTACGCGTTATCGACCCGCACACACCAGCCTTGATCATTACCGATATCCATATGCCAGTGATGAACGGCTTAGAGTTTATGCGCACGCTGCTGAGCAAAAACAATCACTTTCAGTTTATTGTTCTCACTGGCCACGGTGATGTAAAAACAGCAGTAGAGGCGATGAAAAGTGGCGCATATGACTTTCTCGAAAAGCCATTCTCGACAGAGCAACTGTTAAAATCACTGAATAACGCCAGTGACAAACTGACTCTATTGCAAGAAAACGTCTGGTTGAAAAAAGAGCTCGATATGCAAACGCACGTGGGGCCAAAAATGATTGGTCATAGCCAAGTTATGGTCGATATTCGCCGAACTTTAATCAGCGCCTCACTCCACCAGCCACTGATCTTTTTTGGCGAAGATGGCACAGGACGAAGGCTCGCTGCGCAATTTGCCCACGATATTCATGCCACGTCAGACAGTGAAATGATCGTCGCGTCTGGTGAAGATTTGTATGAATTAAGCTCGGATGCGTTCGACAAAGCGATTTATCATTTGTCACAAGGGAGACCACATTGCAGTTTGTATCTTCACAGTGCCGAACACATCTCATTACCACAATGGCAATGCCTGTTTAAGCACCCAAGCTTACAACGCGTGTTTGGGGCCGCAAACAAAGTAGTGCAAGGAGTCGAGACATTGGCTAAGTTGATTCGCATGCCGAGCTTGGACGAGCGCAAAGAAGACATAGGCCCGCTGTATAAACATTTTGTTCGCCATGCTGCCAGTCGTTATCAGTTGCAACCACCACAAATCAGTTTGGCAGAAGTAAAACGAATAACAGAACTGACTTGGCCAGAAAACATCAAACAATTGAGGCAGTTTGCGGAATTGCGCGCCCTCAAACCAGATGCGTTTCGCATGGAAGACTGGAACAGTGAAAAGAGCATTGAAATCCAAAGTATGACTCAACGCACAGAACACTTTGAATATTGCTTATTGTTCGATGCACTACAACGACATAGAGGCAGACTCAAAGAGGTTCAACTAGAATTACAGGTGTCGCGAAAAACCTTGTATGACAAACTAAAACGACATCAGTTGGATAAAACAAAGTTCAAGGCACTGTAAAAGAGGGGCCATCTACCCCTTTCACACATTTTTATTAACCGAGCATGCTGACATGGTCGGTTAATAATAATAAGATCAAAAAGATAAACCGTCTTTATAAAACAAGGAATGTGATGAGCCGAGACAACTACAACAAGCTAAGCAACGACGAGTTGGATTTTGTTGACGATAAAACCGCTGCTTTGCTCCTGAACACGCCGAGTAGTGCCCGCCTTATGTTGTGGGTTATGGTGTTGTTTTTTGTTGCTGCTATTGGCTGGGCATCTTGGGCGCAAATCGACAAGGTGACGGTTGGTCAAGGCAAAGTCATTCCTTCTTCTCAAATCCAAGTGGTACAAAACCTTGAAGGCGGCTTGGTCAAAGAGATCTTAGTAAAAGAAGGCGAACAAGTAGAGAAAGGCCAGCAGCTGTTGCTGATTGACGACACGCGATTTCGCTCAGACTTTCGAGAACGTGAACAACAAGTAGCGAACTTAACGGCTTCGGTGTTGCAGCTTTCAGCCTCCATCAGCAGTGTAGAAGTGAACCGTGATTTTGAAGACAAAGACTGGGAACAAAGTGTCTTACTCGATTACGGTAAATTAACGTTCCCACCGACGCTTGAAGAGAACCAACCTCGCCTCACCCAACGCCAAAAAGCAGAGTACCGTGAAGATCTCGACAACTTACGCAACCAGCTGTCAGTTATCGATCAGCAAGTTAAGCAGAAACAACAAGATTTGGTTGAAATTAGGGCGCGAGTTAACAACTTGCGCCAAAGCTACCGATTCGCAAAGAAAGAGCTAGATATCACGAAGCCACTGGCAGACGAAGGTGTCGTACCTCGTATTGAGCTACTCAAACTTCAACGCCAAGTAAATGATACTCGCCGTGAGATGACCTCTAGTGAACTGAAAATTCCAGTGCTTCGTTCTGCGATACGAGAATCCATGCTTAACCGTATTGATGTGGCATTGAAATTCCGCTCTGAACAACAAGAAAAGCTCAATAGCACTCAAGACCAACTGTCCGCACTCGTAGAATCCGCGGTAGGCCTAGAAGACCGAGTAAACCGCACCGTGGTGGTTTCTCCAGTAACCGGCACCATCAAAACTCTCAACGTGAACACCGTTGGTGGTGTTATTCAGCCTGGTATGGACATTGTTGAAATCGTTCCAACCGAAGACACTTTATTGGTCGAAGCAAAGATTGCCCCAAAAGACATCGCCTTCTTGCGTCCAGACCTTCACGCCATCGTGAAGTTTACCGCGTATGATTTCACCAAATATGGCGGTCTAGAGGGTGAACTAGAACACATCAGTGCGGACACCACACAAGATGAAGAAGGCAACAGCTTCTACATTGTTCGAGTCCGTACCGATAAAACCAATTTTGGACAGGATGCTGACTTACCAATCATTCCCGGAATGACAGCATCGGTCGATATCATCACAGGGAAACGAACCGTTTTGGAATACTTGCTTAAACCGATTTTGAGCGCCAAAACCAACGCACTGAAGGAGTAAGTATCTGCAAGGTACAAATAATGTGTTCTTAAGTGACGACAAGTGGTTAAATAAAAAGCACTTTTCTCACCCACGAACGCATTTCAAAGGTACACTTGTGATGTGAGTCGAATATGCCACCCAAATTGAAGCGTAAAGTTACATTATTAATCAGCATCAGTTGTTTTTCGTTCCAAATTGGGGCGCTCAACAGCAAGGAACAGCGATGGGTCGATACGGTCACTTCAGTTTATGGTGAGCGGGCAGGAATGCGCGTGAAAACATGGCGGGAAAACATCGACTTTTTTAAAACACTGGAGACTCATGAGAAGCTTGCAGGCGTTAACGACTTTTTCAACCAACTTTACTTCGTTGACGACATCAAACTTTGGGGAAAGAAAGACTACTGGGCAACACCGCTCGAATTTTTGGGCAGTAATGCGGGCGATTGTGAAGATTTCACTATTGCTAAGTACTTCTCACTGCTGGAGCTAGGCATACCCGATTCTAAGATGCGCTTGATCTATGTTAAAGCCATCGAACTGGATCAATTCCACATGGTATTGGCTTACTACCCGACCCCAAGCTCTGAGCCGCTCATTCTCGACAATATCAACCCAGACATTGTTCGAGCCTCCAAACGTAGCGACTTGCTACCGATTTACAGTTTTAATGGTTCAAACCTATGGCTAATGAAGTCTTCTGCTGGCACTGGAGAGTTAGCAGGAAAAGCCTCACGTTTGAGTCTTTGGAATGACTTACGCTCGCGCGAACGTAAGTTGCAGTTAAAGAAACCTAAAATTAACTATGACGAGTGAAAAACATGACCCTATATAAGAAGCTTGTAGTGGGAATGGTTACGGTCTTTTTACTTTTGATGGCATCAGTATTCGTAATCCAGTTCAACACTACTCGAGACAGCTTAGAGCAGCAGCAACGTTCAGAGGTCAACAACACCATTAACACCGTTGGTTTAGCATTGGCACCGTATCTAAAAGATAAAGATAAGGTGGCAGTCGAGTCCGTGATTAATGCGTTGTTTGACGGCAGTACTTATTCTGTCGTACGTCTCACCGCGTTAGATTCGGATTACCAGATCGTGCGCTCGTACCCAGTAAAGCCAAGCCATGTCCCGCAGTGGTTTATCGACCTGAATCTATTTAAAGCGATTCACGATAAACGCGTCGTAACTAGTGGTTGGATGCAACTGGCTGAAGTAGAAATCATCAGCCACCCAGGTGCTGCTTACGAACAGTTGTGGCAAGGCTTTATTCGCCTGCTATCGGCATTTGGCGTTATCTTCCTAGCGGGTTTAGTCGCGATTTCTTACATCCTACGTCGCTCACTCAAACCTTTAGCAGCCATCGTTAAGAAAATGCACGAAATCGCCAACAACCAATTTGGTGACCCGCTTGCTCGTCCAAAGACCAAAGACCTCATTGCAGTCGTAGACGGTATCAATATGATGTCGGCTCAGATTGAACTGTCATTCAAAGAACAAGCGAAAGAAGCGCAGCGTCTACGTGCACAAGCTTACCTAGATCCGATCTCCAAACTGGGTAACCGCTCGTTCTACATCAACCAAGTTGACCAATGGTTGGCAGAACAAACGCAAGGGGGTATCGCGCTACTCCATGCAGAGTACATTGGTGACATCTACGAAACGAAAGACTACCAACGCGCTGATGCCCACGTGAAAGAGTTGTCTCAACGTCTTAAAAACACTATCGATGTACCAGGAGCAACCATTGCTCGTCTATCAAGCGACGAATTCGGTCTGTTATTCCCACACATGGATGAAAGCGAACTTCGCATCCTAGCGGATAGCATCGTCAACTGTGTGAATGGTCTGAACACAGACCCAACAGGTCTTGCTAAACCAAAAGCTTCGCTCGGCGTGGCACACAGTAAAGATCAGAAAACACGCTCAGAAGTGCTTTCCATGGTGGATAACGCACTATCGAAAGCAAAAGCGCAACCAGACAGAGCTTACGGCTTCGTGGGTGGTGAAAACTCTTCTAACCTAATGGGTAAACAGCAATGGAAAGCGCTGGTTGAAGAAGCGATTCACGGTGATTGGATTAAATTCCGTTTTCAATCTGCGAAAAACACATGGGGCAAGGTATTCCACAACGAGGTGTTCTCTAGTATCGAAAAAGATGGCGAGACCTTCCGTGCCAACCAATACCTGTTTGCTTTAGAGCAGCTTGATGCCACCAACATCTTCGACCAATACGTCATTGAGTCGATGATTAAAATGCTAGAAAGCGGTGAGTTGAACGAGCCTGTTGCCATCAACATTGCACAAAGCAGTCTGTCGCAACCTTCGTTCATTCGCTGGACCACCAGCATGCTAGAGAAGCACTCGAAAGTTGCGCCAATGCTGCACTTTGAGGTTCCAGAAGCGTGTTTCATCGACCATCCACACCATACAGCACTACTGTGTAATGCCATTCGTCAGTCAGGTGCAGAATTCGGTGTTGATAACTATGGTCGTAACTTCCAGTCACTTGAGTACATTCAGGAGTTCCGCCCGAATTACGTAAAACTGGATTACCTGTTCACGCACAACTTGCATGACGAAAAACAGAAATTCACGCTGACTTCGATCTCGCGAACCGCTCACAACTTGGGTATCACGACGATTGCATCACGTGTAGAAACGCAGATTCAGTTGGACTTCCTCACCGAGCACTTCGTCGAGGTCTTCCAAGGTTTCATCGTCGACAAGGAATAAAGAAAAGGTATACCAAGGATGAAAGACCCTTTACTGAACTCGCTGATTTACGTTAGCCGTTATTACGGTTTAGCCAACTCTCCGGAAGCGCTAATTAATGGGCTTCCACTCTCTGAGGGTAAGCTCACACCGTTTCTGCTACCGAGAGCGGCGGAAAGGGCCGGATTGGTTGCCAAGGAAAACCGTGCAGAATTAGACAAAATCTCAAGCCTAATTCTGCCGGCTATCTTACTTCTTAAAGGTGGCGACTCTTGCGTTCTCAATAGTATTAATTTGGAGACACAAGAAGCAGAGATCACCACCCTAGAAAGCGGTTTGGTGCCCATCTCCATCCCTCTAGAAGAACTACTTGAGCAGTACACTGGTCGCTACTTTTTAGTTAAAAAACAATTTCGATATGATGAGCGCTCTCCCGAAGTGCTCAAAACCAAAGAAGGCCACTGGTTCTGGTCAACCTTATGGCAGTCTAAACGCATCTACCGCGATGTACTTATCGCTTCTATCCTCATCAACATCTTCGCCATTGCCGCACCAATGTTCACTCGCTTGGTGTACGACAAAGTAGTCCCTAACCTCGCATTTGAAACTCTATGGGTGCTGGCAAGTGGTATCTTCGTAGTGTTCTTGTTCGATTTCTTGCTCAAATCACTGCGTAACTACTTTATTGATGTTGCGGGTAAGAAATCCGACATCCTGATTTCTTCAAAGCTTTTCAGCAAAGTGATGGGCATCCGAATGGAGTCCAAACCACCTTCAGTGGGTGCGTTTGCTCGCCACTTGCAAGAGTTCGAATCGATTCGTGAGTTCTTCACCTCTGCAACCGTGAGTGCTCTGATCGACTTACCTTTCGCGATTTTGTTCCTAGTCATCATCTGGCTGATGGCGGGCGATCTGGTTTACGTACCTATGATCGGTGTGGTGATTCTGATGATTCACTCGGCGCTGATTCAAGGTCCACTGCGCCGCTCGATTGAAGAAGGCTCTCGTCTTGCTTCACAGAAATACGCTAACTTGATTGAGAGCTTATCTGGCTTAGAAACGGTGAAAATGCTGAGTGCACAAAGCCAATTCCAATACCGTTGGGAAGAAGCCGTTGCACACATGGCAAACTGGAACATCAAGAGCCGTCGTATTACCGACAGCATTCAAAACGCAGCGGGCTTTGTTCAACAAAGTAGTAACGTCGGCATGATCATTCTGGGTGTTTATCTCATTTCAAACGGCGATTTGACGATGGGTGGCTTGATTGCAGCAACCATGTTGAGTGGTCGTGCGATTGGCCCTATGGTTCAGCTTTCATTGTTGTCTACACGCTATAACCAAGCGAAGTCTTCGATGACCATCATTAATCAAGTGATGGAAATGCCAGACGAGCAAGAAGAAGGTAAACGCTACATTCATCGTCCTATCGTTCAAGGTAAGATTGAGATTGACCGTGTGACCTTCCATTACCCAGATGCGCCAGTGGCATCGATTCGTGATTTAAGCCTAACGATTAATCCAGGTGAAAAAGTCGCAATCATCGGTCGTATTGGTTCGGGTAAAACCACGCTAGAACGCTTGATAATGGGTCTGTACAAGCCAACAGAGGGTCACGTGCGTATTGATGACACTGACATCGAACAGCTTCACCATGTGGACGTACGACGCAATATTGGCTGTGTACCGCAAGATTCGAATCTGTTCTTCGGTTCTATTCGCGACAATATTACCCTAGGTCGTCCGCTCACCGATGACCGCGACGTATTAGACGCCGCAAACCGTGCAGGTGTCACCGCCTTTACTCAATCAGATCCAGCGGGTCTAGAGCGTCAAGTGGGCGAAGGTGGCGGCATGTTATCTGGTGGTCAACGTCAAGCTGTGACAATTGCACGAGCGTTCTTGGGGCGTCCTCCAGTGCTCTTAATGGATGAACCAACCAGTGCAATGGATAACCGTTCAGAAATGCACATCAAACATCAGTTAGCACAGCTAAAACCGAGCGAAACGCTGATTTTGATTACTCACAAAACTTCAATGCTCGATATTGTTGATCGCGTAATAGTGATGGAAAAAGGCAGCGTGATTGCTGATGGTCCGAAAGCGCAAGTACTGAACGACTTGAAGCAAGGTAAAGTTCGTGCCGTGAGCTAAAACCGCACAAACAGAAAATCAAAGCCCCGTTGAACACAGCGTTTCGCGGGGCTTATTTATTGATAGTCAGTAATCCAAAGTATCCAAACTCTTCAAGGAATATCCAAAGCAGCACAAAACCAACAATAACCACTAATCCCATGATTGCCCTTTCATCTTCTTCCATCGCATCCCTACCATTTTCCATAACGATCGTAAGCTCCGTTTCTAGATTAGCAGCAGCCAACACACCAGATATCAGAGTTCGTCTATTCTCAATTCGGAACTGAGATATAGCTCAAAATTTGTTCAAAACAAATCTCATGCGGAAACGAAATTTATAATTACTTGAGAGACAAAATCGGCTATAACACGCGCCTTCTTAATATTCTCGAGTTGAAGAAATGAATCATTGGATGCATCTAGAGCAAATCAGCCAGTATTTCACGGCTGGCTCTATTGGCTATAAAGTGTTGATGGGCGTCATCATTCTGATTGCTTATCGTGTACTGAAGAAAATCGCTAACCGTGCCATTCTGAATTTAGCAGAATCCAAAGGGGTTAAAAAAGCACGCCTGAGCTTTATACAGCGTTGCTTCAACGTCGCTTTTTTGTTCGTGTTTGTGTCGATTTTCGCGATCGTTACTGGTATTGGCTATGGCGATGTGTCGCTGTTCCTATCATCGATTTTCGCAGTATTAGGTGTGGCTTTCATCGCGCAATGGTCGATTCTTAGTAACATTACAGCAAGCTTTCTGATTTTCTTTGTCTTCCCATACCGTGTCGGTGACCGAATTAAAGTGGTAGATAAAGACGAAGACATCAGTGGTGAGATTCAGGAAATTCGTATGTTCCATGTGTTGATCAAGCACGACAACGGCAACCTAATCACTTACCCGAACAACTTGATGCTTCAAAAAGCGGTCTTAAAACTGGCAAAAGAAAAAGCCAAGCCTGAGGAGCCAAAAACCACCTCACGCATTTATACCCGCAGAAAGAAATAGCCCACTAAAAAGCCGATGTAGATACATCGGCTTTTTAGTATCACTTGGTGGTCACAAATAATCCAAAGTTAATGGCGAAAAACAGTGAAGAGACAAAACGTATAAGCTGAAGGTCGCCACTGTATTCTTTCATGATAAAAACATGACACATCGCCGAAACCAATAGCGCCACTTTAACCAGAGGAAGCTTCTTCTTTACGAACCTTAAATAGATGCTGCAAATAGAGATGGTGCAAGCAAAGAAAAAAATCGTCATGAATAACCTTAGCTATAACAACCTGTTTATCTGTTATTTTTATCTAAAACATATCAAAGCTGTGGGAGCAAAAAAAATTGAGAAAACCAAATAGAATATAGCTAATCCAGTACCTTTCTTCTTCCTTCTGTCGACACCAACAATACGAGGGCAAAAAATAAAAATCAGACCAATAGATATAACGAAGTAAACCTTATAGTACTCTCGTATGTTGCTAGGTATTGCAGGAAGTCCACCAAAAGCTAATTCTAGTAAGCCTTTTATACCAACCAAATTCACTGCAAACAAAATTGAGAAAAGCAATCTAGCATTCAAGTCTGGATCTGATTGACCTCGCTCTTCCATTAACTGTCACATAGAGAAAAACACGTTAGACAAAATGTTCAAAGCTTGGTCTCCAGTATTATTTGAACAAATGTTATCTCTTATTGAGCATAAGAGGCACCCGTAAAGTCACGAACTTCTCCTTTCACTATGAAAACTGCTCGATAGATCAAAATAAAATTTCCATCCTTTAAGCCATTTCAAATCACTTCTTGACCTCAACTAAGCTTGAGGTTTTAGCCTTATTCGCACGATTCAACATCAACAATGAAAAAGGAACCATTGTGTCCAAAATTGCGATTATTTATTTCTCTAAAACCGACGTTACTGGTCAGCTTGCTCGCGCGATTGCCGCTGGCGTTGAACAACAAGGCATTAAGCAGCAAGGTGGATTTGAAATTCTCTCTCACCGTATTGAAGGCAGTGAGATTATTGAGGGACGTTTTGTGAACCCTAGCCTAATGGATGAGCTTGCTGAATGTGATGCGATTATCTTTGGCTCACCGACCTATATGGGCGGCGTAGCAGCGCAGTTTAAAGCATTTGCAGATGCAAGCAGTGAATCTTGGTATTACCAAAAATGGGCGGGCAAAATCGCGGCTGGCTTTACTAGTGGTGGGGCAATGAATGGCGATCAGTCAATGACATTGCAGTATCTACAAACACTCACTAACCAGCACGGCATGATATGGGTCGGATTAGATAAGATCAGCAATTCTGGCGAGCTACATCTGAATCGCTACGGCGTGCAAAGTGGCATTGTTGCACAAGGTGGTGAAGACGGCCAGTTGCATACCTCAGACGTTGCAACAGCGGAGTATCTTGGCAGACGAGTCGCCGCGCTCGTGAATAAGCTCTCCACTCGCTAGCAATAAAAAGAAGCCCCGTAAGATACGTCTTCGGGGCTTCGTATTCATCGCTTGTTTGAGCGCTACTTCTTGATGTAGAGGTCTTTCGAGTAAATACGACCCTCTACGTTGTTTTTGGCAAAGCCGCCAACCGTAGGGCGAACCAAACGCGCTTGCATGTAGTAGTAAATCGGTGCGATTGGCATATCCGCCGCCAACAATTGCTCGGCTTGATCATAAAAACCTTGACGCGCTTTCTCATCGGTTGCCGCCAATGCACCGTTCATCGCATTGTCGTAGGCTTCACTGCTGTAACGAGCAAAGTTACCTGACGAACCAGAACGTAACAGACTCAAGAAGGTAGACGCTTCGTTGTAATCGCCACACCAAGAGGCACGCATGACATCGAAATCACCTTGTCTGCGCGAAACAAGATAAGATTTCCACTCTTGGTTTTCTAACTCGACCTTCGCACCTAAGTTCTTCTTCAACATGGAGGCAATGGCCACAGCAATGGCTTTGTTCGATTCACTGGTGTTGTACAGCAATTTGAAATCTAAAGATTTGCCGTCACCGTAGCCTGCTTCTTTAAGCAGTTCACGCGCCTTTTCATCACGCTGTTTTTGCGTCCATGTGCTGTATTCTGGCTGAGTCGCATCAAAGCCAGCCGTGTACTGGTGTGCAAACGTATAAGCAGGCAGATTACCCACTTGTGTGACACCATTCGTGATCACATCACGCATCATCGAATAAGACACAGCTTTACGAACTCGCTCATCATCGAACGGAGGACGCGTGGTGTTAAACGCGTAGTAGTAAGTACAGAGTAGCGGAACCGCGGTATACGCTTGCTCGTAATCTTTCTTCAGCTTTTGCGCCATATGGGTTGGTACATCTGAGGTGATGTCCACTTCGCCCACCGCATAACGATTGATCGATGCATTTTGGTTCTCAAACGGAATGTATGTCACCTCTGTGAGATGAGTATCCGCACTATCCCAGTAGTTTGGGTTCTTTTTCAGTTCAATGCGTTCATTCACCACCCATTTATCCAAAACAAATGCACCGTTGCCAACAAACTGCTGTGGGTCACTCCACGGCTTTTCGCTGTTCTCAACCGTTGCTTTGTGTACCGGCATCATCGAAGTGTGGCCTGTCATTGCGACAAAGTACGGCACCTTGCTATCAAGTTCGAAGCGTAGAGTATGTTTATCGACGGCGGTGATACCAAGATCATCCAGTGGCTTTTTACCTTCTGCTACGTCGGCGATGTTTTTGATCTTAGTAAGTTTTAGATACCAAACATTGGGAGAAGCCGTTTTCGGGTCCACTGCACGACGCAGTGAATAGACAAAATCATCCGCTGTCACAGGATCGCCGTTCGACCATTTTGCGTCTTTACGCAGCTGGAACACAAAGGTTTGGTTGTCTTCGGTTTGCCAAGATTCCGCAACACCAGGAACGATATTGCCATCGCGGTCTTGAATGACTAATCCCTCAAACAAATCACGAATCACGTGCATTTCTGGCAAGCCTTCGGCTTTTGCAGGATCTAGCGTTGCCGCTTCGGCGTCGTTTGCTCGCACTAGATGTTGTTCCGGCACGAGTTGCACACCATCAGGTAAAGAGTCAGCTAAAGCAGAAGCGGATATAAATGGGGTCAATAGAGAGGATATTAGTAAGGCTGTTGAGTGTTTTTTAAATTCCATATCGATTTTTGTTCTCCTAACACGTCTTTTGAAGCAAGTACCACAAATAATCATACAAGCATTGACGAACTTTAAGTGTTCAGTTTATATCCGAGTAATCTCAAAATGCTAAGTTCAACGGCTATGACTTGAGTTATATATAGATACTACTGGAACAATCAGGAGATTACGGTGAGTCTAATTCCAAGAACGGAAAGAGCGGCATTTTTAATTACGCCAACATCATATGGAAGATCGGTACTAGGTGCGCCGTTGTTGTACTTCCCAGCACAAGTAGAAAATGACTCGCGAGGCCTTATTCTCGCTGGGACACACGGTGACGAGACAGCCTCAATCGCCGGATTGTCGTGCGCGTTAAGAAGCTTGCCAGCGGAGTGTCTGAAGCACGATGTGATTTTATCGATGAACCCAGACGCAAACCAACTGGGGACGCGAGCCAACGCCAATCAAGTCGATCTAAACCGTGCGTTTCCTACGCAGAATTGGACAGAGCACGGCACAGTCTATCGCTGGAGCTCGCATACACCTGTTCGAGACGTGAAAGTAAAAACAGGCAGCAAAGAACAGCTAGAGCCAGAAGTTGAAGCACTAATTAGTTTGATTGAACTGCGCAGACCAAAATTTGTGGTCTCGTTTCATGAACCATTAGCGTTTGTCGACGACCCTGCTCATTCTGATTTGGCCAAATGGCTCGGCAAGCAATTCAATCTACCTATCGTTGACGATGTTGATTACGAAACGCCAGGGTCTTTCGGAACGTGGTGTAATGAACGTCAATTGCCATGCATTACTGTCGAATTGCCCCCGATTTCAGCCGATCTGACGATTGAAGAACACTTAGATGCGTTTATTGCGCTGCTGCAACACGATCCTGCCATTTAAACATCCGGATCTTTTAACAGGCGATTAAGTAAGGATCTGCTTGATATCGGTACTGATGTCACTGATCAACTGACGTGCGCTTTCGTCTCTTTGTTGTACCAAAATTATAAACAACAGATCCGTAATCACGTTTTGTGCTGTGCGCGAAGCAATGGAAGAGCTGCGATGCTCTGTTTCATTGGCGATGGTATCAAACGTGATATCGGCAATGTCTCTCAAGCGGCTTCTCCCCGGAGCTGACAAAGCAATCACCTTTGCTCCCTGCTCTTTCGCTGCTTCCGCAGCCACTAGAATCTCTTTTCGTTCTCCTGAAAAAGAAATCGCGATCTGCACATCCTCTGAAGAAAGCGTACGCGCAACTGCAATTTGTACGTGACTGTCTTGTTCTGATAGCGCGGTAATCCCAAGCTTAAGCAGCTTAAAACTCAAATCTTTTGCCGTAAGCGCAGAGCCGCCAATGCCCACCACTTGCACACGGCGCGCTTCACTTAACCACTTCACCGCTTGATGACACGCCTCATAAGAGAGCGCATTGGTCGTTTGGAACATAGCGTCGGTTTTCGCTTTAACCAGTTTTTGCGAAATAACCGCAATCGGGTCATCCGCCAAAATATCACTGTGGAGTGGCGTAGATTGCATCGCTTGTTTGCGGCCAATATCTTCGTTCAACGCCAGTTTGAACTCGCTATAGCCTTTATAGCCAATCCTCTGGGTGAATTTAACAATGCTCGACTGGCTCACTTGCACTTGTTCAGCAAGCTCTTGACTGGTCAATTGCGCGGCTTTTTCTGCATTTTCGACAATCCAATCGCCAACCAGACGACCACTGTGAGAGAGCTGAGTACGTCTTGCGACGATTTTATTGATAACGGACACGACAAAATTCCAAAAACTTTAAATAAATTATTCCAAAACAGAAATAATCGCACTTTTCTTTAACTGACTGATTAACTTAACAACCCTTATATCTACGTAAGATATTGCGTCAGTATTTCCAGCCATTATTCCAAACTTTCACTGAACAAAGAATAACCTCAAGTGTGATTTTTATCACCTAAATTGAATATTTTATTCCATAGAATCGCCCTCAGATTGAACATTTACAAGAGTACACAGAACATGAAAATTGATTTAAGCCGATTGGTGACAGAAAGCCGCAATCCAGCGAGCGCAGAGATCGATACGCTTTCTACCATCGAGATGCTGCAAGTCATCAACCAAGAAGATCAGAAAGTCGCTATAGCAGTACAAGCAGTATTGCCACAAATCGCGCAAACCGTCGATGCCATTACTGCAGCGTTCGCCAATGGTGGCCGTCTGATTTACATGGGCGCAGGTACATCTGGCCGCCTTGGTATTCTTGATGCGAGTGAATGTCCTCCAACCTATGGCACACACCCAGATATGGTTATCGGTTTAATTGCTGGTGGCCATCAAGCGATTTTGAAAGCGGTAGAAAACGCAGAAGACAACGCTCAAATGGGCCAAGACGATTTAAAGACGCTGAATCTGACTCAGTATGATGTTGTGGTTGGCATCGCCGCCAGCGGCCGTACGCCTTATGTTTTAGGTGGTTTGGATTACGCAAAATCTGTCGGTGCTACAACGGCATCAATCGCTTGTAACCCAGCATGCGCGATGGCAGAAGCTGCAGACATCGCGATTCTTCCGGTAGTGGGCGCAGAAGTAGTCACCGGCTCTTCACGCATGAAAGCGGGCACAGCACAAAAATTGGTGCTGAACATGCTGACTTCTGGCGCAATGATTCGCAGCGGTAAAGTGTTTGGCAATTTAATGGTGGATGTAGAAGCTACCAACGCCAAGCTGATTCAGCGTCAAACCAACATCGTAGTTGAAGCAACCGGTGCACCAAAAGAAGAAGCAGAAAAAGCCCTTGAAGCGTGTGAACGTCACTGTAAGACCGCAATTTTAATGATTCTTGCTGATTTGGATGCAGAGCAAGCTAAATCTCGCCTCGTCGAGCACAACGGTTTTATTCGTGCAGCACTAAATAATAACTAAATAGCCCTAGTCCTGAAGGATAGTCCCTATGGCCAAAATTACCTCTAACACAGTATCGCAATTGCTCGCCGCAGTGGGTGGCAGTAACAACGTAAGTAAATGCGGTAACTGTATGACGCGTTTGCGTTTATCTCTCGCGAATAACAGCTTGGCGGACCAATCCGTCATTAAACAAATTCCCGGCGTAATGGGTGTGGTAGAAAGCGACGAGCAATTCCAGATCATTCTTGGTCCCGGTAAAGCTCAGCAAGCCGCCGATATGATGAATAAGTTGATCGACAGCTTAATCTCTGGTGACAGCGAAGAGCCTGACGCACCACAACAGGATCTTTCTGCTGTCGCTGCAGAGCAGAAAAAACAGATGAAGAGTAAGCAAACCAGTGCGGTTCAGCGTTTTCTGAGTAAGTTTGCCACCATATTTACACCACTGATTCCCGGCTTTATTGCTGCGGGTTTGCTGCTCGGCTTTGCCACATTATTGGAACAAATCTTCGTGCTCGACCAAACGCCAAGCCAGTTTATGTTGGATTTGATTGCCTACATGAAGGTCTTTGGCAAAGGTCTGTTCGCTTTCTTAAGTATTTTGATTGGCTATAACGCACAGCAAGCGTTTGGTGGCTCCGGCGTCAATGGTGCCATACTCGCCTCCCTATTTGTTTTGGGTTACAACCCCGATGCAACCTCAGGTATTTACGCCGGAATGAACGAGTTCTTTGGCTTTGCGATTGATCCTCGGGGCAACATTATTGGCGTGTTGATGGCAGCGATCGTTGGTGCTCAGGTCGAGAAAAAAGTGCGTCAGTATATGCCTGACGATCTGGACATGATCTTAACTTCTGTTGTTACTCTTTTGATCATGGGCGCGGTCACCTTCTTGATCATCATGCCAATCGGTGGTGAGCTATTCAAAGGAATGTCTTGGTTGTTCCTAAACTTGAATGACAACCCATTAGGCGCAGCGATTCTGGCAGGTTTATTCTTGATTTCCGTGGTATTTGGTATCCACCAAGGCTTTGTGCCAGTGTACTTTGCCCTGATGGAAGCACAAGGCTTTAACTCGCTGTTTCCTATCCTAGCAATGGCGGGTGGCGGTCAAGTGGGTGCATCTATGGCGCTGTACTTCAAAGCTAAAAAAGACGCGCTGCTACGCACACAAGTAAAAGGTGCCATCATTCCAGGTCTACTTGGCATCGGTGAGCCACTGATTTACGGCGTGACGCTACCGCGTGTTAAACCGTTCGTAACCGCTTGTATTGGTGGTGCTGCAGGTGGTTTCTTTATCGGCTTAGTCTCTTACCTTGGTTTACCTGTTGGCCTTAATACCGTATTCGGTCCATCAGGTATCGTTGCGATTCCTCTGATGACATCAGACAGTGGCATCTTTGCTGGCATGATGGTGTTCATCGTTGGACTGCTTATCTCTTACATTGTCGGCTTCCTAGCTACCTATTTCTTTGGCTGCAAAGACGTTGATTTAAGCTAAATCATTCTAACCCCTATAGGAATGGACTAGCTCGCGTCCTTGAGCTTTCAAGGGCGCACCCTCTCTCTACTTCTCACGACATTGATTTTATTCCGTTATTCGGAAGGGGCTTTGTCGTGCTTAAAAACAATAGAAACGAAAAGGTCGTTCACATGAAAAAGCACATTTTAACTCTACTTCTCCCTACTTTAATGGCATCGAACGCAGCGATGGCCGCTCAACTTTATCAAGCAGAAGACGGTTCAGTTTTAAACCTTTACTCACGTCTTGGCTTTAACGTCACCAATAAGAATGACGAGCATGGCGACACAAACGGCGAGTTTGATGGTCGTATTGGTTTAAATGGCTCACAAACCATCAACGAACATGCTTCTGTGATTGGCCAAGCGCAATACCAAGTAGGCGCAGCAGAATACGCCAACCAAGTGAACGACAAGCCTTCTCTGACAGCGCGTTACGTTTGGGCCGGTATTGATGCGCAAGATTACGGTCGAATCACAGGTGGCCGTGTTGCATCAGGATTGATCATGTTCACCGACATTGGTGATGTGTTCGCGTCATCAGACGTTTCTATGGCGCGCCAAGCAAATAAAGTGGATAAAACCGCGACACAAGTTTTCCGTCAAGACGGTACGCTGCAATACCAGAACCGTATTGGCAACTTTGATGCATCTGTGGCTTACATCCTAGGTAACAACACGTCTGAACTCGATTACGGCTACAACGCCGCATTACGTTACACCCTTGAAATGGGCGATTTGGGTACATTAGCCCCAGTAGTCGCAATGCAAAAAAGTAAAGGCGATGCACGTGAAAACAACAATACCGATTACACCTTTTGGGGTGCGGGTACGCGTTACTACTTGGGTGATTTGATGTTAGGTGCGCTTTACTCAGAAGATGAGCTAGAAGGTTACTTCTCTGAAACCAGTACCGATAAAGTCGTGGAGCTGACCGCAGTTTACAGTGTAAATGACAAATGGGCGCTACGTGCAGGTTACCGCTCTCTAGAAAACAGCGACGGCGACGAGCTTGAGCTGAAAGACACAACCGTTGAAGTGCAATACAAACTGACCCCTCGCTCTTCTATCTACACCAGTTACGTTGACCGTAATGGCTCGCGCGGTTACGACAACGCACAAGAAGTCTCGTTTGGTGGTGCACATGCAGATGAAAGCTACTACCACTTCGGGCTACGTTACGAGCTGTAAATGTCCATATACTCGTTTTAGTTAGCTAAGATTTCCTCCTCGATATTTTTCCTGCCTTTAAAATGTCGAGGAGTGAAATCTTCCTTCTTTTCAATGACTAGCCATTTTATGAAATCCCCAGTAGGCATTGCTGTCAATTATCATTACATGCATGTTTACTTTTTCATCATTAAGCAAAGTACTCTCTCGTCAATTAATAAACGCTTAATCAATATGAGAGCCTTATGCCTGTAAAATTCTGCTCACACTGCAACAAACCTACTGAACACAAACGCGTGATGAAACGCATCAATACTCCACCAGAAAACATCAACGGCAAAACAGCCCGTTTAATGGTGTTGGTATCACGCTGTTTTACCGGTAACCACTATCACGAGTTAACGCCTCAATTCTACTGCCGCACTTGTAATCAACACTTTCAAGGCACAGCAGAGATTAAAGACCTAAATGCTCAAGACAACCTGTCAGTTTAAAATGATTACAGCTTAAAATGATTGCTGTTTGAAATGCTCAATAAACGCCTGCGTTCGCTTTGGTAAATGCTCACGTTTAGGATAAAGAATATAGAGCGGTAGGATCGCATCCGTTTTCCATTCAGGGAGTAACGGCACGAGTTGCGATCGCTCTTCACCGCTAAGTTTCTCCAATGCGAATTCATCCAACATTGCAACGCCGCATCCCGCAAGAGTGGCTTCAAGCATGGATTGAACCAAATTAAAGCTGAGTACACTTTGCAAAACCACTGAAACTTTCTGCTTGGTTTCGATATGATGAAAGTGCCACGTATCGAGGTTTAACACTTCATTGCGATACACAATATGGTCAAGCAGATGAAGATCTTCTGGCATTGCTATTTTTGGTTTGTTGGACAAGTACGCTTTATGTGCGAACGGTTTACAGTGTAAAGAGCGCAAATGGTGACCGATATAACCCTCGGGTGGATTGTTCGTGAAGAAAAACGCCACATCAAAGCCAGACTCAATAAGATCCAAAGGCGTTTCAGAAAAGATCACTTCAAACATCACTTTCGGATATAACTGGCGAAACTCGATCAATGCTCGGTTCAATAACGCCGCACCAAATGATGCCGACGCCGCGATGCGCAAATGCCCAGCGACTCGGTCACTTTCCATCACTTGTTCATTAATCTGCTCCGCTCCTTCCATCAAGCCTTTTACTTGCTGATAGAAGCGCAATCCATCGTAAGTAAGATTAAATTGTCTTGTTGTACGTTGAATCAACTGTACTGAAAGAATCTCTTCTAACTGCCTCAATTGACGGCTCGCGTGCGCGTTTGAGCAACGCAGTTTTTTCGCCGCGCCGGCAATACTCTTCTCTTCACATAGAGCGATGTACATCGGCACGTAACTTAGCCACTTTATTTCCATATGGTAATTATGAATCTCTAAAAACAATCTACTGGAAATAATAGAAAGGCTCTACACTGCTTACAACTTAAAATTGGAACGGAGAATCACGAATGAACGCATTCGATACTTGGTTAAAAGGGCAAGTGATCAAAGACCATGTCACTAACCCGAATATCGAGGTGGGAGATTACAGTTATTATTCAGGGTTTTATCACGGTAACACATTTGAAGATCAAGCCGTTCGTTATTTGATGGGCGACAGCGTTACTCAACAAGAGTGGCAAGATGGTGCTTATGGCGAAGTGGACAAGCTGATCATTGGCAAGTTCTGTTCAATCGCTTCTGGCGCGACCTTTATGATGGCTGGCAATCAAGGCCACCGAGTAGATTGGATTTCTACCTTTCCATTTTCTCCTGAAGAGTTTGGAGCAGATGTACAAAGCGGCTTTGAGCGCGCAGGTGATACTGTAGTGGGTAATGAAGTGTGGATTGGTAGCGAAGCGATGATCATGCCGGGCGTGAAGATTGGAGATGGTGCAGTGATTGGTGCGCGCTCAGTCATCACTAAAGATGTTCCGCCCTACTCGATTGTCGTTGGTCACAATCATATTGTTCGTCAGCGCTTTAACGAAGAATGTGTCGCCATGCTGTCAGAAATCAAATGGTGGGATTGGCCCATTAACCATATTAAACAAGCAATGAAGATCATGTGCAGCAGTGATGTACGTGCGCTTGGTGCTTACTACCAAGAACACATCGCCTGATGTTTAAAAACAAAAGCCCGTGTACCTCTCAATACACGGGCTTTTTCATTCTTCCGATGAAAGAGTTAAATCGCGACGACGTCTTCTTCCTCTAAATTTGCCGCCACTTTGATTTCGTATTGGTTAAAGCTAAACACACAACCACCATGAGTACGTTTGGTAGTCACCTGTTCGTCTCCAAATTGCACTGTAACGCGCGTAAACACGCGATCTTTGGCTTCGACGATATTCTCTTCCAGCGAGACTTCAAACTCCTGCTCAGTGTGTTCTAGCTTCTGTTTAACTTCTTCAAGGCGAGCATTGTTTTGCGCTTTCATTACTTCGATTTGAGCTTGCTCTTCATCGGTACGCTCTTCTTTAGGACGCTTCTTAAATTCAAGTTCCTTACGAATCACATCCATCGTGCCTTCTTGGGCGGATTTGTATTCTTCTTTTAAGTTGGCGATACGCTCTTTGAATACAGCGTAACAGGCAAAAGCCTCGACTTTCGTTACGGTATCGCCTTCTACACCAAGCTGAGAGCAAAGTACCTTACTTCCTACTTTGGCATCACCACTGCTTAAAGTGCCGTTTTTACCGCTGGCATCAAGTACCGTCAGGTTGCGTCCACACACAATGTCGTTATTCATACTATGCACAGCCAGCTCTATGTCTTCGCCAGACTGCAATTCACAATACTGGGCGTAACTAGCACGAATCGATGTTTTGGTTCGAACGTGGCAGCTTTTCGGCTGACCATCACTCACTGTGTGGCCAATAATGCCTTTCGCGACTTGGATGTCGCCTTCAGCTTGCACGTCCGCGGATTCAATAAACCCACCAACGGTAATAGAGCCTGTCGCTTTGACGATCATGCCAGATTCAATGTTGCCGCCGATGATGACATTGCCTTTAAACTTAACGTGCCCTGTGTTCACACCCACACTGTTTAAACACAGAGCGCTATCAACTTCGATGGTTTTATCTTTGATGAGAGGCGTACCAGATACAGAAGCAATCAGAAGATTAGGATCGGCTTTGCTAATTTCTGTGCCCTTACCCGGTTTAATAGGACTGTCTTTACCGGCTTGAGGAGGAATCACTCGCCCTTGGACAGTAAAACCCGGAACGCCCTTGGTAGCAGGTGTTCGACGCATGACCTCATCACCCACGTCCACGGCAATGGTTTCACCTAAGTTTCGTAAATCAATTTTGTCGCTAGTGGTTTGGCCTTCTTTTGGTTTGAGGATACGTTTGGTGATGTCTTTAACGAGAGGCGTAAAGATGGCGTCTTTACCTTTGACTGGTTGTTTACCAACGGCGACCGGTTGAGTGAAGGTTTCTCCGGGTTTGAGTTGATTGCTGACGACCATTACTTTTTTAAGCGCCAACTTATTAATGCCTTTCGATACTCTCGCATGAGCAAGTGCTTGAACGATTTCAGGGCCACGCAAACCACGGCCACCATAAGCACCTACAATCTTCATGCTCGCGAGCATGTCGTTGTTCGACAGTTCAACTTCTACCAGAGCATTCTTAATCTGCGCAACGACAATACCTTCGTATGCTTCTGCTTTACGCTCACGAGCACAGTTAATGAATCGAACCACTTCAGCGTCATCAACGAACGCCTGACTGGCATTCATTGCTTGAAGCTGTTCAGGTAACTCCTTCTGATTTAGCTCACCTCCGAGTTCAATATCTCCCGATAGGCGAGCTAAAATCCTCGTTTTGTCTTCCGACCATTCAAGGCATATCTTCCACATAACCAATCCATCTACTACCCATCACCCAATTCAGTCTAACCAAATTCATTTTCTGAACAAACCTCTCACTTCTCAGAATCAGGCTCACATCACTAAAGGAAGCCCCGCTTTTTCTGAGGTTGAGGTAGACAGGCACAGAATTTCTAAATCACGTTAGGATTCATTTTTGGGCGGAACTGTCCCTTCATAACCAAAGCATCACGATCTTTATTTGAATATATGGGAAAGCCTCCTTAATGAACAATCTAACTTTATTAACAATTTATTATTTAGCTCACGTCACAGATAGCTCATTGCACACAACTTGTGTTTACAGTGTAAATCGAGATTGGCTTTACATCCTAACCGAAAACCGTGGTTAAGGTGGCAAACAAAAAAGGAGAGGATTTACAGTGTAAACCCTCTCCTCCCGTTAACCACTTTTACAGTGTAAATTGCTTGCTCCGTTTACACTGTAAATTTAGCAATCAAAACTTGTAGCTCTTTTCTTATCTGCGCTTCAACTTGCTTACGTCCCGGCAAGCCATATTGCTTAGCGCACGCACTCCAGTCTTTGTTTAAGAATAATTTACTGATCATCAAGTCAGACACATCAGCCAAACCACATTGCAGTAACCATTGCTGAATCCAAACAGAGACCGATTCAAAGTTGTTCCCACCTTGAGCATAACACTCGATTAAAGTGCGCTTCGTTAAATGGGACTGACAGGTAGATACCGAGGCTGGCAATAGCGCACGAAGCAAACTTGGCTCTAACTTAGGATAAGTAGACGCCGCACTCAATGGCAACAGTTCTTCGAATAGCGATTTGGCTTCGTTTATCCAAGCCTGTTGTGAGCCACACTGACGAACCATCAACAATGAGTAACACCCACTTGCCGCATCTCGCATACTTCCAAGACGAATGGATTCAAAACCAGATTGGTTCCAAAACGTAATCAGTTCTTCTGTTGCACCAAAGCTGGTGGACAAATAAGAGATATGAGGCGGCGTAGTTTGTGCCAACTGCTTTAACATTTGTTGGCCAATACCCTGCCCTTGCAAATCTGGATGCACCGCAATTCGCATGACTCGCAAAGTAGAAAGCGCACCCACATCGGCGTAACCAAGTTGATTGATAATAGTCACTGGCGTCAGGTGCCCTTTCGGACGACGTTTCCCAAGCTGAATATCTTTAACGAGATTCGAATCGAGGTTGCCCTCCTCCACAGTTAACATCACCCCGACGACTTCATTGTTATTCTGAGCCACGTAGATCTGGCAATGTTCATCTTGCAGAAGATGCAGCAAATCATTTGGCGAGGTTTGATAATGCGCATTCACAAGTAACGCAAAGCACGTTTTCAATACGGAAGGATTAGAAATCAACGCTGACTTACGGAGGTTGATTAATGAAATATCGCCAAGCTCGACAGGCTGACTCGGAGTGAGTTCTGCATCCAGTAAAAATGCTTGGTAGAGCCATGCTTCTAAATTATCGTTTGTCGCCCATCGAATAGGTTGTTGAAGATGACAAAGCTTCATTCCTGGTCTTTGCTTTTGTAGCCAATCAACAAACTTAAGCGTGAAGCCACGGCCACAACCTTCATAGCCATGAATGGTGGTTGAGAACACGAGACGATGATATTGCTCAGTAATCTGCTTAAGCATAGGAACCGGAATCGCAGCAGCTTCATCAACCAACAACAAATCACACTCAGGTAAAGTAGAGAGTAATTCATCCGGTGCGATGAACTGAATGTAGCCCTGCCCCGCTTCCAATCGGTCTTTCTTAACGCGCTCTGCTGTTGATAACAATCTGAGCGAGTGCTGATAAACAGGTTCAACCGCTTTGATGCTTGGCGCTGTGACGAGAATTCGTAATGGCTTTTGCTCTAGAAGCTGCGCGCACGCAATACCTAACGCACTGGTTTTTCCTCGACCACGATCGGCGGTTAATACTAAAGGACGTTTGCGATGCCCTGTTACCACTTTTTCGATAAAAGAAACCGCTTCAGTTTGCTCACTATACTGTTGTGCTTTTTCCGCTTGGATGAAATCTGGCAACGGAGGTAATGGTAAATTCTCCTCGATAACGGTGAGTTGTTGCCATTGCGTTTGCAGCCACAGTTCGGCGTCATCCGCGTCTTGGTCTCTATTGGCAACCACAATCAATAGCCCACCGCCGACGAGTGCACCAAGAGCCGAGGTAAAACTGTTGGCGTCAAACTCTTTTCTCGCGTCAAACAGCAGCACGTCACATTCACGACCGAGCAACATATTGCCTTGCTTTGAATTTATGCAGAGGGCATTTTCTAGTTGCCAATCCCCAACACAGAACCACGTTTGATTTTGTTGCTTTTGATGAAAGTCGGCAATCAAGGTGTTTTGCCAATCGGCATCACCATAAATCACTACGCCGTTGCGTTGAAAGGCATTGTAAGATTGGCGTTGAAGCTGAGAGAGGAATCCAGGTTGTGCGAGCATTACGTATGTCCGAGCATTAAACTGACACCATGTTATCACATCTCGATTCATGGAGACTTTGCCAAATTACAGACATAAAAAAAACCGCCCGAAGGCGGTTTCAAACAAGAACAGTTTTACTTCATTTTGCTCTCAACGAAAGCAAGAATTTCTTCCATCAAGCTGTCGTCAACTTTCTTCAAGTTAAGAGCAAGGTTGTTACCTTTACGGCTGTAGCTTGCACGACCTTTAACTAGATCAACTTTTTCCGCTTTCTTAGCTGGCTTCGCTGGTGCAAGTTCTGCAATCCAACTTTCAATGCTCTCTGTCACTTCTTTAGTAAGACGAGCCACACCTTGAGCTGTACTGCGCTGCCACAAATAACCTTCCGACGTACGACACTTATCCAACAAGTTTTGTTGCTGTTCGCCGTTCAATGTCGAGAACTGCTTATGCAGCTTAACAATCGTTGGACGACCTAAATCACCAACATTCGGGTAAGCTTGCAGAAGTTCAAGCGGAAGTGCCGCAGCTTTTAATGCGCCACTCACCAAGGCTTCACTGCACTGGAACATTTTTGCTAGTGCTTTTTGGTCTTCAGCTTCGCCACTTTCAAGCTTCGCCTGCATCTCTTTACCTTTTTCGTATAGAGACAGTGGCTTGTGCGCGTTTGCAACATCAGAGAGGAATTTCGCGTGGTCTGTGTTGATGCCGTCACCAACGTAAACTAAGAAATCCTGCCCTGCTAAGATACAAGACATACGACGGCGGCTACCGTCTAATACTTCAATCTTGCCATCTTCAGTGCGACGACCAACCGCTGGATACTGTTGACCACGTTCTTTCAACGTCACCAACACATCCGATAAAGCGTGTTCGTTTAGGAAAGATTGCTCACGAGCGTTCTCTGCAAATACGCTAGTGTCAGTCGCCACTTTATCCGCAGGAATGCGCACCAATTCAAACTGAACGGTGTTCTCGCCTGCTACAGCAAGTTCGATAGTTTGTGCTTTGTCTTTTGCCGCCGTTTGCGCTTCTTGAGGTGTCGCAACACGACGCTTATTGGTTTTACCAAATAATTTCGCGTTTAATTCAGACGTTTTCAATGCCATTTATTCATTACCCCTGATTCAATGACGGCCAGTTAGAGTGCAGTACGCGCTCTAGTTCTAGTGCACTCTTATGTACCGCATCTTGTGCAGTAGCGAGCGTTTTCTTACCACCTTCGAAGTCGCCTACGGTCAAATCAAACACTGTGCTGTAGGTGTCAGCACACGTTTCGAATGCACGACTACGAGGAATAGTGGCCATCATAACTTGGTCACCTAGAAGATAGTTCATTTCAGTTAGAACAGAAACTTGCTTCTTGTTGTCGTCTTCGAACATGGTTGGCATCAGACGAACAAACTCAAGACCGTTCCAATCTTCTGGGAACATCTCATAAACCGTTGGAAGGTGTTGGAAGAAGTTTACTGTTGAAGCCCAGTCAAGACGCTTCGCTGCACAAGGAATCAATAGCGCATTTGATGCGTACATTGCGTTCCATACTAGCGGGTCAACGTGTGGACCGGTATCAATCATAATCACGTCGAAGTCATTCGCAATCTTGTCAATCAACTGCTCTTTCAACAGACGAACGATGTCTAGCGATGGGTCTTCAGAGAGTGTTTGCCATGCTTCTGCGTTGAACATTGCGTCTTCTGGGAAAGCAGAAATCGACTTCAAGTTCGGGTATTGCGTCGGTAGCAGTACGTTCTTATGTAGGAATTCTCGATCGATTTCCACACCATCTGGCACGTTACCAAGCATGATATCAACCGCAGAGTAAATGTTGTCATGTTCTGCCACACTGATTTGTGGATTTAAGAACAAACGTAATGAACCTTGAGGGTCAAGGTCAATCAAACAAATGCGGTAACGATTATCTAAGTTTAGTGCTAGGCATGCAGCCAAATGAACCGCAGTCATTGATTTACCCGTACCACCCTTTTGGTTCTGTACGTTGATAATCCACGGTTTATTTTCTGAATTCTTTTTACGCTCATGGAATTTTGGCACTTCTGCCGCGTCCATTAGCATGTGCGCTTCATCTAAAGTGATTGAATAATGGTTAGCATTATTCTTAGTAAATTGATGGCCGTCTGCCTCCATTTTACCAATAGCTTCATCCAGCTTACGACGAGTTAAACCAGAGCGGGTTTCCATCATCGCTTTAGACATTGGTGGGAAGTAATTGTCACTTCGCTCTTCCAAAACAATCTCAATACGGTCAGCTTGAACCTGCTGCGTCAGTTCCGCTAACTCCTGGAGATTTTCAATCGTTTTTTCTCTTTTCATGCCAAATTCCGTTGGAAGGATATCTGATTTTAATTGTACAGCACTAGCATTCTAAAACAACAAAAAGGTGAACAAACATTTTGAATAACCATCACATAAAAAAACACTCACAAACGCCACTTTTATGATTCTCCCATGAAAACATCACAAAATTTAATCAAATACTTGCCAATAAAGAGATTCAAACTCGATGAAATTAAAAATGTTACATCGTCACGTATTTACAATGTAAATCTAGCATTTATCTCGGAACGATTATAAAACAGCCCTAACTTACGGGCACTGTGAGATCAATCAGGTATTGGAGTGTTTATGTGGCTTTAAGTCAAAAGAGTTCTTCCCAACTAACCCTTGATCATGCGTCCAGTGCTATTTTTTGTAGGGAATGAGGTTTCTATTGGAAGAATGATCAAGGACTGTAAATGATCATTCTTCCGAGGTAAGCATCAAAACTGAAAGCATGATCAAGGAAACCATGCTTCTATTTACATATCGGGTTAATTTTTCAATCAGATCAATTTATCGGAAAAATGATCAAGAACGTTTTTAACACGGAAGCATGTATTTTTCCCTCTAATTTACGGAAGAATGTAGATAGACTGGGGGATAGAGAGAAAACCAGAGCGTAAAATCCGGAACGATGAATTAAAGCATCATGTAAAATGTAGACAAGACAATCATGATCATGCTTCCGTTGATTTCATCTTAAGCCCTGTTAAGTAGCGAGATTCAACCAAAATGGTGGAGTTTTCATCAATTGAATAATTTCCGCGCGATATTGAGAGCAGAACGACGAAAATCTTCTCTCTTGATCATCGATCCGACGTTAATATGAAGACAAATAAGCAATAACACACGATGAGTTTTCCAAGTGAAGCCCTAGCTTCTGTGGATAAGTTGTATAAACATCATGATCATCGTTTCAGCCCTATTTTGATCATCTTTTCATAAACTTAATGATCATGCTTACGGAGAGTTGTGATCATGCTTTCTGACTTTCGATGATCATACTTTCGATAGTTACATGATCATAGTTCCGAAATGGTGATTAAAAATATCTAAATTAAACAGCTACTTACGACGATAAAAATGTCCAGATCATTAGATCATATAATCAATTAAGATCAGATTAATCAAAAAGATCAGTTATTTAAAAAACAAAGATTTTTTCTTTATTTATGATCTGTTTTTCTTTATTCTTCGGAACCATAGCGAAACTACGGCTAGTGTGATCTGGATCTAAAATGACGGCTGATGAAAAAATTCTGATTAAAGCGCCAAGAAGCCATAAGGATGGGCACCTTTTTGAGGTACACGAATCTTCTGCAGATTGGGTAGAACAATACCAACATTTCAAAGGGGTAACCAAAAGCATCTTAGAACTGCTTAATCTTATTTCACTGCGTGGATTCAGCAGCAAAGATGGATTAGTTTCAACAACAGAAATTGTTGGTGCTACCGACGGTCAACTTACGCGTGCTGCATTACAGCAACGTTTACGAGCAGCGGTGAATATTGGTTTATTTACGCAAACACCAGTCCGTTTTGAAGAAGGCCTTGCTGGTAAAACCATGCTGCATAAGTTCGTAAACCCGAACCAATTAATTTCGGCATTGGGAGCCACCAGCCTGGTGACAGAAAAGGTTCGTCAAAGCGAGAAGCAAAAGCGTTCCAAAGCGTTAGCACAAACACAAGTGAACAAACGCTTGCTCAATGAGCACGGTCTTAACACACCTCCAATGATGAAAGATGAAGCGGATCAATTCATCGTATCACCGACCAATTGGGCAGGGATCATTGACCAAGCCCTCGCACCACCTCGTACTCGTAAGAGTTATCAGAAATCGATGGTATCGATCTCTGGCACCAAAGCCGTGATTGAAACGCGATCTTCTAAAAACATCATGACCGTTGATGATCTGATGACCTTGTTTGCGTTGTTTACGCTTACAGTTCAATACCATGATCATCACAAAGATCAGTACCACATGGATGCAGCGCATGTCCCTAACAAGACGCCGTTGTACATTACCGATATTCTGTCTTTGCGTGGCAAAAAAGACAGTGGGCCTGCTCGAGATTCTATTCGTGACAGTATTGATCGTATTGAATTTACCGATTTCCAGTTGCATGAACTGACTGGCCGTTGGCTGAGTGAGAACATGCCTGAAGGTTTTAAGAGTGATCGTTTCCGGTTTATCGCTCGAACCATTACTGCCTCTGAAGAAGCGCCTACAGAAGGTCTGGATGGCGAGATTCGAATCAAACCTAATCTTTACATCTTGGTTTGGGAGCCTTCGTTCTACGAAGAATTGCTCACTCGTGATTACTTCTTCCTATTCCCGCCAGAAATTCTGAAGCAGCATACGCTGGTATTCCAGATGTACTCATTCTTCCGTAGTCGCCTAGTACGCAAGCATACTGATTGCATGCTGTTGAGCGAGTTAAACCAGAAATTGGCACGTAATATCGAATGGCGCCGATTCTCAATGGATTTGATCCGCGAGTTGAAGCGTTTGTCAGACGGCAAGGGGACGGAAGATCTTTTTGTCGTCAATCTTTGGGGCTATCACCTAACGATCGAAACGATGATCGAGAACGGTAAGGTGATGGATTACCAAATCGACATCAAATGTGATGTCGAAGAGGTCTTACGTTACTCACGAGCACGTACAACCAACGCTGGTAAGCGCAATATGGCGCCTACACTGCCAAATCCACTTCGCAATGAGATGGTGACAAGGCAGCAGCTAGACGAGCTCTCAGGCATCATAGACGGCGAATTTGAGCCTATTCAGCGTAAAGCACCGTCCCCTCGTGGCAATTTAGGCCGCCGAGTGAAGCAGAAAAAGCACTTGGTTGAGATCAATGCTGACGAGATCACCATTACTCTATCCAAATATACCTCTCCAGAGGCTCTAGAACGCAGTGTAACGGCTTTGTCAGCTATGACAGGGCATTCGTATGCCTCAATCAAAGAAGAGTGTTCTGACTTCATTGAGAAGCTTGATTTCTTGAGAGTAGGGGATGCTCCTCTGCCATACGAGACACTGAGTAAGACGGTGGAGCTGTTCAACAGCCAAAATGATATAAAGCATTTGACCATTGAACGTTTGATTGCGGGCTTGGCCGTTCGTCGGAAGGTATGTCGTCAGATTTTTGATGGGCACATGGACGAGATGGTATTCAGAGCACTTGATGAAATGGCCATTTAACATGTGTTGGGTCGATGTTTTTTAAGTAATAAGCATGACCAATTGATTCAGAATGTAACAATGAATTGCACTGATGGAAATCAGACTTAACTCTTACAAATCACTGACATTGATGAGCGGATGGCGGACTAAGATTTATCCCGAATAGACAACCTTTTGTCCTTTCTGATGATTAATAGATTGGCTCATATTGTTACATTCATTCTGAATAGACTTCGCGAGTTTCTCCTCAAGAAACTCGCTTTTTTTTATCTAAAATTCCGCTCAAAACCTAATTTATAGTCATCAACACCTTGATCATTCTTCCGAATTAATGACGTAAGCCTTGATCATGTTTCCTTGATTCATTCCAATTCAACGATCGCATCAACGCTACATGCGACTCTATCAAACAATTCGCTTGTTGTTGCCATTCACTTTGATCTTGTTGCTGATTGCAAAATTCCAACGCTAATACCGTTAAATGTTGTAAGCGTTTTAAGCTCCAATCTTTGACTAGGCTCTCGAAACCTCTCTATCGTGTTTTGCTCGTCTAACACTGTCGACCAAAATTTTCTATGGTTGGATACGCAAAGATCAAGACAAGATAAAGTGCTAGAAGAGACAGGTAATCGTAGTCGCCTGAATATTTTTGGTGCGCTGAACCTTTCGGATAGAGCGATTACGAAAGCATTGACTGAGAGAACATTGTTTGATTTTTATGCAAGATTAGAGATAGCTACTCATCAAACCATTAGATCCATACCATCTTAGATGGAGCAGGATATAACCGTAGTGATTTTTCAGAAAAGCAGCATGTTTTCTTAGTATTTAACTCTGACCTTACAGCTCAAACCTCAATCCTCAATCCAATTGAGCGGCTTAGGAAGGTAATGAACGAGAAGTCGAGAAATACTATTTACTTTGAAAATAAACGAAATTTCAAGGAGGCAATAGATCAATTTTATACTGTGAATCTTCCAGAATTAACAGGATCTATGATATCTCGAATCAACGATAACTTTCAGGCGATCAAGTTAGCACTTTAAAGTTGATTGGGGAAACAAGCTTACTTTTTCACCATAACTTCAGATAGGCAATAATTACATAGGATATCATTTTCATTATTTACAAACTAGAACTACAAGTTATTCATTTTTTATAAATTTAAATCAGTAACGTAAATAATATTTATATAAAACCTCACCTTATTATATTCGTTATTTTGGAATGAATTTATATTTAATATTTTCCCTGAAATGTATTTTCTAATGATTTTTAACGACATAGTAATAGAAGAAGCAAACAACTATACTATCCCCTCTTTTTTGTGGCCGTCCTAAATAATGTTAACGTATTTCCAACGTGAAATTGGGCTGTATAATGAAATCAACGAACCTAACAAGATTATTCCCGCGCTTTTAAATTGACGGTTGTTGACCAAGTAGAGAACGATCAAATGACCCATATAATCCCAAGAGCTATGTGGGATAAAGGCGGTCTACTGTCTTAGTTTGTCTTCGTAAGTACGGTTAGCTAGGTCGGTCTTAAGGAATAGATAAACCAAACACAGTAGGTAGTGGTATGCCTGACTCTTCCTCTAATCAAATTCCAGAACAACAGATAAAAATACTCCAGCAGCAATTTGAGGAAACTCAGATGGAAGCGGACTTCTTTGAGGTTGTTGTAAAGGTAATGGATAGAGACTTCGGTGCTCGAATCTCAAAGAAGTGCAAAGCCGAGTTATTAAGGAAAAACGATCAAAAGGCTCACAGCAACTAACACTTGTCACTTCATTGGTATTGTTAGGTAAGCCCTGTGCGCTAGCGCTTAAGCGAACCCGGAAAGAGCCGTATATCATTGACTTCGTCAAAAAGTAAAGGATTCGATATCCTCGTTTGGGAGCTCGAAAGCTTAAATACTTATTCGGTAAAAATAATGTGTATATCGGACGAGACAGTTTGTTTTTATTGTTAACACAACATCGTCTATTGGTCTTCAACCGTAGGGCTTAGTATCGAACGACAAACAGCCATCCTCGGTTCTACTGTCATCCAAACCGAATCAAAGAAGGTATCGTTACAAATAAACCGGATTTACTGTGGGTCGTTGATATTACTCACTTGGCAATGCGAGCGAGAAATACCTACATCAGCTTAATCATTGACGTTTATTTTGGGAAGATAGTTGGGTACCATCATCAACGATAATATGAAGACGAAACAGTTAAGCGTGCGTTCCTTAAGGCTTTGAAAAATATACTATGTGAGTGTGAGTTTATCCATTACTCTGATCGAGGAATTCAATACTACTCTTAGGAATATCAGTTATTACACAAAAAGTATCACGTGATTGCTCTATGACAGATCGATATAATCGTTATCAAAACGTTCTAGCTGAAGAAAGACTTGATTGAAGATAAGAAAGTAGTTGTGAGTTGGTGAAACTCTATAATGAATAGCGACCAGACTCCGCTTTAAAATACAAAACGCTCGATGAATGTCATTTAGAATTTTAATTAAAAGAGTCAAACCATATCAAGACAGGTCGGTCAGGGGAAGGGTATTGTGAGATTTAGAAGTGACTAAAGAAACTACAAATAATGGAAATAAATAAATTATGACCGTAATAGTTAGTTTTTAGAATATAACATATGAGTTGCGTATGGTTTATTGCGATTACATTCGTTTCATTTCAACTAGTTTTATAAATATAACTAATAATATTGTTAGTTCATATTTTTATAATTGTTTGTATGTGTAAGATTTGTACATTATACTTGATAGTTTACATTTTAATGACTTAGTCATGACAAAGTAATTATTAGTTTTTATAAAATTTGTCTTGTAGTTAGCTTGCCTTTCTACAATTTCATGAAACAAGAAGCTAACACTGCCTCCAACAGTTATAGCTTCGTAAGAGAGGGGACTTCCCTCTCTTTTTCAGACTTTCAGACTTTCAGACTTTCAGACTTTCAGACTTTCAGACTTTCAGACTTTCAGACTTTCAGACTTTCAGACTTTCAGACTTTCAGACTTTCAGACTTTCAGACTTTCAGACTTTCAGATAGCTCTCATTCCAATTCAACGATCGCATCAACGCTACATGCGACTCTATCAAGCAATTCGCTTGTTGTTGCCATTCGCTTTGATCTTGTTGCTGATTGCAAAATTCCAACGCTAATACCGTTAAATGTTGTAAGCGTTTTAAGCTCCAATCTTTAATCAGAATGTCTGTCATTGGTTGACATGCAGCTTGTTCGAGCTTGGCACTCGTGTATTGCAAGGTCTGATAGGCTTTTTGATGGTTTTGATACCTGGCATATTGAAATACTCTTAAGCAGCCATCGAGCCAACAAGCGATCGCTTTGCTCTGCTCGTCAGTCAATTCAGGACCAAACACTGATTCCGGTGCCTGATACAGGATCGCTTCCAATCTTTCAACTTGATCATGCTTCCGGTTTTCGTACCAATCCGAAATAAGATCTTGCCAAGTATTCAAGTCCATTAAGCTGCCTTAGTCCATTGTTTTACAAAGTGGTTTGGTCCAATTTGATCAAAGTCTTCTACCACAATACTGCTGCGGTTTCGGATCTCATCTGCATTTACTGAATAGTTTGGTTCACTTTCCACGAGATTGCCAAATGGCAGATCAGGATCTGGTACCGCAGAGATCAATAACTTAGTGTATGGATGCTGCGGATTTTTCAAGATCGCTTGCGTGTCACCCCACTCAACAATCTGGCCCTTATACATCACGGCGGTTTCTTCGGCGATGTAATGAGCGGTTGCCAGATCGTGGGTGATGTACAAGAAACCGATGCCCAAGTCTTGTTTCATTCGCTGCATCAGGTTTAACACGCCCAGACGAATTGAAACGTCCAACATTGATGTTGGTTCATCGGCAAGAATGATTTGGGAGCCTACTGCCAATGCGCGAGCCAAGTTAACGCGCTGACGTTGTCCACCACTCAGTTCATGTGGGAACTTATTTAATGTTTCTTCTGGTAGCTCCACTAGATCCAAGAGTTCGAGTAGTTTGCCTGGGATCTCTTTATCGTTTTTAACTTGCTTATGAATCTTAAGTGGGCGAGTCAGGTGATGACGAATCGTGTGGGTTGGGTTCAAAGAGCCAAATGGGTCCTGGAACACCATTTGTACCTTGCTGCGATAGTCCTGAATTTCTGCGCGAGCGGTAATATCGTTGATGTTTTTTCCATTAAAAAGGATTTCACCATCGCTGGCCGGATACACCTTGGTAATTAATCGCGCACAGGTGCTTTTACCGCAACCTGATTCGCCAACCAGCGCGAGAGTTTTGCCTGCATAAAGGTCAAAGCTCACGCCTTGAAGCGCACGGAAGGTTTCTTCTTTCGCGAAACCACCACCGACTTTAAATTCTTTGATCACGTTTTTCATTTGGATGATTGGTTCGCTCATGATAACGCTCCTTCAGTGGCTGATTCTTTATGCACGTCGTGGATATTCGGGAATGAAGCCCATAGTTTTTGAGTGTAAGAATGCTGAGGGTTATTGCGAATTTCGTATGAACTGTTTACTTCGACAATCTTACCGTGACGCATGATGGCTATGCGGTCGCACAACTGGCTCATGAGTGCCAAATCGTGAGTGATAAACAGCACAGAGAAACCGAACTCATCACGCAGTTGATAGATTTGCTGTAAGATTTCACGCTGTACCACGACATCAAGCGCTGTGGTTGGCTCATCCATGATGATCATCTTTGGGTTGAGAGAAAGGGCGATGGCTATCACCAAACGTTGGCGCATGCCCCCGGAGAACTGGTGTGGGTACTCGCCAAGTCGATCGCGGGGAATGTTGACCAAGTCGAGCAACTTTTCTGCGCGGTCCTTGGCTTGTTCATTGGTCATGCCTTTGTGATGGCGCAGTACGTCGGCAAATTGCTCCTGAATGGTTAATACTGGATTGAGGGAGTTCATGGCACTTTGGAACACCATCGCAATCTCGCTCCAACGCAGTGTGTTTAATTCACTGTCGGATAGACTCAGAATATCTTTGCCTTCAAATAGAATTTGGCCTCCTGAGATAAACGCTGGCGGCTTGTGTAAACGGTTGATAGAGAAAGCAATGGTACTTTTACCACAGCCAGACTCACCAGCGAGGCCAAATATCTCGCCTTTGCCAATATCGAAGCTTACCGATTTCACTGCGTTAAAGTCGCCGTGATCGGTGATGTAGTCCACACATAAGTCTCTGATCTGGATGACCGGATCAGAGTGGTATGCCTGAATCAGGTTTATGTCACTCATAAAAACACCTTACCAATACAAAAGATAATTATTATCATTATCAGGTGTGTGAGTTTTACGAAAGACAGAACCGTCTAATAAGTGAAGTGACTCGAAAGTTGAGTGTAATAAAAAGAATTTTTTCGTTTATAGAAGTGTGAAGAATCACGGGAAAAATGAGAGCTGGATCAGCTCACTTTTCGTAGGGGGAATTCTTCAAATTTAATCGCTAATACTGTGGTTTGCAAAAACTAAATGATGAATCTATTAACGAGTTGATGAAAGGTCGGGAGGGGTCACATTTCCCCACTGTTTTTCTTACCTCTGCATTGGGGGTTTGCTATAGATTACCCATCGAAAACATGGTGTGTTCGGAGGAAATATGTCCATTAATTCTATCGACCATGAAGAGATGAGCAACATCGCTCACAAATGGGAACTCCCAGAAGAAGAATCCGTTGTGAGACCTGAGAAAATCGTGAAGTCAGCAGAAGCAAGACGACGCATTGAAGCACTTCGTGAAATCCGTGAAAGCGGTTTGAGCATCGAAGAAGCAAGGGAACTTGGCTTGATTCACTAATTCTCGCACTACGGTAATACCAATCATGGGGTAGTCATAAGACTGCCCTTTTCATTTTTTGTTTTACAACCAATTGTTTGACTTTCTCCTACAGCGTTACTAAAGATTATATCAATAGCAATATGCTTTTTGTTGACTATTAAAACAGCAACGTCAGGAGTACGATTATGGTTGATCAGATCCTTTTCTATGAGCCCGATGAATCTCACGGCTTTCTTTCTAATTTCTGTCATGCCCCGATTCAAGTCTCAGCTCAATCTTGGCCCACCAGCGAACACTACTACCAAGCCCAAAAGTTCAACGACCTCAAACTGCAAAGTAAAATCCAATCAGCGAAGACGCCTGATGAAGCTTTCGCCCTCAGTCGTCAATATCAACACTTCGTGCGTGAAGACTGGGATGACGACAAACTCTCTGTGATGGCGTTTGTTGTGCGTGAGAAGTTTTTGCAAAACCCTCAATTAGCCAAGCAACTGATGAAAACGGGTAATGCCTGTCTAACAGAGCACTCACACAAAGATGGTTTTTGGGGAGATGGGGGAGATGGCTCTGGTCAAAACCATTTAGGGGAGATTCTGATGAACGTACGTGCTGAACTAAAACATGTAGAGCCATATAGTCTGGTTCGCTTTGTCGATAAAGCCAAACTGCCAACTCAATGGGGCACGTTTATCATGCATGGTTTTATCGAGAACGCGACAGGAAAAGAACATCTCGCCTTGGTGTATGGCGACCCTGCAAACACTAAAGCGCCGCTGATTCGCCTGCATTCAGAATGCTTAACTGGTGATGCGCTGTTCAGTACGCGTTGTGATTGCGGCTTCCAGCTTAACCGTGCATTGCAAAACATTGTCGAAGAAGGCTGCGGTGTGCTGCTTTATCTGCGCCAAGAGGGTAGGGGGATTGGCTTAATCAACAAGATTCGTGCGTATCACTTGCAAGACGAAGGTGCAGACACGGTCGAAGCCAATGAGCGTCTTGGCTTTGCCGCAGATATGCGTGACTACGCGTTTTGCAAAGGGATGCTGGAGCATCTTGGAATCGATGAAGTACGTTTGATGACCAACAATCCACGTAAGCTTGCAGCGCTGACGAAGGTGAACATCAACGTGATAGAAAGAGTGCCACTGCAAGAGGGCAATAACCCAAACAACCAACACTACTTACAAACCAAAGCCAATAAGCTCGGCCACATGTTCGATCCCAAATTTGTCGAACAAGATTAATCACAGAGAAGATATAAAAATGAAACCGCCAGCTTATCGAAGCTGGCGGTTTTTTCATGATTGGTTAGGTATGAGTGGTTAGATGTATTTTTTGATGATGTTGTCGATTTGCCCCGAACTTTTGAGCTCTGCTAGGCGCTTATTGATGAAGCTCTGTACTTCCGGCTTCATGTTCGGAGAGAAGGCTAGATAGATAGAGTAATCTGGGATCACATTACTAAAAGATTGGATCTGGAAATCGCTCATCGGAAGCTCTAAACGTTTGATGTTGTATACCACCCGCGATTCCATTTCAACAAATGCGGTATCGCCAGGGGTTCTTTGCAGAACTCGATACGCTGCATCGTAATCTTTGACGCGCATTTCATTCACGGTGCCGTTATCAAAAAACGGGCTGAGGTTTGGGTAATCAAAGCCGAGTAGAAGTACGATTGAGCGGCCTTGCATGTGCTCCATATCGCTGAATTTAAATGGTGCTTTACTGCTGGAAACCAATACATGTTTTACAGTGTAAATAGGTTGCTCTGACAAATTTTCTGATTGTACCTTGCCCCAGTTTGGGCTGCCGTAAGTCACCCAATTCTCTTCTCCGCCCGCTTCCAAAACGGAGATCATGCGTTTAAACGGATAAGTATGGTATTTCACTTCATAATTGGACTCGGCAAAAATTTCACTGACGATATCCGTCACAATTCCGGAATGCTGTTCACCCTGTTGTTCTATTTGAAATGGTCTGGCTTGTTCAGAAATCACGTAGTAGTTCACTTCACTTGCCATACTGTGCGTGCTTAGGGCTATGAAACTAAAGCCCAATGTCCGTAAGAGTCCTTTCATCCTAACCTCGATTATTGTCGTGACCAGACTATATTTATAGTAGCGCAAGATTAAGGGAGTGATTTCATATGGAAAAAAAAGAGCGAACTCAACGTCGGTTTAGCATCGGCAACCAGCTTATGTTGGCGATTTTTGCGTTGAGTTTTATCTTTACCGTGATTATCTCTTCTTTGAGTTTGTATCGTGATTTCAATGATGACCTTGCTCGTTTAGATATGGAGTTGAAGCAGGTTGAAACCAGCTACTTGTCTGGTTTTTCTGCCAGCTTATGGGTGGAAGATCGAGAGCTATTATTGACACAGGCTGAAGGAGCGATGCGTTTACCTTCGGTCGACTATTTACTCATTGCTACGCCGGATGAAGTGATCGTGGAATTAGGATCGCCATTAGGATCCGACAGTATCAAGCGCCAGTGGCCATTACAGTATGACATGGGCGTCAAAACTTATGATCTTGCAGAGGTTACGGTGCAATCGGATCTGAGTCCGATCTACCAAGGATTATGGCAAACTTTCTTTTTCCTTGTGATCGCCGAGGCGATCAAGATCTTCTTGCTCATTCTTGGGGTGCTTTGGGTTACCTTTCGTTTGATGGTGAAACCATTGCAATTACTCTCTGGAGCAGTGAGCGATTTCAGTGGTGGGCATGTGCCAAGCAAATTGCAACTGCCTCAGCGTTGGTTCTTTGATGAAGTAGGGTTACTAGAACACAAATATAATCGAAGCGTTGAACGAGTTCGTGAACACCAAAGTGAAATTGAAGACGCACGTGAAAAAGCCGAAGTGGCCAATCGCAAGAAGAGTGAATTCCTTGCCACAATGAGTCACGAAATACGTACGCCGATGAACGGTATCATTGGAGTGGCATCATTACTCGGTGATACTAAGTTAGATGATCAGCAGCACGAATATGTCGACATCATCAACAGTTCATCCGGCTCACTAATGGTGATCATCGATGATATTCTTGATTTCTCCAAGATTGAAGCGGGTAAGATCGAACTCGAAGCGGCGACCTACAATCTGCTGCAGTTGCTTAATGAAGTAGGCAGCTTGCACACAGTAAAAGCACAGCAAAAACATTTACAGTTAGTGTGCGATATTGATCCGCAACTGCCGTCTGAGGTGGAAGGGGATGTTGGCCGACTGAAGCAAGTCTTGAGTAACTTACTCAGCAACGCCGTGAAATTTACAGAACGAGGCCACGTTAAACTAATGGTTTCCCTTGTGAGCAAAGAAGATAAGCTTGCACAAGTGCACTTTCGAGTTGTGGACTCTGGGATCGGTATCGCCAAAGAAAACCAGCAAGCGGTGTTTGAGAAGTTTCAGCAAGCAGATGGCAGCACCACACGTAAATATGGCGGCACTGGATTAGGATTAGCCATTTGTGCGAAGTTAGTTGAAGTGATGGGAGGGCAAATTCGTCTCACGAGTGAGCCCGGACTTGGTAGTTGTTTTGAGTTCACCATCCCTTTGATTGTCGTCAGTGATAAGCCTATCTCTCCGAGCACGCCCAACATTCCCAATATTCTCGATTTTCCGAACGGAGAAAGTAAAACGCAGAGCGCGCCTTCCTCCCCAAGAGATGAAAGTAAACCTTGGATACTAGTGGTCGAAGATACGGCTGTGAATCAGAAAGTTGTACGTATCATGTTGGAAAAATTGGGTATGCAAGTCAGTGTGGCTGAGCACGGTGAAGAAGCGTTAGAACTATGCGAAGCAAACCATTTTGATCTCATTCTCATGGACTGTCAGATGCCCGTCATGGATGGCTTTATTGCCACAGAAAATATTAGACAGATGAGCGAATGGGGCAAACAAGTGCCAATCATTGCTTTGAGTGCGAATGTCATAAAAGAAGACCAAAAACGTTGTTTTGATGTCGGAATGAATGAATTTGTCTCTAAGCCTGTGACGAAGGAGCGGTTGCAGCAAATTTTTGAGCAGCACTTACCACAAGAGCTGCAAACTCGGGATAAACCTAAAGAAGCAACTTGAAATTGATCAAGATAAGCGCGTTTCTATTCTTAAATGGTAATTCTGTATGTTATAGTGCGCGGCTAGTATTTAAAGTACCTTGAGGCTGTGAATGTCGTTCAATCTATCCTTGTTGCCGCCTGACGAGAAAAATAAAATCGAACTTGATAAACAAGCGTCGTTTTTAGTTTGGAAACTCAAAGAGGCCAAATCTGGTCCTGAGGCGATAGAAGAACAATTGTCTAAGATTAACGACGCTGGCGAAAAAGTGTTTTTTCAACAGGCAGTCGATAAGTACAAACGAGTAATGGGTGTCGCGTAAAGCGAATCGTGGCGGTAAATGAAATTACCGCGGCGGAAGAGGTGACCTCCCCATTCCTTTGCAGGGCGAAATGGAAAAAGTTTCGCTTTTTGCTAAAATCCTTCGCATTAAATTTGAATTTAGAGAGACATCCCGATGGGAAGAAGTTTTGAAGTGCGCAAAGCCTCTATGGCGAAAACTGCAGGCGCAAAAATTAAAGTTTATTCCAAATACGGTAAAGAAATTTACATGTGCGCTAAAAACGGTGGCGGTGATCCAGACATGAACTTGTCTCTGAAGCACCTGATCAGTAAAGCGAAAAGAGACCAAGTACCTGCACACGTTATCGATAAAGCGATCGATAAAGCGAACGGCGGTGGCGGTGAAGATTACGCACCAGCACGTTACGAAGGTTTTGGCCCTGGCGGCACAAGTGTGATTGTTGACTGTCTGACAGACAACGGTAACCGTACTTTCCAAGACGTTCGCCAATGTTTCGTTAAAACAGGCGCGAAGATCGGTGTTGAAGGTTCAGTTTCTCACATGTTCGATCACCAAGCAGTATTCCAGTTCAAAGGCGAAGATGATGAAGTCATTCTTGAAACGCTAATGATGGACGACGTTGATGTTACTGACGTTGAACTAGAAGACGGCGTGATCACTGTATTCGCTCCTCATACAGAGTTCTTCAAAACGAAAACTGCACTTAACGCAGCATTCCCAGATCTCGTGATCGACGTTGAAGAAATCACATTCGTTCCGCAAACTCACACGCCAGTAGCGGGTGAAGATGCAGAGAAATTCCAGAAGTTCCTAGACCTTCTAGATGACTGTGACGACGTTCAGCAGGTATACCACAACGGCGAACTGTAATTCGGTTCTCCAGTTGTAAAAAAGGCTTCCCCGAGGGAAGCCTTTTTTGATCGTGTTGTTTGTCTTTTCTATTGTGACTAGCGTTTAGGTGTTTCGGTACTTGGAATAACACAGCGACATGATCACGCCAAAACAGATGCCTTGAGTCAGCATCGCCGTACCACCATAGCTAAAGAATGGCAGTGGACTCCCCATTACTGGCAATAAACCACTGACCATACCTGTGTTGATGAAGGCATAAAGGAAGAAGCTCATTGCCAATGCGCCACTCACTAAGCGACTGAAGAAATGCTCAGATTGGCACGCCAGCAGCATCACACGTGCCGTAATGAACAAATACAGCGCTAACAACACCACACAACCAATAAAGCCCCATTCTTCTGCGTAGGTCGAGAAGATGAAGTCAGTATGGCTTTCAGGGATAAAGCCTAGTGTACCTTGAGTGGCATTCATCCAGCCTTTACCTTTCATGCCGCCAGAACCAATCGCAATCAATGATTGGATGATTTGGTAGCCCGAACCCAATGGATCCGATTCAGGGTGCAAGAACTGCGTTACACGGCTTTTTTGATACGCTTCCATCACAAAGAACCAAAGTATTGGTGCCAGCGTTAGAATGCTCACCAAAAAGCCGCCAATTATCTTCCAGCTCATGCCTGCAAAGAACAGCACAAACAACGCGTAAATCACGGTGAAGATAGCGCCGTCCAAGTCTGGTTGTAAGGCAATCAAGCCAGCAGGCACAAAGGTGATCAGCAAACAGAAAGCAATTTTGCGAATGTCTGGTCGGCCACCTTCTAGATGCAGCATCCACGCGATCATAATGGGGATTGAAAGCTTGATAAGTTCCGAAGGCTGGAAGCGGAAGAAGCCGATGTCGAGCCAACGCTGCGAGCCATTGGTGCTATCGCCAAATAGGGCAACTGCCGCCAAGAGCGAAACCGCAACCAGATACAAATAAGGCGCTGCACGTTGATAGCTGGACGCTGGAATCGACGACATGACCAAAATACACACCAGCGTCAAACCGCATCGAGCGAGGTGTTTAAAGAGCATAGCTTCATTGAATCCACTGGCACTCCAGAGAGTGAGCGAGCTCAATAGCATGATCGGAATGATCGCCATCAGCAATGGCAAATCAATCCTAGGGAAGAAACGCTTGTTCATCTTCTACAACCTAAAAACGCCCCAATGCGGGGCGAAAACAACCAGAACTCTGCGAGCTCAAACATTCCGATGCTAAGAATCCTATTTGGAAATAACAGACACCACGCAAAGGTGTGCAAGAGAGGAGTGTGCGACGACGCCTGTTATGGGTAAGCTGACTTGGAAAGTCGTGGGAAGGATAAATACACCAGGCTGAGGTTTTGCGCCACATTTTTTATAAGATTGAAATGGAAATTGGTACAGAAAACGCAATGAAATGAGCCAAATAGGAAAGGGAAACGCCTTAAGTATTGGGTACTTAAGGCGATGGCGTGATTAGGCTTGGGCTTTTTCTGGTTTGTGCGTGAAATGGTACAACGCCCACAGCACAAACAAAGTCACAGTAAGCTCCCAAGCTCGGAGGAAGGTGCTCTCCAAGCCCAGTTCATTGCTGGTCATGTACAGCTGAATCGGCAACATGGTCGCCAATAGCGCGTCGGCATGGACGTCTTTTGCTGGGCCTTTCGCTTTTGCCATTGATGCGGTGATCATAAAAGCAAGCAAACCCAATACGATGGTGTAGTAACCGAACGTGGATTGATGCCCAGCCATCAGTAAGGTGAACACTACAGCTAATGCACAGCCGCCCACCTGAGTTTGAAAACGGCGGTCAACCACGTCGATAAAGCTTTTGTGTGTGGTTTGTGTTGCTGCGGCAATCACAGGCACCAAACAAAACGTTGCTGAAATGATGTCGACAATCATCAAGAACGCCACACCAAGACCAATCAATGCGAGTGAAATCGCTCGGTTCTCAAACGTAACAGGTTCTTCTTCAAATGCTGGTGGTTTGCCGCCACGTTCAACAGGGAACAGAGTCACCATGGTTTTTGCGACGACCATGGTAATCAGCATCGATAGTAGGATTTCATGAATGCGCATTGGCATGTCCATGGTGGTGTGCTGAGCAAACACCACAATCAGAATCCAGTTGAAGGTTGGCATTAGCATCTGACCTTTCTTCGGCGGCGTGGTCGCTCTGCGGCGCATAAAGTCGAAGAAGAACAAGCTAATGGTCCATACCACAAATGGATGCTGTGAAAACACTTCGGTCACCACCAACGCTGTACTTGCTGCTAATAACGTAGGTAGCAAGGTGCGAAGCAGACCAAGCCAAGAGTAGTCTTTGTTCTTGGTCATGATGATGGTTGGGTACAGCGCCAGATAAACTGGAGAATCCAGGTTCAGCAGTTTGCCTAGCATCATACAAATCGTCACAGTAAGGGCGACACGCAGTGCTTCATTGCGCTCAGAACGACTTTGAAACAGGCTTTCGAAGGTCCACATGGTTCACCCCCTAGTAGATGTAGCGGAACATCGCCACCAAGTGAATCCAAGCCGAGCTAATGACATCCATAACAGGATTGCCGCTTTCAACGATCACACTTGCTCGTGAACCAGAAATCATTGAAGGATCCAACTCGTTAACCGTAATGCGGGTACGCACTTTCTGTTGCTCACGGATCCAGCGAGTATCATTGGTCACGCTAGAAAGCTGGCCGTTGGCATTGTTGGTATCGTAAATCGCACGCTCTTGGCTGCTGACTTCACCAGTAAACACTTTGCCTGGTAGTGCATCGAAGGACACCAACACTTCGCGACCATTAGTTAGCTTATCAATGCCTTTTTCGTTGAAGTCTGCACTGATCCACGCATGAGCTTCGTCCACTAGCATCAAAGACGCTGTGCCTTGTGTAATGTAGCTGCCTGATTGCAGTTGCAAGTTAGTTACCACGCCTTCGGTTTGCGCCACGATTTGGGTGTGGCTTAAGTCGAGCTCTGCACTGGCAAGTTTTGCTTCTGCTAGTTCAATAGCCGCTGTGCGGTCTTGAGTAGAAAGCTCTGCCTCAATGCGTTTCACTTCCGCGTTCGCTGCTTCAACCGCGCTGCTGGCGACTTGTGTATTGGTGATCGCGTCATCAAGCTCTTGCTCAGTTGCCAACCCTTTATTGCGTAGCTTCTGGTTACGCGCCAGTTTTTGCTTCGCGTTGTGGTATTCGAACTCGCGTTGGCTTTGGGTTTGTTTCGCTGCTGCCAATTGTTGCCATTTCGCGGAATCGGATTCACGTGCTTGGCGCAGTTCGGCTTTCGCTTGTGCCACTTTCAATTGGTAACTGCTGGCATCGATAGCAAAAAGTGGCTGACCTTTTTCAACCAATTCACCGTTATTCACCATCACATCTGTGATCACGCCAGATACCTCCGGCGCAATGGTTGCGACATTGCGATGCAGTGTCGCTTGGGTGGTGAAAGGGGACACATTATCTGAGGTGACTAAAAAAGCGGAGAACAAAGCTGCCGCTGAAAAAACAGTGTATATCGCGTATTTATAAAAATTTTCTTTCACGTCTGTACCTAGTATTCATTCGTTATTAAGCGCCGCGTTCACGGCATATTCGGGTCTCTTTTCTACGTGGGCTAGGTTATACTCATCTAAAATTGGAAAAAATAACCAATGGAAGAAGTATGAATTCCATATTTGGAAACGTTGATGATCTGTACCTGTTTTGCTCAGTGGTTGAGCAAGGCTCTCTGCTCGCTGCAGCGAAAAAGCTCGAACTGCCGGTCTCTACTATGTCTCGTCGTTTATCGGCGCTGGAAGCGCGCCTAGGATTGAGATTGCTGGAGAAGAAAGGACGTGAGTTGGTGGCAACCGAGACAGGCTTACAGGCGTTTGATCAGCTCAGCAGTGCGATGTCTCAGATTGAATCCGGCATCTTGCAGCTCAATCAGCAAAGCCAAGAAGTGGAGGGGCGAATTCGATTGGTGATGCCAAGCCGCTTTTACAATGACTTAGTCGATAAGGTGGTTGAGGATTACATCAAAACCTATCCAAAAGTGACCATTGATCTGCTGCTTAGCCAAGTGAATTCGATTCCAGAAACCGATCGTGATCTAGTGGTGACGTTCGATTTGGATGGTTTGGACGATATGATCGCGCGCCCGTTGTTTAAAGTAGAGCATGCTTTCTTTGTTAGCCCTGAATATCTAGCACAAGCGGGCGGCAATATTGAAACCTTACAAGACTTAGCTAAGCAGGATTGGGTAGCCAGCACACACACCACACAAGTGCCTATCTATCAGCAAGATAAGCTGGTGGACATGCTCAACTGCAAGCCGCGCTTAGTGGTCAATGACATCACCGCGGTGATCAAAGCGGTGGAAAACGGTTTGGGAATTGCGTCAATCCCATTACGCCACGTTAAGCCTGAATTGAATCTGGTGCGCGTTGCGCCATCTTATAGCCGCGGGGATCGCGAAGCCTATTTGGTTTATCGTCAGCGTAACTATCAGCCTAAAGCGCTGACCTTAATGGTCGAAGCGATTTTGCAGGCTTCAGAGGAGCGAAACCATTCATCCTCTCTCAATACCATTCACTCCATATAACTGCCATTGGTCGCATGCAAAAGCAGCGTGCGATCTTCTCCCTTAATCTGAAACCATCCAATCACGTTCAACTAAGGACAGTACATGATGGTTTCTCAATCTCGCTCAATTAAAGCTCTTAAACTGGCAAGTACGTTTATCGCCGCATTTGCACTCAGCAGCAATCTGGCTCTGGCTAACCCAAGCGAGCGCACACTCAGTCAATTCAACCAAGCGGCGCAGGGTGACTCTGGTTTAGTTGATACCGTTTACGGTGAATTATCCAAACAACTCGAAGAGCAGGGCGCAACGCCGGTGACCTTGGTTTACTTGGGCAGTGCGGAGACGTTGCAAGGTCGTGAGGCGTTTATGCCTTGGAACAAGATGAAGTTCACCGAGCGCGGTCTTGCCACAATCCAAAAAGGTTTGGATTTAATGGCGAATCAGCCAGTACCACTGCAAGAGCAACAACGCTTACAAGGCTTGCCGGAATACCAATTAGCCACCGCCATGGCAGCTACTACGTTTACCTCTCTGCCAGACATGTTCAATCACTTTGAGCGTGGCTACGAGCTGTACCTTTCTCTGCTCGATGAACCGAGTTTTAGTCAGCAACCTTTCGCCGCAACGTCTTGGATTTATCGCTACGCCATTGAAGCAGCACTACGAGCTGAAGATGTTCAACAAGCCAAAACATGGTTAGCGCAAATGGAGCAGTTGGGCGACAGCAATTTAGAAACGCAAACCGCGAAAGCGCTGCTAGCGAAATATTAGGGAGGCGTCATGATCGTTTTTAATCAACTTAGTCGCGATTACGCCCTTGGCAGCCAAACCGTGCGTGCATTGCGAGACGTGTCTGGAGAAGTATTTGCCGGCGAAATGGTGGCATTGTGTGGACCGTCGGGCTCAGGCAAAAGCACCTTACTTAACGTGCTTGGCATGCTGGATACTCAATATCAAGGTCAGGTGACATTTGCAGGCAGCCCATACCCAACCGGACAAATGCAAGCGGCGAAAATGCGTCGTGAGAAGCTTGGCTTTGTGTTCCAAAAATTCAACCTTGTTCCCGTGATGACGGCGTTAGAGAACGTGGCGTATCCGTTACACCTCAACGGCTTTTCAAAAGCAGAGCAAACCGAGCTCGCCACACAAATGCTAGAACACGTTGGCTTGGGCGAGTTTATTCATCATATGCCCGATAACCTGTCTGGCGGTCAGCAGCAACGCGTGGCAATTGCACGAGCCTTAGTGCACAAACCTGCATTGGTGATTGCTGATGAGCCAACCGCAAGTCTTGATAGCCAAACTGCCAACAAGGTCATCGACATTATGAAAGGACTTGGACACGAGCTTGGTACCACTTTCATTGTCGCCACTCACGACCCTCGCATGGCATCTCGCTGCGATCGAACCATTGAATTGGTGGATGGCAAAATCACCCAAACGCACGCAAGTGTGGAGGAGGTTTCATGGGCAAGCTAATTCCAGTTTCCGTTCGCCTTGCTTGGTTGAACCTGCAACGCAATCGCCGCCGCAGTTTGTTGTCGATGCTGATCATCGCCATTGCCGTGTTTGCCTTAACCAGTGCGGGCGGTTTTGGTCTGTACACCTACGACAGTTTGAAAGAATCGACAGCGCGTGACACGGGGCATCTGACGTTAACCACGCCAGGTTACTTCGCTAAAGAAGAAGAGATGCCGCTGAGTAACGGGTTAACTCATGCAGACGACATTACCAAGCAATTGATTGGGTTGAATGAAGTGCGAGGCGTGCAGCCACGAGTTGAGTTCAGCGGTTTGATTTCCAACGGCAACAAATCCTCGATCTTTATCGGCATTGGTGTGAACGAGCGCGAATTCGATATGAAAGGACCGTTTTTGGATGTGCGCGAAGGGCAGACGCTGTCCAATATTCATGCATCGCGTTATGACCCAGCAGAGCCAGAGGTGATGCTCGGTGTTGATTTGGCGAACAATCTAAGCGTGCACGTTGGCGATTGGATTACCTTGCTGGCGACCACAACCGACGGTGCATTGAACGCGTATGACTTCAAAGTTCGTGGCATCTATTCAACTGGCGTACCTGAGCTTGATAAACGCCAACTGTACGTGCACATCAACAGCGCGCAATCGTTGTTGAGCTCCGATAAAGTCAGTGCGTTGTCGGTCTTTCTGTTCGATACCAGTTTAACGAGCCAAGTCGAGCAACAAGTGGCTTCGGTTCTGAGTAAGCAAAAGCAGAACTTTGGCGATCAAGATATTGAAATTACGCCTTGGCAAGAGCGCGCGTTCTTCTATCTCAAAGTGAAAGATTTGTACGACCGTATCTTCGGCATCATGGGCGCAGTAATGGCGTTGGTGGTTTTTGTCGCGCTGTTCAACACCATGACTATGTCGGTCACCGAGAGGACACGTGAAATCGGCACCTTGTCAGCTCTTGGTAGCTACCCTCGCGAAATCATTGCTGGGTTCTTGCGCGAAGCAGGGTTGCTTGCGGTGATTGGCAGCTTAATCGGCGCTTTGTTTACTGCGTTAGTTACCGTCTTACTGATGGTCGTGGATGTGCAAATGCCGCCACCACCAGGACGCACGGAAGGTTACCCATTGACGATTTACTTCTCTTGGGAGCTGGTGGCTGTCGCAGGATTCGCAGTATTGATGATTTGTTTGGTTGCGGCGTTTTTCTCGGCGCGCAAAGGGGTGAACAAGCCAATTACGGAGGCACTGATTTATGTTTAATTTCAAATCACTATTACCAATTGCACTGCTGACGGTAAGCTGCATGACAAGCATGAATGCCAGTGCGAATGAAACAGCGTTAGATGCAAAACAAGTCGCGCAATTGATTGAAAAAGCCGACAGCTACCGCTTGCAAGATGATTCCTCCAAAGTGGTGTCTCTGGTGCGCTTATATCAAGACCAAGAGTTAGATAAAACCCGCCTTTACCACGTGTACACGCGTCCAAATCGTGAATCGTTGGTGGTGTTCAAATCGGCAGTTGAAGCCGGGCAAAAGATGCTGATGATGGGCGACAACTACTGGCTGCAAATGCCAAAGAGCCGCCGTCCGATTCGCATTACGCCAATGCAGAAGCTGCTTGGTGAAGCGTCTATCGGCGACATCTCAACCCTGACTTGGAGCCAAGATTATCAAGGTGAATGGAAAGCGACAGAAACCGTCTCGGTGAACGGAGAAAGTGTGGCTGCTTATCACCTTGCTTTAACCGCGAAAACCAAAGGGGCGAGCTATCAGAAGATCGACTTGTGGTTGTCTGAGCAAGATGCGTTTCCAATCAAAGCCGATCTCTACTTGCGCTCTGGCAAACTCGCCAAGCAAGCGCAATACGGACGTGCAAGCGACAACGGTGAAGACTACGTCAGTGAGATGACCTTGCTTGATAGCATTCAGCCGAGCAAAAAGACCGTTATCGAGTATCAAGAAATCGTACCTTGGCAGCTGGATAACAAGTTCTACAACCCAAGTTATTTGCCGAAAGCCAACACGACTCAGCTTTAGTCTGAGCTTTGCAAATAGAAGTATGAAAACGAGCAAGGAAGTCACATGAAACCGCACCAGCCTAACCTTAACAAAAGCACCAGTTTGTTGATTGCTGCCTCATTGTGTGTGGGCGCGTCAGCCCCTGCTTTTGCCAATGATGAACTGAGTTTTGAGTGGGATTGGGCTGTCAGTTACGAAACTGCCAAGCAGCGTGACAGCGCATTTATGCAGGCGCAGGGTAGTTCTCGTGATTCACTTAATGCACTGTTGGATGTACAGGTGAACTATCAGAACTTCAGTGGCTTGTTTGCTCTGTACAGCCAAGGTTTGTACCTCAATCAACAAGGAAAGGGTGATTGGTGGAGTGAAGCTGATAACCAATTGCTGATTCGAGAGCTGGCTTGGCTAGGGGAGTGGCAAGTCGGTGACACCACACTTGATGTGAGTTTGGGTAAGTTGCGCGTGGATTGGGGCGTGGGTTATGGCTACCGACCTTTGGATCTGTTTAAGCCTTATCGACAAAACCCTGTTGGCTTAGTCGCAGAAGAGGGCGCGGGTGTGTTTTCACTTTCACATTACGATTTGTCAGGCGAATGGACGGTGATTGCAACGGATTCAAGTTGGGGGCAGCAAGACCAAAGTGCACTTGATCAAGCAGCAGAGCAACAAGGTATCGGTATTCGTCGTTATGCGCTGGTGGGTGACACCGAATATCAACTTATTGGTTATTACGATGATGTACGCAGAGGTTTGCTTGGCGCCAGTGTCATTGCTGTGTGGGATGAATCCATCGCCATGCACGGATCAATGCTGTGGCAAAAGCAAAGTGTTGGCTATCAGTTTCAGCAGGATGATCTTTACCGACCCGTTTCGGTTGAGGAGCAGGGCAGTGCATTCCAAGCCTTAATTGGATTGAACTGGGCAAACCAAGCCGGACACAACGTGATTGCTGAATATTGGTACGACAGCCGAGCATGGTCGAAAAACGAATGGCAACAAGCAATAGAACGTGGTGAGCTACTCTCTCAACCCCTTAATCCCCAAACGTCTCTGCTTGCAACAAGCTACGCCCAAGGGTTTCAGCATGCCAATATCGTTCAGCATAACGTAATGCTGCACTGGAGTTGGGATGTGGAAGCGTGGGCTGCATGGAACGGTAAAGCGGATATGGGCTGGCTAAGTGATGTAACCCCTACGTTGGATCTGATGCTGTCGCCACAAGATGGTGGTGTGATTGTCACGCAGTGGCTTAACTACCAATGGATTGATACTGGTGATCAAAGTGTAGAAGTGGAAGTTGCCGCACGCTTTTTAACCGGAGACGACCAATCTGCTTACGCACAAATCAATGATAAGCATATGATTGTATTTAACATCAAAGGGAAATTCTAAATGTGTTCAGCAAAATCAGTGGTGAAAAGTGGATGGCCGCGTAGCTTATTAGTGACCACGGCATTTTGTCTCTTTATCGCAGCAATGACGCTCTCGGTTTGGGGCGGTCCATTTTACATTCATGTGGCGGTTAGCTTTGGATTTGGCTATTCGGCTATCTTCTTCTCATGGCTTGTCGACCGCCTGTTTCCTACCATTCCTCGTTTGGCGGAAGTGGCTATCTCGCTGACGGCATGCCTATTGTTTGGTGTGGTGAACGCCCAGCTTTGGCTTGGGGAATACTTCGGTATCTCAAGTATGCTGTCGGTTGGTCTGATGGGATTGTTATTCAGCGCCATGTGCTTTTTCTATTTCTACTCACGCGAGCAACATGCAATCGCTCAGCGAGAGTTGGAAGCCATCAAACGCGAGAAAGCAGAGCAAGATCGTGCGCTGTTGCTGAGTCAGCTCAAGCAGATGCAAAGCCAGATTGAACCGCATTTCCTATTCAATACCTTGGCCAATATCAGTGCACTCATGTCGCAAGATGTCGATAAAGCCAAGCTGATGCTAGAACAGTTAACCGCGCTGCTGCGAGCAACGCTCAAAAGCTCACGCGAAGAGCACACTACCATAGACAATGAAACGGCGTTACTTGAGGCTTACTTAGGCATCCAACAAACTCGTTTGGGTGATCGACTCAGTTACAAGATTGAGGTGGAAGAGGGGTTAGGCAGAACCGAATTACCGCCGATGATGCTCCAACCTTTAATCGAAAACGCCATCATCCATGGTATTGAGCCGAAGCGAGAAGGTGGCGAAGTCAGCTTACTCATTAAGCGCGAACAACAGAACTTGAAGATTGAAGTCAGAGACACGGGTGTTGGCTTGAATCACGTTAGTGGGCACATGGGCTCTGGCGTGGGTCTAAGTAATCTCAAGCAGCGAGTTGAAGCTTTGTTCGCAGGGCAAGGAGAGGTCTCTATCAGTGAGTCTGTTCAGGGTGGCGTTTGTGTTCGCCTGAGCTGGCCAATGGAATCGTAATCAAGGAAGAAAGGAATGAATACAGGGTTTACTGCCATTATTGCTGATGATGAGCCGCTATTGAGGCGTCATCTTGATAAAAGCCTAGCTGAAGTGTGGCCAGAGCTAGAGGTAATAGCCAAAGTCGCCGATGGTGAACAAGCGTTGCAAGCCATTGAGCAAAACCAACCTGACATTGCGTTTCTTGATATTCGTATGCCAGTTCTGGATGGCATGACACTAGCGCAAAAACTCAATCAACTCGCCAATCCACCTTTGATTGTGTTTGTCACTGCGTACGATGATTACGCCATCAAAGCCTTTGAACAAAATGCCGCCGATTATTTACTCAAGCCTATTTCAGATGAGCGCCTCCTGACGACGTGTGAAAGAGTGAAAGCACGCCTTGCCAAGCGAGAGCAAGAAAGCAGTAATGTGCAGATGAGCAGCCTATTAGAGCAACTGCAGCAATTATCCGCGCCACAAACGCCGCAATATCTTCAGTGGATTAAAGCGACGCAGGGGGAAGATATTCATCTGATCGCCACGTCTGATGTGCTGTATTTCAAAGCGGAAGAAAAATACGTTTCTGTGTATGCCCAACAAGGACAAGGTAAAGTGCAGGAGTATTTGATTCGCACCTCGTTGAAAGAGTTGATAGGGCAGCTTAACCCAGAACAGTTCTGGCAAGTGCACCGTTCAAGCGTGGTGCAAGTGTGCAAAATTAGCAAAGTAAACAAAGACTTTGCTGGCAGAATGTTTGTGCACGTTGGAGAAACTAAGCTACCTGTGAGCCGTGCATCTCAAAGTTTGTTCAAAGGGATGTAATCGTTAGAACTGCTCACTCTTTACACTGTAAACTCGCTGCTCTTAACCCACATTATCAAGGAAGATAAATGAGTTATCGCGTAACCCTGTTAAATGCGACGGGAGAACTGTCTCCAATCTCTGAGTATTTGCATCAGAAACTTGATGACCTGAGCTCACAACTTTCTAGTTACTTTGATTTGAGTAACAACGATTTAAGTAACATTGACCTCACCATTAGCCCGTTTGATCGCAATGACGTACCGCAGACGGGGATTGGTGGCTATTGCTTAAGTGCCTATCGTGTAGAGATTCTGCTTGATACTCAACGTACTGATATTAAAAACGTTATTGAGAAAGAACTAGCGGCGGTGTTAGCGCATGAGTTGCATCACCTGTCCCGTATGCGAGCAGGAGAGAATGGCGTTGCACTTGGTGATGTGCTGATTATGGAAGGGTTAGCTTGTCATTTCGAACGTAAGGTGAATGGCGGCGTCACTCCGAGCTTGTTTGAGAACATCAAAGATCAAGATTGGCGCCCTTTCTATGCTGAGATGAAAGACAAGCTGACCAGCTTAGATTACAACTTCGACGCTTACTTTCTTGGTAGCGATGAAAGCCGCTGGCCTAAATACATGGGGTATTGGGTTGGGTACAACCTTGTTGCTGAATATCTGGCTGACTTTCAAGGCTCTGAGCTTGATTTAGTCGGAGCAAAAGCCGAGCTTTTCTATCAATAACTCCGGCACAAGCCAAACTAATCGGCTGAGTCATAAAAACAAAAAGCGCCTAAGTCATCAGACGTTAGGCGCTTTCTTCGTTTTATAGCGACGATTTCTCTGCAGAGGTGAATGGGTTTATTCGCTGATCGTCACTTTCTCAATAATGATTGGCTCGCACGGCACATCATCGTGACCAAGCTTAGAGGTCGTTTTTACTTTCGTGATGCGGTTTACGACATCCATACCTGCGGTCACTTTACCAAACACCGCGTAGCCCCAGCCTAGATTGGTAGTTGCGGTGTGGTCTAGGAAATCATTGTCTTCCAAGTTAATGAAGAACTGTGCCGTTGCAGAGTGCGGTGCATCGGTACGCGCCATTGCGATAGTGCCAACAAGGTTCTTAAGACCACGGTTTGCTTCGTTCGCGATCGGCGCGCGCGTTGGCTTTTCTGCCATGTCTTCGGTGTGACCGCCACCTTGGATCATAAAGCCGTCGATAACGCGGTGAAAAATGGTGCCGTTGTAGAAGCCATCTTCACAGTATTTTTTGAAGTTCTTTGAGCTAACCGGCGCTCGTTCTAGGTTCAGTTCAATCTCGATGTCACCGAAATTGGTGGTCATAATAATCATCTGGTTTGCCCTTGTAGGTGCTTAGTTGGCGGCATTATAGCTAAGACTTCTGAGGATAGCAGAAATAAAAACAGCGACGTTTTGTCGTCGCTGTTTGCATGATGTAAGGGTGAGGAAAGCGTTAAACCGTAAAGCGACCGACCAAGTCGTACAGCTCGTTAGCTTTGTGGTTAAGGTTGCCACTGCCTGCACGGTTTTGGTTGGCAAGGTGCGCTGATTGGCTGCTTTGTTGAGAGATGACTTCGATGCGTTGTGAAATCTCTTGCCCAACTTGGCTTTGCTCTTCGGTTGCCGTTGCGATCAAGGTGTTCATGTCCATGATGTTAGCAATTGCGGCTTGGATTTCTTGCAATGCGGCAGAGGCAGCTCGTGCTTCCTCAACCGTTGCTTCACCACGCGCTTGGCTTGAACCCATGGCTTTCACTGCCGCATCCGAACCAGACTTCAATTGCTCAATCATTTGGTGAATTTCGCCTGTACTGTCTTGAGTGCGACTCGCCAGTTTACGAACCTCATCGGCAACGACTGCGAAGCCGCGGCCTTGTTCGCCTGCACGGGCTGCTTCAATGGCTGCGTTCAGTGCCAATAGGTTGGTTTGCTCGGCGATGTCTTGAATCACTTCTAGCGAAGAAGAAATGTTTTGTACATCGCTTTCTAAGCGAGAAATCACCGTGCTGGCTTCCGACACCTCTAGCGCGAGCGCTTCGACAGAGTTTGCTGCGGAATCAACAATGTGTTTCGCTTGCTGTGAATTTTCATCGGCGTCTTTGGCGGATTGCGCCGCTTGGTTAGCGTTGCTGGAAATCTCGTGCGCCGTTGCTGTCATCTCGGTCATTGCCGCAGCGACCTGTTCGGTTTCTTCACGCTGACCTGAAGCCAATTCGTCCACTTGCGATGCTCGCTGTGACATGTCGTTGGTCTCTGAAACCACTTCTTGCCCGACATGGCTAACGCTCTTGATGATGCCTTGCAGGCTTTCAACGAAGATATTGAAGTTACGGCTCAACTGAGTGAACTCCGGCACGCTTGATTCTTCCATCCGCGCGGTTAAGTCTGCATCGCCTTGCGCGAAAGAGTGAATTGAGGCATCAAACTGCTCAATAGGCTTCATGATACTGCGGTTAACAAACACCGCGAAGACCGCAACGATGGCTGCAATCGAGACACAGAACAGAGTAATTGCCGTCAGTGTGGTGTTGAGGGCCTGATGCGCGGCTTCTTCCATGTTTGCCACAATGGCGTCGATATCGTCAGTGTAGAAGCCCGTACCTAACATCAAATCCCATTCAGGAATAAAGACCGAGTAGCTCAATTTTGGTAGCGCTTCGTTCTGACCGAGTTTCGGGAAATAATAAGTCGTGAACGCACCTGTTTTGGAGTTTTTGATCAAATCCTGAATCAGGTAATTGCCTTTCTTGTCCTGCAAGTTATAGAAGTTCTCCCCGATGCCTTTGGTGTTTTTACCCACCACGACACGCACGCCTTTTGAATCGTAGCCAAAGATGTAGCCGGATTGGCCAAACTCCAACTGTTTCAAGATAGGCAGTGCTTCTTCAAGCGAGGCATTTTGAGCGAGTAGTGGCTCGACGGCGGAGCGCGCCATTTGGACGTAGTTTTTGAGCTCGGCTTTTTTCATCTCCATCATTTGACTTCGAGTCTGCTCAATCTCGTGTTCGTTGTAGGCTGTGGTTTGTAGGTAGGTGAACCACATCATGCCTATTGCCATGGTTAGAATTGGAATTATTGAAAGGATATATAGTCGTTTTCTGATCGTCAGATTCATAGAGACGTCCTTCTCTCGGCGCAGCGTTACAAGTGACAAGCCGAATAAGCTTGCCTGATAAAATTATTAATACTTATTGTTGTAATGCTTAGAGATTAACCGAGTTAATCAATCAGAAGTACTGGAAGTTTATAAATTTAGACTAAGGTCGTAGCATTTTTAAGCAGGATCACAATTAACGTGAACACGAACCGTTATTGCAGCGAGAAGTGCCCGTTAACCAGTAGGAGACGCGGTAACGGTTTTTGGCAAATTTGAGGTAAAGCCAATCCGCAACAGGTTTGACAGCGCGCCAACGCAGCGGTGCATACAACCAACCGCGACCGACCAGTTGCCATGCACGATGAGTCACGTCCAACCCAAGCAGCAGCTCACCCTTATCGTTGAGGGCGTGCAAAATGGTGTTGGCTTGCTCCGGATCGATCTGCGGATAAGCGACGAACGCCTCGCTGTAGATGTCGACGGTTTTGATTTGTTGCTTGGCATCGCGTTGTTTTAACGCCTTCATCTCTTTGGCGCACAAGGGACAAGTGCCATCGTAAAATACGGTCAGTTTGGTCATGATTGAGCTCATTATTGGCGGTTCTTATCCCTTTTACGCGATTATTTTTCTTTTAGTCCATTGTCTTGCAAGTAATGCAGCCAATTATCGCGAATGTTGCCGTAATTGAATTGGCAGAACTCTTTACGATCGCGTAAGTAATCTTTTTCTACTTCATCTAACAAGGCTTTGTATTGCTCTGGATCGCTGCCGTAGACCAGACACAGGGTAGAGAAGTAACGCTGCAGATCGAAACTGTGCTCGTCAATGTATTCGCCAAAATCGTAGTAGTCCGGTCTGTCGTCGGATTCGAATGCGAACATGTCTGCAGCACTGATCGCCACATCGGCACCGTCATCAACGTAGTCAATCAACAAAATGGTAGCGAAGTTATCGACCGCATCTTCCTCTTTACCCAGTACCGGAATGTTTTGATCGGCAATGTAAGCGTGTCCGGCTTCGTGCAATAGCGTGTGCAGCAAAGTATCGAGCGCGCCCGTTTTCGGTGATTTACCGTAACGTTCTTGGTATTTGTTGTTGGTGAAGTAGTTGAATGATTCCAGATAGAAGGTGTAGGGAATATGGATGGTGTGGGTTTCTGGATCGTAAAGTGGACCGTCTTCGCCACCGTAGGTCAGTATTAGTGGGTTATCAAACGGGAAGTAATCATCAGAAAGCTGGACAAAGATGTCGTTCACTTCACTGCTTTCAATCACTTGCGCAGCAAAGCGATCATCGGAAGTTTCCGCTGGGAGGTATTCGATTTTAATGTTTTCGCTCGCAGACGCTGTGGCAGCAAACAGCAGCAGAGAGGCAAAGGCAGAGTGACTTTTCATTTTCGGAATCTTGTTATTTGTTTGGTTTGCTTGAAAATTATACATGCTTTTTATAGTGTGCGCGCTGGAGGGCACATTCATGAATAATCCATTGCTACTGCAACCCCGCATCCAATAGGCGTCGTTGACTGAGAACGCAGCAACAACGCCACGAGAAATCGTTCCGTGGCATACATTTACTCTATTGAGGTAATTGTCATGAAAAAACATTGGTCCAAATTTCAGTACCTGCACCAAGTGGTGCAAAACCAAAACATCCACATCAAAGGCACCCACAGTTATTACAGCGATTGTTGGGATAACGGCTTTGAAGGTTCAGTCGTGCGTTATCTGCATGGTGATGAAATCAGTAAAGCGTGGCAGCCGAGGTGGGAAGTCGATCAGCTCTACATCGGTGATTACGTTTGTATTGCGGCTGAAGCGATGATTTTGATGGGCGGCAACCACAATCACAGGACGGACTGGTTCTGTCTGTATCCGTTTCTTGATGACATTGAGCAATCTTACCAAGGCAAAGGCGATACCGTGATTGGTGACGCGGCTTGGATTGGTATGCGTGCGATGATCATGCCTGGTGTCACCATTGGGGAAGGTGCAGTGATCGCGGCAAACAGTGTGGTGACTAAAGATATCCCGCCTTATACCGTGGTGGCAGGATCGCCCGCAAAACCCATCAAGCTTCGCTTTGAGCAAGACACCATCGATAAGCTGCTCGCGCTGCAAATCTACACGTGGGATGAAGATAAGTTTGAGGCGCTTCGCTCTTTCGTCTGCAACAATGATATAGAACAGTTAATCATTGCAGAAGAAAAGTATAAAAGTGGCGAATAGCACTGAAATGAGGAAAATTTTCAGCGATATGTTATAATCTCGCTCCGTTGTAACGAGAACACTTGTTGCAAGCTTGAGAATTTCCTTGGATTCGGCTCGTTTTAATCATCATGAGTCAGAGTTATTGAACTACGATAGGATACAAGCAAACCCAGATGTTAGAGCGCCACCACGGCGCTCTATTCGTTATAACGGGAAGGAACTTTGCCCAATAGTGAGGATGACTTTCTGTTTAAGTAAGGGAGCCCGATAGCGGTTCAGAAAGTCTCTCTCGGACAATACTCACAACACTATATGTCCATCCACATCAAGCAGTCATTTTTGCTTTGAATGTGAACCGGATAAGAAGGGGCTTAATCGGCTCCTTTTACATTTTAGGGCTTGCGAATAGCGCATAAATCAGAACATCGCTTAACGACCGTCCCTTAAACTAGCCTAAGGCGCATTTAACACAACCTTTTGAGTATTTTCGAAAAAATATAGCGAGAAAATTTGCTATTGAGCGAAGGTTAAACTAACACTCAATCATTACGGAGGATGAAGAGAACAATAATAAGAGGCGATATGAATCATTTGATATCTGTAGGTGCACTGGAGTCCTTTTTGGTTGCGATCAGTGTGCTTTTTTTGGGGCATTTCATTAATGCTAAGCTACCGATCTTAAAGAAATTCAACATACCTGAGCCGATTGTAGGGGGCTTGATAGTCGCCTGCGCCATTACTGCTCTTCATTTCAACGGTATCGATCTGGAATTCGATTTGCCGTTGCAGAACACATTTATGCTGATGTTCTTTGCTACTGTTGGTTTAGCAGCAAACTACACTCAGTTGATGAAAGGGGGCGCGAAGGTCTTTATCTTCTTAGCGGTCGCGTCGTTCTACATCATCATACAAAACGGTGTCGGTGTTTCATTAGCGGCGGCATTGGGTTTAGATCCGCTGATGGGGCTTATCGCAGGTTCGATTACTCTTTCAGGTGGCCACGGCACAGGTGCGGCATGGTCACAAACGTTCCAAGACGTGTATGGATTAAATAACGTGTTGGAAATCGCGATGGCGTCCGCAACATTCGGTTTGATCATCGGTGGTATCATCGGTAGTCCGGTTGCTCAGCGATTGATCGAAAAGAACAAGATCGAATCTGAGTATGGTCCTGGTGGCCGAGATGCTAAAACCCACGAAAAATTCCCAGAATTGGTGACGTACAACGAATACGAAGAAGACAAAGTAACCGCGAAAAAAGTGGTTGAGAAATTGTTCTTCCTATTGATCTGTGTGACAGGCGCTAAGTACGTAGAGCAATGGGTGAGCACTTACGATATTCAATGGCTGATGATTCCAGACTTCGTCTACGCATTGTTCATTGGTGTGATCATCACTAATTTCTTGGAAGTAACTAAAGTCCGTAAGTTAGATACAGAAACGGTCGATATGCTAGGTACGGTATCGTTGTCTCTGTTCTTGGCAATGGCATTGATGAGCCTGAAACTGTGGAACATTTTCGACCTAGCGATCCCATTCTTGGTGATTCTGGGCGTGCAATCGGTGATTCTGGCTATCTTTACCTACTACGTAACGTTCAAGGTGATGGGTAGCAACTATGATGCAGCGGTTATCTCTGGTGGTCACTGTGGTTTTGGTTTGGGGGCAACCCCAACAGCGGTAATGAACATGGGTTCTATCGTTAACCGCTTTGGTCCGTCGCCACAAGCTTTCATGGTTGTACCGATTGTTGGTGCCTTCTTCATCGACATCGTTAACTTGATCATTCTGCAAGGCTACATTTCGTTCCTTGGCTAGATTGATAAAAAATACTTATAGAGGCCACAGTTTATCTGTGGCCTTTTTTTTGTATTTATTGATGATGTGAACGGGTAGAATAAAAAAAATATTCTAAATAAATATTTGAATAATAAGTAAATAACCAAATGTACCTATTGGTAGGTAGATAAAGTTGTTGACGTGAAATTAATATGATCTTAGAGTAACAACCACTGACGAGGAGCTGGTTCCCAAACCACCTCCTTTTTTAATAAAAACACTACCTACTTACTAGTAGGTAGGCTAATAAGAGAAAGGAAACGTATTATGTTCATCACATCTTCAATTGCACTTATCGTAGGCGGCTCATCAGGTATGGGTAAAGCGACAGCAGAGCGACTTCTTAAAGCTGGTGTATCCGTCATGATTCTTTCGCACGATAAAAACAACCTTGCTGAAGCAAAGCAGGATTTAGAAAGTGTGACCAAAGGCCAGGTAGAAACCGCTCAAGTTGATCTGTATGACCCAAGTGCAGTGAAAAGCTTTATCGAACAATTGAATGCTGAAAAACGTCATATTGGTTACTTGGTTAATGCTGCTGGCTTCTTCAAACCGGTCGATTTCCTTGACCACTCAGAGCGTGATTACGACCTACAACTAGACATGAACCGCGCGTTTTTCTTCATCACTCAGGCTGTGGCGAAAAACATGAAAGAGCACGGCGGCGGTGCGATCGTAAATATCGGTTCTATGTGGGCTCACCAAGCAATTAAAGCAACGCCATCATCAGCGTACTCAATGCAAAAAGCGGGTCTTCATGCTCTGACGAAAAACCTAGCAATTGAACTTGGTGATCACGGCGTACGCGTAAATGCTGTAGCACCAGCTGTTGTGATGTCGACGATTTACAAGTCATTTATCGCGGAAGAAGAAATCGAATCAGCACTGCAAGGCTTCAATGATTTCCACCCGATTGGCCGTATCGGTTCAACAGAAGATGTGGCAGACGCGATTGAGTACTTACTGTCAGACAAATCATCTTGGGTGACTGGCACTGTGCTTAACGTCGACGGCGGCGTAATGGCTGGCCGTAACTAACCTCATTAAACGTGCGAATTGGGGCCTTTCACTCCATCCCTAAAGGCTCCAATTAGAAATTCAGTAGTAAACACGACATCAAATAATAACAAGGACATATCATGGATAACTCACCACTAAACGGCATTAAACTCGATGACCTAGCGGCTTACACTCAAGTGATCACTGAAGACGCAACGCAGGCGATCTCTGAATACGGCATTGTTGCTGAATGGAAAGGCGGCGTTCACAGTGAAATCCGTACTTTGAATCAAAAGGTTGGCGGAAAAGAAATCGTCAAAGACTTCAGCTTTGAAGTTGGTGAGCCAGAAGAGCTATTGGGCAACAATGCATACCCAACACCTCAAGATTACCTATTGGGCGGTATGGCTGGTTGCATGATGGTGGGTTTTGTTGCGGGTGCGAGTGCTCGTGGTATCAAGCTAGACGCTGTGAAACTAACCATCAAAGGTGCCCTAGATTTACGTGGCTTCCTAAATGTGAGTGAAGAAGCGCCGGTTGGCTTTGATGAAATCCAATTTCAATTTGAAGTAAAAGGTGAGGGGACTCAGGCTGATTATGACGAAGTCATTGCGAGCGTACAGCAGTTCTCTCCAAACTATCGCACCATTAGCGATGCGGTCAAAGTTTCAGCCATCGTTGCATAACTAAAATATTAATCAAAATCACGCACACTTTTTCACTGCTTTGAGCCTATATTTCGATATAGGCTCTTTTTTTATTAAGCAGTACCGAGCACAAATTATTGCGCTGATACGCAGTCTTTGACCTTCAATCGATTTTTGTTGTCTCGGTTGGTAATCACTTGTTGATGGTCGTCAATCGTGCCCAGATTTTTAGCCAAACGATCATACAAGACAACATTGACCGTTGCCGCCAAGTTCATGCAGCCATTGGTGGGAACATACACTACGTGGTCAGCCTTATCGACAACCTCTTGCGGCAGTGAGCCATCTTCTGGGCCAAATACATACACCGCGTTTTCAGGGTGAGTAAAAAGAGGCAACGCCGTAGCGCCAACTGCCAACTCAACACACACCACTTTCACGTCTTCAGCAAGGTGAGCTGTGAGATCGTCCATTTCGATCAAATTGATACGTTCGTGCATGTTCTTCGTGTCGGTTCGGAATTTTACCGCACGATTATAGCGAGTACCGTTATAACGAACTTGTGTGGCGTCATAACAACCTGCTGCGCGCATTACCGCTCCCACATTGGTTGGATCTTTCGGGTTATACAGTCCAAGAATGACCGTTGACTGTGCTGTCATTGCTGTTGTTCTACTTAATGGTTTCAAGATAAGAGCTTGATGCTCGTTGCTCGTGGGATTATGGACTTAACCCGCCAGAAGTACTATCACAATATTTTTTAGAAGTAGAAGTAGAACTAAGGGACGAGTGGGTTACGGGGAGCAACAACCTCCCCATAAATGAATGGATAGAGCAATTTAACGAGCGGCAAGCTTTTCAATAACACTCTCTGCTGCTTCTAACGCGCCCTCAATAAATCCACCGAACTCTTGTGCTGATTCTGTTCCCGCAAAGTACATGCCCTGTTGGCTTAATTGCTCCAGTGATGCGTTGAGCCCATAACGCGGGTGATGAGTTGGCATGGTGTGATCCTTTTCAACCGCCGTGTATGCCTCTTTCGACCAGTCGAGCAGCTTTACTTCAGTGACGTTATACGCCTCGGGGCCAAAGAGTCTCGCTAGTTGCTCAACTGCCATGGTTTTCAGTTCGGTGGCGCCTAGCTGTGCGCGAGCTTGAGCATCGTAACCGATAAAACCGAACAGGGCGGCATGGCCATTTTCAGCACTGGCGTCATGAATTTCCACTAATGGGCCAATTTGGCTGTTTGCGTAACCGGACAAACCGTTTGCACGCCAGAAAGGTCGGTCATAAATGGCTAAGAATTTCGCGTGAGCGGCCATCCATGTGGGCGTTTTGTCCAGCGCATTTAACGCCGTTTCTGGAAGGGTTGGCGTAAAGCGGATGTTATTAGCAATCAAACGATGAGGGAGCGCAAAGATGATGTTCTCACTCTCTAAGGTCAGCCGCTCTGCTTGGTGGATAACATCGACGCTATATCCTTGGCTTTCAGTATGACTCACTGCGTGCACTTGATGCTCATATTTGATGTTTTCTGGGTTGAGTAACTTTGCTACTCCTGCCACCAATTGCGCTATGCCACCCGATACTCTCATGGATTGAGGAGAAGAAAATAATTGATTCGACACTTGACGAATACCAGCCTGCCCAGCTTGTTCGATTAACATATCTCCAGTTTCATACTGTTCTACGATGGGAAGCGATAAGTTGTCGACAAGCCTCATGACGCGATGATTCATCTTGGGCCAAAACCACGATGGGCCGAGGTCAAATTGGTCGTGTTGACTGTTTGCTGCCAAGCTCGCAGAAGAAAGAATTCGACCTCCGAGTCTGCTTCTCGCCTCAAGTAGCAAGTAGTTATGCCCCGCTTTTTCTAGGTACGCTGCGGTGTAGAGACCGCTCAAACCGCCTCCGATAATAATAAAATCGTATTTCATTGTTTGCCTTTAATGCTAGTTATCTACTGGTAGGTAGGTTAAGCCTTTTTTGAAAAAGAAACAATACCTACCAGTAGGTAGACAGGTTTGTGAGGGCATGCTATCTTTTGCAAAAATGTTTAAGGTGGAAGCCACATGAAAGAACTTAGCCCGACGGCTGCAAAGATTGCCGACCTTGCTGAAAGCTACATACAAAGCCGAGGTTTTAATGGTTTTAGCTTTCGCGACATCCAAAATGAGCTGGGTATTAAGACCGCGAGTATTCATTACCATTTTAAAACCAAGCAAGACTTGGCTGAAGCGGTGTTTGAACGCTATCTCGCAAACTACGAAGCGGCGTTAATTCAGATCGAGAGCCAACCAAGCAGTGCCGAGGAAAAAATTGAAGCGCTGGCTGATATTTTTATTGGCGTACGCGAGCAAGATAAGTTGTGTTTGTGTGGTATGTACGCTTCTGACTTTTACTCTTTGGCAGATGGCCTCGAAGGGCTGCTGTCGCGTTTTGTGCAAACGAATGAGCAATGGCTACAAAAAATCATTGATCAGGGTGTAGAGAACGGAGAGTTCGACTTACGAGTGGAATCAGCCCAAGTTGCAAGGCTAATCTTTGTTGCGCTGGAAGGCAGTATGTTACTTTCTCAGTTTAAAGATGCCGATTACATTCGCAGCGTGAAGGCGAGTTGTCTCGCACTCCTTAAACGCTAATATTATTCATAATACTGCCCGCGATAAGTGCGGGTATTATTTTAAATTTAATGACTATCTACTAGTAGGTATGTAATGATTAAAGACAAGAGAACGCTAGAGATGAACGGCATTGATGCCGCAGGCGCAGAACAATTTGAACGGATTCTCGAAGATACGTTGACCTTTCTTCCCAGTGCAATGAGCGATCTCGATCAACTGCTACTGCTCTATCCGGACTTTATGATGGGATGGATTTTTAAGGCGTACAGCCATGCGAGTGATGGGCGTCGTTCTACTTTACCCATCGTGGCTAAAATGGTTACGCAGTTGGATCAGTTCGCGCAATCGGCCACCAAGCGTGAAGCGCTGCACATGCATGCGTTGAAACAATGGAGCCAAAGCAATCTGAAGGGGGCTCTGGATACATGGCAACATATTCTGAGTCTTTGGCCTTTGGATATCATTGCCTATCGCCAATTTACGGGGCAAACATTTTGGTTTGGCCAAAAGCAACGGGCACTGCACGTTTCTTTGCAAGTCTTACCCTATTGGGATGAGCTGACGCCAGGATATTGGATGTTTGCCGCCGCTCATGCCTTTGCACTCGAAGAGGCGGGGGAATATGAATTGGCAGAAGCGTTTGCGCGCCAGACGTTAGTGTTGAACCATCAAGACCTAATTGCCAAGCATACGATGGCTCATATTTTTGAGATGCAAGGCGAGGCGAAAGAGGGCATCGAGTTCTTACAAGGTCATGCGAATACGTTTTCAAATCACAATGCGTTTCGCGGCCATCTTTGGTGGCACCTTGCGTTGTTCCATCTTGAGCAAGGCAATATTGATGGCGCCTTGGTTTTGTTTGATCAGTACATCTACCCTGCAGAGTCTTCGATATACCTTGATATCCAAAACGCAGCTTCGTTATTGGCTCGCTTGGAGTTAATGGGAGCTGATGTTGGAGAACGTTGGCATCGATTGAGTGCCGGAGCACTAGAGATTTCTGCCGACAGCACTATCATGTTTACTGAAATTCACAATGCCATGGTGTTAGCGAAAACCGATCATCATGACCAGTTAGATGCCAATATAACGCAAATTATCAGTTCGCCACTACAAACTCAGGAAGTGGAGTTTATGACAGGCAGCAAGTTGATGCAGGCCATCAAGGCGTACCACAGTTCGAACTACCGTCATTGCATTGAGTTGATTAACCAGGTGAGAGATTTGCACAGCAAGCTGGGGGGAAGTCACGCGCAGCAAGACGTCATTTCACAATACCTGCTGATGGCCCATGCGCATATACAACAGTGGGACCAAGTGGCGTGTCTGTTGAAAAATCGCTATATCGCAAGAGCACAAGCGCTGCCAGCAGAACAGATAAAGCGAAAGTTGGCTCAGTTCGATGAAGTGAAAAACATCGACGCTCTGCTGCCTAGTTTAGTCAAAGTGGTTTAGCGCAAATGCTGCTTGGGTGCGGAAATAAAATGGGCGCGGAAATAAAAAAGCGAGGACAGTACCTCGCTTTTGATGGGTTTATTTTGCCTGTGTTTGCTAGTTCACGGTGCGGCTGAATTTGATGCTCGCTGTCCAAGCAAGTACGCCGATGAACGCATAAATACCGACATTCATCCAACCTGCATCTGGAATCGCGCTGAATGGGTTTGGCGCAAGAATCGCATGCAGTGGTAGATAGAAAATCGCTGAGAAGAAATCATCCAGACCATAGTAGTTGAACATCGCAATCGGCATCCAGCGCAGTGCGTAAATACCAATAAAGATCACCAACAGGGGTGAGTTCACTTTCTGTGAGATTGCCATTGCTGTTAGTGCGAGCGGCAATAACAACACGCCAGCCACTGCCATTCGAAGCAAAAATTCAATCCAGTTCAGCAGCACGAAGCCCAATGATGCCTGGCGATACAATAACGCCAGCTGGTGGTCGGTTGAAACATTCAACATCCACAACATAAAGTCGGCAGCGAAAACCAATACCGAACACACCAGTGGAATCACCAATAAACCAAACGTCAGCTTCACCAGATGGGTTTTCACGTCACTGACAGGCATACTGCGCCAAAACATGATACTGCCCTCTGAGCGCTCTTTACGCAGCGTTCTTGGAAAGTATTGAGTGCAAAGTAGGATAGACAATAAACCAATGCCACCGGTGATCAGCATGTTGACGTCATCGCCGAGCTCTTTGTGGATGTCACTGACATCACCGCCAAAGCTCATTTGGAAGAACATATTGTGTTGCAGTGTAGAGCTGCTCATTAAGCTGACGAACAGCAGCACACCACAGGCAAACATAAATAACGGCACGCGCGTAACTAACGGGTTCTCTAACCACTCTTTACGCAACATCGCGATAATCGATTTCATTATGCTGCCTCCTTCTGCAATGCCAAGAACAGATCCGCAAGCTTGACGCCATACACATCACCTAGCCCAGCGACTTGCTCTGCGTATTGAGACGACAGCAACCATTTAGTTGTGCCTAAGCCCTTTTGCGATGACAGTGGTTTCAGCGCTTCGATTTGTGCGCGATGCTCATCACTGGCATCAAGAATGAAGTAATCTTCGCTGATGCTGTCCATTGAAGTTTGCAGAACAGGTCGACCGTGTTTAAGGATCAGTACGTCCGTCAGTAGGTGTTCGATTTCCGATACTTCATGGCTCGCAATGATCAGCACACGCTCGCCATCGTGGAACCATTCCAGCAAATGGCGATAGAAGGTATCGCGATAAACCAAATCCAAACCAAGCGTTGGCTCGTCCAGAATCAGAATTTGTGTATTGGTCGTGATGACGACAGCTAAGTGCAATTGCACCTTCATGCCCTTCGATAGGGATTTGATGCGTGCACGCGGCTTAATGTCGGTTTGACGAAGCATGCTATCGGCTTTGCTGCGATTAAAACCTGGGTGTACGCCCTCGGTGTAATCGAGCAGCTGAGCAACCGTCATCCAGTTTGGCAACACGTTCACATCCGAGATGTAAGACAAGCTCTGCATGATTTTGTCGCGTTGCATGATTGGCTCAAAGCCGTTGATGCGAATGGTGCCCTGATATTCGTGTGCACCGAGTAGGGCGTTAATGAGAGTCGATTTACCCGCACCGTTATGACCTAGCAATCCAAGCACCTGACCCGCTTGTAGATCAAAGCTCACGTCATGCAGCGCTTCACCCTGCTGACGATATTGCTTGGAGACGTGTTTTACACTGACTAATGCGCTCATTGGTCACCTTCAATATGTGTTTGGATTTGTTGGATAAATTCATCAAGAGACATATCCAGACGTTGTAGTGTGTCGGCGATCTGCGGAATTTGTTGTTCAAGGAAACGGGCTTTTTCATCAGCAAGCAGCTGTTTTTTTGCACCTTGGGCGACAAACATGCCTTGCCCACGTTTCTTCTCAACCAATCCTTCATCAACCAATAACTGATAGCCCTTCATGACCGTCAGGTGATTAATCTTCATATCCGCAGAGACACTGCGTACCGAAGGCAAAGCTTCGCCCTCTTGCCAGATGCCTTGCAAAATTTGCTGGGTGATCTGGTCAGCCAACTGACGGAAAATCGGTTGGCGATCATGCCAATGCGTCATGATTGGTTTCCTTGGCTGAGTTGGTGTTATATATATGTATAACACCTTGGCGGTGGGATAGAAAGCGCCAATCTTCTTGCGCTGTTTTCTCAATCACTTTTGTTGATGAAAATTCGACAAAGTTTACACCAGAGTTTCACGCAAAATTTGCACGCAATCGCATACGTTTTTGCCTTCAAAAACCGGTAAAAAATTGTTCACTTCTCATAAGTTGAGAAGTGCCAAAAAAACGAGAAAATTGCGCTACAAAACTTGGTGAAAAAGTGTGTTTTTTCACTGAGTGAGAATTGGGGGAATATTCGAGTTGTTGCTTTCTTATTTAATGAGAATTTAGTGGGTTTGGACCCTAGAAAACCACACGTTCAGTAGGCACTCTGACCTGCCTAAATACCGCTCAGCCGGCGAGTTGTTACTCAAAGGATGAGAAAAAAGGAGGCAAAGAGGTTTTATGAATCAGGTCATTTCTGTCGGTCCACAAGAGTCGTTTCTCGTCGCTATTTGTGTGTTGTTCTTGGGACAATTCGTTAACGCTAAATTACCGATCTTAAAGAAATTCAATATTCCCGAGCCAATCGTGGGTGGTTTGATTGTCGCATGTGCGATCACCGCGATGCACTTCAATGGCGTGGATTTAGTTTTCGATTTACCGCTGCAAAACACTTTCATGTTGATGTTTTTCGCCACCGTTGGCTTAGCGGCGAACTACACCCAGTTGATCAAAGGCGGCGCTAAGGTGTTTATCTTCTTAGCCGTGGCATCGGTGTACATTCTTATCCAAAACGCGGTCGGTGTCTCTTTGGCAACCGCGCTCGGCTTAGACCCGCTAATGGGCTTGATTGCCGGTTCTATAACACTATCGGGCGGTCACGGTACGGGCGCAGCATGGTCGCAAACCTTCCAAGACATGTACGGCTTGCACAACGTTTTAGAAGTGGCAATGGCATCCGCTACCTTTGGTTTGGTGATTGGTGGCATCATCGGCAGCCCAGTAGCGCAGCGCTTAATTGATAAGCACAACCTTGAATCTGAATACGGGCGCACCAACCAGACTCACGAGCGTTTCCCTGAATTGGTGACTTATAACGAGCACGAAGAAGACCGCGTGACGGCGAAGAAAGTGGTCGAGAGCTTGTCGATCATCCTGCTGTGTGTCACTGGTGCTGGCTACTTAGAAGGTTGGGTGAGCAGCTTTGGCATCAAATGGTTGATGATTCCGGACTTTGTTTACGCGCTGTTTATTGGTGTGGTGATCACCAACATCATGGAAGTGACCAAACTTCGCAAAGTAGATGTCGAGACGGTTGATATTCTTGGTACGGTTTCGCTGTCTTTGTTCCTAGCGATGGCGCTAATGAGCCTAAAACTGTGGAACATCTTTGATTTGGCAATCCCGTTCCTCATCATTTTGGCAGTGCAATCGGTGATTCTGGCGGTCTTCGCTTACTACGTAACGTTCCGTGTGATGGGCAGCAACTACGATGCAGCAGTCATCGCAAGTGGTCACTGTGGCTTTGGTCTGGGCGCAACCCCAACCGCAGTCATGAACATGGGCTCCATCGTTAATCGCTTCGGTCCATCACCACAAGCCTTTATGGTGGTGCCTATCGTTGGCGCATTCTTTATCGACATCGTTAACCTAGTGATTCTGCAAGGCTGTATTTCATTTATTAAGTAACCAGCCGTGCTCCACAAAACAAAGCCAGTCCCGAGAGACTGGCTTTTTTGATCTGACGTACTTCTTCTCTTGAATGAGTTGTGGCGCAAGGCTTCTCTCCTTTAGATTCTCAAGCAAGTTACAGTGAAAAACCGTCAACTTCCGGTATGAGACCCAAATAAAAAACGAACGTGCTAGGGTGCAGAGTCACCATTAAGTTTGTTTGTTAAGGATATCAACCTCTTGTAGGTCTTTAGGAGATTTATGGGCCTCTTAAAACGTATTTTGGGACACTCGTGCGAGAACACGCATTACCAAGTCAACCGTGTCCAATCACACTATGTTTCTATACCTTGTGAAGCTTATTGTAAAACGACGGATGCTTGTCTGATTCACCTCTACAGGGATAAACATCAACGTTTGGCAGATCGCTTCATCAACCGTTCTACTTTTTATTACTCGGATCAGGAAGATCCCAATGAGCTTGTGACTTTATTGGACCTTGCTTGGCGTGGTTTATGCCCGAAGGCTAAAGTGCCAGCGGTGAGAAAGGCCATCTGTGAAAAGCAGCAGAAAGCACTTGAGAGCCTCCAAGGTATGGACAGCTACATCTTGCTGGTCGGTTCATGGTTGGGTGTGGAAGTCAGTAATTTCAAACGCAATGTGCAAACCAAGCATCAAGAAATGGTAGAAGATCGCTTGTTGATATTTGGCGAGGAAGCGGAGGCGTTCCCTATTACGGAGGAATATGGCAGTGAGCTGTATTTTTATAAGTACCAACTGCTGCTAGACATTACGATTAGGGCAAATGAACTTAACGTAAAAAACGTTGTCGCTCGGTGTACTTTCCGCTAGTTTGACACGATATTAGCGGGCATTTTTCTGGGGAGTTTGGATCGAGAGGTGATTGAGGAAATCCTTGATATGCACAATTACCATCAGAACGTGCTTAATCAGATTTTTGAGCTGGCGGGAATCGGTTCACTAGAGCAATTTCTTTTAAACGTAAAGCTGGCGTAGATGCATGATAAGCGTATCAACCAAAGGTGTGGTGATACGCTTTCACAAGTTTTAGCCTTTTCGATGCAATTTCTCATAGGTTGCAAAGCTAAAAGCGCAAGCTGAGGAGATCAGATCTTGCTTTATGATGGTGACGGCATTGGCATCAGTGTTGGCGTAGTGCTTAGTAAAATGGACTTCTAGCGTACCCTTGTCTCGATACCCACTCATTACCGGCTTTATCGATATCTCTTGGTTGAGTCCTTCCGCTTCGTTGGGCTCGCCTAAGCTGAGTACTTTCCCCACATATAACCTTCTATCCGACAGTGTCAGCATGACCATTTTGTCCCCTTTTTCTAACGCAGACTTAAAGAGAAAGTCATCCAGTGAGCTGTCGGAAAAGACTCTCGCATTAAGCCGTTCTTTTGGGCTTAACATCATGTAGCGAACGCAATATTTGATGTAGGCGAGTAGAGACCAGAACACAGGCACAAGCAACATCGAAAACGTAATCATGGTTACCCAGGTGAGATTGATTACCTCTTGATTGGTAAAGGCATCCAGTTCATAGAGTAGGTTCGATGTGAACTCATAAGGCGTCTGTGCAAATAATGCGTCAGGCAACCATTTTATCGGAGCGACATGTGTGATGGCTGTGAAAAAATACGCGTAGCGATTAATGATCAAGACTAAGCCTAAGGCGATAAACAAACACATCATGCCTAGGTTTGCGCTTTTTAAGTACAGGTACTGTCCTTCATAACGGTGCACCTTGTATCGATAGAACGGATGGATATGACAAACCAAAAAACCACTTACCAAGATTGGTAAGATTAGCAACAAAAACAACTATTTCTCCTCAACGAGTAACCGAGCTCTTTCATAAATATTGTTCGTCATTAGGTCTTGATGAACCTCTTTAGCAGATATAAACACGGTCCCTCTGCCAACGACTTTTAATGATGTGTAAGAATGATTGATCTTTCTTGAAAGGTGTCGCTCTTCTTTCGTTCCCCAAAGACCGAAAGTAAAAAATCGAATAATTCGCTCCTTAATTCCTTCGAAAATAGTGGTATATCTCAGGTGATTTAAAAAATACAAACAGAAACCCGGATAGTGTAACAACCTAGCTGTGTTATATCGAATGAGCGAATAATTAAATGGTTGTTATTATGTGGTATTAAATAACAAGGGCAGGATTTTCTGTCTGTTTTCTATAATAAACAGCCGCTTATCATGTTAACTGCGTTTTTTTACCAGAAAATACACCAATAAATACGAAATGTAGAAATACCATCATATTATTTTGAAAATATCTCATTGATTATGGCTCATGATGTTTTCAGTGGGAGGAGTGATACTCTCAGAAAAAAGCATCGGGTTATTCGCATATGTTTTTCCATCAAGTTCAATCAAAGAAAGTCACACTGAAGCCCTACCGTTCGAAAAGGAGCTTACTCGTTCGGATCTCCAATTACCAAGGGTTCATCGCCATCAACGGAAACGAAGTGTCATTGTTTAACAATAGCTTACTGGTTATCCCAGAAGGGGCGATGGTGGAGTGCGATCTGCTTAGGCAGGGGGATGAAAGCTCATTTGAGGTCGTGACTCTCAACAAGACTGACATCAAAAAGATGAAGGTGAAGCTCGAAAAGCTTAATGATCTCATCTTAAACAAAAACAAGAATGAGTCATTTATTCTGTATAAGAGTAAAGAGCTGTGCGAAATTTTTTACTCAAATAGACAACTTAATAATTGCCAAAAGCTGAAAAGCATTAAAAATATCGCATTGAAGCAGAGTATCTTTCACTTGGTATTACTGCTGTATAAAAAAGGTGTGGATGTCAGCATATTGTTTAACAGTGATTATCACATATCGCTGTCTTCTCGTTTAGCCAAGCTGTTTATGTCTGAACCAACGAAGAAGTGGACGTTAGACTTGGCGGCGAGTTGTATGTTTACCAGCCCTTCTACGTTACGGAGAAACCTCTCGAAGGAAGGGGGAGCCTTCTCGCACATTCTCAATGATGTAAGGTTAGGTATCTCCATCAACTACTTAACGTTCACTTCATACAACGTTTTAAAAATCAGTGAACTCAGTGGCTTCAATAGCTCGGCGTATTTTTGTACGATCTTTAAGAAGAAGTATGGTGTGACGCCTCAGGAGTTCAGGAAAAACTCCAAAGAAAACAATGCCTAATGGCGATGGTTATATGGTAGCTCAACGTGAGTTTGAGAACTGAGACCTAAAAAAGTAGATGGCATGGGTTAGTAAATCTTTATCCATGGAAGATAGAGTATCGTCATTTTTCTTGAGCAGAATGTCGAGTGAATTGATGAGTCCATTGCTCATGATGGAGCTTAATGGCAAACAAAACTTCGAGAGATATAAATCAGTGGTGGTTTTGTATAACCTGACATAAACCGTTGTTAAACATGATGTAATTTGAATCTTTTCACTGCAATTGTTCAAGGGGGATGAAAAGTCTGTGTTTATGTAGCAGTTACTCGACATCGAATAACTAGGCAATAGAGGGATCTTTTTAGGAAGAAACATAAAGTTATAAATATTAAGTCAGATTGTTTTTAGTCAGTTGTTTATCTCAATGTAACGAAACGATAAGAATAAGTCATTGCGCGATCTGCCTATTGTGTTTTGATGTTTCTCCCTAATAAATAGCATTATTTATATTTTTGCTCATATTATATCGGTCATTGATTTAACCTTATATATCAATTGAATTTAATTGGGAAAATTGAATAAATAATAAAGTTGTTGGTAAGAATAAATGAACTGATTTTTAATGATTAGCTATAAACCAGTGTTTCTCGTTTTGGGATTCCTGTTATCTAAACTCGCATTGTTTATGTATATCCCATTTTTGATGGCTGTAGTGACAGGGACTCAAGGGGCGTTAGATTTTGGTTTATCAGCAATCATTACCCATATCGGTGGGTTAGTGTGCGTGGCGATTGGCGGGAAAACATCAATCGCTCTCAAGGTAAAAGATGCATTTTTGGTCACCACGCTAGTCTGGGTTCTAGGCAGCGCGTTTGCTTCACTTCCCTTTGTATTCATCAATGAAATCAGCTTCACCAACGCTTATTTTGAAACCATGTCTGGTATCACCACGACTGGGTCTACGGTTCTTGCTGGTCTTGATAACATGGCACCCAGCATATTGCTTTGGCGTTCGCTGCTCCAGTGGTTTGGTGGCGTAGGGTTCATCGTGATGGCTATCGCTATTCTACCCATGATCAATGTTGGTGGGATGCGACTCTTCCAAACCGAATCCTCTGATTGGTCAACAAAAAGTGCACCTCGAATGAAGAGTGTTGCCAAGAGTATCCTGTCTGTTTATCTGCTGCTGACTTTTCTTTGTGTGATGAGCTACTTGCTATCTGGCATGACTGTATTTGATGCGATAAACCACGCACTGACCACTGTATCTACCGGAGGGTATTCAACGACCGATGCCTCCATGAACGGCTTCTCGCCAATGGCTCATTGGGTGGCGATCATCTTTATGTTTGCGGGTGGCATGCCATTCATTCAGTTTGTGGCAGCAATCAACCAAAAGAGTCTGTCGTGTTTAGTGAAAGACGCGCAAATCAGAGCCTATTTTAAGTTGGTGGTTGCGTTGAGTTTGGTTGTTGCTTGCTGGTTGGCATTGAAGCTCGATTACCCGTTTATCGACGCGATTCGTATTGCGACCTTTAATATCGTTACGGTGATGACCACCACGGGTTTTGCATTAGACGATTTCTCCAGTTGGGGGAGTTTACCAACCATTTTGTTTTGCTTCGTTCTGTTGATGGGTGCGTGCTCTGGCTCAACGTCAGGGGGCTTCAAAATCTTCCGAATTCAGATAGCGACTTCACTCCTTAAAAAGCAGGTTTTCCAACTGGTACACCCTTCTGGCGTCTTTACCTTGCGTTACAACAAAGCGCGTTTGTCAGACAGTATTGTGCAAGGTGTAACGGCATTCGCTTTTGTTTATGCATTAACCATTATTTTTATCGCAATGTTATTGGCAATCATAGGCTTAGACCCTGTCACTAGCTTGTCCGGTGCCATTACTTCGGTGGCGAATGTCGGTCCTGGTCTTGGTTCCATTATTGGTCCTACTGGCAATTTCTCGACACTACCAGATGCAGCAAAGTGGATTTTGAGCCTCGGAATGCTGATGGGACGCTTGGAGATCCTAACCATTGTGGTCGTTTTGTCTCCTTGTTTCTGGCGTATTTAACCTCGCCGATTTTTCTAACACTCACTTGAAATGCTAGTGAGCTCTTCAGGTCTTTATTTTTAAATTATGATTATGAAATTGGTATTTTTTGCGAAAGAGATTCATCACTTTATCTTGCGTATTCATGCTGTGGATGGGAGAAAAAAGAAAGAAATTAGAACGTTAAGGCAAGGCTTATGTCGCACCCTACAGTTTGAAGGCGCGGGGTTTGAGCTCTATTCCTTGTTAGAACCAACACATGATATCTCCAAGGCTCAAGTGATACGTCTTGCTAAAGATAAACTGAAAATCTTAGTCCGAAAGTTCAAAAAAGAATTCGAGGAAAAAGAAAACGATGCCTTTGATGCTTTAGAGAACCAAGTTATTGGTTATTTATTTAACTCTGAGCAGAAGGTGAGCCTAAAAGAGCTTTCTCAAAACCTCTATATCAAGGGTGTTTATGACCAAGAGATGCTCGTTACCACCATGAGTCGGTTGGTAAAAAATAACAAGGTGAATGTGATCCACACGGCTCTGGGCAGTATGTATTACATTAATTATCGCAATAACTGGGTCTATGATGGTTCCAACCAATCCTACGTCCAATGTAAATGTCATTATCACTGTGCAACCTGCGAGCTGAACTTGGACTGTGCCTATCAGCCAAAACACAAAATCGTGCGTGAGTTCTATAAGTTGATTGATGCTGGCTTGGCTGTCGCTGCGGGAAAGTTGGAGAAAGAGAGTGATAGCTTGCTTGGTGACACCATTCGCTTTTACTCGAGTATTAAAACACCGAGCGAGACAAGAATATCGGAAGGTGTGGATTACACCGTGATCAACTCAACGGATGATCAGTTCGTTGTCATTGATAACTTGGGCGACCCATATAACGTGTTATTGGAAGACTTAAATTGGTTTCGTATGGATTTGGGTAATCAATGTAAGAGCAAGCAAGAGGAGGTTGCCGTCAAAAGGCGATTTATCAGCAACTACGAGTCAAAGCGTAAGACCAGAAATTGCATTGTTCAGTGCTTGTCATCCATCGGCGACACTTCGGTATCGGTCGATACGTTAATGATAAAGCTAGGGTTGTTAAGACTGCCTATTGAAAAAGCGCTCACTCTGCTTGAAGAAGAAGGGGTGGTCAAAAGCCTAACTGAGGCTAACACCAAGAAGTACTTGCTATGCTAGTTGAGTTTCGTGCTTTTAGCGGAGCGGTCATCTTTTCCTATCAAATCACGCCATCTTCACGATGGCACTGCGACCAGTTTTCTATAAGGGTAGGGGAGTGATTTAGATTTGAAGTCATATAACTTCATTTATGGATTGATTATCTATACATGTCGCACAAAGAATCGACTATCTTGCTAGTATGCTTGACAGTATATAGATGTTAATTATTTGATAGCAATGTTTTTTCATAATATTAATGCCAGCAATTTTAGGCTACACAATTACAGAACTAAAAAGACCATATTTGTCAGAGTCTCAGGTTATCAAGGAGACATTACTATTAATGGTTCTCCCATTCAGGAGTTTAACAATAGCTTAATTATCATTCCAAAAAACTCGTTTGTTCACGTTAATATATCAAAGTTAACTGAGCAGTCTGAATTAGACTTCATTAGCTTAAATGATTTTGATATTGGCTTTATTAAGCGAGACCTTTACGAGTTAAACAAGTTTATCTTTGATAAGAGAAATCGAAAATTGTGTCGTTCGAGTGATGGCGGAAATTTCTTAAAAGCTCATAACAAAGATTTTTGTGATGTCTTTTTAATGAATCGGGTCGTTGATGGGCACCGTTGTATGGGGCGGTTGAACAAAGCGCTGCTTAGACAGAGTGTGGTTGACCTTCTGATTCACCTACATCTGGAAAACAAAGACATCAATATCGTCTTAAACATGAAAACTGATCTGTCGGTTTCTGAGAGATTGTCCAATCTGCTTATGCGTGAACCGAGGAAGCATTGGACGCTTGAGGCGGCGGCTTTGTCTATGGCGACCAGCATTTCTACCTTGAGGAGAGGATTATCAGCAGAGCAGAAGTCTTTCTCTTGCATCCTCAACGAGGTGAGGCTCAATGTCGCGATTCGGTATCTGAAGTTTAGTAACTTCAGCATATTGAAGATAAGCAACCTGAGTGGATTTAAGAGCTCCGCCTATTTCTGCACTGTGTTTAAAAAAAATAAACTTACCACACCTCAGCAGTTCAGAAGCCGCTTCAGAAAATCCATTGTTTAAGTTTATCGGTTTCCGGTAGTTCACTCTTATCTCATCGTTTAGCAATGATAGAAATTGTGAGTAAATTCACTGTTTATATTTTTTATTTAGTAACTCAGAAATAGTTTTAAACATTCCATTAATAATGAATTGATGCTGACATTTATATTGTAATCTTTTGGGCAAAATGTCTAATTTAGACTCCGCTTGATTCCTGTATATTGTGTCCATTCGTTACAGCATCGATATAGAAATCCATGTGATTGTGTAAGTTTATTAATAGTGACGCTATGGGTGAAATTAAAGAAGAGAATTATTAAATGTCTCTTTTAACTAGGCATTATCTATTACTCGTGAATTTTATTTCTATTCAGCATTATTCGTTGAAGTTTGACCTATTTCACTCGTTACCAATGAAACGGTAATAAGCATTTTAATCCTAATTTTTTATTTAAAGGTAGGTAGAAAGGTATGTTCATATGACAGATTTCCAAACGGCAACGACTGACAAAACCAATACACCTCGTGTTGAACAAGGTTTTGGTCTCAATCGTCAGTGGTTAGCGTCTTTGACATTAAAATTTGGTGCTCATGCTGAAGGTAATTCCAGTGTCACGCGATTAAATACCCTACGACACTTTGGTCCCTTGATTGTCCAAAGACCTTTCTATCCTGAGGGCAAAGATGGCTGTTGCCATGTCTACATTCTGCACCCGCCTGGTGGCTTGGTGAGTGGCGACGAGCTGAACTTCAACATTGGTGTACAAAGTGACGCTCACGCTTTAGTGACAACCCCTGCCGCAAACAAGCTGTACAAAGCCGACCGCAACTTGGTGCCGTGGAAACAACACACCAACTTGGTTGTTGAGGATAACGCCATTTTAGAGTGGCTTCCTCAAGAGTCGATTGCTTTTGATGGTTCTATTGGTGACCAAACTTGCACGATCAACTTGGGTACAAATGCCAAGTGTCTTGGCTGGGAAATTACCGTTCTAGGGCGACCTGCCAGTGAGTTGCCATTCAACAGTGGATGCATCACTCAACAATTTAACCTCTACCAAAATGGCAAACCGCTGTGGCTTGAAAGACAAACGGTCGACCCGGCTCATCCGCGTTTTACTGGTAAGTGGGGGCAAGGTGGTTCAACGGTTCACGCCAATATGTGGGCGGTGGGCCTGGACGATCCAAAACAAGCCATTTTAGTACTTCGAGAGCATATGCCAGCGTCCGACCGTTGGGCGGTGAGTGAGCGTCGTGGCGTGTTGGTCATCCGCTATCTCGGTACCGAAAGAAACGAAGTTTGGGACTTATTCCAACAAGCGAGAGAAGTATTGCGTCCGATGCTCATTGGCATGGAACCGGTGATACCAAGAATCTGGCTGACTTAATCAAACTCGAATTATAACGCCTTATTAAACATCTAATAACGCGATTTTATATTGATAATCATGAAACGGAGTAAACGATGGAATTAACACCTAGAGATAAAGACAAATTACTTTTGTTCACTGCAGGTCTGCTTGCTGAAAGACGCAAAGAAAAAGGCATCAAGCTGAATTACCCAGAATCTGTTGCGCTGATCAGCTGCGCAATCATGGAAGGTGCACGTGAAGGGCGCACCGTTGCAGAAATGATGAGTGCAGGTCGTGAAATCTTAACTCGTGCTGATGTTCAGCCTGGCATTGCTGAAATGATTGAAACAGTACAAGTAGAAGCAACTTTCCCTGACGGCACAAAGCTAGTGACTGTGCACAACCCGATTATTTAAGGAGACCGCCATGTTTGCAGGTGAATACCAACTAAAAGCAGATGACATTGAGCTGTGTACTGACCGCACAACGATTCCAGTGAAAGTTTCTAATACGGGTGACCGCCCTGTTCAGGTTGGCTCGCACTACCACTTTGCTGAAGCGAATCGTGCTTTGTCTTTTGACCGAGAGCTTGCTTACGGTCACCGCCTAGCGATCGCCGCTGGCATGTCAATCCGATTCGAACCAGGTCAAACCCGCGAAGTGGAGCTGATTCCGTTCGCTGGCTTACGTCAAGTCTACGGTTTCCGTGGCGACGTGATGGGCTCACTAGATAACAATTCTAAGTAAAGGTAACAGTAATGAAGATTTCTAGACAAGCGTATGTAGACATGTACGGTCCTACAACGGGCGACAAAGTCCGTCTGGGTGATACAGAGCTATGGATTGAGATTGAAAAAGACCACACGCACTACGGTGAAGAAGTCGTATTTGGTGGCGGTAAAGTTATTCGCGACGGTATGGGTCAGAGCCAGCGTTGTGATGACGCAGTGATGGATACGGTTATTACTAACGTTATCATCATGGATTACTGGGGCATCGTTAAAGCTGACGTTGGTCTTAAGCAAGGTCGTATCGCGGCAATCGGTAAAGCGGGTAACCCAGATGTACAACCTAATGTTGATATCATCATTGGTCCGGGTACTGAAATCATCGCAGGTGAGAACCAAATCCTAACCGCAGGTGGTATCGATACACACATCCACTTTATCTGTCCGCAACAGATTGATGAAGCGCTGATGAGCGGTGTAACGACCATGATTGGTGGCGGTACGGGTCCTGCAACAGGCAGCCTAGCGACAACCAGCACATCGGGTCCTTGGCACATTGGCAAGATGATGCAAGCGGTCGATGATCTACCAATGAACATTGGTCTATTGGGCAAAGGCAGTGCAAGTACGCCTGAAGCGCTTGAGCAACAAGTTAAAGCGGGCGCAATGAGTCTGAAGATCCACGAAGACTTTGGTGCGACTGCTGCATGTATTCACAACGCCTTGAATGTTGCAGATCGCTACGACGTTCAGGTTGCGCTTCACTCAGATAGCTTGAACGAATCTGGCTTCCTGCAAGATACGCTAGCTGCATTTAAAGATCGTTGTATCCATACCTACCACACGGAAGGTGCGGGTGGTGGTCACGCTCCAGACATCATTGCCGCTTGTGCACTACCAAATGTACTGCCGTCTTCAACAAACCCAACGCGTCCGTACACCATTAATACCGTTGATGAGCACTTGGATATGTTGATGGAGTGCCACCACCTAGATCCAAACATCCCTGAAGACGTTGCGTTTGCAGACTCTCGTATTCGTCGCGAAAGTATTGCCGCAGAAGACATTCTTCACGATATGGGCGTGATCTCGATGATGTCATCAGATTCACAAGCAATGGGACGTGTGGGTGAAGTGGTATGTCGTACTTGGCAGACAGCAAACAAGATGCGAGTCCAGCGCGGTCTACTTCCTGAAGACCAAGATCTTGGCGCAGATAACTTCCGTGCGAAGCGCTACATCGCGAAATACACCATTAACCCAGCCATCACTCACGGTATCGCACACGAAGTGGGCTCGATTGAAGTAGGTAAATTCGCTGACTTGGTGCTTTGGAAACCAGCATTCTTCGGCGTTAAGCCATCCATCATCTTGAAAGGTGGCATGATCGCAGGCGCTGCGATGGGCGATCCAAACGCGGCGATCTCAACGCCTCAGCCAGTTCACTACCGCAACATGTTTGGCTCATTAGGTCGCGCAGTATCAGCGACGCGCATGACGTTTGTTAGCCAAGCTGCGATGAACACAGGTCTAGAAGAAAAACTGGGTCTGAACAGCCCGCTTGTTGCGTGTAAAGACGTTCGTAACAAGACCAAACAAGACATGAAGCACAACGACGTGTGTCCTGAACTGACCGTAGATCCACAAACTTATGAAGTAAGTGCAGACGGCGTTCTATTGACGTGTGAACCAGCAACAGAAGTTCCGTTGGCTCAACGCTACCATTTGTTCTAATTAACAGTAAGGGCTTGCAATGCTTGAACTAACAAAACGATTAGATGCCAATACGGAATGTGAGGTATTCGATAGTCTTATTCTTCCTTATGAGCTGCGTATCCGAGGACGCCTTAAAGGAGTGACGGAAAAGGGACATGATGTCGGTTTGTTTCTCGATCGTGGACCAGTATTACGTGATGGCGACCTGCTAGAAGCGAAAACGGGTGAAGTGATTCGTATCCATGCTGCGAACGAACCTGTCACGACGGCTTACATCAATGGTACGCTTCCTCTCGCTCGCCTTTGTTATCACCTAGGCAATCGCCACACATTGATCGCGGTTGGTCAGGATGAAGACGGACGTAGCTGGGTACGAATGACGCCGGACCATGTGCTTGAAGAACTGGCACTGCTGCTTGGTGCGACATTGACGCATCATCAAGCGCCTTTTGACCCAGAATCGGGTGCATACGCACATGTTGGTCGTGAGCAAGCTCATGATCACTCTCATGGTCACCACCACGGGCATCAGCATGAACACTAATACTTCTGTTCGTGAAGTCGGTGATCTAGCACTACTTGGTTTGATGCAATTTATTAGCCCAGCACTTCCTATTGGTGCGTTTGCTTGGTCACAAGGGTTAGAAAGCGCTTTTGAACTTGGTTGGGTGAAAAACGAAGAAGAGCTTGGTGCGTGGCTAGAAGGCGTGCTTGATGACGGTTTATCGCGTTGCGAATTACCTGTGCTAGCGCGCTTGTATCACTCGTGGGCGAATCGTGATTGCCAAGAAGTGACGTTTTGGAACGATTGGTTGTTAGCGAATCGCGAAACCTCTGAGTTATGCGAAGAAGACATTCGTCTTGGTCAAGCATTAATAGACTTACTGACCAATCTTGAAATGCACCCTCAGCTGCATGCTGAAGGGGCAAAACAGCTTCAAGAACCTGGATACGTGACCATGTTTGCTTGGGTTACACAGCTTAACCATATTCCTGTTCGACAAAGCCTGCTTGGCTTTGCATGGGGATGGTTAGAAAACCAATTGGCGGTGGCATGTAAAGCACTACCGCTGGGGCATACCGCAGCACAGCGTCTGTGTATTCGACTGCAACCTAAGCTTGTTGAAGCGGTCGAATCAGCCCTCTGTTTAGAGGATTGGGAGCTAGGTCCAACGCTTCCTGGCTTAGCGCTAGGAAGTGCAAAACATGAAACGCAATATTCAAGACTATTTCGAAGCTAATTTGCTTTAAAGAACAAAAGGAAAATTAATATGACACAGTGTTTACGTGTTGGTGTAGGCGGTCCTGTTGGTTCTGGTAAAACAGCGCTGCTACGTAAATTGTGTAAAGCACTTAAAGATCATTACAACATCGCGGTTGTAACGAACGATATTTACACCCGTGAAGATGCGGACTTCTTGCTCAAGCATGACGCGCTGCCATCGGATCGTATTCTTGGCGTAGAAACAGGCGGCTGCCCACATACTGCGATCCGTGAAGACGCTTCGATGAACCTAGCGGCGGTGAACGACTTACAATCGCGTCATCCAGACCTTGAGCTAGTGATGATCGAATCTGGTGGTGATAACTTGGCTGCGACATTCAGCCCAGAGCTGTCTGACCTAACGATTTACGTTATTGATGTGTCTGCAGGCGACAAGATCCCACGTAAAGGTGGTCCGGGTATCACTAAGTCAGATCTATTGATCATTAATAAAATCGACATTGCTGAATATGTACACGCGTCTCTCGATATTATGGACCGTGATGCGAAGAAGATGCGTGGCGATCGTCCATTTATTTTCGCGAACTTACATGACGGTGTTGGTTTAGAAGATATTATTCGCTTTATTTTGAAAGAAGGCATGCTGCCTGACCGTAGATAGCATCAATCTTCTTTTAATATAAAAACGATATTTACCCTAGCGTCTCCCTACGAAAATTATTTAACTCTGTATTAATTAAGCCATACCAGTCATTGAGTACTGGTATGGCTTATTAATGCATATTTTTATTTTGCTAAATAACAATGTGCGTTAATTAAAAAATCCAATATTACTTTTATTTACATTCTGGGGCTATTTATGTCTGAAGTTAGAACCGCGTCCACATCTGGACCAGAAAATAAAATGAGCAAACCACTTGCTTATATGTTTATTATGATTGGTATTATTGCGTTAGCATTTTCTGCCATCATGGTAAAAGAGGCCAACTTTGAACCAGCAACCAACGCGTTTTTACGTTGTTTAGTAGGTTTCTTAGTTTTAATTCCTTTTGCTGTCTCTGAAATTAAAAAGAAAGGCTTAATTAACAAATCAGGTTTTGCACTCGCTATCGTCGCTGGTATTTTCCTTGGTCTTGATATGACCTCTTGGAACTTTGCGATCTTCTTTATTGGTGCGGGCATCTCATCTATCTTGCTTAACCTACAGATCATCATCATGCCATTGCTTGCCATGACGTTTGATAAGTTTAAGCCGGAGAAAAGCTTCTGGTTCCTAGTACCGATTATGTTGTTCGGTATTGTTCTAGCGGGTGGTGTTCTAGAAGGCGGTCCATCCGAAGGTCCAAGCACCATGTGGGGCTATCCAATTGCGCTAGTGGGTACGATTCTGGGTATTAAATCGGGTATTTGTTACGCGCTATACCTCTACACTAGCCGTAAGTCGGGCACACTGAACGCAGGTCGCTACTTCCAGCCACTGATGTGGGTATTCCTTGCTCAGCTTATCCCTGCTGCGATTGTTATGGCGACGACGCACGGTTTCAACATTACCACGGGTGTTCTTGTCGACGGCAAACTGCCACTATCAGCGGCTGATGGTTCGATTGCGGGTGATGCGATTAATATGAGCAACTGGATCTGGATTGTGATCTTAGGTGTTGTTGGTCATGCGGTTGCTTGGGTATTTGTACAAATTGGTTCGGTAAACTTGGACCCAACCGTTGTTGCAGGTCTATTGCTATTAAGCCCAATTACTACCGTTCTTGTTGCACCATTTACAAGCGGTGAGTCGGTGACGCTATTGCAGTCAATCGGTGTGGTGATTGTACTCGTTGCGGTGGCATATCAGAATGGTCTGCATACTGCCGTGCTAAACAAGTTCAAAGGCGAGCCAGCGAAAGTGGAAGGCTAAGCTTCAGTTCTTATAAACATAATAGAAAGCCCAATATTAACGCCAATATTGGGCTTTTTTAGGTTTTGTGGATTATGAGCTTCGATTGTGTTTGTTTGGCTATGAGGGAGTGATTAGTACTTGAGTGTCAGCAGTGATGAACCGTTGTTTTCTCTAGAATATTGTCTGAACTTTGAGGGCGTAAGATTGTACTTTCGTTTGAATGCATCACAGAAATAAGCCGAGCTACCAAAGCCGCAACGATGGCTGATCTCACTGACATTGTAGGAAGTGAACGTCAGCATATTGAGTGCAATGCCCATTCTTACGTCTAACAGCAATTGGCTGAAAGAGACGTCTTCTTTATTCAAGTGTCTTCTTAGCGTGGAAGAGGAGATGAACAGCTTGCTGGCGACTTCCTCAATTTGCCACTTATGAGTCGGATCTTGGCTTATCATCCGAGTGATGACTTCTCGCTTTGATTGGTAATGATCGGATTTGAACATTCGAACAATATCCATTTCATAGTAACTCATTGTTAAGAATATAAAAAACAGAGTCTCCTCAACCAGTAACGTCTTTAAAACGTGGTTACTTAAGGTGTCATGCCCCTCTTTTAATATTTTGAATCTGTCCTTTATCTCGAAGTTGTCACTGATAGTGTAAGAGATCTTATTGGCACCAAATGCCCGCTGTGGAACTTTAGCAATCAGAGAGTCGATCGTATGGTTTGATACAGTCAGTATTTGAACCTCAATGCACTGTGTCGGGCTCTCGCTGCGTAAGTCACACCAAACTCGGCTGTATTGAGGAATCATCAAGATAGTTGGGGAGGTAATGGCGATCTTACTGTCATTGATGGACACAAGTCCTTTGGCTTCAGAGAGATATATTATGTAATGATGTTCCACATAAAACTCTCTGAGCGTTATCGTTTTACAGTCAATTACTTTTCTATACTTCATATCTATTATCACGATTGAAAATTTAGCTATTTGATATAGTAGTTTTTCAATTAACTTTGCTATTCGTTTCACATGAATAAAGGATAGGGCTCTATTTCTAAGTAAAATGAATATATTTCTAAATCATAATTAAAAACATATTTTTTATTTTCTGTTTTTATTGACTAAGGTTTTTTTTATTTGATAATGGCTAAATATTAACTAGCAAGGCTTATTAATGTGAAAGAAGTGTTAACCATTAAGGGATTGTCACTGGGCATTAAAACGGAGTTAGTTAGGGATATTAGCTTTAGTCTAAAAGAGAAAGAGTTCTTAGCGGTTGTTGGTCCTAATGGGTGCGGAAAATCGACCTTTATTCGCACCATTATGGGAACGGTGAATATATTCTCTGGTGAATTGATTTTTCTGGGAAAACCACTTTCGAGTTATAACCATAAAATGCGTTCAAGATATATTGCATTTATGGGGCAGAATAATACCGTCGACCCACAAATGAGAGTGCTTGATTATATTTCTCTGGGGCGATTTCCTCATTTTCACTATTCCACACGCCAATACGACAACGAATGCATTACCCGTGTGATCGCTGAGCTTGGACTGGAGACGTTAAGAGAGCAAAAAGTTGGGCAGCTTTCTGGTGGAGAGTTTCAGCGCGTCAACTTAGCGCGAGTGTTGGTGCAAGAGCCCAAGTTGCTGCTTTTAGATGAGCCGACGAATCACTTAGACCCTAAAGCGAGAATAGAGCTCCTCAAAATCGTTAAGGATAAGCAGATTACAACGATTGCCGTGTTACATGATTTAAACCTTGCCGAATACTTTGCCGACCAAGTGATGATCATTAATCGAGGCAAAATGCAGGTGTGCGATACGGTCGAAAACACGCTCAACGCTCACTGGATAAAAGATACTTTTGATTTGAATACCCTTCATTTCTTACATCCTACAACAGGAAAAGCGATCCGTTTTTTTGAAATAGATTAAGGAGTTACCGTGAAAAAAATATGCTTGATGCCGTTGTTTTTATCTGTCTCTGTTTACGCAAACACCAATGCACCGACGGAACCACATTACCCAGTCAGTGTTGAAAGCTGCGGGGACGTGTTGACGTTTGAACAAGCACCAAAACGCGCGGTATTCCAAGACCTCAATATGACGGAAATGGCGTTTGCATTGGGGCTACAACCTAACATGGTGGCGGTAAATGGTATTACAGGTTGGTATCAAGTATCCGATCAGTTCAAGGCAGACTTAGGTGATATTCCCGAAATCTCTGGGCGTTACTTAACGCTAGAACCTTTACTAGAAAAGAATCCAGACTTCCTGTTTGCTGGTTGGAACTACGGTCTTAAATTTGGCTCGGATCTGACGCCACAAAACTTGGCGCACTTTGCTGTAAAGACGCTGGTCCTCAGCGAAAGCTGCGCTCACATCACTAAGAAGAAACAAGAAGCTTCTATGGAACTGCTTTACGGCGATGTCCTTAAGCTGGGCAAAGTCTTTGATAAGAGTGATAAAGCACAGAGCTTAGTCGAGGGCTGGAAGAAAGACCTCAAAGACATAGAGTCAAAGGTAGCCGCTTATCCAACCAAGAAAGTGTTCCTCTACGATTCAGGCATTGATCAGCCCTTTACCAGTGGGCGCTTTGCCATGCCTCATGCGCTGATCAAAGCGGCTGGTGGCGTCAACGTGATGGGCAACGAAAACTTTAGTTGGGGCACCGCGCCATGGGAAAAAGTCGCCATTCATAATCCCGATATGATTATTTTGGTGGATTATGGCAGCTCAGATGATGCAGCGATCAACAGCTCGATAAAAGCTCTGAGTGATAACCCTCTAATGCGCCAAACGAATGCGGTGAAAAATGGTCAATTTTTGCGGTTGAAGTACAGTGAGCTGACGCCAGGTCCCAACAATGTGGTTGCTATCAAGAAGATTGCAGCCAAGCTCCATCCCGAGGCTGGTATCGTGATTAATGAGTAATTCGAATGTAAAGTTTTGGCTTGCTATCGTGGCAAGCCTGATGTTGCTATCGGTCATACTGTTCCTTTCGCTCTCTTACGGAACAATAAACATACCCTTTTCCTCGGTTTATCAGTTTTTTACCTTTGACCACGCCTCGCTACCTGCAATGACCAACGTTATTTTGAGTGAGATTAGAATTCCTAGATTTCTTCTCGCGATTTTAGTTGGTGCTGGGCTTGCTATGGTGGGGGCGCTATTGCAGACCGTGACTAAGAACGACTTGGCTGATCCATTCTTGTTCGGGTTATCTGCAGGTGCATCGGCTGGCGTTGTTGCGGTTATTAGCCATTTCGATTTGGCGTTAGGTCAATGGTCTTTACCTGTGGCAGCATTTGCTGGGGCAACCTTATCGGCGGCTTCGGTCATCCTAGTGTTCTTTCTGCAAAAGTCTCAAGGAGTTGAGCGCCTGATTTTATCTGGATTGGCGGTTTCGTTCCTGTTCAGTGCCATTACTGGATATTTGATTTATACCGGCGATCAACGTTCGGCGAGTAATATTCTCTTTTGGTCGATGGGAGGCTTAGGGCTGGCAAAATGGGAAAATCTGCCGTTTGCCTCTGTTGGGGTTATTTTGCTCGCACTGTTTACCATGTTGCGCTGGCGTTCGCTTGATGCCATGTTGGTGGATGAGGACACCAGTAACTCACTGGGTGTAAGCGTAAAATTCCTCCGCGTGACCGTGTTTATCTTATCGGCACTCTCTACAGCGATCTTTGTCTCTTTAAGCGGCGTGATTGGCTTTGTTGGACTCATCGTGCCGCATCTTGCGAAACCATTTTCCGGACCAAGTCATCGTTATCTATTGCCTTTATGTGCTTTTATTGGCGCGATGCTGCTCTCAGCCAGTGACTTAATGAGCCGAGTGCTGATCCCCGGTCAGGAGTTACCCATAGGTCTGATGACTTCAGCAATTGGATCTATGTTTATTCTGTTTTTCGTACTTAGAAAGAAATAAGGCGAGATAGAATCCCAAGGTCATGGAGATAACTCTGCTATATAAGTCGGCCTCACCGTTTAAAGTGGTGAGGCCGACTTTTTTGGTTAAGGGCGTGAGAAAGCTTATTCCTCGTTATCGATTATTTGTTGCTTAGGATGATTCTTTCCGCATCGCCTACCGCTCTGGTTAAGCTTTGGTTGCTGGACAGTTGACCGGAACTTACTGGACCAAGAACATGGGTATATAGTGCTAACTGCTTCTCGAATGGCAGTTTTAGAGTGTTGTAAAGCTCCTGCCTAATTTGAACATGAGACTCTTGTGGGGCTGAAGATAAGCGTAGTAGGGTTTCATGAATAACAGTTTTCATCTGTTGTTTGTCCTTTTGTTTTCTACGTTGTTAGGGCTTAAATAAAGTAGCACCACCGAGCATGTGCATACTCGGTGGTGGTCGTGTGCATCTATATTGGTTTGGGCGAGATTGCTCGCTTTATCCAAGTTTTAGTGAGTGCTTCAAAGTGAAAGCACTTCTTTTGTTATTTTCTAGCTCAAGAGCTTATTAATTCGGTTGATCACCGTTAGGTTCTGGTGCTGTCTGTCTTTTCTAATTTCGTTAACTAAGGTTTTCCTTAGCCTCGCTTTAGTGACTTCTAATGGAGGGACGTTCAGTGACCCCTTCACTCTGCATGAGATAGTGTCGGGGCAATATATCTCACCTTTGGCTGTATTTCTTAGTAGCCAACGAAAGCAATTTGGACATAACTTATCTGTTTTCTCGTACATATTTTTTTTGGCTTACTATCCGTTAAATAGATAAAAAATTAACACCATTCGAATATAAGCGGATGTTATACCCATCACTGGCGATAGACTTAAACTGACAAATAAAAACGTTATCGAAATTAAACTTGTATTTATTTGAATTTTCACAGTTGTAGAAGAGTAAGCTTGAGTCTAATTCGACAAAGACGTTGTCTTCTGAATCGCAAGAAAAGGAGGTGACATCATCAATAGAATTGAGAAAACTTAATATCTTGTTCCAGTATGTGGCATTGAAGGGCTTTAACCTAATCTCAAAGTCCTCAATCGATGAATAGTCAATCCTTTCTAAGTTCATTTTCTACCTCAAAAAAAGCCCTAACCAAAATTGGATAGGGCTAAGTTGTGCAAGAGCGGAATAAAGTTATTTGTGAGTAGGTTACTCAATTCATATGAGCGAGTGGACTCTATCAAATAGGAGTTTATATCGACAAGTGGGTGTGAAATATTTCTTATTATTTCAAAATATTATGACTTAATTGTTTAATTTATAAAATCAAATGCAAGCCTTTTTCTGTTCTTCTTGGTTTCATTTTATTAATGATATTAGAGATGAAATTTTGAGTAGGAAAAGCTGCATCAAGGCAATGGGAAACTTGAAATGTAAAGCGTGTAAAAATTAAACATAATGCGCGCATGTTGTAATGAATTGCGTCTAAATAATCAGCATAATCTTATAGTTTTACTTACGATGTGATTGTTTGTGAAAGGAGAGGTATGAAAATATTTAGAGGCATATTAATTGATTTAGTCATCCTTGTTGGGGTCCTATCCGGGATGATTACTTTCTCTTTAAATAAAATCGATATATTAGGAACTATTCTGATTATCACCGCTTCTTTGTTGATCTTAGCTCTATTTATCTATGGTTTAAAAGATGGATATAACAGAAGCGGTTAACTCTATTATTATTCTATATTAAATTGCAATGAAATATAGCTGATAGCTCTCCTTTCTAGCCTCAATGATGTTTACGTAAGTTAAATACTTTTATCATTAATTAAAGGTAACATTAAAATGACTGGCACCATTATTAAATGCTCTAGAAACACAGAAACTGCACCACTTAACAGCCATTCAACGCAAAGTGTTGCGTTTTCTCACTACAACAATATCTCCGCTCAACTTCCGATTGATCCTCAAACCAACCAGCTTGTTGACGGTGGTATTCAGGAGCAAGCCAAACAATGTCTTTTGAACATTAAAAGAATTGTAGAGAGCATTGATCATGTAATGGATGATGTCGTTAAGATAAATGTCTACTTGACCAACATTCATGACGTTGAAGAAGTAAACAAGGTGTATGCGACTTTCTTTACTAACCTTCTACCAACACGCACAGTGCTGGCGATTGAGGCGGTGCCTTTTGAAGGAGCGTTACTACAAATGGATGCGCTTATTTCTAATGGAGAGGGGACAATACCCCAAAAGCCATGTGACTTGATCAAGGTGTCGCGTGATACTGATCTAGCACCGACCAATCCGATTTCTACACAAACGGTCGCATTCTCGCACTACAACAACATCTCCGCACAGTTGCCGGTAGATGCAGCGACAGGAGACTTGGTCGAAGGTGGTGTAAAAGAACAAACTCATCAATGTCTGCAAAACATCAAGAACATTCTAGAGAGCATTGATGTTCCGCTAGATGACATCGTAAAAACGACCGTTTACCTGCAAGATCTAGCAGATATTGAATCAGTGAACGAAGTGTACCGTACATTCTTCCCAGATTCGGCGATCGCAAGAGCCGTGGCTTACATGCCTGCTCGCTCGGTTATTCAGGCTTCAGCGCTACCAATGGGCGCAGCAGTGCAAATTGATGCCGTGATTTCTCATGGTGACGGTACGCCTCCTCAAGAAGTTGAAGATCGCCATGGCATTGTGATTAAGGCAAACAACACGCTGAATGCACCTCTTGATGCGCTTGCAACGCAAACTGTGGCGTTTTCTCACTATAACCACATTTCCGCACAACTACCGATGGATGCACTGAACCATGAGCTGGTTCAAGGTGGAGCTAAAGAGCAAGCTGAGCAATGTTTGAAAAACATTAAAGCGATCGTTGAGAGCATCGGTCACGTGATGAATGACGCGGTTAAGGTCAATATTCAAGTGACTGACATCGCTGATATTGATGCAATCAACGAGGTGTACGCCACTTTCTTTGATGGCGATTTGCCAGCAAGAACCGTGATTGCTGTGTCTAACATCGCGCTAGGTGCCAAAGTTCAAATGGATTGTGTTCTGTCAAACGCAGAAGGCACACCGCCACAAGTGTAATCAAAACATAAAGCCATCACTCTGGTTAAGAGTGATGGCTGATGATTGAGTTTATTCGTTGGATTATCTCTACTCTATATTTCTTTCTGGTTGAAAAACGACATCCAAGATCTCAATGGTTTTCTTGTTGCCATTTGGCAGTATCCAATCGATGCGTTGACCGACAGACAGCCCGATAAGTGCCATGCCAATCGGCGCGAGTATGGAGATGTGAGAGTTATCTTTCACTTGGTTTGGGTAAACGAGCTCTTTCTGAATATGCTCTTCCTCACCAAGGAATTTGAACGTCACCTTAGAGTTCATCGTGACAATATTGTTGTCGATCTCGTGTGCATCGACAATCAATGCGCGGTCAATTTCATCTTCTAATTTAAGCAGCTCGTCGGTGAAATTCGGAATGTTATCAAGTAATCGACAGATATTGTTGTAGTCATCAGATGTAACGGTGATCGAATTAGACATAATATTTCCTTAAATCTAATTTTTATGACCCAGCCTTTGAGATGGCTTGGGTATATCGTGAAGTTTTCTAGTGCATAAAGCGAAACACCATACTCCTGAAGGACGAGAGAAAACGTTACCTGGACGCAATGATTGGTGATTTAAATGAAAAGCAAAATAGAGTGAGCAGAAAGCGCAAGGCTTTACGCTCGATCCGTCATCCACTAGAGCGTTGTTAGCTCACATCGTCACTTCTTGTGGAGACAAGTGACGCATCACTGGTCTTCTTAGACTGAGCTCGGAACTGTGATGGCGTTAAGTGATATTTTCTCTTGAAGGCATCACAAAAATAAGCGGCGCTACCAAATCCACAGCGGTTGCTGATCTGTGAAACATTGTAGGAAGTGAACGTTAGCATGTTCAATGCAAGCCCCATTCTTACATCTACCAATAGCTGGCTAAACGACAGGTTCTCTTTCTGCAAATGCCTTCTTAATGTTGAGGTAGAGGTAAACAGCTGCTTGGCGACATCTTGAATTTGCCACTTTCTTTGTGGTTCCTTTGTGATCATTCGTGCGATGACTTCACGTTTGCTTTCTTCGTAATTGAACTGAAAGACATTGAAAACATCGATACCAGATTCGCAAAGAGAGAGCAGTATGAAATATAGCGTTTGTTCTAAAAGCATGATTTTCAAAGCATCTCTACTTAATGAGTCATACACTTCTTTGAGTAGTTGAAAGTTATTGTCCACATCCACTGGTGTTGGGAGTTGATGAGCTACGGTATTTTTGATGAACCTACGCTTTTGAGGAAGTTGAAGTAGCAAGCCTTCTAACATGTCATCGGTCACGATTAACAATTGAATCTGTAATGGTGAGAACGACGATTTCTGAGTCAAATTACACGACAAACAGGTAAATTGAGGGATGATTAAGGTTGACGGGCCATCGATGGTGATTTGTTGTTCATTGATGTAAACGGTGCCTTTTGCGAAGGCGATGTTGACAATGTAGTGATACTCTACGTAAAACTCCTCAAGCTTCACTGGTTTGAACATTTCAATATATCTATATTCCACTATTGCTTATCTCATAATTGGGCTTACTACAGGCAGTAAGTTGGGCTAAAAGAAAAGCATCCATGCGACAGTACAACGCACAGTATAACGCTACTCCTTTGTTCTTTTCATAAATTCATCAAAGAAAGTGTCTTATCTCAGTAATTTGAGCTCAAATCTAAATAGGCGCTATTGATTTTTTATTTAACTTATTGAAAGTAATGAATAATGTTTTTGTTTTTATCAATCATGAAAATTAAGATTACGAGTCAGATAGCTGAATTGAGGATCAATAGCACACCTAGTAATAGTGTTCTTAATGCAGATATGGTGCTTGAAGTATTTTGAACATCTTAGGATGTAGATATGAAGTCACAATGTTCAGATAATTTAGCCTGAATTCTAATTCTAAATTTTATGGGCTGATATCGGAATGGAATGGTGAGGCTTTTATTGTATATTTTGCTTCGAGAGTGGTTAGGAGACATAACCTACCAGTCGAATCATGTAGACATTGTTGATGATAAAAATTGCAAACCTTCGTTATCAATATTTACGGGTTAGTTAGTCAAAAACTTCGCCAATGAGTTTGCCTAATCACTCTCAAACCATTCACAACTCAGTGCCTTATTTAATACTCCAATACTCACTAAAAAAACATCATCTGTTCCTTGATGACTGCCATTCAAAATCATCCTCTTAATTGGTGACTTTCAATAACGTTCGGCTTTTTCATTATTAGCCATTAAATAATTACACATCGAATTTTAACTCCATCCATAATTTGGACAACTCTTATGCAAGAAAACTACAAACAACCTTTGCGAATTGGCGTTGGTGGACCTGTTGGGTCTGGTAAAACGGCATTGCTAGAGGTTCTGTGCAAAACTCTCCGAGATCTTTATCAGATCGCTGTCGTCACTAACGATATCTATACGCAAGAAGATGCAAAGATACTCACTCAGGCAGAAGCCTTAGATGCAGAGCGTATTATTGGGGTCGAGACTGGTGGTTGCCCGCATACCGCGATTAGAGAAGACGCCTCGATGAACCTCGCTGCGGTGGAGGAACTCTCTATGCGGCACAAAAACCTAGACGTGGTATTTATCGAAAGTGGTGGTGACAATCTCAGTGCCACGTTTAGCCCTGAACTGGCTGACTTGATGATCTATGTGATTGATGTATCGGAAGGGGAGAAAATTCCACGCAAAGGCGGACCTGGCATTACACGCTCTGATTTGCTTGTTATCAACAAAATAGACCTTGCGCCTTATGTTGGAGCATCATTAGAGGTCATGGAAGCGGATACCGCTCGAATGCGTCCAGAAAAACCTTATGTGTTTACCAACCTAAAAGAAGGTAAGGGGCTGCAGGAAATCATAGACTTCATTGTCGATAAAGGTATGCTTGAAAAGAGATAGCATCGAAGTACGCCAAAGAAACTGCTGCGTACCATGATGCATGAAGAATTATGTTTATTCGCAGTCGTTTCTATGCCTAATACTCACAATAAGTCGATACTGAAAAAAAGCAGCTTTAAATGATTAAAGCTGCAAAGAATCAATAGCAGGAAAAGTAGATGATTACATCTACGGAAACAAAGTGAAACCAAACAATTGTGTAGTAACGTTTGATGAAAGCTATAGTATATGACTCACGTTCTGTTTCAATGTGTTCAGCTGTGGTTGAAGCTGAATCTAAATACCTGGAGCAGATTATTAAATAGTCCCTACTTCAATAGCCTAATGATGTTCTTGGGCCTTCTTATATAGTCATAAAACTCTTTTGCTTTAAGCCTACCGACTGAAAGTTCAATTTTAAGCTCATTGGCAAGTAATCTTAATGTCGATCGATTAACCATATCTTTACGAGCATTCACTTTATCTAGGTATTCATCCAAGATTTTTTCATCATAAACGTAGATATATTCACTCATAATCGTATGTCCTTTTAAATGATAGTTTTAGTTGGCAATAAACCCTGAATTAGAGTTTGGTTTTTTATGACGAGGTAAATTGATGTCGTTTTAGACGATGTTCGTTTTGCGTTTGGATTATTAAGGTATAAGAATAAGGCTTCAAGCAGTTTTGCTGTGATTCTTGTATGTTGAAATAATCTAGTCTGATGGTGAAATACAAATCTCACTATTAGTTCTGTCCCAAAGTGATTTAAATATTTGTTTAATTTGTTTTTATAAATGTTGAATATGGGTGTGCTTGCATTTATCTGACACTGCAATGACTTTGAGGTTTTACTAATTATCTGATTTTTAATAATTTATTAAATGAGGATAAGATGAAGAAATCACTGTTAGCGATTGGCCTTTTATTAAGTTCTGCAGCACATGCTGAGCATTGGGGATACGAAGGCGAGAATGGGCCTGAGTTTTGGGGTAAATTCTCTGAAGATTGTCAGCAAGGTAAGAACCAAAGTCCTGTTAATATCCAATCAACCGTGTTGGGTATTATGGATGAAATACACATCAACTATTTAGGTCATGCCGTTTCAGCTATTGATAATGGTCATACTCTGCAAGCCAGTGTTGAGGGCAATAATACGCTACTGGTTGACGATAAAAAGTACACGCTTTCTCAATTTCACTTCCATACGCCATCTGAAAACCACATCAACGGAGAAGAGTACCCGCTAGAGGCGCACTTTGTTCATGCCGATAAGGATGGCAATCTAGCGGTTGTGGCAGTCTTCTATAAGCTAGGAGATGAAAACCCAACACTGGAGAAGTTGCTAAACCATGACTTTAAAAAAGGCAAAACAACCAGCTTTGAACCCGTGAGCATCAAGTCTCTTGTTCCTTCTAAGCACAGCTACTACCGATTCAATGGTTCGTTAACGACACCTCCGTGTTCTGAAGGTGTTCGTTGGTTGGTACTAAAAGAGGTTCAAACGGTATCTGCAGCGCAAGTGAAAGCGTTTATGGACATCATGGGTAAGAACAATCGCCCTATCCAGCCGATTAACGCTCGACTCATTATCAACTAACCCATTAATGACGAACCGAAGTTTGACGCAGTTTGCGTGCTATCTGAGATTAACGGTTGTCTAAACGAAAAAAGGACTCTTAGTGAGTCCTTTTTGATATTAAAAATAAGAGCATACATCAAGTGGAACTCAAGTGTCTGATGGGTACTCCATCCTTGGAGATTTGACACTTAAGCGACATCGAACGCAGTCACACATTGCACTCGGATGTACTAACCGAAACCAATTTAACATTGGACTTGTAAGCAGTACATCAAATGATTTTTGTCGATTAAAGATGTCTAAGTAGCTAAATTTTAAGTGGTTTATCTTCGAGGTTTTAGATGGATATTGTGGATATTGAGCGTAAGTTAGAGCGAAGTTGGCATTTATTAGAATGCTTGTAGATGTACGCTAGCGTCTGGGGTTTTTGAGAGCGTTAGTCTCTCTGAAAGCTCTCCTACTTATAGATAGCGAATGTTAATCGTCGCATAAAATGCGCTCTGTATAATCTGAAGTTTCTGCAATAAAAAAGGACTCAATTGAGAGCCCTTTTGGTTTTCGCTGTCTGACGTTGCGACGGAATTACAAGAACGCTTTGTATGGCAATTCTGGTTCGTTTTTGAAGATATCGCTAAAGCCACGGAAGTGTTGGTAGTGCATGCGACCTTTATCGGTTGGGAAGGTGTATTTGCCCCCAACTTGCCAAAAGAACGGTGCGAACTTGTATTGCAGACGGTCTTTCTTCATGTTCCACAACACTTCGATTTCGCGTGGGTCGTTTTGGAAGTTAGCCCAAATATCGTGGTGGAATGGCATCACGACATCACAATTCAACGATTCTGCTGCGCGTAGGATGTCAGAAGATGTCATCTTGTCAGTCACGCCGCGTGGGTTTTCACCGAATGACAACAGTGCCACGTCGATTTGGTATTCGTTGCCGTGCGCTGCGTAGTAGTTTGAGTAGTGTGAGTCACCAGAGTGGTAAATCGAGCCCCCTGACGTTTCAATCAGGTAGTTCACCGCGCGTTTGTCCATGCCGTCGAGGATTTCTTTATCGTAAGACGAAGTGCCCTCTGGCAGCGTTACAAGTGCAGTGCGGTCGAATGAATCCAGTACGCGGATCTTCATGTCGCCGACTTCAAGTACATCGCCCACTTTTGCGACTATACAACGCTCTTCTGGCACGCCCCAGCCCATCCATAAATCGACACACGCTTGTGGGCCGATGAACTTCACGTGGTCACCACAGTTTTGCAGTACCGCTGCCGCGACGTTCACGTCGATATGGTCAGCATGGTCATGGGATGCCATCACAGCGTCGATCTCTTTGATAGCAAATGGGTCAAGCGGGAAGATAGCAGTACGTAAGTTTGGTTGCAGCGCTTCGACACCGCCCATACGCATCATTTGGTGCTGGTTCTTCATGAAGGCATTCTTTTGCGTCTTTTTACCCGTACCACACCAGAAGTCGATAGAGATGTTGGTGTTGCCCTCACTCTTCAACCAGATACCTGTACAACCTAGCCACCACATCGAGAATGTATTTGGTTCTACCACCGTATTTTCGATCTCTTCGTTTAACCAGGTACCCCACTCAGGGAATGTATTTAGGATCCAAGATTCACGAGTGATTTCATTTACTTTACTCATAGCAACACCTTTTTGTTTCACAATTTTTATTAAATTTGGGATGTAGGGAGCCGAGCGCCTTAATTTGTGGTTAAGGCACTGAGCTGAATTATTTTTATTTATTTGAGAAAGAGGCTAGGGCGCGTTAGACCAGAATGACCTGTGTCCCTTTTGCTTCTATCGCTTTGATGACCTCTGGGTTGGCGTTTTTGCCTGTGATCAGAATGTCGATTTTCTCGGTAGGACAGAACAACATGCCCGTTCTGTGACCCACTTTGGAGCTGTCTACCACGACGACGAGCTTGTCGATTTGCTCAAGCATTTGCTGCTCTGCCACTGCAGTTAACATGTCGGCTTTGTAGAGTCCGGCTTCGGTTAACCCTTTACCCGAGGTGAACATCCAATTGCCTGCGTAACTGCCAAGCGAGTTGGGCGCCGGATTTAAGAACAGTTTTTGTGAACGGTTGTATTGACCGCCAATGATGATCACATCGTCATGGTCTTCATTGATCAGGTAGCTTGCCAATGGGAAGTAGTTGGTGACGATCTGCACGTCTTGCCCACACAACTTCTGCCCAAGTAGGAAAGCGGTCGAACCGCAGTTAATGACCACGCTGTCGCCAGGCTGACAAAGCTCAGCGGCTTGCATCGCAATCAAGGATTTTTCTTCGTAATACTCAGTGCTGTTGATGTTCAGCGGTGACCATTTTTTCTTTTCTGCTTCGACGCGTTCTGCGCCGTTGCGTACTTTGCGTAGTTTGCCTAGCTCATCCAGCTTAGATATATCACGGCGAGCCGTAGCTGGAGAGACGTTAAAGCTCTCAATAATGTGTGAGACGTTAATCGTCTGATTTTCTTCTAGTAAAGACAGAATGCCATTGTGTCTTTGTACTTCATTCATACCCATCACCCTATTTGATTCAAATTCACCGAAATGTGTATCTAGTGATTATTTGGTGATTACTTGTGATTTGTTTTGATTCTATTAATCACGCTCTTGATTGTCAAATTCAAGACTGATGAAAATCTGAACCTCATCACAAGAATTTATAAGTTGTTGTATTTATTAATTATTTAATTTTCATGTGTGATCCGCTTACCATTTGTAGGGTTTTTTGGAGAGCAAAATTGATAAATATCAAAATAATCACAAATGAGCATTGCGTGATTACTTTTGATTGTTAGAGTTTATTTCGTGAGCAAAAACTGAGTAGATTCTACGACATCAGATGGAATCACTCTGACCTACATACGATTACAAATAAAAAACACTCTAGGGGTAAAGATATGGAGTTCTTGTACGACATCTTCTATATTTTTTACAGCCAAGTTATGACCAAAGCCCCACTACTGCTGGGTTTGGTAACATGCATTGGCTATTGGTTGCTGAGAAGAGACGCCACCACCATCATTAAAGGTTCCATCAAAACGATCGTGGGTTTCATGCTGGTTCAAGTGGGTGCGGGCACCCTAGTTGCTGGCTTCAAACCTGTGATCTCCAAACTTTCCGAATACCACGGGCTAACCGGCTCGGTCATTGACCCTTACACCTCCATGATGTCTACCATGGAAGCGATGGGCGACAACTACTCTTGGGTGGGTTACGCCGTTCTATTGGCATTAGGTATCAACATCCTCTTGGTACTGTTCCGCCGCTACACGGGTATCCGCACCATCATGCTGACTGGTCACATCATGTTCCAGCAAGCAGGTCTGATTGCCGTGTTCTACTTTGTGCTTGGCGCAAGCATGTGGGAAACCATCATTTACTCTGCGGTGTTAATGGCGCTGTACTGGGGTATCTCCTCCAACATCATGTTCAAGCCAACTGAAGAAGTCACCGGCGGGGCGGGTTTCTCTATTGGTCACCAACAACAGGTCGCGTCTTGGATTGCAACAAAAGTCGCGCCAAAACTGGGTGATAAGAACGACAGCGTTGACCACCTAGAACTGCCTAAATGGCTACACATCTTCCACGACAGCATCGCAGCAACGGCGATCGTCATGACGGTGTTCTTCGGCATTATTCTGCTTTCATTCGGTCTTGATAACCTTCAAGAAATGGCGGGCACCACACACTGGACTATCTACATCTTAGAAACGGGTCTGAAATTCGCTGTGGCGATTCAGGTGATTGTTGCCGGTGTACGTATGTTCGTTGCTGAGCTGTCTGAAGCGTTCAAAGGCATCTCTGAGCGCGTGATTCCAAATGCGGTATTGGCGATTGACTGTGCGGCTATCTACGCATTCTCTCCAAACGCAATGGTATTTGGTTTCATGTGGGGCGCGCTGGGTCAGTTCGCTGCAGTACTGGCGATGTTGGCATTCGATGCGCCAATCATGATCATCCCTGGCTTCATTCCAATGTTCTTCTCTAACGCGACCATCGGCGTATTTGCTAACCACTTCGGTGGCTGGAAAGCGGTGATGAAGATCTGTTTCGTGATGGGCATCATCGAGGTACTAGGTTCTGCTTGGGCTATCCACCTATTTAGCCAACACGGCACAGAATTCAACGGCTGGATGGGCATGGCGGACTGGGCGCTTGTATTCCCACCAATCATGCAAGGTCTGTCTGCATCGAAAATGTTCTTCTTCGTTCTTGTTGGTCTGTCTCTGGTTTACATGTTCTTCGCTTCTCGCAAGCTACGTGCTGAAGAAGACGCGCAAGGCACAGTAGAAATCAGTGAAGAACCAGAAGTGATTGAAGCGGTAGAGCAAGCAATCAAAGCGAGTGACGGTCTGCGCCCAGTCAGCATCCTAGCGGTATGTGGTAACGGTCAAGGCTCATCGATGATGATGAAAATGAAGATCGGCAAATACCTAGAGAAGAAAGGCATTCCTCACGTGATGGACTCATGCGCAGTGTCGGACTACAAGTCGAAGCTTGCGAGCACAGACATCATCGTATCGTCGAAGCACCTGTCTGCAGAGATGGAACCAGGCGAAGGCAAGTTTGTACTCGGGGTGCAAAACATGCTTAACCCTAACTCCTTCGGGGACGAGCTACTCGACATCATCAATAAAAACTTTGTACCAGCAAAATAAAACAACATGACCAAATACTTCTCTCAATGAAGAGATAAGAAACCAATAACAAACAACGGATAACAACAGCGGTGCCGGGCTTCGGAAAGCCAAAGTCACGGCACCCAAACTGGAGATAGAACAATGGGATTAAAACAATCACTGATCGACAACAACTCAATCAAACTGCAAGCGCAGGCGTCGAATTGGCGTGAAGCCATCAAGATTGGTACGGACATGTTGATTGCCTCTGGTGCGATTCAGCCTTCTTACCACGACGCCATCATCAGCAGCGTGGAAGAGTTAGGTCCTTACATCTGCATCGCGCCTAACTTGGCACTGCCACACGCACGACCAGAAAACGGCGTGATTCGTACTGCTTTCGCACTGGTTACGCTAGAAGAGCCAATCTACTTTGAAGGCGAAGACGAGCCAGTTGATGTGCTAATCACGCTAGCGGGCAGCTCTTCCGATGAGCACATGGAAGGTCTGATGGAAGTGACCCAAGTGTTGGATGATGAAGACAGCGAAACGGGCGTGGATTTGGACAAGCTTCGCCGTTGCCGCAGCAAAACCGATGTATTCAAAGTGATTGATGAAGCTCTGGCTGTTACTGCTTAAGGAGGAATCATGTACAGCGAACTGAAACAACGTGTGCTCGAAGCCAACCTCAAACTGCCGAAATACGGCTTGGTGACCTTCACTTGGGGCAACGTGTCTGAGATTGACCGCGAGCGCGGCGTGATTGCGATTAAACCGTCGGGGGTGGAATACGATGGCATGCGCGCTGAGCACATTGTGGTGGTCGATTTAGACGGCAATGTGGTGGAAGGCAACATGAATCCATCCAGCGATACCGCGACCCACATTGAGATCTACAAAGCGTTCCCACAAGTGGGCGGCGTGGTGCACACCCACTCACGCAGCGCAACGATTTGGGCGCAAGCAGGGATTGATATTCCTGCGCTGGGCACGACTCATGCCGACTACTTCTACGGTGACATTCCATGTACTCGCAAGCTCTCACAACGCGAAATTGCCGAAGAGTACGAGAAGAACACTGGCTTAGTGATAGTGGAAGAGTTTCGTCAACGCCGCATCGATCCAATGGCAGTGCCAAGCGTGATTGTAGCAGGGCATGCGCCTTTCTCTTGGGGCACTAACGCCGATGATGCCGTGCACAACGCAGTGGTATTGGAAGAGATTTCTGCCATGGCATTAGCAACACGTTCACTCAACAGTGGCATCAAGATCCAGCCTGAGCTTTCAGACAAACACTACCTGCGTAAGCACGGTGAAAACGCCTACTACGGGCAGAGGTAACGACATGTACAAAGTGCTTGCTTTAGATTTAGACGGAACCGTCCTCACCGATGACCACAGCATTCACCCTGAGGTGAAAAAAGCGATTCAAGAAGCGCAGCAGAAGTGTCACGTGGTGATTGTCACCGGACGCCATCACACCGCGGCACGCCCGTATTACGATGAGTTGGGTCTTACCACGCCTATCATCTGCTGCAACGGCACTTATGTTTATGACTACCACAATGACCGAGTGCTCAAGCACAACTCCATCGATAAGGAAGACGCGCTGACGTTCATCGCCTTGGCGAAGGAGTTTCAGGTCAAGATGGTGATGTACGTAACCGATGCCATGACGTACTCAAACTACAACCCAATTCACTACATGGAAGCGTTGGAAAAGTGGGCGAAAACCGCGCCTGAGCATCTCCAACCAAAGATCTACAAAATCGACTCGTTCAGCGAAGAAGTGCGCAATACCGAGTTCGTGTGGAAATTCGTGGTGGAAGGCTTACCAAGCTCGGTAGAACGCTTGATTGAAAACCCATGGGTGAAAGAGAAATTTAACGGCGAACGCTCGTGGTCGAATCGCATCGACTTCGCAGCAAAAGGCAACAGCAAAGGCTTAAGACTGGCGGAATACGTTTCTGAGCTGGGTTATCACCCGAATCATGTCATTGCCGTGGGCGATAACCACAATGATATTTCCATGCTCCGTTACGCCGGATTAGGCGTTGCCATGAATAACGCAGACGAGACGGTACGTTCAAGCGCCCGTTTGGTGTGCGAAACCGATAACAATAACGACGGCTTAGCTCGTCTGATACGTGAAAAAATTCAAGGATAAGCATCATGACTAAACCAATGATTCAAATCGCTCTAGACCAAACTAACTTAACTGACGCCGTGGCGGTTGCAAGCAATGTACACAGCTACGTCGATGTGATTGAAGTGGGCACCATTCTCGCGTTCGCAGAAGGGATGAATGCGGTCTCGACGCTGCGTAAGAACCACCCAGACCATATTCTGGTGTGTGATATGAAAACCACTGATGGTGGCACGATTTTGTCTCGCATGGCGTTTGAAGCTGGCGCTGATTGGATTACGGTTTCAGCCGCAGCGCACATTGCGACCATCGAAGCGTGTAAGAAAGTCGCGGATGAGTTTAGCGGCGAAATCCAAATCGAAATCTACGGCAACTGGACGATGGAAGATGCGCAAGCGTGGGTGGATCTCGGTATCACTCAAGCGATTTACCACCGTTCTCGCGATGCAGAGTTGGCAGGGATTGGTTGGACAGACGCTGACATCAACAAGATGCGTCAACTCTCTGAGCTAGGTATCGAGCTCTCTATCACTGGTGGCATCGTGCCAGAAGATATCTATCTGTTTGAAGGCATCAAAGCGAAAACCTTTATCGCAGGTCGCGCATTGGCGGGCGACAGAGGACAAGAGAGCGCAGAAGCATTGAAAGCGCAAATCGACCGTTACTGGAACTAGGGGGCGACATGTATCAGAACCTACAACGTCATCGTGTTGGCTTGTATGAGAAAGCGTTACCGAACGAGTTGAGTTGGGAAGAAAAGCTCAGCGTGACCAAAGAGTTGGGCTTCGACTTTCTTGAGATCTCGGTGGACGAATCTGACGAGCGCCGCAGCCGCTTAGATTGGGATGACGAGACGATTTACACTCTGCGTCACCAGTGTGAACGATACGGCATGCCATTGCAGTCGATGTGTTTGAGCGCGCACCGCAAGTTCCCGTTTGGCTCGGCTGATCCGAAGATCCGAGACCAAGCTGTGCTGCACATGGAAAAGGCGATCGCATTGGCGTACAAACTTGGCATCCGTACCATTCAATTAGCTGGCTACGATGTGTATTACGAGCCAGCAAACCGTGCCACGCATTTGCGTTTTATTGAAGGTATGAAGGAAGCGGCGAAACTGGCAGAGCGCGCAGGTGTGATGCTTGCTGTTGAAATCATGGACACCGATTACCTCAACTCATTGAGTAAGTTCGAAGTGCTCAATCGCGAAGTGAATTCGCCGTATTTCACTGCTTATCCAGACGTGGGCAATATCTCTGGTTGGAACTATGACGTGTGTACTGAGCTGAAATTGAGTAAGCCACACATTACCCAAATCCACCTTAAAGACACGTATCGCGTGACGCCGGAATACAAAGGTCAGTTCCGCGATCTGGTGATTGGCGATGGTGAAGTGAACTTCGATGCCATCTTCCGCACACTCAAAGAGACAGACTGCGTCGTGCCATTGGTGATTGAGATGTGGGCGCAAGATGAACATTGGCGTGCGCACATTCAAACTGCCCAGCAGCGCTTAAATCAAGCGTGTGATCATGCGGAATTACCAAGGTTGTTTGCCGCATAATTCTTTCTGGGTCGTATAGACACTTACATGCTCCGGTGCTCGTTATTGGGCACCGTTTTCCCATCGTGGGAACGTGCAGTTTTTAACCCTCGTGAAAACTGCACTCTTTCGTTTCATTGGTTGACTTACCATCAGGGTTGGCGCAAAGTTGCGCTTTGTCGTTATGAAACCCCGTTAATCTGAATGAAATTACTCCATCTGCAACTTTTCTGGTACGAAAAACATCACACCCTATTGGAGATGGAAGACCTGCCAATTCTCACCCTAGCTCAAGAACAAGAACTGCGTGAGTGGGCGAAAACACGCCGCAAAATCCTCAGCTACGAAGTGCATCAACAGCCTTGGGTAAAAGTGAATGTAGACGGTTTCTCGTCGATTTTAGAGCTTAAACCAAATGGTACGCTGGTGGAAAAAGACTTGTTCAGCGAGCGTGGTTTGCAGGGTTTATGGAAGGTCAGCGACGGCTTCTTGTTCATCAAAGTCATCAGCGGTGAATTCATCGTCGAATACCAAATCGTTGGTCACACCGAAAACAATGTCCACAGCGGTATCGAATACATCAACGGCAAAATCAGCACCTACAGTAAATTTGCCAAACTCGCGAATAATTAAGCCGATTCAATTCGATGTAGAGAAAGGAGCCAAAGTGCTCCTTTTTTGTTGTGGATAGAAAATCCCAACTATTCTTACTTCAAGCAATGAAATCAATGCGTTAATATCCAAGTCATTACCTTATTTCAAACAGTAGCAGGAGGCATGAATCGTGTCTGAAAAAATATCGACGTCGGCGCTGGCAAAAATGCGTCAGATAGAAGCCAAGCTGCTGTTTGCTGATCTGAAACGTGCAGGCTACATCGTTCGCCAAGACGAGAAATGGATTTTGACCGAAGAGGGCGCCAAGTTCGGCGGTGAGTATGTCGATCACCCTAAATTCGGGCAATTTATTGTTTGGCCGACCAACTTGCACATCGAGCTTGCTGCAACGTCTGGCAAAACCTACAGCGCAACCCAGTTGGGCGAGAAGCTGAAGCTCAATGCCAAGCGCATGAACCAGCTGTTAAGTGAATTAGGCTGGATCAGCAAATCCGAAGAAGGTTGGAGTTTAACCGAAGCCGGAATCCGCGCAGGTGGTCAACAGAGAGCCGATAAAGAGTCGCAGAACACCTTTGTGGTGTGGCACGACGTAGTGCTGCGTAACAAGCGACTCAAGCAGTCTGTGATTGAGTTTTTAGGACAAGATGCCGAGTCCCATTCCACAGATAAGTCGTTTTCTAGTTTTCGCCAGAAGTTTGAAGCTAAGCACCGCACTTTAGATGGGCATTATGTTCGTTCTAAAGGAGAACTGCTTATCGATAACTGGCTGTATTTGGCTGGTGTGGTGCATGCTTACGAGCGCCAACTGCCGATCGACCAAGACGTGACAAGCGATTTCTACCTACCAGGCGGCAAAGTCTATTTGCAGTTTTGGGGCAGCGATTCTGGCGAGATGTTAGAAGCGGAGCGAGAGAAGATTCGTGCGGTTTACGAGCAGCATAACTTCAACCTCATTGAGGTCGAACTGAGTGAGTTAGATAAGCTCGATGAGGTATTGCCGAAACGTCTGCGCCAGTTTGGTATTCAAGCTTATTAAACGCCTCGCTAACGGTTGTTTAAATTCCTACACCTTCAAACCTGCCAGTCTTTAAAAACGAAAAAACCCGTGATGACTCACGGGTTTTGTGTATTCAGCGTTTATCTTTGGTTGTTACCCGAAGGATTAGAAACCTTTGATGTTTTCCGCTTCTAGCTCAGAGAAGTACTTAACTGTCTTCACTTTAAGCTCTTGTTGTGACGGCTCATCACAAACGATCACTGCTTTAGGGTGTAGTTGAAGTGCAGAAACCGTCCATAGGTGGTTTACGCTGCCTTCTACTGCTGCTTGTAGAGCAAGTGCTTTGTTGTGACCTGTTACTAGGATCATCACTTCTTGAGCGTCTAGTAGCGTACCAACACCGATAGTTAGTGCGTACTTAGGAACTTGGTTGATGTCGCCATCGAAGAAACGAGAGTTCGCGATACGAGTGTCTTCAGTTAGTGTCTTGATGCGAGTGCGAGAAGACAGAGAAGATGCTGGCTCGTTGAATGCGATGTGACCGTCGTTACCTACGCCGCCCATGAATAGGTTGATCTTGCCGTAAGACTTGATTTTGTCTTCGTAGCGTTGGCATTCCGCTTCGTGATCTTCCGCGTTACCGTTAAGAAGGTTGATGTTCGCTTCTTGGATGTTTACGTGGTTGAAGAAGTTGGTGTACATGAATGAACGGTATGATTCTGGGTGATCCGCAGGGATACCGATGTATTCGTCCATGTTGAAAGTCACTACGTGTTCGAAGCTCACTTCACCAGCTTGGTAAAGTTCAATCAATGCTTTGTAAGTTGCTAGAGGAGTGCCACCTGTAGGTAGACCCAGAACGAACGGACGCTCAGCAGTTGGTTTGAAGTCGTTGATGCGCTTAGCGATGTGTGCTGCTGCCCACTTGCCTACTTGTGCTGCTTGAGCTAACGGGATAAGTCTCATTTTGTGCCCCTAGTTATTGGAATTTAAGATGTTCTGAAACATTAATTCGCATTATAAAATAAGTAATATTGAACTGCTATTGTTTTAGGTCAAAAATTTGCTTTTTCTTTAACCAATGTTGCTTTTCTGGGCGATTTTTACGTTTGCTTCGAGTTGAATCTATGCAAAGCCGTGAAGCAAGCCTAGTTGATTAGCATGTAAAATTTATGACTGAAATTAAGTTTTTTGGCTGAACGAGCGAGCCGAATTGAATGGAGTTGCGTAGGAGAAAGGGAAGAAAAATGCCGAAGTTATGATCTCACGCAATCTATGGTGTGGCACGGCGTTTCTTCCTTATCCATACTTTAAGTGTGTTTATTGCTGAGGGAATCGCAATGAAAAACGAATTAGACGCAACCAAAGTGCTCCAAGCATACGAATGTGTGATGAACAATGGCACGCCTACTGAGTTTGGCAAGATGTATGAAGGGATAGAGGCCTGTTCTGATTACGATGGGTATAACGTGTTTCTGAGGGGCAATGGTGTGGAGCTTACGGTGGGGTTCCACAACACCTATCATTTGGAATATGACCAAGAGCATCTGAAAGACAGCTTCTTGAAGAAGGTAGCCATGTTGGCGAAATAATCGCTCGCCAAATAGTTGTTCGGAAAAAATGAAAAGCCCTTAGGAATGTCACCTTCGGGCTTTTGGAAAAGAAATGGTTTTGCAACACCACCAAGTTGTATTTTTTGGCGGCTTAGCCAAGCATTATAGCTCGGCTATTCGATTAATCGTCTTCTGCTAGGCTCTCTTCCGCATAATCATCTGTCGCTTCTTGTTTGTTACGTCCATTTAGCGTGTGGAAGCGCTTGCGACCACGAGCTAGCTGTACGTATTTTAGCCAAGTGCGCTCGATCTTAGTTTTCGCTTTGCCTGGGTTTTCGAGAACTTTTACGAAGTGTTTTTCTTCGCTGTTCTCAGGTGTCAACTCGCCTGACTCTAAGCCAAGCATAGTATCCCCATAAATTGTTAGGATTTCCTCTTCTGAAAGAGTAAAATCGCCAGACTTTGCAAAGCCGCGTGGGAATTTTACGTTGTCGTAAAAACGTTTTTTGCCATGACGAAATTCAGTGTCAGACATATCAACAGCCTCTGTAACCGTTATTGATGAATGTGATGAATTACGGCGAAAATTAGGCGCAAAGCTAACAAAAGAAAAACAAAACTTTTTTGTCGTCAAAATTTTAATTAGTTGTTAATCTGGTTTTATATTGACCAGGAGATGGTTTATGGATGTAAAGGTCTTTCGAACATTTTTAGAGCTGGCAAAGGTTCGTCACTTCGGACGAGCTGCTGAGAACTTGTATATTACACAAGCTGCGGTGAGCGCACGCATCAAACAATTGGAAAGTTATTTCGATACGCAGTTGTTTATTCGTGATCGAAATAACATAAAGTTGACCTCCGCAGGTGAGCGTTTAATAGGCTATGCAGAGGTGATGGTCACCACTTTGCAGCAAGCCAAGCTCGAATTATCCCTCGAAGATGGTAAAGCGTTACAGCTGACCATGGGGGGAACACCAAACATTTGGGATGCTTACTTACAAAACTGTCTAAGTGTTGTTACTGACTCTTTCGGTGGTTATGGCTTTATGGCGGAAGTCATGGGCCGTGAGATGCTAAGCCGCAGCCTGCTTGAGCGCACGCTAGATATGGCGTTTGCTTTCGACCAAATCAAAGCGGATGAGCTGAACTGTAAAAAAGTCGCTGATGTGGTGCTTGTGTTGGTTTCAACTAAGCCAGATTGTTTAGAAACCGTATTTGAGCAGAAATACGTTTACGTAGATTGGGGCACACGCTTTGCGTCTGAGCATGCAGAGCGCCACCCTAAAATCCCAGCGCCTTACCTTCGCACTTCTACCGCGCGTATCGCGTTAGACTTCGTTTTGGAGAAGGGCGGCAGTGCTTACCTACCGGTGTCTCTGGTTGAGCCGTTCATTGCAAGCGGGCAGCTTCACAAGGTATCTGGCGTAGAAGATTGGTACCGTCCTATCTATTTGAGCTATCGCAAAGCCAGCACGTCTGTAGAAGCGATTAAGCAGGTTGAAGAAATCGTGAAAGAGATTGACCCGTTAACGGCGTACAGCTTGCAGCAAATTGCGGACATTCCGGCAGACGAGTAATTTCTTCTTTTGCGATCCAGCGCAAATTTAAACGAAAGCCCTTTGGTATAAACCAAGGGGCTTTTTGTATTGGTTTGCGTAAATTTACAGATGTTTATAAATTCAGCGTGATGCTTGAAGCGAGAGTCATGGCAGAATTTAGGCTCATGAAGAACCTGCTTTACGCCAGTTTTTGATGAAGTGTGCCATCCAGTGCCGCTTTGCCTGCGCCAGAAAATGCGAGAGAAACACAAGCTGCCAGTAATGCGAGACCAAATTCGTAACCGTTGTTCGACATGAACAAACCATTCTCGAAATGAACCGAGAAAATCGCAATCACCATGGTGAATGCTAGAGCCACAGCCGCTGGTCGAGTTAGAAGACCAAGCAAGATGAATAAGCCGCCAAAGAATTCTGCGCTGCCCGCAAGGAGTGCCATCAACATGCCTGGGCCTAAACCGACCGATGCCATCCACTGACCTGTTGCTTCAAGGCCGTATCCGCCAAACCAGCCGAAAAGTTTTTGTGCACCGTGCGCCATAAAGATAATGCCAACCGGAATGCGAAGGGTGAGTGCGCTGTAACCTGCATTTGAAGTCGTGATTTTGTGTAGCAGTGCTTTCATGATTTTATCCTTCCTCGGAAACTCTACTTATTTGGGGTGATCGCCCCTTTGTTGTTGGAGCAAGTTTAGGTAGTGGGTTCAGAAGAAAAAATCGGGACAATTTGATGCTCTCGTTCGAGAAATTTGATGGAACATTTTTAACGTAACAAATACAGGGTTTTAGGCTAATTTTAGGATCTGTTTATTGTTCGTTACTATGGTGTTTTTGTTTATGGAAGTCGCAACATTTCGAATAACTTTCCAATCGTGTTTTGTATTTTGAAATAAGAATGTCGTAAATACTGAGCAAAAAAAGAGCACATTTCTGTGCTCTTTTGTTTTTACGATTAACAAGGGAGAAAGGAGTGTTTAAAGATTCATTAAGCTTTCAAGCGAGTCCTCTACGCTATGGTAGTGGTAGGTGCGTATACTCACACCATCCGACGCATTGATTTGAATTTCTGAAATCTCGTTATCAGAGTCGCGCTCAATAATCCCTATAGAGTGCTCGACTGATTTACTGGTAATAACCTTGTGATTTCTAAGTACAATCACGCACGTATGTAAGTCCATGCCAATTCCCTTTAGCCGACGTTGTTGTGTTGTTCTGATTTAACTCTAGTGCACAAATTTACTAATGCCAAAAATTCTCAATATTGAGTTCCGAAAATGGCTAATTTACAGTAACCCTTCGTTCTACAATGAAGTTATACCGTTTGAGTTGTAACCTAACATGCGGCTCTATAGAGCACCCAATGCGAAAGCAAGGACAGCATCATGCTTATCCATCCCCATACATTGTTGACGTTCGAGCAGTGCCAAAAAGCGCGCATGGCACGTGACAGCCGTTTTGACGGTCGTTTCTACGTTGCAGTCAAAACCACTGGGATTTTTTGTCGACCAATTTGTCCAGCCAATCTACCCAAAGAGGAAAACGTTGAGTACTTCACTGACAAGACGCAGGCACTGAAGGCCGGATACCGCCCTTGCTTACGTTGCCGCCCAGACAGTGCGCCAGGATCATGGGCTTGGAAAGGGGTTGAAACCACATTTCAACGTGCGATCAAAATGATCGATCGTGGTGAGTTGCACCATAGGTCCCTCGCGGATCTCTCCGATCGTCTCGGGATCTCAGATCGTTATTTGCGCATGCTGTTCGAGCAATATTTGGGGATGTCACCTAAGCAATATGCGCAGTATCAGCAGTTGATGTTTGCTAAGCAGCTTCTGCATTCGAGTTCGATGTCAGTCACTGAAGTCGGCTTTGCAGCAGGTTTTAACAGCACTCGACGCTTCAATGATGCGTTTCAAAAGATCCTTCAGCTAACGCCTTCTCAAGTGCGCAGAAAGGAGTTTGATGGCGTGGGGACGAATCGAATCGTGCTCCCTTATCGCGGTGCTTTGAACTGGCAACACATGCTCGATTTTTATCGTCTGCGTGCGATTGAGGGGATGGAGCAAGTTACGCAAAACACCTACCAGCGCAATGTTGTGCTGGATGATTGCCATGCACGATTCAAGGCTACTCAAGGGGAGGGCTACCTTGAGATAGAGTTTGATATTGAAGATGTTACTAAGCTGCAAAACCTTGTGTCTGGCGTGCGTCGAATGTTCGATCTCGATGCGGATATTTGCACCGTCGAGCAGCACCTGGAATACATTGCGCCTGGATTGGTGAAAACCCACGGGATTCGGATTCCGGGCGTCTGGAGTGCGTGGGAAGCTGGTGTACGTGCCGTGTTGGGGCAACAAGTGTCGGTCAAAGCGGCTATTGGACAACTTAACTTGTTGGTTGAAACACTCAGCAGCGATCAGCATGCGCGTCACTTTCCAACGCCAGAAGCGATTGCTAATGCCGATGTTAGCTTCTTGCGTATGCCGCAAAGCCGTAAAGACACGCTCGTGCGATTTGCTCAGTACATGCAGCAAAACCCAGAAGCCGATCCGCAGCAATGGCTGGAATTAAAAGGCATTGGTCCGTGGACGGTGAGCTATGCGCAATTGCGTGGCCAATCTCAGCCCGATTGTTTTTTAGATAAAGACTTGGTGGTGAAGAAAGCCATGCCAAACTATCCGTCATTGAATGCTCATACTGCATCGCCTTGGGGCAGTTACGCGACTTTTCACTTATGGAATCAATCATGAAATCACTTTATACGGTAATGCCAAGTCCGTTAGGCGCTGTGACCATTCAAGCGAACGATCAAGGTTTGCTCGGAATTTGGTTTGAAACGTGTACCACCAAACCAGATGATTTGGGTGAGCGTAATGATCAACATGCAGTGCTCAGTCAGACTGTTACTCAATTGGAAGAATACTTTGCTGGGCTGCGTAACGAATTTGACTTGCCACTTGCAGCGACAGGCACTGATTTCCAAACTCAAGTTTGGCATGCGCTAACGACCATTCCTTATGGTGAAACATGGAGCTACCAAGACTTGGCGAATGCCATCGGCAATCCGAAGGCGGTACGAGCGGTGGGACTGGCGAACGGTAAGAATCCTATTTCGATTGTGGTGCCGTGCCATCGTGTGATTGGAAAAAGTGGCAAGCTCACTGGTTATGCGGGCGGGGTAGAGCGCAAACAGCGATTATTGGCTTTGGAGAAGGGCTCGCCACTTTAAGTGAGGCCATTCTCAGAATCCGGCAAGGTTTACCTTATTTGCTTCGATTTTGTGTAGGGTTGTTGAGCTAAAGAGCAATCCAGAGCAATGAAAAAGGAAAATAAGGATATGTCTTTCAAAACGGATTTTGATGCATTCATAAACCAAAGTTGGCAGCAGCATGAAGCGCAGCCACAACAAACATACACTCAATTAGAACAAGCGCTTAGTGAGGTGGAAGACACTAACCATGCTGAGCGCATCTTACCCTTGATGCTGCACACTTCCATCGGTCATCTGCACGACCCGAAGCAGTTTCTCACCAGTTTAGATAAGCTCGAAAATGGCGTAGCGAGTCAGTGTATGGTGCGTCAGAGAGCCAAAATTGTCGCGCAGTACTTTGTGGATCAAACGACGGACCATATCGTTGACTTGGAAGATGTCGATCAGCGCCGCGTTTTTGCTCAGATTGCCAACGAGCTATCTGCGATGAACGAGCTAGAGCAAGCTAGCACATGGTTAGCAAAAGCAGCCAACGGGATAGATTCAGACCAAACTGCCGAGCCGTTGGCACGTTCAATTGCCATTACGGGCAACAACCTTGCCTGCCAATATGAAGAGCTTGAAACGCGCTCTGAAGCCCAGGTAGAGCGAATGCTAGAGGCTGCAACATTGGCGCTTGAGAATTGGAAGGTTGCTGGTGGTTGGATGCAAGAAGAGCGCGCAGAATATCGTTTAGCCATGAGCCTACTTAAAGCAGGATACCTACTCCAAGCCAAAGTGCACGCTGATCGCTGTGAGGCAATCTGTCGACAAAATGGAGAAGATGCTTTTGAGCTCTTCTACGCGAATGATTTATTGATGCTGGTGCATTATCACTTAAGCCAACAAAATAAGCTCAAGCTGGCTGAAGGGGACCAACAATACTGTGAGAATTCGCCTCTAGTGTAGTCTTATGTTGCGGACAAGGAAAAGCCCCGAGAATTTATCTCGGGGCTTTGGTTTTTGTCATGTGTTAGAAGATTATGCCGATTGTGGCGTTGGCTGATATCGCCCTGGTTTGTGGTTCATTGCCAAGATTAAGTTGGTCGCCACCGCGCCAAGTATAGATAGGGCGATCAAGTGAATATCGACGATAAATAGAGACATCACCACGATGGTGCAGTCGAGCGCCATTTGAACTTTGCCTGCACGAATGCCAAAGCGTTCCTGAAGGTAAAGTGCCAATATGTTGAAACCGCCCAAGCTCATCTTGTGGCGGAAAATTACCAGCATTCCCATACCAATCAGGCCTCCACCGAGGAGGGCGGCGTAAACGGGTTCAATACGAGAAATTTCAATCACATGGTGCAGGTGGTCTACCGCAAAGGACACGATCGAAACCGCAATAAAAGTGTTGATGGTAAAACGCCAACCCATGCGCATCACAGACAAAATGTAGAAAGGTAGGTTCAGTGCAAAGAAGATCTGACCAAAGCTAAAATCACTCACTTTAGTGAGGAAGATAGCAAGACCAGCAGTGCCACCTGTCAGCAGTCCCACTTTGCTAAAAAAGATAACCCCAAGTGACACCAACGCACTACTGAGCGTCAGAGCCAAGAGGTTCTCTCTAAGGCTATGATCTTTATCCATAAAAGTATTTTCCTTGGTTTTAAAACCGTTTTAACTGCAAGCGCACAACCAAAACGGATGCGGTTGGCAAAACGCCAACCAAATAGTGATAAATCGATGAATAAAATGTCGTGAAAAGTGATTGATGTCGAGTTTTTGACCTAGATTGCGCGGATGTTAACTGTTTAACAGACTTTACACATTAAGCTAGATGAACACTGAAGCAACAAGGAAAAGTCATGATTAAACAAGTGGGTAGTACCACAATTCAGCCTTTGCATAAGCTCTCTTGTCATTGCGGAAAAGTACAAATCGAACTGTCATTACCAAATGGAATCGAGAAGCCTAGACGTTGTGATTGTTCTATGTGCCGACGTCGTGGCGCGATTGTGGCATCAGTACCTTTGAATGGGATTCGCATCATCCAAGGTGAGGAGGCACTCAAGCTGTATCAGTTTAATACCAGCACGGCTAAGCATTTTTTCTGTGGTGAATGCGGTATCTACACGCATCATCAGCGCCGTTCTGACCCGAGTGAATACGGTTATAACGTTGGTTGCTTAGAAGATGTAAATCCTTATGAGCTGGGAGATATTGAGGTGATGGATGGCGTGAACCACCCATCAGACCGGTAAGAATATTTAATATTGATCAAGGTAGGTTAAGTGAACAAACTGCCATTCATCCAAAGGTGCGCCGCAATACTTGCGGCATAACCTAGCGCAATCACCGGTGCCCATTTTAAATGGCCAAAGAAGGTGTATTGTCCCCTTGCTGCCCCCATTAATGCCACGCCAGCCGCTGAACCAATCGAAAGCAAGCTACCACCCACGCCTGCAGTCAGCGTGACTAACAGCCAGTTCCCCATCGACATGGTTGGCTCCATCGTTAATACAGCAAACATCACTGGAATGTTATCCACGATAGCAGAGAGAATCCCCACCATGACGTTAGCCCAGATTGGGCTCCATTCGGTGTACATCACGTTGGAAACTAACCCAAGATAACCGAGCAAACTCAAACCGCCGACACACATGACGACACCATAGAAGAACAGTAAAGTATCCCACTCTGCACGTGATACACGGTGGAATACATCAAACGGCACCACTGAACCTAAACGCTTTAAGGCATAATCATCGCCATTGGCAATCGCTTCGGCCGCTTTTTTAGCAAGTGAATGTTTTAGTGTTCGACGCAGGAAATAACCGAAAAACTGCAGGTACGCCAAGCCCATCATCATTCCGATTACTGGCGGGAAGTGAAGTACCGCGTGGAAAGATACCGCCGTCGCGATAGTGAGAATAAACAAGCCTACAATTCGTCTTGCTCCACGTTTCAATTCAATATGTTCATGGACCGTATCTGGCTTAGTGTTTGGTACAAACAACGACATGATGAACGCAGGAATGACGTAGTTGATCAATGACGGAACAAACAACGGCATAAATTCAGCAAAACTGACGTGTCCTGCCTGCCAAACCATCAGGGTCGTTATATCACCAAATGGACTGAATGCGCCGCCAGCGTTCGCCGCAATGACGATGTTAATACAGGCAAGGTTCACAAACCTTGGATTATCGCCAGAAACTTTCATCACCACCGCACACATTAACAGGGCCGTGGTTAAGTTATCCGCGATAGGTGAAATGACAAATGCCAAGCCGCCTGTAAGCCAAAATAGCTGTTTGAAATCGAAACCTTTACCGACCATCCATGCTTGCAGAGCATCAAACAGCCTCCGCTCTTCCATTGCATTGATGTAAGTCATCGCTACTAGTAGGAACAATAAAAGTTCGGCGTATTCCAGAAGGTTGTGTTCCAGTGCGGCTTTAGCGACGTCAGCTTGGTTGTGTTGGGCAAAGGTGTACCCAATCAAAATCCAGATTAATCCCGCGGCGAGCAGTACTGGTTTGGATTTTCGCATATGCAGGTATTCTTCCAGCATCACCAGAATGTAAGCAATGGTGAAGAGAATCAGTGCGGCATAGCCGACGGCAGAATTGACGAGGTTGAGGTCACTGGTGGACGCTGCAAAACTGGGGCTTGAAAAGAGTAAGCAGCAGAAAGCGACAATTGGATAGATTGACATAGACATTTCTCCTTGTCTGACTGGAGAAATTTTAGCCACAAATTAATAAGTTAAGTGTGAGAAAGCTCGAATTAACGGTAGGAGTTTTGAATTGATGTAGCTTGCGCCACTACTTTCTGAGTGACGCAATACTTGCAGCGCCAAATAGGAATACTGCAGCGTATAAACCGTAAGTTAGCCAATGGCTAATTTCTAAAAAAGGAACGAGTCCTTGACCTGCCCACATACCGCCTCCGTTTAATGAGCATTTTGTTGATGTCGAATAAATCTAAAGTAAATGAACAATGTTTTTTGTGAGTGAAAGCAAATTACGTAGCATTAGAAGTGATAATGTTGGCGAGTGAGAGAGAGCTCTCATTTTTGAGAGGCTTGCTTTAACCCCAAAGTGTTAGAGCAAGCCATACATAGTGCTGAATGGATTTAGCGCAGCAATAGTTTTTTCAGTGGAGTGGCTTCGATGCCTTTCACAAGGAGCAGAGTGACCACAATCGTTGCTGGGTAAATAAAGGCGTCTTTAGCTAGGTTTTCTAGCCCCAACATACCTGCGATGTTCATCATGATGATGATCACCAATAGGTGGCTCACGTAGATGCCTAGAATACTCGGTGACCATTTAAATACCCATGGCATATTGCCGAAGTTTGGGTGAGCAAGAAGCCACATGAATGCACCCAACGACCAAATTACGGTACCAAACAAGAAGTCGTGTGAGTTAAATGCGATTTCATAATTCATAAGGTAATAGGCTTCGCCAAAATGCAGTGCCATACCGATCAGTATTAAGCGAATGGTGTTATTGCGCGACCATTGCCACTGATGTTGTCTTGCTAAGTAACCAAGCACCACCAATAAAGTACTGAATAACGGACCATTACGTGTAAAGAAGGGCGTTGGTAGTTCAGTGAGTGTGACGTAGCTGCCTGCAAACACACCGTAGACGTAAAGTAATACCGCCGCAGGAAGCAACAGTTGTACCATGTTAATGCGAACCAGCAACGCAATAATAGCCACGGCGATGACAAGTGCAGGAATGAACCACAAATGCACCAAGCCACCTTCTAAGAGCGAGTTCACTGGGTTCGACATCAGGTAACCCCAATAACCCTGTCGCTCGACGAGGTAACCTGCTTCTGCAACTACTTGCCAGCGAAACGGCATTAACAGACAAATCAGACTCCAAATCAGCCATATTTTGAGCAGAGGCTTGGCGTAGTTTTTCAGTGTCTCAACGGGATTTGTGCTGAGTTTAGGCTGGAGTAGATATCCGGAGATGAGAAAAAACAGTGGTACAGCAAAGCGAGCCAATTGGTTAAGCATGTACCCAACCCAAGGTACTTCATCCCATTGCCAATACGTGAGAGCCATCTGACAGTGAAGCCCAATGATCGCAAACATTGCGATGATGCGGGCAAATTCTAAACTGGCAATTTTCTTTGTTGTTGCCATAAGTGCTTACCTAAAAAAGTGAAAAATCGCTGCGAAATTAGCAGTTAACGATTCAGTTCTCGCGGTAAAAAATCAACTCATGTGCAATTGACGGCAACCAGTTTGCGAAATTCAGACCCATCTCTAATTTCTAAAATCAAGATTCATTACTTCTTTCAATGTATTGAGATCGAGGCTGTGTCTGATCATGATGGTTGGTTTGACCAGTAAACTTAATATTGCAAAAAAGTACGGTCGTGCTAAAAATGCAGTTATGAAAAAAGGAAAAGTAACCAAAGAACTTATTCTGCAACGTGCATTCCAACTGGCGAGCGAAAATGGATTGGAAAGTCTTACCATTGGTGAGTTAGCGAAGCAGTGCGGGATGTCGAAAAGTGGTTTATTTGCCCACTTTAACTCGAAGTTAAATCTTCAGCTGTCAGTATTGGAACACGCCAATCTAGTATTTGCTGAGCGTGTGATTGCGCCTGCACGTGAGTTAGGTGACAGCAATATTGAACGTAAAGTACGTGGCTTACTAGACACTTGGATGACGTGGAACCACTCTTTTCAAGGCAGTTGCATGTTCCTTGATGCTTGGAACGACACCGCGGAAGAAGGTTGTGCATTGCAAGCAGCATTGCGCAAATCGATTGATACTTGGTTGAATTATCTCGAAATTCAGATCAAGAAAGGCAAAGAAAACCAAGAGTTTGTTGTGGATTTAGACACGCGACAAGCGACCTTTGATTTATACGGACAGTACTTAAGTGCACACGTGTTTTATTCGATCAAAGGGGAAGAAGAAAGCCAGAGACTGTTTTGGCAAGGCATCGATAACTTGTTTACTCGATGGAAGCGCTAGCCCCGCGGTAACGGGCATAGTAAGAGATTCATAACAAAGAGCGACACAGAGCGCTCTTTCTTATCAGCTTAAAAAGCACGACCGTTCTATTTTGTGCAAAGCTGATAGTTAAGGAAACGATCATGAGTGAGAAAATTTACTTCAATACTTCGCAGAAATTCAGTGTTAAGCGCAGTCTGATCAACATCAGTACGCGTTTACATCACACGCTAGCGCCCTCACACGCAAAAAATACCGCGCGTAAATTGCTGCTTACCCCTGCGCGTACTCAGCCAAAAAACGCTGAGCCACAGGGACTGATCAAAAGTGAAATCCAAGGTCATGCCGGGGCAATTAAAATCTATCAGCTTGGAAGCGGTCCGGTATGGATTCTTACTCACGGTTGGTCTGGAACTGCCAGTCAGTTCTATCCGTTGATGGAGCACATTGCGGCATCTGGTTACACCGCATTAGCGTACGACCATCCTGCACATGGTGAGAGTGATGGTCAGTACGGACACATCCCTGCGTTTGTTCGTGGCTTAGAGGATGTATTGGATTCGGTGGAAGACGTAGCAGGTTTAGTTGGGCACAGTATGGGCACTGCGTCGGCGCTGGAATGTCGCCACAGTAAACTAGAGAACAAACCTCTATTGTTGATAGCTCCGGTTCTGAATTATGTAGAAAACCTGTTTGGTAGCATTGCACGCTCAGGATACTCCATGAAGTTATTCAAAGCGGTGGTGTCTGAGGTTGAGGACCAGTTTGGCTATCCACTGCAGTCGATTGACCCAGAAAAGCGTCTAGCAGAGCGCGAAGCAAAAACCATCATTGTTCATGATGAGCAAGACAAGTTCACTAAGCACAGTGTCTCTGCGCAAGCAGCGAGTGAGATGGCACGGGTTGAATTAGTGACGACTCAAGGCCAAGGTCACGGTCGCGTGATGAAGTGTGAAGAGGTGTTCCAGAGTTTCGACCGTTTAATTGAAGCTAGCTGATTATTGAAAAGCACTTAATAGATTCTGTTAGAACAACAAAGGACAGCCGAAGCTGTCCTTTTCTTTTACAACTCTATTGAAAGCGAGTGATGTTGAATCACAACGCTTTTATCAGTGCTTAGTTACAGTTAGCTGGGCCAACTTCTTTCCAAACACCCCATTCGCCAGACTTACTAGGATCTTGTCCTTGTGTCCACCACTTCGCTTCCCAAGTCTTACCTGCGTAAGTCACTTGGTCACCGCCAGTGTAAACAGCTGTTGAATCCCATGCGTTAGTACAAGTGTCACCACCTGTGCTGTGCTTAGATACAACAACGGTTGCACTTGCTGAAGATGCTGCTTGGCCATCGCTTACGCTTACTGTGAAGCTTAGGCTAGTGTCTTGCGGGTATTCTGCTGCTGTGAACGTCACTTTCGCGCCGTTAACTGTTGCGTTTAGACCTTGAGGTAGCGTCCAATCGAACGTGAGTGTGTCGTTGTCAGCATCGCTAGAAGCGGAAGCGTCAATTACAACCATGTCACCAGCTTTCGCACTTGCAGGTGCAGAGACCTGCGCAACAGGTGCTGTATTTGGTGGATCAATCACGCCAGCAGGCTTAACCGTTACCACAACAAGATCAGAAGCGCTTGCGCCGTCATTGTCTGTCACGGTTAGCTTGAACGTTAGCTGTTCTTCTGCAGTCACTTCTGCTGCATCAAAGCTTGCTGTCGCAGTGTTTGCGCCAGATAGAGCCACTGCTGTACCTGATACTTGCTCCCAAGCGTAGCTTGCGATTGTGCCATCAGAGTCTGTTGAGTTGCTGCCATCAAGCACAACACTTGCAGGGCCTGTTACTGCTTGGTCCGCACCTGCTGCTGCCGTTGGTTTACGGTTTGGTGGAACAACGACACCACCCGCCATACCTTCGTGCATTGCATTCAGGATGTCGCCGTTATCTGCGTCAATTTCCCAAGAGAACAGACCTGCAAGACCTAGCGACTTCGCGTAGTTACCTTTCGCAAGAATAGAGCGGTGGTCATCAAATGTGATCAGCTCACCTGTTGAACGGTTCCACACCCATGGTGCTTCTGCTTGTGCATCGTAGCCGTATTCAAAGCCGTTGATACCATTATTGTTTGCACCAAGCATGAATGACTTAATGCCTTTGTAGTCAATCACGCCATCTTCCCAGACGCCTTGAGTCGTGCTGCCTTTCAGTTTGCCTGTTGCAGTACCTGTCATTGGGTCATTTGGATCGGTTAGCGTATCAGGTGTTACGCCTTCCCAGCCACGGCCATACATTGCTGTACCTAGTACAAGTTTGTTCGCAGGAACACCTTGAGCTAGAAGAAGTTGGATACCGTTGTCGGCTGTATATGCAGGACCTTTGTACGCTTCACCGTTCTCATCTACACCGCTGCCGTCACACTGACCTGGGCGCATAAATGAACCACAGTAAAGTGCCGTTTGGTGACCAGGTACGTTGTTCCAACCGCCGTAGAAGTCGTAAGTCATTGCGAAGATGTAGTCCATGTACTGAACAGCGTCTGCGTAATCAACATCTTCAATTTTGTCGTAACCTACACCGATTGCAGACGTTAGCTCGTAAGTACGGCCTGTTTCTGCTTCTAGCTCATCCAACATTGCACGTAGTTCACGCATCAATGCGATGTAAGCAGGGCCATCGTTTACTGGGTCACCTTTATCTGCTGCGGCACCGCCACCACCAGGGAATTCCCAGTCGATATCAACACCGTCGTAGAATTTCCATGTTTTTAGGAATTTCTTCACAGATGCGACAAACGTGTCACGGTTGATCTTATCAACGAAATCGAAGAATGGGTCAGACAGTGTCCAACCACCGATCGATGGGATGATTTTTAGATCAGGGTTACGTTGCTTCAATGCCATTAACATCGCGTAGTTACCCTTGATCGGCGTGCTGTATTCGTGACCAGCTTGCGCGAAACTCTTTTGATAAGCTGCCCATGGGTCATGGATAACCACTTCGTAGTCGTTCACACCACGACAAGCGGTTTGCAGTGCGTTGAAGCTATTGCCACCAACCGATTTCACTGATTCATTTGGACCACAAATTGGGATGAAGCCGTAAAGTATGTGAGTCAGGTTGTCGACCGGCATATTATCAACCGTGTAGTCACGGCCATAGATGCCCCACTCAACAAAGTAAGTACCCATGACAACACTTGGGTCGGTGTTGTAGGTTTTGTTGTTCGGGTCAACGTTCATAGTTAGCGGCGGTAAATGAGAACCGTCTGTATCCGCAATCGTAATCTCTACTGGTGCGCTTTTCGCACAGCCTGTTGCGTCACACGCTTCGATTTCCATTTGGTACAAACCACCTTGGCCGTATTCAAACGACGCAGTAGTTTGGCTACCAGTGATAGGGCCTGTTGCGACTTGAACTCCATCAAAGTAGATGTTGTAAGTGTCACCAGAAGTACCACTCCACTGGTTAAATTTCACGTTGATCTTAGCTAGCTCATGGTACTTAACCATGTCGTTGTAGCCAGATGTGGTTTCCATTGCCAGTTCAATTTTAGAAAATTGCAGGTTATTAGAACCATACATGTCGATACTTGGTGCTGTTGGAGCCGCATTTGCAGCGCCAGAAAGAGCTAGGGCAACCCCAGCTGCACATAGGTTAAATCGAATCATAACTTCTCTCTCAATCCTTGATTTTATGTTCATTCACGAACACAAGCTGCTCTTGCGACAGAAAAGACAACCGATTCACACACTGTGCAAAAGCATCACATTCAGCATTTCAGAAGCTTTTTTTTTTTTCAAAAAAAAATAAATCAAGATTCGACTCTGTTACACAAATCTCACTACAAGAAACATTGTTTTGCATAGAAAATACAATATTGAGCCAATAATTTATAAATATTTTGCATGCGTTTAATTAATTATCTACTCAGTCTGGCGGTGTTATTTTGCGAGTGAAATTAAATTTTTATTATGTAACAGAGCAAGTTACGTTAGAAATTGCCAGTAACGGCCCCGTTGAATTTGGGGAAAGATACGTATGATTGATGAGGTCGATAACAAGATTACTTGCGATTGAAGTGCTCGCTCAATGCGGCTCGGCGTTTGGACGCGGCACCAATTTCTGAACCTTGTACGGTGTGCTCGAATCCTTTAAGCACAAAGCGTTGGTCAGGTAGCTTTGGTTCTACGCGACGTATTTGGGGAGAGAGGTGAGAACCAGACAGTTGGTAGGCTGTTTTACCTAGTCCGGTGTTTAGGGTGACAACTTTGCCATCGAACTCAAACTGGGTAGCGACGAGGCGATGGTTGCGAAAGACCCCGTCGGGCGTAAAGGAAAGTTGTTCGGTCTGATAAGGCGGCGCACCAATTTCAATCCATTCGCCATACACTTTATCTGGATCGATATAGTCGAGATAAGAAGCGTAAAGTTGGTAGCCGAGAAAGCTCAACAGCGCGCAGCCAAACGTCGCAAATCCTCCTTTGATGATTCTGAACTGATGACGAGCCCAAAATGAAGGTTGCGGTCCTGGTTTCTTCTGGCGTTTTCGGCTCGGTGTGGTCGTCATGATCCCTGCTTGTTTTCCTTTTTTAATATGGTGAGAAGCTTACGCTGCAAAAACAAACAATCTCGCCTTTGCGACACCTAAACTATGATCTGATGTCCACTTTTACATTCCGAAACACAGTTATTGAGTATTCGATAGCTCAAAAAAGGTCAATTTAGAGACTTGAGTCGTAAACCGAAACAGGGTAAAAAAGAGCTGATTTTTGATAAGGAAACCAAAGAATGAGTATTAAGGAAAACAGTTATTTTGCTGGTGGCGTAAAGTCACTGGGTTTTAGCCAACAAGGACAGGATGTCAGTGTCGGTGTGATGTTGCCAGGTGAATACACGTTTGGTACACAAGCTCCTGAACGTATGAGTGTCGTCAAAGGTGCACTGATCGTAAAGAAAGCTGGAGAGGTTGATTGGGTGACTTACAACAGCGGTGAGTTTTTTGAAGTCGAAGGTAACTCATCATTTGAGCTTCAAGTTAAAGACGCAACGGCTTACCTATGTGAGTACTTATAAGCACAGCGCCATCTCTGACAAGTGATTGAAGACTGATTTATATAGAAGCTACCTGCGGGTGGCTTTTTTTATGCATGTTATTCAGATGCAACGGTTTTTGGCAATAAAGCGTTAATTATGTATATACTTAAAACAGGTGCACCCATCGACCAAGGAGGATGAGATGGCAGTACAACCTAAACATTCCGATCTTCCTCCTCGCTATGAGGCAACGGATTTTACTAATGAGCAACGTCACCGCTTTACTAAGGTGGCCAACGCGGCTCAAAAACGACGTGCTTTCTATAAGCGAGCGATTGAGAAAAGCCTTGTCGGCAAAATGAAAGAGCGAGCGCTCAAACCTGTTCTTGTCCCACGAGATGATAAACCAAGCAAAATCGGCCAAGTGATCTGGCTTGTCACGTTTTTACTTGTTGGCTTATGGGCCATGTATATGTACGCCTAACTTAGGCTCTACAGTTTGGTTTATAAGCTGGCGTCACGCTGCAATGAAGTCACATTTCCCATTGCGCCAACCAACGAGTGTCTTTGATGACGCAACTCTTCTGCATGTGAGCAATGCTCGTAATATGCGTACTGGTTTTTGCCAGTGTGCTTCGCAGCGTACATAGCTTTGTCTGCGCAACGAGTCAGTTCAGATAAATCTGTTGCATCTTGGCCGTAAATGGCCGCTCCCACACTCATGGTTAACTCATTGATGTTGTCGTCCGTTTGATAGCCTTTTTGGAACAGGTTGACGATACGCTCCAAAATATTGTCTAGGTCTTTCTTACCGCGCACGTCGTAAAGCATTAAGACAAACTCGTCACCAGCAAAGCGAGCAATCGAGTAGTCATGCTTGTCCGTTTTTCTGTCTTTATTACGAATGTTGTTTTTTAAGCGAGTCGCAAAGTGTTTTAACACACGGTCGCCGACATCGTGGCCATAGTTGTCGTTGATGTGCTTGAAGTTATCGATATCTAAAAAGACTAAAGCTGTGACACTTTTGGTCTCAACTTGTTCCAACTCTTCTAACTTGGCACGTGCCCAGGTTTCAAAGCTCCAACGATTAGCAAGGCCCGTTAATTGGTCGAGATAGGCGAGTTCTTCAATCCCTTCGCGATAAAGGGTTTGAATGTAGTTCACGACTTTAGAGTAATAGTAAGAAAAGGTATGACAAACAAAGCAGATCGCCACAAGGGTGAACATAAAGCGGCGTTCGGTCATGTCACTGGCGGTGGGTACACTCTCTAAAAAGGTTAAACCGAAAAAGATGATGAGGGAGTACGTCACGCTAAACAGCAGACCGACTTTGAATTCGTTGATCAAGATAATGGCGGCCACTATCGGGTAGAGCCAAAGCAGTCGACCTGAAGGGGCGTCGTTATAAAGCAGTAGCAACAGTCCATCAAACATCAATACGCCTGTGAGCAACAGATCTGCGTATTGGTGGTGACCACGGACTTTGATCAGATAGCTGATGGTTAAGCATGCCAAAGCACATAAACCAATGAGTAAACTGAGCCCCCAATTTCCTTCAAGGTAGTGTAGGACAGAGCCATAGGTTAGAAATGCAGTGGCGATGCTAGAACAGAGAAAAACTATCTTCTTTTTTCTTGTCGATCGGATATCCGCCATTTCTTCTAGGCGTGCTCCGGCCAATTTCGACATTGTGTATCCCTACTTTAGACTTACTTAATGCCTATTCTAGGTCGTAATTAAGTAGTACATGGAATAGCAAAGCCCTTAATTGTGATATGAAGCATGTTTGTTATTTACGTGACTTGTTGAATTTGTAAGAAATTTACGAAGTATGAAATGTTTCATGATTATGAAATGTTTCATGTCATCATGAGTGGATTGCTCTTATTTTGCACAAATTAACGTGATAGAAATTAAACAATCCTGTGAAATGAAAGCGATTTCAAAATGTAAAATCTAACAAGCACTATTTTAACTGTCTGATTTTACGCGCTAATAAATATTTTGAGTTTCACGCGTTGTTTCATGTCATTTTGAACACGATGGCCATGTGAAGCCGTAGCGGCTTTTCAAACGTTTCATTCCTTAAGATCCCTATTGAAATAATTACACCTACTAAAAACTTAGGGAAATCACATGAAAAACTTAAAGGTTTTACCTCTCGCGCTTGCAGTGGCCGCTTCGCTTGCTTCTCTCTCTACTTTTGCTGCCGATTCTGATGTAGAAGCTCTGGAAAAACGCATTCAAGAACTGGAGAATCGCATCGATCCTAATTATGTTGATGATCAACAACCGGCTGTACTGACTCCGGATATTGAGATTCCTTATGGTGTTGTCTTCTCCGGCTATGCTCGCTACGGCGCACATTATCAAGCTGGCGACCAGAAATACGTGATGGTTGATGGTTCATTTAATGGGTCATCAGCAATTGGTCGATTAGGTAACGAAGGCAACGGCGGTGAATTCCAGTTAGCGAAAGCGTTCAAGAATGACAGCGGTGCGATCTGGGATGTGGTTGTGATGTTCGATCACTGGGGTGATGAAGTAAACCTGAAAAAGGCTTACGCAGGGGTAACGAATGTTTTCGAAAGCCAGCCGAATGCTTACATTTGGGCGGGTCGTGATTTCCATCAACGTCCACAACAAGGCATCAATGACTACTTTTGGATGATGCATGATGGTCAAGGTGGTGGTATCAATAACCTTGAGCTTGGCTCTGTGAAGCTGGATTTCGGTGTGGTTGCAGCGGTAGAAAATTGTAGCCCAGAAATTGTCGATCCAGGTTCAAACCCTTCTATCTCATGTACGGGTGGTGCAGGAACGGGTGACAGCGGCGCATACGCTTTCACTTCTAAATTGCATGGTATCGACATGGGTTTTGCAGATCTAGAGTTGTACGCAAACTACGGCTTTGATTCCGAAGCGATTGATAGCTCTGAGCACATAGACGCGTACCAATTGGGTGCGGTGATTTCTCGTGCACACGATAGTGGTTCAAACCGTTTAGTATTGCGTTATTCAGACAATGCCGATAACGGCGTATTCTGGAAAACAGAAGATCTCACTACGATTTATGCAAGTTTCGAAGGTAATGCCGATCTCGGTGAAAAAGCCGCGATTGAATACCTATTGGCTTACCACGATTATTCCGTTGATGGTTCAAGTGCGGTGGAAGATGAGCGCACCAACTACAGTGCTATCGTACGCCCGATGTACTTTTGGAACGATGCACACTCTACGTGGTTAGAAGCAGGCTACCAGATGGTAGACTACGCACGTGCTGACGATGACAACACAGGTTGGAAAGTCACCCTATCACAAAACATCTCGTTTGATTGGGGCGCTGGTGCTCGACCAATGCTGCGCTTCTACGCAACAGTCGGTGAGGTGGACAACAAAGCGACTGGCATCAACGATCCTAAGCAAGATACGGTTAGCCTAGGTGCGATGTGGGAAGCTTGGTGGTAAGCCATCTCAAACTACACTCTTAACTCTCTCTATTTTGTCATGGCGCTCATTGCAGCCAGTTGAGTGCCAAACTGTCCATTCTTAACCCTATTTTGAGCCGCATTTGCGGCTCTTTTTTTTCTTACTCGCCGTTTTTGATTCATGGATCGATATTAAAGAGTTGTGAAATCAATGCCTTTGCTTGGTTTCATTTGAGCGTGAAATAACCATTTCATGAAACGGTTTCATGAAATGAAAGCAAACTGCCACGCGCCTCATTCTTTCAAACATTGCCCGAATTTAAAGGGATTTCGGTGTGATTTCTCTCACGATAACACCTCAGTGAATCCGAAATACTAGCTGCCATGAAAGCGGTTTCGAGGAGCTTGTCTCGAAGCAAGATTGAATCTTGAGGTTCAAGTGGAAGAGGTTTCTTGTGGCGACGATTAAAGATGTATCTGAATACGCTGGTGTTTCTCAGGCTACGGTTTCTCGTGTGATCAACGGCACCAGCCGAGTGAGTCATGATAAAAAGCTGAAAGTCGAAAAAGCGATTCAAACACTTGGCTATCGTCCTAATTCTATTGCGCAGGCATTGGCATCAAGCCGTACGGGCAGCATTGGCATCATAGTGCCGGAGCTTGGTGGTCCATTTTACTCTGGCATCTTACACAGCATGGAAGAGCGTCTACGTCGTTTTGGCTACCACGTGATTGTTACAGCGGGTTCTAACTCAGAACAAAGTCAGCGTGAATCGGTGGAGTTTCTGCTTGGTCGACGCGTTGATGCCATGATTTTGCACGCACAAAACCTAACAGATGATTATTTAATCGATCTTAAAGAAAAAGGTATGCCGGTGGTGTTAGTTAACCGCTTCATCCCTGAAATGGCACAAAGCTGTATTGAGATCGACAACGAATTTGGTGGCCAGTTGGCGAGCGAATACTTGTTGCGTATGGGGCATCGCAACATAGCGTGTATCACCGGCCCTCTGGACAAGTCCGATGCACGGGGGCGTCTACAAGGTTACCGCAAGGCTCTTGAAGAAGCGGGAATTGAGTATGACGAAGCATTGGTCTCAGAGGCCGGTTTTACCGAAGAGTCTGGGGAAAGCGCAATGCGCAAGTTGTTGAAGCGCGATTGTCATTTTACTGCCGTATTTGCTTGTAATGATCACATGGCCTTTGGTGCTTATGAAGTGCTTAAAGCCCATGGCGTTGATGTTCCTGAGCAAGTATCTCTGGTTGGATTTGATGACATTTTGTTTGCGCGCTACCTCACGCCAGCCCTTACCACAGTTAACTTCCCTATTGAGCAAATGAGTGCTGAAGCTGTCCAGCTCGTGATTCAAATCCTCAATAAAAACAAACGAGATGTGAACTTCAAATTATCACCGGCCTTAGTGCCAAGAAGTTCGGTCAAGGAACTGCATACCCTATAAAACGATAATTAAGGACAACAACATGAAACTGAAAACTTTGACGCTTGCGATGACCGCTGCATTGGGTGTGGCTGTGACGGTAAACGCAGCTGATGAATCCAAAATTCGCTTTGATGGCTTCCCAGATTTCGACAGCAGTTTGAAAGTGCTGCTACCGGATTTCGAGAAAGAAACAGGGATTAAGGTTGATTACCTGATGAATAACCACGGTGATCACCATACAAAGCTAACAACCAACCTAGCAACGGGCTCTGGTGCGGGTGATGTGATTGTTGTTGATGTAGAAAAAATAGGCCCATTTGTGGCATCGGGTGGTTTGGTTAACCTGTCTGAAAAATACGGCGCTGATAAATATGCAGAGAGCTTCGCACCTTATGCATGGGCGCAAGGTAAAGGCGCAGACGGTGATGTGTACGGTATGCCTGTCGACCTTGGTCCAGGTGTGATGTATTACCGCACTGACATTTTTGAAAAAGCGGGTATTGATATCAATGAGGCAATCAAAGATTGGGATTCTTACATTGCAGCAGGTGAAAAACTTAAACAACAGAATGTTCAATTGATTGCTTCTGCAGCAGATGTGGCGCAAGCGATCATCTTCACCACAGTACCCGAGGGGGAAGGTCTTTACTTTGATAAAGACGGCAACCCAGTAGTGACGTCAGAGCGCTTTGTTCACGCTTTTGAAGTAGCGAAAGAGATCCGTGATAAAGGCTTGGACGGTCGCATTCTTGCGTGGTCAAACGAATGGTACGAAGGCTTCCGTAACGGCACATTTGCAACACAGCTTTCTGGTGCTTGGCTACTTGGTCACCTAAACAACTGGATTGCGCCAGAAACAGCAGGCAGCTGGGGCGTATCTAACCTTCCTGATGGTATTTACGGAAGCTGGGGCGGCTCATTCCTATCGATTCCTACGCAATCTAAGCACCAAGATGACGCTTGGAAGCTGATCGAATACATGACAACTAAGCGTGAGATTCAACTTAAACACTTCGACACTATTGCAGCGTTCCCTGCAAACACCACAACTTACGACGACCCTATGTTTGAAGAGAAAATTGAATTCTTAGGTGGTCAGCAGGCGCGCTTACTGTTTGCAGAAGTAGCACAAAACATCAAACCAGTGGCACCAGCTAAAGGCGACCACGTTGCTCGCTCTATCATCTTAGAAAATGCACTGATGGAAGTGTTGGATGAAGGCAAAGACATTGAAACGGCATTGAAAGATGCAGAGCGCATGATCAAGCGCCGTACTCGCAACATGTAAGCAATTTGCTATTTGGTAAGCAAGGAGGGCACCACGCCCTCCTGATGAGAGGTCGTTACTATGAATCAGGCAGCGAGCAAGGTAATGGAAACATCAGAGCGTGAGAGTATTTTTTCTCGTCTAAATTTGAAAGCGCTTACACCGTATGGATTCCTACTGCCGTTTTTGATTATTTTTTCCGTGTTTGGGATTTTCCCGTTACTGTTTTCTATTTTTCTTTCCTTCCATGAGTGGAACCCTGTTGAAGGTTTGGGGGCGATGGATTATGTGGGTTTTGAGAATTACCACATTGCACTGACCGACCCGTGGCTTTGGCGTTCATTAAAGAACACACTCTGGCTAGCTGTAACTTCTGGTGTCGCGCAACACTTGGTGGCATTGCCTGTTGCGTACATTTTGGTGTCTTTGGGTGACCGTTTCCGCCACTGGTTAACGTCGGCTTACTTCCTACCGTTCATCACTTCAACGGTGGCTGCATCGCTCATCTTCTTCAACATGTATTCGCCAAACTCAGGGATTATCAACCAAAGCTTGATGGCGTTGGCAGATAGCACGCTGTTCGGCTGGGCATTCTCTTGGGTTAACGATTTCCAACCAATCCGTTGGTTAGATGATGCAACTATGGTAAAGCCTTCTATCGCCATCATGGTGTTCTGGAAATACACCGGTTTCAACATCGTGCTTTACACCACGGGCTTGATGACGATTCCTAAAGACATCCTAGAAGCGGCACGCATGGACGGTGCAAACGCATGGCGTCGTTTCTGGAGCATTTCGCTGCCAATGATTCGTCCATTCATCTTCTTTGCGGTCACCATGACCATCATCGGTAACTTGCAGCTGTTCGAAGAACCTTTCGTCCTAACGCGCGGTACGGGTGGTACAGGTCAGTCTGGTTTAACCATCTCTATGTACCTCTACAAAGTGGGCTGGGAGTGGTTAGAGATGGGGACTGCGTCAGCGATTTCATGGTTACTGTTTACCTTGATTGCAGGCTGTACGGCGATTCAATTCTTCTTCTTCGGTAAGAAAGGTCTAGGGGAGCAATAAGATGACTACAACTACCTTACCTGCGGCGCAGCGTTGGTGTCCAAGCGATCGCAGCATCGAGATCTTTACCAAGATATTAATGGTGATGCTCGGCACTGTGTTGGTGGTGTCTGCCATCATGACTGTATTCCCATTCATTTGGTCGGCGTTGCTATCGACGCGTGACCGCACTGAAATCTTCGGCACAGGCATCAGCTTTGCGATTGGCGACAGCCTCGCGGTGAACTACGCCAAGTTGCTGGAAATCATGCCTTTTTGGCAGGCGATGTTTAACTCTATATACATCGCGTTCCTAGGTACCACGATTTCATTGTTGTTTTGTAGCATGGGTGGTTACGCCTTTGCGGTGTACAAGTTCAAGGGAAAAAACCTGCTGTTTGGCATGCTGGTTGGTTCGATGATGATTCCACCTGTATTGAGCTTGATCCCGTACTTCATGATCGTGAAGTTTCTTGGCTTACTCGATAACCACTTAGCGGTTTGGTTGCCGTTCACGACCACACCATTTGGTATTTTCTTGATGCGCCAACACGTCGTGGCATCGATTCCTAAAGAGCTGTTAGAAGCGGCGAAGTTAGATGGCGCAGGTGAATTCCGTACTTACTGGAGCGTGGTATTGCCACTGATGAAACCGGCGCTCGCAACCCTAGCAATCGTGCAGTTTGTCTTCTTCTGGAACATGTTTATGCAGCCACTTGTGGTTCTGACAACGCCAGAAAACTACGTGATTACGCAGGCACTGCGAAGTGTGCAGGGCATTCCGAATACGCCGTGGGGAGCGGTGATGCTCGGAACCACCATCTCCATTTTACCGTTAGTGATTACTTACTTATTTGCCTCAAAACAGATGATCAGCGGCTTGACCTCTGGTGCCGTCAAGGGCTAAGCGAAATAAAAGGTTTTATAACAATGAATAAATTCCAACTACCACAAGATTCAAAATTACGTAGCCCAGAGTTCTTATTTGGTGTCGCAACCTCTTCTTATCAGATTGAAGGCGGTGCGCAGCTAGGTGGTCGTACACCTTCGATTTGGGACACGTTTTGCAATAAGCCAGGCGCAGTTGATAACGCAGACAATGGCGACGTTGCATGTGATCACTTCCATTTGTGGAAACAAGACATCGAGATGATCCAAGGTTTGGGTGTGGGCGCTTACCGTCTATCGATGGCGTGGCCGCGCATCATTCCTGAAGATGGCAAAGTGAATGAAGAAGGTTTGAAGTTTTACGAGCAAATCATCGATGAGTGTCACGCTCGCGGTTTGAAGGTTTTCGTTACGCTTTACCACTGGGACCTACCTCAATACCTAGAAGACAAAGGCGGTTGGCTAAACCGAGAAACAGCTTACAAGTTTGAGGAATACGCGAAGGTAGTTAGTGCTTACTTCGGTGATAAGATTGATTCATACGCGACATTAAACGAACCGTTCTGCTCTGCTTACTTAGGTTACCGCTGGGGTGAACATGCTCCGGGTCTTAAGGGGGAACGTGAAGGTTTCTTGTCTGCGCACCACTTGATGTTGGCCCATGGTCTTGCGATTCCACACATGCGTAAGAATGCACCCAATGCGATGCACGGTTGTGTCTTCAATGCGACACCTGCTTACCCATACAGTGACGCAGACATTGGTGCGGCAGAATACAGTGATGCAGAAGGCTACCATTGGTTTATGGACCCAGTACTGAAGGGGGAATACCCTCAAATTGTGTTGGATCGTCAGGCGCATAACCTACCTATGATTCTGGAAGGTGACCTCGATATTATTCAAACTGACTTGGACTTTATTGGCATTAACTTCTACACCCGTTGTGTGGTGCGCTACAACGAACATGGCGATATTGAAACAGTACCTCAACCGGAGCAAGAGCACACATTCATTGGTTGGGAAATTCACCCACAAGCGCTGACGGATTTACTCCTGCGTTTGAAGGACCGTTACCCGAACCTACCACCACTTTACATCACTGAAAACGGCGCGGCTGGTGATGACCATTGCATTGACGGCGAAGTGAATGATGAGCAACGTGTGCGTTACTTCCAGCAGCACCTAGAAGCGCTAGATGCTGCTATTAAGGCTGGTGTGAAGGTCGATGGTTACTTCGCTTGGAGCCTAATGGATAACTTTGAGTGGGCTTATGGTTATAAGCAGCGCTTTGGCATTGTTCACGTGGATTACCAAACGCAAAAACGCACCTTAAAAGCGAGCGCAATTGCTTATCGCAACATGCTGCTAGATCGAGCAGAGGAGAACCAGTAATGGCAAAAGTCGAATTCAAAAACATCAAGAAATCCTACGATGATGTTGAGGTTGTGAAACACTTCGACTTTACGGTTCAAGATGGCGAGTTTGTGGTTTTTCTCGGTCCTTCGGGCTGTGGTAAGTCGACTACACTACGTATGCTTGCGGGGTTGGAAAGCATCACTGGTGGTGAGATTTACGTCGGTGACAAGTTGATGAACAAAGTCGATGCCAAAGACCGTGACCTTGCGATGGTGTTCCAAAGTTATGCACTGTACCCACATATGACGGTTTACGAGAACATCGCTTTTGCCCTTAAGCTAAAAGGGATGCCAAAAGACCAAATCGATGTCGAAGTACGCAAAGCTGCGAAAATGCTTGAGCTTGACGCGTTATTAGAACGTAAGCCAAAAGAGTTGTCTGGTGGTCAACGTCAACGCGTGGCAATGGGTCGTGCAATGGTACGTACGCCAAAAGTATTCCTGTTTGATGAGCCGTTGTCGAACCTAGATGCCAAGTTACGTGGCGTCATGCGTGAAGAGATCAAACACCTTCACCGTGAACTGAAGACCACTACCATTTACGTGACACATGATCAGATTGAAGCCATGACATTGGCGGATCGCATCGTGATTCTAAAAGATGGTTATGTGGCTCAGGTCGGTACACCAACAGAAGTGTTCCAACGCCCGGCAAACAAATTTGTGGCTCAGTTTATTGGTAACCCATCAATGAACATGCTGGATGCGAAGCTAGTGGGTGAGGAAGGCAACTGGGAAGTGGAATTGGGCGAGGTTCGTATTCCGTTGCCAGAACGTTTTAAAGCGCATGCGTCTAAGAACTTAGCTTTGCACTTTGGTGTTCGTCCAACGGATATCCATCTGCGTGCAGAACAGGTCGATCACGATCGCGTACTGCCATTCCCTGTCAAAATTAAAGACAAGGAGCTACTAGGCGCCAGCATTCTATTGAAGACTGAAATCGCGGGCCAGCCTTTGATGGTGGAAACTCAAGCCGCAGAAGTGGATGTGGACACACTCACACTTTACTTAGATTTGGATGCTATTCATCTATTTGATGCGCTGAGTGAAAACTCGCTCGCAACATTCTAAATCCCCGATATGAAAGCCAGTGCGCGTTTGCGTACTGGCGACTTATCTAGTTCTCATTTCCCTTATCAAAACGTTGTCGCGCTCCCCGTCGCAACTTATATTTTTATTATTAGCTTGCTGGGAAAATTCCTACAATGAAAAAAAATAAAAAAGCGGCATCCATTTATGATGTGGCAAAGTTGGCGGGGGTTTCCCCGAGTACCGTTTCACGTTTCCTCAATCGCACGACGTATGTCTCTGACGAGAAAAGTCAGAATATTGAAAAGGCGATCAAATCACTCGGTTACAAACCGAACTATCAAATGGGACAGGGCACCAATACGCGTTCAATGACGATAGGTGTGCTGATCCAGCATCCTGAAAGTCCACATTCCAGTCGTATCTTGAATGACATGGAAAAGGGGCTCAATGCACAGGGGTATTCACTTGTGATTGCTACAGGGCATTGGCAGCGTTCACTGGAATCTCATGCTTTGGAGTATTTGGCAAAGAGTAATGTAGACGGTGTAATCATCGTGACGGGCAGTTTAACGGAAGAGCAGATTCTCGATTATGCCCAGCGAATTCCCGTCGTTGCTGTTGGATATGACGTGATAGGTGACAAGGTTCGATCGATAAATATAGATAATGTATTGGGCGGATACATGGCGACGCTGCATCTAATGCAACAGGGCCATGTGAATATCGCCCATATCAAAGGGTTATTGAATCAACCGGATGCGGTGGCTCGTTTTGTGGGATACAAAAATGCCCTGCAAGAAGCAGGTATTAAAGTGTTGCCAAAATTGGTCAAGCAAGGCGATTTCAGCAGTGAAACCGGTTATGAAAAAACCGTTGAGTTGATTGAATCGAAAGTGCACTTTTCAGCACTGTTTGCTGCCAATGACCAAACGGCCTATGGGGCGATAAAGGCATTGCATGATCATGGTATTCGTGTGCCTCAAGATGTCTCTGTGATTGGTTTTGATGACTTGCCAACTTCGCAATATTTCACACCTGCGCTTACCACAATGCGTCAACCGATTGAAGAAGTTGGTGCAGTTTGTGCTGAGTCCATTCTCAATTTGTTGAGCGGAGATAGGCACGAAGTTCGTCTGCCACCGATTGATCTGATTGTCCGTCAATCGACTGTGTCTAAGTTTCGTTCTCCGAGTTAAAGTGCGTCTCTAACCCATTAGAAAATATTTTGCGAAACAGGCGAAATATCGCTGTATTTGTGACCAAAGTCCGTCTAGAATTCGCGCCTGCATTTTGTTGATTAAATACACAATCAACAAACATAGCCAAATTCTAAGAAATCTAATTTTTTGAACTGCCTCACAGTTTTCTGTGGGGCAGTTTTAGTTGTAGGAAAGGTCCCAAACACATGCCTAAAAGCCAGAATATCAACCAACGTATGTCCATCGTGGCATTGGCTTGGCCGATACTTGTCGAAATTTTGCTACGGACGGCTTTAGGAACCAGTGACGTATTCATGTTGAGTGGTTACTCAGACAAAGCCGTGTCTGCGGTCGGCGTTATCACTCAATTAACGTTTTTCCTGATCATCGTATCCACCTTTGTCAGTAGTGGCACGGGCATTTTGATTGCGCAATATAACGGTGCAGGGCGTGAAAGAGAGTCGGTCGATGTCGGTGTCGGCAGTGTTGCGTTATCGGTCATTGTTGGTGCGTTCTTAAGTGTACTCGCCGTGATTGGCGCGGTTTTCTTCTTACCGTATTACGGCTTAGAAGCTCAGGTTGAGCAATATGCGCGCGAGTACCTGCTGATCAGCGGTGCGATGACGTTCAACGTCACCATCGGTATCGTCTTTACCACGATTCTGCGTAGCCACGGTTATTCACGCTCACCAATGGTAGTGAACCTGATTTCTGGTGTGTTCAACATCATCGGTAACTACATTGCACTTTATCAGCCATTTGGCTTGCCTGTTTATGGCGTTGAAGGTGTTGCAGTAGCGACAGTGGTCAGCCAAGTAATCGGTACGTTATTGTTGGGCGTGATTTTGAAACGCAGCAGCATTGAACTGCCTATGTCCAAGGTAAAACAAGTGCCGAAAGACGTGTTCAAGAAGATCTTAAAAATCGGTGGAATGAACGCGGGTGAGGTGCTGTCTTACAACATGGCGCAGATCTGTATCGTGTATTTTGTAGTGCAAATGGGGACGTCATCACTTGCGGCGTTTACTTATGCGCAAAACATCGCGCGTTTCTCGTTCGCCTTTGCGTTGGCCATTGGACAGGCGGCTCAAATTCAGACTGGCTATTACATAGGTAAAGGTTGGGTAACCAGTATTCTGAAACGCGTGCAGATTTATTTCTTAGTTGGCTTTGCTGCATCAACGGCGGCAACGTGTTTGATCTACCTGTTCCACGAAGAGATTTTGAGTGTATTTACCGATCAGCCTGAAATCTTGGCATTGGCAGGCGCATTGGTGATGGGCTCAATCGTGCTAGAAGCGGGCCGCGTGTTTAACCTTATCTTCATCTCGGCACTGAAAGGCGCTGGAGATATCAAGTTCCCAGTACAGATGGGTATTCTGAGCATGTGGGGCTTGGGTGTGGTGTTTTCTTACCTCTTCGGTATTCATTTGGGTTACGGCGTGATTGGTGCTTGGATGGCGATTGCGCTGGATGAATGGGTACGCGGTATCATCATGGCAAGACGCTGGCGCTCTCAAGTGTGGACGAAGTTTAAGGTGAGTTAACCTTATCTCGCTCTAAACGTAAAAAAGGCACTGAAATTCAGTGCCTTTTTGCTATCTATTCTGCATTGATAAGTCGTTTTAAAACTCACACTCTGCTTGGAAACACATACGCTCTTTGCTGTATGGATGGTCTAACTCCAACATCTCAGCGTGCAAATGCAGGCGGTTGGCTTTTTCGCCATACAAGCCGTCACCAACCATTGCCATGTTCAATCCCATGTGGTGGGCGCTGTGTACACGTAACTGATGGGTTCGTCCTGTTTTCGGGTACATGTATACCTTGCTGCGTCCGTCTTTCACTTCAATCAGTTGCCAGTAAGTTTCAGCGGGCTTACCGTGTTCAAAGCACACCAGTTGACGTGGACGGTCATCTGGATCGCCACGCATCGGTAGCGAGATTTCACCTTCAGGTTCGGTTAACACGCCTTCTAACAGCGCCATATAACGCTTTTGTACGCCACGTGTGATGAATTGCTTTTGCAGGCTCTTGTTGGCGCGTTTGGTTAAAGCAAACACTAAAATCCCCGATGTCGCCATATCTAGGCGGTGAATGACGAACGGCCCTTCGACATCTGGGAACATCGCTTGCAGGCGTGTGTACGCCGAATCCTTGATGGTTTTCCCCGGAACGGAAAGCAGACCCGAAGGCTTGTTGACGATCACCATGGCTTCATCTTGGAAGAGAATTTCCAGCTCTTTATCTTCTGCCCAGTTTTCTGCTAATGGGTTTGGTTCCACATCCAAGCCTTGCAGCATGTGCCCCAAAATCGGTTGGCATTTGCTGTTGCAAGATGGGTAGAACTTCTTGTGCTGGCGCACTTCCGACTTCGGTGAGACGCCCCACCAAAATTCAGCCAACGCAAGCGGTTGGTAGCCATGTTTGTATGCGAACTGAAGCAGTTTCGGCGCTGCGCACTCTCCAGCACCTGCTGGTGGTACTGGATTGGTGGTAGGAGCAAAAATATCTACCAAATCGCGCTCGGCGCTGTGGTTGTCCAAGAAGCGGTATTGCTTATGCAGTTTGTGTTGTAGCGCGTTAGACAAGTCTTTGCGCTGCTCTTTGAGTTCTGCCAGTTTTTGTTCTAGTTCGGTTAAGTGCGCTTCTTTGATTGCGAGCTTTTCGTCCCAAGCTTGTTTGAGGTACTTGAGCACATTCTTCTCAGCCACACTTTGTTTACCCAAATCATCCAGTAGCACTTTCAATTCTGCTGGGTTCAGTGTTTGTTCGCCTTGTTTGCGCTGCTGTTTACGTTCTGCACGGCCGGCAATCATAACTTGGCGATGGGCATTTTCTTCTTGCTGATACGCTTCACGGTCGGCTTTGATTTCTGCTTTCAGTTGTGCCAGTTCAGGGTTGGCAGCAAAGGCTTTGTATTCCGCGTTCGCAGCATTGATGGCATCTGTCTCACCTCGGAAGAAACCTTCTTCTGTCAGCATGTCGAATACGGGTGGAACAAAACCTGGAAGCAAGTTTTGATCGGCAATCTTGCCAGAGAAAGCGCTGAAATAACCAAGCTCACCTTGCGGGTTACGTACTAGCAAAACACCGAACATCTTGCCGCGTCCGTTTTGCTCATCCTCAAGACCAAAATCGTGTTCGAAGTCAGTTTGTGTCATTAGGTGCTGCTGCAATTGCCCGGCAGCCAACACACATAATGGGTGAGGCGTGTAGTAGAACGGAAACGTAAACTGCGCTGGCAAGTCGTAGCCAGAAATATCAGCAGTAAATCGAGTAAAGCATTGTTCAGGCGAGTGCATGAGAGTGAGTCCGCGCGAAATAAAAATCGAGCACGGATTGTACCTGTTTTGGCAGTGATTGCTATTCGAAGGCGCTACTAGGCTAGCTTTGTCGGCTTGCCATCACTCCCTATCTCAATGATTTTCATCGCTTAGAGCGCAGAAATTAGGGTTGCGTTTGAAATGATTAATTTGAGTGATGTACTGTTTTGATTGATAGTTGAGAGCATGGTTCTCGAATGACTCATTAGATGCAAAAGGAAAAGCATGTCTAAACTGGTGTTGGCATTGATACGATTTTATCAACGCTATCTTTCTCCACACAAAGGCTTCCGCTGCGCTCATGCGGTGTATTACGGCACGGATTCTTGTTCTGCTGCCATCAGCAAAATGATTCAACGCAAAGGCGTGTTTTCTAGCTATATCAGTGTTCAAGAGCAGTTTACACGCTGTCGACATGCGCATCAACGTCTGCAAAATGGGGATTCTTCCCGTAACCGAAAAAGGCGTAAGAACAAAGACTCATCTTGTGTGACAGATATGGGGTGCAACTCTTTGGACTGTCTTCCTAGTGATGCGTGTAGCGGTGGTAATGATTCATCTTGTAGTTGTTGGTAATGGACTCAACTCTAAAAATGAAAGGAAAGTGATGACGACAGATCAGCTCAAAACACTGTTTGAAAATGACTTAAGGCACAAGCTCGAACCGCTTGAAGCTTTACGTTTAGAAGCACTGCGTCGACGCAAGTTTCTAGGTTTGGCGGTTCTGGGTTTCTTTGGCACCGTCGTGTTTGACCTCACTACCTCTGCCATGATGTTTGTTCTTTTGGCATTGATGCTCGGCGGTTGGGCGTACTTCAATCAAAAGCACAATCAGTTTCGCACCACCTACAAGCAGCACATCATGCAGAGCTTGTTAGCGCACATTGAGCCCTCACTCACATGGGACCCAAATCGTAAACTTTCCAAAGAAGCCTTCGAGCGCAGTGGTTTGTATTTAGACCGTTGTGATGGTTTCGAGAGTGATGATTTTATTTCAGGCACCATTGGAGAGGCGAAGGTGGTGATGTCTGAGATAGAAGCGTCGAAGCTCATCAGTTCAGGAAGCGATAGTTCGAGTAAGCATCACGTGTTTTTTGCGGGGTTGTTTTGTGAAATAGACGTTCCGATGAATGACGACGTTTGCACCTTTGTTTTGAGTGACCGCGATGATGGGCCAACGCTTCGTGAAAAGCTGTGGGACCGTTTCTTCAAGATTCAGATAGGTAAAAGAGTGCGAATGGGTCACCCAGAGTTTGACCAACAGTATGAGGTGTACAGCGACGATTTAGACACCGCAAAGCAACTGCTGACGGATGAATTGATCGAGCGTGTGCTGACTTTTCATCGTGAGAGCGAGTTTTCTCGCTTGTCGTTTTCTCAAGTGAACGGAAAGCTCTATATTGCCATTTCGCATTGGAAAGAACTGTTTGAGCCAAAATTGGATGAGCCAGCGGGGGAGTTTGAAGCCGTTGCTGAGATTTATCGCGAACTCGATTTCTTGATTGGCACCATTCACAGTCTGGAGTTGGCCAAACCAATGGTTCAGCCCATGGCGGAATCTAGTACCTTGGCTACCGCCTAATTTCCTCATTATCTCAAGCTGATTCCTGAATGATACCCTATCATTTCAGCTTGAGATTCACCCAATATCCTGTACCTTACCAAGACTATTTTTTGCAGCCTGCTTTCATTCGATGAGTGACCTGCGCTGCTTTATTTGAGTTTAAGTTCATGTCACAAGCTAGCATCAAATTTATTGCCACCGATATGGATGGCACCTTACTTGACCAATACGGTCGTTTAGACCCTGAGTTCTTTGATCTGTTTTTGCAGCTAGAAGAGAAGGGCATTCTATTCTCGGCGGCATCGGGGCGTCAGTACTACAGTTTGCGCGATACGTTTGCACCGATTCAAGACCGTATGATTTATGTGGCGGAAAACGGCACCTTGGTGATGTACCAAGATAAAGAGCTATACAGCTGCACCATTCCAAAAACAGAAATTGATGCGATCATCCAAGCGGCTCGTGAGATTGAAGGTACGCACCTAGTGCTGTGTGGTAAGCGTTCGGCTTATATTGAAACTAAAGATCCTAAAGCGTTGGAAGAGTTCCAGAAGTACTACCATCGCTGTGAATACGTGCCAGATCTACTGGCCGTTGACGATGAGTTTATCAAGGTAGCGATTTGTCACTTTGGTGGTTCTGAAGAGTTGGTTTTCCCAACCATGAGTGCGAAGTTTGGTCACAGTCATCAAGTTGTGGTGAGCGCGAAGATTTGGCTAGACGTGATGAATGCAGAAGCATCAAAAGGCGCGGCGATCAAACACCTTCAAGATACCATGGGGTTTGGTCCAGAAGAGACCATGACGTTTGGTGATTACCTGAATGACCTAGAGATGCTGCAAGTGAGCGAGCATTCCTACGCGATGGAAAACGCGCACGAAGCGGTGAAGAAAATCGCACGTTTCTCCGCACCAAGCAATCGTGACTCGGGCGTAATGAAAGTGATCAAAGAGAAAGTGCTTTAATCTCTGCCTCGCCAGTTTCGAACATAAAAAGCCCCGCAACGTAATGAGCGGGGCTTTTGTTTATCTCAAGTTAAGTATCTGCAGCTAAGTAGCTGAAGCTAAGTATGCGTCTGCTTAGCGGACGTATTTCGCTGTCGCGCTGACAAACCAATGTTGCAACTTGCCATCTGGGCTCTCTACCCACAGGTCATTATGGTAGCGGTAGATGCGACCATTCACGGTGAGGGCTAGCGTGTTATCATCGGTTTGCTCCATGCGAATAAACTGATCAGAAGTCACCAAAAACGGTTCCAAATTATCCGTGTTTGCGCCTTTGTACACCACAAAGTAACCAAACATATTGCCGGCATCTGGATCTGTCGAATGAATGCGATGGCCAACCAGTGTGTAGTTGTCGTTTAGCGCTTCTTCGAGGGTTTGTGCACCTACGGTTTCGTGAGAAGGGATAAATACCCAAGCCAGTACACCTATCGCGATCACTAGCAGTAATAGTACTGCTCGCATGAAGTTTTTCATCATGGTTATCCGTTTAACGTTGGAATTTCATTTTGTACATGCGCTTATCCGCTAAATTGATCAGGAAGTCAATGTTGTCTGCGTCTTGCGGGTAGCTAGCGACCCCCAAACTTGTCGATAGGCCATTGGCTTGCTCAGAGGAGAGAATCGGCTTTTCAAACACCACATTGATATGGTGCGTGACTTCATCGATTTTCGTTTGATCAATAGAGTCGACGATCACGGCAAATTCGTCGCCGCCCATGCGATACACGGCAAAGTCATCCAGCGCCATTTGGCTTAGACGAGTTGCGATTTCTATGAGCGCAATATCGCCAGCTTGATGGCCTAAGGTGTCATTGATGTCCTTAAAGCCGTTTAAATCGAGCAGCATGAGTGAGAAAGGCGAGTTGGTTTCTTCCTTTCGGTGTAAATCAATAAACAGCGCGCTTCGGTTAGCAAGCTTGGTGAGCGGATCGCTCAATGCCATTTTTTTGTGGAACTTGGACTCACGTTTATAAAAATACGTCAACAGTGCCACGGTTAGGACAAAGATACCGAGCAATACGTATTGCGCTTGCAGCAAGTTATACGCTTTCTCTTGTTGATGTTTGTAGAGGGGACTGGCAACACGAAAATGCAGAGTGACGTAATCGATCATTTGCATGTAGAGGTTTTGAGTTTCACGATAAAACTGACTCGCGGCGACGCTACTGCCCGTTTTCGCTTCTACTAATATTGGTTCGAGTTGTTGGAATTGGTCAAACAGAGAAAGAAAATAAACTCGAACCTCTTCTCGTGAGAGAAAAGAATCGGCTTCTTTATTGTTAATCAGCAAATCAAAACGGCTCCACGCTAGCTCGTATTGCAGCTCAGCGGAATCAATGTTCATCACGCTTTCGTTCAAGCGTCGAGCTTCCCCTACCAGTTCAGATAATTCTTTCGAAAGATGGAACAAGAACCAAGTGGCTTGGTTTTGTTGATCCGAATAGGTTTTAGTGAGCGCTCGAGTTTCTTGCAGTAGTAGTACGTTTGCGAACAGCAGTGTGGATGCAAATATCAGTAAGAGTAACTTGCTCTTGGTTGAAAATGGCCCCTGATGAGGGGGATTGGGCTTTGCTTTCATTGTTATTCTTCTTTCGCGCTGATCCTGTTTATTTGCCACACCATTTGTGAATGGTATAGGGCGACATCAATTTCCGGATATTCATCCATTGAGTAGATCAGCCAGTATGGGCCTTTATTTCTTACTTTAATGTAATGATGGTTTTGCTTATACGCCACGATCGGTTGATAGCGCAGGATGTCTTCGCGCGAGAGGTTTGAATGGTAGTCATTAAGTGCACGAACTTCGACACGCTCAGGTACTTTGCCAAAGGCATGTTGTAGGAGGGTGCTAAGTTTTACACCGTCAAATTCTGCTGGGCTGTCTAGCCAAGGAAGTTGTGTGGTGTAAGTGGTTTGAGGCAAGGACTCTAAGTCTTTTAGTGCCACAACGACATTGGGTTTCTCAGGACTGCTAAACTGTATTGTGTTTGCAAAAAGTATTGGTGCAAACAAAAGCAAAGCGAGTGCTAGTGTTTTTCTCATCTTGTGCCCTTTGATTTTTATTGCCGGCATTGCAACTAGAGCGAACATCGCCAGTTAAAATCTCGGTCATATATTTATTAATAATAGAGCCAACCTGATGGTTTTATATAATACGTTATGGGTGAAAAGTAACCGTTGGTGGAATATACGTCAAGGTTAATGAGAGAGTTAAAAATAGAACTATTGGATGAATATATCATTTCGTTCATTTTATGTGCAACTTGCACCACGTTGTCTAACTTTCGCGACACATTCAACTCAATCGGAGATGCGATATGTTTGATTGGTATTACAAGGTTATCCTCAATTACACCAACTTTAGTGGTAGAGCAAGACGCCAAGAGTATTGGTACTTTACGTTGGTGAATGTGTTGGTCAATTTAGTCATGGCTATCATCGATAGGGTGATTGGTAGCCTGATGCAAATGGATAATTTTGGTTTTTTCGGTGTGATTTATGCGCTGTTTATTATGATACCGTCGATAGCGGTCACCGTGCGTCGCTTACATGATTCAGGACGCTCAGGTTGGTGGGCCCTTATCGCCTTTGTTCCAATTATAGGTATTTTGGTGCTGTTGTACTTCTTGATTCAAGACAGTGAAGAAGGCTCGAACCAATACGGTGCGAACCCTAAATATCAATCATGATGATGAGAACCGAGTGGGTTTACATGCCTGAGCCCACTTGGAAATAAACCGCACTGTCCTCATCGCTGAAGGCAAAGTCCATACCTGCTTGTAACCCATAACGACGAGCGATGAGGTAACGAAAGCCGACGCCATAAGCGTATTCGGCATCATTTTCGAATAACGGCTCATTTGTTGATGCGTAACCAAAACCGCCAAAGATATTGGTCGACCAGCGGGTATTCCATTGGTAAGTCAGCTGAGATTCTACTGATAAGGTTTCGTCACCTTGATAGCGATTTCTCGCCACGCCACGCAGTTCAATGTCTGGGTAAGACGCTGGTGGTAAAAAGCGCTCGTCAGTGTAGAGTGCCTTGTATTGTCCACGCAGTGCCAACGACCAATCGTCTGCCAGTTCCCAATAATTAATCCCCTCTACATCCAACTGCTCGTATTCGTAATCACTGCCAATGGCGTCGTTGTACCAAAGATACTCCGCTTTGTAGTTGTAGCCCTCGGTTGGACTAAAGAAGTTGTTTCGGCTGTCCCATTCCACTGTTAAGCCCAATCCAGAAGTGGTGGGTGAGGTATTGGTCAAGGTTTGCAGCAGCTTATCTGCAACAGGGGAGTTAGTGATTTTCTGATCGGTGACGAAATAGAGTTGTTTCACACCGATAAACAACGGGGCATCAATAATTCGGTATTGAAGATGGTTGAGCATGCCGCCGCCAGTAATCTCGAAATCTAACCCCTTACCATTAAATACGTTGTCTAGCCCAGGTAAGGAGGATTGTGGATAGAAGGTCATATTAAAGTCGCCATATCCAACGCCACCAAGGTAACGAACCGAGTCTTGCGCCCAGGTCCGGCGGTGACCAAGAAAGCCCATCCAAGTGCCGTTTTCAGTCGCGAACCCACCTACCGCGGTGATTGCAGGTGTTAACAGTTGAGCGCCTCCATCGAGAGACGTTTCGGCTAACTCACGTCTTTTCTCTCGTTGCTCATCGGATTCATGCAAGAACACGCCAGTAAAGCCCAAACCGTAGCCGACGGCAGGCTCAGTAATCACAATCGGAACAGGTAGAAAGCCATAGGCGTTTTCAGCAAGGTATTCGCCCATATCTAATTGCCCATCGATGGGATCGAAGAAGCTTATTGCCTCGGCAATAGGAGAGGTTGCTAACAACCCGAAGCAAGTCGAGGTTAACAGGGCTGACGTTGGTTTTTTCATACAGTGTTAGCGATAATTGAATGATGTTCAATTACAAGTTAGACGTCATTTCGGCAAATTGCAATGGGGGCTGTGTAAAGGGGAGGTGAGTGTTTTTAGAACACAAAAAGCCACCCAATGAATGAGTGGCTTTGTATAGGACAAGATATTAAACCGTTTGGTTTTTCATCGCTTTTTGTTTTATCACCAGCAAGTACTACGCAAATAAGTGCTTCGCATGGAAGTTTAAGTGCTCAACAATAAAGCTCGAAATAAAGAAGTAGCTGTGGTCGTAACCTGATTGCATTCGCAATTCAACTTCAGAATCATGAGCTTTTGCTGCCGCCAGTAACGCATCTGGTTTCAATTGCTCAGCAAGGAAGTTATCTGCATCACCTTGGTCGACTAAAATCGGCAATGGGGATTTGTTTTGCTTAAGTAATTCGCTCGCATCGTATTGTTTCCAACTCTCAATATCCGTGCCTAGGTAAGCGGTAAACGCTTTTTGGCCCCAAGGACATTGCATTGGGTTACTGATTGGGCTGAACGCTGAAATTGAACGGTATTGGCTCGCGTTTTTCAAACCAATCGTGATTGCACCGTGACCACCCATGCTGTGACCGGAAATCGACTTCACATCTGAAACAGGGAAGTTGCTTTCTATGATCGCAGGCAGCTCTTTGGTGATGTAATCGTACATATGGTAATGACGTGACCACGGTTCTTGCGTCGCGTTTAGGTAGAAACCTGCGCCTTTACCCAGATCGTAGTTTTCGTCGTCTGCAACGTCGTCACCGCGAGGGCTTGTATCTGGCGCTACAATCGCGATACCCAACTCTGCTGCCATTTGAAATGCACCGGCTTTCTGCATGAAATTCTCGTCGGTACAAGTCAGGCCAGATAACCAGTAAACCACTGGAACTGGGTTTGATTTTGTTGCATTAGGTGGCAAGAAAATCGCAAAGCGCATGTTGCAATTGAGTGTGCGAGATTCGTGCGTGTACTGTTTATGCCAACCACCGAATACTTTGGCTTGGCTTAGGCTTTCAATGGTCATGGATAATCTCTCGATAAAACAATGTTTATTTAAAAACAGTGAGTATTTAAAACAATGATTTTCTAACGGCGGACAAGACCGTTAAGACAGTGGATGGCTCTCTTCCCGAGGAAAACGTGTCCAGAGAGAAGAGAGCTTATTTCAAATTTTCAAATATCAATCACATTACGTGAGTTGTATCTTGGATTATTTATCCATGTGAAGAACAGTACGGATAGATTCACCTTTGTGCATCAATTCGAATGCTTCGTTCACGTCTTGTAGACCCATAGTGTGCGTGATGAATTCTTGGAGACCGAATTCGCCAGCCATGTAACGGTTTACGATTTCTGGAAGCTCAGAGCGGCCTTTAACACCACCGAAAGCAGAGCCACGCCATACACGACCAGTTACTAGTTGGAATGGACGAGTTGAGATCTCTTGACCTGCGCCCGCAACGCCGATGATTACCGACTCACCCCAACCTTTGTGACAACACTCAAGAGCTTGACGCATCACGTTTACGTTACCGATACATTCGAATGAGTAGTCAACACCACCGTCGGTCATCTCAACGATAACGTCTTGGATTGGTTTGTCGAATTTCATTGGGTTGATGCAATCAGTTGCGCCAAGTTGTTTTGCTAGCTCGAACTTGCTTTCGTTGATGTCGACACCGATGATTTTGCTTGCACCAGCCATACGTGCACCGATGATTGCAGAAAGACCGATACCGCCAAGACCGAATACAGCAACTGTGTCGCCTTTTTCAACTTTAGCTGTGTTAAGTACCGCACCCATACCAGTGGTTACGCCACAACCTAGAAGACAAACTTCTTCAAGTGGTGCTTCTTTGTTTACTTTCGCTAGTGAGATTTCTGGAAGTACTGTGTACTCAGAGAAAGTAGAACAACCCATGTAGTGGAAGATTGTCTCACCGTTTACAGAGAAGCGGCTTGTGCCGTCTGGCATTAGGCCTTTACCTTGAGTTTCACGAACTGCCTGACATAGGTTAGTTTTGCCAGATTTACAGAACTTACACTCACCACATTCAGCTGTGTAAAGTGGGATAACGTGGTCGCCAACTTCAACGCTTGTTACGCCTTCGCCAACCATTTCAACGATACCGCCACCTTCGTGACCAAGGATTGAAGGGAAGATACCTTCTGGATCGTCACCTGATAATGTGAATGCGTCAGTGTGACAAACACCAGTTGCTACGATGCGTACTAGCACTTCACCAGCTTTTGGAAGTTGTACATCAACTTCTTCCATTTTAAGTGGCTCGCCAGCAGCCCATGCAACCATTGCTTTTGATTTAATGTGAGTTTGACCAGGTTTGATTTCAAGCGACATTGGATGTTTCCTTTATATTCTCAGTATATGGAGTGACGTCATAAGCGTAGTTGAGGTTTGCTCACTGCGCTGCGTCGTTTTGTTGGTGCCCATTTTAGGCGTTTCACGAAAAATGATAATCCGGTTAAATTGAAAATGATTTTTACGCATACGTAATAATCAACAAAAAGGTGCAATGATTTATGCGAGCGAAACAGGGTAAGTTGGAGAAAAACAAAGTAAGGACGAGAAAATTCGTTTTGGGGTTTGACCTCAAGCATGGTTGAGGTTTTATTGTGTCGGCCATTGCGAAGAAATATCGATTTAGGATCACAATGAACAACACAGATTTACAGGCTTACTTAAACAAGATTGGCGTAACGCAGCAATTGGACGTCAGCGTTGATACGCTATTTGTACTGCATAATGCGCAGCATCGCCGTTTGTCATTTGAGAACTTTGATATTGCATTGGGGAGAGGCGTATCTATCTCTGAGCGAGACATTATCGACAAGCTGGTCTATCACAACCGTGGGGGATATTGCTTTGAATTGAATGGATTGCTTTTAAGAGTACTGCAAAAGGTGGGATTTGATGCTAGACCGCTTTTAGGTCGCGTGCACTTATCCGGTACGCCCTCAGGTAGAACGCATCAGTTTACTTTGGTCACAATGGGCGATGAAAAATGGATTGTCGATGCTGGCTTTGGCTCGAATACGCCGAGAGCACCATTGCCATTCGTACTTAACCAAGCTATTCATACCGATATTCAAACATTCCGCTTTATTGAAGACGAGCGCGTTGGCTATATGTTGCAAGTGCAACCATATGACAATGAAAACCAGTGGCTTGATATGTATAGCTTGGATTTTGAACATGTGTTTGATGGCGACATTGTTTGCGGTAATCACTTTGCTTCTACGTCACCCACGTCGCGCTTTACGTCTAGTCGCGTAGCCACGCTGCCTACGGAATCGGGGATCATCACACTGGCAAATCATACGTTAAAGTATCGAGAAAATGACAAAGTGGTCGAGGTAGAGCTTAACGGAGGCCCTGAGTATCTATCGGCATTAAAAGCGCATTTTGGTATTGAGCTAGATGCCGAGTACCAAGACTTAAAACCGTTACCTCAGCTATAACGATTCTGAATGACTGAGCCATTGATGTTTAGTTGGAAGTATAGTGAACATCAATGGTTTAAATCAGTCTATGATACGTCGATTATTGGTTTAAGTTGTTGATTAAAAAGAGTGTGAACGAGAGTCACAAATTCTATTTAGTTACGATAAGTTGTAAGAAAGTCGCAACTTAATTGTCATTTTTTCCACCTAAGCTCCTCGCCCGATTTCAAATTATTACTCTTTATCGGGATGGGAAAAATGAAACGCAGTACATTGACCGTACTCTCCGGTCTGATTGCAGCTACTCTAGTTGGTTGTAATTCAGACTCTTCAAGCAGTGATACACCCGAGCTCGAAGCGCCAGTTCAGGTGGCGTTTATGCCAGACATCCACTTCCACGATGTATATGGTGACTTCCAAGACGGCTCTTTCCAAGGTCTCTACACCAATGCCAGCGGTAAATATGCGACGATTCGTACCATGCAGTCGCAGATGGAATCGACGCGGTTGTTTAACGAAAACTATTTCGCGATGATCGCTGCACTGGATGACGTGGTAGAGCGCGGAATTAAATATGTTGCGCTACCAGGGGATTTCAGTGATGACGGCCAACCTGTGCACATGCGTGGGTTAGTGAAAATCTTTGACCATTATCGTGAGACTTATGGTCTTGAGTTTTTTGCTGCACCGGGCAACCATGATCCCAACAAACCTTTTACCGTGGCAGCGGGCAAATCTGATTACCTTGGTGAGGGCGGCAAGAAACAACGCATATTTAGCCGAGGTAAGGATGAGTGTGTTGATTACGAAGGCGAGTGGGGGATCATTCCCGGTGAAGGCGACAATTTAGACACCATCTGTACGGAAGAGGTACAAGAGTGGGGCTACAAAGAGATCATGGATATCCTTGGTACGCACGGTTTCTATCCTCAAGAAGATTATTTGTATTTCGAAACGCCCTACAGCAGTGAAGAAGCTCGTAACAACTATTCATATGAACTTGCCGCCGAAGAAGCCGCTTATGATAAGCGCATGTTTGAGATTTGCCACCAAGGGACGGGCGGTGAATACAAACAAGACGGTTACACCAACTGTGCGGTGGTGCCAGATACCAGCTACTTGGTAGAGCCAGTAAAAGGCTTATGGTTGTTGGCGATAGATGCGAACGTCTACAAGCCAAAAGACACCTTGGTAGAAGATTCCATCAGCGGCGATGACTTCGATGGCTCCAGCAGTGCAGGCTACAACATGATGCTGACCCACAAACAGCACGTGATTGAGTGGATCAGTGAGGTCGTTAAAGCGGCAAAAGAGCAGAACAAAACACTTGTGTCGTTCAGCCATTTTCCAATGACGGATTTCTATAATGGTGCATCCGAAGACATTGAAGACTTGTTCGGAGAAGGAAGCCATCAGTTATCTCGTGAGCCAAATGACGACACCAGTAAAGCACTTGCAGCGACGGGGTTGAGCATTCACGTTGGTGGCCACATGCACTTTAACGATACCGGTAAGAAGAGCTATGTGATTGACGGTGTGCAACACACGCTTTTCAACATTCAAGCCCCTTCTCTGGCGGGCTACATTCCAGCTTATAAGCTATTGAATATCCGTCCTGATCATCAAATCGAAGTGGAAACTGTCGTGATCGACAAAGTTGAAGGCTACAACGAGTTGTTTGAGCACTATGCACGTGAGCATGAACACCTGACTGAACAAGCAGGTGATGATGAAACTGCAAAGGCGAGCATTTGGAATAAAGAGATTCTTGAAGCTGAAAGCTATTATGCTCTGACTGATTGGCACATCCGAGAACTGACGCGTCTGCGCTTCCTACCAAGTGATTGGCCACTGGAAATGCGTGAAATGCTTTTGCACATGGATGGTGATGATATGTTGATCATGTCTCAGCTTTCTACTCAATTTACCGTGTGTCAGTTAGCGAAAGAGCTAGGGTACGACATTGTTAATTGTGATGAAAACGCGGTCGTAGATTATGAGCAATTCCAGAAAGATTGGCAGGCGGCGACGCAACAAGCTCAAGCGATTGCTCAACAGGGAGGCTTTAATCTTGATGACTTTGCTGCATGGAATGGTGAAGAGCTAGCAACAGATTTCTACCGCCTGCGTAATGCCGATGAACTGGCTTTCCGCGATATTGAAGAAGCACAGCTATTGCAATACGAGTTGTTAAGTCGAGAGCTGGCTGAGTTCGCGGGAACGGTCGATTCTGAACTTGGTGACTTAGGTGAATACTCGGTTGGTGAAGTCTTCCGCTCACGCTTTGGTAGCCTATTTGTGATCCTAGAGAAGTTTGCAACGGGACAAGCCAGTGACCACTTCTTGATTGATACTGAGCAGCAAACATTGACGGATTTAAAAGGCGAAGTGAAGCGAGATATTCTCAAACACTGATTTGCCTATATGCAACAAATGTAAAGCGCAGCTCAGTCTGCGCTTTCTTTATTTGCGCTATATCTCAGTAAGTTATTTGCCAAAAGTTTACCTTTAATTATGAAGAATAGATGAGGTAAATCATGCGCTTCGAATACTTATTAGATGATGACGTCACCCCCGCACTCGATGCCAAGCTAAGAACGTTACTCGCTACTTGTTTTACCAAAGAACAAGATAAAATCTTCCGAACTCAGCGCTATTTTCAAGAGATGCCACGGCATCGTTACCTTATTTGGGATGACACTCAACTTGCGGCTCATATTGCAGTACATGAAAAGCAGGTGATGATTGACGATCAATCTTTTCCGATCAGCGGCATTGCCGAAGTTTGCGTCCAACCGGAGTATCGCGGCAAAGGGTTAGTGAAAATGTTGCTCAAAGTGATTCATCAAGATGCACTCGAGAGAGGTGATGCTTTTTCTGTGTTGTTTGGGCGAACACAGGTTTACCAATCGAGCGGATACCAACCTACCGACAATCTAAAGATGGAAGTAAAACCTCGCGAATGGATGAGCACAGAAGACACCATGGTGCTGTCCCTAAATATCATTTGGCCACAACAAGCGGTGCATTTAGTCGGCTATCCTTTTTAAACAGGTTTTCTCTGCATTTAACTTTGTGTGAGAATAAGCAATAAATAGAATTCCATAGGAACCACAACCATGGCGAATTGGGAAGGCGTGAGCGAGTTCGTTGCTGTCGCAGAAACCAACAGCTTCACTGGCGCAGCCAACAAGTTGAAAACATCGGTGGCGCAAATCAGCCGTCGTGTCTCTGCGCTTGAAGAACGTCTAGCCGTTAAATTGCTGCACCGCACTACGCGAAAAGTCTCACTGACAGAAGCGGGGCAGCTCTATTATCAGCAATGTAAACACCTTGTCGAAGGTCTAGAGTTGGCAGAGTTAGCGGTCACGCAAATGCAAGCAGAGCCGAAAGGTTTGCTCAAAGTAACCGCTCCTGTGACGTATGGTGAGATGAACTTAGCGCCGTTGCTACACCAGTTTATTGAGAAATATCCGCAGGTGAATCTGGATTTGAATCTGACCAACCAAAAGTTAGATTTGATTGAGCAAGGTGTCGATGTGGCGATTCGTCTCGGACGTTTGCAAGACTCCAGTTTGATTGCCAAGCGTTTGTCATCTCGACAGCTTTACGTGTGTGCCAGTCCAGCATATCTAGATCGCTCGGGTGAACCGCATACCTTGTCTGAGCTGAGTCACCACCAATGTTTGGTCGGTACTGCTGATTACTGGCACTTTAAAGAGCAAAAGCGTGAAAAGTCTTTACGTGTTTCTGGCCGAATCAAATGCAACAGTGGCTTTGCTTTGGTCGATGCGGCAAAACGTGGTCTAGGTTTGGTGCAACTGCCGGACTACTACGTGCAAGAGGCGTTAGATAATGGCGAGCTGGTGGAAGTGTTAACCGATTACCGCGACGATCGTGAAGGTATTTGGGCGCTGTACCCACAAAACCGAAATCTGTCGCCAAAAGTGCGCTTACTGATTGATTTCTTGGCTGAAAATATGAACTAGGAAAGGTGTCCCCAGCACTTTGCTTATCAGGGGTTATTGATTCGCAAAGGCGGGGACTTGCAGGATGCTACATTCCGAAAATAGTAACTAGCTTGTGGAACGGCTGCGATTGGTGGAATTTATGTATCTGAGTCACTGAACCATTCGGATTGGTTTCTAAAGTTGTTTCTATTTGGAAATAGTTTTCAGGCAAGCCTTGGAAACGTTGCTTTGGAATCATAGTATTTTGCTCGTCATTGCTTAAATCATTCTCAATGGATAGCAGAGCACTACTTTGAAAAACCAAAGGATCAAATAATTGCTCCGCTACTACTTCTTCTACGCCGGGTGAAGAGTAGTATTGACGAATAACAAATTCAGAGACATTAAGGTAACTGTCGTTGTTAGGAAAACTCACATTCATTCTATACCCAAAATAACCAATAGACTGGAAGTGGTCCGTTATATCGAACTCTATTTTAGCTGAATATGGTATTTTACTTTCTGATTTATATGACTCAGAGTCAAAAGTGACAGTAAACTTTTTATGAAGGTCATTCCATTTACAATAAATATTGTATTTATCATTAGGTTTATTATCTAAAGAGTAATCCGATTCACAGAGATCATAAATCTCATCATAAGTTTTATTAAAATGATTGGCGACAGTTTGATACATTGATATTCCAGGTTCAATAGGGTGGACTGGCTCTTCTGGTCTTTCTGGCTCAATCGGGTGAACAGGTTCGCTCGGTTCAATCGGATGAACAGGCTCACCCGGTTCTATAGGGTGAACTGGAGGAGCGGGTTCGATTGGTTGAATCGGCCTTACTCCAGTATCAATGTCATTATCACCGCTTGTGTCTGAGGAATTACACGCAACCAAGAATGGCAATATACTCGCAAGCAAAAGAGTTTTTTTCATATTTTTACCTAGTCATTATAAATTCGTTTTGATGAAAAATAAGAACACTCAATTACTATTCCATTATCCTCTTTATTATTTTTTAATTTAAAGAGAAGAGTGATTCCTGACATTACGGTTAATGCCTTTCCTAATATTATTTAAGCCAACTGATGTTTAGATATAAACAGAATAAAAAAGTAAACTTCAGATTTACGATAGAACTATATTCGTATATTACCTCCTCTTTTTCTAAACTGCCTTTATGCGTATTCAGTGATTAATGTCTTTTTCAGCCAATCGGTGGCAATACCATTGGCTCGAATTTCTGATGTAATCATGTCCACTCGAAACAAATGCCCTTTTTCCCCAAGGCTCGTTTGAGCAATAGCTACTTTGTGTGAGTTTTGGTTCGCTAACGCCAGTGGGATGATAGCCCAACCTATATCTTGGCTTACAAGCTCTATGCTTGTTTCAATATCGTCAATTCTGATCTTGTTGACTTCTTCGAGGTCGAGGAAGCGATTGTCCAAATTGAATACACTACTTCGCGTTATTTGGGTGGTGCCTACCAAATCACTTGGTACGACAACTTTATTTTTCAAAGGGTTACCCGGCGCGCAAATTAAACAGGTCTTCACGTGATCAATAGTTTGATACTGGATCGTACTATCGAAAAAATGCCTTCCGACAATCAATGCTAGGTCTACTTCATCCTCTTCGAGCATGGCAACCACATCTTGGGTTGGGCGTTTATGGAGCACTAATTCCACTTGAGGAAACTGTTGCTGAAACCCAATGATGATTTGTCGCATCTTGTCATCCAGTAACCAGTCATCAATGGCGACCACGACTTTATCCTCAACACCTTGAGCCAAGTGTTCCGCATGGCGCAAAAATTTTCTCTCTGCTGCGAGCACGCTTTTGGCGTAACCGAGTAAATTATCGCCTTCTGCGGTGAGCTTTGGTTTATAGCCGTCACGTGAGAATAACTCGACCGATAAATCGATCTCTAAATCACTGATGGCATTGCTAATCCAAGACTGCGCTTTACCCTGCTTTCGCGCTGCGGCAGAAAAGGAACCAAGCTCAGCGGCATTTACAAAGGCTTTTACTTTATCGGTGTTCATGCTTGCCTCGTCGTTATGGTGGGTAGATTATCGACAGCTTAACGAGGTTAAAAGATAGACTCTATATGGATTTGTTATAGTGATTGAAGTGGTTTTTTAGAGAGAAGAAATGAGTTTGGTTGTAATTTATTGATATTTATAGGGTATAAGAAATAAACGCTGAGCTTTTGACCAACAAACTCAGCGTTATCTATAGTAAAAGTAATATAAAGTTACATTTACTGTTCGTTTAATTCTGCATCTTCGCGCTTGATGACCTTGTGGCCGTCTTCTGATACGCCTTGTTTCCAGTAACTGCTGAGGTAAAGGTTTTCACGCTCCACTTCTTTTTCGTTACGGAAGTATTGGCGTAGCGCGCGCATTGAGTCGAACTCACAAGCACACCACACTGCTGCTTCACCTGTTTTCCATTCCAGCGAGCGAACTTTATCTTCGAGTGATTGCTCGGTGATCCAATGGATTTCCATACCTGCTGGTGCTTCGAGAGCTTGGATATCCGCTTCCGAGATCACACTGATCACGGCATAGCCTGTTGCGTCTTCTGGCAGAGTGCGAATCTTTGCAGACAGTGCTGGCAGTGCAGTCATGTCCGCCGCCATAAAGAACCAATCAGCTTCTGTATTTAGGTTTGAGATGCTGCCCGGGCCTGCGATGTTGATGGTATCGCCTTCTTTTGCAGACATCGCCCAACGCGCCGCAAAGCCACATTGTAGGTCCTTGGTGATGTGACGTACGAAGTCGACTTCAATCGTGCATGCTTGCGGGTCGAAGCGACGAATGGTGTAAGTACGCATGACTGGGCGGCTGTCTTCTGAGAAGCCTTGAATATCGGTGCCGCCGGTTTCGTTGAACAACAGCTTGATGTAGCTGCCTTCGCAATCTTGTGGAAAGTTGCCTAGCGCGTCATCTTGCAGGGTAATGCGCTGCATGTTCGGTGTTACGACTTGTGTGTTGATGACAACGAGGCTTTTTGGTTGTGGTTTCTTTTTCATTTTAATTCACATTTCACTACGTTTGATAACTATTCTCTTTCTCATCTAAGATTAACAGCATCTCAATAAGGCAGATAGTGTCTTTATCTAAATTTACACTCTGATCTGAGAATCGGCGATTTAATTTCGGTACGCCTCGCTCAAATGAACACTTCGTCGTCCCGCTTTATAAGATAGTTACTGGACAATAAAAAAGGGCACCGAAGTGCCCTTGAGAGAAGAATGGAGCTTGTTTACTGCGTTTGTTCTAACAAATGCGTCTTCAGGAATCGATCCATCGCTTGGTAACCATCGAGACGGTTTTCTAGTGAACGGAAGCCGTGACCTTCGTTCTCCTTAACGATGTACTCCACTTCAACGCCGCGGTCGCGCAGAGCATTAACGATTTGGTCAGATTCACTCTTCACCACTCGTGGGTCTTTCGCGCCTTGCAGAACCAACAGTGGTGCTTTGATTTGGTCTACGTGGAACACCGGTGAGTAGGCTTTCATCATCTTCGCGTCTTCTGGATCTTCCGGATTGCCCACTTGCTCATGCAGCATAGCTAGGAAAGGTGCCCAGTATGGTGGGATAGAATCCATGAAGGTGAATAGGTTAGACACGCCAACGTAGTCGATGCCACATTTGTACAGGTCTGGTGTAAACGTCACACCAGCCAATGTCGCGTAACCACCGTAAGATGCGCCATAGATACACACTTCGCCATCTTGTGCGTAACCTTGGTCAATCGCCCATTTTACGCCGTCCGTAATGTCGTTTTGCATCGATTGGCCCCATTGCTTGAACGACTTCTCCCAAAACTCACGGCCATAACCCGTTGAGCCACGGAAGTTCATTTGCAGTACTGCGATACCACGGTTGGCAAACAACTGAACTTCTGGTTGGAAGCCCCAGTGATCGCGAGCCCAAGGACCGCCGTGCGGAAGAACAAGCAGTGGCAAGTCTTTCGCTTCACGACCTTTTGGTAACGTTAAGTAGCCATGGATGGTTTCACCATCACGAGCGGTATAAGTGATTGGCTTCATCTTCGCCATGTCTTCTGGCTTATGCCAAGGTGCGTTTGCAGCTAACTTTTCAAGTTGGTCTGAATCGCGATCGTAGTAGTAGTAATTTGGACGGTCGGTGTCGCTGTAGGTCACGACAATCATTTTTCTCTCGTCGCGAGTCGTGTTGTTCACCGAGATTTCAACGCCCGGAAGCTTTCCTTGCAGACGCTCAAAAGTCTCTTCATAACCTTTATCAAGGAAATGGTACTGACGCTTGTCCGTCACATAAGAGATCGTTGTGAGCTTGTTGAGTGCGTTTGAGTAATTTGCACTGGTGACGTCCACTTCTGGGTGAGAGAAGATCTCGCGCACTTCTTTGTTAGCCTTCACATCATATTCGATGATCGCTGATTTATCGCGAGTGATACGTGAAGCGACGTACAGGTTCTTGTTATCTGGTGTAAATGAGATTGGCGAGAAGTCTTCTTTAAAGGTGAGATTCTTCAATGGACGGAACTCTTCATCCACAGTGTCACGATAGAGGACTGCGGTGTTTACGCCGTCTGACGTCGAAATCACGCGAATGTTACCATCGTGGTCCGTACCCCAGTAACGCACGTTGCCTGGGTTTTGCGCAACCAGCGTGTTTTCACCTGTTTTCAAGTTATGACGATAAACATCAAACACTTGCGGGTTACGTTCGTTAGTCGTGATAAGAATGTCGTCAGGCTGACTTTCTAAGGTGTCGATAACATAAGCCACGACATCGGACGTTGGTGTGATGGTTTTCTCTTCGCCCGTTTTTACGTTTACCGTAACGAGGTAGAAGTTTTCATCACCACCCGTGTCGCGAGAGTAGATGATGGTGTCATCGCCAACCCAGTAGTAGTAAGCGATGTCGCGATCGGCTATGGATGTGATGCGCTTGACTTGATCGGCTTTGCCCACTGGATGAACAAAGACGTTTTTACGATCTTGCCACGGTTTCATCATCGAAATGTAATCGCCAGCAGGGGAGATTTGGTAGCTCGATACTTCTGAATTACGGAAGAAATATTCCACCGGATATTCTGGCGGAATGACCTCTGCGGTCGTGGTGGTCGAGGTTTGGCTACAACCCGAAACGAGTAAGCCAAAAGCGGTAGCAAGAATGAGCTTGCGAGTACGCATTGTGTAACGCTCCTTGTGTGACAGACCTGTCAGCATCGTGCTTGTCGGTCAGAGTGAATCGATTGTCGCGGCAAAATACAACGTCGTGACAAAGCAGTGACGAGGTGCGCCTAATCACTAAATTAGCTCAGGCGGATGCTTATTAAGTTTTCATGTTTTAGTCACTGCTGTTGCTACTATGACCCAATCCATCCGTGGAAGTGGCGATTATTTGTACTTACCGAACAAAGGATTAGCTAAAACTTGGTATAAGTCACACTTATCTTTCATTGTTTTGTCATTTATATCATTGGGATAGTCGACAAAAGCAGAAGCGCCGCCATGCTATAGTTGAAGCCTTTTACGCGTTTAGACGTGGTCAACCAACGTTGAAGTTGCATGCCTGCCGCCGTCCAAAAAGTCACAGAAGGCAGGTTTGCTAAGCAGAAGATACCGGCGATAAAAGCCAGTTCTAGCCAAGATCCGCCGCTACTGTATACGGTGATGGCAGTGAGTGCCATTGACCAGCCTTTAGGATTCACCCACTGAAACGCCACTGCACCCAAAAAACTCATTGGTCGGTAATCATCTTTGACTTCCGTTTTGCTGCTGGTTGCTATTTTGTACGTGAGGTACAACAAGTAAGTCAGGCTCATTACCTTCAGGACGCTATGCGTGATCGGATACGCGTGAAACAAGCCCATAAGACCAATGCCAACCAAAATCAGCATCGCAGCGAAACCCAGTGTGATGCCTAACATGTGTGGGATAGTGCGCTTAAAGCCGACGTTAGCGCCAGACGTCATAAGCATGATGTTGTTCGGCCCTGGAGTGAAGGTCGAGACAAACGCAAACAGTGCCAACGCACCAAGTTGATGATATTCCATAATGTGTTCCTGCATTTCTGTTTTGCCTGCGAATCAGCAGGCAAAGGATTACGTTTTCTGACCGGTCGAGAACAATGATAGGTAGAAGCGCCATCAATTTTGTGCTTTTATTTGACGAATACTCACTCACTAAACAACAAAAGAGCATCATGGATAGATTTGACGAAAGAATATTGCAAGCGCTGAAATCAGACGGAAGAATCTCCAATGTGGAGCTGTCTGAACGAGTTGGATTATCGCCATCCGCGACCTTGCGTCGAGTGCAAGATTTGGAGCGAAAAGGCGTGATTAAAGGCTATAGAGCGGTGCTGGATAATCAACAAATGGGCGTCGGTTTTGTCGCGTATGTGTCAATAGGCTTGGCATCGCATTCTAAACACGCGCAACTAGGCTTTGAAGAGCACGTTCGATTTGTCGACCAAGTTGTCGAGTGCCACAACATTACGGGTTCTAACGAGTATCTATTAAGAGTCGAAACTCAAGACCTAGCGGCGTACAAAGCGTTTCATGCCGATGTTCTTGGGGAATGCGAACACGTAAAAGCCATTACAACCATGGTGGTGATGGACACGCCAAAAGATGAGCGATAGCTCGTATAGAGAACATTGTTTTGTGGCACATCAATTTGAAGTGACTCGAAAGAGTCAGTCGAGTATGAGTAAAGTCCACATAAAATGCTGGAAAGCAGTCTGCAATCTGACAATTCCAGTATTTATTCTCACCTTCTAAATAATCTCATCCTGCTAGTTTTTCTACGTCGCTGCCCGGTTCGCGTGCAGTGGATCTGAAAATTTAAGGATGAATGATGAAATCATACGTAACCCTTCCTCTTGCAAGCTTGGGCGCACTTGCAGCTTTAAGCTCTTTTAATGTCAGTGCCCACGGCTGGGTCGAGTTTCCGAGCGCTCGCCAAAACACTTGTTATTTAGATGGCGGCTTTTGGACCAATGAAATCCCAAATCAAGCTTGTCAGGCCGCTTATGACGAGTCGGGCGCATATCCCTTCGTACAGCGTAGCGAGATTGCTGCAAACGTGCCGAACTACCGCGATATGGCGCATGTGAAAGCGATTGTTCGTGACGGTGAACTTTGTTCAGCGGGTGATGCTGCTAAGAAAGGTTTGAATATCCCATCTCCAAATTGGCAACGTACTAACGTGACGCCAGATGCAAACAATCAAATCGAATTGGTGTTCTTCGGCAAAGCACCGCATAACCCGTCTTACTGGGAGTTCTATCTTTCTAAGCCAACATATGATGATGCGCAACCACTGACTTGGGATGATTTAGAGCTGATTGATACTGCTGGCGATGTGTATGTGGATGCAGAAAAACGCTACCGTATGCAGGTAACCTTCCCAGCCGATCGTTCAGGTGATGCGATTCTCTATACTCGTTGGCAACGTATTGATGTGGCAGGTGAGGGCTTCTACAACTGTAGTGACATTACCTTGAACGGCAATGGTACAACGCCTCCAACCGATCCAGTAGACCCAACCGATCCGGCAAACAACCTGACTGCTCTGGGTTACTTTGTCCCACAAGGGTTTGGTCCGGTAGAGTCAGGCGACACGGTACGATTCCGCACGTTTAATGCAACGGGCAGCGAGATCGTCGATCTGTCACTACCAATCAGTGCAAACAACACCACAACGTGGGCTGCGGAGTTAGCTGACCAATTTAACTCGCAGCAAACGGGCGATTGGTACGTAGGTATTTGGCACGAAGCAATGAACCACTATATGTTCGATACCAACAACATCTACGCAAACCAAGTGTTGGCTCCGAACGCTAACTTTAGCTACGCGTTGTCATTAATTAAAGGTGATACTACACCGCCGGTTGAGCCGACCAACCTTTGGAGTAAAGATGCGGTGTACAACCAAGGTGACGTCGTGACACACAACGGCCGTGAATGGACAGCGCAGTGGTGGACGCGTGGTGAGGAGCCTGGAACTACAGGTGAGTGGGGTGTTTGGCGTTAAGCTTCATTCTTTCCAAATACGCAAAACCCTTCTCAATTGAGAAGGGTTTCTTGTTTTAATTCAGGCCGTTTTCGCCTTGCCAAGGTTGCCAGTTCATCATCGCATGATCGGCCAATTTGAGCATCGGAATGTCTTCGTGGGTATCGCCGTAAGCATAAATTGTTTCGTATTGGTTCAGGTCGAAAGCACGTTGCACACGCTCGACCTTTCTTTCCAAACTGCAATCACCACTTTGGTAACGACCACTAATGTGTTCGCTTTCGCTGAGTAATTCACTACATAGTAATTGGTAGCCGTGTGTTTGGCTCCATGGTTTTAAGTAGGCGTTAAGTGATGCTGAGACCACGACAATGGTGTCGCCTCGCGCTTGGTGCCATTCCAGTTTCGCTTGCGCTTCTGGGCGAATGTGTTTCTCAATCACCTCTTTTGCAAATTGGGTTCCTAGCGCTTCAACTTCTTGCGTTCCCCTTCCTGCAAAGGCGATGAAACTGGCGATAGGGCGCATTCGCTTAGCAGGAAGGGCGCCTGCCTTGTAGAGCGCATAAAACGGCAGAATCACAACGTTTCCGACCCACTTGCGCAGGCCAAAAACAGAATAGTGGAGGAAGGCGCTAAACATATCCTCATTGGTGATGGTGCCATCAAAATCAAACAGTGCGAGAGAGGGCTTTTGGCTATCTGACAATCCGCTGCCTTATGGTTTAGTGTGCGTGTCCGTGAGAGAAGTTTATCACCATCACGCCCGCTGCGATAAGTGCCATGCCAATCCAAAGGCTAGTATCCATGTGCTGGCGGTAAACCAATTGCGAGATCAAAGTCACCGATACAATTGCCAAACCTGCCCAAAGGGCGTGAACAATGCCAACTGGCATGCCGCCTTTCATCGCCTGCGCCAAACAGACAAAGGCAGCTAAGTGGCCAACTAGTACAAGGGTTGCAGGCAGCGGTTTGCTAAAGCCATCAGTGGCTTTAAGTGCAACGTGTGAAAGGGCTTCTGCGCCCACGCCTAAAAGTAAGAAAAACCAGCTCATTGTTATCGTTCGTCATCGGTTAATTTGGAATAGGGCTAGTATATTGATGTCGAATAAAATGATAATCCCATAAAAATTCAAATGACTTTTACTTAGTTGTAATAATAAGCCTGTCTTACATACGCTTACATCAACTCGTTGCCGCAATCGTTACACTGCCGCCGTCTTGGAAAAGGAGCGTGTATAGATGCATAAAGCAATAGCGAGTATTGCGGTGATGTTTGCACTGAGTGGCTGTGGTGGCGAAGGAATAACGACAGACTCTGTGCCTAAGTTTAAAGATCACAGAGCGAACTATGAGGTGGACGGTATCGATCTGCTGCATCGTTCGATTACCGACACCATCAGCGATGACTTACTGGGCTTTGAGGCTGAAAACTTGTCTCGCAAAGTGACTTACACGCTCGATCGACTCTCATTAAACATTTTGCGTGACTTTAATGTGAGTACCCTCGCGGAGTTAGAAGCATTAGTCCCGAATGTTGGTGACAACAAAACCTCTCTGATTTTTGAGTTTCACTTGATGCGGTTAACACCTGAAATGGTGATGGTCAGCTCATCGAACGAGATTGAACACTTCTTTTATGAAGCGGAGATCACTGAAACCCGTTTTGGTATCTCAACCTATAAATTCACCGAAGCACCAACGCGTGTTGACATGGTGGTGTATCCAGAAGGCATCGCGATTGAGGCATTCAACCAAGGTTATCAAGCTGAATATGATGCAAGCAAAGGCACGTACAAGGTGCGTTTGCAGTACGACGATAATGGTGAAAAAAGCCAATATGATGAGCTGATAGTGGACTTGAACAGTGATCAAGTTCGGCTGGAGAAAGGCACAACGACGATGGAAGGATTGGAAGTCAAAGACAGCATTGAGCAAAGCCATCGATTCGAATACAACCGCAAGCAAAACACACTCTCCATTCAATAATCATTTATTGAACATATTATCTTCTCGAATATTGAAGTGATGGTTAGGTTCATTTCTGAGCAACGGTTGGGAGACTGACTCGGAGTCATGGCTTCAATTTCTTTTGCGCTTCACCTAGACCCTTTATGCGCACATGGGGAAAGTTAGGGTTTCTTTCCCCGTTTTTCTTTAGCGAAAATAAGATGTTGCCAATTCTGAACACCATGTTACGAGCGCTTTTGTCGTGATTTGATGCTCCATTCCGATAGGGTGAAATAGGCTAAACGGCACCTTTATGTTATTCGCGAGAAGTGAAGTATTAATCTTTTTTAACTTTTTTTTGTGGGCATAGCGTTGACCAACGGACAGTGGAAGAAGAGTCCATCCACCATTTTCTAGTAATCTGACTAATAAAGCGTGGCTGCTTACGACTCGAGTATGTGTCGAGAAAGCTTGAATCATCCCCTCTCCGTTGACATGGTTATGCATAAGGTACTGCACCTCAAGCTGTGCATCTTCGAGGCCAAAATCAGTTTTGTATGCTAGGTCGCTATTTGGATTGACGAACAGACCATAGGCAACATAACCAAGATGTTTATAAGCGCATGGATACTCGGGTTCAATGCTTCCTTTTGCAGGAAGTATCGCGAAATCTAATTTATGCTCTGAAACCGCTTTTATTGCTTGTTCTCTATTTGTCTCTAGCCAATGTATACGCATTTGAGGGAATTGCTCTAGGCTTCGCCGTTCCAGCTCTGCGATAAGCTCAATTGGAAAGTCCATGTCGTACCCCAACTTCATTTCCATTTTCGGCTCATCAAACATGGCTTGACTAAATTCTTGCAGCTTTTGATTTTGACGAAGCACTAGACGGGTTTGTGGGTATAGGTGCTCAGCTCTTGGAGTCGCAAGGGCTTTACGCCCTTCAATAATGAATAACTCGAACCCTAAGTCATCTTCATAAGCTTTTACCAGTTCACGAACCGTCGTTCGGTCTTTTCCTAGGTGACGTCCAGCGGCGCTATATGAATGGTGTTCATAAACGGAGACAAAAGCGTAGAGTTGATCGAGAGAGTGCAAATGAATTTCCTTACATTATGAACGTAATATCCCCACATAAGTGGTTTTTAAGATAGTAATTATCCATCCATAATTGGTGCAAATTCTGTTATTAAATTTGCGAGAGAGATGTCCTTTAACTCCACATCTTACGCCAAAGTGCAGCCACCAATATTTAGCGCTGATCTATTCAAAGTTATTGTGACCGTAGCAATCCCAGTCACACTGCAAACCATTTTGTTCTCAAGCAAAGGGTTGATTGATCTCGTCATGATTGGGCAGCTTACTGAACAAAATATCGCAGCAATTGGTGTGGCGAGCCGCGCACTATTTGTGGTAACAATATTTTTAGCTGGTGTCACCGCGGGTGGAGCGATGCTGACTGCGCAATATTTTGGGGCCAAAGACCAGAAGGGGGTGACACGAAGTACTGCATTGACTTGGATAATGGCGACATTGGCGTCGTTCATCCCATTGTTTGCTTTTCACTTTTATGGTGATGACATCATAGGGCTGTCGACCAAATCGCCGGAAATCATCGCGTTGGGCCATCAGTACTTGCAGGTATCGAGTTGGAGCCTGCTCGCTGTCGCCTTTGTCGGTAGTGTTGCTGCTGGTTTACGAGCTATGCACCAAGCTGCGTTAAGTACCTGGTTTAGTGGCCTCGGCATTGCGTTAAATGTGTTGTTTAACTGGGTGCTGATTTTTGGTCACCTAGGGTTTCCTCAGCTTGGCTTAAAAGGTGCTGCGATAGCAACGGTCCTGAGCTCCATGCTGGAAGTGGCTGTGATTTATGTGTTCTTAAAGGTTAAGGCGCATCCTCTAAGATTTGGCACTCAAGCACTCAAAGATGCAGTTCAGTGGCGCTATGTTCGATCGTTTTTCGCTCTATCAACCCCGACAACACTTAATTTCTTAGCGTGGTCAGGTGGTTTGTTTGCTTATACCGCCATTATGGGGCAAACCGGAGAGGCAGGCTTGGTGGTGCTTTCTGTGATTACACCGATAGAGGCTTTTTCTCTCAGTTTTTTGACGGGTATTGCGAATGCTTCTGCCGTCATCGTTGGGAATCAACTTGGAGCGAATAAGCCTGAACTAGCCTATGCCCAAGCGAAAGGATTTACTGTTATTGCCATTGGTGTGACTCTGGTTGTGTCGATTTCTTTGTGGTTCCTGCAATCCTCGGTGTTAGATCTGTTTACGGCGTTATCTGCAGAAACAAGACGAATGGCAGAGCAGTTTTACATGATTTTGTGTGTTGGTATTTTGCTGCGTTCTTTGCCTACGTTAATGGTCGTGGGAGTGTTGCGAGCTGGTGGGGATGTTAAATTTTGCCTTTACCAAGACTTATGCACTCAATGGTTGTTTGGTATTCCATTAGCGGCTCTTGGTGCTCTTGTGTTCAGCTTTTCTGCACCGGTCGTATTTGCGATGTTCTTCTTAGAAACCTTATTTAAGTGGGTAGCGTGTTTGTACCGCTTTCGTAGTCGCAAGTGGATGAATTGTTTGGTTAAAGAAGGGTAATAGTAATGAACTTACTCAGTGTTTATGAAGCTTATGGTGTGACCATCGCCGTGCTTGTGTTCGTAATGATCTATTTATTTATTCACGTGAAATACATTCGCCACCATGCGATGCACAAGCGCTTTCTTGCGGCGCTTTGGGAGTTGATGAAGAACACCATTCACGGAGAGCACATCCGCACCATGGGTTACAAGCATGAAAAGGAAACAACAACGTCAAAAGAAAAAAAATAGCTAGGAAGGCTCTTATCGGGGCTGCTTTGATACAAGTCTAGAGCGATTCCACTTGTATCTTTTTGGGGAATGGTGAGCATACCTTCCCCTTTTTTATTTCTAAAATGATAGATGGTTATTGATAAAAAACTGCCAACCAAATCGTCTCTTGTTCTGGGGCTGTCCAACTGACGCGATGCTTCGTATGCGCTGGAATTTTGATGTGGTCACCGGCTTCTAAACGTTTTACAGAGCCATCTTCATAAGTCAGTTCGCCTGCGCCTTGCAGTACCAACACCCACTCATGTTCTTCTTGATCGTACCATTCGCCCTCTGGCGTGGTTTGCCCTTTTGAGACAATACGCTCGATACGCAGTTGTTTATGTGTGAGTAAGTCTTCGAACACTTCTTCACTCAGATCACTGGGTAGGTCTTTAAACAGATTCATAATGCTTCCTAAATAACGATCAGTCCAAATGGTGCGAGCAGTTGTTCTTGTTGCCAGTCGCAGATCTTAACACCGTATAAAGAGACGCGGCGAATGTCCAAGCCTTCTAAGTCGACGTGGGTAAGATCGCTCTCTTCTATATTAAAGCTGCCCCATTGTTCTCGACTGAATTCTCCTCTCGATAAGTCAGAGCCTTTAAAGCTCGCGCCCATCAAATTGGCACCGTTCCATCGGTTTTCAAATAGATCACATTTCTCTAGCAGTGCGCGCTCAAAATTGGTGTAAGCCAAGTTGCAGCCCGTGATATAGGCGATACAAAAGAACACCGTGTTGCTGACGCGATTAGCGAAGTTGGCACTTTGAAAGTTTGCGCCCTTCAAATCGCATTTGCGCAGTTCGATGCCGACGCAATCCGCGCCATTGAACTGAGACATGGCCAACATGCAGTTGCTAAAGCTGGCATCTTTCAGTTTGGCATAACGGAAACTGCAGCCTTCTATGTCGCTCGGTTGGATAAAACGGCAATCAATAAACTTTGCATCACTCAGATCGGCGTGGTCGAAATTACACTGATAAAAACGACAGTTTTCAAAGGTGGTGTTTTGCAAATCGTGATGAGAAAAGTCTTCTTGTTCGAAAGTGAGATCGTTCTTAATCATGGCTTTTTATCTTTTCCTTGTTCGGTTGGAAGCAGACTAACACCCTAAGTGGCTGATTTTCCAGAAATATAACTTGTTGTATTTCAGTGGCTTACAAAGGCCGAAAATCGCCAATTTAAGCGGTCAAACTGGCGATTTGAAGTGGGTGTTTTTTGAAAATAACCCGAGCATATCGAGAAAAAAGTTTTGTTGAGCACAGAGGCTCTCAGAAGAGGCGGAATGAGAACTGCGACGCACGCTTCTCACACGCACAGTTTGCATTACAGGATTGTGTCCTATTTGCATAATTTGTTGATCAATTTGGCGTTTTTGTATACGTAAAAGCTATATTTTTCACAAATTGATTTCCATCAAAATAGTAGGGTTTCTATATGCTAGATTGCGCGCAGCTCAAGAAAATAGTGATACTCGCGTGCTTCAAGGTTTTGGATTCATTAAGGAACTGCCCGAAAGGGAAGAGTGCAGCTGAGTACAAAAAGAAACAAAGCCCTACAAAAGGAAATAACAATGAAAAAAACAATCTGCAGTTTAGCAGTGGTTGCTGCGTTAGTGTCTCCAAGTGTCTTCGCTCACAGTGAAGGTGACTTCATTCTACGTGTTGGTGCGGCATCCGTTGTACCCAATGACAGCAGTGACAAAATCCTAGGTTCTCAAGAAGAGCTTAAAGTGGATTCCAACACGCAGCTGGGCTTGACGTTCGGTTACATGTTTACCGACAACATCAGCTTAGAAGTGCTAGCTGCAACGCCGTTTAGCCATGATATTTCTACAGATCTACTTGGCCTTGGTGACATCGGCGAGACCAAACACCTGCCACCAACAGTGATGGTTCAGTACTACTTTGGTGACTCACAAAGCAAATTCCGCCCATACGTGGGTGCGGGTCTAAACTACACCATCTTCTTTGATGAAGGCTTTAACGGTACGGGTAAAGGTGCTGGCCTTTCTGATCTGAAATTGGATGATTCATTCGGTCTAGCTGCAAACGTTGGTGTTGACTACATGATCAACGATAAATGGTTCCTAAACGCATCAGCGTGGTACGCAAACATTGAAACAGAAGCGACCTACAAAGCGGGTGGCGCGAAACAAAAAACTGACGTTGAAATCAACCCTTGGGTATTCATGATCAGCGGTGGTTACAAGTTCTAAGAAAAAGCAGTAGCAAAAGAACAACAATATTATTGGCATGACTTTTAGGGGCAGTTGCGGGGATTGCCCCTCTTTTTTATTTCATGTTCTTCTTCTACTAATCTCTCCTTTCTCTTCCTATATCTAGGATTTTTCTATTTGTAAACGCATCGATTAAAAAATGAATTTTCTGTTAATTCTCGATTGCTGAGAAAAGCGAGAAATTACAATAGCTAGGTTTTGAAATTGTTCTGATAAATTCGATGACAAGCATTCGGTTAATTATTAATCGAACGTCAAAATAAATATTACAAAATGAAGCTAAGGATTGGCTGACTAAGGAAAATTACTCGTAAAGCGTGGAATTTTTACGCGAGTATTTTTCAGTTTTGCTGTCGTTAGCTGAGAAAAATGTCTTTATTTTTCAATCGATAGACAGGAAGAACTTAAAATGAAAGGAACCACACTCATTGCAGTATTTGCTTCGGCAGTATCATTGTTCTCATACAGTGAGAAAATAAGTGCGGCAGAGAAATTTATTACTATCGGCACGGGTGGTCAAACGGGTGTTTATTACGTAGCAGGCCAATCGGTTTGTCGTTTTGTAAACCGTGGTGCGGCAGACCACAGCATTAAATGTAATGCACCAGCCAGTGGTGGTGGCGTGGCAAACGTCAATGGTTTGCGCAGTGGCGAATACAACTTCGGCATTATGCAGTCAGATCACCAATACAAAGCCCTAGAAGGTGTGGCTCCTTTCCAAAATAACCAACCAATGACGGACATTCGTGCCGTTTTCTCACTACAAAGTGAAGTGTTCACCATTCTTGCGCGTAAAGACGCGGGCATCACCAATTTCGACGATTTGAAAGGCAAGCGCGTCAACATTGGTAACCCTGGCTCTGGTCAACGCGACACGTTTGAGCAAGTGATGCAAGCTAAAGGTTGGTCGCAGGATGTGTTCAGCTTGGTGTCGGATTTGAAGCCAGCAGAACAAGCTTCCGCAATGAGTGACAACAACATCGATGCAATGAGTTACTTCGTCGGCCACCCAAACGGCGCGATTCAAGAAGCCTCAACCACAACGGATGCGGTGCTAGTACCAGTGACTGGTCCTGAAATCGACAAGCTACTTGCCGAGCGTGCTTACTTCACCAAAGCAACCATTCCAGGCGGAATGTACCGTGGCAACCCGAACGATACGCAATCTATTGGCGGCAAAGCGGTGCTCTCAACCACAGCAGAGACGGCTCCTGAGTTGGTGTACCAACTGACGAAATCTGTGTTCGACAACCTAGACCGCTTCAAGCGTCTGCACCCAGCATTTAAAGACCTGAAAGAATCAGAAATGATTGAAGTGGGCCTGTCTGCACCACTGCATGAAGGTGCGGTGCGCTACTACAAAGAGCGCGGCTGGTTGTAATTCTTAGAACCTTCAATTTTTAGCAAGCGCTGTGATCGGTTCGCAGCGCTTGCTTCTCTGTTGTTTGTGAGAAAATTATGGATAAGACGATCTCCACGTCCCATGCTGATACGCATCCGAGTGAGCTGTCGGCAGAAGAACTGATTGCCCAAGATGTGGGTGCTCGCCTGCCAACCGGAATCATGGAAAAACTGATTGCGGGTTTGGCGTTACTTTGGTCTCTGTTTCAACTTTGGATAGCGTCTCCGCTGCCCTTTATTGTTGGCTTCGGTGTAATGAACGACACCGAAACGCGCGCCATTCACCTTGGCTTTGCCTTGTTGCTTGCCTTCCTTGTCTTCCCCGCTTTTAAGCGCTCCCCGCGCGACCGTGTTCCTGCCTTCGACATCATGTTGGGTTTGATTGCTTGTGCCTCTTCGCTGTACTTGTTTGTTATGTACGAAGCACTAGCACAACGTCCGGGCAGCTTAACCACTGAAGACTTTATTACCGCATTGATTGGTTTGCCTCTGCTTTTAGAAGCGGCGCGTCGAGTATTGGGCCCAGCTTTGCCTGTGATTGCGTTGGTGTTTATCGGCTACAGCTTGGCAGGCCCATACATGCCGGGTTTGTTGTCCCACCGTGGCGTGCAGTTGGATGCGCTAGCTAACCACCAGTGGATCACTACAGAAGGTGTGTTTGGTATTGCGCTTGGCGTATCGACCAGCTTTGTATTCTTGTTTGTTCTGTTTGGTGCGTTGTTGGAACGTGCTGGAGCAGGGCACTACTTCATTCAATTGGCATTTAGCATGTTGGGGCACTTGCGTGGTGGCCCTGCAAAAGCGGCCGTCGTTGCCTCGGGCTTAACGGGTTTGATTTCTGGCTCGTCTATCGCCAACGTAGTGACCACGGGTACGTTCACTATTCCTATGATGCGTAAAGTTGGTTTCTCTCCAGAGAAAGCCGGTGCAGTGGAAGTGGCGTCATCGGTGAATGGGCAAATCATGCCACCTGTTATGGGCGCTGCGGCGTTTTTGATGGTGGAATACGTCGGCATTCCTTATGTTGAGATCATCAAGCACGCCTTCTTACCTGCCGCAATTTCTTATATCGCACTGCTTTATATTGTTCATTTAGAAGCACTCAAATTGGGCATGCAGCCAATTGATGCTGCACGCTCAAAACCTTGGTTAGCAAGACTCACGGGTTTTGTATTTGGTGCGGCGTTGATTTCTGGATTGTCGATGGCGGTCTACTATGGCTTAGGATGGCTGAAGCCAGTATTGGGTGACTTTGTCCTACCGGGAATGGCATTGATTCTTGCGGTGGTGTACTTGGCGCTGCTAAAAGTGGCGGCAAGCAATGAGCCGTTACCAGAAGAGGACCCAGATGCTCCGTTAGAACAGTTACCAAATACGCGCGCGGTCTTGCTATCTGGCTTGCACTACCTACTGCCTGTGGTGGTCTTGGTGTGGTGTTTGATGGTCGAGCGTTTGTCTCCGGGGTTGTCTGCTTTTTGGGGCAGCGTGATTCTGGTGGTGATCGTTCTGACTCAACGTCCTCTGCTGACTTGGATGCGTAAAGATGGCAAACACGATTACGGCAACTTCAAAGACGGTTGTATTGATTTGCGTGAAGGCTTAATTGCTGGTGCGCGTAACATGATCGGTATTGGTATCGCGACCGCTACCGCAGGCGTAATCGTTGGTGCGGTATCGCAAACAGGAGTTGGCTTAGTATTGGCTGATTTGGTTGAGATGCTGTCGATGGGCAACTTGCTACTAATGCTGATGCTCACCGCCGTATTGAGCTTGATTCTAGGCATGGGCTTACCAACTACGGCTAACTACATCGTGGTATCGAGCTTGCTGGCACCTGTTATCGTCACGCTGGGTCAACAACACGGTTTGATTGTGCCGTTAATTGCGGTGCACTTGTTTGTGTTTTATTTCGGCATCATGGCGGATGTAACGCCGCCGGTGGGTCTGGCTTCGTTTGCTGCAGCAGCGGTGTCGAAAGGCGATCCAATCAAGACGGGCTTAACCGCGTTTTACTACAGTCTAAGAACCGCAGCTTTGCCGTTCCTGTTTATCTTCAATACGGATTTGTTGTTGATTGATGTCGATTGGGCGCACGGCATTGCCATCTTTGTTATCTCTACCATTGCGATGTTGATATTCGCAGCGGCGACGCAAGGTTGGTTCCTGACTCGTAACCGTTGGTACGAAGGCGTTCTGTTATTGCTGGTGGCCTTTACTCTGTTCCGTCCAGGGTTCTGGATCGACATGGTGGTTGACCCTTATCAATCGAGTAATCCTGCCCAGTTGGCACAAACGCTTGAGCCGTTAGAAGAGGGCGGTGTGCTTAGAATGCGTATCAGCGGTGAAGATGCGGTCGGTAAGATGCGTGAATTCTCGGTGCTGCTTTCGGTTCCTGAAGGGGAAACCGGACAAGACAAGCTGGACGCATTGGGTATGGCGACCTATCAGCAAGGTGAACAAACCCTGATTGATATCGTCAGCTTTGCTAGCCCAGCAGAGGTAGCAGGATTGCAGTTCGACCAACAAATTGTCGATGTTCGTGTGCCTGTTGAGCGTTATCGTAAAGAGTGGATGTGGATTCCGGCAATGTTGCTGTTTGGTGTTGTGATTTGGCTACAACGTCGAAGAGTAACCGCGCAGCTTTCTGCAGCACATTGATAGTTAAAGATAAATAACCATAAAGCCCCGTTAGAGTTAAGTCTAACGGGGCTTTTTTCTGTCTGGAATATTCGCCAATGTGATTGTCTAAGTCGCGGAATGATTAGCGTCTTCTATACTTTATGCACATTTATACCCAAGCATCTCGAGGTTACTTGGGTACCAAAGAGTGTGAATATCTTTGCGCATCATTTGAACAAATTATCAACGCTCAAAATCGGATCTTAACCTTTCAGATCATCTTGTTGTTCGAAAGCGGAAAAATCCTACACTGATCACATAATTGAACACTTGGACAATATAAATGAGCGACGATATCGCGAAGAAATCCTCTTCGAAATCCAAACTGACCAAAATCCTTTTCCTTCTCGTTTGTGCTATCGGCTTCGGTGCGATGTACTGGTCTTGGCAATATTCTGATGGTCACCCAAGTACCGAAGATGCATACGTAAGAGCAAAAATCCTGTCTGTCGCTCCTCAGGTTCAAGGCCAAGTCATCTCAGTAGAAGCCAAAGACTTCCAAGTGGTGAACAAAGGCGATCTGCTATTAAAGATTGATTCTCGTCCTTATCTGCTCGCGGTCAAACAAGCGAAAGCGGCTTACCAATTGGCGGTTCAACAGCATGATGTGGCCGATAAACAGGTCACAGAAGCGGTCGCTGGTTTAGATGCAGCACGCTCGAACCTGACCGAAGCGCAGTTGGAGTACAAACGTACTAACTCGCTAGTGAAGCGCAAATTAGCGTCTGACCAAGATTTGGATACTGCGAAGAACAAACTCGCGAACGCTCAAGCAAGCTTAGAACAAGCACGTGCAACGGTTGAAAAAGCAATCGCAAACCGCGGTGAAGAAGGCGCAGAAGCTGCGGTTGTTCAACAAGCGGCGGCGCAACTCGCACAGGCTGAGTTGAACCTTAGCTACACCGACATCACTTCTCCTGTCGATGGTATCGCGGGTGAAATCAACACACATACTGGTTCTGTTGTCGGTATTGGCCAAACTCTGTTCCCTGTGATTGTGAAAGACAGCTACTGGGTACGCGCAAACTTTAAAGAAACTGACCTAACGCACATCAAAGCAGGCATGCACGCTGAAGTCGTGATCGACATGTACCCAGACGTAGTGTGGGATGCGAAAGTAGAAGAGTTGTCGCCAGCAAGTGGTACCTCTTTCTCATTGATGCCACCAGAAAACGCAACCGGTAACTGGGTGAAAATCAAACAACGCTTCCCTGTGCGTTTGACGCTTGAAGTGCCTGAAGGTGCACCACAATTACGTGTGGGTGCAAGTTCTGAAGTGACTGTTGATCTGAAAAGTAACGCACAATGAGTAACGAGATTACGGCCGACAAACGGGGAATAGCCACCGTCGCCGTGATGCTTTCGGCCATCATGGTGCTGATAGACATGACCGTTGCTAACGTGTCGCTTTCACACATGATGGGCGCGTTGGGCGCAACGGCAGACCAAATCACATGGGTGCTAACTGGCTACAGCATGGCTGAGGCGATCTTCATTCCGATGACCAGTTTCTGGGTATCGCGATTTGGTGAGCGCAAAGTCATGCTGGTGGCGGTCATCGGCTTTGTGATTGCCAGTGCTTTCTGTGGACAAGCGGGTTCACTCGAAGAGATGGTAGTGTTCCGTATTATCCAAGGTGCGTTTGGTGCCTCGGTGATTCCACTGGCGCAATCTACATTGGTTCAGATTTACCCTTCCGAGCAAAAAGGCAAGGCGATGGCGATCTTCTCCATCGGTATCTTGCTTGGTCCGATTTTAGGCCCGGTAGTGGGCGGTGTGATTACGGACAACATCAACTGGCGTTGGATCTTCTACGTCAACTTGCCATTTGGCTTAGTGTGTACTGCGCTGATTTATCGCTACATCCACATCAGCAACAAATCCAAACCGAACTTCGACTGGTGGATCATTGGTTATATGGCCCTAGGGGTCGGTGCGTTGCAGTTCGTGCTCGACAAAGGTAACGACGAAGACTGGTTCAACTCTCGCATGATCCAAACCGCAGTGCTGCTGGCGATCATGGGCTTAATCATGTGGATCTACCGCAGTTGGAAGACCAAGAGCCCCATCGCGCCTCTATGGCTCCTCAAGGACAAAAACCTCATGGTCTCGTCCTTAATGATGGCGGTGGTGTCGATGGCCATGTTCGGCTTGACCACTCAACAACCGATGCTGCTCGAAAGCTTATTGAACTACCCAGTGTCCACCACAGGCATGTTAATGGCCCCACGAGGTTTGGCATCTGCCTGTATGCTGATATTGGTGATTGTGATTAACCCGCAATTCGATCCAAGGTTGAAGATTGTCTTTGGCCTAACCTGTATCGGTATTGGTAGTTACCTCATGACCTTGTACTCCATGGAAATCGATACGTTCTGGATCGTGATGCCAAGTATGATTCAAGGTATGGGCTTAGGTTTGACCTTCTCGACCTTATCGACACTGGCGTACATGACATTGCCAAAAGAACAGTCGGTGGCAGGGGCGAGTATTTTTAACCTGTTCCGCACCATTGGTAGTTCGTTTGGTATCTCGATTGCGACTACATACCAATACCGCGACAGCCAACAGCAATGGCACGCTTTGGGAGAAGGCTTTAACCCTTATAACCCAGTGCTGCATGACTGGGCTGCGAAGCAGGGATTGTCGATTACCGATCCTGCGGCATTGGAGCAATACCAGAACATGCTCCATCAGCAATCGCAAATGGTGGCCTTTGTGCACACCTTCCAGTTGGTCGGGGTGATGTTCGTTATCATGATGCCGATGCTGATATTTATCCGCTCAAGGTAAACCTCTAAAGCCAAACAAAAGCGCCCTTAACTCAGCCAGTTAAGGGCGCTTTTTTGTCTCTGACTTTTCTATCGGTTTTTGAGCAATTAACCAAAGGTCACTTCACTGAAATGCGGATTGTCTTTGAGTGCTCTCATCGCAATCAATTGTTCGGTTGGGAACGAAATGTGCTCGCCATCGATATCCAAAAATAAGCACTCTTGTCGTTCAATATCGTAGCCTGTATCAAATGCGCTGCCTTGATGTTTTTCACTGTTTTTGAGAGTGATCTCTACGGGCAGATTAAACATACAGGCGACTTCAATAAAATCGTATTGGCTGCAGGTCACCATAACTTTTCTCCTTCTCTCTTCCTTATCAAGACCGATAAAGGACAGAAATACTTCTCTGAAACCTAATCTTCATCTTACGCCCTATTTTGGTCATGAAAAAGACATACAAGCAGGTTTAACTAAAACCATAGTTTAGTGAACAAGACGTAGATAGGACATGTCTGAAACGACACTTAAAAACACGTACTTGGCTCGTGAGCGCGCAACGCAATCACTGATTACTCCTCACACTTACTACGCGCAGTTGGCGCATCGCATTAACCTCTCACCTCAATTTGAACATGGACGCGTCAAAGACAAGATGCCAAATGTGCCAAGCCCTCAGTCTTTTTGGCAAGTGTGCTGGGCCTACATGGGCGGACGTTCGCCGCTCAGTCCCGATAACCAGTTGCCTTATTCATCGATAGATTCGACGCGGTTTGAGCAGCGACAACAAGCGATGCGAGTCACTTGGCTCGGGCATTCCACTTTGATGATTGAGACAGATGGCGTGCGCATTCTGACTGACCCTGTATTCGACTATGCGTCGCCTTTGATTGCTAAGGCATGGTTTGAGCGCAATATCCCCAATACAGCCGTACGTGATAACTTGCCGATTCCGGATGTCATTGTGATCTCTCATGATCATTACGATCACCTCGAAGCTTCGACCATACGTTACTATTCTGATAAATCCGTAACATTTTACGTGCCACTCGGTGTCGGTAAGCATCTTATTCGTTGGGGCGTTAGACCTGATAACGTGGTGGAATTTGATTGGTGGGAGAGCGTTCATTACGCCAACGTTGAGTTGATATGCACGCCAGCCAATCACAACTCAGGGCGCACTTATCTGGATAAGAATTCGACCTTATGGGCTTCTTGGGTAGTAAAAGGTCAGCAAGAGACCCTCTATTTCAGCGGCGACAGTGCGTACGATAGTCACTTTGCACAAATCGCCCAGCGTTGCGGTCCGGTTGATATCGCCTGTTTGGAAGTCGCGGCAGATGTGAAAGGCAACCAAGGTTATCCGGTTGAGAATTGGGGACACATGCAAGCGCATCACACCGTACGCGCATTCAAAGATCTGCAAGCGAAGAAGTTGCTACCTGTACACTGGGCAACGTATGAGTTGTTTACGCACAAATGGGATGAACCCATTGAGGACTTGATTGAACATTGCCAAGCCGATCACATTGAACTTATTACTCCGATGGCGGGAGAGAGTTTTTATGTGGCAAAAGAATATAAAAATAAATGTTGGTGGCAGGCCAATAAATTATGTGAGCAAGCTAGAAAAATACGGGTATAATATGACGGCGCTTCAATAATACCTCGGTTAATTTAACCAACTTTCTTGCTCCTTATAACAAGCTTTTTACTGGTCACTAACTCGATGAAATACCAGTCACTCGCGAATATTCTGTGATCTCAAGCGAGACTAAATTTTTAAGTACAGTTTTTTGATACTTCCCACCTAAGAAATTAATCTCTCGGTAGAAAACTTTTACTAAAAATCTAAGTGAACTTAATTTTACGCATCAAAACAATTATACTCGTCGCCATACTGATAAGGCTTAAAATAACTGGTCAAAGTGTGAACTTAATGAGTAAAACTTGATCAGTTGACAATAAGTAAAAGTCTCATCATTGAAATCGATTTAATTGATAAAGAATGCTGGTGATAATTGGAACCAGCATCACAAGAGTAGGATTCTCTTGAATATATCATCAGGGATGCTGAAGAAATTAAAACAGGCATTGTTAGATGAATAATTCTGCAACGTATTTACTTGCTGCTTTACGAGAAAAAATTAAAGAGAAAGGGATTTGTTATTCCGATCTCTCTGTCGGAATGGGGATTCCTCTATCAACCATTAAGAGACAGTTGCACAATACGTCTTTAGGGTTGGACAAAATACTCTCGTATGCCACTCATTTAGATACTGACTTAGTCGAATTGTCCATGCGTGGTAAACAGCTGCAACAAGAAAACGAGCAATTTATCACCGACATTAACAGTGAAATATTTCACCAGTATCCGTACCTGTTTGATTTCTTGTATTTATTACGTCGGAAGGAATGGTCTCCGCAAGATATTGCGAGCAAATACCAATTGACCCATACCTCGATCACCCTTTATTTCCGGGCATTGGAAATGATGGATTACATCGAGCTAAAAGGTGATGACCAATACCGCTTTAAAGACCAAGGTCGCTTTATTTTCGAAGAAGGCTCCAAGCTCGATACTTTGTTTGCTAAGCGCTTTCGAGATGAAGTGTTTAGCCATGATGTGCGACCACCGATTTGCATGGGACGCATTGCTATCACTGAAGAGCAGGAAGAGAAACTGGCGAATGAGGTTTACAACAAACTGATAGAGTTTGATGTTCAAAACAAGAGCGGAGAAGGCAGTAAGCGACTGAGAAACGTCTTAATGACTTACACGCCTGGCAACCAGATATTCCTTTCGGATACGATACCGAATATTGACGGTGAATTATTAAAAGCCATCTCGATGGCGAATGAAAAATAGTGATTATTTAATCACAAAATAAAGAATTTATATTAAGTGGGTGTGTTTGATAATGAATACATCAAAGCCCCACTATTATCCAAAATTAATGACCTGTTATTTAAATAGGTCAAACGAAGAAGAGACAAATTAACCGATCTCTTCTCACATCCAAAAGTGAAATAAATAAGGCTGAGTCTTCATCATCGAAAATCGGCAGGGCACGTCTCGACCTTTTTTCTCCTGATCAGGACCAAAAGCCAATAAATGAGGGATATAACATGCACTTTAAGACTTCTTTATGTGCGATTGCTGTCGGGGTTGCTCTAACACTTAGTGGATGCAACAGTAGTGATAATGACTCGAATGTGGATGCGCCACTGAAAGCGGCTGAATTCCATAACACGATCGATCGTGCGGGTGTGCCAGTGGCACTGCGTGATCTTCATGGTGGTCACCTTCGCTACATTCCTATGTTCGATAACGGCTCGTGGCATGGTCACACACTAGACACTAAAGGTGGTGAAATCACTTTAGGTGGTACAGCGTTACTAACGGAAGAATACGTGTCATTCATGGCTGCACGTTTTGACCGTTTGGCACTAACGGTTGATGGCCAACCTATGCCACTCAAATTGACAGAAGCTTACTCACAACCCGGCGCATTGATTCAAAAATACACGGGCGATAACGGCATCGAAGCGGAGCTCGAAATGCGCTTTGTGACAGACCGTACTTCTCTTGTTAAAACCACCATCAAGAACCCGAACAAGCTGGCTATTCAAGGCGAATGGGACGGCGAGTTGATGCAAGATTACCGCGCTGACGATGGTCAACTTTACAAGAACAACGACAGCACTGTTCGCAGTGTTGAAGATGCATACCCTACTTACTCACGTGAAATCGCCGCGACAGAAAACGGCGTAGAAGTGTCTTTTGGTGCGGTTCGTGACTCTTGGTCGTTATTAACTTCGGGCGATTCTAAGTTTGAAGTGACGCGTTCTATCAAACCAGAAACGTCTACCATCGATGATGACAAGAAAGGCTTCGTCCAAACGGCAGAGCTAGGTGATGGCGAAGAAATCACGCTCTACACGGCGTACACGCACGTTCAAAACACTGAAGAACAAACGTCTGAATTTGCAAAATTGGATGACGTAATGGCCGATCCAAAAGGCTACATGCACGATTCAGCAATGCGTTGGGAAGAGTATCTAGCAAACGGCCTTACGAACGATGCTGCTTCAAAAGAGCATGAATTCGTTGCAGTAAAAGCGATGGAAACACTAAACGCAAACTGGCGTGGTGCAGCGGGTGCGATTGATCATGATACTGTTACGCCTTCGGTTACGGCGCCTTACTTCTCGGGCAACATGACATGGCCGTGGGATACGTGGAAACAAGCTTATGCGATGTCTCACTTCAACCCAGATGTGGCGATGGAAAACATTCGTACTGTATTCCAATACCAAGTGCAGTCTGACGATCCTGTTCGCCCTTGGGACGAAGGTTACTTGCTTGATGTAGTTACCTACAACTTGCCGGCAGAACGTTGGGAAGGCATGTCTGCGGAATACAAAAAAGTGTTCCCTCAAGCGACGGATGGTCTGAACTGGAATGAGCGTAATACTAAGCCATCACTTGCTGCTTGGGCGGTATGGGAAGTGTATACCGCACTGAAAGATGAGCATAACCGTCCAGAAGAAGCGCAAAAATGGTTAGAAGAAATGTATCCGAAGCTGGTTGCGTTCCACGACTGGTGGTTACGTGCTCGTGATACGAATAAGAACGGTATCCCAGAATACGGTGCAGCGAAAGATCCAATCCACACGGTTTTCGAAGGTGACGTGAATGACGGTTCTTGGGGACCAGATGCGTCTGTCGATGACATGAAGTTCCAATACAAAGACGAAGCGAATGGCGACAAGTGGATCAAAGAAACGGGCATCGAGAAATACAACGAATTGTTGACTTCTGGTGACTACACGGCAATGAGCATCCCTGCAAAAGTCGCAGCGGGTTGGGAGTCAGGTCGTGACAACGCAGGCGTGTTTGGCTTCATTGATACGATTGACAATCTACAAGGTATGGCTGAGCAACCAACGCAAGAAGAAGCGGAAGTGATTGACCAAATGGGGCGATACGCTCATAACACCAACGGCTTCGACAACACCTACGACATGATGATGGGTGAAGACGGTTCTGTCGTGACTTACCGTAATGATTCGGTTGAGAACATGGACAAACTGGCTCAAGCGAAGAAAGACTGGGAAGTGAAGTTCAACGAGAACACCGACGACTCAAACAACTTGTCTGGTTACTCACTCATGCAAGAGTCGGTAGACCAAGCGTCGTACTGGTATTCAGACAACCTGTACCTATCGCAAATTGCCGATGTATTGGGTAAAGCTGACAAAGCGGCAGAGTTCGCAGCGAAAGCCGCTGATACCAAAGAGTACATCAACCGTTGTATGTACGACGACACAACTGGCTTCTATTACGATATTGAAGTGGTACCAAATGGCCTTAGCAATCAGTGTGCAGGTCCAATGTTGGTGAAGCGCGGTATGGGTCCGGAAGGTTGGTCTCCACTATTTAACAACGCAGCAACGCAAGAACACGCAGATAAAGTGGTGAAAAACATGCTTGATACCAGCAAGTTTAACTCACCGAAGATCCCACTTGGCACGGCGTCGATGGACAACCCTGCTTACGGACCAGACATTTACTGGCGTGGCCGTGTATGGCTGGATCAGTTCTACTTCGGCGTTCGTGGCATGGACAACTACGGTTACGGTGTAGAAGCGCGTCAAATGGTTGATAAGCTGTTCCAAAATGCACAAGGTCTAACGGAAACGACGCCAATTCAGGAAAACTACAATCCTGAAACGGGTGCAGTGCAGGGCGCAAACAACTTCTCTTGGAGTGCTGCGCACCTTTACATGCTGTACAACGGCTTTGTGGGCAAGTAACACCTGTTGGTGAGTCACTAACACGGTCAAATATTAAGCGTTGCAGATGACCCCCCTAGCATCTGCAATCGCTTAATCTTCTTCAAATTAGGCTCAATAATATCAAGCCGGGTAGTGAAAACTGTCCGGTTTTTATAGAGTTATCACACTACTTTTCTGTAATTTCCTAAAATTTGTATGCAGGGAAAAATGCGCGACAACGCTGATTTTCCTTATAAAACAATCATTAATAACACCGCATTTCGTTCTGTCTATTTTCAATACATAACATTTATAAAATGATCATTTAACTGTTTTGTAACAAAATATATGCTTCATAAATCAATGAGGTCGTTAAATATTCATACGAAAGCATTAAGAGTTGTCCTAACCTCGCCGCTGGCCAGCCGCTCCGAGCCGAAATCATTCCCAAACTCTACTCTTCCGCTTGAAGCCACCTCATTCCAAGGAGCGTATTGATAAATACCTCACTTTCTTAGTAGTCAGCATGACGTGTTGCGATGCAGCACCATCAAGGAAGGTGACATGAACTGTTTACAGACCAGCCTTTATAACTTGCTAGAAGACAATAACTTTGTACCCTCTAAAGAGTACAAAGCCTCGATTGCAAGCTACCTACATTCCGATTCCTCACTTACACCTCAAGCGATGGGTAAGCTCACCGGAGAAATATTCCAGAGCAAACAAACCATGGCGTATTACTTGCTGCACAATGCCATCAACGAAGAAGAAGGCGCAGAGCGACTCAAAATGATCGCCAATCGTTATGCGCAAGGGGAAATGAAGCAGCAAATCATGCATCACTGCCAAAACGACAGAAATCACTCAGCCATGTACGCCAGTTTGATACCATTAACGGGTTACCAAACTGAGGTATATCAAGAAGAAAAGTCGAGTGATTTCAGCAATGTGAGCCACTTTTACGACGACATTAAAATCCACCTTTTCCGAGCTCACTCCGTCGAACTTCGTTCTTGGTGTTTATTGGTTTCTCAACTGAGTTTTATCGACCAATCGGATATCCCGTATCTGAAAGAGATGCGACCGACCATTCAGCAGATTTTAGATGATGAGGTGAGGCAAGTTTCCTACACGGCGCAACACGTCAGCCAGTGGTTGGAAGAAGATCCATCACTGTGCCAAGCCTTCACGCAATGCATGAACCACACCTACCGAGAAACGTGGGATTACCTTGCCTCCATGACGGAATTTATGCGAGACAGTGCGCCTTACTTTATGGTTTAAGCACATAGCGTTTGAAATTGAAGGCTCTATGAGGGGCTCAACGTTGTTTGTACTGCGTTGGGCAATAGCCTCTGTTGACGTCCGGTGAGCGTAGTTTTAAGTGCTTGGTGTTGCGCCCAGAGACGCGTTGTCGCCAAAGCTTGAAACTGCGGGGTTTGAGGTGGCGACGCATCAGGCTGATAATGCCATTTTCGTTCAGGCCGAATTGATGCTCAATGGCTTCAAACGGGGTTCGGTCTTCCCATGCCATTTCTATGATTCTGGATAGTGCGTCGTCGCTGAGTGTCATGGTGTGTTCCTAATTAGGGATGCCTATTTAAGCTTAGGAACACACATACGTAATCTACGGCGGAACGGTTTAATTGGAAGTCGTTTTTAGCCGATAAGGCAAGGAAATAAAGTTTGGAATAGCAACGAGTTATTTCTGTGGTTTAAGCTCGACCACATTGCCTTCTGGATCTTCTAAATACACGGAGCGACCGAAGCCCTGAGCACCATATCGTTCGGCAAACTCTTCGACGTGGACATTATGTTGATGAAGATATTCAAGCAACTCAGACTCTTCAAAAGGCGCAATTTGCAGGCAGAAATGGTCAAGGTTGCGGCCATCTTGGCTTGGCGATTTGCCGCCTAACTTGCCGAGTTTACTTTCAACCGTCACCAAATCAATGATGGCTGTGCCTGCACGTAACTGCGTCAGCCCTAAGTCGGGCAACTCCCGCTCGATAGGACACCCCAATAGATCTCGATAGAAACGGAGCATCGCATCGAGATTATCCGTTCTTAACACCACATGGTCGAGGGCTTTGATTTCAATGGGATTGCGCTGGTTTGCCATGACGTGTTCCTTTTTCGAGCATTGAGAAAAGTATACGCACTAAACCAGCAAGCTGATCGCCAGAGCCAGCATGACAAAGCCAATAATGAACTCAAGAACCTGCCAAGAGCGAGCATGCTTAAAGATGGGGATCAATAACTTAGCGCCATAGCCTAGGCTGAAAAAGAACACGAAGGAAGCTGATACCGCACCCACGGCAAATTGCCATTTGTGCGGTTCATATTGAGTAGAAATTGATCCTAAAAGCACAACGGTATCAAGGTAAACATGCGGATTTAACCAGGTGAATGCCAAGCAGATCAGAGCCGTTTGCCATGCACTTTTGGAGGCATCACCTTCAGGATTCATCACGTGTTTTTGCGTCAATGCCGAGCGTAAACTGCTGAGACCATACCAAGTTAGGAAGGCAGCACCAGCATATCGTGCGATGGTTTCAATCAACGGAAACTGCTTCACTAAGTAGCCAAAACCCGCCACACCAAGGGAAATCAAGATCGCATCTGACAGTGCACAAATAAAGCACACCAGAAAGACATGATGCTGTTTGATGCCTTGTTTCAGCACAAAGGCGTTTTGCGCTCCGATAGCAAGAATCAGTGATATGCCAAGCGTAAAGCCAGCAAGGTAGGTGGTCATTCTCTCTTCCTTGAACATCGACCAAATAAGGCTTCAAACCATAACTTTGTTGAAAATAGTCTGCAAGGGTTGCGGAGAAGCCTTGCTAGAATGACCTAATAAGATATTGACGTCGTAATTGTGAGAGTAGACCTCAATTTAAACCGCACTTTCACAATAAGCTGGCGTTCCCCATTACAATATGCCCATCCATATGAAAAAGGAAAAAACGATGAAAGCAGTTTGGTTGGCCGCAGGTGCATTGGCACTGAGCGGATGTTCGACAATGAACTCAGCAAATGATGCATCTCGCCCATCGGCAGAGATGTTCCCAGAGATGGAGAACATGACGAAGCACGTTTTCTATGTAGACCCAGCAAGCAACGAAGCAGATAAGCGCGTTGAGCTTGTGGTAGGCAAAATGATGGAAACAGACTGTAACCGCGTTTCTCTGGGCGGCAGTGTGAGCGCGCACTCGCTAGAAGGTTGGGGTTACACTTACTACCAAGTTGACGCTTCTCCAGCAGGTGGCATCTCTACACTAATGGCTTGTCCTGAAGACATGGAGAAGGTAGAGACTTTCGTTCAAATGCCAACACGCGACCTTTACCGTTACAACAGCAAGCTACCTGTTGTGGTTTACGCGCCAGCGGATTTGGACGTGAACATTCGCGTTTGGGCACCTGAAGAATGATTGCTAAGCAGGCAAAAATCGCACTGACATTAGTTGGTTTGCTTGCGCTTGGTGGCTGTGCCTCTACCGCGCCAGAGTATCGATACCAGTGTGATGATGGCCATCAGTTCGCTGCTAGCTTTGATCAGGAAAAAGCGCTGATCACTGTTGATGACGGGAGAGAGATTGAACTCAAACAAGTTCGCTCTGCCTCTGGCGCAAAATATATGTCTGATGACCAAATGTTAGTTCTGCACACCAAAGGTGACGAAGCGATTTTGATCGTCAACGAGATATCCCAAAGTGCATGTCGCGTGACGAAGTAATCGTTAAATTCAAAAGGCTTGGTTGATACCAAGCCTTTTTTTTCACGCTTTGTATGGTGGTCATATGTTTTCTGTGGCAATACGGTTGCAGCTTCCCTTTCTGGGTCAATCCACATCGAACAAATCCGCCTCTAGCACCCTCTTTTCTTCTTCGTAAAAACTACTTCGAAAGTTTAGGTCAAGTTACCTTATCGTAAGTTTAGGTGAGAGATTGTCTTATTTTATAAAGTTTTAATATTCAATGTGTTACTAAGTAAACTCATTGAACAACTATTTGTGTCATTTATCATTTAAAGGTTATGTAATTAATCAGGTTTATTTTTATTTTTGTCCAACCTTCGAAAACCTTTCCAATATCTGGCTTTCTATATTTGTTGTCTTAGCTTCTAAAATTCTCTGTTTAGTATTAATTTTGTTTATTCAAGGTGCTGATAATTATTAAGTTTATCTTTTATTTAGCATTTTTGGACTATGGCGTATTTCTTACAAAATTAAAATCCTTAAGCCAATGGTCGTAAGTGCGGAGTTGATATACATTCTCGTTTGGGAACATTCCCGCTATAAATATAAAAATGGAGAAATTATAATGAAAAACGTTCTTGGCTTCGTGACCCTTCTTGCTGCTTCTTTTGTTCACGCTGAAGACGCGATTACTTTCCCAACCGAGCAAGCTGCTGGAGGAAATGACGCGATTGTCTTTCCTACTGTGCAGAATCCCATTGTGTTGGTTGGTGGGTACGAAGTAGAAAATGGTGTTTTGCGTTCTCGCACTTACGACTGTGGGATTAATATCAGTGACTTAAACCTCTCAGCCCAGCTTGTGTGGGAAGGTGCGACACCTAAAGTGATGATTGTGGGCGACGATCTGATTATGTGTCGTTCACTGGCGAATAGTCCATTTGAGCTCGACATCAGTACGGTGTTGAATCAACTTCCGAACCACGATCTATATCGATTAGAGATCGCGAATCATGTCAACTTTCATCGATAGTTCGAGGAGAGAACATGACTTTTTACTCTTCGAATAAAAGGGGGGAGAAGGCCTGTGCTTGCACGGGCTTTTCGCGTCCCAAAGTGGCGATTTTCGGTGCTGGAATTTCTGGCTTAACTGTGGCTCATAACTGCATAAAACGAGGTTTTGAGGTTTCTGTTTACGACAAGGAGCTATACACCGGAGGAAAGTGTATCGGAACGGTAGATGAAGGGGGGAGGGTTCATGAACTTACTCATCGGCAGTTCTTCGCAAAAAACCACAACCTCATTAATTTTCTTAAAGAAATTCCTTCAGGGGCTGGCTCTTGTTTAGACTCGCTTTACCCTCAGAATATCGTGCAATTTTCTTGGGCACAAAGTAGCAAAACCATACAGTTTCAGCGTGGTTATTTTACGCGTTTAGAAAAACTGTGGGATGACGCAAAGTCCGCCTATTCAATGCATTATGCTCAAGTTCCTCTAACGGATACGTTTTGGTTTAAGCAACGATTGCAGCAAACGTATTCTACAGAGGAATTACTCGGTGTTTCCGTTAGAGATTTCTTCTGCTACGACTCAAGGCCACACCTTGCCGCTTTCCTTCGTTCAGTCTTGCTAGGTTGGATTGGAGCGACTGATGATACGCCAGCATTGGCGATTTTGGATTTACTCAACAATAAAGAAGGCGAGTTGCATACTTTGGCACCAGACGCCTACAGCTTGGGAATGCGCAAACCCATTAGTGACGCGCTTATTAACCCGTTGACTCACCATCTCCAAAAGCAGGGTGTTCAGTTTCACTTAGGCTACAAAGCGAAGGCCATCTATCCCAACAAAGCACGGACCCGAGTGGATGGTGTGCGACTACACAATGACTGTACCGTTCTCGCCGATTATTATGTCTTTGCGCTTCCGGCCCATGTTACTCACTCTTTACTTTCAGAAACCAGTTCAGCATTAAGTTATGATTACGTCTTGAGCCACGGTTTTCAGTTTTATTTTTCTCGTATCCCTGCTGAACTCAAAAATAGAACGGTTGGCTTAGTCCTCGATTCTCCCTGGGGATTGAGCTATCACGTCACCACCAGAAACACATCTCGAGGTGAGGTGACGTGCTTATCGGTAACCGCGACTAAGCTTGATGATGCACTTGGGCTTTTGTATCAAAAGCCAATGCTGTCTTGTACTGAAGAGCAAGTAAAAGATGAATTATTGTTTCAGCTTTTTGGGCAACTGGATCTACTCGAACATTCGGCTTACAAAGGATTTAGAGTTGGCCTTGGGGCAAAAATAGTCACACCTCAAGAGCTAGACACTTTGTACTCAGAGTACTTTCATGGTGATGTTTTTATCAATGAGCGTGGGCAGCCTCGACAGTGGGTTTTGCAACACGCCCTCACTCAACCTACCACTCAGAATACGCTCACAACAACAGTGAAAAACTTTTCTAACGTCTTTTTAAGCGGTGAGTATTTATCTGATCCCCGCCAAACTTGGCGAGTACCGGTTACGTTGGAGCGATGTATAGAAACCGCTAATTTATGCTCGGCGGATTTAGCCGAGTATGCAGACTCTGAACATGAGATGTGCCAATGAAGTCCCGAATTTATTCACCCTTGTCATCGGGGCTCTTTCTGTTGCTGTGTTTGGTGTACAGCAGTGGTTTTTATCTACTAGTGCAAAGTTCGATTTGGCTCGCGTTAGCATTGACAGTGCTGTTACCTGTGGTGTTCTGGCCGTTAACGCAACCGGTCGAAAATTCAGGAGAAATAAAGCGAATCCTCTGTTTAGAAACTGGTTTTAACGTGTTGTGTTTTTTAGCGGCGAGTAAATGGGTCAGCATCGAACATGTTGATAAGGGTTTGGTCGTATTTTTCGTTCTCCAGTCCGCGGGGTTTTTATTGGTGCAGTTTAAAAAGCGGGCTTATTTGTCGATGTTTATATCGATGGTACTGGCTGCAGCGATCGCCTACTGGGTACATTCAGGGATACAAACCACACTGCAAGGAGAGGGGAGGATCGTTTTATTTGGAGAGCCTGTTCCTTGGCAATTAAAAGTGATTTACGGTTTGTGGCTGACGCAATTACTGCTTGTCGAATATCGTTCTGTGTTGCCAAAACTGACGTTGGCTATCTGCCACATTGCGTCTTTTGTTATTGCAATTGGTGCTGAGGATTTCTTCCACGCCCGCATCGCGACAGCCAGTCACCTTCTTTTCCTCAGCCTGTGTTTCAACTTAAAGAGTTTAGATTGGGGAGGAAGTGAATTCGCAATATCGAATCGATTGAGCCGTTTCATTCAATTGCCAATCGTTAGAGAGCCATTTTCTGAGTTTTTACTTGGCGTTGTTGCTATCACTTATCTTGGGATTTTTCTGATGTAGTCTCTTGGGGTTATGTGTTTCTCACTAGCAACCCCCTCCAACTCCCCCTTGTATTGACATGGTTTGCTCAGCATTTGCATTTCTTGTCCAAGGGGGAGGGCTGTCCTTTGGTGTCATTTCGACGAGCCTAGGCTACATCAAGAATCTCGTTTTAACACGCTCCGACAGTTCCTCCCCTTTGCTCTCGATGTATTTTGATCGCCGAAGCTGAGACCAAGGAAAGGTTAGATGGGGTTGATGTTATAGAGTGCTTACTTAAATAGCATCGGCGAAACTTGGTAAGTTGTTTGCGCGTTCTGCTTCTTCTGAAGCACCGTGCTCCTTCACTTGTTCCTGCTTCTTCATTGCTTGAGTTTCATAATACTCTTGAGCAACGGCAGTCTTCACGAACTCTATCTCATGGTTTGAGAAGGATTGCGCAGCTTCCTGTATTTCGTTTAGTGTGGCATTGAAGAACTCTTTTCGTCTGTTAATCATGTTTAATCGGCGAGAATCGAAGACTTCATGTAGCTTCCTCTCTAATGTCGGAGCATCATCAGTATGAATCATTGCGTGTACATCAAACGTGAATGGTACAGAAGCATCCCCGAGTTCTTTGACGCGATCCATTGGTTCAAGTCGACGTGTCATACCGATTTTATATATATCTTCGCCAAAAGAGCCGATATTTGAAATAACGTAAACATGCCCTTGTTTTGTCTGCTCTGCCATTGATTGAGCACGTTGGTGCTTGAGCTCTGCTTCCTTCAGGTTGGCTTGTAGTTCTGCTATCTGTTGTTCAAGCTCTAGCTTTAGTTCGTCACTGGCTTGCTCTAGTTCTTTTCTCGCGGTGTCGAGAGCTTTTTGGAAGCGTTTTTCTTCCTTTATGGCTTCTGCTTCAGCTTTTTTAATTTCGGCTTCAACCTTAGCCTCTTCTCGCATTTGTGCCTTTATCTCTGCTTGTTCAACTTTCTCTTGTTGTTTTTTCTCGCGATATTCATAGGTCAGTTGAAGTTCTTTGAGCTTTTCTTTTAAGTACTTGTCTGTGATGGAAATGGCATTCGGCTCGTTAAGCTGGTTGATTGCAGTAAAAGCCTTTCTAATACGCTCTTGCATTTTGACGACGTTCTTCCATGTACAGTTAGCAATTGCTGCTTCACATTCGTTGTTAAAGGCTCTAGCACTAAGTCGAATGCTCTTATCCGTCATCTTCTTGCCTTCAGAACGTGAACCGTCGACGGTCCATTCTCTATAGCAAAAAATAGCACCGCTAGATGATTTTTCTCTCATCAAAGCTTTTTGTCGGTCTTTGCACTTTTTGATTTCTTCTTTGAATTTCTCTGAGGCATCGAAGTCAAATTTTGGTTCATAGAAGCCAAGTTCTATTAGTTCAATATCGTCTCTAAAAATAGCAATCTGCCTGCTCAAAGCATCATAGGTTAGCTTTTTGCTTTTGTAGTCAGTACGTAACTCATTTATTTTTAATTCAGTTAATCGCTGCTCCTCAACGGTTTGATTCTTTTTAGACTCTAAGTTTTCAAGAGTCTTTCTCGCTCGAGCTTCGATTTCCTCTTTAGCAATTTCCAGAGCATTTTTTATATTGTGACATTCAGCCTCAGTATCAAAAATTTTCGAGAATCTTATCTTGTACTCATCAAGACGTTCGGTTGCCTCGGTGATCTGGATTGTGTTGTTTTCAATGGTTTTCTTTTGTTCGGAAGTCGTTTGGCGATAGTTATCAATTATAGAGTTAGCTTGAGAAAGCTCAGATTGAGTCAGTCTAAGTTGATTTTTGGCGTTGCTGCCTCTCTTTATCAAAAGGAGTATTACAATGAATAGAGCTGCAATTGAGCCAATTAAGAAATGTGGCAAGTATAAGAATTCCACGATTAAGCCTCTGTTTATATTTAATAGCTAAAAAACAATAATAATATAACGGGCTGCCGTTCTGTATGTCGATTAAGATCATAAGAAATGAGTTTAATAAACAAAAAAGGGTTGGCACTAGGCCAACCCTTTCTGGTTCTTAAGCATTCAATTATTCGTAATCAGACGCGTAAGTGTCTTCGTAAGAGTGTGAGTAGAACTCAAATAGGTTGCCAAACGGGTCTTCTAGGTAAACCATTTGTGCTTGCTTTAGCTCGTCTTCTGGGTGGTAGCGCATGATATCCATACGTACTTTACCGCCGAATTCTTCTACACGCTCGATTGCTGAAGCAAACTGCTCTTTTGGTAGTTGTAGACAGAAATGGAAGATACCTAGACGAGAAAAGTCAACGTTATGACGCTCTTCACGGTCAACCATTTCGAACAGCTCAACACCGATGCCGTCAGATGTCACTAGGTGAGCGATGTTGAAGCCTTTGAAGCCCTCACCGAATACAGCGATACACATACGACCGATTGCTGATTCGCGCTCTTCGATAACTTTTGTGTTGTTCATTACGATGCGAAGACCAAGCGCCTTAGTGTAGAACTCTACTGCTTTGTCCATATCGCCAACCATGATGCCTACGTGATTCATTTTCATAATTCTGCTCCAAAAAACTGTGATGTTTAATTCGTGTTTCGTTTCGATGGAGGTGAGTATATGGAGAAATTCTGATTATATGAAATTATCAATAATTTTGAAGATAATAATTTTTTATTATCATTATTTCTTAGGCATCACTCGTTTTATTTTCAGTTAGGCATAAGACTGACTGACGATGAGCTCTCTTAGCCATTTGTGGCTTGGGTCATTGTCGAGTTGCTTGTTCCAAAGTAGAAAGAACCCGCCAGGTTCCATTTTTATTGGGAGCGGTTTGATCACAATGTCTGATTTACCTTCGAACTCGCGGATGCTTTTGTAAGGATAAGTCAGTATCAAGTCGCTCTTCTCACACAGTTTCACCGCGCTGGAAATATCAGACATGTTGACGGCGTTGTCGATGCGCAGGCGTTGTATGTCGAGCACCTCATGTAATAGCCAGCTAGACACACCGCCAGTGATGACTTGGATATGGCGGTACTTCAAGAATGCGTCGAGATTCCATTCTTCCTCTAATGCTGGGTGTCCTTTTCGCAAGATGCACGCCGAGGTGTCACGCATCAGTTCTGCGTAATTTAGAGTGTCAGGGATGGTATCGACATGGGTTTTCGAACGATCATCAAACTCAAAGATACCGACACCAAAATCGATCTCTCTTCTCTGTAATCGAGTAATGCTGCTGTTACTCCAATCTGCACTTTTGATGGTTATCTTTGGCGCACTAGACAACGCTTGAGGCAGAAAACGCGGGTAAATCGTGGAGTAGGCGGTTTCGATAAGGTCGATACTGAAAACGCGAGTCGAGCGTTCTGGGTCAAACTCTTCTGGTTCACGAAGCTGATCAATTTGCATCAGGATTTGTTGCAGCTTGCTTTCTAATGCCAGCGCTTTTGGGGTCGGCAATAAACCTTTGGATTCTCGCTCGAATAAAGGGTCATCAAACTCTTGGCGCAATTTAGTAAGCTGTTTACTGACGGCCGATTGAGATAAGAATAGTTTCTCTGCGGTTCTGCTCACGCTGCGTTCTTGCAGTAAGACGTACAGACAAATAAGCAGGTTCATATCATTTTTGATTAAGTGGGATAGATTTATCATGATATTCCTATCATTCAACTTACAAATTGAAGGGTATGAATAGAAACTATATCACTTAACTGAATTGAGCCAGAAATACTGACTCGTTGCCCACTTAAACAATCAAACTGTTGAGGTATTGGCTAAGCTCTGCCCGAATCTCTAGCTCTGCTTCTGATAGGTATTTGGGTGTGTGTGCATCAACCTCGGCAATGTTTTGTTCGCGAACTTGATGGGTATCGCCGATGGTGTCAAATACGCTGCGCAGCAAGTTCATGGAGTGCGACATCAAGGCTTCGCTTTCTTGTTGTGAGAGTAAAGGCTCCGCGTCAAAACCAAGCGCGTAGAGAATGTCGTTAAAGTGCATCGCATAACCTGAGCCAGAGACATCAAATGTGGTGCTTTTGATGCCATTTGGGCTTCTCTCCCACAGATACGGCGGATGCTTGAGTGTACCAAAACCAATTGCAATGACGCGCTCTGGATAGTGCAGCTCCAACCTTCTGTCCCAGGTATCACAGGCTTTTCCTGCCTCAATCACTACTTCAATATTGCCCTCGGTCGATGTGAGTTCGCCTTCGACATAGAGATGAGTTTCAGCGCCTTGTGTGTACTCCAATTGCGATTCGTCAATACGTTCGGCACGGACTTGTTTAAGTTCAATCTGTGAGTCTTCTATGCCGAATTTATGCAGGTAGCGAACTAGCCCAGCAATCGCGTGGATGCCCATATCAAAGCCATAACCTCCGCCGCCGCTGGTGGCTAAGTTAAGTAGCTTTCTCGCGTTGAGTAACGCAATTCGGTTTTCAAAACGGAAGTCTTGGATAGCTTCATGACTGTCGATAGGGTTGTCGCCCGCAATCGCGATGATCTTGCGCGGGGCTGAGTCAGGTAGTGCGACAGATGAATCAGCAAAGAGCGCTTCCAACGAAGGAGAAACCAAAGCAGTATCAATAAAGTAAAATTGCGCTCCGCGACGTTTAAGCTCTGGGATGATTTGGTTAAATCCTCTGTCGATTTCAGCCAAGGAAAAAGACGGTTTCTCAACCACAAACAACAGGTTTTGAATGTCGAGTGCACTACTCACTTGTTCAATGATGGAGAGGTGTGTGCCAACTGGTGTTAGGATGAAGGTCGCAGCAACATCAGTGTGTGAGTGAGCATGTAAAAACGCATCAAGATCGGCGTAGCGAGCGGAGTAAGGGAATTGGAACTGCGATGCACAGGAATTGGGATGTTGAACTGCAGGGTCAATGGCGACGACATCAAAGCGAGAGCTTAAGGTGTGCAGAAGGTTCTCATATAAACCAACCACAGACGATTTAGCGTTCCCCAATCCACCAAATACCAATACGACCTTGTTCATCACATCCCCTTATCCCAATTGCACTCACCAACAGGCTAGCAAAAATACGCTCAGGAATAATGGGATAAACCCGGAATTTTAAGTTCTGTATTCGGTGAGTCATACAAAAAATGTATGGTCCGCCCCGTTATTGCAACTACAATTTAGTAATAACGGAGTTGGTTTGCGCTAATGTATTCGGAGTCCTTGTTGGGAGCACTAGCTTCCCAGCTCCACGATGATATCCGCGCCAGATTATCCTTAAAAGCCCCAAAGCAACTAGGTGCTATTTTTTGTATCAGGTTACTAATCTGGCCGATAGACCGTTTTTGTCATCACGTTCATTGGCGTTGCAAACTTGGTTATGGCTATACAGCCTTAAAAGCTTGGCGGTGGTACAACACCGCCCAAGCTATTCTTGCTAGCTTATTGGCAAGTGCGACTACCACTACATTAAACGGCTTTGTTGCTCGTAAATTGACTAACCAATCTCCAAACACTTTTCCTGTTGTTTCTATCCTAGATAGCACGGACCTCGCTCCATGTATAAATAGAGCGCGAAGGTGTTTGTTCCCTCGTTTACTCATGCCTAATAACTTTGATTTGCCACCCGTTGAATACTGCCTTGGAACGAGCCCTAGCCATGCTGCCATCTCGCGACCTCCACCAAAGTTTGAAGGAGAACTGATATTGGCCACACACAACGTTGCTGTTAAATCACCAATACCAGGAATACTCTTCAAAAGTTCGGCATTTTCATTATTTTCAGTAATCGCTTTCAGTTTTCTATCTTGAGTAGATACTTGCTCATTTAGGTATTTATAGTGCTCATGAATCGAGAGCAACTCAGCGACCAGACTCGGTGGTAACTTTATATCTTGCTCGGCCAACCACTGAAATAGCGCTTTCATCTTGGCATGGCCTTTAGGAAAACTCAGCCCAAACTCAAGTAGTATTGCTCCAATTCGGCTCATACAAGCCGTTCGTTCTTTGATATAACCATCCCTCACTCGATGGATAGCTGCGATTACCTGAGCTTCCTCTGACTTGGCAGAGACAAATCTCATGCTTGGTCGACTCGCTGCTTCTGCTATCGCAGCCGCATCAATAAAGTCGTTCTTATTACCTTTGACGTAAGGTTTTACATATTGAGGCGGGATAAGTCGAACTCGATGCCCATAGGCTTCACACTTTCTCGCAAGCCAGTGAGCACCACCACAGGCTTCAAAAGCGATGATGGTAGGTTCAAGTACAGATAAGAAACGGAGTAGTTGGCTTCGACTAAACTTACGGCGAATAACGTCTTTGCCAGTGTGATTGTTGCCAACCGCATGAAAGCAGTGCTTGCCTAAATCGATACCTAAGATGTGAATGGTAGACATATGTTTCACCTCGTTCTGAGAGCCTACTCTAAGCGTAGGGCTTGAGAGTGAGGCGGACCATATAATTAGCCCACGCGATGGTGGGCTTCAATTGGAATGAGAGGGGGATTACAGGGCGATAAACAAGCCTGCCAGCGCTGCACTCATCATGTTGGCAAGGGTCGCAGCAATCACGGCACGGAAGCCAAGTTTTGCCACTTCTTGGCGTCGCTCTGGTGCCATCGCGTTAATTGAACCCAGCTGAATCGCGATAGAGCCGATGTTAGCAAAACCACACAGTGCGAAAGTGATGATGATTTGGCTATGTGCTGAAAGGGTTTCTTTCACGTTGACGAAATCAAGGAAGGCCACGAACTCATTCAGAATCGTTTTCTGACCGATCAGTGAGCCAGCGGTTAGGATTTCATTCATCGGGATACCAGCAAAAAACGCCAGTGGAGCGAACAGGTAGCCAAAGATCAATTGCAGCGTAACGTCTTCGTAACCAAACCAGTTGCCCACGGTTTCAAAACCTGCGTTGACCATCGCGATGACGCTGACAAAAGCAATCAGCATGGTACCTACTGCAACTGCCACTTTCACGCCGTTCATCGCACCAGATGCTAAGGCATCAACGATGTTGGAATCTTCGCTTTTCTCTAGCTGAATTGCGCCTTGATGTGCCGATACTTCACGTTCTGGCACTAAGATCTTCGCCATCAACAAGCCACCCGGAGCCGCCATAAAGCTCGCCGCGATAAGGTATTTCAGTTCAATACCCAGTGCTGCGTATCCGCCTAGTACGGAACCTGCCACAGACGCCATACCACCAACCATTACAGCGAACAGTTCAGAGCGAGTCATGTTGGCTAAGAACGGACGAACCACCAAAGAGGCTTCACACATGGATAGGAAGATGTTGCTGGTTGCAGCAAGAGATTCGACTTGAGAAGTACCCAGTAGGCGATGGATAGCACCACCGATGACTTTGATAAGAGCTTGCATCACGCCCAAGTAGTAGAGCAATGAAATAATGGCAGAAAGGAAGATAATCAGAGGAAGAACGCGAATTGCGAAGATGAAATTGCCCGTTGCGAGTTCGCCAAAAACAAACCCGATGCCTTCGTCTGCGAATGAGAGGAGCCCGGATACGCCGTTGCTGATGGAGCCTAACATGGATTGCCCGAGAGGGAAGTAGAGCACCAGTGCCGCAAAACCGGCTTGAAGAGAGAATGCGCCGATTACGGTGCGCCAGTTGATGTCGCGACGACTATCAGAAAGTGCGTAAGCACACGCCAACAAGGCCAATACGCCGGCCAAGCTGAAGATGATTTGCATTATGTTACCTTGCTTATGTATCTGTTAATGAGCGAGCTAAGAATTAGGCGCACGCGTGCAGAGGCAACATTGCGGAGAGTGCAAAATGTTGTCTTTACCCGAAGTCGAATTCAAAGCCCGTAAACGCTGACAGTTACGCTGGGCCCTGTTCCGTGGGGCAAGTTTCCATTTTGCAGCCGATTGAAAGCTGGTTCGATTCCTAACTATTTGAGTCGGGAACCTATCTAACCGGCGCGGAGTATACGCACGGTTCTAGATGCTGACAACGGTTATTGGAGCGATTTTTTGTTGTACGAAAGCAAAGGCGCAATTGTTAATCAGCTAAGGCCTCAATCGCTTGTTGGACGGAAGTGAAATGGATTTTGATGATGCAGCGCTGTGCTTGAGCAAACTCGTGTTTTTGAATCAGCTCTGTCACTTGCTGCACGTTCAAGGTTTGTGGCAATAGACCCAATTCCACCGTGTTATTGCGACCCGTTTTTAACGCAAAGCAGTGACCTTGTGTATCAATCACAATGTCATCCTGACCCCAAATTAAGGCTTGGCACTCGGCGTTTAACTGCTCTGGCGAAGCCAAATACACCAGTTCGTCGTCGCCATCGAGTTTGAGCAAACAAGGCCATGTGATCATTGCGTTACCTTAGTATTGGAGTGGGTCATTTAAAATCGTCTACGCGCTAAATTAGCGGTGTAAGGCAAGTACGATACACAAAGCCTAAAGAGAGCAAAAGGCTTTGTGTCTTGCTGTGTATTTAAAGCGCTTTAGTTTCGCGTTGATAGAGAGGGGCTAAGCGTACTTACCAATGATGTCGATTAAGTCGTCCACTTGATGCGCCACATAATCTGGCTGGGCGTTCCAGTGCTCTGGTTGAGCGCCGCTGTACGCCGCTGCTACGGCGATCACTTTGCAGCTGCCACCTAAGTGATGCTCGATATTACGTGCAAACTGCGTGTCTGCCTCGTGGTCACCAATGTACATCAGCAGTTGTTTATCGGAGTGTCCAAAGATGGTCTCGATGCATTTAATGCCACCAAAAGGGTCCGGTTTTTGATGCCCGTTAGACACATCATCGTAGCCCACGACGGCTTTAAACAGTGCATTGATTTGGTTTGCGCTGAGTACGTTACGAATGTTGGATTGCGAGTTCTGAGAGCAGACTCCGTGTGGCAGGTGTTCGAACGCATTAACCACATCGACAATGCCACTGAACAGATTCACTGGTGTTTGGTTTTGCTCTTGGTGCTCTGCCCACATGGTGCCCGCGACGAGCATTTCATCATGGGATAGACCATAGTAGTTTACGTACAGTTCTTGCCAGTTTTTCGCTGCGTGATTGGCATGATGATAATCCATTTCACTGCGTAGGTATTTCGGTAAGTTATCCCCGGTCAGGTGCGGTGCTACAACGGACAATATCGCTTTGGTGATGTCGATATTTTTCGGAATAGAATTTACTAGGGTGCCATCGTAATCCCACAATACGGCGTCTAACTTCATACAAAACCTTTTGATACAGCAGAGGGTGAGTAGCTTTAAATCTTGCCAGTGTTAGTGGGGAGATAATCAGATCTTGCTCATGTTTTCATAAGCTTGCTTTGAATCGAACGGAGGGGAAGGAAGAGAGAACAAGCGAGAGAATAACAAAAAGCCAGCAAGGTGATGGTTGCTGGCTTTCTAGTGCGTGCTGTGTTTTACAAGGCGTTAAGCGATGTGCGACATCTCGTTTAGAGTGAAGGTGTCTACCGCGCCTTCAGTTGCTTTCATGTATTGCGCTAGGTGCTCGTTGTCCATGTGTGTGCGCCATAATTCGCGTGATTCCCAGTTTTCGTAGAAAGTAAAATGCGCTGGGTTTTCGTTATCTTGGTGAAGGTCGTAGTTGATGCAACCTTCTTCGGCACGAGTGACATCAATCAGTTTAAGTAGCTCGGCTTTTACCAATTCTACTTGGTCTGCTTTGGCGATGATGTTAGCGACGATAGTCAATTTAGCCATGATGGAAATCCTCTGTTGATCGTGATGTATCGTGTTGACGAGGTAAAGATTAGTCGCGAATCACTAAATGATAAACAGCACAATGATTGATTTATTATCAAATATAAATTGATAATCGAACTTCAGTCTTGTGCTAGCTGTGTTTAAAAACTGGAACCCGGTTGTTGTAAGAATTCCACTTCTTCTGCGGTGTTATCACGGCCTAAAATCGCATTACGGTGTGGGTAGCGACCAAAGCGGTCGATGATCACTTTATGCTTTAGTTCGAACTCGTAGTTCGATTCTCGCCCTAGTGCTTTGAACAGCTTCTCTGCCTCTTCATGAATCCGCTTAGATTCACTGTGCATAAATGGCATGTACAAAAAGCTGCGTTCAACGTCGGTCAATTCTTGGTCTAAGCCTAGACGAATTGCCTCTTGTGCCAAAGCAAGTGCGAGGGCATCTTGAGCAAAAGCTTTTGGCGTATTGCGGTAAACGTTGCGAGAGAATTGGTCGAGCACGATGATCTCCGCCAGACGGCCTTGCGCTGTGTCTCGCCAGTCAAACAATTCAGATTGAGCGGCTTGTTCTAAGGTGGTGAGAAAGCGTGTTTCGATTTGTTTATCGACGTCGGCATTACTCACAAACCAGTCTTTTGGTTCCAGTTCTTCAAACCAGAAAGTCAGGATATCTTGGTACATGGTTGCTTCCCTGATAGAAAAAGAGCTAGGAGTATATAATACCCCCAGCTCTCGGTTTCGCTTATCGACCGTAAGTCTCTTGGATGTAGCGCTCAAACTGCTCACACATCTGCTCGTCTGAGACCGTATTGCTCGCAAGCTCTTTGCTGCCATCTACCACCTTGATGCTGGCATTTAAAGACGCTACCGGAGCACGTTCACGAGTTTGCAGCGAGGCAATTTTCTTCTGCTGAACTTCCCATGCTTGTTCTGGCGATAGGTTACACACGTCTGCCAGATACTTAGCGTTAAAGCCTTCACCCGTTAGGCTAACGATAGTTTCGTTATGCGATAGGTGGTTACCCGCATGCCAGTAATGTTTCGCCAGTAGCGGACCAATCTCTGGGTTGTCAGTCAGGTAGCCAAACTTGTCGAGGAAGTAAGCGCGAGTCTGGTAAACCGCCATGTGTGCTAGCAAGTAACCGTGGTAGGCACATGCTGCTTCATCAGACAGAAGGTGTGGAATCGCCATCAATGGGCGTGGGCTGCATTCCAAACCAAGAATTTGCTTTTCACAATCGCGTGCCAGCTTAGTGATGCGCTCTGGCGTCAGTTCTTCATCGCTTAATTGGTAAAGTGCACGTTCAAAATACGGCACAACCAAAATGCTGCGTTCTTCGTACGCTTTGAATGGCTGACGGCTGTTGATCATCGCTTGAATGATCTCATCTGGTACTGGATTACCTTCTGCGTCCAACGCGTATTGTTTTAGCCAATCGGCATCGGTCAACAGGCTGTCACAGAACATAGATTGTGTTTCTGCGTATGCCATGGAAGTTGGTGCGAATTCTTGAGAGAAACACGGCGCGTTCATCTTAACGTTAGCGAAGTGCGCAGCGTGACCGCCTTCGTGGAACAGAGTATTGATGCCATCGTAGCCGCTGCCCACTTGGTCTGGTTTCGCGTTACTGGTGAAGTTCACCTGCGCGGCAACCCATTCGCCTTGGTTGTAGAACGATGGGATAGGACCATGGCAGAAACCGTTCGGGTATTTGCCTTTGCGGTCAAGTAGGTCTAGCGTCAGCTCTGCGCCTGAGTATTCGATGTTAAGACGACCGAATGATTCCACCCAGCGACGTAGCGACTTTGAGAACGGTACGTACGGGTCTAAGTCACGCATGACATCACCCGCGAACGAGTACACAAAGTTGTAGCCAGTCAGTGCGCTTTGACCTTTCTGCTCAGCAAGGTTTGCCAAGCTGCTTAGGTGGGCATCACGCGTGCGTTGTTCAAAGTCATCCAAGATGCTGAACAGTTGCTCTGAGCTCATCTTTTCTGTCTTCTTCACTGAGTAGTCAAAGAAGGTTTCGTAGCCCAAAGAACGTGCGAATTGGTTACGCAGTTTGATCAGCTCAATAAAGCCGTTTTGTAGCAACCATTGCTCAAGGTCGAGCAGCGTTTGGTGCGCGGACTGACGCACTTCTTCGTGATTATTGGCGCGAATGGTCGACGACAATACTGGCAAAGAGCCCTCGGTTTGTTCACCGTTTTCATTGGTAAACGTCAGAACGTGATTTTGCTTTTTCTCGAACAACTCGGCTTCAAATGCAATCAGATCATTTTTTTGCGCTTGAGCTTGTTCGCCTTCAATTGCATGCGACTCAAACGTTGCTAACCAGCCTTGCAGACCAATTTGCGTTTGCTGTTTCTCTTGTGGATCTGTGATTGTTTCAGCTGCTTCAAGTTGCGCTTTGATAGCTGAGATTTGTTCGGCGTTGCTTAAGAAATTGGTCCAAGCGGTTTGTGCTTTTGTCGAACCATCGTGGTCGTCGCTGATGCCCATGTACGTCTCCCAAAAGAAATCTTCTTTGGTGCGATGGATAGCGAGGTAACGTTGGTTTAGGTCGTTTAGGTATTCCGTTGCAGTCATTTTGATCCTTCAAATGTTTGCTTTATTGAGGTTTTTATCGTCATTGATTATGGCACGCATGAGCAGCAGAAAGGAATGCGAAATCCATTTGTCATGTTTATGGCTTGTAAACAGGAATTTACCGCACTTTTTACATGTGCAGACGTCAGTCACAAAATTTTTCCGTTTTTGATTAGTAATGGCCGTTCTCTATTTATAAAATTCGGTCTTTCGCAGTGGTGCTGAAAGTAAGGAAAACAATAATGAAAACAAGAATCGCAGCTCTAACAATGGGGCTAACCTTGGTGGGATGTTCAGCGACAACACCAACCAATGACCAAGTTTTTAATATCGAGGAAAACTGCGCCGTCATTATGAGTGAAGGAGTGACGCCAGAAGAACGTTGGAGCGCCTACAACAAGCTTATTGAAAGCTATGGCGACCACTATGTATCTGATAAGAACCGCTTGGAATTGGCTCGATGGAACTCATTTCGCCAAAAACTGATTCGCGATGAGAGTCATCAGTTACTCAAAGAATTTATTGAAGTGAGTGACTGGGGCTGCGCAAATGGCAATTACCTTGAAGAGATGTACTTATTTGTGAAGGAAACACAAGCGAGCAAATCAGAGTAAGACCTGCGCCTTACTCGTCTTCATCCGATTCTTGATGCTGATTGATCTCTTTACCACACCCTAAACATTGGTTTGAGAGGTCGGTTGGCATCATGATGATCAAACCACAATGAGGACATAAATCGCCTTGGTCGTATCGTCGCATTGTTCACCTTTTCATTATACGGTCTGTTGTTTTGTACTTTTAAACCAACCCCGCAGAAATTACGACATCATCAGCAAACTAAACCAATTTGCATATACTCAATGTGTTAGCGAATACAACGGAAGGTGTCATGTTAACTCCTCATAGACTGATTCTTGGTGCTGCGTTGCTGCCTGTATTTAGCGCGTGGGCGAATGCTGCTGAGCAAACCGCAGACGTGGTGTACATCAACGCTGGTATTTATGGTCATCCAAAAGCAGACGCTGTTGCCGTGCATCATGGACGGATTGCTTTTGTTGGCGATAAAGCTAAGGCACAAATGTGGGTTGGTGAAGGCACGGAAGTGGTGGATTTGACTGATACCTACTTGTTGCCAGGTTTTGTCGATAACCACAATCATGTGTTTGAGGCGGCTTCCGAAGCAGGCGGTACGTGCTTATTGCAAGCTGGCACCTTGTTGGATGAGCAAATCCCACAACTGCAAGACTGTAAAGAGTTTGTCCAAGATGGCGAATGGTTGATGGGATACGGTTTTACGCTTGATGCGACCTTATCGGAAGAAAACCAACGCACGCCTCTCGAAGTGATCGATGAGGTATTTCCTGAGACGCCGGTGGTGTTAATGGAGCAAACCTCTCATTCGATGTGGGTGAACTCGGCTGCGCTGAAAGCGGCGAATATTGATAAAAGCACACCCGATCCGCAAGGCGGTCGTATTCTCAAAGATCCGGATACAGACGAGTTGAATGGAATCTTGTTGGATAACGCCGGTGATGTAGTGATGGAACTGGCTTGGAACAGCATGAGTGCGCAATTTGCGGTGAGCTACCAAGGTTTGTTGACTGGTTTAGAAGAAGCCGCGCTTTACGGCATTACCACAATTGGTGATGGGCGAATGTACTGGAAGCGAGGTTGGTATGAAGTGTGGAAGGAGAGTGAAAAACGAGGTGATCTGACCGCTCGCGTCTCTTTGCGACCATGGATTTATCCGACTGACAGCATGGACTCTCAGCTGTCGTATTTGAAAGGCATTCAGTCCGACGATACTTCTCGCTTATTGCTGGTGAACCAAGTCAAAATGTACAGTGATGGCATCTTCATCAATGGTACAGCAAAAACCCTTGCGCCTTATCTTGATACTTACCTGCCAGATTCTCCCTATGGGCTGAATTACATTTCGCCACAAGCAATGCCCGAATGGCTAAGCAAGCTCGATAAACTCGGTTACAGCGCGCACATTCATGCTATCGGTGATGGTGGTATTCGTGAATCACTCGATGCAATTGAGAAGGTGCGCAGTCAGGGCAATCAGAGACGTTACACTTTGACGCATGTCGAATTGGTCAACAGCAAAGACGTGCCAAGGTTCGCCAAGTTAGGTGTCACGGCAGACTTTCAAGTTGGCTCCGATTATGTGGCTTATCACGATCACCAATGGGCAGAAGCCTTCTTAGGCGGTAAGCGAGCCAGAGCCTTAATGAACCTGCGTGCGCTTTACAATGCCAAAGCTAACGTGACGTTAAGCAGCGATTGGAATGTGCATGATTTGAATCCATTGGTTGGCATCTCCAATAGCTTGGTGATGGGCGAAACCGGATTGCCAAACGTCTCAGCTGCGATTGATGCCTACACGATTCATCCGGCTTACAGCTTGGGTTTAGAAAAGGAAATTGGCTCAATCGATATCGGGAAATCGGCAGACTTTGCTGTATTGGATCAAGACATCACCCAACTGAAAGCGGAAGACATCGCCCAAGGTCGCGTCCTCATGACGGTGTTGAGAGGGGAAGTGGTCTACGAGCAACTAGATGATGAATAAGCCGAGCGATGACTCACTCGGCTGAAAGGTTATACCCAAGTAGCTTCAAGGTGTTAGGTTCAGCGAGAATGACTTGGTTTGAAGGCGAGGCAACAATTTGAAGATCTAGTGGTTCTAAATCAAAAATTGTTAACGAAGCATACGAACCAAGGCAACTCGCCCTTTGGGATCGTGTCACTGACGCAATTTCATCGTCAAACAACTTGCTATTACGCTGCGTTGTTTTCCTTGCTTGCTTTCGGTAAATAGGGAATCAGTGACAACGCTCTGAATCCTGCATCTTGAAGTCATTTGGGTATATTGTCTTTTTGAAGCGTATTTAGAGACTATTGCTCAGGGTATTCGCCCATACCTTGCGTTTGCCCTTCTGCTTTCCAATGCTCGCCTGGGTCAAAAGCTTCATCGCATAGATCAACGGTGTAGCCCATCTCGGTAATTTCTTTCAGGGTGAGGTTGTCAGCAATTTTGGCAATGTCGCCCGCCTTGTTCCGCAGTTCCATGGTTTCCCTCCGGTCACTGTTTGGTTGTCGGTTCAAGTCGCGCCAAGCACAAAAACTTGGGTGGCTCGGTTATAAGTATAAGCAGTGATGAAGGACTTTTTGGGTTAATAACCATAGTTTATTTAAGGTTAATTGGTCGGTATAACACTTTGGCGTCGATATCAGTTCAATATCATGGCGATAGAAGACAAAGTGTGATTTATTGACGCCTTAATCGTGGAGATTTTAGGAACGGAAATGGTGATTCTCGACCACACACTCGCGCAGCAAATCGTCGATCGCACCATGTCGATCATTGGTCATAACATCAATGTAATGAACGCGGCAGGAACCATTATTGGCAGCGGCGATGCTGAGCGTATTGGTCAAAAGCACGATGGTGCAGTGCTGGCGCTGAATCATGGTGACTCGTTAGAGTTGGATGAGCAAAGTTGCCAATCATTACAAGGCGTGAAACCGGGCATCAATATGCTGCTGCACTTTAAAGGTGAAGTGGTGGGCGTGGTGGGTGTGACTGGCAACCCTGAACACATCCGAGCGTTCGCTCAGTTAGTGAAGATGACAGCAGAACTGACGATTGAACAAGCTTCGCTGGTGGAGCAATTGCAATGGGACCGCCGCCATCAAGAAGAGTGTGTCTCAGCATGGTTGAACCAACAACTTAGTGATTCTGAGCACCACGATTGGGCGCAGCGTCTTTCCATCGATTTAACAACACCACGAGTTGCTGTCGTGATCGAGCTTAAAGCAGAGAATGCTCCTGTTAGTTTGAACAGCGTGCGCGGCGTTGTTGACGTGTTGTATCGCTCTGAAGATAAGCCGTTGGTGGCGATCATGTCGATGAATGAAATTGTTGTTCTCAAGTCTTTACGTTCCTCTTCTTCGAATAGCGACCAAAGTGTGCTGGAGAGTATTCAGCGCCGCTTAACGGCCAATCAGATTGATGATGTCCGTCTCGCGATTGGGCAACGTTTTGATGGCGCACAGCAGCTTCCTCTCTCTTACCAAAGTGCCAAGCAGGTGCTTGCTGTCGGTCGTCGCTCTCATCCAGAAAAAACTATGCTTAGCTTCTCTGAATATCGCTTACCTGTGTTACTCGCCCCTTTAGCCGATTCTTGGCAAGGTGAACAACTCGCTCAAGCGATGGCAGCTTTGGTTTCGGCAGACAAATCTGGACAGTTGATAAAAACCTTAGAGGCGTATTTTCAAGCCAATGGTAACGCCAATGACTGCGCTAAGGCATTGTATATTCATAGAAATACCCTGAGATATCGTCTGGATAGAATCAGTGAAGTGACGGGTATCTCGACGCAAGATTTTACGGGATTGACCGAGCTGTATATCGCAAGCCAGTTAAGAAAGCTAAATTAGCTAGTTGTGCAAATGCACAAAATAATTCAAGCATAGTCAGTATTGTTTGGATGTTTGACTAAAGAATATGCCAAGTTTTTAAGTGAGAATAGCCACATTGATGACCTGCGACTTGTCGCTCGCAGCGTGCTGTTTTCAGGAGAATGAAATGAAAGTTGTGATTGCCCCAGATTCGTTTAAAGAGAGCTTGACCGCCAAACAAGTGAGTGACGCGATCAAGAGCGGTTTGTCTCGTGTTTGGCACGATGCAGAATTCGTTACGGTACCTGTTGCTGATGGCGGTGAAGGGACAGTTCAATCTTTGATTGATGCGACTGAGGGCGAGCAGGTTTTCGTGACCGTAAAAGGCCCACTTGGCAATGATGTCGAGGCGTTTTATGGCATTCTAGGTGACGGTGAAACCGCAGTAATCGAAATGGCAGAGGCAAGTGGTTTGCACCTTGTGCCAAGTGAGCAACGTGACCCGAAAAACACCAGCAGCTTTGGTACCGGTCAGTTAATTCTAAATGCGCTTGATCGCGGTATTCAACGCTTGATCATCGGCTTGGGTGGCAGCGCAACCAATGACGGCGGCACGGGTATGCTGGCGGCTTTAGGTGTTAAGTTTCTAGACAGTGCAGGTCAGCCAATCACTCCTAACGGTGGCGGTTTAGTTGCGCTAGCAAGCATTGATGTGTCTGGGCTTGACGCTCGCTTAGCGGACTGCGAAGTGCTGGTGGCATGCGATGTGGACAACCCATTGTGTGGCGAGAAAGGCGCGTCAGCGATTTTTGGCCCACAGAAGGGTGCGACGCCGGCGGATGTGGAGCTGTTAGATTCTGCTCTAAGCAAATACGGTGAACTGACAGAGCAAGTGACAGGCAAGCATGTGCTGACTCAAAAAGGCGCAGGAGCCGCCGGTGGTATGGGCGCGGCGTTACTTGGTTACCTACCTGCACGACTTAAGCCGGGTATTGAGATTGTGCTAGAAACCGTAAAGCTCGCAGAGCACGTAGCAGACGCTGATATTGTCTTTACTGGCGAAGGCCGTATTGATCACCAAACTGTGCATGGCAAGACACCAATGGGTGTGGCGAAAGTGGCGAAAGAATATGGTTTGCCTGTCATTGCCCTAGCTGGTTGCACAGGTGATAACTTCCAAGCAGTCTACGAGTGCGGCATTGACGCAGTATTTGTATGTGTACCACGCGCAATGAGTTTGCCAGAAGCTATGGAAGAAGCCGACGTGAACCTTGCGAACTTGGCTGAAAACGTAGCCAGATTGTGGCAATTACCTCGCTAACACTCTGTGTTTGGTTGAGCAACTAGCTCAGAGAACTCAAATCAAAGCCTCCCAATTGCGGAGGCTTTGTTGTTTCTGGTGCTGAATGTTTGGAACGGAATGCTTGGAACGAATTGTCTGGAGCGACTATTTAGCGTGTTGAGCAATCAGTGTTGCTAGCGTTTCCATCGCAGGGATCCAGTTTTTCTCCGCTCCAAAGTTCGCGACGCTGAGACGAATGCAGTTTTGATACTGTCCCTGAGTGCCAAATACCGAGCCGGGCAGGATACTGATTTTGTGTTCGTTACAGGCTTGATAAAGCGCATAGCTGTCAGTTTTGGGTGGCAAGCGTAACCAAAGCAAGAATGAACCTTGTACTGCATTGATTTGGTAGCGGTTTTTTAGTTCAAAGTGTGCATCTAAGCATTGGTTGAGCATCTGCAAATATCGTCTCACGTTGGCTTGGTAAACACGGCACATACGCGAAGTGTGAGTGCGGTATTTGCCTGAGGTTAGGAAAGTGCCCACCGCCGATTGCATCAAGTTCAAACTGCCCATGTTTTCACATAACAGGTATTGCTCGACTTGAGCGCGATAACGTCCCGCTAGCATCCAACCAATACGAAGGCGTGAATCGAGCGTTTTCGATAACGAGTTGACGTAAATCACCCGTTGTTTCTCGTCCAATTTGCGCAAGCTTGGCAAGGGTTCGTCGTAACTCAACGCGCCAAACACGTCATCTTCAATGATTGGAATATCTCCAGAAACCTTAAGCAGTCGCTCTCGCCTTTCAAGGGGCATCATTGAGCCTGTTGGGTTGGTGAAGTTTGGCGTGACAATAATGACTTTGATCTCCCACGTTGCCATGGCTTTTTCCAGCGCGTCTGGATCCATACCATCACGAGGGCAGCTAGGGATCTCGACCACTTGTAAACCGAGAGATTCGAGCATCAACAAGTTGCCGAAATAGCAGGGCGATTCTACCGCCACAATATCTCCAGTCTGTGTTGTTGCTCTAAGGGCAAGACTGATCGCTTGCTGTGCTCCATGGGTAACCAAAAGATCATCCACGTTTGCCGGCGTTCCCAGATCTTGGGTGATCTTCGCCAGCTGTTTGACCAACAAGTCATCACCCGGTGGCAGTTGATAATGACTGGAAATATGACTTTGTTGGCGGCTCTGGCGGCCAATTTCGGCATACAGGCTTTTGATGGCTGGCGCGTCGATGTTCGGGTGTGCTGAGCCAGTCGGAAGCAGCTCTTGATACTCGGGATAGGTAAGGATTTGTTTGCACACCGAGAGCAAATCCACACGCGTAGGCTTAGCAATCTTGGCTTCATGTCGCTCGGTTGGCTTTACTCGATAACCGGATTTTGGCACCGAGTAAACCATGCTTTGTGCTTCTAGTTCCTGATAAGCGCGGATCACCGTGTTCTTGCTTACCTTGAGTTCAGTGCTCAATTGACGGATGGAGGGCAACTTGTCGTCTGGCTGATAAACCCCATTGCTGATCGCTTGTTTGAGATGCTTCTCGACGATCAAATACTTATTGGCATCAAGTGTACTTGCTAAATCTGTACCCATAAAAACACTTCCATCTGTCACTTTTTGAAAACACTGTACCTAACTACATTAGCAACATTCGAGATTAAAAACATTCAAGATTTAAAAGTAAGTAGAGTGAGGGCGAATCATGTTAATCAGAGCCATTCCTTTTGTGTTCGTGATCCTTTGGGCTTCTGGATTTGTTGGTGCGCGATTTGGTTTGCAGTATGCCGAGCCTGCGACCTTGTTGTCGATTCGCATGGCGTTTAATGTCCTGCTGTTTCTGGTGATTGTTGCCTTTCTGCGCCGTCGTATTCCAACGGGAAAAGACTTTTGGCACAGCTGCGTTGTCGGGATATTGATTCACGGCTTTTACCTCGGTGGAACGTACTTCGCCATCAGTTTGGGAATGCCTGCGGGCTTAAGTTCGCTACTCGTCGGGATACAACCTATTTTGACGGCCGTATTGCTGGTGGCGTTTGCTTCTGAGCAGTTCAAACCATCACAGTGGATTGGTTTGTCCTTGGGTTTTGTCGGTATTGCTATGGTGCTTATGGGTAAGATGGAGTGGCAATCCGATTTGCACAAAACCTTAGCGATTGGTGTGTGCTTGTCGTCATTGTTTGGTATTACGCTTGGCACTTTGTATCAAAAGAAATATTGCCAACAAGTGGATATGGTAGGCGGCGCGACCGTGCAGTATTTAGCGGCATTGGCCATGTTCCTGCCAATCGCGATACAGTTTGAAACCATGCAGGTGCAATGGACGACGGAATTCATTCTCACCTTAATCTGGCTTGTGGTCGTGCTGTCTTGTGTGGCGATTCTGTTGCTGCTGTACATGGTGAAGAATGGCGCGGCATCGAGTGTTGCTTCTGTGTTCTACCTTGTGCCTCCGACCACGGCGCTTCAAGCTTGGTTTGCCTTCGGTGAGTCGTTTGATTGGATGGGCATTATTGGCTTTGTATTAGCGGCGACGGCGGTCTACTTAGTGGTGAAAAAGCCTGAGCTACCAATGTTTAAATCAAAGGTTGCAAAGCAGAAACGTAAAATATACCTAAATTAGGTAGGGATATTTGCGTGCCAGAGAGTACAATCCGGCTCCTTAAATGTTTGTGGAGTCGGATGATGACCGTCAAGCCAGATCGAATGAGCGCGATGCGCAATATCATTGAACAAGTGAAAGCAGAATTGCCGATTTATGAATCGGAGACCTTTGTTTGCGGCCCTGAGGGTAAATGCATTGGTTGCCCTAAAAAACTGTTGGAAATGGTCGATTCTGAACTGAGCTATTGGGAATCTGCAATGGACCGTGGTATCACGCCTCAATTTGATGAAATCCGTCGATTTGGCAAAATGTGCACCAGCGTACGCCGAGGTTTAATCCGCAATAACGTGCCGTTGCTCAACGCCTAATCAACACTTTTTCGACATCTCCCTCGTTACCTTGTCTTCATTGATTAAACGAAGGCAAGGGGCTCTCATGCGCAAATTCTTTTTCTCTGCAGCTTTGTTATTACTGGCTTCCTGTTCTGGTTTTGCGGGTTACAAATGGTTTGCTGACCACCAATATGGCTAAGAGGATCTTGCTGCGGGTAAGCAGCACTTTGAATCTTACTGTGTCTCTTGTCATGGTGATAAAGGGCATGGTGATGGATTGGTGGCTAAGGCGATGAACATCAAACCTGATAATATTTTTGATGAACTGACCAATCCATTCGGAACAAAAGTGGAGTTAATAGGGATGGTATTGGAAGGGGAGAATGGTCAAAGCGGTGCAATGCCACCATTCAAATCTGTGCTGAGTGAAAAGCAAGTAAATGACATTTTTGAATACATAAAAAGTATTAACTGAGCTGAATTCTTATTTTAGAAACAGACACTTATTGGTTTTTGGTGTGCTTCAAGGTTTTGAATTCAGTCGAATTTTTACGTTACTTTAGCCGCTCGTTTCAATGTAATTTGGCGGTCACTCTCAAGTTCTTGATTCCCCCGTTTTTTCTTATCATTTGTGCGTTTCTCTGCGTAATTTCAGCGATATATTGGCTCGGTTCTCACATGGATGTGGGAGCGAACCCCTATAATCTGTCTGTATGCTGAGAGTCGAAAGTGAAAACAAAAGGATTTACGTTGATGGAAATCACCATCGTCTTAGCAACCTTAGGTTCCATCGCTCTCGCTGCCTTGCCAATTCTGCTCGATATTCACCGCCAAGCTTACGTTTCTATGCTGCACAGTTCGCAGTCTTCTCTGGGGACGTCTCTTAAGTTCTTCCATGCCAAAGTGATGATTGATGATGCGCAGGAGCGCCGACAAATGACGTACATTGATCATCAAGTGAACATGCTCGGTGGGATGCCAGAAGCCAGTGCAAATAGCATACGAGCGTTGTTAGAGGTTGGTCTGCCTGCCAAAGGCAATTCACCTATTGATAAGCCGTGTAAAGGCAGCGATTTTTGCATCATGGGGAATCAATTCCCAAACAGTGCCCATTTTGTCGCGATTCCGGAGTATCAGTTCGCTGATCATTCGGGATTAGATCGTGTGGTGTATATTTGGCCGCAAGGGTACACCTTGAAACGTGAAGCGTGCTATTTCTATTATGTTAATCAAGCGTCGACGCAGTCGGTGATACGAGGCCATGTTACAGAAGGTTGCTAGACATCAAGCAAACTGACGCGAGCAGAAAAGTACAAAGCCCCAAGTGCAGAACTTAGGGCTTTGTTTATTTTTAGGTTGGAAAAACTTAGCGAAGCGCTAAATATCTGCGACCAACTTTTTTAGCAAGCGAAGCATCTCTTTTTGCTCTGCTGGCTCTAATGGACTCATCAACTCTTTGTTGACGGCCAGTGGAATTGGCAACAAGGTTTCTTTGAGGCTTCGTCCCTCTTCCGTTAGATAAATACGGAACGAGCGGCGGCTGTTTGGATCGGGATGGCGCTCTACCAAACCTAACTTCTCCAACTTGTCTAAGGTACGAGTCGTGGTCGAGTTTTCTACCTTAGATTTCGCTGCGATATCGCGCTGCGTCACGCCTTCTTCTTCCCACAAACACATCATGGTCGGCCAAAGTGCAACGGTAAGTCCGTGCTTTTTGAGCTCGGCTTCAAATCGCTTCGCTGCATCATGTGCAACGACATTGATCATCCAGCCAAAGCTGTCTTGTCTGTCAAACTGTTCGCTCATTTTCTTACTCTTATGATAAAGCAACGATTGCCATGGTAACCAATGTTGCAGCAACTAGCACCCCTAAAGCACGGCTTTGCGGCGCGAGATAGATAATTTTCTGTTCGGTGATGAGCGCCTGCTTGTTCATTTGGGTTTGTTTACCTGTGATCATCGCTTTCAACAAGGGTTTACCTCTTAGTTTATAGAAAAGGATCGCACCAACATGTAAGGCGATCAGTAAAGGCAAAAGATCGGCCAAGGTCAGGTGTAACCACTCGAGCCCTGCAAAGATGTTGTCGTTAAGCCAAACATCGGAATACGGCCACGTATCGAATAAGCCGCCAAGCGCCATTCCCGAGATGCATTGAAGCAGCAATGTCGTCAGCAGTGCTGCCACCATCCAGCCGCCAGCAGGGTTATGACCCACAGTCGCCGCCGATTTACCTTTTAAGTAAGTAATGACACCTTTAGGCGAGCGGAGAAACTGTCGAAACAAACTGGTTTCGCTGCCGATAACTCCCCAAGTCAATCGCCATAACAACAAAGTGAATAACGCTAACCCCAATTGAACATGGGGCCCATTGCCAGACAATCCAGATGCCATCAAGGCTATAAACAGTAAGGCTTGAGCCCAGTGATAAAGTCGCGTTGCTAAATCCCAAATTTTCATAATTACCTCGATCTTTTCTCGGTGTGATGATCTTCTTTACAGTAACTTACACAACAACAGTTGCGCACGCAATGATTGTTGTGTAAATTTATTCGCAGCCACACAGCAAGAACGAAAAACCAGGAGTATGAAATGAAAAAGACATTGGCACTGATTGCACTTTTACCGACCATCTTTGTATCAACAACAGTGCTTGCCCAAGACTTCAGCGCTCAAATTGAATCGCGTCAGAATGCATTTGAGCAAATAGAGTCCCTGTCGAAACAAGCCGGCAAGACATTGAAAGGCAGCAATACCGATTGGCACGCACTAGAGCAGATTGGTCTTGAACTCACTCGTCATAGCGTACAGCTGCAACAAGCGTTTCCAGAGGGAAGCCAAGCTGAGAGCAAAGCGAAGAAAGAAGTGTGGAGCAAACCAGATAACTTCAATCGCTTGATGCTTCAAATGGATGAAGGGTTTGCACAGTTGTATCAAGCTGCGCAGAACCAACAAATTTCATCGGCTGAGGCAGGACTTAAGCAGGCTCAGAGCACTTGCCGAAGCTGCCATCGTGCATACCGCAGTCGTTGGTAATCAAGCGATCCACAACATTGAATTTATATTGAAGCAAAAAAGAAAATCGTTAAGTGAAAAGGTAACCTTATGAAAAAACTCATTCTATTAAGCACGCTGACTGTGGCTTCTTTCTCTAGCTTTGCTGCTGATTACGGTGTGGAACTGGCTTGGAACACTAATGATTCGGAACAGGTTCTCAAAACACTGCCAGAGCAGAAAGCCGCTTTTAGCCAACTGATCGAACAAGGTGATGTGAAAGACATGTTTGTTTTACCAAGCAGTATTGATGGTAAACCAGTACAGATCCTGCGTTTCGTGTTGTCGGCAGATAACGAAGCGGAAGTTGCCACTAAATTGCAGGACTTACCTATGTACCAGCAAGACTTGGTGAAGATCGCGAGCATTCAACCACTAGGTGCCAAATGGTTAGATAACACGCCAGAAAGTGATAACTACAGTGTGACGTTACGTTGGAAAGAGGGCATTGAGGCGTTAGAAATGGACCGTGTATTGGGTGTCGATTTGCAGCGAGTGATCAGCTTGAACAACTCTGGCTTAGTCACGTCGTCTTACATCAATACCCAAGTGTTGGAGAATGGTGTTGAGCGTCCGATTTACTCCGTTGCCGTATTGGCGAAAGATGCCCAGCAGGCGCAAAACCTTATGTACTCTTTTGAAGCGGTACAGCTTGGGTATGCGATTTTTGAAATTGAATACTTGGGTAAAAAGTTGGATATGAAAAGCTAACTAAGCCTTTATGTTTAAAGGTCTAGATACAGACGTAGCATGTCTTTGTGCTGGATACCGTTTTCCCAAATTGGTTCTGGGTAGTGGAGTAAGAAGTGATCTTTATCCACGCTCTCTACCCTGAAACCCAAGCGTTGATAGTAAGTCAGTTGATAACCAAAGGTTCCTGTGCCCAGCACCAACTTTTCGTATGATTGCATCTTCAGTTCATCAATCACAGTACGCAATAATTGAGTGCCAATCCCTTGCTGTTGATGTGTTGGTTCTACAGATACATTCATGATTTCAGCTTGAATAGAAGATCCAGATAAAGGCAAAACGACACAAGCACCAATGATCTTTTTTCCTTCTAACGCGACAAATCCCAGTGATTCTTCTAGATAATGCTTGACGTTATCTTGGTCTGGATCGGCCTCTAGCAATAAAGCCATTGGAATTTGGTTGGGCGCTAAAGTTTGGAATGTAATCATCATCGGCTCAGTGAAATTGGTCAACTTATTTAGTATAGCGAACGGTTAGATGAAAAAGAATTTTCTGTCAGTCTATGTGCGTTTCAACACCATTTTTTGGCTCATTAGATATTTCCCATTGGGCAGCAGCACTTCACCTAATTCGCCACAATGCCCGAAGCCAAACTTCTCATACAGAGCAATCGCAGGGTGGTTGGTCTTGTAAACATTCAACGCAATAGTGTCATAGCCATATTGCCAACCGCTTTGAATGGCGGTGGTAAGTAGCTTCTTTCCTAACCCTTGGTTTCGATAGTGGCGGTCAATATGGATGCCAAGAATGCCCGTCTTAGCGAATTCTCCTCCTTCATAGCCACACATTTCGGCTGGAAAGATTTCAACGCTGCCAACTAGGCGTTTTCCATCGAAGGCCACAAACTGGGGAATGGATTCTTTTTCTACACGAGTGATCACCTCACTCAGCATCGTTTTGTCTGGCGCTGGCGAGCGTAAGTATTCTCCTTCCTCATAAACGCGATTCCAGAGCGAAATAAAGTGGTCAATGTCGTTGACGGTAATCGGTCTAATCTGCATTCATCTTCCTTGATTGGTGCATAAAGTTTAGTGGCTCAAGTGTATTTGTGCGTATGTCGGTTAGGTGCTTAGCAACTCGGACAAACAACGTATTTGATTTGGGATTGGTTTACTTGGCGCAGGGAGGTTTTTAGGGTTGAACCAAATGACGTTTAACCCTGCGTCCATTGCTGGGTAAATGTCTTTTTCTGGCAAGTCGCCAACCATAGTAAGTTGGCTCGGCTCAACGCCCAATTGTTTTGCGACCGCAAGATAAAAACCAGGCTGATTCTTGGCAATCCCAAGGTTGGCAAAGCAAAAGTAGCCAGAAAGGTATTGGTCGAGCCCGACTCGTTGAAAGGCTTTTTGCACATCTTCCATCGCGGAATCTGATGCGCTGGTCGCGATATAAACTTGGTGATGTTGTGTGAGTTGAGCCAGAGTCTCTTTGGCTTGAGGAACGGTTTCAACGTGTTCCCAATCGCACATTTTTCCATGTGCGTGAGGAAAATCGACCATCAAGGTGTTTCCCCAATCGAAAAGATAAATCATGTTCGAATCTCCTTTATACCCAAGTCAACTCGCTCTGAATCCTGCATCTTGAAGTCACTTGGGTATATCCGTACATCATATCGTCTTTTCGAAAAGGGAAGGGAAGCGCGAAAGATAAATGCGATTCACGTTAGCTTTAACGGTGAAATTCGCTTAAATGCCGTGATCGTTACAAACATTTCATCATAAGACGGGAGTTGGGAACAAAGCCCAGTTTGTCGTAAAACTGCTGCGCATTGTGGTTAAACTCCATGACTTCCAAGCGGACTTGAGTTGCACCTGACTCGCGTGCCCACTGCTCAACGGCCGTCATTAAGGCTCGGCCAACACCTTTTGACTTCTGATTTTCATCGACGACGATGGTGCCAATACGGCAAATCGGGTCTTTGATTAAAAAGCTGATAGTTTCATTTTGGGTAATGGTCGCAGTGATAAAGCCAAGTGCCTGTTGACCTTCTTCGGCTATGAGCACCAATCGAGCATCATCGGCCAGCGCATCTGCGAGAAAGGCTCTGTCTTCTTCAGAAGGTGGAACAAAAGTGTGTGGCGCATGACGAAAGTGAAGTTCGCTAATTTGCGTGTTTAATACAAAGAGCGCATTGAGATCGTCGGGTGTCGCTGATCTAATTTTCATTACTGTTCCTTAATTTCCGCCAGCTAGATCGATAAACGAACCTGTGACATAAGATGCTTCATCACTGAGTAGCCACGCGATGGCATTGGCCACTTCATCTACCGTGCCTCCTCGCTTAAGAGGGATTTTTTCACTGAGCCTGTCGACTCGATTCGGCTCACCGCCATCGGCATGGATATCGGTATAAATGCAGCCGGGGCGAACCCCGTTTACGCGGATGTTTTGCTCTGCTAACTCCAAAGATAATCCCTTGGTGAGCGAATCCATTGCGCCTTTCGAGGCTGCGTAATCAACATACTCAAATGGCGCACCAGAGCGGGATGCAGCAGAAGAAACATTAACAATTGCATTGCCAGATTCAAATCGTTTTGCTGCTTCTCGGCAACAAAGAAAACAGCTCGTCACATTAGCGTTCATAACAGTTTGGAATCGCTCAAGGCTCATGTCCGCAAGACGAGATTGGGTGAATAAGATGCCAACATTGTTGACGAGATGAGTGACCTTTCCGAGAGCTTGTTCGGTTTGTTCAAACAATGAGAGTACCTGCTGCTCATCGGAAACATCCGCTTTGATGGCGATGGCATTACCGCTAACCTCCTCAATCTCACGAACAACTTGCGCGGCAGCCTTGGTTTGCGCGCGATAGTTAACGCATACGGCATAGCCTTGCTTGGCGAGTAATTTGGCGGTTGCGGCTCCGATGCCTCGGCTTGCGCCTGTGATGATGACTACTTTCTGCAAAACACGTCCTTATTTTTGTCGTGAATATTATTTTTGTAATGAATAGAGCTTATCTGCGTACTTTCTCCCACCTATTTCATAGGCTTCGGGGATGGTCTCGGTGAGTGTGAAGCCACATTTTTCCAGCACTCGTTCAGAGCCAATATTGCCCTCTGTGACCGTGGCGGAAAACTGAGAAATCTTGTGCTGCTCAAACGCCCACTCAATCACACCGGTAAGGGATTCCGTACCAAACTGTTGGCCATAAAATTCTGGCAGTAATAAATACCCGACTTCTGCAATACCATTTTGCAATACAAAGCCAGTGATGCCGATTGGTCGTGCACTTTGTTTTTCATAAATCACCAAACACAACCAATGCTCGCTTTGCGGTGTCCATGTAGGTAGCCGTGATTCGAACTTTTGGCGCATTTCGTCTTCGGTCGGCGGGTCAAAACAAAGTGCAATGATTTGTGGTTCGCTACTTAAGCGGCGATACAGATCCCAATCACTTTTCGTTAGCGGTTTAAGCTCAGTTCTTGGGGTAGAAATGGGTAGAGATAACACGTTTGAATCGCCTCCATGTGATCAAGTTTTCATATCTCACACAAACATATCAAAAGTGCTTTGATAAACAACATCTATCGTTATGGCGAATAGGTTCGGTCAAGAAAGATTTTTCAGAAAAATGGAATATGCCAAGGAGTCTCTCAATAACGAAAAATAAGTCACCACCTAGGGTGTACGTATGACTCAGATCAATTACCAGATACTACTAAAGAGGTAAATATGCGACAAAGCATGTGAATTTGTGAGTATTTATTTCTAATTATGTCAATTAAAAAACGTTATATCGCCGCAATGGTGGCAGTGGGTATTGGTGTGGGCTGGCTAACTTTAGGTGGCACCGCAGCAGTGATGCATTACACATCCGACACTGAGTTCTGTCTCTCTTGTCACTCTATGGAAATCCCTTACAAAGAGTACCAAGGCTCAGTGCACTTCAGTAACGCCAAAGGTATTCGCGCAGAATGTTCGGACTGTCACATTCCGAAAGAGCCAATGGATTACTTGGTCACTAAGATCCGCGCTTCAAAAGACATCTACCATGAGTTTGTAACAGGTAAGATCGACACTCCAGAGAAGTACGAAGCACACCGTACTGAACTTGCAGAGATGGTTTGGGAGCAGTTCCGTGAAAACGATTCGGCAACCTGTCGTTCTTGTCACGACTTCGATGCAATGGAAGAGTTCGAGCAATCACGTGATGCGGCGAAGATGCACGCATACGGCAAAGCGAATGACCAAACGTGTATCGACTGTCACAAAGGTGTAGCGCACTTCGCTCCAGAAGCGGAACTTGATAGCAAAGCGTTTGAAACACTGATGAGCTTCACAACCAAAACAGCAGCCGACGCGAAAGTGGTTTACCCAGTGACGTCTATCAGCATGGGTGATTTTGGTACAGTGAACCCAACAACCAAACTGAACGTTGTGAAAGCGGAAGGTGACAACCGCACCGTTAAGATCAATGCATTCCAAATGAAAGGCGCTGAGCAAGTGCTTTACATGGGTGAAGGTCAACGCGCGATTGTTGCAACACTATCTGAACAAGGCCAACAAGCAGTTGAAGCTGGCGAGTTCAAAGCAGACGTATACGGCAACGAGTGGCGTCCTGTTTCTCTAACGGCAACGATCGATTCTCCGGTGGTTGATACGCTAGAGCCGGTTTGGTCATACGCAGAAGAGTTGGACAATGTTTACTGTGCAACTTGTCACGCGAAAATTCCTTCAAATCACTTTACTGTGAACGCATGGGGTCCTGTAGCGAAGAGTATGGGTGATCGCACTGATATTTCAGCAGAAAACCTAGAAATTTTGACTAAGTTCTTCCAGCACCACGCGAAAGATGTGGTTGGTCACTAATAGAGAAATAGAAGGATAAGATTATGACTAATTTAACTCGTCGCGGATTTCTAAAAGGCACTGGTCTAACTGCTGGTGCTCTGGCTTTCACTTCATTGACGCCAATGAGCGCACTAGCGTCTGATAAGCGTGGTTCAGGTGTACTTACAGCGGGTCGCATGGGTCCAATGCTGTGTGAAGTAAAAGACGGTAAGCTGGTTTCAACCACGAACGCATTGCCACAAACGGTACCAAACAGTCTTCAAACTACGGGCCCTGACCAAGTTCATACTAAAGCTCGTGTTAAGTACCCAATGGTACGTAAAGGCTACTTGGCAAACCCATCAGCGCCAGAAGGCGTGCGTGGTAGCGATGAATTCGTTCGCGTGTCTTGGGATGAAGTTTACAAACTGATTCACGAACAACACATGCGCATTCGTAAAGAGCACGGTGCTGAATCTGTGTTTGCTGGTTCTTACGGCTGGCGTTCAAGTGGTGTGTTGCACAAAGCACAAACGCTTCTACAACGTTACATGAGTATGGCGGGCGGTTACTCAGGTCACCTTGGTGATTACTCTACAGGTGCTGCACAGGTCATCATGCCGCACGTGGTAGGTTCTATTGAAGTTTACGAACAGCAAACGACTTACCCTGTGGTTCTTGAGCACAGTGACGTTGTGGTGCTTTGGGGTCTTAACCCAATCAACACACTGAAAATCGCTTGGAGCTCAACAGACTGTGCGGGCCTTGAGTTCTTCCATCAGCTTAAGAAGTCAGGTAAGACGGTTATTGCTATCGACCCAATGCGTTCAGAAACCATCGAGTTCTTCGGTGACAACGCACAGTGGATTGCTCCGCACCCAATGACGGACGTGGCGATGATGATGGGTATCGCGCATACGCTTGTGAAACAAGGTAAGCACGACAAAGAATTCCTAGCAAAATACACCACAGGTTACGACGTATTCGAAGCTTACCTAATGGGTAAAGAAGACGGCGTTGAGAAATCAGCAGAGTGGGCATCTAAGATTTGTGGCGTGCCAGTTAAGCAACTTGAGCTGCTTGCAGACATCTTCAGCAAAAACCGCACAATGCTAATGGCGGGCTGGGGTATGCAGCGCCAGCAATACGGTGAGCAACGTCACTGGATGCTGGTAACACTAGCAACCATGCTGGGTCAAGTTGGTCTGCCGGGTGGTGGTTTTGGTTTCTCTTACCACTACTCAAACGGCGGTAACCCTTCACGTGATGCGGGTGTACTTCCTGCTATTTCTGCGTCTCTAGGCGGCGGTTCTTCTGCAGGTAACGACTGGGCTGTTTCTGGTTCTGTTAACGCGTTCCCTGTGGCACGTATTGTTGAAGCACTAGAAAATCCGGGCATGAGCTACCACCACAATGGCCATGACTTAACGTTCCCTGAGATCAAGATGATTTGGTGGGCAGGCGGTGCGAACTTTACTCACCACCAAGACACTAACCGTCTGATCAAAGCGTGGCAAAAACCAGAGCTTATCGTTATCTCTGAACCATACTGGACAGCGGCAGCGAAGCACGCGGATATTGTTCTACCGATCACCACATCGTTCGAGCGTAACGATATGACCATGACAGGTGACTACAGTAACCAACACCTAGTGCCAATGAAGCAAGTGGTTGAGCCTCAGGGCGAGGCGCGTAACGACTTTGATGTGTTTGCGGATATGTCAGAGCTTCTAGCTCCGGGTGGTCGTGATGTTTACACCGAAGGCAAGACTGAAATGGAATGGTTGTACGGCTTCTACAAAGCGGCGCAACAAGGCGGTCGTGGCCAACGCATCGCAATGCCAAACTTCAGCAAATTCTGGGAAGATAACCAGTTGATCGAAATGAAGTGGAACGAGAAGAACGCTCAGTTCGTTCGTTACGCAGAATTCCGTGAAAACCCAATCATGAGCCCACTAGGTACGCCAAGTGGCAAGTTCGAGATCTTCTCTAAGACGATTGAAGGCTACCAGCTAGAAGACTGTCCTCCACACCCAACATGGATGGAGCCAACAGAGTACACAGGTAATGCAACGGATGGCGAGCTTCAGCTAATGACAGCACACGCAGCACACCGTCTGCACAGCCAGTTCAACTACGCGAAGATTCGTGAAGAGTACGCGATTGCTGACCGTGAGCCGATTTCTATCCACCCAGAAGACGCAAAAGCGCGTGGCATTAAGACCGGCGATCTTGTTCGTGCCTTCAATGGCCGTGGTCAAGTTCTGGTTGGTGCATTGGTTACCGATGGCATCAAGCAAGGTTCTGTTTGTATTCACGAAGGTGGTTGGCCAGATCTAGACCCGAAAACAGGCATCTGTAAAAACGGTGGCTGTAACGTTCTAACGCTCGATATTCCAACCTCTCGCCTTGCGAACGGTTGTGCGGCTAACTCTGCATTGGTTCGTATCGAGAAGTACGAAGGTCCAGTGCTAGAACTAACGGCATTCACACCGCCTAAGAACGGTTAAGCATGGTCTAGAACCTAAGATACAAAACTAAAGAAGCCAGCAAGTTGCTGGCTTCTCTTTTATCTATTTTTCAGATCTTTACTTGGTCGCTAAGGCAACGAAAGGCGCTTTTTTAGTAATTTGAAATGTTGGCAGCAAAGTAAACACGATGGCGACAAATACCACTGAACCAATCAAATCCTCAATCCTGTGCATACCTAACCACAAACGACTGTACGCCACGCCCATTGCCCAGACCCATAGAGTAGCGGCAGAGAAGTAGCACTTATTCTGCAAAAACAAACCACCAAAGAAAGCTAAGCAGATAGAAACGAAAATCGTATGCCCAGATGGAAAGGAATAGTCTTTTTCACCTTGCCAGTGGCGAGTGCGCCATTCACTGACTTTTTCGGAGATCTCACCAATCACACTCGCTTGCTGAGCTGTTTCTAGTTGATAAAACGCTTCTGGATGCTCAATCAATTGCTCTGCAGCAAGCAATTCGGTGTAGGGACGTGGGCTTTCTGTCATTAGCTTCAAGCCTGTTTTGCTGGCAAAACCAATCACCAGTAACAATCCCAGCATGGAGAGTTTTTGCATCCAATCAGACTGGCTAGGTTTGTAGCGGTAAAGCGACAACACCAACAGCGTGAGAGTGATCAAAAAGCCTTTACTGCCCGCAGAATCGGTTAGCAGAGTAAAGAGAATACCAGTGCCATCAGAAACGTGAGAAGTAAGATCGTGATACGAGGCAAACAGCGAAAGTGGGATGATGCCAAGAATGAACAAGGCGAGCATCATCAAACCGTATTTTTTAGTTTTCATGAAAAGTCATACAGCAGTCGAAAATAGGCGGCTATCTTACGACAATCGATGTGAAAAACTTATCAACGCTCTGTCAATTCGGTCTTGTTTATTTTACTTCTGATCTCCATTGGGGAGAGGCCGAAGTTGCGCATCGTGAAACGATTGAGTGAGGATTGAGATTGAAAGCCTAACCGCTCAGACAAAGTAACAAGAGGAATGGAGGTGTAGGACAAGACCTCGTAACACTTCTTTTGTTTGAATTGGTTTAGCAATTCATCAAAAGTTTGCCCTTCTTGTTTGAGTTTGCGGGCAAGCGTCCAACGAGAGTAACCCATTAGATTGAGTAGCTTGTTCGATGCACGGACCAGAGAATCATGATGATACAGGCGCTCCAATGTCAGCATCACGAGTTCTGTGGTGCTTAAATCATTCAACAGCTCCAATTGAGAAAGAGAGTGTTGTAGTTGACGTTTGAGGTGCTGATCTAACAAGGGGTTGTTGGTGTTGAGTTGGCGCTGAGCAAAGGGAGCTTTCAATATGAGTAAGTTTTGTGGGCCGGTGTAGATAGAGATACCACTCGTTTGTTCAAAGTCTTTGATATTAGGGATGAACTTGTTGGATTGAATTTGCATGGACTCGGCGGGAATCGCCAATGCCGTTAATGCTTTAGCAACAAAGCATAGATTAAGAATAGGGCCATAAATATCGACGACGCCATCATCCTGTACGTAATGGACAACAACATCACCTTGCGGTGCTATCCGATAATACAACCGATCACGGGAGCCCATGACGGGTTTAAATTGGACGTGGCGATGGATGACTTCTATTGCGTTTGGTGCATTGAGGACGTAGGCAAATTCGGGATAAGTGCTCAATAGTTCAGAGATTGAAATATCATGAGCGGGAAGAGGAATTTCATATTTCGCGACAATATAACACAGCTCTTGAAAGTGCTTCTCTGAGACGTGCTGAACCTTATCCAAGCGATGATTTAATTTGGATAATTCATCACTTATCCCTTCAATATGTTTGTGTTGCGCGAGATAAGTGTAGAGCCGAGTGTAAACATGATGGTGGATATATTTCATACAGTTCAATGCAGCATGGCTTGGCGCGTAATTTGATCGCAAGCCATGCTGTGTTTATTGCGTTGCTACCTATTCATGACGTTAGTGTAGCAACGAAAGTTAGTAGCTAAGACCATATCCAAATGGGTATAGCGTGATTGACGGATCTTCTTCATAAGAAGGAACATCTTCTTTACCTTTGGCAACCACCTCATCGGTCGACTTTGGAAGGCCGAAAGGTAACTTACCTTCTGGTTTCACTTTACCGGTGATGACATCAAAAAAGACAGCGTCCGATGTACCGAAGTTCGCCAGAATGATTGGCAACTGATCGTTGATATTACCTAGGGCTGCTGGACGAATCATGAATACATCAAAAATTACTCGCTTACCTGAGTTGATAGCCTGATTAATGACACTATAGACATTGCCACTATTGTAAATACAAGCTCCTAGGTTGTCGGTCAAACCCTCATAACAAAGTTGTGCAGATTCTCCCGGTTCACGGTCAGGTTGCGTTTCGTAAGGACGTAATTGGAAGTCTTCCTGTGCTACAAAACCAAGCTCGCCAGACGGCATAGCGACCCCAAATGGGAACCATGCCGTGGCGAGAGTGGCGGGGGTTTGCGTACGAATAATGATGGTGTCAGCATCTGCCATGTTTTCTGCGACGTTTAAGCCATATTGTTGTGCGTTGTCGACAATACTTGGTTGCTCTGTACCGCCATAGTTGGCGTAGACATACACGTTACCTAACTCCTCTACTGATAAAGGCAATGTGTTGTTGTCGTTTTTCAACAAGGTAACGGAGCGTCCTTGAGATTCAATACCCAGCTCTTGGAACTCTGTTTTACCGACCACATCATTGACCTTGGCGACATCAACAAATGGGTCTTCAAACAAACCTTGTTTGAACTTATTCGTCAGGATTCGATTTACCGATAAGTCGATGCGCTCTTGGGTAAGACGCCCGCTCTCAATATTCGTAAGCAATAAAGCAGGGTCATCGATACCCCCAAATTGGTCAATACCCGCATCGACAGAAGCAGCGAAACGCTCTGTTGAGTCTTCGTCTTCTTTACCCCAAGGCATACCTAAGTAAGTGAACGGATTCTTCTCTGCATCTTCATGTGTGATGATCCCGGTTCGACATGTATCGACACAATCGTTAGCGACTAACCAATCTGATAGCAACACGCCTTCGAAGTTTTCTTCGCCTCGAAGAATATCTGTCATGATGTATTTGCTGTAACCAAAGCCAACATTACCTTCACTTTCCGGTAGTTGCTCATAGGGAATTCCGTAATAAGGCATCACGCCCGCAACGCCAGCCTCAAAAGCACCTTTAAATGGAATGCGGTGGTAGTCAAAGTTGTTGCCCGGATAAATCTGATAGCGGCCAGCGAAGTAGTGTGCATCCGCGCCATTTTCTTGCGGACCACCACCTGCAAAATGTTTTACGACTGCCCAGACTCCATCTTTCGTCAGCTCGGTATTGTTGTGTTGTAAACCTTGGACATAGGCTTTGGTCATTTCTCGTGATAACTCAGCGTTTTCACCGAATGTACTGTTCACTCGCCCCCACCTTGGTTCAGTAGCGAGGTCAGCGGTTGGATGGAGTGCTTGGTTGATGCCGACGGCTAGGTACTCTTGACGAATGACATCGGCGAAGGTTTTAGTGAACTCAGCATCGCCAATCGCGGCTAAGCCGAGTGTTTCCGACCATTGTGAAAAATCGCCAGAAGAGACTGAAGTTCCTAATGCGGCATTAAAGTGGTTGCGTGGGTCGGTTGAAATAGAAACGGGAATTCCTAAGCGAGTGTGCTCCGCTAATTCTTGAGCGTGATTATTATCTTCTGCCATCAGAGTGGCATCGCCTTCTTGGCGAGTTATAAAGGTATTGAGGAAACGTTCTTGAATTAATGTGGTGTTGGTTATGCCATCGCCTTTAAAAACGAGTCTTGAGCTATCGCTGCTGAGTACGAATGTTCCGTGCATCATCAAGCCTGCCTTTTCGGCGTTGTTCATTTGTTGAGTAAGATTCTCTGCGCGTTGTTTTGGGCTCAGTCGCCAATCCTCATAAGCGTCTAATTCGCCATTCTTATTATGATCCTTAAAGGTTAGCCCATCGACCGTGAGAAGATTGAGCGTTTTGGTTTCCAATGTTGGTATAGTGAGTTGTTCTGAATCTGATCCGCAACCGCTAATGAGTAGGGGAGGCAGCGCAAAGACTAAGAGGTTTTTTCCAGAGGTTTTCATCGTTATTGCCTTTTATTTTGTTGTTTGGCGCAGTATGACTCTGGAGGTGAAGGAAAGTATTTCCTTTAGGGAGCAAGGTTTTGACGTTCAGGTGCAGAATAGGGAAAGTGTGAGATTCTGTCAGAATGATTAGTGTGATGAATATCTCGGTGCAGGAGAAGAGTCCACTTCTGCTTTGGTTTTCACTCGGTCTTTTAGCGTAGCGAAATACGAGATCAAAGTGCTCATCCATAAGCGCTTTATTCTGGAGTGAGCAAGGTTAGCTCATCAACCCTAATAAATATTCCGATGCCGCTTTGGGATCTTCTGCGTGGCAAATCGCTGAAACCAAAGCCAAGCCGTGAACACCAGTGGCGCTGAGCAGCGGAATGTTATTTTCGTTAATGCCGCCAATGGCAACAATCGGCAGTGAAGTTGTCTCTAACGCCACCTTCAAACCATCAATACCCCAATGTTTTTTGGTGTTGGTTTTGGTCGGCGTCGCGAAGATTGCGCTCAAACCGATGTAATCAATCGGAAGAGAGTCTGCTTCTGCAAGCTGCTCTTCATTTTCGATAGATAAGCCGAGGATTTTGTTTGGTCCAATCAACTCACGAGCGATAGTTGCGGGCATGTCTGATTGCCCGAGGTGAACCCCGTCAGCATCGACAGCTAGTGCGACGTCAACGCGGTCATTGATGATCAAAGGCACATCGGTATCTTTAAGGATGTCTTTGACGGCTTGAGCACGTTCGATAAACGCACGCACATCGCCGTGTTTTTCGCGGACTTGTACCATGCTCACGCCACCTTCCACGGCTTTTCTCACAACACGCTTTAGTGTGGCTAAATCTTGTTGGTCATCGGTGACCAAATATAAACGATAGGCGTTCATTTTGTTTCCTTTGGGCCTCTCATCTAGATGGAATGAGAGGCCGGTATTTGTTAGAGAAAAGCTTAGCTCACTTGCAGTTTTAGGCGTTTGGCCAGCGTTTCGTCATCCAACTGGTAAAGCTCATCCAACAAGTTCATTTGCAGGCTACCTGGGCCGCGAGCTTGTTCCGCTGCAATCTCGCCAACAACGCCTAGTACCGCCGCTGCAGCAAGTCCGGTGTTATCACCAACAGCAGCAAAAGCGCCTGTAAGAGCCGTTAGCGTACAACCCATTCCGGTTACGTATGGCATCATCTCGTGACCGTTGTTTAGCTGTACAGTTTGCTCTTTAGTGACGATGTAATCAGTCTCGCCAGAAATCACCACACTTGCACCATACTCTGCGACTAAGAAGTTCGCTGCGCCAAGTGCTGCGTCACTGCTGTCTAACGCATCGACGCCTTTGCTTTGTGCTTGCTCGCCAGCGAGTGCAATGATTTCTGAGGCGTTACCACGAATGATCAACTTATCTGCAAGGCGTGCGATTTCACGTGATGTCTCTGTACGTAGTGAGCTTGCTCCGCAACCGACTGGGTCGAGTATAACGATTTTACCATTGGCATTGGCTTGCTCTACGGCATAGCTCATACGCGGTGTCCAAACGCTGTCTAAGGTACCAATGTTGATAACCAGTGAGCCCGCGAACGACATCATCTCTGCCATCTCTTGTTTGGAGTGCGCCATGATTGGAGAAGCGCCGATAGCCAATAGCGCGTTTGCCGTGTTGTTCATCACCACGTAGTTAGTGATGTTAACGACTAATGGCTTTTGCTGGCGTACTGCGGTTAATGCTTGGGTGATTTGTTCAATTAACATGAGACTCTCCGATTAATCTTGCTGAGCATTCAGACCTTGTTGCCAGAATGCTACTTCCATACGCGTTGCAGTTTTGAATACCTGAATCAGGTTTTGACCACGCTGGCTATTGATGTCGATTTCCGCCAATAACTGGTTAAAGTGTTCTGCACCTTTTGCGACACCAGATTGGAACTCCTCACCACCGTAGAGGTTGATCCAACTTGCGTATGGGTTGCCTTCGATTACTGTCTTTTCATCTTCAATCAGCATCTTACCGATAACAGCATAGCCGATAGAGCATGGCGCCAGTGCCGCGTATAGATCAACAAGATCGCCGGTCATGCCAGCATCTAATACGTAACGGGTATAAGCTACCGTGCCGAAGTCTTCTGGCTCGTTTTCTAAGTCGGATTCTGTCAACCCCCATTGCTCACAGTAAGTCACGTGGTGGGCGATTTCAGAATCTAGCAATGCATGTACGCTTGGTAGGGCACGGCGCATGTCATCCAAAGTACGTGCTTTGTAGATCGCTAATGCGTAAGCTCGTGCGTACTGTTTTAGGAAAAGAAAATCCTGCTTTAGGTAATGCAGAAAACAAGGCTGAGCCAGAGTGCCTTGTGCCAATTGCTGCACGAAAGCATGCTCAGTGTATTCTTGCCAATCTTGGCGGCAAGCGTCGATCAAATCTTGGTATTTCATTATGAGTATCTCGTTATCAAAAGACCCTAGGCTTAGATCCTAAGGTCAGTAGCATTAGTCAAAGTTCGGTACGTAATCTTTCGCTTTTGGTAGTGTTTCGATGATTTTTTGTGAATACATGAATTCGGCATAATCATCGTAGCGTTTCAGATCTACTGCAGATGGGCGAAGAGCGAAACGAGTTAGCGTGTCGTTCCAAGCGCGTTGGTTAAGCTCGTTGTTGAGGGTGTCTGGTGAATAAGCCACGAACTCTTTCCACGACTCTTTTGGATGGTTAACGATGTAAGTGGTTGCTTGCTCTAGCGCTTTGTTGAATGCCTTGATAGCTTCTTTGTCGTAGGTTTTTGCATTGGCTACGAAGACTAACTCGTCATACGTTGGCACGCCGTGTTCTTCAGGGAAGAAGGCTTTAGCTTTATAACCTTCTAGTGCCAGTTGATTGGTTTCGAAGTTACGTAGACCGCCCCAAATCGCATCCACCTTGCCAGACGCAAGGGACGAAGACAGCGCCCAACCTACGTTGATGATTTGTACGTCAGAAAACTTCACGTTCTCTTGCGCAAGCATGGTGCCGATTGTCGCTTCTTCGTTGCCTGCGATCGCAATACCGATCTTCTTGCCTTTTAAGTCGCCAAGGTTTTCATTCTTACCGTTGTCCAACACCATCAGCGTGTTGAGTGGCGTAGCAATCAAAGTCGCAGAGCGGATTAGTGGCAAACCAGCCGCGACATCGATGGTCAGGCTTGGTTGGTAAGAAATCGCCATGTCGACTTTACCCGCCGCGACCAACTTAGGTGGTGTACTTGGATCTGCCGGCTCTTGAATGTTGACCTTCAAACCTTGCTCTTTGAAGTAACCACGCTCTTTGGCAATAACGATAGGACCATGGTTTGGATTGACGAACCAATCCAACATCAGTGTCATCTCTTTTTCAGCAGCAAGTACGTTGGTTGATACCACTGAAGCGAGTAGAGCAGCAGCGCTCATAAGTTTGTTTTTATTCACGGGGTTCTTCCTTTTCTTTCCCAATTTCCTTTGGTTATTTTCGGCAATTACTTGCTTTCCCAAGGGATGGCTTTTTTCAATAATTTATCGGTGATGAAGTAGAGTGAGATAGACAGCACAGCGAGGATAAACAGCGCTGCAAACATCTCATCAATGATCATGCGAGCGTTGGCTTGGAGCATCAGATAACCCAAGCCTTCACTTGAACCTACCCACTCACCGACCACTGCTCCAATTGGCGCAATAACGACGGCAACACGAATACCTGAGGCTAAAGTTGGTAGTGCGGCTGGCAATTGAATATGACGAAGTAGCTGCCATTTAGACGCACCCATAGTCTTGGCAAGATCTAGGTAACCTGTTGGTGTATTGCGCAAACCGTCGTAGCAACATGTCGTGACGGGGAAAAAGATGATGATCGCCGCCATGACGACTTTCGATGCAATGCCGTAACCCAGCCAAAGCATCAGTACTGGCGCGATGGCGAACACAGGGATCGCTTGGCTAGCAATCAGAATTGGCAATAACCAACGCTTCAGCGGCTCGAACATCAGCATTTGCAGTGCGAACAGCAAACCCATTGATAATCCAAGCGCCAAGCCAAGTAAAATCTCTTGCGCAGTAACCCAAGTATGTTTGAGCAAGACATCGTAACGAGTGGCCAATCTATCCAGCACTTCAATTGGTGAAGGTAAGATGAAGCTTGGCATGTCGAATACCACAACAACCAACTGCCACAATCCCAAGATCACCGCTGTGCTAATGACCAAGCGCAGAGCCGGATGGGTCACGCGTTCTTTTTTACTAATGCGTGCCGAAACGGAGTTGTACTGAGTCATATCACTCATAGTCTTTCTCCAATTGATCCAAAATCGCTTGTTGTAGCGCCGCGCACTCTCCATCGAGAACTCGCGGCGGCTTGGAATTCGGAACGACTAAGTGCTGGGCTTGCGCAGGCGTGCCTTGCAGTACATAGAGTTGGTGGGCTAATCGCACCGCTTCTTGTGGGTCGTGGGTAATAAGAACAACGGTTTTATCTTTCAGTAACTCGGCAGACAAGGTTTGCAACTTATGGCGAGTAACCGCGTCCAGCGCAGAGAAGGGCTCATCCATCAGAACCAGAGGCTTGTCTTGCATCAGAGTGCGAGCAAGGGCAACACGTTGTCTCATGCCGCCAGAGAGCTGAGCTGGCTTAGCATCCGCGTAATCGGCGAGTCCCACTTGGTTGAGTAAAGTCAGTGCACGTTGTTTATCTTGTTCTGGTGCTTGGTCTTGAGAAAATCGAGAACTGAGACAGACGTTGTCTAACACATTTAGCCATGGTAGCAACAAGTCTTGTTGTGCCATGTAGGCAATACGTTCGTGTAGGGCGATGCCATCCGTGGTGGTTAATTCACCATGCCATTCGACTTTGTCGTCTAACAAGCCCGCTAGATAACGAAGGATCGTCGTTTTTCCGCAACCACTACGGCCAAGTAACACAGTCCATTGATTGGCAGGGATGGTCATACTCAACCCTGCTAATGTTGGCGTTTGGCTGTCTTTGTATTGCAGACTTGCTTCGGTAAGCTGAATGCCGAGTGCGTTAGCGCACATGCGTGTGACCTGCAAAAAAGTGGTTCACAGGGCCGTGACCTTTACCGACATCCAATTCGTCAGCGTGCGCGATAGCTTGGCTGATGTACTGCTTACCAAGGTGCACCGCTTTGTGCAGGTTGTTGCCTTGGCCAAGGTAAGACGCGATAGCAGAAGACAGCGTGCAGCCTGTGCCATGGGTGTTTTTGGTTGGAAAGCGTTTAGCGCTGATTAACTCGGCGCTGTCTTGCATGATCAGCAGATCGTTGCTGTTTTCGTCTTTTTCTAAGTGGCCGCCTTTTAACAGCACCGCTTTTGCACCGAGCGCGCGTAAATCAGCAATCATATCGTTCATTTCAGATTCTGATTGAGGCACTGGCTTACCCGTCAAGGCTGCGCCTTCTGGTAGGTTAGGGGTAATGATGTCTGCGAGCGGAATCAATTCTTCTTTTAAAGTGCTGATTGCTGACTGTTCCAGTAATAGATCGCCGCTGGTGGCCACCATTACAGGGTCAATCACGAGGTGTTTTGGCTGGTATTGTTTAATTTTGTTGGCAACGACCTTAATGATGTTGGAATCGGCCAACATGCCCACTTTGACTGCAACGATGTTAAGGTCGGTAAATACCGCATCGAGTTGGCTCTCTACGTGGTCGAGAGGAATTGGGAAAATCGCAGAAACGCCTTGGGTATTTTGCGAAGTAATCGCCGTGATTACCGAACAAGCATAACTGCCAGTTGCGGACATCGCTTTGATGTCGGCTTGAATGCCTGCGCCGCCACCGCTATCAGAACCTGCAATCGTCAACACAATCGGTGTGTCTATTGAAGTTGCTGCTTTTGGCTGTGTTGATGGTTTTTCTTGGTTTGACTGCTGCGCCATGGTCGCTCCTATTACAGACGTACAGGAACTGACTTGGCCATCGCAAGGGAAGATCGGTGATCGGATCCGTTGAGACTAGCTGTACTAATAGAGACTCAAGCAGGCTAGTGGCAAAGTGATGATAGTTCCCTACGTCAGTGCTAACTGAATCAGGTTCAACGGGTCTCGATTTCGATCTCAGCCGACGCATTCAATGCATGGGCCCCCCGACTATTTCGCCAAGATAATAGCAGTTCACTCAGTTACGGTGCACGTGTTTTTTCCTGTAAAGGGATAGTAATCGTTTAAATATGAGACTTGATAGCGGTAATGAGAGAACAGAATTTAGTGTATACCCAAGTAACCTCGAGATGCTTGGTTCAGCGAGAATGACTTGGTTTGTAGACGCGGCGGCGATTTGAAGGCTTAGTGGGTCTAAATCAAGAATCGGCAACAAAGTATACAAGCCAAGGCCCTTACTATTTGCAAAGAGTGCCCTCTGGGAGCGTGTCATTGACCCGATTGCTACGTCAAACAACTTGGAAAGAGCGTGCTATTCCGCTTCGTTGTTTTCCTTGCACTCGAATCAATGACAACGCTCTGAATCCTGCATCTTGAAGTCACTTGGGTATAAATGACGTGCTGCATTGAAAGTAGTAGTTCAAGACACTATCTAATAGTGAGATATCGACATAATACGTAACGAATCGTTCTTTGATTTAGCAAGGATTAGCACAAAACAAGGTTAAAAAAGTGTTAATATTTAACGCGTTGCCAATATGTCTTTGAGTCATTCGATTTAGGTCATGACTTTAATAAACAGGGTCTAACTCAAAGGTGGGGAAGGCTAGGACGATCAACGAGCAAGGAGATTTCATGCTTAATTCTGTAACAGCGAAAGCGGTGATCGATCATGCCCTCTTTTTAGGGGCTGATTTCGCCGAGCTATTCGTTGAACACCATCAAACCAACACTGTCCAGGTCGCATCTGGTGAAGTGGATAAGGTTAACTCGGGTATCGATTTTGGTATCGGTATTCGTCTCTTCTTCGGTCATAAAGTGCTTTACGGTTACACCAACAGCACGAATGAAACGGAACTAAAACGCGTAACCTCACTGCTTGCAGCAAAAGACAAGCGTGAGCAAATCGCCTCAGCAGGTTCTCTCAACCTGAACCGCTACCCAATTCAACATGGTTGTCGTATGCCACTTGGCAAAGACGCTAACCTAGATTCTAAAATTGCTTTCCTATTGCAAGTTGACCAAGCAGCACGTGCTGAGAGTGAACATATCAGCCAGTTCATCGGCAGCGTGCTTCAGCGCGAGCAGCAAGTGTCTATCTTCAACTCAGAAGGTCTACACGTTGACGATACTCGTCACTACATCCGAGTTGCTGGTAATACTGTCGCTCAAAAAGGTAATGAGCAGTCTTCTGGTATGGAAGGTCCTGGCGCTCTTGCTGGTTGGGAGTTCAGTGAGCAGCTTGATGCGAAAGAGCTAGGTCAAACTATCGCGCAACAAGCGTTGGTAAAACTTGGCGCAGATGCTTGTCCATCGGGTGAAATGCCAGTGGTAATTGGTAACGGCTTTGGTGGCGTAATCTTCCATGAAGCTTGTGGCCACTTGCTAGAAACTACTTCAGTTGCGAAGAAAGCATCAGTCTTCCACGACAAGATGGGCGAAATGGTTGCTCACACCGCAGTGAATGCAGTCGATGATGGCACCATGACCAACGAATGGGGCTCGATTCATGTTGATGACGAAGGCATGAAGACTCAGCGCACTCAATTGATCAAAGACGGTAAGCTAACTAGCTTCATGGTCGATAAAATGGGTGGTATGAAAACAGGTTATGAGCCTACGGGGTCAGGTCGTCGTCAAAACTACAAGTTCGCACCAACCTCGCGTATGCGTAACACATTTATCGAAGAAGGCGAGCATTCTCTTGATGACATGCTTGCTGGCATCGAACGCGGCATCTATGCGAAGAAGATGGGCGGTGGTTCGGTTCAACCGGGAACGGGCGAGTTCAACTTTGCCGTTCGTGAAGCTTACCTCATTGAAAATGGTAAAATCACCAAGCCTCTGAAAACAGCAACGCTGATCAGTACGGGGCCAAAAGTGTTGAAAGAAATCAGTATGGTCGGCAAAGACATGGCGCTTGCGCCGGGCATGTGTGGTTCAGTCAGTGGTTCAGTACCAACAACAGTCGGTCAGCCAACGCTCAAAGTAGATAACATTCTGGTAGGAGGCGGTAACTAATGAGCCAAGAACAACAACTTCTTAATGCGGTTGATTACGTCCTATCAGAAGCAAAACGCCAAGGTGCAGAAGCGGACGTCATTGTAAACCGCAACAGTAGCTTTTCTTTGAAAGCGAACCAAGGAAAGCTGGATGAGTACAAAGTAAGCTCAAGCCAAGTTCTGGGTGTTCGTGTTGTGAAAGATGCGCGCGTTGCAACGAGCTACTCTGAGTCTTTAGAGCAACCAAGCTTAGATTTGATGCTGACTAATGCACTGCAAAGCGCTCGTTTTTCCAAGCAAGATGAACATCAGACGATTAGCTGCGTGAACAGCGAAATCACGACTGCTTTCGCTGAGATTGCTCAAGAAGACACAACTTCGGTTGATGAAAAGATTGAAATGTCTCTCGCACTTGAGCAAGGCGTAATAGCGCTACCTCACGCTTCTAGCGCACCTTACAATGGTTATAGTGATGGCGAAACGCAATTAATTATTGCCAATACACAAGGCTCGTTGTGCCAACACTTCGAACGCTCGTTTACTTGTTACGCTTATACCTTGTTTGAAAAAGACGGTAAACAGTCGATGGCGGGTAGAATGTCACTGGGTCGTCGCTTTGATGAGTTGAACCCAACTTACTGCATTGAAGGCGGTTACAACCTTGCTCGTGATCTTCTTGAAGGCGCACCAGTGGCTACGGGTAACTACCCAGCAATCTTCCATATCAATGCGCTAGCAAGTTTGTTCGGTGCTTTTGGCAGTGCTTTCTCCGGCGTAAGCGCGATGAAAGGCATTACGCCACTGGGTGACAAGTTTGGTCAACGTGTTGCGAGTGACTTGATTACCTTTACTGATACGGCTTACATGCCAAATGGTATGGCAATTTCGGGCTTTGATAGTGAAGGTTTTGCTACTCAAGACAATGTAATGATTGCCAATGGTGAATTGAAAACCTTGCTACACAACAGCCAGACTGCGAGTTATTTGGGCGCAGTCTCGACAGCAAGTGCCGCTCGCGGTGCAAAATCGAGTCTAGACGTTTCAGCGAATCATAAAGTGATTTCGACCGGCGGCAGCAGTGCATCAGAAGTAAAAGCGGGTGAGTACCTAGAGTTAGTCGAACTTCAAGGTGTCCATTCTGGTGCGGATGCAGTGAGTGGTGATTTCTCATTTGGTGCGAGTGGCTTCTTGTGCCGTGATGGTGAGCGCATTCAACCAGTGCGTGGTATCACTGTAGCGGGTAACTTCTACAAGATGCTGCAAGAAGTTGAGGCGGTAGGTGATACTCAGCTTATTAGCGATAGTCGCACCTTCTTTGCTCCAGACGTGCGTTTTGCTCGCTTGAGCATTGGTGGTAAATAACCCCAGCATTCCTATAGAAACAAAAAGAGGACTCAATCGAGTCCTCTTTCTTACTATGGAGTGATTAACTCGTGAGAATTAAAATTCGCGGATGTCCAGTTCATTGTGGATCAATACCACACACTGAGAAGCGAAAAGCATCTTAGGACCTAAGCTGATCTTCTCTGTGCCAAGGCGTTTCAAGCTGTTAAAAGACTTCTTCGGCATAGGAATATGGTCAGTTAGCAAGAAACATGGGTTTCCACCGATTTCTGCATCACGAACAAATTCGCCTTTTTTATCCAACATATATAGTTGGTGATCTTCTGCCAGTTCTTGCACTAGGCGTTCAAAACTGACGGTACGAACGGTGATACCAGGTTCGACTTCACGAAGTTGCTCTTTGCCCATACCAACCGAAGCATCCAAAGCGCGAGCCACTGCTGCAATCAAGGTTGACTCATGAAAGCCTCCAATGTTGGTGATGTCGTTGGAGCGAATAGTAATGGTGCGTGAGAAATCTTTTGTGCTTTCTAAAACCAAGTGCACAACCACATCTTCACGGTGCGATTGAGCAACGAACATAGTGTTCATCATGGTATGAGCAAGAATCTCTGTATGCGCTTCATTACCAACACCTTCTAACAGTGCTTTGCTGGTGGTTGGTGCCGCGCGAGCTCGTAAAACAAAAGAGCGCATGAATTTAGCCTCTATATAGGAAGAGTGAATGCGCGGAAGTATATACCCAAGCAGGGAAGGGATGCGAGTTTAATAGCAAATGTGAACTTACTTACAAAGCTTCGATTGTCGTGCGGAGTGTGCTGGTTAGAATAGAGGCAACCTGTTAGGAGCGGTATATGGAAATCAAAAAAATAAACAAACAAGTTTATAGAAAGAAGGTCAACTTAGTGATTGGTTGCTTTGTTGCCTTGCTTGCTATTTCTTCTCTTGCTTTTAGTACTTTATTAATTGTCTTGTTCGGTAATACAGATGTAGTACCTGAACAGTCGACGGGGAACTTTCATTGGAACTTAATTGGTGTTGTGCTCGCCTTAGTCACTTCACTGTCTTTGCTGAACCAATTCAAAACACGCCCTTATATGGAAGAAGTGTTGTATGTCTGGAAACTCAAGCAGCTGCACAACAAGATCTTTCGCAAACTGAAAAGTATTAAAGCCGCTTCTACTGAGCACGATGTAAAAGCACTGACGATACTTAAGTTCTACTATACGACTCAAAGTCAGGTGTTTGAGCTAGATAACAACACATTGACGATGAGCAGTGTAAATAAAGAATTAGAGGCTATTGAGCAAATCGAAGCGGCGAAGTCTCTGGATCTTGATATCACAAGCTTTGAAGAGTCTTGGATAGACACATATTGATTGCCTATTTGCTACGTTAAGTTAACAACTAAGTGCTAAAAATAAGCGTTTGAGTGAGATTTCATCACTCGACGCTTTTTTTTAAGTTTTTTTCTAAAAAAGGGTTGCCAAGAAAAATCATCTCCCTATAATGCGCCTCCGTTGTCAGGGCAAAGCGGAAACGCAAAAGTGGTTGGCAATGAGGCGAAAGAAAAGTTTCTAAAAATTAATTTGAAAAAGTGTTTGACACTAAGAATTAATTCCTTAGAATACGCCTCCGCTTCGATAGCAAAGCTTACGAAGCAAGCTCTTTAAAAATATAGACCTATCAATCTGTGTGGGCACTCGTTGATGATAATCCAATTAGAAATTTCTCTTAATAAAGAGCGGTTTCAAATTAGGTTTCAATGAACTGAGTGACCAATCAAGTCTTCGGACTTGGCACAGTCAATTCATTATCATTCTGTTGGAATGATAATAGCTTTAAAATTACTTCTTACTTTCGAGTAAGGATGAGTTTTGAAGTCAGTATTCGTTGAGCCTCTCCCTATTTATTTAGGGAATCAAAAACTTTAAATTGA